>CBDFKV010000007.1:0-1693465 GCA_965249035.1 Candidatus Poriferihabitaceae bacterium | reverse complement strand
AATTACATACGTCACCGGCGCCGCCGTTGTACAGGACAATGTCCGTTTCACCTACCAGTAAGGTCGCTGGCGTCACGCACAGCTCAGCCGCTAAGCCCAGTTTGGTATCGGTGATCGTTACCGGACTCAAGTCCACATTACCCGTATTGCTCACTAAGAAGCTGTAGGTCAGGGTGTCGCCCGCATCCACCAGGCTATTGCCGTTGGTGTCATCGTAACTGGCCACTGATTTGGTCAGACTGATGCCCGGTACCGGCGCGATCGCAAACGTTGTGGGATCGTCCGTTGGATCCGCTGGATCGTTCGGATTCTCGCCCAATGGGTTTGGTGTCTCAGTGAGATCTGGATCCGTCACCGGATTACCATCCGCATCGGTACCCGTATCCGAAGCATCGGTTACATCCGGCAGTGGATTGCCCGGATTGGCTGGATCATCAATCGGATCACCATTCTCATCAACCGGACTACCGGTCGCCGTTGCCACGTTCTCAATACCGCCCATGGTCACATCTGCTCCGGTAATTACATACGTCACCGGCGCCGCCGTTGTACAGACAATGTCCGTTTCACCTACCAGTAAGGTCGCTGGCGTCACGCACAGCTCAGCCGCTAAGCCCAGTTTGGTATCGGTGATCGTTACCGGACTCAAGTCCACATTACCCGTATTGCTCACTAAGAAGCTGTAGGTCAGGGTGTCGCCCGCATCCACCAGGCTATTGCCGTTGGTGTCATCGTAACTGGCCACTGATTTGGTCAGACTGATGCCCGGTACCGGCGCGATCGCAAACGTTGTGGGATCGTCCGTTGGATCCGCTGGATCGTTCGGATTCTCGCCCAATGGGTTTGGTGTCTCAGTGAGATCTGGATCCGTCACCGGATTACCATCCGCATCGGTACCCGTATCCGAAGCATCGGTTACATCCGGCAGTGGATTGCCCGGATTGGCTGGATCATCAATCGGATCACCATTCTCATCAACCGGACTACCGGTCGCCGTTGCCACGTTCTCAATACCGCCCATGGTCACATCTGCTCCGGTAATTACATACGTCACCGGCGCCGCCGTTGTACAGACAATGTCCGTTTCACCTACCAGTAAGGTCGCTGGCGTCACGCACAGCTCAGCCGCTAAGCCCAGTTTGGTATCGGTGATCGTTACCGGACTCAAGTCCACATTACCCGTATTGCTCACTAAGAAGCTGTAGGTCAGGGTGTCGCCCGCATCCACCAGGCTATTGCCGTTGGTGTCATCGTAACTGGCCACTGATTTGGTCAGACTGATGCCCGGTACCGGCGCGATCGCAAACGTTGTGGGATCGTCCGTTGGATCCGCTGGATCGTTCGGATTCTCGCCCAATGGGTTTGGTGTCTCAGTGAGATCTGGATCCGTCACCGGATTACCATCCGCATCGGTACCCGTATCCGAAGCATCGGTTACATCCGGCAGTGGATTGCCCGGATTGGCTGGATCATCAATCGGATCACCATTCTCATCAACCGGACTACCGGTCGCCGTTGCCACGTTCTCAATACCGCCCATGGTCACATCTGCTCCGGTAATTACATACGTCACCGGCGCCGCCGTTGTACAGACAATGTCCGTTTCACCTACCAGTAAGGTCGCTGGCGTCACGCACAGCTCAGCCGCTAAGCCCAGTTTGGTATCGGTGATCGTTACCGGACTCAAGTCCACATTACCCGTATTGCTCACTAAGAAGCTGTAGGTCAGGGTGTCGCCCGCATCCACCAGGCTATTGCCGTTGGTGTCATCGTAACTGGCCACTGATTTGGTCAGACTGATGCCCGGTACCGGCGCGATCGCAAACGTTGTGGGATCGTCCGTTGGATCCGCTGGATCGTTCGGATTCTCGCCCAATGGGTTTGGTGTCTCAGTGAGATCTGGATCCGTCACCGGATTACCATCCGCATCGGTACCCGTATCCGAAGCATCGGTTACATCCGGCAGTGGATTGCCCGGATTGGCTGGATCATCAATCGGATCACCATTCTCATCAACCGGACTACCGGTCGCCGTTGCCACGTTCTCAATACCGCCCATGGTCACATCTGCTCCGGTAATTACATACGTCACCGGCGCCGCCGTTGTACAGACAATGTCCGTTTCACCTACCAGTAAGGTCGCTGGCGTCACGCACAGCTCAGCCGCTAAGCCCAGTTTGGTATCGGTGATCGTTACCGGACTCAAGTCCACATTACCCGTATTGCTCACTAAGAAGCTGTAGGTCAGGGTGTCGCCCGCATCCACCAGGCTATTGCCGTTGGTGTCATCGTAACTGGCCACTGATTTGGTCAGACTGATGCCCGGTACCGGCGCGATCGCAAACGTTGTGGGATCGTCCGTTGGATCCGCTGGATCGTTCGGATTCTCGCCCAATGGGTTTGGTGTCTCAGTGAGATCTGGATCCGTCACCGGATTACCATCCGCATCGGTACCCGTATCCGAAGCATCGGTTACATCCGGCAGTGGATTGCCCGGATTGGCTGGATCATCAATCGGATCACCATTCTCATCAACCGGACTACCGGTCGCCGTTGCCACGTTCTCAATACCGCCCATGGTCACATCTGCTCCGGTAATTACATACGTCACCGGCGCCGCCGTTGTACAGACAATGTCCGTTTCACCTACCAGTAAGGTCGCTGGCGTCACGCACAGCTCAGCCGCTAAGCCCAGTTTGGTATCGGTGATCGTTACCGGACTCAAGTCCACATTACCCGTATTGCTCACTAAGAAGCTGTAGGTCAGGGTGTCGCCCGCATCCACCAGGCTATTGCCGTTGGTGTCATCGTAACTGGCCACTGATTTGGTCAGACTGATGCCCGGTACCGGCGCGATCGCAAACGTTGTGGGATCGTCCGTTGGATCCGCTGGATCGTTCGGATTCTCGCCCAATGGGTTTGGTGTCTCAGTGAGATCTGGATCCGTCACCGGATTACCATCCGCATCGGTACCCGTATCCGAAGCATCGGTTACATCCGGCAGTGGATTGCCCGGATTGGCTGGATCATCAATCGGATCACCATTCTCATCAACCGGACTACCGGTCGCCGTTGCCACGTTCTCAATACCGCCCATGGTCACATCTGCTCCGGTAATTACATACGTCACCGGCGCCGCCGTTGTACAGACAATGTCCGTTTCACCTACCAGTAAGGTCGCTGGCGTCACGCACAGCTCAGCCGCTAAGCCCAGTTTGGTATCGGTGATCGTTACCGGACTCAAGTCCACATTACCCGTATTGCTCACTAAGAAGCTGTAGGTCAGGGTGTCGCCCGCATCCACCAGGCTATTGCCGTTGGTGTCATCGTAACTGGCCACTGATTTGGTCAGACTGATGCCCGGTACCGGCGCGATCGCAAACGTTGTGGGATCGTCCGTTGGATCCGCTGGATCGTTCGGATTCTCGCCCAATGGGTTTGGTGTCTCAGTGAGATCTGGATCCGTCACCGGATTACCATCCGCATCGGTACCCGTATCCGAAGCATCGGTTACATCCGGCAGTGGATTGCCCGGATTGGCTGGATCATCAATCGGATCACCATTCTCATCAACCGGACTACCGGTCGCCGTTGCCACGTTCTCAATACCGCCCATGGTCACATCTGCTCCGGTAATTACATACGTCACCGGCGCCGCCGTTGTACAGACAATGTCCGTTTCACCTACCAGTAAGGTCGCTGGCGTCACGCACAGCTCAGCCGCTAAGCCCAGTTTGGTATCGGTGATCGTTACCGGACTCAAGTCCACATTACCCGTATTGCTCACTAAGAAGCTGTAGGTCAGGGTGTCGCCCGCATCCACCAGGCTATTGCCGTTGGTGTCATCGTAACTGGCCACTGATTTGGTCAGACTGATGCCCGGTACCGGCGCGATCGCAAACGTTGTGGGATCGTCCGTTGGATCCGCTGGATCGTTCGGATTCTCGCCCAATGGGTTTGGTGTCTCAGTGAGATCTGGATCCGTCACCGGATTACCATCCGCATCGGTACCCGTATCCGAAGCATCGGTTACATCCGGCAGTGGATTGCCCGGATTGGCTGGATCATCAATCGGATCACCATTCTCATCAACCGGACTACCGGTCGCCGTTGCCACGTTCTCAATACCGCCCATGGTCACATCTGCTCCGGTAATTACATACGTCACCGGCGCCGCCGTTGTACAGACAATGTCCGTTTCACCTACCAGTAAGGTCGCTGGCGTCACGCACAGCTCAGCCGCTAAGCCCAGTTTGGTATCGGTGATCGTTACCGGACTCAAGTCCACATTACCCGTATTGCTCACTAAGAAGCTGTAGGTCAGGGTGTCGCCCGCATCCACCAGGCTATTGCCGTTGGTGTCATCGTAACTGGCCACTGATTTGGTCAGACTGATGCCCGGTACCGGCGCGATCGCAAACGTTGTGGGATCGTCCGTTGGATCCGCTGGATCGTTCGGATTCTCGCCCAATGGGTTTGGTGTCTCAGTGAGATCTGGATCCGTCACCGGATTACCATCCGCATCGGTACCCGTATCCGAAGCATCGGTTACATCCGGCAGTGGATTGCCCGGATTGGCTGGATCATCAATCGGATCACCATTCTCATCAACCGGACTACCGGTCGCCGTTGCCACGTTCTCAATACCGCCCATGGTCACATCTGCTCCGGTAATTACATACGTCACCGGCGCCGCCGTTGTACAGACAATGTCCGTTTCACCTACCAGTAAGGTCGCTGGCGTCACGCACAGCTCAGCCGCTAAGCCCAGTTTGGTATCGGTGATCGTTACCGGACTCAAGTCCACATTACCCGTATTGCTCACTAAGAAGCTGTAGGTCAGGGTGTCGCCCGCATCCACCAGGCTATTGCCGTTGGTGTCATCGTAACTGGCCACTGATTTGGTCAGACTGATGCCCGGTACCGGCGCGATCGCAAACGTTGTGGGATCGTCCGTTGGATCCGCTGGATCGTTCGGATTCTCGCCCAATGGGTTTGGTGTCTCAGTGAGATCTGGATCCGTCACCGGATTACCATCCGCATCGGTACCCGTATCCGAAGCATCGGTTACATCCGGCAGTGGATTGCCCGGATTGGCTGGATCATCAATCGGATCACCATTCTCATCAACCGGACTACCGGTCGCCGTTGCCACGTTCTCAATACCGCCCATGGTCACATCTGCTCCGGTAATTACATACGTCACCGGCGCCGCCGTTGTACAGACAATGTCCGTTTCACCTACCAGTAAGGTCGCTGGCGTCACGCACAGCTCAGCCGCTAAGCCCAGTTTGGTATCGGTGATCGTTACCGGACTCAAGTCCACATTACCCGTATTGCTCACTAAGAAGCTGTAGGTCAGGGTGTCGCCCGCATCCACCAGGCTATTGCCGTTGGTGTCATCGTAACTGGCCACTGATTTGGTCAGACTGATGCCCGGTACCGGCGCGATCGCAAACGTTGTGGGATCGTCCGTTGGATCCGCTGGATCGTTCGGATTCTCGCCCAATGGGTTTGGTGTCTCAGTGAGATCTGGATCCGTCACCGGATTACCATCCGCATCGGTACCCGTATCCGAAGCATCGGTTACATCCGGCAGTGGATTGCCCGGATTGGCTGGATCATCAATCGGATCACCATTCTCATCAACCGGACTACCGGTCGCCGTTGCCACGTTCTCAATACCGCCCATGGTCACATCTGCTCCGGTAATTACATACGTCACCGGCGCCGCCGTTGTACAGACAATGTCCGTTTCACCTACCAGTAAGGTCGCTGGCGTCACGCACAGCTCAGCCGCTAAGCCCAGTTTGGTATCGGTGATCGTTACCGGACTCAAGTCCACATTACCCGTATTGCTCACTAAGAAGCTGTAGGTCAGGGTGTCGCCCGCATCCACCAGGCTATTGCCGTTGGTGTCATCGTAACTGGCCACTGATTTGGTCAGACTGATGCCCGGTACCGGCGCGATCGCAAACGTTGTGGGATCGTCCGTTGGATCCGCTGGATCGTTCGGATTCTCGCCCAATGGGTTTGGTGTCTCAGTGAGATCTGGATCCGTCACCGGATTACCATCCGCATCGGTACCCGTATCCGAAGCATCGGTTACATCCGGCAGTGGATTGCCCGGATTGGCTGGATCATCAATCGGATCACCATTCTCATCAACCGGACTACCGGTCGCCGTTGCCACGTTCTCAATACCGCCCATGGTCACATCTGGTATGTAATTACCGGAGCAGATGTGACCATGGGCGGTATTGAGAACGTGGCAACGGCGACCGGTAGTCCGGTTGATGAGAATGGTGATCCGATTGATGATCCAGCCAATCCGGGCAATCCACTGCCGGATGTAACCGATGCTTCGGATACGGGTACCGATGCGGATGGTAATCCGGTGACGGATCCAGATCTCACTGAGACACCAAACCCATTGGGCGAGAATCCGAACGATCCAGCGGATCCAACGGACGATCCCACAACGTTTGCGATCGCGCCGGTACCGGGCATCAGTCTGACCAAATCAGTGGCCAGTTACGATGACACCAACGGCAATAGCCTGGTGGATGCGGGCGACACCCTGACCTACAGCTTCTTAGTGAGCAATACGGGTAATGTGGACTTGAGTCCGGTAACGATCACCGATACCAAACTGGGCTTAGCGGCTGAGCTGTGCGTGACGCCAGCGACCTTACTGGTAGGTGAAACGGACATTGTCTGTACAACGGCGGCGCCGGTGACGTATGTAATTACCGGAGCAGATGTGACCATGGGCGGTATTGAGAACGTGGCAACGGCGACCGGTAGTCCGGTTGATGAGAATGGTGATCCGATTGATGATCCAGCCAATCCGGGCAATCCACTGCCGGATGTAACCGATGCTTCGGATACGGGTACCGATGCGGATGGTAATCCGGTGACGGATCCAGATCTCACTGAGACACCAAACCCATTGGGCGAGAATCCGAACGATCCAGCGGATCCAACGGACGATCCCACAACGTTTGCGATCGCGCCGGTACCGGGCATCAGTCTGACCAAATCAGTGGCCAGTTACGATGACACCAACGGCAATAGCCTGGTGGATGCGGGCGACACCCTGACCTACAGCTTCTTAGTGAGCAATACGGGTAATGTGGACTTGAGTCCGGTAACGATCACCGATACCAAACTGGGCTTAGCGGCTGAGCTGTGCGTGACGCCAGCGACCTTACTGGTAGGTGAAACGGACATTGTCTGTACAACGGCGGCGCCGGTGACGTATGTAATTACCGGAGCAGATGTGACCATGGGCGGTATTGAGAACGTGGCAACGGCGACCGGTAGTCCGGTTGATGAGAATGGTGATCCGATTGATGATCCAGCCAATCCGGGCAATCCACTGCCGGATGTAACCGATGCTTCGGATACGGGTACCGATGCGGATGGTAATCCGGTGACGGATCCAGATCTCACTGAGACACCAAACCCATTGGGCGAGAATCCGAACGATCCAGCGGATCCAACGGACGATCCCACAACGTTTGCGATCGCGCCGGTACCGGGCATCAGTCTGACCAAATCAGTGGCCAGTTACGATGACACCAACGGCAATAGCCTGGTGGATGCGGGCGACACCCTGACCTACAGCTTCTTAGTGAGCAATACGGGTAATGTGGACTTGAGTCCGGTAACGATCACCGATACCAAACTGGGCTTAGCGGCTGAGCTGTGCGTGACGCCAGCGACCTTACTGGTAGGTGAAACGGACATTGTCTGTACAACGGCGGCGCCGGTGACGTATGTAATTACCGGAGCAGATGTGACCATGGGCGGTATTGAGAACGTGGCAACGGCGACCGGTAGTCCGGTTGATGAGAATGGTGATCCGATTGATGATCCAGCCAATCCGGGCAATCCACTGCCGGATGTAACCGATGCTTCGGATACGGGTACCGATGCGGATGGTAATCCGGTGACGGATCCAGATCTCACTGAGACACCAAACCCATTGGGCGAGAATCCGAACGATCCAGCGGATCCAACGGACGATCCCACAACGTTTGCGATCGCGCCGGTACCGGGCATCAGTCTGACCAAATCAGTGGCCAGTTACGATGACACCAACGGCAATAGCCTGGTGGATGCGGGCGACACCCTGACCTACAGCTTCTTAGTGAGCAATACGGGTAATGTGGACTTGAGTCCGGTAACGATCACCGATACCAAACTGGGCTTAGCGGCTGAGCTGTGCGTGACGCCAGCGACCTTACTGGTAGGTGAAACGGACATTGTCTGTACAACGGCGGCGCCGGTGACGTATGTAATTACCGGAGCAGATGTGACCATGGGCGGTATTGAGAACGTGGCAACGGCGACCGGTAGTCCGGTTGATGAGAATGGTGATCCGATTGATGATCCAGCCAATCCGGGCAATCCACTGCCGGATGTAACCGATGCTTCGGATACGGGTACCGATGCGGATGGTAATCCGGTGACGGATCCAGATCTCACTGAGACACCAAACCCATTGGGCGAGAATCCGAACGATCCAGCGGATCCAACGGACGATCCCACAACGTTTGCGATCGCGCCGGTACCGGGCATCAGTCTGACCAAATCAGTGGCCAGTTACGATGACACCAACGGCAATAGCCTGGTGGATGCGGGCGACACCCTGACCTACAGCTTCTTAGTGAGCAATACGGGTAATGTGGACTTGAGTCCGGTAACGATCACCGATACCAAACTGGGCTTAGCGGCTGAGCTGTGCGTGACGCCAGCGACCTTACTGGTAGGTGAAACGGACATTGTCTGTACAACGGCGGCGCCGGTGACGTATGTAATTACCGGAGCAGATGTGACCATGGGCGGTATTGAGAACGTGGCAACGGCGACCGGTAGTCCGGTTGATGAGAATGGTGATCCGATTGATGATCCAGCCAATCCGGGCAATCCACTGCCGGATGTAACCGATGCTTCGGATACGGGTACCGATGCGGATGGTAATCCGGTGACGGATCCAGATCTCACTGAGACACCAAACCCATTGGGCGAGAATCCGAACGATCCAGCGGATCCAACGGACGATCCCACAACGTTTGCGATCGCGCCGGTACCGGGCATCAGTCTGACCAAATCAGTGGCCAGTTACGATGACACCAACGGCAATAGCCTGGTGGATGCGGGCGACACCCTGACCTACAGCTTCTTAGTGAGCAATACGGGTAATGTGGACTTGAGTCCGGTAACGATCACCGATACCAAACTGGGCTTAGCGGCTGAGCTGTGCGTGACGCCAGCGACCTTACTGGTAGGTGAAACGGACATTGTCTGTACAACGGCGGCGCCGGTGACGTATGTAATTACCGGAGCAGATGTGACCATGGGCGGTATTGAGAACGTGGCAACGGCGACCGGTAGTCCGGTTGATGAGAATGGTGATCCGATTGATGATCCAGCCAATCCGGGCAATCCACTGCCGGATGTAACCGATGCTTCGGATACGGGTACCGATGCGGATGGTAATCCGGTGACGGATCCAGATCTCACTGAGACACCAAACCCATTGGGCGAGAATCCGAACGATCCAGCGGATCCAACGGACGATCCCACAACGTTTGCGATCGCGCCGGTACCGGGCATCAGTCTGACCAAATCAGTGGCCAGTTACGATGACACCAACGGCAATAGCCTGGTGGATGCGGGCGACACCCTGACCTACAGCTTCTTAGTGAGCAATACGGGTAATGTGGACTTGAGTCCGGTAACGATCACCGATACCAAACTGGGCTTAGCGGCTGAGCTGTGCGTGACGCCAGCGACCTTACTGGTAGGTGAAACGGACATTGTCTGTACAACGGCGGCGCCGGTGACGTATGTAATTACCGGAGCAGATGTGACCATGGGCGGTATTGAGAACGTGGCAACGGCGACCGGTAGTCCGGTTGATGAGAATGGTGATCCGATTGATGATCCAGCCAATCCGGGCAATCCACTGCCGGATGTAACCGATGCTTCGGATACGGGTACCGATGCGGATGGTAATCCGGTGACGGATCCAGATCTCACTGAGACACCAAACCCATTGGGCGAGAATCCGAACGATCCAGCGGATCCAACGGACGATCCCACAACGTTTGCGATCGCGCCGGTACCGGGCATCAGTCTGACCAAATCAGTGGCCAGTTACGATGACACCAACGGCAATAGCCTGGTGGATGCGGGCGACACCCTGACCTACAGCTTCTTAGTGAGCAATACGGGTAATGTGGACTTGAGTCCGGTAACGATCACCGATACCAAACTGGGCTTAGCGGCTGAGCTGTGCGTGACGCCAGCGACCTTACTGGTAGGTGAAACGGACATTGTCTGTACAACGGCGGCGCCGGTGACGTATGTAATTACCGGAGCAGATGTGACCATGGGCGGTATTGAGAACGTGGCAACGGCGACCGGTAGTCCGGTTGATGAGAATGGTGATCCGATTGATGATCCAGCCAATCCGGGCAATCCACTGCCGGATGTAACCGATGCTTCGGATACGGGTACCGATGCGGATGGTAATCCGGTGACGGATCCAGATCTCACTGAGACACCAAACCCATTGGGCGAGAATCCGAACGATCCAGCGGATCCAACGGACGATCCCACAACGTTTGCGATCGCGCCGGTACCGGGCATCAGTCTGACCAAATCAGTGGCCAGTTACGATGACACCAACGGCAATAGCCTGGTGGATGCGGGCGACACCCTGACCTACAGCTTCTTAGTGAGCAATACGGGTAATACGTCGTTGGCTGCGGTATCGGTAGCGGATGCCAATATAGCGGTGGTGGATGTGTGCACACCGGCGGAACTTGCGACAGGAGGAGTGGCGACGTGTACTGGCAGTTATCTATTGACGCAGGCAGATGTTGATGTGGGTGCGGTTGAGAACACGGCCGAAGCGACAGGTACGCCGGTGGATCAAAATGGTGATCCGGTTCCAAGTGATCCTACCAATCCAGACAGTCCGACATTAGATCCTGTGACAGACACATCGGACACGGGCACGGAGCCTGATGGCACGACGATTCCGGATTCAGGCACTATGGAAACGCCTAATCCGTTGGAAGAGAATCCAAATAATCCTGACGATCCGAAGGATGATCCGACGACGTACTTGTTATCACCAGTACCTGCGCTGGAGCTGATCAAGTCAGTGGTCAGCGTGGTAGATACTACCGGTGGTGGTCAAATTGGAGTGGGCGATACCATTACCTACAAATTTGATGTGGTCAACATGGGTAATGTAGCGTTGTCGGATGTCACGATCAGTGATGCGACGCTGGGCCTAAGTGATGTGGCATGTGTTGATTTGCTGGGCGTTGGAGAGACTGCCGAGTGCAGCACTGGGGCGACCTATGTAATTACCCGAGAGGATATGGAGAAGGGAGGCGTAGAAAATACAGCAGAGGCGACGGGTACGCCAGCCGATTCAGCCGGAACTCCGCTGGTAGATCTATTAACGGGTGAGTCGATTCCGGCTGTGATGGATACGTCGGATACGGGTACTGAACCGGTAGATGGGACGGATACTGACTCACCAGTAACGATAGAAACAATACCGGATCCTAAATCTGTAGAGACCCCGGCGGGTTTTGACGGAGTTACCGATGATGATCCAACCAACGATCCGACAACAGTATTGCTGGATACGACAATTACGCCGATCTCGCTGGGCTGGTTCCGCTCCAGTGAGCAACCGGATGGTTCGACGCTGTTTGAGTGGGTTACCACGACTGAAGTGGCGAATCTGGGTTTTGATCTGTGGACGCAAGACAGCACCAGCGGCGAGTGGATTAAGCTGAACGATAAGCTGATTGCCTCGCAGGGAGATTCGCTAGGAGCACAGTCGTACGAGTACCAGGCGGCTGGAACTCTAGGCAATCAATTCCGCCTGACGGATGTTGGTGTGACTGGCAAGCAGGTACATCATGGCCCGTTTGAGTTGGGAGAGACGTTTGGTGTGCTCAGCGAGCGCAAGGACACGGATTGGGATACGATTAATCGTGAGCGAGAGCGTAACCATGAAGAGCGTCAGCGACGTCGTGGAGAAGAGCTGAAGCAACGATTACAGCAATTTCAAAATGGTCAGGAGTTGGGTATGAAACAGAACGAATCGATGGGTCCGTCAGATCGTGGCGTCTATGAGTCATCACCCAATCGAAGCTGGTGGGGTGGTATGCTGACGGCGCTAGCAGGCGTATTGATAGCCCCTGCAGATGCCCTAGAGGTTGCGAACTTTTCGATACCGGATACCGGGATATACCGAGTGACGCATGAGCAATTGCTTGGGTCGAATGTTGATCTGGCCGGGCAGTCGGTGTCGCAGATTGGTTTGAAGGAGCGAGGTAATCAGATTCCTTTGAAGATTTCGCCGGAAGGTACGGCAACGTTTGGACCGGGTTCAGTGGTTGAGTTTGCGGCTGAGGGTCTGGATACGATTTATTCAGGTTCGAATACCGTTACTTTGACACTGGGCGAAGGCCAGCAGTTGATTACTCCGGAATCTGAGTCAGTACCTTCCGGCCCAGCGGCGTATAGCTATTTGTCGAAAAAGACCTATGCACCACAGTCTGGTCATAGTATGAGCTCGCCGGATCTGGAAGATGCCTGGTTTGCTGAGCTTTTGTCAGCAAAGAATGAGGCGGTTGAGACTGAGGTATCGCTGTATCTTGATGACTATGCACCACCACGCAGCAGTTCGGGTTTTGGTTTTTTAGGGTCTGGTCCGAATGATCCCCGAACCGAGGCATCAGTTAAGCCAACGCTGGCGGTTGAATTGTGGGGCAGGACGTCAGATTTGAAGGTGTGGCCGGACCACCATGTTGAAATTGACTTGAATGGTCAGCCGGTGATGGACTTAGATTTTGATGGCATCGTTGTGCATGAATCGGAGAAGGTGCTGTCGAGGATATTAAACGGTAGCAACCAAATCAAGATACGTTTGCCCCGGGATCGTGGCGTACGCGATGAGGTCTATCTAGATAGTCTGGAGCTTTCCTACCCGCGTCAGTTTAAGGCCGAGGAAGCCGGAAGCGGTCTGGTGTTTTCTTCAAGCTGGAACAAGTTTTCAGTACGAGATTTGGAGTCGCAGGCTGTTACGGTTTTCCGCTTGTTGCCGAACGGACAGATGCGTGAATTGTTGGCTCGTGAAAATATGACGTGTAGTGGCAGTCCGCAGTCATGTTCTGTGACATTTGGCGGAGGAGAAGCGACGGATACGGATTCTAAGTATTATGTTTCGACCCAGCAGGGGATCAGGACAGCGGCGATTACGATTCCACCAGAATCAGTGGATGTTAGTGCGACCCAGGTAAAGCACTTAATCATCGCTCACCCGGATTTCATGACTCCGGAGTTAACGGTTTATGCCAATGAATTGACGTCTATTTATGGCGAAGAAGTCGCTATCGTGGACGTAGAATCAATTTATGCGACCTATTCAGGACATGTATTGAATGCGGCAGCGATTGAGCGCTACATCGACGACACGTATGCGCTTTCAGGAACCAAAAGAGTGACGCTAATCGGTGGGGATGTTTACGATTACCGAGATTATTTAAAGAGTGGAGCGAAAAGTTTTGTACCTACGAGGTATGTACAAATAGGGGCAAACCTGAATGGAGTTCCTTCGGATGCAGCCTATGCGGATATCGATGGAGACAACCTGCCAGATATAGAGATATCGCGGCTTCCGGTACGTACGCGAGCGGAGTTATCGATGCTGCTGCAGAAGCGTCGAGATTATTTGGCTAGGGATTACAAGCAAACAGCAGTGTTTGCGGCGGACTATACTGAGAACAAGAATGGGTATCATAATTTTCAGGCTGATACTGAAAGTCTGGTGAGCAGTCACTTTAACGATTGGGGTGTTCAAACCGCGTATGTTGGTGATCTGGGCCCAGTACCTGCGAATCAGGTGTTGAGTGACGCGATCGAGTCCGGTGTATCACTGACGTCCTATATGGGGCACTCAAATACTGACCGTTGGACTTTTACGGGATTGCTGGGTGGAGAAGATGTTACTGATATAGCCAATGCTGGCAGGCCTACGATAGTGACGCAGTGGGGTTGTTTGAGTGCTTCTTATGTTGACCCGGAAGAAGATTCGATGGCGCATCGGTTTTTAGTTGACGAAAGTGGTAATGGCGCAGTAGTGGTTATGGGTGCTACGAGCTATACCCATGCAAGCGCTGAGACAGCGATGGCGGACTTGCTATTTGCGCGGCTGCAACAGGGGATGCGAATTGGTGCGGCGGTAAAGTCAGCGAAACGGGCTTTGGGTGAGAGTCGCCCGAACCAGTTGGATATTTTGCTGGGTTGGACGGTATTAGGCCCTGCTGATTTAGTGGTTAGTGATTAATGCCTAATAATTAATGAATTAGAGATGAATGGTAATTAATCAGATGGAATTGGTTACGTTAACTTGCCTATAATGGGCTGGAAGAATACTTGAGATTAGTAAAATGAATAAAGAAGATACTTCGAACGCCAGTCAAGCGAACAGTAGTGCACGTATCAGCAGGCGTAAGCTATTAAAGTGGACGCCACCGTTGGTCGTGGCGATCAGCCTGCCGGCACATGCTAGCTGTACGCCACCGTGTACGATACCACCAACAACGATACCACCGTGCACTGCGATGCTTATCGTTGAGACCTCTGCGTATGAGTGTGAGTATAAAGATGGTGATCCGACGATACCACGGGCGGGATCAGCGACGGCAACGATATTATCTGATGGCGAGGCTATTACAATTACCTCCTTATCGACCTCGAGTGGCGAAGTAGTGCTGCCTGGGGTACCGGCGACGGTCACCGCGACATCGGGTATTATACTGGAGTGGAATGGTCTGACGAGTGCGGAAAAGGGTGCGACCTCTTGTCCACCGGTGGCACCGATCACGGCAACGTGTGAGTACACCTGTGGTGAAGATCCGGTTGTTAAGACACAAACACTGACAGTATTTGCGTAGCACGGATGTTTTGCCGATGGAACGAGGTTCAGTTCAATCGAGGTCAGTCAGTTGTACCGAAGCTGTTGCTGTGATTGCACGGATGCTTACCCTGTTTGCGGTACTGGTGACGCTACCGGCTGCAGCTGGCACGGATAGGCAGACTGCGCGCCAGCTGTATGATCAGTTAAGCGTAACGCCCGAGGTAAGGGTGATCGTCACCCTTGATGTGCCTGACGGTACGCGCGGGGCAGGCAATAAAACATCTAAAAGAATTCCTCGACCTTCTGGACGATTGCGTTATGGGGCTCGACAAGATGCGTTGATCAATCAGTTGAATACTGGTCGAAAAATCAGGAAAGGCCCGCAATATATAAAAGGTCAGCAGAAGGAGCGAATCAAGAAGTTCAAGTACGTTCCACAAATGGCAATGTCGGTTGATCGAGAGGATTTGGAGCAATTACTGAATGATCCCAGCGTCCGAGTGCAGCGGGATATTCCTAGAGAGTTGTTATTAGACCAAAGTGTTCCTGCTGTTTACCCCAACCATTTAACTAATGATGCGCTTGACGGGAATGGTTGGGTTGTCGCGGTATTGGATACAGGGATCGACAGCGATCATCCTTTTCTGACAGGCAAAGTCGTTTCCGAAGCCTGTTATTCGGCGATTGATGGTCTGGATTCGCTATATACAACCTCCTTATGCCCGGCAGAGGCAGCTAGCTCGACAGCGACTGGATCGGGAGAATCCTGCGATGAAACGATTCCCGGCTGCGAACATGGTACGTTTGTAGGCGGTATTATTGCGGGTGGTGATGATGGAACCATAACGCCCCCTTTGAATGGTGTTGCTAAATCTGCCGATTTGATTTCTATCAAGGTGGTTACCGAAGTGGATGCAACAAACCCTTCTGCCCCAGACAATATCTGTGACGGTGATTCAGAGTGCCTCAAGGCGTGGACCACCAATATCATTGCAGGTCTTGAAAGAGTCTATGAATTGCGCAATGATTTCGACATAGCGGCGGTTAATTTGAGTGTTGGTGAGGGCAAGTATACTGGCACTTGTGACGACCAGCCTGAAAAAGAGATGATTGATCTTTTGCATGATGTTGGGATTGCGACCATAGTTGCGACCGGAAATGGGAGTAATGCTAATTCGGTAGTGGCGCCCGCTTGTGTATCGACCGCAGTAGCCGTCGGAGCGACTTCGGATACAGATGGTGCTACTCCTACAAGAACTTGGTACAGCAATACCAGCACAGAGCTTGATTTATATGCGCCGGGTAGCTTCATCCAATCTTCATCTTCAATAGCAGCCGATGGTGGGTATAAGTCTGAGGAAGGAACGTCTTTAGCTGCTGCTCATGTCGCCGGGGCGTGGGCGGTTTTAAAGCAACAATCACCCCAGGCTTCAGTCAGCGGGTTGCGGCAGTTATTTCAGGACACAGGTGATACCGTATCAAATGCGGGCGGTTACGCTGATCAGCAAATCAATATTGATTCAGCCTTAGCTGCTGCCCCCGAGTCGACACCGCCTCTAAGCTTGGCGACCACCATGATGAATGCAGATGAAGATGGAAGCGGTACGGTCAGCGCTGGGGATACGATCACCTTGATAGTTGCGGCTACCAATACGGGAGGTGTCAACTATATTGGGGTTGAAGTGAGTAATAACCTAACCACACCCGCAACGATAACCTGCCCCATCCTTAGCGATGGAAACTCCTGTACGCTGACGGGTACTTACACGGTAACCAGCGCGGATGAAACTATAGGGGAACTGGTCAGTAATTCGACGACAACAGCAAGTGGTGGTTTTTTAGCGATCGTAGACTCATTAACCATACCGTTTAACTCAAATCCAGCAGAAGATGATTCTTTGTGTTTTCCGGTCAAGGCATCTAACGGCAAAGTCGCTGTTATTTGTTTGTAGCGGTTAGTGTAAGCCATGACTAACGTCACATCGTCTACTATTTGAAAGCAGGTCGGATATCACAATGGCGAGCCTGGATCGGACCCTGGATCGAATGTGACTGAAAATTAGTACTGACCCTCCCCATCACGACCCTGTAATTCTAACTGTGTAAATGCCATTTATTGAAAGTCCGAGAGTCGATCCTCGAACTCGATCCTCGAACTCGATCATAAAACGATTCAGCGCCAATTTCCAGTTACGGATGGGCATTGTCCAGCGTTTTGATGCATCTCGTATCGCAAGATACACCACTTTCTTCGCAGCATCATCAGTCGGGAAGAGTTTGCGCTTTTTAGTAGCTTTACGAATGACGCTGTTGAGCGATTCGATTGCGTTGGTCGTGTAAATCGCCTTACGAATATCGTCGGGATAGCGATACAGCGTATTTAGGTTTTCCCAGCGTGATCGCCAGGATTTGCTAATCTGCGACCCTGTAATTCTAACTGTGTAAATGCCATTTATTGAAAGTCCGAGAGTCGATCCTCGAACTCGATCATAAAACGATTCAGCGCCAATTTCCAGTTACAGTCTCTTCCAATATGGAATGATACTGAGCGAGGCATGTATTTCTAATCGGAAATGATACCGAACTGATCTAACTTCTGTTCATGATGAGGAATGAATACCATCATGAATGACTCACCTATCGACAGCCTAGAAAAGGTCCGCCAGTTTTTGGGCGGCACTGATGAAGTTGATCTGGCGATTGACGGCAAAAGGAATCGCTACGATTTTATTAAACGCACTTTAATGCGGTTCAAATATCGCACGCTCAAGCGAGAAGATAAGGGTCTGCTGTTGCGCTATATGGCCCGCATTAGCGGCTACTCCCACGTACAGGTGAAACGCCTTGCGGCTCGTTACCTCAAGGAGGGCAGGCTAACATGGCGGCACACTGCCAGTCGCGGGTTTGCCAGAAAGTACCGCGATAAAGACTGCCGGCTGCTGGCTCAGACTGACGAACTCCACGGCACCTTGTCCGGGCCAGCCACCAAGAAGCTATGCGAACGGGCACTGCTGGTTTATGACCAGCAAGAATATGCCAACCTTGCCGGTATCTCGGTATCTCGGTATCGCACCTATACAATCTGCGTAAATCCAACGCCTATCAACGCCGCCGCAGACACTTCGAGAAAACCCGCTCTAAAACCTCTGCCATTGGCCAGCGACGCAAGCCTCAGCCCAACGGTGAACCCGGCTACATCCGTGTAGATAGTCGGCCCTGCCTAACCAATATTAGTTCGTATATACAGGCAGTTACGAGCGTATAGTATGGCAATAATTGCAACTTTTTGGTAGAATATGCCCTGGTTTCTTGCAATATTTGACCATTTTTATGCGCCCTAAAGCTGATCCGGTTTCCCTCGCCAAACAACGCTCATTTTTCACCGATACTCAACCCAAACTATCTGACTTTATTAACCTGCGTCATCCGCTGGTTGTCATGGCAGACAATATGAATTGGCAGCCCTTTGAGGCGTATTGGAGCCAACTGTTTGGGATGGCCGGTGGCCCGCTTGCATCATCGGGTCGACGAGTTGCCGGGCTTTTTATGCTCAAACATATGGAGGCTTTATCAGACGAAGGCTTGGTCGAAGCCTGGGTAAGCAATCCGTACTATCAGTATTTCTGTGGCGAGACCCATTTTCAGCACCATGCTCCAATAGACCCGGCGACACTGGTGAAATGGCGTAAGCGACTGGGCGAGGAAGGGATGGAATGGCTGTTGACCACGGTATTGAACAGTGCTCTTAATGCCGGAGCGGTCAAGCACGGCAGCCTGGCGCATGTGTGTGTGGATTCGACCGTGATGGAAAAGAACATCACCTACCCAACCGATAGTGCGCTGTTGCTGAAGGCATTACAGAAGATGGTAGCGTTGATGCGCGACAATGGTTTAGCCGTTCGTCAAAGCTATGTCCGGGTGGCGCCGCGTCTGGCACAGAAGATTGGTCGCTACGCCCATGCCAAGCAATTCAAGCGTATGCGCCGCTCACTGAAGAAGCTGTCGACACTGACGGGCCGGGTAATGAGGGAACTTGAGCGACAATTAGGGCAGTTGCCAGATGATGTACAGGAACGGGCTGAAGCACTCATTTTACAGGCGCATCAACTGCGCCATCAGGCGGCTAATCCCAAGAGTAAAAATAAGCTGTATTCCCTACATGAACCAGAGGTGGATTGCATCAGCAAAGGCAAAGCACGCAAGCGTTATGAATTTGGCACCAAGGTCGGCATTACCTGCACGCAGAAGGAAGGATTTGTGGTTGGCATACGCAGCTTTGGGGGTAATCCTTACGACGGTCATACGCTGGATGAGCTACTACAGCAAGCCCAGACCCTCACTGATGTAGAGATCAAGACAGTAGCGGTTGATTTGGGCTACCGTGGTCGTCATGGGACCAAAGCGCAAGTGATCCACCGTGGCAAGAAGCTTAACAAGGGTCAGAAAAAGCGCTTACGCCGGCGCAGCATGCTTGAGGCGATGATTGGGCATATGAAAAGTGATGGGCTGCTCGACCTATGTCATCTTAAAGGCAGGCTGGGCGATGCGATCCACGCGATTCTTTGTGGTGTTGGGCACAACCTGCGTCAGCTGTACAACTTCTGGGTCGAGAAGTTACTTAATTTACTTTTTACCCTGCTGAACGGGCTATTAAATTGGGATACTGGGCCTCAACAGAAAAGTTGCAGCCATCAGCCCGTATAAGTTGTTGCTGGTGCATGGAGATCGGCTTAGAGAGAAATGATAGGCAGGATCGACTAATTGACTCAGATCAAGCGGCATGGCAGATTAGAGTTGTAAGAGTTTGTTTTAGAGGATTCAATCATGCTAAAGTGGCTCGGGAGGTAGTTAATGCTAATAAATAATAAAAATATTTTGGGTGTCTATAGGTGCGCTGTATTAGCGTATTCACATACTTGCGCGTGCTTCAAACAGTTTCTACCAACCTTTGCGTTGGGTTGTCGTTCTAGCTACAGTCACAAAAAGAAAATGGTTAGAGCGTGTTACTTGACGTTTCCCATTATTTCAATGGGCAGTTATTACTCCCTGCTCGCAGAGTCCTTGGCCAAGGTGGACGTAAATAAACCCCTTTGTGTGCAGAGCGCAATATGATCAATACAACATTCATCTTTTCTTCTGTGTTCGCTATGTGTGCAATGACCGGAATGGCTTTCGCACAAAGCTCGGGGTCTGGCCTACAAATAGAGACGAGTGGTTCGCTACGTGTCGGAGGTTCCAGTTACGTGGTTCCTTCACTTGGTATATGTGATGGCGCTATTTATCAGTGGGCACACTCTGTGGGTGGAACAAGTTGCACAAAAGTATAAGTAAATGTGAACAGTTCGAGATGTTTTTAGTGGATTTAGAAATATAGAAGTTTAGTAGAGGTGAGGTAGTGTTATGAAAGGGCAATCATTAAATGAATGTGGTCAAAAACGTTCTAACTCTCTTGAGGTGGCAATGATGCGAGGGCTATCACAAGATTTGGCTAAACGGCGATCATTTTTTGTACTCCCCGTCCTGGCTGCCGTCGGATTATTCGCGGTCGCGAATATAGCCGAAGCCCGTGGTACTTTCCCCAATCGGGTACTAACCATAGACGGCGTCCCGGTTACCTTAGGCAACGATGGTCTGACCCCATTCGAGATTGATGCTCAAGATTGTACTGCGGCAACTGGAGGTATTGATGCAGCATGTAACCTCGACCAGGAAGGCGTCTCGGATTTTCTCAATACCTATCCCGCTACCACGACAACCTATATAGGCAGTGGTTACCCAGCGGGTAGTCACACCAATACGACTAGCGGTGTTGTTGGGGGTCTAAATATTCCACGCTCCGGCACATCGGGTACGATCGTTCAGTTGATCGATGGCGGGCTGGATGGTTGTTATGATCCGAACGACCCTAATAATGCGTTGGAACTTATTTTCAGCGATATCGCCGATGGAACAACGGCAGTGGTTCCAGACACAACCAGTTATGAAAGCAATCCGGCACAAAATGATAACCCTTGGCCATTGCCGGATGATGTTCCCCCGAGCCAATCTAAAACCGATTTCTGCGCCCTGTGGGAGGCAGCCGAAATTGTGCGCGTAACGGAAACAGACGGTGCCGGCACTGTAACTCGAGATCAGAATGAGACGATACTCTATGTCGGTGCGGAGATTAACTACGATGCGACCGGCGATAAATCGACTCTTATTCCGCTGTTCTCGCCTCTCGATAAAACTCGGGTGGGCGGCGAAAAGGTCATCGAAATTGATATCAATTCCAACGGTACGTCTGCTATCGCGGCAAAAATTTGGAATCAAACTACCGAATCGTGGGAGCTGTTGGCTGCAGCCAACGACGCCAACGCTGACTGTGTGTTGCGCCCTAACTTACGGTATGCTGAATGTGCCTTGAATTTGACATTGCTGGGTGTGTTGCCAGAGGATGAATGTGCCACCGTTGAAATACCCGGCTCAATTTCACGTACCGGCAATAGCGCAAACGCAGTTATGAAAGATGTGTTATTACTACCTGACCCGATTACGTTCACCAACTGTGGGCCAACTCAGGTTGCTAAAGTATCATCCCCTCCCGATTTGATCAGTGCTGTTAATTTCGACTACGTGCTGAATCAACTGGACGGTAAGCCAGTGCACTCGCCACTTGGGACGCTTGTGGTTGATGGTGGGCTCGATGTTTCTGGGGTCAATAACACGACCGAGCCTGACTCAGACGTTGCCGAAGTTCACGCATCAATTCAAATTGGACAGACCGATACCTGGGGTAACATTATAGGGGAACCAGACTACCAGTTAGTGGAGCTACCGCCCCTGCCAGCGGGTTGGGAGTTGGAATCTATAGTTTGTACTACCACCGATCTCTTTAGTGTGGGGTTCCCACCGGTTGATGTCATCATCTACGAGAATGGTGCCTACACGGACAATGTGTTCTTGGTTCCCCCTGATACTATCGATAAGACATTAGGGCTGGTTGATTTGCCAACACCTATTTGTACCATCACTAACGCGACTTCTGGCGTGGTGGTCGAGAAGGTTGGTGTGGGTAATCCAGCTCAAGCTTTTCCGTTTACCATCACCGACCCAGCAAATCCAGCAGGGACTATTAGCACTCAAGTAGCGGGTGTCGATTCAGGCCTCATTCTTGGTCAGTCGTCAGATGTTATCGCATATACCCCAGGTGCTTCGGTAATGATTACTGAGACACTGCCTGGAATTTTACCCGGGTGGAGTTTAGATAGTATTTCGTGTGTCGGCAGCACTTCCGGCGCTATCACACCTACCGCATCGACGCCGGCGTCGGTTACTTTTACTACGCTTGCTGGTGAGGCCATCACTTGTACATTTACTAACACCCAAAACGGTCAAATTAATGTCCTCAAGGCCGGAGCGCCAACTGGGGCAGGCCCGTTTGGGTTCGATACTAACTATGCAGATAATACGGCGGCTCCTGACGGCGCTGAGGATTTCGCGCTTATTATCAGTGGCACGGCGGACAATTCTGGTGATTTAGCACCAGGCGACTACACCATAGTAGAATTGCTCGCAGCGACAAATATCACTGCCAATCCTGATTTTGTATTGGATTCGATTTCTTGTGAAATCACCACGCCAGGTGCAGGAACTTCAAGCTTCTCATACGGTGCGGACAATGCCTTGGTGACACTAGCCTCGGGTGATATTGTTGACTGTACATTCACCAATACCCAGAATGGGCGCATTATCGTAGATAAAGTAACCACCCCATTCGGTGATGGGATATTCACGTTTACCGGCAACGTGGCAGGGTCTATCACCACGGTTGGTGGTGTTACACCAGCGATGGGCACATTGGTTCTTGATGTGGCACCAGGCACTTACACGTCAACAGAGGCAACGCCGACACAGTTCACTTTGACAGATATCACTTGTGTCGATCCTACTAGTGATTCAGCGGTAGATTTGCCTACTTCCACCGCAACGTTCGAGGTTTCCGCTGGCGAAACCATAACATGCACATTTACCAATACGCGAAACTCTGCGCAATTTACTTTGGCCAAGGTCTGGGTAAATGGTATTACAGGCGATACGGTTGATCTTGACGCCGACACCAATGAAGTAGCTAACACCGGAATTATAGATGCCAATTCTGTTGCACCGACAGGCTCTAGCAGTGCTATGACTGTATATGCCGGTGAGACGATTGACTTTAGCGAGGGTTTCACGGTCGGTGAAGAGAGCAACTATAGTACCTTTTTAGTCTGCACAGATACTTCCGGTGAACTTCTAAATGTTGCTGATCAATATTCTGGTCAACTAATCGTTGCTGATAGCCCTAGCGATATCACTTGTACGTTTAGCAACACGCAGATAGATACGAATGTGACGTTAACCAAAGAGTGGGTTGATGGTATCGCTGGTGATGAGCTCGACCTAACGATTACGGGTGGCACTGGTTCTGTCGCAGCGGTTGATGGTGATTCGGCAGTCAGCGGAGCAACGAATATAGCAACAGCGACGGCGATAGTAGGCGACACGGTGGTATTGACCGAAGCCTTCACTACTGGCGATGACGCAAATTACACGACTACACTGGTGTGTTTGACCCCAGAAAACGATGTGGTGTATACGGCCGATGCGGTGACCGGCAGTGTTGAGATAGATGTTGCCGACGTAGGCGGTACGATCGCATGTACGTTTAGCAACACGCAGATAGATACGAATGTGACGTTAACCAAAGAGTGGGTTGATGGTATCGCTGGTGATGAGCTCGACCTAACGATTACGGGTGGCACTGGTTCTGTCGCAGCGGTTGATGGTGATTCGGCAGTCAGCGGAGCAACGAATATAGCAACTGCAACGGCGCTTGTAGGCGACACGGTGGTATTGACCGAAGCCTTCACTACTGGCGATGACGCAAATTACACGACTACACTGGTGTGTTTGACCCCTGCAAACGATGTGGTGTATACGGCCGATGCGGTGACCGGCAGTGTTGAGATAGATGTTGCCGACGTAGGCGGTACGATCGCATGTACGTTTAGCAACACGCAGATAGATACGAATGTGACGTTAACCAAAGAGTGGGTTGATGGTATCGCTGGTGATGAGCTCGACCTAACGATTACGGGTGGCACTGGTTCTGTCGCAGCGGTTGATGGTGATTCGGCAGTCAGCGGAGCAACGAATATAGCAACTGCAACGGCGCTTGTAGGCGACACGGTGGTATTGACCGAAGCCTTCACTACTGGCGATGACGCAAATTACACGACTACACTGGTGTGTTTGACCCCTGCAAACGATGTGGTGTATACGGCCGATGCGGTGACAGGCAGTGTTGAGATAGATGTTGCCGACGTAGGCGGTACGATCGCATGTACGTTTAGCAATATGCGTAAGCGCACCACGTTGAAGCTGCAAAAATTATGGATAGATGCCACCGCTGGAGATATCGCTGATCTTTCAGTCATGGCCACTAATTCTCATGGTCCTATAGCAGCAGTTGCTCCCGGGGGTACAGCTCCAAGCCCAGAATTTGCCACGATCACGGTATTTGCTGGTGAAACTGCAACTTTAACGGAAGTGATTACTCCCATCTCCGTTGAAGCAGTGTATGAAGTGAGAGATTTCACTTGTGATAGCAGCACAGGAACGGTTGCGTGGGTAAATGGTGCCGCTACAGCAACCCTCGACGTTCTAGCGGATGATACTACGGAGCCGATAACCTGTACGTTCATGAACATGCAGATATTGCCCGCAATTGAGTTAACCAAAACTTTTACTGCAGACTCGCCGATAGAAATTGGTGTTCATACGTATACAGCTATCTTTGATCTGCTGGTGACTAATACAGGTAATGTTCCTTTGGACAACGTACAGATAACGGATAATCTTATTGATATGATTAATACACCGCACCCAAATTTCGCTACTGTCAGCGGGCCATTTACAGTAGTAAACACTTCAGGTTCTCCACTGACGACAAATAATGGAGTGTATAACGGTGATGCTAATGTTGATTTGTTAGCGGCTGATCAAGTATTACCCGTAGGAGCCACATCGACGATAACAGTTAGTTTTACCCTGAATTTGGATGTATATTTCGGCCCGTTTGATAACTATGCGACCGTAACGGGTATCTATTGTCCTGAAGGCAAGCCTGCACTTGCACTTGCACCTAGACCGTTTAGCGCTTTATGTGACGAAGGTATTGAGGTCGAAGATACAGATAACGACCTAATGGAGATGCTAGGAATTCCTGTGACACCCATTACCTTAGGTTGGTTGAAGACGAGTGATATGGGTGATGGTGAAGTACTGTTTGAATGGGTGACTGAAACAGAAGTAGCAAATGTAGGATTTACGCTATGGTCAATGGGTTCAAATGGTCAATGGATTCAGTTAAACGATGTACTGATTTTGTCACAAGGCGATTCATTGGGTACTCAGCATTATAAGTACCTAGCCTCAGATGTTGAGGGAACTGAGTTCCGTATTACTGATCTGGGAGTGACGGGTAAGCAGGAGCACCATGGCCCGTATGATTTAGGCCAAACGTATGGTGTGCAAACTGACCCTAAGGCCACTGATTGGGATCAGATTGAAAGAGAAGGCAAGCGTAAGCAACAGATGCGCGAGCAACAGCATCAAGAGGACTTAGAGCGTCGTATGCGGCTACCACAGAATCAACAGAGTCGTTTGGGTTCTCCGCCTACCAATGGGATGATTGGTCGGTTGTTGGGTGTAGTTATGGGTGCATTCATAGCCCCCGCGGAAGCAACTGAGTTGCTGAACTTTGGTGTTGAATCTGCCGGGATTTATCGAGTCACCCACGACCAGTTGATGGATAAAGGTGTCAATCTTAGCTCGATACCAATCGCGCAGGTTGGATTGAAAAGTGGCAACCAACTCGTCCCCATCAAGCTCAGGTTGAGTGAGGGTGGAGCGTTTGATGCCAGTTCGTGGATAGAGTTTACGGGTGAGGGTAAGGACACGCTGTATACAGGGATTAACCAATATACGCTGGTTCTAGGAGAAGGCCAGGTGTTGATCACTTCGGACGATCGTGGATTACCAGAAGGTCCGGTTGCTTACAGTTATCTGGCAGAAAAAACCTACGCACCACAGAATGGTTATACCCATCATTCACCGGATCGGCATGACCCGTGGTATGCGGATCGATTACGGGCGATAGATGGTCCCGCTCAAAAGACAGTAGATTTGTATCTGGACGATCACGCCCCGGCGTATAGCGTATCAGGCGGCAGTCAGAATGCCGATCAACTGGCAGCGGTTAAGCCCCGATTGGAAGTAAACCTATGGGGCGCATCAGCGCTACCCGGAAATGGATTAACCAACCCTGACCATCACGTACAAATTGATTTGAACGGTACACAAGTAGCGGATGAGCGATTTGATGGTATCCGAGTATATACGGTCAAAAAGCCTTTGAGTCAGTTGAAATCCGGAGGCAATCGCATCAAGGTGACAGTGCCGAAGGATCACGGCTATCAATTTGATTTGATGCACCTAGATCGAGTAACGTTGTCATATCCTCGCCATTTTAAAGCTGAAGAAGGGGGCGAGAGTTTGGTATTCCCATCGGCTTGGAACAAGTTTCGGGTACGCGGCCTGAGTCAGCAAGAGGCAACGGTTTATCGAGTTGATGGGCCTGGAGCGACGTCTGAGATGTCCACTAAAGAGGGGGAATGCTATGGGGCCGAGGTGGGCTGCATCGTGACCTTCGCCGGAGGCTCTGGTGGCGCTGACTCGGTTTACTATGTATCGACTGGTGAAGGGATCAAGACCCCAACGATATCGGTAGCACCTGCGTATGAGGATTTATTTACGGGGAATGCGGCACACTTAGTCATAGCACACCCGGATTTTATTGGTACCGCGAATGGGTCCTTGGAAGTATATGCGAGCGAATTGGCCGCGATATATGGCAGCTCAGACTTAGTAAGCGTAGATTCAATCTATGCGCAGTATTCGGGTCATGTCTTGGCGGCAGAATCGATCCAGGCGTACATAAAGGAAGCCTATAGCCGCAGAGGCACGCGTCAGGTGACGTTAGTGGGTGGAGATATGTTTGACTATCGAGACAACTTGAATAGTGGTGCGAGGAGTTTTGTTCCCTCACTCTATGTGCGCATTGGTGTCAACTTAAATGCGGTGCCGTCGGATTCGAAGTATGGAGATCTGGATGACGATAATATCCCGGATCTGGCCATCACACGGTTACCGGTGCGTACCGAGGTGGAGCTGGAGCGCTTATTGAATAAACGCACGCGTTACCTCGCGAGAGATAACCATCGAGATGCGGTATTTGCAGCAGATAAAGCTGATGATGGATACAGTTTCAAGTCAGACTCCCAAGCGCTGATAGCTAGCCATTTTGGTGATTGGGATGAAGTTGCGACAGCATATATTGATGATGCCGGCGTCGCGGATGCGAAGGCTACGTTGGTATCTGAGATCAATGCAGGAGTATCATTAACATCATACATTGGTCATTCAGGAACAAATTATTGGTCACAGGACGGATTGATTCTCGGGGATGAGATAGCAGGATTGACAAATACACAGAGTCCGACAGTGGTTGCGCAATGGGGTTGCTGGAATACGTTTTACGTTGATCCTGTGAACGAATCGATGGTTCAGCGCTTTTTGCTTGAGAATGATCAGGGAGCGGTGACCGTAATGGGGGCAACTAGCTTGACTAATGCGGACTCCGAGAAGGCTTTGGCTGATTTACTGTACGCTCGTTTGAATGATGGTATGAGCATCGGAGCTGCTGTATTATCAGCGAAGCGAAAGTTCGCGGAGAGCAATCCGTATCAATATGACATATTATTGGGTTGGGCGACGTTAGGTCCCATGGATATGGTAGTTAATAATGCACATTAGAGTGATGTTACTTAAGGCCCTAAATACAGGCAGAGGTTAGCGATAATGAAAGAGATAAATAAGATGAATGAAGCACAAGCAGACACAGGGGATCGCACATTGCATCATCGCCGACGAGAGATTTTGAAGTGGACACCGCCGGTGGTTGTGGCAGTTATGCTACCAACGCATGCTCAGGCAACGCCCGAAGTGACCACTACCACTACTACCACTACTACTACTACGCCAGCACCGTGTAATGCGGTACCAGTAGTGAGTGTGACACGCATACCAAAGTGCGAAGGAACCATTTTGCAAGCTGAGGCTGAGGTGACCTTGTTGTCGGACAGCGAGCCACTGGAGATTATTTCGATAAGCCACAGTTCTTCGGGTAGTGATAGCGTGAGCTATTCGGGCGGGCCGACGGTTACGAGTTCCAGCGGTATAGTAATCAGTTGGGTTGGCCCAGGCCAGGATGAAGCTACGGGAACGAAGTGTTTACCGATTAATGCGGTAGACGTTACTGCGACTTATACCTGTGGTGAAGACCCAGAAACTAAGACGTATACATTTAGCTTGAGTCAGCTGCTGGGCGGTTAGGAGATAGCTTACGGCAGTGCTTCGGTGTAATCCAAGCGGCTGTGTCGTGAAATGCGGCACCACCCGCTGGTTTTACTGGGTCAGCGTTAACTAAAGTATTAACACCAACCCCGTTGATAAAAGCAGTGCTTGGCCAGATACCGCGAATTTCCAATACGCCTCGTCGGATTGTATCGGTAATCTCTGCTCTTAATATCACTGATCCACGGTCGTTTCCAACCTCAACAATTTCAGTGTCAGCAATTCCCAGGGTCACGGCATCGTTTGGATGGACGCGTACTTTGGGTTCACCCTCTGCACGGATAGAGCGGGGCGATTGAGTGAAGCTGGAATTGAGAAATCGACGGGCGGGTGACGTGATGAGCTGGAATGGTTTATCAGGGCTGGTCGTGTCGATAACATCCCAGAAATCAGGCAGCTCAGGCATTTCGTCTACACCAGCCCCTGAGGCTAGCCAGTCGGGCTTGAAGCGGAATTTCTTGTCAGGCCAGGCGAATCCATCCAAATAGTTCATTGATTTAAATGAACCGCTGCAGTCATGCCAGTGGCTCACTTCTAAATTGGCATAGCTGGGAATTTCCGGGCGCCCCACACGAGTGGCCTTCAAAGTATGGGTGATAATTTCTTGGGCAGTGAGGTCAAAACCTTCGTGTTTAGCACCTAAGCGATGAGCTAACGCACCAATTACTTCATGGTTTGAGCGCGATTCAGCAAAGGCGTTAATGACGGGTTTTGCCAGTTGTAAATGGGTTTGGCCGTAGCTTTGATATAAATCTTCGTGCTCTAGGAAGGTGGTAGCAGGTAAAACAATATCAGCCATCAACGCGGTTTCAGTCATGAATTGTTCATGCACGCAGACGAATAGATCGTCACGCATAAAGCCGCGACGCACCGCGCTAAGGTCAGGTGCAACGGTCATTGGGTTGGTATTTTGTATCAACATCGCGTTGACTGGAGGGCCGCCCTGCAATGCCACAGAATCACCAGTCAGAACGGCGCCAATCTGAGACATATCTAAAATTCGAATGGCGTCATTATTGATATCAAGCCCTTCAATCAGTGTTTTATCCAAGCCAAACAGACCGCTAGCCCCCATTAGCGCACCGCCACCTGGGTGTTGCCAGGCACCGGTGATGGCGGGCAGACAGCTAACCGCGTGAACATTCACCGCACCGTTTCTTTGACGCGAAAAGCCAATGCCTAGCCGGAGAAAACTACGTTTTGTTTGACCATAGAGTGCGGCAAACTCGCTGATTGATTCAGCACTGACACCGGTGATCGCCGCAGCCCACTCGGGTGTGCGGGTTTTGACATGCTCAGCCAGCTCGGCAGGAGCGTCGGTCATGCGATTCAGATAGTCCCAATCGGCATATCCCAGCCTGAATAGCTCTGCCATCACCGCACAGGCCAAAGCCCCATCAGTGCCCGGCTTTGGAGCAAGGTGCATATCTGCTTTCTTGGCTGTGCCCGTGGTTGCTGGGTCGATTACAACCAGTCTGGCTCCCCGCTCTCGTTTTGCTTGGGCGATGTGCTTCATCAAGTTAACTTGAGTCGCGACTGGGTTGCCACCCCAGACCACGATTAAATCGCTGTTGACGATGTCTCTGGCATCACTGCCTTTGACGATGCCCGCGCCTGCCTGCCAACCTGCGTAAGCAATCTGGGTGCAGATGGTTGCTTTCATACCGGAATAGGACATGGCATTAGTCAGGCGATTAATACCATCGCGCTGCAATTGACCCATCGTACCGCCATAATAATAGGGCCAGACCGATTCTGCACCGAATGTGTTGGTGGTATTTTGAAAGGCGGTTGTTACCGAATCTAGAGCTTCATCCCAGCCTATTTGTTCAAATTCGCCAGAACCCTTGGCACCTGTTCGTCGTAACGGATGGCTGAGGCGCTCGGGATGATGGACCCGCTCCGCATAGTGCGCCACCTTGGTACAAACCACCCCGCGGGTATAGCTGTGATCACGCGCACCGCGAACCCTGCCGATAGTATTTTCATCGATACGTTCTACCTCAAGCGCGCAGGCAGAAGGGCAGTCGTGTGGGCAAACACTCGGAATAAATGGGTGATTCATGGGTGCGCATGTGTTTTCAGGTTGATGCGCTAATGGTACGCTAGTGCGCTTTGCTGTCTCAACATAAATCAACGACCATGCCGCTTTCAATACAAACTCAGTGGGATCAGCGTTATATTGATCAAGATTGTTCCGAAGCCTCCCCAGCCAGTGTGTTATGCAATCACCACTACCTTTTACCAGCCAGCGGTACTGCATTGGATCTCGCCTGTGGCTTGGGCGGTAATGCGATTTTTCTGGCGCAACAAGGGTTAACGGTTACGGCGCTAGACGTATCAGTCGTTGCAGTAACGAAACTCAAGCAATTTGCCAAACAGGAAGGCTTGTCAATTAAGCCAGCCGTTCGGGATATCGAGGCTGATGGCCTAGGTACAAGCTGCTATGACACGATTGTGGTTAGCTTCTTTTTGTGCCGACCACTAATGCCAAAGATTATCGATGCACTCAAGCCCGGTGGTGTTTTGTTTTACCAAACCTGGACGCAGCAAAAAGTGCAGCCCGGTGGGCCGAACAACTCGGATTTTTTATTAGCGCCACAAGAATTGCGCCAATTTGCCGATGATTTAGATCTCCATGTCTATCAAGAAGCGGGTCTGGTTGGTGATCTCGATTCAGGGCTGCGAAATCAAGCCACACTGGTTGCTGGAAAGCGCTAGCTGTTCTGTGCATGGTGGCGACTGATGAAATCATTGATGGCTTGCCCTACTAGAGTGGGGTGTTCCATGTGAACATAGTGACCGCCATCAAGCTTGGTAAGACTCAGATCGGTGATTTGGGCCAGGCGTTGCTCGGTGGTTGTCACGTTAGGCAATAAACCTTGGTTGGCGTAGATAACTTGAACAGGGCATTTTATGGCCCCTAGAAATGCCAGGCAGGCGGGTTCGCTATAAAACATGGGCGAGCGATTTTTGAGCCGGGAGTCGCTCTGAATCATAATTTCATCTGGCGTGATCTCACGCATGGATTGACGAACCAGATATTCGGCGTTCTGGGGGCTGATCGGAAACAGGCTGGAGCGCACGCGGGTCTTGATAGCAAGGTCCCAGCTAGGAAACGATCTTTTATGCTGAGGTTGCCAGCGCTGGTATTGCTCAACTGAGGTTCGCAGTAGTTTTGGCATTTGATCAGGCGTCGTTGTTAGCGGGCCAGTGGTGTCAATGAGTGTGATGCTTTTAATTCGTTCTGGGAAGGTCGCTGCAATCAGTGCCGCTATGCCGCCACCCATTGAATGCCCGACCAGATGCAATTCCTGCCAGCCGAGGTTAATGATGACATGGGCCACATCGTGAACGTAATCCGCATAATAATAAGCTTGATAGTCCGTACGATGGCTACTAAAACCGTGACCCGGCAAATCAATCGCGAGACATTCATAAGCCTCAAGCCAAGGCCATATCGGCGCAAAGCTCATGCAATTGTCGAGCCATCCGTGCAAAGCGAGCACTCGGGGTGCCGTGTCATCGTCAGAGGGTTTGCTGGTGATGCCACTTAGTATGCCGGAATGCCAAGGGAGGGTTGTTGGGTGCATGAAATCTACGGAAAGTGATTTTGATATAATGGTTTTATCGACGCTTTAGGCACATGCGAGTGTACGCGCGGTATTTGTCATAAGCATAAAAATTATTGATGTTGTTTGCATCAATAATAAGCTGTGATATAGTGCGCAGCGAAATGATGCAATGCAGCATTATCAGATGAGTATGGCCGCGGTAATTGCGGTATCTGAATAAATCCAGAATTGGAGACCTTATGAGCGCAAAGAAAAGTAAAACACCAAGACACCCCAAGGCTAAGGTGCCAGAGCAGGGTGCAAACATCATCGATTCTGCCAAAATGACTCGCAAAGAATCCGGCGGCGAGTGGGATATGGACGTGCGTAAAGCAACGATTGGTCCCGATGTCGTAGATATCCGAGCCTTTTATGGTGAGTCGAAGATGTTTACCTTCGATCCGGGGTTTACGTCCACAGCTTCGTGCAAATCGGCGATCACCTATATCGACGGCCCTGCAGGCAAACTCCTCTATCGCGGTTATCCCATTGAGCAACTCGCGGCAGAATCAGATTATATGGAGGTCTGTCATCTGCTGTTATATGGAGAGCTGCCGACGCCGGAAGCAAAAGAATCTTTCATCCATGAAATCAAGCACCATACTTTGATCCATGAGCAGCTGGTGACTTTTTATAAAGGCTTTATGCGCAGCGCTCATCCAATGGCGATTATGGTCGGTGTGGTTGGGGCTTTATCAGCGTTTTATCATGACTCAACCGATATCAATGACCCCGAGCAGCGCAGCTTGGCCGCCCATCGATTGATCGGCAAAATGCCAACAATTGGCGCGTTTGCGTATAAATATTCTATGGGTATGCCGTTTCAGCAACCGCTGAATAAATACGACTATTCTGAGAATCTGGTGCAGATGCTATTTGGCAACCCAGCCGAGGAGTTTGAAGTTGATCCAATCGTGGCACGGGCAATCAATCGCTTTTTGATTTTGCACGCCGATCACGAACAGAATGCATCGACCTCGACTGTACGTTTGGCAGGTTCATCGGGTGCCAATCCGTTCGCGTGTATTGCGTCGGGGATTGCGTCGTTGTGGGGTCCCGCGCATGGTGGTGCCAATGAAGCTGTTCTGGCCATGCTGGACCAAATAGGCAGCAAAGAAAACATTCCGATATACCTTGATAAGGCACGAGATAAGGATGATCCTTTCCGGCTAATGGGGTTTGGGCATCGGGTATATAAAAACTTTGATCCACGCGCGAACATCATGCGCGAGTCGGCTTACGAGATATTAAATGGCTTGGGGATTAGTGACCCGCGTATGGATTTGGCGATGGAGCTTGAGCAAATCGCCCTGAAAGATGAGTATTTCGTCGAACGGAATTTGTATCCGAACGTCGACTTTTACTCGGGTATTATCTTAAGCGCGCTAGGCTTGCCTACTAATATGTTTACCGTTATGTTTGCCATCGGCCGAACCGTTGGCTGGGTTTCGCATTGGAAAGAAATGCTGGTAGACGACGATCTTAAAATTGGTCGTCCACGCCAATTATACGTTGGTGAACCGGAGCGTGATTATGTCCCGCTGGACAAAAGGGGCCATCAGGCAAAGGACAATTCGGGTTGGTCGTGGCGCTGGGGTAATAAATCCTAGGTTTGTCCGCCTTTCATAAGCAAAGAGCGACTGATAGGTCGCTCTTTTTTTGTCTAGCTTAAACTAACAATCTCCCCTGCATAATCCGCTTTCTGCAGATGATATGAGGCCATTATAAAGTAGAGCCATCAACCCAGCCGACTCTACCCAAAGTTATAGCGCCTCAACCTACCTTGAGTATGGCTTGACCAAATTCTTTAGCTTCTTTAGCGATTTGTGTATCCGTTTGAACTGCGCAAAACGAGCTTACCTTCCTTTGAGCAGGTCTGACGTAAAGTGATGCTGTAATCCGCCTCTACTAATTTTTGGGAGGATTGAACACCCAGTCATTGGTTGAGGGGAAGAGGGGTTTGGTTTGGGCCAGCAAGATGGCGCAGATATCTGTACCCGTTGGGTGTTGTGATAAGCTTTAGTTTTAGTCGCTGTTTGATTGGTCAGTAAATAGTTGGGGCTGTGCTCAACGCCCTGAAACACATGACCCTCAGGAACCACCTATCTATGAACTTTGGTATTGTTATCGTCGGTGATGAAATCCTTTCCGGTAAGCGCCGCGATAGCCACTTTAACTTTGTTATTGGTTCGCTTAAGCAGCGAGGCTTGGAGCTGGGTTGGTGCCGGATCGTGGGTGATGGTGCGGAGGGTTTGACACAAACTTATCGAGAAACCTTAGCCACGGGTGACACGGTTTTTTCTTTTGGCGGGATTGGCGCGACGCCGGATGATCGCACTCGTCAGTGCGCGGCAGCGGCCATGGATATCGAACTGCAGGCGCATCCGGAAGGCTTGAAGCTGATGCAGGCTAAATTCCAACAACAGATGAATGAACGGCGCCAACGCTTAATCGAATTTCCACAGGGTGCAGTCTTGATTCCGAACCCGATCAATCAAGTGCCTGGGTTTAGCTTGCGGCAGCATCATTTTGTGCCGGGTTTTCCGTCGATGGCGCAGCCGATGATCGAGTGGGTGCTAGATACCTACTACAGCGAGCAATTTAAAGCCGAGCCTGATATCGAAAAACGTCTGCAAGTGGAGGGTACGCCGGAGAGTGAATTAATACCGGCGATGGAGCAAATTATTGGGCAGCACCCCAGTATCAAGCTGTCTAGCCTTCCCAATACAAAGCAGTTGGGCTTGGTTGAGCTTGGCGTACGCGGCCCGGTGGCGGAGGTCAATTCTGCAGTGACTACATTGCGCGCACTGCTGAAACAGGCCGACATACGCTATAGCGAGCTGGATTGATGGCCTGAATCATTGGAGAAATCAATGCGAGTGACTATTTTCGGGGGTACAGGATTTATTGGCACGTATTTAGTCGATGCCTTGATCGAAGCTGGTTTGCACCCAGTTTTATTGATCAGGCGCGATAGCAGAGATAAAGTCAGTCAGCCAGATCGATGTACGATCATCTACGGCGAAATTGACGACGAGCAGGCGATAGATAAGGCGCTGGAACAGTCAGACGCCGCTATTTACAACATCGGTATTTTGCGAGAATTTCCACGGCGTGAGATTAGCTTCGAGGCCTTGCACTATCAGGCAGCACGCCGAACGATGGACGCAACACTAAGAAACAACGTAAAGCGGTTTCTACTGATGAGTGCTAACGGGGTTAAGGCGGCGGGAACACCTTATCAACGCACCAAATACGAGGCTGAAGCGTATCTCAAGACCACATCGCTGGATGGGACGATTTTAAGACCGTCGGTATTGTTTGGCGACCCAAAAGGGCGGATGGAGTTTGCGACCCAATTACTCACAGACATAGTTAATTCGCCGTTGCCAGCACCAAATTTCTACCAAGGCTTGTTGCCCGGTAGTCATACTCCTTTCAAAATGGCGCCGGTACACGTGCAAGATGTTGCTAATGCGTTCATCGCCTGCTTACAGCGCCCGCAAACGATTGGCCAAACGCTGACGCTTTGCGGGCCAGATGACCTTAGCTGGCGCGAGATTATTTCCACTATTGGCCAAGCCGCCGGTAAATCTAAGTGGCTATTGCCCGCACCTGCATGGGCGGTTGCAGCGCTGGCAGCGGCGTTTGATCGATTTGAACGCTTTCCGATTACGCGCGATCAAATCCAGATGCTGATGCAAGGCAATACTTGCAGTGAAGAGGGGCTGCGGTCTTTAGGTATTGAGCCACTGGCATTTTCAGTGTCGAGCTTGGCTTATCTCAACGGTCTACAGACTAAATAATCTCGGCACTTAGACGTGTTTTGATGAAAACTTGCTTTACTTCACTCAGCAGGCAATGGGGTTAACTTCCAGATATCTTGGTTATATTGACTAATGGTGCGATCAGTTGAGAAACCACCACTGGCCGCGCTGTTAAGTATGCTCATCCTCGTCCATCGATCTCGGTCAAGATAGGCTGCCGTAGCTTGTTCTTGCGCGTGCACATAACCATCAAAATCGGCCAGCGTCATCCACGGGTCATTGGGGTCTTTCATTGAGCCAATCAAGTCGTCAAAAACACCTGGATCTTCCGGGTTGAAAAACCCACTTTCGAGCTGTTGCATAACTGCTTGTAACTGGGGGTTGTTATCAATAATCGCCTGTGGTTGATAGTTGCCTCGCTTCGCATCAACTTCGCTGGCAGTCATTCCGAATAGGAAGAAATTATCCGCACCCACCGCATCGCGTATTTCAATGTTAGCGCCATCCAGCGTACCAATGGTCAGTGCGCCGTTCATCATGAACTTCATATTGCCGGTGCCTGACGCTTCCTTGCCTGCGGTTGATATTTGCTCAGATAGGTCGGTACCCGGAGCAATGATCTCCATCGCCGAGACATTGAAATTGGGGAAAAACGCTAATTTGAGTCGATCACCTACATCCGGGTCGTTGTTGACGATATCGGCGACGTTATTGATGAGTTTAATCATGCGCTTGGCACGAAAATAACCGGGCGCGGCTTTGCCACCGATCAACACGCAGCGATTTGCCCAGTTTGTGGTATCTCCCGCTTTGATGCGGTTATACAAGTGGATGACGTGCAGAATATTAAGGTGTTGGCGCTTGTATTCGTGGATGCGTTTGACTTGCACATCAAATAAGGCTTCAGGCTCAAATTTAACCCCACACACATTTTCAATCAGTGCAGCCAATCGCTGTTTGTTGGCCCGCTTGATTTGGTGCCAACGTTGCTGGAACTCTTCGTGATTATCTTCCGCGTAGGGCGCAAGTTGGTCTATTTGGCTGAGATCGCGCACCCAACCATCACCAATTTCTTCGCTGATGAGCGCACTCATCTGTGGGTTGGCGTGTTTGATCCAGCGCCTGGGTGTGACGCCATTGGTTTTATTGTTGAATTTCTCTGGCCAGAGTTGGAAGAAATCGTGAAACAGGTTTTCTTGCAACAATTGCGAATGCAGTGCAGCCACACCGTTGACTGAATGGCTAGCGACAATGGCTAGGTAAGCCATACGAACATTTTTATCGGCACTCTCCTCAATAATCGACATGCGTCGCAAGCGATCATGATCATCCGGCCAGCGTCGGGCAACGAGCGTTAGAAACTCAGCATTAATTGCGTAGATGATTTCCATCAGGCGTGGCAATAACTGCTCGAACATTGATACCGGCCAGCTTTCCAGCGCTTCGGGCAGCAAGGTGTGGTTGGTATAGGCCATGCTCTGTTGGGTGATTTCCCAGGCTTGTGCCCACGGCAGGCCTTTGTCGTCGACCAAAATACGCATGAGTTCCGCGACCGCAACCGTGGGGTGCGTATCGTTCATTTGAAAGATATTAAATTCAGCAAAATGACCGTAACTGCTTTCGGTGCGCTCCCATATCCGACACGCATCTTTCAAGCTGGCTGAGGCTAGAAAATATTGCTGTTTCAAGCGCAAAATCTTGCCATTTTCGCTGGCGTCATTAGGGTAGAGCACCATTGAAATGTGCTCGGCTTCATTTTTCGCCGCGACCGCTTCGATATAACTCCCGGCGTTGAATTCTTGCAGGTTGAACTCGTCGGTGGTAGCGGCTTTCCATAGGCGTAAGGTATTGATCGTCTGATTGTCATAGCCGGAAATGGGCACGTCATACGGCACCGCCACCACTTCTTCATCAGCGTGCCAGCGCACTCGCTCTACGCCTTGTTCGTCCTGCGTGATTTCGGTATGACCACCGAAGCTGACTTGCTGCGCGAATTCTGGGCGTACTAATTCCCACGGGTTGGGCTTTTGCAGCCAGTGGTCGGGCTTTTCAATTTGATGGCCATCTATGATTTTCTGCAAAAACATGCCGTATTCGTAACGCAAGCCATAGCCGATGACGGGTAATGCCAGCGTCGCGCAGCTATCCATAAAGCAGGCCGCTAATCGACCCAACCCGCCATTGCCCAGCCCCGCATCAGGCTCTTCGTCCATCACAGTTTCAAGCGCCAATGCAAAGCGTTGCATGGCTTCGTCGGTTTGCTCCAATAAGCCCAAATTGAGTAAATGGTTGCCCAGTGAGCGGCCGATCAAAAATTCCAGCGAGAGGTAATAGGCCTTACGCGTACGCGGCTGGCGATAGCGATTTGAGGTGCGCTGCCAGTGAGCGATAACACGATCGCGAATCGCATACGATAGCGCTTCGGTTTGATAGCGGGTTTCGCTGCCAAGATAACGCCCGAGAGTACGGGTTAAGTAGCGCTCGTAATCCTCTGCGATGCTAAGGCTGCTTGATTCAGGCGTCTCAAAGGTCGGGATATCGTCGGCCTTTTCAGGCGGAGTGCTATTGGTCATTAAATTCGGATTGAGTCAGTTTTAGTCGGTGTAGATATCGAGATAGCGTTTGGCGCTTTTGTCCCAGCTAAAGTCTTGGTGCATGGCTTGTTGGACCAACGGCTTCCAAATTTTGGGTGTTTGGTAGTGCTTGAGTGCGTTTACCACGCAGGCATAAAACGCTGGCAGGGTTAATTTGTCAAACACAAAGCCGGTGGCCGCTTTATTTTTGAGGGTTTTGGGGGTGGTATGAACGACGGTATCAGCAAGCCCGCCAACTTTATGCACCACCGGCAGCGTTCCATAAGCCAAGCTGTAAAGCTGGTTGAGGCCGCAGGGCTCAAACCGCGAGGGCATCAAAAACAAATCACAGCCAGCTTCAATCCCATGTGCGGTTTCCTCGGAGTAACCGATGTGAATGCCGATACGTTCAGGGTGCATTTTAGCCAAGGCTTTCAGCGCATCTTCCAGGCTCTTTTGCCCAGAGCCGACCAAAACAAAATTCGCGTCGGTGTTGCGGATCAGTTTGGGCAGCGCGGCCAGAATCAAATCGACACCTTTTTGGTCTGCCAGCCTCCCTACGAAGCCGATCAGTGGTTTTTTCACCGTTGCAGGTTTGCTATCTAGGCCAAACCTTTGGAGCAGGGCTTTCTTGTTAGCCTTTTTCCCGCTCACGACCGTACGCTGACTATATTGCTTGGTGATCAGCGTGTCTTTCTGTGGGTTCCAAATATCGTTGTCGATGCCATTTAAAATCCCGACCAGCTTATCAGCGTGCTCCGTCAGCAAGCCATCATAGCCACAGCCGAATGCCGGTGTCGCGATCTCACGCGCATAGTTGGGGCTAACCGTGGTCAGCACGTCGGAAAAGACGATACCGGCTTTCAGCATTGAAAAGTTGTGGTAAAACTCAACGCCGTGCGGTCCCCACCATTTTCCGGGCAAGTCCAACCGGACAAAATCCTCATGGCTAAAGTGCCCACCATAAGCCAAGTTGTGAATGGTAAATACCGTTTTCGGTTGTTTGGCTTCCAACGATAACAATGCAGGCACTAAGCCCGTCTGCCAATCGTGGCAGTGAACTGCATCCGGGACCCAGGCGCCGTCACCGATACGGCCGCTGCATAGCTCAACCACTGCGCGGCTAAAGACGGTAAAACGCTCGGCATTATCTGGCCAGTCGCTGCCATCCTGCATTTGGTAGGGTCCTCCTCCGGGTCGATCAAACAAACTGGGCACATCGATTAACCATAGCGGTACGCCCAGTGCATCACTGCCCGCATCCAGCACCCGCACGGATTGTGTGCTGTTATTGCCCGAAACTTGCTGCCAGCCGAGTACATGAAAGTGGTCGAGGTTTTGGAGGACATCTCGATACGCAGGCATCACTACGCGCACGTCGGCGCCTTGCTGGGTGAGCGCACGTGGTAGTGCATAGGCGACGTCGGCAAGCCCACCGGTTTTAAGCAACGGGAATACTTCACTGCTAGCGAATAATACTTTCATGTTGTTGTTTGGTGCACGTATAGGGCGAGTGTCTAAGCCGTTGTTATAGCATTGTTATAGCGATGGTACTGCGGTGCTTAATGGCTTGTTAACCATTATCGAGTTAGTCGCCGGATTTTTCCAAAACCAACGCCGCCAATGGTGGCAGGGTGACCGCCAATGAGTGCTCAAAGCCATGCCAGGGTAAAGCCGTGCTTTTGATCGCACCAGAATTGCCCACGTTCGAGCCAGCATAGTGTTTAGAATCGGTGTTCATCACTGCGTGATAAGTGCCTGCGGCATGCACTCCGATACGGTAATCATCCCGCGGTATCGGGGTAAAATTGAACAGACAGATAAGCGACTTGCCCTTTTCTGCGCCGCTAGCGTGTCGATAAAAGCTCAGCACCGACTGCGCCTTGTCATCACAATCAATCCAGCTAAAACCACTGGACTCGAATTCGTTTTGATACAAAGCAGCTTGGCTGCGGTAGAGTCGGTTGAGATCGTGGATCAACCGGCCGATGCCGCTGTGCTGCGGAGAATCATTTAATTCCCAACTGAGTGCTGTGCCTTCATTCCATTCTTTTTGTTGTGCTAACTCAGCCCCCATGAACAGCAGCTTCTTACCGGGGTGCAAAAATTGATAGCTTAGCAGCAAGCGCAAATTAGCAAATGTCTGCCACTCATCTCCGGGCATTTTTTCGATCAAACTGCCCTTTAAATGCACCACTTCGTCATGCGATAGGGGCAAGACAAAATTCTCGCTGTAGGCGTACAGCTGGCTGAACGTCAGAAGATCATGGTGGTATTTGCGGTTCACCGGGTTTTCTGCCAGATAGCTCAGCGTATCGTGCATCCAACCCATATTCCACTTCATCGAAAACCCCAGGCCGCCCATGGTGGTGGGTCGCGAGACCATCGGCCAAGCGGTGGATTCTTCGGCGATGGTGACGGCACCGGGGAAGCGCTGATGCAGTACCTCATTGAAATACTTGAAAAATTCAATGGCTTCGAGATTCTCTCGCCCGCCCAGTTGATTGGGTGTCCATTGCCCAGCTTCGCGCGAATAATCAAGATATAACATGGATGCCACTGCATCAACGCGCAAGCCATCAAAATGAAACTCTTCCAGCCAATACACCGCGTTCGACATCAAGAAACTGATGACTTCATTGCGACCATAGTCAAACACCAGCGTACCCCAGTCGCGATGCTCGCCCTTATTTGGATCGGCGTATTCGTACAGCGCTTCGCCGTTAAAGCGCGCCAAGGCATGCGCATCTTTGGGGAAGTGCGCAGGCACCCAGTCGAGTAAGACACCAATATCGGCTTGATGACACTGATCGATGAAATAACGCAACTCATCAGCCGAGCCAAAACGTGCGGTCGGGGCGAAATAGTTGGTGACTTGATAGCCCCAGGATTCATCCAGCGGATGCTCCGCAATGGGCAGCAGCTCGATATGGCTAAAGCCGAGGTATTTGACGTGTGGAATCAATTGATCGACAAAATCGGTATAGCTTAAAAAGTGACCATTTTCAGCCCGTCGCCATGAGCCGAGATGGACTTCGTAAATCGACATGGGTGCGTGTTGCCAGTCGCGTGCTTGACGGTCTGCCATCCACTGCTGGTCACGCCATTGGTGTTGTTGTGGTGCCGGGATCAGCGATACGGTTTCTGGACGCAAGACGGTGGCACGCGCATAAGGGTCTGATTTATGGAGAATGTCGCCGTTAGTGCTAAGGATCTCAAATTTATAGCTTTCCAATTGCTCAAGTCCTGGGATGAAGATTTCCCAAATTCCTGACTCGCCCCGGTTACGCATTTGATGACGTAAACCATGCCACTGATTAAATTCGCCGACCACGCTAACCCGCTGGACATTGGGTGCCCACAGCGCAAATTGACAACCTTGGGTACCACCCATTTGCAGGAGATGAGCGCCCAAGAAACGATAAGCGTGTAAATGCGTGCTCTCATTAAACCAGTGCAAATCATCATCACTGATCATTGGCTCATAGGCATAAGGTGAACGGTTTTCGTGATCACGGCCCGCTGTATCTTGCCAGCGGATGTGGTAATCAGGTCGTTCTCTAACACTAGTATCTAGAGCTAGTTCCCAGATATCAGTGTCGGCAATTTGTTGCATCTCACCAAACCCGACAACACTTGCTTGCTGCGCGCCGGGGAGGCAATCACGAATGACTGAGCCCGCCGCTCCTTGGTGAAAGCCGAGCACGCTAAACGGATCATGATGCCTACCTTGAGCGACCCGTTGTATGTGTTCTTGCGTCTGATTGCTCATAAGCGCGCCGAGCCTGCTAGTTGCTGATGCCAGTGCCCAGCTAAATCCGGCGCAAGCTGATCCCAATCGAACCGCCAGCACCAATTGTTATCAGTCGTGCCGGGGGTATTCATGCGCGCGTTGCTGTCTAGCTTGAGTAAGTCTTGCATCGGGAACAGCGCTAAGTTGGCAGGTGAGTCGAGTGCCATTTGAGTGAGGCGATTGATACTGCTGGTTTGATCAATGCTGCCTAGCTCCTGGTGTAGCGTTTGGCACTCAGTCTCATCAAGGCTGTGATACCAGCCAAGCAGCGTGTCATTATCGTGGGTGCCGGTGTAAACAATGCGGTCGTGGGTGATGTTGTTGGGGTGATGCGGATTATCTTTGCTTCCACTAAAGCCAAATTGCAGCACTGCCATTCCGGGTAAATCAAACGCCAGGCGTAGTTCATTCACCGCTTCTGTGATGATGCCGAGATCTTCGGCTACCAAGTCAAGCTGCCACGGCATTTGCTGGGTAGCGTGCATCAATTCAAACCCCGGCGTTGGCTGCCAATGGCCGTCAATCGCGGTTTCGCATTGGGGGTCGATTTGCCAGACCGACACCAAACCGCGGAAATGATCAATGCGTACCAGGTCAAATAACTCCGCCAGATAGCCCAAGCGAGCCAGCCACCACCGAAACCCATCGGCTTGCATCGCCTCCCAGTTATAGTGTGGGTTGCCCCAGCGCTGCCCGGTTTCGGAAAAATAATCGGGCGGTACTCCAGCGACGGTAGTCGGGTTTAGCGCTTCATCCAGCAAGAATAAACCCGGGTTCGCCCAGACATCGGCGCTGTCATAGGCGACAAATATCGGCAAATCACCAAATAGTCGCACACCCAGGTCGTGAGCGTCTGCCAACAGTGTCGCCCAGTAATAATGCAGATAAAACTGTTGCCAACGAATGGTGGCTAGTTCGGTTGAATACTGCTGACGTAGTTCGGCCAGTGCGTCGAGGTCGCGAAATTTATGTGCGTCCGGCCATTGATTCCAATGTGATTGAGCGTGCAAGCGCTTGAGGACGACAAATAGCGCGTAGTCTTCCAACCAGTCACGATGCTGACGGCTATACGCTTCAAATGCAGCCATGGGATTATCCAGGCTCGCGATTGACTCGGCTTTATCCGGGATGATTGACAATAATGCTGGGTTCAAAGCAAAGGCCGATTGGCATTGGTAGGGCGACAAGCCCTCGTTGGGTACGCCCAGCGGCAGCATCTGCCAGACTGAAAAACCTGCTTGGTGTAACCATTCTAGCCAGCGACTGGCATCAACATCCAGGTGGCCTGAGGGTAATGACGTCGGGTGTAGCAATACCCCGGCGGCACGGCTAGTGCGAGATTCTAGGTCGATCACTGTTGGCCCCTGCGCATGGTGCCCGAATTTTCAACTAACGAGCCAGTAGGTTCAGAAGGGTGGTTAATCGAGTGATCAAGTGTGTCCGGCGGCGATCGGTCCATTAGTTGATAGAGCACCCGCAATTGCTCTCTAAATAACTGGTCAAAATCACGCACGCTGTCACCGGGGTTGGCATCACTGAACCACCAAAACCAGTCAGATGCTTCGCACATGGCTAATTGACGGGTCAGATCTACGATCTGCTCTGGGTCGGGAGTGGTTTCAACATAAGCATCATAGGCATGTTTGGCTTCAGTCAATAAATCCCAGGCTCGATTTTTAGCCGGGTCGCCAACCCAAGTTGAAAAATTGCCATAGACCCAACTACCTGCACACAAGGCAGGTAATCGCTCTGCCGGTAATTCATCACTGCATTCTGCAAAAGTGCGTAGCCGAAGCTTGGGGTGTGCGGCAAGTCGGCTGTATAAGCTGTTTAGAAAAGCATTGGCGTTGTCGGAGAAATATTCCCAGGCGTTTTCACCATCCAGAATAATGCTGACGACGTGCTCATCAGCTTCGTCGCCAAGAAAATCGTGTATGCCTTCAAGATGGCGACAAAATTCGTCGGCGGCTTGGTGCGGGTCACGTTTGCTGTATTCAAAACCGATCAAATCCGACAAGCCATCGTCTCGAAAGAATAGGCTCGGTGCGTGGTCGCCTAATTGGAAGGTCTTAAATAGCAGTTTTTTATTATCGATCAGCGATTGATCTTTACCATTCTTTTCGCAGCTATTGCGCCAGACGCCTTCGCCTGAAGCCGTCCAGCTAAAGCCTTCCTGCTCAATCAAGCTGATTGCGTCATCACTGACCGCACCTTCAGACAGCCAGATTCCTTTGGGCTCAAAACCAAAGTAGTGCTGAAACACGTCGATAGCTTTTTCGATATGCCAGCGCGCGCGCTCCTCGCCGCCAGGGTAGCTTGCCGCTTGTGGGCGCAGTGCATTAGGCTGTGAGCACGCAAGGTTTTCAAAGCTGTTTAACAGCGGGATGATCGGGTGGCTATAGGGCGAAATCGATAGCTCAACCTGGTTGCGTTCTGCTAAGGCACGATAGCGTGGAATAATTGAGGCTAGGGTTTCGGCAAATAGCTTGATCAATTGGCCCCGCTGCTCAGCACCGAACGATTGATTGGACTCAATCATGGTTTTGATGACAGACTGCTCACGAAGTGAGGCGCCGCACCAACTCAAGTGATACCAGGTCAGCAAGTCCAGAAAGTGCTGCTGACTTAAATCGCCAAGCCCAGCATCCCCGTGTCGATCGACTACAGCATCAGACGCACTCAGCAAAGCCGAAAACTCGGGGTACGGCAGAATCATCGTTGATTCATTGGCACGCCGACAAGCCAATAATAAGTGTTTGCGCGGCTCGATATCGTCAGGAATAGGGCTCACGCCGGACAGATAGTTGAGCAGTGGCTCGGGGCTGGGCGCGCCATGTTCAAGCAGTAGCTGCAAAGATTGGGCGTAATCGTCCAGCTGTTCCAGCAACACCGGGGCGAAATTAACCACGCAACGCATATTGGGGTTGCGCTCAAGGTGCCAGGCCATATCCGCATAATCCTTGATCGCGTGCAGATATACCCACGGCAAGTGGTAGCTGCCGTTCAGGCCCTGACGATACCAGGGTTGGTGCATGTGCCAACAAAGGACGAGGTTGAGTTGTTTAGGCATAAACTAGGCGGTGTCGAAAGTACTCCGTCGACCGAACTGCTGGACGGAAATACATCTGAATTTGGGTTGAAGGGTCTGAACTGATTAGCGTGTTACTTTCCGGGATTATAGGCGAGATTGTCGGGCATCTCAGCCTGTTTCCACCCGTCCAGGTCATGATTACCTCAGTAAATCATCGAAAAACAAGTCTTGACCCAACATGCCGGGGGTGACCAGAACGATGCCTTTTTCAGTCAGGTGGTAAAGCTTGGCATCCTCTTCCGGGTTGACGCCAATCTCTAGTCCATCTGCGATGCGGCAGCTTTTGTCGATGATGGCGTTAGTGATTGTGCAGTTTTTCCCAATCTGCACTTTGGGCAATATCACCGAATCCTTGACCAGAGATTCTTCACCGACCCGACACGAAGAGAAAATGATGGAGCGTTTGACTCGTGCGCCAGAAATAATACAACCCGCGGAAACGAGCGAATCAATCGCTTCGCCGCGGCGTTTCTCATCGTCAAAAATAAATTTTGCCGGTGGTTGCTGGGTTTGGTAAGTCCAGATCGGCCAGTCTCGGCTGTATAAATTCAATTGCGGTTCAACTGAGCACAGCTCCATATTCGCTTCCCAGTACGAATCAACCGAGCCAACGTCACGCCAATAGGCAGGGTTGCCCTTCTCATCCTGGAACGGGTAAGCCACGACCTTTGCATTGGGGTCAGCGACATTTTGCGGAATGATGTCCTTGCCAAAATCGTGGCTGGTTTCCGTTTTTTCAGCGTCTTCCATTAACAATTGCACCAACTTTCGTTTGGAAAAAATATAGATGCCCATCGATGCCAAAGCCTTGTCAGGCTTGCCAGGGACGGGCTGTGGGTGGGCGGGCTTTTCGGAAAATTCTTGGATTTGATAACTATCATCGACCGACATCACGCCAAATTCGTTGGCTTCTTCGATGGGTACTTCAATGCAGCCAACAGTGATATCGGCGTCGCGTTCAACGTGGGTGGCTAGCATGTAGGAATAGTCCATGGTGTAAATATGATCGCCACCGAGGATCAAGACATATTTAGGATTGTGCTGGTTCAGAATATCCAGGTTTTGGTAAATTGCATCGGCAGTGCCCTTGTACCATTGCTTATCAGCAGTGCGTTGCTGGGCTGGAATTACCTCTACAAATTCACCGATTTCATGGCGCAAAAAATTCCAGCCGCGTTGCAAATGCCGAATCAGCGAGTGTGATTTATATTGCGTCAGCACACCGATACGGCGTATGCCCGAGTTGATGCAATTGGAGAGTGCGAAATCAATGATACGGTATTTGCCACCAAACGGAACACCCGGTTTGGCGCGCCATTTTGTCAGGCCTTGGAGTCGTGAACCTGCGCCACCGGCGAGTACTAACACTAAGGTATCACGACGAATTCGATTCGCTTTACGTGGGTTCATGGTGTGGCGTTCGCCAGAGCGTTGTGTTTTGGAAGTGTTAGTCATGGGAGCCTCCCCCATTGAGTGTGTTGAGCGCAATCGCAGCGCCTTTTAAGCCGAAGTCTTGCTGCTCGTAGAGCCGGACGGTGGTTTTTTCGAGTAAATGGGTCATGTGTTGGTGACGGGTAAAAGCTTCAACAAAATGTCTGCCTTGCAGCCACTGGCTGTTTTTGGCGGTAACGCCACCGATCAAGTGAATGCCCATCGTTGGTCGAAAAGCCAGTGCCAGATTGGCCAGGTAGGCCGCGCAGAGATCGGCAAAGATGACCAAGGTTTGCTCCGCCAGCGGATGGCCTTGATGTGCCAAGGCTGAAATGCTGGCAGCATCCAGCGGCTGGGTGTTGGGCTGTAGTGTTTTATATATATCTTCGATGCCTGAGCCAGATAACAAATCTTCGTAGCTTAATGGCTGATTGTCAGGGCTGAGCTGTTGACTAATCTGCGTCAGTATCGAGTTGCGCGGGCTAAAGGCAATATGCCCACCTTCACTGGCAAATACACTCAGCGTGTCGGCATGGCGGAATGCGTAAGCCATACCTAAGCCGGTTCCAATGCCGACCACTAGCGCAACCCCTTCGTCAGCCATCTGTCCAGAATTAATGACGGTGTGTGTCAGAGGTTCGCTGAGCACGCCAAAGGCCGCACTTTCCAGATCGTTGAGTAGTAGCGCATGGCTAAACCCGTATTGGCGTTGTAAGTTAGCCGCATCAATCGTCCAATCGATATTAGTTAGGTTGCAGCGCTGCCGCTCTGTTGACCCAGCGATTGGCCCAGCGATTGCCGCAACAAAATCGCAGGCATGGGTATCGACTTCATGGCGTTTTATGAATTCATCAAGTACCTGCGTAAACCTGTCGAAATCAGAATTGGTGTAACGCTGTTCGGCCAGGGCTTGATTAGTCAGGGGCTGCCTAGCTAATACCAGCCGAAAACGCGAATAGGTGCCGCCAATATCGGCATGAATTTCCAGCCGCTGATGGCGGGTTTGGTTGGGCACCAGATCATCAGCAATAAAAAATGGGCGGGTGGTCATGCTTAAGAATCAGCGTTTAGTCTGCGGTAGTGTTCGATTATTGCGTTGGTTGAGCCATCATGGCGCAATGGCTCGTCATTACGCAGCTCAGGTAAAATGGACTGAGTTAAGGTTTTGCCAAACTCTACCCCCCACTGGTCAAAGGAATTGATATTCAGCAGCACACCCTGAGTGAAAATCTTGTGTTCGTACAGCGCAATCAATGCACCTAGCGTGTGCGGTGTCACTGAATCGAGAATAATTGAATTGGTCGGGTGGTTACCTGCAAAAAGCATATACGGCAACAGCTTTTCTGCGTCATCACCATGAATGCCTTGTTGGCTGAGTTGTGCTTCGGTTTCCTCTGCGGTACGGCCACGCATTAGTGCCTCAGTTTGGGCGAGAAAGTTGGCGAATAAAATATCGCGGTGATTACCCAGCTCGTTTTGCGCTGTTAGGGCGATAATGAAGTCGGCGGTAATCGCGCGCGTACCTTGATGCAGCAATTGATAAAACGCATGCTGGCCGTTAATGCCGCTTTGTCCCCAGATGATCGGGCCGGTCGGGTAGTCGATAAACTTACCATCGCGGTCAACCGATTTGCCGTTGCTTTCCATATCGGTTTGCTGCAAATAGTCTGGCAGGCTGCGTAGTAAATGCTCGTAGGGCAGGATGACATGCGAGTGCGAATTAAAAAATGTGCCGTACCAATACCGCAATAAGCCCAGAATAACCGGGATATTTTGGCGCAGCGGTGCGGTTTGAAAGTGCTTATCCATGCTATGCGCGCCGCCCAGCAGCTGCAAGAATTGTGCGGGGCCGATCGACAGCATAATCGGCAAACCAATGGCTGACCACAGCGAATAGCGCCCACCGACCCAGTCCCAAAATTCAAACATATTATCCGCATCAATGCCAAAGGCTTTGACGTCAGCTGCATTGGTCGATACCGCAACAAAGTGCTTGGCGATGGCCGCTTCATCACCCACTTGCTCCAGAAACCATCGCCGCGCTGTATGGGCATTGGTCATGGTCTCGATGGTGGTAAACGTCTTTGAGGCAACGATGAATAAAGTGGTTTCCGCGTCAACCTGACGTAAATGTTCGTGGATATGCTCGCTATCGACGTTGGAGACAAAATGAAACCGCATGCGGTCATGGCGATAGGGATACAGTGCTTCTACCACGAATGCTGGCCCAAGGTCAGAGCCACCAATGCCTATGTTGACGATATTCCTGATGGTTTTGCCGGTGTAACCAAGCCACTCACCGCCACGCACTTGATCACAAAATGCGCTCATTCGGTCAAGCTCGTGATTGACTGCGGGCATGACGTCGTCACCATCCACATAAACCGGATTATTGGAGCGATTACGCAAGGCGGTGTGTAACACAGCCCGGCCTTCGGTGTGATTAATTGCCTCGCCGCTGAACATTTTATCGCGCCAGTCAGTCAGCTTGGCTTGTTCGGCGTATCGAATCAGCAGGGACAGCGTTTGCTCGGTGATCTGGTTTTTGGAGAAATCCAGCAGCACGCCATCGTGTTTAAGCGAAAACTGCTCAAAGCGATTGGGCTCAGCTGCGAACAAATCGCGCATTTTCAGATGTTTTATTGCCTGAAAATGCTGTTTTAGGGGTTGTTTGTCGATTTCTGCCATGCCAGCGATTATAGGCGCTCGCGAGCATGATGTTTATAAGCAGAAAGGGGGAGTTGCTGTTTTTAGCGTCAAAATCGTGCTTATTGCCGAATGTGACGTCAATAGTGCCGAGGAGCGACATCATTCGAGAGCCAAAAGCTTGGCGATATTGGCTAGCTATTGGCTCGGATTATTGCGCGTCGTGTAGCTGGATATTAATGATGCGTAGCGCAGCATGCACTGCCGCATACACTTGATTGGCATGCAAACCACGGGTTTTGATCAGCTTGCCGTCGCTGTCTTTCCAGCTCGTAATACACTCAGTCAGTGCGTCGGTGTTACCACCCTTGGGAATATGTACTTCGTAGTCGGTAAGTTCGGGCAAAGTGATATTGTGTGCGGGAAGTACCTTCTTGATGGCGTCGATAAACGCATCAAAACCGCCGTTTCCGTGGCCTTCAGATCGATGAGTTTGGCCGTTAATAGTTACTTTAATACTGACCACCGTTTCTTCGTCGAGTTTGCTGGCGATCGAGCAATTCAATAGCTCAATGTGATGGTAGTCCTTGCTTTCCAATACGTCGGCGATGATGAAAGGCAAGTCATCCGTAGAAATACGCTGCTTGGAATCCCCTAATTTGATAATTCGCTTTAGCACTTTGTCTTGCTTTTCTTCGGACAAGCTAAGGCCTAAGGCTTCCAGATTTTTTGTCAGCGACGCCTTGCCACTCAGCTTGCCCAAGGCATAGCTACGCTCGCGCGCAAAACGTTCCGGGCTGAGCTTGGTTTTATACAGATCACCTTTTTGATCACCGTCGGCGTGGATTCCGGCGGTCTGGGTAAACACATCAGTACCCACAATCGGCGCATTGGCCGCGACCCGTTTACCAGAAAAATTTGCGACTAAATTACTGAGATGAACGATGCGTGTTTCGTCAATGGAGACATCCATGCCCATTTTATCTTTTAATACCGCCGCTAATTCAGCGACAGAAGCGTTACCTGCGCGCTCTCCCAGGCAATTTACCGTGCAGTGAATGGTATTGACCCCGGCGCGCACCGCCGCCATCGAGTTAGCCACCGCTAAGCCATAGTCATTATGCGGGTGGAAATCAAAGGGCAAGCTCGGATAACGTGCACACATATCGCTGAGGCTGGAATACACCTCGTCTGGAGACATCACTCCCAGCGTATCGGGCAGCATAAAGTGCGAAATGCCCATATTTTTGAGCGCATCCAGTAGGCCAAAAACGTAATCTGGGCTGTCACAATAGCCATTCGACCAATCCTCGAGGTAGACGTTGACCTTGAGGTTTTTCTCGAGCGCGTATTCAACCGTGCGTTTGATGTCTGCAACGTGCGCTGTTAAATCTTTGCCTAATTGCTCCCAGCAATGTTTTTCGCTGCCCTTAGTCAGTAGGTTGATCACTTTGCCGCCTGCTTCACAAATCCAATCCACGCTACGGGTGTGGTCGATAAAGCCGAGCACTTCGATCCGGTCGTCTAAGCCTGCTTTTCTGGCCCACTGGTTGAGGCTGGCAACGGCGAGTTGTTCGCCGTCAGAAACACGCGCGGACGCCACCTCTATGCGATCAATCCGCAGCGAATTAAGTAAAGCCTTGGCGATGTTGACCTTTTCAGCTGGCGTAAACGACACGCCCTCGGTTTGTTCACCATCACGTAGCGTGGTGTCCATTAAGGCGATGTGTCGGCGGGCGGACATAGTAATGGGTTTTTAGCCTAGTGATTTGGGCTGATTGGGGCGCTAAGAGGCATGTCGCCACAGCCAGGGCATGGCTTGTTTTTGTTTGGCTTCAAACGCATCAATGTGATCAATCTGGCGCATTGAAAGCCCGATATCGTCGAGCCCGTTGATTAAATTGTTTTTGCGCACGGGGTCTACTGCAAATTCAACCACCGTACCCACCTCAGTGCTGACGGTTTGGGCTTCAAGGTCTACGCTAAACTGGGTGCCCGGTTTGGCAGATATTTCAGCCATCAAAGTGGCTAAGGTTTTGTGGTCAACTGTGATCGGCAAAATGCCATTTTTAAAACAGTTGCTAAAGAATATATCAGCGTAACTGCTTGAGATGATCGTGTTAAATCCATAGTCCTCAATCGCCCACGGTGCGTGCTCGCGCGATGAACCGCAGCCAAAGTTTTCCCCCGCCACCAGAATTTTAGCGCCGCGAAATGCCGGGTGATTCAGCTCAAAACTGGGGTTATCGCTGCCATCTTCGTGGTAGCGCCAGTCATGAAACAGGTGCACGCCAAAACCGCTACGCTCAACTTTCTTTAAGAATTGCTTGGGAATGATTTGGTCCGTGTCAACATTGCTACGGTTAAGCAAGGCAGCGACACTCGTATGTTTCGTATATTTTTGCATGGTGAATTTTGTCTGGTGCTTATTGTTCGATTTGGCGTATATCCGTAAAGGTGCCGTTAGCGGCAGCCGCAGCGGCCATTGCGGGGGAGACTAAATGCGTACGTCCACCCTTGCCTTGCCGGCCTTCAAAATTGCGGTTTGAGGTTGATGCACAACGCTGCTCTTGTTTGAGTTCGTCTCCATTCATGGCTAAGCACATGGAGCATCCTGGTTCTCGCCATTCCCAGCCGGCATCCAGAAAGATTTTGTCCAAACCCTCTGCTTCGGCTTGCTTTTTAACCCGATACGACCCCGGCACTGCGATGGCGGTAACATGGTCCGCAACTTGAGTGCCTTCTGTGATTTTGGCGGCCGCGCGAAAATCTTCGATCCGACCATTGGTGCAAGAGCCAATAAAGACGTAGTCAATCGCAATATCGGTCATCGGGGTACCCGCATCCAAACCCATGTAGGCCAAGGCGTTCTCGCAGGCTTGGCGCTGAACTTCGCTGGCAAAGCTATCTGGGGAGGGGACTTTTCCATCAACCCCAACGACTTGCTCAGGTGAAGTTCCCCAACTGACTTGCGGCACAATGTCTGCGGCATTCAGCGTAACCACTGCGTCAAACTCAGCGCCCTCGTCACTTGGCAAGCTGGTCCAATAAGCCATCGCTAAATCCCAGTCTTCACCTTGTGGTGCGAATTCGCGGCCTTTTAGAAATGCGTAAGTTTTTTCATCGGGTGCGACTAAACCCGCGCGGGCGCCCGCTTCAATGGTCATATTGCACAGCGTCATTCGGCCTTCCATAGTTAGGCTTTTGACCGCATCTCCGGTGAATTCAATCACATAGCCAGTACCACCCGACGTGCCTATTTTGCCAATAATCGCCAAAGCGATATCTTTAGCGGTGCAATATTCAGATAGCTCACCATTGACTTCGACCTTCATGGTTTTTGAGCGTTCCTGTTGCAGGGTTTGCGTGGCTAAAACGTGCTCAACTTCTGAAGTGCCGACGCCAAATGCTAATGCACCAAAAGCGCCGTGGGTGGCGGTATGGCTGTCACCACACACAACTGTCATGCCAGGGTGAACAAAACCGTGTTCGGGTACGACAATGTGGATGACGCCGTTGTTTTCATTCGCCATGTCGTAGAGATTCAAATCGTGTGTAGCGCAATTATCTGACATGGTTTCGATTTGTTTTTTGGCAATCGGATCGGCAATTGGTAGTTCGCGATTCTTAGTCGGAACACAATGGTCCATGGTTGCCAATATGCTGTGCTTATTGCGCACTGGTCGCCCAGCGACTTTTAATCCTTCGAATGCCTGTGGGCTGGTCACTTCGTGCATTAGGTGTCGGTCGACGTAGAGCAGCGGCGTGGTGCCCTCACTCTCATACACCAAATGAGCGTCCCAAATTTTGTCGTACATGGTCTGATTCATGCGTAATTCTCAATCGTTATCATTACTAAAACAGCGCGCGATTATAAAATACTCTAAGGCTCGTGATTCTCGAAATTTTCACAGAGCACGTTGTAAAGCCTAAACGGTAACTTATTTGTGGAAGATGGCTTAATCAGCCGCCCCGACTTCAATCGTAATCATCACCTCACGCCCCTCTCGGCTTTGTCCGATCACGCGGTGACCGTTAATCCGGCACCAGGCAGGGATATCATTCAGCGCGCCGGGATCGGTCGCGTATACCGTCAGTTGATCGCCGGGTGCTAGGGTGGCGACTCTGTCTTGCGCGCGGATGACCGGCAAAGGACACATCAGGTTGCGAGCGTCCAACTTGTGACTAGACATACCATTCCTGGGCGATTTTCTCGGCGGGCATGGGAACGACTTCCAACGGCTTGGTTTCACCGTCGGGGGTGCCAATCTGGAATAACACGCTATCCGCGCTGCGGCCTTGTCCAAAACGCGCAGCAATGCTGGCGGCTAGCTCAATATCACCTTCTTGGAGATCACCTTCAATCAGGGTCAAAGGGCCGCCGTGTGATTTCATCACCAGATGCGAGAATTGTTTTTTGTAGCCACTCAAATAGTTGGTTTCGCCGGCATCGCGAGCGACGATCATCTTAAAATGGGGCTTCGGACGTAGGTGGCGCCCAACTTTCAGCAGAATGATGTCATCCAGACTGTAGTCGCGACTGGAGCGGTGCTCCCACATATCCACCAACTTGGCCGAATAATTGGCATCGGTCAAAAAACAGCAACCACCGGCCGGCTGAGCATAATCTTTAATGCCAAGCTGATTGACCAGTTCAATCTGCGGTTTACGATTACGGCCTGAGAAGTCGTGCAGTTGCTCTCGATTGACCCAGCCTTCGCGCTCTGGCAACGTTTCCGGCAGATTTTTTGCACACAAGGGGCGCAGGAGCAAGTCCTTGATCCCCGATTCACGCTGCACGACCGGCATGGTGTCTTTACGCTGCGACATGGGCCGCTGGCCAATCACTTCGCCCGTAATTACAAAATCAAAATCATGTTCGTGCATCCACTCCATCGCCTTTTTGACCATAAAGATCTTGCAATCCAAGCAGGGGTTCATGTTCGCGCCGTAGCCATGCTTGGGGTTAAGTAGTACTTCTTTATACGGCTCGATGATGTCGATGATGTGCAGTTTGATATCCAGCTGTTCCGCTACCCACAGCGCGTTATTACGCTTTTTAGCTTGTTTTTTTTCGTCCTGATTGCGAATCGCGTGGGTGTGCCCCTCAACGCAAAAGCCGGTATAAAAGTTAATTCCCTCGACGTGGATACCTTGATCCAGCATAACCTTGGCTGCTAGCAAAGAATCTAAGCCACCGGAAATCAACGCAACGGCGCGTCGTTGCTTGGGATTGGCGTCAGAAGACATGAGTAAAACGGGGCTTGAAAAAGGGGCGTGAATATACCATTTTCATTGGATGTGTGCTGTCAATGGCTGGCCTTCTCCCCGGTTGTATCGACGATGCTGATTGGGTCGTTGCGCTTGTGGTGTAAAATAGACGCACTATTCAATATTATTGAAGCCCGCTTGCCTAGACTGACGGTGAGCACGGGTAAATTAACTAACAGGCGTGTTTGATGATCTACGACCATCTTGAATTCGAAAAACCGATTGCAGAACTCGAAGAAAAAATCGGGGAATTGGAGCGTGTCAGCGGTGAAGGTGATGATAGCCTCGATTTTTCGGCTGAAATCGCCAAGCTCAAGAAAAAATGTCAGGACAAAACCCGCGATATTTTCTCTAAGCTGAACGCCAGTCAAATTACTCAAATTGCCCGTCACCCGGATCGCCCCTATACGCTTGATTATATTGAGCGATTAATTACCGGTTTTGAGGAGCTGCACGGAGATCGCCACTACGCTGATGACCCGGCTATTGTCGCTGGTCTAGGGTATTTGGGTGAGCAGCGAGTTGCCATAATTGGCCACCAAAAAGGTCGTGATCCCAAAGAGCGTACATTCCGTAATTGGGGTATGCCGCGACCAGAAGGCTACCGCAAAGCGCAGCGAATCATGGACTTGGCTGAGCGTTTTCACTTACCACTGCTGACTTTTATCGATACGCCGGGCGCTTATCCCGGCGTCGGCGCTGAAGAGCGTGGTCAGGCCGAAGCGATTGCTTTTTCAATCGAAAAATTAACGGAATTACGTACCCCGATCATTTCAACCGTGATTGGTGAAGGTGGCTCAGGTGGCGCCCTGGCCATTGGTGTGTGTGATCATTTAATCATGCTGGAGTACGCTACCTATTCAGTGATTTCACCGGAAGGTTGCGCTGCCATTTTGTGGAAAAGTGCTGATAAAGCTTCCGAAGCAGCCGAGGCGATGGGAGTTACCACCAAGCACTTGGATAAACACGGCTTGGTCGATGAAATCATCAAAGAGCCATTGGGTGGCGTTCATCGTGATATTGAGCCGGTCGCTGTAGCGCTGGAAGTTTCTTTGAATCAGCAATTGAGTGAACTCACGGCGCTGGACTTGGATGCTTTACTAGAACGCCGCTATCAGCGCCTCATTTCCTACGGAAAGTTTCGTAGTGCTTAAACCCCTTTGCCATCACTGAATACCGAATTTCTGCTGGCCGAGCTGGTACGGTTGCTGGGCCAGCCCGACCCTGATTGGTCAAAGCAGCATTTTGTTGTCGCCTATAGTGGTGGCTGTGATTCTCAGGTGCTATTGCATCTCGCCGCAAGCGCGCAAGAAGAACTAAAAGCCGCTGGGGAAAAGCCATTTGGCTTGTCAGCAATCCACGTGCACCACGGTTTGTCTGAGCATGTCGACGAGTGGGCGAGTTTTTGCGCGCAGCAATGTATGGCCTTGGGCATCATCTGCCAGATTGAACGGATTGATCTGAACAGCAACAGCGAACAAGCCGCGCGTGAGGGTCGATATGCGGTATTTGAGCGGCACATCACACCAAACCAGGTTTTGCTAACCGCACACCATCAGGACGACCAAGCAGAAACCATTTTACTCCGGCTATTGCGTGGCTCGGGTTTGCGGGGTTTGGCTTCGGTGCCTGAGCAGCGTTTATTGGCCAATGGCCAGCATTTGCTGCGGCCCTTGTTATCGATGTCACGCAGTGAGATTGAGGCCTGGGCACAAAACCAGGCATTGCCGTGGCTGGACGATGAATCCAATGGCGATAGTAGCTACGATCGCAATTATTTGCGGCACCACATTTTCCCGTCTTTAAAAGAGCGCTGGCCACAAGCGACCAAGGTGTTGGCGAGGTCCGCGCATCATGTGGGCAAGGCGCAGAAATTGCTGGATGAATATGGGCAAGAGGAATTGAAAAGAGCCGCGCTGACGGAGCAGGTATCTTGGTTAGACTTGGCTCCACCCTTAGCTTGGGCCTCATTATCGGCCTTATCCCGCCCGCGATTGATTCATTTGATTCAAACCTGGGTGACAGCGCACTCGGTCTATCCTTTGCCTAATGCGCAACTTAATGAATGGCTGGATCAAGTGGCGAGCCACCAGCCTGGTAATTCACCGGAGCTGAACGCCAAAGGCTTCAGCTTGCGGTATTTTGATGCAAAGGTGCATTGTCTGTCTGAGCTTGCAGAACAGCCAGCATCACGCGCTTGGCGACCAACCCAGCCGATGCGAATTCCCAGCCTGGGATTGTCGGTTCATGCTCAATGTGATGCCGACATCCATCAGAATTTGCCGGAACTGCACGCTGTATGGCGCCAGGGTGGAGAACGTATTCGATTGCCAAAAAAGAGCCATTCGCAATCACTAAAAAAACTACTTCAGGCGGCGCATATCCCACCGTGGGAGCGCGATTACTTGCCCATGCTGAGCTATCAAGGAGACATTATTTGGACGCCATTTTTCGGTCGTTGCGCGGTTGACCAGGATAGTACTTTGGGTGATCCAGCGGTTGTTTGCGAGTTTGAGCTGCGCGCATTAAGCCGCTAGGGAAAATATAAATCAGAAAAGGCGCGAAACAAGATAGCGCCCGCGCCCGCGTTTTGGTAACCTAATCTCCCGTCTGCAGCGCGTATTATTCACGCTGAAACTGAACCTAAATTCACCTATTTGCTGCACTTTTTCGAGCTTTTCATGATGCTCAAGAGTGACAAATATTATTGGTTATAGCATTGAAAACAAAGTATATTTTCATCACGGGCGGCGTAGTTTCTTCATTGGGTAAAGGCTTGACGGCTGCGGCTCTTGCTGCAGTTCTCGAGGCACGGGGCTTAAAAGTCACGATGCTCAAATTGGACCCTTACATCAACGTTGACCCGGGCACCATGAGCCCGTTTCAACATGGTGAAGTGTTTGTCACCGAGGATGGTGCCGAAACCGACCTCGACCTAGGCCACTACGAACGCTTCATTCGTACGCGCATGCGCAAAGCCAATAATTTCACTACCGGTCAAGTGTATGAAGAAGTCATTCGCAAGGAGCGCAAGGGCGAATATTTAGGCGGCACGGTGCAAGTCATCCCGCACATCACCAATCAAATCAAAGAATTTATCCGTAAAGGTGCGAAAGGTGCGGAAATTGCCATGGTTGAGATTGGCGGTACGGTGGGCGATATCGAATCACTACCATTTTTGGAAGCGATCCGGCAAATGCGTGTTGATGAAGGCTATCGAAACACGGTTTATATGCACCTGACTTTGGTGCCGACCATTAGTGTTTCGGATGGTGAAATCAAAACCAAACCAACGCAACACTCCGTCAAAGAAATGCGTTCGATCGGCATCCAGCCCGATGTGCTGTTTTGTCGTTCTGAAAAACCACTGCCAGAAGATGCACGCGACAAAATCGCTTTGTTTACCAATGTTGCTAAAAGCGCGGTTATCTCGGCTTATGACGTCGACAATATTTATAAAGTCCCAGGCATTTACCATAAGCAAGGCTTGGATGACATTATCGTCGACCACCTACGCTTGGATGTACAGCCGGCAGATATGTCTGAATGGAATTTGGTGACTGACAATATCGCTAAAATAACCGGCGAAATCACCATCGCGATGGTCGGTAAATACACCGATTTGACTGAGTCGTATAAATCACTGAACGAAGCGCTGATCCATGCTGGAATTCACACCCAAACCAAGGTGTTAGTTAACTACGTGCCTGCTCAAGAGGTGGAAAAAAGCGGTGCTAAAGCCTTTGCAGGAGTGGACGCGGTGTTGGTTCCTGGGGGCTTTGGTAAACGTGGCACCGAAGGCAAAGTGGCGACGGCACGCGCAGCACGAGAAACTGGCTTGCCCTATCTCGGCATTTGCCTGGGCATGCAAGTGGCAGTGATTGATTTCGCCCGCAATGTAATGGGCCTCGAAGGCGCTAATAGCTCTGAGTTTGATCCTGACACGCCACATCCGGTTATCGGTCTCATCAGCGAGTGGACGACCGAAGACGGTGGAGTAGAGACTCGGGATGAACATTCTGACCTGGGGGGCACCATGCGTCTCGGCGCACAGGAATGTCATATCAAACCGGGCACGCGCGCGCACCAAATCTATGGTGCAAGCACCATCTCTGAACGCCATCGCCACCGCTATGAATTTAACAATAATTACTTAAGCCAGTTCGAAGAAGCCGGCTTAGTGTTTTCGGGTATGTCTAACGACAATCTGGTTGAAATGGTGGAGTTGCCCGATCACCCGTGGTTTGTGGCGTTTCAGTTTCACCCGGAATTCACCTCCAGTCCGCGTGACGGCCATCCTTTGTTTATTGATTACGTCGCCTCTGCGCGTCGGCTCAAAGAAGAACGAACAATAGACCCAACCTAATCAGCCATGTCATTTCTGCATTTTGAAACCGGCCCCGGCCAACCCTTTTTCCTGATCGCCGGGCCATGCGTGATTGAGTCACGTGACCTCGCGATGTCAACTGCGAGCGAGCTAAAAGCGATCACCAACAAGCTTGGCATCCCGTTTATTTACAAGTCCTCGTTTGACAAAGCTAACCGCACTTCTGGCACCTCGCAGCGTGGGCCAGGGCGGGACGAAGGCTTGAGGATTCTGCAGGATGTTAAAGCCCAAATCGGTGTGCCAGTGCTGACGGATGTGCATTCACCTGAAGACGTCGCCGCCGCCAGCCAAGCCGTTGACGCGATTCAAACTCCGGCTTTTTTGTGTCGGCAAACCGACTTGATCGAAGCAGCCGCGCGCTCGGGTGTGGCGGTCAACATCAAAAAAGGCCAGTTTTTATCCGGCCCAGAAATGAAACACGTCGTCGCCAAAGCCAAGCAAGTCGCACCGGACGCGCAAATCGCAGTCTGTGAGCGCGGCAACAGCTTCGGCTACAACAACTTGGTAGTGGATATGCGTAATCTGGAGATTATGCGTGAAAGCAATTGCCCGGTAGTGTTTGACGCCACCCATTCAGTGCAATTGCCCGGCGGCGCCGATGGCAAATCAGGCGGCCAACGCGAATTTGTTCCAGTGCTGGCAAAAGCCGCCGTCGCAGTCGGCATCGATGGCCTATTTATGGAATCGCACCCCGACCCAGCCAATGCTTGGAGCGATGGTGCTAACGCCTGGCCGTTAGGGCAAATGGAAGCGTTGTTGGCCCAACTGCTGCGTTTACATGAGGTTGCGCGGACGATTTAACTCCCAAATTATGTGTCGCTGGGGCAGGCGATTATTGTAATTGTGAGTGCTAATGGTCAGCGAATTGCCCATCGGATTACTTAATATCAGAGGATTCATTGGTTGGGTTAAACTATCTCAAAACCGTCTTTTAGGTCGGACTCGTAATCAGAACCAAACTGATTACCCCACCAATCATAGTTTATTTTTCGAATTTTACCAGTAGTGTCTTTATAAGCAAAAAGAAAGCCACTACGTTCTTTAAAAAATTCTTCGGGGCTCGAGCATTTACTTTTGAAGGTTAGCGTTCCAAAGCTTCCTGCTTTCAAAATAGTTGTAGGATTAAAAGTTTTATCTTCTGTAAATTTTCCTTCAATTGTCCAGCTATCCTTACTTTCTTCATCTCCAAAACCAACAAACCTTGCCTCAAAAACTAAAGCGCCTCCATTTATCCAACCTATAGAAATTCGAGATCCTTTTTGTTCAACTATTCCGAGCTGAAGATGTGGCGCTGCTTTACCTTCTTCTATCTTGATCATGTCTTTATTTGCTCCGACAAGTTGCTCCATTTCTTTCTGTTGAAGAAGTATCGCTTCTGTATTTAGCCGTAACTCCTTTTGTTGTTGAAAATAACCAAGAACAAGCCAGAAGAATGCAAGTGGAGCAAAAACTCCTGCAAAGAAATCACCAGCCTCATTTAAACTGAAAATCTTATAAGTCTCAGGAGTGTATAACTGTGAGCCATATCGATAGATAAGAATGCAAACCCAGATGGATATCCATACTATTGTAATAGTAAACGATATTTTAAACGGCCAGTTATTCTCTTCTTTGTTTTTGCTCTCTTCCATGCATTATTCAAGCGTTGAATGACGGCTTTGAGTAAAGCTGACAAATGTAAATAGATACTGCAGAGCTTATCAGGCTTTAAACAGCAACTCTGTCACCGCGACATCAAAACCGGAATGCTGGAATGTTCCAGCAAATCACGCGTCACCCCACCCAGTACGATTTCGCGTAAGCGCTTATGGCCGTAGGCGCCAGTTACTAACAGATCAGCGCCGCTATCAACCAGATGATTGAGTAGTTCAGCCCCGACTGATAGGTCGGTTTTCGGGATGCGGACTATGGTCGCGTCAATCTCATGCTTGGCGAGGTATTCTTTAATTCGCTCGAGTTTGGCAAAGGTGGCGGCGACGGTTTTGGGCTCGGTGATCGCACAGACTTCGACTTGTTGGGCTAATTTAAGTAAAGGCATGGCGTCGTGCAGTGCTCTGGCGGCTTCACGTGAGCCATTCCAGGCGATCACTGCTTTTTTACCCAGCCGCTGCATTGGGATTTTGACGTAGGGCACTACCAACCCGGGCCGGCCTGAGCGAAGAATAATCTGGTCTGGTTCTACTAAAACGGAGCTGTCATCCTGATCGGCGTCATGTTGGCCCAGCACGATCATGTCCGCGCAGCGCGAATAGCCCAATAACACGTCACTGATGTTGCCGGTTTCTGCGATCCAACTGACGCCGCCTTCGACTTGCGTGGTGGCTGCCATGAATTCAGATTTAGCCACTTCAATTTGATCTGCAAAGCCCTCTTCAAGGCGCTTAAACGCGCTCTTGCGTAAGACGTTCTCTACATACTTGGGGAATTTAACCTCAGGAATAACAAATAAACCGCTTAAGTGCGCACCCATTTTGGCGGCGTATTCGGCCGCGACGGCAATACGCTGTTGGCTGGCTTCGGTGGTATCGACGAGAACGAGAATGAGTTTCATGGTGAGTGATTAAGGTGAAAGATTGAGTCATGGTTATGAGTGAAGGTTCGATTGATAAGCTTATTATAAATACGGATATTTTGGTCTGATACAAGTCAAGGAATATGCGAATAGAGGGGAAATTGTGGCAGCGCAGCACATTCATACATTATTCAGTGCTCAGTCGTAGACTCGGTTGAAAATCACCCTTATTCAATACTCTGCTTTTTGTCTCCCAGCTGATACATACAGCTTTTGAGCGAACTTGCCGCAGCCACTGATATTTATGATCGCCAAACGATTGCTTCAGCCCGCGTTATTGCTCTTCAGCCTGATTGGCTCCAATCAGGCCATCGCTGTATCGTGTACGTCAGTGGCAAAATTTACCTCCAGCAATGGCGGTGTTTTTGCCCTGGAGTCGTTTAAAGATCACCTCTATGTCGGCTTGTTCGGATATGGCGCAAATCCGAATACAGGGATGGCGTATCGGTATAACAAAGCGACCAATAGCACGCAGGAATTGGAAGGTTTGTCGCAAGTCGATTTAGGCCGGTCGGAATCAGTCTGTGCGCTCAAGCAATTTGGTGACTATCTGTATGCGGCGACCGAAGAAGACGGGCGGTTGTTTCGTACCCGCAATGGCACCGATTGGCAGCGAGTGCATACGGCTAACTACCCGATTGCCTGCAGCCTCGAAGTGCATAATGGCCGGCTGCTTTATAGCGCCGCAATTGTGGAGCCATCTAAGGAGCGCGGCGAAATCTGGTATAGCCAGACGGGTGCCCCGAACAGTTGGCACAAAGCATCCATCGCAGGCGAGCCAGGTTATATCCGTGAGATCATTTCTCACCAAAACGCCTTGTACGCATTTTCGGTGCTAAACGGCGAGGGCCGCTGGCTTAAATCCAGTGATGGCGGGCAATGGAGCAACAAAACTATTCGCTCTGAATTGGGCGAAAACGTTCGCGTATTTCGCGCCAAGTCGATCGCTGACACACTGTGGTTTGGGACGGCTAAATATGGTGCGATTGGTGCTAATACAGAAATTTGGTCACTTAAAAATGGCGTACTTAAAAAGCATGCCAGAAATAACAGCTACAGTCATATCACGGGCTTTGCGCAAACGTATCATTCCAGAACGGGCGCACCTATCCTGCTCGCGACCGCGTCAGCCGGGTTTAAGAGCCAGCCTAAAAATAGCGCAAGCGTGGTACTGGCCTCTTACAATAATGGTGCAAGCTGGAGTGTGGCCTGCGAATCGTCGGCAGAAGAAGGGGCCTGGGCGATTACCGACCATGGTAACCATATTTATGTCGGCACCATGCACGGTGGCGAGCATGGCACCCAAGGTGGCTATGGACGGCTGGTCAAGCTAAATGGCGTTCGAGCGACGCCACCGAGCGGGTTTGCGGTTTTGAGTCCAATTATTAGCTTGCTGCTGGATTAGTTGGCGGGGAAATTCGCTCGCCTTTTGGGCACTACTGATCGGTTAGATCGTTATTAATCCGAGAGAATCTGGCAGAAAAATACCGACCGAATAAGCCTTGGTCATCGCGAGCGTAGCGCGGTGATCTGTTGGTATAAATTGTAAGTATAGATTGCCGCGTCGCTACGCTTCTCGCAATGACTGGTAAGACGTGTGGTTATCGATACTCCTTTGCAATATGCGCTGCCATCGCCTGGCCTCAGGCCATTCGTTCATGGGTCGGACAGTCAATTTTGCTATCTTCGGCATAATTCATTTTGTCGCAGATCGTGAAAATAATTAATCGAGGTATCCGTGTAATACCTATAGCTGGCTTGCTGCTTGGCAGTATCCTGGTCAGTGGCTGTATTACCACTCCACCCGCCGCACAAGACAACCTGTGTACGATTTTCGAGCAAAAACCGCGCTGGTATCGCGCTTCCGTCAAAGCGGCTGATCGTTGGAACGGGGATGTGGTGGTGCCCATGGCGATCATGGCGCAGGAGTCCGGATTTCGTGCGCGCGCTAAACCACCGATGCGTTATTTTCTGGGCATTATTCCTTACGGACGTGCGAGCAATGCCTATGGTTATCCGCAGGCACTGGATTCTACCTGGGCGAATTATCGCCGTGAAACAGGATCAGTACTCAGCCGGCGAAGCAGCTTTGCGGATGCGATCGATTTCATCCAATGGTATATGCATAGCAGTTATTTACAAAACAAAGTCCCCAAGCTCGACGCCTACGCCCAATACCTTAATTATCACGAAGGTCAGGGCGGTTACGCGCGGGGTAGTTACCAAAACAAGGGCTGGCTCATCAATGTGGCTAGGCGGGTGGAGGATCGCGCTAATCGCTATCGCCAACAATACCAAAGCTGTGCGGCTGAGCTTCGTCGCGCTAATCGGTGGAAGCTGTTTTAATTGTTCTCACAACCGACTGATGGTTGATAGATTCTCTCCTGATTAGATAGCCCAAAAATATCTGTGGTAAATACTCGTTGAGGCCATCGAATAGGAAAAAATATCAGCTATAGTCCACGCCATGAGCCGCCCGTCAATTTCTTCCAGTATTCGTAAGCCGACCCCGTGGGATATGGGATTGCTGATTGGCTTGACCATCGTTTGGGCTTCGGCATTTATGGCGATCAAGGTGGTGGTGCCCGAAACCGGCCCGCTTTGGTTAGCGACGATTCGGGTGGTGATTGCCTTTTTAGCCTTGTTGCCGATCGTTATTTACCAGGGCATTGAATGGCCGGAAACCAGCAGAGAGTGGCGCTTGCTGGGGCTCATTATGGCGCTTAACGTGGTCATACCTTTCTTTTTGATTTCTTGGGCAGAGCTAAGTATCGATGCGGGTGTTGCCTCGATATTAATGGGAGTGGGGCCGTTTATGGCGATAGTCGGTAGTCATTTCACCACTAACGACGATAGGTTGTCGCGCGCCAAAATAACCGGTGCACTGCTGGGTTTTAGCGGTATTTTGGTATTGGTAGGGTGGGATGCGTTGCAGGGCCTGGGCGAGAACTTGCTGGGTCAAGGTGCCGCTATTTTGGGTTCTGCTTGCTATGTGGTGTCAGGCTTGATCATTCGTCGTTTGGGTCGTTTTTCGGCGATTCAGATTTCAGCCCTGGTGCTGGGAATGGCCAGCCTGAGTTTATTAGCGTTGACGCTCACCATAGAAGGGGTGCCGCAGACTAATTTTTCTAGCACCAGCTGGATTGGATTGGTTTATCTGGGCTTGTTCCCAACAGCATTGGGCTACATTTTGCGCTATCACCTGATCCAGACGATTGGTATGTCGGCTTTTTCGACCGGCCTGAATTTAATCCCGATTTTTGGGGTTGCTTTGGGTGCGCTTTTTCTCAAAGAACAGATTTCTCTGAACTTATTGGTATCGCTGGCGTTGATTGTAACCGGCCTGTTTATCATTCGGCGCGGTCAGTGAAGCTGGGCTTTATAAGCTACCAGCGCCGCCGGGTTGCAGCGACGCTGATCGTAAGCACCTGCTTGCTAGGCGTTTAAAACTTGAACGCCGAGAGCGTTAGAGATTTGGTTCAAAACGTTCTTTTCTTCATCGCTGACTAGCGTGCCGCCAAAGCCCAAAAAGCCGCCTTCTGATGCAGCCATTGCCACCTTTTCGCTGATACCCATGGACCATTGCTTGAATTCTTCGGCTTCCTGTTCAGAGCATTTTTCAGCCAATAAGCGGGATATTTGCTGACACTTTTCAACGGCTGCGTCAGCAATGCCTTCTCGGCCTCCAGCACGATAGGGATTATTCCTGATCGCTTCAGCGGTTGATTTCTCCTTATTCTTGATCCGGGCGTCCACCACCGACTGAATTAATTCATTGCCAGGATAAGACTGCACGGCAGTAATCATTTCTTTAGTCATTGCGAATGACTCTTTCATGGTACCCACGCCACTTTTACCCGCCATCATGACACCCATGCCGACCATAACCGGTACGTCGAGTATCAATTGCCATTGTTCTTCGGTGAAATCTTCTTTTGTTGCCATAGTTCTATCCTGTGTCACTATTGGTTGTATACGAGCCTGAATTGTATCCTAGTTCTCTGATTGTTTGCCTGAACGCGACGGCTGATCCCCATAGCGCATTAGCCCGATTGGTCGTATCGCTGAATTATCTCAGCTTGTCCTTACCTTTCTGGATCATTCTTGGTTAGAATTCGCCACTTGCATTCATCTAGCTGAAGAAACCGCCATGTTTAAAAAAACCGACCGAATAGCTGATCTTGATACCGAGCTTTGGGGCGCGATGGAAAAGGAATACCGTCGCCAGGAAGAGCACATCGAGTTGATCGCCTCAGAAAACTATACCAGCGCACGTGTGATGGAAGCGCAGGGTTCGATGCTGACCAACAAATATGCCGAAGGCTATCCAGGCAAGCGTTATTACGGGGGTTGTGAGTTCGTTGACATTGCTGAGCAACTGGCGATTGACCGAGCGAAAGAAATATTCGGCGCAGATTTTGCCAATGTGCAGCCACACTCAGGTTCTCAAGCCAATGCGGGTGTGTATATGGCCTTACTGGAGCCAGGTGACGTGGTGCTGGGCATGAGCCTTGCGCACGGCGGTCACTTGACCCACGGTTCGCACGTCAACTTTTCGGGCAAGATTTATAATGCCTATCAGTATGGCCTCGATCTGGACACCGGTGAAGTTGACTACGATGAAGTGGCAGCATTGGCTAAAGAACATCAGCCAAAAATGATCGTCGCGGGCTTTTCGGCCTATTCACGAATCATGGACTGGCAACGTTTTCGTGATATCGCCGATTCAGTGGGCGCTTATTTAATGGTCGATATGGCCCATGTCGCGGGTTTAGTGGCGGCGGGTATTTATCCTAATCCAGTTCAAATAGCTGATGTCACTACCACTACCACGCATAAAACATTGCGTGGCCCACGCGGCGGCTTGATCTTGGCGCGCAAAAACCCAGGCATCGAAAAGAAGCTGAATTCAACCATTTTCCCCGGCACTCAAGGAGGTCCGTTGATGCACATCATCGCCGCTAAAGCGGTGGCGTTTAAAGAGGCGATGGACCCGGGATTTGTCGATTATCAAAAGCAAGTAGTGGCTAATGCCCAAACCATGGCAACGGCATTTCAGGCGCGTGGTTACGATATTGTTTCTGGTGGCACCGACAACCACCTGTTTTTGCTGGATATGATCAAAAAGGGTATTACTGGCAAAGACGCGGACGCGGCCTTGGGGCGTGCGAACATTACGGTCAATAAGAATGCGGTGCCGAATGACCCGCGTTCACCGTTTGTCACCAGTGGCTTGCGTTTGGGCACGCCTGCGGTCACGACACGGGGCTTTAAAGAGCCACAAATTGAAATCATTACGGCGTGGATTTGTGATGTATTAGACGATATCAGCAACGATTCGGTGATCAGCGAAGTGAAGCAGAAAGTCAGGGCGCTGTGCGCTGATTTCCCGGTTTATAGTTAGCCTAGGTTAGCGAGCCGCTCGGTTTGGTTGCTCGTTATTTATTTTAGCCTTGCGTAGCAGGGTGATCCTAATGATTCCCAGCGCGCTAATCGTAATCCAAAACCCTTGGATAACAGCGGATGCTAGGTTGAAGTCTTTGGTTAAACTGATGAGCACAAAACTTGCTGCGGCTAAATTCATGACGACGTAGGTCAGACCTTGGCCTTCCAGTTTTCCCCGTTGTAGCAGGTAGTACGAAAGCACGTAGAGGCTGACGCCAAACATTCCGATCAGTTCTAAGTAACTCATTACGACCTCCATTTTGCTATAGTGTTGTTGCTATAGCATTGCTATTGATTAGGTGGTGATAATGTACCGCTCAGGGTTCAATAGATTTGTGCTGAAAACCACAAAAATGGAAAAGCGTCGATTGAGGTTGGTGCTAGTATCGGCGGCGAATAGCCAAGATAAGAAAAGCGACGATGCCGACGATGAGTAGGGTCATGGGCTCCAGATACCACGTGCCGCGCCAAATGGCGGCGTTTAGAATGGTATGAAGAACCTGATCAATTAAAGCATCCATTGATAACCTGTGCACTTGCGGCCCGATGGCCGAGAATTAACAATAACAGGTGCAGACACCCGAGCGACTAGGCAATTATACCTCATGGCCAGAAAGAGAAATGATCCCCAAACCACGACCGTATCACCGTCGTTAAGTCACGATGGTGCGGGTGTGGTGCGGTTTAAAGAAAACGTAGTGTTCGTCGAAGGCGCGTTGCCGGGTGAAGAAATTATCTATACGCCGCTTAAGCGAATGCGACGCCGTTTTATTGGGCGGCTGGAGCAAATCTTAAGCCCTAGCCCGCACCGAGTGGAGCCGCCGTGTGAGTATTTTGGGGTGTGCGGTGGCTGTGCGATGCAGCATCTTGACCCCAAACAGCAAATCATCTTCAAGGCGCAGGTGCTGGTTGATAACTTAACTCGGATTGGCAAGGTTGAGCCGCACGAGTGGTTAGCACCCATGCAGTCTTCACTCTGGCATTACCGCCGAAAGGCACGGCCTGGTGTGCGATTTGTGCCAAAAAAAGGGGGTATTTTGGTGGGTTTTCGTGAGCGCGCGGCCAGCTACATCACTTCTTTGATGTCTTGCAAAACATTGGATGAGCGAATCTCCCATTTACTACCGTCGCTGCATCAATTGATCGAAGGCTTGAGTATTCCAACGCGTATTCCGCAGGTTGAAGTCGCTGCTGCCGACAACACGGTGGCGTTGATCCTGCGGCACCTAGACCCACTGAGCGCCGATGACTTGATGCTCCTGGCGCAGTATGCGGAAAAGCATGCGGTACAGCTATTTTTGCAACCAGGGGGCTTAGACACGATTGCGCCCTTGTGGCCTGCTGAGCCAGAGCCGCTGTATTACGACTTGACCGAGTTTGATTTAAGGCTGCAATTTAGGCCGTTTGATTTCATTCAGGTCAATGGTGACATCAACCAGCGCCTGGTGGCCCAAGCCGTTGAGTTTTTGGCGTTAACCACCGACGATGCAGTGCTGGATTTATTCTGTGGCCTGGGTAATTTTACCCTTCCGGTCGCTCGCAGTGGAGCTAGCGTATTGGGGATTGAAGGCGAAGACTCGATGGTGCAGCAAGGCCGCCTAAATGCGGAGATCAACGCTATCACTAATGCGAGCTTTGAAAAAGCCGATTTGCACAGCGAACAAATCGCCGAGCAACTACCACAATCAGGCTTCAATAAATTGCTGCTCGACCCGCCACGTTCGGGTGCTTACGAATTGGTCAAAAACTATGTGCCGCGTTTGCAACCTGGGTTGATTGTCTATGTTTCCTGTAATCCGGCAACGTTGGCTCGTGATGCCGATGTGCTGGTGAATGAACACGGCTATACCTTGGCCAAAGCGGGTGCGGTGGATATGTTCCCGCAAACCGCGCATGTTGAGTCAATTGCGGTATTTACCAAAACTTGGCATTAAATCAGACTGTTTTCAGCCTTTGAGAGGTTAGTTTTTGGGTCTCGATTTTTCCAGAATTTCACAAATTGAACGCGTGCCATCAACCAGTCGTGCGGTTGGCCGGGTTACCCAGTCGGGATTGACAAATACCAGTTGCTGGTTTTTGACGGCATTCATGTTTGACCATTCCTGCCACTCATTTTTCCAATGAGGGTGATCTTTCTCTGGTCCGGATATCAGAATGACATCTGGATTCGCTGCGATTACGCTTTCCGTACTAATGGTGGGTGCGATGATGGGTAAATTAGCAAATACATTTTTACCGCCGCAACTGTGAATAGCATGGCTAACCGTGTGTTTACCATTGAGGGTGATTAACGGCTCGTTCCAGACCTGATAAAAAACGGAAACTGCCGGCTTATCAACATATTTTTCAGTCAACGCTATATAGCGTTGTTCTAGCGTTTTTATCGGTTCAGCCGATTGCTTTTCAGTGCCGGTGAGTGTCGCAAACTGACGCATATTGTTTAATACATCAGCAAAGTTGTGTGGTTCTGAATAAAACACCGGAACCCCCAGCTCAATCAATCGTTGGGTTGATTTTAGGGGGTTGCCCGATGCCCAGGCCACCACCAAGTCTGGTTGCAGCGCAAGGATGGCTTCGATGTTAACTCGATCATATCGGCCCACTTCCGGCACCTTCTTAGCCGCCGATGGGTAATCACTAAACGAAACTGCGCCGACTAACCATTTTCCTGCGCCGACAAAAAACAAGTTTTCGGTGTTATGCGGCGCTAGGCTAATGATACGTCGGGCGGGGGCATCAAGTTGGACTGTATTGCCGATATCGTCAGTGACAACGATCGTATCATTGACTGTTTTTGAATAGGCTGTAGGCTGCAGAGCTAGCCCACAAAAAGCAGCAATTATGATGATGGTCTTCAAGCCCATCATCTTACCCATTGAAAGCTGGCCATGGGTTGGTGGATGAACCTATCGTCCAAAAGGTGATTACCCGGAAAGCTACTGGCCAGGGCGATAACGTAATTTCAGCATCGCATTGATCCCATCCTGATTGTAGTAGCTTGCTGTTTCGTAGGATTCATCCAACACATTATTCACCTTCAGTCCCAATGACCAGTCATTGTTGAGCTGATATTCTCCGCCCAGATCGAGTGTGGTGAAGCCGTTTAGGCGCTTGCTATTGGCAAGATCATCAAAGCTGTGGCCTTGGGAATTGATCGTCGCCCCGACCTTGAGCGCTCCGAATTGACGATTCATACTGATACGTACACTATTCTCAGCACGACGCGCCAAGGTGTTGCCGTTCTGTTCCCCTTCGCCTTTGTTACGTGGTGCCTGCAAGGTCAGCTGTGAATCCAGTATCCAACCTACAACGGGGGTTGAAAAGCTCAATTCAACGCCTGTGATACGGGCTTTACCAACATTGATGGGCTGGTTGGCTGCAATGTCATACGTGATCAAATTATCGATGTTAGTCTCAAACAGGTTGACAGCAAACTGGCTGTGACCGCTGCGGCCACTCAGGCCAATATCAATGCTATCGGCGGTTTCTGCATCTAGATCTGAATTGGCGAAGCCCGGAAAATACAGATCATTAAAACTCGGTGCCTTGAACGCGGTTCCGTAAGAAGCCGTCAGACGTAAGCCATCACCCAAATCTCTGCCGAGTGCAAGGCCGCCCGTGGTTTCAGTTCCAAACTGCTCATTGTCATCGCTTCGCAACGCCAATTGCAGGTCGGTTTGACCGATTTGGTTTTGGTATTGCATGAAATAGGCGATGTTGTCACGGCTGGTGACATTGTAGGTGGTTGTGCTATCCACTTTGTCGTTGTAGTAATCGGTGCCGAGTGTTACCAAGGCATCACCTATATGCACATCATTTTGTAGCGTCACATAATCACGGGTGGTATCAAAACGGCTGACGAAAGTCTGGTCCTTAAAGTTATCAGACTCATCTTCTGACTGGCCCATCAGCAAAGACAGCTTCCAGATATCTGTAACAGTGATGTAAGTATTCAAACCGAGCACAGAATTAGTACTTTCCGAGCGGTTAACCAAGCTGCCATCGTATTCGGTATCGGCTTCTGCACTCAAAGCACGGGCAGAAATGTTAATGCGCTGCCCCAACTGTATGCCGCCAGCTAAGGACAATGATTGATTGTCGTAGCCATCTTTATCAGGTTCGCTCGTAAAGCAGCCAGCACCCTCAGGGAAAGGCTTACCTCGGCAGCTATCAAAACCGTCGGTTTTAGTGTTGGCGTATTGGGTGCTATACCATCCACCTTTACCGTTGGCACCGGATAAACCGGCGGTAAATGCTTGGGTCGAGTGGCTACCCACAGCAACACTGATTTCAGGTTGGGTGGCTCCGGCGGGTTTGCGGGTGAACAGCTGAATAACGCCGCCAATAGCCTCAGAACCATATAAGCTGGATCGTGGCCCACGCACGATTTCTATGCGTTCAATTTGCTCAAGTGGGATGTTCTGAAAGGCGGCTTTGCCACTGGTAGCTGAACCAATCTTGATACCATCAATTAATACCAATACGTGGTCAGATTCAGTGCCGCGCAAAAAAATCGATGACTCTTTGCCCGCTCCACCATTGTTGGTGATGGTCAAACCGGGCGTGCCGCGTAGGATTTCTTCGACGCTGGTGGCTTGTCTCGCCTCAATGTCGTCACGGGTGATGACGGTAACCGGCGCTAATGATTGATCAACCGTTTGCGCAGTGCGCGTGCCGGTAATTACGATTGTAATCGGGTCGTCGTTGGTGTTTTCGGCAACGGTGGTTGATACTGGGGATAGTGCAATAATAACGGCGCTGGCAATGCCAGCTTTATAAGGTAATGGCATAAGTAGATTCCCATCAATGCACGGCCCCGTGCAAAACTTGAGTAAGCAGCAAGCTCAAGCTTGCTACATCGAATTACCAAGGCCGGTCTCCGGACTCGTGGGGCTAAAAAATGGTATCGATATCGACATTACACTTAATATTAAACAAACGCCTTCCCATGTTGCTTCGCTACAAACACAGTGGCTGAGGTCTGTTTAAACCCACTTACCGTTGCGGGGGCAGTACCGGAATTATCATGCTGTGAGGCTGACGCACCGGTTTCCCGTTTCACTCTTTCGAGAACCTTGATAAGGAGCGGTGACTCTAGCCCATCAAGTTTTTTTAAGCAAGACGTTAGTCTTTTCATTCGTGGCTTTCAAAGGCCGTTGTTTTAATGGTTTTTGTGATGAGGATTAGTCAACGCAACTAGGGGCATGATTGGCTGGGAGGTGTTTATTGTCGAAGGCTTCAATATCGATGATGTAGAGGTTATTCATTACGCACTGGACAAATCCTGACTAAAGTGGTCAACTTCTAGCGGTCTGTTCTAGACCTATTAAAACCACTGAAATGAGGAGAGAATGATGAGCGTAATATCAAAATTAGTAGCAGGTCTTATATTGGGTTTGACGATGATGATTTCGCTGGCTGCGATGGCAGAGGGTGAGCATAAAATCGTGATACAAGTCAGCACCGATGATGCGCGCACCCAGAAGATTGCGCTGAATAATGCGGTCAATCTACAAAAGCACTATGGCATTGACAATATCGACATTGAAATCGTCGCTTATGGCCCTGGCTTGGGTTTACTAACGGGTAAAAGTGGATAAAAAGACCGCGTTGAAAGCTTAGCGATGCAAGAGATGACCTTTAGTGCCTGCGGTAATACCATGGCAGGGGTGGAAAAGAAATCAGGTCAAAAACCAGTCTTGTTAGAAGGCGTGCAAATGGTGCCAGCCGGTGTTGCCCGGATCATGGAGTTGCAAGAGCAGGGCTATAGTTACGTTCGGCCGTAGGCTTGAAAATAGGCGATTAAGAGATCCCAAAAACCAAGCCATCTATTCCTCCCAGCTTAGATAAGGCTATTACTTAGGAAATGCAGATCAGTCCGGCGCTTTGGGGTAAGGTCGCCGGACACCATTTTTTAGGAAATAATTTATGACTGATTTCGCCATTGCGCCGTCGATTCTTTCGGCAGATTTCGCCCGACTCGGTGAAGAAGTGGATAATGTATTGGCATCCGGTGCGAAAATCGTGCACTTCGATGTCATGGATAATCATTATGTGCCAAACCTGACCATCGGTCCCTTGGTTTGTGATGCACTACGCAGCCACGGCGTTACCGCGCCGATTGACGTGCATTTGATGGTCAAGCCGGTGGATCGGATTATTCCTGATTTCGCTAAGGCGGGAGCCAGCTATATTACTTTTCACCCGGAAGCCTCGGAACATCTTGATCGCTCTTTGGGCCTGATTCAAGAGTCGGGCTGCAAATCAGGCTTAGTGTTTAACCCTGCCACACCCTTGTCGCATCTAGATTATGTGCTGGACAAAATCGATATGATTTTGATTATGTCGGTCAACCCAGGGTTTGGCGGGCAAAGCTTTATACCCTCAGCGCTGGATAAGCTGCGTGCAGCCAGAAAGCTGATTGATGATAGTGGCTATGACATACGTCTGGAAATCGACGGCGGGGTTAAAGTGGATAATATTCGCGAAATCGCCGAGGCGGGTGCAGATACCTTCGTATCAGGTTCGGGCATTTACGGTTTTGGTAAAGACTCCGACCCCCATCATTACGATACCATCGTCGGCGAAATGCTAGCCGAGTTAGAACAAGCTTAAGCCACGTAGAGATACCATGAATACAGAGCATTCAGCGTCACCAGCGCGGTTGGCGGTTAAGGGGATTTTGTTCGATTTGGATGGCACGCTGGTTGATTCGGCGCCCGATATTGGCAATGCAGCCAATGCGACATTGGTGGCGCTCGGCTTTGAGGCGGTTAGCAAAGAGCGTGTTGCGGGCTGGATCGGCAATGGTATCCCCAAGCTGGTAAAGCGCGCATTGACTGGTGATTTTGACGGTGAGCCAGATGCTGAGCTATTCGACCGGGCCCTACCCATTTTCATGGATTACTACCAGCACCATGTGTGTGTTGATAGCAGGATGTACGATGGCGTGGCTGAAACCCTCACCCATTTGAGTGAGGCTGGGTTTATTTTGGGCTGCGTTACCAATAAGGCGGGTAGTTGTACTTTGCCCTTGTTGGATCAGCTCGGAATCAGCCACTATTTTGCGTCCATTATTGCTGGCGATAGCTGCAGCAAGAAAAAACCTGACCCCGAGCCTTTGCTGTGCGCGCTGGAAGAAATGAGCATCAAGCCAGCAGAGGCTTTGCTGGTGGGCGATTCGGCGCATGACATTCATGCTGCGCAGGCAGCGGCCATGCCTGTTATTGCAGTATCTTATGGGTATAATCAAGGTACTGATCTAGGCACCTTAAACCCATTGGCTGAGGTTGATCAATTCGCTGACATCCAAAAATGGTTTGAATTAGCTTAATTTATCTAAATCAGGGTGAGACTCATCCCTGCTATCGTTGGGCAGGCCGTGCGTTGGCGTAGCCAATAGACTGTGCACCCAACCTATAATCGTGTACTAATCGCGCGATTTCCAACACTTAAGCCTGATGAAGCCCCATGATTACACAGCCCTCCGACCTGACTCGCTACGCCGCCGAAGGCTATAGCCACGTGCCGCTGGTGCGGGAAATCCTGGCTGACTACGAAACGCCGCTCAGCACCTACCGAAAACTCGCAGGCCAGCCTTACAGTTTTTTATTTGAGTCGGTACAAGGGGGTGAAAAATGGGGGCGCTATTCAATCATTGGGCTACCGTGCGCCAGGCGGATCGCGATTGAGGATTTTGTGCTAACCGAAACGGATGGCGATACCATTGTACGTTGTGAGCGTGTCGGTGATCCCTTGGAAGAAATCAGGCAATATCAGCAGCGCTATAAAGTACCTGATTTCTCTGGCTTGCCACGGTTTACGGGCGGCTTGGTCGGGCATTTTGGTTTTGATACGGTGCACTATATCGAGCCACATTTTCAACCTAATCAAAAGCCTAACTTGATCGATGCGCCAGATATTTTATTGTTGGTGGCTGAAGAAGTTGTCGTATTCGATAACCTCTCGGGGCGTTTGTTTTTAATTGTTCATGTCGATCCCAATCAAGCACGGGCGTATGAACACGGCCAGCAGCGGCTGAGTGACATTGAAGCCCAGCTTCAGCAGCCAATGCCTGAGCGCGGCTATCCTAAAACACCGCGCGCGATTAAAGAGTCGGACTTTATGTCGAGTTTTGAAAAGCAGCCATTTATGGATGCGGTCAAGCGTTGTAAGCAGTACATCACTGATGGTGATGTTTTTCAGGTGGTGTTATCGCAGCACATGTCGGCACATTTTGACGCCGATCCGCTGGATTTGTATCGTGCCTTGCGGACTTTGAATCCGTCGCCGTATATGTATTATCTTGACATGAATGGCTCACACATTGCGGGTTCTTCGCCCGAGATATTAGTGCGGCTTGAGGATAATGAGGTGACGGTACGACCGATCGCTGGCACTCGCCGGCGTGGCCGGGACGAGGCCGATGATTTGGCAATGGAGGCAGAATTGTTAGCAGACCCGAAAGAGTTGGCTGAGCACTTGATGTTGGTCGATTTGGGTCGTAATGATGCGGGGCGGGTGGCGAAGACAGGGACGGTGACAGTCACAGAACGAGATACGATCGAGCGCTATTCACACGTTATGCATATTGTGTCAAATGTGGTCGCACAATTGAAAGAAGGTTTGGACGCGATTGACGTGCTGCGAGCGACCTTCCCGGCTGGCACGGTTTCTGGTGCACCTAAAATCCGGGCGATGGAAATCATCGAAGATTTGGAGCCGGTGAAGCGCGGTATCTATTCTGGTGCTATCGGCTATATCGGCTGGAATGGCAATATGGATACGGCGATTGCAATCCGCACCGCGATTATCCATAACAATACCCTGCATATTCAAGCGGGTGCCGGGATCGTCGCTGATTCAGTGCCGGAACTGGAATGGAAAGAAACCATGAATAAAGGCCGCGCAATTTTTAGTGCCGCTGCGCTGGCTTTATCAAAGTTTAGTTTTTCATCGCACCGATAGGGTGGCTGAGAAAGCTATCGCCCGATTAGCTCCTTAATCAATGGCCTTTGAGCCTATTTTCTCTCATTTCCAAGATAACTACTTTGGCGCCTTTGCCGTTGTCGAACACCTGTATCGGCTCTTGGCGTAACAGGATAGGAAGCTTGGTCGCGTAATCTGGGTGGTCACGTTTGACGTAAAAGGCTAAATAATCGAATCTTGGCCGAGCCAATAAGGCATCGATTTTATAGTGTTCCCAATCCGGCCAGTAAGGCGCAGTGTGGACGTTATTGCGTTCGGCGTAATGCGCAAGAATCCGATCATTAGTATAAACTTTGGCATCTTCCGCAACATTATACTTAAGCCAGCGCCCGGCCTGTTTTAGGTTCGCTTTATGGGTGTAAAGATCTAAGCCTTTGAGTCCTGATAAAACGATCAAAACCATTAGGAACCAAAACCATCGACCTTTTGCTAGATTGACATGCCGGTTCTGTAGCAAATGGTTGAGTAAAATGGGTGCGTACAACAAGATGAGCATACTTACGGCTAAGGGGTAGCGATCGCTCAGAAACCATTCAATCAGCACAAAGCCAAACAAAATGGCGATGCCAACGCAGACTAGAAATCGCCAGGGTCGATACAGGGCGTGATTTGGAAAACGGAGCCCTATGCGCCATGCCGCGATAAATAGGAGAAAATAGATGACGTACAGCTTATCGATAATTTCCAGCGCGACGATAGTTAGGGCTGAAACGATAAAAACTGTGGCGGTGTGCGATGATGAATAATTGACCAGTAACTTGGTGCGTATCGCGTGTAAGCGTAGGCCAACATCATCCAGAACTTGCGCCCAAACGGTTTCCAGAAACGCCCCCGGTTCACTGAAAATGCTGAGGTAGGTTAAATTCCCGGTTGGCTCAAAATGCCACCAACTGACTAAAATGAGGGTGGCTATGGCGATCAGTGCGTAAAAAAGGCGAATGGCCCAACGGTTGGTAGCTGTAGCGAGACGCCCACTCAGAAAATAGCTTTGCATCGCCACCAAAAACACCAGCGATTCAATCCGAAACAAGGCGCCCAACAGCATAGTGACCCAAACACCGATGTTGTCACGTAGCTGATGGCTGATATGGTAGCGAAGGAAGAAGTAAGTTCCGGACATGAAAAATGCCAGAAATGCGGGGTCTCGAATCAACCAAGGGCGGATTTTATTGAGCGTCGGAAAGGCTAAAACCACCAGCAAACCCAGCCAAAGGGTGGAACGGTCAGCCCCGAGCAGCCTTAATGTGCCTAAATACGCGATGACGAGCCATGCGAAAAATAGGGCGTTAACGTAGGCTGCGGCGTGCTCTAGCGTGGCACCGGTGATTAAGCTGGTGAAGGCGATGGCCCCTGCATAAAACGGCCACTTGTAAGTTTCGACAGCGCCAGTCCACTCACCCGCCAGAATTAAACGGGCAGATTTCAGGTATTCAATGCCATCATTATTGATAACATCGTCTACAATATTGGCCCAAGCAGAAATTGCTAGGCTTGCGGCAATCGCAACGAAAATTAACCACTTGTCAGCTTTGTATAGCGTAGCCAGCACTCGAAACTTATCCTCGGATTAATTAAGTAGTTTTTACCAATGGTTGACCAAATTAGAGTCAGTGTCGTCATGCCCGCTTACAACCACGAGCGTTTTGTGGGTGAAGCAGTCGAAAGCGTTCTGAATCAAAGTCTTGAAGAACTTGAGTTGATCGTTATCGACGATGGCTCAAGCGATCAGACGGCCGATATTGTAAAGGCTTACGATGATTCGCGGGTGCATTATTTTTATCAGGATAATCAAGACGCTTACAATGCACTCAACAACGGCATGGCGAAAGCGCGAGGTGAATATGTCTCAATCATCAATTCTGATGATGTTTATTTGCCAGACCGGCTCGAGCGTTTGTTAAAGGTGGCGCATTCTGAGGGTGCCGATTGCGTGATTTCGAATGTTGCCCCGATTGATGATGACAGCCAGCCCCTGGATGACCCTGATTTTGGTTGGAATCAGTGGCACCAGAACAATCGACAGTTTTATCTTGAGCAAGCGGATGACCTGTATCGGGGTTTTTTGCACGGCAACTTGATGGTAACGACGTCTAATCTGCTAATGACGCGCGCGGCAATGGAAACAGTGGGTGGTTTTGCGCCGATCCGATATTTGCACGATTATGATTATATTTTTCGGTTGTTGTTGGCTTGCCCCGATGGGGTTCATTATGCGCACGATCAAATTCTGATGAACTATCGAATTCATGACGGTAATACTTTATCGGAGGCAGCTATCCTTGGTCGTGAACAGGATCAGGAAGTGATTCGTCAATATATGCTCGCCAAATGTCCGGTAGAGATTCAATCACAGGTTAATGCTGGTGTTGATCGATTAATCGCATTGGATCAAGAGTTGCTGGCCGTTCGTGAGCAGTTAGCAAACCAGCAGCATGAGGAAATTGTACCAGTTGATCAAATTTCCAGTTCCGTTTTGGCGCAAACACTGCTAAAACGCCTGCGTTCAAAATTACCCTTCTGACCAAAATGTCACCCACGACTTATTACGATCTAGAAAGCTTGATCGCTGCGGCTGAGACGCAGCTGGATCAATTTGATGTGGTGAGTTTGGATATCTTTGATACGCTGTTCATCCGGCGTATACCAGACCCAAACATGGTCAAGATTCCGGTGGCGCAATTCATTGCGGATGAAGCCAAGCGTCTGGGTATTCAGGTCACGCCACTGGGGGTTCGACAAAAGCGCAACGAAATCGAAAATGCGCATCGTGCCCTCAACGGCAAAACCAATCCAGACCATGAGGCACGTTATGACGATTTCATGGCTGAAACACTGGCAGCTATTTTTGGTGATCAACTAAAGCCTGATTTATTGAATCGGGTGGCGGATTACGAAATTCGTATGGAAAGCGCGATGATCGTCGCGCGCGAGCAGTTGGTGCGCTGGATTAAAACACTGGCTGAGCGCGGCAAACGGGTATTTTTGATTTCCGATATCTACTTGCCTTCGAAATACCTAAAGTGGTTGGTTAAAGATAAAGGCTTGAGCCAGTATGTAGAAGAAGTAATCTCGTCTGCTGATAATTTTCGTGCAAAAGCTTCAGGTGCAACTTTTCCGTTGTTAGAGAAGCGCTACGGTATCGATCGCCAGCGGTGGATGCATGTTGGTGATAATCCCATTTCAGATGGGGCGCGCCCAGCTGAGTTTGGTATCACCTCATTGGTAATCCATGATATTGGTGAGCACCACCGATTATCATTAGCGACCCGCTACAATTTTTATGCTTCACAGCGCGATTTTTGGAAAGGCCGTAATCTGTATCAATGGATGATGCCACTTGAAGAGGAGAATCAGGATCGGGATCCGCTGTATAACGATGGCTTTGGGTTTTTTGGATATTTGCTGTGTAACTTCATCCATCGCTTGATTGAGCGTTGTAAGGATGAAGATATCCAGCGCGTCTATTTTTGTTCGCGTGAAGGCTGGATGTTCAAACAAATCTGGGACGAGTTAGTGCCATGGTTTTATCCCCACGGTGACGCACCTGAAGCTTCTTACCTATATGTCAGTCGCATGGGGCTGGCATCAGCTGCATGTGGCAATGTGGGGCTGACTCCGGTTGATGCGCAAGTGGCGCGGTTTCCGGCGGGCAATCGTGATTTTCGGGATATTTGCCGTATTTTTAAGTTGGATGCGGAGGCGTTGGCACCATTTTTGGATCGGCATGGACTGAGTATCGACGACCCCATCGGCGCCAATGCCGCTGATTTTAGTTTGGAAGCAGCCACAAAATTCCCAATGGTATTGGATGATCCAGAGTTTCAAGCTGCAGTCAAAAAGCAGACCAGCGCTCCAAACAGGGCTTTTCAAGCCTATTTGGAGAGTGAGCGTTTTTTTGAATCGGATCGTGTCGCTCTAGTAGATATTGGTTGGCTGGGAACGATTCAGCACTATCTGGCTGAAGCCATTGATGGTCGGCAGGATACGCCACACATTTTCGGCTTTGTTCTGGGCGCGATCCGCTTAGTTCCGTATCAGAGCGATTTTAAAATCAGCTTGGAAGGCTTGATTAGTGATGTCTTTCGCACTAGTTTTTATTCAGCGATGACGAATACGATTAAACCAGTTCTGGAAGAAATTTGTAGGGCGCCACACCCTACCTTGGTTGGTTATGAGCAAGAAGCCAATGGTGAACCACGGTTAGTTTTTCGCCATACCGATGACGCTATCGGGCAGGATGAAGTTGAGCAAAGCAAATACTATCGTCCTTTGCATGAAGGGATCATTGACTGCGCGCGGCGTTACGGGCCGGCAGCGCAAATCTATCAATACAATACGGGTGAATTGAAGCCATGGCTGAATTTCATGTATTTAAGTAAAGTGGCGTTCCCGAAAACCAAAGAAATCCTGAGAGTCCGGCACCAATCACATCAAGACGATTTTTTCGGCAAGCATAAGCCATCAAAAAATGCGATTAAGAATGACGAAACATTGTGGACATTGAGTAAAGCCAAGTTGCGCTATAACCCGTTTGTGCGCTTGTACTGGTATTTGGTACACACTTCACGATTTTTGGGGCAATAATGAAATCTACCAACCAACGCTATGATCTTGAAACATTGCCAGCGCAAAGAATTTTGATGAATTTTTTACGCTGGAAAGTGTTTCGCTTTGGCAATTTTGGCAGTGGGCCAGGAATTGTTTGGCTGGTGAGCATCTGGCTGCGTCACCGTTTTGGGAGAGCAATGGCGACACTGAAAATAAAGCACAAGAAATGGTTTGACCGAATGATATCTCTGCTCTCAAAAGTACGTGGCCGTTAACAGGTGGTTAGTACAATGAATAAGGGTGCTGGAAAGATTGAGTTGGTCGCAACAGGATGAAAATACTATTGTTAGCACCTCAGCCGTTTTACTCTGAGCGAGGCACACCTATTGCTATCTATAACCTTGCCAAGGTGCTGGGTGAAGCAGGGAACGAAATTGATTTGATGACTTTCCCCGGTGGTAAGGATTTGCCGCTGGTTAATACTCGTATTCAGCGTGTGGGTAAGTGGTTACCGTTGTTCGGGGGTCTGCCGGTAGGGTTTTCCTTTCGGAAATTAGTACTTGATGGTGTCATGTTGTTTGCCACCATAAAAGCCTGCGTGCAACAACGCTACGATGTCATTCATGCAGTGGAAGAATCTGTTTTCATCGCCATTATTTGTGCTCGTATCAAAGGCTCAAAAGTCGTTTACGACATGGATTCGTCGATGAGTGATCAACTGGTTGAACGCCATACTTGGCTGAACGCCTTGCGGGCACCGTTGGACTGGGCTGAAAAGATCGCGGTCAAGCGATCTAGCCGAGTGCTGGCGGTTTGTCAGGCACTTGCTGATAAGGCGTTGGCCTACGGCGTTGCAACGCCGGTTGATATTCTAGAAGACGTTTCAGACAACCAAATAGCTGGTGGTGAAGGGCATGCCGATGATTTAAGTGCGCTGCTACCCCAATATCCCACCAAAGCACTTTATATCGGTAATTTAGAACATTACCAAGGGGTTGGGCTGGTATTGGAGTCTTTAGCGCAGCCTGGGATTCCTGACTCACTGGGGTTTTTAGTGATTGGCGGTATTGTGCAAGACATCGAGAAATATCAGGCGCAAGCACGAGAACTTGGCATCGCTGAGCGTGTGCATTTCTTGGGGCCACGGCCTGTGGGTTTATTAGCTCAGTTTTTAGCGCAGGGCGATATTTTGGTATCGCCACGGCTTAAAGGTGTGAATACGCCAATGAAGATATATACCTACCTAGCCGCCGAAAAGCCCATCGTAGCGACCAAAATTGCGTCTCATACGCAGGTTTTGGATGACGACAATGCGTATTTGGTGGAGCCGGATGCGACGTCGATGGCGTTAGGGTTTCAGCGTCTAGTTGAGCAACCGGAACTCGCGCAGCAATTGGCTATTAAAGCCAAATCTGATGCTGAAACCCGGTTTTCGTTTAAACGGTTTCGAGAGCGATTGCTGGCGATATACGCTCAACTTTAGTTGAACACCCGCTTAAACCCGAAAAAGATCGCTTCCCGACGATAAACAGAGCGACTATAATCGCGCGCGATTTTGAGCTAACCCTACTTTATTCAGGCAAACCAAGAATACAATGAAGATATTAAAAGCGTTGTTAATGTCCACTCTACTTGCGCTGCTCGTAGCGGCTTGTGATGATAGCTCTTCAAGCGACAGCGGTGCTGGTCAGGCTGCCGCAGAGCCCGAACCCGAAATAGTTGAGCCGAATTTAACCGAAGCGGTGATTGGACCAAATCTTAATGGTGATGACTGGGCGGGCTATTTTAAGAGTATTGAGGGGCGGTATGAGCCAATGACTGCGGTTATTCGTCACGTTGGTGAGAAGGTAACCATTCAAACCAGTATTGAGTCAGGCGTTGCTTCGAAACTAGTAGGGAAAGTCAATGGGATCGGACAGATAACCATGATCGATGCCTATGATAATGAAGATTGGACCACGCTTTATGGCCCAGTTTCAAAGAACTCAATTAATTTGGCAGACTTTGTATTCGTTGAGGGTCACCAAGCGGACACCAATATCATCATACTCAAGCGCTGATGTGGTTTTGTCGCGGAAGCATCATAGAGGGGCTCGAGACGCAGGTTTAGACGCGTGTAATTTTCAGTCGGGAATTTGCTACAGTCTGTATCTTTAAATCACGAGAATTTGATCAATGCTCAATAGTATGACCGCCTACGCACATGGCGAAGCCAGCGGGGAAGCACTGGTAGCAAGCTGGGAGATACGCTCGGTTAATCACCGCTATCTCGATTTAAGTTTAAAGCTGGGAGATTTGGGCAGACCGTATGAAGCTAAAATTCGTGAAGCTATCGCGGCTAAGCTCGCCCGCGGCCGGATAGATGCAACGCTTAGTTTGGTACGACATGGTGGTGTGGATACCACGCTGTTGGATCAAAGCTTGATTGAAAATCTACAGAACTGGCAACAGCAGGTTGCTACTGTTATCCCTGCGGCACAACCATTAAGTGTTGGTGAAGTTTTGGCTTGGCCGGGTGTGATGGGCGCTGCAGCTGTCGATGAGAAAGCGGTTGAAGTGGCTGTGTTTAAAGCGCTGGATAGCGCACTTAAGAGACTGATTGATGCCCGCCATAGTGAAGGGTCGCGGTTAGAAAAAATGATTGTTGTGCGATTGAATGAAATGCGCGACATTGTCTCAGCTCTAAAAGGCGAGTTACCTCGGCTTGAGCAACTTAAAATACAGCGGTGGCAAAGCCGGTTGAATGAATTAACCAGCGAGGACCTAGACCCTGTGCGTTTAAATCAGGAGATCGCGCTGATGGTTTCCAAAGGCGATGTGGCTGAAGAGCTGGATCGATTAGAGAGCCACTTTAAAGAAATGGATTTAATCATTGTCAGCAATAAACCCTGCGGAAAGCGGCTCGATTTTATGACCCAAGAACTCAACCGTGAGGCCAATACACTGGGCTCAAAAGCATTTGATGAAAGAATGACCCAAGCTTCCGTGTCTTTGAAAGTATTGATCGATCAAGTCCGCGAACAGGTCCAGAATGTGGAATAAGCAGCAGGGCACTACTTATGACTGACGCCAAGAAAAAAATGGTCATCTTTTCTGCGCCATCGGGTTGCGGCAAGACCAGTTTGGCCAGGGCGCTGATTACGTCTCGTGATGATGTTGCGTTAGCGGTCTCGCACACGACTCGCGCGATGCGCGAGGGGGAAGTAGAGGGTGTGGATTATCATTTTACTGATAAGAAAACGTTTGAGTCGATGATTGAAGATAATTCTTTTCTTGAGCACGCCCAGGTATTTGATCATTTATACGGTACTTCGCTAGCAAGTGTTGAGGCTTTAAATCAACAGGGTAAGCACGTCATTCTTGATATTGATTGGCAGGGAGCGCGTCAGGTTCGTGACAACAAACCAATGGTGGATAGCGTGTTTATTTTGCCTCCGTCGATTGAGGTTTTGCGCCAGCGGCTGGTTGCGCGGGGGCAGGATTCAGAAGAAGTCATTGAGCGGCGTATGCGTGACGCGAGAAATGAATTAAGCCATCAGGATGAATATACCCACCACGTAATTAACGATGATTTTGACAACGCACTTTCTGAATTGAGTGATCTGCTGGATTCTTGATCGAGAGCTCGCAAAAAAATCCTCGCACGATTACATTCTAGGGCTATTATTTAACCGTTAAGTTTAATACACTTGATCGGCTAGACGTCACACAGGTTGACGTTCGTATTGGAGATCACTGGTTCACGCCCATTTTGAATGGTATTGGGGCTTGTCGAAACCAGTCATAATGATTTTATAGAGGAAAGATACATGGCTCGAGTGACGGTAACAGACTGTCTGGAAAATGTGGATAACCGCTTTCAGCTGGTGCTAATTGCGGCGAAGCGTGCTCGTCAATTGGCGATGGGAGCTAAAGCTCTGGTTGAGGAAGACGGCGATAAGCCCACGGTAATCGCTCTGCGTGAGATTGCTGATGGGTTCGTGGATGAAACCATCTTAGAGTCTGACAACACTGGATTTTTCCTGCAGGATGACGAAGTGGAAGAAGGAGTGGAAGATGAAGCTGAGGTGGCATCGGCGCTTGAGCAAGATATTGACCAGCTGCTCAAAGAAGAACTCGGCATGCTGATGGGTACTGAGCCTAGCAGCCCCGCGATGATTGAAGCTGCGGACGATCTGGGTGATGCTCAGAGCGATGCCCCCAGTGATATTCTGGGCGACGATACCTCAAGTGAACTGATCGGCGACGTAGCAGGCGAGTCGGAAAAAGACGACACCTAATATTCCGCGATGGCCCACGTCGTCAGTAAAGACCGTGTTTTGATTAGCGAATTGCTCGATGCGATCAAAACCTATCTCGACGAAGATGCGCAGAAATTCGTCTACGATGCCTATTTGCTAGCGGCCGAAGCGCACGAGGGGCAAACTCGCCGCAGCGGCGACCCCTATATTTACCACCCGATCGCGGTTGCGCTGATTTTGGCGAACATGAAGATGGATAGCACGGTGCTTGCTGCCGCTATCCTGCACGATGTTATCGAAGATACGCCGGTCACCAAAAAGCAGATAGTTGAGCGATTTGGGGATAAGGTCGCTGAAATGGTCGATGGCGTCAGCAAAATCAGCCAAATCTCTAACGAAAACAGGGAGCATGCTGAGGCCAAGTCGTTTCGCAAGATGCTGATGGCGATGGCTAAAGATGTGCGTGTGATGCTCATTAAGCTGGCGGATCGCTACCATAATATGGCCACTATCGACTCGTTGCCGGTAGAAAAACAGCGGCGAATCGCCAAGCAAACCATGGATATTTACGCGCCTATTGCCACTCGGCTGGGCATGTATTCGTTTAGTTCTGATTTAGAAGATCTATGCTTTAAAACCTTATATCCTGGTCGCTACAAAGCGATTGCTCAGCGGTTGGAGAAGAATACGCGTGGCCGAAAGTCGGTCGAGGAGTTGATTGCCAAGGAGCTAAAAAAATATTTTAAGAAGGAGCAAATCGAGTATTCTAGTATCAAAGGTCGCAAGAAGAGCGTTTATAGCATCTATCGGAAAAAACGCCATCGTGAGGTTAAATTCAAAGATCAACAGGATATTCACGGTATACGGATTATCGTCAAAGATCGCGCCAGTTGTTATCACGCGCTCGGTATCGTTCACGATCTGTATAACCCACAAAGCCACCATTTAAAAGACTACATTGCGGTACCCAAAACCAACGGGTATCAATCCTTGCATACGATTGTAGTGGGGCCGCACGGTGAATTGGTTGAGGTTCAAATTCGCACGGTTGAAATGGATCGTATCGCCGAAACGGGCGTCGCTTCGCACTATATGTATAAAGCGGGTGATACGGTCAAAAGTCAGCCACAATTATTGTTTAGTGATTGGCTGGACGAGTTTTTGGATAGCCAGGATCCGGTGGGTGATTCAGGCTTGTTTATGGAACATTTGCGCGCCGAAATGTACCCCGATAAGTTGTTTATCTTTACCCCCAAGGGTGAGATTAGGCACTTGCCGGTTGGCGCAACTGCGGTTGATTTCGCCTACGCGGTTCATTCACACGTGGGCAATTCCTGCGCTGGGGCGACCGTTGATGGCCATCAGGTACCACTAAATACGGTGCTTGAATCAGGTAATCGGGTGGAAATCATTACGTCACGCGATGGTCGCCCAATACCAACGTGGCTGAATTTTGTCGTCACCTCGAAGGCGCGCACTGCGATACGACACTTTCTCAGCCAGCAGCAGGACAAGGAAGCAGTTAGCATGGGCCGTCGCCTGCTGACTAAAGCATTACGAGACTCAGGCTTTACCGGCAAGCGGATTTCTGATGAAGATAAAGCTGAAATGCTTAAGCTGTTTGAAATAAAAAGTTGGAAAAAACTACTTTCTGAAATTGGATTTGGCCGCCGCCTGCCACTGATGGTTGCACAGCAATTGATTTCTTTGAATCAGTTGGATGTTTCTACCAAAAAGCGCAAGAAATCAGCACCCCTGTCGATCCGAGGGGCGGAAAAACTATTGATCAACTACGCCAGCTGTTGCTACCCGGTGCCGGGCGATCAAATTGTTGGCGTTTTTGCGCCAGGCAAAGGATTGGTGGTGCATCGAGAGGGCTGCCCGAACACACGCCGCTATCGAAAACGCGCTGATCAGTGGTTGCATTTAGATTGGTCTGGACAGCCCAAGGTGCGCTTTCGTAGTAAGTTAACGATGGATGCACGCAATGAGCAGGGTGTTTTGGCTGGGGTGAGCCAAATAATCGCTAAAGCGGGATCCAATATTTTGAAGGTGAATGTTAACGAGGTTGATCGCGCCTATTCGGTGATGGATTTCGAAATTAATGTTAAAAATAAGCGCCATCTGAAATCGATTATTAAGGCGCTAGAGGATGATCCCAGCATTGACCGCGTGACGCGAGTTAAAGCTTAGTGACAAATAGTAAAGAAAACAGGGGAGTCATGATGGAAAAACCAGCGGCCAGCGTACTATTTGTTTGCCTCGGAAATATTTGCCGATCGCCTACTGCAGAAGGTATTTTTCGTGATCTGGTCGAGCGCGAAAGCTTGTCCGGGAAAATTAGTGTCGATTCAGCCGGCACCGGTAATTGGCACATTGGTGAACCGCCTGACTCACGTGCTATCCAAGCAGCGGCAGATCGTGACATTGATATCAGTGGCTTACGCGCCAGGCAAGCGAGTGCAGCTGATTTTGAACGATTCGACTATGTATTAGCAATGGATCAGGAAAATTATCAAAATCTTCGACAATTGAGCACGGGCACAGTTGATAATTTGCATTTATTGATGGCCTTCGCCGATAACCCAGCCACCACTGAAGTGCCTGACCCCTATTATGGTGGAGGCTTTCCGGAAGTGTTCAGCCTGATCGAGCAGGCATCGAGTGGCCTGCTTGTTGATATTAAAAGGCGCCATTTGTCGTGAGCCACCTGCTGGAAGTCGCAAAAATAGAGATTGATCTTTCAGCGCAAGCGGCGATTTGTCTAGATGCTGATGGCGCGCGGGTAAAGCGATTCATGATTTCATCAGCGGCAAATGGGGCAGGCCAACGCAATGGCAGTGGCTGTACACCGCTTGGGCATCATCTCATCCGAGCGAAAATTGGCGCTGACGAACCTGAGAATAGCGTTTTTGTTGGGCGCAGACCCACAGGTGAAATCTATACGCCGAATAAGCGTGAGCAACACCCCGATCGTGATTGGATTCTTACACGGATATTATGGTTGAGTGGCACTGAGGTGGGCAAAAACAGGCTCGGAGAGGTGGATACCATGCGCCGCTATATCTATATTCACGGCTCGCCCGCCGACATTGCGATGGGCCGCCCCGGATCGCACGGCTGTATTCGTATGCATAACCGCGATGTGATGGAATTATTTGATTTAGTTGACGTTGGTACGCCGGTTGAAATCTATGCCTGATTGCCTGCAGATACCACTCGGCCCGTTGATGATTGACGTGGTCGGTACGACGATAGATAAGCGTGATCGTGCACGGCTATGCCATCCAGCAGTGGGCGGGGTGATTCTATTTGCTCGCAATTATGAGATGCGTGAGCAAGTTGCCGCGCTATGTGACGAAATCAAGGCGTTACGAACGCCCGGATTACTGATCGCGGTTGATCAAGAAGGGGGGCGTGTGCAACGCTTTCAAAATGAATTCGTCCGCTTGCCCGCTATGGCGAAATTGGGCCAATACTATGCTGACAACCGAGATCAAGCGTTGCAGCTGGCGGAGAACGCTGGTTTTGTGATGGCAACTGAGTTGATTGATGTCGGTGTTGATTTCAGTTTTGCACCGGTGTTGGACTTGGCAGCAGTACCGAGTGCGGTGATTGGTGATCGATCTTTTGATGCCACGCCGGAGGTAATTTCTGAGCTTGCCGCTGCGGTGATTAACGGGATGAATGCTGCGGGTATGCAAGCGACCGGAAAGCACTTTCCAGGCCACGGCAATGTCAGCGCAGATTCGCATTATGAAACGCCAATCGATCCCAGAACATTCAAACAAATACAAGACCTAGATTTGCAGCCATTCATTCAACTGCGAGATCAGCTAGGGGCGGTGATGACTGCACACATCCAATTTCCGGAAATCGATACGAATCTACCGACGTATTCCGAGTTCTGGATTCAGCAAGTGCTGCGCCAACAAATTGGCTTCGAAGGGGTCGTATTTAGCGATGACCTCAGCATGAAGGGCGCTTTAGCGGCTGGCAGTATCAGCGAGCGAGTACAAAAAGCCCGCACTGCCGGTTGCGATATGGCATTAATTTGCAATGATCCTGACGCGGTTGATGAAGCGTTGAAGCAAACTGACCCAATGACAACACCCGAAACGCAGCACCGACTGCTTGCGATGCGCGCAGTTAAATCGGCAAGAGTGATGGCAAATCAGCCGGAATGGGAAGCAATGGCGAGTGAGTTGGAAGCTTTAGCGTGAATTGAGACAAATTTCTTCGCTAACCCAATAATATTTTGGCGTAGCGGTGGCGCCTTATATATAATCGCTGCCCCTTTGAGCGTTAAGCCATAGAGCGGTAACGGTTTACGCTACGTGATCTGTTGATCAACCCAGTAGATCGAAGGGGGCATTGAATATCCTACGAGCTTGCAGAGTGGTCGAAAAATCTGTAAGGAACAGATTTTCACGAGAATAGTGCGCCCGAAGGGTGAGGCCCAGGATGGGCCGAATAATGCGGCGGTTTGAGCCGCGTGGTAGTACCAAGCAACCACTAATCAAATGACAATGTGATTATCCGGAGAGCTGGCAGAGTGGTCGAATGCGGCGGTCTTGAAAACCGTTGACTGTCAAAGGTCCGGGGGTTCGAATCCCTCGCTCTCCGCCATTTGCAATAGATAGCTACTGATCAATAGTGGGTTATTTATTGATATTCAATCTCTACCCACTGTCCTCCCCACCATAGAAATTGAGTAGCACGCAATTCTTGATCATTTCTTGTTTAGAAAAAATGGGTAACCACTAATAGCTAGACTAAGTTGTTTTCTCTTTCTCGGTTTGTTGTCCGCTAAGGCTTAGAAATCTGGCGCCGTACCACATTGTCTGCGAGCAATCCAGTATTTGCGCTAATCCGTCGATCTAGTCATCTTGATTTCGGCCAATTTATTGTCATTACTTCCTAGCGTATGGCGGAGAGTTGACTTATTAAAACCTGGTGTCTCAACCGTAATTGTGTGTATTCCAGGACCAAGCTCACTAAAAGAAAAACTACCTTGCGCGTCGGAAATGGTCTCTCGTCGGGAATGGCTGGTAATGCCAGCTTTATTGCCACGCTTTCTGTGAAACCAAGTTAGTACAGTATTTGCGCCAGCTATTGGGCGCGCTTCGCTATCGGTAATTTGACCGCGTAGTTGATAGGTGCCCCAATCAAGGGTTAGCAAAATTGCTGTTTCTTGAGCGGCTGACAAGTCGATATTTGTAATTTTGAATTTAGGGGAGGATTTGGATTCAAATTCTAATTTCCCAGTGGGAACCCCGTCGACATGGAAATATCCAGCCATATCGCCAGTTACTTGAATTGCTTTCCAGTTGAGGGCTGTTTGGTTTTTCAGCCATAAGCTAAATTCAGGAACGGGTGCCCCATTTATGTCTATCATTTGTCCGCTTGCAGCACCGACCTTCATCGGTTCCATGGTGATGTCTAGGTTAAGTTCATCAGTATTTACGTCAATATTATTTTTAATATAGTCGGTGTACAGTTCGTCGGGACGAATGGAGAGTTGGTAGTCGGTCGCGGCTTCTACTTCCGGAAACGAAAATGTTCCCTCTGTATCGGTAAGGTGGTAATAACGGCGTGCGAGCTTTTGAGAATAGAGGTGTACCGCCTGCTCTTTTATGGGTTCATGCGTATCACCTGCAACAACGACACCCGTAACCCGTGTTACAGCTTTAGATGCTTCTAATTGAGCGTCTAATTGAATTTCTATGCCTTCACGCACCTTATCTTGATCGAGCGAAATTCGTTTCTCCTTATATCCATTTAGCGTGAACAACATCACATATTCGGATGCTTGAGTTATCACGGGGATCTTAAGTTGATAGGTACCTGTTTCATCACTTTTGGCCGTGTGGGTGGAGCGGCCGAGAAGTGTAATTTGGACATTTTCTAATGGCTCATAATCGGTACTGAGGACCATTCCGTAAATCTGAACCGTACTCTCTAGATCCTTGATGATTAGGTCAGCACCTTTTACGCCGGCTCTAACCAGGGCAGTGGTTGCCGCATATTTTTCAGTCTGCTTCGTATGCAGTTGATATGCTCCATTGGCAAGCGCGTCAAAACGATAGGTGCCACTATGGTCGCTCACAGCAGGTCGGGTTTTTCGCGTAGTATCTTTAAGATCAGCTTGTTCCGCCTCGGAAAAAAGTGTTTGTAATACTGCGGTAACTTCAGTTTCTGCCAAGGGCTTGCCGCGTTGATTTAGTACTCGACCTATTATAGAAAGCGAACCTGTTGGCAGGTCTTCGGTTTTGTCTGGAGTAAGTTCATCGGCCTCTTCAGTTTCCTCAGCTGGCTCTTCAGTTGCGTTAGCCTGGGTAATAGCGAATAGATCATTTGTCTTGCTAGCATTACCTTCTGCTGGCTCTGGCCGCGAGTTTCCCGCAAGCACTTCTGGTTCTCTTTGTTCCCGGCTATAAGCTGGTGAGGGTTGGGGCAGGTGGGTTAAGTCGAATGGGTTCGCGCTTGATTTAGCTGGTGGTGTGCCAGCGACTGCAGCCGGTATGGCTAAATTTTCTATGTCGGTTGCCGGAGTTGGTTGCGATGGTCTGGATGCGATTTTTTCTGCTCCAGAGATTGTTAGGGTAGGTTGCGGTAAGGGGTTGAATGGTTCGGTAAGAGCTGATTTTTGGTCATATATCTCGCGGTCAAAAGCGGCAGAAAGCATCGTCAGCGTTATACCGCTGAATAGCAAAATCGCGAATATGGGCAGGATAATCGCAAGCTTGCCGTTTTGACGATTACCGGTTGTTTCTACCATGCTCCAAGTAGAGGTGGTTGAACGATGATTAGGCCCCGAGCTTGAATGACTCATGAAAATTTTAATCTCACATAAAACGAAAAAGGGAAGAGAGGCTAGCTTCCTCTCTTCCCGGATCATCTACGCGATCTTAATAGACTACTTCGGAGCTGGTGGGACGAGGCAAACCACAGGTTCTGAGGTGTTGCCACTGCCATCAACTGCCGTGACTACTGCATCGGCATTCAAAATCAGGTGTGCAGCAATCGCGCCAGCACTACCTTTGCCGCTGCCCATTTTCTTGCTTTCTTCAGTAGCATCGGGGTCTTCGGTGATTTTGACATTGTCGCCGCTGGCAAATGGGCCAAAGCCGCTAATCCAAATCTCTAAAGAATCTTCTGGCCAGACTACATCTTCTGCTGTGACTATATAATAGCCATCCTGATTAACACCCTGTCCACCTTTTCCCGGCGCTTGTGGCTCTTTATTGCCGTGCGGGTTTACAGTAGGGTCGCAAGAGGCTGTTGGTGGCGTGGTGTCTTCCCAAATCTTCTCCACCTGGTCGCATACATCCGTATTGGGCTCGTCAAGGCAACCTTCAATAGTGTCGGTACCTAAGCTGTCAGGCTCTACTGGTGGTCCATAGGTAAATGTACCTTGCCCGCTCGCATCGGTCGGATTTACTGCGGTACCGGCTTCACCTGCATTTTGCCCTGTGACCGTATAGCTTACTGTGCGATTTGGAATTGGAACCGGACCAGAAGTTACTGTAGCGGTAACAACATGCTCAAGATCAAAACCAAGCTCATTAGTAGCGGTATCAGGATCCAGGTCGATTGCAATCGGAACTTCTATCGTAATGGTCTGTGAGCCTATGCTCGTACCATTGTCATCGATAAACTCGACAACACATCCCAACGTTGTTCCAGCCAAAGATGGATCGCCAGCTACTGCAATGGTCTCGGCAAAGTTAGCATTGCCTCCACTAGTAACCGTACTTGACGCCGGCGCAAATGTAGCGCTGAGTCCAGCGTCACAGGTCGGTGTTGGCGTAACCGTAATCGGCAAATTTGATAAAGCTTCGAGGATTTCATCCGCAACATTATCTGGGTTGACGTGGGAAGTAAATGAACCGCCTATGTCAGGGTCACCAAGAATTGTCGTCACTTGGCCTGTAGAATCAAGATTATCGACTCCCACGCTGAGCGCGACGACTTGGGCTTCGATCGAGGATAAAGCGTCTATTGCACTTGCTAGCGTACCTCCAGTTGCCGTCGGGTCTTTCCCTGGTTGGTCGCCGAACCAAACAATCACCGACGTTGAGTCGGGTCGAAAATTAACTTCACAGGCGCCTCCCGAGGCAATTTGGGTTAGTGCTGCCATTTGGCCTTCGGGGTCATCGCCACCACCGCTGGCAGACCAAGCGTTAATTCCGGCAGTAACGGCGGCTGTATCAGATGTTAACTGTTGGTTGAGTTTGCAATCATAATTACCACTTGCCGGGCCGAACTCAGAACCAGCATCTCGGTATTCAGCAACAGCAAACTGCGTGTTGTCTTCGCCAGCTAGAATTGTGCTTAAAATATTCGCAGCATTTGCCTGTACATCATTAATTGGTACGCTCATGCTGCCCGTAGTATCAGACAAGAATACGATATCTGGGTTGGGTGGAATTTCTGGGGTGGTAACCGTTTTAGCCACGCCCATTGAAGCACCAGGTGGCAACGTATCGGTTACCGATGGTGGGTCTATTTGGGCAGTGGCCAAGCCGCTCGCGATTAGGAGTACTAATCCAATCGATGCGGTGGCATGTGTCCTCGAGATTTTTGGGTTGGTCATCATGGTAGGTGTCTCCGTATAAAGATGATTATGTGATATTTTGGTATGTCGATATTGCTGGTACCGCTAGAGTTTGGTGCCGCTTTCATAGTCTGTCTCTTCTCCTCCTGCGAATTATTTGCGTCTCGGGGGTTTGTGAAAACTCCCCAAATAGAGTTTCGTTATTGCTTCTTCGGGCCCAGGCAACTCTGAACCACTACGAACCTAACATGCATATAAATTAATATATGTGACTTTTATCATAATTAATTATCATTATAGGTTATGTGTAGATAGACTTTTCACGCTCTGTTCGGAATCAATGTTGAATAGATGGTATAATCAAGCCATAACAACCACTTACAGAATGCTATGAAACGTGACGAATATCAAGCACTTGTTGCCAGTCTTGAAGGCTTAACGCCGGAGCAGTTCGAATTGCTATCAGGCAGGGTGTCGGCCATGAGTGACGAGCACGGTAGTTTACGACTGACGGAAGAGCGTCTTGACGGGGCAGTGATTTGTCCACATTGCCAAGCGGACGACATTTTTCGTCATGGAAGAACTAACGGTCAGCAGCGCTATCGTTGTAAAGCTTGCTTGAAAACGTTTACAGCTTTAACCGGCACAGGCTTTTGTCGCTTGAACGATAAAGATAAGTTGCTGGCCTACGCCGAATGCATGGTCGAGGGCTTGAGTATTCGCAAAGCTGCTGAACGGGTGGGCTTAGCAGTGGATCGCAGTTTTCGATGGCGGCATCGTTTCCTGGATGCCTTGCGTGAGCATAAGGCCGAGAATTTGACTGGCATTGTTGAGGCGGATGAAACGATATTCCGGCGTTCTTATAAGGGTCAGCGCCGCTTACCCCGTCAGGCCAGGAAGCGTGGCGGTTCATCGGGTGTAGATGGCAAAGAGCGTGTGCCGGTGATGATCGTTATGCAGCGCGGCAGCCGAATGGTCAGTGACGCTGTTCTGGATGACTGCACAGCCAAAACATTTACAAAGGTACTCAAGCCTGCGCTAGCGAAGGATGCCGTCTTATCGACCGATGGACATCCCAGTTATGGTGTGGCGGCGAAATCCCTCAACCTTGAGGCTGGCTATTTTGTTGCGGGATATCATGGCCATGGTGGTAAAGGAACTTGGCATGTTCAAAACGTTAATGCTTATGACAGCCGCCTGAAACGTTGGATGGGGCGGTTTAATGGGGTGGCAACTCGCTGGCTACCCAATTATCTCGGTTGGCGAAGGATGCTTGATAAACATCTTGATGAAATGACTGGGCAACTGTTCTTGCATCAAGCACTCAGAGCAGCGCCTCAACATGTAATCCAAACATAGCGACTTTTCACGTGTGTAGACTAGGTATCGCTATATTTGAAGCTAGGGATGGAGGGGCTTGGGTAATATGGTTTTGAATAATGAACCGTTCTTGCTAGGTGTTAGTGGTGAGACTGCGGTGATAGATAGTAAGCTTAGTAAGGAATTTTTGATCTTGCCGATCTTGTAAGCCAATGAATAGTTGATATTTATTTAATAGAATGAGTGCTCGGATACATACGAAGCCTATCAACATCTTTGATATTGAACCTTGCACTTAAATGGGAATAACTGAAGGATTGTAGAATTTGTCGAACGATAAGAATTGCAAGATAAGCGGGTTTAAGGCGTAGAAATATACCTTTCGTACATTCATATCTATGTTTTAATCATGCTATAAAAGCATTAAACACGTCTTATTGATTCATAAGAAAGACGTGTAATTTGAATTCTAAAACATGCTTGAGCGAGTTGAAATAGGGTTGCGAGTTCGTCAAACAACCAAGTTCTGGTAGAGCTTAGGGTAACCTGAGCTCGTCATTGTGTGATGACTCAAGCATCGTCACACAGCTAATTGGGCAATTTTTAACCGCTCGATCCAACACCTCAACCGCCTCAGCGCGGGGATAGCCTTTTCTCCATGCCAGAACTACACGCCGCTCGGGGGCGGGCCCATCAAAGCGTTTGATGACCACCATCCGCTTGGAGTATTGGTCTGCATTCGCGGAGGTGCAGGGTAATACAGTGACGCCGACACCGCTGGCGACCATGTGGCGAATCGTTTCCAGCGAGCTGCCTTCAAGCATGTTTTGCAGGTTGTTGGAGCCATTTGGGCGGACGATATTGGGGCAAACTTCCAAGACGTGTTCTCGGAAACAATTGCCTTTGCCGAGCAACAGAACGGTTTCTGACGTCAGCATTTCGGCTTTGATTGAATCCAGCTGCGCCCAAGGGTGGGAGATGGGTAATAAGACGACCGATGGCTCATCATACAGTGGTGTGGTCACGATTCCGGGCTCATCGAACGGTAACGCCACAATAATTGCGTCAAGATTACCTTGCTTCAGGCGGCCGCGCAGGTCAGCGGTATAGCCTTCCTCGACCAATATAGGCATTTGTGGTGCCAATTTACGCAGTTCCGGAATCAGATCTGGCAGCAGATAAGGGCCGATGGTATAAATAACGCCGATGCGAAAGGGCTCAGATAATGGATTATCACCTTTGGCGGCGAGCTTTTTGACTTGGGCAGCGGACTCTAGCACCTGTCGCGCTTGTTCGACAATTTCCTGCCCTTTTTGGGTGGTTACTACCTCAGCACGACCGCGCTCGAATAAGGTCACACCGAGCTCTTCTTCCAGCTTTTTAACCGCTACGCTTAAGGTAGGTTGGCTGACAAAGCAGCTTTTTGCCGCACGCCCAAAGTGACGTTCACGCGCAACCGCTACGATGTAACGTAATTCACTGAGCGTCATACAATGCCCGTAGATGCTCCAGCGAAGGTGCAAAAAAGTAGGTGCCAGTGACCGCTTTGCTGAAATCCAATAGGCGGTCTGATTTAGCATCGTCAGCGTGCCCCGACGTATCGCCGTACATACGATTCAGCATTTTTTCAAAGATCGTCAGATCACAACTATATGCCAGAAATTGCAGCCCCGAATCACCGCTGGCATGTCCATAGGGCATGCTGTGGCGGACAATTTCCAGCTCCTCGCCGTCTTCTTCGATCACCACGCAGCTGATGTGGGCCGTGTCAGGCAGAACACTTTCATCCAGCTCAATGCTGTCTGGCTTGGTGCGGCCAATGATTTGTTCTTGCTCGTCATCTGCCAGTGCACGCCACTGATCCAGCTTATGGATATAGCGCTGTGCGAGCACATAGCTGCCACCGGCAAATGCGTTATCCTCATCGCCAATCAGCGCTACCTCGGCCCGCTCATCACCCTCGGGGTTTTCAGTGCCGTCGATAAAGCCGGTTAAGTCACGCGAATCATGATACCGAAACCCTTGCACTTCTTCACTCACAGTGACCGCCGCTTTAATCTGGCTGAGAAATAATTGGGTCAAGTCAAAATTGAGGTCCGGTCGATTACTATGACAGTGCACCAGCACATCGCCACCTGTTGCTATGGCCTGATGCACACTGCCGAGTGGCTCAAAAGGCTTGAGATGCAGTGGGTGTTGCTGCGGTGAGATGCGTCGCCAGAAATCTGAGCCAAAGGCTATTGATACCACCACGGTGTGATCCGCATCGGGGCTAGCATTTTTACGGGCTTGCTCAAGCCGAATGCATTGGTGCAGGACAGATTTTTCAGCGCCTAAGTCGACATCCAAAGTCAGGAATAAACCGTGACTGCCGGTTTCTGGCAAAATAGCAGATTGTGGCGTTGGCATTGTTTATTGGGCTTAAGTTAAGTCAGCAACCAACGAGCTAGCAATCGGCTGCGGAATGGCAGCTACTTCATGCTGATACGCTGGGTGGTCGATCCCCATCGCAATGGTGGCACCACTTTTAGCAGCACCGATCATTGCTGCACTCAACTCAAAACGGACAAAATGTACCGATGACGTTTTTTCCTCCGTCTCACGGGTCAGATCTTCATTGGCAATCGGTGTGACTTTATCAAAGCCATCAACCCGCACCCACAGCGCTTTTTCGATGCCTATCATTTGCGCCAATTGCTTTTTCCGTTCATCAATATCGGCGATCTCAATCATAAAGGTCGCTTTCCAGTTGGAGCCATCTGGGATCAACGGGTTATAAGTGTCCAACTCTTCCTGAATGGCCTCTGCTTCAAAAATACGCTCGATCCGAAGCATTTCCTGAATCTGATACTGCATGGTCTTGCGATCTTCGAAATACAGTGTCGCGACGGGGCCGATTTCAACGTGGCGATTGCGTTTATGCGCCATAATTTTCTTGCGAAACTCATCCCGCTTGCGCGAATAGTCTTCGAGCGAAAACAGGTCTTCGTGAGTGAGTTGCATGAGTGTTATCTCAGTAAGATCATTAAGTGTCTAGATACAATAAGCATGGCGTAACAAAGAGATGGGGTGCTCGGTAGTTTTGCTGTCTCCCTCTTCCCCATCAGTTTGATCGGCTAATACTTGGGCGATGTGGTGTCCGGCCATGGGGCAGTCGCTGCCGAAGTGGTCAGCTTCAGCTTTTTGTAGTCGGCTAACGACTGGCTTGCAGATTTTGACTGAAAACTCGCGAAATTCTTTCTTCAGCGCGTAAGTGCCGTCATGACCGGAGCAGCGCTCAATCATTTCAACCGTGGTATCAGGCACCAGTTCCAGTACTTGTTTGGTTTTGGGGCCAATGTTTTGCACCCGCTGATGGCAGGCGGCGTGGTGTACGACTTTTCCCAGCGTATGCTTGAAGTCAGTATTCAGCAAACCAGCCTGATGGCGGATCATCAAATACTCAAACGGGTCAAAAATGGCCCGGCCAACCTTTTTCACGTCTTCGTCATCGGGAAACAGTAAGGGCAATTCCTGCTTAAACATTAACGCGCAGGAAGGCACGGGAGCAACGATATCCCAGCCTTGGTCAACTAGCTTTACCAGCTGGGGAATGTTGGCATTTTTTGCGGCTTCAACCGCCTCGAGGTCGCCCAGCTCCAACTTGGGCATGCCACAGCACTGCTCTTTTTCAGCCAGACGAATCGGGATGTTGTTGTGCTCAAATACGGCGATTAAATCGTCGCCCACATCCGGCTCGTTATAGTTGCCATAGCAGGTGACAAACAGCGCGACTTTACCGCTGGTATCGCCTGCTGGCTCGCCCTGACGATTATCGTCCTGTGCGCGTGATGGGTGCATTTTGCGCAAGGTTTTGCTGTGGTATTCGGGTAGCTTGGCATTCGCATGAACACCCAGCGTTTTTTCCAGTAGCTTTCTGGCGACGCCATTTTTATTGACTGCATTGGCAGTATTGGCAATCACCGGAAAAGAAATAGTTTTGCCTAAAAAGTCGGTATTGGTGATCAGCTTGTCGCGGGTCAACGTTTTACCCGCTTGGTGTTTGAAGGCTTTGGCTCGCAGCATCAAATGCGGGAAATCTAGGTTCCACTCGTGCGGCGGCGTGTACGGGCATTTGGTCATGTAGCACAGGTCGCACAGATAGCAATTATCAACCACCTGCCAGTAATCGGCTTTATCTACGCCGTCTACTTCAAAGGTAGGTGACTCATCAACCAGATCAAATAAAGAGGGAAAAGAGTTGCATAAACTAACGCAACGTCGACAGCCGTGGCACAGGTCGAATACCCGCTCCATCTCTTTAAAAAGTGACGCTTCATTGGTGTAGTCCGGGCTTTTCCAGTCGATCGCGTGGCGGGTGGGCGCTTCTAAATTACCTTCTTTCATGATCAATCAATTCGTCCAAATCAATATAAAAAAACACCAGAGCTCAGTGATAAGCAGCAAGCCCTGGTGGTTTACAAAAGCCTAGTCAAGTTCGTCCAGAGCTTTTTGGAAACGGTTGGCGTGTGAACGCTCAGCTTTTGCCAGCGTTTCAAACCAATCGGCAACTTCATCAAAGCCTTCTTCGCGGGCAGTTTTTGCCATGCCGGGATACATATCAGTGTATTCGTGAGTTTCACCGGCAATCGCAGTTTTCAGGTTATCTCCCGTAGGGCCGAATTCCATGCCTGTCGCTGGGTCGCCACATTCTTCCAAATATTCCAAATGACCGTGTGCGTGACCCGTTTCGCCTTCTGCAGTTGAACGAAAGACCGTTGCAACGTCGTTGTAACCCTCTACGTCTGCCTTTGCAGCGAAATACAGGTAGCGACGATTTGCTTGTGATTCACCAGCAAATGCGTCTTTTAGACTTTGTTCAGTTTTTGAACCTTTCAATGACATATTTATTCCTCAATATTAGTAATGTTAATTAACAATAAGCCATGAGCTACTGGCTTAGCAAGGATAATACGCAAACTCTATGCATTAGTCTAATTGATAGTTACAACTGTTACGATAGATTTACACTATGAATTGGGTTGATTGATTGGCACCCTTAATGGGTTGGATGTTGATGGCCTTACTAGTGGGTCTGTTCTTGGTCGACAGTGGGGTGAATTAACTCTGGTTGACACCTATTTAAAGAGCAATACGGCGTTCAGGGGTTGATACCGGTGGTTATTTAGAGCCGCTGGGTTTGATGTTGTTGGTTCCAGCCACGGTATATCTCATCTTGCAATTGATGAAGCGCGAGTGACGGCCGAAGACATATTATTGATCCGGCAGCAAAATACTGACCGAATAAGCTATGGTCGTCGCGAGCGTAGCGTGGCGATCTATCGGTTTGCCGTGCACTATGGATTACCGCGTCGCTGCGCTCCTCAGTAATGACTGATTGGGTGTTTTTCTATATGCATATGCCGGGTTAATATTCAAGCGCACTTAAGGGATGAGAGTGGTGGTTTTTTCGCTGGGCTTCTGGCATCGTCGCAGCCGAGTTTTCACACCCTGTTGAGCCAATGCCCGATTCAGACAGTTCCAAAGCAGAATTGCCCGAAGTCAAATCACCCTATGAGTTAATCGGTGGTGCCGCTGCGGTGCGTCAATTGGTAGGGCGCTTCTATGATGTGATGGACAGCGAGCTAAGTGTTAACGCTGTGAGGCAGATGCACGCCAAAAGTTTGCGGGTCTCTCGTGAGAAGCTGACTTTATTTTTATCCGGTTGGCTCGGTGGGCCGGATTTATACGTGCAGAAATACGGTCATCCTCGTTTACGGCAGCGTCATTTACCCTTCGCGATCGATGAGCAGGCGCGTGATCAATGGATGCACTGCATGATCAAAGCGTTGGCTGAGCAGGAAATGGATACCGCGCTGCGTGAGCAATTACAAGCGTCGTTCTGGCGCACAGCAGACCACATGCGCAATCAGCAAGAGGCATAATGCCCGATAGGGCAGTTGAGGGTAACGATGGAAAACTATCAATTATTTGAAACCGAACATTTTGTCGCGCGTCAGGCGGACGGCTATCGTATCCCTGGCTATGTGATCATTATGAGTAAATCCGCGCGTACTGCGCTGGCCGATTTCAGCGCAGCAGAACAAGCGGAATTAATGCAATGCATTGCACGCGCAGAAGCGCTGGTGCAAAAGCTGATTCAACCCGAGCGCATCTATGTGATGAAATTTGCAGAAGTGAATCAAACCGTGCATTTCCACGTATTCCCACGAACGGCAGCCATCGGCAAGGCATTTGCGACAGCGCAAGGTGAGCCCGCGCCTTATAACGGTGCTCGGTTAGTCGATTGGATATGGGATGCACACACGAGTTTGCAGTATAGTGACACTCAAATTGAAGACTTTATTATTCAAGCACGGGCGCTGTAGCACGACGTGAAAGTAACGAACTGAATGAGTACTAAATGATGAAAATACTGTTGATGGTGTTGGCGGGATTGCTAGTTTTGGCACTACTAGCCTTATTTGCCTTGGGGGTGTATTCACGATCCGGCCAGGCTTTAGGGTTGGCCGAGGGCAAACTACAGCCCTGTCCCAATAAGCCGAACTGCGTGAATTCAGAAACTACTGAATCAAATGATCATCAGATTCAGCCATTTTCTGCCACGAATGGCGATATCGATGCCTTATGGGCTGCGTTAACTGAGGCGGTTAAAGCCGGTGGCGGCAATATCATGGAACAGACTGATGACTATTTGGCGGCGCAGTACCGGTCGCGTTGGTTTGGTTTTGTCGATGACTTGGAGCTACGAAGGGACAACCAGAGCAACATCGTCCATGTGAGGTCGGCGTCACGGGTGGGGCGCAAAGATTTTGATGCCAACAAGATGCGTGTTGAGCAATTAAGGGCTGAGCTAGTTCGCAAGGGTGTCACCCTATAGATATATATTGAGGCAATCTGTTTGAGTAGATCACGGATAAGCGCTTGATTCGTAGCTATTTGGGGGCACATTAAGGTCAGAGAAAATTATTAGAGGTCGAGCCATGGAATACAAAGACTACTACGAGACATTAGGGGTGGATCGGGGTGCAGAGACGGCGACCATCAAAAAATCTTACCGTAAGCTAGCACGCAAGTATCACCCCGATGTTAGTAAAGAGGCAAGCGCAGAAGCCAAATTCAAGGATGTATCGGAGGCGTATAACGTTCTCAAAGATAAAGAAAAACGCGCTGCCTATGATCAGCTCGGCGCCGACTGGAAAGCGGGCCAGGACTTTCAGGCACCACCGGGTTGGGAGCACACTTATGCTGGCTCAGGCGGTGGCAATCGTCAGCAGTATTCGACCGGAGGCGGTGCAGATTTTGGTGATTTCTTTGATTCGCTATTTGGTCGTAGTCGCGGGTTTGACGAGGGCATGTTTCAAGGTGGCGGTAGGGGCGGGCAAGCTCGATCGGCACCGGTGCCGGATCAGCGCGCCAGCGTCCAAATTGATTTAGCTGATGCTTACCAAGGCACGACCCGGCAGCTATCGCTGAGTGAGCCGGTAGTCACAGCAGATGGCCAGCAGACCAATAAACAACGCTCGATCAAAGTCAAAATCCCCAAAGGGATTACCGCCGGACAAACTATGCGTCTTAAAGGTCAAGGTGCATTGGGTCGTGGCGGAGGTGCGCGGGGAGACTTGTTTCTGGAAATCCGGTTTGCACCGCACTCAGTGTATCAAGTCGACGGCAAAAATATCACGCTGGAGTTGCCAGTTGCACCGTGGGAAGCGGCGTTGGGTGGAAAAATCGCCGTGCCGCTGCCGGATGGTAAAAGTATTAGCTTGACCCTGCCCGCTGGCTCTAACAGTGGCAAACATTTGCGTTTAAAGGGTAAGGGTATTCCAGCCAAAGAACCTGGAAATTTAGTAATCGTGTTGAAAGTGGTCGCGCCTGAGGCAAAAACTGAGGCAGCCAAGAAAGCTTATGAAGCGCTCAAACAAGCGACGGATTTTGACCCGCGTGAAGGCTTGGTCTAACGCTTATAAAAGCGCAATAGCGCTCGTAATCAGAAAAAGTGAAACCAATTTCACGGGCAGTGCATGGGTTTGAATGTCGATTGAATGCCGGATTTCTTGGGATACGACCGTCCACTTTCTAGAAAAATGCAGCAACAGATAGCTGTAGGCGATGATAAAAATAGGTAAGCTGCTTTCAATTACAGCGACCAGAGAAACCGAGGGGCCGAGATCAATTGCCCGTTGTGACGCCATGATGGGCAGGCGTTCCAAGGCTTCCGCGCCGAGAAAAATGGGCCAGAACCGTTTGCATAGGCTGAACGTGCGCTGTCGTTGAGTGCGACTGCTGCTTAACACCAGCAGGGCGGTGATAAAACTGGATGCTGAGAACAATAGGGTGCCGTTCCAGTACCCCATTTCTTCAAAAACCCAGGATTGCATCACCATCACCGCTGAGATAAACGCGACCGACAGCGTTAGGTGACTGAGTACGGCATAGTTAACACCAGAAAAGTTAAAGCGGATCAAAATCACAACCCCGACTAAGGCCAGAGCAATGACAAAATAATACTTTGCTGAGAGCTGTTCACCGATGAACAGGAACGCCATTATCGGCACTAATAATACGCTCAGGGTGCCGAAAATCTCGATATGACAAGCATCGTTCATCGAAAACAGCGCCCGGAAATAATAGTGGATGTGCAAGTAGTAAAACACACCGGCGCCAATCGCGATGAGGCTGCCAAATAAGGTAATTTGCTCCCAATCACCGACGCCCGCAAATATCATCAAGCAAGGCAGCAGGCAAAATAGCCCAGTGATGACGGCACCATCCGTGTGGGTTTTATAAACATCACCGGCAACAAAACAAACGTCGATTAGGCAAATCCCAGCCCACAGGGCTGGAGCGATCAGCGCCATCGCTATCCAATTGCCAAAAGGCTGAAGTAGAGCTTCTAGCATGGCTTTGGGATTGTCAATCGGGAGTAACGCATGCCCCCTAATGTAGGCGAATAGTTACTAACCTAGCTGTGACAAACCGCACAGATATTGAGATTCAGAGCAGACAATACAGAGCGGCTATTCTGTCCTTGCGAGGAGCCACCGGCGACGCGGCAATCTCAAGAATCCAGTCACAAGATGTAGATTGCCACGCTGCGCTCGCAATGACCCGTGAGGGTTACAGTAACTTGGGTCGGTTCTCTAATTTCGCTGGGTAGCCTACCAATTAATAGCATCAATATCTAACAAACCGAATACGAACACCTTGATCAATCAAGCAACTCCAAGGTGCTGCTGCAAGAGTTCTGGCTTATCACGCAAGCTATCGCTACTACCTTCAAACACGACTTCACCCTTAACCAAGATCACGTTGCGATCGGCTACTTCCAGCAGGTCGTGGATATTTTTGTCGACAAGGACGGTGGCGATACCCTCTTTTTTGATCATCGCAAGAATGCGCCAGATGTCGCTGCGAATGAGCGGTGCTAAACCTTCGGTGGCTTCGTCCAGAATTAGCAACTCTGGATTGGTCATCAGTGCGCGGCCTATCGCTAGCATTTGTTGCTCGCCACCCGAAAGCTGTGCGCCTTTATGTTGCAAACGCTCAACCAAGCGTGGAAACGTGTCCAGCACCCGCTGATAAGTCCAGTCGATGCGGCCATCGCGGCCTGTCCGGGCGGGCATCAGCAGATGTTCGCGCACGCTTAGGGTGGGGAAAATACCGCGCCCTTCAGGAACGTAGGCCAAGTGTTGCTGAATGATGCTGTGTGGTCGCGCGCCGGTCATATCTTGCCCCTGAATGTGGACGCTCCCTGTCCGGGGTTTGACAAAACCAAGAATGCTGCGCAGGGTGGTTGTCTTACCCATGCCGTTACGGCCCAGCAAGCTCACCGTTTCGCCGCGACTGACTTTGAAATCAACGCCGTGCAAGACGTGGCTATCTCCGTAATAGACCTGCAAACCGCAGGCATTGATGAGGTAGTCGCTCATTCGGGTATTGTTTCCATCTTGATAATAGACTGCTGTTCCTTATCAAATTGGCTCATATGTCAGAATTCTATTGATCTGGAAGTTTTGAGTTAAGCGGTGGTCAGTATGAAGTACCGTTTGTGCAACAACGGCCTAGGTATGCCCTTGCCAAAGATCTTGCGTCATTTCACCGAGGTGAACGGGCTCTACCCTAGTAAACTGAACTTCTCTCACCATACTCATATCTCGCCACATTAATGCGTGTCCTTTGCTGAAACTCATAGGCTTTACTCTTTTTTGCCAAAGCATAATTTCGCGCTCCGTAGCTTCGCGTAGCTCACCAGCTACTCCATGAAGCCTGACTGCCGGCGGACTAGAAAATCTTCCCCCAACTAACGATTTCAGCCAAAACCACCGTGCACTGTTAACCGCCAAAACGCAAATGTGGCTATTATTGCTGAGGTTGTGGGGGAGATGCTGGGGGAATTTTTCGAAATAGAAGCCGAACCCAGGTCGACCTAAGATCAGCGAGCCAATCGGCGTTACGTGCGGCTCGCCATTCTTACTGACGGTAGCTATAGCGTAATGAAAAGATGTCTTGAATGATTCACGGAAAAGGACTTTCACTTCGTGCCAATTTTCATGTAGATCCATCGTTCCTAAGACTATTTTGATTGTTTAACGATTTGAGTAAAGGGTGCGTAGTGAAGTAGGCGATAGCAAAACGAATCCAAAGACAAAATTATTTTTGGTGATCTAGAGTAAGCCTATCCAATTGACTTTGGATTCGACTTTTAACCCCATCAATATCGACCATAACCGCTTCTATGTCTTGTTTTCGTTGCTCTAACTCAAATCGGTGCTGGTCGATGGTGGTCAGCACATACTTAAGCTGGGTTACCTTATTTGGCTGGGTATCATACAGCTGCATGGTTTCTTTTAGCTCTGCCAGTGAAAAGCCGATACGTTTGCCCCGCATAATCAGCTTTAAGCGCACGAAATCACGTTCATGGTATATGCGTTTTGAGTTGACGCGTTCAGGGCTTAATAAACCTTGGTCTTCGTAAAACCGGATGGTGCGTGGCGTGACGTCAAAATGCTTCGCGAGCTCTGAAATGGTGTAAGTCTTTGGCGTCATTATTGGTGTGCTGTATGGGCTTATCAATTGACGTTTACGTAAACGTCAGGTAAGTTCACACCTTACCAGAATTATTGTCTAAGTTCGAGTCGGTTCTGATCCGAGCTGGTCACCACTCAATCACTATGCCAAAAACCCCAACGCTACGTTTTGTTACCGCTGCTAGCCTATTTGACGGTCACGATGCCTCTATCAACATTATGCGCCGGATATTGCAAGCCTCGGGTGCGGAAGTCATTCACCTCGGCCATAATCGTTCGGTGGCAGAAATTGTCGATGCTGCTTTACAAGAAGATGCCAACGCGATTGCGCTGAGCTCTTATCAAGGCGGCCACGTGGAGTTTTTAAAGTTTATGGTCGATACCTTGCGCGACAAGGGCGGCGATAAAATCCGTGTATTTGCGGGTGGTGGTGGGGTGATCGTGCCGGACGAAGCGCAGGAGTTGCACGACTATGGCGTTACCCGAATTTATACGCCGGGTGATGGGCAGGAAATCGGCCTGCAAGGCATGATTGATGACATGCTGGAGAACAGTCGATTTGATCCGGCTGAAGATGCGCCCACGAGCGTAGAGCCACTGTTACAAGGCGATTGGCGGCAACTATCCCACGCACTATCAGCGATAGAAAATGGCAGTGCCGGAGAGGGTTTGTTAGCTGGTATCGATGAGGCGGTTAGCGGCTTGTCAAACCCCATCCCGGTCTTAGGGATTACGGGTACCGGAGGCGCTGGGAAATCGTCGTTGACGGATGAGATTATTTTGCGATTTCGTGGTGGTCAAGCCGATCAGCTAAAAATTGCGCTAATCGCGGTTGACCCAACCCGGCGTAAAACCGGCGGAGCCTTGTTGGGCGACCGGATTCGCATGAACGCGATCAATCACCCGAATATTTTTATGCGTTCGGTGGCGACCCGTGATGCAGTCAGTGAAATCCCTGATTACATCGCTGATATGGTCAATGCCTGTAAGGTATCAGGCTTTGATTTGGTAGTGGTGGAAACGCCCGGGATAGGCCAGGGCGATGCGGGAATTACCCAACTCGTGGACACATCTTTGTACGTGATGACGCCAGAATTTGGTGCGCAAAGCCAGCTCGAAAAAATTGACATGTTGGATTTTGCCGATGTGATTGCGATCAATAAATTTGACCGCCGTGGTGCACCTGACGCTTATCGTGACGTCTGTAAACAAGTGCAGCGCAATCGCGAAGTATTTGATCAGCAGCCGGAATCGATGCCCGTTTTTGGCACCATTGCATCGCGGTTTAACGACGACGGTGTCACCGCTTTGTATCAAGAATTAATCGCGCAGCTCAGCACCTATGGCCTACAGCCCATCGATAGCCAATTGGCTGAAGTAAGCAGCCGTTTTTCAACCGATCAAGCTGAGTTAATTCCAGCGCAACGGGTGCGCTATTTGGCTGAAATAGCATCAACGGTGCGAGATTATAAGGCACGCGCGCACAGCCAATCGCGGCTAGCCCGTCAGCACCAGCAACTGGCAGCTACTCAGGCGATGCTAGAGGATAGCGGTTTAGATTCGGTAGCGGACATTGAGTCATTGAAGGAACAAGTGGCAAGCAAACTGGCCCCCGGATCCCGTCAATTATTGGATGCCTGGCCGCAGTTGATTGACGACTATTCGGGCGACACTTATGTCATGAAGGTGCGTGATAAAGAAATCCCGGTAACACTCAATCGTACCAGCCTTTCTGGCAATCCAATCCCAAAAGTGGCCCTGCCTGACTATGAAGATGAGGGAGAGCGCTTGAAGTGGATGATGCTGGAAAATTTGCCGGGCCATTTCCCATTCGTTGCGGGCGTTTTTCCATTTAAGCGCGTCGACGAAATGCCGACCCGAATGTTTGCTGGCGAAGGTGATGCATTTCGTACCAACCGGCGTTTCAAAGCGCTGTCTGAGCATTCAACCGCTAAGCGGCTGTCAACTGCATTTGACTCGGTCACGTTGTATGGCTGTGACCCAGATGAGCGCCCCGATATTTACGGTAAGGTCGGCAACTCCGGTGTGTCGATTGCTACGTTGGATGATCTAAAAGTGCTGTACGGCGGCTTTGACCTGTGTGACCCGATGACCTCGGTATCGATGACGATCAACGGTCCAGCCCCGATGATTTTGGCGATGTTTCTGAATGCTGCGATTGACCAGCAGATTGAGAAATACACCAAAGCCGAGGGCAAACAGCCCAGCGGTCAGACGCTGACGGAATTGCGTGCTTGGACGCTCGCTAATGTGCGTGGCACGGTGCAAGCAGATATTTTGAAAGAAGATCAAGGTCAAAACACCTGCATCTTCTCTACCGAGTTCGCGCTCAAAATGATGGCTGATATCCAAGAGTATTTTGTAGCGCATCAGGTGCGTAATTTCTACTCGGTGTCGATTTCTGGTTATCACATCGCTGAAGCAGGCGCGAATCCGATCTCGCAACTGGCCTTTACGATGGCGAATGGTTTTACCTACGTTGAAACCTATCTTGCGCGCGGTATGAAAATCGACGATTTTGCGCCGAATTTATCGTTTTTCTTCAGCAATGGCATGTGCCCGGAGTATTCAGTTTTGGGTCGGGTTGCACGGCGGATTTGGGCGGTATCGATGCGCGATAAATACGGTGCCAACGAGCGTGCACAGAAACTGAAATACCACATCCAGACGTCAGGTCGTTCGCTGCACGCGCAAGAGCTGGATTTTAATGATATTCGTACCACGCTGCAGGCGCTGATCGCCATCTACGACAATTGCAACAGCCTGCATACCAATGCCTATGATGAGGCGATTACTACGCCGACGGAAGAGTCGGTTCGCCGGGCTTTGGCGATCCAGCTGATTATCAATACCGAGTGGGGTGTTGCGATGAATGAAAACCCCAATCAAGGTAGCTTTATTATTAATGAGCTAACCGAGCTGGTCGAAGAAGCGGTGCTGAGTGAGTTTGAGCGTATGGCCGAACGCGGTGGTGTGCTGGGCGCGATGGAAACCGGCTATCAGCGTGGCAAGATTCAAGACGAGTCGATGGAATATGAAAAGCGCAAGCACGATGGCAGCTTACCAATTATTGGCGTGAATACTTTTTTGAACCCTGATGCGGACGATCAAAGCATGACGGTTGAATTAGCTCGCTCGACTGAAGATGAAAAGCAATCTCAAATTACGCGTTTGCGCGAGTTTCAAGCTAACAATGAAGCTGAGTCAGGCGATGCGCTTGAGCGAGTTCGGTTGGCGGCGATGCGAGGCGACAATGTTTTCGCCGAATTGATGCACGCTGTGCGCAGCTGCACACTGGGCCAGATCACCAATGTGCTATACGAAGCGGGTGGTCAGTATCGACGAAATATGTAATCAACTAATAAGAGACACTATTATGAGCATTAAAACCCATGAGCAATAAAACAATAGGCGTGGTTGGCGCTGGAACGATGGGGAACGGCATCGTGCAAGTATTTGCCGCCAATGGCTACGCGGTAACGATGCTGGATATCAGCGATGCTGCGCTGGAGCGTGGGCTGACGAGCATTACAAGCAGCCTGGATCGATTGATCAAAAGCGAAAAAATCAGCGGCGCTGACAAAGCGCAAACGCTGGCACACATTACCACTACGACTGATCTCAAGGCTTTGGCAGATGTTGACTTGGTGGTGGAAGCCGCCAGCGAGGATTTTGAAATCAAGGCACAATTGTTTCGTGAACTGGATAAATTGTGCAAGCCGGAGACCATTCTGGCTTCAAATACGTCATCCATTTCATTGACCAAAATTGCCGCGCAAACTAATCGCCCGGAAAAGGTTATCGGCATGCACTTTATGAACCCGGTGCCGCTAATGAAGCTGGTGGAAGTGATCCGCGCATTACAAACCGACGACCAAACCTGCGCTGTGATCGCAGCGATTTCTGCCAAACTGGGTAAAACCGCGCTGATGGCTAATGACAGCCCAGGGTTCGTCTCTAACCGAATTCTGATGCCGATGATCAACGAAGCGATTTATACTTTGTATGAGGGCGTAGCCCAGCCTGAGGCGATCGACGAGATCATGAAGCTCGGCATGAACCACCCGATTGGGCCGTTAGCTTTAGCTGACTTAATTGGCTTGGATGTGTGCCTGTCGGTCCTGCGGGTGTTGCAAGAAGGCTTGGGAGATCCAAAATACCGGCCTTGCCCTTTGTTGGTGCAGATGGTGGATGCAGGCTATTTGGGTCGCAAGAGTGGTAAGGGTTTTTACGAATATACATAGGTGGTGCAAAGTCTGTGAAGAACATCAAACTAGAAAAATCAGAAAACAAGGTTTATCAACTCACCGTTAATCGGCCTAAGCAGTTGAATGCCTTAAGTCGGGCCACGATCGCAGAAATAGGTGATGCCATTGCCTTGATAGAAGCGGATATTGAGGCACGAGCGTTATTGATTACGGGTGCCGGTGATAAGGCTTTTGTCGCGGGGGCGGATATCAGTGAGTTTACTGGGGTGAGTCCGATTGAAGCACGTCAATTTGCCCTAGCCACGCAGAAGATCTTGCGGCGACTGGAGCAAATGACTATCCCGGTTATTGCGGTGGTGAATGGCTATGCATTAGGTGGTGGTTGTGAGTTGGCAATGGCCTGTGATTGGATTATTGCCTCAAAAAATGCACGATTTGGGCAACCAGAAGTTAATTTGGGTTTGATCCCAGGATTTGGCGGCACCCAGCGCTTGATGCGTATCGTTGGTAAGGCGATGGCGATGGATATGTGTTTGACCGGGCGCATGATTGACGCTGAAGAGGCTTTGAGAATCGGTTTAGTGAATCAGGTGTTTGAAGCTGATACCTTGGACGCCGCCGCCCGCGAATTGGCAAAAACGTTGGGTGAAAAAGCACCCATTGCGCTTAATTTCACCAAAGAAGCGATGCGTTGTGGGCAAGACATGAGCTTAGATGATGGTTGCACGTTTGAAGCCGAGCTGTTTGGCCTCTGTTTTTCCACGAAAGATCAAGACGAGGGTGTGGCGGCGTTCTTAGAAAAACGCAAAGCTGCTTTTAAAGGCACTTAAACAGGTGAAGGGGAAGTGACGATGACAACGACGTTGGCATTTGACGTTTACGGTACTTTGATTGATACGCATGGCGTGGTTAGTGAACTGCGAGAAGTAGTCGCGGACAAAGCCGAAGCGTTTTCCCAAACTTGGCGTGACAAGCAGTTGGAATACTCATTCCGGCGTGGCTTGATGCAGCAATACGCTGATTTCTCGGTTTGTACCCGGGATGCCTTGGATTACACGGCTCAGCTTAATCAACTCGCGCTTGATTCGGCCCAAAAGCAGGTGCTATTAGACAGCTATAAAACCTTACCCGCGTTTGACGATGTGCAAGATGGGTTGGCACGCTTGCGGGCGGGTAAGTTTCGGTTGTTTGCGTTCTCGAACGGTAGTGCCAATGCGGTAGAGACGCTATTAGTAACGGCGGGAATACGCGACTTTTTTGAGGGCGTTGTTAGCGTTGAAGGGGTTCAATCGTTCAAGCCCAACCCAGTTGTGTATCATCATTTCTTGCAGCAATCGGGTGCCTCAGTGGATAATGCTTGGTTAATCTCGAGTAATCCTTTCGACGTGATCGGTGCGATTAATGCGGGGATGTTTGGCGCTTGGGTGCAGCGCTCAGACACAGCCATTTTTGATCCTTGGCGCATCGAGCCGACACTGGTAGTTAAGTCATTGGGCGAGCTGTACCACGCAGTAAATAACCATCAAGTTTAGCGCGCTGAATTAACGCGTAGCGCTAGGCAATTTTAACCACGGTACGGCCGATAATACTGCTGTTCAAATAGCCTTCAAACGCAGAAGGCAACTCATCAAAATTAATCTCACGCGTAACGATTTGGTCTAAATGACGTGGCTTGAGGTCTTTACCAAGACGCTGCCAAGCGGTATTGCGCATTTCGGTTGGCATTTCGATGGAGTTGATGCCGATCAAAGAAACGCCGCGTAAGATAAACGGCATGACCGTGGTTTCGAGCTTAAAGCCGCCGGCGAGGCCAATGCTGGCGATATTGCCGAAGGGTTTGACGGTTCGGGTCAGCCAGGCCAGTGTATCACCACCGACATTATCCACCGCACCACCCCAAGTTGCTTTTTCCAAAGAGCGTGTGCCCATTTCGAGCGTATTGCGGTCGATAAAGTCACTCGCTCCCAGCGCTTTCAAGTAGGCTTTGTGATCAGATTTGCCACTGAAGGCAACAACGTCGTATCCACGTGCAGCCAACATATCTACCGCAAAGCTGCCAACTCCGCCGCTAGCGCCAGTAACGACCACTGGCCCCATGTCGGGCGATTGATCCATTTGTTCCATGCGCATGACGGCAAGTGCCGCAGTGAAGCCAGCGGTACCGATGGCCATCGCATCTCGTTCGCTGAGACCATCCGGCAGTGGTACAACGCAATCAGCGCAAACTCGTGCGTATTCTGCATACCCGCCGTCGGCCGTTTCTGACAGGCCGCAGCCACACACCAATACCGATTGGCCTTTTTTGAAACGCTTATCTTCTGAGCTGACAATCGTGCCAGCCAGGTCAATGCCGCCGTTAAGGGGGTAGCGCCGCAGGATTTGCCCAGCGCCGGTTGCCGCCAGCGCATCTTTGTAGTTGATGCTGGAATATGCAACTTTGACCACCACACTACCTTCGGTGAGGTCATCAAGGTGCATATTTTCGAATTGTGCCTGGATTTGCCGGTCTTCGCGATTGATGCGAAAGGCTCGAAAAGTGGTCATTGTTCCCTCTCTTTGTGTTTCTCTTGCTCTAGTTGTCTCAACGCGATTCGCCGTACCTTGCCGGTAGTTGTTAGCGGCAATTCATCGATAAATTCAATGTCCCGGGGGTATTCATGCGCAGCCAGGTGGCTTTTGACGTGTTGCTTAATTTCGTCGCTCAGCGTGTCAGTAATGTCTGTATTCGGACGTACTATGATAAATGCTTTGATTATTTGGCCGCGTAATTCATCGGGTTTACCAATCACTGCCGATTGTAATACTGCTGGGTGCTTGAGTAAGGCACCTTCAATTTCTTCCGGGCCGATGCGATGTCCAGCGGAGCTAATTACGTCATCGTTGCGGCCAACAAACCAGATATAGCCATCCTCATCCTTGTAACCCGTATCGCCGGTTCGCCACCAACCATTGATTTGCTTTGCTTGTGCGGCCCCGGGTTTATTCCAATAGCCCAGAAATAGGACTGGGTCATCGGTGTGAGCGGCCAGCTCACCAACTTCACCTGCGGGCAAGACCTCGCCCTCATTATCGATGGCTTCAACCCGATGGCCGGGATAGGCTTTACCTAGACTGCCCGGGCGAGTTGGCATGATCGCTGACGAACTTCCAGCCAGATAGTTAAATTCGGTTTGCCCCCACATTTCATTGATTTCCAGCCCCAGGGCTTCTTTTCCCCATTGGTAGAGCTCAGCACCCATCGCCTCACCGGCAGACATCACACTGCGCAAGTTGATGTTGTATTTCGTTCGAATATTCGGAATTTGACGCAACAGCTTAAGCGCCGTGGGCGGAATAAAGCCATTGCGAATCTGATATTTTTCAAGCAGGTAACAGGTTTTCTCTGGATCGAATTTGCCGCCTTCATAGCCCAGAACGGGCTTGCCGTAAAACCACGAGGGCAATAGGGCGTCAATCAATCCGCCCGTCCAGGCCCAATCGGCTGGTGTCCAGAATAAGTCTTGTGGCTGCGGGAAAAAGTTTTGTGACAGCTCGAAGCCGGTCAAGTTACCGTAAAAGCAGCGGTGGGCGACGTTGGCACCTTTGGCCGGGCCGGTGGTGCCGGACGTATAAATAATCAGGGCTGGTGTATCACTTGGCGTTGCTGGTACCTGATAGTGATCACTGGCTTGCTTGATCCAATGCCAGAAGCCATCATCGGAATCGACATCCAGGATGGTTTCGAGCTTGGGTAACTCAGCGTGCAAAGACTCAACGACATCGCGGTGCGCGCTATCTGTGATGACCAGTTTGGCGCCACTGTCTTTGAGCCGATAAGACAGCGCGTCCGGCCCAAATAAACCCGATAGCGGAACAGCAATAGCAAGGCGCTTATAGATCGCTAAATGCGCAATGCCGGTTTCTACACGCTGGGGCAAAACGATAGCGACCCGGTCACCTTGATTAATCCCTTTTGCGGCCAGGGCATTGGCGAGCTGATTGGAAGCTGTGCGCAGTTGGCCAAAGGTATATTCGGCGGTGTCACCCGCTTCATTTTCTGTGTACATTGCCACCTGATTGGCGAGGCCGTGATGGCGGTCGCATACTGCATCTGCGATGTTGAAATACGCAGGTACGCGCCATTGGAACTCAGCGCAAGCCCGATCAAAATCTTGGGTCGTTGGGTCAATCAGGCTTGTTATCATTCGCTAGCTTCGTTTTATCGGCGCATTAAGTATAATGGGCTGGCTAGCCCACGTCCAAACGAGATCATGACAGAACTAACAAATAAACTGGTGTTGCGCGAAGACCATCGTGGTATTGCCACGCTGACCCTTAATCGACCGGATCAATTTAATGCGTTGTCTGATGCGCTGATTGCAGAGCTTGAATCCAACTTTGACGCAATTGAGCAAGATAAGTCGGTGCGCGTTGTTATTGTCAAAGCCAATGGCCGGGCATTTTCGGTCGGACACGATTTGAAAGAAATGCGCAATCAGCCGGAGCGGGAATACGTTAACAGCTTGTTTAGTCGCTTCGGTGCGGTGATGCAGCGCATGGTTAATTTGCCGCAGCCGGTTATTGCGAGCGTGCATGCAGTTGCGACGGCGGGCGGCTGTCAACTGGTTGCCAGTGCCGATTTAGCGGTGGCGAGCGAAGCGGCCAAGTTTGCGGTTTCGGGGATTAAGCTGGGTTTATTTTGTGCGACACCGGCGGTAGCATTGAGCCGAAATATCTCCCGAAAGCGGGCGTTAGAAATGCTGTTAACAGGTGATTTTATTGATGCCGAAACCGCCTGCGACTATGGTTTGATCAACCGAGTAGTGCCTGCGAACCAACTGGATGAAACGGTTCTGGCGCTGGCTGAAAGCATAGCCAGCAAGCCACCTGTTGCGGTTCGGCGGGGTAAGGCGCTGTTTTATCAGCAATTGAATCATCCGCTCGATAGTGCTTATGCGCTCGCGAGTGATGCGATTACGTGCAATCTATTTGAGCCAGAGACGCTAGAGGGTGTAGACGCCTTTATTGAGAAGCGTAAGCCAGCTTGGAAAAGAAGCTAGAAGCGCAATTTCGCAGTGATATGCCGCGAATTCAATTGACGTTTACGTAAACGTCACTTTATAGTGGGTTAAACTACCCACATTGACCCTAAACCAATTCCCCCTTAATTCTCATGACCATTTACAAAGCGCCAACCCGAGATTTCCAATTTTTGTTTCGTGAAGTGCTCCAAGCTGACCAAGCCTTGGCAAGCATGTCGGGTTTTGATGACGTCAATAACGAGATGGTGGATATGGTGATTGAGGAGGGAGCAAAGTTTTGTGAGCAAGTTTTGCACCCCCTTAATTTATCGGGCGACAAAGAAGGCTGCACCTTTGACAATGGTGCGGTTCGGACGCCCACAGGCTTCAAGCAAGCTTACCAGTCCTATACCGAATTGGGCTGGTCATCGTTATCGTTATCACCAGAATATGGTGGCCAGGGTTTGCCGGAGACATTGAACTTTATCGTCGAAGAAATGGCGTGTAGCAGCAATACTGCACTCAGCTTGTATTCGGTGTTAACGCGCGGTGCGGTCAATTTACTGATGGCGCATGCCAGCGATGAACTGAAATCGCAGTATCTTGAAAAGATGGTTGCGGGCCTGTGGACGGGCACCATGTGTTTGACTGAGTCACACGCGGGCACTGATTTGGGGATGGTTAAAACCAAAGCCGTACCGCAGAAAGAGGGCACTTATGCGATCAGTGGCACCAAGATTTTCATCACCGGTGGCGAGCATGATATGACCGAAAATATCATTCATCTGGTGTTGGCGCGCTTGCCCGATGCGCCCGAAGGCGTGCGCGGGATTAGCTTGTTTTTGGTGCCGAAGCACTTGCCTGATACTGATGGAGCGGTGGATGTCACCACTAGCAATGGGGTCAGTTGTGGTTCGATTGAACATAAAATGGGCATCAAAGGCTCATCAACTTGCGTGATGAATTTTGATGGGGCCACGGGTTTTCTCATAGGGGAAGCCAATAAGGGCTTGGCGCATATGTTCACGATGATGAATATCGAGCGCTTGGCCATCGGGATTCAAGGGGTTGGCAGCGGTGAAGTAGCGTATCAGAATGCAGTGGATTATGCGCGTGAACGCTTGCAAAGCCGCGCGCTAACTGGCGTAAAACAGCCCGAGAAAGCAGCGGACCCGATTATTGTCCATCCCGATATCAGGCGTATGCTGTTGACGACCCGTGCCTATATTGAAGGCTGTCGTGCTTTATCAATGTGGACTGCTTTGCAGTTGGATACCGCGCATCGACACCCGGATGAATCTAAACGTGAAACAGCGCAGGATGTAGTCGATTTAATTACACCGGTGGTAAAAGCCTTTTTCTCCGACATCGGCTATGAAACCAGTACCCAATGCCAGCAAGTATTTGGTGGTCATGGCTATATTCATGAAACAGGCATGGAGCAATTCGTACGTGATTCGCGTATCGCCCAGATTTATGAAGGAACTAATGGTATTCAGGCCTTGGATTTGGTACGCAGAAAGCTGTATCTGAAGGACGGTAGCTTGCCCGGTAAATTCTTTGCCGAGGTTCAGGCAACCATCGAAGCCAATGTTGATAATAAGCCACTGCAAGCATTTATTGAGCCATTAAACGCAGCGCTAAATCGTTTAAAAGGGACCAGTGAGTGGCTGGTAGAAGTGGCCACAGACAATCCCGATGAGTTGGGTGCGGCAGCGGTCGATTATCTTCGGATGTTTGGCTTAACTGCCGTTGCCTGGATGTGGGTGCAAATGGTTGAGCGCTCATTAGATAAACAGTCTGATGCCTTTTATCATGCCAAAGTCGATACAGCACGTTTTTACTTTGCGCGCCTGTTGCCTCAAATCGAGGGGTTGGATCAAGCTATCCGCTCCGGTGCCGATTCCATCACCGGCTTTGATGAGGCTAGCTTCTGAGCCTTTATTCGCTGTCGCGGTGTTCAATACTCCTTATTTGGCCAGATGGTTTTGAGGCTGAATAGGTGAGAGACGCAGTCGCGGCTATGCTGGTGAGTGGCGATGAATTATTCATCGTCAGGCGCCAATCCTATCTGCGAGCTTTTCCGGGCTATCACGCTTTTCCTGGCGGCAAAATTGATCCGGAAGATGATAAGGATAAGGTCGATCATCCACTGGTTGCAGGGTTCCCATGCCGACAAATCTCGGCGCTCCATCGTGAACTGATCGAAGAGCTGGATTTTGATCTAGCCGCAGCGCTGGATCAGGGGCTGGTTAGCTCCCTCACTCATTTTGGCGAGGCTATTACTCCTGCGATCGATACGGTTCGGTTTCGGGTGTCGCACTATAAAATCGTACTCACCCAAAAGCCGCGCTTCACCCTTGATTCGAACGAGCTAGCTGCTGCGTGGTGGCAAACCGCCGCTGCTTGGAAAGAGCAGTATCAAGCCGGCAAAACTTTGATGGTCGAACCGATGCGCCGTGCAATTTTTGCGTTGGCAGATGATGTGGCGGCGACCAGCGTACAGCCGTTTAATGTGCAAAAGCGGGGTGGCGAGTTATTTTGTATCCAGCTCATTGATGGTCTGAAGATTATTTCAGTGCCGTCTAATACCCTGCCTCCCGCTATTGCTACCAACGCGTTGTGGTTGGGTGATGAAGGTGCGCGAACCGTGCTGGTCGATCCATCGCCAAAATCCGCCGAAGTTTTTGATGCATTAAATCGCACATTGGATAGGGGCCGAGTTGATGCAATCCTGCTTTCTCATCACCACCCAGATCACCATGAGCGTGCCATGGATTTGGCAAGGCTGCGTGATATCCCTGTCTTGTGTACCCAAGTCACGCTGCGCCGGTTAAATGCGCGTTATGGCACCAAGTACACGGATGGTGTTGCGATCGAGCTCATCAAAGAAGGCGACGAAATAACGTACTGGAAAGGTCAAGCGGTGCGCGCTTACGAATTACCCGGACACGATGATGGCATGGTTGGGCTAGCGCCCGATAATCTTGCCTGGATGTTCGTCGCTGATCTCGCGCAAACGCATGGCTCCATTTTCATCCCTGAAGATGAGGGTGATTTGAGCATTTATATGGCTTCGTTACGACGGGTGATTGAGCTAGATCCGGCAGTGATTGTGCCGTCTCACGGCATTCCATCAGGTACCACCGGTTTGATAAAGCATGCGTTCGACCATCGAATCAAGCGAGGGCGACAAATTATGGCGTTGCGAGAGACTGGCGCTGATGATGCAGACATCTTGGCGGGCGTGTATCCAGGTTTAGCCGAGCGATTAAAGCCGCTGGCTTTGCAGAATATTCATCAGCATTTGAGGGCTGTCACCTTACCAGACCTGTGATTCCGCAAAGCAGATACTACAGTTGCCTCTTTTTAGTTTGCAACTCGCTTTAGTTGTGCGTCAATAATATCGGCGTACAAACTTTGGTCATCACCGGCGTAAACCATGGCCGATGCTAATTTGCTGGCCAAAATCGCGTATTTCACTTTTTCCGGCAAACGACTAAGTCGTTGACTAAACTCATCCGAGTTTTGGATGATCGCTGGCATGTGTTTTAACATCGCTTGTTGATGCGTTTTCAGGGCGATTTGTTCAGGGTTGTCCTGAAAGTAATCGAACATACGCGCGTAGTGCCCATTGATTTCTTGGCTGAGTACGCTAGAGATTTCCGTGTAGGTCAGGCTACCACCCAGCTGCTCGTGACGCCGGATGACGGCGCGTGCTTCGGTTTCAGCCATTTGATTTAAGATCGTAATTACGTCTTTGACGTACTCATCCTTATTAGCCAGAAACTCTTCATCAGAGAGCATCAAATTGGCGAGAATTTCATAGGATGATGAAATAACTCCGCACTTATTCGCCGAGGCATCGCGCATAATGACGACGCCTTTTTGTTGCAGCACTTGGCGCGCATCTGGGGTGATGAATGAGTTGGCTCCTTCGACAATGATCGACGACGCGGGTTTCCCCTCGGCATCAAAATAGCGTTCGACATTGCTATCATCAATGGTTTCAGGTCGGCCACCAGCGGGGATAAATAAATCAGTTTTGACTGTAAATATCAGGCCGTTAAAGGTTTTATAGAATTTGTCCGTCGATATCCATTCTTCTTTCAAGCCCTCATCAGTTTGGGTGACTTTACGGTACAAATCACTGATGCCTTCCTTGCGGGTGATCATCCGATTCAGGATAAAGCCACCCGGGTGAAGTGCGTGTGGATCATAGCCATCAACGTCATCTTTAAGAACAATATCAGACAGTGCCGCTTTATCTAAGCCTTCGGGGTCGTACAATGCACCCGTACCATCGATGATCAATTTGATTTGAACCTGTGGGCAGCGCTCCAGCAATAGGCGCATGCCATTGCCAGCGACATCACCGTTTGGCCCGCCGGTAAATTTAACGCTGAACGGTTCGCTGTGCATATCGATGCCGAATTCCTGCATGGTCACTTCGGCAAACCGAATGACGCCAATTGAGGTAACGCCATATTCTTTATGATTGATGCCAATCTCTTTGCTGGACATGATGCCTTTGCCGAGCAAATAGCCTCGCCGCTCGGCCAGTTTGGCTATGCGTTCAATCATAATGTTGTGCATATTTTCATCAGGGCCAAGTTCAATCGGTTCTTCTTGCCCATAATAATCCACCACTCGCGGGTCCTTGGCATGCCCATTTTCGTCGGTGATGAACAGGTCAAGAAAGGCATTGGCAAAGGCGTTCTGCAATTTATACAGGTATTGCTCGCGTTGCTCGGCGGTGGTTCTGGAGTCGATATTCAGGATGGCGACTAACTTCGAACCCCCTTCATAAATATCTTTATTTTTAAGGTGTTGCGTATGTGCCAACACGTAGTTTTCTTTGAATAGCGTGCTGGCATTATTGGTGTAATCGTCCAGACTTTGGGTGATCAGCGTACGCCAACCACCACGGGCAATATCGGAAAATCCGATGTGATAACCATTGCCGCGACGGCCTGAGAAAAAGGTAATACGAAACGGTCGATCAGCGGGCAAATCTTCGGTGAAACGCGTCTCAAGCTCTTCCAAATAAGCAGGGTCCAGTCGAAATGCCAGTGCGTGCTTTTCGATGACGAAAAAGTTGGTTTTCAGGCAGTTGCGAATAAATGACAGAGCGCAGCGAAAAATCACGCGGCGATAGCTATCCAGCGTGCGTCGGCCAGAGTTAAAGTTTTCGACTAATTCGGTGGTGCTTTCTAGCTTGGCTGTATAGGCTTCTTCGCGGTTTTCTAAGTCTGGGTCGAAGCGCGTATAAAACAGTTCGGCCAGTGTAATGCACATGCTGGCGTTATGATGAAAGGCTTTGATAATACTGTCGCGTTCGTAAATTTCTGGCGCATTGTGCGCGAGGTTGGTGTGGCAAAAACCAATCAAGGCGGTGATCAGCGTCGCGTCCGGCCCACTCATGATGCCTTTGGTGATCAAATTGGTGTAACTCGGCGCGCCGGTTGAAACAATTTGGGTGTTATACAGCTCTAATTGCAGGTTGTGATACAGCGATGCACCTGCTTCCAGTGGAGAATTATCGCGGGGCTTGACATAAAACGTGCCCAAAAAATAGTGTGTAGAGCCATTGGTTACGTCAAGGCTATAGGAGCGCTTGAGGCCAATATTTAGACGCTGGAATACCTCCAATACTTGCGATAAAAAGCCGGAATGTGGCGGGTTGGTTACACCAAATGAAACGCGATATTCGTCATGATTGGTGTGTTCGACCTGTAGCGAGACACCACCACCTTGTTGGGTGAGCAAATAAGTCTCCATTATCCGCGCAACGCGTTCGGGCGGTGACATGCTGACATACTCTTCGTTGCTAGAAGCGAAGATTGCTAATAAGTCATCAAACCGTTCCATATCAAAGTCGGGCATGCGGCCTTTAAGCAATTGGGCGATTTCATCGCGCGTGGTAACGTCAATCGCTTGAAGTTCTTGCTCATCGACAGTGAGGTTTTCCCGGGTATCAAAATCACAACGAATGACCTCCAGCGCACTGTCACTATTGGGTAGCGGCTTGAATGAGGTGGTGATTTCGGCGTATAGCAACGGCTTCTCGGGGAAATCTTGTAGCGCATCATAAACCGATCCCGTGTATGAAACCTGTGCCATCATCAGGCGTGAATCGCGATTAATCAAGGTGATGCGCTCAAACTGCCCAAGCTTGTCTAGACTAAGAGTTAGCATCGACAGGGCATCCGGCTCCATCTTATTGAGGTTTAGAAAGAAAGGGCTCATATTTTCTTTCAGCCAAGTGAGGTTGTTGTCGACTTGCTGGTTGTATTCAGTCAGCTTAGTTGAGATGGTTTTGGCTACTTGATCATTACTGGCGATTGTCATTTGAAAACCCGTGTTAGCAAAAGAAACATGAGAGTTTTACTAAGCAAGAGCCATTGGCTCCGTCTATTTCACTGGCAGTTGGTGTGACTAACATTAGTCGTCAAATGCTTCGTGGTGGCTGCGCCAATCTTTGTCGGCGTTGAATTAGCGTTTAGACTCTCCTCAAAGCGTAAGTCTAACAGTGCCGCATTAATAAATACAAGTTATGCAGGTATGACAGACTCTAAGTAAGCAGTTGATTATGCCAACCGCTTGTTTTCTGCATCAGGAGGGATTGAATAAGTGCTGACAGCATGGGCGACGGGGTGTTGGTCACCTTCGGAGTAGAGCGTGACTTCACCCACTACTAATACCTTGCCGACTTTGATCAAGGAGCAATCACCCAGTATGTCGCGCCCGGCGTCGGGCTTGCGTAGGAAGTTGATGTTGAGGTTGGTGGTGACCGCCAGCGGCACCAAGCCAATGGTAGATAGGATGGCAACGTACATGGCGACATCGGCGACGGTCATCAATACGGGGCCAGAGACGGTGCCGCCTGGGCGCAGCTCATGGTCACCCACTAAGTGCCGAATCGTTGATGCATTAGCACCAGCCGCCTCGATCACCAACTTGCCATCGTATTGCGGCATTTGCTGCGATAAGAAAGTGGTTATGGTGTCGATACTAAGCAAAGGGTGATCTCTCAACTAGTTGCGAGGCTCACGCGCCATGTTGAAGAACTCTGGGTTGGGACGCATATCGACCAAGCCAGCCATGCGGTTGGACAATGCGAAAAACGCTGCAATCGCGCCTATATCCCAGATATCTTCATCGCTAAAGCCATGCTGGTGCAGCGCCTGATAATCGCCATCCGAGACTTCGTAGGCTTCCAGTGCCACCTTGACGGCGAAATCCAGCATCGCTTTTTGTCGTGGCGTGATATTGGCAGTAAGGTAGTTAGTTGCCAGTTCGTCGGCAATGGTTGGGCTTCTTTCACGAATGCGCAAAATGGCACCGTGCGCGACTACGCAATAGGTGCATTGGTTGATACCCGAGGTGGCGACAACGATCATTTCGCGCTCGCCTTTGCTTAAGCCACTGTCTTTTTCCATCAAGGCATCGTGATAGGCGAAAAAAGCACGGAATTCAGCCGGGCGGTGCGCCAATGCCAGAAAAACGTTGGGGATAAAGCCTGATTTTTCCTGTACGTTTACAATCAATTCCCGCATGTCATCGGGCATCGCGTTTAGGTCAGGAACCGGGAACCGGCTGATGTGATTACTCATGACTGATGTCTCGTTCGTAGGTTGAGTTGAAGAAAAGGTTGGCTAGGCATGCGCTAGGTTGACTTTGGAGCGCACCGGTGTTTGTAATACCGAACAAATGTTACGGCCCGCAGCGATCAATTGATCCAGGTCAACACCGGTTTCAATGCCCATGCCGCCGAGCATATACACTAGGTCTTCGGTGGCGACATTTCCGGATGCGCCTTTGGCGTAAGGGCAGCCACCAAGCCCGGCCACTGAGCTATCGACTACGCGGATACCCAATTCTAGTGCCGCCAAAATATTAGCCAGTGCTTGACCATAAGTATCATGGAAGTGAACCGCTATTTGATTCAACGGCACTTGCTGATTAACGCGTTCAATTAAGCTGTTAACAGCAAGTGGTGTACCCACTCCGATGGTGTCGCCCAGAGAGATTTGGTAGCAGCCCAGCGCCGATAATTTAGTGGCCAGTTCGGTAACGACTTTGGGGTTAATAGCGCCTTCATAAGGGCAGCCGAGTACGCAGGATATATAGCCACGGACTGCGATATCATTCGCTTGCGCCATCTCGATCACGTCGCTAAAGCGGCGAATACTTTCGGCAATACTGCAGTTGATGTTCTTTTGGCTAAAGCTTTCCGAAGCCGCAGCGAATATAGCGATCTCTTTCGCGCCAGCCGCCAGAGCATCTTCCATCCCGCGTGCGTTGGGGACTAAAACGGGATAGCGAATACCACCCTCTAAATCCAGCCCGGCCAATACTTGAGAGGATTGCGCCATTTGTGGTACCCATTTGGGCGAGATAAAGCTACCCGCTTCGATCACACCTAAACCCGCTGCACCGAGTTGTTTGATCAGCGTGATGCGTTCAGCAACGCTGACGGTGGTTGCTTCATTTTGTAAGCCATCACGCGGCCCAACTTCAACGATTTCAACCGTTGCTGGATAACTCATTGCAGAAAAGCCAGCAACACGTCGCCATCATTGACTTGATCGCCGGGCTTGAAAAAGACTGCCTCAATCGTGCCCTCTTCCGGCGCGGAGATGGTGTGCTCCATCTTCATCGCCTCAACCACCATCAGCGCTTGCCCTTCGCTGACCTGATCACCAGGCTTAATGTAACAAGCAATAATCGCTCCGGGCATCGGTGCAATTAAGCTGCCCTGGGTTTGCGCCGCTTGATCTGGTGCTGCACGAGGGTCGGTCTTTTCAAAGCTATGCAGCTGGCCGCTGACCAATACTCTTATTAGATGATCGGTTTGTTGGATCACTGCATTTAGGCGCTTGCCGTCAATCGTCAATGAATGAATGGGCGCAGCTGATCTGTGCAAAATAACGTGGTGGCTGTTATCACCGATTGTGATTTGCCAACCTGATTCGTGTCGGTGGACAGTGATGGCGTGTGTATCATTACCATCACTGAGCTGGAGCTGACGTGGCGCATATCCACCCATGCGCCAGCCATCAGCTACCGCCCACGGAGACCAACGATCTTCGGTTGCTTGCTGCTGTTGGTGATTGGTTTCATCTTCTTTCTGAATACCGTAAACCGCGGCGGCAATCAGCGCGCGAATGCTATTAGCAGGATCTGTCGGAAACAGAGCGTCAAGATGGTTTTCGATAAATCGCGTGTCAGTGCCACCCGCTGCAAATTCAGGTTGTTCGCACAAGCTGGTTAAGAATCGGATATTGTTTTTGGGGCCGATCAAATGATACTGCTTGAGTGCTGTTGTCAGTCTCGCCAATGCTTGCTCGCGATCAGTACCCCAAGCCACCAGCTTGGCGATCATCGGGTCGTAATAAGGGCTGATCTCATCGCCTTCACTAACGCCAGTCTCAACCCGAATCCAGTCGGATGCTTGGGGTGGGCGTAATAGCTCAAGCTGGCCGGTGGACGGTAAAAAGCCTTGTTCCGGGCTTTCGGCATAAATCCGCGCCTCAAAAGCGTGGCCTGAAGCTTCAAGTTCATCCTGCTTGCGCGGCAATGGCTCACCCGCGGCGACGCGCAATTGCCATTCGACCAAGTCTTGACCACTGATCATTTCAGTAACCGGGTGCTCGACTTGCAGGCGGGTATTCATCTCCATGAAATAAAACCGCTCATCAGGTGCCAGCAGAAATTCGACCGTGCCCGCTCCAACGTAATCAACCGCTTTGGCCGATTGCACCGCAGCGGCTGCCATACTGGCGCGGGTTGTTTCGCTGATCAAAGGTGCGGGTGCTTCTTCAATGACCTTTTGGTGGCGGCGCTGCATTGAGCAGTCGCGCTCAAACAGGTGAACGACGTTGCCCTGCGTGTCGGCAAACACTTGAATTTCGATATGACGAGCGACCGGTAAATAACGCTCGAGCAAGACTTGGTCATCCCCAAATGCGCCCAGGCTTTCGCGTTTAACTGCTGCCAGGGCATCCAGTAATTGGTCTTCAGCCTCGACCACGCGCATTCCTTTGCCGCCGCCGCCAGACACTGCTTTGATCAGCAGCGGAAAACCGATTTTTTGAGCTTGTTTGATCAATACAGCATCGCTTTGGTCGTCGCCTTCATAGCCCGGTAACACCGGCACGTCGGCATCAATCATGATTCGGCGCGCTGCGCTTTTTGAACCCATTGACCGTATTGCAGCGGGCGTTGGGCCGATAAACACTAAGCCATTGTCACTGCAGGCTTCGGCAAATGCTGCATTCTCAGACAAAAAGCCATAACCCGGGTGAATCGCTTCAGCACCGGTTTGTTTGGCCGCGGCCATCACCTTATCGGCCAGCAAATAGCTGTCTCCCGGTGCCGGTGGGCCGATATGGATGGCTTCATCGCAAGCGCTAACGTGTAATGCAGCACGATCAGCATCGGAATAAACGGCTACCGTTCCGATGCCCATTTGTCGGGCAGTTTGGGCGATACGGCAAGCGATCTCCCCCCGGTTGGCGATCAATATTTTCTTAAACATGGGCTACATCCTGAACACGCCAAAGCGTGTTTCTTCAATCGGGGCGTTGAGTGCGGCAGATAAGCCTAAACCCAGCACCCGGCGGGTGTCAGCCGGGTCGATAATGCCATCATCCCACAACCGAGCGCTGGCGTAATAGGGGTGGCCCTGGCTTTCGTATTGATCGTGGATGGGCTTTTTGAATGCTTCTGCTGCCTCACCTGGCCAGTCTTCGCCTTGAGCAGCCAAAGCGTCAGCCTTGACGGTCGCGAGCACATTGGCTGCTTGTTCCCCACCCATCACTGATATGCGTGCGTTCGGCCAAGCCCACAAAAATCGGGCGCCGTAAGCGCGGCCGCACATCGCATAGTTGCCGGCACCAAAGCTGCCACCGACGATGACCGTAAATTTCGGCACTTTGGCGCTGGCAACGGCGGTGACCATTTTGGCGCCATCTTTGGCAATACCGCCCGCCTCGTACTTTTTGCCGACCATGAAGCCCGTGATATTTTGTAGAAATACCAGCGGAATACGGCGCGCTGCGCATAACTCCACAAAGTGTGCACCTTTGAGCGCCGACTCCGAAAACAAAATACCGTTATTGGCAATAATACCCACCGGATAGCCATGGATATGCGCAAAACCGCACACCAGTGTGGTGCCATAAGTGGCTTTGAATTCATCAAACTCGCTGCCGTCGACCGTTCGCGCAATGACTTCTCGAATATCGTACTGTTGATTCAAGCTTTTGGGCACCACGCCCGTCAGTTCATCCACCGAATAGTGTGGTTCGATGGGTTCGCGAAGGTTGGTCGCAATGGTTTTGCGGTGATTCAAATTCGCTACGATTGAGCGCGCGATCCCGAGCGCGTGGTGGTCGTTATCGGCGATATGATCGACTACGCCGGATTGTTTGGCATGCACGTCTGCGCCGCCGAGTTCTTCTGAGGTCACGACTTCACCGGTCGCTGCTTTCACTAACGGTGGGCCACCCAAAAAGATCGTGCCTTGATTACGAACGATAATGCTTTGGTCACACATTGCCGGAACGTAAGCGCCGCCGGCCGTACAACTGCCCATGGTCACTGCAATTTGTGGGATACCGGCAGCGGATAAATTGGCTTGATTGTAAAAAATCCGACCGAAATGCTCTTTATCGGGAAAGACTTCGTCTTGTAGTGGTAAAAACGCACCGCCAGAATCAACCAGATACAAACACGGTAGCCGGTTTTCGAGCGCTACTTCCTGCGCGCGCAAGTGCTTTTTGACCGTGATCGGAAAATAAGTGCCGCCCTTTACCGTTGCATCGTTGGCGACGATCAGACATTCGACGCCGGAGACGCGACCGATGCCGGTTATGATGCCGCCAGCAGCAATGCTTCCGCCGTACATGTCGTAACCAGCAAAAGCAGACAGCTCAAGAAAAGGGCTGCCGGGGTCGAGTAGTTGATTAACGCGTTCGCGCACGAATAACTTGCCGCGCGCTTCGTGTTTGTTTCGCGCCTTCTCGCCACCGCCGGAGGAGATGATAGCGAGCTTATCGTGCAAGTCTTGCAGTAAGTCACGCTGGTGCGCAGCGTTTTCAGAAAATTGCTCGGAGTTAGTATCAATGTGGCTGTGAATCTGTGCCATGTTAGGCCTCGCTCCAAACTGGGTTTCTGGCTATTTCGCGGGCGATGACCAGCCGTTGGATGTCGCTGGTGCCTTCATAAATCTGCGTAATACGCACGTCCCGATAGATCTTTTCGATCGGGTACTCGCTCAAATAACCGTAACCACCTAACACCTGGATCGCTGCCGAGCAGACTTTCTCCGCGGCCTCAGACGCAAATAATTTAGCCATGCTGGCTGCTTGTAAACAGGGTTGCTTGGCGTCTTTTAATTGTGCGGCATGCAAGACCATTTGATGGGCGGCGCTAACTTGGGTCAGCATGTCAGCGAGTCGAAACCCGACTGCCTGGTGTTCAATAATGGGCTTGCCAAAGCTCTGGCGTTCGGTAGCGTATTGTGCTGCGTATTCATACGCCGCACGCGCCATACCGACCGATTGCGCAGCAATGCCAATACGGCCGCTTTCGAGGTTCGCTAGCGCTGTTTTATAGCCTTCCCCCGGCTCACCAATCATATTGTCAGCCGATATCTTGCACTGGTCGAGTATGACTTGCGCGGTATCTGAGGCGTGCTGGCCGAGCTTGTCTTCGACCCGGGCCACTTGATAGCCCGGGGTGGTGGTTGGCACAATAAAGGCACTCAAGCCGCGCTTGCCTTGAGATGGGTCGGTGACAGCAAAAACAATCGCGACATCGGCATTTTTGCCGGACGTCACAAATTGCTTGGTGCCATTTAAGACATAGCCAGAGTCCGTTTGCCGAGCGCGGGTCTTGATTGCCCCGGCGTCTGAGCCGACTTCCGGTTCGGTCAGGCAAAAGCAGCCCAGCTGCTGGCCACTCGCCAGCGGCTTTAGGTATTGCTCTTTCTGGGCATCACTGCCAAAGCGCAAAATTGGCCCGCACACCACTGAGTTGTTGACCGAAATAACGGTCGAGCAAGCGCCATCCGCAGCGGCGATTTCTTCCAGCGCCAGCACAAATGAGACCGTATCAGCGCCCGCCCCGCCCCATTGTTCGGGTACCAGCATGCCATAGAGCCCTAGCTCAGCCATTTCAGCAAAGGTTTCAGCCGGGAAGTGGTGATTTTTATCCCACTCGGCTGCAAACGGTGCGATACGGCTTTGGGCAAAGTCCTTAATCGTGTCACGAATCAGACGTTGGTCTTCAGTTAATAAACTCATTGGATTTAGCTGATCCGTTCGACGACCATAGCGGTCGCTTCACCGCCACCGATACACAAAGAGGCAATGCCGGTCTTTAAGCCATAGGTTTCCAGTGCGGCGAGCAATGTGACCAGAATTCGAGCGCCAGAAGCGCCGATGGGGTGGCCCAGCGCGCATGCACCACCGTGAACGTTGACTTTTTCATGGGCGAGATTTAAATCTTGCATTGCCGCCATCGTGACGACCGCAAAGGCTTCGTTGATTTCATAGAGATCGACGTCATCCGCCTGCCAATTGAGGCTGTCGAGCAATTTTTGCATCGCGAATACCGGCGCAGTGGTGAACCAGTTTGGCTCTTGTGCGTGAGTGCTATGCCCTAAAATTCGTGCTTGGGGCGTAATGCCAAGCTTTTCTGCGGTGGATTCTCGCATCAGCACCAACGCGGCTGCGCCATCAGAAATCGAGCTGGAATTAGCGGCGGTAACGGTGCCATCTTTACGAAACGCTGGGCGCAGCTGTGGGATTTTATCGATTTGAGCTTTAAATGGTGCTTCATCACTGTCAACCACCTGCTCGCTACGACGGCTGCTGACCGTCACTGGTGCAATTTCAGCTTTGAATTTCCCGGTCTCAGTTGCCGCTTTGGCGCGGCCGAGTGAGGTAATTGCAAATTCATCTTGTGCTCCGCGGCTAAAGGCGTATTTATCGGCGCATTGTTCGGCAAATACGCCCATCAGCTTGCCTTTATCGTAAGCATCTTCAAGGCCGTCGAAAAACATATGGTCGATTACCTGCCCATGGCCAAGGCGTAAGCCATCGCGAACTTTGGGCAATAAATACGGGGCATTGGTCATGCTTTCCATGCCGCCCGCGACCATGATGTCGTTGACACCTGCGCGGAGCAAATCGTGCGCTAGCATGGTGGCTTTCATGCCCGAGCCACACATTTTATTGATCGTCGTGCAATTAGTGGTCAGTGCCAGCTCGGCACCCAAAACTGCTTGGCGCGCAGGCGCTTGACCTTGGCCAGCGGGCAATACGTTGCCCAAAATCGCTTCGTCGATTTGATCGAGTGCTACGCCAGCGCGCTCGACCGCCGCTTTCACCGCAACCGCACCTATTTGGCTGGCTGACATCGGTGCCAAAGCACCTTGCAAACTCCCCATTGGGGTGCGCGCGCTGGAAACAATAACTATGGGATCTTTCATGGGGTCTCTATTAAGCAGCCTGGTTAAGTAGTTTGGTTTAAGTAGCGTGGGTCAAGTATTCGGGTTAAGCGGTTTGATTAAAAAGCTCGCGGCCGATCAACATACGGCGGATTTCTGAGGTACCTGCACCAATTTCATACAGCTTGGCGTCGCGTAGCAAGCGTCCAGCCGGGACTTCGTTGGTGTAACCAGTGCCCCCGAGTAGCTGGATGGCATCGAGCGCCATTTGGGTCGCTTTTTCTGAGGCGTATAAAATTACGCCCGCCGCGTCTTTGCGGTCGATTTCACCCTGGTCACAAGCGCGGCCAACGGTATAAGTATAGGCGCGACAGGCATTCATGGTGCTGTACATATCGGCAATCTTACCCTGAACCAGCTGGAACTCGCCGATCGCTTGGCCAAATTGCTCACGCTGGTGGATGTAGGGAATAACTACATCCATGCATGCCAGCATGATACCCGTTGGCCCAGCAGATAAAACAGCACGCTCAAAATCAAGCCCACTCATCAGCACTTTGACGCCACCGTTGAATTCGCCTAGCAGATTTTCTTCCGGCACTTCGACGTTTTCAAACACCAGCTCACCGGTGTTGGAGCCTCGCATACCGAGTTTGTCGAGTTTCTGCGCGACTGTAAACCCAAACTCTTTTTCGACGATAAAGGTGCTGATACCGCGCGGGCCAGCACTGATGTCGGTTTTCGCATAAACAATCACGACGTCCGCGTCTGGGCCGTTAGTGATCCACATTTTGGTGCCGTTCAGCACGTAGTGGTCGCCTTTTTTGGTTGCGGTCATTTTCATGCTGACGACATCGGAACCTGCGTTTGGCTCAGACATCGCTAAAGCACCGATGTGCTCACCGCTGATCAACTTGGGTAAGTATTTTTGTTTCTGTGATTCGGTGCCGTTGCGTTTGAACTGGTTGACGCACAAATTGGAGTGCGCGCCGTAACTAAGCCCGACCGAAGCCGATGCTCGGCTGATTTCTTCCATCGCCACGATATGCGCCAAATAGCCCATATTAACGCCGCCGTATTCCTCCGGGGCAGTAATACCGAGCAAGCCCATGCCACCGAGTTTTTGCCATAGGTGGTTAGGGAATTCGTTGCTTTGGTCGATTTCAGCCGCCAGTGGTGCAATTTGTTCTTCTGCGAAGGCTTGCGTTGCTTCGCGCAGCAAGTCTATCTCTTCGCCCAGATAGAAATTTAGGCTAGGGTAGTGAATCATTATTGAGTCTCAATTTTTAGTAGCCTGAAGATAGCTTACGTTTACGTAAACGTCAACTAAATGCTCTCAATGATTAGGTGGAATAGATAACAAGTAATTGGCGCTGAGGCTCAAGGTCGCGCCTTTCCTTGGAGACTGAAGCTACGTGTTTAAGCGATTGGGGTCGCTTCCTAAGTTTGATCTCTTGCATGTTTGTGGGCATACTTTCTGAACGACGTCGCAAACCTGTTGCTTATAACAAGTCGTTGTTGGCGAGTGTGATTACCCACCTCAACCATACTCGCCATTATCATAATGAGGTGATCTTAGGAGAGATTTCATGATTACACTAGTTAAATGCTTTAAGAAGGTGGCTGCCTTGGTGGCAGTTGTTATGGTGCTAACAAGTTCCCTGTACCTTAATGTTGCCAGTGCTGAAGGCAATAGGTATGGCACACAAAAAGTTGTCTATCATATCAATTACGATGACCCAAAGAAGCAAGCGGGTGCGTTACGGAATATCCAGAACCATATTAATGCAGTCGGTGCTGAGAATTTGGACCTAAAAGTCGTGTTGCACGGCAATGGTGTTGCTATGGTCTTGGAGCCAGACGCCTTATCACGAGTACCCAAGTTTAAGCATGGGAATGCGGATGATGTAATGGCAGCCAAATTGGATGGCCTGAAAAACCAGGGAGTTGAATTTAATATCTGCGCCAATACGCTCAATGGTCGAAAGGTGGATTACGAAAATGATCTTTATAATGTCGAAGAAGCCGAAATTGTACCGAGTGGCGTTGCAGAGGTAGCGCATTTACAGGCGCAGGGATATACCTATCTGAAGCCCTAGTTTTAGGCTGTGGTATGGCCCCACGTATCGACGTTCTGTACGAAAATCATTTGCAGAATCTATGGCAGCGATACGTGGGTGTTATAACTAATCCAGTTTGTCTTTGGCGTGTCTTTCTCGGCTAGGCAAGAGCCTACTTTTTTGGTCACTCTTTAGTAGTTAGTGTTTCGCACAAATCAGCTTTGTCATGCATTGCCCGCTAAAATTTTCGTCCCGTTGGACGCTTTAGGTCAATTCCAGAATAGAGTTGTTGGTCGGTTACCGCTACGCAGTTTCGATCATGCGCCCACCATGGTAGTGCAGGTAATACACACGATCTTTGCCATCGTAGATGCTTTCAACGCCATAAAAGCGGTCTAGCGTCCCATTCTGCTCGTTTTGATAGCGTAGATTTCCCTTTTCTAATTTGGCTGGTCCTCTGAACGGATATTCAGGCGTAATTGATGCCATTGCCTGTTTTAGGAAAGCGTAAACGATGTTGGGTTCAAGGTGCGTCGCCAGCACCTCGCCGTAATAATTCATTGTCCAAGTCAGGACGTTATCGCTATTGAAGACGTATTCGGATCCAGAAAATGGGTTAAAACCATAGTATCGGTCTAGGTATCGATAACCGTCGGCTACCCATTCGAAGCCCCGTGCTCCATCTTCAAATAACCGTTGTTTCCCTTCGCCACCAGCTGCATAACCAGATTTTTTAGCCTTTAGAATGAAGTCAATCAGAGCCATTTTTTCTTTCTATATATTTGTTTGATATATCAGTATGGTACACGAGGCTGGGACTTTCTCCGGGGACGTCATCTAAATCTGATGCGTGTTCCATACCCAATTTTTCCAGTACGCGGGTTGAAGCACTATTGGTAGGTCGAACCAGCCCAAAGACTTCAGTTTGGCTCAAGTCAAAGAACGCGTACTCGAGTGCCGCTTTGCCTAATTCAGTCGCGTATCCCATATCCCAGCTTTCAGCTGCGAAGCGATACCCAAGATTCAATTTCACCAAGTCGCCGAATTGATGATACATCAAGCCACCATAACCGATTATTTTCTCCGGGCTATTGGAAGTGGCAATTGCCCAATAGCCAAAACCGTGCTGAGCCCAATGATTGATCCAACCCGCAAGCACGACTTTGCTGGTATCGATATCTGGGTGTGGGCCAGAAGGATTGTGTAGGTTCGTTTGCGGATCGCCATAAATGGAGAACAGATTAATGACATCGTTCTCGTTCGGTGGCCTTAGGGCGAGTCGTTTTGTAGATAGCAAATCAGTAGATGATTTTTCTGGTTATTAACCCGGCATATTAATGGTGTGCATATTGCAAAGGAGCATCTACAGCAAAACACCCTATCAGTCATTACGAGGAGCGCAGCGACGCGGTAATCCATACTGCACGGCAACCGATAGATCGCCGCGCTATGCTCGCGACGACTGTAGCTTGTTCGGTCGGTATTTTGCTGCCGGATTAATAGCGAGTCCCACTGTTGAGCGTTGATTCTAGCAAAGGTGGGGGCAAATCGTTGGTGCAGATGACTTGACTCTTTTCCTCTTGAAGCTGCTTGCAACACTCGACTATTTTGGGCTCGCTCCTTTCGCGCCGCAAGCTAATAGCTTCTACTTGATGCTCGCATAGGGCTTGATAAGGCTGTGAGTTTGGTTGTTTATTTACGTGATCAATTAGTCGGGAGACGGTATTAAACAGTGTGTTTATCAGCCACTGATAGGCGGCTCCGATGCTGCTGCTTATGGCGTCAGCCTGAAGATCACGGCCTTTCTGGTCATAAGCTTTCAGATCCTCAATTGTTGGGCTCTTGAAGTTCCAGTGCGGCAGGCCAGCTACACTTTGCAGATGTCTTAACTGGAGGCCAAATTTATCTTGGTTAGGGTCTTGCTTCGCTGTGTTAGGATTTTTCATGTTAGGATATCTCCTTCGTTAAATGATGTGTTCCATTTATCAATTGGGATACTTTATATAAATTGACAGCCATGACAAACGATTAGTTCTCACTTGAACATTAGATAATCTAAACTATGAGACGCCTTCCTCCCCTGAATTCCTTGCGAGCGTTTGAATCTGCCGCACGTCTTTTGAGCTTTACCAAAGCGGCAGAAGAGCTCAGTGTTACTCCCGGAGCTATTAGCCAGCAAATTAAGTCGCTCGAAACGTATTTGGGGCTGAAGCTGTTTCAGCGTCGCAATAAAATGGTTTTACTTACGGAAGAGGCTCAAATTTGCCTGCCCTACTTGAAGGAAGGCTTTGATCGTTTAGCTGAGGCAATGGAGGTGGTTCAGCAAAAGAGTTGCAATAAGCCTTTAACCATTACTGCCGCTGGTTCTTTCGCATCTCGTTGGCTGATGCCTAGGCTCAGGTCATTTCAAAAATGTCACTCGGATATTGATGTACGAATTGATGTTAGAAGTGAGCTAGTTGATCTCGTTCGGGAAGACATTGATGTGGGTATTCGTTTTGGTGGTGGGAATTATCCCGGTTTGCAAAAAGACTATCTATTGCCGCAGGAAGTGTTCCCGGTATGCAGCCCAAAATTACTCGAGCAGGGTCCACCCCTACGCACTGCTGATGATTTAAGCCACTACACTTTGATTCATGGTGTTGACTACGCTATTGATTCAACTCAGCCTGATTGGGAGATGTGGTTAACTACCATGGGTGTTGATTCAGTCGATAGTTCACGTGGCCTGCATTTTTCGCAGGTTGAGATGGTGATACAAGCGGCAATTGAAGGCCAGGGTATTGCGTTGGCAGGCAGCGTTGTTGTAGAGGAAGCGCTGCGAGCTGGAGATCTAATTCAGCCTTTTGAGTTACGGCTACAGCTGAATTTTGCCTACTACTTGGTTTACGCCCATTCTAAAGCGCAGTTGCCACGGGTTGAGGCGTTTCGAGATTGGATATTAGGTGTGGTTAAAGCAGAAGGCGAATCGGAACCTTGATACCTCTAGGGGATACGTGGACCGACTGCGTAGAGCACTAGACCAATTGTTGGTGGACCTTTAGTATTTTAAGTCTTACTGCTCAGAAGCTTTAACCCTGCGAACGCAAAGAACGCGCCTAGTATCGTTTGTATCGAGCGGCGTGCCTTCGCGTAGATTCGCACCATCACTGGAGTAGAAAAAGCGACCGCATAAAGGATGTGAGCAACAACAGATATGACGAAAGTGCCTCCTACAATGACTGCGCCAACCCACATAGGTGCGCCTTGTTTTAGGCCGAGTGAAATAATAGCTATCCATGCGAGTGCTGCTTTTGGGTTAGTCATCATGATGAGATAGCCTCGTCTAAAGTAGCCAAGCGGTGTTCGTGTGCCGCCGGCAAGTTGTTTAGCCTCAATGTCGTGTTTCGATGCTGCCGATTTAAACGACTTGTACGCCAGCCAAAGTAGGTAGGCGCCACCAAATATTTTAATCGCATAGAGGGCCGAAGCGTAAGTTGATAGTAGGGCGGATAGCCCGATAACAGAGAGTATGGCCCATGTTAAAGATCCCACGGCAACTCCCATTGCTAGGGCAATTCCTGAGGAGCGTCCAACGCTCATTGATGTTCCAATGACCGCCAAAATATTTGGCCCTGGGCTTGCAATAGCTAGGAGAAAAGCAGAATAAGCGAGAAGAATTCCGGGCAGATAAACTGAAAATTCATGCATAAGAAGGGCCTTTGGGATTTGTAGGCGAAATCAGTTGAAAGAGCGGCTTGGTTCATTCTTTGGCTGAATTGCCGCCAGTGGGTTAATCGGTTTACACGACCTTAACATCCACGAAGGTTTCATTGTAGCAGGCACCATCCATGATATCGGTTCTGATCTTGGCGCTAATCAGCGCATTGACCGTTTGGCCGGTATCGCTGGTTTTTAGCCAGGTGCCTTTGGGTGTATACAGAACCCCTTCGCGTACCGCATCGGTCACTTGTGCTGCCAATGTTACTGAACCAAGCGCGTTACTTATTGTGAGTAAGCTGCCATCCACTGCACCCATTGTTTCGGCATCTGAGGGATGCATTTCTACGACCTCAACGCCGTCACTTGCGGTGTGACTACCAAAAGTTGCATTGGTGCGTTTGGACGACGAAGGGCTGATAATAGCGAAGGGTTTGTCTTGCTTGGCAGGTGCAAAGCGGGGCGCTCCGAAGCCGTACTGGTCTTCCAGCGCTTGGCTAAATAACTCGATTTTGCCGGAAGGCGTTTTTGGAAACACGCTAGTGCACATGATTGCTTCTTGCGAGTCGGTGGCGTGCATAAACAGTGCCTCGTCGGTGGGCAATTCGCTGATGGAGCTTCCCGGCAGTCGCTTATCGCTTGCATCCACAGCCGCCTCCATCAGGGTGCGGTCATCATCATTAAACATGGGATCATCCATGCCGAAGGCCTTTGCTAATCGCCGGAATATTTCGGTGTTGGGCAAGGAATTACCGACCGGAGGGATCACCGCCTCAGCGCGCTGTAGATAGCTGTGGCCGTAAGCGCCATAGATATCGTCATATTCAAACGGCGATGAGGCGGGTAGCACGATATCGCAATAGCGCATGCTGTCGGTCATGACCACATCGATCCCGGTGATAAATAACTCATCACGGCTTAATGCGCGGAGCAGGGTGTTTTGGTCGGGGTGGGTGGCGATTGGGTTGTGGTTGTAGATAAATACCGAACGCAGCGGCGGGTCAATATCATCGTTCAATAAGTGCTTGCCAAGATCGACGATATTTAAGGTGCGGGTGCCTTCGGGGATGAGTTCTGGTTTTTGCAACTTATCTGTGGTGTAAGGGAAGGCGAAACCTGGTTTAGCGACAATCCCCGCTCCCGGCCTTCCGAATTGGCCGAGTAAGGCGTTGATCGACATAATAGCGCGCAGCCCTGAGCCACCACTCTTGCCGCGTTCAATCCCGTTGCCGATAGAGGTAGCGAGCGTTGTTGCATTGGTATACAGATCAAGCAATTGAGTGACCGAATCAAGCGGAATGCCGCATAATTTGGCAGCGTCTGCAAGCGAGTATTGCCGCGCTTGCTCGAGAAACTGCTCAGTGCCTAACACCCAGCGTTCGACAAATTCGGTATTGATCAGCTCGCGCCTTTCTATTTCAGCAGCAATCGCTAGGGCCAAAACGATATCCGTGCCTGGGGCAATTTGAATGAAATGGTGCGCTTGCTCTGCGATTCGGGTTCGTTTTGGGTCGATTACTATTAGCCGCGCGCCATTTTCTCGCGCCTTCTTAATGACCCGGGCGAAATGTAGATTCGATACGGTGACGTTATTTCCCCATACTACAATTACGTCCGCAGCCGCTGCCTGCTCTGGCGGCATACCTGGGGAGTCACCAAATAGGCTGGTATAAGCCGCGCCCCGCACACCGCCGCAAAGTGGGCCGCGATCTAATTGGGTCGCACCGAGTTGGTAGAAAAAACGGCGATCCATAGAGCCACCGCCCAACTGACCGTGTGGGCCAGCATAGTTGAAGGGTAATACCGTTTCGGGGCCGTGAAGCTTAATCGCCGCCTGTGTTTTTTCGGCAATGATCGAAAGGGCGGCGTCCCAGCCGATGGGCTCAAAGCTGTCGCTGCCTTTGGCGCCGGTTCGACGTAGCGGCTCACGTAAGCGTTGCTTGCCGTGGACATAGTCGGGATAGTATCGGCTGACTTTGTCGCAGATCACTCCGGCGGTGTAAGGGTTAGATTTAGAGCCTCGGATCTTGGTGATTTCGTTATTCTCGACAGTCACATGTAAGGAACACGTATCCGGGCAATCTAGTGGGCATACGGCGTTTTTGATGATGGAATTCGGTTTCATGATCTTTGCTCTGAATGATTGGGCGGCACTGCTCGCTAGGGCAGAAGCACCTTGTTTCGCTACCAATAAGCTGTTTTTGCGTTCTGCAACGATGCTAGCGTATGATTGGCTACTATAAAATATCCAAAAACAGAAAATAAATTAATACCAATTACAAAGAAATCGGGCACTTCTATGGCTTTCAGTACTCATACAAAGCAGCCGCTGTATCTGCAAATCAGCGATACGCTGCGGCAGCAAATAATTGATGGGCATTTAAGCCCTGGAACCCGGCTGCCTGCTTCGCGTAACTACGCCATCGAGTTGGGGGTTTCCCGCACCAGCGTGGTGGCTGCGCTTGAGCAACTGAAAGCAGAGGGCTACATAAAAACCCGGCCAGGTGCGGGTTGCTATGTTAGCGCGATGGGGCGTCTCGATTCGGTGGGGAACATTCGTGAGCGCAAAGCGATTTCTGACCAATTTGACCGGTGGCAGCCGCCTTCGCTGCTAGGACATCCCAGCTCTGCTGATATGCGCTTATTCCCGTATCGCCAATGGGCAAAGTGTGTTGCCAAGGTGGCGCGCGAACAGCCGCAAGCAATGATGCAGGTGGTTGATCCCTTTGGCGACAGAAACTTGCGAGCGTCCATCGCGCGGTATTTATTGGAGTGGCGAGGCATGGAGGTTGCACCCCAGCAAATCTTGATTACGGCGGGGTCAATTGACGCGCTGGAGATTTGTGTGCGGACACTGATAAACAAAAATGAGCGGATTGGGTTGGAAGACCCGGGTTATTTGCAGCTGCGTCATTTTGTTGAACAGGCTGGTTTTTCTCCGGTTTGGATGAAGGTTGATCAAGAGGGCGCGCAAGTGCCACCTGTTGCTACGAGTGCCAGTGCCAATACTCCCCGAATGGTAGTGCTAACCCCCTCTCATCAATTCCCACTCGGTGGGGCGATGTCGCCTGCTCGCCGCGCCGAGTTTATTCGCTGGGCAAAGCAGGCCAATGCCTGGATTATTGAAGACGATTATGACAGCGAGTTTCGCTATGCAGGCAAGCCCATCCCAGCATTAAGTAGCTTTGATCACGCCAATCGGGCGATTTATATTGGCAGCTTTTCAAAAGTATTCTCAACTGGCCTGCGGCTAGGATTTCTAGTAGCGCCACCCAACTTATTGGATGATTTCTCGCAAACCCTATCCCGGTTTGAGTCCAAAACAGCGATAACAATGCAGCGGGTATTGTCAGAATTTATGGACAGTGGCGAGTTTTATCGCCATATCCGCCGAGTTCGGCGCACCTATGCCGAGCGCCGCAGAACGCTAATGGCGTGTTTAACGTCAGAGCTGGGCGATGTGCTGAGTTTTGATGATTACCAAGCCGGGATGCAGTTCGTGGCCAAATTACCCAGCGGTTACGATGATCAGCAGATCGCCAAAGCTGCACGGGCAAAAGGGGTTTACGTATCGCCTTTGTCGCGTTATTACGCAGGAAAAACCCAACAAAAAGGCTTGCTGATCGGGTTTTGTGGCTTCACGCCTAAAGAAATCAAACAGAACATTCAAATTTTGAACGGGGTCTTGCGGCAGCATACGGAGCTGCTTGGGTGTGAGTAATAACGATTAACTAAACCCGAAAAGCCATAATTAAGTATTGCGTCCCCCTAACTTTCCAATACTCCCCGAATGGTAGTGCTAACCCCATCCCATCAGTTCCCACTCGGTGGGGCGATGTCGCCCGCTCGCCGTGCCGAGTTTATTCGCTGGGCAAAGCAGGCCAATGCCTGGATTATTGAAGATGATTATGACAGTGAGTTTCGCTATGCAGGCAAGCCCATTCCAGCATTAAGCAGCTTTGATCACGCGAATCGGGCAATTTATATTGGCAGCTTTTCAAAAATATTCTCAACTGGCTTACGGCTAGGATTTCTAGTGGCGCCACCCAACTTATTGGATGATTTCTCGCAAACCCTATCCCGGTTTGAGTCCAAAACCGCGATTACGATGCAGCGGGTATTGTCAGAATTTATGGACAGTGGCGAGTTTTATCGCCATATCCGCCGGGTTCGGCGCACCTATGCCGAGCGCCGCAGAACGCTGATGGCGTGTTTAACTTCAGAGCTGGGCGATGTGCTGAGCTTTGATGATTACCAAGCGGGGATGCAGTTCGTGGCCAAATTACCCAGCGGCTATGATGATCAGCAGATAACCAAAGCGGCACGGTCAAAAGGGGTTTATGTGTCGCCGTTATCGCAATATTACGCAGGCAAAACCCAACAAAAAGGCTTGCTGATCGGGTTTTGTGGGTTTACGCCTAAAGAAATCAAACAGAACATCCAAATTTTGAACGGGGTCTTGCGGCAGCATACGGAGCTGATCGGACCTGAGTAACGTCACGATCTGTGGAAATTTGGGAGCGCCAGCGACCAAATTTTCCGTAGCAGCGCCTTGTGATGAGTTTCAGTTCTTATAAGTGCTATTACAATAAGGATGCGAAAGCTGTGCATTATCTACACTGGCATTGCCCCCATCTTCTTTACGAACCTTATGATCAATAGAGATCGATTTTTGATGGAGTATGCCTCCACAAATTTTACATCTAGGAGCTCTATTTATAGCTTCAGATATATATGCTGCACTTTTGGTTGATTTTGAAAACGATGCTGAGGTTGCGGTTGACTGGTGTACTTCATCTAGATTGATGTATGAAAATTCTTGCGACTTACTTAATTCGTCTAAAACATCATCTGCGTTGGTTTGCATAGTGAGTTTTTCAAGGATTGCATGGAAAAACTTAACCAAAGGAACAATGGCTTTGTTAGCTTGCCTAGCTTTTCTGACTATTTGTTGAATAACCATGTCCGATTTGATCATAGTATTTTCAAATTCTCGTCGATTTTCAGTAAAAATATCCAACTTTTTTGAGCCTACTAACTCTTTAGTGAAAATAATTACTGCATGAAAACAACTAACCCTGAAATTTCCAGATTGGGCGTAGATATATACAGCAGGATGAAGACCTAACGACGATGGGTGAATATCATTAACTCTTTGAAGTGCTTTTCTTATTTTAATCAGCGTCTTAAGGGTTTCCTTCCCACTTTCATCTTCGTCCTTGATATTGGCACCAAGCAACTTTACCAACTCAAAAACCATAGACAGTGAGTTGCTTGCATGGTTTTTACCGCCCAAAGGCAGATCTAGAGTTTTTATTGGTGTTATTAGCTCTGGTTTGAAAATCAAATCATTGATTGTTTCTGCTTCACGCTGAATATTTTCAGATAAGTCAGGCTCGAATACATTCCAATATTTATAACCTTGACCACCTCGTAAAATAGCTCTTGAGCACAATCCAGCGGGCATTCTTCTAGCTTCCAATATCGCAATTTCCGTATCACTGATAGGCGTAGATTTTTGATTGATTTTGAAAAAGCTACTTTCTGCTTTTTTTGAATCACCATCTACCCATTGTAACTGGAGGGCTCTAGTACCGAAGTTCTTAAGCCGCTTCTCGCTCTGTTCGGAATCAATGTTGAATAGATGGTATAATCAAGCCATAACAACCACTTACAGAATGCTATGAAACGTGACGAATATCAAGCACTTGTTGCCAGTCTTGAAGGCTTAACGCCGGAGCAGTTCGAATTGCTATCAGGCAGGGTGTCGGCCATGAGTGACGAGCACGGTAGTTTACGACTGACGGAAGAGCGTCTTGACGGGGCAGTGATTTGTCCACATTGCCAAGCGGACGACATTTTTCGTCATGGAAGAACTAACGGTCAGCAGCGCTATCGTTGTAAAGCTTGCTTGAAAACGTTTACAGCTTTAACCGGCACAGGCTTTTGTCGCTTGAACGATAAAGATAAGTTGCTGGCCTACGCCGAATGCATGGTCGAGGGCTTGAGTATTCGCAAAGCTGCTGAACGGGTGGGCTTAGCAGTGGATCGCAGTTTTCGATGGCGGCATCGTTTCCTGGATGCCTTGCGTGAGCATAAGGCCGAGAATTTGACTGGCATTGTTGAGGCGGATGAAACGATATTCCGGCGTTCTTATAAGGGTCAGCGCCGCTTACCCCGTCAGGCCAGGAAGCGTGGCGGTTCATCGGGTGTAGATGGCAAAGAGCGTGTGCCGGTGATGATCGTTATGCAGCGCGGCAGCCGAATGGTCAGTGACGCTGTTCTGGATGACTGCACAGCCAAAACATTTACAAAGGTACTCAAGCCTGCGCTAGCGAAGGATGCCGTCTTATCGACCGATGGACATCCCAGTTATGGTGTGGCGGCGAAATCCCTCAACCTTGAGGCTGGCTATTTTGTTGCGGGATATCATGGCCATGGTGGTAAAGGAACTTGGCATGTTCAAAACGTTAATGCTTATGACAGCCGCCTGAAACGTTGGATGGGGCGGTTTAATGGGGTGGCAACTCGCTGGCTACCCAATTATCTCGGTTGGCGAAGGATGCTTGATAAACATCTTGATGAAATGACTGGGCAACTGTTCTTGCATCAAGCACTCAGAGCAGCGCCTCAACATGTAATCCAAACATAGCGCCGCTTCTTTACATGCTCAGCAGCGGTTTCTGGTTCAAATAGTGCATCTTGAAAGTCTTTAAATGAGCCAATATCTTGATTTATGATTTGCCGAGCTTTCTTTGCTGTTTCTAATTGTTGCTCTGGTATTGCATTGTCGAAAAATTTCCTAGAAATCTTACCATCGCCGTAATCATCGTTCACCCATGCCGCTATTGCACTAATTCTATGTGCTCCATCAATCACAAATGTATAGCTGTCAGCATACTTCCATAGAATTATCGCTGGGACCAAATCGCCATCTAAGAAACTCTCGACAAGATCCTTAACCTTCTCAGCATCCCACTCGTTTGTTTCACGTTGAAAATCAGGTTTCCGTAATGATGAAAAGAAGAAACCTGGTATTTCAAAATCACCATAACTGAGTGTCGTTTTATGCGGGCCTTGTGAATTATGAGCTTGATCTTGAACTTCAAAGTCATCCCTTCCGATAAGTGCATCTAAAAATAATTTTTGGGCCATTTCATATCCTTACTCGTGATCAATTTTGACTAATAACAGCGCAATAACCCGACGAATAGTCAGCATATCATGCTCCGGAAGCGAACACGAGTTCCGGGGACACAATACTTAATTATCACGACTTATCCTCGTCCCGAGATTCTTCTCTTGATCTCGAGTGTGTGTGGCATAATTAAATATTATGTCCCCCGAACTACCCCGAACTCTTTGTGTCCCCCGAACTTCTGTCCCCCGAATTCAGGGTGATTTCGAATGAATAGGAATCCAACGAAACCACTCCTTCCTGTTTGTGACCATCGGAACAATAACTGCAACACCCCACACAGTTTGATTCGTTTGTGATACGAGTGAGCCGTCATCGGCTTTCGCGAATTTAACGCTAAAATTCGTTGCTGCTATCGCCGGCAAACCATCATTTGGCCCTTCAATCTCATTAGAATATCTTAATTCAAGAAATCCATTTTCGCATCTTAGTTCCGGCGATCGCAAGGATAGTAATGCACTAGTGTCGGTACTGCCTGAACGAGAAACGTAGATCTCCACTGAGTCAGTATCTACTGAACTTATCTTTACAATGGTTCCAATAGGACTTAAATTATTTCGTTTTCTGGATGGATAAAGTGCGTTGCGCGGTCGATCCAATAATAGAGTAGACAGTGAACACGATGGCGCCACTCCAGAAGGAGTCTTATTACATAGTTTCCAATCCGACCAGTTTTCTCCAAAATCTTCGTATGTTCCAGTAAGAGCTGATATGCAATTCTCGGTATTATCTGTACGTATACTAGCCCATTCAGGGTATGTCGAGTGAGAGACACAGCTAGCCACACTTACAGTGCAAATGAGAAGGGTAGTGGCTCCGATATTTCTAACTTTCAACTCTACTTCCTTTTTTGCCCTAACAACTCAATAACCCGACTATTATTTGAGCGCGATCTTCAAGGCATCGCATCGTCACCATTACCTCATGCGACTAACTAAGTCTGGATTATCAATAATATACTGATCGGTAGGAAAGAATATACACCCATCGTTGGATATTAGCTTTAGCTAGGCCGACGAAACAAACTCCTGCACCAGTGCCAAAGCTTCATCGCGTGAGGTGAGAATTATTAACAACAATAAATCACCTTCTTGTGCCCATTCCAGTGCTGTGCGTACGCCGTCGAGTGGATTATCTTGCAGCGTGATGTTGGCTTTATCAAAGCCGTTGGCAACAAACGCATCGGCGATCACTTTGGGCGTTTCCCCGGGTTGTCGACCACGCTCATAGCCTGGAACTTCATAGGCGATAACTTTGTTGGGTTTGGCTTGCATCGCTGAGCGCACTAAATCCGCGATCAATGCATTGCTGCGATCGCCTGCTTGGCCCATCATCACTAAGCGCCGTTTTGCAGGGATATTCGCCATCAGCGTGGTGATTGCGTTCATGCCATGTTCGTTGTGGGCGTAGTCGACCAGAATCTTGGCCCCGTGGGCTTCAAAGTAATTGCCGCGACCTGGGTTTTCTTGGGTAGAGCCGCTAAAGGTTTGCAACCCCGTTGCGATCGCTTGATCAGAAACGCCCAAAGCCCAGCACAGACCAGTGACGCCCAAGGCATTTTGGACGTTGTGCCGCGCCGCGCCCTTGATCGTAATGGGGATGGCATTGATATCTACCACCGCTGTTTTGTTTAAGCTGGAGCTTTCCTTGGAATCAATCCGTGTAATCGTATTATTCTCTAGTGTGATGGCGCTCCCACCGGCCTGTATGTGTTTTGCGATCACGGGGTTGTCGGCGTGTTCGCTAAACCAGATAATGGGCTGTGAGAGGCGTTCGGAGTATTGAACCACACCTTTATCGTCAGCATTTAGAATGAGTGGTGCAGTGGCGGACAGCGCGCGCCGGACGACAAATTTTGCTTCAATCAGCTCCGGCACACTGTTGATGCCGTAGTCGCCTAAATGGTCGGCTGCAACGTTGGTGATCAAAGCCGCATCGGCGTGAAATACGCCCAGCCCACGGCGTAAAATGCCACCGCGTGCAACTTCCAGCACAGCGATTTCGGTACGAGGGTCGCGCAATAGTGTTCTGGCACCGCCCGGCCCCGAAAAATCACCGTGTTCAATGATGTCTTCTCCCACCCTAATGTAATCAGTTGAGGTGACCCCAGCTTGCAAGCCTGCTGCGTGCATAATGGCTGCGGTCAGCCGTACTGAGGTTGATTTGCCGTTGGTGCCGGTGATTAGGGCCAGCGGAATAGAAGACAATTTGCCCCAGTCAATGCCGCTTTTTGGGATTTGATCAACCGGCCATTGTTGACAGTTAGGCCCATAGCCAAGCGACACCACATCGTCATCACACAAAAAGGCAACTCCATGCTGTTGGGCTTGTGCCTGTAGCGCGACCAATGCTGGATTCGATTCTTGTGCGATCTCTTTGCTAAGGTTTGCTGCAATTGCGGGAATATCTGGCAGTGGCTGGCCGGATAGCTCAGCTTTGCTAAGCTGCCAGGCTGCTTCACAGACTTCAGTCGCGCTATAGAGTGCATCAATCGGCGCGGTGATTCCCAAACTGACACCATCGCGATAAATACGGTTGAAGGTAGCTTGCTCTGCCCAAGCCAATTGCTGCAATAACTCGCGTGCATGACTCAGCCAGATATTCTCGATATCCAACAATGCCGGATTACTGGCGTCATTTTCATTGTCGAAGACGACATCAATAACAGCGCCGGGCAGTGCCGAGAAAAGGTTGGGGCCAGTCAGTCGTCGGCTGTCGACCAGTGACAATTGTGCCATCAGTCGGATGGCTCTTCGACTTTAGCCAATCGCACCCCGCGCTCGTCTTTTATTAAGCGTTGCCCATCTTCAATCGTGAAGGCTTCAGGGTCGGGCGTAATATAACCACCGCTGGGTGTGGACTCAGCTGTTGTGCTGCGATCAGCGTGTCCTGCGTCAAAATGAATGATTTGCTTCCAGCAGCGCGAGATTTCATCACCAAAAATAAGCACTAAGTCGCCAGGCGCCGCCAGGTTCAACGCCGCTTCGGTCGCCATGACCTCATCTTCAATAATCTCAATCTGGGCCTCATCGACACCACTGTCGACCAGCGATTTATGCAGCATCAACGGGACTTCGCGGCTGTCGCGGCCGCGGCGGTGGTCATCCGCTCGGCAAATATAATGGTCGAAGTGGCCCGCAGCAACTCGGGCGATTTCGACGATATCTTCATCGCGACGATCACCCGGTGACGCCAGCACGCAGATTTTCTTGCCATCGACCTCAAATCGATCCACCGTTTCACACATCGATTTTACTGCTGCCGGATTATGGCCATAGTCGAGGATTACTTTAAAGGCGTGCTCGTCATAAATGTTCATTCGGCCCGGTGCCTGAAAATAGTCGGTGTTAAAGGTGCGCAAGCCATGTCGAATGTCTTCCAGCGATTTGCCCATGCTGTAAGCCATGCAGGCGGCGAACATCGCATTTTGCACGTTGTGGATGGCTTTGCCCTCCAACGTCGCCGGGATCAAATGCGTCCAGAGTAGCGGAATATGGGTGCCATTGTTGTAGATGGTGATCATGTCACCATTCATGCCTTGCTCCAGCACCGCCGCTCGACCACCCGCGCGGATGTGTTCGCGTACCAACGGATGCGCAGAATTGGTGGTCACATAGCTGAGGTTGGTGGCTTTGGTATAGTCCGCCATCGCCAGGCAGTATTCATCGTCGGCATTAAGCACGACGGTATCTTCGGCGATTTCGACCACAACCCGTTTGATCTCGGCCAATTGCTCGAGCGTATCAATGCCTTTCAAGCCAAGGTGATCGGCAGAAATATTGAGGCAAGCCGCAACATCGCAAGAATCATAGCCCAAGCCGGCGCGTAAGATACCACCGCGAGCCGTTTCCATGACCGCACAGTCGACTGAGGGGTCGCGCAAGACGATGCTCGCAGCTTTCGGACCCGTCATGTCGCCTTTTACGGTCAAGTGACCATCGATATAGACGCCATCGGTCGAAGTGGTTCCGACCGTGTGCCCGCTGACTTTTAGAATGTGGGATAACATCCGTGAAGTGGTGGTTTTACCGTTGGTGCCGGTAATTGCGGCGATCGGTATTTTGCTGGAAGTGTCTGCCGGGAATAGCATATCGATCACTTTTCCCGCAACGTCGCGTGGCTCACCCTCCGAGGGTGCAACGTGCATACGAAAGCCGGGAGCCGCATTGACTTCAACGATGCCGCCACCAATTTCTTTATACGACATACTGATGTCGTCAGTTAGGAAATCGACCCCGCCGACGTCTAGCCCAACCGCTTTGACCGCTCGTTCAGCCATGTCTTTATTATCCGGGTGGACGATATCAGTCACGTCTGCTGCGGTGCCACCGGTAGATAGGTTGGCGGTCGAGCGCAGGTAGAATTTTTCACCGTCGGCCAGCACTGTGTTCTCATCGTAGTCAGCATTGTGCAGTAGCCGATTGGCTTGTCTGTCGAGTTCCAACTGGGTGAGCACTTTTTCATGTCCGACGCCGCGGCGCGAGTCGTCATTGACAATATCAACCAGCTCAGTGATGGTGTGCTTACCATCGCCGACGACGTGCCCAGGTTCGCGTTTTGCCACGGCTACCAGCTCGCCATTGACTACCAACATGCGATGATCAAGACCGGTGATAAACGATTCAACAATCACAGCACGGCCTCGACTACTGGCTTGCGCGGCGGTAAAACCCGCTTCGACTTCGCTGTCACTGTTGAGGTCGATCGAAACCCCGCGCCCATGATTGCCGTCCAATGGCTTGGTGACTACGGGATAGCCGATTGATCGTGCCAAGCGTACTGCGCGCTCGGGGGAATGAGCGATTTGCTGCAGTGGTACCGGCAGGCCAAGGTCATTAAGCAAGCTGCTGGTATCTTCCTTGTCGCAAGAAATTTCAACTGCGATGTGTGGTGTTTTGCTGGTGATCGTGGCTTGAATGCGCTGCTGATATTTGCCGTGGCCAAATTGAACCAGCGAATATTCGTTAAGTCGTAACCAGGGGATGTTGCGTTCCTCTGCGGCGGCAACTAATGAGCGTGTGCTTGGTCCCAATTCTTTGCGCTGCGCAAAGCGAATAAAATCAGTTTGTTCTTCTTCAAAATCAAAATCCGCATCTATCTCGTCGCCCAATTCTGCCTTAAGCGATTCAGGCAAGAGGCTGAATAGCAATTGCTGGCCGATCCGTGAGGCGCCTAAGCCAACGTCGCGTTGCTTATACTGAAAGACGACGTTGTAACAGCCTTCCTGATCATCCATTGAGCGAGTCTTGCCAAAAGTCACGTCAGAGCCAGCGAGGTTTTGCAGCTCTATCATGACGTGTTCCCATATGTGTCCAAACCAGGTGCCTTCGTCTTCGCGTAATCGGCGCACAAAGCCGCCATGTACGCCATACGAGCAGCCGTGCTCTTGTAGACCCGGTAGCGCTTCCAATAGCCCATTGATGAATTCTGTGCCCAACTTCACCGATGGCCATTGTTCCAGAATGCCAAGGTCAATCTGGTGGCGAATGACCGGAAAATGCGCATATTGGTTGGGTCCAACGTATACGTTGGTGGTTAAAATCTTCATGTGGCGCTCTCCTCTGGTTGTTTCTAGTTTCGGTGTTGTGCTTAGCTAGCGTTTGGGCGTGCTTGGGGGCTAAAGCTTATTTCTCTGGTATGAATATTATAGTTAGCACCCGGTGTTAGGATATGCAATTTCATACCTACTAGGCAAATCGGATCTCGGCGACTGGCGGTTGCCATTGATGAGTGGCTTAATTCTTCGGGGTCTAGCACCGTGATCGCACCAGAACCAACGACCTCGAAAACCCCTTCGGGGTTGATAAAGGCTGCTGTGTTTTCATCGATGCCGATGCCGGAAATAAAGGGGTTATAGGATAAGGCGGCCATCAAGCGACCGATCCGATCACGTTGCCGAAAGTGTTGGTCAATAATTAATTTATTGGTTAAACCCAATCCTGGCGCCATGGTGACACCATCTTCACGTGGAGTTGGCCCGTTGCGACCACCAGCGATCATGTGCTCGGCCATAATAGCGGCGCCGGCTGATGTGCCGGCAACGTGCACGCCTTCAGCATTGAGGCTACGGATCAGCTTAGCAACGGGTGTTCCGCCGAGGATGGTAGACAGGCGCAATTGATTACCGCCGGTGATGAAAATCCCGGTGGCGGTTTTTAGTTTGGTTTGAATACGTTCCTCAAAGCAATCTTCGCGCTCGTCGACCGGAATAAACTGCGATTTACCCCCCATTGTTTCAAATAATTCCACGTACTCCGGGCCAGTAGTCGGCAGTTCTGATGCCGTTGGGATTACCAGTATTTTCGATTTTTCACCTCCGCAGAGTTCGAAGAAGCGGTGCAAGATGTCCACTTTACGGGTTTTATCGATCGCCCCGCCGATAGGGATGATATAGCCGCGACGGGATGAGGAATTTGGATTAGAAGGCATGATGAAAATTAGGGAGTAATCGATCGGTTTTTTGGAACGAGAAGCCTGGATTTGGCCGTATGTCAAAGCACTCCAGCAGGCTGGACTTGCAGGCTCAATCTTCGAAGCAACCTTTTACGATGGGTTTGTTATTGCTTATGTGCCAGACGCCATTAATCATAACATCCCGTGCACGGTGGTTTTCGTCGAGAACCACCAAATCTGCATCGGCATGGGCTGCAATCCGGCCTTTAGATTTAAGCCTGAGCAGGTCCGCTTGATTGCTGGTCATTGCTAACAAGGCTTGTTCTAGTGGTATGCCCCGCCTGAGTAGTTCCTGAAGCGTGTCAGAAAGCGCCATGGACTTCCCGTAATCTAGCCCAGCAATAGTGCCCTGATCATCAAATACTGGAAAACAGCCGCCGCCATCAGAGCTGATCGTTATTTTATCGGTGGCTAGGCCGCGTTCGATAAATTCAAGCCAGCCATTGGCAGCCGACCACGCGTCTTCGCCGTCTTCGACCGGGAACGCGGTTAAATCGATGTTAACTCCCTGCTTGCTTAACTCACAGGCTTGGTCGAATAGCGCTTTTTTGCGGTTGACATGAGTGGGGTTAAACACCCGTGCAGGTAGCTCGGTTTCACTTAAGGCGCGCTCAATCAAGTCAAGCCCGCGGGCACCGTCACCCAAATGGAAATGAACGATGCCAGCCTTGCCCGTCATTAAACCAGCCACGTGCGCATCACTCGCGACGCGGATAATTTCTTCGAAAGTGGGTTGGCTAGAGCGATGATCACTAATGGCCAATTCGCCCACTCCGATGACGCACTCAATATGGACGATATCGCTTCTGGCTGAGCCGGTGAGAGTCGTCAAAGGACAGTGATATCCACCCGTGTAACACCAGGCACTCATGCCTTCTTCCCGCAGCGAATAGGTTTGCGCAATCAATGACGAAGTGCTGCGCACCGTATCATCGGTGCCCAAAAGGCCAATGACTGAGGTAACGCCGGCCAGAGTGAACTGAGTCAATGGCACTGGCGGTACCCGAGTTGAAAAGCCGGCTTCGCCGCCACCGCCGGTGATGTGTGTATGGGCGTCGATCAAACCTGGAATTAGCCGTGCACCCTCAAGGTCCACGTCCGATGTCAGTAGCTGCTGGCTGATGTCGGGCAGGTCTTTGCCCAAATATGCGATTTTCCCAGCGGCAACTAATAAATGGCCCATGCCAAGGTCTTGTGGGCTATAGATATGGGCGTTGCGAATTAGGTGAAGCACAGTGTTGTCGCTAGGTAGGTTATTAAAATCTTGCTGGTCATTAAGTGTTTACCAGTACAGTCATTGGCATAAACGCTTCAATAGCAAGTAGGCGCGCGATGGTAACGCGTAAATGGCGAAAGGGCCAGTTGTTGCCAGCCGACCCTGCCAGATATTTCGTTCTGGCTTATCTGTTAGTCATTAATTCTCCGGTTAGACACAGTCTCTGTCACCACAGCAGTGGCGCGTATTGCTGTACGAACTGTTGGATGGATTGGTCAAGAAGTTGGAGTTGACTGGAGAGCATTCAGACTAATTATTGAATGTTAGGAGGGTTGGATTAGGCTGAAAGGGTGCGCAGTGTGCGATAAGATACAATTGTGGACCACATTTGATGTGTTTAAATCTTAACTAAACTACTTTTCGAGCTACCCCATATGAACTTATCCAAAAACGTGAAACCTTTAGCAATTCCCAGTAGTGATAAGGTCGATATTGCTAGCGTATCTGCCATGGATCGAGCTGCAACGCTCCATCCATTTACCCCAGTCAGGGCCTTTGAGGCTAACGAAATGGGTGACCCCAGAATCGTTGAAACCGGTAAAGGGATACGCATTACCGATGCTAACGGTGTCAGCTCGATTGATGGTTTTGCAGGCCTGTATTGTGTCAACATTGGCTATGGGCGCACCGAAGTAGCGGAGGCCATTGCTGAGCAAGCCCGAAAGCTGGCGTATTATCATTCTTACGCTGCCCATACGACCACAGCGCTAGCGCGTTTGTCTGATCGTTTGGTTCGCATGGCGCCAGGTGATATGCGTAAAGTGTTTTATGGCTTATCTGGCTCTGATGCCAACGAAACGCAGGCTAAATTGGTCTGGCACTACCACAACCTGATTGGCAAGCCGATGAAGAAAAAGATCATCTCGCGAGATCGTGGCTATCATGGTTGTTCAGTGGTTTCGGGTTCGATGACCGGCATGAGTTTTTACCACGATCATATGGACTTGCCGGTCGGTAATATTTTACACACGGGCGTGCCGCATTATTATTGGGGCTGCGAGCCGGGAGAGTCAGAATTAGACTTTTCAAAACGCCGTTCAGAAGAACTAGAAGCGCTGATTCTGAAAGAAGGCCCCGAGACGGTTGGCGCCTTGATCGGTGAGCCGGTGCTGGGGACTGGGGGCATTATTCCCCCTCCTGAAGGCTATTGGGATGCGATTCAGCAAGTGTTGAAAAAATACGATGTCCTGCTTATTGCCGATGAAGTGATTACCGCTTTTGGTCGAATAGGCGCTGATTTTGGCTCAGAAGTTTATGCGATGAAACCCGATTTGATTACGGTGGCCAAAGGCTTGACCTCAGCTTACGCGCCACTATCTGCCGTGATCGTTGGTTCACGCGTGGCTGAGGCGCTATCAGCGAACTCCGATAAAATTGGGGCTTTTTCTCACGGTTACACCTATTCCGGGCATCCTATTTCGGTGGCGGCGGCGAATGCCAATCTAGATATTATAGAGCGGGAGAATATTGCTCAGCATGTGGCCGATAATGGCGCGTATTTAAAAAAATGTCTGGCTGGTGCGGTTGAAGGCGAGGCGATCATTGCCGAAGTGCGTGGCGTTGGTATGTTGGCAGCGATTGAGTTTGTGGCAGACCCAGAAAATAAACAACGATTCGACCCGAGCCTAAAAGTAGGCGCGCAGATATCAGCCGCTTGCCTAAAAAACGGGCTGATAGCGCGGGCCATGCCCCATGGCGATATTCTTGGCTTTGCGCCGCCTTTGATTACCACTAGGCAGGAAATGGAAGAGATTGCGGCTATTGTGCATCAATCGGTTAAGGAGGTGACCTCTAAGCTGGAAACAGAAGGCGCTATTTGATTCTGGCACTCTCATTGAGATCAATATCACTCTAGGCATTAACAACCATCTAAAGATGAGCTAACTTGCAAACAAAACATTTAATACTGATTGCGCTATGACGAAACTCAGCCCCATTAGTTCGACCGTGCCCTTTGATCAGGATGGTATTCACCACGGTTTTTTACGTTTGCCGTATAGCCGAAATGATTCCGCCTGGGGTTCGATCACGATTCCGCTGTGCGTAGCCCGCAATGGTGAGGGCCCAACGGCTCTGCTTACTGGCGCTAATCATGGCGATGAATACGAAGGGCCAGTTGCTCTGCAAAACCTAGCTCACAGCCTTGACTCCGCCGATATTTCTGGTCGAGTGATCATCGTGCCAGCCTTCAACTTTCCTGCATTTCTAGCGGCCACCCGCACCTCACCAATTGATGCTGGCAATATGAATCGCACATTCCCTGGTCGGCCGGATGGCACGGTTACGGAAAAGATTGCAGACTACTTTCAACGTACATTGCTGCCTATGGTGGATGTTGTGGTGGATATTCATTCTGGCGGAAAGACGCTTGAGTTTTTGCCGTTTGCCGCCGCCCATGTGTTGGACGATAAAACTCAGCAACGAGCCTGCGTTGCAGCGATGCAGGCTTTTAATGCGCCTTTTTCGATGATGTTGATGGAAATCGACAATGCCGGCATGTACGACACCGCAGCAGAAGACATGGGCAAAGTGTTTGTGTCGACAGAGCTGGGCGGAGGTGGCACAGCGACCAAATCTACTATCGAGATTGCCAAGAAGGGCATACGTAACGTATTAATTCACTCCGGCATTCTAAAAGGTGAGCTGGAAACTGCGCCGAGTGTTGCGCTCGACATGCCCGATGATAATTGCTTTGTATTTTCAGAGCACGATGGCCTGATTGAATCCTGCGTTGCGCTAGGGCAAGCCATCAGCGAAGGCGATATTGTCGCGCGTATTTGGCCCGTTGATAGAACCGGTGTGCCGCCCATCGAGTATAAAGCCAAACGATCCGGCATCGTCGCAGGCCGACATTTTCCTGGCCTGGTTCAAAGCGGTGATTTCTTGGCAGTGGTTGCGGTGACAATCAGCTAGCCAGGTGCCAGCTTCAGGCGGCAGCTTCAAACGCCTTTGTTTTTAGTAAATATTTATTGTGGGGCGTAGATGATGGATGTCGCTATTCTGACTTTTGAAGGCTTTAATGAGTTGGACTCCTTTATCGCTTTGGGTATTCTGAATCGTGTGAAAAGTGCTTGGTGGAACGTTCAAATAACCTGTCCTTCCGATCAGGTAACTTCCATGAATGGCGTTACCGTCAAAGCGCAGCAAGCTCTAGAGCTCGCCAATGCAGCGGAAGTGGTTGTTTTCGGTAGTGGAATATATACGCGTGATATCGCGGAAAACGCTTCATTGCTCGGCAGACTTGAGCTGAACAGCGCTCAGCAAATTATTTGTGCTCAATGCTCCAACGGCCGATGGATTATGAGCATAAACAGTCAGAATAGACTATTTATCAAAAACTTAACGAAGGCGTCCGTAGCGAAAACGCACAACCGCGCAGCGGCGGACTCCACTAAACTTCTGTAGCAGTGAGCTTAGGAAATTTGAGTACATAGCGCTATCCGGCTGAAGCCTATTGCATCCTCACAAGTGGTAGTTGCTGGTGAATACAGGCATTTTATATCCGGGCGCGAAGCTCAAACGAACGTAGGTAACGGGCTTACCCTCGAGCCACGTTGTCCTCTCCCCTAAAAATATTGCTTGATTAGGTAATATTCCCAAATATTTGGATTGGGTTTCATCAGCGCCACAAGCGGAGTATGTGAATTCAATATCGGTGAATGGTTTTTCCTGCACTAGCCATTCACTCGGCGGAGTTTTTTGATAACTTTCTTTTTCTGCGCTAGGAACGACCTTAAGATTGATCCATCGCTCTTCGAATTGGAAAGGGTGATTGTCTGCGTAGTGCATGCAGCGCAGGTGCAGCATCTGTTCCTGTTTGACCAGCCCAATGCGTCCACACAGCCAAAGAGGTGCTTCAATGATCTCGCGACTTAGCAAGTGATACCGATAAGCTGCCCCTTTCGCCTCAATTTCAAGACGGGTGAATAGTATCTCTAGGTTTGCTTTACGTGAGGACCTTTGACTGACTTTTGTCCCGGTTTTACGTTTACGATCCAACAGGCCATCATCAGCCAGCTCTCGCAGGGCGCGATTGACGGTTGCACGCGCACAGCCAAACTCTTCGGCAAGGGCTGTTTCATTGGGCAGAAAGGATCCGGATGGCCAGGTTCCATCGCTTAAACGCTGTAGGATTATTTCCTTTATTTCTCGGTACCCAAACTTTATTTCTCCTGCCATTCGGTTTTCCTCTAACTAAATACGTAAGCTAACTATTATTAATCAATGAGGACATCGTCGAGCTGTAGTCGGCGATAATTTCGTCACGGGATATATGTCTACCATTTCGAACCATATGGCGCCCTGCAGACCAAACATCGGTGATAACGCGATCACTGGCCGCGAAGCATAGGCCATCAAACAGCTGGCCATCAGCGAGGGCCATCAGTGATGGGTCTTTCCTATCGATGGCCACCAAATCAGCCAAAGCCCCAACGCGAATCTCCCCAGAGTCACGATTCAATGCGCGCGCGCCACCTGCTGCGGCCCCCCGATAGATCTGCGCACCAACCGAACCTTCGCCTACAACCAAGACGTTTCGTGCCAGATCACGCAAACGTTGTGAGTATTCTAGCGTTCTCAATTCCTCTGTCAGAGAAATTCTTACGTTGGAATCGGACCCAATACCGAACACTCCACCACTCTCCAAATACGCTGCTCCGTTAAACGCGCCATCGCCAAGATTGGCCTCCGTGATCGGGCACAACCCCGCAACCGCACCACTTCGTGCCATGTTGACCGTTTCTGTCTCCGACATATGCGTCGCGTGAACCAAGCACCACCTTTGATTAACGGGTACATTGTGTAGTAACCATTCCACAGGCCGCGCACCTAACCAGGCTTTTATTTCAGCGACTTCTTGGGGTTGTTCAGCGATGTGAATGTGGATTGGGCCCTGCTGATGGTCATTAACCAGTCGTGTCAAATCTTCCGGAACTGTGGCACGCAAAGAGTGCGGTGCGATACCCACTTGGGTATCTTTGCTAACCAAACCCGCACAGGCGCGCATTTCTTCTACCAACAGATTAAACAAATCCACATCACAAGCAAAACGTTTTTGTCCGCCGCTTAGAGCCTGACCATTTGCTCCACCATAGGTATACAGCACTGGGAGCAAAGTCATTCCTATGCCTGTACGATTTGCGGCGGACAAAATTCGTTGCGACATTTCGCTTACCACATCATACTTTTGCCCGCCCGGTTGGTGGTGCAGGTAGTGAAATTCACCTACGCACGCATACCCAGCTTCCAGCATTTCCATCTGTACCAAGGCGGAAATAGACTCCACATGATCGGGATTGAGTCCATTGAGGAACTGATACATAAGCTGCCGCCAGGTCCAAAAGCTGTCCGCCCCGGCGGCTCTATATTCTGTCATTCCTGCCATGGCTCTTTGGAAGGCATGGCTATGTAAATTGGCGAGTGCAGGCAGCAATACATCAACTCGCACATCGTTGCTTTGTGGTCCGCTTTCTTCGGTGATTGAGACAATGCTTCCGTCTTGAATGTGTAACCGGACTTTGTGTGTCCACCCCTTTCCTTTTCCCAGGTAGGCGGTTTGAGCATATATAGTCATCGAAATAGCCCTATATGTATAGACATAATGATGTTAATATTATACATAATAGCTGTTGTAAAGCCATTTTAAATCCTCCTATTCCTGTTTTATGTTGGTATCGAACGTACTTCTCTACAACCTGCGAGCTGCAACGATGGCGGTTGAAACAGGCCCCCATGGTTCACCCTATGGTTTGATAGAAGACGGGGCGATCGCCCTTGTCGACGACAAGATCGCCTGGGTAGGAGATCGTCGCCAACTTCCCGCAGCATTTGACCAGCTTCCCTCACAGGATTTGAAAGGCTGTCTGGTGACTCCGGCACTGATTGACTGCCATAGCCATATTATTGCGGGTGGGAATCGTGCACGAGAGTTTGAGATGCTACTCGAAGGGACGTCGTACGCAGAGATTGCACGAAATGGAGGCGGCATCATCTCAACGGTGAAAGCCACACGCGAGGCTAGCGAGGAGCAATTGTTGAGCGATGCGCTTCGGTTTGTAGATGCCTTGATCGCGGAAGGCGTGTCGCTCATCGAGATTAAATCTGGCTATGGTTTGGATCGGGACACAGAGTTACGGATGTTGGAAGTAGCAAGGCGAATACCGCAGGTGCGTCCTATACGGGTGCAGACTACCTTCTTGGGCGCACATACTGTTCCGCCTGAATACGATGGCCGCGCTGATGATTATATCGATAAGGTATGCATCCCAACTTTGATTGAAGCGCATGAGGCTGGGTTAGTCGACTGCGTGGATGGCTTCTGCGAAGGCATCGCTTTCAATACCGAGCAAATCAATCGGGTCTTTGAAGTGGCTAAAACGCTGGGGCTTCCAGTCAAACTCCATGCGGAGCAACTCTCCAATCAGAAAGGGGCAATTTTAGCCGCTACCCACTCAGCAATTTCGGCTGACCACCTTGAGTATCTCGATGAAGAGGGGGTCCGAGCCATGGCCTCAGCCGGCACAGCAGCTGTACTTCTTCCGGGGGCATTTTATACGCTTCAAGAAAAGTGTTTGCCGCCCATTGCCTTACTAAGAAAACATAAGGTTCCTATTGCCATCGCCACCGACTGCAATCCCGGATCTTCTCCGCTGACATCGATGCTGCTCTGCATGAACATGGCTTGTTCCCTGTTCAGGTTGACGCCTGAAGAAGCGCTGGCTGGTGCGACACGCAACGCAGCTCGTGCTCTGGGACTAGCTGATACGGGCATGATTGCACCCGGCTGTCGGGCTGATCTGGCTGTGTGGGATGTTAGCCATCCAGCTGAGCTTGCCTATCGTATGGGATTTAATCCGCTCAGTTTAAGAATCTTTGGAGGTTCTGCATGAACATCCTTTCCTTGATCCCCGGTTCAGTCTCCCTAGAGACGCTGGCAGATATTTACTGGAATGAAACGCCGGTTGCTCTGGATATTTCTTGCAAACAGAACGTGGAGAAAGCCGCGGAGTACATCGCATTAGCCGCGATGGGTGAGCCAGCCGTCTACGGTGTGAATACAGGCTTTGGCAAGCTGGCCAGCCTAAAGATCGCGCCGGAGGATACGGCAAAGCTGCAACGTAATTTGATTCTTAGCCACTGCTGTGGGGTGGGCCAGCCGGTGCCGCGCAGAGTCGTGCGTCTGATGATGTCTTTAAAACTCCTCAGTTTTGGTCGCGGCGCATCGGGAGTGCGCTGGCAATTGGTCGAGTTGCTGCAGGAGATGCTGGCTCGTGGTGTGACTCCGGTTGTGCCTGAAAAGGGGTCTGTTGGCGCCTCAGGTGATTTGGCTCCTTTGTCCCATATGACGGCCGTCATGATTGGCGAAGGTGAAGCCGAATACAAAGCGGAGCGACTTTGTGGGGCGAAAGCGCTCGAGCGAGCGGGTTTACAAGCGGTTGAGCTTGGCCCCAAGGAAGGGCTCGCCTTCATCAACGGTACCCAGTTTTCTACCGCATTTGCTTTATCAGGCCTTTTCGAGGCATGGCGCGCCGCGCAGAACGGCTTGATTATCTCCGCCATGTCAACGGATGCCATTATGGGTTCAACGGTGCCGCTGCATCCGGGGATTCACAAACTAAGGGGCCAAATTGGGCAGATTGAAGCCGCCGCTACGTTACGGAACATTTTGCACGGTTCTGAAATTCGCGAAAGCCACCACTGCGATGATTCCCGTGTACAAGACCCCTATTGCATTCGCTGCCAGCCGCAAGTTGTCGGGGCGGCAATGGATGTATTGCGTCAAGCCGGTGCTACGCTAGAGATCGAGGCTAACGCCGCCACCGACAATCCCTTGGTTCTGGTTGACGATGGCCTGATTGCTTCGGGAGGAAATTTCCACGCCGAACCTGTCGGCTTTGCCGCGGACATGATTGCGTTGGCGCTATCGGAAATAGGAGCCATTGCTCAGCGCCGGGTGGCTTTAATGGTCGACCCGACCTTGAGTCATGACTTGCCACCATTTCTTACTGCCGAGCCTGGGCTGAACTCTGGATTGATGGTGGCCGAAATCACCACCGCCGCGCTCATGAGTGAAAATAAACACCTCGCCAACCCCTGCGTAACCGACAGCACACCCACTTCGGCCAACCAGGAAGACCACGTCTCGATGGCTGCGCACGGCGCTCGTCGGCTACTTCCGATGGTTGAGAACCTGAACTATATTTTAGGCGTTGAATTGATGTGTGCAGCACAAGGGATCGAGTCTCGTGCACCGCTTACGAGCAGCATACCGTTGCAAAACGTGATCTTGCATTTTCGCAAGGAAGTTGCCTCCCTAGGCGAAGACCGATATTTGGCAACCGATATCGAGGCAGCAGCAACACTGGTGGCAAGCGGCATCTTGGGACAAGGCATTGGTGTGGACTTGCCAGCATTAAGCACGTGAACGTCTTTAAGGTCGTCCAGGGAAATAGCGCTGTGGTGTTGGCGCAACCCCACGGTGGTACCTATATTCCGAAGGAAATTGCTATTCGCCTCAATGATCGGGGAGCGCGCCTATCGGATACCGACTGGCATATCACACGGCTTTATGACGGATTGCTGAAGGGGGCAACCGAGGTTAAATGCATGGTCCATCGCTATGTGGTTGATGCCAATCGCGACCCGGAAAACACCTCGCTATATCCGGGACAAAACACCACGTCGCTTTGCCCGAGCACAGATTTTGATGGCCAGGACATCTGGAAAAAGGGCGCACAGCCAAGTGCTGATGAAACAGCTGCGCGCCAACTGAGCTTTCACGCCCCCTATCACGTCGCACTGGCAAAGGAATTAGAGCGGGTTCAGAAAATCCACGGCGTCGCCATTCTGTTCGATTGCCACTCAATTCGTTCAAACATACCCTATTTATTCGACGGCACTTTACCCGTTTTCAATATTGGCACCCATTCCAGTGCATCATGCCACTCGTCTGTCGAGGAGGCCGCTATCAGGGTAGTCAAGCGATCACCAGAATATGATTTTACTCTCAACGGACGTTTCAAAGGGGGTTGGACCACACGCCATTACGGTCGCCCGGAAACTGGCATACATGCGATTCAATTGGAGCTTGCACAAAGAGCGTATATGCACGAAGCCCCTCCCTGGAATTGGCAAGATGATCAGGCTGTGCAGATCCGAGTTTATTTGAAAGCCATGCTTGAGGAGCTGGATGCGCTTGGGCGTTCCGGCATACTAATTTAATCGCTATATTTATACTTTCTTAGGCGCGAAACCATGAATACTAAACCATCAACTCCATTGGCCGATCTCGGAATGACTTTAGAGGACTTTCAGGCTGCGATCCGAGCGGGCATCCCCGCAAATATCCCTGAAAAGAAGCAGTATGATGTCAGTATCAATCACGCACCGGTGCGCAAAGATATTCTCTCGGTTGATGAAAAGAAGCTGGCGTTGAAAAATGCCTTGCGCTACTTTCCGAGTGAGCATCATCCAACCTTGGCGCCGGAATTTGCTGAGGAGCTGAAGACCTACGGGCGCATTTATATGTATCGCTACCGCCCTGACTACATGATCAGCGCACGTCACATTCAAGACTACCCGCACCAGTGCAAGCAGGCTGCGGCGATTATGATGATGTTGAGCAACAATCTCGACTATGCGGTTGCGCAGCACCCACACGAGCTGATTACCTACGGTGGGAATGGTGCGGTTTTTCAGAATTGGGCACAGTACCGCCTGACCATGCAGTATTTATCAGAAATGACAGACGAGCAGACTTTGGTGCTTTACTCAGGGCACCCCCTCGGGCTGTTTCCGTCACATAAAGACGCGCCTCGCGTAGTGGTGACAAACGGCATGATGATTCCCAATTATTCCAAACAAGATGATTGGGAACGCTTTAATGCTTTGGGTGTTACCCAGTATAGCCAGATGACGGCCGGGTCATTTATGTATATCGGTCCTCAGGGTATTGTTCACGGCACGACGATTACGGTTTTGAATGCGGGTAGATTAATCTCAAAAAAAGGAGAAGGCTTAGAAGGAAAGCTGTTTGTGACTTCCGGCTTGGGAGGCATGAGCGGTGCGCAACCTAAAGCGGCAAATATTGCGGGCGTGATTTCGGTAACGGCTGAAGTGAATCCAAAAGCGGTGAGTAAGCGGCATTCTCAAGGATGGGTCGACGAAGTGATAGACAATCTGGACAATCTGGTAAAACGAGTGCGGGAAGCCAAGGCGAACCAAGAAGTAGTCTCCATCGCCTTCGAAGGTAATATTGTTGAGGTTTGGGAACATTTTGCCAAGGAGGGGCTTTATGTTGATATGGGTTCTGACCAGACATCGCTTCACAACCCGTGGGCAGGCGGATATTACCCGATTGGCTTGGGGTTAGAGGCCGCAAATGAGATGATGGCAAATGATCCCGTCGAGTTTAAAAAGCGTGTGCAGGAGTCGTTAAGGCGCCAAGTCGAGGCCATTAAACAACATACAGACCGGGGCACGTATTTCTTTGATTATGGCAACGCGTTTTTATTGGAGTCCAGTCGCGCTGGCGCAAATATCGTAAAGAAAAACGGTCGTTTCATATATCCGTCATACGTTGAAGACATCATGGGCCCCATGTGTTTTGATTATGGGTTTGGGCCATTTCGCTGGGTATGTACTTCTTGCGATCCTGCGGATTTGGAAGCCACCGATCAGATTGCCACCAAAGTGCTGGAAACAATCAGGCAGCACTCACCAGCCGACATTCAGCAGCAGATGGAGGACAATATTCATTGGATCAAGGCAGCGGGTAAAAATCGGCTCGTAGTGGGTTCACAAGCGAGAATTTTATATGCCGATGCGGAGGGTCGTATCAAAATCGCGAAAGCATTCAACCAGGCTATCGCAGAAGGAAAAATATCTGCGCCGGTTGTGTTGGGCCGTGATCACCATGATGTGTCTGGTACCGATTCCCCTTTCCGTGAAACGGCTGATATCTACGACGGCTCCCAATTTACAGCAGATATGGCGATACAGAACGTGATCGGCGACAGCTTTCGTGGGGCGACTTGGGTATCAATCCATAACGGCGGCGGCGTGGGCTGGGGCGAAGTCATTAACGGTGGTTTCGGCATGGTTCTGGATGGCACCGCGGATTCGGATCGCCGTTTAACCTCAATGCTCTATTGGGACGTTAACAACGGCATTGCACGACGCAACTGGGCACGCAATGAGGGAGCGATTTCAGCAATTAGACGTGCCATGGAAGCTGAACCGCAATTGAAAGTCACTATTCCTAATATCGCCGATAGCGACATGATTGATCGCTTATTATCGTAACCCCAGTATCGCAGAAACGTCCATGCAAGCGAATATCCAGTTTCTAAGGCTTGATACTAGACAGCTACTATTTTAACCCACGGGTTTTTGATCCACTGGTCTTTGACTAAATATTAAGCAGTTAGGGGTTATAACCCACTGATATTTAAGCGTAGTTAGAAGTAAGCTGAAATAGCTAATAGTAGTTTGTAAACAGTAAGTTAGCATAACTCAGCGAAAGGAGCAAAAACTGAGAATTGTACCTGTGGTGTACCTAATATTTGCTCAAAGGGTTGCCCACAGAATACATTTAGCTATTGAGTCTTCTATCTAGATTTCAGGATATAGTTGCGGAGATAAAGTTTCCAACGCGTAGTCAGGAAACTTCAGAAATACAGGGTTTTTTGTTTGTCCGACGCAGGCGGTCCCACGTCAATAACCCAGCTTAAAACACGACTTACTTAGCGTTCTACTAAGCCTGTTGTTCTGAAGGTGTGGATTTCAAAAATTTATTGATTTTGATAGCAGCATCTTTGGGCAAACCAACACCTAGCTTGGTTCGTCTAAATAATATGTCATTCGCCGTTGAGGCCCACTCCTTTGCTACTAAATACTCGATTTCAATCTGATATAAGCCAGCACCAAAGTGCCTGCCTAAATCAGCAAGAGACTTTGCCTTACCTAGCACCTGCGTCGCCAAAGTTCCATAAGATCTTGCAAAGCGGCTTAACTGGGTTTCATCAAGGAAAGTATAGCGCTTTCGCAACTGTCCGATAAAATTGTCGAGCTCATCTACGTCAATGTTACCTCCTGGCAATTTAGATTGCGCAGTCCAGGCAGGGCCCCGTTCACCTAAAACTGTCTCAATATGTTTGAGAATTGTTTCGGATAGCCGTCGATAGGTCGTGATTTTTCCACCGAAGATATTAATAAGAGGTGCTTTATTTATTGTTTGCACTTCAACTGAGTAATCGCGTGTTGCTTGCTGCGCTTCACTGGCATTATCGTTGTATAAGGGGCGCACACCTGAATAACTCCAAATTACGTCGGACTCCAGAATTTGCTTTTCGAAATACTCGCTGGCTGAATTACAAAGATACTGTTGCTCCTTGGCGTCGATGCTGACAGACCCAACCATTTCGCCATGATCAATGTCTGTTGTACCTATCAAGGTGTAAACCCCTAGATAGGGAATAGTGAAAATAATACGGCCATCACTATTTTGGAAAATGTAAGCCTTGTCATGTTCAAACAGTTTATCGACAACAATGTGGCTTCCACGGACAAGACGAACATTTTTTGGTTTGGCAAAATTTAGCGCAGAAGCTAGTACCTCATCTACCCATGGCCCAGCTGCGTTTACTAATATGCGCGCTTTTCGCTTGACCGGTTCACCAGTAAAATTGTTTACCGCATCAACGTGCCAGATTCCCTCTTTGCTGAAAGCACTTTTAACGCTGGTGCGTACATTCATATTGGCACCTTTATCTGCAGCGTCCATGGCGTTCAAGATAACTAATCGAGCGTCATCGACCCAACAGTCAGAATACTCAAGGCCGGATTTGAAGCTGGTTTTTAGGGGTTCACCACTCGAATCTGTTGACAGGTCTACTTTTTTGGTGCCGGGCAAAATTTTTCGATATCCCAAATGATCATATATGAATAATCCGACGCGCAATAGCCAGTAGGGCCGCATGCCCTTAGAGTGAGGAAGCACAAATCGCATAGGGCTTATGATGTGAGGCGCCATTTTTAAAAGAACTTCTCGTTCTTTTAAGGCTTCTCTAACCAGTCTGAATTCGTAGTGTTCTAGGTAACGAAGGCCACCATGAATTAGTTTAGATGAAGCAGACGATGTGCCCGATGCAAAGTCCTCAGCCTCACACAAACACACTGAAAATCCTCTGCCAATTGCATCTCGCGCCACACCTACACCGTTTATTCCGCCACCGATAACGAGCACATCAAATATTTCATCTGAGCTAGTTTTCATGAGCGCCCTCTGTCGAACTAGAGTGCATTATCGAATGCCCTTAGTCTCGTGCATCTAAAATTCGCTCCGCTATTTCAACAAAACCATCGCCCGCGCTTCTGTCGGTGATATAGGTCGGCCGCTCAGACAAAATATCCAGCGTATCAAGAACGTTTGCCACGCCGATAGAGAAATCAAAATAGCCGAACATGGTCGCATCATTTGGTGAATCGCCAACGAAAATTACTTTGCTCTGAATGCTGTGTTGGTCAATGCCAAAACACTCTTCAAGCGCTTTTAAACTAGCAGATAGCTTAGTGTGATCGCCAAACCAGCAATTCACATGGATTGAGCTGATTTTTGCTGTTGCTCCAGCGTCGTTGGCGAGCGCTACAATGTGGTTTATATCTGCTGGTAATAGTGGTTTCACATCTTCGGCTATGTCAATGGCCAGATCAGCGATACGGTAGTCCTGATCTGATGCAATCCTGCAATCTGGCACCGCTAATTCAATTTTTGTTCTAAGTGCGCGTAGTTTTTTGACTTCTTTCAAACGCTGAGTATTTTGTAGACTGAAATTTTTATGCATGGTTTTACTAGCGCTATCGTATCGAAAATAAAAAGCGCCGTTCTCACCAACAACAGCGTCAACTGGCCACATTCGTGCGATATGGTCACACCAACCTGCACTACGCCCGGTGACAGGAATAACAATTAATCCTGCTTTCTTGAGGCGTTCCAGTGCATTGTAGGTCGCGCTGGTGAGTTGCCCTCGCGTTGTTAACGTATCGTCGATGTCTGTTAGCACCACTTCAATCTGGCGCAATGATTTATCAGTCAAGCTGGATAGTTTCTTCATTGTTTGGGTCGCTGAGTGTTCAAACTAGGTAAATTCAAGCATCTGGAATTGCTCAGAGGTATTCGCCGTTGTCCTGCTCTGTTGCGAATTGCAGGCTTCGATAGCATTATTCATATGAACTAATAGTATAGTTCATTACAACATTTATCAAGCTCAGACCTGTTTTAATCTTTTGATTTGACATAAAAATTTATGTAATTTGACGATAATGCTCATTTGAACTAGTATGTAGTTCTAATGAGCAAATCATGAATTGTATGAATCTTTCAGGTAGACAAGCAACCATATCTGAACTTCTACGTGCAGAAACGCTATTGACTGTAGAGAACCTCGCGGAAAAATTTGGCGTTACAACGCAAACTATTCGCAGAGATGTCAACGCATTATGCGATTTGGGCCTGGCTCGCAGACGCCATGGTGGTGTCGCGCCGCTAACAACGAGCGGTAATCTCGCTTACGGTTCGCGGCAAGTATTAAATCGCAAAGGGAAATTACAAATTGCGAGAGCTGTCGCTGCACACGTTGCGGACAACAGTTCTTTATCATTGGGTATTGGCACAACACCCGAGTTCGTAGCAAGCGCTCTTCTTAAGCACAAGAACTTGCGTCTTTTTACAAACAGCTTACGAATCGCACAGATCTCAAGCGGCAATAATAGTTTTGAGATCAATATTGCAGGCGGCCGTATGCGAAATGAAGATCACGATGTACTAGGGAGTTCTGTAGAGGACTTTTTCGAATCCTATAAAACTGATATTGGCGTATTCGGTGTAGCTGGCGTTGATTTAGATGGTGGCTTGCTCGATTTCTATGACGAAGAGGTACAGGTTAGAAACCATATCCGGCGTAATTGTCGTGAGAGTTATCTCGTGTTGGATCATCATAAATTTGGCCGCCCAGCACACGTACGTGGCGGCAGAATTCAAGATGTAACAAAAGTGTTCTGTGATAAACAGCCACCAGAAGAAATATGTCGGATTTTGGAGAGTTCTGGAGCGGAATTGCTAATGTGTGATACAGAGGAAGATTTATGAGCGGGATCGAAATTAATAATCTTTGCCGAACCTGGGGCGAGACGAAAGCCGTTAATGACGTCACATTCACCGTTCCGGACAAGTCATTTACAGTTTTATTGGGCCCTTCAGGCTGTGGGAAATCAACCGTGCTGCGTATGATATGTGGACTGGAGTCGATTACATCCGGGACGGTAAGTATTGGCGGGCGTGATGTAACCAATATAGAGGCGTCAGACCGTGGCGTGTCCATGGTTTTTCAATCATACGCGCTTTTCCCTCATTTAACCGTGAAGGAAAATATTCAATTTGGGTTAAAGGTGCGGCGCGTACCCGCCAAGCTACGCGAAGAACGGGTTAAGGATGCTGCCGATGTTGTGGGCTTATCAGATTTATTGGATCGCAGGCCCGCAAACCTTTCTGGTGGACAAAGACAACGTGTAGCCTTAGCTAGATCCATTGTCTCCGAGCAATCAGTTTGTCTTATGGACGAACCATTATCTAACCTAGATGCGAAGCTGCGAGCTGAAATGCGTGACCAAATCAGAAGTTTGCAACAACGTCTAGGTTTAACCGTTGTCTATGTAACGCATGACCAGGTTGAAGCTATGTCCATGGCAGATCAAATTGTTCTGCTAAAACTCGGCCAGGTGATTCAAATCAGCGAACCACAAGAATTGTACAACAACCCTGCCGATGTGTTTGCCGCGCAATTTATTGGCGTGCCACCAATGAACATACTTGAACTAGAAAGTATTGATAAAGAAAAGCTGCCATCTACAGTTAACTCATTGGTTGACTCCAAGAAAAACGTTGCTTCTCTTGGCGTACGGCCGGAGCACATCGTTTTCGCATCTGACGGATTACCTGTCGAGGTATTTGCAATAGATTATTTTGGCGGAGAAACCGTCATTAGGGTTCGGCATTTAAAGAAAGAGTTTTTTCTTCGATTTGCTGGGCAACCTGAAGTTCGAACGGGTGACAAGCTCAATGTGAGCTGGGGTCCGGAAGATACACATTTATTTGATCAGCAAGAACAACGGTTTTCGACTTAACTTCGTTTAGCCTAGTTCAAATTTATGTAACCACTGAATATTAATCACTGAATGAGGATCTAATATGAGCGCTTTTAAAAAGTTAACACGCGGAGTTGCGACCGCTTTGTTTGTTTCAATGATGTCCAGCTTTGCACATGCGCAAACCGAGCTGACAATGTACTACCCAGTCGCAGTGGGCGGACCACTCACTAAAACTGTCGATAAGATGATTGGCGACTTCATGTCAGAAAATCCAGACATTAAAGTCAATGCGATATATGCAGGTAATTACAACGACGCCCGCGTCAAGGCATTGGCAGCCATGGAAAGTGGACAACCAGCGCAGTTGTCTGTGATGTTTTCTATTGATTTATATGAATTAATGGAACTCGATGCAGTGGTGCCCTTTGATGATGTGGTGTCCACTGATGAAGAGAAAGCTTGGCTGAGTTCATTCTATCCAAGCTTAATGGAAAACGGAGTAACTGCTGACAAAACTTGGGGAATTCCTTTCCAGCGATCTACCATAGTCATGTATTACAACAAAGATGCTTTTCGAGAGGCTGGTCTTGATCCAGAGGCACCGCCTGCGACTTGGGAAGAGTTGGTCGACTTTGGTAAGAAACTGACCAAAGAAGACGGTTCCCAATGGGGATTGATGATTCCCTCAACTGGTTATCCGTATTGGATGTTTGGCGCGCTTGCCATGCAAAATGATGAGCAGTTAATGAACGATGCAGGAGATCAGACACACTTTGACAAACCTGGTGTTATTGAAGCGCTCTCATTTTGGAAAGACTTGGGGAGCACACATAAAATCATGCCTGAAGGAACGATCGAGTGGGGAACCTTGCGTAAGAATTTCCTTGAAGGACGTACGGCCATGATGTGGCACTCAACAGGCAATTTGACGGCGGTTAAAGACAAAGCGCAATTTGATTTTGGTGTAGCTATGCTCCCAGCAGGAAAACGTCGCGGAACACCAACGGGTGGCGGGAATTTTTATATCTTTAAAAATACAACCGACGAAGAGCGTGTTGCATCACTCAAACTCATAAAGTTTATGACAGCACCTGAAAATTCTGCCACTTGGTCTGTGGCAACTGGTTATATGGGTATAAGCCCCGCGTCATATGAAACTGACACGTTAAAGTCATATATTGCAGAGTTCGCACCTGCGGCAGTCGCACGTGATCAGTTGGAATTTGCAACCGCAGAGCTGTCAACATTTCAAGCAGGCCGAGTCCGCAAAGCGCTCGACGATGCACTTCAGGCGGCTCTTATCGACAGTAAAACTCCTGAGGAAGCGCTGTCAGAAGCACAGGCAGTTGCTGAGAGATCACTCAAGGCTTATCGTTAATTAATTAAAGGGCGGCGCGAGCCGCCCTTTAATATTATAAATTAGGCGTCAGAAAGTCATGAAACAAGACTCACAAAACCTTCGTGGTTGGTTATTAATTGCACCCGCTGTAATTTTGCTAGTGGCTTTTACGCATTACCCAACGATCGCAACGTTCATTAAAAGCCTTTTTACCAATAGCTCAATCATACGGCCTTCAAGATTTTCCGGGTTTGAAAGCTATCAAAACTTAATTGATGACCCTGTGTTTTGGAAGGTCCTCGTCAATAACATGTGGCTGGCTTTGGGCACAATACCCACCTCTATTGGGCTTGCGATTATCATGGCGCTGATTGTCAACAAGGCCATTCCGGGTCGAACATTTCTACGCATGGCCTATTTTGTGCCAACCATGTTGCCGATGATTGCAGCCGCTAATATCTGGCTATTTTTCTACGCACCTGAGATCGGTTTACTGGATCAGGCGTTAGCAGTATTTGGTGTAGAGAGCCATAACTGGCTGGGAGATACGAGCACCGTTCTACCTTCTATTATGGTGATGACTATTTGGAAGGAGGCTGGATTTTTTATGATTTTCTATTTGGCGGGACTGCAGACAATTTCTCCTGAATTAGAAGAAGCAGCAAGATTGGAAGGTTCTTCACGCTGGAATTATTTCTGGCGGATACAATTTCCATTACTGCTTCCCACAACATTATTTGTGCTTATTAACGCATTTTTGAACTCATTCAAGCTGGTTGATCATTTATTTGTTCTCACCAAGGGTGGTCCCGACAACGCCAGCAATCTCATTCTCTATTACATTTACGAGACTGCATTTTCGTTTCTGGATACTTCCTACGCATCGGCGCTCACCGTCATATTGCTGATAATGCTCGCTATTGCTGCGTTAACCCAATTTTTCTTCATCGACAAGCGAGTTCATTATAGATGATAAATAAATTGACCTCAAATTTTCGGCTTAATGCCAGCCTTGAACTTATTGGCGCCTACTTGCTGGCAGCTTTTTGGATATTTCCTTTGTTCTACGCCATTTGGGCAGCCTTTCATGATACTCAATACGCGATTCACTTCGAATTGTTTGCCCCTCTCACGCTGGATAATTTTCGTGAAGTAATGTCTCAGGCACCGTTCTTGCGATATGCGCTGAATACCTTCATGTTAGTTGGTTTTATTCTTCCTTTGCAGTTATTAGTGTCTACGCTCGCAGCGTATGCCTTTGCCAGATATAAGTTCTTTGGGTCTAATGTTGTATTTATGCTGGTACTCGTACAGCTGATGATCACGCCTGAGATCTTAATTGTGCAGAACTATGGCACTCTGGCAAAACTTGGATTGGTAGATACTATTGCTGGCATCGGTCTTCCCTACGTCGCCAGTGCGTTTTGTATATTTCTTCTTCGTCAAACATTTAAATCTATTCCTAAAGAGTTGGAGGACGCCGCGCAACTGGAAGGTTGTGGCACATTAGGCTTACTCTGGCGTGTGTATGTGCCATTGGCCATGCCAACGTACTTGGCTTTTTCATTAGTTTCACTGAGTCATCATTGGAACAACTTCTTATGGCCGCTTATCATTACTAATTCAGTAGAAACGAGACCGCTTACTGTCGGCCTTGGAATCTTTAGCGCACCCGAGTCGGGAGTGGATTGGTCGATAATATCTGCCGCCACCTTGTTATCGGTAGCGCCATTGCTGATCGCGTTTTTGTTATTCCAAAAACAATTTGTTCAGTCTTTTATGCAAGCTGGTATTAAGTGACAGCAGTTCTCAGCTGGAATATTCAGAACGGCTTAGGCAGTGATGGTTTGCTGTCTCTAGAGCGTATTGCAGAAACTATTTTTGAGATGGGTGAACCAGACATTATTTGTCTGCAAGAAGTATCGGTAAATATGACCCTGAAAGATGGGTCGATTGACAATCAGGTGCAGATATTATCAAGTCTTTTCGATGGCTATACGCAGTATTTTGGAAAAGCAGTGGATACGCTGGCATCAAATCCCAGCCAACGCGCACAGTTTGGCAATCTAATCCTGTCCCGTTTCCCCGTTTATAATGTTTTCTATCACCCCTTGCCGCAACCACCAGAAGGGCCAATCAAGCAAATGCCGCGCCAGATGGTAGAGGTGGTAGTTCAAACGCCTTCTGCGCCATTGCGGGTGATGACAACGCACCTGGAGTACCACTCTGCGCTGCAGCGTCGTGCGCAAGTCAAACGAATAATGGCCATACAATCTGAAGTGAGTGCTTTGGAAAATGATCCTCCTGCTGCTGAAGCTTCTGGCCCTTACACTCAGGTGATTCGACCGGGCACCTGCATCTTGTGCGGTGATTTCAATTTTCTAACGGGTTCAAAGGAATATCGGGAAATTACCAAGGCCCAAACACGACAACAAAGTCTGCTAGATGCCTGGCCCTTAGTGAGCCAAGGCCTGCCTCATCCGCCTACTTGTGGAGTGCATGATACCTTGCAATGGCCACAAGGGCCCCACTGTAGAGACTTTATATTTGTCACGCCAAATCTGGAAAACTCTGTGATAAATATGACTGTGAATCCAACAACTAACGCGTCAGACCATCAACCCTTGATGCTCAATTTGAATATGTAGTTAACTGGCTTAAACCTTTCTCTGAATTGCCCGAGTCAGTTGGATCAACAGGAATGTTTCAGGCCAAAACTCTTGAAAATATTTTGTAGGGAATTGAAAAAATGGTGGGCCCGGTAGGACTTGAACCTACGACCAATGGATTATGAGTCCACTGCTCTAACCAGCTGAGCTACAGGCCCGTATTCTGCCCGAATGAGCAGGTTGTGGATTGTATCAGGCAGAACCCCCAAAGGGAGTTCTGTGAGCGATACTATGTCTAGCTTTTCAGGAAATTACGCAATTGGTCCGAACGACTAGGATGGCGCAATTTACGCAGCGCTTTGGCTTCGATTTGTCGAATACGCTCGCGGGTAACGTCAAACTGCTTGCCGACTTCTTCGAGTGTATGGTCGGTATTCATATCGATACCAAAACGCATTTGTAACACTTTGGCTTCGCGTTCTGTCAGCGAGCCGAGAATATCTCGGGTAGCGTTCTTTAAGCCACTATTAGTCGCGTATTCATCGGGTGCTTCAATATTTTTATCTTCGATAAAATCACCCAAATGGGAATCATCATCATCACCAACCGGGGTTTCCATTGAAATCGGTTCTTTGGCAATCTTCAGCACTTTACGCACCTTATCTTCCGGCATTTCCATCAGCTCAGCGAGTTCTTCTGGAGTGGCTTCACGACCCTTTGCTTGCATCACTTGGCGCGACATGCGGTTAAGCTTGTTGATTGTCTCAATCATGTGCACTGGAATTCGAATGGTGCGCGCTTGGTCCGCAATTGAGCGGGTGATCGCTTGGCGAATCCACCAGGTTGCATAAGTCGAGAACTTGTAACCTCTGCGGTATTCAAATTTATCAACTGCCTTCATCAAGCCAATGTTGCCTTCCTGAATCAAATCGAGAAATTGTAAACCACGGTTGGTGTATTTTTTGGCGATAGAAATAACCAAACGCAGGTTAGCTTCAACCATTTCTTTCTTGGCACGACGCGCTTTGGCTTCACCAATCGACATCTTGCGGGCAATCGCTTTCAGCTCTTGCAATGGCAAGCCCATATCCGCTTCAACAGCGCGCATTTGCTTGCTAGCCAGTTGAATATGCTCGCTAAAATGGCGTAATTTGGTTTCGCTTTTTGGCTCTAGAGCGATCAGTTTTTCCAGCCAGTCATGGCTGGTTTCATGGCCAACAAAGGTCTTCAGAAAATGCTTGCGGCTTACCCCGCTTTTTGAAATACAAATACCAGCGATTTTAAGCTCGCACTTGCGAATTGTTTCCAGCGCATTGCGCATGATGTCATTCAGCGCTTCGAGTTGGACCGGCACGATTTTGTAATACATCATTTGCCGAGCGATTTTCTTACGTTGGGTGATGGTTTCTTTGCTAAGCGGGCCATGCTGCCCAAGCAAAGTGTTGTATCGAGTATTCGCCGTTTTCAATGCTCTGAAGCGTTTTTTGACTTCCGCAGGGTCGGGCGTATTGTCGATCACTACCTTTTCGCCGTCTTCGTTGGGCTGTGGCGGTAAAATAATATCGGGAACAATCTCATCCGGGTCTACGAACATCACCAGAAAATCCGATTGCTTCATTTCTTCAGCCTGGACTCTTATCTGGATATCAACGATTTTCTGGATAACCCGTGGGCAAGTCCAGGTGGCCTCATTGCGCTGTCTCAATCCTGCCTCAATACGTTTTGCAAGACGAATTTCATCTTCGCGTGTGAGTAACTCAACGGTACCCATTTCGCGCATGTACATCCGCACTGGGTCAGTCGTGCGCCCAAATTCGCTTTCAACGGCGGTTTTCAGTACTGCTTCTGCTTCTTCGACGACTTCTTCATCGTCAGCATTATCACCTTTGAGCAGCAATTCATCGGCATCGGGTGCTTTGTCAAACACCTCGATCCCCATATCATTGATCATTTTGACTACCGATTCAATTTGATCGGTGTCATGCATGTTTTCGGGCAGGTGGTCGTTGATCTCTGCGTAAGTAAGGAAGCCTTGCGACTTGCCTTTCAGGATCATTTGTTTCATCGCCGAGCGCTCAGACGCACGCGGCTGGTGGGCTACGGTCGGGTCATTATTAGTTTCTTCTTCTTCGTTATCTTGCTCAACAACGGTTTCTTCATCGTCGCTTACAGTTTTTTCGTCCATCGAGTCAATATTCTTGTCGCTCATATTGGCTGGGCCTCGGTTATATCGGTGCGGCGCACCGAGCAAATGTCCAATACACCGCTCGCGTCCATTTGGCTGCGTCGGCATGAATTCAAAGGGGATTTAGTCCGTTATTGCGTTTGGTTTCTGTTTCGCAAAAAAAGCGCGTAAATATATCGCGATGCGGCTTCAATCTCCAGCATTTTTTGACGCTTGAAGCAAGTCTTTTAATCGGAGCTGTTCATCCGCTTCCAGTTTGCCATTCTGGGTTTTAGCCAGCAGGCCTTGGATTAGCCGATCGCGCTCACGCTTTTCAAGTTGCACCAAGCAGTCTCTAAATACGGGTTCAATCGTATCCTTAGCCACTAGATGGTCTTCGATGGCTAATTTTTCAAGGTAGGGATGGAATTTCTTGCCACGCACGCGTTCCAGAAGCTGCGCAGTGGACAAAGCTGGTTTTTCTTCGATCAGCTGGTACAGATATTTGAGTAAGCGAATGCCGGTGCTGGTATCAGCAAGCAAGAGATCGGAAAGCGGAACCTCGGTTGCCAGTGAAGGTGCGTGTAACAGTAGCTGAATGGCTAGCTCGGTGGACTTGGTCAGTTGAAACGGTTCGGTCTGATTGGCTGATCGGGCAGGTGAGCGAGGTCGGCTAGGCGCGACTTCTCCCGTATCAGCCTGGTCAATACCTATCAGCTTGGACAGTCGGTCAAACATTAATTCACGAAAGGTGCTGCTTGGCAGTTTGGTGAGCAGCGGGCGGGCCTGATCAGCTAAGCGAGCACGGCCATCAAGGCGATCTAAGTCATTGTTTTCAGATAAAGTATCAAACAGAAAATCAGGCAGTGGCAGTGCCTTTTTAATGCGCTCCTGAAAGGCCTCGACACCTTCTTCACGCACTAAGCTATCCGGGTCATGTCCATCGGGTAATAGCAAGATACTGATCTGATAACCGTCTTTTAGCTCGGTCAGCGCAGTTTCCATTGCCCTCCAGGCTGCTTTTCGTCCGGCGCGGTCTCCGTCAAAGCAAAATACAATTTCTTTGGCGGCGCGGAACAAGCGTTGCAAGTGGGTGCTGGTGGTTGCTGTGCCCAAGGTGGCGACGGCATTGTTGATGCCATGTTGTGCCAACCCGATGACATCCATATAACCCTCAACCACTAGGCTATAACCCAGTTGCCCTATCTCACGGCGCGCACGGCTGAGGTTATATAGCTCGCTGCCCTTGTGAAACAACGGAGTTTCCGGCGAGTTCAGGTATTTTGGCTCACCCTCACCGATGATACGGCCACCAAAGGCGACGTATCTGCCTTTGTAATCTTGAATGGGGAACATCACCCGATTACGAAATCGGTCGTAGGTTCGTCCTTCTTTCTCGATAACCAGTCCCGTCAGTACCAACGCTTTACGGCTGCTGGTGTCAGTGCCCAGCGCCTTGATCAAGCCGTCCCAGCTTTCTGGCGCGAAGCCAACGCCGAACTCGACGGCAATTTGACCGCTCATGCCGCGTTGCTTGAGGTATTGGATAACTGCTGGCGAATCAGAGTGGCTTTTTAACTGCAATTGGAACCACGCCTTGGCTTTTTCCATCAGCTCAACTAAGTTTTGTTGATTCTCGCGGGGTTTGCCGGGCGTTTGCGCGTCTTCGGGAATCGACATACTCGCCAAGGCGGCTAATTCTTCTACCGCTTCACGAAAGTCGCGGTTGTCGTAATTCATTAAAAAGCTGATTGCGGTACCATGCGCGCCGCAGCCAAAGCAGTGATAAAACTGCTTTTGTGGGCTGACATAAAACGAAGGCGTTTTTTCGTCGTGAAAAGGGCAACAGGCGCGATATTCATGGCCCTGACGTTTTAGTGGTACGCGCTGGTCGATGAGGCCAACAATATCGGTGGTGGCAATCAAATCATCGATAAACTGATCCGGGATTCTCGTCATTTCAGACGCAGCGCTGAGGGTCGGGTTGGAAACGAAACAACATGTATGACTATGAGTATTATAAAAGCGATGGGCGAAAGACTCCTTTAGGCTGCAATCATACCGTGAATGCTAAGCGGACTCACCTGCTTTCATGCGCGGGTATGATTGACCATGGGTACAGGCTAAAATCGCCGTTATTTCTAGGTGAACTATCAATGCTGCAAATATCTCTGATTGCGGTCGGCGACAAAATGCCTGCTTGGGTGAATCAGGCAACTGAGGAGTACGCCAAGCGTATTCATGGCCGCGTGACTTTTCAAGTCATTGAGGTTGCTGCGGGTCGCCGTGGCAAGAACGCAGATGTGGGGCGCATTTTGGTTGCAGAAGGACAGGCATTGCTGGCAGCTATTCCGCCCAATAGCCACCTCATCGCGCTGGACCGCCTGGGTAAGGTGCAGAGCACCGAGCAAATAGCCGCCAAGTTGGATGACTGGATCATGCAGCAGTCATCGATTGCTTTTTTGGTCGGTGGGCCAGAAGGGCTTAGTCCAAGCGTCTTACAAGCCGCCAATGAGCGCTGGAGTCTATCCAGCATGACGTTTTCCCATCCGATTGTCCGGATTATTTTCGCCGAGCAAATCTATCGCGCTTGGTCTATCTTACAAGGCTTACCCTACCATCGATGAAATCGGGCACTAAACAGCATCTAATCTTGGCATCACAGTCACCACGGCGGATCGAGTTATTGGGTCGGTTTAACCTAGCGTTTGAAACCATCAGCGCAGATCTCGATGAAACCCGGTTGCCGGGTGAATCGCCTCAGACGATGACAGAGCGATTGGCTGTCAGCAAAGCAAGAGCAGTTCTTAGCGGGCAAAGTGGCCCTGTGTGGATATTAGCCGGTGATACTTGCGTGGCTCAAGGGGATGAAATTTTTGACAAGCCATCCACTGTAGCCGAAGCTAAAGCCACGTTGACGCAATTGTCTGGTGCCGTCCATCAGGTAATAACCTCAATGTGCATCTTGAGCGCGCAGCAGCAGCGGGTGGCAACGACGGTATCGCAGGTGACTTTTGGCAAGCTGGACGAGGCGATGATTGATGCGTATTGCGCGAGCGATGAGCCGTATGACAAAGCGGGTGCCTATGGTATTCAGCAAAACGGCGGCAAATTTGTATCTCATATTGATGGTGATTACAGCGCCATCGTCGGGATGCCTCTGTGGGTGACCGGGCAGCTGTTGCGCTACGCGAATTTTGAATGTTGATTGGAGTTACGTTGAAGCCTTGATCGGTTTAGACTCAGTAGCATGAAACGACAAAGCGAAGAAATTCTAATCAACGTCACTCCGCAAGAGACTCGGGTGGCGATTGTCGAAAATGGTATGCTGCAGGAACTGCATATCGAACGCAACGACGCCAAGGGCATGGTTGGCAACGTCTATAAGGGCAAGGTGGTTCGGGTTTTGCCGGGGATGCAGGCAGCATTCGTTGACATCGGTTTGGAGCGAACCGCTTTTTTGCGCGCGCGCGATGCGATGGAATTCGTGATTCGTGCTGAATCCAATGGGGACCGCGTTGAAGGTGAGCCACCACTGGAAAAGCAGATCAATGAACTGGTCCATGAAGGCCAGGAATTGCTGGTACAAGTCGTCAAAGACCCTATGGGCACTAAAGGCGCGCGAATTAGCACCGGGATTTCCTTACCGTCACGGTATTTGGTCTACCTGCCGCATGATGAAATGATTGGTATTTCTCAGCAAATCACCGATCTGGAGACGCGCGAAACCTTGCGCTCGATGATTGAGGAGCTGAAAGAAAAGACAGGGTGCAAAGGCGGATTTATTGTCCGCACGACCGCTGAAACGGCGCAGTCGAATGAAATGCAGCAAGATATGGAGTTTCTGCAAAAACTGTGGACTAAAGTCAAAAAATGTAAGAAGCAGTCCACCACACCGGCATTGGTGTATCAGGACCTACCCTTGCCGCAACGTGCATTGCGAGATTTCATGCGCGAGTGGGTGGAACGGATTTTGATTGATTCGACTGAAACCTATGACAAAGTGGTTGCGCTCGCCAAGGAGTTGATGCCAGCAGCGATTAATCACATTGAGCATTATCAGGGCGCGCGTCCCATTTTTGATGTGTACTCAATTGAAGATGAAATTGAGCGAGCCTTATTGAAAACAGTGCCTTTAAAATCAGGCGGCCATTTGGTGATTGACCAAACCGAGGCGATGACCACGGTAGATGTCAACACGGGCGCATTTACTGGTCGTAAGACGCTGGAAGAGACCGTATTCAAAACCAACCTGGAGGCCGCCCAGGGTTTAGCTCGCCAACTGCGGTTACGCAATATTGGCGGTATCATTATTGTGGACTTTATCGATATGCTGGAGCCCTCTCACCAGAATCAGGTGCTGGGCGCGCTAGAGCGCAGCTTAGAGAAAGACAGTACCAAGCACAGTGTGTCGGAGATTTCGACCCTGGGCTTGGTCGAGGTGACCCGCAAGCGAACTCGCGAGAGTTTGGAGCGCATGCTGATGGAAGATTGTCCGGTGTGTCATGGCCGTGGTGCGCTCAAAACAGCGCAAACCGTGTGCAATGAGATATTTCGTGAAATTTTACGAGAGGCGCGTCAATTTGAAGCGGGGCAGTATATGGTGATTGCATCGCAAGCAGTGGTTGACCGTATGCTGGATGAAGAGTCGCAGCACATGGCCGATTTGCAGGAATTCATCGGTGCACCGATTCAATTACAGGTGGAGCCGACGTATTTTCAGGAACACTACGACGTGGTACTGACTTAGATAAATCCCATGATTTGCCGGAGTCGTGAACGAAATGTTATTTGATTACATCGAGCCTATATTCAGACCGCCGAGTGAGGCAGGCTCGCTCATTCTGCAAGTCACCAACGGCTGTTCGTGGAATCAGTGCGCGTTTTGCGAAATGTATACCGCGCCGCAAAAGAAATTCCAAGTGACGCCAACAGAGCAGCTGCGCCAACAGTTAATTGAAGCGCGGGATGCTGGGCTGGCTGTTCGCCGGGTGTTTCTGGCCGATGGCGACCCGATGTGTTTATCGTTTCGACGGCTGCATGAGATCATGAGTTTGATCAATCAGTATTTACCGGATGTGCAGCGCGTGTCGACGTATTGTTTGCCGTCAAATCTCAACAATAAAAGCACTGAGCAGCTGGCTGAACTGGCGGCAATGGGCCTTAGCTTGATGTATGTTGGCTGTGAGTCGGGTGATGACACCGTGCTCGATAAAATCGACAAAGGAGAAACCTTCGATTCTTCTTTGGCAGCGTTGTTGAAAATAAAACAGGCGGGTATGAAAAGCTCGGTGATGATCTTAAATGGCTTGGGTGGCGCGCGTTACAGCGAGCAACATGCGATTAACTCGGCGCGCTTGATGAATGCGGCGCAGCCCGACTATTTAGCCACCTTAGTGCTGACGATGTATCAAGGGGAAGCGCACTACCGGCAACGCTTTGGTGGTGACTTTGAGGCGCTCGATCAGCTAGGACTATTTCAGGAAATACGCACTTTATTATCCCACCTTGATCTAGATAAAACAATTTTTCGCAGTGATCACGCATCAAATTATTTAATTTTGAAAGGCGTACTTGGCAAAGACAAATCACGGATGCTGGCCGAGGTTGATGCTGCTATCAAAGCGCCACAGTCAGCTGGATTACGTCAAGAATGGCAGCGAGGTTTATAGTGTCATTCCGCGTGGGCTCAGAGTGAATGCCCCCTCACGGTATTAGCCAAATAAGGCATTGATCAAATATCCCCCAAAAATCGCCATCACAAAAATTACGACCAAAAACGCCAATAGCAATGGCCAGCGGAACAGGCGGCGTAACAGAATCAGCTCGGGAATGCTCGCACCCCCAGAGCCAATGACTAACGCGATAATCGCGCCCATACTGACGCCTTTGGCAGCGAATGACCCTACGAGTGGCAGCAGGGTAGAGACTCGCACATAAAGCGGGACCCCAATTGTTGCGGCGATGGGTACTGCTAGCGGATTATCTGCGCTAGCAACTTCAGTGAAGTAATCGGTTGGTACGAAACCGTGTACAGCTGCACCAATAGCCATAGCAATAACCATGTAGGGCATCATGGATTTGAACAGATCAAAACTTTCGTCCCAAGCGACGCGCCAGATAGAATGCGGCTGTAGCGTTGATTCTGGGGCGCAGCCACTTTTTGTTTCCTCTACAGTTTCACAACAAGCTATTTTGCCTTGGTCTATTGGATCAGGGTCACCACATGACTTGTTCTTGATGGGCTTAGACTCTGTGCAACAGCTAGTTTCAACTGGCACTTCAACGCCACCGCTTACCGCTTGTGGGGAGCCTAGCAGGTCAGCTTTGATATAACGCTCAAATTTGAAATGGTTCAGTAACCACCCTGAAGCCAAGGCAAAGGTGAGCGCCAATACCGCATAGAACAGAGTGATCTGCCACCCTAACACGGCGACAAATAGAACAACTACAATGGGGTTCAACAAGGGCGAGGTAAATAAAAAGGTCATTACTGGCCCGAAGCCCGCACGGGCACGTAGTAGACCAATTAAGAGGGGAATGCTGGAGCAGCTACAAAATGGTGTGAGTGCACCAATGCCTGCGGCGGTGAAATATCCACGCCCCTGCTTATCGCCCAGTACGCGTTGCACTACTTCTGCCGGGAGCTTTTGGTTAATCAAGCCGACGATGAAGCTAATCGCCAAAAACAAGACTGCCAGTTCGGCAAATAGCTGTACAAACATCCACAAACTGGCTTCCAGTTTGGCGCTAAATTGAGGGTTTTTAAAGAGTGAGTCGATCATTTTTCAATAATTCCAGTATTATAGTAATAACAAGTCAGCGGTGACGGTAGGACAATTTTCATGCTGGTGGTGATTCCTTACGGGTCGCTAACTGGTTTTGGGAATGGTATTTGGTGACTGATTTTGCTGATAAGGCAAGTTGGCACAACACTCTGAATTGAGAAATTCCATGACCTCTCGCAAAGCCTTCAACTTAGCCACACAGTTCAGAATGCGTCCATCACGTTGCTGTTCTATCAAGCCAGCGGCGACTAATCGGTGTAGATGGTGGGTCAGCGTGGAAGCGGTGACACCCAGCTCAGTTTGAATCTGCCCAACTGGCAACCCTTGATTACCAGAGCGTACTGCAAGGCGAAAAATGGATAAACGGGTATCGTGGCCCAGTTCGCTTAATCGTTGCGCGGCGAGTGCTTGATCCATATTAAAACTTGGTTGAGAGTGACAACAAGCGCTATATTACTATAATAATAGTAATATAGGAATAAATATTTTGGTTTAATTGCTGGGTGTGTTTATATGGTCAGGTGATCAAGCTAACTGACTTTACGAACTGTTAAGCGCCAACTTTCGCCATCAGCGCTTCCGTCGGTACTAAATCCGTCGGCTAAGTTGGTCATATTGCGCCATCGGTTTGCCAATGTTTCGGCCATGATGAATTCGCGGTAGTGCTGGCTTGCTTTGGTCACCAAATCACTGCCTTCAATCGCCAATTCAATACGGTCAGCAATGTCTAAACCCGCTTGTTTGCGCGCATCTTGAACGCTACGCACCAGTTCGCGGGCGATGCCTTCAAGCGCCAATTCAGGCGTGATTTCCGTATCCAACGCGACCAGATAATCCTCTTCCTCGGCTGAAGAATAGCCTTCAGCTGATGAAGTTTGAACAACAATATCTGCGGGCCCAAACTCAATAATTTGGCCATCGACTTCCAAACTGAATGGGGTTTCAGCGGCTACTTGGCCGGCGATCCAAATGCCATCAGCCGCCGCTAATGCTTGCTTGATGGCTGGCACCAGTCGGCCGTAACGCTTGCCTAATTCAGGTAGCTTGGGTTTGATGTCGTAGCTGACCAGCTCGGCATCTTGGGCAATAAATTCCACTGCCTTGATATTCAGCTCTTCAAGAATTTGGTTTTGGTGGGCTTCAATCGCACTTCTTGCCTTCTTGTTCGGTACTCTAACCAAAATACGAGACAACGGTTGGCGCACCCGGATCTGACTTTTCTCGCGGGTTGCGCGACCCAGATAAACGACTTTTTGGATCACGTTCATTTCAAACACCAATTGGTCATTCAGCAGTGATGGGTCGGTTTGTGGCCACTCGGTCAAATGCACGCTGGCGGGTGCTGTTGGGTCAGCATTGCGGACCAGGTTTTGATAGATTTTTTCGCTCAAGAACGGCATGAATGGTGCAATCAAGCGGTGCACTGTGTCCAGCGCTTCAAACAGGGTCAAATAGGCGGATTGCTTATCTTTGCCGGTTTCACCTTTCCAGAAGCGGCGGCGGTTCCGACGTACATACCAGTTACTCAACTGATCAACCAGCGACTCAATCGCTTCACCCGCTACTCGAGGTCGATAATCATCCATCGCTTCGGTAACGGTATTAATCGTCTGGTGCGTGAGTGCCAAGATCCAACGATCAATTTCTGGTCGTTCTTGGGCCGGGATATCTTCGCTTAAATCAACCTTATCAAGTGCAGCGTACATGGCAAAAAAAGCATAGGTATTCCACAGCGTATTGATGAATGAGGCTGCGACTTCACGGATAATATCGATCGATACACGCTTTTGTGCTTCGGGCGAAATCCGCGCGAGAAAATACCAACGCAAGGCATCGGCCCCAACCGTATCGAACACGTCGTAGGGGTTAATGATATTGCCCTGCGACTTCGACATTTTCTTGCCTTTGTCGTCAACAATGTGGCTCAAGCAAATGCAGTTTTTATAGGATAAATCTTCGGACACTAGGCTGGCGACCGCGTGCAGGGTATAAAACCAGCCGCGGGTTTGATCGATTGCTTCACAGATGTAGTCAGCCGGAAAATGCGCTTCAAAAATATCTTTATTTTCAAACGGATAATGCCATTGTGCGTAGGGCATCGCGCCGGAATCAAACCAACAATCGATCACTTCTGGAACCCGGTGATAGGTTTTTCCGTCTTTTTCGAAGCTAATTTCGTCAACTGCCGGGCGATGTAAATCCAGCTCACTCAATTCGCGCCCAGTGAGTGCTTCGAGTTCAGCAATCGAGCCAATACATATAAAGTCATTGTCACCGGCAGTCCAAACGGGCAGTGGTGTGCCCCAAAATCGCTCGCGTGATAGCGCCCAATCGATATTATTTTCCAGCCAATTACCAAAGCGGCCATCTTTGATGGTTTCTGGGCGCCAATTAATTTGCTGATTACGCTCAACCATCTGGTCTTTGACCTTAGTGGTGCGGATGTACCAGGCGTGCTTGGCGTAATAAATCAGTGGGTCACCCGTGCGCCAACCAAAGGGGTAGTTGTGGGTGATCACCGCTTGTTTAAATAACTTGCCTTGTTTTTTTAGCTCGGCGATCAATAGTGGATCAGCTTCCTTAAAAAACAGTCCTGCTGCTGGCGTAATTGTGTCTAACATGTGCCCGTCAAGACCCACCCCATGCAGGATCGGAATTCCTTCGCGCCCGCCCAAGGCTAAGTCATCAACGCCATAGGCCGGGGCAATGTGAACAATGCCGGTGCCGTCTTCAGTGCTGACGAAGTCGGCGGCTACCACGCGAAAGCAGTTATCTGAATCCAGGGGCAAATAATCCAGTAAACGCTGATAGCGTGTACCAATCAACTCACTGCCCTTGACGGTTTTGATTACTTCGGGCGATTCCTCCCCAAATACCGCTTCAATCAAATTCGTCGCCAAAATCAGCGTTTCCTCGCCGTTTTGGACATAGGCATAGTCAATATCTTCGCCCACTGCCAACAGTAAGTTAGAGGGTAGCGTCCATGGGGTTGTTGTCCATACCAGAAAGGCGGTGTTGCTGTCGTCGTCCAGTTGAAAACGTATCGTGACTGAGGGGTCTTCAACTTCTTTATAGCCCTGCGCCACTTCATGCGAAGATAGCGTAGCGCCGATACGCGGGTCGTAAGGCACGACTTTATAGCCAGAGTAAATCAGGTCTTTATCCCAGATTTGCTTGAGAAGCCACCAGACCGATTCAATATAGGTGTTGTCGAGGGTGTAATAGGCTTCTTCCATATTCACCCAAAAACCCATGCGTTCAGTCATCTGTTCCCACTCGCCGATGTATTTCATCACCGACTCACGGCAGCGGCGGGTGAATTCAGCTACTCCGACTTGCTTTTCGATTTCTTTTTTATCGAAAATGCCCAGCTCTTTCTCGATTTCATGCTCAACCGGCAAGCCATGCGTATCCCAGCCAGCTTTGCGCGGCGCATAAAAACCCTGCATGGTTTTGTAGCGAGGGAAAATATCTTTATAGGCACGCGCGAGAACATGATGAATGCCCGGCATGCCGTTGGCGGTGGGTGGCCCTTCATTAAACGAAAAGCGCGGCTTGCCCTGACTTTGGTCGATGCTTTTCTGGAAGATGTCGTGCTCACGCCAAAATGCCAGCATTTCGGTTTCGAGCTCGGGGCCGTTATAGCGGCCGTTAACTTTATCAAACGCCATGTTTCTGTATCGCTAGTGGTTTAAGACGAGTATCCATAAAAAACCCCGGAGGTTTATTCCATGCTGGCTCGATTAAGCACGATGGCAATCGATATCAGCATAAATCAAACCTCCGGGGCGAGATGGGGTCCGCGGTACCACCCGGATTTATCCTGCCTTCGCAGGCAGTGATCTTGATAAGTGACGTCACCGTTGACACGGCGGAATCACTCGTATCCCTATCGGGGATCAGTCGGCCAACCTTAATTTGCGATCTCAGCCTCAATCGAAGGGCTATTGGAAAGAGCAGTTCAGGCAGCAGCTCGGGGGTGATTTTGGTTCGGTGGTTGGGGCAGGGCTTGCACTATCTCCTGCTCGCTTGACGCAACCGGTCCGAATTACTCGTCCCCTTCAATGCATTCAGTTGCGAAATGTAACCACAGCAGCGCGAAAACGCAAGCAATGGGCGTCATAGTTTTAAGCTGATTTATCTGGGGATGGTTGGTCGATAACCAGGCGTTGGCCCAAGCTAAGGCAGGCATCTTCATCATAACCCAGGCTTTGATAAAACAGGATCACTGCTGCATTGCTGGCGCGCACCTGCATGTTGATTTTGGGGCAGCCTTGGGTTGTTAGCCACTGGGTTGCAGCGGTCATTAAAGCGCCGCCAATACCCAATCGCTGATGGCTAGGGCTGACCGCCATGTAATTTATCCAGCCACGATGACCATCGTAACCCGCCATCAAGCAGCCAACCACGCCCCTATTGATTTCTGCAATCAGAAAACCGTCTGGGCTGTGTGCGACTTTGCGGTCGATATCTTGGTCTGGGTTATTCCATGGGCGGGTTAAATCACACGCCTGCCATAGGGTTTTGATCGCCTCTCGGTCGACAGGTTGGTAGGGTCTGATACTGGGTTTCATGGTCGTTGATATCTACTTAAGGTAATAGTGTATTGGTCAATAGAGTATACCTAACAGGCACGGTTATCCGCCTGTATGGCTGTGCTACAATTTGTCTCTTGTATCACTATTCAGTGATTTACTAATTAATAACCTTGCCGTTTTTAAGGCAGATCGTGTCGCGAGCGCACCGAATGTTATGGCAAAAACCGCCAGCCAATCAACTGAAGTTAAAAATACGACCTGTTATATGTGTGCCTGCCGCTGTGGTATTCGGGTCCACCTGAAAAATGGCGAGGTCAGCTACATTGAGGGCAACCCCGATCACCCACTTAACAAGGGAGTGATTTGTGCCAAAGGCTCCTCGGGCATCATGAAGCAATACTCCCCGGCGCGTTTGACCAAGCCATTGCGGCGTAAAGCGGGCGCGGAGCGGGGTGATGCGCAGTTTGAGGCAATCTCGTGGGATGAAGCCTTTGACATCATGGAAAAGCGCTTGGCGCATATTCGCAGTACCGATCCCAAGCAATTCGCGCTATTTACTGGGCGCGACCAAATGCAAGCGTTGACAGGCTTGTTTGCCAAAAACTATGGCACGCCCAATTATGCGGCTCACGGCGGTCTGTGCTCAGTCAATATGGCTGCCGGCATGATTTACACCATTGGTGGCTCTTTTTGGGAGTTCGGTGGGCCGGACCTAGAGCACGCTAAACTGTTTTTCATGATTGGCACGGCGGAAGATCATCACTCGAATCCGCTTAAGATTGAGCTGTCGAAATTCAAACGTAACGGTGGTCGGGTGATTGCCATTAATCCGGTTCGATCGGGCTATGGCGCGATTGCCGACGAGTGGGTGCCGATTAAGCCCGGAACTGATGGCGCTTTATTATTAGCCTTGATTCGTGAAATTATCGAGCAAGGTTTGTACGACCGTGACTTTGTGGTGAATTACACCAATGGTGCTGAGCTGGTCAATATGGATCAAGACAGTTCCGAAGAAGGCATGTTTGTGCGTTTTGAAATCCCGCCTGAGGAAGGTTGCTTTGACCCGCAGAACAAGCTGTGGTGGGATCGCGAGCTGAATAAGCCCATCTCAACCCATACGCCAGGTGCAGATCCTTACCTGACCGGCTCCTTCAAGTTGCATGACGGTACTGCAGTCAAGCCAGCCTTCCAATTACTACGCGAACGGGTCGAGGAGTACACCCCGGAGTGGGCTGAGAAAATCACTAATATCCCTGCTGATACGATTCGCAGGTTAGCGCATGAAATGGGCGTGACAGCGCGTGACCAAAAGATTGAGCTACCCTATGCCTGGACCGATACTTGGGGTAATGAGCACGATTCGGTAACTGGCAATCCAGTGGCGTTTCATGCCATGCGCGGGCTAGCGGCGCATTCCAACGGCTTTCAAACCATCCGCGCGCTGAGCATATTGATGTCGTTGTTAGGGACGATTGATCGCCCCGGTGGATTTCGACATAAAGCGCCGTTTCCGCGGCCAATCCCGCCGTGCCCAAAAACTGCAACCTGCCCTGAAGATGTGCAACCCGATACGCCATTGAATGGGATGCCCCTGGGTTGGCCACGTGAGCCGGATGATTTGTTTATCGATGACGATGGCAATCCGGTACGGATAGACAAGGCATTTTCTTGGGAATACCCGCTGTCAGCGCACGGTTTGATGCATAACGTCATTACCAACGCTTGGCGCGGCGACCCGTACCCGATTGATACTTTGATGATTTTCATGGCCAATATGGCTTGGAATTCGTCGATGAATACGTCTGAAGTGCGTGACATGTTGAGGGACAAGGGCGAGGATGGCGAATATAAGATCCCATTCTTGATCGTCTGCGATGCGTTCCAGTCTGAAACCACCGCGTTTGCGGATTTGATCTTGCCGGATACGACGTATCTTGAGCGTTACGACGTCATGTCGATGCTGGATCGACCGATTTCAGAATTTGATGGCCCGGTTGATTCGGTGCGTATTCCGATATTACCGCCAACCGGTGACTGTAAAGCCTTTCAAGAAGTGTTGTTGGAATTAGGCGCACGCCTGAAACTGCCCACTTTTGTGGATCAGGCCGGTGAAAAAAAATACCGTGATTACCCGGATTTTATTACTCGCTTTGAAACGGCTCCCGGCTCTGGTATCGGCTTTTTATCCGGCTGGCGTGGTCAGGGCGGTGAGAAATCAATGAAAGGCGAGCCGAATCTGAATCAGTGGCAAATGTATGCCGAAAATAATTGCTACCATCACCATCGTTTGCCGCGTTCGTATCAATACATGCGTAACTGGAATCAGGGCTATTTGGAGTGGGCGCAGGAACACGGCATGACGCGTTATGCTGAGCCGATCAATATCCACTTGTATTCTGAAGTGTTGCAATCATTCAGGTTGGCTGCACAGGGTAAATCAGTTGGTCGTCAGCCCCCCGATCATTTGCGGGCACGAGTCGAGCGTTTTATGGATCCGCTGCCGTTTTATTACGAGCCGCTTGAGAATGAATCAATCAATCGCTCTGAGTACCCATACAGTGCGCTAACCCAGCGGCCGATGGCGATGTATCACTCCTGGGATTCACAAAATGCCTGGCTGCGGCAGATCCATGCGCACAACTATTTACATGTGCACCCTAGCGTCGGCAAGAATAATGGTTTTGAAGATGGCGACTGGGTGTGGGCTGAATCGGTGCACGGCAAGATCAAGGTGCAATGTCACTTTACCGAAGCGGTTAGCCCAGACACAGTTTGGACTTGGAATGCGATTGGTAAGGCTTCAGGTGCTTGGGCTTTATCTAAGCAGGCCAACGAATCCAAGCGCGGGTTTTTGCTCAATCACCTGATTGGCGAAGAATTACCCAATCAGGAAGAGGAGTCACACTTATCCAACTCTGACCCAATTACCGGCCAGGCGGCTTGGTATGACGTGCGGGTGAAAATCTACAAAGCGGATGCGGGAGAGGCCAAAGAAACTAGCCCGCAATTCAAGACCATGGAAACCTATCCGGGGATGACCAAGCCGGCAGGTAAGTGGCTGTCATTTAAAGCCGGCGAAGGGCGCTTTAAGCGCATGTTTGGAAGGAAATCAGCATGACGCAATTGGCTTTGGTGATTGACTTGAACGTCTGCGTGGGCTGTAGTGCTTGCGTGACTTCTTGTAAGGAGTGGAATACTTCGAGTGAAGGCGGCGGTGGGATGACAGATAAAAATCCGTATGGCAAAGACCCGACCGGCACCTTCTTTAATCGGGTGCAAACCTTTGAGGTGGGGCAATATCCAAAAACAGAGGTGGTGCATTTCCCGAAAAGCTGCCTTCACTGTGAAGAGCCGCCGTGCGTGCCGGTTTGTCCGACCGGGGCAAGCTATAAGCGCGAGGAAGATGGCATCGTGCTGGTGGATTACGATAAATGCATCGGCTGTAAATACTGCTCCTGGGCTTGTCCTTATGGTGCGCGGGAGTTAGACGAAAAGCAAAAGGTGATGAAAAAGTGCACCTTGTGTGTTGACCGAATTTACGATGAGGCCCTGCCTGAAGAGCGGCGCAAACCTGCCTGTGTGCTGGCCTGCCCAACCAATGCACGCTTATTTGGTGACATCCATGATACCGACTCGCACGTATCGGAGCTGATCCGTGAGGAAGGCGGTTATCAACTGATGCCTGAGTGGGGTACCAAGCCGTCGAATCACTATCTGCCGCGGCGCAAAACCAAGCTGCACATCCGTGAAGATGAGCTGGAGCGCGTCGATAACCCGCTGAAGAAAGAAGAGCGCAAGCACGTCGACCAAGACGCGGCGACGCTAGATGACTTTCTGTTTTAATTTGTATTGCTATATTACTGGCTGAATCTTATGCATCCCGCTTTTTCTGTAATCTTTCTAACGACTTTGATCGGTGCTGGTCAGGGTTTATTTCTAGCGCTGTTCACGGGTCAGCTATACCATTCACTGGGCGTGATCAACACACCGATCCCGCGTAATTTCTTTTTGATGGGCAGTGTGATTGTCGCGGTATTGCTGGGCTTGGGTTTATTTTCTTCATTTTTTCATCTCGGCCGACCAGAGCGCGCATGGCGGGCGGCCAGCCAGTGGCGCACGTCCTGGTTGTCTCGTGAAGTGATTATCTTGCCGACATTCACCGCAGTCGCTTTGCTGTGGGGTGGCTTGCACTATTTGCAGATTGATCCAGTGTTGTTTCAGCCCAGTGTCAATTTTTCGATTACGCTGACCTTGCTGGTGGGCGCCATCGCGACGGTGCTGTGTTTCTTGTTGTTTTTATGTACGGCGATGATTTATGCAGCAGTCAAGTTTATTCAGGAATGGGCGACGCCGTTGACGGTTGCTAATTTTGTCCTGTTAGGCGGGGCGTCGGGTTTTACTTTGGCTGCGGGCTTGGCTGCGTGGCAAGGCAATGATTTGATTCCATTCTATGTTGGCTGGGCGATTGTGATCACACTGATCGGATTGATTGTGCGGGTAATCAGTTTGGTGCGAAACGCGCGCTTGAAACCAAAGTCCACACCCGAAACCGCCATTGGTGTGCGTCATCCGCAGATACGTCAAACCTCACAAGGGGCGATGGGTGGGTCATTTAATACGCGTGAATTTTTTCATCACCGCTCCGATGCTGCCGTGCGGATGGTGAAATGGTTTTTTCTGATAATGGCGTTTGCGGTGCCGCTGGCGATGCTGTTGACTGGAACCGCTGCGTCCAATGCAACGCTATTGATGGTGGCAGCTGCGATTCAGTTTATTGGTTTGGTGGCGGAGCGCTGGTTCTTTTTTGTGCAAGCTAATCACCCGCAGAATATCTATTATCAGGCGACGTAATATATGCGGTTTAAGCGCTCTGGGTGGGCGCTAGGTTAATCATCACCCGATAAAACGGGTGGTCGGATGCACCTTCAGGTTGATAATCGCCGCCCGTGATTTCAACGCCGCGCGACAATATCCAGTCTATCCGTGAGTCAGGCACTTGTTCAGTCAATGCGAGTTCAATCGCGTCGTCAATGTGATGTTTGTCGAGTGCCAGCGCCAACGGCGCAAACTCGCGGGTAATGTTCAAATCTCCGAGTAAGATCGCGCGCGGCTGCGCCCGTAGTCGTTGCATGACAACCGCGAACTGTGCTTCTTGATCAATCCGACGAGACAAATGCGTGACCAACACAGCCATAGAAATACCGTCTAGTTGAAATTGGAATTCCGTCAGGCAGCGTGGATGGGTGCCAGTGGAATCAATTAGTGGAATTTGCTGCCAGTGTTGGCATTGCCAACGCGACAGCAAGCCGTTACCCCGATCATCACGTAACCAGCGATATTGAGTTGGGTTGAATTGCCAAAAACGCCCGAGTCGTTCTCCCAGCTGCGCTGCCTGGTTATTGGTGAGGCCGTAAAAGCCGCCTTCACATTCACACAGACCGACGATGTCAGTGTTGCCAATCACATCAGCAATACGATCAATGGATTTGTATGTATCGGTACCACGCGCTCGGTGAATATTGTAGATGCCTATACTGAGTGGTTGCTTTGATGGCCGTGCGGGTGAGTCACCGTCGAGCGACGTGCCAGCACGCGCAGCCACACTTCGTCGTTTGCCCGCCATATATGCACCGATTAGAACCAGCGACAGTACGAGTAAGGCGATCATCGCTTGATCGGAGCAGTGGCGTTAGTGAGGTGGTGAATATCAATAAGAAACATGCGCGCATGTTAGGCATAAATACGTGCCCTGGCAACCGTAACAACCGTGGTCGCTGGGGGTAGTTCTAAGCAGGGCTTAATGCGCCAGATAACAGGCGATGGATTGCCGCGCTAAATGTTTGCTTTATGTAGGCGCTCCGGGTAACATCGCGTCCCCTTTTTCCGCGCTCATTTTTGGGTGTGTGAACGGCTCACAATACAGACTGACAGACGAGAGATAGCAAGACAATGCGTAAACCTTTGGTAGCTGGAAACTGGAAAATGAATGGTAGCCAATCGATGGCTGTGGCCCTTTGCCAAGGTATCTTGGATGGGATGCATGACGTTGGTGACGTTGAGGTTGCTGTATGTCCGTCCTTTATTTTGATTCCTGCAGTCGCCTCGGCGCTGACTGGTGGTGCTGTAGCGTGGGGTGGCCAAGACGTGGACACCAACGTCAGCGGCGCGTTTACCGGCCAAACATCGGCAGCGATGCTCAATGATTGTGGTTGTACCTACGTTATTGTCGGGCATTCAGAGCGGCGTAGCTATTATGGTGATACCGATGAGCTGGTGGCTGAAAAAACGGCCATTGCTTTGGCTGCGGGCTTAGTGCCAATTGTCTGTGTCGGTGAAACGCAGGAAGAACGCGAATCAGGCGTGACTGAAGCGGTGGTCGGGCGTCAGCTGAAAGCCGTGATGGATAAGGTTGGGATTGATGCCTTTGCGAATTCTGTGGTTGCCTACGAGCCGGTTTGGGCGATTGGTACCGGCTTAACCGCGACGCCACAACAAGCGCAAGACGTGCACGCATTTATTCGCGGAGAGCTGGCGGCAAAAGACAAGGCCGTGGCAGCGCAATGTCAAATTTTGTACGGCGGCAGCATGAAGCCAGAAAATGCAGCCGAACTGATTGCCAATGAAGACATCGATGGTGGATTGATTGGCGGCGCGGCATTGGCAGCAGGTGATTTTCTGGGGATTTGCCGCGCGGCGGCAAGTGCTGCGGCTTAATCATTAGCGTTATTTATTTAGGTAATTGAGCTGAGATCAGCCAGAAATAGACATGATTGAGAATTTACTATTAATTGCGCACTTGGTGCTTTCGGTTGCGATCGTTATTTTAGTTTTATTGCAACAAGGTAAGGGTGCACAAGCAGGAGCGGCATTTGGTGGTGGCTCATCACAGTCACTATTTGGTGCGCGTGGCTCTTCCAACTTCTTGACCCGCACCACTGCGATACTGGTGACGCTATTTTTTATCACGACTTTGGTGCTGGCTTATTTGTATACCCACCGTAGCGGTGGCCCGAGCACGGTCATCGAGAACGTTGTTCAGCAGGTAGAGGACGCTGCAGATGCGGCGGTTGATGCCGCTAAGAGCGCGGTTGAAAAAACCGAAGAAGTACTGGCGCCTCCCGTTGATCAGGCGGTTGACGCTGCTGCTGATGCAGTAGAAGCCACAATCGACAGTGTTACGGAAGCGGTGGGTGAAAGCGCTGGTGAAGCTGCACCTGACGTGCCCATGGTGCCTGAATAAGTTAGCAGATAAAAGCCGATGTGGTGAAATTGGTAGACACGCACGCTTGAGGGGCGTGTAGCGCGAGCTATGCCGGTTCGACTCCGGCCATCGGCACCATTTGTTTAATCTGGATTGCGGGTATAGTAGGAACGGAAACTAGCCCGACTCTGGTCGGGTTTTTTAATGGCGAACGACTGATACAATGTGGGTATGAATGCGGTGCACCTAGCTAAAGTTAACCAGCTTGAACTGCTCGACTCAGGGGTTTGGGTTCCTGTGGGTGCGGAGCGCATGCAAATCGACTATACCGATGGCGATACTTCTGAGCTGGCTGTGCATCAGGCCATAAGCCAGGCGAAAGATCGCTCGGTGGATTCCTTAGAGCTGGACCTCAACTGGACGGAGTGGGCGCTAGAATACCACTTAAGCTCAAAGCGCGCGAACATCTATCGGGGGCTTGATTTAAGAGGTGCTGAGCGCGTTCTGGAAGTAGGTTGTGGTTGTGGGGCAATTACTCGATTTTTAGGTGAGCAAGGCCTGCAGGTAGATGCGATTGAAGGCACTCAGCGCCGTGCCGAGATTGCCCGATTGCGGTCGGCTGAGCTTGATAATGTCCAGATTGTTTGCTCAAACTACCATGATTTGTCGCTACCAGCGGATGCTTACGATCTCATCATTTTTACCGGTGTACTTGAATACTCAGGCGCGTATGCGGCGCCAGGCTTATCGCCTGAGGAACAACTTAAGCAAACGTTGCAGTCAGCTATGGTGGCACTTGCACCAGCGGGAGCAATTTTAATCGCGATTGAAAACCGGCTGGGCTTTAAGTATCTGGCAGGGGCGGGTGAGGATCACCTAAATCTTGCGCACATTGGGGTGCTGGGCTACCCAGAGCTTGATAGTGAAGCTAAGAGAACCCGTGGTATTCGTACTTGGTCAAAGCCTGAGTGGCAGCAGATTTTCTCTGATCTCGCGATTCCGGCACACAGTTTTGCTTATCCGTTCCCTGATTACAAAATACCTGAGGCATTGTTAAGCGATTCCTTTCTATCAACGTATCCTGATGCGGATGAGTTGATCAATGATATTGAGTCGCGTGACTATGTGCACCACTGGATTTCACCCGTCAGCGAGCGGAGTTTTTGGCGGGCAGCACAGGCAGCGTCAAATATGGATCAATTCGCCAACTCATTTTTGATCGGTTTAGCCAAAGATCAGGCAATGCTTGATCAGATGATGGGGTTTGATTTTGTACGGTTTGCGAATCCGAGGCGGTATCCCGAATATCGACGTATGGTTCGTAAAGAAGCGGGTTTAGAGAAGGTCGAACGCGCACCCATCAATGCTGAGCAGATTGATGCGCGAGATGCGTTGGAGAGTTCAGTGGTAAAGCATAACCAGCTTGAGGGTGAGGCTTATCGGGTAGGCATTACTTTGTCACGGTACTGGCAAGACCAATTACGGTTGTACCCTGAATTTTCTGTGTTTGAGAAGCTTTTACGCCAATATTATAGTTGGCTAGTGCAGGTATTTGATGGGTATAGCAAGACGCGGGACCTACTCGACGCGCTGCCGCAGAATATTATTATTCAACCCGGACAATCGCCGGAGAATTGGCAATTGATTGATCAGGAATGGTCGGCCAAACAAGAGATCACCGCTGAGCAGGTGTTTTTCCGGGCGGTGCTGAATTTTGGCCTTTCAGCGCAGTCTGTTGTTGCCAGATTGAGCATGGACCCAGGAGAGCAACTGTATACGGATCAATACGTGCCGGTTGAGACGCTATCTGACTTGCTGCATTGGTCATTTGCTGTGGTTGGGACAGATTTAACCTCAAATTTCGAGCTTTATGTAGCGTGGGAAAAATGCTTTCAGGCGCAGGTGATCCGGCCAGAATTTGGTGCCTCATTAGATGAGGTGTTGGCGGTTCGTCTTGCCGACGCTCTGCTTCCAACATTGCCATCGTTTACGGGAGAGTCAGTTGAGGTCCGAGCCTTTTGGTCACAACTCGATGGGGTTTGGCACGTAGATCATTCGGTGGCAGCAATGACCGAGCCGGGCGGGCGGTTTGACGTGCGGCTTGAATTACCCAATACCTTGATGTTGCATCGATACTTGCGCTTAGATCCGATGTCGGAATTGGTTGATCCGAAAAGTGGATGGCTGAGATTTGAGTCTATGGAAATATCAACCAAGAAGGTTGATGGTCAAACCGAATCTAAGTTGAGGGTTGAAGGGTTATCGGCACTGCAATCGCTGGCTCGACTGGTCGATTTGGTGGTAGTTGATCAGGCGGATTTGATGGTGACCTCAAATGATCCGCAGATTATCATTGATTTGGACAAGATTGAGTGGGGTGAAGATATCGAGTCAATTACTCTGGATGTAAAAATGGCTAACCCGCTATGGGATGACTCCGGTAAGCGCCGCCAGCAGTGGCTGGATCAAGATATTTTATTCGCGCATCGTATTCGCGCCCGACAATCACTGATTCATGTTCAATATGATCGGCTCGAGCAGCTCAATTCTGTGGTCACAAAAGCACGATCCGCGATTGCACAAGCACATATTGAATTAGCTGAAATTAAATCTGCCCAAAGCGTGTGGACGGACAGCTTGCCAGGGCAGGTACATGCTTGGTGGCGGCGTTTGCGCCGCTGATCGGCCCGATTTGCGTAGATACCAGGGTATAACCCCATAAATTTTATTAAAAAGGGCTAAAACTTATTCCCGTTCGGGGATAAAATACCGCCCTAGAAAAATAATTAGACAACTTGCTTTGCTTGTCCGTACTCAGCTGTTTTATTAGCCCATTACTTATAGTAACTTGATAACGACAGAAACGTGTTAGCCAATTACGTTCCAATTTTTATGTTCATCGTTCTAGGCCTAGTCGTGGGTGTGGGCATGATGGCGGCAGGCTTGATTCTCAGCCCCAGTCGCCCCGATGACCAGAAAAACTCCCCTTACGAATGCGGCTTTGAGGCATTTGAAGACGCGCGCATGAAGTTTGATGTGCGCTTTTATCTGGTGGCTATTCTGTTCATCATTTTTGATTTGGAAATCGCATTCATGTTCCCGTGGGCGCTGGTGCTGGACGAAGTCGGCTTGTTCGGCTTCTGGGCAATGGTGATTTTCCTGACAGTGTTGGTGGTCGGTTTTATCTACGAGTGGAAAAATGGAGCACTGGAGTGGGAATGATTCATCATCACTTGGCGGGCGTAGGACACACTCATAGGAGGGCAACTTATGTCGGTTGAAGGCGTTTTTGAACAAGGTTTTGCTACGGCTAAGCTGGATGATTTGATTAACTGGGCGCGCACTGGCTCGATGTGGCCGATGTCGTTTGGTTTAGCCTGTTGCGCGGTGGAAATGATGCAGGCAGGTGCGGCTCGTTACGACCTTGATCGCTTCGGAATTATTTTTCGCCCTAGTCCACGTCAATCAGACGTCATGATCGTAGCTGGTACCCTGACCAATAAAATGGCGCCCGCGTTGAGAAAAGTGTATGACCAGATGGCTGAGCCACGCTGGGTGATCTCGATGGGCTCCTGCGCCAATGCCGGTGGCTATTATCACTATTCTTATTCAGTGGTGCGTGGCTGCGACCAAATCGTGCCGGTTGATATCTATGTACCTGGCTGCCCGCCGACTGCTGAGGCGTTGATTTACGGTATTTTGCAGCTACAGAAAAAGATTAAGCGTGAAACGATTGCGAAAAACCCAAGCCCTGACGATCATCAGGTATTGAGTTTGCCGGAACAAACGGTTTAATCGGGTCAGACTGGGTTCATGGCTAAGTTAAAGCACATAAAAAAAGCGGTCAAAAAGCTGTTGGGCGATGACTTGGTCAGCGCCGAACTGGCATTTGGTGAACTCACTTGCGAGGTTAAGGCTGATTCGATCCAGAGCGTTTGCGAACGCTTGCGTGATGATTCGAATACGGCATTCAGTCAGCTGATCGACCTGTGTGGTATGGATTATTCCGAGCATGGACAGGAAACCGGCACACCATGGCAAGGCGAACGTTTTGCAGTGATTTATCACTTGCTATCACTTGAGCATAATTGCCGCATTCGATTGCGCGCTGGGGTGCCGGAAGCGCAGCCTATGATTGCGTCGGTGATGGACGTTTGGCCAGTGGCAAACTGGTTTGAGCGTGAAGCATTTGATCTATACGGTATTTTATTTGAAGGTCACCCTGATCTGCGTCGCCTTTTGACTGACTACGGCTTTATCGGTCATCCGTTTAGAAAAGACTTTCCCGTATCCGGTCACGTAGAAATGCGCTACGACGAAGAAAAGGGGCGCGTTGTTTATCAGCCGGTGACGGTTGAGCCACGCACCTTGGTGCCGCGCTCCGCCCGCTGAATCAGTAGAGAAATAGTAGCTAAGAAGAGTTAAACGACCATGCCAGAAATTCACAATTACACCATGAACTTCGGCCCGCAGCATCCGGCGGCGCACGGTGTTTTGCGGGTGGTCATGGAAATGGACGGTGAGGTCATCGAGCACGCCGATCCACATATCGGCTTACTTCATCGTGGTACTGAAAAGCTGGCTGAGACCAAGCCCTATAACCACAGCATCCCGTATATGGATCGTCTCGACTACGTGTCGATGATGTGCAATGAACACGCCTACGTGATGGCGATCGAAAAGCTATATGGCGTTGAAGTGCCGATCCGTGCGCAATATATCCGCACGATGTTCGACGAAATCACGCGTATTTTGAATCACTTATTGTGGCTGGGCGCACACGGGCTGGACGTCGGCGCGATGACGATGTTCTTGTATTGCTTCCGTGAACGTGAAGATTTGATGGACGTTTACGAAGCGGTTTCCGGTGCACGCATGCATGCTGCTTATTATCGGCCTGGTGGGGTTTATCGTGACTTACCCGATGAGATGCCTAAATTTGCGCCCAATAAGCGCTACGATGATAAGAAAACCAAAAAACGTAACGAAGACCGCGAAGGTAGCGTGCTGGATTTTCTGGAGGCATTTACCCAGCGCTTTCCAGGTTATGTCGATGAGTACGAAACGCTGCTGTCTGATAACCGAATTTGGAAACAGCGCACCGTTGATGTAGGCATTGTGACTCCTGAACGCGCCATCGCGCTGGGGTTTACCGGGCCGATGTTGCGGGGTTCCGGCATCGAATGGGATTTGCGTCGCAAGCAACCGTACGAGGTTTACGATCAGTTGGATTTTGATATTCCAATCGGCACCAATGGTGACTCATATGATCGTTATTTGATTCGGGTCGAAGAGTTTCGTCAATCTAATCGCATTATTAAGCAGTGTATTGATTGGCTGCGGGTTAACCCAGGCCCGGTGATGGCGCATGATTCCAAGTTGGTGCCACCTGCTCGTCCTGATGTGAAGGAAGGGATGGAAGCGCTGATTCAGCATTTTAAACTGGTTACAGAAGGCTATTGCTTACCTGTGGGAGAAGTCTACGCAGGGGTCGAGCATCCAAAAGGCGAATTTGGGATTTATCTGGTGTCCGACGGTACCAATAAACCCTATCGCTTAAAAATAAGGGCGCCAGGCTACGCGCATTTAATGGCGCTGAATGAAATGAGCCAAGGACATATGTTGTCGGATATGGTCGCCATCATTGGCACCCAGGATATTGTTTTCGGAGAGATTGATCGCTAATGTTATCGCAAACGTCATTAGATCACATCGAACAAGAGGCGGCGAAGTATCCCGCTGATAAGCGGGCGTCGGTGACGATGGCTGCGCTGCGAATCATGCAGGAAGAATTGGGCTATCTGAACCAAGAACGAATTTGCTATGTAGCTGAATTGGTTGGAATTCCTCCGATTCGTGCCTACGAAGTGGCGACGTTTTACTCGATGTATGAACATCAACCAACCGGCGAGCACACGATCAAAGTCTGCACCAATATATCGTGCATGTTGCGCGGTTCTGCCGAAGTAGTTGCGCACCTTGAAAACAAGCTTGGGATCAAGCTCGGTAGCGTCACTGCAGATGGCAAATTCGGTTTAAAAGAAGTTGAGTGTTTGGGTGCTTGTGCAGGCGCGCCGATGATGCAGTTAAATAAAGAGTACGTTGAAAATCTGACACCCGAAAGCATTGACGAATTACTAACGGGGTTAGGCGCATGAGCAAGCAAGTCTACGTTTGTCTGCCCGAGCCGAGCCTGAAAAAACCTTGGAAGCTTAAGTCATACCGAAAAGCCGATGGCTATGCTGCGCTGGAAAAGATTCTTAAGCAGAAAACCGATCCGGTAGAAATCATCGAGACGCTGAAAACTTCAAATCTGCGCGGTCGAGGTGGTGCAGGTTTTCCACCAGGAATTAAGTGGAGTTTTATGCCGCGCGGCTCTGGTGATGACAGTTACATCGTTTGTAATTCGGACGAAGGCGAGCCCGGCACCTGCAAAGACCGCGATATCTTGCGTTTCAATCCACACGCCTTGGTTGAGGGGATGATCATCGCGGGCTATACCATGGATTGTTCTGCTGGTTATAACTACATTCGTGGTGAGTTCTGGGAGCCGTACGAACGCTTTGAAGCCGCGCTAGCTGAAGCACGAGAAGCAGGCTATTTGGGTAAGAACATATTGGGCATGGGTTTTGATTTTGATATCCACGTGCATTTGGGTGCGGGTGCGTATATCTGCGGTGAAGAAACCGCTTTATTGGAGTCGGTCGAAGGCAAAAAAGGCCAGCCACGCTTTAAGCCACCATTTCCTGCGCAATACGGTTTATTTGGTAAGCCGACCACAATTAATAACACCGAGACTTTGGCTTCGGTACCCGCGATTATGCGCAATGGCGGCGAATGGTTTCGCGACATTGGCGTCTTAAATTCCGGCGGGACTAAAGTCTTTTCGGTGTCTGGGCATGTGGAAAATCCCGGAAACTTTGAAGTACCGATGGGTATTCCGTTTAAGGATTTGCTTGAAATGGCGGGCGGTGTCTGGAAAGGGCGCAAGCTCAAAGCCGTGATTCCAGGGGGTTCCTCGGTGCCGGTTATGCCCGCTGAACAAATGCTCGAAACTACGATGGATTATGATGCCCTGCGTGATGCGGGTACGGCTCTGGGTGCAGGCTCAGTCATCGTGATGGACGAAACTACGTGTATGGTGTCTGCGCTGGAACGCTTGTCGTATTTTTATCACGAAGAATCTTGTGGCCAGTGTACGCCCTGTCGCGAGGGTACTGGTTGGTTGTATCGGATTATCAAGCGGATCAATTCAGGTGACGGTACACCGGAAGATTTAGATACCTTGCTGGATGTGGCCAATCGAATTGAAGGGCGAACGATTTGCGCCTTGGGCGATGCAGCAGCGTGGCCAGTTCAGAGCTTTCTGAAACACTATCGGCACGAGTTTGAAGCAAAAATTCCGGCATTGAACACCAAGGCGTCAGCAGCATGAGTAAGGTTCTGATAGAGGTTGACGGCAAAACTCTCGAAGTAGAAGCGGGGCAAATGCTGATTACGGCGACTGACGCCGCAGGAATCCATATTCCGCGCTTTTGTTATCACCCCAAATTATCGATCGCTGCCAATTGCCGTATGTGTTTGGTGGACGTGGAGAATGCCCCCAAGCCGCTACCTGCTTGTGCGACACCGATTGCTGATGGCATGAAAGTACAAACGCAATCTGAGCGTGCGACCACGGCTCAATCGGGCACGATGGAATTTTTACTGATCAATCACCCGCTGGATTGCCCTATTTGTGATCAGGGTGGTGAGTGCCCCTTGCAAGATCAATCGATTGAATATGGTGCCAATGCCTCCCGTTATCACGAGCCTAAGCGGCAAGTAGCGAGCAAAGATATTGGGCCGTTGATCGCAACCTGGATGACCCGCTGTATTCATTGCACCCGCTGCGTTCGCTATGGTGACGAAATAGCTGGCGTCATGGAAATGGGCGCTTTTGGGCGTGGAGAGCACACCAAAATTGGTACTTTCCCAGGTCAAACAGACCAAAGCTCAGATATTGATTCATTTTTGACCAATTCGGTCGACTCGGAAATATCAGGTAATGTGATCGATTTGTGCCCAGTCGGTGCCTTGACGGCCAAGCCGTCCAAGTATGCCGCGCGCATTTGGGAGATGAAGAATCATCCTTCGATTAGTCCGCACGACTGTGTGGGTGCGAATATTTCTATTCAAACGCTGCGTGGTGAAATTATGCGGACAGTGCCGCGTGACAATGCGGCGATCAACCAAGAATGGTTGGCGGACCGTGATCGATTCAGCTATGAAGCTGTGATCGAAGGTAAGCGTTTGCAAACGCCAATGATCAAAGATGGGCATGGCTGGCGCGAAGTTGATTGGGAAACTGCTTTTAAGCACGCCTCTGCGGGCTTGAAAACAGTGATTAATCGCTATGGCGCTGACCAAATCGGCGGCTTAGTTAGCCCAGCGGCATCGCTGGAAGAGTTTTACCTGTTTCAGAAATTATTGCGTGGTCTGGGCAGTCAAAATATAGACCATCGCTTGCGCAACGAAGATTTTAGTGGTGATGACGCTGCGCCGCTTTACCCGGGCACCGAGTTGCCCATCGCGGAGTTCGAAAATCTCGGTCAGGTACTATTAGTTGGCTCAAACGTTCGTAAAGAGCAACCTTTATTGGGCTTATTTTTGCGCCAGGCAGCAACCAAAAATGGTTGTCAAATCTCAGCACTCAATACCGTCGATTACGACTTTCATTTTGATTTGCACGCGCAGCGCAGCGTAACGCCGTCGGCGCTATTTGCGGGCTTGGCCGATATTGCTGCGGAAGTGGCGAACCGGCTGGGAATCGAACTCGATGAGCGCATTGGCTCACACAGTAAGAAAAGCAATGAGCCCGCTAAAGCCATGGCTAAGAGCCTGTGTGCGGAATCTGGCCAACCCAAGGCGGTTATTTTGGGCGCTACGGCTCAGCAACATCCCGACGCGGCGAATCTGCAAGCAGCTGCGCGTTGGATCGCTGACCACACGGGGGCGAAGTTGGTGATATTGCCAGAAGCGAATTCAGCTGCCGCTTGGGCCGCAGGTGCGGTTCCTCATCGGGGATTGAACGGTGAGGTGGTTACTAAGCCAGGCTTGAATGCGCGCCAGATGTTGGTCAACCCGTTACACGCGTACGTTTTATTGGGTATAGAGCCAGGTTTAGATACACATCGCCAAGATCAAGCGTTGCAAGCGATGATTGATGCTGATTTTGTGGTGCAGTTTGCTGCATTTATGGATGAAGACGCGATTAACTATGCCGATGTCTTACTGCCCATTGGCAGCTACGCGGAATCCTCTGGTTCGTATATTAACTGCGAGGGTCAGCTACAAACGACCGTAGCAGCGGCGGCGCCTGTAGCCGAAGCGCGACCCAGCTGGAAAGTATTGCGGGTATTGGCTAATTTTCTCAATGTCCCGGGTTTTGACTATATTGACCTTAACGATGTCCGCGATGAAATCAGCCTTGGCGATATAGGCATTATTGAGCAGCGCGGCGTGGAATTGGTTGAAACTCCAGAATCAAAGTCTAATAAACAGTTACAACGAATCGTCGATACACCAATATATCGGGTTGATGCAACCGTTCGGCATGCCGACGCTTTGCAGCGGACTGCTGATAACCCAGGCCCGATAGTTGGCCTGAATCAAAATACTGCAGACCAATTAGATTTGGGCGATGCAACGATGGTTGCCGTAGAGCAAGGTAAACGTAGCGCACTGTTGCCTCTGGTGGTGAATGATCGGTGGCCAGATGGTTGTGTGTATATTCCCAGCGCGTATCGTGAAACAGCCAGCTTAAGTGGTACAGCACCAGTGACTGTATCAGTGCCGCCAGCGTCAGCAGCTAAGGAGGCGTTAGCATGATTGAAGGTTTGCATAGCTGGTTCTTCAGCTTCTTTTCCTTCCTGCCGGAAACACTGGTTTATTTCTTCTGGACGCTGTGGAAGCTCATTATTATTGTCTTGCCATTGATGATTGCGGTGGCCTACTTCACCTTTGCTGAGCGCAAGTTGATCGGCTATATGCAGATCCGCACCGGGCCTAACAGAGTGGGCCCCAAAGGCTGGTTGCAGCCAATTGCTGATGCGGTCAAGCTGATGTTCAAAGAGATCATCATTCCGAGCAAGTCGAATAAGTTTTTGTTTTTGGGAGCACCGATTTTATCGATTGCGCCTGCGGTGGCCGCTTGGGCGGTAGTGCCGTTTAGCGAAGGCATGGTGGTTGCCGATATTGATGCGGGCTTGTTGTATATCCTCGCTTTAACCTCGCTCGGGGTTTACGGCGTGATTATTGCCGGTTGGGCATCGAACTCTAAATATGCATTTTTGGGCGCGATGCGCTCCGCGGCACAAATTGTGGCTTATGAACTGGCCATGGGCTTTGCCTTGGTCGGAGTATTGATGGTCGCGGGCTCGTTGAATTTACAAGATATTGTGCTAGGCCAACAAGGCGGGTTCTGGCAGTGGTACTTCTTGCCCTTATTCCCGTTGTTTGTGGTTTATTTTATCTCGGGTTTGGCCGAAACCAACCGCGCGCCGTTTGACGTTGCGGAAGGCGAGTCTGAAATTGTTGCTGGTTTCCACGTCGAATACTCTGGCATGGCCTTTGCAGTCTTTTTCTTGGCCGAATACGCCAATATGATTCTGATTGCAGCGCTATCCGCCTTGTTATTCTTAGGCGGCTGGTTGCCACCCCTAGATATTGCGCCGTTTACCTGGGTTCCGGGGTTTGTTTGGTTTTTCGCTAAGGTCGCGTTTATGGCCTTTTTCTTCTTGTGGTCTCGAGCCACGTTCCCACGCTATCGTTACGATCAAATTATGCGTCTGGGCTGGAAGGTGTTTATCCCAGTCACTTTTGTGTGGATCATAGTGATTGGCGTGGTGCGGTTTTACACGCCGTTTGATTTTATTTTCCGATAAGGTGTGATGATATGGGTTTTAGCCTAAAACATTTTATCAAAACGTTTGGACTGGTCGAGTTGGGCAAAGGCCTGGGAGTGACCGGTCGGCACATGTTCAGCCCCAAGCTGACCATTTTTTACCCCGAAGAAAAAACGCCCAAATCGGTGCGTTTTCGGGGTTTGCACGCGTTACGTCGCTATGATGATGGCTCTGAACGCTGCATCGCTTGTAAATTATGCGAAGCTGCATGCCCGGCGATGGCGATTACGATTGAGTCGAATGAATTGCCGACCGGTGAGCGCCGCACCAAACGTTATGATATCGATTTATTTAAGTGCATCTACTGCGGCTATTGCGAAGAAGCGTGCCCGGTTGATGCGATCGTGATGACGCATCTGCACGAATTTCATATGGAAAATCCAGAGACGCAACGGGTCATAACCAAGCAGCAGTTATTGTCGATTGGCGATGAACATGAAGAGTCGATTGCTGCCAATCGTGCCCAAGATGCGCCTTATCACAGATAGTATGACAACAATATTGGCTGATGACATTTCTGCACTTTAGTTTTTACTTATTCGCGACCTTGACCGTCGCCGCAGCGGTTGCGGTGGTGACGGTGCGCAATCCAGTTCGCGCTGCCTTGTCGTTGGTATTGGCTTTCGTTAGCGCCTCTGGTGTGTGGCTGACGCTGCAAGCAGAGTTCTTGGCGATTGTTCTGGTGCTGGTCTATGTCGGCGCGGTGATGGTGCTGTTCTTGTTTGTGGTGATGATGCTGGATGTTGATTTGGCCGCCATGCGCGCTGGGTTTACCCGTTATCTGCCACTGGGTGCAGTCATCGTTGTGGTTCTGGTCGCTGAGTTGGTGTTGGTGATGACCAGCAGCTTTACTCCGGCTGATTTTCCCGAGCCAGGACGCTTTGCTGCCGATTACAGCAATACCAAAGCCCTAGGCCTGGTGATTTATACTGACTACGTGTTTGCCTTTGAAGTGGCGTCCTTGATTTTATTGGTAGCGATGATCGCCGCGATTGCGTTGACGCACCGCCCGGGTGCGCGGCCGGGTAACAAAGCGGTCAACCCGGCACAGCAAGTTGTGGTCAAGCGAGAGGATCGCCTGCGTATCGTGTCGATGAAATCTGAAGGCGGAGGTGACGCGTGATTCCTTTAGCGCACTATTTGATTTTGGGCGCGATCCTGTTTGCGCTGAGCATTGTCGGGATTTTTCTGAATCGGAAAAACCTGCTGATCATTTTGATGTCGATTGAATTAATGCTGTTGGCGGTCAATATGAACTTCGTCGCCTTCTCTCAATATTTAGGCGACACCGCAGGCCAGGTTTTCGTCTTCTTCATCTTGACGGTGGCTGCGGCTGAAGCTGCGATTGGCTTGGCGATCCTGATCGTCTTATTTAGAAATCGCCAGACGATCAACGTCAGCGAATTGGATTCTCTACGAGGTTAGGCGCGATATGCAATCCATCTATCTCCTGACCCCGTTAGTGTGCTTGCTCGGCGCAATTATCGCCGGATTTTGGGGCAATACCATTGGCCGCAGTGGATCACACTGGGTCACCATCTTGGGGGTGTTTGCTGCCTTCGTGATGTCGGTTATGGTCTATTTCGACGTTCGAGCGGGTAATACCTTCAACGGTGATGTGTATACCTGGGCGACCAGCGGCGGCATTGGTTTTCACATCGGCTTTTTGATCGATGCACTGACCGCCACCATGATGGTCGTGGTGACATTCGTGTCGCTGATGGTGCACATCTATACGATTGGCTATATGCACGAGGATCCGGGTTATCAGCGCTTTTTCGCCTATATCTCGCTGTTTACTTTTTCGATGCTGATGCTGGTCATGTCGAATAACTTCTTGCAACTGTTCTTTGGCTGGGAAGCGGTTGGCTTGGTTTCGTACCTATTGATCGGCTTTTGGCATACGCGTGAAACCGCGGTGTTCGCCAACATGAAAGCATTTTTGGTTAATCGTGTCGGCGACTTTGGCTTTTTGCTCGGTATTGCGGCGGTGTTGATGGTCTTTGGTACGTTGGACTACGCTAGCGTTTTCTCACAAGCAGAAAGCGTAAAAGACTTGCAAGTGAGCACGACCTTTGGTGACGCCAAATGGGTGACGGTGATTTGCCTGCTGTTGTTTGTTGGCGCGATGGGTAAGTCGGCGCAAGTGCCGCTACACGTGTGGCTGCCCGATTCTATGGAAGGCCCAACCCCGATTTCTGCATTGATTCACGCCGCGACCATGGTTACCGCAGGTATTTTCATGGTGGCGCGGATGTCACCCTTGTTCGAACTATCCGAAACAGCGTTATCGGTGGTCTTGGTGATTGGTGCCACGACTGCAATTTTTATGGCGCTGGTGGGCTTGGTGCAAAACGACATCAAACGGGTGGTGGCTTATTCAACTTTGTCACAACTCGGCTATATGACGGTTGCCTTGGGTGCTTCGGCGTATCAGGTAGCAATTTTTCATCTCGGCACCCACGCGTTTTTCAAAGCCTTGCTATTCCTCGGCGCTGGCTCGGTGATTATCGCGATGCATCATGAGCAAGACATGCGCAAGATGGGTGGCTTAAAAGCCATCATGCCGATTACCTACATCACCATGTTCATTGGCTCTTTAGCCTTGGCTGGGATTCCGCCGTTTGCTGGGTTTTTCTCTAAAGACGCGATTATCGAGGCGGTGCATGCCAGCACTAATCCGGCTGCGGGCTACGCTTATATCGCGGTATTGCTCGGTGTATTTGTGACCGCGTTTTACTCGTTCCGGCTGATGTTTATGACTTTCCATGGATCAAGCCGGGCGGATGAACATACTAAGAAACACTTGCACGAATCACCGGGCGTGGTGTTATGGCCGCTGGTGTTATTGGCGATCCCATCGGTGATTGCGGGTGCGATGTACTTTGAGCCAATGTTGTTTGGCAACTATTTTGGCGAATCGATTAAAATTTTGCCCGAGCACGACGTGTTAGCACCAATGGCTGAACACGCACATGGCTCGCACGGTATAACTTTGCTGTTGGCGACTATGAAACACGGCGTTATGGCGGCACCTTTTTGGCTAGCGGTTGGCGGTATTTTTATGGCCTGGTTGTTTTACATCAAAAGGACCGATTTACCCGGCGTTGTCGCCAACACTTTCGCGCCGATTACACGCATGCTCGAGAACAAATATTGGGTTGACGAGCTGTATCAAGCGGTGTTCGCTAAGGGTTCTGTTAGTTTGGGTAAGATGCTGTGGAAACATGTTGATGCTGGCTTGATCGATAATGGAATCGTCAATGGCACTGCCCGCTTGGTCGGCAGAGCTTCCGGGTGGTTTAAGCACATACAAACGGGTTACGTGTATCACTATGCCTTTGCCATGATTATTGGCTTATTTGTATTATTGAGTTTAGCGCTGTTCATGCCATTCCTACTCGCAAGTAATTAGAGCAGGAACAAGAGAAAAAAGATGACAGAATATTTACTGAGCCTGCTGATATGGTTGCCGATCATCGGCGGCGGCTTGATCCTTGCGTTTTGTGATGCCCCGCGTGCGCGGATGGCGAGTGTGGTAGTGGCAGTGGCTGAGTTTCTACTCAGCATCCCGCTATGGGTTGGTTTTGATCGCACCACCGCAGCCATGCAGTTTGAAGAGAAAGCCGCATGGGTGCCTTATTTCAATATCAATTACCACCTCGGTGTTGATGGTATCTCGATGCCGTTGATTTTGCTCACCACCCTGTTAACGGTGGTGGTAGTGATTGCTAGCTGGGAAGTGATACAAAAGCGCGTCGCGATGTATTTCGCCGCTTTTTTGATCATGGAAGGCGTGATGATTGGCGTATTCGCAGCGCTTGATGCGATGCTGTTTTATCTGTTTTGGGAAGTGATGCTGATTCCGATGTTTCTGATCATCGGAATTTGGGGCGGACCTAATCGAATTTACGCCACCATCAAGTTCTTTTTGTATACCTTGCTGGGCTCGTTATTGATGTTGGTTGCTCTGCTGTATTTGTACAATGTATCGGGCGGTACGTTTGCGATCAGCGACTTCCATCAGCAAGCGCTGCCTTTGAATGTCCAAGTACTCATATTCATCGCGTTCTTTTTAGCCTTCGCGGTTAAAGTGCCGATGTTTCCGGTGCACACCTGGCTCCCCGACGCACACGTTGAGGCGCCGACAGGTGGTTCAGTGATCTTGGCAGCCATCATGCTGAAGATGGGCGGTTACGGTTTTCTGCGCTTTAACTTGCCGATTACGCCAGATGCCAGCCACGAATTGGCCTGGTTTGTGATTGGCTTGTCATTGATTGCAGTGGTCTATATTGCCTTTGTAGCGTTGGTTCAGAACGACATGAAAAAGCTGATCGCTTATTCATCGATTTCGCACATGGGTTTTGTCACGCTGGGTTTCTTTTTATTCAGCCAGATGACGCTGGAAGGCGCCATGGTGCAAATGATTTCGCACGGCTTTATTTCCGGAGCAATGTTTCTGGTGGTGGGCGTGTTGTATGACCGGCTGCATTCGCGAGAGATTTCAACTTACGGCGGAGTTGCCGGCGTGATGCCGAAATTCGCAATGTTTGCCGTATTCTTCGCGATGGCGAATGCAGGCTTGCCGGGGACTTCTGGCTTTGTCGGTGAATTTCTAGTCATCGTTGGTGCGTTCAAAATAAGCGCCTGGATCGCGGCTTTAGCTGCGCTCACCTTGATCATTGGTGCAGCCTATACTCTGTGGATGGTCAAGCGCGTCATGTTTGGCGCGATTACTAATGAAGACGTTAAATCGCTGGTCGACATCAACGGTCGCGAGTATTTCTTTCTGGCCATCTTGGCGGCCTTTACCTTACTAGTCGGTGTTTGGCCCGATCCTTTACTGGATGTGATGCGCCCAACACTCGAGAATCTGCTTAATCACGTAGCGGTGACCAAAATATGAGTTGGCAGGCTTTAAATAGCGCGGCGGCCTTACCGGAGATGTTTATTTCGGTGATGGCGTGTTTTATTTTGATTTATCGCATGTTCGATACCAGCAGCTGCCCCAATCGAATTCCCTTTATCGCCAGCGTTGCAACCCTGGTGATTGCCGCGGTCCTAGCCGTCATGGCGGCCGGTGGTGCAGAATCAGTGATCGCCTTTAATGGTGCTTTTGTCAGTGACTCAATGTCCAAAGTCGTCAAAGTGATGATGGCTTTGGTGACCACCGCTGTGTTTTTATACGGCTATCGTTACAATGCCGAGCGCGGTTATTTTAAAACCGAGTTCTATGTGTTGGGCTTATTCGGCGTGGTAGGCATGATGATCATGGCGTCCGCGGCCCACTTATTGACGTTGTACGTGGGTCTTGAGCTATTTTCTTTGAGCTTGTACTCAATGGTCGCATTTTACCGCGATTCAAAAGTCGGCAGTGAAGCGGCGATGAAGTATTTTATTTTGGGCGCATTAGCGTCGGCAGTATTACTGTATGCGATCTCGCTGTTGTATGGATTGACTGGCTCTTTGCAATTGAGTGAGATTAGCAACACGATCGCCGGCATGGACACCAAAGCCAATCTGGGCCTGATCCTCGCTGTGGTGCTTGCCATCGTGGGGCTGTCATTTAAGCTGGGTTTAGCGCCATTTCACATGTGGCTGCCCGATGTCTATCAAGGTTCACCGACTTCAGTCACCGCCTACCTAGCTGCAGCTCCTAAAATCGCTGCGTTCGCGATGGTGATTCGTCTGTTGATTGATGGCCTAGCGCCGATGTCAGAATCATGGCAATCGATTCTTATATTGCTGGCTTTGCTATCGGTCGCTTGGGGCAATATCGCCGCAATCGCGCAGACCAATATCAAGCGCATGTTGGGGTATTCAACTATTTCACACATGGGTTTCTTCCTGTTTGGAATTATTGCCGCGAATAGTTATGGCTATGGCGCCTCGATGTTTTACATTCTCGTCTATGCGGTGATGAGCGCCGGTGTGTTCGGTTTGATATTACTGCGCACTACATCAAGTACTGAGTCTGAACGCATTGCCGACTTCAAAGGTTTGGGTACAAAAAGTCCTGGGATGGCGGCGTTGATGATGATTTTGATGCTGTCGATGGCGGGTATCCCCCCATTTGCAGGCTTTTGGGCAAAAATGTCAGTGATTCTGTCGCTGGTGAATGCCCACCATGTGACGGTTGCCGTTATCGCGGTATTACTCGCGGTCATTGGCGCGTTCTACTATCTGCGTATTATCAAGACCATGTACTTTGATGAACCAGAGGATGACGTTGCTGAAGCGGATAATCCACTGGCGCTTAAAGTGTTGCTGGCAATTAATGTGTTAGCCTTGATCGTGATTTTACCGTGGATCAACCGAGTGATTGAGCTAACCCAAGCGGCTTTTCCAGCGGGTTGATTGCCTCTCTGGTGGATGCTCCTTGTCGGCGTGACGGTGTTCAGCCGTCATTCTTGCACCTTGGTATAGATTTCGGGGCATGAATAAGAAAATTTCCCTGGCTCTCCTTTTTGGTGGGCGCTCCTGCGAGCACCAAGTATCGGTGGTTTCCGCACGTTCTGTGTTGGACGCGATCGACTTAGATCGATATCAGACCACCTTAATTGGCATCAGCCTGTCGGGTAAATGGTTGCTTAGCCCTGACGGACACCTTAACTCCCTGATAGATGATGGGTTTGTTAGCGAAACGGCGGGTATTCCGGTCGTTTTGGACTTGAACCAACCTGGGCGGATTTTAGCGCTGGATTCAGATAGCGCCGAGCTGCCTTTTATTGATGTGGTCATGCCGATTCTTCACGGGACATATGGTGAAGATGGGACGGTTCAAGGCTTGCTGGAAATGATTGGTTTGCCCTACGTGGGTTGTGGAGTACTGGCTTCGTCAGCCGGAATGGATAAAGTGATTAGCAACCAGCTCTTTGACGCTGCCGCTATTCCTCAAGCCAACTACCTGAGCTTTCACCGCGTGGATTGGCACAGCCAGAAAAAGAGCTTGTTGGCGAATGTGGCAGAGAAACTCGGCTATCCCGTTTTTATCAAGCCAGCCAATATGGGCTCGAGCGTTGGGATTAGCAAGGCTCAGAGTCAGGTTGACTTGATCGCCGGCGTTGAAGAAGCCTTGTTATTTGATCACAAGATTTTGATTGAAGCTTCGTGCGAGAACTGCCATGAGATTGAATGCGCTGTACTCGGTAATGATGAACCGGCAGCTTCGCTCATTGGCGAAATCGACTCGGGTGCTGATTTTTATGACTATGAATCGAAATACGTCAGCGATACTTCGACGATAATCATTCCGGCTCATTTGCCCGAAGATGTCAGTAATAAAGTACGAGCCTATGCGGTTGATGCTTTCCGTGCGGTAGAAGGGTCGGGCTTAGCTCGGGTCGATTTTTTTGTTGATCGCCTAACGCATCAAATATATATAAATGAAATCAATACCATGCCAGGATTTACGCCGATTAGTATGTACCCCAAGATGTGGCAGCAAACAGGCTTGCCTTATCCCGGTTTAATCGATAAGCTTGTCTCGCTAGCGTTTGAGAAACACGAGCAAAAATCTCGCCTGAAGCTTGATTATTCAGATCGGGTCTAGGCGGCACGCAAATTAACTTAATAGGAGAATGAAATGGCAGTTTCGAATGCTGAACTTGCAGACAAGGCGATGATGGACATCAAAAAATTCGGCGGGAGAGCCGATCAAAATCTAGTCAACGCAATGGTTAAAAGCTATGGATTGGTGATGCGTAAAGCAGATACACGCTTGGTCGCATGCGGAGATCCGAGTGAGTTAGAAACAGTTAGGAATAACTTTCTGAAGAAGAAGTTAGGGATGACAGATAGCGATAGTCACTTAGACGCGTTGATAGCGAGAACTTGTCAGACAATGAAAGATACTAATCAAAAAAGCCGATTGACGTTTTACTACCTTCTGGTTGAAGCAACCGGCAAACAAAGCGTATTTGTTTGATCGGTTCATTTCGGATTCAACCCGAGATCCTCGGCGAGCTGTTGGTGGTACTGGCAGTTCGTTTTTTTGAGCCTGTAAACTTGACCCAGTGCAGGTAGACGGACACGCATATCGCTCAATCTGGTTGGCCGATGACGGCTGGCGAGTAGCAATTATTGATCAAACTAAACTGCCGCATGAATTTGTCGTGGTGGCACTCGAAACCGTTGCAGAGGCAGCTGTAGCGATTGAAGAAATGTGGGTACGTGGTGCGCCTCTGATTGGTGCAACCGCTGCCTATGGCATGGCATTAGCGATGCGCGAGGATGCTGGCGATGACTATATTGAGACCGCGTATCGACAACTGTTGGTAACTCGCCCGACGGCAGTCAACTTACGTTGGGCCTTGGATGATTTGTGCGCGCGTTTAACCAAAGCCCCAAATCAAGACAGAGTCGGCGTGGCCTATCAGCGCGCCAGCGAGATCTGCGAGCAGGATGTCGCGCACAATGCCGCCATTGGTGAATATGGCATGACCTTGATCGAAGCGGCGGCCAGTAAAAAAGGTGATCTTGAAGCAGTTAATATCCTCACGCATTGCAACGCCGGCTGGTTAGCGACGGTTGATTGGGGGACTGCGTTGGCACCTATCTATAAGGCGCACGCTGCCGGTATCAACGTGCATGTTTGGGTAGATGAGACGCGACCTAGGAACCAAGGCGCACAGCTGACTGCGTGGGAATTAGGTAAAGCAGGTATTTCACACCACGTCATTTGTGATAACGCTGGCGGCCATTTGATGCAGCATAACCAGGTTGATCTGTGCTTGGTGGGTAGCGACCGCACGACTGCATCCGGCGATGTGTGTAACAAAATCGGCACCTATCTAAAGGCGTTAGCCGCTGACCATAATCGCGTGCCTTTTTGCGTCGCCTTGCCAAGCTCGACAATAGACTGGCAACTATCTTCCGGACAAGATATTCCGATTGAGGAGCGCGATCAAGAAGAAGTACGTTGGGTCGGCGGTAAAAATGCTGAGGGAGAAGTCTCAACGGTGTGTATCGTGCCGGAATTTAGTCCCGCTGCCAATCCCGCTTTTGATGTGACGCCCGCCCAATTAGTGACCACCTTGATAACTGAGCGCGGCCTGTGCGCGGCTGATTCAACTGCGTTAGCGACCCTGTTTCCTGAGCACGCTCCCCTATGAACGAAACAAAGCAGCGGCTTGCCTTGTTACAGACCGCGCGCCAGATGAATCAGCTGGGATTAAATCAAGGCGCTTCAGGCAATGTCAGTCTGCGTTTTCAAGAAGGGTTTTTGATAACGCCCTCGGGCATGCCTTATGATCAATGCAGCCCAGAAGATTTGATTTGGATGAGCCTGGACGGCAAGCCCCAAGGGCGGCGTAAGCCGTCCAGCGAATGGCGGGTTCACCGTGACATCTATCAAGCTCGACCCGATGCGGGCGCAGTCCTGCATGCGCATTCTGTTAACTGTACGACGCTAGCTTGCCTGAATAAAAGCATCCCCGCATTTCATTACATGGTCGCCATGGCCGGGGGTAACGATATCCGCTGTACACCGTACGCCACTTTTGGCTCGCAAGCTTTATCCGACCATGTGCTTGAAGCGCTCAAAGACCGAAAAGCCTGCTTACTCGGCCACCACGGTGTTGTCTGTTTGGATGTGGATTTATCGCGTGTTTTAGACTTATCGGTGGAAGTTGAACACTTAGCTAAAGTTTATGTGCAGTGCTTGACGCTGGGTGAGCCAAATATTATCGACGCGGATGAAATGCAAACAGTGATCCGTAAGTTTGCAAACTATGGGTCTGACGCGCAAGCTTAAACTGATGACTTACGGTAGCAACTTGAGTATTTCAGGTTTGGCGTTATTTAAGTGCTAAGTGTTTAGACGAGACTCAAACTTATGCAAGATTCAAAACATATCGTTTGCCCCAGTTGCCAGACAATCAATCGCGTACCAGCATCGCGTTTGGGACAGCAGCCCACTTGCGGAAAATGTCAGCAAGCCGTATTCACGGCTGCACCGGTTTCAGTAGACGGGGCTCAGTTTTCACGTTTCCTGAAAAAGGAAGAGTTACCGTTAATCGTTGATTTTTGGGCCGAGTGGTGTGGGCCGTGCAAAATGATGGCGCCAGCATTTACAAAAGCTGCACGCGAGCTGGAGCCACTGGCGCGTTTTTTAAAGGTTGATACGGAGCAAGAGCAACAGTTAGCTGCTCAATATCAGATCCGCAGCATTCCCAGCTTATTGGTATTTCAGAACGGGCGAGAAGTCACCCGTCAAGCTGGAGCGATGGATGCGCGCGGCCTGATTGCTTGGGTTAAGCAAGCAATCAGGGCTTGACGCATCATTGGGCTGTCTTGCCAGTGTGGTGATAAAATAGGATAAACTCAACCTAGAAACCCGGATTTTCGACTCCTCTGGGTAATAGTGACCTTTTATTAATCGTTATCAGGTTGAACTCGTATTCGTGGTGATGGTCAAATACCAGTACCGCACTGATTCCCAATTTACTTCTACATGAATCCAGCTAATTTCCTGCCCCTGATCGCTCGCATCGTAGTCGCTTGGATGCTGCTGGTGCCTTTTGTCACGCAGGCCCAGGATGAAGAATTGCTGGCGCCTGAAAAGGCGTTTGCGTTTGTGGCGGAGGTAGTTGAGGGCAATCGGATTGACGCAAAGTGGTTGATTGCCGATGACTACTATATGTATCGTGACAAAATCGGCTTTAGCATTGAGTCTGATGACGTCAGTTTAGGTAGCTTTGATTTCCCAGTCAGCAAGTCCAAAGATGATCCAGTGTTTGGAGCAGTTGACGTGTATTTACATGAAGCCGGGTTTAGCCTGCCGATTAGCGGTGCTGGTGACTTCACCCTGGTCGCCAAAGGACAGGGTTGCAACGAGCCCGTTGGGGTCTGTTATCCGCCACAAACCTATCAGCTCGAGCTCGCAGCTACTGCTCCTACCCAAGCTTCCATCCAGGCTGTTATTAGTGCGGAACCTGAGCCAGTTAGTTCTACAGTCTTTTCGGCTGGGGGTAACCCCGTTGAAGAATTACGCAGCTTATTGGGAGGCAGTGATGAGGAAGATGAATTATTACCAGCCGAAGAAGCGTTTAAACTGGAAGTCGAGCCGGATGAAAAAGGCGGGCTGATAGCACGGTTTTTAGTGGCGCCGGGTTATTATCTGTACCAGAAAAAGATCAAATTTGATTCTAATGATGCGGTCATCGCCCATATCGCTTTGCCTGCGGGCGAAAAAACCGTCGATGAATATTTTGGAGAAACCGTGGTCTATCGGGTTGATATCGATGTGCCGATTAGCTTTTCGTCACCGCTGAGTGATCAACAGATCATGCTGGATGCGGCGTATCAGGGTTGTGCGGATATTGGTGTTTGTTATCCACCGCAACAATCGAAGTTTACGCTTGCGATGCCGATTGTTAGCACTGCTGCGGCTGCGACGATTAAACCATCAAATGTAGCCGCCCCCAGTAGTGCTCCTCCTGAAGAGGATGATAATGACCATAGAGGCCTCTTTGGTATTCTATTCTTTGCCTTTCTGGCGGGCATTGGCCTGACATTTACACCCTGCGTTTTGCCATTAATTCCAATTCTTTCCAGCGTGATTGCCGGGCAGGGCGAACAGATCACAAAATCAAAAGCATTTTGGTTGTCGCTGATCTATGTATTAGGCACGGCGGTGACCTATGCAGTAATGGGTGCAGTAGCGGGCGCAACCGGTGCACAGTTACAGGCGTACTTTCAGAATATTTGGGCGATCGGTACGATGGCGTTAGTTTTCGTATTAATGTCGTTGGCGATGTTTGGCCTGTATGAAATACAAATGCCGTCGTTTATCCAGTCGCGGCTGCAAGAACAGTCTTCTGGGCTTAATGGGGGTTCGACCCCCATGGTGTTTATGTTGGGTCTGGTATCCGCTTTGATAGTGGGTGCCTGCGTTTCGCCGGTATTGATTTCCTTTCTCGGCGTGGCGATTTCACGCGGCTCGCCATCGCTGGGCGCAGCAACGATGTTTGCGATGGCGTTGGGTATGGGCGTACCGTTGATCCTGCTGGGTATGGGGGCAGGTCATCTGCTGCCGAAGGCCGGTATGTGGATGGATAAAGTAAAGTACGTGTTTGGGGTGTTGCTACTAGCAGTGGCCATCTATTTACTGTCGGTCATCCCTAGCGTACCGGTCTTATTGTTATGGGCGGCACTGTTTATCACCGTCGGTGTGTATCTGGGTGCCACCCAAAGCTTGCCGGAAGGTGCATCGGGTTGGCGCTATCTGTTTAAAGGGTTGGGAACGCTGGTTCTGGTTTGGGGTGTGATCGCGCTTATCGGCGGATTATTTGGTGAGCGTGATATTTTAAAGCCCTTACCCAAAAACTTGTTTTCTGCCGCCCCTAATAATGCGCTTGGCGTGAGTGAAGCCACGCATGTATTCAACTTGGTGAAAACTGAAGCCGAGCTTGACGCCAAATTATCCCAAGCAGTTACCAGCGGCAAGATGGTTATTCTGGATTTTTACGCGGACTGGTGTACAGACTGCATCAAGTTGGAACAGTCGACTTTTGGTGATCCTGCGGTGGTTGCTGAACTGCAAGCGCGATTTATGCCGCTTCAGGTTGATGTGACTGACCCCAATGGCGCCGCGGGCAATGCGATCAAAAAGCGGTACGGTGTGTTTGGCCCGCCCGCGGTTTTGTTTTTTGATCGCAATGGCCAGCACGTCAAGCGCAGCAGCTTTTATGGGTATCAAACACCAACAGAGTTTTTAGCACACTTGAAATCACTATGAGTGGGAAGCGTTTGATCGTGTTGGGTGTTTTTGCCGTAGTGTTAGTGGTCGCAGGTGTCGCAGGATGGTTTGCTGCCAATGCATTTAAGCAAGGCCGCATTCCGATTGCAGCATTGGACAGTGATTTGCTGGGTCAGCCATTGCCTAACTACGAGTGGCAAGGCCTTGATGGAAACACTCATCAGTTGCAAGATTGGTCGGGCAAGATATTGATCATCAATCATTGGGCGACTTGGTGCCCGCCGTGTCGAGCAGAATTGCCACTACTGATGGATTTTCAAACCGCCTATTCCGATAAAGGCGTGCAAGTCATTGGGATGTCCCATGATAGCCTGGAGCTTGCGCGGCCCTTTGCAGACGATATGGGACTCAATTATCCGCAATTGCTGGCAGGGGCGTCGCAGGGTTTACAGTGGGCCAATTCACTAGGTGCGCACGGCGGCTTGCCGTTTACCGTTGTTTTTGACCAGTCGGGTGAGCTGACTTATACCAAACTGGGGTTGCTCAGCCAAGCGGACCTCCGCCAAGCGGTCTCGGCACTATTGGACTAAGCTTTAGTCTAGCGAAGTCTTCACCCACACAATTCCAGGAGTATCCATTGCCCGCCGGTGGTGTATATCTACATGCGTATGGTGCTTTGAGAATTGCGCTTGCTATACTTTCTCGAGAGGAGGTATAAATAATGACAACACTAAAATCAGAGGCTCTGAATCAGGGCGAAGTACAAGAAAATCCCCTAAAAAATGGCGGACACGCAAACACTCAGCACAACCCAGCCGAGAACGAGAACGATCAGCAAGCGCTAAATGCTGACTATTTGGCCGCTGAGGTGCAGCGTTTAGAGGCGGAGGTTGCGCGTTTGCGGCTTAAGGCGGAGCAGCCAATATCTGACCAAGGCGAAGGCTTGAGCAAGGCGCAGAAAGAATCAAACCTAAAGCCATATCAGGCAGAATTGGTGCATTTGCAGCACTATCTTGAGAAAACCAAGCGACCTATGGTTATTTTGTTCGAAGGCCGTGATGCTTCGGGCAAAGGCGGCACCATTCGGCGCGTCGCGCGCTATATGAACGAAAAGCACTATCGATTGGTAGCACTAGGTAAGCCTACTGACGCACAGCGAACTCAGTGGTTTTTTCAACGTTATATTGAGCAGTTTCCAAGCGGCGGTGAGACGGTATTATTTGATCGAAGTTGGTACAACCGGGCGATGGTAGAGCCCGTGTTTGGCTTTTGTTCGGACAAAGAATACGAGCATTTTATGCGCGGTGTCGTTGGGTTCGAGTCAAACTTGGTTGAAAATGGGGTACATCTAGTCAAACTGTATTTCAGCGTTAATAAAAATGAACAGGCTGATCGATTTGCGCGACGCAGCAGCGATCCTTTACGTCAGTGGAAACTGAGCGAGATAGATTTACAAGCCCAGGAAAAATGGGACGTGATCACCAGCCAAAAATACCGAATGCTGAAACGAACACATACCGCAATGGCACCGTGGCGAGTGGTTCGGTCGGATAATAAATATCTAGCTCGTCTAAACGCATTGAAGACGATTTTGTGTTCGGTGCCGTACCCGCGAAAAGATCCAAGCTTAGATTTACGCCCCGACCCAAATATTGTCATATCCGGTGCGCTTGAGGTCGAAATGATGGAAGCCGATCGGATTAAGCGCGGCAAATTTATCAACTAGTCGGGTTGCAATCGACTATTTTGGTGGCGGTGGCATGGTTTCGAAGTTTGGGATGTCGGTTGACGTATTATCCCAATCTTGTCGTGATCGGGTATAGACCACCGCTTGCGGGGCGAACCAGCTATGGTCATCCAAGCAGCCGATAGATAACGCGACAATTCCTTCACGCGCGCTGTTTGAGCCATGTAGGCGTGAGCCACAATTTGGGCAAAAGTGACGCGTTATTTGATTGCCACTATCGGTGGTTGAGGTGTAGCTTTTCGTTTCGCCCGTTATTTGTATATCTTTTTGCTTGAAGAAAGCCAGATTGGAATGGCCAGTACCGGTCATTTTTTGACAATCAGTGCAGTGGCACTGCGCCATACGAATGGGGTCTGCGTTTACGATTAAGGTGACAGCGCCGCATTGGCACTGCCCTGTAGTGGGTTTTTCGATATTCATTTTCTCTCCCGGGTGGTTGTGATTCGTAGTGTGCAGTGTTTAGTCGCTCATTATAGAGCTAACTACGGCAAAGTGTCATATTCAGAGCCACCAACAAGAACCATAAAAAGCCAGTTGAATGGTTGACTAATCAGCATTAGAGACCGATAATATAAGCAGTTAATGATGCTTATTAAAAGGGTTATGAGTAAGCAAGAGCAATACTATTTCAATTATAGGAATAGAGGGAGTATAGGATTGACACCGTTTGAGCAGGTGCTCAGGCAGGTGTGTTTATGGCGATCGCGCCGTAAAAGGATTGGGCAGCTGCGTGATCTGTCTGATTGCCAGTTGCGAGATATGGGGATTTTCCGCAGCCAAATTCGCAGAGCAGTGCGCTTGAATCAAGTATCCGCGCCCAAGCCATCGTCAGGGGTTTGCCAACTATTTGTTTAGGCCGCGCCCAGGTTATTTGGGGAGTCGGTGGTTGCTAATCTGGAACGATGCGCTCGCGTGCAAACAGAGCCTTGACGGGTTCTCGCTCTCCTACTAAATAAGAACCTTCGCCATCAACAATCACTTCTGCCGCACGACCTCGGCTGTTGTAGTTGGAACTCAGAACAGCGCCGTAAGCGCCAGCGGTTCGAATAGCGATGAGATCACCTTCTTGCAGCGCCAGCGATCGGTCTTTACCGAGGAAGTCGGCTGATTCACAAATGGGGCCGACCACATCATAGGTGGCTGTTTCAGCATCTGTATGTGTGTTCACTTCAATGATTTCCTGCCAAGCGTCGTATAAAGCGGGGCGAATCAAGTCATTCATCGCTGCGTCAACGATGCAGAACTTTCCGACACCTCCTTGTTTGAGGTAAATCACGCGCGCAACCAATATACCCGCATTACCGACAATGGCGCGGCCTGGCTCAATATGGATGGCTAAATCCAGGTCATGTGCCAGCATGCGCTGGTGCAAAGCATCCCAGTAGTCTTTGGGCAAAGGCGGGGTTTCATTTTTATAACGCACTCCCAAGCCACCGCCAAAATCAATGTGCTGCAAGACAATGCCTTGGTTTTGCAACTCAATAACGAATTCCAGCACTCGGTTAAGGGCGTCTTCAAACGGCGTCACCTCGGTCAATTGTGAGCCGATGTGGCAGGTAATGCCCATCACGTTAAGGTGAGGGCTGTTGGCTGCGTGGGTATATAACTCGCGTGCTTGGCTAAGGCTGACGCCAAACTTATTGTGCTTTAAGCCGGTGGAAATATAAGGGTGGGTTTTGGCATCCACATCAGGGTTGATGCGGATCGCTATGGGTGCAACTTTTCCTAAAGTTTTAGCGGCGTCTTCAAGATGAGACAGCTCGCTGGATGACTCAACATTAAAGCAAGCAATGCCAAGCTCAAGCCCGTGGTGAAGCTCTTGGTCAGTTTTACCGACGCCTGAAAAAACGATATTTTCGGCCTTACCGCCGGCGGCTATAACGCGTTCAATTTCGCCGCTTGAGACGACATCAAAACCTGAGCCCAGCCGGGCTAACAGATTGAGGATGCCGATGTTGCTATTGGCCTTAACCGAATAGTAGATCGAATGTGGGTAGTCACCAAAGGCGCGCTCAAACGCATGCCAGTGCCGCTCCAGTGTCCTGCGGGAGTAGACATACAGCGGCGTGCCATATTCGGCCGCCAGTGTCGTGACGGCAACAGACTCAGCGTAAAGCTCGCCGTCGCGATAATCAAAGTAATCCACGGGTGATGTGCGTCAGGCAGCTGGAATCAGCTACTCAGCCGGTGCTGTATCTGCTTGTTTGGTCTTTTCAGTGAGATCCACAGCTGCTTCAGTAACCGTTTGGACCTCAGTTGTACCGGCGGCTATAGCTGCTGCGGCAGCTTGCCGTTCCGCAATTTCTTCCTCGGTTTCGGGAATGTAGAGCGGGCCTTTTTGGCCGCACGCGGTGAGTAATAAAATACTGCTTAGGGCAATGGCCGCGAGAGAAGATAAGCGCATGTCTTTTTCCAGTTTGGGAATAACGGGTGTAGGTAAGGACGCCATTATACTAGGCGTCGATATTTCGTGCTTGTAGTCGTGCCAATGCATCAGCGGCAGCTAATTTGACCTGAGCAGGCGCAGTGCCGCCAATATGGTTGCGCGCGCTGACAGAACCGTCAAGGCTTAGAATGTCGTAGACATCAGATTTGATTGTGCTGCAAAAGCGCTGCAGCGTAGCCAGTGGGATATCAGCCAGCGTCATTTGCTGCTCAATCGCGTAAGCAACCGTTTTACCAACAATTTCATGAGCGTCACGAAAGGCAATACCATTACGCACCAGATAATCAGCCAAGTCGGTTGCCGTTGCGTAGCCTTTTTCAGCTGCCGCGCGCATCACCTCTGGCTTAAGTTCAATTTGTGGCATCATGGCGGCGAATACTTGTAAGCTGATCGTGACCGTATCTATGGTTTCAAACAGGATGATTTTATCTTCCTGATTGTCACGGTTATACGCCAGTGGCTGGCCTTTCATCAGCATTAGGAGCGCGTGTAAATTTCCATTTACGCGGCTGCATTTACCTCGCACCAGTTCAGCGACATCCGGGTTTTTCTTTTGTGGCATGATGCTGGAACCGGTGCAAAAAGCATCGCCTAAATCAACGAAGGCAAAAGCATCTGATGCCCACAAGATGAGCTCTTCGGACATGCGCGAAAGATGCACCATCATTAAGGCGCAAGCGGCGTTGAACTCAATCATAAAATCGCGATCCGATACCGAGTCGAGAGAATTCCGTGAGACTGAATCAAACTCGAGCAAGTTAGCAGTCATATCGCGGTCGATCGGAAAACTGGTGCCAGCCAAGGCAGCTGCACCCAACGGTGAAACATTCAATCGCGACTGGCACTCACGTAAGCGTGCGTAGTCACGTTCCAGCATCTCATTCCAGGCCAGCATGTGATGGCCGAAAGTGATGGGCTGTGCGGTTTGCATGTGAGTGAAACCGGGCATGATGGTATCGGCTGCGTTGTTTCCCCAGTCGACCAATGCGTGTTGTAGGTCAGTGACTAGGATGCACAGATCATCAACACAATCGCGTAGATAGAGGCGAATATCAGTGGCGACTTGATCATTACGCGAACGGGCAGTATGGAGTTTTTTACCGGCATCACCGATGAGTTCGGTTAGGCGCGCCTCAATATTCATATGAACATCTTCAAGCGCGGTCGACCATTCAAAGTCGCCTGCTTCAATGCTAGTGAGTATTTGATTGAGGCCTTGGTCGATTGCGTGGTATTCGTCATCGGTTAATATACCGATATGGTTCAGCATTTGCGCATGAGCAAGCGAACCGCGAATATCATGGCGGTACAGGCGTTGATCGAAACTGATGGACTCAGAAAATTGCTCAACCAGCGCGTTGGTACTGGCGGCAAAGCGCCCACCCCAAAGTTTCTTACTCATAGTATCTTTAAACAGCGTTAGCGTGGTGTGCATAGCACCCATGCGTTGATCATTATCGGGCGGTGAATGTATCACTAGAATGTGCGTTTGTGGGAAACAAATTTGCACGACTACCACCCTGTAGCAGAGCGCCGTTCTGGGTTTGGCGTGTTAGCCTGATCGATCGAATTTTGACTTTTCTAGACACTTTCAATATATTTTTTTGAGTTATTATTTATTAGAGTTATACTGTCGCTGTTACAAAAGGGCCATGCTTAGCAGCACTTTATGGTGATGGCAGGGCAACATAATTAGCGCTTTAATTGGTCTGCTATGGGCTGGTTTAAGTGCTTTTAATCGAACTATTTGTTAATCAACTACGCTACTGTTTCCTGTCAGCTTGTACAAAAAAACTTTAATCTGCAAGCAACTGTGTCTACATCACTAAAAAAACTTAAATTTGATCTGGAGCTGAAGGAAGGGCGTTTCCTGCTGCGCTTAGCGGGCATGTCTTTAGTGGGAATGATCATCACGATGATCCTGCGGCTGGCGGTGCCTGGTATAGGGACTTACTTGGTCTTGTTCTTGACGGTATTGCTAATTTATATCGCCTTGGTGTTATTGTTACCAGTCCTGGCAAGGTTGCGCGCGCTGGCTGGCGTGTTACTGGCTTGGGAGGTTGGCATTCTAATCAGCGTGGTAGTCTATTTTTTGATACCGATGATTGTGAGGGATTCTGAGGGTGCGGTGATGGATGCTACCCGGCTGGGTGTGGACTATGCGACCCAACACGATGCCTACCCATTTCTGGTGATGTTGAGTTTGGCGGTCTTGCTAGTTGCTTTGATCTACGAGCAATATTTGAAGGGTGCTCGCTTACTTGAGTATTCTCAGGAAACCGCTGAAATCAAAGATTTGGATATGCGTATTCGGCCGCATTTTTTATTTAATAGCCTAAATAGCGTTACCGCGCTAATCCATACCCAACCCGATGAGGCTGAAGAGGGCTTGATGGATTTGGCCGATATGTTTCGCATCATTATGACGGATAAGCGCAGGGTGGTACCGATTACTGCTGAGCTGGAAATGGCTAAAAAATATGTTTCTTTGGAAAAGATGCGTCTGGGAAACCGTTTTACCATGATGTGGGATTTGCGTGGTATTGATACCAACGCGGAATTGCCAATATTGACCTTACAGCCGCTGATAGAAAATGCGATTTATCATGGTATAGAAACCCGGCTGAATGGCGGGACCATTGCGTTTAAGTCACGTTTAAGCGAAGAGTTTATGTTCATATCCATTGTTAATCCACTGCCTGAGGGCGCGCATATAGTGCGCAAAGGCAATCAAATTGCACAAAGAAATTTACGTGACCGAATCGCGTTGACCTATGGGGCGCGCGGTTCGATCAGTATCGTCCAGACTCAGCAGTTTTATACGGTGTCGCTTAAGATACCGCGCATTCGCTAGCATAGCCCTATGACTCAATCGAGTGATTTTGAGGGGCCATTATGGTGATCAAGCCAACAAATAAAGACAGTCGCAAACACTGTTACGAGTAAATTGTCTGTCCTGCGAATTAATTCATAACCTGTCCGGATTTAATCTATGCCTATTTGAGGCTTCAGATGAACCGGACAGGATTTCATGAACAGGTGAAACAGATGAGATTTAAAGAAGCTTATGAAGGCTATCAGTGCAAACGACTCACCCAAAGCGAAGCAGCCACTCTGTTGGGTGTGTGTGACCGCAGTTTCCGGCGCTATATGCAGCGCTATGATGAATCGGGCATGGAGGGTTTGTTGGATCGGCGGTTAAACGAACCTTCGCACCGTCTTGCCCCCGTAGATGAAGTGATCGCACTGCAAGACCTGTATTCAAGCCGATATGAGGGCTGGAATGTGCGCCATTTTCATCGCTGGTATCAGCACGAACACGATGGCTCACGCAGCTATAGCTGGGTTAAGAACACGCTGCAACACGCAGGTCTGGTGCGTAAGGCCAAGACCCGTGGCCCCCATCGAATCAAACGACTCGCCAGTGCCCTGCCTGGAATGATGATCCACCAAGATGGCAGCACGCATCAGTGGGTTGAAGGTAAATATTGGGATTTGATTGTGACCATGGATGACGCCACCAATGAGCATTACTCGATGCGCTTTGTCGATGAAGAAGGCACCCACAGCAGCTTGTTAGGGGTCAAAGATGTGCTTGAAGCTAAAGGCCTATTTTGTTCATTTTACTCAGACAGGGGCAGTCATTACTGGCATACCCCCGAGGCAGGTGGCAAGGTCGATAAGCGTAATCCAACACAGTTTGGTGTGGCGCTCAAGCGCTTGGGCATTGAGATGATTGCAGCTTACTCACCCGAAGCCAGAGGCCGCTCAGAACGCGCCTTCGGCACCCATCAGGGGCGATTACCCAATGAGCTAGCCCTTAAGGGCATTACCGATATGGATGCCGCCAATGAATACTTGCAGAAGCATTATATGCCGGCCTTCAATGCTGAGTTCAGTCACCTTGCGCGCGAGTTAGGTAATGCTTTTGTGGCATTGGCCGGGATAGATCTGGACGACTATTTATGCGAGCGCTACGAGCGCGTGGTGGGTAAAGACAACAGCGTGCAGTTCGAACGCTTACACCTTCAGATTCCACAAGACCGGCATCGCTACCACTATGTTAAGGCTAGGGTGAAAGTACTCCGACACCTCGACGGTGTGATCTCCATTTACCATGGCCCCCGTCGATTGGGCCGATATACTGCAGAGGGAGATTTGATCCGGGAGACAACATGCAACAGCAAAGCCGCGTAACTCCGCTTCGTGGTTTTGCCGCCGATGAATTCGCTTCGGACTACGTCCTTCGCTCTTTCATCGGCGTTAACAAAAGTGGACAATCTATGAATTAATTATCCGGACAGTTCTATTTACTCTTAACAAGACAGTCGCAAACACTATACAAACCTTAGCAGTAGCGTTAGAATACGCGCCCTTTTTGTGAACAACCCGTTGGAGTGAACCTATGCCGAGCATTCGCGTAAGGCAAGATGATGTGTTTGACTTTGTACTGCGCCGATTTCGTCGGACCTGCGAGCGTGCAAGCGTATTTACAGAATCACGCAGCAGACAAGCCTACGAAAAGCCTACCGCTGTTCGAAAGCGTGAAAAGGCGGTATCTGAGCGTCGTGAAATGAAACGTGCTTCCAAAGGCCGAATTCGTCGACGTCACTGCTGTTAAGCTTTACCAAGCCAGTAGTTAGAACTCAGTATGCGATCAAAACAGCGCATACCTAATAAAAAATTCCCGTCTCTTTAATTCCAAAGGTGCCGTATGACATCTCTTAAGCAGCGAATCGCTGATGATATGAAGTCGGCAATGAAAGAGAAGGCTGCAGCGCGCGTAGAAGCAGTACGACTGGTTCGCGCCGCTATTCAGCGCAAGGAAATCGACGATCAAATCGAACTTGACGACGAGGGCGTATTGGCCGTCGTGCAAAAGTTGGTTAAACAGTCGAATGATTCCATTACGCAGTTTTCAGCGGGGAATCGGCCAGATTTGGTCGAAAAAGAAACGCTTAGTTTGAATGTGTTCGAGGAGTATTTGCCCGAACAATTTTCAGATGAGGAAGTCGCTGCGCTAGTCTCCGAAGCAATCACCAGCACGGGTGCCCAAGCCCCCTGTGATATGGGTAAAGTTATGGGTTGGTTGAAATCGGAAATCAATGGACGCGCAGACATGAGTAAGCTGAGCGCGATGGTCAAAGCACAGTTAAATCCTGAAACTTAAGGTTTTGCTAAAATCTATTGATTAACTGTCGAGGTAAAGCAGTTAAAGTATAAGCGCGAACTAAGAGTGTCGTGCTTTTTTATGCTCGCTATTTGCTGGCTATATTAGCACTGTACCCAGGGCAGACTTTCGTGACGCCAGCCGTTAATGGTGCTTCGCCGATGATTGTTGTCCAATTCACCTTCAAAACCGCCGGCGACGGAGAAAATATTTGTTAAGCCATTTTTGATAAGGTGGTCGCCTGCTTCCAGGGAGCGTTTGCCGCTGCGACAAATCAACAAAATCGGTACGCAGCCTTCGTCTGCACAAACTACGCCACCGAGGATGAGTTTGCGAATTTCTTGGATAAAGTGGGGGTTAACCACCCAGTCGGGTTCATCAATCCACGCGACATGAACCGCATCAGCCGGGTGGCCGACAAATAAGAACTCCATGGATGAGCGAATATCTACCAGCAGTGCGCGCGGGTCATCTTTGAGTAAATCAAAAGCAGCTTGTGGCAAAATCTCTTCGGTTTTATCTTGGGCCATGGTTGGTAGTCAGTTGATTAGTTATTTGAATTCTAGACGAAGAGCTGTTTATAGTAAATCAAATATCTGAGGACGGTGGTGGGTGTCCATTTCGATTGGGTTGTGCTTGTCTGCCTCAAACGGTATGCAGCTTCGCCAGATGATATCAGCATCGCCTGGTTGATAAGCCAGTGCTATGAGGTGATTGGCTGCAAGTGCGTAGCTGAGCTGGAAAGGGGGTTCTATAATGGCTTGGGTACTGAAGAATTCAAAGGGTGTTTGATTAATTGTATGGGCTTTATACAACGCTTCCTTGCGCGTCCATAGTGCCAGAAAATGGGCTTGTTTTTGGGCCGGAGCGGCGGCGACGATCAACGCGGATTGTTCGGGAGTGAATACGCGCCTGGTGATGGCATCGAGGTTGCGGTTGATTCTATTTGATTCTATGTCTAATCCCAGCGGCTTGCTGTCGATGGCTACGCCAACCAGTTCGGTAGTGTGGCTCAAGCTAATGGTTGCTGTATACCCTCGGTTACGTAGTGTCGGGGGATGATTCGGTGGTTGTTCAAATTGCCAGAATTCAGGAGCTTGTTTAAATATCTGGCTGAGAGCGTGGCGTAACAATGCGCGGCTTGATAAATACTCGGCTTGTTTCTTCTCGGACTGAATGCGCTGTAAGCGCTGGCGTTCTTCCGAACCCAGTAGTGCATAGCTTTTATCGTAGCATGCCTGCGAAATGTCAGATAGGCGTGCCAGCCAAACCGTGGTCGTTGGCGTCTGATTGTCAATTGCCATTGCCTAAGCAGGGTGAACGCAACCCAAAACTACTGATCGGCGTGCGCCCGTCACTGCAGGTAGATTGCCGGGCAGGTGCGATAGGGTTTGTTGGGCCAGCCAGGCAAAAGCCACCGCCTCAACTGTTTGTGGGTCGATCCCGAGCTCAGCTGTAGTGGTGACTGGGCAAGGGCCATATGCAGTAATCAGATCGGTTAAAAATTGATTTTTTGCACCTCCGCCACACAGATAAATCCGATCTGGGCGTGTTGCGGCGTATTGATCGATGGCGTCTGTAATTGCCCGTGCAGTAAGCGCCGTGAGGCTGGCTTGAACGTCAGCGGCGTTTGAGGGCTGTGGGCTGAGATACCGTTGCAGCCAATCCCTGTTAAACAATTCTCGGCCCGTGCTTTTGGGCGGAATACGTTTGAAATAGGGCTCGCTGAGCAGCCTGTTTAGCAATTTGTCATCAATCGTTCCAGAACGGCCCCACTCACCGTTGTGGTCATAAGCCTGGCCTATATGGGAGGATGCCCAGTTATCGAGCAGCGTATTCCCGGGGCCACAGTCGAAGCCAGTGACGCCAGCGGGGTCGTCGCCAGGCAGGGAGCTGATATTGGAAATGCCGCCAATATTGACAATAATCCGGTGTTGACCAGCTTGGCTAAATACCGCGTGGTGGAATGCAGGAACCAATGGCGCACCTTCTCCGCCGGCAGCGATGTCCCGGGAGCGAAAGTCTGTGACCGTAGTAATGCCGGTTTGTTCGGCGAGTACGGCACCATTACCAATTTGTAGGGTATAGGCTGGGTTGGCCAGTGGGGCATGGCGAACGGTTTGCCCGTGGTTACCTATGGCTGTAATTTGATTGGGAGTGAAATCAGCAATCAGGCTGGCGACCAATTCGGCTGCGTAGTAGCTGTGCGTCGTGCCCAGCTGTGCAGCACGCTCGAGTTCATTATCACCGGGGCGCAATAAAGTGCTGAGTTGGTCTATAAATTGCGGAGGGTAGGGAAAATAGGTGCTGGCTTCTGTCACTGGTGGCTGGCCCGGCTCAAACCGGGTTAACACGCCATCAATACCGTCCATGCTGGTGCCGGACATTAGCCCGACGATCCGGGTCGGACTATTTTTTGGCAAATCGAGTGGGTGTTCCACTATCCAATTGGGCAAGCAATGGCGAAGATTGTTGCTTGAATGTGTTGGCCCATCGGTTGGGTAGCGGTTCTGCTTTTGGCAGTTTGACACTCAGTGGGTCACGATGTTGACCATTAACGCGGAATTCATAGTGTAGGTGCGGACCACTCGCCAACCCGGTGCTACCGACATAACCAATGATGTCACCTTGTTGAACGCGCTTGCCAGCACGAATCCCGCGTGCAAAGCCTTTCATGTGTGCATATAACGTAGTGTAGGTGCCGCCGTGACGAAGGATGACGGTTTTACCATAAGCATTTTTGCCGCCGCTAAATTGCACAACACCATCGCCAGAGGCAAGAATGGGCGTACCACGTGGTGCCCCGTAATCGACGCCTTTATGGGCGCGCCATTTCTTTTTGATCGGGTGAAATCGTCGTTTGCTAAAACCCGATGTAATTCGTGCGCTGCGCACGGGAGTGCGCAGAAAACCGCGACGTAAGCTATCGCCTTCGGGGGTGAAATAGTGGTGGTTGCTTTCATCGTCGGTAAATCGTACCGCTCGAACCGCTTCATTCTGATTGGTGAACTCTGCAGCAAGGATCGGTCCCTCGCTAATGACTTCGCCGTTTAGCACCGCTTTTTGGTAGACCAGTGAGAAGTGATCGCCCGGCTGAATATCTCGACCAAAATCGATTTCCCACTTAAAAATATCGACCATTTGCATGGCCAGAGAATATGGGATTCCGGCGTCTTTGGCTGCTTGTCCCAGTGAATCTTGGATGGTGCCTTTGGTCACAAAAGTTTGGTAGCTGACTTCCTTGGTGTGGGTGTAGACATTGTAGTTACCACTCGCCGGTATCGCGACCAGCGTGCTCAGCTTATCGATCGTGTATTCAATACTTTCGAGTTGGTTGTCGCCCGTGAAATGAAATTGAATATCATTGCCCGGCTGCAGCTGACTCAGCGGAGCGGCTTCCTTAACTTTGGCCAGTTTGATGGCAGCGACCAACGGTAAATCGGCGCGATTAAATAGGCCACTCAAGGTATCTCCGGACTTTACGGTAAGGCTTTTAGTGTGCCCTGGTTTGGAGGTGGCTATGGGTGTACTTGGCTTAACAAAGGCCAGCAGAGGGGCGTTGACGGCGTCATTGAGGCGGTCAGGCACTTGATTAGCTAGTAGCGCCACTTGAACGTCAGCGCCAACCACTTCTACCTCACTTATTTCCGGTGGTGAATAGTCGAATGCAGTAAATGGGGCAGGTGGGATATCAGCGCTAGTGATTGGGTTGTCGTCTGCTTTATAATTCGCGTCACTGGTGAGCGGCGACATTAGCCAGATCATCGCTAGGATTATGACTACTATACTGATAGACCGGAGTTTTCTTATCGGTGGGGCACTAAGCAGTATCGGATTTTTACGGCCATCACTGCTGTTGTTACGGTGATGAGGGGTCGAAGTCGATAGGTGGCTATAGTCGTAGTAAACTTGTGGATTGTGCTGTCCAGACATACCCGATTTTTCTAAAAATGAAAATTAATGTTGCCGATGATCGCGAGTCGTCGAACTAGTTACGAATGACACGCACCTTCGCCTGGAAACCCAAGCACAATATGGCGCCGGATTATGTCATGTTGGCACAGGGCTTTCAAGTAAAGCTTAAAATCATAGACTTATGGCTGATAGCCGAAACTACTTAACTGATAAACAAAGAAAAAACTTAAATTTATGCAATCACTCCAAGACCAACTGACCGAAATTCGTCGTGGCGCTGAAGAAATCCTGGTGGAGGAAGAATTAGTCACCCGCTTAAAGTCGGGCAAAACACTACGGATTAAAACCGGCTTCGACCCCACTGCACCGGACTTGCATATCGGCCACACGGTATTGATTAATAAGATGCGCCAGTTCCAGGAACTGGGCCATGAAGTCATCTTTTTGGTGGGAGACTTTACCGGCTTGATCGGTGACCCTACAGGTAAGAACATCACCCGTAAACCACTAACAACTGAGCAAATACAGGAAAATGCTCGAACCTATCAAGAACAGATATTTAAGATATTGGATCCTGACAAAACCATCGTTGAGTTCAATTCTAAGTGGATGACTGCGCTGGGTTCAGCCGGGCTGATCAAGTTGGCTGCCAGCCATACGGTAGCGCGGATGTTGGAGCGGGACGATTTTAACAAACGCTACACCGGCGGCCAGCCGATTGCGATCCATGAATTTTTATATCCGCTGGTTCAGGGGTATGACTCAGTGGCATTGCGGGCGGATGTTGAGCTGGGTGGTACCGATCAGAAATTTAATTTACTGGTGGGCCGTGAACTACAAAAACAAGCCGGTCAAGCACCGCAAGTGGTGTTGACGGTGCCTTTGCTTGAAGGGCTTGACGGAGTCAATAAAATGTCAAAGTCGCTCGATAACTACATCGGTATTACCGAAGCGCCCGATACAATGTTTGGCAAAGTGATGTCGATCTCAGATGACTTGATGTGGCGCTATTACGAGTTGCTGAGTTTTCTGTCACAGCCACAAATTGACCAATTGCGAGTTGATGTCGATGAGGGTAGAAACCCGCGTGACGTCAAGTTTGAGCTGGCCAAAGAATTAATTTCGCGTTTTCATTCAGCAGACCTGGCCGATCGGGCGCAACAGAGTTTCATTGCCCAGTTCCAAAAGGGTGCGATGCCAGAAGAGATCGAATTCAAGCAATTGTCGGTCGACCCAGGAGGTCTGGCGATTGCTAATTTGTTAAAGGATGCCGGGTTGGTTGCCTCTACTTCAGAGGGAATACGAATGATCAGGCAAGGCGCGGTCCGTATTGATGGCGAACGAATTGAAGACACGCGGTTACAAATTGCTGTAGGTAGCCGAAATATTTATCAGGTGGGTAAGCGCCGCTTTGCTGACGTCCAACTCAATACTGCGTGAGTCAGAGGGTTGATTGTCTATTGCATCTTGGTAATGTCGATGGTATAAAGCGCCGCCTCTAAAAAGGGATCGTTTAACGTTTAGTGTCGTTTATTCTAGGTGGACTATGAGCAAAGACAACAATCTGATTTACGGGATTCAACCGTATAAGCCAGCAAAAGGGGAAGAATATATGGGTGAGGCGCAGCTCACGCATTTTAGTAATATTCTAGAAGCGTGGCGTGCGAGCTTGGTGGACGAGACGCGCAACACAGTGACCCATATGCAAGATGGTTCGAATAATCATCCAGACCCAACCGATCGTGCCAGTCAGGAAACCGACATGGCGCTGGAGTTACGTAATCGTGACCGCGATCGCAAGCTGGTAAAGCGCATCGATATCACAATGAAGCGTCTACACGATGACGAGTACGGGTTTTGTGAGACTTGTGGCGTTGAGATTGGAATCAAGCGTATGGAAGCCCGACCAACCGCTACCCAGTGCATTGATTGCAAGACCTTGGATGAAATCCGTGAAAAACAGCTTGCCTAAGCATCATCATGGCGTCTTAATTCACGATGCGCTTGACCTATAGCCCATGCGGCTTTTATAGTGGGGCGCTTTGACGATTGCTATGCAGCTAAGATATGGATGACGCGCTAAAACAACTCGAAAATCAGGTCGCGGAATTGGCCAAACTCTGTGGTTCGCTCTACGACGAAAACCGTTCGTTGAAAAATGAACAGCGCGTTGCGGATAAAGAGCGGGTGCAATTAAAAGAAAAAAATAGCATCGCGCGTACTCGGGTAGAAAGAATCGTCGAACGGCTGAAAGGCTTAGACAGTGAGCAGACATAAAAGATGAAAAAATCAGCTAAGGGATTTTCCTGCGAAATACTGGGTAAGGAATATCAGCTATCCTGCAGCAAAGAAGAGCTACCTAAAATATCCTTAGCCGTTGATCATTTGATTTCACAATTAGACGAAATCAATTCGCGTGGTCGAGTCATGGCGCCGGAGCGTGTCGCAGTTCTAGCGGCGATCAATATCAGCTTTGAGCTAATGGAATTCAAAGAACAACGCGATAAGCTTGCCTCCTATGAAAAGCAAATCGGCGATATTCAAAGTAAGCTCGAGCGCACTATCGAGCAATATCGCCAAATCAGCATCTAGTCAACTGGTTCTCTGCGCGCGGCTATTCTTTAGTCGGCCACTATCCCGACAAATAATTCTTTCCCCAGGGTATTCTCGGGTAATCTATGGGGGGGTATTGCTAATTCTTTTACAGCGGTTCGCTTGAAGCAGGCAGAATAGGAGCCATATGGTGCTTAGTGAATAAACAATATGAGGCTGCCAAGCATCATCGGCATCGTCTCAATACTCTGGAGAATCAATAGACTATGGCTAAATCAAAAACACAACTGCTTCCGGTCGTACCATTGCGTGACGTTGTAGTGTTTCCGCATATGGTTATCCCGCTATTCGTTGGCCGCGAAAAATCGATCAAAGCGCTTGATCAAGCCATGGAAGCGAATAAGAAAGTTCTACTGGTTGCGCAACACGATGCCTCAGACGATAACCCAACGCCTGACAACATCTATGAGGTGGGTGCGGTAGCGACTATTCTACAAATGCTGAAGTTGCCCGATGGCACGCTTAAAGTGTTGGTTGAGGGCTTGGCGCGGGCAAAAGTCTTGCGTTATACCGACGAGGAATTACTGACGGCTGAAGTGGTTGAACAAAAAGAGCCGGAGCTGGATCCGCGCGAATCTAAGGTATTGATTCGAGCGACCAACGAAACCTTTGAAAAATACGTCAAGCTAAGTGCCAAAATCCCTTCAGAAGTATTGAGTTCGGTGGCGGCAATTGAAGACCCCAGCCGAATGGGTGATACGGTGGCGTCGCACTTGAACCTCAAAAATGAGGACAAGCAAAGTATTTTGGCGCATATCGATCCCAAAGAGCGACTGGAGTCGATCCTCAGCATGATGGAAGGCGAGATTGATTTGCTCAAGGTAGAAAAGCGCATCCGTGGTCGGGTCAAGCAGCAGATGGAACGTAGTCAGCGTGAGTATTATCTCAACGAGCAGATGAAGGCGATCCAAAAAGAGTTGGGCGATATGGATGAAGGTGGCAATGAGCTGGATGAGTTAGCCGAGCGTATTGGGACGGCGGGTATGCCCAAGGACGTGCGTGAAAAAGCCGATAAAGAGTTGGGCAAACTGCGGATGATGTCGCCGATGTCGGCTGAAGCAACCGTATTGCGTAATTATCTCGATGTTCTGTTGGATGTGCCGTGGAAAAAGCGCACGCGCCTGTCCAAAGATTTGGTAAAAGCCGACGCGATCTTAGAAGAAGATCATTTTGGCCTGGAAAAGGTCAAAGAGCGCATCATTGAGTCATTGGCGGTGCAGCAGCGCTTGAAGAAAATCAAAGGCCCCATTTTGTGTTTGGTGGGCCCGCCAGGCGTGGGTAAAACCTCACTGGGTAAGTCAATCGCACGGGCGACTAATCGCAAGTTCCAGCGCCTGTCGCTGGGTGGCGTGCGTGATGAAGCAGAAATACGAGGTCATCGTCGAACCTATATCGGTGCTTTGCCGGGTAAAATCATCCAGCAGCTGAATAAAAGTGGTGTCCGCAATCCGGTCATGATGCTGGATGAAGTCGATAAGATGGCGATGGATTTTCGCGGCGACCCCTCTTCTGCGTTACTTGAGGTGTTAGACCCAGAGCAGAATAATACGTTTAACGACCACTATTTAGAGGTCGACGTGGATTTGTCAGAAGTCATGTTTATTGCCACTGCCAATACCATGAATATTCCCGGTCCATTGTTGGACCGTATGGAAGTGATTCGCTTATCGGGCTATACCGAGGAAGAAAAATTTAATATCGCCAAACGCTATTTGATAGAGCGCAAACTAAAAGATAACGGCTTGAAAGCAGAAGAAGTCGAATTGACGGATGACGCCCTTATCGAAATCATTCGTGGCTACACGCGTGAAGCGGGCGTGCGGAATGTAGAGCGAGAAATCTCAAAGATCTTTCGTAAGGTGGTTAAGAAGCTGCTATTAGGTGGCGACAAGACAATCAAAGTCGATGTTGACGACGTCAATGATTACTTGGGTGTGCGCAAATTTCGCGACAGCGAAATTGATGCAAATAACCAAGTGGGCCGCGTGAACGGTTTGGCTTGGACCAGCGTTGGTGGTGTGTTGTTGAATATTGAAGCCGCCATCGTGCCGGGTAAAGGTAAGCAGCAGTTCACTGGTAAGCTGGGAGATGTGATGCAAGAGTCTATTCAGGCGGCGATGAGTGTAGTTCGTAGTCGCGCCCAGGCTTGGGGCATTGATCCTAATTTTTACCAAAACAGTGACGTACACATCCACGTGCCAGAAGGGGCAACGCCTAAAGATGGGCCCAGTGCGGGCATCGGTATGTGCGTGGCTTTGGTATCTGCTTTAACTGGGGTTGCGGTTAAATCGACCATCGCGATGACCGGTGAAATAACGCTGCGCGGCGAAGTGTTACCGATTGGCGGCTTGAAGGAAAAACTGTTGGCTGCGTTGACCAGCGGCGTCAAGCAAGTACTGATCCCGATTGATAACAAAAAAGACTTAGATGACATCCCGGATAACGTCAAGAATGAGCTTGAGATCATTCCGGTGCAATGGGTTGACGAAGTGATTGAACACGCACTGGAAGCCAAGCTGGAGCCGTTACCGGACGAGTCAGAACTGACGGACGCGAAGGTTGCAGAAGATACGGATAAAACTTCGGATAAGGCAACCGAGCGAGCGCATTAAGGGTAAGGGATGTGCTGGCGGAATGAGCAGCAATGAGCTAAAAAGGCGGGCTAACTCAGCTCGCCTTTTTTGTGAGTGTTCAATACCGGTTAGAGCTAAGTAAAGCCGGAGCCGAGCAAACAAAGCTAACCTTTTTCGACGAAAGCGCGTTCAATGACGTAGTGACCAGTGTCGGCGCGAACGGTTTCATGGAAGCCTTTTTGTTCTAAAATGGCAGTTAAATCACGTAACATTCCAGGGTTTCCGCAGATCATGAAGCGATCATTTTCGATCGTCGGCTCTGGCATGTTGATGTCTTTGAACAGCTTTCCTGAGGTGATTAAATCAGTCAGTCTGCCGTGGTTTTTATAGGGTTCGCGGGTAACGGTGGGATAATAAATCAATTTTTCTCGAACCAAATCACCGAAATATTCGTTGTTGGGTAGTTCGTTTAAGATCAACTCTTCGTACGCCAGCTCCGAGAGGTCTCTGACCCCGTGAGTCAAAATAACCTTGTCATAGGCTTCATAAATCTCTGGGTCTTGGATGATACTGAGAAATGGCGCCATACCGGTGCCGGTGCTGAGTAAATACAGGTGTTTGCCAGGGATCAGCCGATAATTAACCAGCGTGCCAGTGGGCTTGGTTGAAATCAGGATTTCATCACCGACTTGAAGGTTTCGCAGGATGGATGTGAGCGGGCCATCCTGCACCTTGATGCTGAAAAATTCCAAATAGTCTTCGTAATTGGGGCTGGCGATACTATAAGCACGCATTAGTGGCTTATCGTCGATCATCAGTCCAATCATGACGAATTGACCATTTTCAAACCGAAAGGATCGCTCGCGCCCAGTACGAAAACTGAACAGTCGATCATTCCAGTGATGCACCCAAGTTACTTTTTCAGAAATGTATTTAGCCATGAGTCTTGTCGGCTGGATCAGCCAGAGGGGTTACAAACTAGAGTGCATTGCCAATGAAGGCGCTGATATCAATGGGAGTTGATTTGTGGCGAGGAACGCAGTGAGTACTTACTGAAGCCAGCCGTTGATACGCACAATATCTTCGGTGTTTAATGTGCCTGTAACTTTTTCGAGCTGGAGCAGCGCAATAACGGTATCGTAGCGCGCCTTGAGAAAATTGCGTTGTGCCGAAAATAAGTCTCGTTGGCTATCCAGGACGTCCAAATTGGTGCTGACGCCTGCCTTAAAGCCTTCTTCTTTAGCTTCAAGCGCACTTTCGCTGGCTTTGACTGCTTCTGCCAAGGCATCAACCTGCAATTGCAGGCTTTTAATCCCGCTGTAGGCACTGCCGACGGAGGTGCTAATGGTGCGCCGAGTTTGCTCTAAAGTACTGCTCGCTTGCGCGTATTGATAACCCGCCTGGCGCTGGGTTGCTGCGATTGCTCCACCTTGGTAAATGGGCAATGCTAACTGCAGTCCAATATTCCAGGCATCAGAGTCGCCTGCTGGTCTGGAAAGTGAGGTATCGCTATCAGCCCGGCTGGCGGAGCCTTCCAGGCTTAAGGTGGGGTGACGCGCTTGCTCGGCTTTATCAAGCTCAAGCTTAGCTACCTCGGTCTGCAGTTCTTGCACAGCGAGGCCACTATTGGTTTCGAGTGCAGCGGTGATCCAACTATCAATGCCTTGGTCATTGCTGAGTTCGATTTTTTGATCAGACAGCTGTGCGAGAGCGACAGTTAATGGCATGCCGATCAAAGCTTCCAGCGCCCGCTTGCTATTACTGATTTCGTTATCAGCAGCAATCAAATTGGCATTGGTTAGTTGAAAACGTGCATTGGCATCATACAGGTCGGTTTTGGTGCCTAGGCCAACGTCCAGCCGCTGTTGGGCCAAGTCGAGTTGACGACCAATAGCCGTGAGTTCTCGTTCTGCCAACGTTTTGCTATCTTGCGCGGTTAAAACGGCAAAGTAGCTCGTCGCAGTATCGATAATTAAGTCTTCTTCGGCAGCGCTAAACTGGTGTGCTGCGATATCCACGCCCAACTCAGCTTGTTTGATGGCGGTCTTGCTGGAACGGTCATACAGCTTATGCTGTAGCGCTAAAGCAAGTTGCTTACCGTTCCAGGTAGCATCAGAGCTTGCTTCGCCATCAGGCCTAGATTTGCTGTACTGCCGATTAAGCCCAAATGAGGTGTTTAATTTAGGGCGCAGCGCCGATTTGGCGAGTGGGAGATTTTCTTGAGCGGCAGCAAATTCAGCTTGCTTGCCGGCAAAACCAGCATTATTAGCTTCTGCCAACGCATAAATTTCCGCGATACCTATCGCTGAGGCTGGGCTCACTACCAAGCCAAGCAGCAGGGCTGTCGGCGCGACTCGAGATAATAGGTGTTTCATGGGATAGTCTAAAGGCTCAATCAAAATACAAAAATTCTGGTGTCTGCCGAAGCTTGGGCAGAGGCGTGTGGAACGACCGTATCCACGATTGAATGGGCTTCGATACGATCACTATGCTTGATAAATTGGGTCAATTCCATGGTGGGTAAATCACCAACGACGGCGACTAATCGGCCGTTAACAGCTAATTGCTCAAACAGACGATCATCTACCGTACGAACACCGTCGCGAATAACAATGGCATCGACTAAGTCAATCGAGCTGGCTGTTGGCGTATCGCTATAGTGCACATTTTCGATGCCCGCCATCGCGATCTTTTGCTGGGCGGCTTCGGCCGTGATCGGGTCTTGCTCGATCACGGTAACGCGGTGGGCCAGCTGTGCCAATAGTGCGGTTAAATAGCCACTGCCAGCGCCTATTTGCAGGACCGTATCTTCTGATTGCAGGTTCATCGTGTTTGCCAGCTGCGCGGCGACTTTGGGTTCAAGCATGTGGCTGCCGTTATCCAAAGGTATCGCAACGTCTGAAAATGCCAAAGCCTGGTGCGAGTTGGGCACAAAATCTTCACGACGCACTGATTCAAGCGCCGCTAAAACCGCTGGTTGATTAACATTCCAAGGGCGAATTTGTTGCTCAATCATATTACTGCGAGCTTGGTCAGAATTCATGGGTTGTTCCTCGTGCCTCAGCGGGTGGCGGGTGAAATGTAAATAAGCAAGTAATTATACGTAAATCGGGGCGTGCAAGTTAGATAAAATCCAAAAGATAATATTGAAAAATAAGTGTTCGGCACAGAACGCTTAGTAGGTTTGATCATGCCAGGCTGAGCGCCCGCCACAAGCCAACTAAGCATACCAACGCCAGTCCTAGTCCGATATATTTTTTGAAGGTCACACCGCCAGCCTCTAGCAGCTGCTGGTGGACCCTAAGGCCGATCAAGTGACCGATTGCGACGATAGGGATCAATAGCACGCACATTTGCCCATTCAGAGGGACATCCAGCACGATAAAAGTGCTCATCTTGATAGTCACCAGGATAAACCAGAGCACGAATAAGGTGTCACGAAGCTGATGGATGGCAACATGTTGCGCATATACCGCGGCGATCAAGGGCGCACCGATCAGCGATGTGCCAGTAACATAGCCGCCAAGCACCAACAACAGGGTATCCAGCCAACGGTAGCGGCTTTTGATCACGTAGCCAAAAATGTAAGTTAGCGCATAGACCAAGGTAACCGAATAGACAAAAACCACCAAAACAATGGGCGGCAAAGTGATCAACCCCAGTACCCCAATAATTTTGGGAATAATCATGATGGACAGCGATTTACCCAAATACTGCCAATCGATGTTTTTAAGGCGATGAGAAACCGTCAGTGCGGTGAAAAACAATAACTGGATCGCAACGATCGGCAGCCAATACAAGGGGTCGGGTTTGACCATTAACAAGAACGGTAATGCCAATGCTGCACCACCAAAGCCAAGGCCGGTGCGCACGAAACCACTCCAGATGAAAATGGCACACACTGCGAGCCATTGCCCTCCGGTCCAGGTGTTGAATAGCGCGAGCAAAAGCTCCATAATCGAGCGTAGGTCAAAAATGCTGAATTTAGCCAGACAACTACAACGAAAAGCTACCTTTTTCGTTACCATTCTGGTATAAACGCGCTCCCGAATTTTGCGTGGCCGCTGGTCGGCCAGAAATCAACAAGGTAAGAATCATGTCAAGAGTCTGTCAAGTTACTGGTAAGAAGACTACGGTCGGCAACAACGTGTCGCACGCGAACAATCGGACCAAACGTAAATTTCTGCCCAATCTGCATAACAAGAAGATATGGGTCGAAAGTCAAAGCCGATGGGTGCGTCTGCGCGTCTCATCTCAAGGCTTGCGTGTGATCGATAAGAACGGCATCGACAGCGTTCTCGAAGATATGCAAGCGCGTGGTATTAAAGTTTAGACGCTAGTCAGCTTCTTAGGAAAATTATTATGAGAGATAAAATTAAGCTCGTTTCCAGTGCAGGTACGGGGCATTATTACACCACGACCAAAAACAAGCGCACTATGTCTGAAAAGCTGGAGATCAAAAAGTTTGATCCCGTGGTTCGCAAGCACGTTCCCTATAAAGAGGTGAAGATCAAGTAGGGCCTATTACTATTGACCCAAAATCAATTGGCCCGATCGATTACCAATAGTGGTTGCCTGATTTTGGTTAGTCAATAAAAAAGCCCCGCACTACCGCCGGGGCTTTTTTATTGAATGTGTTGCTTGTTGCGGGATGCTTCGGGGAGATTACCTCAGAAGCAATTATTTCATGCGAAAGGTGATGCGCCCTTTGCTTAGATCGTACGGCGTTAATTGCACCGTTACTTTATCGCCGCGCAGAATGCGAATGTAATACTTGCGCATTTTGCCGGATATATGGGCGATAACTTCGTGTCCATTTTCCAGTTGGACTTTAAACTGTGTGTTGGGAAGGGTATCAATAACCGTTCCTTCCATTTCAATATGCTCTTCTTTTGCCACCTTGGCGCGTCTCCGAATGAATAAAACGAGCGCGGAGTGTACGGCAAGTCGTTAGGTGTGGCAACTCATGGGGTCGCAAACCCGCGAATTGGCTTGATTTTTCTGATGTTTTGCTGAGATAGACCCCGTTTATTCATCATTGATTCACTTTTTACGCCGTTTATCGACTTTTCTGGTAAACAGCAACGCAGCTATTTTCGACCAAGGCGGCTGGATTAGCTCTGCCTTGAACCACTAGTTTCAGGAAACAAGATATGACAACCGAACCGGTAACCGCGTTTAAACAATTAGGACTCAAGCCTGAGCTCATGAAAGCTTTGGAGACAGTGGGCTACGAAACACCTTCGCCGATCCAGGCGCAAACTATTCCATTGCTGCTGGAAGGCAGAGATGTATTAGGCCAGGCACAAACCGGTACCGGAAAAACCGCCGCCTTTGCCCTGCCAATTCTGTCAAACCTGGATTTAACTCAAAAAGATCCGCAAGTGTTGGTGTTGGCGCCGACTCGGGAGCTGGCCATTCAGGTCGCGGAAGCGTTTCAGACCTATGCGTCGCAATTGAAAGGCTTTCATGTTTTACCGATCTACGGCGGTCAGGATTATCGTGGCCAAATGCGCGGTTTGAAGCGCGGTGTGCACGTAGTGGTCGGAACGCCTGGGCGGGTCATGGATCATATGCGTCGTGGCACCTTAAAGTTGGATAAGCTCAGTACCTTGGTGCTGGATGAAGCCGATGAAATGCTGCGTATGGGCTTTATCGATGATGTTGAATGGATACTCGAGCAAACACCGTCTGACCGGCAGATTGCCCTATTTTCGGCAACCATGCCGACTCAAATCCGACGCATTGCGACCCGTCATCTGAATGATCCGGCACAAATCACGATTAAGGTCAAAACCACTACTGCAGATACGATTCGCCAACGTTATTGGCCGGTTAGCGGCATGCACAAGCTGGATGCCTTAACCCGAATCCTTGAGGCAGAAGTATTCGATGCGATGCTCATTTTTGTGCGTACTAAAATGGCGACCGCTGAGTTATCAGACAAGCTGCAAGCCCGTGGTTATGCTTCAGCGCCACTGAATGGGGATATACAGCAAAATCAACGCGAGCGGACTGTCGATAACCTTAAAAAGGGCAAGTTAGATATTTTGGTAGCGACCGATGTGGCGGCCCGTGGCCTTGATGTTCGTCGTATTAGCCACGTGGTCAATTATGATATCCCTTACGATACCGAGGCCTATGTGCATCGAATTGGACGAACGGGCCGCGCTGGGGAAAAAGGTGATGCGATCTTGTTTGTCGCTCCGCGTGAACGGCGCTTGCTCGCTGCGATTGAAAAAGCGACGCGGCAAAAAATCGAAAAAATGGAATTGCCGTCGACAGAAATTATTAATGACAAACGGGTCGCTAATTTCAAGCAACGCATTTCCGACACATTGGCCAACAAAGACTTGGCATTTTTCACCCAGTTGATCGAACAATATGAGCAAGAGCACGATGCACCAGGCCGGGACATAGCTGCTGCTCTGGCTCATTTATTGCAAGGTGATACACCATTGTTAGTGGTGAATAAACCGCAACGCAAGCCTGACCAAAGCTGGGATCGAGAACAACGCCCGCAACGTGAACGTCGCTCACGTGGTGATCGCAATCAGAGGGGTGAGCGAGGCCCAAGAAGTCTTGAGTCGCTGGAAAAGGGCATGAAGCGATACCGGCTCGAAGTGGGCAGTATTCATGAGGTCAAACCCGCCAATATCGTCGGCGCAATCGCCAATGAAGTCGGCCTGGATGCCAAGCTGATTGGCCAGATTACGATTAATACCGATCATACTGTGGTTGATTTACCAGAAGGGATGCCTAAAGACTTGTTCAACACACTGAAAAAAGTGTGGGTCGCAGGACAACAATTGCAGATATCTCTGCTGACTGGTGGTGGCAAGCCCGATTATGCCAATAAGCGCCCGAATCGAGCCGCTCCAGCAAGGAAAAGGCCGGCTGAGAAACCGCCTCGAGCGTCGAAAAAACCCTCACGCCAACAGCGTAAGGAACGAAAGTAACTCTTTGATAGCACGAATGAATATAATTGAAACCGAGACTGATTGGGTGCGAATGTTAAGGGGCCATTTATCATGCAATGATATAGTCCTCACTTGGCAAATAATTGGTGTAGCAACATGAAAAATCTAGTGATTGGGATCGGGTTATTTGGGCTATCTTTAGGGTTATCGCTACAGCCAGTAGTGGCAAGTGATGACCCTGCCGAGTTGTATGGCCGACTGTGCGGCAATTGCCATGTTGCTACCGGTCAGCCGACGGTCGCCCCACCCGCATTTGGCATGAAAAATCATGTTATTCGCCAGCACTCCGACAGAGATAGCTTTGTGAATTACGTGGTCAATTGGGTGGCAGCGCCTAACCCGGAGACTGCGCTAATGCCCGGTGCCGTACGCCGATTTGGGGTGATGCTGACATTGCCTTATCCTGAGGAGCAGGTTCGCGCCATTGCTGAGTTTTTATACGATGCCGATCTAAACGAGCCAGACTGGTACAAAGCCCACTACCAAGCGGAACACGGCGCCAACTGAGGTCATGTTCGTTTCCCCGCTGGTTTTAGCTAATCGGTGAGCGCTTGCCAGTGGTTGTCGATATAGCCTTCCAGCGCCTGAAACCGTGTTTTGTAACTCATTTTTCCGCAGTTTTTAATCCAGTAACCGAGATAGATGTGAGCGACACCGATGGTGCGTGCTTTGGCTAGCAGGGCTAAAATGGCATAGGTGCCAAGGCTGCGCTCAGCGTGCTCCGGTGAGAAAAAGGTGTAAACCGCGGAAAAACCATCATCCAGCATGTCAATCACCGAAACCGCCAACAGTTCTTGCTCTTTACGGATTTCTAGCAATGCTGACTGAACCGGTGTGTCCAACATCGACGAAAGGTAGCGATCTTGGTCGCCATGATCCATCGCATCACCGGGGTGTTTCCAGCGTTGATACCGCTTGAACAACTCAAAATGCTCGGTATCGTAATCCATGTCCAGAAAGGCGATCGACAAATCCCGGTTGCGCTGGTTACAGCGGCGCTGACTACGGTTCGGTTGAAATTGTGCGACCGGAACTCGTACGGGGATGCAGGCTGTGCATGATAGGCAATAAGGTCGATACACCATGTCACCACTGCGACGAAAACCAAGCCTTACCGCAGCGCTGTACATCGTGTCGGTCACTTCAGAAGACGGGTCGAACAGCAGGCTGGTTGCCGTTTCATCGGGTAGATACGGGCAATCATGCGCGATCGACAAATACAGCGTGGGAAATTCTGGGGGCTTGGTCATGGCTAGATTGTAGCCCCAACCACTGGCAGATGGTGAATTGCCGTTTCTATTTCTCGCAAAAATTGGACTCGCGGAATTTCAATGGCACCTAGCGATAACAGGTGGGAGGTGGTCATTTGGCAGTCAATCAGGCTGATCTGTGCATACTGTTTACACAGAAACCACAGCGCTGCCTTGGAAGCATCGCTGACGTCGCTGAACATGCTTTCACCAAAAAACACGCTGCCGATGACAACGCCGTATAAGCCACCCACCAACTGATTTCGTTGCCAACATTCGACTGAATGGGCGATACACAGTTGGTGCAGGTGTAGATAGGCATCTTGCATATCGTTGGTAATCCAGGTGCCGCCTTTATCACTGGCTCGTGGTGCCGCGCAGGCTTGGATCACTTGGGCAAATGCGGTATCTACTTGGAACTCGAATGAGTGTTTTCTGATCGATTGCTGCAAGCTACGGCGTGATTGAAACTGCTTAGGGTAGAGTACGCAGCGTGGGTCTGGAGACCACCACAGAATCGGCTGGCCCTCTGAAAACCAAGGGAAAATCCCTTGGCTATATGCGCACAGTAATCGCTCAGGGGATAGGTCACCGCCGGATGCCAGCAAACCATCGCTATTGGCCAGTTCGACATCAGGAAATGGCTCAAGAGCTCCCGTACAAAAGTGTTTGCCAGGTGTGAATGTTGCCATTGGTCCGGGCTGGCTAGAGCGTGCGTACGTCAACAAATGCACCGCTTTCTGTGCGGTCGGGCAATGTCGGCAATAAACTCAGAATGGTTGCGGCCGCTTGATCGGCCGTCGGCATATTGTCAGTCCCACGGGCGGCACGCAGCTTTTGCACCGATGGAAAGCGCTCAGCATCAACTTGTTGTGGGTTACATAGGTGATCTTGCATGGCGGTATCGACCAAGCCCGGCGCCAGTGCGGTAAAGTGGGTGCATGGATATTCGCTGGCGTAGAGTTTGGTCAACATATTCAGCGCCGCCTTTGATAAGGAATAGGCGCCCCAACCCTTATGACCATTGACCGCAGCACCCGACGAAATGGCGATCACTTGATCGATGCGGGGAACATTTTGCAGCAGCCAATCAAGCGCTAGCTTGTTGGACCAAACATTGATATCCATCAGCGACTTTAGATTATCCATGTCGATGGTAGGCATCGTTTGGATATCACCGAGAATGCCCGCGTTTAAGATGACAGTCTTAAGATATTCCACACCGCCGAGTAGCTCAGCGAGACCGGCTTGAACCGCGCTGAGGTCGGCCAAATCCAGTGGGTGGTCGAATAGCTGGGGGTGTTGCAGTGCGCAACCGCGACGGCTACAACCATAAACAGTATAGTCTTGGTTTAATAGATGTTGGGTGAAGGCCAGGCCCAAGCCGCCACTGTTGCCCGTAATCAGTATATTTTTATTCATATCGTCGGTTCAATGGATGTGCCCTCATCCCTTCAAATTAGCGCCAATGTCTGTTTCGAGGAGACAAGGCAGATTAACGTATAATCTAAGTCAACTGAATGATAGCAGATGCCCATGCGCCCGATAAATAATTGCCCCGATTGCGGTGCGACGACCCAGCGCGCTGTCCCCGACGGCGATAGCCGTGAACGCGATGTGTGTACCAGTTGCAGTATCATCCATTACCAAAATCCAAAAGTGGTGGCTGGCGTAGTACCGGTTTGGGAAGACCGAATTTTATTGTGTCGTCGGGCAATCGAGCCACGCTACGGCGCTTGGACCTTGCCAGCCGGCTTTATGGAAAATGGTGAGTCGGTTGAACAATGCGCCGCTCGCGAAACTTGGGAAGAAGCGCTCGCTGAGGTGCACCGCATGCGTTTGTATACGATTCACAGCGTGCCACGGTTTAGTCAGGTGTATATGATGTTTCGTGCGAATTTGCTGTCCGAAGATGGTTTCGGCGTGGGTGAAGAAAGCCTGGAGACTGCGTTGTTTAAAGAGCATGAAATCCCGTGGGATGAGATTTCTTTTCCGATGATTCGACGTACGCTCGAGTGTTTTTTTGCCGATCGCAGCACAGGTAAATTTGGTCTGTATGTTGAGGATATAGTCTAATGCGCGTGCTGGGAATAGAAACCTCTTGCGATGATACGGGTGTAGCGATTTATGATGATGAGAAAGGTTTGTTGGTGCATAAACTGGCCTCACAAATTGAACTCCACCAGCCTTATGGTGGGGTGGTGCCGGAGCTGGCTGCGCGCGATCATATTCGGACATTGACGCCGCTGGTTGATGCGGTAATTAACGACGTCGCTAATCAAGGGCAAAAACCCGATGCAGTTGCCTATACCGCTGGGCCAGGCTTGGCCGGCGCATTGCTAGTCGGGGCATCGGTTGGCCGCAGCTTAGCCTTTGGCTGGGGCGTGCCCGCCGTTGGGGTTCATCACATGGAAGGTCACCTACTCGCGCCGATGCTCGAAACAACACCGCCACAAGCCCCCTTCGTAGCGTTGCTGGTGTCTGGTGGTCATACCTTGCTGGTCGATGTCAAAGCGATCGGTGATTACGCTATTTTGGGCCAAAGTTTAGATGATGCGGCTGGAGAGGCATTTGATAAAACGGCCAAATTATTGGGCTTGAGTTATCCTGGTGGGCCGTCGATCGCCAAAGTAGCGCAACTAGGCAGTACAGATCGCTTTGATTTTCCGCGCCCAATGGTTAATCGGCCGGGGCTGGATTTCAGTTTCAGTGGTTTGAAAACCTTTGCCTTGACCACTGCCCAGCAGTGTAAAGCAGCAGATGATTTGAATCAGCAAACGGTTGCCGATATCGCCTATGCCTTTCAGGATGCAGTGACGGATACCTTGATGATCAAGTGCCGCCGCGCATTGCAGCAGACGGGGTACCAAACCTTGGTAATAGCTGGCGGAGTGGGCGCCAATCAGCAATTACGGCAGCGGGTGCGAGAGATGGCCGAGGCTGAAGGCGCTGAAGTCTATTATCCAAGATTCGAGTTTTGTACCGACAATGGGGCGATGATTGCTTACGCCGGTGCAGTACGATTACGGTCGCAGGTCAGTCAGTCGCTGGCATTTAATATTCAGCCGCGCTGGGATTTAGACAGCCTCAGCCCAATTTGAGCGCTTTAGTTAGGCTGCCTTAATCATGCTCTACTTTGAGCGCGGCCGACTCTACTGCAACCACGCGGACTCGCTCACCCACAGCGGAGTCTGGGCCGATTGCTTTCCAACTTGAGTCACCCACTTTAATACGGCCGGTGCCATTTTTAATCGCTTGGGTAACCGGAAACACTTGGCCGATTAAATCGACGCCGCGTTGGTTTAAACCTGGGCGGTCAGTGGCTATGGGTTTTTTGCGAAACCATAAACGGCCGAGAAAAATTGCCGCGACGCTTAAGGCGGCGAATAGTAAAAACTGTGTTTCCCACGCCATTTCGGGTGCGGCGAGCAGGATGAAGCCCATGATTGCAGCTGCAAAGCCGATCCACATGAAGATGGCCGCGGGCGAAAATACTTCCAGAATAAACATCACCATCGCTAGCACCCACCATTGCCAAAACTGGATGTGATCAAACAGCCCGTCCATTAGCTCGACTCCTTGTCTTTACTTTTTTTGGTTTCGGTACCAATACCTTTGGCCAATTCAGCAATACCAGCAATTGAGCCAATGAGGCTACTGGCTTCTAGCGGCATCAGCACCAGTTTTTGGTTGGGTGCAGAGGCAATTTCTTTCAGCGCTTCAGTGTATCTTTGGGCGACAAAATAATTGATCGCGTTAACGTCACCCTTAGCAATGGCTTCAGATACCATGGTGGTGGCTTTTGCCTCGGCTTCGGCCGACCGTTCGCGGGCTTCAGCTTCGCGGAAAGCTGCTTCTTTAAGACCTTCAGCGGCCAATACTTGTGCGCGCTTTTCACCTTCAGCGCGTTGAATATCTGCTTCACGAACTGCTTGAGCATCGAGGATGGTAGCGCGCTTATCTCGCTCAGCCTTCATTTGCCGGGCCATTGAATTGACCAGGTCTTGTGGTGGGTTGATATCTTTGATTTCAACCCGGGTAATGTGTACACCCCAGTTGCTGGCGGCTTCATCGACCACATTAAGCAAGGACGCATTAATTCGTTCGCGCTGCGACAGCAATTCATCTAAGTCCATCGAGCCCATGACAGTACGGATATTAGTCATGGTTAAATTCATGATGGCGCGGTCAAGGTCGCGCACCTCGTAGGCTGCTTTGGCTGCATCAATAATTTGGAAAAATACCACCCCATCAACTTGCACCATGGCGTTGTCTTTGGTGATGACCTCTTGTGAGGGCACGTCTTTGACCTGCTCCATCATGTTGAGCTTGGTGCCAATCGAGTCAACCACTGGAATGATAACGTGAAAGCCTGGTTTTAGCGTGCGGGTATATTTTCCTAAGCGTTCGACCGTGTATTCTTCTCCCTGTGGCACTATTTTTGCCCCCAAAAAGACGATAATTACGGCAAAGGCGAGTACGAGAATCGGTAGTAGTTCCATGGTATGTTCCTCAGCTAAATGTGTTTTTGTTGGGCGATTACAATTCCTTTATCAGCCCTTAGGATTAATATAGCGCATCTTGGTAACGAATCAAGGCCTACCAAAGGTTATCGAAACCAACTTCAAACCTGTCTCTATGGGGTGGTTTTAAGCTGGGTTGGGTTTTGATACGGTATCTGCCCCACAAATAACCGAGTCACTATATGCGATACAAACTTGCGATTCTTTTAAACGGCATCGCCCAGCTGGAATACGACCGTGAAGTAGCGCTAGTTGCCAAGCAAGCAGATTATCTGGAAAAGATGGATCAGCAGATGGCAAAGGGTGTGCGTTTGGGAGATGAAACGATCGACACGCCGGAACTAGAGCAGCAAGCGCAGTTTGTGGCTTCAAACTTGTATCATGCCATCCGGGCTGACAACGAATCCGCGGCTGCAGCGATGTGCTCTTGGCTGGCGGTTCGCATCCCAGAACTCAAGCAAGTGCAGATGAGTGATGTCCAGGGTGATGTTAAGGGCGATGTATCCATAGAGCTGGTGTACGACAAGGTCTATCAAAGCCAGGTTGGCGTCAGTTTTGACGCATGAATACCGCTATCAAGACCAATTAAGCACCCAGCGCTGCCGCGTAGTCAAACGAGTCGGTATATAACAGTTCCTGATTTAAACCATTCTTAACCGCACCTGCAGTCACCGCATCAATCATAATCGGCGGGCCGCTGACGTAAGCGCAATGGTTGCTCAAGTCAGGATAAGAGGCAAGCACCGTTTCATGTACAAAGCCGCTAGCGCCTTGCCAATCGGCATCGGGTTCGGATAATACCGGGGTGTATTGGATGTTGTCATGTTGCTTGGCCCAAGATTGGCATAGCTCATCCATATACAAATCCTGGCTGGCTCGAGCCCCCCAGAATAAGTGAATCGGCTGCTCTAAGCCGCTGTCGATAGCGTCTTCGATTAAGCCCTTAATCGGTGCAAATCCCGTTCCACCCGCAACCATGATGATCGGTCGTTCATCTTCTTTGCGCAAATAATAGGTGCCGAATGGTCCTTGAATGCGAATGATGTCTTTGAGCTTGGCATCTGAAAAAAAGCGAGGGGTATAAAACCCACCAGGCACCAGGCGAAGATGCAGCTCAATGCCGTTCTCTTTAGCGTTATCGGGCAAATTGGCGATTGAAAAGCTGCGTTGTTTGCCTTCCTGAAGCAGTAAGTGGATGTATTGCCCGGGCAGGAAATTAAAGGTTTGTGTATTCGGTAAGCGTAAAAACACCTGCATGACATCGTCAGCCAACACATTCAGCTCGTTAATTCGGGTCGGCAAGGTTTTGATTTCGATGCCTTCGGCAATAGTTAGCTCTTCGGCATCAATCACGATATCACTATTGGCTTTAGCTTGGCACAGCAGTATTTTGCCATCAGCCTTTTCATCTTCGGTCAGCGTTGATTCGTCATAGTCACCATAGTCGATTTCACCGGAGACCAGGTCAGTTTTGCAATCCCCACACAAGCCCATTTGGCAGCCATAAGCAAATACATGGCCGTTCCTAAGTGCGGCGGCCAAGACAGTTTCATCTTTGTCGACAATAAATGAAGCGTTGTTGCGAGCATTGGTGACTGTGTTCGGCATGCGATTTGAATGGGTAATGAAGGTCGACCGGATTGTAGGCAATTCGCGCCAGGAAAAATACCGCAAAACTTTCGTTAGATCAGACCATAACGCAACGTGCTTGTGTCGGGGTCGTGCCTAATAAATTTATACAAATGACACATTTGTGCGGTACCCTGATGTGCTCACCAAGATGGCGTATGCCTTAGAATTTCGCTATGATCCGTCGTTATGTAGTGTGAGCACGCTATTTGAATAGACTGGCCACGCTGTTAAGTCGGGAGACCATTGTAAGACCAACGTAGACCCAGGCGAGGTAAAAAACCATGAAAATTAAAAAAGCACTCGAACAACTCGACGGATTGATCAACGCCAAGACCAAGAAGGTCATTAAGAAAAAGAAGAAGATAAAAAGCCTGTTGAAACAACTTAAAGAAGAGAAGCGTCAAATCAAAGCTGACCTTGAGGTTGAACAGGATCAAGACAAAGCGCGCCAGATGCGACGCAAGCTCAAGATCATCAAAACGGAGCGTAAAAAAGGCATCGTCATGCTCAAAGAGGCAATGGCCAAGTCAGAATCTGATTCTGAGGCGACTGCTGCAGCAGAGCCTCAAGACACTAACGAAACCACCCAAGGCGACCCGTCTTAAAGGTTTTCTAGGGCGCTAATTAGTTGCTGTGTAGGGCGTAGCATAGCAACTAAAGGCGCTGATGCCAGACTAAACCGCTTTAATCTAAGTCATTTTTTCGTGTACACTCGGAGCACTTCGAGTGGAGAATAAAGGCACCTATGAGTGCTAACTAAACCATAAAAAACGACATGCAACGACTACCCTCAAGCTTTCGCCAGGCTAATCTGGCTGTTATCCCTTTATTCCTGTTTTTCGCCGTCACGATGATTCCTTTGGCAGTGTGGGCAGCGTCTGATGCGGCGCCCGCAGAGATCCAGTGGATGCAAATGGCGATGCAATTATTTGGTGGCTTGGCGCTGTTTTTATTCGGCATGGAGCAAATGTCAGACTCGCTGAAAGCGGTTGCTGGCACGCGTATGCGCGATATTTTGGAGAAATTGACTAAGAACCGCTTTATGGGCGCGATCACCGGCGCGTTTATCACCGCAGTTATCCAATCTTCATCGGTTACGACCGTATTGGTGGTCGGGTTTATTTCAGCTGGACTGATGACGCTGACTCAGTCGATTGGCGTGATTATGGGTGCCAATATCGGCACCACCATCACCGCACAGATTGTTGCGTTCAAAGTCACCAAAGCCGCGATGCTAATGATTGCGATTGGTTTTGCGATGTTGTTCGCGGGTAAGAAGGACAAGATCAAGCATTATGGCGCAATGCTGATGGGCCTCGGTTTGATCTTTTTCGGCATGAGTATCATGAGCGATGCTATGAAGCCGCTCAGAACATTTCAGCCGTTCCTTGACTTAATGATCAGCATGGAGAATCCAGTAATTGGCATTTTGGTGGCAGCCGCTTTTACTGGCTTGGTGCAGTCATCATCAGCGACCACGGGTATTGTAATCGCTATGGCGAGCCAGGGGTTTATTACCTTGCCAGCCGGAATCGCATTGGCATTTGGAGCTAATGTTGGTACGTGCGTCACTGCTCTGCTGGCATCGATCGGCAAGCCCAGCGAAGCCAGGCGTGCTGCGATGGTACATGTTATTTTTAATATTGCTGGAGTGGCGCTGTGGATTGCATTTATACCCTGGTTGGCAGAGTTGGTGAGTAACGTCTCGCCCGCTCATGCGGAGCTCAGTGGTGCCGATAGGTTGGCTGCGGAAACGCCGCGACAAATCGCCAATGCCCACACCATTTTTAATATCGCTAATACGTTCATCTTTATCTGGTTTGCGCCTCAAATGGCTAAATTGGTTACCAAGCTGATACCTGATCGAGAAGAAAGTGCCGGCGTTGATAAAAAGCGGGCCAAGCCGCGCTACTTGAATGAGGCACTGATATCCACGCCCAGCTTAGCAATCGATAGCGTACGCCTTGAAGTGCTGCATATCGGCGAATACGTGCAATCGATGCTGAAGAGCTCGATGACGGGCATTCTGAAAGGTGACAGAAGCGCGATTGAGCAAGCAAAAGAACAAGTTGAAGCGGTGCGTGAACTGTACCGAGACTCGCTCGGTTATCTGCGTAAAATTAGTAAAGAAACTTTGTCCGAAGATTTGACTCAAGAGCTACAGAGTTTGTTGCGCTCAATCAGCGCTTTAGAATCTGTTAGTGAGCTGATTGCAACGCGCTTAGTGGTGATTGGTGAAGAAAAGCTAGACAAGAATATCGAGATCAGCCCGGGTACTGAAGAGCGGATCAACGAATTATTTGCGATGGTAGATGATTCTTTGGAGCAAGCCATACGCGCCGTGTCTCAGGAAAATGCGGTTGCGGCTAATTTCGTGCTTGAATTCAAAGATGAAATGGACATGATGCTGGACCAAATTCATACCCAGCAACTGCTGCGCTTTCAGTCGGACGATCCGAATCGGGTTGAAGTATTTGCGCTGGAAGACGACTTATTTGAGACCTTGCGTCGCATCTATTCCTTTGCACGACGGATGGCAAAAACCGTTGAAGAGTCAGAAGCATTTTATGATGAAAGTGCTGAAGAGGAAGCTAAATCAGCTGAAGCTAGCGGCTAATTATGAGGCTAAAGCTAAGCTTGTAATCACGATGACGATGACGATGCACATTCGCTGCACCGTGAAAGTGTTTAGGTGAGAGTCTTATTCTGAAGCGAGCGCACAGTCACTAGTACTGCTGGCTCATGAATTAGACCGACCGAAACTAACCGATTAGGGGAATCTCACCAAAGCGTATGCTAAAGCGATCCGGTGGAGGGATATACTCAATCGGATCTTTCGGTGCACGCTTCGGTACTTTAGCAGGGGCGGCTTGTGCCGCAGTTTTTTCCTGAGGAGGTTTCGCAGCGAGATTAGCCTGGTCAGCTTGACGAGGCTCACTGCGGCTACGGGTAGTCCGTCCTCCTCGGCCTTCACTACTGGATGGTCGAGCGCGCCCACCTCGGGTATCACGTCGGGGTTTTTCAGGCCGACGCTGAGGAGTGACTTCCAGTTTGGCCAGTAATTCGGGCGTAATTTGCCCGACCGGCAACGCATGGCCGATGAATTTCTCAATATCCATCATCCCGTAAGCATATTTTTCGCAGGCAAGGCTAACCGCGTGACCGCTAGCGCCAGCCCGAGCCGTACGACCAGCACGATGGACATAATCTTCGGCATCTTGCGGTAAATCGTAATTATAGACGTGGCTTACGTCGGGAATATGTAAGCCCCGAGCAGCGACATCGGTAGCGACCATAATCGACGTTTTGCCATCGTGGAACGCCTTTAACAATTTTTCGCGACGGTCTTGGGCGACATCACCTGACAAAACCGACGTTTTTAGATGATTCGCGGTCAGCCAGTCATAGACGCGGTTGGCTTCGTGTTTGGTATTGACGAAGATCAGCGAGCGAGTGTGCTCGCTAGCGGTGATCAGATTGACCAATAAGCGAATTTTTTCGTCTTGCGCCGGGTAGTAGACAATCTCTTCAATCCGATCGACCACCATTTCTGATTCAACCTTGACTTGCTCAGGGGCATTCATATGCTCATAAGCGAGTTCTTCAACTCGGAACGACAATGTGGCGGAGAACAATAAGTTCAAGCGTTTAGTTGCATCCGGCATGCGCCGCAGTAAATAGCGGATGTCGGTGATAAAGCCGAGATCGAACATGCGGTCGGCTTCATCCATAACCGCGACTTCAATGGCTTCCAGATGAAAGACTTTTTGCTTAAAGTAGTCAATCACTCGGCCAGGTGTGCCGATCAAAATATCGGCGCCATCTTCGATTTCTTTGCGCTGGCTTTCATAGCCGGTACCGCCGTAGGCAAGTGCCAATTTTAAGCCCGTGTGCTTTCCTAACACTACCGCATCCTTATGGATTTGGATCGCGAGCTCTCGAGTGGGGGCTAGGATTAATGATTTGATCCCAGTGCCGCGTGGTTTGCGCGCGGGTGAAGCAGGTTTTTTTTTCGGTTGATCTGGCGTGGCTTCTGCTGTTTCGCTGTCTGCACCTGTCTCACTGTCTTTAGCTGCTGTAGCGGTCGGGTCAGCGCTTGTTTCAGCTAATTTAGCTTCCGCTTCCGCTTCTGCTTCCGCTTCTGCTTTTTCTGCAGATTCCAACAAGCGCTGAAAGGTTGCCAACAAAAAGGCAGCGGTTTTGCCGGTGCCGGTTTGTGCCTGGCCAGCGACGTCTTGGCCTTTTAGCGCAGGCGGTAAGGCTAAAGCCTGGATCGGTGTGCACAGGCTGAAGCCGGCGTCCTTTAAACCCAGCATGAGCGAGGGGTGTAAGTTAAGTTCGCTAAAGCTGGTATCGGTTAAGTGTTTATCTGTCATCGTTTGTGGTCATGCCCTGCGTAAATACAAGAATTTGGGTTGTGTCCGTATCACTACAACCCCATATGGTCGGTGAGGTATCGATTAGCGAGCAGGGAAAAGCGAAATCTGACCGTAGAAAATCGTAGAATGCGGTTGCCTGTGAGGTCAGCGCTTGTTATCTTACTACGGTTGTTGCTTGAGTTGATCCGTTTCAAATATACCTATTAAGCGCGCGAGTTTAACACAGAGTTTGTGCGGATCGATTACTGCACGTTAATGTATTTCTGGGGCCACGAATAGCGGCTTCAGGGCGGTGCTGTTGGCGGGAAAGCTGGGCTAGGCGCGAAGGCGCTGCCAATTTATGTGCCGCTGATTTGTCCGAAATTGAATTTATAATGGAGAGTTAGACCTATGTCTGAACAAGTAGTCCACGTCACCGACGCGAACTTTGAAGAGGAAGTCCTGAATTCTGATCTGCCCGTTTTGATCGATTACTGGGCGGAATGGTGCGGGCCGTGCAAAATGATTGCGCCAGCTTTGGATGCTTTGGCAGGTGAGTACGCCGGGCGGGTTAAAATCGTGAAGCTGAATATTGACGATAACCCACAAACACCACCGAAGTTTGGAATTCGTAGCATTCCCACTTTGATGCTGTTTAAAGATGGCAATGTCGAAGGCACCAAGGTGGGCGGTAGTTCTAAAGGCGACTTGGCCACTTTTATCGATACTCACATCGCGTAGTCACTGGGCGCAAGCTCATCTATGCAAACCTGCCAGCGCTAAACTCTGGCAGGTTTTTTTAACATTGAACTTATGAAAGACCTTGTTGAACTAGCCCTTAGCCAATCCTTGCTTGCGCTTGAAAAGGCTGGCGTTTTGTCTGATGGCGCTGCGATTACCGTGCACGTCGAGCGCACCAAAAATCGCGACCACGGCGATTTTGCCTCTAACGTGGCGATGGCGCTGGCCAAGCAAGCGCGCATGAATCCGCGTGAGCTGGCGGCGAAGATTATCGAAGCCATCCCAAGCAACGACGCCATCATCAAAATGGAAATCGCCGGGCCAGGGTTTATCAATTTCACCTTGGCCAAAGATTCACTCGCGCGCGTCATCGACCGCATTGCTAAAGCTGGCGCCGATTATGGTCGTTCAGACGTTGGTGCGGGCACTTCGGTACAAGTAGAGTTTGTTTCTGCTAATCCAACCGGGCCGCTACACGTTGGCCACGGCAGAGGGGCGGCTTATGGCGATGCCCTAATGCGGCTATTGCGGTTTTCAGGTTATGACGCGGACGCTGAATACTACGTCAACGATGCTGGACGGCAGATGCATATTCTGGCGCTAAGCGTGTGGTTGCGGTATCTCGACTTATCTGGCGAGACCATCGATGCCTTTCCTCCGAATGGCTATAAAGGGGATTATATTTGGGATATTGCTGCCGACTTACATCGTGAGAATGGTGATGTGTTTAGAGTGCCCGCAGCGGAACTATTTGCTGATTTACCCGAAGATGACGAAGCGCGTGTTGATGAACTGATCGCGCGGGCGAAATCCCGCTTGGGAGCTGGATACGAGACTGTTTTTGATCAAGGCTTGAATACGCTGGTGGATGATATACGCGGTGATTTGGGTCAGTTTGGCGTGACCTTTGATCAATGGTTTTCAGAGCATTCACTCGAAACCACTGGTGCGATTGAAGCTGCGATCAGCGTGCTGAAAGACAATAACACGCTGTATGAAAAAGAAGGGGCCTGGTGGTTCCGGTCCAGCGATTACGGCGATGAAAAAGATCGGGTAGTGTTGCGTGCCAATGGCCAACACACCTATTTTGCCGCTGATATCGCCTATTTATTGAATAAACATCAGCGCGGCTATCATCATCTGATTTATGTCTTGGGTGCGGACCATCATGGCTATGTTACGCGGGTTAAGGCAGCGTTTTCGGCATTTGGCCAAGACCCGGAGCGCTTACGCATGCTGCTGGTGCAGTTTGCAATTTTATATCGAAACGGAGAAAAAGCATCCATGTCCACTCGCAGTGGCGACTTTGTCACCTTGCGAGAATTGCGATCAGAAGTCGGTAACGATGCCGCTCGGTTTTTCTACACCATGCGCAAACCTGAGCAGCATATGGATTTCGATTTGGATTTGGCTAAGTCACAATCCTCTGATAATCCGGTTTATTATGTGCAATATGCGCACGCGCGGGTATGCGCTGTCTTTCGTCAGCTGGCGGAAAAGGGCTTGCAGCCCGGTGAGAATGCGGACTATGGCTTATTGACCGAGCAGCATGAGTTAGATTTAATGACGCAGCTGGCGCGATTCCCCGAAGTGGTTGAAAAAGCGGCTAAAGCATTTGAGCCCCATCAAATAGCATATTATTTACGGGAGCTGGCAAATCAATTTCATACTTATTACAATGCGCATCCATTTATCGCTGAAGACGCTGAGCTGCGCAATGCGCGCTTAGCTCTGATCAACGCCGCGCGGCAAGTGTTGGCGAATGGATTACAATTAGTGGGCGTTAGCGCGCCTGAAACGATGTAGTGATGATATAAGGTAATGGCACAGGCAAGGAAGAAAAAGGCAAGTAAGCGGCGGCCCTCTGGTTCGCGCTCATCGGGGATCACCCGACACTGTTTTGGATTTCTGTTGTCTGGTGCAGTATTGGGCGTTTTGGCAACGTTGCTGTTTCAGGGTATTACGTCTGATTCCGAGCAAGGTATGGGTAGTGGTTTTCGCGACATCGCCAAGCGCTCCCGCGAATCAGCGGAGCGGGAAGCGGATCAGCGCCAAGCACCTGAACCGGTGATGGTTCATGAAGAACAAGCTCGTAACAAGCCCAAATTTGATTTTTATACCGTATTGCCGGAAATCGAGGAAGTCCTGCCCAAAGGCGTAGATGAGCCGATTGCTTCCAAGCCAGTAACGGTTGCTAAAGCTAAGCCATCAGCTGTGCCGGTTGAGGATGCTTCGGTCGTGATTAAGCGTGCTGATGATAAAATCAGCAAGCCTGGCGAGGTGCCGGTAGTTAACTTAAGTCCCAGTTATATGTTGCAGGTGGCGTCGTATTCTAATCCTGCCGATGCCGAAGGCCTCAAAGCCAAGCTAGCACTCAGTGGCATGCACGCTCGAATCGAGAAAGTGACGATCAGCGGTAAAGGTACTTTTCATCGCGTGCGTTTGGGCCCATATGCGGACTACGGCAATTTGACCAGCGCCGATTATAAGCTGTCGAACATGGGCTACAAAGCGATGCGCTTGAAAGTTCGCCGCGGTGGCTAAGGCTGGGGTAAGGGCCATGGCACGAAGCATGGTACGGGCGGAGTTGATAGCCGGGTTGGTTTAATGCCTTCACCCGTCGGTCACGCCTTGGGCGGCTTGGTGGTGAGCGGTCGCCTCGGGTGGGACTGGAGCGGTGTATTGCTGGTTATCTTTATCGCTAATTTGCCAGATTTAGATTTTCTGCCGGGTGCTTTAGTGGGCGACTTAAATCGCTACCATCACATGGGCTCACATTCGGTGTTTGCCGCGGTGCTGTGTGGAGTCTGCTTCTGGTGGGTGGGTGCACGATGGCAATCGTATTTTCGGCTCAGCCCGCAACGGCTGGCAATGAGCGCGACGCTGGTTTATTTATCGCACTTAGCGCTAGATAGCATTACGATTGACCGCGTAGCCCCGCACGGTATGCAGCTGTGGTGGCCGTTTTCGGAACAGTACGTGATCGCGCCCATTACATTTTTAGTTAATGTCGATCATGGCGGCTTGGGTGATAGCCTGTTTGCGGCAATCGGCAGTATTTTTTCCTGGCACAATCTGGGCGCGATCGGCTTAGAGGTGGTATTGATACTGCCCTTGGTTTTATTGATTAAGTGGTATTCTCGCCGCCAACGCACCAATTAGCCACCATTGTATTCAACCTGATAAGTGAGAACCTGATCATGTCAGAAACGATCCGTATTGGAACCCGTAAAAGCCAGCTGGCGCTATGGCAAGCGTATTACGTTAAAGCGGAACTGGAAAAACACCACCCAGGGATTGAGGTGTCGTTGGTTGAAATCCTATCAGAAGGCGATCGTCACCTCAAAACACCATTGGCAAAAATTGGTGGCAAAGGCTTGTTTTTAAAAGAACTTGAAACGGCTTTGTTGGAAGATGAGGTTGATATCGCTGTACACTCGATGAAGGATGTCACCGTTAACTTGCCCGATGGCTTACACATCCCTGTGGTTTGCGAGCGCGAAGACCCGAGGGATGCGTTTGTATCCAATCACTATGATTCGCTCGCTTCCCTGCCCGATGGTGCAAAAGTTGGTACCTGTAGCTTGCGACGTAAATCACAGATTGCTGCACGTTACCCCAAACTAGACCTGCTCGATTTACGCGGCAATGTTAATACGCGGCTGGCGCGCCTAGATCAGGGTGACTTTGATGCGATTATTTTGGCTAGTGCTGGTCTCAAACGGCTGGAGTTTTTTGATCGGATCAAGCAGGCAATTCCGGTGGATGAGATATTGCCGGCGGTAGGTCAGGGAGCAGTGGGAATTGAATGCCGAATTGACGATGAGCGAGTCAATGCCTTGATCGCGCCGCTGAATCACGAAGATACCTCCATTCGGGTGCAGGCCGAACGTGCTGCGAATGAACGCTTGGGCGGAGGTTGTCACGTGCCGGTTGCCGCATATGCTGAGCGCGATGGCGAGGGTTTGACCCTTCGCGCGCTGGTGGGGGCGGTTTCGGGTGAACAAATTTTGCAAACTCAGCGTCAAGGTAGTGTCCGTGAAGCTGTTGCCTTGGGCTATCTAGCGGCTAACGACTTGCTAGACCAAGGCGCCGACGGAATTTTGCGTGACGTCTATCGTGAGCTCGGCGAATAAGGTAGAAGGTGTGATGCCTTTGGATGGCTTGTCAGTTTTAGTGACGCGCCCACGCCATCAGGCTGATGAGCTGTGTGCGTTGATTCGCTCTAGCGGCGGTAAGCCCATCGCATTTCCTTGCATCGATATCATTGTACCCCGAGATACCGATACCTTCACGAACGGTTTGTCGCACTCGCAGACAATGGATGTACTAATTTTCATCAGCACTAATGCGGCGGTGTTTTATGTGGATGGTTTACGTGCCGCAGGTTTACCTATCCCAATAAACCCGCGCTTGGCAGCAGTCGGGCCAGCCACCCTGCGAACCATGCAGGCATTGGGTTTGCCAGTTTCTATCTCGCCATCGAGTGACCTATCTAATAGCGAAGCGTTGTTACAATCACCGGAATTGATGGAGGTGGACACCGGTACTCGCGTGATGATCGTGCGCGGCGAGAGTGGGCGGGAAATACTGGCCGAAACGTTACGTGAGCGTGGTGCAGTAGTCAGCTACTTGGCGGCCTACCGCAGAGTCATTCCCGCATCACCAGATCCAAAAGTATTGCAGGCGCTAGAGGCTGGTCAGGTCGATGCAATTACCCTCACTAGCGTTGAAAGCTTGCACAATCTCATCACTCTGGTGGGTGATAAGCGCTTGCAATGCATGCGACGTTTGCCTATCGTGGTGATCAGTGACCGTATTCGTGACGCAGCGATGACGGCTGGATTCAGCCAAGTGACGGTGACGAGCGCAGTCAATGATCAGGCGATCGTTGAGAGTTTGGCCTTAATTGGCTCATAAAAGTGCCTCTAACTCATCAGGATTTGATGTGAAGTCCGTATTATATGCGGCTTCTGGTTTTTTCTTGTGGCTGGATGATGTACCATTCTGTGTTGCAAAGCCTCCAATTATCAGGATAGGAAACCATGACCGAGAGCAAGTCTAATACGCCGCAAAAGAAGGGAAGCGAGAAGCGCGTGACAAGCAGCAAGAAACGATCGCCATCCCAATCATCATCCAAATCGGGTGCGAAACCAAAACAGACTAGAAAACAGACCAGCAAAAAGCTGCCCATCAAGAAAAAACCGGCTGTGCAGAAAGCCCCTACTACGCCAGCTCCTAAGGCGGCAAGGCCCCAGTCTAAAGCAGTAAAAAGTACGCCAACCGCTCAAAAGGCAGCAATTTCTGCCAGCGCTGTTAAGGAATCTGCACCTCCAAAGCAATCCAATCAATCAACGCGACCGTTGGCGGCTGCCAGTGCAGCCACGGGTTCGGCTGGATCGCCCGCAAAGTCATCGGCTAATGGCTTGACTTGGTTGGCATTATTGTTGGGTTTGCTGGGTTTGGGTGCAGGTGGTTATGCTGCCTGGAATACGTCAATCAACAGCCAGTCTGCAAAGAGCAACGCCAGCGGCTTGGATGAGCGCATTACGCTGGTCAATACCGACCAAGTTACGCTCAAGAAAAGTTTTTCAGAAGTTGAAAGCCGCGTCGGTGAGGCGGTTGATACGGTGAAGAAAACAGCCGGTACGATTGAAACTCGGCTGCAAGCTGCGGAACAAAAAATCGATACCAGTCTGGTTGATTTTGACCAAAAATTGATCAACAACCAATCTGAAATTGAAACCGTTACTGCAGCCGCTAACAGCGCGGTCGAAAATTTAACGGGTGATTTTGTTAACCAGGTGAACCGCTGGAAATTGGAAGAGGCTCGCTCATTGCTAGCAATGGTTAACCAACAATTTGTATGGTCACGCGACCCGGCAGTGGCGGGTCGAGGGCTGGTATTGACGGACGATTACCTAGCTAAGCTCGAGGGAGTGGAATTATCTGATGTGCGCAGCGCACTGGCCACAGAAATAACTGGCTTGCAAGCGGCGGAAGTGGTCGATATCAACAGTCTGTATCAAAAGCTAGAGTCATTGGCTGCTCAAGTTGAATCGCTACCGTTAGCCCAAGATCGGATGCTGCGTGAGACCGCTGAAAAGGCGGCGGTAGAGCTGGAAGCAAGGCGTACGGCTAGTGCAACCGAGCCAGAACCGGCTGAACGCAAGGTCGACTGGTTATTCTCAGCTGGTAAGTCATTGATGACGGATATCGGCAGCATGGTGAAGGTTGAGAATATCGATGAAACACCGACTCCAACCATGGGCTCAGAGCAGAAATTTGTTGTTGTCGAAAACTTGCGCTTAAAGGTGCAGTCAGCCGAAATGGCGCTGATACGAAGTCAGGTAAGCTTGTATCAATCATCATTGGCTGCAGCACAAGCTTGGGTTGAGCGCTATTTCGATGGTGAGGCCGCCGAAGTTAAAGCTTGGTCAGAAGAACTGGCCAATCTTAGTTCGGCTAAGCTGAGCGCTGAGCTACCCGATATCAGTGGCTCGTTAAATGCATTAGATCAAGTCATTCAGGCAGGGAAATAGGAGAGCAATCGCATGAAAACATTAATTATCATTATTATTTCGCTGGTACTATTTACGGTGCTCGGGATCTTGTCAATGGATGACCCCGGGGTGGTAACGATCGCGCGTGCGCCCCATCGAATAGAGTTGCCATTGGCATTGGCGATTTTACTGGCGGTCGCAGCATTTGCGGTTTTGTATCTGCTATTTCATTACTTGTTTAGCTTGTTGGCTGCACCCAAGAAAGTCAAAAACTGGAATGCACAGCGCAACGATAAAAATGCGCAGAGTGCGACTTTACGTGGTTACGCGCGCCTGATTGAAGGCGATTGGGCCAAGGGCGAGAAAGACTTAACTGGTAAGCTAAAGCACAGCAAAACGCCATTGTTGAACTACCTAGGCGCGGCTTATGCAGCGCAGCAAAACGGTAATTTTGATAAGCGAGACGATTACCTCAATCAGGCAGAGCAAGCCGACCCGGCTTATCGCATGGCGGTTGACCTAACCCGCGCGCGTTTGATGTCGCAGGCGGGCCAGCTTCCTGAATCGCAAGCATTGTTGGAGAAAATGCACGGTTTGGCTCCTGGGAACACCTCAGTAACACGACTACTATCGGATGTTTATCGCCGCAGCGAAAACTGGGATGGGCTGACCGCATTACTACCTGCCTTGGGTCGTCGTAAAGTGTTACCGGCTGATCAAGTTGCGGCACTGGAAGTGATGTGCAAAGCCGGTCAAATGGAGTGTTTGCCTGATCAATCTGCTGGTACCGCATCAAAAGAATGGAGGGCATTGTCGCGGGCGAAAAAACGTCAACCTGCGATCGCGGGTTTATATGCACGTCAATTTATCGCAGCCAATAATACGGCGATGGCGGAAAAGGCGATACGTCTAGGATTGGCCAAAACCTGGGATACCGAGCTGGCGGGTTTGTACGGCCAGGTTCACACCGATAATTTGTGGAAACAAATTGACGTGGCAACGGTGTGGCAGGCTGATCACGAAAATGACGCCAACGTTCAATTAACCTTGGCGCGGCTGTATCTCGCCTATGGCAGCACTGAGCGGGCTGAAGAGCATTATCGTCGTGCCATTACTGAAGGCGCGAGCGAAGAAGCGTTTTATGAGTTGGGTCGTTATCTGGAAGATAACGGTAAGAAGGAAGCAGCTCTTGAGATGTATAAAAAAGGCGTTCAATCTTCAATCGCCTTAAACCAGCACAGCACAGCGCCAGCATTTCCTGAGCTAGGCGGCCCTGCAGATGATACCGTCATCGCGCTTGGAGCGGATGCAGACATGCCCTCTGATGCGCTGATACTTGCTGACTCAGGTGATGCCAGGGCTACCGGCACTAAGGCTTTGCAGCAAGGCGGCGAAATGGTTCATGAAGTGGCAGAAGTTGAAGTGATCGAGGCAGGCGCAAATAAGAGTACCCCCAGCAAGGCCTAATGATCCACCACAGTCTTGCGAATGGCATCCATGTCATTGATGCTGAGTATATTAAGCCCGGTATCGCGAGTGTCTATCTGGTTGAACACGCGGGTAAGTTAGCCGTCGTTGAGACCGGTACAACACCGGGAGTGCCGCGCATTATGGCAGCTGTTGCTGAGCTTGGTTTTAATGCCGCTGACGTTGATTGGGTAATCCCAACGCATATTCACCTTGATCATGCCGGTGGTGCCGGTGCGCTGATGGCAGCCTGCCCAAAGGCGCGTCTGGTGGTTCACCCGCGCGGCGCACGGCACATGATTGATCCTTCCTTACTGATCGCGGGTACGATTGCGGTCTATGGTGAAGAGGCATTTCACAAACACTACGGCGAGATTTTGCCGATTGACTCAGCCCGAGTGATTGAAGCCCCCGATGGGTTTGAACTGGATTTTAACGGCCGTGTGCTACAGTTTTTGGATACTCCGGGCCATGCTTTGCATCATTTCTGCGTGTATGACCCGCTCAGTAAGGGTGTTTTTTCCGGCGATACCTTTGGGATGAGCTATCCCCAGCTACGTACTGCAAAGACGCGTGTGCTAATTGCGCCAACCACGCCTACCCAATTTGATCCCGACGCATTTATACAGAGTATTGACCGAATTGCGGCTTTACAGCCTGATTGGGTGTATCTCACCCACTTTGGCGAGGTGGCATTCTCCGAGGCTTCAGCTATGCAGCTAAAGACTTCGGTGCAATCCATGGCAGCGATTGCTTTATCGCATCAAGGCAGCGAAACAATCGGTTCGGAACGGGTTAAGGCAATGGCGGGCGAGGTGCTGGAATCCATGCTGGATGCCATCCGTGGCGCGCAACCGCTATTGCCGATGAGTGATTATGAACAAGCCTTGCGCGGCGATGCCGTTTTAAATGCACAGGGGCTTGAAGTTTGGCTCAATCGGCTTGAACGGGCGGTTTGAGCGGGTGCATTAATTAGCCGAAGGCTATGCTCTAGGCCAACCAGGCTTCCAGGTCTTCCGCGCCACCGATATGCTCACCGTCGATATAGATTTGTGGTGAAGTGCCGGCACCACTGACGGCAACCAACGAGCTATAGCTGATGCCGTGTTTGCCTAACTCTATTTCTTCGTAGTCTAAGCCACGCTCACTTAACAATAGCTTGGCTTTGACGCAATGCGGGCAGCCAGGCTTGGTAAATATCGTGATACGTATCGGTTTTTTTGCTTCAGGCGCGACGTAATTGAGCATCGTATCTGCGTCGGAGACTTCAAACGCACCAGCGGGTTCTGCGGGTTCAATGAACATCTTCTCAATAACGCCGTCATCGACCACCATTGAATAGCGCCAGCTGCGTGGCCCAAAGCCCACTACCGACAAATCAACCAACATGCCCATTGCCTTGGAAAACTCACCATTACCATCTGGAATAAAACGGATATTGCCTGCGTTCTGGCCTGCTTGCCAAGCATCCATCACATGCGCATCATTGACGCTGAGACACACAATACTGTCAATACCATTGGCTGCAAATACCGGCGCTAGCTCGTTGTAACGGGGCAAGTGTGATGAAGAGCAGGTTGGGGTGAATGCCCCAGGCAGTGCAAATAATATGACCTTTTTGCCAGCGAATAAATCGTCGCTGCTCACGTCCAGCCGGCTATTGTCTTTAAGCGTATGAAAGGTGGTTTGAGGAATTGTTTGACCTTCGATATTTTTTGGCATGATTAGCATCAATTGAGGGGGTTGATTGGAATACAGTGGTATATGGTGGCGTGGTTTTATTTTCACAACTGCACTGCTGAGTGAGCTGGTCGATATAGTCTGCCGATTAAGTTTGTTTGTCCAAGGCCTGGGTACTTCAATTGCAATGCCGAGTTGTTCTTGATAGCGTGTGCGTGGTGTTAACCAGAAAACAAACTAAAACCATGAAGATAAAAAAGACTATTGTGTTAACCGCCTTAATTGGATTGTCACTGCCCTTATTGGCTGAGGATGACGCCAATGTCATGCAGGCACGCGGCCTGATTAAGCAATTCGGCGGACAACTCAAAGGTGAGCTACAAGCCGCGATGAAATCAGGTGGGCCAGTTCAAGCGATCGACGTATGTCATGTAAAGGCACCAGTGATTGCCAGCAGCGTTGCTGATGCGTCAGGTTGGGCCATAGCGCGTACCAGCCTGAAATTACGCAATCAAGGTAATACACCTGATGCGTGGGAGCAGACAGTGCTTGAGGCTTTCGAAGCACGAAAAGCCGATGGCGAGCCTGCTAAAACACTGGATTACTCAGAAGTGGTCGAAGTGGATGGAGTGCAGACCTTCCGATATATGAAGGCGATTCCAACGGCTGCTGTTTGCCTCAATTGCCATGGTGGCGATAACGTCAAAGCTGAGGTGGCTGAACAGTTGCAAGTACTTTACCCGGATGATCAGGCGCGCGGTTATCACGAAGGTGATTTGCGCGGCGCATTCACGTTGCAAAAGACACTCTGAATTTCAGCGGGTTCAATCAATTACCCATTAATACAGATTCGGCGGAGTAGCTTTTCTACGGTGTGGGCGTGATAATCCAGTTAATTTCTGGATTGATCATTCGTGAGCAAACAAAACAACAAACAAGCACAAGCAGTCGCCAATGCCGATAACGGTGCGATGCGCCAGGCTTTGGGTAAATTTCCAACCGGCGTAACGGTGGTGACTACGACGGCGCCAGGCGGGGAGCCGGTTGGGTTTACCGCTAATTCGTTTACGTCGGTGTCGCTGAAGCCGCCGTTGGTACTGATTTGTTTGGCTAAAATAGCCAGCTTGTGTGAAGTGTTTGCCGCTGCTGATAGCTATGCGATCAATATTCTTGCCGCTGATCAAGAGGATTTGTCTAATCGCTTTGCCAGTCGTGGCGGGGATCGCTTCAACCTGGTGGACTGGCATGCTGAAATCACCGGTAGTCCAATACTGGAAGGTACCGCTGCATGGTTGGATTGCACATTAAAAGAGGTCATTGACGGCGGCGATCATTTGCTGCTGCTGGGTGAAGTGCAATCTTCAGCCTTCACCGACGCGATGCCGCTGGGTTACTATGCAGGTAGTTACTTTAGTATCCGCTTGACGCATGATTTTCTAAAGCCACAAAATGGTGATGCAGCACTACAATCCAGCAGTGGCGTGATTATTGATGCGGACAATACGATCTTTTTGATCCCGCAAGATGATGGCAGCTATGACGTCCCACGGGTTCAGACCCATGCCAGTGGTCGCGCTCCGAAAGAGTTAGACGTCGAGTTAACCCGCCTTGGACTGGACGTTGATGATTTGGTGCTGTTTTCAGTGGTTGAGGGGCGCCACTTGCAACGTTTGGCGGTGTATTATCGTAGTGCTTTATTGAAAGACCGTCTCGGTCAACGCAGTCTGTTGGAGCATGGACGGTTTTACCCTTTTGATTTAATTCCGTGGCAAGCGCTGGTTAGCAAGGGCATGCGTACGATGCTGGAACGCTATATCGAAGAAAAGCGTCAAGGTCAGTTTGGCGTTTATATGAGCAATGAAGAGGGTGCGCGCCTAGAGTATGTGGTTGGGCAGCCGCTGGTTAAAGGCCCTTCTAAGGGCGGCAAAGAGTGAATTAAGTCGATTGTTCTGCAATCAATGTTTTCAATTCCTGATTCATTCGATCAATGACTTTATCGTAGGCGAAAGTGCCCAGTTTCTCACCACGACGGCTGAGATTGACATAGCGCGGCCCACACCATAGGCCTAAATCAGCATCGTCAACTTCACCCGGGCCGTTGACCCGACAACCCATGACCGCAATACTGAGGGCGTGCTCTTTGGCGTATTCAGTGCAGGCTTTGACTTTTTGTGCTAATTCGATAAAGGCTTCATTTTCTACCCGCGAGCAGCTTGGGCAAGAAATGATATTGAGCTTTTGGTCGTCAAAGCTGCTGCTATCAAATATCTTGCCCTGGTTGACGTCGGCGATGATTTGCCGGCCGACCTCGATTTCTTGATACTTAAGCTCGTAAGGTAGGGTCAGAGATACGCGCAGTGTATCGCCAATCCCTTGGCGCAGCAGTTGGTCAAACGCCATGCGAGTTTTGATAATGCCATCGGGCGGCATGCCGGCCTCAGTAACACCGAGATGTAGCGGAATGTCAGGCCGTTTGCTAGCAAAGCGCTGGTAGGCGTCTATGGCTTTCTTCGGGTCAGAATCTTTCAGAGACACGCAATAGCGGCTGAAGCCAATTGAATCCAGCAGTTCGCAATGATCCAGTGCGCTAGCGATCATTGGGGCGATTGAATCATCCGCCGGAAATTGATCGATTTTGTCGGGGTCAAGTGAACCCGCATTGATCCCAATACGTATCGCGCAATCGTTTTTATCGGCGATGTCGGCCAAATACTTGACCTTATCTTGCCAAGGTTTCTGGCGTTCGTGGTGATACAAATGGCCGGGGTTGTAGCGAATTTTCTCAACGTGTGGTGCCAGTAGAGCGGCCAGACGGTAGTTCTCTTGGAGGTCAACGCTGAGATTAGCCTGGGTTTGCGCACGCAGTTCAATTAAGGCTTTCGCATCACGCTTGCTGTCGGCAGCGATACGAATGATGTCAGCATTGACTGCTTCCAGCGATTTGATTTGTGCCAACGTGGCTGCTATTTGCCGCGTGGGTGTGGCACACATGCTTTGTACCGCAATCGGATGTCCCGCGCCTATGGTGACAGAGCCAATCTGTACTGAACGGGTGGGATTTCGTGGAATGACAGGAGTGCTCATGCAAAGCCGTGGTTCAGGTTTAAGTGATATATTCGGGCGCAATTCTACCAAGCTCTTCAGAACAGTGTGCAACCGATTCAGCCTGACCAAATCGTAGCCAGCTTGACCGCTTCACAATCGGTGTTTACCGACCTTATCTACGAGGCATCCCTTGATTCTACTAACGACTATTTGTGGCGTCAGCATCAGAGTGGAGAGCCCATCCATGGACGCATTTGTATCACCGATTATCAAACAGCGGGTAAAGGTCGCCGTGGGCGCATGTGGGTGGCTGATGCCGGCCAGAATATTACGATGTCACTTGCTTGGCGCGTCAAAGGTGTGCCGATACCAAGCATGAGCTTGGCGGTGGGCGTAGCGATTGCAACGGTATTGAGGCGCGCGGGCTATGAGTCAGTGGGTTTGAAGTGGCCAAACGATATTTTGGCGTTGGGAGCTAAATTGGGTGGAATTTTGGTGGAAGCAAAAACGGATGGTGGATTTACTGACTACGTGATCGGAATTGGCCTGAATGTTGACTTAAGTACTAATACTGAAAGGGCTGTTGGTCAGGCCATAATTGATTTAAAACAGTTATCGAATCGGTCAATCGATCGATCTGGGCTAATTGCTGAGTTGGTGATATCAGTTGAGCATTATTTATGCCAGCTTGAGGCCCAAGGGTTTCAGGCGATCCAGCCTGATTGGCAGGAAATGCACGCCATGCAAGGTGAAGCGGTGCAGCTGGAACTGGCAGAAACAACTCATCGGGGACGAATTGCTGGGGTTGATGTTGACGGGGCGTTACGCTTGCAAACACCGTCGGGGATGCGTACCTTTAATTCCGGAGAAGTCAGTTTACGACCGGTGGCAGGGCAATGAATGTGCTGATTGATATCGGTAATACCCGCCTCAAATGGCAACTGCAAGACGGCAGTCAGTCAGGCAATTTCCGAGGTGATGATCGATTCAATACGGCATGGTCGGCGCTAGACTCAGTTGAGCGGGTGATTGCATCCAGCGTGGGCGGCAAGCGCATCAATCGGGCGGTGGAGCAGTGGTGGCAAGCTCGTGGCGTGGCTATAAATTGGGTCAACGTTGAAAAAGAGCAGTGTGGTGTTGTTAATCACTACGCGCTGGATCAGTTAGGGGTAGATCGCTGGGTGGCGGCAATCGGCGCACGACGACGCTATCAGTATAGCGCTTGCATTATAATTGACGCGGGTTCGGCCATTACGGTGGATGGCTTAACGGCTGCAGGTGAGTATTTGGGTGGTATGATTATGCCGGGTTATCGATTGATGGCACGAGCCTTACACCAAGACACCGATGCCTTAAAATTGAATCTGCAAGGAGTGACGGATTTCGAAGCATTTCCGGTTACGACCAAGGCGGCGATAGTGTCGGGGATTGAATGTGCAGTGAGTGGAGGGGTAGCTCAGGCGGTGGCAGTACAAAAGCAACGTTTGGGAGAAGACACGCCCTGTTTAATGACGGGTGGCGATGCATCCCGACTCAATCAGCGGTTCAGCGATGAAGGGGTAATGGCGCCAGCACTTATTTTTGAAGGATTGCAAGCAATTTGGGAGTCAAGACAATGATGAAGTGGGTGGCTATCTTCTTGGTAGTTGTGAACGTGCTTATTTTTGGTTGGAGCAAATTAGCGCCGCCGCCTGACGTCGATCAGGGCAAAGATGAGGCGCCGGATGCGATCAACCTCCAGAACATGATGCTCGCCAATGAGTTAGAGCCAGCTAAACTGCAGAAATCGGAAGTCGTCGATGAGACGGTGTTGGTTGGGGTCGATGCGCAATCAGGTGTGGTCAATTTGCCTGAAGATGGTTTGAAGCCTGGAAAGGCAACCAGTGTGATTATCCCTATCAATGAGCCTAAGAAAAAGCCGGTGGCTCGGAATCGTGCACCGTTTCAGCCGAAAATGAAGCTTGAGTTGGAGTCGGTAGCCTCAGTTGCTGATTCAAGCGTGGCTTCACTGCCGATGGCTACTGAAGTCCCCGCTCCTGAATCTGGTCAGTCACAGTCCGAAGTGTTTAACTGTTATCGCGTCGGCCCGTACCCAGTTGATGCATCACTCAAAATCCAGGCATTACTTGATCAACATCAGGCTCAATATCAACGTGAGGTCGTTGCCTCAACCAGTAAGTCGGGTGCGACGCGGGTATCGGTCGGGCCTATTAAGGACCACGCCAGCTTGATTGCGCAAACGAACCGGCTAAAGGCGCTTGGTGTTAAGTATTTTGTAATTGGCCCTTCGGGATCAGAAAGCATACAGCTGGGTTATTATAAAGACCGCGCAAACGCCGCCAGCTTTCAAGCACGGATGAAAAGCAAAGGCTTCGAGAGCAGCTTAAAGACGGAGCTTTTGGGTAAGCCTGAAATGCATTGGTATGCGCTTAAGTTGGATGCTGAGCAGGGAAATTATATAAGGAAAAAGCAATTAAAGACGGTTACTGGCGTGTCGATTATTGATAAGTCTTGCGCTCAGTAGAAGGCCCTCTAAAATAAATCCGAATAATGATTGCGATTGCAAAGCGCTTTGCATAAAATCGCGCACCCGTTTCGCACCGTGAACGGTTAGCCCGAATAGCTCAGCTGGCAGAGCAGCTGATTTGTAATCAGCAGGTCGTGGGTTCAAATCCCTCTTCGGGCTCCATTGTGCGATGTTTTGCGGGGCAAAGCAAGGTTCGCTGTACTCTGTTGAGGCGAGCTGGATTTGTGAAAACTGTGCACAGTTAGTTGACTGAGTGATGTTAATTGCGCGTTAGCTTTCATGGAGGGGTTCCCGAGCGGCCAAAGGGGGCAGACTGTAAATCTGCTGGCTCAGCCTTCGGAGGTTCGAATCCTCCCCCCTCCACCATGTAAGCTGCGGCTTGAGAGCGTGCAAGCCAAGTGGCTTTGATGGTGAAGCGACGTTTGGCCGGTATGCGGGTGTAGTTCAATGGTAGAACTTCAGCCTTCCAAGCTGAATACGTGGGTTCGATTCCCATCACCCGCTCCAAATTTGTGGCCGGTGTGGTTGTGTAAGGCACGCAGTAACATGCGCGTTAATATAGCAGCCGATACATTGGGATAAGTCGAGATCAAAATGGTTTGATCTCCCGCTTTACCCAAGCAGGTTGAAAGAATGCCCACATGGCTCAGGTGGTAGAGCACTCCCTTGGTAAGGGAGAGGTCACCAGTTCGAATCTGGTTGTGGGCACCATATTATTAGTTATTGTAGTTGAATTGATTTACTAAACAAGACGGGGTAACGATTGTGTCTAAGGAAAAATTTGAGAGAAACAAACCGCACGTTAACGTAGGCACTATCGGTCACGTTGACCACGGTAAGACCACCTTAACAGCGGCATTGACGCTGGTATTGGCTAAAGAATTCGGTGGCGAAGTGAAGAACTTCAATGAGATTGACAACGCCCCAGAAGAACGTGAGCGTGGGATTACGATCTCAACTGCGCACGTTGAGTATGAAACAGCGAATCGGCACTATGCGCACGTTGATTGCCCCGGCCACGCTGACTATGTAAAGAACATGATCACCGGTGCCGCGCAAATGGACGGAGCGGTTCTGGTGTGTTCAGCCGCTGATGGCCCGATGCCACAAACCCGTGAGCATATCTTGTTGTCACGTCAGGTAGGTGTTCCGTACATTATTGTGTATATGAACAAAGCCGACATGGTTGACGACGAAGAGTTGTTGGAATTGGTTGAGATGGAAATTCGCGAGTTGTTGGATAGCTACGAGTTCCCAGGCGACGATACGCCTATCATCATTGGTTCTGCGCTGAAAGCGTTGGAAGGTGATGAGTCAGATATGGGTAAAGGCTCAATCTTAAAATTAGCCGAAGCGCTGGATACCTACATTCCAGAGCCTGATCGTGCGATTGACGGTGATTTTCTGATGCCGGTTGAGGACGTATTCTCAATCTCAGGCCGTGGTACGGTAGTTACCGGCCGAATCGAGCGTGGCGTGATCAAGGTGGGTGAAGACATTGCAATTGTGGGCATTCACGACACTACCAAGACGACGTGTACGGGTGTTGAGATGTTCCGCAAGCTGCTGGACCAGGGTCAGGCAGGTGATAACGTGGGTATTTTGTTGCGTGGCACCAAGCGTGAAGAAGTCGAGCGTGGCCAAGTATTGGCCAAGCCGGGATCGATTACGCCGCACACCAAGTTTGAAGCGGAAGTGTATATTTTGAGCAAAGAAGAAGGTGGCCGACATACGCCATTTTTCAAAGGCTATCGTCCGCAGTTTTATTTTCGTACGACCGACGTAACGGGTGAAGTGATTTTGCCGGATGACGTTGAAATGGTCATGCCTGGGGATAACATCAAGATGGATGTAAACCTGATTGCACCGATTGCGATGGATGAAGGTTTACGATTCGCGATCCGTGAAGGTGGTCGTACCGTAGGTGCGGGTGTTGTTGCCAAGATTCACGAGTAAAGTAAATTAAATAAGATAGATATAAGTAGTAGATTCGTCTACAACGATTGTTGCCTTGGAGTAAGCTCCGGGGTCGATTTTTGCCCGATTTTCGAGTCGGGCAAAAATATTTAGGCCAGTAGCTCAATTGGCAGAGCAGCGGTCTCCAAAACCGCAGGTTGGGGGTTCGATTCCCTCCTGGCCTGCCACTATTTGCTAAACAGGGTGTTAGAGTGCTAGATACAGTAAAGCTCATTATTGCAGGTCTTATCGTCGTGGCGGGTATCGCAGCCTACTATCTATTCGACGAGTGGCTGCAAATCGCGCGAATTGGCGTGGTCGTAGCGGCTGTAATCCTCGCCATGTTGGTGATTGCGTCTTCACAGATGGGGCGCAATATCTTGAACTTCGCGTCGAAAGCGCGAAGCGAAGGATCAAAAGTGGTATGGCCTACTCGAAAGGAAGCGACTCAGATCACGATCATTGTATTGATCGGCGTATTGGTGACCGGTATTTTTATCTGGTTGGCAGATACCGCTATTTTCTGGGCTGTTTATGACTTGATTCTAGGCGCGCGAGGTTAGTGATGACGGATAAAAAGCAAACTGAAACAGATGCTGTTGATGCAGAGTCATCGGTCGATCAGAGCCTGAAGCAAGATAAGAAAAAAGGCAAAAAAAAGGAAAAGACAGTCATCAGCGACAAAAAATGGTACGTGATTCAAGCGTATTCCATGTATGAAAAGCGTGTGCAGCAATCCATAAAAGAGGCAGTTGGACGTCTAGGACTAGATGATTACGTTGGCGAAATTTTGGTCCCGACCGAAGAAGTCGTAGAAATGAAGGCTGGCCAAAAGCGCACCAGTGAGCGCAAATTTTTCCCGGGTTACGTGTTGGTCAACATGGTGTTGAACGACGAAACGTGGCACATGATCAATTCAATTCCCAGGGTGTCCGGCTTTATTGGTGGCACCGCGGCAGCACCACGACCGATTTCGCAAAGAGAAGCGGATTCTATCTTGCAGCGCATGTCCGACAGCGCCGATGCGCCGCGACCGAAGTTTACTTTTTCTCCGGGCGAGTTGGTGCGGGTTATCGATGGGCCGTTTGCGGATTTTAGCGGTATGGTCGAAGATGTTAATTTTGAGAAATCGAGACTACACGTGTCGGTTTCAATTTTTGGTCGATCAACCCCGGTTGAGCTTGGCTTCGATCAGGTCGAGAAGGGCTAATTACGAAGGACTAATCATAGTGGCTAATCAGTATTCTGATTGGCAAATTTGAACCTAAAACAGGGAGCGGCGTGATTGCTGCGTTTGGACCTGAGAGGATAAAGCAACATGGCTAAGAAAATAGATGCCTACATTAAACTGCAGGTTCCTGCGGGTGACGCCAAACCGGCTCCACCGGTAGGTCCGGCCTTGGGTCAGCATGGCCTAAATATCATGGATTTCTGCAAAGCATTTAATGCAGCAACCCAAGAGATTGAAAAAGGCTTGCCCGTTCCTGTCGTAATCACGGTGTACTCTGATAAGAGTTTCACCTATGTGATGAAGTCCCCACCCGCTTCAATTCTGTTGAAAAAGGCAGCGGGGATCAAATCCGGCAGTGGCGTGCCGAACCGCGACACGGTCGGTAAAGTAACGCGTGCACAACTGGAAGAGATCGTAGCCACCAAGCAGGCGGATCTTAACGCCTACGATATGGATGCAGCAGTAAAAATCATTGCTGGCACCGCTCGTAGTATGGGCATCAAGGTAAAGGGTTAAGTCATGGCGAAAATAAGTAAAAGATCACGCGCACTTCACGAGTCAGTAGATCGTGAAAAAATGTATGCATTGGAAGACGCTGTTGCTTTAGTCAAAAAGTCGGCAACTGCTAAGTTTGATGAATCCATTGAAGTGGCGATTAAGCTGGGTATCGTAGCGCGCAAATCGGATCAAAATGTGCGCGGTGCTACGGTATTGCCAAAAGGCACGGGTAAGACCGTTCGTGTCGCAGTGTTCGCAGACGGCGAAAATGCCGAAGCAGCCAAGGCTGCCGGCGCAGACATTGTTGGTTTTGAAGATTTGGCTGAGAAAGTCAAAGCCGGAGAAATGGATTTTGATATCTGTATCGCGACCCCTGACTCCATGCGGATCGTAGGCCAGCTTGGGCAGATTTTAGGTCCAAAAGGTTTGATGCCAAACCCTAAGGTTGGCACAGTTACCACGGATGTTGCGACTGCGGTTAGCAATGCCAAAGGTGGTCAAGTGCAATATCGTAATGACAAGGCAGGCATCATTCACTGCGCGATTGGCAAGGCTTCATTCTCGGCTGACGATTTGAATGAAAACTTGGATGCGTTGCTGGAGGCCTTGGTTAAAGCTAAGCCTTCTGGTGCTAAAGGTCAGTACATTCAGCGTTTGTCGGTTTCAAGTTCAATGGGCCCGGGGATAAAAGTTGATCGGGCGACGTTGTCATTGTAATTACCGATTCAGACTATATTTATTAACGATTTGGGATCCTATGCCTGGCTGCGTATGCAGGGGTGGGTTTGTCAAAGACCGCAGGTATGTTTCGACATTTAATTAGATTTCAAATATAGGAATTTATCTATTTTTGAATGAATGCCCGCGTAGACGGTGTATCCCTAAGCCAGGATAGTCCTGCTTTTAGGTGCACCATCAACATTAGGAGATTGCTACATGAGTACAGCTCTCGAAAAGAAAAAGGCCGTTGTTAGTGAAGTGTCAGACATCTTGTCTTCGGCACAAGCTAGCGTATTGGCTGAGTATCGCGGGCTCTCTGTTTCGCAATTAACCCAGCTGCGTAAGGATGCGCATGAAGCGGGTGTGTTTTTGAAAGTAGTTAAAAACACACTGGCTCGATTGGCAGTCAAAGATACAGATTTTGCCTGCTTGGACGAACATTTGGTAGGTCCGGTCATTTTCTCTGCTGGCGACGATCCTGTCGCCGTAGCTAAGGTAATGTCACAGTTCGCTAAAGACCACGAAGCCTTGAAAATCACAACAGGCGCCATGAATGGTGACTCGTTGGATGTTACAGGGATTCAGGCTTTAGCAAAACTACCTGGACGCGACGAATTGCTGGCTACCCTGGTGGGTACCATGCAAGCGCCGATTGTCAAGTTTGTTCGCACCCTCAACGAGGTGCCCAGTGGGGCAGTTCGAGTTCTGGCAGCAATTCGCGATCAGAAAGAGGCAGCATAAGGGTTATTTGAGAATCATTGGGTTCTTTATTGTTTTTGGTTTTTCCTTTTAATTAGGAGTATTAATAATGGCTATTTCAAAAGACGACATCCTTGGGGCTATTGGTGAAATGTCAGTACTTGACCTTTCCGAGCTTATCAAGGATATGGAAGAGAAGTTTAACGTGTCGGCCGCAGCTGCAGTTGCAGTTGCCGCAGGCCCAGCAGCAGGCGGCGACGCTGGTGCAGCTGAAGAAAAGGACGAGTTTGATGTCGTTCTGACTGCGTTTGGTGATAAGAAAGTGGGTGTCATCAAGGTAGTTCGCAGCATCACTGGTTTGGGCTTGAAGGAAGCAAAAGACTTGGTTGAAGGCGCGCCTCAACCAGTTAAAGAAGGCGTTCCTAAAGCTGAAGGCGAAGAACTTAAGAAGCAGATCGAAGAAGCTGGCGGTAGCGCTGAGCTTAAGTAATGCTTCATGGTTTGTCAGCGGCCCAGGATATTTCTGGGGCGTTGATACGGGCACCTTTGCTGACAATCTTTGGGTTGTCGGCAGGGGTGCGTTTGCCGTTTAGAAAGGGGCTCTGTTAGGCGGCTTTATTATTTAGACCGAGTTGAGATTTAATGGATTTACTGCTGCTTTAACGGGCAGTAAATCCATTTGATTTCTTTAAGATTATCACGGCGCGGCCAAACCCGGACCACGCGGATTATAAATGAGGACGATTCATGGGTTACTCTTACACCGAAAAGAAGCGTATTCGTAAGAACTTCAGCAAACGATCTGGAGACTTTAATGTGCCGTACTTGCTGGACATGCAAAAGCAGTCATACAGCAAGTTTCTACAGGAAGGCATTGCGATCAAAGATCGACCAGTTACTGGTTTGCAAGCGGCGTTTAAATCGGTTTTCCCGATTGAATCCTATAACGGCGCAGTGATGCTGGATTTCGTTGAGTATCGCTTGGCAGCGCCTCGGTTTGACGTTAAAGAGTGCATGCAGCGTGGTTTAGTTTATTGTGCGCCGATTTACGCGACTTTGCGCCTGGTCATCTTTGATAAGAATCGCAAGAAGAAAAAGATTAAGGACGCGATTGAGCAAGAAGTATTCTTGGGCGATATCCCCTTGATGACCGATAACGCAACCTTCGTTATTAATGGTACTGAGCGCGTTATTGTCTCGCAATTACATCGCTCTCCGGGTGTGCTGTTTGATCACGATGGTGGCAAAACCCATGCTTCGGGCAAGTTGCTGTTCAATGCGCGGATTATTCCTTATCGGGGTTCGTGGTTGGATATGGAATTCGACCCCAAGGATTTATTTTATGTGCGTATTGACCGTCGTCGGAAGTTGCCGGCAACTGTATTGCTGCGCGCTATGAATTTGTCGACTGAAGAAATCTTGGCGAGCTTTTTCGAGAACGATGTCTTCAAAATTAAAAAGCGATCGATCGACTTGATGTTGGTGCCTGAGCGTTTGCGTGGTCAGGAGATTGATTTCGACATCGCCAATTCTGATGGTGAAATCATTATCCCCGCAGGTAAACGGATTACCGCACGCTTGATCAATATCCTCGATAAGGCAGGAATTAAACAAATTCAAGTGCCGGAAGACCATCTATTTGGGCGCCGCTTATCCAAGGAGCTAGTCGACAAGGCGACCGGGGAAGTCATCTTTGAAGCGAACACTGAAATCCTGCCAGAAACTTTAGAGAAAATTCGCGACCTGGACATGCGTTCAATTGATGTTATTTATACCAATGATATCGATTGTGGGCCCTTTATGTCTGAGACACTAGATATCGACGCGAGCCGGACGATGGAGCAAGCTCAACAAGAGATCTATCGGATGATGCGCCCAGGTGAGCCGCCCACCGAAGAAGCTTCAAAGGCGCTGTTTAATAACTTATTCTTTTCACTGGATCGCTATGATATGTCGCCGGTTGGGCGGATGAAATTGAACCGTCGATTGGGTCGAAAGTCTGATGATGGTAATGGCGTGCTGGATAAAGATGACATTATCGATGTCATGAAGATCATCATTGACCTCAAAAACGGTAAGGGTGATGTCGACGATATCGATAGTCTTGGCAATCGCCGCGTACGATCAGTCGGGGAATTGGTCGAAAATCAATTTCGGATTGGTTTAGTGCGGGTTGAGCGTGCGGTCAAAGAGCGTTTGAACCAAGTTGAGAGTGATGGTCTGACACCGCAAGATTTAATTAATGCCAAGCCGGTTTCGGCGGTCGTGCGCGAATTTTTTGGCTCCAGCCAATTATCGCAATTCATGGACCAAACCAACCCCTTGTCGGAAGTGACGCATAAGCGCCGTGTTTCGGCATTAGGCCCGGGTGGTTTGACGCGTGAGCGTGCCGGTTTTGAGGTGCGCGATGTGCACCCTTCTCACTATGGTCGTGTGTGTCCGATTGAAACGCCAGAAGGGCCAAACATCGGCCTGATTAACTCCTTGGCCGCGTTTGCGCGCACCAATGCGCATGGCTTTTTGGAAACGCCTTATAAAAAGGTAGAGAACGCCCAAGTGACCGACGAAATTGTCTATTTGTCAGCCATTGAAGAGCACAAGTTCTCAATCGCGCAGGCTAATGCCGATCTTGATAAGAAGGGTAAATTTGTGCGCGAGCTGGTGTCCTGTCGACACCGTAACGAAACCACATTGATGCTTGCAGCTGATGTTGACTTTATCGACGTCGCACCTTCGCAGATCGTATCAGTGGCCGCTTCGATGGTGCCGTTTCTGGAGCATGATGACGCCAACCGCGCATTGATGGGCTCCAACATGCAGCGTCAGGCAGTGCCGACGATGCGATCGGAAAAGCCTTTAGTTGGCACTGGCATGGAGCGAACCGTTGCGGTTGACTCGGGTGTAACCGTGGTTGCACGCCGAGGTGGTACCATCGAGATGGTTGATGCTTCGCGGATTGTAGTCCATGTGAGCGACGATGAAGAAATCACCGGTGAGCCGGGCGTGGATATCTACAATTTGATCAAATATACGCGTTCAAACCAGAACACTACGGTTAACCAGCGGCCGTTGGTAAAAGCGGGTGATGCCATTGAGGCTGGCGATGTATTAGCCGATGGTCCGTCAACCGATATGGGCGAATTGGCGCTGGGTCGTAATGCTTTAATCGCGTTCATGCCGTGGAATGGCTATAACTTTGAGGATTCGATCCTCATCTCTGAGCGGTTGGTTAAAGACGACGTTTACACTACGATCCACATCGAAGAGCTGACCTGCGTATCGCGCGACACTAAGTTAGGTCCAGAAGAAATCACCCGCGATATACCGAATGTCGGTGAAGCGGCGTTGTCGAAATTAGATGAGTCGGGCATTGTTTACATCGGTGCGGAAGTTGGCCCAGGCGATATTCTGGTAGGTAAAGTGACGCCGAAGGGTGAGTCACAATTGACCCCAGAAGAAAAGTTACTACGTGCGATTTTTGGCGAGAAGGCGACTGACGTTAAAGACAGCTCGCTGAAAATGAAAGCCTCAGGAACGATGGCAACGGTCATTGACGTTCAGGTGTTCACTCGCGACGGCATGGAGAAAGACAACCGTGCTCAAGCCAATGATTCCGAGCAAATCGCCGGGGTTAAGAAAGACCTTGACGATCAGATGCGGATCATTTCAGAAGATGCCTATTCACGTATTCGTGCCATGGTTCTGAATAAAATGGCTGATGGTGGCCCGGAAGGCTTAAAGGCGGGTGGCAAAGTGACGGAAAGTTACTTGGCCGGTTTGAGCGATGAACAGCTATTTGAGCTGCGTCTGAAGAAGGATGATATCAATGATTCGATTGAGAAAATCCGTAAGCAGCTGTCGATTCAAAAGCGCGCATTCGATGAGTTATTTGAGGAAAAGAAGGGCAAAATCAAAGCAGGTGACGATTTAGCGCCGGGCGTTCTGAAAACGGTTAAGGTGTATGTTGCGATCAAACGGCGCTTGCAGCCGGGCGATAAAATGGCGGGTCGTCATGGAAACAAAGGGGTTATCTCCAAGATCGTCCCGGAAGAAGACATGCCGTTTACCGAAGATGGAACGCCAGTTGATGTGGTGTTGAATCCACTCGGCGTACCTTCACGTATGAACGTCGGTCAGGTGCTTGAAACCCATCTGGGTTGGGCTGCAAAAGGTTTGGGCAAGAAAATCGATCAGATGCTTAAGCAGCAACGTAAAGTTTCTGAATTGCGTAAATTTTTGGATAAAGTCTATAACCAAAGCGGTGGCAAGACTGAGGACATTGCATCTCTTAATGATGATGAAGTGCTGGAATTGGCCAACAACTTACGTGGTGGTGTGCCAATGGCAACACCGGTATTCGATGGCGCGCACGAGTCAGAAGTTAAAGGCATGTTGGAACTAGCCGGCTTGCCAACCAGCGGCCAGACTGACCTTTATGATGGTCGCACCGGCGAGAAATTCGATCGCAAGGTTACCGTTGGCTATATGTATGTGTTGAAGCTCAACCACCTGGTGGATGACAAGATGCACGCGCGTTCGACTGGACCCTACAGCTTGATTACGCAGCAGCCACTGGGCGGTAAAGCGCAATTCGGCGGGCAGCGTTTTGGTGAGATGGAGGTCTGGGCGTTGGAAGCTTATGGTGCATCCTATACCTTGCAAGAAATATTGACGGTGAAATCGGATGACGTCATTGGACGGGCGAAAATGTACGAAAATATCGTACGTGGCGACCAAGTCATGCAGCCTGGAATGCCGGAGTCATTTAACGTACTGGTGAAAGAAATTCGTGGATTGGGACTGAATCTGGAGCTGAAGCAAGATACCTAGCTAGGTATCTAGGCTTAGCCCATTAATTCATAGACCTATATCCGGCCAATAGGGCCAACAAGTGAGGCAAAACTGATGAAAGACATATTCAACCTGTTTAAGCACGAAGATCGAGCTGAAGATTTTGACGCAATTCGCGTCGAAATTGCATCCCCAGAGAAAATCCGCTCCTGGTCTTACGGCGAAGTTAAAAAACCGGAAACGATCAACTACCGCACCTTTCGCCCCGAGCGAGATGGGTTGTTTTGTGCCAAATTATTTGGCCCAATCAATGACTACGAGTGTTTGTGTGGCAAATACAAGCGCTTGAAGCACCGTGGTGTAGTCTGTGAAAAATGCGGCGTGGAAGTGACCAAGGCGGAAGTTCGCCGTGAGCGCATGGGCCACATTGAGTTGGCTGCACCGTGCGCGCACATCTGGTTTCTAAAATCGCTGCCATCACGAATGGGCTTGTTGCTTGACATGACCGTGCGTGAAATCGAACGCGTGTTGTATTTTGAGGCTTATGTCGTTACCGAGCCAGGGATGACCGAGTTCGAACGTGGCACGCTATTGACCGAAGATAACTATATCGACGCGATTGAAGAATTTCAGGATCGATTCGATGCCGGTATGGGCGCTGAAGCGATTCGTGAATTGTTACGCAGTATTGATCTGGAAGAAGAAGCCACCAAATTGCGTGAAGAGTTGGATGCTACCCGTTCTGAGACCAAGATTAAGAAATTCCAAAGACGCTTGAAAGTCATTGAGGCGTTCATCTTTTCCGGCAACAAGCCGGAATGGATGATCATGGACGTATTGCCGGTATTGCCGCCCGATGTCCGGCCATTGGTGCCATTGGAAGGCGGACGTTTTGCGACTTCTGACTTGAACGACTTATATCGTCGCGTCATTAACCGCAACAACCGTTTGGCACGTCTGCTGGAGTTGTCTGCACCGGACATTATCGTTGCCAACGAAAAGCGTATGCTGCAAGAAGCGGTTGATGCGCTGATCGATAATGGTCGCCGCGGTAAAGCGATCATGGGCTCGAACAAACGTCAGCTTAAGTCTTTGTCCGATATGATCAAAGGTAAGCAAGGACGTTTTCGTCAAAACTTACTGGGTAAGCGCGTTGACTATTCTGGCCGTTCGGTTATCGTGGTCGGCCCGACCTTAAAGCTGCACCAGTGTGGCTTACCGAAAAAAATGGCGCTGGAGTTATTTAAGCCCTTTATTTTTGCAAAGATCATCGGCCGCGAGCACGCCAGCAATATTAAGCATGCGAAGAAGCTGGTTGAGCAAGAATTGCCGCTGGTGTGGGATATCTTGGAAGAAGTTATTCGTGAGCATCCGGTTTTATTGAACCGGGCGCCTACCTTGCACCGTCTTGGTATTCAGGCATTTGAGCCGGTGCTGATCGAAGGAAAGGCTATTCAGCTGCACCCGCTGGTTTGTACGCCGTATAACGCCGACTTTGACGGTGATCAAATGGCCGTGCATGTGCCCTTATCATTAGAGGCGCAATTAGAAGCGCGTACGCTGATGATGTCGACCAATAATGTTTTATCGCCGGCCAATGGCGACCCAATTATTGTGCCTTCGCAGGACATTGTTTTGGGTTTGTACTCGGTCACTCGAGCGCGGGTTAATGCGCTGGGTGAAGGCACTTTGTACGGAACAGTTGATGAAGTACGCCGCGCCGTTGAAACCAATAACTTGCATTATCAAGCACGAATCAAGGTTCGTCTGCCAGAGATCAAGGGGCAAACCGACCGTGAGCACCTCGCCATGCGCGATACCACTGCCGGGCGAGCATTATTGACAGAAATCTTGCCCGATGGCATGCCGCTGAGTTTGTTGGATAAGCCGCTCAAGAAAAAGGAAATCTCTGGCTTGATCAACTACGCATACCATGAGATTGGCCTAAAGGAAGCGGTTATTTTTGCCGACCAGTTGATGTATAGCGGGTTTGAAATGGCCGCTAAATCGGGTATCTCGATTGGTATCGACGATATGGTAATCCCAGAAGCCAAAAAAGGTATTCTGGACGTTGCGGAAAATGAGATCCGGGATATTCAAAAGCAGTATTCAACCGGCTTATTGACCGAGGGCGAGCGCTACAACAAAACTGTGGATATCTGGACGCGCACGTCAGAGCGGGTTGCGAACGCCATGATGGACGAGCTCGGCACTGAAAAGGTCATTGATGCTAAAGGTAAAGAGGTTGACCAGGAATCGTTTAACTCAATTTACATGATGGCGGACTCTGGTGCACGTGGTTCTCACGCTCAGATTCGTCAGCTTGCCGGAATGCGTGGCTTGATGGCAAAGCCGGATGGCTCGATCATTGAAACACCGATCACAGCGAACTTCCGTGAAGGCTTGAACGTATTGCAGTACTTTATTTCAACCCATGGCGCGCGTAAAGGTTTAGCCGATACGGCATTGAAAACAGCCAACTCAGGTTATCTAACCCGTCGTTTGGTCGATGTCTGTCAGGATTTGGTGGTTACGGCTGTGGACTGTGGTACCGAAATTGGTCTGCAAAAAGAAGCATTGGTCCAAGGCGGTGAAGTGGTGATTCCTCTCAGCGACAGGATCTTGGGTCGTTTCCCGGCTAAGGACGTTATCCATCCGAAAGAGGGAACGGTTATCGCGTCGCGTGATCAGATGATTAACGAAAAAACGGTTGATGCGATTGAGTCGGCTAATATCTCTAGCGTCGAAGTGCGCTCAGCGATTAAATGCGAAACTCGTTACGGGGTGTGCGCCAGCTGCTATGGCCGTGATCTTGGTCGTGGACACAAGATTAACCAAGGCGAGGCGGTCGGTGTTATTGCTGCGCAGTCGATTGGAGAGCCAGGCACACAGCTCACTATGCGTACCTTCCACATTGGTGGGGCGGCATCAGCCAGTGCGGTAGCCAGTAAAATTGAGGTTAAGACCAAGGGTACGATCATTTTGCGGGACGTGAAATCGGTGCAGAATACCGATAAGAAAGCGGTGGTAACCGCGCGTTCTGGCCAGTTGATTGTGCAGGATTTAAATGGTCTTGAGCGCGAACGACACAAACTCCCATATGGCGCAAGATTGGATGTTAAGGACGGCGACAAAATTGAAATTGGCGACGTTGTTGCGTCTTGGGACCCACACACCCACCCGATTGTTTCGGAAGTGGCGGGTAAGGTGCAATTCCATGATTTTATCGATGGGGTAACGGCTAACAAGCAGACCGACGAGCTGACCGGTGCGTCAACCTATGTGGTGCGCGATCCGTCTGAGCGTCGTGGTACAGCCCAGGATTTGAAGCCGACGATCGTGCTATTAGGTGATGATGGTGAGCCCACTACGTTTACCGGGACCGACGTTCCTGCTCGATTCCAACTGGCTCCGGGCAGTATTGTTGAGTTAAGCGACGGTGCTGACGTGAATGTGGGTGATACGCTGGCGCGTATTCCTCAGGCATCGACTCAAACTCGAGATATTACCGGTGGTTTGCCGCGAGTTGCGGAACTGTTCGAGGCGCGTAAGCCAAAAGACCCGGCGATGTTGGCTACCGCTGCAGGCGTTGTTTCTTTCGGTCGTGAAACTAAAACCAAATATCGCTTGGTTATCACAGACGAATCTGGCCAGACCCACGAGACGCTGATAGCGAAGGCTCGTACCACGGCTGTATTCGAGGGTGAAACCGTTGAGCGTGGCGATGTAGTGATTGAAGGGTTGCCCGTGGCTTCTGATATCCTGGAATTCCGTGGTGTAGAAGCTTTGGCCGCCTACGTGGTCGACGAAGTGCAGGATGTGTATCGTTTGCAAGGCGTAAAGATCGACGATAAGCACATCGAGGTAATCGTGCGGCAAATGTTGCGCAAAGCGCGAGTAGGAGACCCTGGGGATACTCAGAACTTGCCCGGTGAGCAAGTCGAGAAAGCGGTACTACTGGATGAAAATGATCGAATCAACGAAAAAGGCGGTAAGCCAGCAACTTGGTTCCCAGTATTGCTGGGTATCACTAAAGCATCATTGTTGACAGATTCCTTTATTTCAGCAGCTTCTTTCCAGGAAACCACTCGAGTTTTGACCGAAGCCTCAATCAACGGCAAGGTCGATCGTTTGCGTGGCTTGAAAGAAAACGTGATTGTAGGTCGTCTGATTCCCGCCGGGACCGGTTTGGCTTATCATGAAGATCGTGCGCGTTCTCGTGAAGAGCGACTCGCTGGTGGGGGCCCGGATCTGGAGCTTGACCAGCTGATCGCGCAGGAAATGAGTGGTGGCCTGGAAACGGATCAACCAGAAGTCCAGCCAGATGATGTTGTAGCGAACGAAGCCAGCAACGATGGTGCTCCAGGTGAAGATGCGGCTGGCAGCGAGTAATTATTACTCTTGCAGGGTTGCTCTAGCAGGCTGACCTAAGTTATTGAGCCACTTGTTTTGGGTGGCTCAATTTTAGCCAGTATTTGTGATGCAGAATTGGTCCAAGCAAGTGCAGAGATACTATTTGTGTTGGGTCTAAGTAGATCTAAGTAGGGGCGCTTTTTGTTAACGGTCAGGTAGCGTAAAAATGCGCTTGACAGTCACTGGGGCAAGGCCTAGAATTCGCCGCCCTTTTGCCGAGGAAGTCGGCCTAAGTTTGCGGTTTAGATATAAGTTTTTAAAGGTAGATTAATAAAGAATGCCAACGATTAACCAACTCGTTAGAAAACCAAGAAAGAAGCAGGTACAGAAGTCTAACGTACCAGCGCTTGAGTCTTGCCCGCAAAAGAGAGGGGTTTGTACCCGCGTTTATACGACTACGCCGAAGAAGCCAAACTCCGCTCTGCGTAAAGTAGCACGTGTACGTTTAACCAATAAATTTGAAGTCACTTCCTATATTGGTGGTGAAGGACACAACCTCCAGGAGCACTCAGTCGTGCTGATTCGCGGTGGTCGTGTTAAAGATTTGCCAGGTGTTCGCTATCACGTTGTTCGTGGTGCATTGGATACATCGGGTGTATCAGAACGTCGTCAAGGACGTTCAAAATATGGGGCAAAACGACCGAAGAGTTAATCTCTAGTTGTTCTCCCAAGCGAACAAAAAAAGTTCGCTATAAAAAGATTATAGGCTCGGGCGAATGCCCGAGTCGCTACGTAAACTCCTAGCGCTTAAGCGCGTCGCAATAATCAAGGGGTTGCCTGCAACATGCAGGTTATGAGCGGCTTTATTTAATTTTAATTGTCTGTCGTGCGATCATTGATTCGCGCGCCGGGTTTTTTGTTTTCTGACGAGCACAGCAAATGCCTAGAAGAAGAGAAGTACCGAAACGTTCAATTCTGCCTGATCCTAAATTTAAGGATCAGACGGTGGCGAAATTCATTAATGCACTGATGCTTGATGGCAAGAAGTCAGTTGCTGAAAGCATCATGTACGGCGCATTCGACTTAATCGTCGAGCGCGGTGAAGGTGATCCGGTTGAAGTCTTCAACTCAGCGATTACACATGTTAGCCCTCGGGTTGAGGTGAAAAGTCGTCGTGTTGGTGGTGCTACTTACCAGGTGCCACTGGAAGTTCGCCCTTCGCGTCAAGTTGCTTTGGCAATGCGTTGGTTGGTCGATGCGGCGCGTCGTCGTGGTGAGAAAACTATGGTATTACGTTTGGCTGGTGAACTAATGGACGCTGCTGGTGAGCGTGGTGCGGCAGTTAAAAAGCGTGAAGATACGCACAAAATGGCTGAAGCGAATAAAGCGTTCTCGCACTTTCGCTTTTAGGCTGATCGTTGATTCGGATTATTAAGAGATATTATCGTGGCTAGAAAAACCCCACTCAAGCGCTATCGTAACGTTGGCATCATGGCACATATCGATGCTGGTAAGACAACGACTACTGAGCGCATCCTGTTTTACACCGGCCTTTCTCACAAGATTGGTGAAGTGCATGACGGCGCCGCTGTCATGGACTGGATGGAGCAGGAACAAGAGCGTGGGATTACCATTACCTCAGCAGCAACCACTTGCTTCTGGAGCGGGATGGACAAAAACTACGATGAGCACCGGGTCAATATCATTGATACGCCGGGCCACGTGGACTTTACTATTGAAGTAGAGCGCAGCTTGCGTGTATTAGATGGTGCTTGCGCGGTGTTCTGTGCGGTCGGTGGGGTAGAGCCACAGTCTGAGACAGTTTGGCGTCAAGCCAATAAGTATGCAGTGCCGCGTATGGCTTTCGTCAACAAAATGGACCGAACGGGCGCTGATTATTTCCGCGTGTTTGAGCAAATCGGCACGCGTCTTGGCGCAAACCCAATTTCTATGCAAGTGCCGATCGGTGCTGAAGAAAAGTTCGAGGGTGTGGTCGATCTGGTTAAGATGAAAGCGGTTTACTGGAATACCGAGGATATGGGCGTTACTTTTGAGGAGCGTGACATTCCGGAAGACTTAGTGGCTGTTTGCACTGAGTACCGCGAAAAGTTGGTCGAAGCTGCCGCTGAAAGTGACGAAGCGATGATGGAGCAGTATTTTGAAGCCGGTGACCTCAGCGCTGAAGACATCAAAAAAGGTATTCGCGCACAAACACTGGCGAATGAGATTATCCCGGTATTTTGTGGCACTGCGTTCAAGAACAAAGGCGTTCAGGCGATGCTGGATGGTATTGTCGATTTCATGCCCAGTCCACTCGACGTCAAGGCGATCGAAGGCGAGAGCGAAGAAGGCGAGCCGATGGTTCGTCACTCCAGCGATGAAGAGCCGTTCGCGGCGCTGGGGTTTAAGATCATGACTGACCCCTTTGTCGGCCAGCTAGTGTTCTTCCGGGTTTATTCAGGCGTGCTGAAATCAGGCGAAACGGTATATAACTCAATCAAGCAAAAGAAGGAGCGCATCGGCCGGATTCTGCAAATGCACTCCAATTCTCGCGAAGAGATCAAAGAAGTGCGCGCGGGTGATATCGCTGCGGCAGTTGGCTTGAAAACAATTACGACGGGTGACACACTGTGTGACCCGGACAAGGTGGTTATCCTTGAGCGGATGGAATTCCCGGAGCCGGTTATTTCGCAGGCAGTTGAACCTAAAACTAAGGCAGACCAGGAAAAAATGGGTATCGCACTGGGCAAGTTAGCTCAGGAAGATCCCTCGTTTCGGGTTAAGACCGATGAAGAATCAGGCCAGACCATTATTTCTGGTATGGGTGAATTGCACCTGGATATTATTATCGACCGCATGCGTCGCGAGTTCAGCGTTGAAGCTAATGTGGGGCAACCACAAGTAGCCTATCGTGAGACGATAACGCAAATGGTGGAGCAGGAATCCAAATACGTCAAGCAAACCGGTGGTCGCGGCCAGTATGGTCACGTCCATGTACGCTTTGAGCCCTTGCCACCTTCTGATGAAGATGATGCGCCGACCTTTGAGTTTGTTGATGCAATCAAAGGGGGAGCCGTTCCTCGTGAATATATTCCCTCGGTTCAAAAAGGCATAGAACAAGCATTGCAGTCGGGTATTATTGCTGGGTATCCCATGTTGAATATCCGCGCTACGCTGTATGATGGTTCTTATCATGACGTGGACTCTTCGGAGCATTCGTTTAAGGCCGCTGGTATTCAGGCGTTCCGTGAAGGTGCTCGAAAAGCGAAGCCACAATTGCTTGAGCCGATTATGGCGGTTGAGGTGGTCACACCTGAAGACTATATGGGTAGCGTCAACGGCGATTTGAATTCACGCCGAGGTGTGATTCTAGCAATGGATGATGCGCCCTCAGGCAAGGTCGTTCAGGCTGAAGTTCCGCTGTCACAAATGTTTGGCTATGCGACTTCATTGCGCTCAGCTACCCAGGGTCGTGCTACGTATACCATGCAATTTCAGAAGTATGCGCCGGTGCCAGCCAGTATCGCGGAAGAAGTGGCCAAAGGCCGCAGCTAAGTATTCATTTAATTTACACAACAGATTTTTAAGAGATAAAAGATCATGTCTAAGGAAAAATTTGAGAGAAACAAACCGCACGTTAACGTAGGCACTATCGGTCACGTTGACCACGGTAAGACCACCTTAACAGCGGCATTGACGCTGGTATTGGCTAAAGAATTCGGTGGCGAAGTGAAGAACTTCAATGAGATTGACAACGCCCCAGAAGAACGTGAGCGTGGGATTACGATCTCAACTGCGCACGTTGAGTATGAAACAGCGAATCGGCACTATGCGCACGTTGATTGCCCCGGCCACGCTGACTATGTAAAGAACATGATCACCGGTGCCGCGCAAATGGACGGAGCGGTTCTGGTGTGTTCAGCCGCTGATGGCCCGATGCCACAAACCCGTGAGCATATCTTGTTGTCACGTCAGGTAGGTGTTCCGTACATTATTGTGTATATGAACAAAGCCGACATGGTTGACGACGAAGAGTTGTTGGAATTGGTTGAGATGGAAATTCGTGAGTTGTTGGATAGCTACGAGTTCCCAGGCGACGATACGCCTATCATCATTGGTTCTGCGCTGAAAGCGTTGGAAGGTGATGAGTCAGATATGGGTAAAGGCTCAATCTTAAAATTAGCCGAAGCGCTGGATACCTACATTCCAGAGCCTGATCGTGCGATTGACGGTGATTTTCTGATGCCGGTTGAGGACGTATTCTCAATCTCAGGCCGTGGTACGGTAGTTACCGGCCGAATCGAGCGTGGCGTGATCAAGGTGGGTGAAGACATTGCGATTGTGGGCATTCACGACACTACCAAGACAACGTGTACGGGTGTTGAGATGTTCCGCAAGCTGCTGGACCAGGGTCAGGCAGGTGATAACGTGGGTATTTTGTTGCGTGGCACCAAGCGTGAAGAAGTCGAGCGTGGTCAAGTATTGGCCAAGCCGGGATCGATTACGCCGCACACCAAGTTTGAAGCGGAAGTGTATATTTTGAGCAAAGAAGAAGGTGGCCGACATACGCCATTTTTCAAAGGCTATCGTCCGCAGTTTTATTTTCGTACGACCGACGTAACGGGTGAAGTGATTTTGCCGGATGACGTTGAAATGGTCATGCCTGGGGATAACATCAAGATGGATGTAAACCTGATTGCACCGATTGCGATGGATGAAGGTTTACGATTCGCGATCCGTGAAGGCGGTCGTACCGTAGGTGCGGGTGTTGTTGCCAAGATTCACGAGTAATCCGAGCACGTTTAACCAGATTTTTAAGAGACGATAGAGGGCGAACACTGTGAAGGTTGAAAGTCAAAAAATTCGTATCAGTTTGAAAGCGTACGATCACAAAATGATCGATCGTTCTGCGATAGAAATCGTAGAGACGGCGCGTCGAACGGGTGCATTGGTTAAAGGGCCGATCCCTTTGCCAACCCGTAAAGAACGCTTTGACATTTTGCGTTCGCCACACGTCAATAAAACATCCCGTGATCAACTCGAGATCCGTACGCACAAGCGTATTTTGGATATCGTTGAGCCGACCGACAAGACCGTTGATGCGTTGATGAAGCTTGATCTCGCAGCAGGTGTTGGTGTGGATATTAAGCTTAACTAATTAGTTTTAAGCTGACGTAGAGAGACAATAGGTAGAACAATGACTTTAGGTTTGGTAGGTAAAAAAATCGGCATGACACGCGTCTTCAGCGAAGATGGTGATTCAACGCCAGTAACGGTAATTGAAGTGACGCCTAATAGAGTTACCCAAGTGCGCAGTGCTGAGGTTGACGGATATTCTGCTTTGCAAGTCACCACTGGCGAGCGTCGACCGAATCGAGTTACTAAGGCGATGAAAGGTCACTTTGCCAAAGCCGGAGTTGAAGCAGGTCGTGGTACTTGGGAATTCCGCGTAGATGCCGGTCATGAGTATGAAGCGGGTGCTGAAATTACGGTTGAGCTGTTTGATGCGGATCAAAAAGTTGATGTTGCCGGAACCAGCAAAGGTAAAGGCTTTCAAGGCGGCATGAAGCGTCATGGGTTCCGTGGTGGTCGTGCCACTCACGGTGCCTCTAAATCGCATCGTTTGCCCGGTTCTATCGGTCAAAACCAAACGCCAGGCCGAGTTTTTAAAGGCAAGAAAATGGCGGGTCATATGGGTAATGAACGAGTGACTCAGCAGGGCTTAAGAATAGTACGGGTCGATGCAGAGCGAAATTTATTACTGGTTAGCGGTTCGATTCCAGGCTCCAAAGGCATGAATGTAATCGTCACGCCGTCGATTAAGCATTAGTGCTTGTGACGCTGCAGCTAGATTAGAACCCAACAGAAAAGAGAATTAAGAAATGAGCGTACAACTAAAACTCACCAGCGGCTCCGGCAAGGTCGAGCTGTCTGATGCGAATTTTGGTGCCGACTTTAATGAAGCGCTGATCCATCAAGTGGTGACCGCCTATCTAGCGGGTGGCCGATCAGGCACCAGCGCGCAAAAGAATCGCAGCGCGGTTAGCGGTGGTGGTAAAAAACCTTGGCGTCAAAAGGGTACTGGTCGCGCACGTGCTGGCACCATTCGTAGCCCGATTTTTACGGGTGGTGGTGTGACTTTCCCCAGCCAGAACCGCAGCTATGCGCAAAAGGTCAACCGCAAGATGTTTCGTGGTGCGTTACGTTCTATCTGGTCTGAGCTGGCTCGCCAGGATCGGCTGATAGTGATCGATGAATTGTCGATGAAAACACCCAACACCAAAAAGCTGGCGGCCAAGTTGAACAAACTAGAAGCCAGCAATGCATTGATCGTTTTGGCCGAGCAAGATGACAACGTGATGTTGTCGGCGCGCAATATTAAGAATATCGCCACAACCACAATCAGTGCTGTTGATCCGGTTAGTTTGGTTGCTTTTGAAAAGGTGATTATCAGCAGCGATGCTTTGAAACAAATTGATGAGGCCTTGGCATGAACCCGGAACGTATTTATCAAATAATTCGACGGCCCCACGTTTCTGAAAAGTCCGCTGGGCACGCTGATAAGGATAATCAAATCACTTTCGAAGTGGCCAAGAATGCCACTAAGCCTGAAATTAAGGCGGCAGTTGAAGCCATGTTCGACGTTAAGGTTGCGGATGTAAAGACCGTTGTCGTTAAGGGCAAGAAAAAGCGATTTGGTCGTATGGAAGGCAAACGCAGTGATTGGAAAAAAGCAATGGTTCGCTTACAAGAAGGTCACGATATTGATTTTATTGGCTTGGCTGGTTAAAGCACGGCATTCATTAATCATTTACTAATTAGGTAGTTTAAAAAGAGTAGTCACCATGGCACTGTTAAAACTAAAACCAGGAACACCTGGACAACGCGGCACCGTACGCGTGGTAAATAAAGACCTGCACAAAGGCCGGTCTTACCCTGCGCTGACAACAGCCAAGAACGCCATTAGTGGCCGAAATAATTCTGGTCAAATTACGGTTCGTCATCGTGGTGGTGGTCATAAGCGCCATTATCGAATGATTGACTTCCTTCGCAACAAGGATGGTGTACCCGCAAAAGTCGAGCGTTTGGAATATGATCCAAATAGAAGTGCAAATATTGCGCTTTTACTTTACGCAGACGGTGAGCGACGCTATATAATCGCGCCCCGCCGTTTGGCAGTTGGAGATTCGGTGCGGTCTGGCGTTGACGCAGGTATTCAGCCTGGCAACGCGATGCCACTTAAGAATATCCCCGTTGGTACGGTGGTTCATTGCGTTGAGATGAAGCCCGGCAAAGGTGCACAAATTGCGCGCTCTGCAGGTACTTCAGTTCAATATATCGGTCGCGAAGGTGGTTACGCACAATTACGGTTACGTTCTGGCGAAATGCGCCGGGTGCACATCGATTGTCGCGCAACGATTGGTGTGGTGGGTAATTCCGAGCACAGCCTGCGCAAGCTCGGTAAAGCCGGTGCTAAGCGCTGGCGCGGGATTCGTCCGACTGTTCGTGGTGTGGCCATGAACCCGGTGGATCACCCGCATGGCGGTGGTGAAGGTCGTACTTCTGGTGGTCGTCACCCCTGTTCACCATGGGGTGTGCCAACCAAAGGTTATCGTACGCGCAGTAATAAGTTATCGAATAAGATGATTATTCGTAGACGGAAGAAATAATTATGCCTCGTTCAATACGTAAAGGTCCATTTGTAGACCATCATTTGTGGGCCAAAGTTTTGGTTGCCGCTGAAAATAGTGATCGTCGACCGATTAAAACTTGGTCGCGCCGCTCAATGATCATGCCTGAGTTTGTTGGCTTGACTGTTGCCGTACATAACGGCAGACAGCATATTCCGATTTTGATCAACGAAAACATGGTGGGACACAAGTTGGGCGAGTTCGCTCCGACTCGTACGTTTCGTGGACACCAATCAGATCGGAAGGTGAGTTAATCATGCAAGTTCGAGCACTGTCTAAATACAACCGAATTTCAGCGCAGAAGGTGCGTCTGGTTGCTGACCAGATTCGTACCATGCCGGTTGAAAAAGCGTTGGAAGTTCTTCAGTTCAGCCCAAAGAAAGCAGCGAAACTGCTTTCTAAGACCTTGAATTCAGCGATCGCCAATGCCGAGCACAACGAAGGTGCAGATATTGACGAGCTATGGGTAAGTCTGGCGATGGTCGATGAAGGGCCGACACTAAAGCGTTTTCGTGCACGAGCCAAAGGGCGCGGAACACAGATTCTTAAGCGAACTTCACACGTTACCATCGCAGTCAGTGATGAGCCGCGTAAGCGTAAATAGCAGAGAAAACAAGACAGGATAACGAAATGGGTCAAAAAGTACATCCAAACGGCATTCGTCTCGGCATCATTCGTGACTGGAATTCCAAGTGGTTTGCCACAGGGCGTGATTACGCGGATCAACTGATCGAAGATCAAAATCTACGCAACTATCTAAAGCGTCGCTTAGCTAATGCGGCGGTGAGTAAATTCAATATTGAGCGCAATGCGGACAATATTAATATCAAAATTAATACGGCCCGTCCCGGCATTGTTATTGGCAAGAAAGGCCAGGACATTGAAAAGCTCCGTGCTGAGTTAAATGGAATGGTCAAGGGTTCGGTGCAAATCTCGGTTGAAGAGTTACGCAAGCCAGAGATCGACGCGCAGTTGGTTGCCGACAGCATTACACAGCAGTTAGAAGGCCGCGTGGCTTTTCGCCGTGCGACTAAGCGATCGATGCAAAATGCCATGCGTTTAGGCGCACAAGGCATCAAAATCATGGTTTCTGGCCGTTTGAACGGCGCTGAAATAGCGCGTTCTGAGTGGTATCGCGAAGGTCGAGTGCCCTTGCATACATTGCGTGCGGACGTTGATTACGGCCAATCGGAAGCGCTGACTACCTACGGGATTCTAGGCGTTAAAGTCTGGATATTCAAAGGCGAAGTTTTTGCTGAAAACGAAGTTGTTGAGACAGCTGAAGAAACCAAAAAGAGTGCTTAGCACTGTTGATTGAAGGTTATTAAACAATGTTACAACCGAAACGTACTAAATTCCGCAAAATGCATAAAGGCCGCAATCGTGGCTTAGCGCAGCGCGGGAATAAATTGAGCTTTGGCGAGTTTGGTCTGAAGTCAACCGGCCGTGGCCGCTTGACATCACGTCAGATTGAAGCCGCACGACGGGCGATGACGCGTTACGTCAAGCGTGGTGGGCGCATCTGGATCCGAGTATTTCCAGATAAACCAATTACCAAGAAGCCTCTTGAAGTTCGTCAAGGTAAAGGTAAAGGCAGCGTTGATCATTGGGTCGCTTTAGTGCAGCCTGGTCGGATGCTTTATGAAATGGAAGGTGTTACTGAAGAGATGGCGCGTGAAGCGTTTCGTTTGGCGGCACAGAAGCTGCCGATGAAGACGACTTTCGTCTCACGCCATTCCAGTTAGTTGATCAAGGTGCAACCATGTTAGCGAGTGAGTTAAGAAGTAAATCCCAAGAAGACCTGGTCAAGGAATTGATGGGGCTTCGCAAGGAACAGTTTAATCTGCGCATGCAGCGTGCCAGTGGCCAGTTGGCCAACCCGGCCCGTTTCAAAGTCGTGCAGAAAGATATTGCGCGCGTGAAAACCGTGCTCAACGAATTATCCGGTGATAAGTGATGGCAGCTGAAGAAAATAAATCGGCAGAAGCAAAGACTGAAAGCGACGTGTCTGCAGCTCCAAAAGTACAACGCGCAGTCCAAGGCAGTGTGGTTAGCGCTAAAATGGACAAAAGTATTGTGGTTTTGGTCGAGCGCCAGGAAAAACATAAGTTGTACAAGAAGTTCATTAAACGTTCTTCCAAGTTGCACGCGCATGATGAAAATAATGACTGTCACGAAGGTGATGTGGTTGTTATTGAACAATGTCGTCCGCTGTCAAAAACCAAAAGCTGGCGTTTGGTTGAAGTAGTCGAGCGTGCGCGCTAGGCTGATAACAGAATAAGAGGAACTTGCAATGATTCAGATGCAATCCAGAATGAAGGTCGCGGATAACAGCGGTGCTAAAGAAGTTATGTGCATCAAGGTTCTCGGTGGCTCCAAGCGTCGTTACGCTGGCATCGGTGACGTGATTAAAATCAGTGTCAAGGAAGCCTTGCCTGGTTCCAAAGTAAAAAAAGGCGACGTTTACGATGCGGTGGTTGTACGAACCCGACATGGTGTACGGCGCCGTGATGGTTCAAAGATCCGCTTTGATTCGAATGCGGCCGTGTTACTGAACCCTCAGTTGCAGCCGATTGGCACCCGCATTTTTGGCCCGGTGACACGTGAACTGCGTACGCAAAACTTCATGCGTATTATTTCATTGGCACCTGAAGTGCTATAGGTCTTAACGGGCTATTAGAGAGACGACGAGATAGAAAATGAGAAAGATTCGTAAAGGTGATGATGTAATCGTGTTGGCGGGCCGTGATAAAGGCAAGCGAGGCACGGTATTAAGGGTGCTGACCAATGGCAAGGCCATGGTTGATAGTATCAATATCGTCAAAAAACACGTGCGTGGTAATCCACAAACCGGCGAAACCGGCGGCATTATTGATCAAGAGGCGCCCATTCAGTTGTCGAACTTAGGTTTGTACAACCCAGCGTCGGGTAAAGCCGATCGCATCGGTTTTAAAATCCTTAAAGACGGCAAAAAAGTGCGCGTCTTTAAATCCAATGGTGAGCAAGTGGACGTGGCTTAGGCAGCGTTCGGAGTAAGTAAAAATGGCTAGATTACAAGATACCTATCGCGACGAAATTGCACCACAGCTGCAAAAAGAATTGGGCCTAGAAAACCCGATGCGTTTGCCGCGGCTGAAGAAAATTACCCTTAACATGGGTTTGGGTGAAGCGATAGGTAATAAGAAAGTATTGGAATTCGCGACCGATGATTTGCAAAAGATCACCGGCCAGAAAGCGATTGTACGTAATGCCCGTAAATCCGAAGCAGCGTTTAAAATCCGTGAAGGTTGGCCCATTGGTGCCAAAGTCACCTTACGCCGCGAGCGCATGTATGAGTTTTTGGATCGTTTGATTTCTATCGCAATTCCACGTATTCGAGACTTCCGGGGTTTGAACCCTAAGTCCTTTGACGGGCGCGGAAATTACTCGTTTGGTATCAAAGAACAAATCGTGTTCCCGGAAATCGAATACGACAAGGTCGATGCCTTACGGGGTATGGATATTTGTTTAACAATAGATGCAGAAGAAGATGCGCACGCGCAAGCCTTGCTGAAAGCATTCAATTTCCCACTGAAAGGTTAGGAAGATGGCAAAGAAATCAATGATTCATCGCGATGTAAAGCGTAAGCAGCTTGCAGAAAAATATGCAGAACGTCGAGAGGCATTGCGGGTTGCGATTAAAGACGAAGATACGACGTATGACGATAAATGGGCTGCGATGGTTGCGTTGCAAAAGCTGCCACGAGATTCATCGCCGTCGCGCTATCGTAATCGTTGCGCGTTGACAGGTCGTCCGCATGGCTATTTTCGCAAATTTGGTTTGGCCCGTTCACGGATTCGTGAAATTGTGATGCGTGGCGAAGCCCCTGGCGTCGTCAAAGCTAGCTGGTAGGAGAATATCATGAGTATGCAAGATCCCATCGCCGATATGCTGACTCGCATTCGTAATGCGCAAACAGCCTCTAAAATGAAAGTAAGTATGCCGGCTTCAGTGACCAAAGCGGCGATAGCAACCGTGCTGAAAGATGAAGGCTATGTTAAAAGCTTCAAGGTTGACGAAGAAGGTGGAAAGAAAACCTTAACCATTAAGCTCAAGTATTTCCAGGGCGAGCCAGTTATTGAAGAAGTGAAACGCGTCAGCACACCAGGGTGCCGAGTTTATAGTCACGTTGAGGGTTTGCCGCAGGTATACGGTGGATTGGGTACCGCGATCATTTCGACTTCAAAAGGCATGATGACCGGCAAAGCTGCTAAAGCGGCGGGTATCGGTGGTGAAGTGGTTTGCACGGTTTTCTAGAAAAACCGTAATAATTAGCCCATTAATTCAGAAGAGTTTAGTGAAATGTCACGTATAGCAAAAGCACCGATCACCCTTCCAGCAGGCGTTGAAGTTAAAAACGACGCGGGTAAGGTGACGGTTAAAGGGCCGAAAGGCGAGCACTCCCTACAAATGTTGGATGGCATCAGCGTTGATATTAAGGACGGTGAACTGAACGTTTCACTGGACGAAAAGAAGCCACAATTACGCCCCATGTCAGGAACCACGCGTTCGTTGATCAACAATATGGTGATGGGCGTGACCGAAGGCTTTGAGAAAAAACTCACCATTATTGGAGTGGGCTATCGCGCTCAAGCACAAGGTAAGGTAATCAACTTGCAGTTAGGGTATTCGCACGATATTAAGCATCAATTGCCTGAAGGGGTTACCGCAGAAACTCCAACCCAGACGGAAATTATTATTCGCGGGTCGGACAAACAGGCAGTAGGCCAGACCGCTGCCAATATCCGCAGTTATCGTCCACCTGAGCCGTATAAAGGTAAAGGTATTCGTTATGCGGATGAGTATGTGATGCGCAAGCAAGCTAAGAAAGTCTAGTAAATATAGCCTAGTTGTAGCAGCACTTGAAAGTTTAGCAATATTCGTTAGTCAGAGATTAAGCATGAACTCAAAGAAACAATCGAGAATACGCCGTTCACGTAAGACGCGCGCGCACATCCAGCGCCTGGGCGTCAATCGTTTGAGCGTGCATCGTACGCCGCGCCATTTTTATGCGCAGCTCATCGACGGCGAACATAAAATATTAGCATCAGCGTCAACGCTGGATGCCGAAGTGCGTAAAGAGATTAGCAACGGTGGCAATGTCGATGCTGCTAAAGCAGTGGGTACTGTCATTGCTGCGCGCGCAAAAGACGCCAAAGTTGAGTCGGTCGCATTTGACCGGTCAGGTTTTAAGTATCACGGTCGTGTTGCCGCATTTGCTGATGCAGCGCGCGAAGCGGGACTGAAGTTCTAAGAACTTTGGTATCCAGGTTTTATTAAGAGGTCTAAGATGGCTAGAAACGACAGACGACGCAACGATGAAAGTAGCGATCTGAATGAGCAATTGATCAATATACGCCGCGTAGCCAAAGTGGTAAAAGGTGGTCGTGTATTTGGTTTTTCTGCGCTTACCGTGGTTGGTGACGGCAAAGGTCGTATCGGTATGGGCCGTGGAAAAGCACGTGAAGTGCCGAATGCCGTGTCGAAAGCGATGGAAAATGCACGCCAGAATATGTTTAAAGTCCGTTTAGATGGTGATACGTTCCACTATCCTGCGGTGGGTCGTCATGGTGCAGCTCGGGTAGTTATACGTCCAGCATCAGAAGGTACCGGGATTATTGCCGGTGGCACGATGCGTGCCGTGTTCGAGTGCTTGGGTGTTGAAAATGTGTTGGCAAAGGTAATCGGCACGACCAATCCAGTTAACGTCACACGAGCAACCTTGGATGCGTTGGCGAATATGCGTAGCCCTCAGCAGATTGCTGCAAAGCGTGGCAAAGACGTCGAAGACATTTAGACTGACCGAAAAGACTAACCCAGAAGATTAAAGAGAATACCAGCAATGGCAGATAAGAAATTGAGCGTTACGCAAGTGCGCAGTATTCATGGTCGCTTGAAAAAGCACCAAGCCTGCGTGCGTGGCCTAGGCTTGCGTCGTATGCATCATACCGTTGAGGTTTTGGATACGCCTGAAAATCGCGGCATGATCAATAAAGTATCTTACATGCTTGAGGTTAAAGAGGTTTAAGAATGAAGCTGAATACGATTAAGGCGGCCGAAGGGTCACGCCCAAACAGCAAGCGTGTTGGACGGGGCACGGGTTCTGGTGTGGGTAAAACCGCCGGACGTGGTGTCAAAGGCCAGAAATCCCGCTCAGGTGGGTTTCATAAAACTGGTTTTGAAGGCGGCCAAATGCCGTTGCAACGTCGTTTGCCTAAGCGTGGATTTAGTACGCCAAAGAATCTTCACACTGCAGAAATTCGTTTGAACGAACTCAGCAGCATGAAGGCAGAGGTCGTTGATTTGGAAACACTCAAAGCAGAAGGCGTGGTGCCAAAGCATATCACCAAGGCGAAAGTCATTTTGTCGGGTGAGTTAAATCGTGCGGTAACGGTTAAAGGTCTCGGCGCAACCAAAGGTGCGGTTGCGGCGATCAAAAAAGCGGGCGGCAAGGTCAAATAGACCCAGCTGCATATATAAATAGCAATGGCTAAAAAGCGTCCAAATTCCGGTACCAAAGCAGCCGCCAATGGCGGAACGCTAAGTAATATGGGTGAGCTCAAGAATCGAATCTTGTTCGTTCTGGGCGCGATATTGGTGTTCCGCTTAGGCACGCACTTACCGGTTCCAGGAGTGGATCCGGTTGCCGTTGCGGCCATGTTCGACCAAACCCGTGGGTCGATCCTGGACATATTTAATATGTTTTCCGGTGGCGCATTGGAGCGCCTGTCGATATTCGCGTTGGGCGTAATGCCCTATATTTCATCTTCAATCATCATTCAAATGATGACGGCGGTGGTTCCTCATCTGGAGCAACTGAAAAAGGAAGGTGAAGCGGGTCGACGCAAAATTACGCAATACACGCGCTACGGCACGGTCATGTTAGGCACGTTCCAGGCGATAGGTATCGCAGTGGCGGTTGAAGCGCAGCAGGTAGGCGGCAGTTCAGTGGTTCTGATCCCAGGCTTGGGTTTTAAAGTCATCATGGGAGCGACCTTGGTTGCGGGCGTTATGTTCTTGGTTTGGCTAGGTGAGCAAGTGACCGAGCGCGGTATCGGCAATGGTATTTCGTTGATTATTTTTGCGTCGATTGTTTCGGGGTTACCCGCTGCGATCAGTGGAACCTTGGAGTTAGCACGCAACGGCGAGTTTAGCCCGATCTTCGTGTTGGTGTTATTTGTTGGGGTGTTGGCGATTACCTACTTTGTGGTATTTGTCGAACGTGCCCAACGACGGATTCCTATTCATTACGCTAAACGTATGCAAGGTCGTAAGATGGTGCAGGCGCAAACCAGCTTTTTGCCTTTGAAGCTCAACATGGCTGGCGTTATTCCACCGATCTTTGCTTCGAGTATTATTTTGTTTCCTGCCAGCTTGGGTAGCTTCGTTGGCAGCAGCGATGAAAGCCTGCTGTGGTTGCGCGATATCGCCACGACTTTACAGCCGGGCCAGCCGGTCTATACATTGTTATATGCGGGAATGATTATATTCTTTTGTTTCTTCTACACCGCGATGATCTTTAATCCTAAAGAGATTGCTGACAATTTGAAGAATCAAGGTGCGTACGTGCCAGGTATTCGCCCGGGCGCACAAACTACGGGTTATATTGATGGAGTAGTGTCGCGCTTAACCTTTATTGGCGCCTTGTACATCACTTTTGTGTGTTTGATTCCGGAATTTCTGATCGTTAAGTTCAGTGTTCCCTTTTATTTTGGCGGCACCTCGCTGTTGATTATCGTGGTCGTTCTGATGGATTTGATCACGCAGGTACAATCGCACTTGATGTCACGCCAATACGAAAGCATTATGAAAAAGTCGAGCGTCATGGGCGGTGGTTTGCCACGCTAGACATTATTAAGTTTACGATGAATGTTTGTCGGCTAATTGTCCGCAAACGTCACAACGGAGTTCAGCAATGAAAGTAAGAGCATCGGTAAAAAAGATTTGTCGCAACTGCAAAGTGATCCGACGTCACGGAGCGGTACGCGTAATTTGTAAAGATCCGCGTCACAAGCAGCGACAAGGCTAGTGAGTAAAAAGCAGGCGTTACTCGCAACGCGAGTGTTGTGTCTGCCGTGTGTTTTTGTTAACATCGCGCGCCCTTTTTCGAGGGGACGCGCTTTGTTCTTGAGCGCCAGCTAAAGGCCCAAATATTGGGCATTGGTTGACGCAGATAAAATGATTAAATTGTAGAGAGTTATCAGTGGCACGAATTGCAGGTATTAATCTTCCCAGTCACAAGCATATTGAGATTGGTTTGACCCATATTTTCGGTATTGGCCGTCCGCGCGCGCAACAGATTTGCGACGCTGCAGGGATTGAACGCCATACTAAAGTACAAGACCTTAGCGAAGAGCAAGCCGAGCGTTTGCGCGCTGAGGCGAGTAACTTCGTGGTCGAAGGTGATCTTCGTCGTGAAGTGTCGATGAGTATTAAGCGACTGATGGACTTGGGCTGCTATCGCGGCATGCGCCATCGTCGTGGCTTGCCACTGCGTGGCCAGCGCACCAAAACGAATGCAAGAACGCGTAAAGGACCTCGTCGCCCGATTAAGCGATAAGCCCTCCACACGCATCATAGCACTGTTAAACGGATCAATACCTCATGGCAAAATCAGACTCTAAATCCAAAACTAAAGCGAAAGTTAAAAAGCGCGTCACTGAAGGTGTAGCACACGTTCACGCCACTTTTAATAATACGATCGTCACTATTTCTGACCGTCACGGCAATGCGCTGTGCTGGTCATCAGCCGGTCACGCAGGTTTTAAAGGTTCACGTAAAAGTACCCCCTTCGCGGCGCAGGTTGCTGCTGAGCAGTGTGCTGAGAAGGCTAAGGAACATGGTATCCAAGTTTTGGATGTCTTATTCAATGGCCCTGGCCCTGGTCGTGAGTCAGCTGCCCGTGCATTGCACGCTGCTGGTTTTGAGATTCAGAATTTGACCGACGTTACGCCACTTCCGCATAACGGCTGTCGCCCTCCTAAGCGCCGTCGCGTGTAACCACTTTAAGAGTCTAATAAGATGGCAAGATATATTGGTCCAACATGTAAGCTCGCGCGTCGCGAAGGCACGGATTTATTCCTGAAAAGCCCCGCCCGTTCGATCGAGTCAAAATGTAAATTTGATCGTGCACCAGGTCAGACTGCGAGTATGCGTCGTCCTCGGGTCACGGTTTACGGAACCCAGCTGCGTGAAAAACAAAAGCTGCGTCGTATTTATGGGGTGATGGAAAAACAATTTTTGTCGTACTATAAAAAGGCCGATGGCATGAAGGGTCCAACCGGTGTCAATCTTTTGCAATTGCTGGAATCACGCTTGGATACGGTAGTCTATCGTATGGGATTTGGCGTGACACGCGCAGAATCACGGCAGATGGTTAGCCACAAGACGGTTATGGTTAACGGCAAAGTCGTTAATATTCCTTCTTATCAGGTGACAGCGGGCGACGTGGTTGAAATCCGTGAAAAGAGTAAAAGCCAATTGCGCGTCAAATCTGCGTTAGAAATTGCTGAACAAATTGGCTTTGTCGATTGGGTCAGCGTCGATGTCGCCAAAGTCAAAGGCGAATTCAAGGCTATGCCTGAGCGCAGTGAACTGCCACCCGATATTGACGAGTCGCTGGTCGTTGCGCTGTACTCGAAGTAAGCTCATAACTGCCTTTAGCCCATACCGCTTTTAGCACGTTAATCTCAACACAGGGATCACGATGTCAGAACTATCAACACTAGAATTTTTGCGACCTCGAATCGTAGAAATCGATAATGAAACACCCAACGAATGCCGAGTAGTTATAGAACCGCTCGAGCGTGGTTTTGGTCATACCTTGGGTAATGCGCTACGCCGAATTCTTATCTCATCCATTCCAGGTGCGGCGGTAGTTTCAGTCAAAATTGAAGGCGTATTGCATGAGTACTCCGTTATCGAAGGCGTGCAAGAAGATGTTATCGACATCTTGATGAATTTAAAAGGGTTGTCCGTGCGCTTGAACGAGCGTTCAGAGGCAGTTTTGACGATCAATAAAAAAGGCCCATGCACCATTACTGCGGCTGATATTCAAACCGAGCACGCGGCCGAAATTGTCAACCCTGATCATCATATTGCGACCGTCACTAAAGAGGGTTCGCTCAATATGGACTTGACGATACGCGTCGGCCGGGGTTATGAAACCGCCCTATCGCGCCGAACTCCTGATGAAAATGAAGAAGTCGGTGTGATTCATCTAGACGCTTCGTATAGCCCGATCAGCCGTGTTTCATATCAGGTTGAAGATGCACGGGTTGAGCAGCGCACCGACCTGGATCGCTTGATCATTGAGATGGAAAGTAATGGCGCGGTTGACCCGAAAGAAACGATTACTCGTGCGGCGACTATTTTGCACGAACAGATCGCTACATTTGTGAACCTGGAGGAGTCCACCATTCAAGCGGCTGATGAACCAGAGCCTGAAGTGGATCCTGGCTTATTGAACCCAGTTGATGATTTAGAACTCACGGTTCGATCAGCTAACTGCCTGAAAGCAGAAAATATCTACTATGTCGGCGATTTGGTGCAGCGATCGGAAACTGATTTGCTCAAAACACCCAATCTCGGCAAAAAGTCGCTCACTGAAATTAAAGACGTTTTGGCCGAACGCGGCTATACATTAGGCACCAAGCTTGAAAATTGGCCGCCAGCATCAATCGTCACTGACTAAATATAGGTTGTAGAAATGCGCCACCGTAAATCTGGAAGAAAACTAAACCGTAACGCCTCGCACCGCGATGCGATGTTCCGTAATATGTCAACATCGTTACTACGTCACGAGCAAATCAGGACTACGGTTCCCAAAGCAAAAGAGCTACGTCGTGTGGTCGAGCCTCTGATCACCATGGCCAAATCGCCGACACTTGCAAATCGACGCTTAGCATTTGCACGCTTACGCGACCGTGAAATGGTGGGCAAGCTGTTCGACGAACTGGGCCCACACTTTAACGAGCGCCCGGGTGGCTACACTCGTATTCTAAAATGCGGTTATCGTGTCAGTGACAATGCCCCCATGGCGTTTGTACAATTGGTTGACCGAGATATCCTGGCTGCGAAAGGCTTGGATCAAATCGATAGGGACGATGACGACGAGGATTTCGAAGAAGACGAGTAAGTGTTCTTTGAGTCTTGTGTCGATAACGCGCTCATATGGGGCGCGTTTTTTTTGCCTTAAATTCGATGCGACTCCAGTCAAAATAGGGGCCAGGGTCGGTTTTTCGGCCGGGTGCGACATCGCTGTGACCGACTATGCGGTCCGCATTAATCCCTGAATATTCATTCACTAAGGCCGCAACGAGAGAGTTTAGGGTGTCATATTGAGGTTCATTAAATGGAGAATAGTCATCACCCTCCAATTCAATGCCAATAGAGAAGTCGTTAACATTGTCACGCCCCAATAAGCTTGACCTCCCGGCGTGCCAAGCGCGTTGATTAGTGGGCACAAATTGCGATAAACGTCCATCTCTGTGGATGAGAAAATGACTGGAGACCTGTAGCCCGCAGATTTCAAAGAAATAGGCGTCTAGACTGGCATCCAACTGATTACAAAATAGATCCCGTACCCAGCTACCACCGAACTGCCCAGGGGGCAGGCTGATCGAGTGGATAATGATGGCGTCTATCACGATCCCGTCAGGGCGCTGATTAGCATTGCTTGAGGGATAAAAAACAGCGTTGGAAGCCCGTCCGGTTGCCGGGTTTATGACAGTTTCAGGAGCCATAGCGCATCATTGGGGGTTTAATAAAGACTGGCTTCCCCATCTGGACGACGCTTAAAACGCTTGTGCGACCATAAATAATTTTCTTCTAGCTCGCGAGCACCTGCCTCCACGACTTGATTCATTCGCAGAGTATCGGCGTATTGATCACCGCTAGGGTAGTCGGTGAGTGGCGGTTTGATGATGGTTTCGATGCCGCGCCCCCAAGTGAGTGTGCGCGAAAATACGGGGATAACAACAGCTTTGCCCGCTTGCGCGATTTTTCCGAGGGCTGGGAAAGTCGACGCTGGGATGCCAAAGAAAGGTACGAAGATGCCGTGGGAGGCACCTGCATTTTGGTCGGGCAGATAATAAAACGGTCGACCATTCCGGATCAGCCGAATCAGACTGGTTAAAGGCGCTTTGCGGTCATAGATAACCGCATTGAAGCGAGTTCGTCGCACAAAGGTGACATGATCAAACACATCATTACGATTGCGTTGATACATCGATAGGACTGGCTGGTCTTTGGATAAGATCATCCCACCCGCGTCGAGTGTGACAAAATGGGGGGCGAGCAGAATTATCCCTTGGCCGCTTTGCTTGTGCTGCTCAATCGCAGCATCCAAATGTTCCATCCCGCGGACTTTAATCACCCGTTTCAGGCGAGATTTTGATCCCCACCAGACGACGCCGATAGACAGGACGCTACACAGCAGTATTCGGAAATGCCGCTGAGCGACACGGCGGCACTTGCGCTCACTCCACTCAGGGAAGCACAGGCGTAGGTTGGTTAGAGTAACGTGGCGACGGGAGCTATGTAAATAGTAGGAAAGTTGGCCCAGCACCGCACTGAGGGCATAAATTACGGGGTAGGGCAGTAGGCCCAATAAACGCAGTGCGCCAACGCCTAGCCAGCTGAGAGCGTGTTTGGGGTGGCGCAGCGCATTGATGTCATGCGGAGATTGGGCTTGGCTCATCAGGCCTTAAATTCCACCCGTATTTTCTCTGCCCACTCGGCCGGGCCGGTTTGATGGACAGCGGTGCCTTGGCTATCGACCGCTACCGTCACGGGCATATCCACCACGTCAAATTCATAAATTGCTTCCATACCGAGGTCTTCAAAGGCGATGACTTTGGCCGCTTTGATCGCTTTGGAGACGAGATAAGCTGCGCCACCAACCGCCATCAAATAGACCGATTGATGTTGCTTGATGGTGTCAATGGTTTGTTGTCCACGTTCGGCCTTGCCGACCATGCCGAGCAGCCCGGTATTCAGCATCATCTCGGTGAATTTATCCATCCGAGTAGCCGTGGTGGGGCCTGCAGGGCCGACTACTTCACCCTCAACCGGATCAACCGGGCCAACGTAATAAATAAAGCGATTGTTGAAATCGACCGGCAAATCTTCGCCATTGGCAAGCATATCGCTAAGCCGTTTATGCGCTGCATCGCGACCAGTCAGCAATTTGCCATTGAGTAACAGCGTTTGCCCCGGCTTCCAGCTACCGACCTCTTCACGAGTTACCGAGTTCAGGTCTACCTGAGTGGCATTATCGATGGCAAATGGGATGTCCGGCCAATCATCAGGGTTTGGAGGGGAAAACGTGGCTGGGCCGCTGCCATCCAATTTGAAGTGCAGATGTCGAGTTGCCGCGCAGTTTGGAATCATGGTGATCGGCAGCGACACGGCATGGGTAGCATAGGTATTTACTTTGACATCTAATACCGTGGTCAAACCACCCAGTCCTTGGGCGCCTATGCCGAGTGAGTTGATCGCTTTATATAAGTCAATGCGTAGCTGTTCGGTGTCATTGCTTGCACCACGCTCTAGTAGTTGTGGCATGTCGACGTGATCCAGTAAGGATTCTTTCGCCATCAGCGCAGATTTTTCCGGTGTACCGCCGATGCCGATGCCGAGCATGCCGGGTGGACACCAGCCGGCGCCCATTTTAGGTACGGTTTCGAGTACCCAGTCAATCAAGTTATCACTGGGGTTTAAAATCGCAAATTTAGTTTTATTTTCTGAGCCACCACCCTTAGACGCAATTTTCACCTCAAGCTGATCACCCGGAACTATTTCCATATAAACCACCGCAGGGGTGTTGTCCCGGGTATTGGTACGGCTGCCATAGGGTGGATAGACCACCGAAGCGCGCAGCTTATTGTGGGGGTCCATATAGGCACGGCGCGTACCTTCATCGACCATTTCTTGAATGCTGATGTCGGTATCCCAGCGTACGTCCATGCCGATCTTCAAGAAGGCGACGACAATGCCGGTGTCTTGACAAATTGGCCGACGGCCCTCTGCGGCCATGCGTGAGTTGACCAGTATTTGTGTGATCGCATCTTTTGCGGCTTGTGATTGCTCGCGTTGCCAGGCTTGGTACATGGCATCAACAAAGTCTTTGCCGTGATAGCAGGAAATATATTGCAGGGCGTCAGCGACACTGGAGATAAAGTCTTCTTTTTTGATGGTGGTCATCGGCTGTGAATGTCTATAGTTAGATTGGGCGTGGGATTGACTAGGCAGTATGGCGCTCAAAGCAGCGTTGAACCCTCTGTTGTAGGGCATCAGCCGATTGGGCTGGAACCGCTGCGGTGTAGCACAGGAGTTTGAGTAATGTATCGGCACTGTCTTGAGTGCTGGCATCCTTTTTCATTGATGCTGCCAGCCGCTCAATTTGGTAAGCCATACGCTGCTTTTGAAATTCCGCAGGCGAGTCAACCTCGAGCATGACTTCTAGCTTGAGGCAAGCCTCTTGCTTGGTGGTTAGGTGAGTGTCCAATTGTGACGCAGAGTAGTTAGCCGCCGCATCCAGCGCTTGCGTGAAACGCGTATCCATCGGCGCTTGATCCTGGGTGCTAAGTGAACCTAGCTTTTCCCACTTCTTTTTCGCTTTATCCGCGTCTTTAGGTTTACCAGCCAGTGACGCTTGCTCTATCGCATTACACAACTCAGCGCCAGCGAGCAAATTGGCGAGTTCGGTATTGGCTGCCTGTGACTGTGCTTTTTTGAGTGCGGCTTGAAATTGCTTCTGTGCTTCACGCCAGCGACTATTGAGCTGGTTTTCGACTTTGCGCGGGACCCAACCGATTTCCTGCCATTGATCACGCAATTGTGCTGATCGTGAGCTATTGGCCAGCAGCTCTTCGGGCTTGGTCGTCGCGAGTTCTTCCAGCGTTTTGACAATGCCCAGTTTTTGCTGATAATTAGTATCGCGCTCGACATTTTGTGCTTTGCGTTCAGCATCACGGCGCTGATAGATGAGGTCACACGCGGCCTGGTATTTCTTCCACAGCCGGTTTTCAATCCCGCGCTTATCGATAACCGTCACCACCCACTGATCTTTTAGCGTTTGCAACTGGTTCATTGCCGCGCGCAAGTCCTCGACTTCAGTCAGCGCGGTTACTTCAACAATTAAGTTTTCGCGCTGTTTTAAGCAGCGCGAACGCTCTCGTGCTAAGTGCAGTTCAAATGGGTCAATCGCTGCATTGAGGGATTTTTCGGTTGGTGTGCGGTGTTTGTAATCAACGTTACCAATTTTGTAAAAATCGCGGCGACTGGTGCGAACAAACTGGTCGATCGACCGCCAATTCGGCTGATTCCATTCAGTAGCAGCAAAGCGTTCGTTCAGTTTTGTGATGATCGCGCGACGCTTTTCGAGGTTCTGTTTTCGGTTCGCTTTGAGTTGATTAAAGTGAGCGATGCAGGGCTCATAGGCTACTTCACAGGCCTTATCAAATGCCTCCCACAAGTCTTTGGTCGGGTGGTCGCCGGATTTATCCCATCCACGCCACTGGTCGCGCGCTTCCTGAATGGTTTTTGCGAGTTTCTCGGGATGCAATCGGCTGCCTTGTAGCAGTTTGACTTGGTCGATCAAATCTTCCCTCGCCTGAGTGGTGCCCCAATGACGCCAAGACTGTAGCTTGCGCAGTTGCGGACGAGTACGGTTGAGTCGTTTTTCGGCACTTTTCCAACGCTGCTCGGATAGGCCCGGGATATTGGACAAAATCGATAACAGTAGTTTTTCGGTATCGGCAGCTTTTTTAAGCTCTTTATCGTGGACAGCGGTTTCAAGTTCATCCAATAAGCCAACGGCTCTTTCATAGTCTTTCTCGCGGCGCTCAACTTGCTGATTGATGCGCTTTCTTAAGGACCCCAGCTTTTTTTGAATTTGCTGGTCTTGTGATTGTTCTTCCTTTGACGATTCTTCGGCCGCATCAACACTCAAACTGTCGATCGCTTTACGGACCTTTTTAGCGCGTGCCTCATCTATGCCTTTGGAGGCGCTCAGCAGTGCAGACAGCTCGCTGAGGATCGCGTCGCGACTGTTTAATTCGATAGGGGAAGAGGCGGTACCTGTCGGGGAGGATGCCATAGACACGGTTTACGTTATTTTGAAACTGTATTTTACAGCAAAACTAAAACGGTTTAGCATCTGGGTTCTCTGTTTAAACGAATTACCGCTTTGTTATCTCGTCGATTGTGGGAGTTGACGCTCGCTTTATTGCTAGCGTGCTTGTCGTTATCAACACCTGCTAAGGAGTGGGTTCCGAAAAATAAGCTGGATTGCGCGAGCGATTTCCCATGCCCAGCAGAGATTCAACGGCGGGTCGATTTTTGGATTCAGGTTTTTAGTCAGTGGGATGGCGATGATATTGTTCTGCATGATGCAGAGTCCCCTTGGCGCGTCTACGAGGTATTGCCAGGTGCCAAATCCTGTTCGTCCAGCAAGGCCAAGAAAAGGCGCCTGCAAATCAGCAAAGCGTTGACCAGCTTAGCGGCGAATCTAAAAAAGGACTACCCGCCCAAAGGTAGTTTACAGAAAGCATTGGCTCAACAAATTTCACCGTTGAATAGCAAAAACGTCTTCGCGGCAAAAGAAAACTTGCGCTGCCAAGGTGGGGTTAAAAATCAATTTACGAGCGCTTTGACACGGTTTAGTCAGTATAAAGGTTTAGTTTCGAAACTGATTGCAGACAGCGGGATGTCGCCGGAGTTTCTATATTTGCCGTTTGTTGAGTCAAGTTATCGACCGGACGCTTATTCCAAAGTGGGCGCAGCGGGAATGTGGCAAATCATGCCAGCGACGGCACGCAATTTGGGTTTGGAAATAAACGCGACCGTTGATGAACGACTTGACCCCGAAGCCGCGACCCGTGGTGCGATGCGTTATTTTAAAGAAGCCCAGACCAAGCTCACTAAGGCAGCGAAAACCCACAAGAAAAATGTTAGTGAGGAAGCATTGGCGCCGTTTATCGTTACGTCCTACAACTATGGCATCAATGGCATGCGTCGCGCGATCAATGAGGTTGGGCCTGATTTTTACAAAGTCTTGCGCGAATATCGATCCCCCAGTTTTCGGGTGGCAGTCAAGAATTTTTACGCAAGCTTTTTAGCAGCGCGCCATTTGGCCCGCAACGCCGATGACTATTTTGGTAACGTCAAAAAGCTGCCGCCAAGCGAGAAAAACACCATCGTTTTGGTTCACGATACCTCCATTGAGCGGATTAAATACCATTTTGGGCTGAGCGAGAAGGAACTAAAACACCGTAACGCCTCGTTGACGCGCTTCGTGTGGAATAACTGGCGCCTAATTCCCGCTGGAACGCGCCTACATTTGCCGTCAAAAAAAGGTGGTTGGGCTGATGATCTGGCTGCATTGAATGCATTACCACCGGAAGATAGTGCCAAAGATAAAGTGATTTATCGGGTCCGCCGTGGTGATACGGCCTGTGCGATCGCGCGGGCATTTGAAGTTAAATGCTCCGAGTTGATTGCCGCCAACAGTTTGGGGCGACGTGGTGTCATTCGTATTGGCCAACGGCTCAATGTTCCGGGTCGATTCGTACACTCTCAGGCAGCGATGGCTAGCGAAAAGGCGGTCGAAAAAATGACGCGGCACACGGTTCGCCGGGGCGATACAGCCTGCAAAATTGCAGAGCAATACGAGATGTCCTGTAAAGCCTTAATTGCGCTCAATGGATTAAACAAAAGAGCAACGGTAAAGCTGGGCCAACGCCTCAAGGTGAAATCTAAGTCAATGGTGGATGCGGCCTCAGTCACGTTGGCTAAAGATGGCAGCTATAGCGTTAAAAAAGGTGATAGCGCCTGCCAGATCGCTGAACGATTCTCGGTCTCTTGTAAGCAATTGATTAGTGTCAATCGCCTGGGACGAAGAGCGGCGATCAAGGTGGGCCAGGCCCTCAAAATTCCGGGAGTGGCCAGCGAGCGAATTAAACAGGTCGCTAGTGGAGGTTCTGGCGCGCAAGGCTATGCTGTGGTTAAGGGCGATACCGCCTGTGCCATTGCCGCTGCTTTTGATGTGCCGTGCAGCCAGTTGATTAAGGCTAATGATTTGGGGCGCAAAGCTAAGATAAAGGTTGGTCAACAGCTGACTATCCCCGGCACGGAAACCGCACAGATTGCACTGTTGGATGATCGGCCATCGGTCACGCTGGCAGCCGGGGAATCACCGCTTACCGACTCTATAAAGTCGTTGGTTGATCAATTGCCAGACCTGAAATTAAAGTCAGTCAAGAGGGGTAGTAAAACTTATTGGCAGGCAACGGTGTTGGCAGAGGAAACCATTGGTCATTATGCTGATTGGCTGAGAGTTGGACGATCGATAACAATCAATCGCCTCAATGGTTTTCGGGTGGGGCACGAGATTCAGCCTGGGGATAAGCTATTGCTTGCCGCACAAAGTGGGGTCGACACTCAGCAGTTTGAAACGCGTCGCAGTGAATACCATCAGGTGTTGCTGGAGGAGTTGAAAGAACACTACCAATTGGTCGGTACTAAGCAGGTAAAAGTCGGGTCTGGCCAGACCTTATGGTCGATTGCGAATGATGCCTCTGCGCCGATGTGGTTAGTGCTCAGACTTAATCCTGAGTTGGTGCGATCATTGCGCGCTGGGCAAACCGTGGTAGTGCCGGTGTTGCATGAACATCAAGGCTGACACCTTTTTATCGCTAAGTCGCTAAGTTTCGCGCGTCGACATGAAAGTCACCTCTGGATACCGTTCTTCGGTCAAGCGCAGATTGGCGAAGTTAGGAGCAATATAGGCCAGACAGTCCGCACCATCGTAAGCTAAATTGACTTCAGCTTTACGCTTAAAGGTGGTTTCAGCGGTCGGTGAATCGAAATGAACCCAACGGGCGGCGGCGACTGGGATGGATTCAAAGCTGCACTCAACCCCATATTCGTGCTGGAGGCGGTGTGCGACCACGTCAAATTGTAAAATGCCAACCGCACCTAGAATCAAGTCATTGTTGATGATAGGGCGAAAGACTTGGGTAGCGCCTTCCTCGCTCAGTTGGATCAAGCCTTTTTGTAATGCCTTGGCTTTGAGTGGGTCTCGCAGGCGTACCCGGCGAAATAGTTCGGGTGCAAAGTTGGGAACACCCATATATTTCAGTTCTTCGCCTTCGGTAAATGTGTCGCCAATCTGGATGGTGCCGTGATTGTGAATGCCGAGTATATCGCCCGCCCACGCTTCATCAGCGTTATCGCGTTTAGCGGCCAAAAAAGTATGCGCGTTATGGATCGTCATGGTTTTGCCCGCGCGTACGTGCCGGACTTTCATGCCACGACTAAATTTGCCCGAGACAATGCGCAAAAAGGCGACGCGGTCATGGTGTGCCGGGTCCATATTCGCTTGTATTTTAAACACGAAGCCACTGAACGCTGACTCAACCGGCTGAACCGTGCGCTCGGCGGTATCGCGCGCCTGTGGGCCGGGAGCGTATTGAACGAAACAATCCATCAATTCGTCGGTTCCTAAGTGGCTTAAGGCCGAACCAAAAAAGACCGGAGACAGCTCGCCATTTAGATAAGCATCCAGGTCAAATTCGTGGCTGGCGCCTTGCACCAGTTCAATTTCTTCGCGTAATTCGTCGACCAGGTCCGCACCCAGCGCGGCTTCGAGCGCAGGGTTATCCAAGCCATCGATCAATACATCTTCTTCACCTTCACAGCCGCGGCCAGCAAATAAGCGAATCGTATTATCATACAGGCGATAAATCCCCTTCAAGCGTTTGCCCATGCCGATCGGCCAAGTCATTGGTGCGCACTGGATTTTTAATACGTCTTCAACTTCGTCCATCAAATCAATCGGGTCGCGGCCTTCGCGGTCAAGCTTGTTAATGAAGGTCATGATCGGCGTAGTCCGTAAGCGGCACACCTCCATCAATTTAATCGTGCGTTCTTCAACCCCTTTAGCAACGTCAATCACCATCAGCGCTGAATCAACAGCGGTTAGGGTGCGGTAGGTATCTTCCGAGAAGTCAGCGTGGCCCGGTGTATCCAGCAAGTTAATCACCGAGTCTTTATATGGAAATTGCATCACCGAAGAAGTGACCGAAATACCTCGTTGCTGCTCTAACTCCATCCAATCCGATGTTGCGTGACGGCCGCTTTTACGGGCTTTAACGGTTCCCGCCATTTGAATTGCGCCGCCGTAATGGAGTAGCTTTTCGGTCAGCGTGGTTTTACCCGCATCCGGGTGGGAAATGATCGCGAAGGTGCGGCGGCGTTGGATCTCAGACTGAGCAGCGGTGGATAAGGAAGCGGACATGAAATAGCGTGCGTAATCAGGGGCGCGGATTATAGCCGGTTGTTGGCACGGCCACTACTGTCGCTATAGCGGTTGGTGCTTCTGGGTGCTTGAATTTATTGAGTCGTATTCCAGCTTTCATGCATAAATCTGGAGCGAGGAGTAGTACCGCCGCTCCAAAGGCTTCATAATGAGTCGCCATGGAAGCGAGTCATTCAACCTTATTCACCGCGTTCTGGCAACGTTTTTGCCGGGGTGTAGTGACGCTGTTTTATCGGCAGTTTGAAATTAGTGGGTTGGCGAACCTGCCTAATGACAGAGGTGTAATCCTGTGCGCAAATCACGTCAATGCCTTGGCTGACCCAGTGATTGTTCAAGCCGCAACCTCTAAAGTCATTCACCCTTTGGCGCGCAGCGGCTTGTTTGCCAACCCTTTGCTAAAACCGTGGTTACGATTGATGGGTGCAGTGCCGATTTATCGCCCCGGAGACCAAGAGGGCAATGTTGCCAACAATAAAGATTCGTTTGTGCGTTGCTACGAATTGCTTGCTAAGCAGGGCACCTTGATCATTTTCCCGGAAGGCCAAAGCCACTCGGATTCGCATTTGCACCATTTGAAATCAGGCGCAGCCCGCTTGACCTTGGGCGCGTTGGAAGCTAATGGGTTTGCGCCCGAGGTAATCCCAGTGGGTTTGAATTTCAGCCGCAAAGGGCGGTTTCGAGGTGATGTTTTAGTCAACTTTGGAGGGCCGATTGACTTAAACTTGGCAGATGATTTAAGCCCAAGGCAGACAGTGCTCGAAGTCAACAAACGGATTGCTCAAGGCTTGCAGGCGGTGACAGTCAATGCGGATTCCTGGGATGACATTGATTTGGTCCGACGGTTGGAGCGGTTTTTTGCGATGCGCCAAGGCAGGGTTCGAAAGCGTAGTCTGGCACAGCGATTTTCAGCCTTGCAGCGTTTAATCGAGGGCCAGAAACTATTACGTGAGCACGAGCCTAAGAAAGTTCGGGCAGTCATCAATAAATTGCACGCCTATGAACGCTTAATTCGGCGCTTTGGCATAAAAGACTATCATTTGACCCTTAACTATAAGCCCTGGTTTGTGTTGGCACAGAGCGTTCGAATGCTGTTGCTTATCTTGCTGGGTTTGCCCTTATTGGGTTTTGCTATGATTCACAGCGGCTTACCGTATGGTTTGACGCGCCATCTCGCGACACGATTGGCCAAAGGTGAAGATCAGTACGACACCGCGAAAATATTAGTAGGAAGTTTACTGTTTGCAATCTTCTGGGGCGTACAATTGGCGCTGGTCTATCACTGGTATGGTGCTAAATGGATGCTGATATATGCCGCCTTGGTGGTGATTAGTTCAGTGGTAGCACTGAAAATGTACGACCAGCTTGGCCACATACGAGAAGATATTCGGGTGTTTTTTATGCTGGTGCGTAAGAATGAGTTGAAGCAGCACTTGCTTGAGAAGCGCCGTGATATTGAAGTCAAACTCGCGCAGCTGGTGCGCATCGCGAAGCGGCTGTCGAACAAATAACGGTGCGTCGTTTATTTCTTCTGCTGGCTTTTAGTACGCTGCTCGTCAATGGCAGCCTAAGCGCTGCGAGTGAGGCAGCCGAATGCGTGGTGGTGTTGCACGGTATGGGCCGAACTCATTCCTCAATGGCTAAGATTGAAGCGCGTCTGGTTAAAGAAGGCTATGGGGTGTTGAACTCATCTTACGACTCAACATCAGATCTCATCACTACACTGGCAGAATCGGCAGTTGGCGCTGGGGTGCAGTATTGCGAGCAACAAAATGCCAATATTATTCATTTTGTAACGCATTCCCTGGGTGGGATTTTGGTGCGTGCGTATCTTCAGGATAGGGAGATCAGCCGGCTGGGACGGATCGTCATGCTAGCGCCACCTAATCAAGGGAGTGAGGTCGCAGATTTGCTACAAGGCTATGGCGCCTACGAGTTGGCGATGGGGCCAGCGGGTCAAGCCCTAAGTACTAAACCCGGTGGTTTTTTGAGTCAACTCAAACCGATTGTGGGCGAGATAGGCATTATTGCAGGGAATTCAACCTCCGACCCGTGGTTCTCACCGCTCATTCCGGGTGAGGATGATGGTAAGGTTTCTGTTGAGCGCGCTAAGCTAGAGGAGATGAAAGACTTTCTGGTGGTCGATTCAGGTCACACCTTTATTATGAGAAATGATGAAGTGATTGAGCAAATCATCTATTTTCTGGCGCAAGGGAAGTTTGAGGTGAAATCAAATTAGCGTGCGACTGTTTTATAACTCACAAAGCGGTTTGTCGGTTGGGGTTTCTACCGCCAGGGCGATTTCTTGAACCAGGTCTTCTAATTCCTGTGGGGTTAAGCACTTCAGCAGCTTGTTCATCATCGCAGTGTCGAAGCGAATTTGACAGGCTTCGCCGGATTTAAGCAGCACCCTTACCCCAGCGGAGTTGGTTTCGATGCCGGTACCACCTGCATCGGCCCATAAATCCAGACCGCCATCCATTAAGCGATTGTAGATAGCATCGATTTCGAGTTCTGTATCCAGGTCGTGCTTATCAGTGAGGGTCACCAGTAATTCGTCCTGGCGCTTGCCCAGCTCATAGCTAAGCCCAAAGGGATTTATCGCTTCGATAAATTGCTGACGAATATCTTCATCGTAAAAAGCATAGTTAGCCATCATAGACGTCTCTGGTAGTCGTACTTAGTAGTCTTGTTTTAGAGCCTGAATCACTGGCTTGGTTGCAGGCCGTTGTTGGTTCCAGATAAAAAATGCTTCGGCTGCTTGCTCAACCAGCATGCCCAGCCCGTCGGCGGCTTTGGTGGCGCCGTTAGCGCGCGCCCATTGCATGAAGTGGGTTGGCTGTTTGGCGTACATCATATCGTATGCCAGCATCGCGCCCTTGAACACTGAGGCGTCGATATCTGGTAGTTGATTATTTAAACTGGCCGCAGTGCCGTTGATGATCAGGTCGAATGTTTGACCGCTAGCGGCTCTTAAGCTGCTGCCCGTAATTTTGCCGAGGTGCTGAAACTGATCGGCCAGGTCGAGCGCCTTACCTTCGGTACGATTGATCAGCAAAATTCGTTTGGGTGACTCAGCCAATAATGGGCCGAGAACGCCGCGCACCGCTCCGCCCGCACCAATGACTAATATATTTTGGTCATTAATGTTTTGGTTTAAATTGTCCCGAATGTCACGCACCATGCCGACGCCATCGGTATTATCACCATGGATTTTATCGTGTTCAAACCAGATCGTATTGACCGCTTCGGCAAGCGCGGCCCGTTCACTCAGTACATCGGCCAGTTTCCAGGCATCAACTTTAAACGGTACCGTGACATTCAAGCCCGCTCCACCGCTGGCCCGAAAATGTTCTACCGCTTGGGTGAACCCGCCAGATTCAGCCAAAGTGGTGGTGTACTCGATGTTAAGGTTAAATTGCTGGGCAAATAGCTGATGGATTTGTGGCGACTTACTATGCGCGATCGGGTTGCCGAATACCGCGAAACGCTTCGTTTTGGGGCTAAAGTCAAATAGGTCGCTCATGCTGAGAATAATGCCTAGATTTGGATCTGCGTACCAATACCTTCGTTGGTAAACAACTCCAGTAGCACCGAATGATTAACTCGACCATCCAAAATTAAAGAAGATTTGACCCCACCGCGCACCGCATCCAATGCGCAGTCAACTTTGGGCAACATCCCACCCGCAATCGTGCCATCGTCAATTAATCGGGTGATTTGCTTGCTGCTCAGCTCGGTCAGTAGCTTGCCGCTTTTATCATTAACCCCAGGGGTGTTGGTGAGTAACAACAGCTTTTCGGCGTGCAGCGTGATCGCGAGCTTACCCGCCACACTATCTGCATTGATATTATAAGTTTGGCCGTCTTCACCAACGCCAATCGGTGCAACCACTGGGATAAAGCGCCGGGTGTCGAGTAGCTCAACGATGCGGGGGTCGATTTGGCTGACTTCACCGACGTGGCCGTAGTCAATGATTTCAGTGCGCTCAAGTAAGGGGTCGTTGCGCTCTACTACCAGCTTTTTGGCCCGTATAAGGCCACCGTCTTTACCGGTTAAGCCAACCGCGCTACCGCCGACTGAGTTGATCAGTGCAACGATTTCTTTGTTAACCAAACCGCCCAAGACCATTTCAACGATATCCATGGTTTCGCTATCAGTGACGCGCAAGCCATTGATAAATTTTGATTCTTTTCCGACGCGTTCAAGCAGCTGGCTAATTTGGGGGCCACCACCATGCACAATTACCGGATTAATACCGACGGCTTTGAGCAGGACAACATCACGGGCAAAGCTTTTTTTTAGCTGTTCATCGACCATCGCATTGCCACCATATTTGATGACGATAGTTTTTCCGAGGTAACGCTGAATGAATGGTAGCGCTTCGGTTAAGACATGGGCGACGACGTCAGGATTAGTAGAGGGCGACATGGCGTGGCAAGGGATTAAAAGATTGAATAATGGCTTGATTATAGCGCTTTGCATGGTCTGTGAGGCGTCACGATTATCCGCGCATGATCATCGGTGATCGATCGCTATTACCATAATATTGCCACTAGTTCACACACACATTACCCCTTGAATGCTGGTTTAATAGGCCTTCATAACAGTGATTGGTTGAGGTCAAACGATGAGCCACAAACTATTTATACCACTCACCGACGAATTGATGTACGAAAAGCCTGAGTTGGTGGGCGTTGAGTTAGCCGCATTAGAAACAGACGAACCTGCTGTGCAGTGGCGTGTTGAGCTTAATCCCGCAGATGCACCTAATTCTGGTGAGCCTCAGCGCACAGCTAAAGTCATTCCTTTCCCCAAGCGTTTTTCCTAGGCCTTTTATCCGGGCATTTTCCCTGGCTTGCAAGGTTTCTCAGCGCAGATCAAAGTCCACTTCTACGTCATCCGAAATCGGGTGCGCTTGGCAAGTCAGTATATAACCCGCTTCAATCTCATGTGCTTCCAGCCCGTGGGTTAAATCCATATCTACCTTGCCTTTGACGAGCTTGGCTTTACAGGTTGAACACACGCCAGCTTTACACGCATAGGGCAAGTCCAGGCCATTGTGGATGCCCGCATCGAGGATGTTCTTACCAACCGTCGCCAGATCAAAGCTGATCGCGCGACCATCCGCTTTGACCGTCACTTTACTGGTTTTTTCTTCACCATAGGCAGCGATCCGTTCTTGAGATTTTTGTAGAATTTTTTCAGAGTCTTCTGAGGAGTTGGCAAATAATTCGTAGTGAATCCGTGAATCGTCAAAGCCGGACGCACGAAACCCACGTGAGACTTCAGACATCATTGCCTCTGGCCCGCAAATAAACACATCATCAGTCGTCAGAATGTTGATCAGCTTGCTTTTATGCAGCGCCGTGCCTTTATTGTTATCGATAACTCCATTCAGTAAATCAGAACCCTGATCTTCGAAATCCATGATATTGACCCACGAAAAGCGATCCATATAACGGTTTTTGATGAATCCGAGGTCTTCTTTGAACATCACCGAAGTCGAGCGGCGATTACCGTATACCAGCGTGACTTTGCTTTTGGGCTCAACAGCTAAAATGCTTTTGATAATAGATAAAATTGGCGTGATCCCGCTGCCAGCAGCGATACACATATAGTTTTTTTCATTCTTAGGGCTAAGCTGGGTAAAGAAGTTACCTTGTGGCGGCATGACATCGATGGGCATGCCCACCTTAAAATGGTCATTGGCGAAGTTCGAGAACTTGCCATCCCGCACCCGTTTGATTCCAACCCGCATATGCCCGTCTTCGACGCCTGAGCAGATGGAATAAGAACGCCTTACGTCTTCACCCTCGATATCGGCGCGTACCGTCAGAAACTGGCCTTGGGTGAACGCGAAGGTTTGCTTCAGCTCGTCGGGAACCGCAAAGGTCGCGCAAATTGCAGTGTCAGTTTCTGGGTGTACGTCAGCTAGGGTCAGCGTATGAAATTGTAAGTCGGCCATAATTTATAGAGATTTAAAGTAGTCAAAAGGCTCCAGGCAGCTTTGGCATTGATGCAATGCCTTGCAAGCGGTAGAACCGAATTCAGAAATTTGTTGAGTGTTACTGCCGCCGCAGTGTGGGCACGCAATGGAGACGGTGGGTGAGCCGCCGCATGAATCAGAGCAGTAGCTACGATCCGGTGGGGCGATCCCGTATTGGCGCATTTTTTCCCGACCTTCGGGAGAAATCCAATCGCTACTCCAAGCAGGCGCTAGCTTGATTTTGAAGTGGACGTTTTGGTAGCCATTGGCGTGCAATACGGCTTGTAAATCCTCGCGCATCACATCCATCGCAGGGCAACCGCTGTAGGTGGGTGTAATCGTGATCGTGAGTACCTCTTTTTCACGCGCTATATCGGAGAGAACACCCAGGTCCCAAAGGCTCAGCGCTGGAATCTCCGGGTCACTGACGCTGTCCAGCAACGCCCAAATTTCACGTTCGGCAGACGTTTCGCGTTGCTTCAAGCGATCATTGTAGGCGTGTAATTCTTCAGGGCTGAGCGATCCCACATTACCACTCCGACCCTGGCATGGAACGGTGCAAGAACTGCATTTCAGTGAGCAGATGACCGAGGTTTTCGGTGTGATAGCCCACCCGTCCACCACGAACTGCCCATTCTTCGGTCGGCACTTTGAGCGTGGCTTCAGTTAAAATACCTTCAACTATTTCTAGCCATGCAGGCTTTAACGCCACGCTGTCGACGCCAATACCAGCGTCGGCCAATTGCTGCTCGACCTCGTCAAGTTCGAACAGCTCGTGGATGTAGCCCCACAGCGAATCAACCGCACGTTGGCTGCGCTGATGGCTTTCTTCGGTGCCGTCTCCTAGCCTTAATATCCAGTCTTTACTGCGGCGTAGGTGATAGCGCGTTTCTTTAATCGCTTTCGCGGCAATAGCTGCTAGTGTCTCATCGCCTGATTGGATGAGTTCTGTCAAAAAGCCCAGGTTATAGGCGTCGATGAACAACTGACGCACCATGGTATAAGCAAAATCCCCGCGTGGTAACTCATGAATCAGCAGATTGTGAAACTCACGTTCATCACGCATATAGGCGAAATCGTCTTCTTTTCTGCCGTCGTCGGCTAATTCAGCCGCGTAGCTGTAAAACATCCGTGCGCGGCCAATGTAATCCAGCGCTACGTTGGCCAGCGCCAAGTCTTCTTCCAAAAAGGGGGCATTACTACACCATTCAGAAATACGATGGCCGAGCACGACGGAATCATCGCCCAGGCGGGTGGCGTATTCTTGAATGGCTTGTTGGTGTTTAGATGAGGTCATGGTTCAGTCCGAGTCTGACTACATATTGTTAACTTCGTCAGGCAACTGATAATACGTTGCGTGACGGTAAGGCTTGTCATCAGACGGGTCGTAAAAACTCTCGGCATCATCTTCCTGAGAGGCGCAAATATCGTTCGATTTAGCCACCCATATACTGACGCCTTCGCTGCGTCGGGTATAACAATCCCGCGCATATTCAAGCGCTTGCTCGTGGTCTTCTGCATGCAGGCTGCCAACGTGTTTATGGTCCAGGCCGCGTCGTGAGCGGATAAATACTTCAAAGAGTTCGAGGTGATTGCTTGTCATATGAGGTTGCTCGTGTTCGGTTTGTGTTCTTGAATTAGGCAGCTTTTTTGGCCGCAGCTTGTTTTTTCTCTTGATAGGCTTGCATCGCATCTCTGACCCAAGCGCCTTCTTCGTGTGCGCGGACATGGTGCTCGATGCGTTGGCGATTACAATGGCCGTTGCCGTTGATGACGCTGTAAAACTCATCCCAGTTAAGCTCGCCAGAATCGTAATGACCGCGCTCTTCATTCCAGACTAAGTTAGTATCCGGGTGCTCAAGCCCCAGAAATTCAATTTGTGGTGCGGTTTGGTCAACAAATTTTTGGCGTAGATCATCATTAGTCTCGCGTTTGATCTTCCAGGCCATCGACTTAGCCGAATGGGCGGACTCAGAATCGTGCGGGCCAAACATCATCAGCGCGGGCCAATAGAAGCGGTTGAGTGCGTCTTGCGCCAGTTGTTTTTGTTGTTCGCTGCCCCGGCTGAGCACTAACATAATCTCGTAGCCCTGGCGTTGGTGAAAACTCTCTTCTTTACAGATGCGCACCATCGCCCGGGAATAAGGCCCATAAGAGGTGCGTTGCAGCGAGATTTGGTTGACGATGGCAGCACCATCCACCAGCCAGCCAATCGCACCGACGTCCGCCCAGGTTTGGGTGGGGTAATTAAAAATGGAGGCGTATTTGGCTTCGCCCGATTGCAGGGCGGCAATCATTTCTTCGCGACTGATGCCCAATGTTTCGGTAGCGCTGTAGAGATACAGGCCGTGCCCGCCTTCGTCTTGAACTTTCGACAACAAAATCGCCTTGCGACGCAAGGAAGGTGCGCGCGAAATCCAATTGCCTTCCGGTTGCATGCCAATGACTTCAGAGTGAGCGTGTTGTGAAATCTGCCGAATCAAATTCTTACGATACGCTGCCGGCATCCAGTCTTTGGGTTCTATGTTTTGGTCGTCGGCGATTCGTTGTTCGAATCGTGCTTCCAAGTTGGGGGCTTGTGTCATTTCGTGGTTACCGGTGGATCAAATACGGAGTGCTTACCTAGCAACGCACTGTATATGATACATAAAAATATGTCAAACAATTATTAATGTATCGCTTGGTTTTAAAGGCCGTTCCTGTTTCCAGCAAATTGCCGCTTGGAAGAGTGAAGTTTTTGGGCTAATAATTGGCATTTAAGCAGCATCTGTTACTTTGGCGGCGATTAATAGGCATTTGATGTATCATAAGCGCTTAGCGGTAGCAGAATGCCCCATTTGTCATTGCGAGGAGCACAGCGACGCGGCAATCTCTACCACACTGCAAGCAGTAGATCGCCGCGCCCCACTCGCGATGACCAGCGCTTATTTGGTCGATGTGCTGCCGGATTAATAGTGAAAACAAATAGATAATTAATGACTCAAGCGATCACTCAACAACTGGTTCAGCAACGTTTGACGCGCTTTATCGAGCAGGATTCCAATTCAACGCCGTACCTGATTATGACGCTGTTTGGCGATAGCATTATCCCGCACGGTGGTGAAATCTGGCTGGGTAGTTTGGTGCAGTTGCTAGCGCCACTCGGCATCAACGAACGGCTGGTGCGCACTTCAGTATTCCGCTTAACCAAAGACGGCTGGCTAAAAAGCCATAAGAAAGGCAGGAAGAGCTACTACCATGCTTGTCAGGTCGATGAAATTGAACGCGCCGAGCAAAAGATTTACTACCAGCAAGAAAAATGGGATGGTAATTGGCGTTTTGTCATCGGCGTTTCGATGGAAAAGGCCAGCTCAGAGCGCGATGAGTTTAGAAAGCAGCTACACAAGAATGGTTTTAGCGCGATTGCCTCCAATGTCTTTGGTCATCCAACCTTCTCATTTAAAGAAATCCAGCAGCTGTTGGCAGCTTATGGCTTAAGTGATACTTACATCGTAGTGAGTGGCCGCGATGCAAAAGGCGCGCCAATGGAATATGAGCGGGTCGGGCGGGTGCTACATCGCGGCCTGCTTAATGATTTAGAGCAAGCTTACGAACACTTTATTGCGCTGTATCGCTCACTCTATGAACATCGCCACCAGCTGGGTGAATTAAGTACCGAGGACAGCTTTTTCCTCAGAACAGTGATGATCAACGATTATCGGCGGGTGCTGTGGCACGATACCGCGCGCTCGAATCTGTTATTTGATAACAACTGGGCGGGCAGACGCGCGCGGCAAATGGTGGCGTCGATTTACTGCGCCATAGAAGCCAAATCCAGCAACCATTTTGAATCGATTGGCCAGAATGGCTCCGGCTCATTGTTACCCGCGGCCGCACGCTATCGACAGCGGTTTAAGCATTTGGTTTAGCTGTGTGATGTTAATCGTTAGGCTCTCGGCAGCAGTCTAAAATATATCCTTAAAAATAAGTGTCTTATCTGTCCAGTGGGCTTTGCACCCCACGCCCTCCTCGATTCAATACGTGGGTATAAATCATGGTGGTATTCACATCTTTATGCCCTAGCAGCTCCTGAACGGTGCGAATATCGTACCCTGATTCAAGCAAATGCGTTGCAAAGGAATGGCGTAGCGTATGAGGCGTTGCGCGCTTGGTAATCCCGATGCTGTCGCAGGCCTTTTTCATCGCGCGTTGAATGGTTTTTTCGTCACGATGGTGTCTTCTTGTATCTCCGGAGCGTGGGTCTTTACTCAGTCGCCCAGATGGAAAAACATATTGCCAACGCCACTCATACTTTGCGTTTGGATATTTCCTGCTGAGTGCTTCAGGGATGTAGACGGTGCCATACCCATTAGCACGGTCGCGCTCAAATAGTATTTCTCGTTCCTTGATGTGCTCTTGCAACTCGGGTTTGATGGACATGGGCAGTACGGTGATGCGATCCTTGTCTCCCTTTCCACCCCTGACAACCACTTCGTTACGGTCAAAATCTATATCTTGCACACGTAGTCGAATCATCTCCATTAGCCGCGTGCCGGATCCATATAACATCCGGGCAACCATGCCGTTGACTCCGCTCATCGCCTCAAGCAGGTGGTTTACATCCTTAATGCTTAAAACCACCGGTATTCGAACGGGCTTTTTCGCGCGAATCGCATTCACGCCTTGGATTGGCTTGTCTAATACCTCTTGATACAAAAACAAAAGAGCCGATAAGGCTTGGTTTTGTGTGCTCGCAGACACTTTTCTATTGACTGCAAGGTGGGTTAAAAAAGCTTCGATTTCGCGAACGCCCATTTCAATAGGGTGGCGTTTATTGTGATAGAGTATGTAGCGCTTTGCCCAACTAAGGTAACTCTTTTCAGTATGTATGCTGAAATGTTTGAGTCTTGCTTTAGCGCGAATTTGGTCCAGAAGTTTCAAAGGTGTATTTTTTGACGGATAAAGAATGAATCGCAGTAGTAAGCTATTGTAGAATAGAAGATATTACCATATGGAGAAAGGATTATACACCTTAGAGATCGCGCTATACACCTTTTTAAAGGTGTATAATAATTGTTATATTTCAAGGTAAAATAAGTGTATGAATGCATTACTAATAATCGATATGCAAAAGTCTGTCTTTACTACGCCTCGTTACAATAGTGATGAGATAGTAAAAAGAATAAATGATTTGTCTGAACTAACACGCAAAAGTGAGGGGATTGTTATATATATTCAGCACAATGGTACTGAAGAAGATGACATGTTGGAAAATTCTCAAGGCTGGGAAATTGTAGATGAGCTTAATGTTAACAGTCGTGATCTAAAAATAACAAAATCAGCATGTGATTCTTTTTATAAAACTGATCTAGAGGCATTATTGAGAAAAAATAATGTTAAGCACGTTGTAGTTACAGGAGCGGTAACGGAGTTTTGCGTTGATACGACGATACGATCGTGTGTAAGTAAAGAATTTAATACAACTGTGATCTCAGATGGACATACAACTGGTAATCGAGAGCATCTTGGTGCAAAAGATATAATAGAACACCATAACTGGACTTGGAAAAACCTGATAATACCTAGTGTTAATCTAGAGGTTATAACTACATCCGAATTTATCAATCAAATATAACAAGTTACTACATCGGAAAAACTACTCGCTGGCGCTCGCATTTTTCCGCTGAGCAAGGCGTTAGATTTTAAATAAATGAAAGCAAACAATATTACTGCATTTGTATCTGGAGCCTTCACTTCCCTTGCCGGTATCATTATAGAATCCAATGGTTATAATTTTGCTTGGCTTATGATCATGTTTTTTCCACTCATGTTCTTTTTTGTAGTTGGTTTAGATATATGGAAATCTCATATAAATGGAGAACTTTTTCTTCTCGGGAAGCGACACCCTATAATGGTAACACCAATTAAAATTTATGGCCCTCCTATACTTCGGTGCTTAATTTTCTTTTTGGGTGCGGGCTCAATCGGAGTTTGTCTTGATTTCTTCCAGAAAATCTAACAAGTCGCTTGTGTGGGACTTTCGTCGCCTCGCTCCTCAAGCCCCACAGCTCAAACGTTACTGTTGAAGAAGAATAATGAATATATTACAAAGAACTGAATTTCATGCTGCACACCAATATTCTTCAAATCATAGAAAACAGGTCATGGAGAGTGATAAATGCGGTTGCTTCTATTGCCTAGAAATATATCCTCCTTCAAAAATAGAAGAGTGGGTTGATGAAGACAAAAATGAAATTGGGCAAACTGCATTATGTCCATACTGCGGCATTGATTCTGTTATCGGTAGTAAATCGGGCGTTCCCATGAAAAAAGACTTCTTACAATCAATGAACAAAATTTGGTTTTAATAAAATAGTGCTACGTATAAAACAACATAACAAGGCGCTCGTGTGGAATCGCTGCGCTCTCCACACAGCTTGGCGTTATGCTTCTAAAACACTATGACCAAAGAAATTAAAAAGTGGATCAATACAAGGGATAAGCCAGGGTTGCTTTTCGCAATGATGCAAGAGTTTGCTACTAATTCTCATATTTCATTTGAAGGTTCGTTGGAAAACCTAAATTTAAATGATATTTCTGGTTATTCAACTCAAGAAACAAATGCGCTAAAACGAAAAACCGTATCACCAGAGTTAGATTTCATAGTTGTGCCTTTGATTGAAAGTACTGTGAATCTAATCTGGAAAGAGTTAAATGCAAAAGATCATTTAGTTAAGGAATCTCTGCGTAGGCCAAGTTTTCAGAGCCATTTTTGGGAATTACGCAAAAAAAGAGCAAATACTTCTTTGATTTGTCGCTGTTTCGACGCTTTTCTCTGCTATTTCCATTTTTTAGGCGCAACTCACCTATAGAGCCATAATCTTACGCCTCGCCATATACAAATTGGCACTGAGCAATAGAGCGAACAACTGCTGGCCGTTTTTGTAGATGCCTCGGTAACGTGTCTTGCGATAGCCAAATTGCTGCTTAATCACTCTGAATGGGTGTTCTACTTTAGCTCGAATCGAGGCCAGCTTTTTGTTGCGGCGTTTCTGACTGGCTGAAAGCTTATGCCGAGGCCGGGGTTTATCAAGAACTCCCCAGTAAACACCATGCTGACGAGCTGATTTCTTTAGCTTGTTATTGATGTAGCCTTTGTCACCAAATACCGCTTTGTCATCCTCGCGTAGCAAATCACCCATTACAGCTGAATCATGTACTTTCGCCGTAGTCGCGCCTGCGGTATGTGCTAAACCACTGTGGGCATCGACGCCAATATGTAGCTTCATGCCAAAATACCAGTTATTACCTTTCTTGGTTGAACTCATCTCTGGATCGCGCTTTTTGGCTTTGTTCTTCGTCGAGCTGGGAGCGGCAATCAAGGTCGCATCGACAATCGTACCTCCACGAAGCAGTAGACCTTTATCCACCAGATCACCATTCACTGACTCAAACAGCTTGCCCGCTAACTGGTGTTTCTCCAGCAGGTGCCGAAACCGCAAGATAGTGCTTTCATCCGGCACCGTATCGGTCAGTGGGTCGATACTCAGAAAGCGCCGAATTGAGGCACTATCGTATATTTCGTCTTCCATCCCTGGGTCAGACAGACTGAACCATTGCTGCAAGAAGTGAATACGCAACATCAGCTCCAACGGCTTGGGCTGGGTGCCGTTGCCCGCTTTTGGATAGTGTGGTTCGATTATGGCCATTAGCTGACTCCAGGGCACAACTTCATCCATCTCGTTGAGAAACTTTTGCCGTTTAGTGAGCTTCTGCTTGCGAAAGCCTATATCTGCGAAACTACGTTGGTGAGACATGATTTGATCGCCCTGTGGAATTCCTTACGATTGTCGCAAATCTTTATGACCTGTGCAGAGATTCCTTAATGAAGGTATAATTCACGTTCAAATAGAAAATAACAATCAATTAGTCTTTGGGGGTTATGATAATTTTCATAGTGAATGCGTAGTTGCTTATTCAGGAGTGCCTGTAAAATTACTAGATAACTTAAAAGATACAGGGATAATTCGTGACTATGAATAACAAAGAGCATAACAAGTTGCTTCATCGGAAAAACTACTCGCTCGCGCTCGCATTTTTCCGCTGAGCAATGCGTTAGAAATCATGAGAAATAAATTAGTAATCAAGATTTCTGGAGTAGTGTTGCTATGGTTTGCAGTTGCATTATTACTCCCACATTGGGATGAGTTTAAAGATGTTGACTTTTGCCTTGATTCTGGCGGCAGCTATAACTATGAAAATCAAGAATGTGATTACACACATTCGCATCCATACTCGCCATCTTATTATCGGCGTAGTTGGTCACTAGGTGTATCCTTTGTGTTTTTTGTTGCTGGTCTAGCACTTCTTTTTAAGAAATGGGGAAATCGTTAAATGAAGTCTAACAAATCGCTAGTGCGGGACTTTCGTTGCTTGTAATTCGGGGGACACAACACTTAATTATGTCATACTCAACTGATGCCAAGACTCGCACTACGACGATCTGACGCTTAAAAGAAATTACTTGGCACATAACATCTACAAGCTGTTCTCACATGAAATTGAAGAAACAATTCTCCCTAGAGGAAATCTAACTGAAGGAGATGTTGATTATTTTCAAGAAGCTGCAGCAGTGCTTGCAGCAGATTTTCTTCATTTTGCCAACAGAGTCCGGCACTGCGATCTTTCAAAAGAAAAACTATTATGAATTGCAAAATTACACATAACAAGTCATTCAAGTCGCCCTTTGGGTCGGGTCTCGCTACACTGCGTTTCGCAAGCCCCTTGGCTCAACAGTAACAGCACCCCAAATCAAATCCCAAGGAACTGTATTGGAAGAAACTAACTAAACATCAACTAGCTATCTGTCCCACCTGTAGTCTTGCTGAAGCTAAATTCTATTCATTTGAAACTAGTGTAAGTACATCATACAGGGCAACTACTTCGTCGCGCTGATTAGTCACCTCTGCATCCCAACGTACTTCGCCATAGCTTTCACCGATGCGATTGGTTTTTTGTTTGCAGGTCAGCGCGACTTTGAGCGCATCACCGGCATAAACCGGTTGCATAAAGCGTAAGTTATCCATGCCGTAGTTGGCTAACACCGGGCCGGGGTTGGGTTCAACGAACAGCCCGGCGGCAAGCGACACTATGAAATAGCCGTGCGCCACTCGATCTTCAAAAAACGGATTGGCCTTGGCGGCGGCTTCATTCATGTGGGCATAGAATTTATCGCCGGTGAATTCAGCGAAGTGTTCAATATCATCCAGTGAAATGGTTCTGGATTCAGACAATAAAGCATCACCAATTTTGAGCTGTTCAAAGGGTTTTTGGAATGGGTGTTTGCTATCAGTCTGACGGCTGGAGCCACGAATCCATTGGCCGCACACGGCGGTCAATTGGTCGGGCGAGCCTTGTAGGGCAGTGGTTTGCAGGTAATGACCGACACCACGAACGCCGCCCATTTCTTCGCCACCACCGGCACGGCCAGGGCCGCCGTGAACCAGCCTTGGCATGGGTGAACCATGACCAGTTGATTCTGCACCGTTATCGCGATTCAGCAATAGAATCCTGCCGTGATGTGGCGCCAACCCCATCACTGCGTGTTGGGCAAAATCATTGTCATACGTAGCTACAGACGAAACCAAAGAGCCACGACCGCGCTTGGCCAGGCTGATCATTTCATCGGTATTTTGGTAAGGCACCAGCGTAGTGACCGGGCCAAATGCCTCAACGTCGTGTACTGCCGCTGCGTCCATTGGATTGGCGCAATGCAGAATAATCGGTGACATAAAGGCACCGCTTTGGTCGTCGGCATCTAAAGCTTGGCAGTGCATCGGGTCGCCGTAAACAATCTCAGCTTCTTGCTGCAAGTCCGCCACCCGCGCGCGGACGTCATCGCGCTGGGAATGGTTAACCAAGGCGCCCATGGTGACTGTACGATTGGCTGGGTCGCCAATCACCAGCTTGTCCAGCTCGGTCGACAGCGCAGAGGCGACCTCATCAACTAGCTTCTCAGGCACAATTGCGCGCCGAATGCCGGTGCAACGTTGGCCGCATTTGGTGCTGATTTCAGTGACAATTTGTTTGACGTATAAATCAAATTCGGGGCTGCCCGGTTGTGCATCTGGCCCCAATACTGAGCAGTTGAGCGAATCGGCTTCCATCATGAATCGCACCGATCGCGACTGCACTGCGTGATGGCCTTTTAACATTTGGCCGGTGCTGGCAGAACCAGTAAAAGTGACGATGTCTTGATAATCGAGGTGCTCAAATAAGTCGCCGACGCTGCCGCTGACAAATTGCAAAGAGCCTTCTGGGAATACCTTTGATTCGATCATCCGATGAAACATCAGCTCAGCTACATAGGCGGTGCTGCTGGCTGGTTTGACGATGCTGGGAACACCCGCTAGCAATGAGACAGCGAGCTTTTCCAACATGCCCCAGCACGGGAAGTTAAAGGCATTGATGTGTACCGCGGCGCCTTCAATCGGCGTGCGAATGTGCTGACCGACAAAGCTGCCGTGCTGCGATAACGGCTCAACATCGCCGTCTACGATCAGACGTGCATTGGGTAATTCACGTCGGCCGGTGCCCGAGTAAGAAAATAATGTTTGAATCCCACCTTCGATATCCATCCAGGAGTCGGCGTAAGTCGCACCGGTGGCGGCAGATAGGGCATAGAACTCTTTTTTATGCTCCAGCAAATACAGCGCTAGCGCTTTCAGCCGCACCGCGCGTTCGTGGAATGTCAGCTGGCGCAGCGCATGGCCGCCCACTTCTCGGGCGTGGGTGATCATTCCCGTAGGCTCAAAGCCCCCATTTTTGATCTGCGCAACGGTTTCGCCATTGATCGCGTTGTGTAATTCAACGGGCTTGGATGAGCCGTTTACCCATTGCCCTTGGACATAGCTTTGTAGTGTTTTCATTAAATGATTTCTTAGAATAATTGTTTGGTTTGGAATGGTCTGATTGGCCGGTACTATTTGTCTGGTCTACTTTTTTGGTCTACTTTTTTGGTCTATTTATTTGGCCTATCGTTACGAGGGTTTCTTTTTGATACTTGCCAGCGTTTGGTAGTCGATTTCGATGCTGCCACGATTAGCTTCGGGTTTGTCCAGCGGTGTGGTTTCAACCATCGAACGCTGGCTGCGCTTGGCCAATTGTTTATAAATCTCGGTGCCGTCGCGCTTCCAGCCGATTTCAGTATCGGTCAACGGGCGTAATACCTTGGCGGGGGAGCCAACGATCAGGCTTTTGGGCGGTAACTTTGTCTCGCCCTTAACAAAGGCCATTGCGCCGACGATGGAGTACTCGCCGATTTCAGCTTCATCCATGACCACCGAATTCATCCCGACCATCGCGTGTTTGCGGACGATACAGCCATGTAAGACCGCACCGTGGCCAATGTGGCCGTGTTCTTCAATAGCCGTTTCAATCCCCGGAAAGCCATGCATCACGCAAGTGTCTTGCAGGTTGGCATACTGGTGGAGTCGAATCGGGCCAAAGTCGCCCCGCAATACCGCGCAAGGGCCGATATAGCAGCCGGTGGCGATGATCACGTCGCCGATTAAAACCGCTGTGGGGTGGACGTAGGCGTCCGGGTCGACGACGGGTCGAATTCCGTCAATTTCATAGCTGGGCACGATGGATTACTAGTGGTTGTTTGAAAAATATGTTACAACTTTACGAATAATATTGCAATTTGTGTATCCTTTTAGCAAAATAAATGGCATATAACTAGAAATACGATACAAAAACACACTGAAACGATGACCTATTCTGACCTTGAAGTCAGCACTGAACACGCTGGCATACTGCTTATTCGCCTTACTCGGGCGGAGGCGCGCAATGCGCTGCGCAACCAAACATTGGCTGAAATTGCCGATGCGCTGGCACAATGTCAGCAGGATGATGCGGTTCGGTGTGTGGTCATTACCGGCAGCGAAAGCGTGTTTGCCGCAGGTGCCGATATCAAAGAAATGCAGGCATTGGATCCGGTTAGCAGCTTGTCAAACCCACGCGCAGAATATTGGAAAGCGCTTCGCTGCTTCCCCAAACCGCTGATTGCAGCGGTCAACGGTTATGCGCTGGGCGGTGGCTGTGAATTGATGATGCACTGCGATCTCGTGATCGCGGGCGACAATGCCCTGATCGGTCAGCCAGAAATCAATCTGGGTATTATTCCCGGAGCCGGTGGTACCCAACGCTTGGTGCGCGCGGTCGGTAAATCGATGGCAATGAGAATGGTTCTGACCGGCGAGCCGATCAAAGCAGATGCAGCGCTGGCGGCTGGCTTGGTGGCTGAAGTGTGTCCGCGAGAGATGGCCTTAGCGCGTGCACTGCAATTGGCGGAAAAAATATCAGCCAAATCACCGTTGGCAGTCGCTTTGGCTAAAGAAGCTATTTTGGCTTCGTTTGAAGTGCCGCTCGAAACAGGCCTTGAGCTAGAGCGCAGAGCGTTTGCGGTACTGGCAGGTAGTAAAGATCGTGAAGAAGGCATCGCCGCTTTTATGCAAAAGCGCAAACCCAAATTTGAGGGCAGGTAAGCAAAATGGCAGAAACATTCACCACTATCGATTTTGTGATTGACGAGGGTTTGGCGGTTTTAACCCTGAACCGGCCGGAAAAGCTAAACAGCTTTAATACCGAAATGTTCGCCGAGATCAGGCAAGCGTTTAAGCAAATACGTCCAGAAAAGGGGGTGCGTTGTTTGCTCATTACTGGTGCGGGGCGTGGGTTTTGTGCCGGTCAGGATTTAGGCGACCGATCCGTGTCCGCTGAGGGCAGGGCACCTAATTTAAGCCAGTCGGTTGAGAATAACTATAACCCTCTAGTCAGAGCGATTGCAGGGCTGGAAATGCCGGTTATCTGTGCGGTTAATGGCGTAGCGGCGGGTGCGGGTTCTAGTATCGCGCTGGGCTGTGATTTGGTGTTTGCTGCACGGTCAGCAAGCTTCATTCAGTCGTTCAGTCGCATTGGATTAATTCCAGACTCAGGTGGCACCTGGCTATTACCGAGACTAGCAGGGCGCGCCAGAGCGATGGGCTTAGCGTTATTAGGCGAAAAAACCAGCGCAGAGCAAGCCGAACAGTGGGGCTTGATTTGGCAATGTGTTGACGATGACCTGCTGATGGATACGGCTATGAAAACAGCGCGGCACCTGGCCACTCAGCCGACAAAAGGTTTAAGTTTGATCAAGCGGGCGATGGCGGTATCTTCCACCAACACGCTGGATCAGCAACTTGATCTGGAACGCGACTATATGGGGATTGCTGGCGAGACTGATGATTATCAAGAGGGTGTTGCAGCTTTTCTAGAAAAGCGCAGTCCTTCATTTACCGGAAAATAAGCGTGCAAGCACTAGGCAAAGAACAAGTGATAGGCGTTATCGGTGCAGGCACTATGGGTGCAGGTATCGCCCAGGTGGCGGCTAAAGCTGGCCATCGAGTGTGCTTGTACGATCAAAATGAAGCGGCGGTCAGCAATGGCATTGCAGGCCTTCGGAACGGGTTGCAAAAGCTGGTTGATCGGGGCCGAATGACGGCGGATGAGGTTAAGGAGTTACTAAACCGGATTGAGCCTTCTAACGATTTAGCGCAAATGGCTGATGCGGCGCTGGTGATTGAAGCTATTGTGGAAAACCTTGAAATCAAGCAGCAATTGTTTCAGCAGCTGGAATCAATCTGTGGAAAAGAAACGATTCTGGCAACCAATACCTCGTCAATTTCAGTGACGGCGATTGGTGCAGTACTTGAACGTCCTGAGAATTTGGTCGGCATGCACTTCTTTAATCCTGCTCCTGTCATGAAGCTGGTTGAAGTGATTTCTGGCCTGGTGACTTCGGCTGAAGTTGCAGCAACGGTCGCGGCTACGGCGAGTGCCTGGGGCAAGCAGACGGTGCATGCTAAATCGACGCCGGGGTTTATTGTCAACCGGATTGCGCGTCCATTTTACGCTGAATCGTTACGCTTATTCGAAGAAGGCGCGGCCGATGAAGCGACGCTAGATGCTATTTTACGCCATTCGGGGGGGTTCCGAATGGGGCCTTTTGAGTTGATGGATTTGATCGGCCATGATGTCAATTATTCGGTGACTGAAACGGTTTTTAATGCCTACTTTCAAGATCAACGTTTTTTGCCCTCTTTGATTCAAAAAGAACTGGTGGCCGGTGGTTTGCTGGGTCGAAAATCTGGTCAAGGCTTTTACGATTATCGTGAAGGCGCAGTAAAGCCCGCGCCGCAGTTGTGTGAATCAAGCTACCGACCCAGCGAGGTTAAGGTGGTGGGCTCGCTAGCAGTGGCAGAGTCTCTCACCACACAGCTTGAATCGGATGGCATAGCCTTTGAACGAATGAGCGCAAAGAGTGGCGCAGCCACTTTGCAGTTTGGTGAAGTCACGCTGGCGTTAACCGATGGCCGTACCGCCACCCAGCGATCAGCAGATGATGATATCGCTAATTTAGTGGTTTTTGATTTACTCAATAGTTACGAAGATAATTCTTTAATCGCCATCGCAGCAGCAATGCAGGCTTCGGACGCTGCACTGGATCAAGCCGTTGGATTCTTTAACGCACTTGGCAAGTCGGTGGCGGTTTTGGCCGACACACCTGGTTTATGCTTGATGCGCACCGTTTGCATGCTCGCCAACGAAGGTGCGGATGCAGTCTATCAAGGTGTGTGCAGCATTGTCGATGTTGATAGCGCTATGCAATATGGCCTAAATTATCCACGCGGGCCGATGCAGTGGGCCGACGAGATTGGCATTGAAACCGTTACTCGGGTGTTGGCCAATCTACAAGCGCACTATGGCTTGGATCGCTATCGTACTTCTTTATTATTGCAACAACACAACGCTGCAAAGCGCAATTTATATGCCTGATCAACCTGAATTAGATTCCGAAATGGACCCCGAAATGGCCCCCGAAATTGCTTTGGCCATCGCCTGTACCAAAGTGATGCATGAACAAGACACACTGTCCAAGCACTGCGATATGGTGCCCGAATCAACCGCCCCCGGCGATGCGATCGTAACGATGTCAGTCAAAGAGTTTATGCTAAATGGGCACGGTACGTGTCACGGCGGTATGATTTTCGCGCTAGCCGACACCGCTTTCGCGCATGCTAGCAATAACCACAATGAAGCTAATGTAGCCATGGATTGCCGGATTGATTACCTGTACCCTGCTTACCTAGATGATGCACTCGTAGCAACGGCGCGGCAAACCCATCAAGGGCGTCGCAGTAGTTTGTTTGAGATCAAGGTAACCAATCAAGACGATCGTAATATTGCCTTTTTCCAGGGGCGGTCGTATGCCATTAACCGACCCGTCATCGAAGATAAATCATGAGTAAACAAGCTTATATATTCGACGCTATTCGCACCCCAATTGGTCGCTATGGCGGTGGTTTGTCATCGGTGCGAGCAGATGACCTGGGGGCCATTCCTCTGGCCGAATTGCAAGCCCGAAACCCCGGGGTGGATTGGGCAGAAGTTGATGATTTGATTTATGGCTGCGCCAATCAGGCGGGTGAAGATAATCGTAACGTCGCGCGGATGTCTGGCTTGTTGTCTGGGTTACCCGTGTCGGTTCCCGGTACTACCATCAATCGCCTTTGTGGCTCGGGTATGGATGCGATTGGTTTGGCTGCACGGTCGATTAAATCAGGCGACACCCAAATGATGATCGCCGGTGGGGTTGAGTCGATGTCGCGCGCGCCGTTTGTGATGCCCAAAGCCACCAGCGCATTTACCCGTGCCAATGCGGTCTATGACACCACTATCGGCTGGCGTTTTGTGAATAAGCGGATGAACGCACAATTTGGCACCGATTCGATGCCGGAAACGGCTGAAAATGTCGCCGCACAGTTTAAGATTTCTCGCGCTGACCAAGATGCATTTGCCTACAGAAGCCAGCAAAAGACGGCTGCTGCGCAGGCGGCTGGGATTTTTGCAGAAGAAATTATCCCAGTGAGTGTACCGCAACGCAAAGGCGATGCGATCGTAGTCGATCAAGATGAGCATCCACGCGCCAGCACCACGCTTGAAGGCTTGGAAAAACTGAGTACGCCGTTTAGAGACAAGGGCTCTGTGACTGCCGGTAATGCCTCCGGTGTTAATGATGGTGCTTGTGCGCTGTTGTTGGGTGATGAGGCAGTGGCGGAGCGCTACCAGCTCGCACCAATAGCGCGCGTGGTCGCGATGGCAACGGCGGGGGTAGAGCCCCGAATTATGGGTTTTGGACCAGCACCGGCGACTGAAAAGGTATTGAAAATTGCGGGATTGACGCTTGCGCAAATGGACGTGATCGAGCTAAATGAGGCATTTGCCGCGCAAGCGTTGGCGGTGATGCGTGCCTTAAAACTGGATGATGATGCCGAGCATGTTAATCCAAATGGCGGTGCAATCGCACTTGGACACCCCTTGGGCATGAGTGGTGCGCGTCTGGTGACCACCGCGATCAAGCAACTACATCGAACCAATGGCCGTTATGCGCTGTGTACCATGTGTATTGGTGTCGGCCAAGGCATCGCGATAATTATAGAAAATACAAGCAATAAGTAAAATTGAAAGCAACAATCGGAGGAAGGTATGAGTAAACATGACATGGGTCAATTAGAGCCAATCGAGCGCGCCAGCGTAGACGAATTACGGAGCTTACAGCTGGAGCGCATGCAGTGGAGTCTCAGCCATGCGTACAACAATGTGCCGTTTTACCAACAATTATTTGATCAGCATGGCGTCCATCCTAATGATCTTAAGTCATTGAGTGATCTGGGAAAATTCCCGTTCACAGTCAAAGGTGACTTGCGTGATAATTACCCGTTTGGCTTATTCGCAGTGCCGCGTGAGGAGGTGGTGCGGATTCATGCTTCGTCCGGCACCACTGGCAAGCCAACGGTTGTGGGTTACACGCAAAAAGATATCGATACCTGGGCGACGGTCGTCGCACGTTCTATTCGGGCAGCGGGCGGGAAACCGGGCGATATTTGTCATGTTGCCTATGGATATGGCTTGTTTACGGGTGGCTTGGGAGCGCATTACGGCGCTGAAAAACTGGGCTGTTCGGTCATTCCGATGTCCGGTGGCCAAACCGCCAAGCAAGTCCAGCTAATCATGGATTTCAAACCACGAATCATCATGGTAACGCCATCGTACTGTTTGAATATCGCTGATGAATTGGAGCGCCAAGGGGTTAAGCCAGCAGAGTGTTCCTTGGAGATCGGCATCTTTGGGGCGGAGCCGTGGACTAACGAAATGCGCCTGCAAATAGAGAAGCGATTGGGGATTGATGCGGTTGATATTTATGGTTTATCGGAAGTAATGGGCCCTGGAGTTGCGCAAGAATGTGTTGAAACCAAAGACGGGCCTACCATTTGGGAAGATCATTTTTATCCGGAAATCATTGATCCGAAAACGGGAGAAGTGCTTGAAGATGGGCAAGATGGCGAGCTGGTATTCACGTCGCTGACCAAAGAAGCGTTTCCGATTATTCGTTATCGCACCCGCGACTTAACTCGGCTGTTACCGGGTACCGCGAGAACGATGCGGCGCTTCGCAAAAATTACCGGCCGTAGCGATGATATGATGATTATTCGCGGTGTAAACGTATTTCCGAGTCAGATTGAGGAGATATTACTCGCCCAGAAAGGGTTATCACCGCACTATCAAATTGAAATGTTTCACAAAGGCAATATGGATGGCATCAATATTTTTGCTGAAGCGAATCCTGGGGTTGATGATGCGCAACGCGTCAAAATTGCGGCTAAAGTTCAAAAAGCAATCAAAGACTATATTGGTATTTCAGCGCCGGTGAATGTGGTGGCAGAAGGTGGCGTGCCGCGTTCAGAAGGTAAGGCTGTTCGGATTATTGATAACCGCTAGTCAATTCGATATGACTAGCTGCTGTCTACTTCGCTGATTCTATTTTGTCCACCACCAAATCCTTTAGCATGATGTTTACGCTGGCGGCGCTGGTCGCGCTCGGGCCGATGTCGACGGATATGTATTTGCCGGCATTTCCTCGTATCGTCAATGAGCTGGGGACAGATCCGGCGAGCGTGCAATTGACCTTGAGTGTGTTTTTGGTCGGGTTTGCGGTTGCGCAGTTGTTTTATGGCCCCTTGTCAGATCGTTACGGCCGAAAGCCGGTAATGTTAGGTGGGTTAGTGTTATTTTTAGTGGCCAGTATTGGCTGCGCGCTGGCCAAAGACATCGAAGCGCTGATACTATTTCGTTTGTTGCAGGCGCTGGGTGGAAGCGCAGGGCCAGTGTTGGGCAGGGCCATCGTGCGAGACGTCTACGGCGCCAAAGATGCTGGGCGGGTGTTATCACACATCGCCAGCCTGATGGCGTTGGCGCCTGCAATGGCACCCATTTTAGGGGGTTTTCTGACGGTCTCGTTGGGTTGGCAAGCAGTTTTTTGGTTTTTGGTGGCCTACGGCATCATTGGGACGCTGGTGTTTGTGTTTAAAGTTGAAGAATCAGCGCCAGCAGAGCATCGGCACCCAAAGTCGTTCAGCCTGATTCGGCGCCACTATGCACAATTAATGAGCGATCGTAATTACCTGGGTTATATGTTGACCTGTAGCTTTTCATACGCGGGCTTATTTGCTTTTCTATCCGGTTCATCATTTGTCCTGATTCAGCAATTTGGTGTTTCTGAGCAGCATTTTGGTCTATATTTTATGGCGGTGGTGATCGGCTACATCATTGGTACTCAATTGAGCGCGCATGTGGGCAAGCATAAAAGCTATAACACCATGATTTTAGCGGGGAGTGTCCTGTTAATAGTGGCTAGCGCAGCGATGGTTGTTTCAGTTCTAGCGTACCCCACACATATTAGCTCGGTGATTGTGCCGATGATAGTATTCATGGTTGGTGTTGGTATCGTGATGCCACAGTCAATGGCAGGAGCGCTTAAATATTATCCCAATATTGCAGGTACCGCGTCGGGTCTGTTAGGGTTTACCCAAATGTCGATTGCGGGCTTGGCCGGTATGATTGTCGGCCAAAGCTACAATGCCACTGCAACACCTATGGCTATTGTGATATTTTTAATGGCTGCGTTGTGTTTACTGTCATGCCTATTGTTGAGCACAGACCGAGAACCCGCCAGTGCAGTGGTATAGTGAAGCTAATGATTTTTGCTTGGCGTGTTTTTCTTGTTTTTTTAGAGGGTTTTGATTTAGTTTTGATTGAACCTGTTTAAGGTTTAGCCGCATCGCGGCTAGCATATTTTTTTATTGTGAAATGTATCTCGGAGGAGAGTTATGAAGAGTATTAATAGATTGGCTGCAGGATTGATTTTTGCATCGGCTACGATGGTCACTTCTACCCAAGTTTTGGCTGAAAAAGTGATGCGAGTAGGTTCTTGGTTACCGCCTAAGCATACAATGAATGCGGACGTGTTGCCGACCTGGGGCAAGTGGATCGAAGAAGCGACTGAAGGTCGGGTTACTTTAGCGATTGAGTATCCAGGCGGCCACCCTAAAGCCTTACTTGATCAGGTTCAGGATGGCGCGTTTGATGCTGGTTGGACCTTTCACGGCTATTTCCCTGGACGCTTTAAGCTGACAAAAATTGTTGAGTTACCTAACTTGGGTGCAGACGCTGAAGCTGCTTCGATCGCGCATTGGCGCATCAATGAAAAGTACCTGGCCACAGCGGGCGAGCACAAAGGCGTTATCTTGGGTGGCTTATTTACCCATGGCCCAGGCCAAATTCACTTGCGCGAGCCGATTGCCAGCCTGGACGAAATGAAGGGCAAGAAAATTCGTATCGGTGGCGGTGTACAAACAGAAATCGCTAATCGCATGGGTATTGAAGGCGTTGCTGCACCGGGCTCAAAAGTGTACGAGATTTTGTCACAAGGTGTGGCTGATGGCGTGTTTATGCCAATGGGTGAAAAGCGTACGCTGCGTCTGAAAGAAGTGGCGCCGTTTAGCTTGAAGTTTCCCAACGGCATGTATTTGGGCAGCTTTGGCGTGTTTCTGAACGAAGGTTTCATGGCTGCGTTGGATGAGAAAGATCGTGACGCGATCATGGCGGTATCCGGTGAAAAACTATCGGCTTTGGCAGGAAAAAGCTGGAGTGCAGACGCTAAAGTCGGTGAGCAAGACGCGCGTGATTCTGGCAATACTATCCTTGATGCCAGTGATGAAACCATCGCACGTTTTAATGAGATGACTGCAGACATGGAAGACGAATGGCTGGAAGCAGTTAAAGACCGAGGTATCGATGCTGCAGCAGCACTGAAAGAGCTGAGAGAGATTGCACGATCTCAGTAATTAGTCGGGATTAATCCATGGCGATTGAACAATATGACCCGTTGACGGAGAAGGGGCCAGTTAAATGGCTGGCCCTTTCACTTAACATCGTTGCAGCAATAGTCTTGCTAGCTTTGATGTTGATTACCTGTGTTGATGTGGTTGGCCGTTATATTTTCAACCACCCACTCACCGGCTCAACTGAGTTGACTGAGATATCGCTGGCGACTGTTGTGTTCTTAGTATTCCCCCTCATTTCATGGCGGGGCGAGCACGTGGTTGTTGATATCCTCGATAGTTTTGTGCCACCGCTATTGGATTTTATCCGAACTATTCTGTTCAATCTCGCCGCTAGCATTGCGCTGTTTTTCGTTGGAAGGTTCATCATCGTACTCGGGAATCGGTCGTTGAGTTATGGTGAAGTCAGTGAATATCTGGCTATACCTACCGGCTGGGTCATCAACTTTATTGGTGTGATTTTTTGGCTGACCGCGATCTTGTTGTTAACCATCGGTAGCTATCGAGTGTGGAAAGCTTACCAAGTGGCTTCATCAGCCGAATCTTTGTCAGAAGAGTAAATTGTCGTGACCGTTTCCCTGATTGGCTTTGCTTGCCTACTTACCTTAATTCTTGCGCGTATTCCGATTGGATTCGCGATGGCATTTGTTGGTTTTTTCGGCTTTGCTTACTTAAATGACTTTAATTGGATATCGGCGTTGTCGATGTCATCTCGCCGAGTCATCGATACCGCGCAAGAATATGGCTTATCAGTCATACCCTTGTTTATCTTGATGGGCAATTTGGTGACGCGCTCGGGTTTATCCAGAGAGTTATATAAAGCGTCCTATGCTTTTTTAGGTCATTTGCGTGGCGGGTTATCGCTGGCGACGGTTGTTGCCTGCGGCGCGTTTTCTGCCATTTGCGGCTCCAGCTTGGCAACTGCTGCCACTATGGCTAAGGTCTCGATGCCGCCCATGCGCCGTTATGGCTATAGCGATTCACTGGCGACTGCTTCAATTGCCGCAGGTGGTACTTTAGGCATTCTGATACCTCCCAGTGTCATTCTGGTGATCTATGGGATCATGACTGAGCAAAGCATTCGTGAGCTGTTTGCGGCGGGCTTTATCCCGGGCATGCTCGGTATTGTGCTTTATATGGGCGCAGTCACCTGGACGGTATGGCGTGATCCCAAAGCTGGCCCGCCAGGCGAGCGCATGAATATGAAGGAGCGCCTGTCTGCGATGACCGGAGTGTGGGGTACCATTGTCCTGTTCACGGTGGTGATGGGTGGGATTTATGGTGGTATCTTTACCCCAACAGAGGCCGCAGGTATTGGTGCTGCCGGTGCTTTTTTGATTGCACTTGCGCGTAAATCGCTAACGTTTCAGTCAGTTTTTGAGGTGTTGTCAGAAACCGCGCAGACCACCTCATCATTATTTGTAGTGGTGATTGGTGCGCTTATATTTTCTAATTTTATCAATCGTGCTGGTTTACCTGATGCCTTGCTGAGTTTTATTACTGGCAATGGGCTCAGCCCCATGACAGTAATTTTCATCATCCTCGGGATTTACATTATTCTGGGCTGCGTGTTCGAGAGTCTGTCGATGTTGCTGTTGACCGTACCGATTTTTTACCCAGTGGTCGAAAGCTTGGGTTTTGATTTGGTCTGGTTTGGGATTGTGGTGGTGGTTGTGACTGAGATCAGCCTCATCACCCCACCAGTCGGCTTGAACGTGTTCGTCTTAAGCGGGGTGCTGAAAGACGTTAAAACCGGGACCATATTTAAGGGAGTTACACCGTTCTGGGTGGCCGATATTATCCGGCTGATGCTGATAACTTTGATCCCAACCATCGCCCTGTTTCTACCGCAATTATTATATGGCTAGCCCCTCTTACTAGCCCAGGTATGACTGTGCGCACATGAGCGTTTACTGTTTTCCTAGGTAAGTAGTCCTGTCACTTAGATATAGGCAGATACGCCTCGTTTTGCGCGGCGTAAATGTAAGGCCAGCCCTAATGCTGATGTGCCGGCATCTTTGAGTACCCTTTCCGCGAAGGGTAGGAATACTTCCTCTTCGAAGTGGGCATGGCTGAGGTAGTCGGCGGCCAATTTTGCGGCAGCATCGCGATTAAAGGTGTCTGATTTACCCCGAGCAAGCCGACGCAAGTCTTTCTTGACGGTTTTGCGCCATTGACCTTCCATATCGCGATGTTCACTGATCAAGCGATCAACGTATTCTTTGGCTATTGCAGCTTCAGCCCCGCTGTGGGTGCTGTCTAAAACCGCTTCAAATAATTCCTGCTCTTCTTCCTGATGGTGTTGCCAAACTTCGTGCTTGAAGTATTTGATCAAGCCTTTGATCATGGCTTGGGTATTGGGGTTTGAGAAGTCTTCCCAATCAGAAAGGTGTTTCAGTTTGCTGAAATTATTAAGGATTCTGGTGTGACAGCCTGAGAAGTCAGTTTGCGAGGGTACGCTTTCTGAAGGGACTTTCTCGTCGATAGTAGTCATCGTATTGATTGCGCGTTTAAACGATACATTATATCAGGATTTAAGGTGTTCAATGAAGTGCATCGCTGTCGTGCGGGTTCGTCAGGGTGTGATTAACCCCACGAAGCATAGTTGCGATTAAACTGGATGTTTTAGTCTTCGGCAATTAGCGAATATTGATACAGAAAAATTAATTTTTCTGTATAGACAGTATCGCTTTATCTGCCTATAGTATCGCCATACTAGGCGGGAGCAGAAGGGACGTCCCGTTGAAGCAATCAGCTTGATACGAACCTATGCCAGAAAAAGAAAACTTGTATGCCTACAACCTAGTGCAAACGGTGATGCGCTCCTGGGTTGGGAATGTGGTCGCACGACCTTGGCTGGATAAAACCATATTGTTAAGCCTTGAGTATGTGTTTTTCCCGCTATCACGCATGTGGGCTGCCGCTCGGCGAGCTAACGGCGAGGTCGACGAATTTTATGCGGCAGTGCCTCTGAGTAATTTCAAAGCCAAACCCACAAAGACTAGCAAGGCACTACAGGCTTTTGAGCTTAATCGCATTCAGATTGCCAATACCGAAGAAAAATGGCGGGCCGCCTTTTTTGGAGATGATGATCAGGCGGTAACGCATAACCATGCGCAGCTAAAAAACCTGGAACGTCTGAGGCTGGACCATCGCAGTCATTACAACGCCTCGCGTTTTCGGTTTTGGCATCATCGCAAAGCTGTCGATATGTCGGTTGCTAACCAATTCCCTTCACCCGATGAAATGCAGGCGCTATATGGTGAGAGTGATGAAGCCTGGCAACAACGATTTGCCGCGCCCGAAGCTTTTCCTGAAGTGACTCAATCAAAAGCGATTGTTGCCAATGGAGTGACTAACTACTGGGTTCGCTTTCAAAGTCCGTCCGAGCGGCTAAATGATATAGTTTACGCGCGGGTGATTGAACCGACCGGTGTTGAAAATCCACCCACTCTAATTTTTGGGCACGGTATTGGGGTTGAGTTTGACCATTGGCGTAATTTGATCGATTTTGTCGATTTTTTCCCCAAGCTGGGGATTCGGGTGATTCGTCCAGAAGCGCCTTGGCATGGCCGTCGAGTGCCAGACGGGTTTTATGGGGGTGAGTACTTTTTGTCGACCGCACCGATGGGTGCGTTTGATTTCTTTACCGCACAGTTTCAAGAGTGGATGGTTTTGATGGACTGGGCCAGAAATCACTCATCGGCACCGGTCGCGGTTGGCGGTACCAGCTTGGGCGCCCAGTGTGCACAAACCTTGTCGATTCGGGCTAATGCTTTGCCACGCCGATTACAGCCCGATGCGATGATGTTACTGACCCATTGTGCCCATGTGTGGGAAGTCGCGTTAGATGGTGTTTTGGCTGATATCTGGGGCTTACATGACCCGCTACATGACTTGGGTTGGACTCGTGATATCATGGAACAGTGGCTCTCAAAATTAGACCCACAGGGCGCGCCGTGTATGCCACCGGAGAATATTATCAGTGTCATCGGTCATGCCGATAAAGTGACACCGTATGCCTCTGGGCGTCGCTTGCAACAATTGTGGCAAGTACCTGCTGAGAATACGTTTGACTGGCCCTCTGGGCATTTTACCGTGCCGATTCGGATGGTGCGCCATCGTGAGCCGATTGAACGATTCAAGCAAATAATTGACCGCTTGCAGGCCCAACAATAAAGCATAAATGGCTTCCTGCTGGCAGGAACCCTAAAAACGAACCGGAGGAGCGCAATGAATGCAGTGGTGACCTTGCCGCTGTGGTTGGTGGCATTATTGTCGTTAGCTGCGATTGTGAGTCTGAATTCGCACTTGCTAAAACCACTCATACGCTGGTGGTTGCGCGACCGTGAGCAGCGTTTTAGTGAGCGGCTCAAGCATAATTTGACCCGCGAGCTACCCGAAATCTTCAATCTGCGCCGAAAGACTCGTATTGATCTATTCCTGAATAAGCCGGCGGTCAAAGTGGCAATCGCACAAGCGGTGCAAGATAAGCAAGGCACGCCAGAAATCGTTGCAGCGAAAGCGCGTACTTACGTCACTGAAATGACGCCCGAGTTTTACGCGCTGTTTTATTTTAAGTTTGGTTACTACATCGCGCGGACGTATTTACGCTTTATGTACTGGGTGCGAATTGGCCAGCAACCCAGTCAATTTATCGAGAACATCGCCGATGATGCTAGCGTGATCATCGTTGGCAATCATCGTACTAATATTGATGTGATGGTATTAGCCTATCTGGCGGCGCGTACCAATATGATTTCCTTCGCCGCTGGCGAGTGGGCCAAAGTATGGCCCTTATCCGCGATGCTGCACATGAGTGGTTCGTACATCGTGCGCCGTGATGCCTCTGACCCTCTGTATCGAACCCTATTGGCGATCCACGTTCAAGAGCTGATTCGAGTTAAAATGCCGCAGGGCATATTTCCTGAGGGCAAACTAACCCGCGACGGCGGTTTGCAGCCATTCAAACTCGGCCTTTTAAATTATATGCTCGCCAGCTTGAACACTCAGCATGTTGAAGACATCGTCTTTGTACCCGTGGCCTTCAACTATGACCAAACGCCAGAAGATCGAACGCTGATCAAGCATGAGAAGCAAGGCTTTACCAAAAAGTCGCGCTTTTATTCGCTGATTGGCACCTTGACCTATCTGGTACGTTTTGTGATCAAGAAGCTGCAACGTGGCAAGGCGGCTTACGGTAATGCGGCGGTGAATTTCGGTGAGCCGCTATCGATGAAGCAATGGCTGGTGAGTCAGGGGATGGATATTGCAACCTTAAACGACGAGCAGCGCCACGCTATTGTGGCTCCGGTGGGTCAGGAGTTATATCAGCGTATCAGCGAAATACTGCCTGTATTACCGGTTTCAGTGGTCGCTACCGCATTGATCGAATCGGCGCAAAAACACATTGAAGTAGAGGTGCTTGATAAGTTAGCGCGGCAGGTGCTTGGTCGGTTTGAGGCTGCCCAGGCGGTCGTGATTAAAGATGAGCAGCAATCGATTGCCGATTTCATTCAGGATGGCGTGGACGTGCTCATCATTCGCAGGGTATTAGAGCAGCGCGGAAACACCTTATATTTGCGCGCTGATCACCGCGAGCTATTGCTGTATTTTTATAACAGCACTGCGCATTTATTGACCGTTGGTTAATACGTTTCGACTTGAGTGCCGTCGTCGTGCATGACTTGGCGCTCGGGCATTCTGAGTGCGGCAAGCCGACCGTAAAAATCGTCTATCGTGGTTTTTTTACGCTCTAAATGCCGCTGACCGACGCTGTAATCGACGCAGTAAACATTATTTTTTGCGCCCATCCACGCATGCGGCGCAACGTCAGCAAATAGATCGCGACCAAAGACGCCCGCCATACGGTCATTGAATTGGCTGAAGCGTCGCCAAAAGTGTCCAATAATCACCGGCTTGTCATCGTGATAGGCCTCCCACCAAGCGTCGCGTTCTGCCATCCGCCATTTGCCACCGCCAAAATAGGGTGATTGGGCGGCAACCATGCTGCTGGTGGTTAGCGTTCGAATCGGGTTAACCATCTGTTCCAGCGTTTCTTTTTTGGCGATCGCGGGCAATAGGGGGGGCTGTTGTTCGGGGTCACGTAATGCCGCTGCGTATTGGCTTTGCTCTTGTCCTAATTCAGCGGCAAACACGTCTTCATTCAGAAGATCAACATATTGCTGCTCAAATTGCTGGTAGCACTGTCGTGTTGAGATATCGCCTGTCGCTTTGATGAGGTCTATCGCTGGTTGATGCCAGCAGGCGTGCGCGATTCGCAGTGAATCATTTTCAAGTGCAACCGGCAAGCTTTCAAAAAAGGCTTTGTAGTGTGCGCGGCGCGATGGGATCGACATTTGTGAAGTGAGCTCGCCGGGCCTTTCTTTTGGGTTGGGCTGCACCATCCAGCCATTACCGTGCAAGGGCCGGTCCAATAGAATATTCAGTTCGTGATTACCCAGCACACACTGCGCTCGACCGGCTTTGACCAACTCCATTACCGCTTCAACCACGCCCGGGCTGTCCGGCCCACGGTCAACGATATCCCCCAGAAAGACCAGACGCCTGCCTTTGCGATGACAACCGGATTCGTCATAACCCAGTTTGTACAACAAGTGCCGTAGCGCGGTAATTTCGCCATGAACGTCGCCGATGATATCGATGGGGCCGTCAAACAGCCGTTGGTACAGTGCCATAGTGTGTGAGTAAGCGAGTCAGGTCGGCTGAACAGTGTCAGCAAATTTCAGGACGGTTGAGAGAAAATGTTGCATGTCTTGCATAGTCTCTTCAGCGCTATGATTGTTGCGACACACCACTACTGGTTGTTCAAAGCCTTCAAATTCGGCGAGCATGCTATTGTGCATCGACATCGGATCTTTCAGGATATGGCCCTTGCGTTCTACGGAGGTCAAGCGCTGTTGAATAACCTCCTCATCGGCTTTAACCCAAATGACGAAATAGCCGCCAAATAGGCGTTCTGCGGCGTCAAACAAGCGGTGACGCATGTCACGTTTGTGCAGGGTTTCATCAATGACCACGCATTGATGATCGTTCGACAAGGTCTCCATATCTTTAATCACCGAGTCGTAGAGCTTGCTGCGGGTGGCATCGCTAAACGGAATCCCAAGCTTCATATTATTCTCGTAGTCGGGGTCATCGCGAAAAACCACCTTTTTCACTTCATCAACATCGTAATAAAGCAGATCAAACGTATCTGCTACTGCGCGTGCTACTGTCGATTTGCCGGCGCCGATCAAGCCACTTACAAATATGATCATTCTTTTATTCTCCGTCGTTTGACGCTCTCTATTATTGCTATTGGGAACAATGCGTTAGCTGGTCTAATGAGTGATCACCAGTCATTATAAGCTTCAGGGTGAGTCGTTTTGCGTTGCTAATTCATGTTGCAATTGCTTACCCGACCAACGCACTATTAGCACCAGTAACAAGATCACGGCCACGCCAAAGCCAATTACATAATGGCTGCCAATTTCTAGTTTGACGTTACCTTGCAAAATGTCTAGCAAACCCGGTGCAGTATCACCCAGGATGGAATTGATAATCATCATGGGCAAGGTGCCAATCCAAGTGCCGATAATATAGTGTTTGAGTGATACTTGGCTGGCGCCCAACACCACATTTAGGAGATTATAGGGCAGTACCAGTGCCAGCCTTGATAGCAGCACCATCAACAGACCTTTACGTTCAATGGCCAGATTTAAGGCCCTAATGCTGGGGCGCTTCGCACTGATTCGTGCCACGGCGGGTTGACCAAAATAGCGACCGACATAAAAGCTGGCAATCGCACCTATTAAATAGGCAATGCTCGATATCAAAGCGCCTTTAGTCGCGCCATATAGGAATCCGCCCAGAACAATGACTGCGAACGGTGGCAGCATCACGGCGGTAACCAGTGCCAAAATGACGGCATAGATCAGCGGCTGTTGTTTTAGAAAGTCCAGTGACGTAGCAATGACTTGCATTGCTTGTGGCTGGCTCAGTAACCACCAGCCGAGTAGTGCCAGCACTGCAAGCAGGCTGATAACTAAAGCGAGGTGGCGGGCGGATTTGTGCACGAATTATTAGTGTAGGGTGCTTGTGCGAGGTCCGGATTATATCGTGCACTGGTGCACTATGCTGAGACTGCGATCATTCCCCCCAGGGTGATAAAAGTAGCACCCGCAACCTTATTGAACACGCTGTTCCAAAAAGGGATTCCCAACCAGGATTTCATTTGTGATGCAATCACCGCATAGATCGATAAGCAGGTAAACGAGATCACCATAAAGGTTAGGGTGAGCGTCATTAGCTGCTGGATCGGGGGATAGTTAGGCGATATAAATTGCGGGAAAAGTGCCGTAAAAAATAGAATCGGTTTCGGGTTAAACACCGACATCAACAAGCCTTGCAGGTACAGCTGATTTCTGTTGAGACTACCTCGGGCGGTGTCATCCATTAGTTGCATCTCTCTATTGGCAATACTTTTGGTGGCGAATGATTGAACGCCCTTGTAAATTAGAAAGGCAACACTAAAGGTTTTTAACACCGCAAACAGCGTTTCAGATGACATCATGATTGCTTGAATGCCGAGGATGGTAAATCCAGCCGTGATCAAGTGCCCGGTCGCGTTACCGTAAATGGAGTACAGCGTTTTCTTGGGGCCATGTATGACACCGTTAGTAATCGCCAACAAAACTGCGGGACCGGGTGCAGCGATATAGACGATCGCAATCGGAATAAACAATAATAGCTTGTCTACATCCACCGGTCTCTCCTCACGTCTGTTGGTTATTGTGCAGCCATTGTATGGATGCCGTTCGCGTGGAACTGTGTTCGATGTCACAAAATTGGATGAAGCGATAATCGTAATGAAAATAATTGTTTAACCGCTATAATTGAGTCATAAAGCACTACTATTTTTGTGTTTAAGCCTTTTGTGAAGTTTTCCTCCATGGCTAAGTGCTTCATCAGGGTTACCAGCACGACGCAGCGATTTAAGTAAAATACAGGCTTATGACTGACAGCTTCAAACTAGATGATTTTTTGCCTTTTCAGCTGACCGCGTTGTCGGAAGCGATGAGCCGCTCATTGTCTAGTCGCTATCGCCAGCCTTACGAGATCACGGTGCCCGAGTGGCGGGTGTTGGCTTCGTTAAGTCACTATGGCCCGATGAATGCCAGCGAATTGGGGCGCAGAACCAGTATGGAGAAGCCGCGCGTTAGTCGGGCTTTAGCCAAGATGGAAAAGCGTGGCATGCTTGAGAAAGCATCAGAAGCTTCAGATCATCGTGTAACGATTATCCGGCTGACGGATGAGGGCAGGGCCTTGTATGCTGCGATTGAACCGATCGCGGTCGAGTGGGAACAGGTGTTGCTGTCCGACCTGACCGATGCAGAGATTAAGTGCGTCCACAGTGTTTTGTGCAAATTGGCTAAACAGATTCAACGTTTGGAAGTGGGTGAGTAATTAATTCGCAGACCCAATCAAGAAACGCCTAACAAAGACTGGGGGTTACGCCAGATATCAATGAAACCTGGGGATGACTGGTATACGGCGAGTTTAACCGGTCGATTTGACACTGGTGTTGTGCTGGCCGGTTGAACACATCACTAAAAACGGTCATTCGACCAAGCCGTTTCAATACAACAATAGATCGATTTCTAGATGATGAAAATTTGTACTACAGAATTCCCAGACGAGATTAGTCAACACGATAGAGCGATAGATTCTCTTGCGTCACACGTCACAGAGATGATGCCCGACCTGCTTGTCCTCCCTGAAATGCCTTTCACCCCGTGGATATTTCATGTGGATACCTTCTCTCCAGAGAAATGGGAGCAAACAGTAGAATCCCATGCAAAGGTATTAGATCAACTTTGCGCCATCATCTCTACGCCAATAATCACATCTCGCCCCGTATCCGTTGACGGTTTAAACCTTAACCAAGCGATTTATATAGATCACACTAGAAACGTCCAGCCGTTACGTTCAAAACGGTATCTGCCGAATGATTTTCCCGCAGTAGAACGTGTATGGTTCGACGAAGGCGAACAATCAAACACAGTATTTGATCTACAGGGCTGTAAAATTGGTTTACAGCTTTGTAGTGAAATTATGTATACCGAGCTACCACGAATTATGGGCATGGCTGGCGCCCAGATGGTAGTTCAACCACGAGCCACTGGTGATCATCCTAGATGGCGGGCCGCCAGTGTTTTGGGGGCATCAACATCAGGCGCTTTTGTAGTAGGTGCCAATCGCCGTTCATCTGAGAAAGATTGGTTTACTGGTGGAAGCTGGATTTATTCGCCTCAAGGTGATTTGTTGGCTGAGACTTCTAAATCTAATTCCACCGTGACTTATGAAGTAGATTTAGCGGAAGCAAATGAAGCTAAAACTGAATATCCAATGACAATGTTTAGGCACTACGAATAGCAACTGCGTAATGCTTGTTTTGTTCGCTCTGGGTAACTTATCGCCAATGGACTTTACTTTTCAATCGGGCAGACAAATACCCGATTCGGTCGTTGATGTTTGAGTCCTATAGGGCAACTACTATTATTACTGTGATAATTGCGAGCACCATCCACCCGAAATGGCGCCCCTTAGTTGCAATAAAATTAGCGAATGCGCCAGTAGCGTAAGAAAGGCAACAACCAATGCCGCAACTTTTCTGGATTCGTCGTTAGGGAACAATGGCAGCAGCACCAACATCAGCCCACCACATAACCAATATAACGTACTCAGATGGAATACCAGTTCGTTTACTAGCTTGATGGTTTTGGGGACGTTCTCTATTTGAGAAAGTACCAGCCGAAAGCCGAGATAGCCATGGACTAGTGAAATCATCATCCCCAAAATGCCTGCTAGTGTTAGTAACTGGTAATTCATAATTCATCCATACATATGTGTATGGAAAAGACTATAGGGTGTGTTTTGACGGCTGTCAATACACTAGTGTATGGTTGAGGGTATGAAAATGAAATTATCGAAAGAAAATTGGTTGAAGTACGGGTTGGAAGCATTGTCAAACGGTGGTTATGAAACCCTTAAGGCCGACAGTATGGCTAGCAAACTCGGTGTGTCTCGCGGGAGTTTTTACTGGCACTTCAAGGACACGAGTGCGTTTCATGAAGAGCTTCTGGAGTTCTGGAAGCAACAAAGTACTTCACTAGTAATCGAAGAGCTTGACCAGACTGTATTGGCTAGAGATCGCCTCGAAGAGTTAATAAAGCGAGGGTTATCGTTGAACACTAAACTTGAGAGGGAGTTCCGCTTTTGGGCCAATCAAAATGATAATGTGGCCACTTTTATTCGGAAGCTTGACTCTCAGCGAGAGAGTTATCTTGTCAAACTTTTTAAGCTTTCTAACTTCCAGCAAGATATGGCTGAATCGCGCGCTCGGTTTTTATATTGGGCTTACCTTGGCCGAATGCTATCTTTAGACAAGTATTCACCACGGATGAACTTTGACGTAATCGATGATTTTACTCATATGTTATTGCGAGGGAATTGAAATCGCTTTGTCTGGTGCATATCTGTTGTCGAGTAATAAAGTTGTAGACTGTTCTAAAAACGGTCGAAGCAATCTAGAAGGAGACTTATGAAAGCGATCGTATACACAAAATATGGTCCGCCGGATGTTATTCAGCTCAAAGAGGTAGCTAAACCTGCCCCCAAGAACAATGAAGTCCTGATAAAAATACATGCTACAACAGTAACATCAGCGGACTGGAGGGTGCGAAGTCTTACTATACCGGTCGGCTTTGGACTCATCGCTCGTCTGGTTCTGGGAGTCTTGCGACCAAGGCAACCCATTCTAGGTTCAGAGCTCGCTGGGGAAGTTGAGTCCGTCGGCAAAGACGTAAACACATTCGAAGTTGGTGACCAGGTTTTTGCATTTAGCGGTGCCAACATGGGTTGTCATGTGGAGTACAAGTGCATGCCAGAAGATGGGGCGGTGGTAATGAAGCCGGCCAATCTGACCTACGATGAAGCCGCCGCAATATCTTTTGGCGGAACAACGGCGCTGGATTTTTTTAGAAGAGCAAACCTTCAGAACGGGGAAAAAATGCTTATCAATGGTGCTTCCGGAGCGGTAGGTACGGCTGCGGTGCAACTTGCCAGGTACTTCGGTGCAAATGTAACTGGTGTGTGCAGCACCACGAACGTGGAATTAGTGAGATCTCTCGGCGCCAATTATGTAATCGATTACACCAAAGAAGATTTCACGGAAAATGATGAAACCTATGACATCATAGTCGATACAGCCGGCTCGGCTCCGTTCTCTCGTAGCAAAGATTCGCTAAAGGAAAGAGGACGCCTTCTTCTGGTTTCAGGTGGATTGCCAGACATGCTTTGGATGTTATGGGTATCGATGATGAGCAGCAAAAAAATAATCGCTGGGCCAGCAGCCGAACGGGTAGAGGATGTGTGTTTCCTTGCGAAGCTGGCTGAGGAGGGAGAATTTAAACCGGTCATTGATCGACGTTATCCGTTCGAGCAGATCGCCGAGGCCCACAGCTACGTCGATACTGGGCGCAAGAAGGGAAATGTGGTCATAACATTGGAACAGAAAAACAAAACCTAACTAAGCGCTGTACCTGCCGCTATTTCACTAAGCTTCATGGCGGCAGATAAGCTTGGTGTTGGCGTGTCCGCTTTTAGCAGCTGCTAAAGAAGATTAAAGCCAGTTGCTTCCCTTATATGATTTTCTCCGAACGGCTTGCTGAGGCAAATAGCGGGCAGGTTAAAGGTCTACCAACGTTAGCTCTGATCAGTTTCAGTAGGAAATTTTCTTACTCACTTATACTGGACGGCTAGTCCACCAAGAACCTAGGTATAGGTTCATGGTTAGCCACATAGCCCAAATCTATTAGGCCTTATACGGCACGATGGTTTGATCAATTACGCCAAAGATCGATTCGCCGGCTTCATTGTTCATTTGTATTCGCACCGTATCCCCAAACTTCATGAAGGGCGTCGAGGGTTTGCCGTCGTTAATGGTTTCAATCATGCGCACTTCGGCGATGCAAGAATAGCCGACCCCGCCCTCAGCGATGGCTGATCCGTGTACGGTGTCCTGCTTGTTAGAAATCGTGCCCGAGCCAATGACGGCACCTGCACCGAGCGGTCTGGTTTTAGCCGCATGGGCAATAATTTCGCCAAAGCTGAAGGTCATGTCTTCGCCGGCGTTGGCTTTCCCAAACGGTGCGTTATTGTAATCAACCAGCAGGGGCAGTGACACTTTACCATCGCTCCAGGCATCGCCGAGTTCATCTGGTGTGACTGCTACCGGCGAGAATGCACTGGATGGCTTGGATTGAAAGAACCCAAAGCCTTTGGCCAGCTCACCTGGGATCAAGCCGCGCAGCGACACGTCATTCACCAGCATCAATAATTGGATGTGGTTTTCGCATGCTGTAGCGTCGGCACCCATGGGTACATCGTCAGTAATCACTGCAACTTCTGCTTCGAAATCAATTCCCCACTCTTCGCTACCGAGTGGCACGTCGTCGCGTGGGCCGATAAAGCTATCCGAGCCACCTTGGTACATCAGCGGGTCATGCCAAAAAGTTTCTGGCATTTCTGCGTTTCGGGCTTTGCGTACTAGCTCAACGTGATTAACGTAAGCACTGCCGTCGGCCCATTGGTAAGCGCGTGGCAAGGGTGATGCACACGCCGCCTGGTCAAAATCAAAGCTGTTATCAAGTGACCCAGCATTGAGCGCCTGATAACGCAGCTCCAGCTGCGGCGCTATCTCTGCCCAATCATCCAGTGCTTGTTGCATAGTGGCGGCAATATCACCTGCGGCAACTGCCTTGCTGAGATCTTTGGAGACGATAATTAATTCGCCATCGCGGCGCTTTTTTAATGAAGCCAGTTTCATGAGAGTGCTTGCTTTTTTAGGGGTAAATTAAAGTGTGAAGTGATTTCAAGCGGAGGTTAACCACTCAGTCCTTCAAATTCTTTTTCGTGCATCCAGGCCGCGTGTTTGGGCGCGCGCTTGGTTTTTGACCACTCTTCGAGCATGTCCCATTTTACCTGATCCAGTTGCTTAAGCTTTTTCTTATCATTCTTATCTGGGCACGCCAGCTCAAGTCGATGGCCGTTCGGATCAAAGAAATAAATCGAGTGAAAAATAGAGTGATCAGTCACACCCAAAACTTCAACACCTTTGCTTTCTAGACGGTCGCGATATTTCAGCAAGGTTTTTCGGTTTTTGACCTTAAACGCAATGTGTTGGCACCACGCTGGGGTATTCGGGTCGCGGCCCATTTCGGGCTTGGTCGGCAGCTCAAAAAAGGCCAGCACGTTGCCTTTGCCTGCATCCATGAAGATGTGCATATACGGATCAGGCTCTTTGGTGGATGGCACGTGATTTTCTGCAATGGCCAGCACGAAATCCATCTTCAGCTTGTCAACGTACCACTCAACCGTTTCTTTGGCGTCTTTGCAGCGATACGCTACGTGGTGTATTTGTTCAATTTTCATGGGCTCTGTCCTCTAGTAATTTGGTTTGGCTATTCTGTTGGTGCGGTGGGTTCAGCGTCGGCTTTCATATCGTGACGTGCGATTTGCATCGCCTCACGCAGCACCGTTAAGTCGCCAATGTGGTTGCTCAACAATAAAATTAATTTCGCATTGACTTGCATACTTTGCTCGTCAGTCAAGCCAGCGTGCATATTAATCAGCTCTTCATAAAAATCATCACCTGCGCGGTAGTCGCGGAAAAAACGCTTTCCAGGTTGATGAAAATTGGTTTTGGTATTTAAACTCATGCTCATTCCCTCAATTACCAGTCGCTGTGGCTAGCGCTGACAGCACTTGGGCAGTGTCCAGCGATCGCCAACGCCCACAAACGTGTTGGTCGGGTCGGATTAAGTAGGCGGTGCCCGCTTGGGCATCCAGACGCTCAGCCGCAAAGCTTTCAACATCAATCAAGCTACGTATGCCGGTAGGCGCATCACCTTGTTTTGTTACGATAACGGGTTCTACCGGGATATCGCCTTGATTCAAGGCCTTCAATGCGTCCAGGGTTGCTGGGTCGATATCATGGGTGTTATCGGTGAAATACAGCAGTTGAAAACGATTGCCCAGCGCGTTCAGTAGCCATTGCTCGCTCGAATCACCCTTGACGGGGGCATCATCCAGCACCGCGCCTGGTACCATGTCACCGGTAAATTCTTCTGAATCGGGAGTGTTGAGTGATGAGTCATACAAAAACGCGGTATCTGATAAACGGCCTGAATTAGTCAGTGCTTGCGCAAATGGGTAATCCCGTGCCAGTTCTAAAACGGAATTACGAAAAACTTTAGAGACGTTAGATTTTGGTGTAATGAAATCCGTCGCTCGAGTCGAATTCATCAAGTTTTCAGTGGCTGCAAATACGCGCTCATCTGAGTAAGTGTCCAGCAGTGCATCGGGTGCTTTACCCTCCATCACTAGCTTAAGTTTCCACAGCAAGTTGTCGGTATCCTGAAAGCCGGAATTGGCCCCGCGCGCGCCAAATGGTGAGACTTGGTGCGCTGCGTCGCCAACGAACAGTAATCGGCCGTGGCGGAACTTGTCCATCTTGCGGCAAGTGAAGGTGTAAACGCTGGCCCATTCCAACTCAAATTCAACATCGTCGCCGAGCATGCCCTTGACTCGCGGGATGATATTTTCAGGCTTTTTTTCTTCTTCCGGGTCAGCATCCCAACCCAGCTGGAAATCCAACCGCCAGACGTCATCGGCTTGTTTGTGCAATAAGGTTGACCAGCCACGGTGATAGGAGGGGTCAAACGAAAACCAGCGCTCAGGCGGGAAGCCCGCCTTCATCACAATGTCGGCAATTAAAAAGCGATCCTGAAAAATCTGCCCGGTGCTTTCCAGCCCAACTGCGGTGCGGACTTTGCTGTTAGCACCATCTGCCACGATCAGCCAATCACAACTCAGTTGGTAGGCACCATCGGGCGTTTCAATCGTGATGATCGGTTTATCGCCGCTATCGTCGACATCAACCACCTTATTTTTCCAACGCACTTCAACCGAGTCGAGTTCGTTGATGCGATCGACCATGTACTCTTCAAGGTAATACTGCTGCAGGTTGATAAACGCCGGTTGCTCATGGCCGGGAGAGGGCAACAAGTCAAACTGGCGCACTAACTCATCTTGAAAAAAGATTTTCCCAACCTTCCAAACTACGCCTTTATCCACCATCCGCTGAGCACAGCCCAGGCGGTTCAACACTTCTAGTGCACGCTTGGAATAACAGACTGCGCGTGAGCCAACGCTGACGGTGTTGTTGTCATCCAGCACCAATGTATCGATGCCGTGGACACCTGCATCCAGCGCCGCAGCCATGCCGACCGGGCCTGCACCAACCACAATCACCGGGTGGTGCGTGATGGTATCGCTGTCTTGGTCAGGCGACTTAACATAGTCGTAGACGGGGTTTTCGTAAGTTAGAAACATAGTTATCTCTGCAACGAGTCGTTGACTGGCGAGTTCTCGTCGCCCGTCAATCGTACTCTCAGGGTTTAAGTCTTTGGTTGCTCCAATTGCAAGCCATGCCACATTTCCTGGTCGCGTTCGGCGGTCCAGATTTGTGGGTCACGAATGCCGGAAGCCTCGTCATGTGCGCGGGTGACGTCAAATGGCAGGCAGTGCTCATAAATATACACATGGCCAAAATCGGGGTCCATAGCTTCGCGAGTCAATGCCATCGCGTCTTTTAAGTCTAAGCCCTGGGCAACCGCTTTTTGTGCGCTTGAGTACAGCGCGGTCACAAAGGCTTTGGTATAGGTCAAACCTTCCTTAATGTGCTCAACACTTTCCAGCGCAGGACCACGGCCCGGCACCAGCTTTTCCGCTGGGAATTCAGCCAGATTATCCAGCGTTTGTGGCCAGTCAGCGAGGTAAGCATCACCGGTGTAGCAGGCCGCGTCGCATTCAACCAAATCACCCGAAAACAACACCTTCTCACCCGGCACCCAGACGATGGTATCGCCTTTGGTATGGCCGCGGCCAACTTGCATGATCTTGACTTCCAGCTCGCCCATCCACAGTGTCATTTCGCCGTTAAACGTCAGCGTTGGCCAAGTTAAGCCAGGGATGCTTTCGACCGCATCAAACAAGCGTGGGAAGCGCCCAATTTCAGAATCCATGTCTTGCTGGCCGCGCTCGACGATCAAGTCATAGGTATCCTGGCTAGCGATAACTTGTTCCAAACCCGCATCTTTATAACCACTGGCACCCAACACTCGAACCGCGTGGTAGTGAGTTAGGACCACATACTTGATCGGCTTGTCGGTGATTTCGCGAACTTTCTCGACCAGGCCCTGCGCCATCACTGGCGTGGCGGTGGCGTCGATGATCATGACGCTGTCATCACCAATGATAATGCCCGTGTTGGGGTCGCCATCAGCGGTAAATGCCCAGCAATGCTTCGATAATTGGCTAAAGCTCACCTGCTTTTCTTCAAGGTCTGCAACAGATGCAAATTGCTTACTCATTCAGTGTTTCCTCGTGTGTTTGTTTGGGTAGCTGCGGCTGCAGCCAGACGGCTAACATTTTAGTTTCGATCGAAACTAAATGCAAGTCGCGATTGGTCCAGCACGCCGCAACCGGCTACATTTGCCAAGTGTGGTGGTTGGAAAAGGGTCTGTGCTTGTGGGTTTAATCACAGCAATGTAACGGTTACTCGATATAGAATACCGATATGACCCAAACTAATACTAGCATGTACACCGACTCAGTCATTACGAGGAGCGCAGCGACGCGGTAATCTATGAATGAGCTGCAAACGGCAAGATCGCCGCACTACGTTCGCGATGACCAATGCTTATTTGGTTGGTATTTTGCTACCAGATTTATGGCTATGAATCAGTAGAAAACTTAGAAATGGGTGAAGCGCATGATGAATTTATTGAGGCTGATACTGGTAAGTCTATCCATTAACCTGATTTCCGGCTGCTACTCGATGGCAGAGAAACCAATAACATTGGAGGCAAATAACGTGGATGCTGAACCCTTTCTTGTGCGCATGAACAGTGATGGCGTCTTGGTTGACGCCAGCAATCCTAAGATTCCGCTGACTCCAGATGCGGTTAATAACAAAGCCAACCGCCTTGCGGATAACATCATAGCGCTGGGGCAAGAAAAATCGACCCCAACTAGAAAGAAGGCTAAGCTGTTGGTTTACATCCACGGTGGGTTAAATAGTTATGCCAATGCGATTGAAAAGGTTCAGACCTTTGCCCCCTTAATCCAAGACGATGAAAACGATGATTGGGCCTATCCCTTATTCGTTTCTTGGCCGTCTGGCTTTCTGAAAACCTACGCGGAGCACTTAACCAGCGTTCGAGCAGGGCGCAAAGTCACGAAAAAACGTGGTTATACCTCTGCCCCTTTCATCTTTTTGTCCGACCTGCTCACCAGCATTGGGCGCTATCCCGCAGACCTGTATTACCAGTGGGTCAACGGTAAAGACGCCTTACGTGGGCGCAGTAATGCCGACACCTTTCTCTCTTATGAGTGGCAAAACGCCAGAGAGAACTACTGCAAGATGCAGGGTGAGCCTAAAGGAGAATGCGAGCCTGAAAGGGTGATTACTAGTAAAGAGGGCGTCACCTTCAATTGGAGCAAATATGACCACGGCGGCTGGCAGGGCGACCTCAAAAATGCCTTGACTCGAGTTCCCACTTCGCCGATTCGCTATACCGTCGGCACCATCGTCTACAACGGTTTTCCACGCTCAGCCTGGAACAACATGAAGCGACGCACCAAGAATATGTTTTACCCCGCGCACTTGTTTGATTCGCGGCCAGATGTGGTTCAGCCTGGCGCTTCACTCGGCGAGTTTTTGCGCCAACTATTTGATCAAGCCAATAGTGCTGCCAAAAGTTCAAACATGGAATTTGAAGTCACGCTGGTGGGGCATAGCATGGGCGCGATGGTTATTAACCACATGCTGGCTGCGGATGGTGCACAGTTAGCCGAAAAAGGCATCGTACGAAATATTGTCTATATGGGCGCGGCCTGCTCCATTAATGATGGTCTCACCAATGTGTTGCCATTTGTGCGGCAATCCAAGCAAATGAACAGCGCATCGGCGACCCATTTTTATAATCTATCACTGAACCCTGTCGCTGAAGTATCTGAATTAAGTGGCTTTGGCTTAGCTTCCTCGGGGTCGTTATTGGTCAATATAGATCAACATTTGAACACCATAGAAACCCCTTTAGATCGAACTCTGGGCGCTTCCAATAATGTGCTGTCAGCTTGGCCAGCGTTTGAGCCAAGATTTGCAGATATCGGTCAACACTTCCAATTCAAAACCTTTGATCACGATCTGGATCACGTACCACGCACTCATGGCGAATTTGACGATGGGCCGTTTTGGCGCAAAGACTATTGGCAAATCCCTCGGCCTGCACGTGCACGCATCAGTGAAGGGGGCGCCAAGGAGATGTACAAGTTTGAAGTGCCGAGTTCTAAAATAATCGACAATCGTTAAAGTGGTCACCAAAGCGTACGCGCGAGTAATTGGTCGATCCTGCCTATCATTTCTCTCTAAGCCGATCTCCATGCACCAGCAACAACTTATACGGGCTGATGGCTGCAACTTTTCTGTTGAGGCCCAGTATCCCAATTTAATAGCCCGTTCAGCAGGGTAAAAAGTAAATTAAGTAACTTCTCGACCCAGAAGTTGTACAGCTGACGCAGGTTGTGCCCAACACCACAAAGAATCGCGTGGATCGCATCGCCCAGCCTGCCTTTAAGATGACATAGGTCGAGCAGCCCATCACTTTTCATATGCCCAATCATCGCCTCAAGCATGCTGCGCCGGCGTAAGCGCTTTTTCTGACCCTTGTTAAGCTTCTTGCCACGGTGGATCACTTGCGCTTTGGTCCCATGACGACCACGGTAGCCCAAATCAACCGCTACTGTCTTGATCTCTACATCAGTGAGGGTCTGGGCTTGCTGTAGTAGCTCATCCAGCGTATGACCGTCGTAAGGATTACCCCCAAAGCTGCGTATGCCAACCACAAATCCTTCCTTCTGCGTGCAGGTAATGCCGACCTTGGTGCCAAATTCATAACGCTTGCGTGCTTTGCCTTTGCTGATGCAATCCACCTCTGGTTCATGTAGGGAATACAGCTTATTTTTACTCTTGGGATTAGCCGCCTGATGGCGCAGTTGATGCGCCTGTAAAATGAGTGCTTCAGCCCGTTCCTGTACATCATCTGGCAACTGCCCTAATTGTCGCTCAAGTTCCCTCATTACCCGGCCCGTCAGTGTCGACAGCTTCTTCAGTGAGCGGCGCATACGCTTGAATTGCTTGGCATGGGCGTAGCGACCAATCTTCTGTGCCAGACGCGGCGCCACCCGGACATAGCTTTGACGAACGGCTAAACCATTGTCGCGCATCAACGCTACCATCTTCTGTAATGCCTTCAGCAACAGCGCACTATCGGTTGGGTAGGTGATGTTCTTTTCCATCACGGTCGAATCCACACACACATGCGCCAGGCTGCCGCGCTTGACCGCTCCGGCATTAAGAGCACTGTTCAATACCGTGGTCAACAGCCATTCCATCCCTTCCTCGCCCAGTCGCTTACGCCATTTCACCAGTGTCGCCGGGTCTATTGGAGCATGGTGCTGAAAATGGGTCTCGCCACAGAAATACTGATAGTACGGATTGCTTACCCAGGCTTCGACCAAGCCTTCGTCTGATAAAGCCTCCATATGTTTGAGCATAAAAAGCCCGGCAACTCGTCGACCCGATGATGCAAGCGGGCCACCGGCCATCCCAAACAGTTGGCTCCAATACGCCTCAAAGGGCTGCCAATTCATATTGTCTGCCATGACAACCAGCGGATGACGCAGGTTAATAAAGTCAGATAGTTTGGGTTGAGTATCGGTGAAAAATGAGCGTTGTTTGGCGAGGGAAACCGGATCAGCTTTAGGGCGCATAAAAATGGTCAAATATTGCAAGAAACCAGGGCATATTCTACCAAAAAGTTGCAATTATTGCCATACTATACGCTCGTAACTGCCTGTATATACGAACTAATATTGGTTAGGCAGGGCCGACTAATTGACGCTCAAACTGTTCCAATGCCTACTGCCGATCTTCTTTGAACGGAGCGCCACCCCTTGGTGCGTTGAAAGGTATTAATTCGACAGCAAAATATCGACCAAATAAGCACCGGTCATCGCGTATATGGTCTCCTCCCGAATTGCAAGGTAGAAAAGAGCTAATGACAGGGATAGATTGCATGCGTATATCCGGTCTTAGAATGAGCAGTTTGTTGCTCTGACCTTGATGTAATCTGCCCATACCGTCCCTTACGAGCGTCCGAACTCGAGGTTCATCGCGATGATCGGGTTTCCGGTATGTAGGTTTGACCTTATGTGTCATCTTTCTCATTCAACTTCGCAATTTCTGGCAAGAAACAGTTTGCTAAAATATGGCTTGTGCTTTGGTGTGGATCGTATTGAACAGGGTTTAATTAGTCTGCAGATGAAATCTGGCTGCAAAGTGTGGGTCATAGTCGGTGCCATAGCGAATCACCGCCCAGCCGATACGGACCATCTTGTTTGCATAGGCGACGATGGCTTTATGAATGCCAACGCGCAGAACCAATTGCCGTAACCAGAGGTTTAATGGGTCTTGCTTATCGCCGATATTACTGACGACCGATCGAGCCCCATGTATGACGAGACTGCGTAGTCTGCTATTGCCGCGCTTACTGATGCCCAGCAAGACCTCTCTACCGCCACTGCTATGCTGGGCAGGCACGACACCTAATGAAGCTGAGGCATCCCGACCTTTGCTAAACTGCTGCCCATCGCCAATGTGGCTTAAGAAAGCACTGGCAACAATGGGCCCATATCCGGGAATGTTATTCAGTTGCTTGCAGGCCGGGGAGTCACGATTAATGCGTTTGATTTGTTGATCATACGCAGCGAGGCATTTGTCCAGGTGCTGCAGATAGGCATAGTCCTGATGCAAGACCAGCATAAACCCTTGGCTGAATAGCTGGCCAGTATTCTCCAACAACTCAGGTAAGGCTCGTTTCAGATTATTGATACCTTTTCGGATAACCAAGCCTCGTTCTGTCAACATTGCACGAATGCGATTGCAGTGTTGAGTTCGTGCATCAATGACTTGCTGGCGCTTGTACACAATCAGGGCTTGGTCTTGCTGCTCAATCGTCTTGATGCGAACACAACGCATTTCTGGGCGAGCCACTGCTTCGGCAATAGCCAACGCATCGTTGTAATCATTTTTGTTGCCGCGAAGGTACGCTTTGACATGCTGCGCGGGGATAAGCTTGACTGTATGCCCGAGTTTGTCGAGTTCTCGTGCCCAATGGTGGGAGCCAGAACAGGCTTCCATACCGACCAGACAAGCTGGGATATTGGCGAAAAAATTAAGCAGCTGGGCTCGTCGTAACATTTTCCGGTTAACGATCTTACCCCGCTGATCACAGCCTACCAGATGAAAAACAGACTTTGCAGTATCCAGGCCGATTGTTGTAATCTTGTTCATGGTCTTCTTCCTCTCTGATGAGTGTTAGGTTCAATCTCTCCATCATGGCACTTTTGATGCCGACTAAAAAGAGGGAGGAGACCATTACATCGAGCGTAGCGCGGCGATCTATCGCTTTAAAGCGCAATATGGATTGCCACGTTGCTACGCTCCTCGCAACGACAGATTGGGGGCATTTTGCTCCCAACATTTCGGTTGCAAAATGTACGCAATTAATATACCGGGTTAATATCTTGCCGATCGTTGCCTATATGAATTACCTATTATGGCTCGTTGGCAACAACCATTCGGGGGGTTATTATCACCCTTAATTTTAGTGCTGTATTTCGTGCAGACCTAGGTTCTAGGTATCGTATTGGCCTATATCCAAGTCTCTGACCCCTTGGTTTCATGCGCAAACAAAAATGCTGAAAACCTGATTTCTAGGTTAATATCCAGTGATATTGATCGTCAAAACGGTAGAGCGCAATGATTATTCCTGCAAACAAAAAGGTTGTCTGTATTACCGGAAACGTCTGGTCGGGAAGCCACAGCGCTCCCCGCTGGCTTCTATTAAAGGATGGGTTTGCGCGTCCGACCTGGTTTACCACCGGGCGCCGTATTTACGACGCGGAATATACCCTTTTGTCGGAAGGAAAATTTCATCTACATAATCACGAGCATGAAGTGCTGGCGCATATTAAATACGGTCGGAGCTTCATGGGGATTTTAAAACCGGAAATAGAATCGGTTCTGGATAAATCTGAACTTGGTGCGCTCATCGTTGGTCCGCAGGAGGTCGCTGAACAGATTGCGGGCGCTATTTCCAAAACTATCGTATTTACCCTGAAGTCCAAGGATATGGAGCTTTCACCTCACCTTGATAAGGCCAAACAGCGTGGCCAGCTACATCGTATTGACGTGAATGCCATGGAACCCGGCTCCTGGTCGGATGCTTACGCATACATTGCAGAAAAACTGAGTATCCCCGTTAAGCGTAAACCTTTCTGAGCGACCTATAGAGGGAAATAGAATGTGTTCGGATCAAAAGAAGATATGCGGTGTGCGTTGGAGCACTAAGGTCAGTTGAATCAAGGTCTCTGGCCCAAATAGCATATTAATCCGGCAGCAAAATACCGACCGAACAAGCTACAGTCGTCGCGAGCATAGCGCGGCGATCTATCGGTTTGCCGTGCAATATGGATTACCGCGTCGCTGCGCTCCTCGTAATGACTGATAGGGTGTTTTGCTGTAGATGCTCCTTTGTAATATGCACGCCATTAATATGCCGGGTTAATATGTCAAAGCCTCTGACCCCTTGGTGTCCAACTTTGATTTACGAGTCTTTTTCAGCGAGTCGATTAATGCCATTGATTAAATGACTAACCGCCGCAGTTTCAGTGACGCCCAAACGCATACGGTTGCTAATATCAAAAACACCGCCAGCGCTTTTAGAGTGCTCCCCATGAATTCCTCGTACCTGCAGGCCTAACCCATTTGCCAGTGCCTTTAGCGCATTTTCATCTTGAGCCAAATTACTTAGCTTCATATGCACGCTGGCTCGCATGGCTGTGCCAAGGTTAGTTGGGCAACTAGCAAGAAACCCCAGATTATGATTGAAAAGAAAATCGAGGTTGTCACTCAGCGACTGAATACCCGATGTGAGCAGTTTAAAAACCTCGGCGACATCGCCCCCTTTTTTCAGTGCGATGATGCGAATCTGGTCTTCTTCGTTGACCCAAACACTAAACGCTTCATCATTCGATAGATACAGCCCACGACCTTCCGGCCAGTCTCGCATAAGATTTGCTGATTCGAGAAACCTGTCTTCACTTTTGTACAACAAATGGCGAGCAAGCAAATCCTTACGCAGCTCTTCATCCATACCTGTTAGCGGGAGATATTGCCCTTGCAGATTCGTTGGCAGTTTTTGCAGTGCTTGTTTTATTTTATCTTCCACGGCAAGACGCTGTTCTCTGGAAATACCAGGGCCGAGGGGAAAGCCTCGCAGGTTTCTGCCGACCCGGATGCGTGTAGAAATGATCTGGCTACGTGCGGCTTCGCTTAAGTCCGGAAGTGATTCAGCAGAGAAGTCGCTGTCCGGGTGAGGGCCTGCTGAGCCATGGTACTCCTCAATTATCGGATTGAATAAAGACGCAAATAGCGAGTAGCTTTCTTCGTCGCCCGCATAAGCACCGATGGAGCTATCCTGTTGCTCAACGCCTGAGCAAATGAGCTGATCAAAGCTGTAACCAGACCTTGTCCTTAAACGATGTATAGCCTCCCAAACGGCAGGGGTCAGATGTTTTTTTAGTAAGGATGTGGAATCGTCGCTAAAAACCGGTGCAGTGGCTTGGTTCATTTGTGCTCCTAGGAGAATACAAAAAAATACGGTACTGATTATTGTAGTGGAAGTGACTGTACTCCGTTATCAGCGGATGCGGTAGTCTAGATAATAAAACCAAGTAGGCAGAGACCTTGATGCTGTCGACTTCTGCCATCACCACATGCAAGCCTAAGAACATTTGATTTACCTAGAACCACCCATTTTATAGGAAATAATGGAGTGGTAGAATTTGAAGGCCGGTACCAAAAACGGCTAGAAAGTGTCTAGGGTTTTGGTGGCAATTCACAATACAGATGATGGCGTGTAGCAAAAAGGTTTCTTCATTGAGCAATAAGGCTCTGCTTGAGAGGTGTTAGCGTAAGTAAAAGCTCTCTTGATACAACTCGGGCGCTCCTGTTTTTCAAATTTCCTCCGAGAGTAGAGAAGCGACCTTTTACTACAGCTTCTTCAACGGTGAAGTACCGTTCCGCCATTTTCTGTACTACATTTCCACTCAGGCCATTTGATGCATTACCTACAGGGAAGGTCACAATCGCGCCACATCCCACCTTTGATAACCGACTTAACAGATCCTCTAATGCTGCCTCAGAAGTACTTCTCATGCTGTAATCTGAGCGAGGTCGTTCACTTTGGCAAGGGTAGCGGCCGCTACCAAAGACATCAACCTCCGCATTCCTGCAAAGAGATTCGAGTACATGATAGAAACGGCTATAATGGACTCCCGAATAGGGGGGGTCCAAAAATACTAAATCTGATTGACCAATTTTATTGGTGATAGTATTTGCGTCACAATTCAAGGCTATCCCTTTTACTAGCGCATGTCGACTAGATAGAATCTTGCAACGTATCGCCACCAACTTCATTATATCTTTTGACCATGCTTCGGTAACATATTTACCTGCATTGGTTGTTGGGTTGAAAGGTTGGGCTGTGTGCCCTGGCGAGGCAGAACACATGCTAGCTGTCTGTATCAGTGCAGCTAATGCCACTTTTGATTGATAGGCGTCTTCGGGTAAGTTTTTCCTTAGGGTTTCGAGTTGGATTGCTTGTAGAGGACTAAAATAATATCCTCCGTACGATTTGGAAAAAGACAGTGGGATATTAGCGAAAAGGTGACGCCCCTTTTTTGCAAGCTTACAGATTGAGGTATCGCCAAGTGAATTCTGTATCTGCGCAGATTCTATAAATATGGGGTGAGTATTAATTTTATCTTGAGTTGCTTTTAGCCATTTCGGGATCCAGTTTTCTTCCAACGGTTTAGTACGGCTTAATATGGCATCCGACAATGCGGTACTGAATGACTGTAGGTCGCTTGCAATGACGGGAACATGAAAGTTTTCTGCGACATGGCATGCGACAGCCGTTGATCCAGAAAATAAATCTACAAAGCGCTCATAGTCTGATACTGTATTTGCTAGTGCTTCACCGAGTCCATTCTTAAGCATAGCTCTTTTAGAACCCATGAATTTCAAGGGCAAAGTCCCCACATGGCAACGCGCTCGGTTTGGATTATTTGTGGCCAACCAGTTTTACCGGTTGCGTACCAAGCTTGTGTATCGGCTGGAGAGCCGGAGAGAGAGGTATCTAGGTCTTCAAGAGAGTATTGTACTTCGTCCCAAAGGCTCGCCATTGGCTCGCAAATGCCCGAATTCGAAGACCAGAAACCCTTCGCGATTCCGATAGGCTCTAACCAAGGATGGGCAGAAGTACCATCAGTCGAGAACCCCGCCTCCGAAAATGCTCGCTGGACAAAGCCTGTTGAAATACGTAACAGAAGAACTGCTCTTGCAATCATTGTTTTTGGATCATCATTTTCTTTTGTTGCAAAAGAGATCAGATCCGGTATATCTGAAGTCGACAATATGAATGTTTTGCTGATGTAAGATTGAATTGATGGGTCTAATTGATCATACCTGGATTTCAACGCCCCTTCATTTATCGGCCTATTTCTATTAGGCCCCGCATGGTGAGTTTGATGCACTGTATGCAATATATTCCGAAGTAAAAACACATCGATATCAGTATATCCATTTGTACTTGACGGTTGCATTAGCTCCCAAATTTCTCGAACAAATGCCATATCTTCGATAAAATTTGTAGAGATTTGGTTAAATTCATGGGGCGCATAGCTAGAGATATTCCTACGCTTGTGATCTTTTGCGCCGAATCTTAAGTCTAGCCCCCAATTATTAATGATTGGAGCAACAATAGAACTAGACTGTTGACTCGGCCAAATTGAATCTATGCATTCTGAAAAAGTGATTCCATTTAAAGGTGCAGAATCTAGAAAATATTTTGCATTTTCCTCAATATTAGCCCACGCTTCGATTGCTTCCCAAACGGCGTTATGAGTCCCGCTGCCCCGGTGATGTTCATCGTTATTCTCTAATTTATGTACGCCGCCATTTTTATCAATTACCACATTTAGGCCATTAAAAATGCCAATTCCAGCGCATGACAAAATGCCTAGGGAAGCGCGTAGTTGGGCGTAGTAGGCGAGGTGTCGACAGGCATGTAAGTCTTGCTCGATCAGAGCTGAAAATGCCCGTGATAGGAAGCTCCAGCCATCAATGCAGTGATTTGGACCATTAACTGTAACGGTATCAATCAGCTCATTATCTGTGTATGTCCGGCGTGTCTTGTTCAACGTTTGGATTGGCTTTTTTCCACTAGTACTAGTAAGAATCTGACCTGTCTTACATGGGTGTGTTGTTGGTAACCATTGACTAGCAGGTTTGCCAGAAAAACTGGCAAGTGTATGGATAATTTTGTCCGGGCTGGCGAGGCCAATATTTTGCATTGAAGTGTTCGGCCTTTGGTCTAGCTATTTAGATAGGATATTAGTGGCAGCGTTAGAAACAAGATCGTTAGATTCTTCCGCAATAAATTCAATCACATCTTTTGTTAGCAACGTATATCCGCCACTTCCGCTATGTTTGGATTACATGTTGAGGCGCTGCTCTGAGTGCTTGATGCAAGAACAGTTGCCCAGTCATTTCATCAAGATGTTTATCAAGCATCCTTCGCCAACCGAGATAATTGGGTAGCCAGCGAGTTGCCACCCCATTAAACCGCCCCATCCAACGTTTCAGGCGGCTGTCATAAGCATTAACGTTTTGAACATGCCAAGTTCCTTTACCACCATGGCCATGATATCCCGCAACAAAATAGCCAGCCTCAAGGTTGAGGGATTTCGCCGCCACACCATAACTGGGATGTCCATCGGTCGATAAGACGGCATCCTTCGCTAGCGCAGGCTTGAGTACCTTTGTAAATGTTTTGGCTGTGCAGTCATCCAGAACAGCGTCACTGACCATTCGGCTGCCGCGCTGCATAACGATCATCACCGGCACACGCTCTTTGCCATCTACACCCGATGAACCGCCACGCTTCCTGGCCTGACGGGGTAAGCGGCGCTGACCCTTATAAGAACGCCGGAATATCGTTTCATCCGCCTCAACAATGCCAGTCAAATTCTCGGCCTTATGCTCACGCAAGGCATCCAGGAAACGATGCCGCCATCGAAAACTGCGATCCACTGCTAAGCCCACCCGTTCAGCAGCTTTGCGAATACTCAAGCCCTCGACCATGCATTCGGCGTAGGCCAGCAACTTATCTTTATCGTTCAAGCGACAAAAGCCTGTGCCGGTTAAAGCTGTAAACGTTTTCAAGCAAGCTTTACAACGATAGCGCTGCTGACCGTTAGTTCTTCCATGACGAAAAATGTCGTCCGCTTGGCAATGTGGACAAATCACTGCCCCGTCAAGACGCTCTTCCGTCAGTCGTAAACTACCGTGCTCGTCACTCATGGCCGACACCCTGCCTGATAGCAATTCGAACTGCTCCGGCGTTAAGCCTTCAAGACTGGCAACAAGTGCTTGATATTCGTCACGTTTCATAGCATTCTGTAAGTGGTTGTTATGGCTTGATTATACCATCTATTCAACATTGATTCCGAACAGAGCGGCCACTTCCTCTATATGCGCGCTTCAAAAGCTCAAGATTTCTATTATCTTTTATTTCTGGTCCATTCAGTGATCGCCAGTCGAATTTGTAGATCTTGGATGCGAGCAACTCTAATTTCCCATAGAAATCAGTATTTTCTATTGCGCTAAGGGTAGCCGTTATATGGTCTTCTGATGTATCTGTCCCTTTTTCAAGATCGACATACCAATCAGCCAGTCCCCAGCTTTTAGCATTTGTATATAAAATATCGTTTGCCACAGCATGAACTGCTCGAATTCCCATGTCTTGATTAAGCATTGAAGATGGGTCGGTAAATGCCTGTTTATTTTTACTTGTATAAGACTGAATCCAATCAATATCCGTTGAACCTTCAATATGGTTTTTTAGAACTAACCAAAACTTTAATATGAGTGCTATTTGCTGAACCCTTGACCAACGAAGTGGTTCATTGGTTTGATCTAGATTGGCTTGGAAAAGCCCTTTTCTAGCAACTCCACGACCAGTTCCAAAAAAAGCTGACGTTAGTGAACGAACCCATGCTGCCTGGCTAACTCGACCTGCTCCGCGCTCACCTAACATATTGATGCGATTATGCCACGCACTGTCCGGATGCTTGTATAGCCATTCTGTAATCTCCTGGGATCGAGCTTCGCGATAAACATTTAAATCGCCAGTTTGTTCCAGCCAATCTTGATTTCTGAGTAAAGGATATAGGTCAAAAGCATGACTAGGGTTTATCTTCTTAGGTGAAACATTAATAGACCAAAAAAGATAGGCTTGCCAAGCGATGTCTAGGCCATGAAATGCCACAACAGGTAACTCAAAATCACTAGGAAGGTCACTGTCACTACTGAATGCCCATAGTCTATGTTGGCCATCGATCACCTCAAAGGGACGTAAATCTTCATCATTCATGAGGTTAAGGTTCGGTAGCTGTAAGCCCCCTGCACCATGATAATCAATGAATGTAGCCGCATGCTCCGGGTTCAGGGACTTTCCTTTTCTTATATCATGTGGATTTAGAAGATTGATAACAATAGCGGTTGGCAACCATCCTGGTTTTTTCAGTGACTCTTTGTCTTGTGTTTGTTGGGCCTCCTTTAAGTCACCATACGGGTATCCGAATTTCACAAATCGCCGAATTCGATCAGTACGATTTTCGTCTCGTAGCCTTTGTATACCTTCTTCTTTGCTGGGGGTACGCTCTCTTTTGTATACATCGCTATACGACCTAAGGTTAGATGCACTCATTGAGAACATGTATATATCCTGTTGTGGTTTCTGACCTTGAGAGACATCATCGAAATTGAAGGAGTCCCATACATCGAGCCATTGTCTGAATTTCAGTATGGGAATGATGGGTCGATTTTGGGCGTTGCTCATAATTGCCTCGACAGATATATATTGTGATTGGTCCATCTAGAATATGGCTGTGATTCCATTATACACCGTTAAGGTAAATGTGAATGATACGGTTAACAGTATTAAGAAATCGATGATGTTGTTATCGATTTAATATGGAAAAAGTGGTGCCCGGGGCCGGAATCGAACCGGCACGGAGTTTCCTCCGAGGGATTTTAAGTCCCTTGCGTCTACCAATTTCGCCACCCGGGCATATTGAGGGGTGGTCTTACAACTATCTATCTTACATGTTCTGATGCAGCGCTTGCGCACTGCTGTCTACCACAACGCCACCCGGGCATATTGAGGGGTGGTCTTACAACTATCAATTTTACATGTTCCTTGATGCAGCGCTTGCGCACTGCTATCTACCACAACACTTTCCAAGTAGACGGGTGTTGTGGGTGCAAATTAATGGAGGCTGAGAGCGGAATCGAACCGCTGTCCACGGCTTTGCAGGCCGCTGCATAACCACTCTGCCACCCAGCCTCGGTATCGTGATATTACATCAGATAACCGACAAATGGTGCTGGAGTCAGCGCTGTTTGTCGGGTCGGCGATACTACTGATTTGGGGGGCGAATTACAATAGAGCGGTGAGAGAATGTTACGAGTAAATTGTCTGTCCTGCGAATTAATTCATAACCTGTCCGGATTTAATCTATGCCTATTTGAGGCTTCAGATGAACCGGACAGGATTTCATGAACAGGTGAAACAGATGAGATTTAAAGAAGCTTATGAAGGCTATCAGTGCAAACGACTCACCCAAAGCGAAGCAGCCACTCTGTTGGGTGTGTGTGACCGCAGTTTCCGGCGCTATATGCAGCGCTATGATGAATCGGGCATGGAGGGTTTGTTGGATCGGCGGTTAAACGAACCTTCGCACCGTCTTGCCCCCGTAGATGAAGTGATCGCACTGCAAGACCTGTATTCAAGCCGATATGAGGGCTGGAATGTGCGCCATTTTCATCGCTGGTATCAGCACGAACACGATGGCTCACGCAGCTATAGCTGGGTTAAGAACACGCTGCAACACGCAGGTCTGGTGCGTAAGGCCAAGACCCGTGGCCCCCATCGAATCAAACGACTCGCCAGTGCCCTGCCTGGAATGATGATCCACCAAGATGGCAGCACGCATCAGTGGGTTGAAGGTAAATATTGGGATTTGATTGTGACCATGGATGACGCCACCAATGAGCATTACTCGATGCGCTTTGTCGATGAAGAAGGCACCCACAGCAGCTTGTTAGGGGTCAAAGATGTGCTTGAAGCTAAAGGCCTATTTTGTTCATTTTACTCAGACAGGGGCAGTCATTACTGGCATACCCCCGAGGCAGGTGGCAAGGTCGATAAGCGTAATCCAACACAGTTTGGTGTGGCGCTCAAGCGCTTGGGCATTGAGATGATTGCAGCTTACTCACCCGAAGCCAGAGGCCGCTCAGAACGCGCCTTCGGCACCCATCAGGGGCGATTACCCAATGAGCTAGCCCTTAAGGGCATTACCGATATGGATGCCGCCAATGAATACTTGCAGAAGCATTATATGCCGGCCTTCAATGCTGAGTTCAGTCACCTTGCGCGCGAGTTAGGTAATGCTTTTGTGGCATTGGCCGGGATAGATCTGGACGACTATTTATGCGAGCGCTACGAGCGCGTGGTGGGTAAAGACAACAGCGTGCAGTTCGAACGCTTACACCTTCAGATTCCACAAGACCGGCATCGCTACCACTATGTTAAGGCTAGGGTGAAAGTACTCCGACACCTCGACGGTGTGATCTCCATTTACCATGGCCCCCGTCGATTGGGCCGATATACTGCAGAGGGAGATTTGATCCGGGAGACAACATGCAACAGCAAAGCCGCGTAACTCCGCTTCGTGGTTTTGCCGCCGATGAATTCGCTTCGGACTACGTCCTTCGCTCTTTCATCGGCGTTAACAAAAGTGGACAATCTATGAATTAATTATCCGGACAGTTCTATTTACTCTTAACATAGAGCGGTGAGGGAATATTGAAGTTTTGCAGCGTAGAAATAAAAAAGCCCCGACCGCTATGAATAGCGCCGAGGCTTTGGCCTGAATTTGGAGCGGGAAACGAGATTCGAACTCGCGACCCCGACCTTGGCAAGGTCGTGCTCTACCAGCTGAGCTATTCCCGCGTGCTTCCCCTATCAGGGGCGATGCATTCTACCTATGGCGCTTTCGGTGTCAACTAAATTTGGCGCTAAATGCGTGGCTATTTTGCAGCGATATTTTCCTTAAGGCGCTAAACGGCCGCGTATGTTTTTTTAGCGCGATGCAAGTCGGTTAATCGCTACCGTTAGAAAATGATTTCATCGCCGAATTCAAGTAAAACCACATCGACCAAAGCGTTAATGCGACGGCCACGTATAGCAGCAATTCGCCGATCCTAAAAATCGGTAAACCCATGAATGGCTGAGCGAAAAGCAACAGTGAAATCGCGATCAACTGAAACGCAGTTTTGAATTTGCCGGACTTATCCACCGCCACCTGCGAGCGCTTGCCGAGCTCAGCCATGACTTCACGCAACGCAGAAATGACGATCTCGCGGCCAATGATGACCGCAACCGAGATGATAAACAAAAACGGCGACAGGGTTTTGCCGAGCACGGTTGGGTCAGAGACCAGCAAGACCAGTGCGGTTGAAACGATGAGCTTATCCGCGACCGGGTCTAAAAAGGCGCCAAAGGCAGAGCTTAAGCCCATGCGCCGGGCCAGAAAGCCATCTAGCCAATCAGTGATCGCCGCGACCACGAATAAACTGGTGACGATGATTTCGCGATAGGGGCCGGGGATGAAATAAAAAGCGACTAGAACCGGAATAATCGCGATTCGAAGCCATGTCAGGATGTTGGGTAAATTCCACGTCATTGTGCTGGCCGGTTCAAGGTTGGTTTGATTCTAACGGCTCAGTGGAAAGAATCGTAAATTTTCTCAGCCAGTTTTGGGCTGATACCGGGTGCTTTGCTGAGGTCTTCAATGCCGGCCTTTTTGATTTCTTGCAAACCACCAAAATGCCGGAGCAAATCGCGCCGGCGTTTTTCACCAATGCCGGAAATTTGTTCCAGCGGTGATTGGGTGATTTTCTTGGCGCGGCGCTGACGATGGCCGGTAATCGCAAAGCGGTGCGCTTCATCACGAATTTGTTGAATCAAGTGTAAAGCCGGTGAACTGGCATCGAGTTTGATCACCGTTTTGCGATTCGCCCAATGCAGCTTTTCTTCCCCCGCTTTGCGCTCACGGCCTTTAGATACGCCCAGCAGCGGTATTTCAGTGCGTTGCAATTCTTGCATGACTTCAACCGCTTGGCGTAATTGGCCCTTGCCGCCGTCGATAATGACTAAATCGGGTAACGCAGCTTCTTCCTCGATTAGGCGCTTGTAGCGACGGGATAAAACTTGCTTCATCGCTGCGTAGTCGTCGCCGGGTTCAATGTCGCTGATGTTAAAACGCCGATAATCCGATTTCAGCGGGCCTTCGGCATTAAACACCACGCATGAAGCGACGGTTTTCTCACCGCCGGTGTGGCTGATATCAAAGCATTCCATCCGTTCCGGGGGGGCGTCCATATTCAGCGCCTTGCACAATTCCTGATATTGATAATGGATCGTGCTTTGCTTGGTCAAGCGTTGGCGTAAATGGTCGTCGGCATTGATTTGCGCGGCTTGAATCCAGCGTTTACGGTGACCGCGACAACGGTTTTTGAGTGTGATTTTGTGCTTGGCTTCATCGCTGAGTGCCTGCTCGATCAGCGTGTGTTCGTCAATTGGTGAGCTGAGCAGAATTTCTTCGGGGATACTTTTGCCGAGGTAATGCTGCGGCACAAAGGCGCGCAATAATTGCGGTGCTTGCCACTGCAAGTGATTTTTCTCGATATGGTAGCGGCCCCCCAAATTGCGCCCATGACGAATATGGCCGACATAAAAACAGGCAAAACCGCCTTCAATTGATACGGCAATCACGTCGGCATCGCCGGTCGCACCAGAAACGTACTGTGTTTCTTGAATTTTCTGCAGCATGGCGATGCGATCGCGATACAGCGCGGCGGCTTCAAAGTTGAGTTTCTCTGATGCGTGATCCATCTTGATGCCCAATTCTGCCACTAGTGACTGGTCTCGGCCCTCCAAAAATGCGATCGCTTGGCGCACATCGTCTTGATAGGCGTCGTCGCTAATTCGTCCCACGCAGGGCGCGCTGCAACGCTTGATTTGATACTGCAAGCAGGGTCGTGAGCGGTGTCTGAATACCGTTTCAGCGCATTGGCGCAGCCGGAACACGCGCTCAAGCAGATTGAGCGTTTCTCTGACTGCACCGCCATTGGGGAAGGGGCCAAAATAACGACCTGGCCGCGAACGACTGCCACGGTAGCGTTTGAGCCACGGTGAGCGGGTGTTGGTGATCAGGCGGATATATGGGTAGCTTTTATCATCTTTGAGCAGGACGTTGTAATGCGGTCGGTGCTTTTTGATCAGGTTGTTTTCAAGCAGCAACGCTTCGGTTTCGGTGTGGGTGCGATGGGTGGTGACGTTGTTGATTTTCGACACCATCAACATAGTGCGTGTTGGTAGAGCCGATTTACGAAAATAGCTGGTCAGCCGCTTTTTGAGATTTTTCGCCTTACCGACGTACAGGATTTTGTCATTGGCATCCCGAAACACATACACCCCCGGTCGCCCGGAAACATGCTGCAGAAAGGCAACAGCATCAAATGGGGCAGGTGTCGAGTCAGTGGGCATTTTGGGATGCGTAGCATGCTGTTTAGGGTGATATCGAGTGATTGTAACCCGACAATTGAGCAAGATGGGCAAACAAGGTTGCCCCGAAGCGCTTGGGTCACTAGAATGCCCGGCTTAATGTCGAAGTGGTGGTGATTAGGCCGCCGGGCGCACGCACAAATAGCACGGTCAAAGCTGACCGAATAATGGGAAGAATTATGAAAGTTTCTGCTTCTGAAGTCCGCATTGGGCAACTCATCGAATTTAAAGGCAAGCTCTGGCGCATTTTGAAAAAAGCCCACGTTAAACCCGGCAAAGGTGGCGCGTTTGCGCAGCTTGAAATGAAGTCGTTGGATGGCGTTAAGCTCAACGAACGGTTTCGGTCGACGGATAAGGTCGAAAAAGCGCATGTTGAGCCACGGCAGATGCAGTATTTATATCAAGAAGGCGAAGGCTACGTGTTTATGGATTTGGAGTCGTATGAGCAGACCACTATCTTGGCTGATGACTTGGGCGATCAGACTTTGTATTTATTGCCGAATACCGACGTGCAGGTTAACTTTCACAATGAACAACCGATTGGTGTCGATTTGCCAGCTAACGTGATTTTGACGGTGGTTGAAACCGAGGCGGCGATTAAAGGCCAGACGGCCTCCAGCAGCGGCAAACCAGCGGTATTGGATACGGGTCTCAAAGTGACGGTGCCGACATTTGTAGGCGACGGCGAGAAAATTAAAGTCAATACTGAAACCGGCTTGTACGTTGAGCGAGCAGACAGTTAAACCACTATTCGAAAATAATGATGAAAATTGCTGAAGAAATTTTTAAAGCCTACGATATTCGTGGCGTCGTTGATAAAACGCTAACCATCGAAATCGTTACCTTGATTGGTCAAGCACTGGGCACTGAAGCCCAAGAAAAGGGCATAGACACCATGGTGATCGGTCGTGATGGTCGCTTATCCGGGCCAAAGTTGGCAGATGCATTGGCAGAAGGCATCATGGCCAGCGGCGTCAATGTGGTGGACATCGGCCAGGTGCCGACGCCGGTTTTGTATTTCGCTACTTATGAGCTGGGCACTGGCTCTGGCGTGGTCGTCACAGGCAGCCATAATCCGCCGGAATACAATGGTCTTAAAATGATGGTCGATGGCACGACGCTATCGGGTGATCACATTCAGGCACTTAAGCAACGTATTATCGATGGCAACTTGGCAACGGGTGCTGGCACAAAGCGCCAACAAGAGATGCTTGATACTTATCTTGAGCGCGTGGTCGGTGACGTTAAATTAGAGCGGCCGATGAAGATTGCGATGGACTGCGGCAATGGCGTTGCTGGGGCGATTGCGCCAGCGCTATATAAAAGGCTCGGTTGCGAGTTGATTGAGCTGTATTGTGATGTTGATGGCAATTTCCCGAATCATCATCCCGATCCGAGTCAGCCTAAAAACTTAGTCGACGTGATCAAAGCAGTGCAAGAAAGTGATGCTGAGTTTGGCGTGGCCTTTGATGGCGATGGTGACCGGCTTGGTGTGGTCACCCGCTCCGGCGAAGTGATTTGGCCGGATCGACAAATGATTTTATTTTCGCGAGATGTGCTAAGCCGCCATCCGGGTGCGGAAATCATTTATGACGTGAAATGCACGCGCACCTTGCCGAAAGCCATCAGTGAAGCGGGTGGTAAGCCCGTCATGTGGAAAACTGGGCATTCCTTCATCAAAGCCAAGCTGAAAGAGGGCGATGCGATGTTGGCGGGCGAAATGAGCGGGCATATCTTTTTTAAGGAACGTTGGTACGGTTTTGATGATGGTTTGTATGCGGGCGCACGTTTATGCGAGCTACTATCTCGGTTGGCGCAAACTCCTTCAGAGATTTTTGCGGCGCTTCCCAATACAATTAACACACCAGAGCTGCAATTGGCATTTCCTGAAGGCGAGCATTATCGCTTTATTGAAAAACTCCAAAAAAAGGCGGCATTCGATAACGGGCAAGTAACTACGATTGATGGAGTACGAGTGGATTTCGGTAGTGGTTTTGGCTTGGTGCGCGCTTCCAACACCACGCCGGTGATCGTGATGCGCTTTGAGGCCGAAGACGAAGCGACATTGGCAGACATTCAAGCGCAGTTTAAAGCAGTAATGCTGGACACGCAGCCGGGTTTGGATTTACCCTTTTAATTCCTATAGACGGTGGAGTAGATCAATGAGTCAATATTTGAGAAAAGCGACTGAAGCGGACTTGGCACCGATAGATGCGGGTTCAGGTACTTCAATGGAAGTGCTAGTGAGCAGTAAAGAAGCGCCAAATTTCGCCATGCGTCGCTTTGTGATGGAGCCGAGCGGTGGTATGCCGAATCACACCAACACGGTTGAGCACGAGCAATACGTGCTCAGCGGGTCTGCCAAAGTTGGGATCGGCGACGAAGTATTCACCGCCAAAGCTGGGGATTCCTTATTCATCCCGGCAGGTATTCCGCACTGGTACGCTTCAGGCGATGAAGGCTACGAATTTATTTGTGTAGTCCCCAATGAAACCGACGATATCGAAATTCTCGAATAACTAAAGTCATTATAGCGGCTCTAACTCAGCAGGCCAATCCAGTTCGATTTCCAGCTGACTGATCGCCTTACGGATGGCGCTTTGTAGCGCCTCCTCGAAAGCTGGGTGGTAAAACGGTTTCTTCAGCATGTCGTAAACCGTCAGGTTTTCTTCAATACACCACGCCAGCAGGTGTGCCAGGTGTTCGGCCCGGGGCGCAACCATCGCTGAGCCGAGTAAACGGCCATCGGCTTTGTTGACGTAGAGATGCACCAAACCTTTATTATTTCCCATTACTAAGGCGCGGCCATGCGGCCCCATTGGGAAGTCGCCGGTGACGATTTTATCGGCATCTAGCTCAGACAAAGTAGCCCCGACCTGGCAGATATTTGGGTCGCTAAACGTAATGTGTAGCGGGGTTTGTCGCTTGAACGCCATTTTTTCGGCACGCAGTGCGTTAAAGCCTGCGATCCGGCCTTCGTTGCCCGCTTCGTGCAAGATCGCGCGGTCATTGTTAGCATCGCCAACGATATAAATAGGAAAGTCCTCGACTTGCAGCGTGTTAGGGTTAAACGTCGGCATACCGCTTTCATCTAACGAAACGCCAACTTGGTCTAGCCCTAATCGATCAACGTTGGAGCGACGACCAATCGCTACCAACACGCGTTCTACCTCAACGCTTTGGTCACCAGCGGTGACGCGAATCAGCTTTCCGAGGTCGGTTAATTCAGCTGATTGGCCTAGCCACATGGGCAATTCTTTGCCAATTAAGCTGATGGCTTGATTTCGGATTGCCGGGTCATCGATTCCAGCGATGGTTTCGAGGGTGTCGACTGCGGTAACGTCGACGCCTAGCCGGTTCAGCGCTTGGCCAAGCTCTAGCCCGATGACGCCGAGGCCGATTACAGCCATCGATTGCGGCAAACCTTCTTGTTCAAAAAATTCATCGGTAGTCAGAATGCGATCACCGAACGCTTGCCAAGCGGTAGGTACGATGGGGCGACTACCCACTGCCGCGATAATGGCTTTGGCACGAATCATCTGATCGCCGACTTGCAGTGTGTCTGGCGCGACAAAGTGGGCGTATTCATTGATGAATTTGTCGCCCATTTTATCGACCGAATTGCTAAGCACGCGATCAACCAAAATATCACGCACGTTTTGTACGCGTTCCATCGCAGCGGCCGAATCTAGGCTTAAGTTCTCACCACCCACAATGCCGTAGCGACCATAATGCATGCGGGCATGAAACTCCTCGGCGATGTGGATTAACGCTTTGGAAGGCATGCAACCCACGCGTGCGCAGGTGGTGCCCAGCTCTTCATGGCCGTCGATCAGCAGCCAATTATTGGTTTGTCGGCGTACTTGGCCAACCGCATTGAGGCCAGCTGTGCCAGCGCCGAGAATGACGACATCGACGTCACGAATTGCTTGATTCATATTTGACTCAGTAAGGATTGGATCATTCGCTCTGCCTGGATCGCGTAGGTGCCGCCGAACAGATTGAAATGGTTTAGGATATGATAAAGATTATATAGCTCCCTACGTACCCCATATCCACTATCCAAAGGCCATACATCCTTATATGCCTTATAGAATGTGTCGGGTGCCCGGCCGAATAATTCAGTCATGGCTATGTCTGCTTCGCGATCGCCAAAGTACACTGCCGGGTCAAAAATGACGGGCTTACCGAGCTGGTCAAACCCCCAGTTGCCTAGCCACAAGTCGCCGTGTAGCAACGATGGTTGCGGTGAATAGTCGGTGAAAAATACGGGAACAGATTCAATCAGTCGCTGCCCAGCGTCAATTAGAGAAGAAGGACAAGCATTTTGCTGAGCGAGATGTAGTTGATGAGCAAGCCGCTGTTGTTGGTAGAAATGAACCCAGCTATCGTCGGCAAGGTTGGGTTGCGGGGTTGCGCCAATGGAATTATCACAGTGCCAGCCAAATTGTGCTTGGGTAGATTGGTGCAAGTGCGCAAGTTGTTGACCAAAAGACTGATATGACCGTGGCGTTGGTTGACCAAAGGTGAGGTGCTCCATGATGATAAATGCCTGACTTTCGGCTGTGCCTACGGCAACGGGTTGGGGCACCCGAATGGCGTCGGTAGTGTACAGTTCCTGCAATCCTTGGTACTCGGCTTGAAAAGCTTCTCTAAATTTCTGGCTATTTATTTTAACGAAATAGCGCTGACCCGCTCCGCCAACCACGTAGGCTTGACTGATGCAGCCGCCATTGATACTTTGGCGACGATCGGTATCGACCCGCTTGCCGTCGTGTTCAAAAATATAAGCTTCTATGGCATGCCAAAGGTTCATGAATTTGTTACTTGGTATCGCTATGTGGTTCGGTTGGGTCGGGATTGATTGGCGCCCACATTCAGATCGATTTGTGATGATCGTTAGCTAAGCTGCTGATATCAATAGGAAGCCATTAATTTCTTGTTCAGGTCTTTATTCACAGTCTAACAGGTCGTCGGGGTTGTCAATACCGGTTACTGAATAAGTCTGATTATTGCCTCAAGATATCGCTTATAACTATTTGAATAAATAGAAAAACACAGGGAATAGCCTAATTTTTGACCAGTGTTTGCTTTGACAGAGTCAAGCATCGGTTTTCCTGCACTTGAGATTTCTATGCACAAAGTTATCCACAGAAAATGTGGAGCAAAAAAAGCGCTGAATAAGCGGATAAGTCATTAATCGCAATGTTGGGTAGCACGGCTGTAAAGATGATTATTGAGGCGCTTTCTGATGGGCAATTGCGTAAGGATAATGGTTAGAAAATAAAGCTGGCAATGTTACTCTTTGTGTATGAATGAACCCGCCACGAAACTGGTCGATGTCGCACTGCCTGTGCCCATACGCCAGCTATTTACTTATCAACTGACAGCGGGACAGGTACCGAAGCCGGGCGTGCGAGTGCGCGTTCCATTCGGACGACGTAAGCTAGTCGGTTTGGTCGTTCGGGTACACAATGATTGGCCCGTCGGGGTTAAACTGAAAGTAGTTATTGAGCAGTTGGATGCCGCTGCAGTGGTGGATCAGTCGGTTCAGGATCTTATTGCCTGGTCAGCACATTACTATCATCACCCGCTTGGTGAAGTGTGGCACACCGCATTACCCCAAAGAGTTCGCCAAGGACGTGCGTTAGAAGATATCGATGAGCAGACCTGGTATTCGCTGCTGACTGACGAAGCAGATGACTTGCTCAATCGCGCTCCAGTACAAAAGCGCGTGTTTGATTTGTTAAAAAGCTCAGAAACAGGTTTGACCACGGACCAATTGACTGAGCAAATAGATCATTGGCAAGCGCCGATGAAAGCATTGATCACAAAAGGTTTGATGAAGGTCAGCAAACGACCAGCGGCTCAGCCTGTGCAGACCGAGTTAGCACCGAAGAAGGCGTTGACCGATGAGCAGCTAATCGCAGCAACCGCAATCATCGATAATTTGGGTGGATTTCAGTGTGGTTTGCTCAATGGCATTACGGGCAGCGGCAAAACTGAAGTCTATTTCGCGGCGATTGATGCCGTACTCGAACGCAGTGGACAAGTGCTGGTGTTGTTCCCGGAGATTGCATTAACCACGCAATTGGTGGCGCGATTTCAAGCACGCTTTGGCAGGGACGTCATCGCGTTTCACTCAGGCCTGAGTGATCGTGCCCGTTATCAGGCGTGGTGGCAGGCGCGAAAAGGCAAAGCCAAATTGATTTTAGGCACTCGCTCAGCGGTATTTACGCCCGCGCCCAAGCTCGCGCTAATCATTATTGATGAAGAGCATGACGGCTCTTATAAGCAGCAAGAAGGCTTTCGCTATCACGCCCGCTCATTGGCGATCAAACGCGCAAGTACGGCTGGCATTGAAGTGGTGCTGGGGTCGGCAACGCCTGCGATTGAGACGCTGTATAACGTTCAGGTCGGGAAATTTTTGCAATGGCGCTTAAGCCATCGGATTGGCAGCGCAACACTACCTGTCGTCGAATTTGTTAATTTGGCGCAATTCCAAGAAACGGAAGGTGTTACCCAGCCGATGTTAAGTGCATTGAAAACCCGACTGCAGCGGGGAGAGCAGTCCATCGTCTTTATCAATCGCCGTGGTTTTGCGCCGATCATGTATTGCCCAGCGTGTCAGTGGAAGGCAAGTTGCTCTCGCTGCGATGCAACCTTGACGGTTCATCGCGCCAAAAATCAGCTACAGTGTCATCATTGTGGCGCGCGGCAGCCAATGGAATTGGTTTGTGGCAGCTGTGGGCACGATGGCTTGGTTTTTCTGGGGGAGGGAACGCAGCGGTTGGAGGCCTATTTAGAGGAGCAGCTACCAGACGCAACCATCCAGCGCTTTGACCGTGACAGCTTGCGAACTCAAGCTAGCTTGGAGTCGGCTTTGGATAGGGTGCACACTGGTAAGATTGATATTTTGGTGGGTACGCAATTACTGACCAAAGGTCATGACTTCCCAAACGTTACTTTGGTGGGCGTGATCAATGCTGACCAAGGGCTGCATAGCATTGATTTTCGAGCGCCCGAACAACTTTTTCAGCAATTGATGCAAGTAGCAGGTCGGGCAGGGCGCGCCGAAGCGGCAGGATCGGTGTTGATTCAGACTGAAAATCCCTCGCATGTTTATTTGGCTGCGCTCAAATCGCATGATTATGATCAGTTCTCGCAGCAAATCTTAAGCGAGCGCCAGCAAGCCGGGTTTCCACCTTTCACCCACTTAGCCTTGTTTCGCGCGCAATCACCGCATGCCGATAAAGCCATTGACTTTTTGCGCCGACTTGCGCAGCTAGGGGCGACAAAAAATTGGTCGAGATCGGGTGTTGAGATTTTTGACCCAACACCATCGCCAATGGAAAAACGTGGTGGGCAATATCGTGCTCAGCTCTTAGTTCGAGCCAATAAGCGCGCCGCCTTACATACTCTACTCGAACACTGGATAGAGGCGGTTAGCCAGTTGAAAACCGCACGCAATGTGCGGTGGTCAATTGATATCGACCCCCAAGATTTATACTGACTGAATTTGCCCTGTTTGGAAATGTAGGACGTTCAGCAAACTGCAAGCGGCGGTTAAGGGAGGTGACAGTCAGGGGGTGCACAATGATCGCATCAAGAAAGCCACGAGTTTCAGCAACGGTTGCTGGTCGTGAAAGGCTTTCCTCACTGTTGATAAGGATTAATGACATGAAGAAAATTGTTGTAGCAACCGCAGTGGTACTGGGTTTAACTCAAATAGCCGCGTGTGAATCAACCATTACCCGCCAGGAATCGGGTGGGGTTATGGGAGCCGTCGTAGGCGGCGTGGTTGGCAGCCAAGTAGGTGGTGGTCGTGGCAAGGATTTGGCGACATTGGCTGGCGTGATCGCAGGCGCAATGGCTGGGTCTAATTTGGGCAAATCATTGGATAAGCTGGATGAGGTTAATGCTCAGCGCGCACTCGAAGTTAGCCGAACTAGCCACACGACCACTTGGCGTAATCCAGACCAAAACCATGACGTGGCATTTACGCCAACCCGGACTTACCAAAGCAACTTAGGGGGCTATTGTCGAGAGTACCAAACCGAGATCACGGTCAATGGCCGACATGAAACCGGTTATGGTAATGCCTGCCGCCAGCCTGATGGCTCGTGGAAAATGGTAGGCTCTTAGCTAAACTGAATGAATCGGGCATCACTCGAACGGGGTTATTCGAGTGATGCGCGATAAATACTTAGGCGGCGTTCTTTTTTAGGTACACCAGTAGGAGTGAAATCGCAGCAGGGGTGATACCGGGAATACGCGCTGCTTGGCCGATGGTAGTCGGTTTTTGGTCATTCAATTTTTGACAGACTTCATTGGATAGACCACGAACCTCCGAGTAATCCAACTGGGTTGAAAGTGTGGTACTTTCGTTTTTCGCTTGTTTGGCCACTTCGGCCTGTTGACGCTCAATATAGCCGCCATAGCGCGCCTGAATTTCGATCTGCTCACCCACTTCCGCGCTGACTTTATCGCCCGCCTGCGATAGGCTGAGCAGATCTTCGTAGCTGACCTCAGGTCGTGTCAGTAAATCAAATAGGCTGTGTTCGCGCTTCAATACGTGGCCAAAAACAGCTTCCATTTGAGTGTCATCCTGCTGTTCTGGGTGTAGCCAAGTGGTTTTTAGCCGTTGTGATTCCTGTTCGATGGCCTCTCGCTTCTCGCTAAAAGCACGCCAGCGTTGTTCATCAACTAAGCCCAGTTCTCGCCCCATTTCAGTCAGGCGCAAGTCGGCATTATCTTCGCGTAGTTGCAGCCGATATTCAGCGCGGGACGTAAACATGCGATACGGTTCTTTAGTACCGCGTGTGATCAGGTCGTCAATCATTACTCCAATATAAGCTTGGTCGCGGCGCGGCGTCCAGGCGTCTTTGCCTTGGGTTTGGCGCGCTGCATTTAAGCCAGCAATCAAGCCTTGACCGGCGGCTTCTTCATAACCGGTAGTGCCGTTGATTTGACCGGCAAAATATAAGCCATTGATCGCTTTGGTTTCGAGTGAGGGCTTGAGGTCGCGTGGGTCAAAAAAATCGTATTCAATCGCGTAGCCAGGGCGGGTAATTCGCGCCTGCTCAAAGCCATTGATCGAGCGCACCAGCGCAATTTGCACGTCAAAGGGTAAGCTGGTTGAAATGCCATTGGGATAAACTTCAGTGGTATTCAAGCCTTCCGGTTCGACAAAAATTTGGTGACTGCCCCGATCGGCGAAACGAACTATTTTGTCTTCGATGGATGGGCAGTAGCGTGGCCCGGAACTGTCGATAACACCGCTGTAGATTGGTGAGCGATCAAGCCCCGCGCGGATAATGTCATGGGTGCGTTCATTGGTCTGGGTGATGTGACAATGTACTTGTTCGGGGTGCTGGTCTCGTGACCCTAAAAATGAGAACACAGGACGTGGCTCATCACCCGGTTGGGATTCCATCACTGAATAGTCGAGCGTTTTGCCGTCAATCCGCGGTGGTGTGCCGGTTTTTAGTCGGTCAACCCGAAAGGGCAGTTCTCGTAGTTGTTGCGATAAGTCATTTGAGGGCGGGTCGCCCGCACGGCCACCTTGGCTCTGTTCTAGGCCAACGTGCAACAAGCCTGCGAGAAACGTGCCTGCGGTAATGATGACCGTAGGCGCATGAAATTCGACCCCGATGGGGGTCTTAATGCCTTTGATGTGGTCGCCGGCTAGGATGAGGTCAGAGACTTCCTGTTGAAAGATGGTCAGATTGGGCTGATGTTCAACCCGCGACCGAATGGCCGCTTTGAATAAAGCACGATCAGCTTGGGCGCGAGTGGCGCGCACGGCAGGGCCTTTGCGCGAGTTGAGTCGTCGGAAGTGAATGCCCGACTGATCTGCCGCCCACGCCATTACGCCACCGAGGGCGTCGATTTCTTTGACGATGTGGCCTTTGCCAATCCCCCCAATTGCCGGATTACAGGACATTTGGCCGATGGTTTCGACGTTGTGGGTAACTAAAATAGTGGCTGCACCGGCCCTAGCCGCAGCCAATGCTGCCTCAACACCCGCGTGTCCGCCGCCGACAACAATAACGTCAAATAACTCGGTATGACTCATTGCTAGTTAGGGGTTTCTGTAAACGCGCTTGAGTAATAATCATACTGTTCCAAGATGCTCTGGGTGAAGGCCCAGGCTTCATTGAAGCTAACGCCGCCGTCTTCCTTGATTATAATTTTGGTATACAGTTTCTGTTGGTGTTCGGCTTTGAGTGCGGCTAAGCGTTGATGTAATTGAACCTCGCTGACTTGCTGAACGAATTGTCCTGGCTCACCTAAACCATATAGTTTCTCGCCCGTCGCTTGAGATAGTTCCACCCGAACCACGACTTTTCCGGCTTCACTGCGTGCTGGACGGATCAAGTCCCGAAATCGTTCATCCAGGGAGTCGTATTCTTCTTGTAAGCTTTTAAATCGCTGGCCAGATGATTCGAGCTGCGTTTCTAAAGCCGCAACGGTTTCACCTCGGTCGCCAAATAACTGCTGCAACGCTTCAAGGTTTTTGGTCATCTCTGTGACCTTTCTCTCTAGCTCTTGCTTGCTGGTTTGCAGCGACAGCATCAATTCGCCACGATCGGTTAAGTCTTTGCTGAGCGACTGGTTTTCATCCATTTGCCGTTCTGCTGTTTCTCTCAGTACCCGAAGCTGTTCGGTCAAGCTGGTCAATTTGGCACTGAGTTTAATTTTGTCAGCTTCTGATTGGTCTAAGGCAACCGAGCCTTTATCAGCCCTGACGACCAGCTGCGCTTTTTCGGCCAGCAATAAACTAATTTTGTCACTTAGGCTGTTTTTTACGCTTTCAGCATCTTGCTGCGATTCAGCCAGGCTGGCTTCGGCAATTGCCAAGTTTTCTTGGGTAGTCTTTAGGTCTAACGCTTGGGTTTGTAGCTGAGACTGGGTGGTTTCCAGTGTGCCTTTGGTGGTGCTGACATCGGTGAGCAGGGCATTGTTTTTTTGCTGTAGCTCGTCGCGTAGTTTGCTCAGTAAGGAGATTTCAATCTCAAGGTCGGCAACGATCTGCTCTTTGGTTTTGAGTGTTTCTGCCAATGTTGAGCGTGACTTTGTCACATCGTCGAGCGTGGTCTGCAGGGACAGCACATGGTCACGCACTTGTGCCAATTGCTCTTGCAAAGTCATGTTAGCGGCTTGTTGCCGGATGACGAAATCGGTGGCTTGATCTTTTTGTACGATGGTGCTCTGCAGTTCTTTAACCAGTGCGGCATTACGAATCATAAAAGTTAGCAAAGCCATCAGGAAAATCATGACAACAACGGTCATGATATCGGTGAATGATGGCCAAACGCTATCCTCGCCCGGGCTGCCCGTGCCGGCGTGGGTGATGCGCAGGTCTACAAAATTATCGCCCGCCATGGCTATTTGGGCTTGCCTGCTTTATCAGGTGAATTATTTTGGCTTTGAATCATTTGCGATACTTCTTTCAACAATCGCTGATTATCCTGAATCAAGTGGGTTTGGTTATGGGTGATTTCAAGCAGCGTTTTATTGAGCGTGTTCATGTGAGTTTCGTCGCGCTGGGCGACCAGTTCCATCCGTTGGAGCACGTTGACCAAAGACTGCGCCGCCTCGTTGTATTGTTGCTGAGATTCATCAAAGCGATGCACGAGTTGGGTCGCTGCGTGGACCGTATCGGTGTACTCTTTGATGATGGCATCCTGGCTCAATTGCAGGTGTGGCAGTAAAATAGTGGCGGTAACTTCTTCAATCCGGGCAATCAGGTAAGTCTGTACGTCGGTTAATTTGATATAAAAATAGCCGAAGAATAGATACGCGAGAATGGCAGTCATGGTGGTTGAAAGCGCAGTCGACATGCCATGTATGACAAAGCCCAAGCTATCGGTTTTGGTGGGATCTTGGATTAAATCATTAGCACCCAGCAGCGCAATGGATAGCGACACAATCGTGCCAAAAACACCGGTTAAGATAAGCGTGTTGTGGACAAATTTTGGAAACGAATTATGCGCCGACTCGGTCGCTAATAACGTCGCAGCCAACGCACTATGGTTGATATTGGCGCGCTTGCGGTGCAGTAGTTTTAGCGTTTCATATCGATGAACGATCAGCGTGGTTTCGCCGACCTCTTGCAGGGGGTCTTCGCCGGCTCGGATATTTTCCACAAAGTGATTGATTGCCGCTTCTTCACCCATGTAGCGAACCAGCAAAGTGATGACGCGAATTAAACCCGCCAAAAACAGCAGCGCAATACCGCCGTTGATGGTTATGCCAACGTCGCTGAGTTGGTTTTTCAGATAGATGGATTCAAAAAAATCCAGTTTCCAAATCGCAATCAAACTAACAACCACCAATGCGGCGATAAATTGAAAGAGAACGTTGCGGGTGTAATAGCGTTTTGCTTTTGATTCTGCCATGGCTCGGAGATAGGGGGTTACGCCTTAAGTCCTCTAATTCTAGCGGATTTGTACCTAAATCGCGGGAAAATTACCGAGCGCTAAAGTGGGTTGGTACTAGGCTCGTATCGAGCTAGATGAATTGATGCTGGCGCCAAGCCTCATAGACAACGATGGCGACACTATTGGATAGGTTAAGGCTGCGATTATTAGCACGCATCGGAATCGTCAAGCGACAATCACTGGTGGGAGTCGTGCGAATTGTATCGGGTAAGCCCTTGCCTTCAGACCCAAAAATGAGGGCATCTTGCGGCTGAAACTGACAGTCTGAATAGGGTAGGTGGTGCTGGGTTGAAAGCGTGATACAGCGGTTGGGTTGTTGCTCTTTCAAAAATGTTTCAAAATTAGGCCACTGGCTGACGTTAGCGAGATCACGGTAATCCATTCCCGCGCGACGTAATTGCTTTTCGCCCAGATCAAATCCCAGCGGTTCTATCAAATGCAGGTGACAACCCGTATTGGCACACAGGCGCATGATATTGCCGGTATTCGGTGGAATTTCTGGGTGGATCAGCACGACATGAAACATGGTTTGAGTGCGGCTTCTATTTTTAGCGTCTAAAACGGTCGTTTGAATACAACCAGAACCAGAATGGCTAGCAGGATAAAAACAGGTACTTCATTCATCCAGCGGAAGTAAATATGCGAGTGCGGGTTTTCATCACGGTGAAAGCGTAGCATGGTGCGATAACACCACCATTGATAGGCGATCAAAAGCACAACGACGCTAAGCTTGATGTGCATCCACGGGCCAGTAATGCCGAAGCCTAGCCACAACCACAAGCCAAAACCAATGGCCGGAATTGCAGCAAAGGTCATCATCCCGAACAGTTTGCGCTCCATCAGCTTGAACCGGTCTTTGCCAACTTGGTCTTCGGTATTGGCATGGTAGACAAACAGGCGCGGCATATAAAATATCGCCGCCATCCAAGAGATGATAAAAAACAGGTGAAGAACTTTAACCCAGAGATAGGCCATAGAGAGCGGTCAGATATTCAGGAATATTGGAACTGACACGGCTGGTTGCCGTGGCACGATTTTGGGATTTCGCTTTTTTAAGGCCTTAAGCGTGATGGCAAAAGGCGTCTTTCATCGAGCTCATTAGGGTGACAATCTTGTCGTTAATGATACGGTAATACACTTTATTGGCGTCCTTTCTGGAATCCAATACACCTTTTTCTCGCAAGATCGATAAATGCTGAGAAATATTACTTTGTGAGGTGCCAACGAAATCGACTAAATCCTGTACACTCGCTTCTTTGTTGCTGGCAAGAATACATAGGATTTTCAATCGGAGCGGGTGCCCCATTGCTTTCAAAGCACGCGAAGCCAGATTAATATCAGCTTCGTTATCGATAAAAAGCTCAGAGTCGTCAAACTGTAGATGGTTTACTTCGTTCATGTCGTCTGGTTTGCTCGGTTTGTTGAACTAATGTTGGGCTAAGCGCCTAAAGTATCTACTCCAGAGTATCCGCCGGGGTATTATTGAGGTACTTAGTATAACGTGGATATATTCGTATATTCGCGATGAATTATACACTAATACTATTTCAGAATGATAGCAAGGAAACTCGTGCTCAGTTTTTCTAGGTCTTTGATTCAACGATTCTTATTGTTGAGCGCAATGATGCTCGTGTTGGCTGTCGCGGGGGTGAATATAGCGATTGCTGACCAAAGTAGTGAGCTAAAAGTGATTGAACGCCAGCTTGGCGAGTTGAGCAATACGATGGGTGAAGACACCCAAAAACGACAAATTAAACAGCAATCACTGGAAGACATCGAAAAGCAACTTGCTGAGCGCAGCGAACGCCAGCGCGTCTCGACTCAAAAAGCTAATGTGTTCAATGCGCGCATTGCGGCCTTGAGTCACGACACCGCTAAGACCCAAGCAACCTACGATAAAAGCCTGGAGAATTTTGCCCAATTGGTGCGTTCAAGCTACCAATTGGGCCGTCAACATCGCACTAAATTATTACTATCCCAACAAGATCCAGCGATGATATCGCGCAGCGCAAAATATTATGAATACATTGCTGCCAGTCGTGAGCAGCAATTAACGGATTTGCTTGAAAATCGGCAGTCACTGGATGGTTTAGCAGCGGAGCTTGGGGCAAAAAAGGCATCGCTCAATAAGCTGCAAGTGCAGTTGGACAAGGATCAGGCCTATCTAAGCCAACTCAAGAAAAACAGGCAAGGCGCGATTGCAAAGTTGGATAAGACAATCGGTGATCAGCAGCAAACACTTGATACCCTAAAAGCACGTCAAAAGCGCTTAAGATCGGTGCTGGATCAAATCGCCAAAGAGAAAGCCCGCAAGCAAGCACTGGCGAAGCAGCGAGAAAAGGAACGAGAAAAGGAACGAGAAAAGGAACGAGAAAAGGAACGAGAAAAGAAGCGGCAGCAGCAGTTGGCGAAAAAGGATTCACCACGACCGTCCAGTAGCCAGGCATTACCTAGAAAGCCAAAAAGCCGAGTGATACGCGGAACCGGCAGTTTGCCCATGCCGACCCAAGCCACGGTGCTCGCTCGCTTTGGCCAAAAGCGTGCTGATACGGGTATTCCCTGGACGGGCATGATGCTAGCGGCGCAGGCAGGTGATTCGGTCAAGGCGATCAAAGGCGGAGAAGTGGTTTACGCTGATTGGCTCAAGGGCTATGGCTTGCTGCTGATCATTGATCACGGTGATTCGCTGATGAGCTTGTATGGGCATAACAGTGCACTATTGAATCACGTCGGTGATCAAGTGAACCAAAACGATATAGTGGCACGCGTGGGTGATACTGCCGGCTTGCGTAATGCTGCATTGTACTTTGAAATTCGGCATAATGGCGAACCTGAAGACCCGCTGAAATGGTGTCGCGGGTGAAGACAAGGAGGTTTGGATGTTAATTAATGATTGGCGGGGTCACTCAAGCAGTATGAAGCGATTTAAAAATCATAACGAACCAACGGTGGCTCGTTGGTCGATGCGGGCTATTACCCCGGCTAGTATTACGGCGCTTGCATTTAGCTTTGCGCTTAGCTTCGTGATTAGCTTGGGCTTCAATCAAGCAGCGCGGGCTGATCAAGTGGCGCAAACGGCTGATACTGATCCCAGTGCCGAGGAAAAGACTGCCGAAAGCAGTTTGCCATTGGACGAGCTACGCTTGTTTGCGACAGTTTACGGCAAGATCAAAAGTGATTATGTCGAAGCGGTCGACGACAAAAAAATGCTCAAAGATGCGATCAATGGGATTTTAGCTGGGCTGGATCCTCACTCCTCGTTTCTTAGCGGCGAGGACTTTAAAGAGCTGCAGGTCGACACGCGCGGCGAATTTGGAGGCCTGGGTATTGAGATCACCACCGAAAAAGGCTTTGTACGCGTGGTTACGCCAATCGATGATACGCCAGCCTATCGTGCTGGTGTTAAGGCGGGAGACATCATTACCCATATCGACAGGGAGGACTTGCGCGGCCAACCACTGGGTGAAGCCGTAAAAAAAATGCGCGGCAAGCCGGGTAGTAGGACCATTCTCACTATCGTTCGCGAAGACGAAGAAAAACCGCTAAAGATTGAAGTCGAGCGCGATGTGATCTCATTGGTGAGCGTCAAAAGCCGTGACTTGGGTGATAGCAATTACGCCTATTTGCGCATTACCAGTTTTGATCTGAATACCGCATCCAAACTTGAGAAAGCGATTCGTAAAGCCAAAAAGGCAGCGGGTGGCCAGCTAAAAGGCGCCATACTTGATTTGCGGAATAATCCCGGCGGCTTATTGAACGCGGCTATTGATGTGAGTGATATTTTTCTCGCGCACGATGCCGGTAAGATTGTTGATACCCATGGCCGACAAGCTGATGCGGAGGCCAGTTATAGTGCGGATTCACCCGACCTGTTAGGCGGTGCGCCGATGATTGTGTTGGTGAATAATGGCTCCGCCTCAGCTTCAGAAATCGTCGCGGGTGCATTGCAAGATCATCAGCGCGCAATTGTGATGGGTACGCAAACTTTTGGCAAAGGCTCGGTGCAATCGATTATTACCATCGATGGCGATTCAGCGCTCAAGATTACCACTGGCCGATACTACACGCCGAGCGGTCGATCGATTCAAGAGACAGGCATTCAACCGGATATCATTGCGGCCCTTGAAGACCGGGTTAAACGTAAACAAGGCGAACAGCGCCGAGAAGTGGACTTGCAAGGCCATCTGGTGAATGAGCAAGCCGCGAAACCTGAGAAAACAGGCGAGGCAGCAGGTGATTGGTGGGAGAAAGACTCGCAGGTGCGCGATGCACTCAATCTGCTCAAAGGGATTACTATTGCCAACACTCGTCATTCCGAGAACGGTTGAGCGGGGCAAGATTTGACTGGGCTCAGTCACCTCAGGGGATTAGGCGAGCAATCAGCCAAAGCGTTGGTTGCTGTTGGAATTATAGACAGTGATGCACTTCAGAAGGTCGGAGCTATCGAGGCTTATCGGTTGTTATGTGACGCTGCCAAGCGCAACGGTCAGACCAAACCCAGCCTAAATTTTCTCTATGCACTGGTTGGCGCAGTCGAAGATCGCGATTGGCGGGAAGTGGCTCGCCAGCACAAAGGTGAGTTAATTACAGCGCTTGAAGCTTATGATGATTTTGACGAAGGCTTTGATGCGTCATAAATCAGCCGCGCTGTCATCAGGTCCAAGTGTCCGCCGCCGCCATTTTTGAACACAGTAATCTGATCGTTCGAGCGGCGTCCATAATGCAATTTTTGGCACAATTCAAACAAGTCGGCTTTAACATCATCTGCAGTAATAACGCCCTTTTTGATGGGAATCATGAGTTCGCCGATTTCCTTGACGGTGGTCGCGCGCGAATCCACAAATAGGCTACCGCGCTTGAGGCATTCGTCATCTGCTTCGCGCATGCTGGGTGTGAAGGCGCCGACTAAATCTAAATGGCTGCCCGGTTGTAGCCACTCACCTTTGATAATGGCAGCGCTTGAGGCGGTTGCGCAGCAAATCAGCTCCGCACGACGAGCATGATACTCGAGATCATTAACCGCAATCAGCCGGGCTTTACCGACCCGATGCTGTAAGCTACTGACGGATAAGGCCCCAGATTTCTCGGGGTTACGATTCCAAATGTAGACGGTTTTTATACTGGGTCGCACCGCACAATGTGCCTGAATCAAATGCGGTGCCATCGCACCAGCGCCAACCATTAGCATAGATTTTGTATCGGCCCGAGACAGCAATTTAGCGCCCAGTGCGGAATCGCTAGCTGTTTTGAGGTGGGTCAGCGCGGTACCATCCATGCAGGCGAGTGGTTGGCCATTGTTGCCATCAAATAGCACAAACACTGCTTGAATCGACGGCAGCGGCTGATTAGGCTCGTTGTTGTTATCAGGAAAGATGGAGACCAGTTTAGCGCCCAGTGCTTCGCCCTTATGCCAACCTGCACGAATAAATAAATGCTGGGTTGGCTTATCTGGGTCATCATTAGGCGTGCTTTCAAGTCGCATTTCACCCAGCTCGCCGATGGGTGATCGGTGAAATTTTTTAAGGCCTGCAACCAAGGCAGTAAAGCCAATATTTTGGTGGACGGCGGTACTGTCGAGCATTAACATGGGTTGATCTTTGCTGTACTAGTGGTGCTAGAGGGTAGCATCTTGGTATTAGGATTGGTTCGATAAAATAACAACCATGAAATCTTACTCTATTTCAGTCGTAGGTGCCGGAATGGTCGGGGTTGCCACTGCACTCTGGCTACAAAAAAGTGGCCACGCAGTGACGCTGATCGACCCTAACTCGCCAGGCAGTGGCGCGTCTTATGGCAACGCCTGTACCATAGCCAATTACGGCATTATCCCGGTCGCCACCCCAGGAATTATTCAGGAGGTGCCCAGTTTGTTATTTAGGCGTGACTCGCCGCTGAGCATCAGCTGGCCGTATTTACCCAAGCTGCTGCCCTGGTTATGGGCGTTTTTACGTGCGTCTAGCCACTCGCGGGTAGCTGATATTGCGGCTGATCTGGCTACTTTACACCATCTAGTCAACGAAGGAATCCAGCCACTATTCCAAGCAGCGGATGTCGATAAGCTGATGCACCGTCAGGGTGTGTTGTATCTGTATGGCTCTGAAGCCGCTTATCAGTCGGCGGCTGAGATGAATCAGTTGCGGCGCGAGAATGGCGTGGTGCTGATTGACAAAAGTAAAGATGACATTGCTGATATGGAGCCGCACCTCAAAAGAGTTTACCAACGTGGCATTCATTTTCCTGACGCCTATCAATTGCTTGACCCTCTACAGGTGGTGAGCCAAATGGCAGGGAATTTTGAGGCGCAAGGCGGGGTGATAAAAGCGGTAGCTATCGATCATATTTTAGCGGTGGGTGATAGGGTACAGCTGAAGGGTGCAGGTAAAATCATGGCTTCAGATAAGGTGGTTATTGCAGCGGGTGCCTGGTCGAAACAGTTTTGTGATCAACTGGATGATCAAATCCCGCTAGAGACCGAGCGTGGCTATCACGTCATGTACCCTGGCTCTGGATCCTTGCTGCATCGGCCAGTAGGCTGGGATGAAGGTGGGTTTTATTGCGTGCCGATGGCGCAAGGCTTGCGCGTTGCCGGTACCGTGGAATTAGGTGGGCTTCATGCTCCCGAAAATCCACGTCGAACACAAATGATCGACCGCAATGTGCGCAAGCTGTTACCGATTGCAGAAGCGGCAGGTGAAACCTGGTTGGGATTTCGGCCTTCGTTGCCTGATTCAATGCCAGTTATTGGCGCTTCACCGCGTCATTCCAACGTGCTCTATGCTTTTGGTCACGGCCATTTAGGCTTAACTTTGGGCGGCATTACCGGCAAGCTAATTGCGCAATTGGTCGATGGCGTGTTACCTGATATTGATTTAACCCCGTTTCGCGCAGATCGGTTTTAATCGAGCATGATGATATTTTCTTTTGTGCATCTAAACCGCTATTGAGCCAATATTCATCAATGAACCAAACCCTACAAGTTATCCCGCTGCTCAATCTGGCGATCATCTTTATCCCGGTTTTAATCGTGCTGGCGGTGCTGTTTGTGTGGTCGTTGAAGGCGGTCAATGTGGCTTATGCGTTAGCACGAATGCTGGTTCAGCTCATGATCGTCGGCTATTTTTTGGCGTATTTGTTTGCATCAGACAGTGCCTTATTGATTGTGCTGGTGTTGTCAGCGATGGTCTGTATTTCAAGCTGGATCGCCCTCAGGACAATCGAGACCAAACGTCGATTGCTGTATAAAAATGCACTGATTGCGATTGCCGTCGGCGGCGGTGTCTCATTGCTGCTGGTGACTCAAGGGGTGCTGACGCTTGATAAATGGTACGCGCCACAATACGTGATCCCGATTGCCGGAATGGTTTTTTCAGCCGCGATGAATAGCGTCAGCTTGGCAGCTGAGCGAGTATTTTCAGAGCGAGAAAAAGGCGTTAGCTATGAAGATGCCCGAAAAGCGGCCTTTCAAGCCTCTTTGATCCCGATCGTGAATATGATGTTCGCGGTCGGTTTGGTCTCGCTGCCGGGCATGATGACAGGCCAAATCCTGTCCGGTGTTTCGCCGTTAATCGCCGCGCGCTACCAAATCATGGTGATGTGTATGATGTTCGGCGCTGCGGGGATTGCTTCTGCAGTTTTTTTGGTATTGATTAAGTCTGGTTTTCGCGACACGAAGTAGCGCCTTAGTTACGCAAGTTTTGACCTTGTCAGTTACCTCGGGTTCAAACTCGGGGGTAGTCTAACGCTTTGCCAATCAGTGCAAGCCGGCGACCTCCAGTGGGCCGTCTTTTGTCGGAACGATGTTTGAGCAACTTGCTTAGGTGACAATAGAATGGCCCCAGCATTAGCTTTCGGGTAATGCTTCGAAGGCTTTCTTTTTGTCTTCAAACCAAGCTGCCATGGCTTCAGGTTGCTGCAGAAGCTGCCGCATTTCATTCATTGCTTTAAGATGGGCCTCATCTTTATTTTGGTACATTTCCGTTCCATGTTGCTTGCTCATCTCGGCAATTTCTTCGAATGTATTGGCATAAAATTCTTTGTCGCAGGCACCACCCAGTTGCTTACAGTTCATAGTCTTCATTTTATCACTCCGTATTTTTTAGAACGTTTACCTCTGCCACTCAAATCGGTGACCCGGGTTTTGCGGGTTCGACTCCATTTGCTGATTAAGAGCCTGGCCAGATAAATTCAATCCGGATTCCTCCTGGTTCATTGAACATCATGTGCTTCCTCGGGCCAAACCCTAATGGTTCCGGCATGAATTCGATATTAACGCCTGGATAGTCCTTTACATTGTCTGCTATTTGGTTGAGATCCTGTTCTGAGCCAACCTCCAGCGCAAAGTGATGTAAGCCAATGTTCTTTCTAAACTGAAAATCATTAGTCGGAAGGCTGTGATCGACCTCCCAAAGCGTAAGACGAACTGTACCATCGCTGACGGCTGAGCGGGGGTAGCTTTCATCTCTTCCTGATTCCTCCCAACCCAAACAGTCGACAAAAAACGAGACAGTCTGGTCAAGGTTTTTGACCGACAAGCCTAAGTGATTAATTCCTTGTGTTTTATTCATAGATCGAGGTACTCCTTCGAATCCAGCTATTTATTGACTAATACATAGGATTACCATTTTTTGTTTCAATTGGCACCTCCTGTATTGAATCCCAATGCTCAACTATCTTTCCGTTATGATCAAAACGAAAGAAATCCACAGTCACCATATTGCTCGTTTCCTGGCCATTCCGGTTAACGTGCTAAAGCGGTGTTGCCTTGAATGATATCACTAGCCTTTTCAGCGGTCATGATGGTGGTGCAATTTAAATTGCAATTGGGGATATCTGGAAAAACACTCGCATCCACTACGCGCAAGCCACTAATGCCATGAACGGCGAGTGTCCCATCAACGACCGCGTGGTCGTCATAACCCATCTTACAGCTACAGCTGGGGTGATAAGCGCTTTCGCCATGGCTGCGGACAAAGTCGAGTATTTCTTCGTCGCTTTGTACCTCGTGCCCCGGCGATAGCTCACGCCCGCGCAGCGGGTCAAATGCAGGCTGCGCGAAAATCTCGCGGGTTTTGTGAATGGCTTCCACCCATTCACGCCGATCTTGTTCGGTAGAAAGATAGTTGAAACGTAGAGTGGGAGGATCACGAAAGTCTTTTGATTTCAGTTTAACTGAGCCGCGAGCATCTGATAATACCGGGCCAACATGCGCCTGAAAGCCGTGCTCTTTCTGCGGCGTGCCGTCATATCGAATCGCGATCGGCAGGAAGTGATATTGCAGGTTGGGGTAGTCGTAGCTGTCGTTTGATTTAATAAAGCCGCCTGCTTCAAACTGATTAGACGCACCAACGCCGGTTTTACTGAGATACCACTGCACGCCTATTTTGGCTTGGTTCCACCATTTGAGGGATGGGTAGAGCGAGACGGGTTGAGTGCAGGCTTGTTGCAAGTACACTTCAAGATGGTCTTGCAGGTTAGCGCCAACCCCGGGTAAGTCGTGTACAACTTCTACGCCCACGGCTTGTAAATCGCTGGCATTACCCACGCCAGAGAGCTGCAATAGTTGTGGTGAACCAAATGCGCCGAGGCAACTAATAATTTCTTTGCCCTGAATGGTAGCTCCAGAAGCCAGGGTAATCCCTGTAGCGATCTCATTTTTAATATTAATTCTGGCGACTTGAGTGTCGGTTTTGACGGTTAAATTGGTCCGATCTAGCGCGGGCTTTAGATAAGCACGCGCAACGCTCATACGTTTGCCCTCAAAAACACTCATATCAAATCGGCCAACGCCTTCTTGTTGCGCGCCGTTTAGGTCTTCTGAAAAAGGATAACCTGCTTGCTGTGCAGCGGCAAACCACGCTTTAAATAAGGGGTTTTCGCAGGCGCCCACCGAAATCGACATAGGGCCATCATCGCCACGATAGGGGCTAGCGCCACCCAGCCAGCGTTCCATCTTCTTGAAGTAGGGCAGGTTATCGGCGTAAGACCAGTGCTCAAGGCCTTTATTGGCTGCCCAGTTATCGTAATCTTGCGGGTTGCCACGTACAAAAATCATGCCGTTGATGGCTGATGAGCCGCCAACTGCTTTGCCTCGTGGGTGGGCGATGCGGCGGTTATTCATGAACGGTTCTGGCTCTGATTGATAACCCCAATTGTAGGTCTTGCCGTTGAGCGGCCAGGCCAGTGCGGCGGGCATATGTACCCTGAAATCCCACCAGGGTGCCCATTTGCCGGCTTCAATCAGCAATACCTTAGTGCCACGGTCTTCGGATAAGCGATTGGCGAGCACGCAACCGGCGGAACCTGCGCCCAGGATGATGATGTCGTAAGGGTTGGGCATTTTAGGAGCGTGGTTTGACTAAGCGTTGATTGACGTAATTTCGACAAATGTGAATACTGCGATCAGGGTCGATCCCATTTTTCTCAAATGCACCACGCAGCCAAAGCCCGTCGATTAAAGCAGCTAAGCCATCAGCGACGTTTAATACGTGTTGGCGTTCGGTTAGAAGTTGCCCAACCCAGTAGCGTAAATTGCTCCTTAAACGGATACGGTTGACGCGTTGCAATCGGGCCAGCTCAGGCTGGTGCAGCGCTTGTGCCCAAAATACCAGCCAGGTTTGACAGGCGCGGGGGGTCGTTTGCTTGGGGTCAAAATTGCCATCGATAATGGCGTGTATTTTCTCAATCGGTGTGTCGGCGTGTTGTTGTCGTGCGCTGATGTCGTCACCGAGCGTTTTCAGTAATTCGCGCATACTTGCTTCCAGCAAGTCGCCTTTGCTGCCAAAGTAGTGTGCGATGATGCCGCTGGAAACGCCTGCTTTCTTTGAAATGGTGGCAACAGTGGTGTCCGCAAAGCCATTTTCGTAGATGGAATCCAAGGTTGCGTTGATCAATTGGCTCCGTCGCAGGGGCTTCATTCCGACTTTTGGCATGCGTATATTCTGTGGTAATTACCGTTGTTTTAGAGCCGTTGACTATGCGCTAATTATCTTTTATATTGAACGTCCAATTAATATAAATGAGATGAGAGGAGGTTGCAATGCAAAAATTTTCACAACGACTGAAACGGGTGGCTACGTGTTTGGCTTTTGCATCTGCTTTAGTAGGTCAGTCAGCGACCGCCGCTGATTGCAATGCGGTGCGTTTTTCTGACGTTGGCTGGACAGATATCACCGCCACAACCGCTGCTGCGTCGGTTGTTCTCGAAGGTCTTGGTTACGAGCCTACCGCTACCGTGTTGTCAGTACCGGTCACCTACGCCAGCCTTAAAAATGGTGACATCGATGTCTTTCTCGGTAATTGGATGCCGACCATGGAAGGCGATATCAAGCAATACCGCGAAGATGGCTCGGTTGAAACCCTAGGCATGAACCTTGCCGGTGCCAAATACACCTTGGCAGTCAATCAGGCCGCGGCCGATGGTGGGATCAAAGATTTCGCTGACATTGCCAAATTCGAAGATCAATTAGACGGCAAAATCTACGGCATCGAGCCGGGCAATGACGGCAACCGCATTATTCAGGACATGATAGATAAAGACGCCTTCGGCTTAACAGGCTTTGAGGTGGTTGAGTCCAGTGAGCAGGGCATGCTGGCGCAGGTGGCTCGAGCTGATCGCAAAAAAGAATGGGTGGTATTTCTGGGCTGGGAGCCGCATCCGATGAACGCTAATTTTTCAATGGCTTATCTCACCGGCGGTGATGACTATTTTGGCCCTAACTTTGGTGGCGCTGAAGTGTTCACTAACGTCCGTGCGGGTTATGTGGCTGAATGCCCTAATGTCGGCGCACTGTTGAGTAATCTGACTTTTACCCTGGCGATGGAAAACGAAATCATGGGCGCTATCTTGAACGATAGTGAAGAACCCAATGATGCAGCGGCGGCATGGTTGAAAGCGAACCCCGGTACGCTTGACGGCTGGTTAGATGGAGTTAAAACCGCGAGCGGAGATGAAGGTTTAGCTGCGGTTACAGCACATTTGGGACTTTAACCCTCACAGCTTTACCAACATGCTCGAATCCATTATGGCGGCGCCCCAAGCGAAGACTTGGGCACCGCCTTTTTACGTTTATTATTACGCCTGATAGGTGACGCAATGGAACAATGGCTTAGCGATAACAAACTGCCCCTTGGTCAATGGATCAAATCTTTTGTCGATGTGTTACTCGACAACGGCGCCTATATTTTTGATGCCTTTGCTGATTCGCTCAAATTTTTAATCGAAGGCTTAAGTGACATCATGTTGTGGGTGCCGGCACTCTTGCTGATTGCGCTATTCGCAGTGGGTGCGTGGCTGATTCATCGGTCCTGGAAGCTGAGCTTAATGATCGTTCTGTCACTATTGTTGGTGATTAACTTGGGTTATTGGGAGGAAACAGTTCGCACGTTTGCGCTGATTCTGTTTGCCACTTTTAGCTGCACTATTGTGGGCGTGCCGCTTGGGGTCGCCGCTGCGCACCGCCCTTGGCTTAACAGCGCGATGCGGCCGATTTTGGATTTGATGCAAACTATCCCCACCTTTGTGTATCTGATACCGACCATGATTATGTTTGGCTTGGGAGTGGTGCCGGGCCTAATTTCAACCGTCATTTTTGCGATTCCCGCACCAATTCGTCTGACTAGTCTCGGGATTAGTAGCGTGCCTAAGTCACTGGTCGAAGCCGGTGAAGCCTTTGGTGCGACCAAAAGCCAAATATTGTGGAAAATAGAAGTGCCTCACGCGTTGCCGAATATCATGGCTGGCATTACTCAGTGCATCATGCTGTCGCTATCGATGGTGGTGATTGCGTCGATGGTGGGTGCGCCGGGCTTGGGTGTGCCGGTGCTGAGAGCGCTCAATACCGTTAATATTGCCAAAGGTTTTGAAGCCGGGCTAGCGATTGTGGTGGTGGCGATATTGCTCGACCGCGTATTTAAAATGCGCGCCCACCGCGAGGATTAGTTGATGCCAGCGATTGAGTTTAAGAATGTCGACATTCTGTTCGGAAATCGAGATCAGCAAGCACAAGCGTTAACGCTATTGGATGCGGGAAAAACGCGCGCCCAGATATTGGGTGAGTGCGGTGCGGTGCTGGGGGTTGCTGATGCGTCGATCACGGTTGAGAAGCAGGAGATATGCGTTTTGATGGGGCTTTCTGGTTCGGGTAAGTCGACTTTATTACGCGCGGTAAATGGCTTGAATCAGATCACTAGAGGCGCGGTGTTCGTGCATGCGCCGGGCGATGACAGCCGTACGGATGTCGGCAATTGCAGCCCATCTACCTTGCGCCAGCTGCGGATGGAGCGGGTGGCAATGGTGTTTCAGCAATTCGCTTTATTGCCGTGGCGGACGGTGCGAGAAAATGTCGGCTTTGGTTTGGAATTGCGCGGTATTGCTAAGGATGAAATCACCAGCCAAGTCGATGAAAAGCTGGAACTGGTGCAACTTACTCAATGGGCGGATAAACCGATTTCTCAGCTTTCTGGTGGGATGCAACAGCGTGTTGGCTTGGCCCGAGCATTTGCAACGGATGCTGATATTCTGTTAATGGATGAGCCATTTTCAGCGCTGGACCCATTGATCCGCAGCCATTTGCAAGACGAATTGATCGAACTACAGCAAACGCTGAATAAAACCATTGTATTTGTTAGCCATGATTTGGATGAAGCCTTAAAAATCGGCTCTCACATCGCGATTATGGAAGAAGGGCGGATCGTTCAGTACGGTACGCCGGAGGATATAGTGCTTAATCCGGCTAACGAATACGTCACTCGCTTTGTCGCCCATATGAACCCGCTGAATGTGATGAAGGCGTCTTCGCTGATGACGCCGATAGATCTGGCGCTGGCTAAGTCGAACCAGCTCAGGCTGAAGGTGGACAAAAAGCACCAGACGCTAAAAGTGCGTTTTAATGGCAATTCCCTAGTGCCTGTCGATGCAGCTGATATTTCACCTGAACGGTCTGCCCTTAGCAGCGAAATCGTTACTGCCCCAGTCACCACCGGCTTGCGTGAGATCATCGAGTTCCGCCATGCTACGGGTAATCCGGTATTGCTGGTAGACAAGCAAAAGGTGTTGGGCGTTATCGGTGATGATGAAATCTATCGCGCGATTCTGCGCAAAGACAGAAGCTGATTTGCAGCCTTCGTGAGCAAACGATTAATGGCGCGTTGCGCCCAAAAACAAGAGAAGAGCAATGACTCAGTCAAACAAGCAAGGACTCTATATTGGTGGAAAACACTCGCCAGCGAGTTCTGGGGAGCATTTTGCTACGGTCAACCCAGCGACCGGCGAGCTACTTGCTGAGGTCGATAAAGCTTCCAGTGCTGATGTTGACCGGGCGGTGGCTTCGGCCCAAAAAGGCTTTGAAACCTGGCGGCGGATGACCGGTACTGAGCGCGCGCGGGTGTTGCATAAAGCGGTTTACCTATTGCGGCAACGTAATCGTGAGCTGGCTGAAGTTGAAGTGCAGGATACCGGCAAGCCCATTCAAGAGGCGGAAGCGGTTGATGTGGTGACAGGTGCTGATGCGATTGAATACTTTGCCAGTTTGGCACCCAGCTTGCACGGTGAGCACGTTGATCTCAATAGCGCTTTTTTCTATACCCGCCGTGAGCCACTTGGCGTTTGCGCAGGGATTGGTGCGTGGAATTACCCGATTCAAATTGCCTGCTGGAAGTCCGCACCGGCGCTGGCTTGCGGTAATGCAATGGTGTTCAAGCCCTCTGAAGAAACGCCGTTAAGCGTGCTTAAGTTGGCTGAAATCTATTCTGAAGCAGGTTTGCCAGACGGCGTGTTTAACGTAGTTCAGGGCGACGTGGATGTTGGCCGTGCTTTGGTTGAACATACGGGCATTGCTAAAGTTTCCTTGACTGGCTCGGTAGCGACTGGCAAGAAAATTATGGCCGCGGCGGCGGGCACCTTGAAGCACGTGACCATGGAATTGGGGGGTAAATCACCGCTGATTATCTTTGCTGATGCGAATCTAGATAACGCAGTTTCAGCGGCGATGGTGGCAAATTTTTATACCCAAGGTGAAGTTTGCTCGAACGGAACCCGGGTATTTGTTGAGCGTGGTATTCAAGAGGAGTTTTTACACCGACTCACTGAGCGAACTCAGGGCTTGGTTATTGGCGATCCAATGGCAGAGAGCACTCAGGTTGGCTCACTGATTCATGCGCAGCATAGAGATACAGTGCTTGGCTATATCGATGCCGGTATGGCGGCGGGCGCACGATTGGTTTGTGGTGGCAAAGCGGCAACGGTTGCTGGCCTGGAATCAGGCTGCTTCGTAGAGCCAACTGTTTTTGCCGACTGCAGCGATGATATGACGATCGTGCAAGATGAGATATTCGGCCCAGTAATGTCAGTCCTGGCGTTTGACAGCGAATCCGAGGTGGTGAGTCGGGCCAACAGCACCAGTATGGGTTTAGCGGCGGGCGTTTTTACGCGCGATATTTCCAGAGCGCATCGGGTGGTTGCCGAGCTGCAAGCCGGGACTTGCTGGATCAATAACTACAATATCACTCCCAGCGAAATGCCGTTTGGAGGCTATAAGGAATCAGGCTTTGGTCGTGAAAATGGTCGCGCTGCAATCGAACACTATACCCAACTCAAAAGCGTTTATGTTGAGTTGGGTGATGTCGATTCGCCCTATTAGCTCTCAAATATTAGTCATTGCGAGAAGCGTAGCGACGCGGCAATCTATAGTGCGCTTTGAACCAATAGATCGTCGCACTTCGCTCGCGATGACCAGTACTTATTTAGCCGTTATATTACGGTCGGATTAATCGCTCAAGAGATGCGCTAATCCGCGCTATTACGGACCGGCCTTTTAATGCCATCATCATCAATCGCGACATAGACGAAATCGGCTTCAGTCACTTTGAACTGATGATTATCAGGGTGGTCATCGCGTAACATCGGCTTGACCCAAATCTCCAGGTGTACGGTAATGGACGTTGTGCCGACTCGCACAACCTCACCATAGCAGCAAACGACGTCGCCGACTTTGACCGGCTCAATAAACTTCATTGAATCAACCGCCACCGTGACGATGCGGCCTTTGGCCACTTCTTTCGCGACGATGCCACCAGCAATGTCCATTTGTGACATTATCCAGCCGCCGAAAATATCGCCGTTGGGGTTGGTATCGGCGGGCATCGCCAGCGTGCGCATGAGCATTTCGCCCTTTGGGTGGTCAGGCTTGACGAGGGTGGTAGCGAGCATCACATTATCCGTTAACAATATCTTCGATATCTTAGCGGTTTATTGTTGGCGTGTGGGTTGGAAAAGGTGTCATTTATCAGCTGATTACATGTCATTGAAAAAAGTAAGCGCGACATAAACAAACTAGGCTCGCGGCTTTAGCTTAGAAACCGTATATTATCTGCTAGAAGGTTTTACTGGGTACTGGATCGGTTCGCTGGTCAGGAGCAATTAACCAACGAAGGTGCGGACACGATTACCACCCTGCGCCTGGATCGCTAGATGAACGTTGAAGTTCATCAGGGCCAGATCAATAAAAAGTACGGAACCAAGTTTACATGCCAATGGTGTCTTACTCGCAACGGATGTCGGTGGCGTATGGGAAAGACGGGAAAGAGTCTGGTATAGATGGCCAGATGGTTCGTGCCAAGCAGCTTGAGGAGATCGCCAAGAAGTAGGGTAGATGTATATTAAGATTATGCACTCAAACAAAAACCCTTGACCTGTTCGAGGATTTTTTTTGTATGATCGCACTGAGTAAATAAAAATCTTGAGGATGACACTATGAAAATGGTTACCGCAATTATTAAACCGTTTCGTCTTGACGACGTACGTTCGGCATTATCTGAAGTGGGTGTAAGTGGTATGACTGTCATCGAGGTCAAGGGCTTTGGCCGTCAAAAAGGTCACACCGAGCTGTATCGTGGTGCTGAATATACGGTGGATTTTCAACCCAAAGTTAAAATCGAAGTGGCCGTTGATACCAGCATTTTGGACCAAGTCATCGAAGCGATTATGGAAGCAGCGCAGACCGGCAAGGTGGGTGACGGCAAGATATTTGTCACCAACATTGAAAAGGTGGTGCGGATCAGAACCGGTGAATTGGATAATGATGCATTGTAGCGGGGCGATCGCGTAACACAGCATCGGTGGTCAATGGCTGATGCAGATCACAGACTTTCCATTGATGGCTGTGCGTATGTTGACTCACATACTTTCAAGTTGACCAGTTTTGTCACCAATGGCCTGCGGGTTATGCGTGACGAAAAGGCCTTACTTTTTCTAGTTTACAGCTACGTTGCCATCAGGGGAGGACGAGCATAGACTCAGATTGATAATTGCTAGCTGTGTTAGACAGTTTGCCCAATTCTTAAGTGTGAGGAGCCTATGCTTGATCAAGCCCGCCAGCGAACGCGTGAATTTCAGTCGCGCCTGAAAGACGCTAACGTCGATCTCGCGTTGATTACCGACGAAAGCTCGATTGCCTATTTAGCTGGCTTTTGGGGATATTTGTCGGTTGAGTTTGGACGGCCTACTTTTTTACTGGTGCGGCCGGACGAGGCGCCGATAGTGATTACACCATTAATGGAAAGCGAAATGGTGTCGGCCATGACGTGGGTCGATGAGGTTAAGACCTGGCAAGACTCGGGTGATGATCGTTGGGAGCGCATTTTGGAGCGGGCAATGGGGCAGCATCCTGGGCGAGTGGGCGTTGAATCGGCTGCATTGCCGCCGATTGTACGGAACTGGTTTGATGAACACCTGCCCAGTACGGCGTTGGACAATGTTTCGCCGATATTAGGCGAGATGCGAATGGTCAAATCTCCTGAAGAAATTGAAGTCATGAGAAAGGCTGGGCAGATTGCGGGGGCGATGATGCAGGCGGCAGAGGGTGCGTTGGCAGAAGGCGCGCCGGAATATGAAGCGGCGCTGGCGGTTATCAATGCCGGCACGCGCAAGGCGGCAGGGTTTCTTACCGACCGTGGCTGGGAAGCTTTTATCTCGCCGATGATTCACAATTTACAGATCATGCAATCCGGTAGCGATACCTCGATGGTGCACCGTCGGGCCAGCGTTAAAGCATTAAACAAGGGCGATCCAGTCTATTTTTGTTTTTGTAATATGGCTCAGTTTAAGCAATATAAGCTGGGCTTTGACCGGATGTTCTTCATCAGGGAAGTTTCTGATGAAGCAGCAGAAGTGCAGCAAGCGGCGATTGATGCGCAACAGGCTGCAATCGCTGTGATCCGTCCGGGCGTTAGCGCTGAGTCCATCGCCGAAGCCGCCAATCAAGTCTATCGCCAACGCGGTTATGAAACGGGTTATCGAACTGGGCGCTCGATTGGTATGGCTTATCTTGAATCACCCGAGTTAAAAGCCGGTGATAAAACCGTGTTGCAAGCCGGAATGACCTTCGCCGTGGATGGGGGCATTTCGGTTGATGGTGAGCTCGGTGGGCGGATCGGGGACTCAATCGTTGTGACCGAGTCAGGCAGCGACTATTTGACCGATTACCCACGCAGCATTTTAGTTGTTGATCGCTGATGCGAGCGGGCGTTTTCCAATGTGCTGGTGGTGGTTTGCAACCGCAGCAACGCTTAGAGCGATTATCTGAGGCGATCACCAGCCAAGCGGTTGATTTGGTGGTTTGTCCTGAATTATTTATGTCGGGCTACAACGTCGGTAGTGTAATTAGCCAAATCGCTGAGCCTAGCAATGGCCCTTTTGCACAACAAATGAGGGCGCTTGCAAAGCGGTCAAAGACTGCCCTTATCTATGGCTATGCTGAGCGAGTTGGAGATCAGCTTTACAATTCAGCGCTGTGTTTTAATGCCGATGGCGAAGTGGTGGCAAACCACCGTAAAATGTTACTACCCCCAGGGTTTGAAGCTGGTAGTTTTGCGCAGGGAAGTGGTCTTACACTGTTTGATCTAGCGGGTATTCGTTGCGCGATTTTAATTTGCTACGACGCTGAATTTCCTGAATCGGTACGAGCTGTTGCCGAAGCGGGTGCACAGCTCGTCATTGTGCCCACTGCGCTCACTGACAATTGGGCCACGGTGGCGCGTCAATTGATGCCTACTCGAGCGTTTGAAAATGGTGTATGGTTGATTTATGCCAATCATGCCGGGTTTGAAGGTGACTTGAATTATCTGGGCGAGAGTTGCATCGTCGCACCTGACGGCAGCGATGCCGCGCGCGCGGGTTCCGATCAGCAAATGATATCCGCACAAATTGACCTCAAGCGTGTTGTTAAAGCGCAGGCGCGACTACCATATTTGCAAGATGTTAAGCGCCTAAGGCTGCAACTGGATTAATGCTGTTTTTATATGTCCAGTAGGGCAATCGATTTCTTGGGTAGGCTATACGAGTTGAATCAGATCTCAATTAATACTTTCGAATTTAGAAGAATCTCGTATGACACAATAGGCACTTTGACAAAAGTGATTCACCAGAAGCTAAGACAATGCATACGTTAATAACACCATACGTGATCATTCTGGTATTTCTTCTATATTCACCGCTGATATCAGCTGGGAATACCTCTCAAGAATCGTCATCAATCACAGTATTAATAGATCATACAGACGGTGGCGAGACAGGTAACCGCCATTTGAGCAAACTGCTCGAGGCGCTAAAAGAAGAAAGGTGTCACGCACGTGCGTACAGGACGTCTGACCAGGCACCCGCGCAACTTATTTTTGACTCAAGCCCAACTTCTATTGCTGAGAAAAAACACCCGAACTATCGGCTTGTTTCACGAGCGAAAACGCTCAATGGCGAAGTATTCGTTCGTGGAGCAATTCTGGTTCATGCATCCACTGGTATCAATGATCTAGCTTCGCTGCGGGGTCAACGAATAGCCTTTGTTAGTAAAGACTCACCTACAGGTTATGCTGAACCTGTTAAGTTGCTGCTGGATGCGGGGGTTAAGGAGAGTTGGGATACCTTTTTCTATGTGGGTAATCATGTCGGCGCGACTAGTATGTTGTTGCATGGTGATACCGATGTCGCAGTCATTGCTGAACCGTTGGCACAGCAGTGGGCTGACTACAATGGCTTATCCATTGTTGCGGTGACAAAAGAAATAGAAACGGGTGGATGGTGGGTGCATGATTCTGTATCAGAAGTAATTTCACAAAATTGTACACGAGCGATTAACAGCCTAGATGAATCTGAATTAAAGGTTTTACCCGCCTGGATCGGCGGTTTTATTAACCCCCCCCCTCAGTGAAACAAAAGCACTAACAGCACACTAGGCCGAATTATATTCGGCAGTTTCCTGTAGGAGCAGCAGTCCAATATGACACTCAATGCCCTTTTCGGACATTTCAATCGAGTCTGACCCTGTCGGTTTTATATCGGTTTTTCTATCGGTTTTTTACTGAGGTAGCTTAGCATCTGGTACATGCCTGCAAATTACTTTCATTGCACGATCTCGCCAATATTCATAAACCTCGAATGAGAGGGCATCGGCATTTCGACCGTCTAGGAAGCGTGAACCTAGATATAGTATATCGACGTGAGCCGCCTCACTCATCTTGTTATAAGTTGCGTTATCTTTATTTTGCTTGCCCCACAAAGTGTTAAAGATGCTAGGCCATCGGTTCATAGCTACCTTGGGGTCAGACAAGTCTACTTTTTTTTCACCCCACTTAAGATTTTCCGTCTTTATATTTCTACTTATACCCCGTATGTCAGATTCGATTTTCTCCATGTATTTATCGCGGTCGGCAGCCCCATGCTGTGATTTTTTGAACTTTGCGCGTTCCTGTGCTCTTAGGTACAGAAGGTAGACGTTAATAAATTCAGGGTGGCTATCAAAAAGTTCGAGCTTTGAACATATTTCGAACGCCTGCCTTGCCAATGATGTGTTAAGGAAGCCACATTCATTGCTATTAAGAATATTGATGGATTTATCAATTTCACATAACGCAAGGTGGAAAAGGTGAGAAATATTGATGATTGCAGTGCTCATATTAAAACTCACTAATGCCAAAAAATGTTAGGGAACAAAATACTAGGGCTTTGATATTTGATCCCTTCCTTGAATGACCGCATCGAGTATGTTTCTGCCCGATTGAAAAGTAAAGCCCATTGGCGGAGAACTCAACCGGTCGATGCAATACATGCATTAAATCGCTCAGCTGGTGTCTCGTACTCTAGCATTTCCTTGTTTAGTATGAATCTATTACTCGACTACAGCAGTACGTTGGATAATAAAGGGTGCTCAGCCGCGTAAACCAGGTTCTGCCAGCGTGATGTAGAGCAGACTGCCGCGTTGTACTAATTGACCAGAAACCGCCACATGATCAGCAGCTTTGATTGAAACCTCTTTGGATACGCTTGAGCCATCAGCCCCGGTTAGCATATAGCCATATTTTTGCTCATCTTCACCCCGAACCAATAACATCGCTGGAATGCCACCGCGTAGGCATACTTCGGCGCAGGCTTTGTGAATGCCACCACTTCCAGGCTTCATCACTCCCAGAAAGCACTTTGAATCAATGACTTCTCCGTTCACGCTTATTGGCCCCAATGGAGTGGGTTCTGTTGTGGTTAACAGTTGGGATTTTAGCGCGGGTTCGACGCTATCGTTAATCGCTTGAATGGCGGTTTCGGAGGCCATCTCCAACATCTCCCATTTACCACGGGCAATGGCAAAGCCAGTGACTGAAACCATAGTGTCCTTAAAGCCGCGCGTATAATCGTCGGCAGAGTGTTTGCCCTGCTTAACTAAAAGGATGGATTGAAGGGTTTTGCCATCGTCTGGGTCGATTCGATGCAAAACAGGATAAGGATCAACCCGTAATAGCCCAGTGATGGTGTCGGTCGCATCAGTTTGCCAAATGGCGGGCCCCGTGCTTTGTTGTTGGCTTGCCACCGAATAACCAATGAAAGCGGAGAGGGCGCCCAGGATAAGCACTATCAGCACATAGAGCCGCTTTAACTGGGGCGGCATGCCGAGATAACCTACAAAAAAGGGCTTGTCATCAGATTTATTCATTAGGCAGTTTTGATTGCGGGATTTCTGTCACTGACCTGGATGTGCCGGGTGGCAGTGGGTTTGGGTCAAGGTAGACGGTGTCGCCCTGCAGCTTTAAATGATAGGTTTCTATTTTTTCGGTAAATGGCGGGGGCGAGCAGCCGTCCTCAGGCCGGTATTGATAGCCATGCCATGGGCAGGTAATGCAGCCGTCAATCACCTTGCCTTCCCCCAGTGGGCCATTTTGATGTTGACAGACGTTTGATACGGCGCTCAGCTTAGTCTGGTCAAAGCGAAAAACCGCGACCCGCTCATCATTTCCTACTTCGACAGTGATCGCGCGATTATTCTTAATCGTTTGCCATTTTCCAACCTCTATCCATTCAGCGCTTGCGGTGAGTTTATTAGTCGCTTGCGACTTAAACAGCGCGGTATACAGGTGTAACCCACTAACTGCGATGACGCTAGCCCAAACCATGATCGGCAACAAGCCGGTGTTATCTTCTTGGAGGGCGCCAAAACCAATATGTGCTATCAGTAAAGCGTAGGCAGGGTAAACCAGCATGTGCAGCCCTTTCCACAATGGGCCAAGAACCGCATTCCAGTAATCATGGCTGGTTGCTGCTAATACAAAAAATATCAGTAAGGCGAGTAAACCAAACAGCTGGAAGGGAACGCCACTCAAGCTTTGATAGTCGCCACCTGAGGTGATGACCGAGACGATAGGGTTGATGTCACCAAAGCTGTGATACCAAAACAGGGATAAGCCAGAGTGAATCAGGGCGATGAGGAAAAACGAAACCCCAAAGTGACGGCGGTTATACAGTAACGGCAGAAATCGGTCGTCAATTCTTGCTAGTGGGCCAATACAGAGGATCAGGGTTAACATCAAAAACCCGCAAGTGGAAAACGCACGGATCAGTATGATTGCTGTAGAAATAGAGTCTTCGCCCTGAAACTGTTGCTTGCTGACGCCGATAAAAATTGCCAGGTACACGATTATCCCCGCCCATAAACAGAGGTCGTATACCCGTTTTCGGGGATTCCAATTGACCAGTACAAACTCATGACTCATGGGACTACTCCAATCTTTGATTGATCAGGAAGATCCGAATTGACGGGCAAGTCTTTGGGTTGAAACCACAGGATTAATAAGAGAAACAGGATGAGCGCTGGGGTCGTGATCAGCCAAAATAAGCGATGAAATGTTCGGTGGCCTTTTCGCATTTAGTGACTGCTCCGATTGGGTGCAATTAGCCACTTGTAAACAAGGATTGGCCAAATGGCAATGGCGCCAGGAAGCCAAAGTAAGCGTAATCGGATTTTTGAATGGGCCGCATCAGCCAAGAGAGATTGGTAGCCGCGAAAGAAAAACGCAACAGCGAACACACTGCCCGCCAATAAATACAGCCAAAGAAAGCTTGCGAGTATCACGGTGCGGCTAGTTGGGGTGGTTGAGGGTAAAGCTAAGCATAGCACGCTTAGCGCAGCACCAATGTTGGCTGGGTAGATATTTGGCGGTCAGGCAAACAACCCAAAATAAACCCGCCTATTCAGGCGATTCTTGCATTCAGCATCAGCCATTGTTTTTTCTGCTGCTTGAAATTGGCTTTCAGTGTTTCGACTTTTTCCTTTAAGGCATCAAGGTCATAGCCTTTCATGACGGACGCCGCATTGGCTTCTATCCATTGTTTTTTAGCCTGCGCGAACTCCTCAATTTTTTTGATCAAGGCTTCATACTCTCCTTGCAGTCGCAGCAATAAGACATCTGCATGAGGTAAATCCACAAGTTTACGAGACGTTCGCATCAATAGCATTTTCGCGCGTAAGGTCTCTATTCTTTCAACCGGTGTGCGGTAAAGCTTGGTCGCCATGCCTAATCTGGCTAAGCCAAGGATCAGCCATTTAGTGGGGTCGAAATGCCACCAGCGGATACCATTGCGGTAGTCTCGTTGAAAGGTGTGATGATAATTGTGATAGCCCTCACCCATAGTCAGCACCGCCAAAAAGCCATTATCCTTGGAGCTGTTTTGATCCGAATAAGGCTGGGAGCCCCAAATATGCGCGAGTGAGTTGATGAAGAATGTAAAGTGATGGGCGATCGCCAAGCGTGCGATGCCTACCAGCAAGATCATGCCCCAAAAATCACCATGCCATAGGCCGAGCAAAATGGGGATCCCAAAATTAATGCCGAGAACCAGTGGCAGATAGTGGCGGTGTTGCCACATCACCATCGCGTCTTGCTGCAAGTCTTTGCAGTTGCTGTATTCATAATTCTGCTCGACCCCGTACTCGCGCAACATCCAGCCGATGTGGGAATACCAAAAGCCGCGTTTGGCTGAGTAGGGGTCTTTCAGCGTGTCATCGACATGGCGATGATGTCGGCGATGATCCGAGGCCCAATGCAGTATGCTGTTCTGAGTGGCGAAGGTGCCACCGATGACAAAAACAGCCTTAACTAACCAATGCGCTTCATAGGCTTTATGCGACCATAGTCGGTGGTAGCCTGCGGTAATCGACACTTCACAAAAGCCGATAGCAATAATCATCGCGGCGATTTGCCAGCCATCGAATCCACGGGTCAGTGCGTAGGTGGGTACGCCGACCAGCGTAATCAGGCCAGTAATCGCGAAGACCGAGATATTGAGCCACAGTAGCTTGGGTTTTTGCATGGGACGTCAGTAAAGGAACCAGTCGATAATTCTACTGAGATAGTTTTTATTTGTATAGTGGGTATAGTTCCGGCAAGGCCGGGTTGGTTGTGATGTGGTTTTTCGGTTGTTGCCTATATTCGCTTAACGCTTGCCACAGTGCTGTACCTTGCCAATCGGCGGGGTCGGGCGCGTAACGGGCTTGGGTCAGCAGTTTCAGTGCGTGTGCCAACTCAGGGGGCGCGATGGTGGTCAGGTAATGCAGATAGGGTACGCTAGCCTTTTGGTCGATCTGAATCCATTGAACCAATGCCGCTTCCGCAGCACGGGCATCGTTGGCATCACAAGCGGCCTTAATGGCTTTAAGACTTTGTTTTTCGATTAGCCTCTGATGGATTCGATTTTGAATCCGATCACGCCCTATCCACGCCGCAGTGACTCCTAATCCTATCAAGCCCATCAACACAAACCAATAGGTTGTGGGTGTGCTGCGTTGGCTTAGTGGCTTTGGAGTAACAGCTTTAGGTACTGCAGTGGTGGGGTCCGTTGTTGTTTCTTTGTGCGCGGCAGGTGCGTCTTCATTGGGCAGCACCTCACCGCTCACCTGTATTTGAAAGGGTGCCAGCAGGCTGTGTTGATTTTGATGGGTATTAATATTCCACCAATCGACCCTTTGTTCTGGCAAATTAACCGCACCGGGGTGGGTAGGGATAATTGTCCAATGTTCTTCGCGCGAGCCGACTAGTTTGCCGTTGATAACATCATCTTTAAAGGTAGGCGCTTGTGCGTAAATTTTTAAGCCATCGACATTGGGGGCAGGTAGCTGTGGAAGCTGCTCTGACAAGAGCCCATTGGCTTTGATACTAACCACGAGCTCACCTGGAATGCCCACCATTACTTGATGACTAATCGGCTTCCAGGCGGCGGTCAGCGAGAGATTTTCGGCGGGCAGCCAGACCCCTCCTTGAAATTCGTTTGGTTGCGGTTGTATCTCAAGTCTTAATGGCTTGGAGTAGGCGCGTATCGGAGTACCCTGTCGGCCGAACGGGTCAAATTGATTGCGACGTTGGCTCGCGGTACCTGGTTTTAGGCCAGTAAATAGTGTTCGACCGATCTCAAGCTCACCGCTTTGGGTCGGGAACAACAAATACTGCCGCTCTATCACATGGGTATTGACTCCATTGTGTTGTCGCTGTCCAAAGGTGGCTTGCCCAACTTGTCGGATGTTGCCTTTGCCTAATGTGATTTCAGGCACGGTTAGCGAGCGGTTGTTTTGGTGCAGCGCCGTTGTGTAGAGCACGCGCTGAGTCAGTTTGATTTGTTGCTGAACGTGTGCGCTGTTGATGTCGGCGACCAACTGAAGCTGTATGTCGTCTTGGTGGCGTGCGGCTGGCGGTGTGTCAGTGACCGACAGTGTTTGTGCTTTGCTGGATAGCTGACCAAAGCGAATCGCTGGGATCGTAAGCTCGCCGGCTTGTTTGGGGAAAGCGGTAATCGACCAACTACGGGTTTGGCTACTCACTCCATTAATCACCCGAATTTGTGTGCTCTTTGATTGACCGCCAAGATCAAATAGTGAGGTTAGTGGTGAAAAATCAGGATCTTCAACCGTCTCTTGCTGATCAGTTTCGGCGCTAAACTCGCTAAACTGTAGTGTTACCGCTTCACCCAGAACTGCAGTATGTGGCTGAACCGATAAGCTCACTGTGCCCGCGTGGGCATCGCCTAGCAATACCCCCACTAGCAGGCCCACCGCGCGTAACAGTATTACCATTGATTAACCTCGCTACTGCCACCACGGCGCTGATATTCGTATTGAAATTTACGTCGCCACAAGCCCGCTGGGTCGTCAGGAATGCGCCGAAGCCATTGCTCGCGCGCATGTTCTTGTTCGCGTTCTGCTGGGCTGAGTTGTTCGGTTTCAGCAGTTTGTTGCTCTAGTGGTTTCTCTTCTTCCGCTTGCTTTAGAGCCTCTTCGGTTTCAGCCAATTCTTTTTCATCTGCTTCACCTTGATCGTCCGATTCAGCCGGGCTATCTGGTTGTTGTGGCGTACTTTCACTGGATTGCTGTGAGTCGCTAGATTCACTGTTTTGTTGAGACTGTTGTTCGTCGCCTTGCTGTTGATCTTGCTCTTCTTTGTCTTGTCCTGGTTGCTGCTCTTGCTCCTTTTCTTGTTGCTCGAGCGCGTCTGCAACTAACTCTCGATTAGACAACGCGTCTTCGTGATTGGGTTGGATAGCCAATGCCTTGTCGTAGGCGGCAAGCGCTTCGGCATAGTGCTGTTGCTGCGCCAGAGCATTTCCAAGATTGTACTGCTGGTGGGCAGTTTCACCCGTTTTCCAGTTCTCTGCAGCATCCGCGTAACGACCCGCACGATAGGCGGCGCTTGCTTTCCAGTCAGGGTTTTGAAATAAGGTGTAGGCGTTCTCGTAGTCTTCACTCACTATTGCTTCACGCGCCTGTTGGTCGCGTGTTTTCCACCAATCCAGCCAACCCGCCTCGGCGGGTTCAGGGCTGACAATGATGGTGAGTAAAATCAGCCATAGTCCGTAGCGAAAAGCGACCAAAACTATAGGAATTAGCGCGATCACTAACCAAATGCCCGCGTTGACCCAAGCCTGCGCTTGGCGGTCATCCCGAATAGTATTTTCTGCGGTCGTATCGATGGTTTGCCAGGCATCACTCAAGGTCTGTATGTCTTGGTCGCCGGTTTGGGCGCGAACCATCATTCCTTCGCCAGCCGATGCAATAGCGCTCAGCCCATAAAAATCGACCCCCGCTTTAACCACGGTACCTTGTTGGTTTTTAAGCGGGCCTTGCCGGGTGGGGATTTCACCCCCTTCAGCCGTTCCTACGCTCATGATTGATACGCCGTATCCCATTTCGGCGGCAGTTTGGGCGGCTTCTTCAGCGGCGGCTTGGTTGGCAGCGCCATCGGTGATCAGCAGGATGGAGCCGTTGGTAGCGGCTGCCTGCGTTAACAATGCCAGCGCTTGCCCAATTGCGGCGGTGATATTGCTGCCTTGAGCGGGCATGATGGGCGGTGATAAGAGCGTCACCTGGGCGCTGATGGTATCGGTGTCATCGGTCAGTGGTGATACCACAAAAGCATCGCCGGCAAAAACGATCAATGCAGTTTGACCCTCTACCCGCGCCCTTAACAGATCAAGTAGTTTGTATTGCGCGATGGCCATGCGGTTGGGCTCAAGATCACGGGCAAACATGGAGTTAGACACATCTAAAGCAACAACCAGCGCGTTCTGATTTTTGAAGGCGGGGACTTCTCGCTGCTGCCAGCTTGGCCCTGCTATGGCTATTACGCTCAAAAACAAAATCAAGCTGATCAACCAATGCTTAAGACGTCGTTGGCCAGGCTGATCTTGTCCGGTGACGACGTAGGGAATCAATGCGGCGTCGACGTGCTGTGACCAGTATGAACCGGATGATTGTCTTTGTCGCCTGGCCCACAGCCACAGTGGTATCACGGCCAGAAATGCTAACCACTGTGGATGTAAAAAATGCCAATGTCCCAGCGCGGTCATGACCTTGCTCCCCAAACGCGACGGGCCCATAGTGCCAGCGCCCAAAAGAGCAGTGCTGCCAGCAAGGGCCAGCGGAATAAATCTTGCTGTGGTCGCCAGGTTTCGGCTTTTTGGTCGATTGGTTCGAGCTGATCGAGCCGGTCATAAATGCGCTCAAATTCAGCTGTGTCACGTGCGCGAAAATACTGACCTTGAGTGACGCTAGCGATGGCGATAAGCGCCTGTTCGTCAAGGTCTGAACGACCTGAATTGAAAAACCCACCCGCTTGGGATTCTGAACCAATGCCGACGGTATAGATTTTGAGGCCGATCGATGCTGCCATTTCAGCGGCTTCTTGGGGGTCGACACGCCCAGCGGTGTTGGCGCCGTCAGTCATTAATATCAAAACGCGATTAGACTTGGGCCGATTTTGTAAACGCTTGATCGCAATACCGATAGCGTCGCCAATTGCGGTGCGCTCACCGGCTAGCCCCAGCACTGACTCATCCAATAATTGTTGGACGGTTTGGCGGTCAAAAGTTAAAGGAGTTTGTAAGTAAGCTTGATCGCCAAACAGAATCAAGCCAATCCGATCCCCAGCTCGACGTCGAATGAAGTCGCCCGCAACGGCTTTGGTGGCAGTCAGACGGTCGACCAGTTGTTGCTTAAGTTCAAAGTCGCGTTGTTTCATACTGCCGGACAAATCAACCGCCAGCATTAAATCACGACCTGAAACGTTCAAGGCAACTGGCTCGCCAATCCAAATGGGCTTAGTGTTACGAGTAAATTGTCTGTCCTGCGAATTAATTCATAACCTGTCCGGATTTAATCTATGCCTATTTGAGGCTTCAGATGAACCGGACAGGATTTCATGAACAGGTGAAACAGATGAGATTTAAAGAAGCTTATGAAGGCTATCAGTGCAAACGACTCACCCAAAGCGAAGCAGCCACTCTGTTGGGTGTGTGTGACCGCAGTTTCCGGCGCTATATGCAGCGCTATGATGAATCGGGCATGGAGGGTTTGTTGGATCGGCGGTTAAACGAACCTTCGCACCGTCTTGCCCCCGTAGATGAAGTGATCGCACTGCAAGACCTGTATTCAAGCCGATATGAGGGCTGGAATGTGCGCCATTTTCATCGCTGGTATCAGCACGAACACGATGGCTCACGCAGCTATAGCTGGGTTAAGAACACGCTGCAACACGCAGGTCTGGTGCGTAAGGCCAAGACCCGTGGCCCCCATCGAATCAAACGACTCGCCAGTGCCCTGCCTGGAATGATGATCCACCAAGATGGCAGCACGCATCAGTGGGTTGAAGGTAAATATTGGGATTTGATTGTGACCATGGATGACGCCACCAATGAGCATTACTCGATGCGCTTTGTCGATGAAGAAGGCACCCACAGCAGCTTGTTAGGGGTCAAAGATGTGCTTGAAGCTAAAGGCCTATTTTGTTCATTTTACTCAGACAGGGGCAGTCATTACTGGCATACCCCCGAGGCAGGTGGCAAGGTCGATAAGCGTAATCCAACACAGTTTGGTGTGGCGCTCAAGCGCTTGGGCATTGAGATGATTGCAGCTTACTCACCCGAAGCCAGAGGCCGCTCAGAACGCGCCTTCGGCACCCATCAGGGGCGATTACCCAATGAGCTAGCCCTTAAGGGCATTACCGATATGGATGCCGCCAATGAATACTTGCAGAAGCATTATATGCCGGCCTTCAATGCTGAGTTCAGTCACCTTGCGCGCGAGTTAGGTAATGCTTTTGTGGCATTGGCCGGGATAGATCTGGACGACTATTTATGCGAGCGCTACGAGCGCGTGGTGGGTAAAGACAACAGCGTGCAGTTCGAACGCTTACACCTTCAGATTCCACAAGACCGGCATCGCTACCACTATGTTAAGGCTAGGGTGAAAGTACTCCGACACCTCGACGGTGTGATCTCCATTTACCATGGCCCCCGTCGATTGGGCCGATATACTGCAGAGGGAGATTTGATCCGGGAGACAACATGCAACAGCAAAGCCGCGTAACTCCGCTTCGTGGTTTTGCCGCCGATGAATTCGCTTCGGACTACGTCCTTCGCTCTTTCATCGGCGTTAACAAAAGTGGACAATCTATGAATTAATTATCCGGACAGTTCTATTTACTCTTAACATCCAAATGGGCTTAGCTGCCGCAGCAATCAAGCATGCCCACGCCAGCCAGGGGAGTAAGGCTTGAATAAAGTGTTTGATTGAATGAACGTTACCCCCATCGGTTTGGGCGAAGTCATCCAGAAAGGGCACGCGCAGCGCCGCTTCCTGTTGTTTATCTTGTTGTCGGGCGCGCCAATTGCTAAGCACTGGTAAGGGCAGCAATAGCAACAACCAAAGCCATTCAAACTCAAACATGGTTGGTGTGTGATGGGTATGGGCGTGCCTTGTTCTGATGCTTGATCCAGCATCGTGCTGCCTCAATTAATGCGGGTATATCGTCACTATCTTTACTCTGACTATTAGGCTGATAAGGCAGGGACGCTAGTGCCGTGATAGCTTTGGTGGGGATGTCTGCAGCGGGCGCCGTTTGCTGCAAAAACTGGACCCATGCATCGCCACTTAAGCTCGCCACTGCCTCACGTCCATACTCGGTTATTGCTAACCGCCGGAGCAAACGTGACAGGCTGCCCGCCAGCGCTGGAATATTGCCTTCATAATCGCTTTCGAGCTGGGTGAGTTCGTCTAAAGCGGCTTTGATCGGACGATGCCTTCTGTGTCGTAGATACAAAAATCGAGCCAACCACAGCGATAGCGATAAACCCATAATCAGCAAGGCCCACCAACCAGGAGCTGGCGGCCACCAGCCGATTTCAGCGGGGAGATGAATGTCTCGTAGCGGTAGGCTTGGTGCGTTCAGCTCAGCCATCGTCCTACTTTTTGAATGCGAACGAGTGGATCTTCTGCGGTAGATAGCTCAATCAGCGGAATACGTTGCTTGCTCGCAAAGGTTTTGATGGTGTCGTGAGAGGCGCGAGCGCGCTCAGCATAATTCTGGCGCCAGTCGGTATTACTCAGATTTAAATGGCTGCGGCGTTCGCCGTCGGTTAGCATCACTGTGCCCTGGCCGCTCAATTGTTGCTCCAAGGGGTCGTGAATCGACACTAAATGGACCCTGGCGTGGCGGCGCATACGTGAAATTTGATTGAGGGCTGCCTGATCTGCACCTCGAAAATCACTCATGATATAGACGTGACTGTCATGTTGAGCAACGCGCCGCAAGCGCGACCAACTTTGCTCGAGCAACTTTGGCGTTGGGTTGACTACTGGTGGGCGCTGTTGGCTAACGCTTACTAATTCTTGCAGCTGGTGTAAGGTGGCGCTACGAGTCCGGGCCGGTTTATGTTCGCTATGGGTATTGTCACTTTGCACAAAAAACCCAACGCGATCACCGTCGGCTAAGGCTTTCCACATCAGTAACACTGCAAGCTCAGTGATCACAACGTTTTTGAATTGGCCTCGGGTGGCAAAAAACATCGGCGCACGCAAGTCGAGCCAAAACAGTACTGGCTTTTCACGCTCCTCCTGATAGAGCTTAGTGTGGGCCGTGCCGATTCGAGCGGTCACGCGCCAATCAATATTACGAATATCATCACCCGCTTGATAAGGGCGTGACTCGGCAAAATCCATACCTCTGCCGTGAAAAACTGAGCGATGGGCACCGGCGTTGCGAGCCTTGATCCGCCGGGCCGCCAGACGCAAGGTATTGACTTGCGATTGTAGTGCTAGCAAGTGCGGCAGGCTGCAATAGACCAAGCCATCAGCGGGGTCGTTCACGGTGGGTGATGATTTAGGCAACGGCGACGAGGTTCAGTAGTTGATCGATCACGCCCGACGTGGTCATGCCCTCAGCTTCGGCTTCAAAGCTGAGAATAATACGATGGCGGAGCACGTCGGCAGCGACGGTTTGCACGTCTTCAGGGTTGACATAATCACGTCCAGCGAGCCAGGCATGCGCACGGGCGCAGCGATCTAAAGCCAGAGTCGCGCGTGGGCTGGCGCCATAAGCGAGGCTGCCGATTAAAGTATCGCCGTAGCGTTCGGGATCACGGGTGGTTAAAATCAGCTCCAGTAAATAATGCTCAACGTTATCCGACATGTGAAGGTTCAGCACTGCTTGGCGGGCAGCTTTGACATCCTGAAGGCGCACCAGAATTTCATCACTCGGTTGATTAGATTCAAAGTCTGCGCGCGCTTCTTGTCGGCCTAGGTGCAAAATGTTGCGTTCTTCTTCGGCTTCGGGGTAGCCCACCAACACTTGCATCAAAAAACGATCCATTTGCGCTTCGGGCAGGTGGTAAGTGCCCTCTTGCTCAATGGGGTTTTGGGTTGCCATCACCAGGAATGGATCAGGCAATTTCCAGGTATTGCCTGCGACGGTGATTTGCCGTTCAGCCATGGCCTCCAGTAATGCCGACTGTACTTTTGCGGGCGCGCGGTTAATTTCGTCAGCCAAGATTAAATTATGAAAGAGCGGGCCTTTTTGAAAATGGAATTCAGCGCTGGAAGGATGAAAAATCTCAGTGCCGGTAATATCAGCAGGCAGCAAGTCGGGGGTGAATTGTACCCGATGAAAGTCGCCTTCGATGCTTTGGCTCAGCATTTGAATCGCCCGAGTCTTAGCCAAACCAGGCGCGCCTTCCACCAATAAATGGCCGTCGGCGAGTAGAGCAATCAATAAGCGATTGACCAACTTTGGCTGGCCAATGATTTTTTGTTCAAGATGCTGGCTGAGTTGCTCGAAAGCTGCGTGTTCTGTCATGAGCTTGAGTTGCCGTGAAATAAATGGAGCGGCTGATTCTAGTGGTAAACCCCGCTGGGCAAAACCTGCTTAACCAAATTGTAATTAAATAGCCGCCAGTGATAGGCTTGCGCGTATGAAACAGCAATATATTGACAGCAGTTATCGCCAGGGTGAAAGCCATCGTTTGGCCTACACCGAGTGGGGTGATGTGGATAACCCTGAGCTTTTGTTTTGTGCTCACGGCCTTAGCCGCAACAGCCGAGATTTCGACGTGCTGGCTGCGGCAATGGCAGATCGTTACCACGTGGTTTGTCTCGATTATCCCGGGCGTGGTCGCAGTCAGAAGCTAGCTAATGCGGAAGATTATGATAACTTGAATTATCTGACCGATAGCTTGAATCTGCTGAAGGCTCTCGACAAGCAAGCAGTTGACTGGGCGGGCACGTCGATGGGTGGGATTCTGGGCATGGGCTTGGCGGGCATGGAAAATGCACCGATTCGTAAGCTGGTGTTGAATGACGTTGGCACTTTTATATCCGAAGTCGCACTGCGAGAAATTGCCGCCTATCTGGGTGAGAAGCCGCACTTCTCTGACCTCATTGATGCGCGGAAATACTTTGAGACTAACTACGCCAGCTATGGGCCGTTAACCTCGGAGCAAATCGACCATCTGTCCGAGCATGGGGTTTGGGCGCTTGAGTCCGGTGGGTATAAGACGGCTTGTGATGATGCAATTATCGATCGATTCATTGACCACAGTCTGAAGGATGTCGATTTATGGCCGTATTGGGACTTGGTGCATTCACCCGTGTTAGTCATTCGTGGCGAATATTCACAGGTATTAAGTGCTAAAGAGATGGCGAAAATGGCTGCCAGCCGTCGGGGGGTAAGGGCGGTTGAATTCCCGCTGTGTGGCCACGCACCTTCGTTGATGCATCCTGATCATATTCGCACGATCAGGCAGTGGTTACTTGAGACGACGGTGTCATTAAGAAGGGTTAGTAACTAAGGGTTGGTTGGCAAGGCTCTGAGCGATGATTTTGCGTACCCATTGACACATGGGGTTACGGTGATTGCGGCTGTGCCAGTATAAGTAGAACGAAATCACGCCAGTATCGAGTTCATCTGGCATTGCACGAATTTGTACGGCTTTGCCGTTGGTGACTCGCTCGGCAATCAATCGGGGCATGGCGAAAATGATATCACTGGTTTCACAGATTTCAGCGGCACTGAAGAAATTGGAGATTCGCAATGCAATGCGTCGTTTATAGCCCTTTTTCTGCAATACAGCATCCATATGAGTGGGGCCTGACCCCGTTATAGAGACCACGCCGTGTTTGGCGTGAATGTAGCGTTCTAAGGTAAGTGAACCTTTCGCTAGCGGGTTATCGTTACCGACGATACACACCAAATTGGTTTCAGCAATTTTTAGTTGGTGGAATTGATCTTGTTGCTGCTGCGGTTGAAAGCCGGACAACACAAAATGAGTCTGGTTTTGAGCGAGCAATTCAAACTGGTCAGCCGGTTGCGAGCTAATCTCAATGACCAAATTGGGCGCCTGTTGCTGTAGTAAAGCAATCAGTCGGGTGACAAAGCCAATCATTTCCAAATCAAGACCCCATAATTTTATCGTATCTGTCGCGGTTAAAGGGTCAAAGCGGGGTGGTTTGGTGATTTGTTGTACTTCAAGCATCACAGCATTTAGCCGTGGTGCGATTTCTAGGGCGCGCGTGCTAAGGTCGTAACCGACCGTCCCACGGATGAGTAGAGGGTCATCTAAGGTCTTTCTTAAGCGTTGCAAAGCACGGCTGACTGCGGGTTGGCTCATTTTAAGGCTGCGTGCCGCTGCAGTAATATGCTTATGCTCCAGCAGCGCTTGCAGAATGACTAGCAAGTTCAGGTCAATGGCGCGTAAATTCGTTTCGTGCATGATAGGTATTGGAAATATGCATTAGCATTATATTAACCCGCAAGCTAACGTATGCCTACTGAATATGAACTTTCGTCTGATAGTTGACTCAAAGATGGTAAATCGCACACCCAAATACATGATAGGCAATAGCTCCAACACCTACGGCCTGGGGAGTATGGCCTTGCACTGGCTGATGGCATTGGGGGTTTTGGTGATGTTTCCCTTAGGTTTGTATATTGAATCGCTTGGCTATTACGACCCTAATTATCGCATTGTGCCCGACTGGCATAAGAGTATTGGCTTGCTTCTAGCGGCTTTGTATGTTGTTCGGGTAGCTTGGCGTCTGCTGGTTAAGCAACCTGACCCGATGTCACAACCACCGCTATTGGAGTGGGCAGCCAAAGTAGCGCATGGTTTGCTGTATGTTTTGATGCCGCTAGTGTTTATTTCAGGCTATCTGATTTCGACTGCAGATGGGCGTGGCATTGAATTTTTTGGCTGGTTTGAAGTGCCAGCCCTACCACCTTTGGTGGATCACCAGGAAGACGTGGCTGGTGCTATCCATGAGTTTGTAACCATGTCGCTGATTGTTATTACCGTGATTCACGCGCTTGCAGCGTTGAAGCACCATTTTATTGATAAAGACGAAACGCTGAACCGAATGCTCGGCAAGGCTCGGAGATGAAAAATGAATATGATAAAAAGTGTTAGTTATTTGCTGGTAGCGGGTACGGTTATTGGGCCGTCAGCAGTCATGGCGGCGGATTATGGAATCGATACCAAAGGTGCGCATGCATCGATCAATTTTCGCGTTAGCCATCTAGGCTATAGCTGGGTCAGAGGTCGCTTTGATACGTTTAGCGGTGATTTTTCCTATGACGAAGCCAAGCCGGAAGCAACCCAGGTATCAGTCACGATTGATACGGCTAGCATCGATACCAATCACGCTGAGCGCGATAAGCATTTGCGTAGTGACGATTTCCTGAAGGTTGATAAGCACCCAGGCGCAAGTTTTACCAGCACGGGCTATACGGATAATGGTGATGGTAGCGGCACGCTTGCGGGTGATTTTACCTTGATGGGAGTGACTAAGCCGCTGGATATTGCAGTTAGCAAAATTGGTGAAGGTAAAGATCCTTGGGGTGGTTATCGTGCAGGATTTTCAGGCTCAGCTGAGTTCCAGCTGAAAGATTTTGGGGAAACTAAAAACCTCGGTCCAACCTCAGAAACGGTTTATTTGAATCTGGAAATAGAAGGGGTTCAACAATAGCAGCGCTGGTTTTTAACGGTTTTTGCGCGTTTGAAGTAAGCACAAAACGAACGGGCATAGTACAAAAGAGAGCAGTACCTTGCCCCGCTTCGGCGGGGCTTTTTTGTGCCTGAGCTCAAGGTGTTTAGCTCGGTATCGCCACTATGCGGGAAAGCGAACGTAATAAGTGAATCGGTGGGCTTGTTTTTTTTAGGCAGTTGGCGTAGCTTTAGAGGGCAAGTTGGTTGGGCGATCGCGCTGCTTTTTTTAAACGAGCAGGGAGGAAAGTCCGGGCTCCAAAGGGCAGAGTGCCAGATAACGTCTGGGCGGCGTAAGCCGATGGCAAGTGCCACAGAAAATATACCGCCTGCGGTCTTGATCGTATGGTAAGGGTGAAAAGGTGCGGTAAGAGCGCACCGCGCGACTGGCAACAGGCGTGGCAGGGTAAACCCCACTCGGAGCAAGACCAAATAGGAAACCCGGTTGCAGTCTGGTCATTGATTGGGCTGACAACAAAGTGTGGCCCATACTGGTTTCGGGTAGGTTGCTTGAGGTGAGCGGTGACGCTGATCCCAGATGAATGATCGCTGGTGGCAAGGGGTGATTCTTATGAGTCATTCTTTTGTCATACAGAACCCGGCTTACAGACCGACTTGCTTATATTTCTTCATAGAATGCATTTAATGTGCTCTCTATGTGACTGATTTGAAACAGGCTATTTTTATGCTTGTTTTGATTTAATTCCAGTCGTATCTCCTTGAAAACACTTGACTTATTGCTGGTGGATATCTATCATCAGTATAAGTGTCGTTTTGTGTAGTATTTTGGTAAGGATTGGAGATAACGATCGTGTTGCGGGGTTCTGAATCACTGAAATTGGATGGCAAGGGGCGTTTTGCGCTACCCATGCGCATGCGTGATGCCGTTAAGGCGTACGGTGGGAGCCAGATGGTGATGACGATTAGCAACTCCAGCCCGACAGATCGTTGCTTATGGCTGTTCCCCTTGCCTGAGTGGGAGATCACTGAAAAGAAGATTGCCGATTTACCGACCTTTAATCGCCAAGCGCAATTGCTAAAACGTTACGTGCTCGGTAACGCGAATGAAGTGTCAATGGATGAGAGTACGGGGCGGATTTTGATTCCAAAAATACTGCGTGAGGAATTACGCGGCACCAACGAAGTAATGCTGGTTGGCGCAGGCAATAAATATGAAATCTGGCCAAAAGCCAATTGGGGTAGTGGCAAGGAAGACTTCGATAACATGGATTGGTATGACAATAGTTGGCTACCTGAAGACCAAAAGGATTTGATGCTGTGATGGCCTGTGACACGGCATCTGCTAGCCAGCCGTTGCCATCGCATACCACCGTCTTGTTGCATGAAGCGATCAAGGCGCTCAATGTCAAAATCGATGGCACCTACGTTGATGGCACTTTTGGTCGCGGTGGGCATGCGCGCGAGCTGGCGAGTCAGCTTAATGCTGGAGCACACCTACTACTAATGGATCGTGACCCGCAAGCAATCGAAGCAGCACGCCTTAGCTACGCCGATGACTCGCGCGTCAGCATTGTTCATGCGTCTTTTTCAAATCTCAAATCCATTTTGGAGGCGCGCGGTTTGTTCGGTCAAGTCGATGGCATCCTGCTGGACTTGGGCGTTTCCTCGCCGCAGTTAGATGAAGCAGAGCGTGGCTTTAGCTTTCAAACCGATGGTGCGCTGGATATGCGTATGGATACGACCTCGGGTGAGACCGCAGCTGAGTGGCTCGACGCTGTAGATGAATATGAACTGGTATCAGTGCTGCGTCGCTTTGGCGAAGAGAAGTTTGCCAGGCGGATTGCCAGAGCCGTGATTGAAACGCGTGCTGAGCAAGCCATTGAAACCACCAGGCAGCTGGCGACGATAATTAGTGATGCCGTGCCGATTTTTGAAAAAGGCAAGCACCCTGCGACCCGTTCGTTCCAAGCTATTCGAATTGTGGTCAATGGCGAGCTGGATGAATTGGATGCGGTATTGCCGGATGCGTTTGATGCACTTAAACCTGGCGGTCGCTTGGTGATTATCAGTTTCCATTCACTTGAAGATCGGCGGGTCAAGCGCTTCATGCAGCGCGAAGCCAAGGGTGATCCATACCCACCTGATTTGCCGATTCCTGCGAGCGCAATACAGCCGCGACTCAAATTGATCGGCAAGCCAATTCGGGTAAGCCAAACAGAGCTAACCGCCAATCGGCGCTCACGCTCTGCGATCATGCGTATAGCGGAGAAGGTGCGATGATTAGGCGAGTGCTGTGGACCGATGTCGGTATCCCTGTCATTTTATTCGCGCTGGTGGTTGCCAGCGCTTTGTCGGTTGTGGTGGTGCGCCAATTAAATCGGGTCGAGTTTTATCAGGTGCAGCGTCTGCAGGTAGAACGAGATGACTTAACCATTGAGTGGCAGCAATGGATGGCAGAGCGTTCGACCTGGCGTCTGGAACATAATATTGAATCGGATGCCCGTCAAAAGTTGTCGATGAAGCCACCCATCGGCGAAGACATCAAAACCATTGTACGTAATCAGGGTGGCTCATGAGTCGGCAAGAACGACAACTGCTGAGCCGCTCTTTAGTGCGTCAAAAAATAATGCTGGGTGCAGTGGGTGTTGGTTTTGTTCTGCTCGGCGTTCAGCTGGTTAAGCTGGAGACCAACGGCCATGACCGCTTACGAGCTGAAGCGAATGCCCGGCACGTACGTACCGTTAACATTGAACCCGTACGAGGATCAATTGTTGATCGTAATGGTCGCTTGTTAGCGGTCAGCACACCAGTTGATACGGTTTGGGCCGAACCCAAAATTTTTTGCCCGGCCGAGGATTCTTGGTCGCGTACTTCCAGTATTCTCGGCGTTAGCGTCTCCAGGCTAGAGCGCGACTGTAATACACATAAAGCGCGTGGTTACAAAAGCGAATATATGCCGGTTCAGAAGCAAATTGACCCAGCCATAGCGCAACGAGCGGTGACTGCGGATATCAAAGGCTTGCATCGAGAACGTGGCTATAAACGCTTTTACCCTCTTGGCCCCGCGGCTGGTCATGTAGTAGGTTTTGCCAATATTGACGAGGCTGGGCAGGAAGGCGTTGAAAAAGCCTTGAATGCTGACATGCTCGGCGTCAAGGGTCGTAAAGTAGTGCATCGCGACAGCAAGGGCCGCTTTGTTGAGTACGTCGAGCAGTTGGCTCCCTCAGTTGATGGTAAGGCAGTAACGCTGAGTTTGGACGCACGCTTGCAGTATTTGGCCAGCGGCTATCTTGAAGAAGCGATTCGTAAGCATGATGCTGCCGGTGGTAGCGTTGTGCTGGTTTATGTGCCGACCGGTGAAGTCTTGGCCATGGCTGGTTCGCCGCAGTTTAATCCGAATGATCGCAGTAGCTTGGTGCCAGATCGTTTTCGTAATCGAGCCGTGGCGGATTTCCATGAGCCAGGTTCAACCGTAAAGCCCTTTACGATTGCGATGGCTCTGGAAAGTGGGCGATTCAGTCCCAGCTCGAAAATTGATACCGGTGACAAGCCGCTTCGAATCCGCGGTGGCAGGATCAGCGATACCAAGCCGCATGGCATTATTACGGTTTCAGAAGTTGTGACCATGTCGAGCAATATCGGTGCGGCGCTAATTGCGATGGAATTTCAGCCTGAAGATATCTATCGAAACCTAAAGGCAGTTGGCTTCGGCAGCAAAAATGGTGGATTCCTTGGTGAGGTGACAGGGCGTTTGGATCAACGTAACCGCTTAATTGACTATGTGACTCAATCTTACGGTTATGGTTTAAGTGCCACCACACTGCAAGTCGCGCGAGCCTATACGGTGTTTGCAACTGATGGTCGACTCTTGCCACTGACGCTCAATAAACTGGAAGTGGCACCAAAAGGTGAGCGTGTGTTTAGTAAGACCACCGCTAAATCGGTTCAAGCCATGCTTGAAGGGGTAGTTAGCACTGAGGGAACTGCGCGGCGGGCGATGATTGATCGCTATCGAATCGGAGGAAAAACCGGTACTACTCGCAAAGTGATCAATGGCAAATACGCTGATCGGCGTTATATCTCTTCTTTTGTCGGAATGGCGCCCATGAGTAAACCAGAATTTGTCATGGCGGTGACCGTCGATGATCCGCGTGGCAAAGTCTACTACGGCGGCAGTATCGCAGCACCGGTGTTTGCGCGCCTAATGAAAGATGCGCTACGCCTCTACAATGTTGCGCCTGATGCGCCGATTATTGTTGATACCGATGGCCACGAAACCAAGGTGGTGCAAAGCAGAATCACTAACGGGGCTGGGACATGAGCAAAATAGCGATGCCCTTGTCGGACCTAGTAAAACCTTGGCTAAGCGTCTCACCCAAAGATGATTGCACCGTGTCGGGCCTATCGCTGGACAGCCGTCACATCTGCAAAGGCTTCTTGTTTCTGGCCGTGAAAGGCGAATTAGCGGACGGTCGAGATTATATTGATCAGGCGATTGCCAATGGGGCGGTAGCCATAGCGCTGGATAGTGCGGCAGGACCAATGCAGGGTAGTTGGGCGGTACCGTTACTCTACATCGACCAGCTGCGCGACCAAATGAGTGCGATCGCAGCACGATTCTATCAAGCCCCTTCGCAACGATTATGCGTTATCGGCTTTACCGGCACTAACGCCAAAACCAGCTGCGCCTTTTTTGCGGCACAGGCATTGAAGGTGTTGGGCGTAGAAGCCGCTGTGATTGGTACTACGGGCTATGGCGCGCCCAGCCAACTACGCAAGTCAACATTAACCACGCCAGACCCCATCGGTGTTCAGGCACAACTGGATGAATTGCGCGGTCAAGGGTTTGATGCAGTCTGCATGGAAGTCTCGTCGCACGGCTTAGACCAAGGTCGGGTTAGCGCGGTAGCGTTCGATTACGCAGTATTTACCAACTTAAGTCAGGATCACTTGGACTATCACGGCAGCATGGCCGCTTATGGTGAAGCCAAGGCAAAGCTGTTCACCATGCCCAGCCTGAAAGCCCGCATTATCAATGCCGATGATACGTTTGGTAGCAAGCTGTTAAAACGATTGTCAGCGCAAAAGTCGCTTGGCTTTGGTTTGCGAAAAGGTGAGATCAAAGCGGTCAAGATCAAAGCCGATACGTCAGGTATGCGATTCGACTTGCAACTACGAAAGAAGCAAAAACAGGTGACCACCGCGTTGATGGGTGAAATCAATGTCGAGAACTTGCTGGCAGTAGCTGCTTTATTATCAGAGATGGGTTATGAGCTTGATTCAATCGCGCCTGCCTTGGCGACTTGTCGTGCACCGGCAGGGCGGCTTGAGCGGATTTCTGCTGCGGTCAATCAACCAGTGGTAATCGTTGACTATGCGCATACCCCCGACGCGTTAGCAAAAGCGCTGCAATCACTGCGACCACATTGTGACGGGTTGCTGACCGTCGTTTTCGGTTGTGGCGGTGATCGAGATCGTGCCAAACGGCCATTGATGGCTAAGGCAGCGGTTCGTTTGGCAGATAGTGTATTACTGACCGATGATAATCCGCGCGGCGAGCAACCCGAAGCTATCGTTGCTGATATTCAGGCGGGCCTAAAACAACCCGTTCGCGTAATCCATGACCGGCACGAGGCCATTCGCACCGCGGTGCGTGAAGCAGCGGTGAAGGATTGGGTGCTGATCGCGGGTAAAGGCCACGAAACCGAGCAAGTCTATGCAGAACGCGTGGTCGCGTTCGATGATCGTCAAGAAGCACGTTTAGCGCTGGAGGCGCGTGCCGCATGATGAGTCTGGTTGAAGCCAATCAAGTCATGCAGGGCTATTTAATAGGCCAGCCACAGGACGAAGATATCTGTTTATCTGGCGTTACGATTGATTCGCGTCGAGTGCAGCAAGGCGATTTATTTTTCGCGATTAGGGGAGATCAGCAAGATGGCCACCGATACGTTGAATCTGCCAGCGCAGCAGGTGCCGTGGCGACGGTGGTGGACAATGCGGATGCCGCGTCTGAGCACAGCGTTATGGTTGCCGACACGACCCTGGCTTTGGGTGCGTTAGCCAAGCATTGGCGCCAGCGATTTGATATCCCCGTCATTGGCATCACCGGCAGCAATGGCAAAACCACGGTTTCGGCGATGTTGCGAGCGATTACCGAGTTGGCGTTGCCCGGGATTGCGCCTGAGGGCAGTTTTAACAATCAATGGGGCGTACCGCTGACCTTACTGAAATTGCGTCAAGGCCATCAATCCGCAGTAATCGAAATGGGGATGAATCACCCAGGTGAGTTGCGCACCTTAACTGCGATAGCCCAGCCAACTATTGCGCTGATTAACAACGCAGCGGCGGCTCACCTTGAAGGCTTAACAGATGTGCAAGGCGTTGCTGAGGCCAAAGCTGAAATCATTGAGGGCGTACCTAAAAGTGGCACTGTGGTGTTGAATGCCGATGATGCGTATTGCGCCGATTGGCAGCTAAAAGCGGGCAAGCGCCACGTTGTTACGTTTGGGCTGGATAAGCAATCGATGGTTTCAGCATCAGCTATCCAGCGAAGCGCACAAACCCGTTTTTTACTACAAATTGGTGTCCAGTCCGCCGAGGTTAGCCTTAACTTTCTAGGTGATCACAATATTCTCAATGCGCTGGCGGCCGCTGCTTGTGCGCATGCAGCTGGCATTTCAATCGAGGTGATTGCCGACGGCTTAGCTAAAGCGCAGCCAGTTTCCGGTCGTTTAACAACGTTGGCGGGCCTCCATGGCGCCACATTGATCGATGACAGCTACAACGCAAACCCTGCTTCTATGAGCGCCGCCTTGCGGGTGTTAGCAGCGCAACCCGGTGAACGAATCGCTGTATTGGGTGCGATGGCTGAGTTGGGTAAACAGAGTCGTAGCGCGCATGCGGCGATCGGTGAGCTGGCGAGAGAGCTAGCGCTTGACGAATTGATTGCTGTTGGTGGAGACGCTAGAGATTATTTGGGGCAGGCTGCGTTCGGTCGTTTTCAAGAAGATACCGACTCGGCGATAGCCTATTTACACCATCGCCTCGATTCAAGTTCAGTGGTGTTGGTCAAAGGTTCACGCTCGGCAGGCATGGAACGCGTTATTGATGGGCTGAGCGCCAGTAAGGGAGCTACATTATGCTGACTTGGCTATTTGGAGTGCTGTCTGAACACTGGAGCGCGCTCAGCGTTTTCCAATACATCACTTTTCGCTCGATCATGAGTGTGTTAACCGCACTTGGCCTGTCCTTCACGTTTGGGCCTTGGATGATACGTAAGCTTAGCCAGTATCAAATCGGCCAAACCGTTCGTGATGATGGCCCTGAAACCCACTTCAAGAAAATGGGTACGCCTACCATGGGTGGTGCGTTGATCTTGTTTTCGGTGGTGGTGGCGACCTTATTATGGGCTGATTTAAGCAATCGGTTTATTTGGGTGACGCTGTTTGTGACCATCAGCTTTGGCGTGATTGGATGGGTTGATGACTATCGTAAGCTGGTTGACAAAAATCCTAAAGGCATGGGCGCGAAGGCGAAAATTATCGCGCAGGCCGTTGCTGGTTTTGTGGCGGTTTACTTTCTCTACCTTAGCCATGCCAGTGAGGCAGAGCTGACTTTTATCGTGCCCTTGTTTAAAGATGTGGGTTGGTACTTGGGCTGGTTATTCATTCCATTGGCTTGGTTGGTGGTAGTGGGCACATCTAACGCGGTTAATTTGACCGACGGACTTGATGGCCTTGCGATCTTGCCGGTGGTGATGGTGGCGGGTGGTTTAGGCATTTTTTCCTATGTGTCTGGTAACACGATTTATTCAGAATATCTAAACATTCCCTATATTGCGGGTACCGGCGAAATGCTGATTTTTTGCGCAGCTTTGATGGGGGCCGGTCTCGGATTCTTATGGTTTAACGCCTACCCGGCACAAGTGTTTATGGGCGATATCGGCGCATTGTCGCTAGGTGCTGCGATCGGCGTAGTGGCCGTGATCGTTCGTCAGGAAATTGTGCTGATCATCATGGGCGGCTTGTTCGTGGTCGAAACGCTGTCAGTCATTTTGCAGGTGGCCTCATTTAAGCTATTAGGCCGACGGATTTTTAGAATGGCGCCGTTGCACCATCACTTTGAACTGAAAGGCTGGCCAGAGCCACGCGTCATTGTACGGTTTTGGATCATCAGCTTTATCTTGGTCATGATCGGTCTGGCGACCTTGAAGTTGCGATGAAAAACGCAGTCGAAAATATTTATCCAATGCACGATCACGCAAAAATCGTAGTCATTGGTTTTGGCCTGACGGGGCAGTCGGTGATTCGTTATCTGACGGGTACTCGGGCAGAATTGATCGCGATGGATACGCGCAAGCTTGCGCCCAATAAGCTTGAGTTGGCCAATCGGTTCCCGAATGCGCGGTTGGTAACCGGTGGTTTAGATCAGTATACGCTGGAGACCGCAGACATGGTGGTGGTTAGTCCAGGCGTGTCCGTCGATGAACTAGGCTTACCCGCGTTGGTTAACCCGAACGCGGAAATTGTTGGTGATATTGAGCTATTCGCCCGAGTTGCGGTGGCGCCAATTATCGCGATTACCGGCTCGAATGGTAAAAGTACCGTCGTAACCCTGACTCATATCATCCTAAATGCTGGGGGAATAAGTGCGAGCCTGGGCGGTAACATTGGTGTGCCTGCGCTTGATTTGTTGGCCGAGCCTGTGCCGGACGCTTATGTGCTGGAATTATCCAGTTTTCAGCTGGAGACCACTCAAAGCCTTAAAGCGGCCACAGCCACGGTGCTTAATCTGTCAGAAGATCATATGGATCGATACGACGATTTCGCTGGATATGTTGCTGCTAAAGCGCGCATCTATGACGGTTGTCAGAACCCGGTGGTCAATCGTGACGACCTGCCGGTAGCAAATCTCGCTCCAGGTGCGGTTAGTTTTGGCCTAGACCAACCAAGCGATGTGCGTCATTTCGGTGTGATCGAATTCGATGGCAAGGCGTGGCTGGCTAAAGGTAGCCAACGCTTAATGACGGTAGATCGGCTGCAAATAGCCGGTCGCCAGAATGTCGCTAATGTATTAGCAGCGATGGCCTTAGCGGACCAACTAGGCGCCGATCTCAACGAATCGGTATTCACGGCAATAGCTGAATTCAAAGGCTTACCCAATCGCTGTGAGCAAGTGGCTGTAATTGATGGAGTGACTTGGGTTAATGATTCCAAGGGTACCAATGTGGGTGCGACCTGTGCTGCAATCCGTGGATTTGATCAGCCGAAAGTCATGATTTTAGGTGGGCAAGGCAAGGCGGCTGATTTCTCGCCCCTACGAGATCATCTCGGCGAGAGCACTCGAGGTGCCGTATTAATTGGTGAGGATGCTGAGCGTATTGGTGAAGCGATTGGTGAGCAATTGCCCACGCACTATGCCGATAGCTTGGAGGTGGCTGTGGAGATCGCAGCCAAACTCGCTCAAGCGGGGGATGTTGTGTTGTTTTCTCCTGCTTGTGCAAGCTTTGATATGTTTGAGAACTTTGTCGCGCGCGGTGATGCCTTTTGTGAGCTGGTTCAGGAGCTTGAACATGTCTAGGCTGTTGACCTCCACCCGTCGATTCGACGAACACAGCTTTGATTTGCCGCTGTTGCTGGTGGTTATGACGATTCTGACTTTTGGCGTCATCATGGTTTTTTCTGCGGGGATTAGTACCGGCAGTGAGCGCCTACAATTGCAAACGTCGCATTTGTATCGCCATCTGGCGCATGTTGGTTTGGGTGTGGGCTTGATGCTTTTGATACGCCAAGTCAAACTTGCCCGGTTGCAAAAAGCCAGCTTGATATTGCTGTTGTTCGGGCTAGTGATGCTGTTGGTACTATTTATCCCGGGCATTGGCCACAAAGTAAATGGTGCTGTTCGCTGGTTTGATATCGGCTTTCGGGTGCAGCCTGCTGAATTGATGAAAGTGATTGTGCTGGTGTATGTGGCGGACTATTACGCACGCAAATATCAGTCTGTACACGTGTTTAAGGTTGGCATTTTGAATGTTGGCTTAGTGCTGATATTCATCGCAGGGTTGTTATTGCTGCAACCCGATTTTGGCACGACGGTTGTGATTATGGTGACCTGTGCGGCCATGATGTTCATTGCAGGCGTCCGTATTAGTTGGTTCGTTGCAGCAGTCCTATTGGCTGCCATTGCCTTGGCTTTATTGGCGTGGTTTTCACCGTATCGGCTCGAGCGATTAACTACCTACCAGGATCCTTGGGCAACTCCTTTTGCGCAAGGGTTTCAATTGACCCAGGCGCTAATGGCAATAGGTCGTGGCGGCTGGCTGGGTGTTGGTCTCGGTAACAGTTTACAAAAACTCGACTACTTACCGCACGCAGATAATGATTTTCTAGTCGCGATTATTGGTGAAGAGCTGGGTGCGGTTGGCATTATTGTAGTGATGCTGTTGTTCTTTGCCTTGATCTGGCGGGCATTTGTGATTAGTGCGCGTGCCTTGATGATTGGGCAGCGGTTTTCGGGGTTTCTCGCCAGCGGCATCGGAATCTTATTGATTGTAAATACCGGTATTCACATTGGCGTTAATACCGGAATGCTGCCGACCAAAGGTTTGACTTTGCCGCTGATGAGTAGCGGTGGTTCGAGCATGATCGCCAGCTTGATTGCGATTGGTTTGCTGCTTGCAGTAGATCGAGAAACTCGAGCCAAGCCACGAGACCGGCGTGAGCCTGTCAGTCGAAACGGCGAGGGGCTGTACGCATGAACCAGATTGCACAGATGTCGTTTCTGATTCTCGCCGGCGGTACCGGTGGCCATGTGATACCTGCACTGGCAGTAGCCGAGGAACTCCGGCTACGTGGTGTACGAATTATCTGGATTGGAACAGCGGCAGGGATCGAATCACGTTTGGTACCAGCGGCTGGATTTGAGTTGAAGCTAGTCGAGGTTAAAGGCTTGCGGGGTAAGAGTGTGTTGCGCAAGTTATCAACCCCTTGGGTGCTAACGCTGGCAGCCTGGCAGTCCTTGCATATTATCCGTGCTTCTAACGCCAGCGGGATGCTGGGTATGGGCGGCTTTGTTTCCGGGCCAGGGGCTATGGTTGGTCGGTTGTTAGCCAAACCACTGGTGGTGCATGAGCAAAACGCCATTGTTGGTGCGACCAACCGCATTTTAGCCCGATTTGCCCAACGGGTTTTGAGTGGCTTTCCCCAAGTGGCGGGTTTGAAGTCACACGAGTGGGTGGGCAACCCGGTTAAACCGGAAATTGTCGCCGTTGAAGCTCCTGTAACTCGCTTGTCGGGGCGCCAAGGTGCGCTGCGGTTACTTATTATTGGCGGAAGTCAGGGAGCATTATCGTTTAATCAAAAGCTACCCGAGTTATTGGCCCAATTGCCTGACGAGGTGACTTTAGATATACGCCACCAATGTGGCCGAGATCGCTACGAGGACACAGTCGAGTGCTATGAGCAGGCTGGAGTTGAGGCCAAAATCAGCGAGTTTATTGACGATATGGCAGCAGCCTATGCGTGGTCTGATGTAGTGCTGTGTCGTTCGGGTGCGATGACGGTTGCAGAAGTGGCGGCCGCGGGCGTGGCAGCCATATTCGTCCCGTATCCGTATGCGGTATCGGATCACCAAACGGCCAATGCGCAGTCGCTGGCGACAAAAAGCGCTGCCTTGTGTATTTCTCAAACAGAATTTGAGGATGGCAAGTGGCTAGCGCGGTTACAAGATTTTTCACTCGATCGAGAACAGTTAGTAAAGATGGCAAGCAAGGCTCGGCAGCTCGCTAAACCGGAGTCCGCAAATGTGGTCGCTGATATCTGCATGGAGGTGATCAATGCGTGAATTCGTTGATCATGTGCATTTTGTCGGCATGGGTGGCATCGGTATGAGTGGCATCGCCGAGGTGGTGTTGGATCAAGGCTATACCGTTTCTGGAACTGACTTGCGCGACGGCCCCGTATTGCAACGTTTGCGTAGCCTAGGTGCTCAGGCACATATCGGCCATTCGGCGGAACATATCCGGGGTGCGGATGTGGTAGTGATTTCTAGCGCGGTAGCAGAAGATAATCCCGAAGTGGTTGCTGCGCGCACTGCTGGTGTGCCCGTGGTGCCGCGCGCAGAAATGCTGGGTGAGCTCATGCGTTTTCGTAATGGTATTGCGATCGCGGGAACCCACGGCAAGACCACCTCGACCAGCTTGGTCTCTAGCGTGTTGATCAATGCCGGGATGGATCCCACCTTTATCATTGGCGGTATCGTGCAGCGCGAAGACAGTAATGCGCGTCTCGGCAAGGGCGATTACTTGATCGCTGAAGCCGATGAAAGCGATGCTTCATTTTTGCATCTAACCCCTCAAATTGCTGCAGTGACCAATATCGATATGGATCACATGCAGACCTACGACAACAGTTTTGAGCAACTGAAACAAACGTTTGTCAGCTTTCTGCATAACTTGCCGTTTTATGGTTTGGCCGTGTTGTGCTTTGACGACCCGGTAGTGCGGGAGATTGCAAGCGACATCAACCGCCGCATCGTTTCGTATGGTTTTGAAGATGATGTTGATATTCAGGCGATTAATGTGCGCCAAGAGGGACAGCTCAGCCTATTTGAAGTCCTTAGGTTCGGTCAATCGGCGGGTGAGTTCTCAGTCAATATGCCGGGGCGACATAATGTTTTGAATGCCTTGGTTGCGGTAGCGATTGCGCATCAGCTCGAGATTGATGATCAAGCAGTGCGCGAAGGCTTGGCATCCTTCGGTGGTGTTGGACGGCGCTTTGATGTGCTCGGTGAGTTTGCGTTTGATCAAAGCAGTAGCGCAAAAGCGCTATTGGTTGATGACTATGCACATCATCCCAATGAACTAGCAGCTACGCTGGTCGCTGCTAAAGATTGTTGGCCGGACCGACGTATCGTGTCATTGTTTCAACCTCACCGTTATAGCCGCACGCAGTCACTGTTTGATGATTTTGCACAGGTGCTTTCTGGCGCTGATCCGCTCTTGTTGCTGGAGGTTTACCCGGCTGGCGAGCAAGCAATCAGCACCGCAGATGGGCGTAGTTTGTCCGCAGCTATTCGCGCGCGCGGCGGCGAAGTCACCTTTGTCGGTGGATTTGATGAGGCCAGCCAAGTACTGGCACACCAATTACAAGACGGTGATGTCTTGCTGACGCTCGGTGCGGGCGATATTGGTCGGTATGCCAAGGCCATTGCCGATAGTGGGCAACTCAATGTCGAACAGGAGGTTGGCTGAACTATGTATGTGCCGCCTTCACATAAGCCCGTTCAGTCCTACCTAGAGGGCTTGTCTGGGGTGATCAAATTTGAAGAGCCAATGAGTCAGCATACCAGCTGGCGAGTGGGTGGCCCGGCTGAGGTTTTTTATGTGCCTGAAGACAAGGTCGCGCTGGTGCAGATGATGTGCCAAGTGCCAGGAAATATTGATGTGCATTGGATTGGCCTGGGCAGCAATTTGCTAGTCCGCGATAAAGGTGTGCGCGGCGTGGTGGTGTGCGCCTCCCGGGGTTTGGGACTGATTGAGGCGGTTGACGAACATACTATCTATGCGCAGGCGGGAACGCCCAGTGCCAAAGTAGCGCGTATGGCGTCGCGAATGAACTTGACGGGTGCGGAGTTTTTAGCAGGGATACCAGGCACCTTCGGTGGAGCCTTGGCGATGAATGCAGGGGCTTTCGGTGGTGAAACTTGGAATATTGTCAGTCGGGTTGAGTTGATCAGTCGAGACGGTGATGTTCGCTGGATTGATGCTGATGAGGTGGAAACAGGTTATCGTCAGGTTGGATTGCCAGAACGCTATTGGTTTTTGGGAGGCGAGATCAAGCTAAAACCCGCGCCAAAAAAAGACGGATTCACGCGCATCAAAGAGCTATTGAGTATGCGCGGTAATAGCCAGCCGATACAAACCGCGAATGCAGGGTCTGTGTTCAAAAACCCGGAGGGCGAACATGCTGCAAAGCTATTGGATGCCGCAGGGATGAAGGGAGAACGCATTGGTGATGCGGAAGTTTCCACAAAACACGCCAACTTTATTATCAATCATGGCCAAGCAATGAGCCGAGATATTGAGGCATTAATCGACTTAGGGCAACGCCGTGTATGGGATCAGTTTGGCGTTCGTTTAGAACCTGAAGTACGTATTTTAGGGGATTCAGAATGAACGAAATTGCAATGGATCTGAGTCTTGATAAGCCAGCAGCTAGCGGCCAAACAGAAAGCCGAGTGGTCCGCGGTGGCTTAGTAATCATTACCGCCTTAGTCTTGGTTTTGGCGGTTGCCGCGATTTTAATTGATCGCCTGTATCAGCCAAATGCGTTTCGTTTTGATCAAATTGTGATTCAGGGTGAGCTTAACCACGTCGATGCGGTGGAAGTGGGCAGTCACCTGAAAACGATATTAAAAGAGCCCAGTGGTGGCAATTTCTTTTCGGTCGATATGGATGCAATGGCGCATACGGCCGACAAATTTGAATGGATTAAAAGTGCCACGGTAAGACGTCAATGGCCGGATACGATGGCGGTGACCATCGTTGAACACCAGCCAGTAGCACGTTGGGGCGATCAATGGCTGACCACCACGGGCGATATCATTCAATTACCGGTGGGAACCCACTTGCCTTTACCCCAGCTCAAAGGGGCGGCTACCGAAGTCAGCACTGTATGGAAGCGCTTTCAAAGCTGGAGCCGGATTTTATCCAGCCGTGGCTTGAAGTTGGTTTCCTTAAGTTTGACTCCGCAACATATTTGGGAGCTCGGCTTGACTGCAATGTCAATCAGTGCCAATCCAACTGCATTTGATATGACCTTATTGGAAGAGAACGCCAATGCACAAATGAATGCATTTATCGCCACCCTAAACCGGGCATTGATCGATGAACTGCCCAGAGTAGAACACGTTGATTTGCGTTACCCGCATGGTTTTGCGGTGCGCTGGAAACAAGCAGAGATGGCTGAATAACATGGGACGCAAACAAGAAAGTAAGATGGTGGTTGGCTTAGACATTGGAACTTCCAAGGTTCTGGCGATTGTCGCTGAGGTGAACGCCAGTAACGAGCTAGAAATTATCGGGGTTGGCCAGCATCCCGCTAAAGGTCTTCGACGCGGAGTGGTGGCAGATATCGAGGCAACCGTTAACTCGATTAAACAAGCGGTCGAAGATGCGGAACTGATGGCGAATTCTTCCATTTTTTCAGTCAATGTCGGTATCGCTGGTGCGCATATTCACAGTTTGAATTCAACCGGCGTGGTCCGAATTAAAGATGGAGAAGTCTCGCACGATGATATCGAACGCGTGATCGAAGCATCGCAGGCGGTCAACATCCCCAAAGATCAAAAAGTGCTCCATGTATTGCCACAGGAATACATCGTCGACGAACAAGAAGAAGTTACTAAGCCATTGGCGATGAGCGGAGTGCGTCTGGAAGCGCGTGTACATATCATTACTGGCGCAGAAAGCTCGGTGCAAAATATCGTCAAATGCGTCAAGCGCTGTGGTTTGGAGGTGGACGACATTATTCTCGAGCAGCTGGCTTCCAGTGAAGCGGTACTCACCCCGGACGAGCGCGAGTTGGGTGTGTGCATGATTGATATTGGTGGTGGCACTACCGATATCGCCGTATTTCAAGGAAAAACCATCCAACATACTGCCGTGATTCCAATTGCAGGTGATCAAGTCACCAACGACATTGCGATGGTGATTCAAACTCCGACCGAGGCGGCTAACGACCTCAAGATTAAATACGGTTGCGCATTAGCGAGTCAGGTGGGTGAAGAAGAAACGATTCAGGCGCCGAGTATGGGTGGCAAGCCGTCGAGAAGCTTGTCGCGCTATCAATTGGCGCAAGTGATCGAATCACGAATGGAAGAAATTTATAGCTTGGTACGCGGTGAGTTGGAAGCCCAACGAGTTGATCATTTGGTTGGTGCGGTGGTGATCACGGGAGGCAGCTCCAAGATTGAGCACGCAGTCGAGTTAGCCGAAGAGGTATTCGATTTGCCGGTTCGGCTGGGAATGCCGCAATACCAGGGCGGCCTACAGGAAACCGTACAAAACCCCATTTTTGCGACCGGCATTGGTTTGGTCAAGTGGGGGCATCGTCGGTTGAACGAACCGGCGCGCAAAACACGTAAGAAAGGTAAGTTGGTGAGTGTGCTTGAACGCATGAAAAGTTGGTTCAAGGGCAGTTTTTAGTAGTTGTCGGAACATGCAGAGTAACGATAACGATTGTTTTATAAATGCAGAGGTGGAAACATGATTGAATTAATGGAAAACCAAGGCTTACAAGCCGAAATAAAAGTCATCGGAGTGGGTGGCGGCGGCGGTAACGCAGTCGAACATATGATGAAAACCAAGATGGAGGGCGTAACCTTCATCAACGCCAACACCGACTCACAAGTGTTGGAGCGTTCAACCGCAGACATTACGCTGCAACTGGGCGAAAATACGACCCGTGGGCTGGGAGCTGGGGCCAACCCCGAAGTGGGTCGCCAAGCTGCGATGGAAGATCGGGACCGTATCGCTGAAGCGATCGATGGTGCTGATATGGTTTTTATCACCGCAGGTTTGGGCGGTGGCACGGGTACTGGCGCAGCGCCAGTCGTTGCTGAACTCGCTAAGGAAAAGGGCATCTTAACCGTTGCAGTGGTGACTACACCGTTCATGTTTGAAGGTGCCAAGCGGATGAAATATGCTGAGCAAGGGGTGGAGCAGTTAGAGTCAACGGTTGACTCATTGATTACCATTCCCAACGATAAGATTCTCGACTACATGGGTGAAGATACCACCATGGAAGCGGCGTTTGCGGAGGCGAATCAAGTTTTATTGAATGCAGTCCAGGGCATTGCTGAATTAATCACCCGGCCTGGCGTGATCAACGTCGACTTTGCGGACGTACGCACCGTAATGTCTGAAATGGGCATGGCGATGATGGGTTCTGCAGTGGCGACCGGTGAAAACCGCGCTGAACGCGCTACTCGCAACGCAATCTCAAGCCCGTTATTAGAAGATACCGAGCTACAGGGCGCGCGCGGCATGTTGGTGAACGTGACCGCTGGTGAAGACTTAACCATCGGTGAGTTCTCGAAAATTGGTAAATTATTGCACGCTTATGTCAGCCCAGAGGCGAATGTGGTTATTGGTACTGCTGTTGATCCTGAGTTAGATGGTGAGTTGCGGGTGACCGTGGTGGCGACCGGTTTGGGTGAAGAAGCGAGTGCTACAGAGGCACCCGTAATCAAGAAAGAAGAACGCCAACCGACAGCGCCTGAAGCGACTCAGCCAGATTCAGAGTCAGTTGCACCGACCCATTTTCGACCACGGGTTCGGCCTGATGCACCGGAGCGGCCCTCTTATAGTCCGCAGCGACGCCGTGCTAACGGAGGCTTTGATGTGGCTGATTATGATGTGCCGTCCTACTTGAGGAATCAGCAAGCGGATTAGCATTTTTTCCACCGGGCTTAAGCCGGCTTTCCTCTCTGCAGCTCGCCAAGGTGAGTAGGTATGTGACCCGATCCCAATGATGTGGATCGGAACACAGCAGGCTTAAGCCATGCATTATCTAGGTCGGGGCGGCAGGCTGCTGCCCCCGTTTAGAAACGCGGACACAAGGATTCAACAATCGACTGGGTAGGAATAATCTAACCAAATGACTGCTTTTTTCGCCGGGATTGGTTACGTGTGGCGTAGTTTCGCGGTGCTGTTCGCCAAAGGGATTTGGCCGTTTGTGGTAGTTCCTCTGCTGGTGAATATCGTCGTATTCAGTGGAGCAATCCTGCTTGCAGTTAATCACTTTCAAGACGTTATGACGCTGCTAACTGGCTGGCTACCGACTTGGCTGGCATGGGTTGAATGGCTGTTGTGGCCATTGTTCACGCTGCTTGTTTTAGTGGCGGTCTATTTTGGGTTTACGGTGGTCGCGAATCTAATCGCTGCCCCCTTTAATTCTCTACTAGCCGAACGCGTAGAATCAAAGCTGAAGGGCTTGCCTGTTACAGAGTTTGAAGGTTTTAAGACCATTCCGGGCATAGCGCTACGAACGCTGATGAGTGAGTTGCGTAAGCTGATTTATGCGCTAAAATGGATGATCGTCTTACTCGTTATTACGGTTATCCCTGGGCTGAATCTGCTCGCGCCATTTCTATGGGCGCTGTATGGCGCGTGGATGCTATCGATCCAATACAGTGATTATCCGATGAGCAATCACGGCCTGTATTTTAAACAGGAGCGACAAATCCTTAAACAGTATCGTTATGGTGCCTATGGTTTTGGCGGTGCGATGATGGTGCTTACCGCGATTCCAGTTTTTAATTTTATTGCAGTGCCGGTGGGCGTTATAGCGGGCACTAGGTTTTGGGTTGAGCAGCTATCGGAAAACCAGTCCGGCGAAGTCGTGGATGTTTCGTCATAAGCACTGCCGCGCATTTGACGCTCTCGGATGTCGCCTGATTTCTTCGGGTTGTTCTGGTATCTTCTAAAGCCCATTTAATCCACGGTTTGCCGATGACTTCACCCTGTATTATTACCGTCGCCATCACTGGCTCTGTTCCTACTCAAGCGGATAATCTCGCCGTACCCATCACAGTTAATGAGCAAATCGAATCAACCCATGCGGCATTTGAAGCCGGGGCGACACTGGCCCATTTGCATGTGCGCAATGACGACGGCACCACCACCTCAGACCCGGACAAATTTGCGCAGCTACAAGCCGGACTAAAGGCGAATTGTCCAGGTATGATCATCCAGTTTTCTACCGGCGGCCGCTCTGGTCATGGCGATGAGCGCGGCGGAATGTTGCCGCTTAAGCCGGATATGGCATCTTTGTCGACCGGTTCTTGTAATTTTCCCACCCGAATTTACGAAAACGCACCGCAGCTGGTTGATTGGTTGGCGGCTGAATTGGTGAAATACGATATCAAGCCGGAAATAGAGGCTTTTGATTTGTCGATGATTTTTCAAGCAATTGCGATGAACCAGGATGGTCGTATCAAGGGGCCGCTACATATCCAATTCGTCATGGGTGTTAAAAATGCAATGCCCGTTGATCGTGAATCGTTTGAATTTTTTGTGCAGACGCTAAACCGGCTCGCGCCAGACGCCACCTGGACCGGTGCTGGGATTGGTAAAGACCAAATTACCCTGAACCATTGGTCACTGGAACTGGGTGGGCATTGCCGAACCGGGCTTGAAGATAATGTCCGGCTGGATCGCAATACTTTAGCGCCTTCCAATGCTGCTTTGGTTGAACGGGTGGTGGATTTATGCGCTGACTATGATCGCCACCCGGCAACGGTGGCTGAGGCTCGACAGCTATTGAGCCTAGTGCCCTATTAGGTATCTGTTCTCGTTCTCGCTAGGCAAACACTTGAGCAACCAGATAAGCGGTGTAGGCGATATAGGAAGCCAATAAAATACTGCCTTCGAGGCGATTGAGACGACCTTGCCCCCGAAAACCGTAGGCAAAAACAAACAAAGCCAGCGTCAGCGCACTCATCACCAAGATATCGCGGGAGAATACTTCCGGCTCAACCGCCATCGGGTGAATGGTGCCAGCGATACCAACGACCGCCAAGGTGTTGAATAAGTTTGAGCCAATCACATTGCCAATGGCGATGTCGTGCTCGCCTTTGCGTGTGGCGATCAACGAAGATGCCAGCTCTGGCAACGAGGTGCCGATGGCGACTACCGTCAGGCCGATGATTACATCGCTGACGCCCAGTGTTTGGGCGATGTCAACTGCGCCCCAAACCAAAATTCGGGAACTGACTACCAGCAGCAACATACCCACTACCAACCACAACACCGCTCGCTTCAACGGCATCGCGTGTTCGTCCAATTCGCTGCTTATTTCTACGCCAAGGTCATCACCCTTAGTCCGCATTCCTTGCCAGATAGACCAGCCCATTATGCAGAAGAACACCACTAATAAGACGATGGCGTCGGAGAGAGTGATGTTGCCATCAGCGAGCTGGTAGGCGGCTAAAGCAGTTACTGCGATCAGGATGGGTAATTCTTTACGAATAACCTGTGACTCTACGATGATGGGGCTAATGATGGCGGTCAATCCCAGCACCAGCGCTATATTGGCGATGTTGGAACCATAGGCATTACCCAGTGCCAGGCCCGGGTTGCCTTGAAGAGAGGATATCGCGGATACGACAATTTCAGGTGCTGAGGTACCGAAGCCCACTATGACCATGCCGATGAGTAAGGGTGGCATGCCGAAGTGGCGCGCGGTTATAGCCGCGCCTTCGATAAAGCGATCAGCGCTCCAAACGAGTAAGACCAGCCCAAAGATGACGGCAATGATAGCCAGTGTCATGTAATAAATGCCTAAGCAGAAAGAAGGCGCCGATTCTGCCGTAAAAGTGCCGTGCCGACAAAGTATTTAGAACGGACTTAGCATGACTGCCGAAATACAAGGTAGAGATTCATAAAAAACGAGGCTCACGGCCCCGTTGCTTACAGCGATGTAGTTGTGAACTAGCTATCACTATTGTGTTGCACTGCTTGCCTCTCTTGGAGTTGGCTCAGGGTGATGCTATCTTCAATCTTTTTCAGTGTTTTGGCGCCGATGCCTTTGACATTGTCGAGTTCATCCACACTTTCGAAGGCACCATTTTGAGCGCGATAATCAACGATAGCTTTGGCCTTTACTTCACCAATCCCTTTGATTTGAGTAAGCATTTGTACGTCAGCTTGGTTGACGTTGATTTTTTCAGCCATTGCGTTAGGAGCGATGAATAGTGTTGCTACTAAAAGGGCTGCGGTGAGAGATTTAAAGAGTTTCATAATTAATTTCCTACTGGGTGATAAACAAGAGAACAGCATCAGTGCTGTTCAACGTGGGGCGTATAGTAAAAACTCACCGGTACTAAATATGTGACAAAACTCATAAAATATAGATAAACGGAAAACCCAGAGAATTTTTGTCATACATATATTGAATAACCCGAACGAACGCTACTTGCAATTTGGTGAAACTACATCATAATAGGTTTGCTTGGGGGTGACTGGTTTCGACGCCAGTTGCGAAGCCATCGGAGCATGTCGAGGCGCAGGCCACCTCGTTAATCCAGCTGCACAATGTTATAGTTGCAAACGACTCTAACTACTCACTAGCCGCTTAAACCGGTTAGTCCTCACACCCTACTCGTCTGTCGGTGGGGCATCCTGAGGTCACTTTAGTCAGACTCGCTCGCAATGTTGCCTGGTCGGCGCGAGTTAAAACTTTACAGGCTCGCTTTTATAACGCCAGTCTACCGGCGCGATAACGGTTAATTTAAGGCGTAGACTAAGCATGTAGTCGCCGGTGAGTGTAGTGCTGACGGACGTGGGTTCGATTCCCACCACCTCCACCAATCGAGGGTTTTAGGACATCCAATAAAGTCCAACAAACCCAACAAACAAGCCGCCTACGGGCGGTTTTTTGTTTTATACCATCCAGTAAGGTCTATTGACATCCAGAGGTAAACGGGGGCAACATTGGGGGCATATTGAACTTTGCAGAATTGATGCCCCCACATGCCCCTAACAGACTCAGCGGTTCGCAACGCCAAACCTACTGAAAAAACACGCAAGATGTTTGATGGTGGAGGCCTGTATCTAGAAGTAACCCCGAGAGGGGGCAAGTGGTGGCGCTTGAAGTACCGTTTTGGGGGCAAGGAAAAAAGAATTTCTCTAGGTACTTACCCTGATGTATCTCTTAAAGAAGCCCGAGGTGGCCGCACTGAGGCTCGCAACCATCTAAAAAACGGGATCGACCCTAGTAAGTACCGCCAAGCATTAAAAACGGCACATGCTGATCTAGAAGCCAACAGTTTTGAATCAATCGCTCGGGAGTGGTTTGCTCGTTTCTCACCCACTTGGTCAAAAAGCCACGCTGAGCGCATTCTACGAAGGTTAGAAGCTAATGTTTTCCCTTGGATGGGTGCTAGGACATGCAATGACATTACGCCGCCTGAACTGCTTACCGTGTTGCGCCGTGTAGAAAACCGTGGGGCTTTAGAAACCGCGCATCGAATCAAGCAATCTTGCGGGGCCGTTTTCCGCTATGCCATTGCTACTGGACGTGCTGAACGCGATCCATCGGCCGACTTGAAAGGCGCATTACCACCCACGAAGAAAAAGAGTTTTTCCACTATTACCGAGCCAAAAGAGATTGGGGCGCTTCTAAGGGCGTTACAAGGCTACAAAGGCCACTTTGTGACGTCTTGTGCCTTACGCCTTGCCCCGCTTACATTTGTGCGCCCTGGAGAGTTACGTCATGCCGAATGGTCGGAGATTGATTCTGATCAGGCCGAATGGCGCATTCCGGCTGAAAAAATGAAAATGAACGCGGTTCACGTCGTGCCATTATCCAAGCAAGCCCTTGCTGTGCTGAAAGAGATTGAGCCGCTCACAGGGCGCGGTAATTACGTTTTTCCGAGCATAAGAAGCAACGCTCGCCCAATGAGTGAAAACACCGTCAATGGTGCGCTACGGCGCTTAGGCTATACCAAGGAACAAATGACCGGCCACGGCTTTAGGGCGATGGCTTCAACGCTCTTGAATGAGCAAGGCTGGAACCGGGATACAATAGAACGCCAGCTTGCTCACGCCGAGCGCGACAACGTGAGAGCTGCGTATAACTATGCGGAGTATTTGCCCGAGCGGCGCGAGATGATGCAAGCCTGGGCTGATTATTTAGATAGCTTGCGGGATAACGTAGTCCAATTTAAGCGGGCTAAACGGTAAAGACTTAGCCAAACCTAGCCCGACGGGGCGAAAGGCGGGAAACCTTCACCCGCTTGGTTTGGTTAACTTATTGAAGGGCGAGGAACGACCGAAGGCCGCTATAAATATGGATAAGATAACAGATGCCCGAGACCTGCCAGAGTGGTTTTCACTAGATAAATATTCACCCACGGCAGATTTCGACCTCGCTGATTGGCATCGAAACCTAGACAAACGTCAGAGTGATTATGATTATGATCATCTTATAGGTCGGGCTGATTGGGAAGAATTGGCGCCATATTTTTCTAATGTGGACACAAGGTTAGAGAAATCGATATGGGCCAACCCAATGGTGAGTCTTGATGACTTGAGGGGTGACGGTGACAATGATGACCTTAAAGATGAGAAGGCGTTTCTGAAAGAATATGATCTGGAAGAAGATGGGTATGACACCAGTTCGCTCAATCACAAGTTCAGCACTTTAACAGTAGACACGCTAGGGAGTGTCTTGGGATATAACCCCTCGCCCACACCCGCGCAGGGTGCTATTTACGAGTGTAATCAACTTCGATCTGATATTACGGAGACAGATAAATATTGAAATCAAATTAGTGAGCGCAGGATAAGCGATTGGTTTGCAAAAACGTCAGGGGAAGATCCCGGTTTAGGAATACGAATAACTGCGTCAAACGAATTTGACTTTAGTGAAAAGGAGTTTCAGTCCTTGCTTGGCGATCCTGTTTTCTATCATGAATCTGAGCTATATGCTCGCGACTTAGGGGACATTGGCTTACGAATTAATATTAATGCTACAGATGAGCAATTGATTTCAGACTTTAAAGGCTTCCTAGATGAGGTGAGGAAAATAGTTTTGCTACCAAAACGCACAACGGCTAGAGGTAAAACATTTGGGCGAAAGAATTTCACGTCGGCCGATTTCAGGAAATGGTCATCATTACAAATACTCGCTTACCTTGATTTAACAGCTTGGGCGAGATTCACAAACAAGCAGCTAACCCATCATATGTTAGGCGAAGTTTTGTTCCCAAATGAGTATGACGTTGATTTAACGGAACGTGTAACAAAAACCGTAAAACCATTGGCTGAGTTTCTGACCTCTAGATCTGGTATAGAAGCGCTAGCAGCTCAAGAATACTCTGAACAGGATAATACGGTATAAAAATTCGATACTTTTATACCGGTACAAAATTCAGGAAATTTCATCCCTTCAGCCGCAAAAAGAAGTATAGGAATATCGCGCTTCCTAACTAGCGAGATGACAATATGTCCCAGAAAATCCTAAGACTTCCCGACGTAATTAAGCGCGTTGGCCTTTCCCGCAGCTCCATTTATGCACGTGTTGCACGAGGAGGTGATTTCCCTTCCCCAATTAAATTAGGTGAACGCGCCATTGGCTGGCCGTCATCAGAAATCGATAAGTGGATTGAAGAACAAATCCGCAAAGCGACGTAGAGGGGTGGATTAATGACTACTACGCAGACACTTCAGAATAGACCCGTCAGGCCCTCTTTAAGGGGTGCAATTAACGAGATGTGCAAGGCTTGCATCTACGACCCTTGCCAGAGCGGAAGCTGGCGGTCGCAGGTCGAAAAATGCACTACTTGGCATTGCTCCCTCTATAGCGTCAGACCGCAACCAAAAAGGAGTGCTTGATAGTGCAGATGAGCTAGATATAGACCCTCTATATTTCCAAAAAAGATGGAAAAATCCTGTGTGCGGTTTTGTCCCGTCGGTTTTGCCCCCTCCCGAAGCCATGAAGCCTAGAGCTGATATGGTTTTGCGGGGTTCCGGCTCTAAACAAAAAGAGCGGTTATTTCTAATATCTAACCAAGGCTCTACCCGCAATAGAGCTAAGACCAAGAACCGTAAATACGTGAGCTATTCGGGTGAGCTCCTGCACAATGGAGCGGCTTATGAAGTCAACGCGGCCAAGTCTGGAATCTATACGCAAATACTTCACAGAATGTTAGCTCAGTTCGAAATATGCGAGGCCAAATGGGGGCGCGTCTTTGTGTTGAGGTTTGATTTGCACCAACGGTTTTACAGCCAAGACAGTAAGCACATCTCCATGTTCAGGAAAAACTTGTCACGGCGACTTGAGCGCGAATATGGAATGTCTGAAATGGGCTATGCGTGGGCGCGTGAGCAGGAACGAAGCAAATCACAGCACTACCATTTTGCCATCATGCTGGACGGCAATAAAATCAGGCATAGTGCCAAGCTGTTAAGAATTATCAAAGACACATGGCAGAGGAAAACCAGCAACACCATGCCAACAATCCCAAAGCCATTTTATTTTGTAGATGATGCCTCAATAAAAGCCGATGCTATCTACCGCATCTCATATCTTGCAAAGGTTCGAGGTAAAGGCTATCGAGCCAAACAGGCTAAAGATTACTCATGCAGCCGATTAATAAAACCCAATACAAACAAGCAATGAAAACGCCCAGACTAACGCCCAGGCAAAGGCTGTTTGCTGAGTATTGTATGTTGATACACAACTACCCGACCCTCACCGATGCCTACATTGCCGCCTACCAGCCCAAAGGCTCACGCCGGACAGCAATGGCAAGCGCATCTAGGATATACAACAAGCCAGCGGTTCAGGCTTACGTCAAAGAGCTATACGCTATCAGAGCGCAACGGGCAGAAGATAGAGCGGAAGCAGCGCACCAAGCAAGGCTGATACAGCTGCGATCACAGATGAGAAAAAAGTATAGAAACTGACATGATAGATACATGAAAACCTGACAAAAGTTAACTTTCAAGCAGAAGTACGGAGGCGCTATGCCTGCAATGAATGGCAGCTTTTTAGAGTTAATTACAGTCCATTAAAAGGGACAGTTGGTATGATTCAATATAGCGAATCAAAATTATTATGACTTACCTCGCAGCGCTAAATGGGCAGGGATGATAGATCAGGAGTCGAGAAATAACTCCTCTCTATTGTGTGAAAGAAGCCCCGCAAACTGGGGCTTTTCTATACAGAAATTCGCTATAAACAGTAGATCAAATGTGACATACCGCACAGACTTTAAAAAGGAAGGCGTGCTTAGCTATGGGTATAGAAAATGCGCTCTGTTCGGAATCAATGTTGAATAGATGGTATAATCAAGCCATAACAACCACTTACAGAATGCTATGAAACGTGACGAATATCAAGCACTTGTTGCCAGTCTTGAAGGCTTAACGCCGGAGCAGTTCGAATTGCTATCAGGCAGGGTGTCGGCCATGAGTGACGAGCACGGTAGTTTACGACTGACGGAAGAGCGTCTTGACGGGGCAGTGATTTGTCCACATTGCCAAGCGGACGACATTTTTCGTCATGGAAGAACTAACGGTCAGCAGCGCTATCGTTGTAAAGCTTGCTTGAAAACGTTTACAGCTTTAACCGGCACAGGCTTTTGTCGCTTGAACGATAAAGATAAGTTGCTGGCCTACGCCGAATGCATGGTCGAGGGCTTGAGTATTCGCAAAGCTGCTGAACGGGTGGGCTTAGCAGTGGATCGCAGTTTTCGATGGCGGCATCGTTTCCTGGATGCCTTGCGTGAGCATAAGGCCGAGAATTTGACTGGCATTGTTGAGGCGGATGAAACGATATTCCGGCGTTCTTATAAGGGTCAGCGCCGCTTACCCCGTCAGGCCAGGAAGCGTGGCGGTTCATCGGGTGTAGATGGCAAAGAGCGTGTGCCGGTGATGATCGTTATGCAGCGCGGCAGCCGAATGGTCAGTGACGCTGTTCTGGATGACTGCACAGCCAAAACATTTACAAAGGTACTCAAGCCTGCGCTAGCGAAGGATGCCGTCTTATCGACCGATGGACATCCCAGTTATGGTGTGGCGGCGAAATCCCTCAACCTTGAGGCTGGCTATTTTGTTGCGGGATATCATGGCCATGGTGGTAAAGGAACTTGGCATGTTCAAAACGTTAATGCTTATGACAGCCGCCTGAAACGTTGGATGGGGCGGTTTAATGGGGTGGCAACTCGCTGGCTACCCAATTATCTCGGTTGGCGAAGGATGCTTGATAAACATCTTGATGAAATGACTGGGCAACTGTTCTTGCATCAAGCACTCAGAGCAGCGCCTCAACATGTAATCCAAACATAGCGAGAAAATGTAATTCTAATGTTTACGGAGGTGAACACATGGGCTGGGGTTCTAGGATAAAAAAAGTAGGCCGAGCAATTAAAGGTGCTGTATCGCAAGCGGTGAATGTGATTCAAGAAGTGATTAACAGGGCAACGGGCATCATAGGGTTCATTGTAGATTTAATTATTCCATGGCCACGTAAAAAGTTACGATTATCGATTAGGATATTGCCGCGAGAAGACGGATCTGGGCTTGATGACACTAGGGATTTAGTGCAAGAGGCAGAGGATGCTTACAAATTGGCGGCTTCAATCCTTAAGAATCGAGCGAATGTCAAGTTAGTAACATATGGTTCTCTACCACGAGTTATAGTACTAAATCAGCATCCTCCTACAGAAGCACTCTTCCCTAGATGTCTCGGTAGTGGTTCCTTTAAAGACCACTATACAAAAGCTGGTTCATACTTTATCGATAATCTAAATTATTCAGTATTTAATGTTTTGACGTTGGGTGCAGGTGCGCCAATAACGGCATTTGTTGTTCTTGATGTAGATAGAGACGCTGCGGGCAAAAGGCGCGGAGGTTGCGCGCAAGGTCCTCAAGCAAATTATGTAGTGATAGATATAGATAGTGGACTAAGAACAAGGGCTGGTGATGATGTTAATCCATGGACAGCTAGTGTAACTCTAGCGCATGAAATTTGTCACGCATGTGGTCTGTGGCATGGTAGTGCATTTGGTGATCCGCGCAACTTGATGTTTACGAATGGCAGAACAGATACCCGTCTTAATCGACTTCAGAAGGCCATTGTTAGAAACTCTCGACACGTTACTTATTTTTAGTTAGCACTACTTGGTTTTGAATAATAAAGTGTAGACCCTCTTAAAATTTCTTATTCAGATCGGGCCGCTTGTTGGCTAATGTTGGCATCCAGGCAAAAATACAGAGGTGCTATGATGGGAATAAATGCCAGCATTTTGAGTTAAATTGACTCCATAAAAAGGACAGAAATCAGGGCCGGGGCATGGGGGGTGCAAAAACTTTAGAGCCTTCCTTCCTAGATACGCGACCTCCTCAAATTTTCGCGCGGGCAGTTTTTCAAAAACGGTTTTGAAAAAACGGGCAAGGGGAAATCATCTGCCAAAGAGCAGTGAAACAGCAACTAGTACAACCACGATTACAATAGGAACTAAAACACGAAAAACCAGGTGAGCACCCGAATACCGTCCTTGCTCGGCGTCATACCGGGTTCGCTTTGCTTCCTGTACGGCAATTTCTTCTGCTTCATTATCTGAATAGCCCGAAGTCCTGAGCCTTGCTTTGCGTTCAGTAATATTCATATCTCACAGTCCATTTATTGATATGGCCTTCATTCTACTCTAAAGGGGTAGGGGCGCATTAAAACTTTAGGGTGATTCAAGCCTGATACGCACCCTCCCTTTCTTCACGCGAACGCAGCGAAGGATTTTGAAAAATGGTGAGGGTAAGGGTTCCCTAGAGCTTTTATCGCAGCCACGGGCATTAGAGAGCGCGGAAACCGCCGCTACTTTGCTCTATAAGCGATCAACACTGCTTTTTGTGCCAAACCCTTATGGTTACTGGCTTTGCGGCCTGTTCATGCGGGGATTTTGTGCGTTTTACGTCCACAGATGGAAGTAGGTTCTTTCGTTCGCTAACTCCGGTGGGTGTTGCGCTGCGCGGGGTTGTTCTAGCTATACGCTGTTATAGGGACACCACAACAAGAGAATAACTACAGGTGGTGACAAAAGTGACACTTTTCGACAAAAAAGGGAAACCGAATCACAGCCCGCAATGGTCGGAGCTAAGATTGCGAATATGGCTCAAGGGGCCAGAACCGATATTGAATCTTCTACAAACTTACGGGAAGTTAGCCGCACCCAAGTCGCCGAAATGCTGAACTCAGCGTGTGAAACCTATATCTTTCGGTCAATTGCTATTTCTCAATACCCATACTAAACTTAGGCCTAATAATTATTTCCGGTCACTATGAAAGCTGATTGGTATGTATATGCCTGAGTGAGTCAGAAGATTGAATCAAGTGTACAGAAACAAGGGCGGTAGAGCGATGATTGGAAGAGCTTTTACAATATCGTTCGTTATTCTGTTTTCTATAGAAAATGCACACGGTATGAGTCTGTCGTTGACAGGCAACGCAGCTGATAATACCGCCTTGATATTTTCAACTTTACAATCAGGAACGTCGGCACAACTACCAGCTGGAACATTCCCCATCAATAATATTTTATTCCCCGTCGATTACGGCACTATAACTGGAGCAGGTATGCCAGAGTTTAACGGCGCAACTCTCGTTGGCGGCACTGTGTTGGTAGGGGGAACGCTTAATATGATGGAAAAGAGGAAAATCACCATTGAAAACCTTGGGATTATTGTTAACGGAAAAGATGCAATAAGGTCGGGAGCTAGTGGGAATTTTGGTGATCTACGCTGTAGCGTACGTAACGTATCAGCTCTTGGTTCTGGCACCAATCACGGGCTAAGCTTTACGTCTGGGAATTTTAATCGTGCTGAGAACTTCAAAGCATATGATTTCGATCACATCTTAGTTTTCAGATCGTCATACAATACAGCTGTTAATGTGTGGGGCGAAAACTCTAGACTGACATTACTCACTATAAAAGCAACAATAGATACTCAGCAAGACGCAACAAATAATCTAGCTATAATGTCGGGGGTTGGTGGCAACATCACTCTGGACGCTAGGGACGGGTACGCGGCGCGCGATAACGTCGTTTACGCATCAATTACTAACCCGTCAACAAAGTCCGGCGTGCTGGTTAGAAAGCTGAACGGAGGAATTATAGAAAGAAATAATATAGTGGTAGATGTTGCATTTAATGCTGCGGAAGATGAGCAATGCTATGCCATAAAAGCAAAAAACGGTAACATAATTACTTTCTGTCTATAGCATGGAATTTCTACCAAACACCCTGCTAGAAATTCTTATGTCGCTAATAGATTAGAGGAGCCTCTTATGAACCCCAAACCAACAGCAGAGCGCATGGAGAAAGATTCAGCCCAAAAGTTGGGAGCAATAAATAGATTTGGGGGCAGTTTTGGGGGCAACTACAAACTGGTCAATCATGAATAGTTAATTGACACAATTAGTTACATTTGTTATTCGGTAGTCACCACCCCACCAATCGAGGGTTTAAGGACATCCAATAAAGTCCAACAAGCCCAACAAACAAGCCGCCTTCGGGCGGTTTTTTTGTTATATAGTGTCGTATGGACAGCGCCATTTCCATTTGCTGAGTTGTGTTGGTATTAAATATTGGCTGATCGTTACATAACAAAGTGGGATTGTAGAGGCGCCCAACCAAGTCCCTACAAATGAGGATAATGCATTGAGATTCCCGAAACTTTCCGCACTAATTGCCGCTACTTTTTTGTCTGCTAGCCCGTATAGTTTTGCAGGGGAGGAGATTACAGTTTATAAAAGTCCAACCTGTGGGTGCTGCGTTGGTTGGGTTGATTACTTGCGCGATAATGGCTTTGATGTGAAGACGCATGACATACCCGATTTGCACGACATCAAGCAAGAGTATGGAATTACCCCGGAGTTACAATCATGTCACACAGCGGTCATAGGTGATTATGTGATTGAAGGCCATGTGCCCGTTAGCGATATTCAACGGTTAATGGATGAGAGACCCGATATTGTGGGACTTTCAGCGCCTGGCATGCCTAGTTTGTCTCCAGGCATGAACAGCATTGTTCCGAAAAATTATGATGTTCTACAGTTTGGCCCAGAGGGAGAGGCACGGGTATTTAGCAGCTATTAGCAGTCCGCATAATCTAGTAGTCGATATTTTGGTTGAGTTGCATTTTTGCGATCAGTGGACCTCTTAGGAAAACACGTTCTGTGCATTTAACAGTTCAGTTTCAATACATGGCTACCATTCGATAATCGCCACAAGCTTACGGCTCACGTCATCACCAGCTAGAGATGGAGTGAGAACACGGAGCGACATGTTTGGCGAGGTAAGTAATGGCTTGAAAAGCCATCGTCTGAATAAGATCAACAAGCTTAAATTTAGGTGAATTTGTAATGAAACTAAGTAAATTTTTAACCGCAGCAGGAATATCTTCACTACTAGCGTTTAGTGCGGGTGCTGTGCTGGCGGATGACGCTGGCTGGTATATTGGTGCGTCAGCAAATCGTTTGAGTGCCGATCAAAATGATATTGATGATGTCGATTTTGAGGATAGCGACAACGCGCTTGGGCTAAAAGGCGGCTATATGTTTAACGACCTGCTTGGCCTTGAGTTGGGATATATTGATTTGGGGGATTACAATACTCTTAGCAATGACAAAGGGGTTGATCTCAGTTTAGACGCTGAAGCGATTACCCTTGCCGGCGTTTTGAATTTATCATTAGGCGAGTCTTGGGATGTGTACGGCAAGCTTGGTGTTGCTACTCTGGATTCCAATACTGACTTGAATATTGACGATGCTGATACGCGTGCATTTGGTGGAATTGGGGTTGAACTCGATTTGGGTCAAGTCAATATTTTTGGCGAGTACGATACCATTGATACCGATATTAATGATCTGACTGTGGATGTGGTTTCAGTGGGCTTGAAGTACGAGTTCTAAGGTTTCTTCTACAAGACTGATCCAAGGTTGATCCAGGGTTAATCAAGGGCCGGCGGTACTTCATCGGCCTTTTTTGTGGAATCAATTCGTTGGCGACATAACGTTATCTGGGCTATGGAAGATAACGCCAGGGAAATACTGAGTGGCTTTTGGTACACTGTATTTTGGTATCAGAATTGGCACTGCGGTTGATCATTTGATGGCGCAAGAAAAACACTTCAAAACCGCCTTCACTGGCTCTACTCAGCCCAAGTGCAAAATCCGCCATCTGTATCACTACTGCTTGTTAGCGTTAGTATTGCTGCTAACGGCCTGCACCACGCCCGGCCAAATTCAACCGGATCATCTGCGACCATTTAGGACCGATGGTTGTAGCCATTATCCCGAAGGTACGGTCGCTGATCCAATCCAATGGAAAACATGTTGTGTGGATCACGATCGTGCTTATTGGGCGGGTGGCGATGCTGCCGAGCGGCGAGCGGCAGATGCACGGTTGAAGCAATGTATCAAGGGCAGCGATGGTGGACGATCACGGGCGCATATGATGTGGCTGGGAGTGCGCATGGGTGGCACACCAAGATTCCCGAGTCGATTCCGGTGGGGCTTTGGTTGGCCCTATTACCGCGGCTATAAATCGATTAGCCCACAAGAACAGGCAGCAATTGACGAAATGAATCAGGTAATAGACAATAGTGCGGCAGCAAACCCATAAAACCAGAATGAGCTAGTATGGCCTATGCCAAGATGCTTTAAATGGCCCCTTTTCTACTTAGTACTATCGCTAGTGCTGTACCTGCAGGGCTGCTCTTGGCTAGCACACACCAATAATAATATCGATACCGCTGCGGAAGTTAACCGTGAACTGCGGGCGAAATTCAAGCTTGATCGCGACCGTGGCACGCATCACAGCACTGATAAAAAAACGCTGTTTATATTGGCTTTATCTGGTGGAGGCAGTCGTGCTGCTTACTGGTCAGCTGCATCCATGTTGAAACTGCAGAGTTTGTTTGAAGAAGTCGACCTTCTCAAAGAAGTTGATGCCATTTCCTCGATTTCGGGCGGCTCTATGGCTGCCGCTTACTATGCGATATCAGCCGATGCCGAAGATGACCCCAATCGCCAAACCGAACACGGTGAGCGGCCCTTGTGGACGCCATCGGGGGTGAAATCGGTACTGGGTAAGAATTACATTGCCCGTTGGATAGGCAATTGGTTTTGGCCGCATAATTTTCTGAGATTTTGGTTTACTGCCTACGACCGTACCGACATCATGGCCGAGACCTTATCGGATAATTTGTATGATACGCGCAGCGGCCATGATTTCACGCTGGCTGAAATTAACCCTGAACGGCCCAATCTGATACTCAATGCAACCATCAGCTCATCGGATGCGTTCGGCAATATGTTGACCTTCACCGAAGAAGATTTTCAGCAACAGTTGTGTTCGGACGTGAGCAGTTACGAAATCGGCCGGGCGGTGATGGGGTCGGCTTCTTTTCCCGCAGCATTTAATTCGATGACTTTGCGGGATTATAGCTCTGACGACAACCAAGCGTGCCAAACGACGCTTGGGTCTGAGCAAAAACGTTATGTGCACATCATCGATGGCGGTAGCCACGATAATCTGGGTTTGTTGTCTGCAGTACGCTTTTTGAAAGCAAATGATGAGCAGTATGATCGAATGGCGGTATTACTGATTGATGCGTATACCCCGCCCATCGGCGTGAGTAATGCGCGAGCGAACCCGCGTGGCTTGGTGGACTATATGGTGGACACCAATTTCATGGACAGCGTGAACACCTTGATGAACCGAAATCGCTTTGAAGTCTTATCAGAAATGATGACGTATTTAGCGGAAGCCAACGAAAATGAAGGCAAACAGGTGGAGTTTTATCACGCGACTTTTGATGATATCGCTATTCGAGACGAGGGTGAGCCAGACAGCTTAAAAAATCGGGTGAATACGATTAAGTCATCATTGCAGATCGGCAAAACCCATCTGAAAGCAATTGACGATGCGGTCAATCGATTATTTGTGCGGGAAAATCCGTGCTTACAAAATATCGTGGAATTAATCACCGGCAAGCCGATGCCGATGACATCAGCTACCCGGGATGTGATTTGCCGGTGGTCAAACTGAATTTTGCGGGATGGCTAGGCAATGGGGGGCAAGCATGAGGAGCTACAACAGCAAGATCAACGGCCTAGCCGGTGTTTAACCGTTTTTTTGCCGCGTTCTAGCGGGTTTGTTTGAACAGGCGTGCTTTGTCTCGATCCCATTCACGGCGCTTAATACTTTCGCGCTTATCATATTTCTTTTTGCCTTTGGCCAGCGCGATCTTGGCTTTGATTTTGCCCCGTTTCCAATACAGGCTAAGTGGTACTAGTGCGTAGCCGTCACGTTCTACCGAGCCGATCAGGTGCGAGATTTCTTTCGCCTTCAGCAGTAATTTGCGCGACCGAATGGGGTCGGCCAAGTAATGGGTGGATGCCTGAGGCAGCGGTGAAATGTGAGCACCAAACAGAAATAATTCGCCACGTTGGATGATGACATAGCTTTCTTTCAGTTGGGCTCGACCCTCGCGCATACTTTTGACTTCCCAGCCCTGCAGCGCCAACCCGGCCTCAAACTCTTCAACGATGAAATAGTCGTGAGTCGCCTTTTTATTGCGCGCAATGGTATTGCTGTTAGCGGTTGATTTTCGTTTCTTTCCCATGTTTTTGTACGGCGATTAGCTAGGCGAGCGGATGAAAGCTGAATCACCTCTCTTTTTCGGTGCCCAGATGTGCTTTAATGCGCGGAGTATACTGTTTTTGATATACCCAAATGTACCATATTGAACGATCCGCCCTGATCCCTTACAGCGCTCAGCAAATGTACGACCTGGTTAACGACGTTGACCGTTACGGGGAGTTTTTGCCGTGGTGCGGCGGCGGATCGGTGCTGGATCAGGCTGATGATAAAATGACCGCCGAGGTGGTGATTGCATTTAAAGGCATTCATAAAGCCTTTACCACCGAAAACACCCTAACTCCATACGAAGAAATTCATTTGCGCTTGCTCAATGGCCCATTTAGTGAGCTGGGCGGCTTATGGCGCTTTCAGGAGTTGGATGAATCCTCTTGCAAGATTAGCCTGGACCTTGAATTTGGTTTTTCGAATAAGCTGGTGGGTGCAGTCATTGGCCCTGTGTTCAAAAAAATCGCGGACAATATGGTCGATGCTTTTTGCAAGCGTGCCGAGACGGTCTATTTGTGAAACCAGAAAAATCTCAATATAGTATTTGAAATATAAATAGTCATCACCAAGTTATAGGCATTGCTAATGCGGCGACGCATTCGAGAAATCAACACGAGGTGATAGATATGAAAACAGTAGTTTGGGATCCGTTCAAGGAATTTAATCAAATGGTGAATCGTTATGCGGTGCCCGCTGATGGGCAGGACAAGCAAGGCGCAAAAGCGTGGGTGCCGTCGGTCGATATTCAGGAGTCTGGTACACAGTATTTGGTGCAAACCGAGTTACCGGGTGTCGAAAAAGAAGATGTCAGCGTTACGGTCGAAGAGAGCGTGTTGACGATCAAAGGTGAAAAGAAAATGCAGGAAGCGAGTGAAGACGAGCAATGGCATCGAGTTGAAAGCACTTACGGTAAATTTGAGCGCCGTTTCAGCTTGCCCGATGAAATTGACGTCGACGCAGTTGAGGCGAATTATAAAGATGGTGTTTTGCGCCTGACGATTCCGAAGACGGAAAAGGCCAAGCCGAAGATGATTGATGTCAAAGTGCATTAGCGGTCTTTTGGCCGTCTTTTAGACGTCACCGCGTGAAAGACTTGCGCGGCTTGATCAAGAAGAGAGTCCTAGAGGCTCTCTTTTTTTGAGCATTTTATCGGCGATACGGTGTTACCAGCAGAACACCTGAGTTAGAATCATCATCATAATTATAAGTTCTAACCCTAATCCAGCCTATGAGGCGCGCTATGTCTGAAAAAACACTCATTTTATTTCGTCACGCAAAATCGTCATGGGAGTCTGATGCGCGCAGTGATTTTGATCGCCCGCTGAGTGGCCGCGGCTTCAAGAGTGCGCCGAAAATGGGGCAGTGGCTAGCGGCCCAGTCTCGACAGCCTCAAGCGATCTTGGCATCGCCCGCTTTGCGCGCTCAGCAAACTGCTGAATTGGCCGCCGCAGAACTGGGCTTTGATTCTTCAAAGATTGATTGGCGGCAATCGATGTACATGAGTTCCGCCCAGACTTTGCTCAAAATAGCCCGTAAGGAATTTAAGACCTTTGATACCGTCATGCTGGTGGCGCACAACCCCGGCATGGAAATGCTGCTGGAGCAATTATGCCCCAACGCTGAGCCACAAGCAGATGGAAAGCTGATGACCACCGCCAATGTTGCCGTTATTCGATTAGCTGATGCGAGTGCTAATCGGGGTGAACTGCTGATATTAAAGCGCCCCAACGAACTCTAAACTCTGGCTCGCACAGCCGGGCTATGACACCGCCCACCTTTTTCTCCCGCGATCGAGAATACCTGATCGGCTTGGCTTGCGGGCTGGCATCAGCTTTGCTGTTTTCGCTTAAGCCAGTGCTGATTAAGCTGATCTATGAGTATGGGATCGATAGCCTGACTATACTGACTTGGCGCATGCTGATTTCAATGCCGGTTTATGTATTGATCGGCTTGGTAATTATTCAACGCGATCCCTCTAAATTTCAGATCGATGCCAAACTGTTGCTAAAAACCGCAGGCGTGGGGTTCATCGGCTATTACTTAGCTGCGTTGACTGACTTGAAAGGGCTGCAATACGTCAGCGCCCAGCTAGAGCGGTTAATTCTGTTCAGCTATCCAACGCTGGTGGCGCTCCTCGGCTGGCTGATTTGGAGACGACGGATTACACCTAATGCCTGGTTGGCGCTGCTGATTTCGTATCTGGGCGTCAGCGTTATCGTACTGAAAGACTGGGCTTCGGCGGGTGATCAAGTCTTACTTGGCGCTAGTTTGGTGATGGTTGCAGCGATTTCGTTTGCGCTATATGTGTTACTTAGCAAGCCGCTGATTGATGCGATGGGTAGCATGGAGTTTACGATCATCGCCATGATTTCGAGCAGTATTTATATTTTTATTCATTACTTCATAACCAGCCCCATCGCTGATTTAGCAGTGCCGTGGGCTGCGTGGTGGTTGATATTTGCGATGTCGATCATTAGTACCGTGCTGCCATCATTTCTGATCGCAATTGCGATTGGTCGCATTGGCCCCGATCAAACCGCCATTACCAGCACCATCGGCCCGGTTGCCACCGCTGTATTTGCGGTAATCTTAATCAATGAGCAATTTGGCTGGGCGCACTTGTTGGGCCTGGTCCTGGTAGTGCTGGCAGTTTTTATTATGCAGCGCAAGCGTGTGCCGCGACTGCTTTAGCTGCTGTCGGTAACCGATTTCTGAATGAGTGGGATAAGTGGCTCGGGTAATTTCACCTGGCCAGAAAGCGCAAACTGGTGCGCATCTGCAGACATTTTCTGCCAGGTTTTGCGAATAATGGACACCCATTTTTGTTCGTCGTACTCTGGGTGCTTATCCGCAAATGCTTGCAAATAATGTTCAATAAATACCAAGCCAGCAACGTCTTCAACCAGCTGGGTATCAGAGTTGGTTTTAAGCTCACGCTTGCCAACGGCTGTTCTGGCGCGTTCTTGAGCAGCTGAGTCATAGCCCGCTTGGGCCATCAAATCGGCAACGGCATTCGCGTGGAAGGTGTATAGCTGGGTGCGCCACTGGTGATAGCCTTTTCTATCCATCGAAAAGGCATCGCGTGGTGATTTCCAGCGCTGGATGTGCTGACCACGAATGGCAAGCTGAGTAACCTCATCCGCTGCGGGTTGGTAGCGTTTCAGCATGCCAGTCATGCGTTCTGAATATAGCAATTCCTTAGGCCATTCTCGGCCGTCAGCCAGTTCAATATTAGGGTCTTCACGGTTGGCGGTATCCATCAAGGAGACGGCTTTTTCAAATACAGATTGGTTCATCGGTTTGGATCAATGGAGTGAGCGGTGATTTTAACGGGTTTCAGGTGCCGTTGTGATACCCCTCAATGACAAAGTTATAGGGTACATCGTGTTATTCAGATCACGTGATATATGACACATACGCATTGAGTGCATTGCATCTAGACTGTTTGCATCAGTTATTGAGGGGTAAATAGGATTCAAAGCACAGGCATTTTGATCATTGTTTGCCTTAACCCAGTAACAACCAACCCAACAGCGAGGAGTGACCGATGAATATGATGCATACAGACCTAAGCGCAAGTGAACATCAAACCGAGATTCCGAGTATGGAATCAGCCCGTCAGTGCTCAGTATTGATTTGGCTGAAATATGGTGCCACACAGCGCGAACAGCAGATGATACTGACGGTGATCCAGCGACTTCAGGGTGTGAATCGGGCGATGTTTAAACGTCAATCACCGACCATTTTGATGGTTGATTATTGCCACCACACAATAGCAGCCCAATCAATTCTTGAAGCAACCAAATCACGCGGCGTCATCACCAAAATTATTGGTTGCTAGCCAGCTCTGTTACCTATTCATTTAGGTGTGGTCGATTGGGGTATCGTTCGGGAAGGGCTTGCCGCGCCCCGTTTCAATCGCGCCTTTTAGGCTGAGCAAAAAAACCGCCCATTTAGTGCTGCAATGCGCCATGAAGTCAGATGATTCATCCCAGCCACTGTGTCTAAAACGAACAAAAGTTTGTGCCTCTGTGGCTTGTAACTCAAACGAGACTTCAGTGCCAACCCACGCTTCTGGAGCGGCGCTGTGATATTGCCAACGCACGGATTGGTTCGGCTGTAGTTCTGTCACTTGAAAGGCAGAAACATGGTCACCAAAACGAAACTCAATGATTGCGCCAACCTCACCCGCTCCCGAGGTGTCGGAGGTCCACCAGCTGGCGAGACCTGTATCGGTCGTTAGTGCCGCGTAAATGTGCTTAGGCGTGGCTTTGATGCCGACGCGGTGATTAATTTCAGGCATAGTGTTTTTCCTCTTTGTGTAGACGTCTTGGATTCACTCCTCAGGCGGTGCATACTTCGCGAAGACTTCGGCTTCAGTCAGATCTTTTGTCTGGTTGGAAAATGAATAATAAGAAGGTTTTTTGTCAATAAATATTTGATGGTCGAAATCAAAGGCTTCTAAATCGAACAAACCAACGGGCATAAACAATTGTCGTGTTCGTTTAAGTCGGTAAAAAAGGTGAGTGCCGCATTGACTGCAAAAGCCGCGCTCAGCCCATTCGGAGGAATCAAATTTAGAAATATGCTTCTCACCTTTAAAGCGGACTTCAGTGCCGCAGTCTACTGCCAACCATGGTCCGCCACCCCAGGTTCTGCACATGCCGCAATGGCAGGCACCGACTTTAGGGTTAATGTTTTTAGCGCTTATTGTAACGGCACCGCACAGGCAGCTGGCCTTCGCTTCAATGGGTTCAGACATGTTGATCTCCTCTGATCATCTGGATGGTTCACTTAAGGTAAGGAATCGTTGACGATTAGTGTAGCACTTCAAAGCGCCCATAATCTTAAGCCAATTGCCCGATCTAAATGGTTTTTGGTTATTTCAGACTGTCCGCAAGGGTGGTATCAATCAACCGGCTCAGACCGTAAAATAGCGTGCTCAATGTAATCAGGTGATTGATCCGTGTCCGATAGAACCGCGAGCGTACAACGTACAACCAATGAAACTGATATCGCTATCAGTCTGAATCTGGACGGTAGCGGCAGCGCTAGTTTTGATACTGGTGTGCCATTTCTTGACCACATGCTGGACCAAATCGCACGCCACGGCATGATGGATATTAGTGTGATTGCCAAAGGCGATCTTGAGATAGATGCGCACCATACGGTTGAAGATATTGGCATTACGCTGGGCCAAGCAGTGGCTAAAGCCATCGGCAACAAGAAAGGCATCGTACGTTATGGCCACGCCTACGTGCCATTGGATGAAGCACTGAGCCGGGTGGTGATTGATTTTTCTGGGCGGCCAGGCTTGGTGGAAAGTGTCAGCTATCCCAGCGAACGTATTGGTCAGTTTGAGGTAGAGCTGGTGCATGAGTTTTTTCAAGGCTTTAGCAATCATGCCTTAACCACACTGCACATCGATAACTTACGTGGGCACAACTCTCATCACATCGTTGAGACGATTTTCAAAGCTTTCGGACGAGCGTTGCGAATGGCGGTCGCGATTGATGCGCGTGCCGCTGACGTGGTGCCATCCACTAAAGGATCGCTGTAACGTGGCAAAGATTGTAGTGGTTGATCTGGGCACAGGTAATCTGCGTTCGGTTGCCAAGGCAGTTGAGCACGTGTCACCCAAAGATACGGTGCTGATTAGCCACTTGCCAGAAGTCATAAAAGGTGCGGATCGGGTCGTATTGCCGGGGCAAGGGGCGATTGGCACTTGGATGAAGCAAATGGAACAAGAGCATATTCGTGAGGCGATTGCTTATGTCGTCGATTCACGCCCGGTGCTGGGTGTGTGCCTGGGTTTGCAGGCGCTGTTTGGGCGCAGTGAAGAAAACGGCGGTACCGATTGCCTGAATATCTTGCCGGGTGAAGTGCTGCATTTTTCGACCGATATGCAGTCAGACGGCACGCGGCTGAAAATCCCGCACATGGGTTGGAATAATGTCACGCAAGTGCAAAATCACCCGCTGTGGGATGGGATTGAAAACAAAGCGCGGTTTTATTTTGTCCACAGCTATTACGCACAAAGTGAGGCTGAGGTTGAGGTCGGGCGCTGCGAATACGGCGTGCCATTCACCGCGGCAGCCGCGAAAGACAATCTATTCGCCGTGCAATTTCATCCTGAGAAAAGTCAGCATGATGGGCTTAAACTGATTGAAAACTTTGTCACCTGGAACGTATAAGGTATAAGAGAGAACAACGATGTTATTAATTCCCGCCATTGATTTAATCGACGGCCAGTGTGTGCGCTTGCGCCAAGGCGATTACGGCGATAAAACCGTGTTTGATACCGACCCAGTGCAAGTCGCAGACCGTTGGGTTGAAGCAGGTGCGCGGCGTTTGCATATCGTCGATCTGGATGGGGCTAAATCAGGTCAACCGATCAACGCTGAGATTGTCGCTAAAATTTGCGCGAATCATCCGCAGTTACCCGTACAGATTGGGGGTGGTGTGCGTAATCGTGACACGGTTGCTGGCTATCTGGACGCCGGGGTGAGTTATGTCATTATCGGGACAAAAGCGGTTAACGATCCACCCTTTATTGCGGCTTTGTGCCAAGAGTTTGGTGGCGAGCACATTATTGTCGGCCTAGATGCCAAGGGTGACCAAGTCGCAACCGAAGGCTGGTTGACAGTGACCGAGTTGGGTTTGGTGGATTTAGCCCAGCAATTTGAAAGCGACGGCATTGAGTCGATCATTTATACCGACATTGGCCGGGACGGCATGCTGAACGGCGCCAATGCAGATAACACCCAGCTGTTGGCGGAAGCCGTGTCGATCCCGGTGATTGCCGCTGGCGGTGTGCATCAACTGGCAGATCTTGAACACTTAGCCAACGTGACGCAATGCCAGCTGGCGGGTGCGATTACGGGTCGTGCAATTTATGAAGGTACGCTGGATTTCGCTGCTGGTCAGGCATTGCTCGATCGGATGAGTGCCGCGTATTCGGCTGAGGAGGCGTAACGATGGGCTTAGCCAAACGAATTATTCCGTGCTTGGACGTGGACCAGGGTCGCGTCGTAAAAGGCGTGCAGTTTGTTGATATTCGCGATGCGGGCGACCCAGTTGAAGTGGCGAGGCGCTACGATGAGCAAGGCGCAGACGAAATCACTTTTTTGGATATCACCGCCAGCTCTGATGCCCGTGACACGATTGTGCACGTGGTTGAAGCGGTTGCCAGCCAAGTATTTATTCCGCTAACCGTCGGCGGCGGAATTCGCAAGCTGGATGATATTCACCGCATGTTGCATGCTGGCGCCGATAAGGTTGGGATCAATACCACGGCGGTGTTTAACCCCGAGTTCATCACCGAAGCGAGCAATCATTTTGGCAACCAATGTATTGTGGTGTCGATTGATGCGAAAACAGTTTCTGGGGAAGGTGAACCGCTGCGCTGGGAGCTATTTACTCACGGCGGTCGTAAGCCAACCGGGCTGGATGCGGTCGACTGGGCTAAGCGCATGGAACAAAACGGCGCGGGCGAGATTCTGCTGACCAGCATGGATCGAGATGGCACAAAAGTAGGATTTAATCTGGCGCTAACGCGAGCCATTGTTGACGCGGTGACAATTCCGGTGATCGCCTCGGGTGGGGTGGGCAATTTGGATCATTTGGTTGATGGGGTTAAAATCGCGGGCGCAGATGCAGTTTTAGCGGCGAGTATTTTCCACTTTGGTGAATATAGTGTTCAGCAAGCTAAGGCCCATATGGCGAAGGCGGGGATTGAGGTGCGCTTATGAATTGGCTAGATCAAATTAAATGGACGGCTGACGGCTTAGTGCCCGCGATCGCACAGGATCATGAAAGCGGCCAAGTGCTGATGATGGCGTGGATGAATCCCGAAGCATTAGCGGCAACGGTCGATGAAAATCGCGCGATTTATTATTCACGCTCGCGCCAAAAGCTATGGCGAAAAGGTGAGGAATCAGGTCATGTACAAGCGCTCAAAGATATCCGCCTCGACTGCGACAATGACGTGATTTTGCTGAAAGTAGAGCAAATTGGCGGCATTGCATGCCATACAGGAAGACGCCATTGTTTTTTTCAGCAACTCGATAGTGGTCGTTGGAAAACAGTGGAGCCAGTGATCAAATCGGCAGATGCTATTTACGGAAAATCTCAATGAATAGTTCGCCGTCAAAAACCGATATTTTGTTGAAGCTGGATGCGGTGATTGCAGCCCGCAAAGGCGAAAATCCCGATGATTCCTACGTCGCTTCTTTATTGCATAAAGGCCGCGAGATGATTCAGAAAAAGGTAGGTGAAGAAGCGATTGAAACGATTCTGGCGGCTGAGTCGGGTTCTGATCAGGAGTTGGTTAACGAAGTTGCTGATTTGTGGTTCCATACCCTGGTGTTGTTAGCGGAACGCGATTTAGATGCAGCTAGCGTTTTGGCGGAGTTGGATCGGCGTTTTGGCTTATCGGGCATCGATGAAAAAAATGCCAGATCATCATAAGCTAGGTCATTCTAAGACTGTGAAGCGGTTGGTGGCATTGCTAATAGGCATTGTCGTCGCCGTGGGAGTGGCCGCTGAGCCTTCTGAGCAAGTGTACGCCGCGATCAATGCTGCGGAATATAGCAAAGCCGCTACCCTGCTGGCTAAGGGTGCGGCGTCAGGTGATGCTGAATCACAGTTTGTGTTGGGCAATTTGCTCAGCGAAGGCTTGGTTCCTGATGCTGATACCAAGACAGGGGTTGTCTGGCTGGAAAAGGCCGTTAAAAACCGCCATCGAGATGCTGCGTTGACCTTGTCAAAAATGTATTTGAGTGGATTTAATGTACCTCTAGATACCGAAAAGGGTACGCGCTACATGGCTCTGGCCAATGAGTTTTCAGAAGATGACGACGACGATGGATGTGATTGACAGGTAAATTGATGGGCATAGAAAGATGCTGATCTGGTTTGTTTAAACTGTGCGCTACTCACTAGCCTTCGTTATTTTCTACTTAACTCAAAGAATTAATCATGATGAAATGCGTGCAATGGTTGGTTTGGTCACTCCTCGTCCGTTTGCACGGGTTTGGTATGCGATTTTATGGCTGTAGCAAACATCTTGACCATTCGCCGTTTTCAAATTGAAAATACTCTCTATGATGAAGACGGTTCTGTTTAAATTGTAAGAATTCAATTGAATTTGGTACGACTTTATAAGCGCCCCAGTTGTCAGGCTTTGGGATAGGCTTGGTTTTGTGTTCGGATTCAGTCACTAAAAACGTCTCCTCGAGAAGTTCATAGTTATCCAATATTTGACTTTGATTGAAACTGAGTGTTGCTATCTGTGCTGACCGATTGCGCGTCTCCCAGTATTTGATTGCTTCACCTTTTGATATCTTGGTGGCATGACCAATAATTCGAATTTGACGTCCTACATGATCCCACCAGGCGGTGATTCCAACCTTGGGATTGTTTTTGATGTCACAGCCTTTTTTGGAATCGTAGCTAGAGCAAAATATGACTCCTTCTAGGTCTACGTCTTTAAGGTCAACGAATCTTGAATCAGGAAATCCTGCTTCATCTATTGTTGATAGACACACGGCATTTTTTAAATTCAGCGGTGATGCCTCTATCGCAATCGACCACCATTCTTCAATTTGTTTTAACGGTTGCATGATTTCTAAATATCACATAATGCCTTAATTTGCGGCGAGCGTTAGTGCGTCGGACAACATTGACTTGTTAGGAACCTGGCCAGATAAGTTCAAGTCGAATTCCACCGGGCTCTTGAAACATCATGTGTTTCCTTGGCCCCTTAGCTACTAACTCTGGCATAAACTCAATGATGACTTTGGGGTAAGCTTTGATTTTCGCTGCGAGATCGTTTAAGTCGTTCTCAGCTGACACCTCAAAAGCAACGTGGTGCAACCCTATATTTTGACGCCGATGAAACTCATTTACTGCTAGCTTTTGATCAACCTGCCATAACGTTAGGCGACATTTCCCATCAGACACCGAACTTCGCGGATAGGACTCATCTCGACCCGATTCTTCCCAACCTAGACAGTCAACGAAAAATGAAACCGTTTCATTTAAGTCTTTTACTGACAAACCAAGATGGTTTATTCCCTGTGTGGTATACATTTGTAGGCTCCTAGCGCCCGGTATCGTCGGATTTAAGTATGTTTCTACCCGATTGAAAAGTAAAGCCCACTGGCGCAAAGACGTCCTAAGCTGCCATCTGCGTTTCTTGGTCACTACGACTACTTTTGGTAAAAAGTCGTTGATTGAAGTATATTTGGTTTAAGATAAATCACGATCAAATTGATTGCTCGCTAATAGGTCTAGCAACCCAATGGTTTAGACTTTCACCTTACAAATCGCCGCACCGGGTGCTGGCAAGCAGCGCTGGTGAGCTTTGACGCTGGGCATACAAATGAAGATCGTAATAATTGGCAACAGCGGAAGTGGCAAGACATGGCTGGCAAAGCGTTTAAGCATCATTTTTACAGCGCCCATTATCCATCTTGACGATCTTTTCTGGGAACCTGATGGATTTAATAAGAAACGGAGCGTAGAGCACGTTGATCTGCTTTTACAACAAGGTAAAACTAGGGCTGCATGGATTGCTGAAGGCGTTTTTGGTGAGTTAGCGGAGCAATACCTTGACGATGCCAAGCTTCTTATATGGCTCGACGTTGATTGGCCTCTTTGTGAGAGACGACTAGTAAAAAGAGGCTATGGCAGCAAGAGACATTTGGGTCGTCGGCAGTCCAAAGAAGGGTTACGGGAGTTACTTCAGTGGGCTTCCAACTATTACGACCGCCAGGATTTGCGATCGTATGAAGGTCACAAAACACTGTTTAAGAAATTTTCAGGCAAGAAAATGCACCTCAATTCTGAGGTTGCAGTAAAAAAATGCTTATTGGAAGCACAACAAATGCGTTGAGCAGACGGTATGAAGATAGGTGTTATTCCTAAAAGCTGAGCATATTCAGTATACATTTGAGCCGTTGCGCAGGCGCGCATTCCAAGATAAAGTGTTGCGTCGACCGATTGAACTTACCGTAGACAAGAGCCATAGCCCGACTTCACTAAAACTGCTATTGACCCCGGCTTTGTTTCGGCGTTTCCTTATTTAGAATGCTACTTTGTTACGCAACGATAGTGACCGATACAGCGATTACGCTTAAAAGCCAGCGCGGCGGGTTAGCTTAGATATGCGTCGAGCGCGACCGCAGCGAAGGAAGGTGTGCTTGGGATGTGGCGCTTAGGTTGGTGCTGTATCTAGTGAATTGGTTGGGTTTAGGCAATTTACCGCCATATTGTTACTTAAGCGGTGTAAATCGTGAAGTTTCGGGCTAGAATCCCGAGCTAATAGACAAGCAGACTATGAGGAATTTAGTATGGGTTTAGGTGGCATAAGTGTATGGCAGCTGTTGATCGTTTTAGTGATCGTGGTATTGATCTTCGGCACCAAAAAACTGAAGAATATGGGCGGTGATATTGGCGGTGCAGTAAAGAATTTTAAGTCAGCGGTGAAGGAAGAAGGCGAAGAAGCTGCCGATGCAATAGAAGACGCTGAAGAGGCGGTTACTGAGAAAGTTGCCGAGGCTGCAGAAGAAGTTAAAGCCAAGGCGACTAAAGATAGCTGATTAGTCGAGTGACCTGCCCAGTCCAATGCCTGCCGACGCAGGTAGGGGCTTGATTCGTCGTTGACCTCTGTAATGTATATATCCAGCAATGTTTGATATCGGGTTTTGGGAATTATCGCTGATCGGCATCATGGCACTGATCGTGCTAGGGCCTGAGCGTTTACCCGGTGCGGCGCGTACAGCGGGCCGCATGCTGGGCAAGGCGCGCCGAATGGTGACCGACATCAAGCGTGACCTCAAAGATGAGTTGGACGCGGCGGAGCTGGCTGACCTCAAAAGTGTTAAAGCTGATCTCGAAGATGCGACCCGCTCGTTTAAGTCGAACGTTGAATCATCCATGGATGAAGCCAAAGAAGCAATGTCACCGATGGACGAAGCCATTAAAAATGCGCTGGATGATCCCCAAAGCTCTGCGGCTAAAGATATGAAGACGGTGGCTGCCGCTGATTCCGATGTAAAAGCCGCGACTAAACCGAAACCTCGCACCCAAAAACAGCAAAAACCTAAGAAAAAATCTAAAGCCGAGACCAAGCATGACGACTAAGGCAGATTTGGGCGAGGGCTCGTTACTATTCCACCTGCTGGAATTGCGTGACCGCTTGTTGCGTGGCGTGATATCGGTGCTGGTGTTTTTTGTCTTGTTGAGTATTTGGCCGGGCATCAACGAGTTATATGAGTATTTGGCCAAGCCGCTAATGCAATCTTTGCCGGCGGGTACTTCGATGATTGCAACCGAGCCACACGCGCCCTTCTTTGTGCCTTTTAAGTTTGCGTTATCCGTCTCTTTTGCTTTAGCGATCCCGTTTTTGCTGTTCCAAATTTGGGCTTTCGTCGCGCCGGGGTTGTATGCCCACGAAAAGCGCTTGGTGTGGCCCTTGCTTTTGTCCAGCAGCGTGTTGTTCTATCTCGGTATTGTCTTTTCTTACTATGTTGTTTTTCCACTGATTTTTAGTTTTTTCGCCAATACTGCGCCGGAAGGTGTGGCGGTGATGACTGATATCAACTCCTATCTCAGTTTTGTCTTAAAGCTGTTTTTCGCCTTTGGTCTTGCCTTCGAAGTGCCGATCGCGACGGTGCTGTTAGTTCGTATGGGAATTGCGACCCCCGATACTTTGGCTGAAAAGCGGCCGTATATTATTATCGCAGCCTTTATCATGGGGATGCTCTTAACCCCACCTGATATTTTCTCACAAACGATGCTGGCGGTGCCGGTTTGGTTGTTGTTTGAGTTGGGTTTGCTGGCCGCGCGACGGATAAAGCCGTCGAACGATGATGCTGACGATGATGAAGCATTTGATATTGATGCTGAAATGCATTCGGCTGAAGCTGAGTTGGAATCACTGGATAAAAAGCCTGATTAAACCCGCTTTGTGGTTTAGTCTGTCTTGGCTTGGATAGATTCAGGTTTATTGCCACCCGCACCTTGGTTTATCGAAACGCCAATGTTTTTGCGCAATCCGTACTTGAGTCTGTTGGTGGTTCCGTTAGACTACGTCGCGATCACTTATTCACTATAAAGGCACTATGCGCACCTCTCAATTACTGCTCGCAACTCTGAAAGAAACACCCGCTGACGCCAAAGTGATCAGTCACCAACTAATGCTGCGCGCGGGCATGGTTCGGCGTGTCGCCGCGGGGGTTTATAACTGGCTACCTCTGGGCTTAAAGGTGTTGCGCAAGGTAGAGAATATTGTCCGCGAAGAAATGGACCGCTCCGGTGCACAAGAAGTATTGATGCCAATGGTGCAGCCAGCGGAGTTGTGGAAGGAATCGGGCCGATGGGAGGAATATGGTCCCGAATTGTTGCGTTTGCACGATCGTCACAATAATGAGTTTTGCCTGGGCCCAACCCACGAAGAAGTAATCACCGCGCTGGCGCGCCATGAAATTCGTAGCTATCGCGATTTACCGGCCAATTATTATCAGATTCAAACCAAGTTCCGTGATGAAGTGCGGCCTCGATTTGGGGTGATGCGGGGGCGTGAGTTCATTATGAAGGATGCGTACTCCTTTAATATCAGTGAAGCTTCTCTGCAAGAAACTTATCAATTGATGCACGACACCTATTGTCGGATTTTTGACCGCTGTGGTTTGCACTATCGGCCAGTGGCGGCAGATAATGGCAGTATTGGCGGTAGCGGTTCACAAGAGTTTCATGTACTGGCGGAATCGGGTGAGGATGCAATTGCCTTTTCGACCGAATCCGATTACGCGGCTAATGTCGAATTAGCTGAAGCCATTCCAAGCCTTAGCGAGCGAGCGGAACCTACCGAAACGATGAGTTTGGTAGATACGCCGGATACGCGTACGATTCAAGCTTTGGTTAAAGGTTTTGATTTACCGATTGAAAAGACCCTAAAAACGCTCATTGTGGCTGCTTCAGATGAAGTGGACACGGCTTTGATTGCTCTATTAGTACGTGGTGACCGAGACTTAAACACGATTAAAGCCGAAAACTTGCCCCAGGTCGCAGCACCACTGCGGATGGCTGAAGACGCTGAAATTGTAGCCGCAATTGGCGCTCATCCGGGCTCGTTGGGCGTGGTTGATATGCCATTGCCAATCATTGCCGACCGAGAAGTCGCACTAATGAGTGATTTTGCAGTGGGCGCGAATCAAGATGATAAGCACTATTTTGGGGTCAATTGGGGGCGTGATGCGGCTGAACCGACGGTGGCTGACCTGCGTTTGGTGGTCGAGGGAGACCCCAGTCCCGATGGCAAAGGTAGCTTGGAAATCAAACGAGGGATTGAGGTAGGACATATTTTTCAATTAGGCCTCAAATACAGCCAAGCCATGAATTCGACGGTGCTGGACGAAAATGGTAAAGCGACGATGATGTGGATGGGGTGCTATGGCATCGGCGTGTCGCGAGTGGTTGCGGCGGCAATTGAGCAGCATCACGATGACAAAGGCGTCTGTTTGCCAGTGGCCTTGGCACCGTTTGGCGTTGCTATTGTTGCCATTGGCTATCACAAGTCTGAAGCCGTCAAAGCGGCAGCAGATCAGGCTTACGCAGACTTACAGGCTGCAGGAATTGAAGTGTTGCTGGACGATAGAAACGAACGACCCGGAGTGATGTTTGCCGATATGGAGCTGATTGGCATCCCCCATCGTGTGGTCATCGGTGACCGCAGCTTGGCACGTGGAGTGGTCGAATATCGCGTGCGTGTGGGTGATGACGAACGAGAGTTGCCGGTTCGGGACTTGGCGGTTCAACTATCGAACATTTTGGTCGAGAGCCTCTAAATCAAGCACACAATAGCTATGGTATAATGGCGTTTGCGAGTAAATAGTGGAGATCTTCGAGTGAATAAAAAATCGATACGCGAGTCTTTGCTGAAAGAATTGGCTCGACTTTCTGGGCGTTCTGAACGCATTGAACAGCATTGGCGCGAGGCGCCCCCATCTGATTGGGCTGAATTGGCGATCCATCGTGAAAATGATGAAGTCGTCGGCGCATTAGATGAGATGGCCAAACGAGAAATCGAAGAAATCAAGGTGGCGATTCAACGCATCGATGATGGTGAGTGGGAAGAATGTACCGCTTGTGGTGAGATGATTAACCCGGCCCGCCTACAAGCCTTACCGACCACCACCTTATGTGTTGCCTGTGCGGAGAAATTAGAGCACAGCTAAGCAAGTTTACGTCAGAATTGACCACGGTTACTCGGTGGATGAGCGGGTTAATCCCTACTCAGTGATGTCAACAATTAGCTTATAGAGGGTTTTGTCATGTACCAACACATCTTATACGCAACCGATTTTGCCGATGATGGTTTGATTGCTGAAAGTCGAGCGATCGAAGAAGCGCGCCAGCATAAGGCCAAATTATCCATCATTCATGTGGTTGATTATTATCCCAACGTTTATATCGATGGCGGCATGGCGATGTTGCCAGATATCGAAAAACGGATGATGGATAATGCCGAAGAAGAAATGGCGACGGTTAAGGCACGTATCGATTATCCTATAGAGGCGGTACATTTGGCTTATGGCACGCCAAAACGGGTGATTCCAGACTACGCCGCTGAAAAGGGCGTTGACTTGATTGTACTGGGAAGCCACGGGCGCCACGGCATCGGCTTGTTACTCGGCTCTACTGCCAACGGTGTGCTGCATATGGCTCAGTGTGATGTGTTAGCCGTTCGGGTGCGTACTGTCTAGATTCAACGCCACCCCATATCCCATCAGAGAGGTGTGGTTAAAGGCAATTGGGATATGTTGCAGCGCAGCAATACACAATGGCTAAACAATCGATTAATATCGTAGGGTCTGTTATTTAGACACTGTCTTGATACGGCGCTGAGCCTTGACTGTAGAAGATACTTTCAGTTGGGTTTGTGAGCCACGTCAAGTTTTAAACGATAACTCTATTATATAGTTCGGTTGTCTGGTCACTGCTTGGTCTTTGCCAACCTTAGGCTAGAAGTGATAGTCATATCGTAGCTCGAGCCTTTGCAATAATAAGATTTATATTTCAGCAATTTTAATCGTGAGGAAATAGATGGTTACCGCGGAAAATTATAACTATGACGTAGTCCGAAAGTTCGCTGTGATGAGCGTCGTCTGGGGAATCGTGGGCATGTTGGTCGGGGTGATTATCGCTTTCCAACTCGCCTTCCCAGAGCTCAACATGGGAATCGAGTATCTTTCGTTTGGTCGCTTACGACCATTGCATACCAATGCGGTTGTGTTTGCCTTTGGCGGCAGCGTATTGTTTGCGACTTCCTATTACATCGTACAGCGAACCTGCCATACGACGCTATTCTTGCCCAAGTTGGCGGGATTTACGTTTTGGGGCTGGCAAGTGGTTATCCTGTTGGCAGCCATTACCCTGCCGCTGGGTATGACTTCCAGTAAAGAATACGCTGAGCTTGAATGGCCGATTGATATATTGATCGCGGTTGTTTGGGTTTCGTACGCCATCGTGTTTTTCGGCACTCTGGTGAAACGGAGAGTTAAGCATATTTATGTAGCCAACTGGTTCTTTGGTGCGTTCATCATTACGGTTGCGATACTGCATATTGTCAATAGTCTGGAAGTACCCGTAACGATGACCAAGTCTTACTCTATCTATTCAGGCGTGCAAGATGCGATGATCCAGTGGTGGTATGGCCATAACGCAGTGGGCTTTTTCTTGACGGCCGCGTTTTTGGGTATGATGTACTACTTCATTCCCAAGCAGGCTGGTCGTCCGGTTTTCTCTTATCGGCTTTCAGTGGTTCACTTTTGGGCCATCGTGTTTACTTACATCTGGGCGGGTCCTCACCACCTGATGTACACAGCACTGCCTGACTGGACCCAGTCTTTGGGTATGGTTTTATCTTTGATATTACTCGCGCCCTCTTGGGGCGGCATGATCAACGGCATCATGACTCTGTCAGGCGCCTGGCATAAGCTCCGCGATGACCCGATTTTGAAGTTCTTGGTGGTCTCTGTTTCCTTCTACGGTATGTCTACCTTTGAAGGCCCAATGATGGCGATCAAGTCAGTCAATGCATTGTCTCACTACACAGATTGGACGGTAGGTCATGTGCACTCTGGCGCTCTAGGTTGGGTTGGTATGGTGTCGATGGGATCTTTGTATTACCTGATTCCTCGCTTATTCAACACCAAGCTTTACAGCCTGCGATTGGTTGAGCTGCACTTCTGGATTGCTACCATTGGCGTGGTGCTTTACATCAGTGCGATGTGGATTTCCGGCATCATGCAAGGTTTGATGTGGCGCGCGGTTAACGCAGACGGCACCCTGACTTACAGCTTTGTTGAAAGCGTTCAGGCGATGCATCCGTTCTACGTGATTCGCGGTGTCGGTGGTTTGACTTTCCTAATCGGTATGTGCCTGATGGCGTACAACGTCTTTAAGACCATTGCCCAAGGCGAAGTCAAGGACGTTGCTGTGTTAGCACCAGCCCACTAATCAACCAGATAATAGGAACAGATCAATGAGTATACAAATCAAAGCTGAAACCAATACCTTTTGGTTGATTCTGCTGGTGACGCTGATGGTCAGCGTAGGTGGCTTGGTCCAAATCGTGCCACTGTTTTTCCAACACTCTACGACAGAGCCGGTTGAAGGCTTAAAGCCGTATAGTGCAGTTCGTTTGGCGGGGCGAGACATTTACATTCGTGAAGGTTGCAATACTTGCCATTCACAAATGATTCGTCCGTTCCGCGCGGAAACTGATCGCTACGGCCACTATTCAGTCGCCGGTGAATTCGTTTACGACAAGCCTTTCTTGTGGGGTTCTAAGCGGACCGGCCCTGACTTGCATCGCGTAGGCGGTCGTTACAGCGATAAGTGGCATAAGGTGCACTTGTACAACCCGCGCGACGTGGTTCCCGAGTCTGTCATGCCGGCTTATCCATGGCTTGCTGAGGATCTGGTTGATAATGAAGTGATCCCGACCAAGATGGAGCGCTTACGCATGGTAGGAATTCCCTACACCGATGAAGACATCGCTGGTGCTGCTGCTGCAGCCGAAGGCATGACTGAGATGGACGCGTTAGTGGCATACCTTCAGGGTATGGGTATCGAACTCAAACACGCTCAATAGCATGATAGCGATCTCTGCCATCTCCACCATTATTGTCCTGGTTGTCTTTTTGGCAATCGTATTTTGGGCATGGAGCGGAAAACGCAAATCTGACTTTGACGAAGCGGCGCGAATTCCTTTGGAAGATGACAAAGACCAAGATGACGAAAATTAAACAGAGAAATTAAAAATGGCAGATTTTACGAGTCCTATAGTTGGATGGATCATCGGTATCGTTACCATCCTGAGCATATTGGGTTGCTTGTGGTTGTTGTTGGCAAACAACATCAAAAAAGCAGCTGGCGACGTTGAGGTAACCGGTCACGTTTGGGACGGCCTCGAAGAGTTAGATAATCCGTTACCGCGGTGGTGGTTTTTTATGTTTCTGGGTACGGTGGTCTTTGGTTTGGCTTACTTGGCCTTATACCCTGGTTTGGGTTTTTATAAGGGTGCTTTGGGTTGGACCTCAATCAATCAATACGAAGCCGAAAGCCAAGCCTACGATGCTAAATACGCAGAGTTGTACACCAAGTACGCGGCCATGCCGATCGAAGAGTTAGCAGGCAATGAAGAAGCGATGCGCACAGGTGAGCGGATTTATGCGTCTTACTGCACGGTTTGTCACGGCTCAGACGCACGCGGCAACGAAGGCTTCCCAAGCTTGGTTGATAACGACTGGTTATGGGGTGGTTCACCCGATCAGATTAAGCAATCAATCATGGCTGGTCGTAACGGCAACATGCCGGCCAAAGGCGGATTGACGACTTTGACCGATAATGATGTCGAGAATGTCACTGACTATGTTTTGAGCTTGAGTGGTCGAGAAGGCGTTGATGTGGCGTCTGCCGATTTGGGTAAAGCCGTGTTTGGCAAGATTTGTTTGGCGTGTCATCTACCGACTGGAACTGGCAACCAGATGCTGGGTGCAGCTAATTTGACTGATAACACGTGGCTGTATGGCTCCACGCGCGAAAAAGTGTTGGCAACCATTCAAGAAGGGCGTATGGGTCAAATGCCTGCACACGGAGATTTCTTAGGCGAAGATAAAGTCCATTTAGTCTCTGCTTACGTATATAGCTTATCGAATAAGTAAGGCGTATATTTCATCCAGTTCTCGCCGGAGAGCGGGTGCCCCTTGGGTATCCACTCTCCGGTGTTTTGGTTTTAGACTTGATATAAATTAATCGCATTAACTAAATTGGATAGTGATGGGGATCTTCGGTAAACCACAGGAAGGCGATACAGAGCTGTACGCTAAGCGCCATAAAATTCATCCGCGAGGCGTGAATGGCTTATTCAACAAATTGCGCAATTTGGCTTTATATGCGCTGTTGGGTATTTATTATTTCGTGCCGTGGATTAACTGGAACGGCCAGCAAGCAGTATTGTTTGATTTGCCCGCACGCAAGTTCTATATCTTTGGCTTGACGATTTGGCCGCAAGATTTCTTTTTCCTCGCTGTTTTGTTGATCATTGCCGCAGTGTCTTTGTTTTTCTTTACCACGCTGTATGGCCGTCTTTGGTGCGGCTACGCTTGCCCACAAACGGTGTGGGCTAATGCGATGATGTGGATCGAAGCTAAAATCGAAGGGCCACGAAACAAACGTATCAAATTAGACAGTGGTCCGTGGAATGCAGAAAAGATCACTAAGAAAGGGCTAAAGTACTTGGCGTGGGCGGCTTTCTCCCTGTGGACCGGGCTAACCTTTGTTGGCTATTTTGTTCCCATACGCGAGTTGTTTGTGGATTTCATCCAGTTCTCGACTACGCCGACACAAACGTTTTGGATCGGTTTTTACGCAGTCATGATTTGGCTGCTCGGCGGCGTGATGCGTGAACAAGTGTGCATCTATATGTGCCCGTATGCGCGCTTCCAGAGCGTTATGTTTGACCCGGATACGTTGATTATTTCTTACGACGAAGACCGAGGTGAAACACGAGGTAAACGCCGCAAGGGGTCTAAAGGTAACGAGCTGGGCCATTGTGTCGATTGCTCAGTTTGTGTGCAGGTGTGCCCGATGGGGATCGATATCCGTGATGGTTTGCAATATCAATGCATCGGTTGTGCGCTGTGTATTGACGGTTGCAATGAAATCATGGATAAGCTTGATTTGCCGCCCAACTTAATCAAATACACCACCGAGAACTCGTTGGCGGGAAGTAAGACACATGTTTGGCGGCCGCGGGTGTTTGTTTATGGCACAATTATTCTAGCCCTGTTAGGGGCGGTGGCATGGGGCATTGCCGATCGAGACCCGGTTGCCGTGGATATCATGCGAGATCGAGGGGCCGCGCTTTATCGCGACTCGGGCGATGGCAATATCGAAAACTTGTATCGTTTGCGAATCATGAATAAGGATGATGTGGCACATACTTACCAGCTCGAAGTCGATGGCTTACAAGAAGCCACTTTGTTGATGGATGCGCCGGTGCCAATGATAGAATCAGGTGCGGTGCTGGACCATATTGTTCGCATTAAGCTTAATCCTGAATCATTAAACGGTGTGCGTAGTACTGACTTCGGGATTCGGATCACCGCAGAAGATGCCCCTGAAGTGACCGTTATGGCGCACAGCACTTATCTCGGTCCGATTGACTGAGCCCCTACAAATTGACCGACCATTGAGATAAATGAGCATGCCTAAGAACACTGAAAACGCCACCTCTGATCCCTGGTATACCTATCCCATGGTTTGGCTGGTTATCGCTATCCCGTTGACTGCGGTGGTGTTGGGCTTATCTCTGGCCTACCTTGCCGCAACAACGTTTGATGGCATGGTGGTTGACGATTATTACAAGCGCGGCCAGGAGATCAATATGGTGCTTAAGCGCGACCATTTTGCGACGGAGTACGACGTGATCGCCGATGTGGCTATCGACACTGAACTCGGAGTCGTCAGCGTGGCGATGAGTTCCGTTAAACCGTACGAATTTCCAGATGCTCTGGGTCTCGCCTTTTTGCACCCAACCCGAGCCAACCATGATCACAAGCTATTGCTAGAAAAGGGGCCAGATGGCCGCTATTTCGTGGACCTAAATGAACCACTAACCGACGGTGAGTGGCATATTCGGCTGAGTGATAAAAATTGGAAGCTACAACGCCGCTTCCAATGGCCAAATCGTAGTCAATTCAGAGTGAAACCCGTTTACTAGTCGCGGACTGATTATTTCAGGATTCAGCTGCTTCCCCCCTCTCTTCCTTTTATTGAGGCGCATTACAACTGCTTAATGGGACCCCATTGCTTAGGAGCTTGCCGTTACAATAGCGCGCATACTATTAAGCGAGTAATGGCACTATGTTTGTCCACCCACAGTTTGATCCAGTCGCGGTAAAAATCGGCCCACTGGCTATTCATTGGTACGGCTTGGCGTATCTACTCGCTTTCGTAGTCTGTGGCGGATTATTAATGTTGCGGGCTAAAAAACCGAACTCTGGCTGGACCACTGAAATGGTGTCAGATTTCGTCTTTTATATCGCTGTCGGTGTGATTTTGGGTGGCCGGATTGGCTACGCCTTATTCTACAATTTCTCTTATTACGTTAGCCATCCCATAGAAATTCTCTATGTTTGGACCGGCGGTATGTCGTTCCATGGTGGTTTGGTCGGGGTAGTGATTGCGGTATTTTTATTTGCCCGAAAGGTGGATAAGCACTTGCTGGAAGTAGGCGACTTTATCGCGGCTGTCGCAGGCTTAGGCTTGGTCTTTGGGCGATTGGCCAATTTTATCAACGAAGAGCTGTGGGGGCGCGTGACTGATGTGCCGTGGGGCGTTGTTTTCCCCAGTGCAGGTGCTCTGGCGAGGCATCCGTCGCAGCTCTATCAAATGTCCTTAGAAGGGCTACTTTTATTTATTCTGCTCTGGCTTTATACCCGCAAACCTCGGCCATTGGGACGGGCTTCTGGCTACTTTTTATTGGGTTATAGCATCTTTAGATTTTTTGTTGAGTTTTATCGCGAGCCCGATAATCACTTAGGTTTTGTTGCGCTAGATTGGCTCACCATGGGGCAATTGCTGTGCATACCCATGTTCGCGATAGGTTTATGGGTCATTATGGGCTTTGGGCGCAAGACTCACTCCAGGTAAGTCGACACTTGAGCAAAGGTTGATGCCAAGTTTATCTGCGGTTAATCAACTGGTTAAATTCATAATCTCGAAAGATGGAGTATTAAATATGGTGATTACTATCGGACCGACTTCATGGGCTTGGATGACGACAGCTGGAAGTGTTTAGTGAAACTCAACCTACGACTGTGATACGGACGAATGGACAGTGTTCAAGAAGCAATGGGTGGGGTTAATCAGCATTGGCGAGAACGAGCCTGCTGGTATGTATAATCAGGGACCTACCGTGTAATTACGGACTAGCGCTGAATTGAAAGTGCCGAGCGTCGAAAGACGCGCGGCTTTTTTGTGTCTATACCTTTCTCTGGCTTACAGAACGGAGCTTATGGCTTTAATCATGGATGCCGGGTTATGGTAGTCGATAGGGATATTCCAATAGCTGTCGTTGTTTTTTAGCACTAAGCTGGGGAAACTATTCATGCCGAGTGAGCGGGCGAATTGAAGCTCCAGTTGTAGCTTTATTTCGATGTCATCGCCGCTGATTTGATCGGCGAAATCATTAGCTTCGATACCCATGTGACTGGCTACCTCAATCAAGGTGTCTAGATTCGAAGGATTTTTTGCACACAGATAATAGGCGCTTTGAATACCAAACAGTAGGTCGTCTTCTTTCTCGGGGGCTAATTCCCGGCAAGCCAAAATAGCGCGGCACGTGGGGTAGGTCGATCGTCTGGGCTGGCACTGTTCCCAAAAATCAAAATTGAACGGCGTTCCAGCAATACTGTGCGCGATGTGTCGCCAAATGCCTTGCAGTTTTCGCTGCATGGCTTCAGGCATGGGATCGTCTGAATCTGGGGCTAAACCGCCCACCAAATTAACGATTTCAACGGGCTGTTGTATCGCCTTGGGCAACTGTTGCTTGAATTGATCCCAGCTGGGCCTGAACGCCCAGCAGAAACTGCACATTGGGTCAAAGCAATGGTACAGCGTCGTGCTAGCCATGTGGTTTGATCTTACTGATAACTAATGCTGTCGATGGTGACATCAAAGCTCGACTGGGTATCATCACCGTCAGCGCTGATCCACAGCGCGATCACTTGTTTGGTCTGGTCGAACGTGTGATCAATTAAGAATGTACCCGCACCCATAGCTTCCGCAACCTTGTGCTCGACGAACAATCCTTCGCTGTTTGGGTGGGTTCGCTGCTGCCAGCCAGTTTGGAGTGACTGGGCGACGTTCAAAAACAGAATATGATCGATGCCGGTATTCTCTGGCGCCAAGCCATACACAGTTTTTATCCATTTAGGGGCGAATAGTTGCTGAGCTGGCCCCAGCTGTTTATCGCCAGCTAAGACCAAGCCAATTCGTAGGGCAAAGTCATCCGCGCCCTCATCACCTTGTTCAGCATGTTTAGGCAGTGTAGGCACGCCACTAAGGCTGCCACTGGCCAGAATAGACTGGATAATCTGGGGTTGGTCGAATACGTATATGAGCGGGCTAGCTGAGCCCATGATATGAATATTCATGCTGTCGCCCGTGTTTTTGACGACATTAGATTGAACGCTGGTGTAGGTTAATGCCTGCCAGGCACCGGTTTCAAGTGATAAGGGGATTTCTGTTGCTTGTGCGCCAAACGTTAGGCCACAAAAGACCACTGCAGCCGAAATAGTTGATTTCATAATGGGGTTTTAGGACTCTAATTGCTAATACTTAGTGCCTCTGACTATTTAATAGTTCCAAATCTATGCGGAATAAGTGCTCCGCATCATCGCCAGATAATTAGCTACTTACGTTTTCTTCCTGAATGGCGCTTACCCCACCTTCTGCTTGATGGTGGTCGGTCATTTTATCTTTGTGCTTTAACACTTGGCGGTCCAGTTTTGAGGACATTGAGTCGATTGCCGCGTACATGTCTCCAGCTTTGCCAGTCGCGTGTAGCGAAGCGCCTTTGATGTGTATATTGGCTTCTGCTTTGTGAGTGCCGTTTTCCAAATGCAGTACGACTTGGGCATTGGTGACGTGGTCGAAATGCCGAATGATTTTGTCTAGTTTTTCATTGACATGGTCTCTAAGTGCCTGGGTAACCTCAAGTTGTTGTCCGCTTATGGATATTTGCATAATGTTCTCCTTAGATTATTACGGGTTGTGATGAGCCCTCCGCTTAGCGGAAGAAGGAATATGTAAAAGATCGCGATATTTTGCGATCGTGCGCCTGGCAATGCTAATGTCTTTTTGCTTGAGCAGAGCCATGAGTTGGTTATCGCTTACTGGTTTTTGTGGATCTTCATCAGCGATGATTGCCCTGATCATCGCTTGTATAGCGCGCGCTGAAGTCTCTGAATCGTTGCCGCTACCAATACCGCCAGAAAAGAAGTGCTTGAAAGGAATCGTTTTACCTGCGAACAGCATATATTTTTCGTTAGCTGCACGGGAAATGGTCGATGGATGCATGTCAATCGCGTCCGCAACGTCTTGCAAGGTCAGTGGCTGAATGCCGATATCACCTAGCTCAAAATACGACTGCTGGCGAGTGAGTATGGTTTCGGCGACTAATAGAATAGTCTGCTGCCGCTTTTCAAGGTGACCTAAGAGTGCGCGCGCCTTTTCGAGCTGGCCCTTGAGTGCTGTATGTTGAGAGTTTTTGGCATTTGATTTCAGGAGCTCAATGTAGTGCTGGTTCAGCATCAGATTTGGCAGAGATTGGTCGATGAGACGAGCGCGCCATTTACCGTGATGGCTGAATACTTCAATATCGGGCCGAATGTACTGGTCAGGTACCGAGCTGTAAGCTAAGCCCGGGGTAGGGTTAAGGCTGCGGATCAATGCTAAGCTGCGCGCGTAGTCTTTGTTACGGATGCTTAGATTACGCAGGATCGCTTTTGTTCGGTTTTCTGCAACATCGTCAAGGTGGTGACTCACTATACGAATGGCAGTATTGAGTGTTTTCGGGTCGTTGCTATCGCTTAGCAGGGCTAACTGAACGAGGAGGCATTCTTGTAATGACCGCGTCCCAACACCTTCGGGTTCGAAGCTTTGCAGCACGTGAATGATCTTTTCAACGGCGAGACGGCTGATGACGCGTTCGGGTAGCAACCAATCAACGATGTCATCTGCGCTGCAAGTTAGATAGCCGCGCTCATCCACGGATTCAATCAGCATTGAGATAATGACGTGTTCGTCATCGCTGAGCGGTGTCGCGTGGGCCTGATCTCGCAACAACTCGTGTAACCCGGTGGAATAGCTTCCAATATTCTCAAGCGCATTACCACTGTGGTCAGCGTTTGATTGCCGGACCTTAATGAGTGAGCTGGGCGGCGACGAAGAATAGGCAGCACTCTCAAAATCGGGTGGCTCATTGAAATGTGATGCCCCGCGAAAATTTAATGAATCGTCGGAGCCGATAGCGCCATCCATGCCTTGCGGGGTATGGTAGGCGGAGTCGCCCTGATCGTTGGGGTGGGTGGTAAAACTATTTTCAGCCCGATCCAGGAACGGATTGCTTTCCAGCGCGAGTTCTATTTCATCCAGCAGAGCGAAGTGCGATAGCTGCAGAATTTTAACGGCGTGTTGCAGCTGTGCGGTCAGGTTTTGAGTTTGCTTTTGGGCGAGCCCCTGGGTTGCGTGAAGCCCTTGCTTCATGAACGACGACTCATTGTTATTAGTACCATGAAGCCCATTTTATACTACCTGATGGGTAAAAGTCGAAGTGCGTTGTTGGTAATAACTGATGTCGATGGGTTTCAAGTGGGTATTTGGGGCTAGGCTGTGAGAACTAGGTCCTAAAGCTTAAAGTCGTCACCCAGATAAACTGACTTCGCACGCTTATCCGCCATAATTTCCGCCGGCGAGCCGCCCACTAAGACCTTGCCAGAGGTAAGAATATAGGCGCGGTTGCAAATTCCCAAGGTTTCGCGGACGTTGTGGTCGGTGATCAGCACGCCAATGCCGCGTTCTTGCAACATGCGTATGACGCGTTGAATGTCGCGTACTGAGAGTGGATCAATGCCAGCAAAAGGTTCATCTAGCAAGATAAAAGCGGGGCTTAATGCGACCGCTCGTGCAATTTCTACCCGCCGGCGCTCACCACCTGACAGTGTGATTCCCATTGCGTGCTGCTTATGAACAACGCCGAATTCTTCAAGCATGTGTAACGCGTATTCTTTGCGCGATTTTTTGTTCCCTTTGCGCGTGGTTTCAAGTACCGCGATGATGTTTTCTTCAACAGACAGGCGACGAAAAATAGAGGCTTCCTGAGGCAGATAGCCAATACCGCGCCGAGCACGTTCGTGCATTGGCAAATCACCAATCGATTCAGAATTGAGCAAAATAGAGCCGGTGTCGTGCCGGATTAAACCGATCACCATATTGAAGCAAGTCGTTTTACCCGCGCCATTGGGGCCCAACAAGCCAATTACTTCGCCGCTATTTACCTCAATAGTGACGTCATCAACGATGGTCTTGCCACGAATGATTTTGCTTATGTTTTTGCCAACCAGCGTATTTTCTGATTTTTCCTTTTGCTGGAATTCGGTACTCATTTCTTTCGGGGTTTGATAATCAGTCTTGGGCGGCCAGAAGTGGTTTCTTCCTCAACTTTTGAACCTTCGGATTGACCAATCGCAGTGCTGCCCTCAGTGGTTTGTGCCGGCTGTGTGCGCGGCTTACTTTTTCCTTGAACGACCTTGGCTTTTTCTGTGGTCATGTTGTAGGTAATCTGGGCGCCGGAAATGGTGTTATCTCCCTCAGTAACGGTTGCTTTTTTTGTCATCGTGATAATGTTAGCGACTTGGTCCAACTCAATCGTTTGAGCGGTACCGACCACGTCGCTAGGCTTGTTGTCGGGTCGCTGTTTGAAGCGGGCAGGGTTGCCACGGGCGACCGCTTTGCTTAGGTTTCCATCGCGGAAATAAGCGACGATTTCATCGGCTGTAAGGCGAATGCTTCCTTGTTGATAAACGACGTTGCCACGATAGGTGCGCACACCGGTTTGAAAGTCGAGGTCAAATTCATCAGCGTCCAAGGTTGCCGGTTGTGCGCTGTCGGTTAATAGTGCGCTGGCGTTTAATGGCAGTGCCAGTAAGAAAGCAATATAAACGAGTGAAATCAAATGCTTCATGGTTTTTTCTCTTTTAATCGAATTCGCATTCGTTGTGCAGTAGCGCCACCGCCCAAGCCATCCCCGTCCTGGCTTCTGATCACTTTGACGTTCTCGGTTAGCAAGATTTCCGACCCATCGGCATACAGCCAACCCGAGTCAGCGTAGATATGGGTCGGGCCAATTTCATCCAGAATTTGGGTCAAATGAGGGCGATCTAACAGCGCTTTATTTTCAGCCGGATAGTGTACCAGACGATCCGCCTCTAACTCATACCGTTTTCCCTCTTCATCGATGCCATAGGAAGAGAAATTTTCAATGTAGTAGTCGGGGTCATTACTGGCTGCTGCCTTAACTTTATCTTCCGGGTCAGAGAACAAAATACTTTGCATCCAGACGCTCAAAATGACCAGCAAAGCCAGTACAAAAAACAGCCAAATAGTTTGCTGTGTCGATGGGGAAATACTGGTGGTCATATCCTATGCCAATCTAAACGACGCCAGCGCGTAGCAGGTCGTGTGTGTTAAGTGCGCCCAAGACCACATTGTCTGGGTCAGTAATGAATACAGCGTTAATTGCGTGCTGCCCGGTTTGGGCGTGCTCACGCATCGTCCGTACGACTTCCGCAGCCAGCGTGTCGGGGCTGATTGTCCATGGCTCTGGAGTCATGATTTCACGCGCGGTGATTTGCTCAGGGTCAATGGGCTGACTCAGTGTGCGGCGTAAATCGCCATCGGTAAAAATGCCCAGCAAGTGATGCTTATGATCAACCACACCCGTCATGCCCAACGACTTTGTGGTCATTTCTACCAGCACGTCTTTCAAGGTGGCATTTTCATCGACCAGCGGCACTTCGTCGCCGGTGTGCATAATGTCGCTGACGTATAACAATAATCGTTTGCCGAGAGTGCCGCCGGGGTGAGTTCGAGCAAAATCATCCGCAGAGAATCCGCGTGATTGCAACACCGCGACCGCGAGTGCATCCCCCATCGCTAATGCAGCAGTAGTGCTGGCAGTTGGAGCGAGGTTGTGTGGGCAGGCTTCACGGGCGATGCTGACATTTAGGTGTACGTCAGCGGTTTTAGCCAAGTCCGAGTCTGGTGCACCCGTCATCGTGATTAGCTTGACGCCCATGCGCTTAACAATCGGCACGATGGTTAATACTTCTGGTGTTTGGCCTGAGTTGGATAGCGCTAAGACGATATCATCGCGTGTGATCATGCCAAGATCGCCGTGGCTTGCTTCACCGGGATGGACAAAAAAAGCGGGGGTGCCAGTGCTTGCCAGTGAGGCGGCTATTTTGCCACTGATGTGACCAGATTTGCCCATGCCAGTGACAACTACGCGTCCACGGCATTCGCGTATTAATTCGCAGGCTTGGGTGAAACTGTCATCGATTTGTTGGCGTAATTGTCGCAATGCTTCGATTTCGATTTCAATCACCTGCACGCCATTGTCGATATAATTTGCCATGATCGGATGTTACACCAGCGCGTCACGATCAGGGTATATGATAAATATCGGTTTATCGGTTTTCATCTCGATAGAGCCAGTGCCAACATTGCTCAGGCCATGCGATGACAGCGCTTCTAAGCGAGTAGGTTCGATCAGAGGATAGTCGCAGTCACCGCTCAAGGTGATGAGTGTTGATTCGGTGGTTATCAAGCTGAATGCTTCAGTAATCTGCAACTGCCAGTTACCCGCGCTGAGACCAGTCACGAGTTCGTCGAAATGGACGTGAGTGGGTTGATGGCGGCTTTTCAGAAAATGCGCGGCCTCGCCCAGATTCAACCATTCGTGGTCGCGTCGCCCACCCAAGAAACCACGCAGGTGTACATGGGTAAAGTGCGCAGGAACGCTAAATAAAGCGTATGCCAAGTCGGAATAATCTTTACGATGATCCAGTTGTTCATCCAGCTCGCCGGTATAAGAGTCGCCATCCCCCACCGAAAACCCGATGTGATCAGCCTTGAACGCAGCGCCGCCATCCACAAAGAGCACGGGGCCAGTAAATACGCCTGCGCCTTGATACAGTGGGCCGATCAAGTCTATGCTGGTTGTCTGTGGGAAATCATGCAAATAGCGGGCAATCGCCAATGAGGGCGGAATGGCCTGGATGGGCGTATGAAAGCTCACGCAAGGCCTACTTGATAGTACTCGCGATACCAGTCCACAAAGCGTTGCAATCCGGTTTGGACGTCAGTCGTGGGGGTGAAACCAAATTCCGCCTGGAGTCGTGAAATGTCCGCGTTGGTGGCGTGTACATCTCCATCTTGCATCGGTAGCATGTTGTAGTCGGCTTTGATCCCCAGGCTGGTTTCCAGCGATTCGATGTAATCCATCAACTGTATGCGAGAGCCGTTGCCGATATTATAGATGCGATAAGGAGCTTTACTGGACGCTGGGGTAGGGGAGTCTGATGAAAAATCAGGGGCGCTTGTAGCTGGCCGATCAATCACCCGAACCACGCCTTCGACGATATCATCGATATAAGTAAAATCCCGAGATAATTTGCCATGATTAAATACCGGGATGGGTTCTCCCGCTAACATCATTTTAGTGAATTTAAAAAACGCCATATCAGGCCGGCCCCAAGGGCCATAAACGGTAAAAAACCGCAGCCCGGTGCAGGGCAAGTCATATAGGTGTGCGTAAGTGTGCGCCATCAGCTCGTTGGCTTTTTTGCTGGCAGCGTACAGTGACACCGGGTGATCAACCGGGTCATCTTCAGAAAAAGGCAGCTTGGTATTGGCACCATAAACCGAGCTGGACGAAGCAAAGACCAGATGCTTGACTTCTGCATGGCGACAGCCTTCAAGAATATTGCCGAAGCCCACCAAATTGGCATCGACGTAAGCGCTTGGGTTCTCCAGCGAATAGCGTACCCCGGCTTGGGCAGCAAGGTTCATAACCGCATCAAAGTGGTGGTCAGCGAATAACTGTTTGACCCCATCGCGGTCAGCGATATCGAGCTTTTGAAAACTAAAATGCTCGTGATCATTCAGTCGCGCTAGGCGTGCTTGTTTGAGGCTGACTTCGTAGTAATCGTTGAGGTTATCGATAGCTACAACTTCGTCGCCACGATCAAGTAAACGATGCGCCAAGCTTGAACCGATAAATCCGGCTCCACCGGTGATGAGAACCCGCATGCAGTATCCTGATTGATGAATTATGTAACCCGCAGATTCTAGCTCAAATTGAGTTCAAATAGCAGCCAGGTGGCAGCACAAAATGGGAAGATCAGGGGCTAATGCCTTGCCGGGAATTGATCAAATATTCTTTTGTCGACATCTCCCACAGGCGGCTGGCTGCGCGCTTGAATGCCTTTTGTAGGCGAGAACCGGTATAGATTAGTTCGGGTGGTTTTGCGGCTGAGACTAATAAATTGGTACCGTAATCATAGGCCGTGTCGATCAGGTTGATCAAGCGGCGCGCGGCATCATCATCGTCTTTGCTCAGCTCGGGCACGTTTGAGATGATGATGGTTTGAAACTGGTTTGAGAGCTGGATATAGTCTTTTTGTGAGCGAGTGGTTTGGCAGATGTGATGAAAATCAAACCAAACGATATCTTCGCTCACGCTATGAACAATAATTGGCCGACCAGCAACCATAATTTCGCTAGCCTTGATTTCAGGCTGGGTAGCTAGTCGCTGATAGCAACGCCCTAGGCCATTTTCTGCGGCTTCGCCGAGTGGGGTGTAATAGATATCTTCACAAATCCAGGCACGCTTGCGATAGTCGCGCTCGCCATCGACGTTTATCACGACTGTGTGTGTTTTCAGTAAGTCGATCGCTGGCAAGAAATGAGCGCGCTGCAAGCCATTTTTGTATAGCTCGTCCGGGTGGCAATTAGCGGTGGTTACTAGCGTTACACCGGCTTCAAACAGGTTTTTTAGCAAACCGTTTAGAATCATAGCATCGGCAATGTCGGTGACCATAAACTCATCTAGGCACAAGATGCGATTTTTTGACGCGACTCGCTGGGCGATGCGCTTTAGCGGGTCTTGCAGATTGGCATAACGGCCGCTTTGTTCGTGCACCCACTGCATAAAGCGATGATAATGGATTCGCCATTTATCTTTAAAGGGCAACGAATCGTAGAACACATTCATCAGGTGCGTTTTACCGCGACCGACGTCTCCCCAGATGTATACGCCGGGAATCGGCTCAAGGCTTGGCTTGCTGCGGGTTAACTTTTGCCAGTGAGTGGACCAGGGAGCGCGCGCGGACACCTTCTTCGTAGCGGTGATTTCTTGAGCGAGGCGGTCAAGTTCTAAAATTAACGGTTGCTGCTCAAGGTCGTGCTCAAGGCTGTTGGCTGCGATTTCCGCTTCGTAAGCTTCGATAAAATTCATAAAGGCAGAAGCTGTGAGAAATCATCAATCAGGTTGAATTCGTCGCTGCTGATTTTCGGCCCCGACAAATCCGGTTGGGTGATCCCCAATTGTATTGCGATCCCATGGTCTTTGGCGCAGCGCAAGACATTGAAGTTATCGTCAATAAATAGGCTTCGTTTGGGGTCAAAAATTTCTACTTTGCCCAGGTTGCGCCAGGCGTCACTGTCTTCCTTGGCAACACCAATTTCATGGGAAGTAATGATTGCATCAAAGTAATGGGCAATTCCAGTCATTTCCATTTTCAGGCCAACGGTGTCCGGGTGGGCGTTGGTGAATAACACGGAGCGTTTATTGGACGCCTGTAACGCTGCCAATAGCCTTTCGGCTTGTGGTCGTAGCTGGATTAAGTCGCTGGTTTCTCGCTTTAAGGCTATGATGGGCAAGCCCAATTCTTTGCTCCAGAAGTCGGTGCAATACCAATCCAATAAGCCGTGCAGAGCCCGCATGCGCGGAAATAACAAGTCTTTGGCTGCGTCAATACTGATGCCTTGTTTTTGGCTATAGCGCAAGGGAACGTGCTGCAGCCAAAAGTGGTTGTCAAAGTGTAGGTCGAGAAGGGTGCCATCCATATCCAAAAACACGGTATCGACCTCGGTCCAATCTAGCATGTCAGAATCAGAGTTTCAGGTGAACGTATTGTTGTTGCAGCGCACAAATAAGTCAACCCGACTGCACGTTGTGGTGGCTGGATGAAGCGCTAAAAGAGCGTTTAGAAAAAAGCGCGGGTTGAGAAATAGACTTTATTTTCGCCGTAATCGCCAAAGCCACGGGCAGCATCAATCCGAATTTCAGTATTTACCCAGGATTTCAACTTCCAGCGGAGGGTCATACCAGCACCGAACTCAAAGTCTAAATCACTAATATCGCCGATATTGTCGTAGGTATTGCCGAAATCAAGGATGGCACCGCCGCGTAGTTCCTCCTTGCCAAACAATGGCCTTAAGTATTCAGTATTAACCAGGAAAAACGCATCGCCCTCAAGGGTTTCGCGGGGGATGCCGCGAATCGTGCGGTCGCCGCTGAAATCATAGATCGGGTCGCCAAACGTCGAGCGGTCGCCGCTTCCTGCCAAGACTTGAATGTTGAGGTTGGTGTGTTTATTGGCACCCAGTGCAATGTAGCGTCGGTAAAAGGCAGATTGATGGGTATAGCTAACATCCGACCCTAAGTCTTTGTTGGCGTTTTCCAATTCAAACCCGACCGAAAATCCTTCTCGGCTGAATAAGTAGTCGTGGACTTTGGTGTATTCAACACGGCCAATTGCGGTCACCACATTGGCGTCAAATAACAAGTCTTGATCACCACTAATATATTTGTGATTGAAGTAGCTGTACCCCAGCCCGAGCTCGACCCGTAAACCCGAGCTTTGGCCGCTATCTGAAAACCACTTGCCCAACCGTCCCTCAATGTACAACTGATCCCGGTCAAACAAGCCTTGCCGGTCGCCGCGTTCTTCGTCAACGCCGACGTTGAGAAGAATGGTTTTCAGCGCGGCTGAGAACCGGGTGCCGGCAATGCGTGGATCAACATAAGTCCAGTTCAGTCGAACTTCCTCGTCTAGAGAAGACTCTTGATAGGATTTATGCGCTAAGGTGAAATTCGATTTTTGATTCTTTCCATGCAAATTGTTGATCCGCAGGTCTACGCCCAGCGTAATGTCACCATCGCCGTTGCGATTGATGCGCGGCAACACATACCAGTCGTGTTTTTTCTCAACGACGGTAATGGTGAGTACCAAATCGCTGGGTGAACCCAAGGTATCCGGGCCGACGGAGGCTTGCACCGATTCGAACAAACCCAGATCCATAATCGCTTGGCGTGACTGTTCTAGTGTGGCGTCGTCTACAGTTGTTTGCGGCTCAAAAGTTAACTCTTGCAGGATAATCGCATCTTTAGTCTTTTTATTGCCTTCAATGCTAATTCGATTGATTAATTGATCAGCAGCTAGCGCAAGGTTAGCTACCAACCACAGGGTGATCAGCAAAGTAACGGTGATCAGTTTTCGATGGCTAGCGCTGAGATGAGTAATACGATTTCGTGGCATTATTCTTGGACTTCTGACTATGGCTGGCGTTAGGCCGGAGATATCAACATAGTTTGTCGAAACCTGCAAGCAGGAATCGCTTATGCCCTTCGTCGGACCAGCATAATACCCAATGAAATCAACACTAAGGCAACACCAATTCGCCAGTGTGCAGGTTCACCCATAAAGACGATGCCTATCAGGCTGCCGAGTAATGGGATTAAAAAGTTAACCTGCGAAAAGGTCGTAGCACCGAGTCGGTTGATCAGATGGAAATACAACAGTGTTGCAATGGCGGTGGGAAAAATGCCCAGTAGCACGATCGGGATGAATGCGCCCATTGACCAGTCCGCGGTGGTTGGGCTTTCTAATAAAAAGGCCAGCAGCGTGCTGCCAGTTGCAGCGACTAGAGTCGCGCCGGTAGAGACGACCAATGGTCTCATTCGCACGTAGCGGCGCACATAGATAGTTACTCCGCCATAACACAGAGCGCCGACCAAAACAGCCAGCTGAGCGATAACGTTATCGCTCAGCCCGGCTAAAGCAGTGGATCCGGTTAGGACAATCAAACCAGCCATACCAAAACCAACGCCGAACACGGTCGTTCTGGTGACTGTTTCATCGTCCAACAGCCAATGCGCCAAAATGGTTGCGAAGATGGGCATGACGCCCATCAAGACTGCGGCAGTTGAGCTGTGGATGGTTAGCTCGCCCCAGCCGATCAAAGTAAATGGCACGATGTTGCCAAAAACCCCGACCACCGTGTAATGGCGCAGCGCTTGCCAGTCAAAGCGTAGACTGAGTCTTTTGACGAAGTAAAGCCAAGCGAGTAGCAGTATCGCCGCGATGCTGGTACGGCCCGCGGTTAGCGTTGCTGGCCCGACGTAAGCAACAGCCAATTTTATCAAACCAAATGATGAACTCCAGATCATCGCCACCAACAGTAATAAGGCGTAATCGAAGTTAGGTTTGCTGGAGTTAATCACGTCTAAGCATCAGTAAATAATGGATAATATGCTGTGATGCCGACACTAATTGGGATGCCAATTAGCGCGAGCCTCAACGCCGCGAGTGTACGCTAGCTTATGCGCTTTCGTGCGACCTTTTTATCCGGCTGAGGATGCGCCGATCTTTTTTTGTGGGCCTCCCACGATGGGGTGCTTGGCGCGCTTGTTGCAAGGCTGCTTGTTCGCTCGCGCTCTGTCTGGCGGCGATGCTCTCTGCGCTTTCCAGATATAAAGCTTGTGCCAGGGGTGCGCTCAAACGTTTTTCCGATAAATCAAGCACCTGAAGGGTAAAATCGAGGTGGTTTTTCTTGAGGGATAAGACATCGCCGACCCGCACTGGTTTGGCCGGTTTTATTCGCCCTTGATTGAGCCGAACATGCCCCTTTTTGACCGCATCAGCAGCCAGCGGCCGGGTTTTGAACCAGCGGCTGGCCCAGAGCCAACGGTCGATACGGACGGAGTCAGGAATGTTGGCCATTAAAAAGTCGTCAGGTTCAGATTTGGTTAAATCATTAGGCCTATAATGAACGGCTAATTAAAATTGATCAAGTACGTATTGGAGCAATCGATGGCAGGTGGTTGGACAATGATAGGCCGGGTAATAGTAGGCCAAGTGACGGGGTTGGCGCTGTTGATCGCAGCGCCTGCGCACGCGCTTGGTCCGGTTGATGGCAGGCTGATGCTTGATTTGGGGTTTGGCGACTATGAATCCAGTGGCGCCGTATCTGACTTTGAGCGCAGTGTTGATGCGGATTCATTTATTCTTTCGGGCGAAACTTGGTTGGGCGATAACTGGGGCTTAAGAGGGGAATTCTTCAATACTTCGCTAGACTCAAGCGCGCTTGAAGATCCCTCTCGTTTGAATGTTGATGTGACCCGCCGTTTGTTCTCACTAACCGATAACACGTTTGTTAGCGCGGGCGTCGGCTGGGAACGTATGCAGCTTGATACCGGCGGTAATACCGATGGTGTGCGCTTGTCGTTGGAAGGCCGGGTCGGCCTCCTAGGTATCGTATCTTTATATGGCCAATCGGTGTGGATGCCGTCTTTGAGCAGCGTTGATGGCTATTCTGATATCAGTGGCCATGAGTTGCAAACAGGCATCTTATTTGAGCCTTTGCCATTCCTGACCCTGCGGGCAGGCTTTCGTCAATTGGATGTAGACTATGAGTCAAATGGCACTTCAGGTTTGACAAAATCTAATGGTATTATCCTCGGAACCGGTATCCACTGGTAACGAGGAAAACTATGGATCAAGATTTAGCGTTAAGCCACCCACTTGAAACACTGTCTGCCGAAACCCGGGAGAAAATAAGTGCTATCTGCGTGCATCGCAACTACGCCAAAGGCGAACAGTTGGTCCGAGAAAACGAGCCTAGTCGAGACGTGTTTATCGTCAACTATGGCGTGGTGCGGGTAACGCGCTTTACTGAAACTGGTATTCGCGTCAGTTTTGTCGATATTCCTGCGGGGCAAATGTTTGGCGAAATAGCCGCCATTGATGGTTTGCCGAGGACGGCCAATATTATTGCACTGGAAGATACACGGGTTACCACTATCCTCAACCCCGTTTTCAATACATTGCTGGAATCGTCTCCTGAGTTTTCGCGCTTAATGTTGCTGCGCTTATGTCATGTAGTCCGGCGTCTGGATGAGCGCGTCTATGAGTACACTACTCGGCCAGTGCCTATCCGTATTCGAGCCGAGTTGGTGCGTTTAGCGGAGGTTGATGGGGTTGAGGGTCCAGATGGTAGCGTGGTGATTGATTGTATGCCGACACACGACGAAATTGCTTCGCGCGTTAGTACTCACCGAGAAGCAGTCAGCCGCGAATTTCGGCGCTTAATTCAGGCGGGAACGATCGAAAAACAGCGGCGCATTATTCGTGTTATTGATCTGGCAGAACTGCGCCAGTCAGTCGAAGAGACTTAGTTAGCTGCTCGCGAGTACACCTTATGGTGATTCACCATTGTAAGTGGGCGTTTGTTGATACTGGGTAGGCTAGTAACGAAGCTGTACCGTAAACTCAAGGAGGGCTTCTGATTTCGCCGGTACCAACACCTTCCAGCTGGCGGTTTGGCCTTTGCGAGTTTCTGCAACCGAGCTATCGACAATTGTCCACTCACCCGGGAATTTTTCCTCGATCCGAACTTCAACCACTTCCTCTTTGGCATTTGCAAGTGTGATGCGGGTGCCTACAATGGTTTCGGTTTGCGTCAAATTACCGTTCTTGATATTGCGCTGTTTAAAGGTTTGCTGAGTTTTGCTAGCGGTAATATCAAACGCATTTCCCGGCTTAATCACGATGCGTTTATTCTCTGGTGTGTGGTCGATGCTGTCTTCACCAATAAATTGGGCACTGCCTTTAGAGTCAGCCTGATACAGGCGGATGATGCCTTTGGGCAGTGGCAGGCCCAGATGGCTTGGTTTATCGTTCAAAAAACTGAGTTCGGTTGCAACCTTTAAGTCTTCCTGCGGGTCAATGCGATTGAAATAAAACCATTCCTGGCCGCGCAAAACATAGGCTTTTTGTACAGGAACTAGATTAGCGCTCATTAGCGCGACTTGCTTGGTTTGCCTATTTGCGATGTCAGTCGGCCGTTCCAGCGTATACAAGTGATAGTCAAATAAGGCTTCTTCCTGAACATCGGCAGCCATCGTTGCTTCAGCCCGCATGGCGCGACCGAGTTGTTGGATGTGTTTCATGGGTGACACGCGATTGACGTCACCAGCAACCAGTTGGATTTGTGCATTGCGATAGGTGATGCCGCTTTGGTTATTCAGCGTTACCCAGCCGGTCAAGTCCAGCGCGGATTCATCAGCATTGAGTTCAGCCACGTAATTAGCTTGCCAGCCGAGGCCGGTGGTCAAATAACTGAGCTCTAAGGGTTGTTCGCTGGCTTGTTCAGAATCAAGCGTCATCAGCAGGGTTGGGCGCGCGCGCAGTCGTGCTGGGACACCGTCAAATACGATGCGCCCCGGTGGATTGACTTCAACCCGGTTTGGGAGTTGCAAAACCGTGCCGCCTTCAGTTGACAAGACGGTGGCTGGTTCGGCAAAGTCCTCACCAGTAGTTGGGTGGGTGCGTACCAAAGTCACCGTTTCTCCAACTGCATTATCAAGCAAGGCTTGCGGGGTTAATAAATCAAACTCGAAGTTTTGCTCAATTAAGTGTGGCGCAGGCACAGCCTTGTCCAGCGCGGTCAATATGACGCTCTCAGGCTGGATACGAGCACTGACGTCTTCGAAAGCCAATTGCTGCTCACCTTGCTGAAGGCTGATGGTGCGTTGATCTTTGACTAATGCCAAATCCCGGTTATATATGGTCAGCGCTAGTGCGGTCTGATCGCTTTCGCGAGCAATGGTTTCTTGGGGTTGGGTTTGGCTTTGGGCAATGGTGGTAGACATAAGTAGACTGGCGATCAGTGTGTATTGACGATAGTTCATGGCTAAATCTCTTCGGTGAATGATCCTTGGCTCAGGGTAGCAAGCGGCCATTAACTCGCTGTGAACTTTGAGCGGAGCAAGAATCTAACTCGCAAAAACCGAGTTGAACGGCAGATAGGGAATGTGATCGCCTTGCTGGATGTTGACATGCGGCTCGGCGATGGCAAATCCAGTCGCCCATGAGGTGGAGGTCAATACGCCTGAGCTTTGGTTTGAGAATAGCTGTAGATGTGGCTGATCGTTGTCTTCATGCACCAAACGAACGCGAATATATTCCAACCGAGAATCACCCGACCAATCGAAGTCTGCTATAACCGGGTAGGTGGGTACGGTAGTATTCGCATTGCCTTGCATGCATAAAATAAAAGGTCTCGCCATAATGCAAAATGTCGCAAACACAGAGACTGGGTTGCCCGGCATTCCCAAAAAGGGCGTAGTACCAATGCGCCCAAAAGCCAGTGGTTTTCCGGGTTTGATTTTAATGCGCCACATGTCAAGCGTGCCCAACTGTTGCAGCGCTATCCGCACATAGTCTTCTTCGCCGACAGAAACACCGCCACTGGTAATGACCAAGTCCGCTTCGGCGGCCTGCTGCATAGCGCTGCTGGTGGCCGCCAAGCTATCTTCGGTGATGCCAAGGTCAAGTAACTCACAGCCAAGGTTTTGCAGCAAGGCACGCAAGGTGTATCGGTTAGAATTATAAATTTGACCGGCTTGCAGGGGCTGGTTAGGTTCGCGTAGCTCGTCGCCGGTGAAAAAGATACCAACCCGTAAGCGCCGAAAAACCGGTATTTTGGTGATCCCAACGGAAGCGAGAATGCCGATGTCTTGAGGGCTTAAGCGCCGACCTTGACTTAGTACGGTATCGCCGATTTTAACGTCTTCTCCTGTAGCACGGATATTCTGCAGCGGTTTGATTGCAGCGTTGATCGTAATCACGTCTTCTGTACGTTCGGTTTGTTCCTGCATGACGACAGCATCAGCACCCGGCGGGATGGGGGCGCCGGTAAAAATGCGCGCTGCAGTGCCCGCTTCTAGCGGTGTGCCCGTTTGTCCGGCTGCGATTCGTTGGCTGACCGGAAGCGGATGTGGACCATTGCCCAGGCAGTCGGCACTATTGATAGCATAGCCGTCCATTGAGCTGTTTGCTGCCGGAGGCACTGATATCGTCGAACGAATGTCTTCAGCTAAAACCCGCCCGCAAGCCTCGATGATAGGAACTTGGTCGATGTCGGTGATGGTTGGCGCTTTTGACAATAGCCGTTGGAGGGCTTCGTCGACGGGGATTAATTCGGGGAGTGTGGGGTTATCAGGGTCGATACTTTGCTTACTCATTAAATGGTCTAGGTACGATCAATAATGCAGCCGATTGTACGCGGATCATCAACAAGGTTAAACCAAGCCGATGCGATCAAGTCGATACGAGCCTTGGCTGGCGACCCGTATTGAACCAAAAAAAACGCCTCCCAATGGAGGCGCTTTGATACGCTCGGCTAACCCAGAATGAAGGTTAGAACCTTGGTTGACTTACTCTTGGACTTTTTCAGGGCCGCACTCAACTGAAGACTCAGCACGTGGTGCTGCCTGACGACGCGGTGCAGGAGCACCGTAGTAACGGCGTGAGTCACGACGACCATAACGGTTGTCGTCTTCCCAATCGCCATCAAAGTCGCCATCAAAGTCACTGTCAGCATTCATATTGAAGCCAAATGAACCGTTGCCGCGGCCATTGCCACGACCGCGTCCACGGCCATCGCCATTGTAGCCATCATCCCAATCATTGCTGCCGTCCCAATCGCCGTCGAAGTCGGAATCAGCATTCATGTTAAAACCGAAATTGCCGCTGCCACTACCATTGCCACGTCCGCGACCACGGCTGTTGCCACGACCACGATAGTAGTCGCCATTGTCGGAATATCCGCGTGGTCCAGAGCCTGCATCACCTTCGCCATTACCACGCGCTTGGTCACGCATTTGGTTGTAGTAGTACCAACGATAGTAATCTTCGTCATCATCGTCGTCGAAAAAAGGCATGTCAAAACCAGCAAAAGCCGAGCTCGAAATCGTCGCCGCTGCGAACAGCGCGATAAGTTGTTTGATTGTCATAATCTAGTTCCTGTGGTTGGTTTGTAATATATCTTAGAAGTTAACTATATTAGAGAAAGATGATTAATGCAAGTGCTTTTTGGACCCATGCTTTTTGCTCCACTGGCTAACCACCAGCGACGAAAACCAGCCCGCATCTTCAAGCGGATAATGCTACGCGGTTAGCTTACTTAAGGCTAGCTGAACAAAGGGGGCGAAGGGTTTAGCTGGGTTGGTTTTTAGAGATAGTTATAGCTATCCCGCAGGGAGGGGCAGCAGGCTTGAACGGTGCATTGGTGAGTGAGGCGAATGCAATTTAACGGGTAGGTTGTTTGACTGAAAACGGCTACAGATAACGCCTCAGCACCTCTGCAATCGAGTCGGGCGGGGTGCCATGCAGGATATTTGTTTTAATCTTGCCGTTTTGGACCACCACGATTTGAGAGCTGTGGTCGACCAAATAGCCAGCAGCACTCTCGCTAGCGGCTTCGATCTTGTAATACACCCCGTAACGCTTGACGATATCATCAATGTTGGACTTTGTGCTGGTCATGCCAAGAATGGAGGGGTGAAAAAATGCGGCGTATTCTTTCAGTCGTTCTGGTGTATCGCGGCCTGGGTCTACGCTGACAAAGATCGGTACGATATTATTTAATTCAGCTTCAGTCAGCATGTTAAGCGCAGCACCGATGGCAACTAATGAGGTAGGGCAAACGTCTGGGCAAAAGGTGTAGCCAAAATACAATACCGCTAGTTTGTCGCCACTATCGCTGAGCGCAAACGGTCCATTGGTGGTTTGCAGAGTAAAATCGCCGCCTTGTGCTTTGGGGATGTAGTCATCCAGGTTCACTGAAGATTTTGAGAAAAACACAGTGCCTGCGATTAGCCCAATCACAGCGACCAGTGCGAGAATGACGGAAAAGGGGATTTTTTTGAACATAGTTTAGAAACAAAAAGTGGATTCAATTAAGGCAAAAGAGGGTCAGCTTATAAGGTTAACACTTGTAGCGAAACGACTTTTTTGCCGCTATTGGGTTGTTGGCCAACTTCCTTAAAACCGCGGTCAGCATGAAATGCGGCTGATTCTGGATTGGCTGGTTCAATGTTGTATTCGCAGCAAATGACTGGGACGTTGTTTGCGCGAGCCATGTCAGACAAGGCGTGATAGAAGCGGCTAGCAATACCTCGGCGCTGCCCTGCGGGCGTGACGGCGATCCGGTCAACGTAATGGAACTGCTCATAGCGTTGGCAAAACCATTGGTAATTGGGGCTTTGGTAGTCGGCACCATGGGCCAAGCTGATCATAAAGGCCAAGATATCACCGTCACTAATCATTACAGGAAAGTAGGTGGATTGGCGGTATAAATGTTCTAGCTCTTGCAGGGTGATTGATCCTAGAGCAGGCAAGTTAGCTTGGTTGATTTGGTGGATAGCAGCCAACTCGTTATTGCGTGCTGGTCGAATTTGAGGCGTATTGTTCATGGATTGCACAGACGGCGATTAATGCCGGTAAATTATCAGGTCTATTGGCCTATTAGTAGATCAAAAAAGGGTAGGAAGTGGCTTACGTCGGTGGGCGGTGAGTCAGGCGATAAAACCGAATCAGCAATAAGACTGCAGCGACTGTTAGACCAATGATCAATCCATACCATAAGCCTTTTGCGCCGAGATTATGACTGAAGGCAAAGTAAGCGGCTAAGGGTAAACCGATCACCCAATAGGCAACCAGATTTAGCAACATGGGGATTGCTGTGTCTTCTAAGCCCCTTAGTGCACCAGCAGTGCTGACTTGGATGCCATCAGACAATTGAAACATTGCGGCGATAACCAGCAGACTTGCTGCCGGGCCGACGATGCTGGCATCAGACGTGTAAATACGTGCGATATGTTGATTGAATAGTAGCAAAATGCACGCTGAGCACAGCATAAATAGTGCGGCCAGGCTAATGCCAGTCCAACCCCGAAAGCCTGCATATTCTCGTTCACCCCTACCCAAGGCGTTGCCGACTTTAACGGTGGTTGCGCCGGCAATTCCTAGGGGGATAACGAACATCATCGCGGCGTAGTTGATCGCGATGTTATGTGCCGCCGCCGCCAGTGTGCTCAGCTTGCCAGCCAATACGTAAGTAGCCAGGAAAAACCCGTGCTCCAGCATCAGCGAGGCAGCGATCGGCAGACTCAGCACTAAAATATGGCGGATGACCGGCAAGTCTGGTGCCGAGTAGCGTGTTGCTGCTTGATAAACCTGGTAGGGTTTGGCGACTCGAATCACCAGCCAGAGCAGGAAAACTGATAAATTGATACCAATCGTTGTTGAAATGGCAGCGCCCTTAAGACCTAACTCTGGAAAGCCGCCATTACCAAAAATTAGAAAATAGTTGCCGATCGTATTCAGCGGTAGCATAAGCAGCGCGATCAGCATCATAGGTAATGGCCATTCAATGCCTTCGCTAAAAAAACGCATCGACATATAAAAAGCCAGTGCCGGCATGCTAAACGCGGTGATTTGTATGTAATCGATGACGTGCGGGATCAGCTCTGCCTGGACGCCAGTTAGGGGTAAAAGGCGCGTTAACCAGGGGAGCGCGATTAGGGCGAACACGCCCAGTATAAGCGCCAGCCACAGGCTTTGGCGATAAATGGCGCGGACTTGCTCGGGCTTATCGGCGCCGACCCGGTGGGCAATCATTGCTGATACGCCCATCATTGCGCCGGTGATAGCGAGTAATCCAAATAGCCATAGCGCAACACTCAAGCCCGATGCCGCAAACTGGATGGCATCGTAGCGGCCGAGCATGATCATGTCGATAAAACCCATCGCTTCCTGAATCAGCGTGGTTAAGGCAATCGGCGCTGCGAGTTGGGCCAGTCCTTTGGCTTCGCGGAAATAGGAATGGGTCAAGGTGTAGGAGCTAAGAGCAAAGACGCGGTAGTATATCGTTTTACACGCTTTAGGCAGTCGCGATTCGGTCGAAGTAACGCAAGCGAAACAATAACCTGGGTGCGGCGGGAGCATCTTCAAAAGCGCTGCGTGTGTGCAGGATATTATTGCAAATTAAGCCCTGGCCGTTTTCCAGACGTCCGTGAAAGATTTGGGCCGAGTCACTATATAAATAGGTGCTTAAGCAATCCAGTGCAGCCCTCAGCGTCGAGTTATCTTGCCAGACAATATTGCGCGCTCGCTCGGTGTAGCGCATATGTAAATCGCCACTCGGGGCGAACCGAAAAACTGGCCCACTTCTAGCGGGTCTGAGTATTTTGCCGTCCACAATATTGGCCGGGATGGTCATCGCCTCTGGCTGCATCAGGGCTTGGATAAACGCTGGATTTTGTTCACGCAAGTGGATGTAGGCTAATTCATGATCGACTAAGTCATTGGCACCACCCACAGCTGCCGGGCGCACGCAATGCAGCGCCATGGCATATATCTGAGCATCAAGCTGATTGTAGTAACCATCGGTATGCCAGTGAATTCCGCGTTTGCTGTAAGGGACGTAACGTCGGTGTTGGGGGTCAGTTTTCACTTCCAGTTCGGTGATACCTTCGGCGTCAGCACCAAGGTTATGATCAAGCTTTTCCAATGAAAATTGTTGACCCAACGATCGAATCAAAGCCTTTTGGTCGTCTTCGGGCTTATCGCTGTGATTGGCTTTGCTGGTGTAAATCACAATGTTGCAGCGCTGTACGCTGTTTCGCATCGCTTCAAGTTCTGTAGCGGTGGGTGATTGGCTATCGCCCAGCACAATCGTTACGTCTGAAAGGGCGCTAGGGTAGTGCGCCAATTTATGGTCTCGCCAACGTGCATAAGCGTCATAATTGTCTAGGCTGAATTGTGGTTTCATATGCGTTTCACTGGGTCGAGTTTTAGCCGGAATTATACGCTGATCAGCAGCTTTTTGGCTCCTGAGATTATAGTAAGAGGGCAGCAAGTTTCGTATGCTTACCGGCCGCGCACTACGGACTGTGGCTTAAGACATTACTACGGAATCGTTGCTGTTGTTAGGCCATTTTCTACTGATTCCATTGGGGAATAAGTATGTACTCAAAAACTGTTATTGATCGATTTCTTCTGTTTCTTTCCTGCCGCTGTTTCCGCTCTTGGCTTTTTCCCAAGCCGTTGTTCAGGCGGCGATACTCGACGTGGTCGAAAATAGTCCCATCGTTATCGCCGATAAGGAAAAAATGGTACGGATTTACGAATTGGGCGAAACTGAAGTTAAGTATCTTGCGCGCTTTTGGTGGTCTACCGGTGATATCGATGAAGCGGGGTGGTAATTTCAGAGGGGGTAAAGAAGCGCTTTGATGAAGAGGGTATCTCTTTGAAAATCATTGAAAGTGCCGCAGCGGTCACAATCAACGGATGATAGTTCGCTGATTGATCCCGATTGCTGACGAGGTGAATGGACTAGAGTGGCGACTCAATTTGCGGTTATTGGGCTTATTCAGGCACTAAAGTACCCACGATTGACCCGTAAATTTGAGATTTTTACGACATTTCTTAGAAATAATCCATTTCTATGGCCATAAAGCACTGCATTTGGTAGTCCAATCAGTTAAACTCGGCCGTTCCCGTTCTGTGAAAGCAGAGCACCATGTTTGCGTGTAAAAGCGCGTGTTTTGAGTGAAGTAAGATGTCAGAAGAAGTAAAAGGCGTTGTTAAATGGTTTAACGACGAAAAAGGTTTTGGTTTTATCGAACATGATGGCGGTAAGGACGTATTCGTTCATTACAGTGCGATCAATAGCGAAGGCGGCCGCAAGTCGCTGCGCGATGGCCAAGAAGTAACGATGGAAGTGACAGAAGGCCAAAAAGGGCCACAGGCGGAAAACGTCACACCGCTCTAGTTTGTAAGATCTCAGCGCCTTCGTTGGCACTGAGCTAACAACGTAAAAGCCCGCTACTATTGCGGGCTTTTTTTATGGGCGCACTGCTTATGTCGGCCCCCTCTAAGTTTGCCGTTGATAGTTAAGTCGTGGTTTTTAACATGAAAAGTATCGGGTGAATTTAAGCTTTATCAAAAATCACCTATGCCAATACCGCTATTGAATTTTCGACCAGGTCATTCATTAAGTGTAGAGCTGGAAATCATAAATTTGACCGCGCTTTATGAACGAGCCGCCAAGTTAGATCATGATCCATCTAAGCCGAATCGTGTCAGGTTTTATATCCTAATTTACATAACTGAAGGCGTCGGAAGCCACTTTATTGACTTCAACCATTACCCTTGCCAGAGTGGGAGCTTTTTATTTATCAGTAAGGATCAGGTTCATGCGTTTGATTTTAAAAATTTCCCTCAAGGTAAAGCCATTTTCTTTACGCAGGGTTTCTTGGATTCAACCAACGTGAATGTCAGGATGCCATTTTTTACATCCAACCTAATATCTTTAAATCCACCGATACTAACATTAGAAAATCGACTGAAGGACAGCTTTGAAACATTGCTTCAGGAAATCGAGAGCGAGTTAAGTGGTGATAGTTGTAACCGTTTGATTGCACAATTTCTATTTTCTGCCTTATTACTGAAACTTGACCGTGAGCGGCCAGCACCTCACTTTGATGATCAATTAACCGAACGTCAAGCCGTAAAGTTTTTGCAGTTTATAGATTTAGTCGAAGATATTTTCGCGACAAACCGAGATGCATCAGCTTATGCACAGATGATGCACACAACTTACAAGTCATTAAACCAAATTTGTAAATTAGCCTGCAATCAGACGCCTAAGCAGCTGATTGATTTTCATACAGTCCTTGAAGCTAAAAGAAGGCTTGTTATAGAGAAGGTGCAGATTAATCAACTGGCTTACGACCTGGGTTTTGATGAGGTATCAAATTTCATTAAATATTTTAAAAGGCATACGTTTCTGACCCCGGCTCAGTTTAAAGCGAACTACTCAGGTTCGTGATGGACTATTTTTTGGATAACACAGACCTACGCATACTGATTAACATTGATTAATCTGGTCCTAGTACAAACAACCACTAGGAAACCCATGAGAAAACTATTGTTAACAACCCTATCTGCCGCCGTAATCGGCCTATCAGCTTGCGCGTCCAACCAAATCAATTCGGAGAATATCGTGACTATTTCAAATAAAGATAAAGCCATTGCCTTACTCAACAGCATTGAAAGCGGCGATCAAACTGCCGTTGGGTATGTAAACGCAGAGAAGTACACCCAACATAATTTATCCGTGGGCGATGGCCTAGCAGGATTTGGTGAAGCGTTGCAGGCGCTGCCTAAAGGTAGTGCTAAAGTCAATGTTGTTCGAGCTTTTGAAGAGGGTGATTTTGTGTTTACACACACCGATTACAATTTCTTCGGCCCCAAGATCGGCTTTGATGTGTTTCGATTCGAAGATGGTTTAATTGTTGAACACTGGGACAACTTAGAAGAAACGGCCACAGACCCAAATCCATCGGGTCATACACAAATCGACGGCCCAACCCAAGCCCAAGACATTGATCAGACTGAACAAAATAAAGCAACTGTTGCTAATTTTGTTGATTCGATTCTAGTGAAAGGTCAAATGGATAAATTGGGTCAGTTCATTGATGGCGACCATTACATTCAGCACAATACTGCGATTGCAGATGGGTTGTCTGGACTGGGCGCGGCATTGGAAGCGATGGCTAAACAAGGTATCACTATGGTTTACACGTCGGTGCATAAAGTACTGGGTGATGGTGATTTCGTGCTGACCATTAGTGAGGGCGCTTTTGCTGATCAACCGACATCATTTTATGATTTATTCCGCATTGAAAATGGGAAAATCGTAGAACACTGGGATGTCATAGAAACCATTATTCCCAAGGATCAGTGGAAGAATGCCAACGGTAAGTTTGGAAATCTATAAATTAGTATAACGACTGGCGGTGGTCTATTATTAAGACCGCCGCCGACAGTGCCGAAGATTGTCAACACTATCGGGTAAAGAAGCCAACTGATAACGCTTTATCAGTTGGCGATCAAAAAACCACCTGCTGCGGCCATGATTGAGCCTGATACTCGGTTCAGCCAACGCATCCCGTGTTCAGATTTAAATGATTTTCTTAGCTGTTGTGCGCCAAAGGCGATCAGGGTTAATCCGAACAGCAGCGCGACCAGGGTTAAGCCAGAGGCGAGAATGATGTCGTTACTGCTTAATGCGCTCAAGTCCATAAACGTGGGTAAAAACGCCAAATAAAATAAGATGACTTTGGGGTTGGAAGCCGAGATTAAGAACCCCTGCATAAGTCCAGACCACCAATCATTACCTTGGCCGGAGTTACTATCTAGCTCCAGTTTGGGTTCGCTGCGCCACATCTTGATGCCCAAATAAATCAAATAGCCTGCACCGATCAAGCGAATAGCAGTAAAGACCTCAGACCATTGGCTCGCGATTGCAGCTAGGCCGAAGCAAGCGAGCACCAGATAAATCACATCGCTGACCGCCATACCGACGGCCAAGCCCCAACAACTCGAGGCACCTTTGCTGAGTGATTTGGCAATGATCGCAAATACGCCTGGCCCCGGCGTGATACCAAATATGAAGATCGCAAGAAAAAAGACGGCGGCAGCTTCAAATGACATGGCAGTGCTATAAAGTAGTTTAGCAACCTATTGTAGCGTTCCTTGTTTCAGGGTTTTCAATAAAAATCGTGCGGGGTGCATCGCTAAATAGCAGCGCGCATCGCTGGTAATTGGCTCGTCGTTGATTAACGCGGTGAGTAAGCGAGCGCAATACGCTGCGGTGGTCAAGCCTCTTGATCCCAATCCGCCCAACACGTACAAGCCGCGCTGATAGGGTGCGTCATTATAGTCGTGATAATGCTGGCCTTTGGCAAGAGCTGAGTAGTGGGTGCAAAAATGAGAATCATCGACGACCGCGCCCACCACTGGCCAACGGTCAGGCGTAGTGGCACGCACACCTGCGTGACTGGGCTTGCTGTTGCTTATGTGCTTAAACCAATGCGGTAAATGTTGCCTCAGCCGACGCTGATTAAACAATTCATCATCGTCCCTGAGTTCTGCGTTGGAATCATTATTCGTAAAGCTGGCGCCATATATCAAATTGCCACTTGGGTGGGCTATCGCATAGCCATTGTGATCGAGCACGCAGTTCTGTGGCAAAGTGCCGGGTTTGATCTGAGCTTCACTTGATTGCCCTCGGGCGGGAACGACCGGCAAGCTGGGTAAAAAGTGCTTCAGCCAATGGCCATTAGCTAGGACGACGATATCGCTGGTTTGAGAAGGCAAGTCACCTGATTGATTGAGCGACCAGCCTTGATCATTGCGGGGCTGAATGGCTGATATTGTTGTGTTGCAGAGCAATTGTATCTTTGGGTGATCAAGCAAGCTATGCACCAAGCTTCGCGGCGACACCCAGCCAGCTTGTGGGAAGTGGGTCGCGTTGTTGTACTGGGTCTCACCTGTTAGATCGGATATTTCATCGTCGTTCAAGCATAGGAGCAGATCATCGGGAAATCTATTCGCCAGACCTTCACTACGATCTTCTTCTCGTTTATTCCAAGCCAGTTGGGTATAGCCACACAAATCGAAATCAATTTCCGCTGTTGCTGACCGCAAGCACTGCAGCTGATTGACTTGGTACAAAAAGGCATTAATAGAAAAGCGCTCACTAAGACTGGGTTTGGTCGTGACTTTGGGTGAGAGCACACCCGCACGATTGCCGCTGGCGCCAGTGGCGGGTTCGGTAGCCTGCTCGTAGACATCAACCTGCCAGCCACTGTCGGCCAAGTGGCGCGCAATTTGAGCGCCAGCGATGCCTGCGCCAACCACAGCCGCTGTGCCCGGCTTCTGGTAGGGTTTCGGTAGTGCAAACCAAGGGGGTATTTGGGGTTCAGCCTGGTGGACAAGCTGGTCAGAAAACTGGCCAACTAAGCGCTCGCGCTTTTGCCCAAATCCCGGGCGCTTTTGCATTTTAAAACCTGCAGTGATGAGATCACGCCGGACTTGCCCTGCAGCGGTAAAGGTCGCGAGACTTGCGTTGGGTTTGCTCAGGCGCGCGATAGCTGCAAAAACTTTCGGCGTCCACATGTCAGGGTTGCGGCTGGGCGCGAAGCCGTCTAGAAACCAAACGTCTGCTCGGATCAGTAGTGATTTCAATGCAGTATTAATATCGTCATAAACTAACAGCAGCTGCACATCACCCTGGTTAAATGAGCGTGGGTGGATACCCGCGACGGCTGGTGGTAATTGCTTAATCAGCTGACTGCTTAAATCTTCAAGCTCTGGCCAATGCGCAAGAGCCTTGGCAAGTTGTGTGGGATTAATCGGATGTTTTTCAACCGACACATAAAACAGTTTTTTGGGCCGTTTGTGATCATCTCGCCACGCCTGCCAAGTAGCAAGAAAATTGAGCCCTGTCCCAAAGCCGGTTTCAGCGATAACGAATCGCGCTTTATCTTGCCATTTCGTTGGCAAATCATTGCCGCCAAGAAAAACCGTGCGGGCTTCGGCTAAGCCATCGTCGGCAGAAAAATAAATATCATCGTACTGAGTTGAGCGCGGCGTAGCATCACTACCGATAGTGATTTCTGCGGTTTGAATAGTTGAGCTAGTAGGCGCGCCGATGGGCATATTGAAACCAGAATAGCACCGACACCAAAATGGCGCCAAGGATGTCTAATAGCATGTCTTTTTGCGCGTCCCAAACATCACCCTGAGAGCCGAGAAATGCCGCTCCGGACTCGCCACCATAAATCTCAGCAAAGTACATCTCAATCACTTCGTAGAATGCACCCCAAAAGCCGAGTGCGAATATACCGAGCGCAATTGCGGTGCCTAAATTGGTGACCCAGCCTTTGCGGTAGGCAAGCTCGGCAATGGGGTAGGCGAACACGCCAACCATAAAATGGCCCAGTCGATCAAAGTTGTTGCGCCCTTCGGGGAGCACAAAATCCCAATTCAACCAGGAAAGCACACGGTTACCCCAGTCAAATGGCACCAGCGCGAAAGTAAAGTGACCACCAACGGTGTGGTAGCACAAAAACACCGCCATCAAGAGGTAAGCAGTCTTGGAGAATTGGAACCATGGATAAGTGATCACCAGCAGTATGACGGGAATCATCACCGGGATGTTCTCCGCCCACCAAGTCGCGCGATCGAATGGGTTGATCGCCATAGTGATAAAAACCCCGCAATAAATCAGCAGTAAAATTAGCGCTAAGGTCGAGTTTTTCAAGCTTGATTCCGTTCTGGATGAAGCGTTGGATGATAGCAATCTGAGCCGCAATATGCGACTGTTAAGCGAGCGATGAGGTATCATGATAAGTGATGAAGGGTGTCACGGTAGCGCCGCATTAATAGTAGAATCCCCGCGATGGATGTCTCACATATTTTTGATGAATTAAATAGTGCGCAGCGCGATGCGGTGGCTGCCCCGCCGGGGCCATTATTGGTGTTAGCCGGTGCAGGCAGCGGTAAAACGCGTGTGTTGACCAATCGGATCGCGTGGTTGGTTGAGGGCTATGAGGTTTCACCGCTGTCAATTTTGGCGGTCACCTTTACCAATAAAGCCGCGCGCGAGATGCGTAATCGGGTTGAGGACTTATTGGGCTTGCCGATGGGCGCGATGATGATGGGCACCTTTCATGGTCTCTGCCATCGATTATTGCGCACCCATTTTGAAGAAGCGGGGTTACCAAAAAGCTTTGAGATTATCGACAGCGATGATCAATACCGCATGATTCGACGGATAATAAAAGAGCTGGAATTGGATGAAGCCTATTGGCCGCCCAAGCAACTGCAGTGGGCGATTAATCATCATAAGGAAGAAGGCCGCAGACCTAAGGATATTCCGCAAGGCCAAGACTTTCATCAGCAGACCATGGTGCGCGTCTTTCAGCGCTATGAAGATACTTGCCAGCGCAGTGGTCTGGTGGATTTTTCGGAATTATTACTACGCACCTTGGAGCTGTTCCGGAACAATGAAGTGGTGCGCCAGACTTGGAAAAATCGCATCCAGCATGTGCTGGTGGACGAGTTTCAAGACACGAATTCGATTCAATATCAATGGCTTAAGTTGCTGGTTGAAGACAGTAATAATTTATTCGCTGTGGGTGATGATGACCAGTCCATCTATGGTTGGCGTGGAGCGCGAGTCGAGAATCTTCTGAACTTTGAACAGGATTATCCCGGCGCGACCGTTGTGCGGCTAGAGCAAAACTACCGTTCCACCTCAACCATTTTAAGCGCTGCCAATGCGGTAATCGCCCATAATGATGGACGTATGGGCAAAGAACTGTGGACCGAAGGTAAAGATGGCGAAGCCATTCAAGTCTATGGTGCCAGCAATGATCTTGAAGAAGCGCGCTACGTGGTTGAACAAATAGAGGGCTGGCTGCAGGCAGGCAATGCGCGTGATTCGGTCGCGGTGTTGTATCGATCCAACGCGCAATCACGGGTGTTAGAAGAAAAACTGATGCAGGCGCGGATTCCGTATCGGGTCTATGGTGGTTTGCGCTTTTTTGAGCGTGCTGAGATCAAAGATGCGTTGGCGTATATGCGCCTTATTGCTAACGCCCATTCCGACGCCGCTTTTGAGCGTGTGATTAATCAACCCACACGAGGGATCGGCAATGTGACGCTGGATGCCATTCGAGCTCATGCGCGCGCACAGCAAATATCCCTATGGGATGCGGCTAATGCCTTGTTAAAAACGGGCGAAATGACGGCGCGAGCCGTAGCTGCGGTTAAACGATTTATCGATCTGATTAGTGGCCTGACCGCAGAAGTGGGTGACTTAAGCTTGGCAGAAAAAACCGAAGCCATTTTGGAGCGCAGCGGTTTGATGCAGCACTATCAAGCGGATAAAGGCGAAAAAGCTGAAGCGCGGGTCGAAAACCTGGAAGAGCTAGTCAACGCGGCAGATGGCTTTAGCCTGGAAGAAGGTGATGATTTAGACCCGTTATCATCGTTTTTAGCCCACGCTGCGCTGGAAGCAGGTGAAGCACAGGGCGAGGAATGGGAGGAGTGCGTCCAACTCATGAGTTTGCACTCAGCCAAAGGGCTGGAATTTCCGTTAGTGTTTTTGACCGGCCTTGAAGAAGGCTTGTTTCCGCATCAGCGATCGCTGGATGAGCCGGGCCAGCTAGAAGAAGAGCGCCGCCTTTGTTATGTTGGCATGACCCGCGCGATGCAGCGCTTAGTAATGAGTTATGCAGAAGTACGTAGACTGCACGGGCGTGAAATGTATACCCAGCCATCGCGATTTCTGGCTGAGGTGCCGTCCAAATTCATCGAAGAAGCACGGTCCTGGAGAATTCATACACGCTCACCGTATAGCCAGCCGGCCCCGGGCGGTAATAGCAGTCAGCAAAAGCTTCAAACGGCTACTGGATTGAAACTAGGTGCATCGGTGCAACATGCCAAATTTGGTGTGGGCACCGTGCTCAACTTGGAAGGAGCCGGTGAGCACGCCCGGGTGCAGGTCAATTTTGAAGATGCGGGCCAGAAATGGTTAGTTGCGAGTATCGCCAAGCTTGAGGTTTTATAAGTTCGCTTAAGTTAAAGCTAAATAGTTTTTACTGGCTTGTTTATGGTCTGTCAGCTTGAATTTTTCGGTTAGAATGGTTGCGCACAGTGTTGTAACTTGCTAAAAACCTTAAAAACCACATCATTTCAATTCGACTATGACCCGATTCGACCGACGTAAATTCTTAAAGGTAGTGGGGGCTGGTTCAGCCGCCGGTGCTGCTGCGATGACTTTCCCTGCTTTGCTGAACCGCTCAGTTCGGTCAGCCCAGGCAGCCGATGCGCTGTATCAATTGCCGATGCAAGGCAGTGCTCGGATTTTGCACACCACCGACATTCATGGTCAGCTCTTCCCCGTCTATTTTAGAGAGCCGAACGCTAATTTGGGCATTGGTGGTGCGTATGATCAATTGCCCCATGTGGTCGGTCAAAAACTGCTGGACCGCATGGGTTTGGAGGCGGGCAGCCGTGATGCGTACGCCTATACTTATCTGGATTTTGACAATGCCCGTAAGCAATTCGGACGCATGGGTGGTTTTGCGAATATAAAGACTTTGCTGGACTCTTTGCGTGAGCAGGCCAACGGCCAAGAAAACACCTTGACGCTGGATGGTGGCGATTTGTGGCAAGGCTCTGCTACTGCGTTGTGGACGCGTGGCGTGGATATGGTCGAAGCGTCCAATATTCTCGGCGTCGATGTCATGGTTGGGCACTGGGAATTTACCTACAAAGAAGATGAAGTGCTGAATAATGTCGCTTTGTTTAAAGGCGATTTCATCGGTCAAAACGTTCGGGTTAAGGATGAGTCCTTATTTGAAGATGCTTATCCGGCTTTAGTAGAAAAGTATGATGGCCGTGGTTTGTTTGATGAAGACACGGGACACGCCTTTCAGCCATTCGTGATTCGTGAGGTTGGAGGGGCTAAAATTGCAGTGGTTGGGCAGGCATTTCCGCGCACGGCCAACGCCAACCCGCAAGAGTTCTTCCCCGATTGGTCATTTGGTCTACGAGAAGATGAAATGGCGGAGCTGGTCGAGCAGATTCATGCCGATCATGCCCCCGATGCGGTGATTTTGCTATCGCACAATGGCATGGATGTCGACATAAAAATGGCCGAGAACGTGCCTGGCTTGAACGCGGTTTTTGGTGGGCATACACATGATGGCATGCCGAAGCCAGTCGAAGTGAAAAACATATCGGGTGATACGTGCCTGGTGACCAATGCGGGTTCGCACGGAAAATATGTTGGTGTGATGGACTTTGACTTTTCTGATGGCAAGGTCAATATGCATTACAACATGCTGCCAGTATTTGAAGACTTGATTGAGCCCGACAAAGAGATGGCAGCGTATTTGCAGCAAATGATGAATACGGTTTATGACGATCAAGTGATTGAAAGCCGTAATGCCAGTTTTTATTTTAATCAAGATAGGCTTGGCAAGACGTATCAGGATTTGCTCAGTGAAAAGCTGGCGATTGCAGGGCAAACGCTCTATCGACGCGGTAATTTTATGGGTACCTGGGATCAAGTGATCTGCGATGCTTTGATGGACGAGTATCAATCCGATATTTCTCTATCCGCGGGAGTGCGCTGGGGTACGACGGTACCAGAAGGCGAATGGATCACCACTGGCGACATGATGACCCAGTGCGCGATCACCTACGGTGAAACCTATGTGCGCGATATGACGGGCGCCGAGATCATCACCATACTGGAAGGGGTCGCGGACAATTTATTTGCCAAAGACCCGTACTTGCAGTCGGGTGGCGACATGGTTCGTATTGGTGGCCTCGACTACAGTATTGACCCCACTAAAGACAGCGAGCGCTTGTCCGATTTGCGTTTAAGTCGTAATGGTGAGGCGATTGATCCAGTTAAAACCTATTCGGTATCGGGTTGGGCATCCGTTGGGGCTGCGCCAGATGGACGGCTGATCTGGGATATTGTGCGTGATTACATCTTAAAGGCGCGCGACGATAATCAAGTGCTGACTCTAAAATACCTGAACACGCCCAAGCTGATTGGCGTCAGCGATAACCCGGGGCTGGCTGATTATGCGGGTGAGTTAGGCTGAGTCTAGCAACAAGATAATGACGAAACTGAGATTGACTGCTACAGCTTAGAGCCTAGCTGAGTTAGACTAAGCTGCTTAGTCAGCTTACAGCATCATCAGGGTTTTTAAAATGATACGGAAAATAGGTAAACCATCTTTGCTCGCGTTAGCGACCTGCATCGCTTTGTCAGGGTGTGCGGCCAAGCATCAAAAACCGAATGCGGCGGCATTAATGTCCGGCACGGGTGAGTTCTCACACTTGCCGTACAAGATTATGCCGGTGGGCAAAAGCGTGCGCTTGGCGGTAGATCGCAATGATCCAGTGCATGAGTTTGCTGAAACTGGGCGGAGTTATGTCGAAGCGCTGGTATTACCCACGCTAGCGACACCCTATCAATTGGCTATAGCCAGCGAAGTGGTACACCAACGTGGGGATAAACACCCCAGTATTTTATTCCCGGTGGTTACTTTTTTGGACGAAAACAAAAACGCGATTGCCAGCTTCAACGATTTACCGTTGCAGTTTGATGCACGGGTGTTTAGCCGCAGCCATATGACGGTGGTGATGGAGGTTGGGGGTGAATTAGCCGCTGCTCGGTATGCATTAATTCACACCGATAAAGCCAAGCAGAATTATGCGGTATCGACAAAAAATCCGGAGCGATTACTGAAGTCATCTGGGTTTGATTCGATGATATACGCGCCCGTCAGCGACCCGCGTTATCGGATTGATTTTGGGCCGGAAGGCTGGATCAAGTTGGAGGCCAAGCCTTAATAGAAAGCGGCATCAATTAGTTGCCAACATAAAAAAGCCCCAGCACTGCCGGGGCTTTTTTGTTTGGGCTGCTCTATAGCAGCAGCGTGCTGTTTTACTCGTCGCCGAAAATACCGAGTATGTGCAGCAAGCCAGTAAAGATGTTGTAGATTGAGATGTACAACGATACCGTCGCCATCACATAGTTGGTTTGGCCGCCATGGATGATTTGGCTGGTTTCAAACAAAATCAAACCACTCATCAGCATGATAAACATGGCTGAAACCGCCAGACTCAGCATCGGCATTTGGAAAATAAAGGCACCCAGACCAGCGACAAATGCCACTAAAATCCCCGCCATCAGCATACCGCCGATAAAGGAAAAATCTTTTTGAGTGACCAATACGTATGCGGATAGCGCCAGGAAAATAATCCCAGTACCGCCCATAGCGGTCATCACGATTTGTGAACCATTACCAAATGATTGCACATAAGCGTTAATGACTGGCCCCAGTGTTAAGCCCATAAAACCCGTCAGCAGGAAGACAAAGACGATGCCAAGGCCACTATTGCTGAATTTTGAAGTTAGGAACAGCAATCCAAAATAGCCCACTAAAGTGACTATCATGCCGGGGTGTGGCAAATTCATCGTCATCGCGACACCCGCCGTTAAGGCGCTGAATAGCAAAGTCATTGCCAGCAGCATGTAGGTGTTCTTTAGGGTTTTGTTGATAACAATCTCGCGCGAGCTGCGCTCAACCGTTGAGTTAATCATTCGAGCCATAGGTTATCCTCAGTGTGTGGCGTGGTACGATTCATATATGCGCGCCATTATACCGAATTACAATGACCGCGCGCGAAACATGACGCCAATGTAAGATTTATGTCGTTGGCGTCAGGTGCAGCTAGCAAATATGGGCAGCAATAAGCGCCATTCCTGCACCTCTAAGTCGATATAGTTATTTTTAATGTGGTATATAAAAATCACTGTTAGCTATAGTTAGTTAAATTTTTATGAGGATTGAAGGTGGCAGATAGGCGTTTACAAGTTTTTACCACGGTCGCGAAACTACTCAGTTTTACCAAGGCGGCAGAAACGCTGCACATGACGCAGCCCGCAGTCACGTTCCAGATTCGCCAGCTTGAAGAGTATTTCAACGCGCGCCTGTTTGATCGAACCCATAATCGCATCACCCTCACCGAAACAGGTGATTTGGTTAAGCGCTATGCCGACCAAATCATAGAAATCTATAAAGAAATGGATAACGCGGTGAGAACCATGACCGGTGAAGTGACCGGCCCACTGGTGATTGGCGCGAGCACGACCATTGGTGACTATGTGATCCCTGAGATTTTAGGCGAATACCAAGCTCGATTCCCGGAAGTGACGATCCGCCTGAATGTGTCGAACACTCAGGGCATTATCAATATGGTGGAAAATAACGACATTGATATTGGTATTGTTGAAGGTCCGGTTGATAACAAAAATCTGACCACCAAAGTATGCTGGCACGATGAGTTAGTGTTGGCCTGCGCGCCGAGCCATCCTTTGGCCGGAAAAAGCTCAGTGACGGCCGAGCAATTAGCGGAATATCCCTATATTGGCCGCGAAGAAGGTTCAGGCACCCGCGGGGTGTTTGATCTTTATTTCGATGATCATCGCGGTGACAGCGAAGACCTGAATTTGATCCTCGAATTTACCAGCCCAGAATCAATTAAAGCCGCAGTTACGGCTGATTTGGGCATTTCCGTGCAATCGGTTGCCTCGTTACAAAAAGAAGTAGCGTTGGGAATGCTTAAGGTGGTTCCGCTAGATCCGCCGCTAACTCGTCCGTTTTCCTTGGTTTATCAGCGCCAGAAGTTTCGCGTTCAAGCGATGGAAGAATTTTTAGAGTTTGCCGAAGACCATTGTGAGAAAAAGAATCAGAAAAAGAGCGCTCTTTAGGCTTTGCTAGTCTTGTTCACTCGCCATTCTTATGGCTAAAAAAGAGCGGTCAGCCAAGACCGAACTATTGGCATTGATTGAGCGGTTGCCAGAACCCGCGTTAAGCAGCTTGGCTGAGTTTGCTGGCTTTTTGGCTGACAAGTATCCGTTTGAACCCGAGCAGGTGACGGTCAACCCCATTCCCAGGCCAGAAACCGAAGGCATCATCGCTGCGATCAAGCGCTTGACTAAAACCTACCCAATGCTGGATAAAAAAGTGGTGTTTGACCAAACAGCGCTGGCCATGAGTGACCATGTCTTGGAGGATCAAGATGCGACACATTCCATTGATCGCTTAGAGCGAATTTTCCGTGAGGCCTATGAGGCTTATTGTCTAAAAACGGACACTAAATAAGCGACCAGTGAGCAAAATGTTTGGATTGAACAGCTTGCGAGTTGACGAATTTGCCAGAAACCCCTAGGATGCGGGGATGCCGTATTTAGGACGAAAAAAACAAAAATCTCGAAAGAATATCGATAACGCTGGCTATCGTCCCAACGTTGGTCTGATCGTTTGTAACCACCTTGGACAGCTATTGTGGGCACGTCGTGTGCACCGTGATGGTTGGCAATTCCCGCAAGGCGGTGTTGAGCAGCGCGAATCGCCACGCGAGGCAGCTTATCGCGAGCTGTACGAGGAAGTGGGTTTGTATCCGCACCAAGTGAGGCTATTGGGGACGACTGAACGCTGGTATCGATACGATGTGCCGATGCGTTCGAGCTTGCGTCGAACCGGTGGCTTTCGTGGCCAAAAACAACGCTGGTTTTTATTCCATCTGACTGGAGAAGAGACCGATATTTGCTTTGATCGCTGCGACAAGCCGGAGTTTGATAGCTGGCAGTGGGTTGATTATTGGCATCCGCTGGATCACATCATCGATTTCAAACGGGATGTTTATCGCGAAGCATTATCCGAACTCGCGCCCCTGATCAACCAAACGTTTAGCCTGAAAATAGAAATTCGCTAATCGCCCAGGTTGTAATGCATAGGTTCGACCAAACGCGTCGTTATAGGCGTATTGATCTTATAAATTAATCATAAATCAATCGAGTCTGACCCCATAGGTCCGTAGGTCCGTGACCCCATAGGTCCGCGCCCCTAGGTTCGTGTTTGCTCCGATCAGGCGATCCTATGCGGCCGCTAGATAGTGGTGGTTCAATTGGGTTCTCGGACCTAGCTGGCTTTTATTTGAGTTTGAAAGATCTCCGTTGCGGCACAGTGCGCAGCAACCCGAACCTCTTTTGCCAGATTGGAATCTGGCAGCGTTCGCGCCAAAACCATTCCGCCAATGCATAAGGCCGCAATTGAAAGGGCATCACGCCTTTTATTGGTGGCGTTGGCAGGCATATTGTTTTCAAACAGCCAGACCATTGCGTCCAACAATAGTTGAAACGAATTTTGAACGTCAGCGCTTGCGCGTGCCACATCAGACGGCAGAGCAATCATGGGACATTGACCATCCCGGTCACCCAAATGTTTGGCAGAGAGATAGGCGTCGATCATATGTTGAGCCATCTCGGGCTTCAGATTGGTCAAATCAATTCCTGCTTCTTCACGCCATTGCGCTCCCCGACCCATGAGAAAACTTGAAACTGCCGCACTGAAAAGTGCCTCTTTGTTTTTGAAGTGATTGTAGAAGCCACCTCGCGTTAAGCCTGCTCCCTCCATAACCATATCAATGGTGACCTTCTGAAACCCGTCCCTGTTGAACAGGATACGTGCTGTTTCAATGATTTTGGCGCGGGTTTGCTCTTTGTGTTCGACGCTATAGGGCATGAGTGAGGCTCCTTTTCTTGATATATTTTAACATCGTGAGACCTCAGCACAACTCAGCCAATCTTCACCGAATAGTTGCTAAATGTTATAATCAGGCATGCAAAAATCATTCACAACACAGCCCAGACTATTTGTTTCCAGCGCGGAGATGAGTCACCCTATTTTGTGCTCGCTAGACGATACAGAGGCATTATTGGATTGGTCGGAGTTAGAAAGTCTGATGTCTTCAATCTATGGTTCTAGCACGGGTCATCCGAGTTATCCGTTGCTGACGCTGTTTCGAAGTTTGTTGCTTGGCGTATGGTACAAACTATCAGACGTTCAGTTGGCGCAAAGTCTTTATCGTGATCTATTATTTCGCAAATTTTGCCATCTTGAGTTAGGTGCAGAGGTGCCAGAAGCTTCTACCTTGGGGCGTTTTCGCAACAACCTCGTTGAACATGACTTATGGGATAAATTATTGGGTGAGATTAACCGCCAACTTGAATCTAAGAATATTATTATGACCGAAGGGCGCATTAACATCATAGATGCAACGCCCATTGAGGCGGCTCAATCTGGTTCAGGTAAGAATAAAGAGGGTAAGCCTACGCGTGATCAGGAAGCAGACTGGCATGTAAAGAAAGACAGTCGTGGCCGAGCAAAGTCCACCTACGGTTATTCAGTTCATACAGGCGTGGACGAAGATGGATTTATTCATCGTCAAAATGTCACGGCTGGCAATGTGCATGATAGTCAGGAACGCGATACCTTATTGTTAGGAGATGAGGCGGCGTTATTTGCAGATTCTGCCTATAGCTCTGAAGAGACGCGGACTAAGCTAAAAGGCTTGGGGATTGAAGATCAGGTCCAACGAAAAGGCTATCGAAATAATCCATTGTCAGAGTCGGATAAAAAACGTAATGCACAGATTGCCGTTACACGCTCTGGCGGTGAACGCCCCTTTGCAACCTATAAGCAACACTATGGTTTAGCGAGAGCTCGCTATATGGGGCTAGCGAAGAATATAACGTTTTACGGGATTGCAGCGATGGCGTCCAATATACGTAAAGGCGCAAAATTTCTGATGCTTTATGGTTTGCCCGATGTCGGTTACGCGGGATAGTTGTGTCTAGAATTGAAGAAAAATGCCGAAAATCGACGGATATCGCAATATTAGGCCGAGTATGTTGATGAAAATGATTTATTTCGCTAATTTTTTAGAATTTTCAGGATATTTCTTCAAGACCAATCAAACCCCACGGTTATGCTGAGGTCTCATCGTTCTAAATATGTTCTTTAACATATTTAAATACGTGCCATAATTCTCTTGAAACTAACCAAACAGGAGATTCAAAAATGCCAAAATTCGTTCTCGCCTATCACGGCAATCCAGACATTCAAAGCAAAGAAGAAGGTGCCGCCCATATGGCAGCATGGAAAGCATGGAGCGCCGGTCTTGGTGATGCAGTCGTCGACCCCGGCATGCCAGTAAGTGCATCGAAAACCATCACTGAAGCTGGCGTGGAAGATGGCGGTGGCTCTAATCCTCTTTCCGGTATTACTATTATTCAGGCGGAAACAATGGATGAAGCGATCGCCATGGCGAAAGATTGCCCCCATGTCAGTGGAAGTGGCACCATTGAGATCGCCGAAGCCATGCAAATGGATATGTAATTCAGAATTTTAAGGATAAACCAATGAACTCACTTTTCGAAGCTGTGCCATATCTTTCGGCCTACCAACCGTCTTTCTTGGTCCTGGCAGTATTGTCTTTGGCCACACTCATCCAGAATTTTGCCACGGCACCGTTTGCTTTTGTGCATGGGGAACAGGTGCCTGGCATGCCCTTAAAGTATGACCACTCGAAATTCAGTTTTCGGGTGCTTCGGGCCTATTCTAACTCAACAGAGAGTTTTCCAGCTTTTGGTTGGGCATTGCTCGTGGCAATTATCGCAGGAACTTCGCCGGTGCTGGTGAACTGGTTGGCTGGGATCTACTTCACATTTCGAATGGTTTTCTGGGCAATCTATTATTCTGGAATCGGAAAAGTTGCCGGCGGCCCCAGAACTTTGGCTTTCGTTGGAGGACTGTTGGCCAACATTGTGCTAGCGGTTGCAGCAATTTGGACCTTGGTCGCATAATACCTGGGGTTCGCCTTTATGAGATACATTGGCATATAGGCTCAAACGAGGCTTTCGCTGCAACTATCATCAATGACAATAACGCGGGCATTTAAGCGTTCATTGAGGCGCAGTTCAGGGTGACGGGATACGTGTGAAATAGAGTCCAACCAAGGGAGTCAGACTCGATTGGTTTGTCGCCTATACATATGATACTTGGTTTCCAGTCCTTTTAAAAACATCTGGTAAGTTTTTACCATCCTAGATGAAATCAATCAAGTCAGACCACTTTGCTTTCTAATCGCTTGCAATGTGTTGATTATTGGTACCAGCTGGAGCAAATCATCGATTTCAAGATAAATTTCAGTGCGAAACATTCTCAAAACGCGCGCTGTTATCGTTGTGTTGATCACAACGGCTGGGCTATTGAGATAAATCCATTGAACTGAATCCGCTCGCGCTTGTCTTAAAGTACCGTTATCACTATTTGGTACTGATCCATGTTCAATAAATTCCTTTCCATGCTGGTTGGCGCATTGTTGTTGGTCGTGGCTGCTGCTGCTTCAAGCACGCCGCTTAGTAGTTTTGACGGCCAGCCAGTTAATCTGGCCAATTTTCAGCAAAAAGACAAATGGACCGTCGTGATGATGTGGGCATCGTATTGCCATGTCTGCAATGAAGAGGCGCCGCAGGTGGAGCAATTTCATCAGGCGCATGCCGATAAAGACGCAGTAGTGGTCGGCATATCGGTCGACGGAGTGCGTAAAGTTCGTAAAGCGCAGCGATTTATTGACGAACACGGCGTTACTTTTCCGAACATGATCGCCGATGTGGCGGGTGCGCAGGATTTCTATGGCAGCTTGACCGGCAAGCACTTTCGGGCGACGCCAACCTTTATATTGCTAAACCCGGCGGGTGAAGTGGTGCTGGCAAAAGCAGGTGCTCTGAATTTAGGCGAAGTCGAGCGTCTCATCGCCGCGCATTAAGTGGGGTTGTCGTCAGAATGGTGTACTTTGACTCTGGCGATTGCTGTTATACGCGCTTTATCAATCGCGTGACCTATTTTTTTAGGTTCCACATTGGCCGCAATTCCTGCGCTATCAACCGCATTAGCGGCTTCAAAATAAGCCATTAGCCGAGCAGTATTCAAATAAGGCCGAGACGGGTAGTGGCCCGTTCGCCCTTGAGAGTCCGCTTGGCAGGCGAGCGCAAATTGATCGATTCGCTCAGGCTTGCGAAACGCATCCAGCCGAGTCAGCAGTTTTAGCGCTGTCGTGGGTTTTAGTTCTTTCAAGCGATGCATCAACAAGTGTTGCTCACAGACCAAACGTGCCAGTGACCGATAAGCATTCGGCACGCGCAGGCGATCACATAAAGCGTCAACCAATGGTACGCCCGCCGCTTCATGGCCGTGATGGGCGGGTAAAAAGCGTTTGGGGGTTAGGGCTTTGCCTAAATCATGGGTGAGCGTGGCGAATATCACCTGCGGGTCATCGCTCAATTCGCGCGCACGATCCAGAGCGAGCAGAGTATGAATGCCACTATCAATCTCGGGGTGATAGGCTTCTGGTTGTGGTACGCCAAATAGTGCATCAACTTCGGGTAGCAGTTTGTTTAACGCCCCACATTCGCGCAGCGTGGTGAAGAAAACCGACGGCTTTGGGGTTAATAGGGCGTTATGACATTCCTGCCAAACGCGTTCTTGCGTCAAATTATCAACTTCTCCACTGTCAACCAGTGATTGCATCAGATGTTGAGTTTCAGGCGCAATTTTGAAATCAAAAGCTTGAAATCGAGCAGCAAAGCGCGCCACCCGCAGAATACGCACTGGGTCTTCAACAAATGCATCAGAGACGTGGCGTAAATGGCGGCTTTTAATGTCTGATTGACCATTAAATGGGTCGATTAAATCACCATTGCTAGCTTGAGCAATGGCGTTGATGGTCAAGTCGCGCCTGGCTAAATCCTGTTCGAGCGTCACGTCAGGTGCCGCATGAAAATGGAAGCCAGAATATCCCGGGCCGGTCTTGCGTTCGGTACGGGCTAGCGCGTATTCTTCGTGGTTGTGTGGGTGTAAAAACACTGGGAAATCTGTGCCAATTGGACGAAAGCCGTGTTTGATCATTTGCTCAGGGCTGGCTCCAATCACCACCCAGTCACGGTCATTGATGGCTAAACCCAACAATTGATCGCGTACGGCTCCGCCAACGAGATAACACTCGAAATTTGATTCAGGAGGTTTGATTTGCGTTTTAACCATGGCTTTAATGCGGCTCGTGGGCTGATTGTGGCGAGCTTGCTGGTCGTCTTGTCGGGTTGTGAATCCGTCTCATTTTATACCCAAGCGGCGCTGGGGCAAGTTGAGATTTTAAGAAATCGTCAATCCCTGCGTTCGCTGCTGGCCGATCCGAATACGGATGATACGCTAAAAGCACGTTTGGCTTATCTGCTTGAAGCAAGAGAATTTGCCAGCGAGGTGTTGAAACTGCCGAAAAATGACTCATACACGAGTTACGCCGATGTCGGTCGGCCCTACGTGGTTTGGAATGTGGTTGCTACCCCGAAGTTTGATGTCAATCCGGTGGAGTCGTGTTTTCCAATTGCGGGTTGCGTCAGCTATCGTGGCTATTTTGGTTTGGCCAAAGCAAAAGAGTATGCCCGCAAGTTACAGGATGATGGCCTGGATGTGGTGGTCGGCGGTGTGAGCGCTTATTCCACCTTGGGTTGGTTTTCAGACCCCATCCTAAATACGATGTTAGCGCGTTCTAACCCCGAACTAGCGGGGCTGTTGTTTCACGAATTGGCACACCAGCAGTTTTATAAAAAGGGCGATACCCCTTTTAACGAGTCGTTCGCGACGCTGGTTGAGCATGAAGGCGTACGCTTGTGGCTCTCGGCCCGCGGGGAGTTGGATGAATTACAGAGGTATGAGTCTCAGCAAGCCGACCGCGAGCGTGTGATTAGCATGATTCTTGAGGAACGAACCAACTTAAGCCAAGCCTACTTGGCTGCAACAGATCAACCGGAATCGGAGCTGCAACAGATCAAAACCGCTGCATTTGCCCAGCTGCGACGACGTTATCGGGCGCTAAATACGCAGGTGTTTGATCGCTGGATAAAGTCTAATTTAAATAACGCGTCGTTGGCGTTGTTTTCAGACTATTACTCTCGGGTCGACTATTTCGCCGGTTTACTGGCCGATGCAGACGGTGATTGGGCGCGGTTTTATGCGGTGGTTGCTCAGTCCGATACCGAATTTGATTGATCGGAAGCCTCAAGGACTTTTTGTATATTGCTTAAATCGGGTGCGTCCGGTCGGTCCACCGCCAGATCTAATGTGACCAAGCCCAATTGTCGATAAATGGCGGCGATATCCGGTCGCCAGGCGTGTAAATCGGCTATCTCACTCGCAACAATCTCCGTTTCTCCACGCACGATAGGGCCAGTAAGCGCGTCGCGTGGCCCCATCCGGAAGATATTATCGATGGTATTACGAACAATCGGCTCTATCAGGGCAAGGGCTTCTTCAGCAGGAATGCCGGCGTGGGCATAAGTCTGTAAGCCTATTTCGATCAAGGCGTTTTGGTAATTGCAAACCATCACACTGGCTGCGTGATACAGGCTTTTGTGTTTTGAGACGATAATGAAGGGTTTAGCGCCAATTTCGACAAAGGCTTTTTGCAATAGGGCGATGGCTTTGACGTCGCCTTCAACCGCGCACGGGGTGCCGGCAAACTTATCTAGCTGAACCAATCCGCGCTCGACGAAGCTTTTGAGTGGGTGAGCGCTGGCGATATGCGCTCCATGCTTCTGGGCGCTAACTAATTGCTCTGAGCCTAGCGCGCCGCTACAGTGAAAAACCGTATTGCCAGGGACAATTACATGTTTGGCTAGTAATTGCTCACAGCTATCACGGATGGCATGGTCTGGCGTACTGATCAACCAGACATCGGCTGCTGGCAAGGCGTTAAACTGGTCATAAGCGGTGCCGATTCCAGCCCACTCGACCGCTTGTTGCGCGTGGCTAATATTACGGCTGAACAGGGCTTGGACGTTAAAGACGTTTTGCTGCGACCATAGTTGCGCCAGAGTGCTGCCGACTCGGCCTGCGCCAATGATATTGAGGCTAAGGCGTTTCATTGGCTATATTCCCGCCTACCAGCTGCCCATATTCGGCATGGAGGCCCAAGGTTCTTGCGTAGGTAAGGCGTCCCCTTTTTGTAGCAACTCAACCGAAATTCCGTCCGGGGTTAAGAAGAATGCCATATAGCCATCGCGTGGTGGTCGGTTGACGCTAATGTCGTGATCCATTAGGCGTTGGCAGGTGGCATAGATATTATCGACTTCATAGGCTAGGTGACCAAAATTCCGACCATTGCCGTAGTCTTCTGTGTCCCAGTTGTAGGTTAATTCAAGTAAAGGGGCCTGTTCCTGTCGGGCACCAGCTTCATCGTCCGGCGCTGCGAGGTACACGAGTGTGTAGCGGCCTTGTTCGCTATCGCTGCGACGGGTTTCTATAAAACCGAGAACTTCGCAAAACAAGTGCAGCGTTGGTTCAAGTTCACGAACGCGGATCATGGAATGTAAATAGCGCATAGTGGTGGAGTCGGGTGGGTTGATGAAGGAGGTTAATTCAGTTGTTTGGCGATGTGCCACAGCGTGCGATCGTGGATGCCCATGGCCTTAAGCTGCTTGGCGGTATTGAGTACATAGTCCCGGTTGCTGCCAAACTGACCGTTGGCTTGGCGCACCAGCTTGACAATATCACCGTGGCCTAAGTCTGGGCTATGCTGTGGGTGGCCAGGGCGGGCGATAAAGGTCAGTGCGTCAACGATTCGGCCATCGCTAAGGTGGACGGGTTTGAACACCGCCTCGTAGGCACCCGTGATCATTTCGCGTTCGTGCAGTTGGTCGTAGACGTCGCTACAGTTGTGATGGGGGATTTTAAAGGCGCGTCCATTGCAAGAGCCGCCACGTTCCAAGCCCAGCACTAGCCCTGGATTCCGTGGGGTGCCACGATAGCAAACCGACCATAAGCACAGTTGGCGGTGATAGCCAAATAACCGCGCACAGGCATCGTCGATAAACTCAAAGTCGGGTCGCCACATGAGAGAGCCATAGGCAAATACCCAAACCGGCCCAGCGGGCAATTTGATTCTCGGATGTTGCTTGGCGTCGAATACGAGGCCACTTAAATCAGGTGGTGTTGGCACAGCGCTGGCAGGTCAATTTTCTTGGGGCAGTATACAGCGTGGACCTGTTTTCTAACAGTAGTAGCGACTGATGTGACAGTGGTGGCAGGAGTCGATACAATATCGGCACAATCATATGAAGGAGATAGTGTGCCAACACTAAGAACCGGCCTGGGTGGCTTGACTGTCGATATTGAAGCACCCGATTCGTGGGCTGAAACGCTAGCAAATACGTTTACACTGATAGCCCGTCAAGGTGATGCAGATGCGCACTTGCGGGTGGGTGAGACGGAAACGGGCCAAGTGGTGATCTCTGCTATCGAAGGTGATCAGGAAGTGTCTCCAGTTGCTGCGCAAGAAGGTACTTTTTCACTTAGAACCACCGTGATTGAGACTCTGGCTGCAATTTCGGGCGAGCGCTTGGTTTTATATGCAGGCTTGGTTGTCCATCAGACTATGGGAATTCTTATTGCGTCCCCTCAGGCACGAATTCGTGGGCGCTTAACGTCATTTATGTTGCGGCACCAAAGTCGCTATGCGAGCGATAGTCTAGTCAGATTTGGTGCTGAGGGTATTGATGGCTTTGGTGCTGGTTTGGTTGCGAGGCATGATCAGGCGGATCAGTTTATCGATGCCGAGCAAATACTCGGTAGTGAGTTCGATGATCGCATCAAGGGCCATAAGAAAACGCTATTGCCCTTTCATCGGCTCGAAAGTGCTGTTCCTGAGTCGTTAAGGTTAATTCTCATCCCTGAATGGGAAGAAGGCGCGGAGCTCTCGATCGAACAGCTATCTGCAGCGCAGGCTGGCTTACATCTCATGCAGAGTGTGCCGTACAGCCAGAATGGCAATATGATAATGTTTGCTGGCGTCAGTCGCTTAGCCCAAACTGCTCCGGCGCTTAAATTGCGTTTCGGGAAGCCGAGTCAGCTAGATGCGGCGTTGGCTGATTTCCTGAAGTTGATGGCCGAACAGCCCAATGACCCAGCGTTGATTGACCGTTTGATTGCCTTATATTTGCATGCACCCAACCCGGCGAAAACAAGCGACAGTGAAAGCGCGGTGTTAATTGATGAGATTGAGATACCTGAGGCGACACCGTCGCGCGGCAAGGTTAAGCTGACCATCGGTATGGCAACTTATGATGATTATGATGGCGTGTATTTTTCCACGCAAGCGATTCGGATGTATCACCCCGAGGTGTTGGACCAGACTGAAATCATTGTGGTTGATAATAACCCCACGGGTCGGTGTGCGCAGGCCTTGAAACAATTGGATCAATCAGTGCCGGGTTATCGCTATTTGCCCAATAACCAAGTCAGTGGGACGGCGGCACCGAAGAACTTTGTGTTTGAAGCGGCAGAAGGAGAGTATGTCATGTGTATGGACTCACACGTAATGTTGGTTCCGGGGGCGATTCAAAAGCTGATTAATTTTCTGGATGAGCAACCCGGCTGTATGGATTTACTGCAAGGGCCATTAGTGGGTGATAACTTAAAATCAATCTCTACGCACTTTCAGCAGGGTTGGAGTGGAGGTATGTATGGAGCCTGGGCGACCGATGAGCGTGGGCAAGATATGGCTGCGGAGCCGTTCGAAATCCCGATGCAGGGGATGGGTTTATTTGCCTGTCGAAAAGCGGCATGGTTAGGCTTTAATCCACAATTTTCTGGCTTTGGGGGGGAAGAGAGCTACATCCATGAAAAATTCCGACAGGCGGGCCAGCGCACTTTGTGTTTACCCTTTTTAAGGTGGTTGCATCGGTTTAATCGGCCAATGGGCGTGCCGTATCACAATGACTGGGAGGACAGAGTGCGCAATTACCTGATAGGTCTTGATGAGTTGAATTTACCGATAACCGAAATGCGGGCACATTTTAACGAGTTGATTGGCGAAGAATTAACCACTTCGATTGTTGATCGGGTCACTCAGGAGCTTGCCGATGAACCGCAGGGCAATAAGGCCGTCTCGACGACCCAATAGCGCTAGATTCAACATTAAGTCTCGGCTATTTACCGTAATCTGGGCTGGCTTTGTAAAAGGCAGGGTGACTTAAGCAGTGGTTGTTGATCGACTGTATCAGCGGATAGTCGTGCATATAGACACCATATCGATTGGCGTTATATACCTGTGGGATTAAGCAGACATCAGCCAGGGTAAAAGTCTTGCCAAAACAGGTTTTTCCGTCAGAGAAGTTGGACAGCCGAGACTCCAAGGCAGTAAACCCTTCACTGATCCAATAATGATACCAGCCGATCTTTTGGTCTTCGGTAATTTCGAATTGTGTGCTTAGGTATTCCAGAACGCGCAAATTATTTAGCGGGTGAATGTCTGCCACCACCATCAATGCCATGCCGCGTACAACAGCTCGGTCGATTCTTTTTTTAGGTAATAGTGCGGGCTTGGGAAAGCGTTCCTCCAGGTACTCCAACATGCCCAGCGACTGGTGCAAGGTGGAGTCTTCAGCGTGCAAGCTGGGAACCAAACCTTGCGGATTGATCCCATGGTACTTTTTGGATCGTTGTTCCTGTTTGAGCAAGTTGACGTGCGTCACTTCGTGGCTAACTTCTTTGTAATTCAATGCGATGCGTATTCGGTACGATGCGCTGGAACGAAAATAGTCGTAAAGTTTCATGAGAACAAGGGTGTTGTTTAATCGTTTGTGGAGGGTGTCCGCGCATTCTCGCCTGTTGACAGTAATTTTGCAATACAAGCGCTTGGTTTCAAAGGGATGTACTGTTTAAATCAGGGCAGTGGTGCTTAACGCGCATAAAAAAATGGTTACAGGGAGTTAATCTCCATGTCAACCGTAAAGGCTATCGTCGCTGCCCGTCTCTTGGTAAGATATGCCTTGACGGACATTGATGGGTTGACGCGACGTTAACCGATCAGGCACAGGCCGATGGATTGGCTGTATAATTCGAAAGACTAATAATACTTCGGGAGAGGTACCAACAATGGCACAACAAAAAGGCACCGCATTACAAGACCCATTTCTTAACATTTTACGTCGAGAGCGGGTTCCAGTTTCAATTTTCTTGGTCAATGGCATCAAACTTACCGGTCAAATTGATTCGTTTGACCAATTTGTGGTTTTGCTAAAGAATAGTGTTAACCAATTGATTTATAAGCACGCAATTTCTACGATCGTTCCTAACCGAACGATTAGCATTCCTGGTGAAGACAAAGATAATGATCGTCAGCCAGACGAAGACCGGCAGCCGGATGAAGATAGTCAGCCCGATGAAGATCGACAGCCGGATTTTCCGGACGACTACTAAGTCAGACGATTGCTAGTTTGAAACAACTCGCCCCCACTGTGCAACTCGTGCATTTGGCTTAGCGGAGCACTGACCTGTTTACCACCATTGGTACTAATGAAGACCTAACCGATCAGAGCGAGCGGGTTGTTCTTTTACACCAATCTCACCGCCGTCTTGAAGAAGGTGCTGGGAGGGATGAAACTGCTCAGTTGATTGAATCAGCCGGTGGACAAGTGGTGGCGACCCTAACCGGGTTGCGCGATAAGCCGCATCCGGCTCATTTTGTGGGCAGTGGAAAGCTCGACGAACTTAAACGCCTGGTTGAAGCGGAAGCGGTAGACGTGGTGGTGGTCAATCACCCGATCACGCCGATCCAAGAGCGCAATATGGAGCGTGCGGCTGAGGTGCGAGTAATCGACCGGACCCGCTTGATTCTGGATATCTTTGCCCAACGTGCTTCGTCTAGCGAAGGTCAATTACAAGTCGAGTTAGCGCAGCTGCGGCATTTGTCGACAAGGCTGGTACGCGGCTGGACTCACTTAGAACGTCAAAAAGGTGGGATTGGATTGCGTGGGCCGGGTGAAACCCAGCTTGAAACCGATCGCCGCTTGATCGGGCACCGAATTCGGGCTTTGAGCAAACGCCTTAAGAAAGTTGAAAGTCAGCGCGGGTTGCGGCGTCGAGCACGTGAAAGAGTTCCGGTTCCGGTGGTGTCTTTAGTGGGCTACACCAATGCCGGTAAGTCGACCTTATTCAATCGTTTGACGGGTGAGTCGGTTTATGTGGCCGATCAGCTATTTGCTACCTTAGATCCCACCATGCGCCGCTTTGAGGTGCCAGCATTCGGTGATATCGTGTTATCCGACACGGTCGGATTTATCCAGGAGTTGCCACATTCTTTGGTCGCTGCTTTTCATTCCACGTTGGAAGAAGTGATTAATGCTTCACTGCTGATTCATGTAGTCGATGCGGCTGACCCCGATTATTTGGACCGAATCGAGCAAGTGAACGAAGTATTACACGAGATCGGTGCCGATCAGGTTCCCACCGTCATGGTCATGAACAAGATCGACCTGAGTGACGATGCCCCCGGTATTACCCAACATAACGCCGATGAAGTGGTGCGCTATACGGTGCGTCTGTCTGCGGAGACTGGAGCGGGGTTGGATTATTTCTCTGAAGCGGTCTATGGGGTCTTGGCCGCAGAACATAATCTGGTTCGTTTATTAATTCCGCCGCAAAAAGCACAACTAAGGGCACGACTGTATGAAAAATGTCAGGTATTGGAAGAATCCATTACCGACGATGGTGCGTGGCAGTTGACCGCTAATTTAAGCCATGCGGAGTGTGGTTGGTTGCAAAGCCAGTCGGCTTATAACGAGTCGATGTTGCTCCCTGCTAGATAGCCGAGTGGGTGGCTCGGTGGATAGTTCGGACTGGAACTACAACTAGCCTCTTGATAAACCAGCGCGAGAGCGCATGTTTTATTGGCGCATCTTGCCTGATTGTAATCGGGTAACAAAGGGATTGGCATTGCCCGACTAATCGGACATGGTACAATCACGCGCACTAAAATAGTGTCGAACTTAGGCCTTAGCTCATTATCGTGGATGATGCGCAGAGTAGGCTAATCGTTAGGTACTCAACTGCAAATTAGAGGATTTTCGAATGCCTTGGAATCAACCCGGCTCGGGTGGCGATAAAGACCCTTGGGGCAAAAAAAATAACCAGCAGCAGGGTCCGCCTGATCTGGATGAATTGTTTAGAGATTTAAAAGCTCGCTTTGGCAAAGGCTTGGGCGGAGGTGACTCAGGTGAAGGCAAGAGTTTTTCTCCTTCTGGCCCGGGTAAAGGTCTCAGCCTGTTACTCGTTCTGGTCGCGCTTGGCTTCTGGCTGGCTACTGGTTTCTATAAGGTCAACCAAGGCGAGGAAGGCATTGAGTTATTGCTCGGCAAGTATTCTAAAACTACCGAGGCTGGCTTGCACTGGCGTCTTCCCGCTCCGATCACCACGGTTGAGGTGGTGAATGTCTCGCACGTGAATACAGTAGAAGTGGGTTATCGCAGTCGTGGCCGCGCGTCAACCACAGTCCCGCAAGAAGCGCTCATGCTGACCCAAGATGAAAACATTATCGATATTCAGTTTGCGGTTCAATACGATATTAAATCAGCGACAGATCTGTTATTCAACGTCGGCGACCCGATTGAGTCGGTCGTGCGTCAAGCAACAGAGAGCGCGGTGCGTGAAACGGTGGGTCACAATGGCATGGATTTTGCGATTACCGATGGCCGTGCACAGATTGCGACTGGGACACAAACCTTAGTTCAACAAATATTAGATCGCTACCAGACAGGCATTAATATCCGCTCGGTAGAAATGCAGAATGCGCAGCCACCGGAGCAGGTGAAAGATGCGTTTGACGATGCGGTTCGTGCGCGCGAGGACGAAGAGCGTCTGAAGAACTTGGCTGAAGCCTACGCTGCGGATGTCATCCCCAAAGCGCGGGGTAACTCTGCGCGGATCATGCAAGAAGCGGAAGGTTATAAAGCCGCAACCATCGCTCTTGCTGAAGGTGAGGCGAGTCGTTTCGACCAGGTGCGGATAGAATATCAAAAAGCGCCGGAAGTTACCCGTGATCGGCTCTACATTGAAACCATGGAAAGCGTGTTGGGCAATTCGACCAAGATGATCATTGACCAACAAAAAGGTGGTAATAGCGTGATGTATTTGCCGCTGGATAAAATGATGCAACAGGGTAATCAGGCAGCACGTCAACCGAGTGCTGGGGCGATAGGGTCTACTTCGTCGGTAGCACCTAATTTGAATAATTCAACTACCAACTCGACCCGTAGCGGTCGGGGTGGCTCAAGGAGTGTTGGTCGATGAAAGGTATAAAATTACTAGGCGGGTTGGTCGTTCTCATCGTCCTTGCGGTGGTGATGCTGGCAATCTATACCGTCGATGAGCGACAAAAAGCGCTGGTATTCCGTTTCGGCGAAATCGTTCGTTCGGATGACCAACCGGGTGTTCATTTCAAGACCCCGTTTATCAATACGGTCAAATACTACGATGCCCGGGTTCAAACCATGGATGCCGATCCGCAAAGTTATTTGACGCGAGAGAAGAAAAACCTGGTGGTCGATTCCTTCGTCAAATGGCGTATCGCTGACGTGCGTGAATACTATATTCGATTGGGTGGTCGTACCCAGGCTGCGCGTTCACGTTTGTCTCAACGAGTGAACGACGCGATCCGTGTAGAAGTCGGTAAGCGTACAGTAAAAGAAGTGGTGTCGGGTGATCGTGCCATGATTATGGATTTGGTAAGAGAGTCCATGGCTTCTGAGGCCGCTTCGTTGGGAATCGAGATCTTAGATGTGCGCCTTAAGCGCGTTGACCTTGACCCGGCAATCAGCGAAACCGTATACAACCGTATGCGTGCTGAGCGCCAACGGGTTGCCAAAGAGCTGCGTGCTCAAGGTGAGGAAGAGGCCGAAAAAATCCAGGCTGATGCTGATCGTAAGCGCAGAATTTTATTGGCGGTGGCGGAAAAAGACGCCGAGTTGTTGCGTGGTGAAGGTGATGCGCTGGCAACCGGAATTTATGCAGATGCCTATAATCAAGACAAGGAGTTCTTTAAGTTCTATAAAAGTTTGAATGCCTATAGAAATACTTTTAAGGATAAATCCGACGTCTTTGTCATTGACCCTAACTCAGAGTTCATGCAGTATCTTCAACGCTCTGACGGGCAATAGCCCGAGTGAGAAAAGGCGAAGCGGCAGCTAAGCGCCGCCTTCGTGCTTTTTTAATTGGAGCACTAAAACCCACTCGCGAGACAGCAGATGGATTGGCAAGATTTTATGAGCGCATTTGCTTTGTATTTGGTATTGGAAGGCTTGTTGCCATTTTCCTCCCCCGATGGTTTTAGGAAAATGCTGGTGACTGCGATGGGTTTGCCTGCAAAGGCCATTCGCCAAATGGGCGGATTTTCGATTGCCGCTGGTTTGCTACTGTTATATTGGGTGCGTTGAGCGCCCATTCTCAATTACAAAAACACCTAAATAGATAATTCCATGGGCAAGAATGTAGTATTGATTGGCACTCAGTGGGGTGACGAAGGTAAAGGTAAGATTGTTGATTTACTGACCTCCAAAGCCGACGCGGTCGCACGTTTCCAAGGCGGTCATAACGCTGGCCACACCTTGGTCATCAACGGCGAAAAAACCGTTTTGCACTTGATCCCTTCCGGCGCGATGCGCGAGGGTGTCGATTGTTTGATCGGCAACGGCGTGGTCGTTGATCCCGAACAGCTAATCAAAGAAGTGGGTGAGCTTGAAGCTCGTGGCTTGAAGATTCGTGAGCGCTTGATGGTTAGCCCTGCCTGCCCCGTGATTATGCCTTACCACGTGGCTTTAGATATGGCCCGTGAGCGAGCGCGCGGCAACAAGGCGATCGGTACCACAGGCCGGGGTATTGGCCCTGCGTATGAAGACAAGGTGTCGCGTCGCGGCCTACGTATTCAAGATTTATTCACAGCCGATTTCCCGAAAAAATTAAAAGAAGTGATGGTGTATCACAATCACGTCTTAGCACACTTTTTTAAAACCGAAACGGTTGACTACGATCAAACGCTAGCAACACTACAAGCCCAGGCCGAGCACATCAAAGACTTGGTGGGTGATGTCGCAGCGCGATTAAATGAGCTGCGTCTAACCGGCAAGTCGGTTATGTTTGAGGGCGCACAAGGGATGTTGCTGGATATCGATCACGGCACCTATCCTTATGTGACGTCATCCAATACCACCGCTGCCGCTGCAGCAAGTGGTACGGGAGTTGGACCCTTGGATTTAGACGTGTCGCTAGGCATTGTTAAGGCGTATACCACACGGGTGGGGTCAGGCCCATTTCCAACCGAGTTATTTGATGAGGTGGGAAAATTTTTGGGTGAGAAAGGCCATGAATTTGGTGCGACCACCGGCAGGCCGCGCCGCTGTGGTTGGCTAGACATGGTTGCGCTTAAACGATCTGCGCAAGTTAACAGCCTGTCATCAGTGTGCATCACCAAGTTAGATGTGTTAGATGGTTTGGAAACGCTGAAAATTTGCACTCAATACCGCTTAGACGGTGAGTTAGTGGACGCACCACCCTATGGCGCTGACGGCTTTGAGCGTTGTGAGCCGGTTTATGAAGAGTTGCCAGGCTGGAGTGAAACCACTGCTGGTGCACGAACCATGGAAGCACTACCCGCCAATGCCTTGGCTTACCTACAGCGTATTGAAGCATTAATAGGAGTGCCCATTGATATTGTTTCTACTAGCGCTGAGCGTGACGATACGATCGTTAAACGTCACCCCTTCGACGCCTAGCCTTTAGTGTGCAATTAGCCGCTGAATCCTTGCTCCACATCAACATACCGGGCTGATACAAAACCATTGAATTCGGTTGTCGTTGCCGAGCCATAAGCACCAATTAAGCCAAATTCGACAAAGTCTCCCGGCACGATAGATTTTGGCAGCCGCCAGCGCTTGGGCAGGCAATCGACTGGGTCGCAAGTGGGGCCGAACAATTTCCATTGTGCGGTTTTTCCTTGCAGAATCTGGCCATTGCGCCAGACTCGGATTGGCAATTTGATATTGGCGACTATCTGCTCTTGCAATCCACCATAAATACCGTCGTTTAAGTACAGCACAGGTTCTGTTTCGCGCACATGGATGACACGAGCCAGCAGTGATACGCTGGAAGCAACCATGCCGCGGCCCGGTTCGCACATTAATTCAGGTGCGTTGCTGGGAAAGTAGCGCTCAACTGCCGCTTGGATAGTTTCAAAGTAAGTTTCCAGCGGTGCGACTAAACTGTTTTGGTAGTGCTCTGGGAAACCGCCGCCGACATTCAGCCGGACTATTTTAACGCCAGCCGCTGTCGCAATAGTAGCGGCAGCTTCGATATAGTGGTGGTACATCATCGGGTCTGAGCACTGCGAGCCGGGGTGGAAGGTTAAACAGGGAATTGCGCCTATTTTATCGGCGGCAGCGAGTAATAGCGTGGCGTCTTCGATATTGGCTCCGAATTTGCTACCGAAATCATACGCAGCACCGCGGTGCTTGAGTTTAAAGCGTACGGATAGCTGCAAGTCGTTAGCGTTTCGTGTCGCCCGCTGGATTTTATCCAACTCCGCCATGTCATCTAAGGCGAAAGAGCGCACACCATGCTCAAAATAGGCTGTTTCGATCGCGCTAAATGCTTTGATTGGGTTGTTGAAGTGCAGAGTTGCGGCGGGGTTGATTAACTTCGCGTGAGCGACTTCAGAGATTGAGGCGACATCAAAGTGGCCGATACCAGTATTACTCAAGGTGCGTAATACGCGGTTTCGGGGGTTCGCTTTGATCGCATAACTGATGACACCTGGGAAGTGGTTGATAAAGCGACGTGCACGTTGTTCTAGCGTGTGAGCTGAAAACAAATATAGGGGGCTGTCAGGCTTCAGTGACTGAACCACGTCAGCGCTATCCTGATAACGCGAATAAATTCGAGCAGGGGTAACAGCGAAGAGGTTGGCAACTTGATTCATCAAAAATACCTTAGTAAGACAGTCAGGATTAGTAGATTTTGATGGCTAGGAGTTGGAAAATATAGGTAAAAATATAGGTAAATTTGTCTAAAAACCGTTAAAACGTAAACTTAATTAGTCAAATTGACAAAATAGAGGCGATCCATCATGATTGGGGCAGTCTATTGGAGGATTAATAGTGGAAATCTCGAGCAACGATCGACGCATTATTGCAGTGCTACAGGCCAACGCCCGTATATCGATTAGCGACCTGGCCAGGCAATTGAATTTATCGCGCACTACCGTACAAAACCGATTTAACTGGCTAGAACAGTCTGGGGTGATTTCGGGCTATTCGCTGCGCTTATCAGATAGCTTCCGTAGCAAAAGCTTGCAAGCCTATGTCAATCTCGAAGTGGAGCCCAAGTCGATGGTGGCAGTAGTCTCAGCGTTGGAAAAATTAGCCGCGGTTGAGTCCTTGTATTCGGTCAGTGGTAAGATCGACTTTGTCGCCATTGTGCGAGTGGACTCGCCAGCTGAGTTGGATGCGGCTTTGGATTTGATTGGCGCGCTCAGCGGAGTGAAGGCGACCAACTCAGCCATCGTTTTATCCACTAAATTCAATCGGCGCTAACGACTCCGAGTGTGGTTGAGTAAAAACCTATTAAATCAGGAAATGTTTAAACAAAGCCTGAAGAAAAATAGGGCCTAATTGTAGGAGTTTAAACCCAATCTACCTGTTTTGACGTGATTGCTTACATCAACCAAAACATAAATAGGTAGCTCTCGCGATTCATACTAATGACAACGTCATAAAACATAAAGTCGGTTTGCTCGATTGGCCGAAGAACTTGGAAACCTATCCAAAGCCTGCAAGCTGATGGACCCTATCTCGAGATACATTTTATCGATGTAAGGCAGCTGCAGATGAAGCGCTACTGGCGCTAGATCAATTCTCTCAACGCTGGGATGACAAATATCCTTAAATCAGTCGCTCATGGCGAATGCACCGGGGGACTCTGAATACTCTGTTTGCTTGCTCTGCTGATATCCGCAAGCCTATCTACACACCAATGCGATTGAGTCACTGAACAGCGTGATCCGCACGGCAACCAAGAAACGTAAACTGTTTCCGTCCGACGATGCCGCCAAAAAGTGATCTATCTGGCAATTTAGGAGGCATCGAAAAAATGAACCATGTCCATTCGTAATTGGAAGTCAGCCCTCAATCATTTTATGATCGAGTTCGAGGATCGGCTCAGTGAATATATTTAATGCAGACAGTTACACAGAAATATTTACAGGCTCAGAATCAATCATCGTCTTCCAGATATTCTGCGGGCAATTTATGTGCTATGCCCTTATGGCACTCAATACAAGTCTTTCCCTTCTCCATAGCTTTTTCCATTTTTTCCTTACCACGCTTGGACTGATGCTCAAAATCCATCGCTGTATAGCTATGACAATTGTGGCACTCGCGTGAATCGCTGGCCTCCATTGATGACCAGACGTGCTCTGCCAATTCCATACGTTTAGTTTCAAATTTTTCTGCCGTATCAATTGTACCTTTGATTTTATGATAGAGCTCGTTGCTCGCCTGGATCTTTCTCCATAACTTCGCACCCCAAGGACGCGGGACATGGCAATCTGAGCAACTTACACGTACGCCTGAGGGGTTTGTATAGTGCACTGATTTTTTATATTCCTGATAAACAGTGTCTTCCATTTCGTGACATGAAATACAGAATTCTGTAGTGTTGGTGTATTCGACAAATGTATTGAATCCGCCCCAAAACAGGATTCCAATCAGAAAACCAACACTCGCTGCTCCCCATGCTGTACGACTAAACTTCATTTTTCCTGTTATGACTGAATTCGCGGAGACACAAATCGGACACGATAAAAAAGCAGGCAACCTGAGATGGTTACCCGCTCGTTTAGCAATAGTAGATTTATCACTCCTTCGGCAGGCTCACCATATGGCTCATAATATCAGCTGTAATTTGATGATCCAGAGCACGCAATGCAGGCATTTTCTCTGCAGGTTGCCCATTTAGAATCTTGTGCATGACTTCCCATGGATTCCCCATTTGAGCGCCAAAAGGCTTCATGTCCTTCGGTAATTTACCTTCTAAGCCATGGCATTTTGCACAGATAGTGTTGTAGTAAGCCTCGCCCTTAATAGCATCACCTTTTGGAGCTTTAGTCGCTCGATCAATATACGGATTCATATCAACTTGACCCTGCGAAACAAAATTGGCCAGATCAGTCATATCTTGATCACTTAACAAATTTCCATATCCATGAGCATCTCCATTCAAGGTCTCAACTATCGCTGCAGTAGGCTGTCCCGATGTTCCGTTAATACCTGTAATTCCGGATGAATGCTTACCACTCGCATAGGCGCCATCAACCCCCAGATAATCCCAGCCATGACACTCTTTACAGCGCCAATTAGCATCGGGTTTTTCAGCGTATTTCTTGTCGGCGGGATACAACGGATGAGGCTCTGTTGGTTTATCCGCATCTATCACCTTATACCACTTATCGTAAAGAAGACCTCCGCGTGCTATTGAGGATTCCACTTCTGCGGCCTGAGTAATGCCTGATAAACTTAGGAATACACTGCACATAGCAATCGTCTTGAACAAGATCGTCATTTTCATCCTATTACCTCCTTATATTTATGGTATTACCTATTATCCGGGTTAACAACCTATATAGCAAACCTAAATCATGAGATGTTACGAGTAAATTGTCTGTCCTGCGAATTAATTCATAACCTGTCCGGATTTAATCTATGCCTATTTGAGGCTTCAGATGAACCGGACAGGATTTCATGAACAGGTGAAACAGATGAGATTTAAAGAAGCTTATGAAGGCTATCAGTGCAAACGACTCACCCAAAGCGAAGCAGCCACTCTGTTGGGTGTGTGTGACCGCAGTTTCCGGCGCTATATGCAGCGCTATGATGAATCGGGCATGGAGGGTTTGTTGGATCGGCGGTTAAACGAACCTTCGCACCGTCTTGCCCCCGTAGATGAAGTGATCGCACTGCAAGACCTGTATTCAAGCCGATATGAGGGCTGGAATGTGCGCCATTTTCATCGCTGGTATCAGCACGAACACGATGGCTCACGCAGCTATAGCTGGGTTAAGAACACGCTGCAACACGCAGGTCTGGTGCGTAAGGCCAAGACCCGTGGCCCCCATCGAATCAAACGACTCGCCAGTGCCCTGCCTGGAATGATGATCCACCAAGATGGCAGCACGCATCAGTGGGTTGAAGGTAAATATTGGGATTTGATTGTGACCATGGATGACGCCACCAATGAGCATTACTCGATGCGCTTTGTCGATGAAGAAGGCACCCACAGCAGCTTGTTAGGGGTCAAAGATGTGCTTGAAGCTAAAGGCCTATTTTGTTCATTTTACTCAGACAGGGGCAGTCATTACTGGCATACCCCCGAGGCAGGTGGCAAGGTCGATAAGCGTAATCCAACACAGTTTGGTGTGGCGCTCAAGCGCTTGGGCATTGAGATGATTGCAGCTTACTCACCCGAAGCCAGAGGCCGCTCAGAACGCGCCTTCGGCACCCATCAGGGGCGATTACCCAATGAGCTAGCCCTTAAGGGCATTACCGATATGGATGCCGCCAATGAATACTTGCAGAAGCATTATATGCCGGCCTTCAATGCTGAGTTCAGTCACCTTGCGCGCGAGTTAGGTAATGCTTTTGTGGCATTGGCCGGGATAGATCTGGACGACTATTTATGCGAGCGCTACGAGCGCGTGGTGGGTAAAGACAACAGCGTGCAGTTCGAACGCTTACACCTTCAGATTCCACAAGACCGGCATCGCTACCACTATGTTAAGGCTAGGGTGAAAGTACTCCGACACCTCGACGGTGTGATCTCCATTTACCATGGCCCCCGTCGATTGGGCCGATATACTGCAGAGGGAGATTTGATCCGGGAGACAACATGCAACAGCAAAGCCGCGTAACTCCGCTTCGTGGTTTTGCCGCCTATGAATTCGCTTCGGACTACGTCCTTCGCTCTTTCATCGGCGTTAACAAAAGTGGACAATCTATGAATTAATTATCCGGACAGTTCTATTTACTCTTAACAACCTAAATCATGAGACCTCTGCAAAACCCGGTCAATTATTGGATGATTGGATCAAATTAGGCAACTTGAGCAGGATATGAAGGGCCACTAAGCAATCAATAGGGTTTCAGTGATCACCTGCTGCAGAGCAAGGTGTCAGATAACGACTGTCTGTTCGGATGGATGCGAAGATTGACTGGCAGGTGTTTGAGCCACTCCTGTCCTCCTTATATTCAATAACAGGCAGGCCGGGCTGTCCACCGCTATTGCTGTTCAAGATGGCGTTATTGCAGCAATGGTTTGGACTATCTGACTCGGGTGTCGAAGCGGCAACCAAAGATCGGCTGTCATTCCACCGCATCCTAGGTTTGAGTCTCGATGATCAGGTTTCCGACGAGACCACGTTGGTACGATTTCGGCAACGCTTGTGCCGAAATACGGGTACGCATAAAGCCTTGTTCCGTTCGCTTGATCAGCAACTCGAGTTGGAAGCAGTGGTGATCAAAGCGGGCACGCTAATTGATGCGAGCATCATACAGTCATCGCGCAAGCCACCCAAACGCCGTGGTAAAGACAGACCAAGGCCTGGAAAATAGAAATCACGCAGATGGATTGCAGAATTCAGTGATGTTCAGAGGTCACACTGAGTATGCTACTTTATTACTCGTCTAGCCCTGGTCGACATTGTGCTTTGAGACGCCACAGCAGTTGCTGACTTTAATCTAGGTTTGGTCCCAGCCAGCGCTTCGAATCTGCCTCGCTCATGCCTTTTAATTCCCCATACGCTGCGCGCTGGTCATCACTGATCGTACCCACCGAAAAATACCGGCTTTGAGGGTGTGCGAAATACCAACCGCTGACGGCGGCAGCCGGGTACATGGCGTACGACTCGGTTAACTTCAAACCAATTTGTCGGTCTGGCTCCAGTAATTCCCACAGTGCCCCCATTTCGGTGTGTTCCGGGCAGGCAGGATAGCCCGGTGCTGGGCGGATGCCCTGATAACGTTCACTAATCAATGCCTCATTATCAAGCTTTTCATCGCCGACATAGCCCCAATAGTGGCGGCGTACCCGTTGGTGCAGGCATTCGGCGAAAGCTTCGGCTAGGCGGTCAGCTAGCAATTTCAGCATGATCGCGCTGTAGTCATCGTGTGCTTGTTCAAACTCGGCCAGTTTAGGTTCAATGCCGTCGATTGTGACGGCGAATCCGCCCAGGTAGTCGTTGACGCCACTGTTATGTGGGGCAATAAAATCGGCCAGGCAATAATTAGCCTGATTCACTTGGGCATCGCGTCGGGCGCTTTGCTGACGTAAGTGATGCAGCGCCATGATGGGTTGCTGGTGGGCATCATCCAAATAAAGTGTGATGGATTCGTTTTCGCTGGTGGCGGGGAAAAACCCAAATACCGCGCGCGCAGTTAGCCATTTATCCTCAATGATGCTGGCTAATAGGGCTTTGGCATCTGCATAAAGTTGCCGTGCCTGTTCGCCTTTTTCAGCATCATCCAAAATTTTTGGGTACTTGCCCTTTAAGTCCCAACCGATGAATAGCGGTGTCCAGTCGATATAGTTAGCGATGTCGTTGAGGTCGTAATCAACCAGGTGCTGGGTGACATTGCCCAACTCAGTCTGATCGATTTGTGTGTCTTGCGCGGCGTGTTTGTCTACTGAGTTGCCAACGATTTTAGGCTTAAGCGGTTGGTAGTCGTTCCAGTTGGGCACAAACCGGTTATTACGGGCATCAGTAAGCGATAACAATGATTTTTGTCGTACTGCCTTGGCGCGTTGTTCGCGTAAGCGCTGGTAGTCCGCTCGCACTTCAGCGTGAAAATCGGCACTGTCTATACTGAGTAATTTGGCCGCGACGCCTACTGCGCGTGAGGCATCTTTAACATGGACCGCTGCTTGGGAATAGGTCGGTTCGATTTTGACTGCAGTGTGTGCACGTGAGGTGGTGGCGCCGCCAATCATCACAGGCAGCGACATTTCCCGGCGCTCCAATTCGCTGGCGATATGCACCATTTCGTCCAGCGAAGGCGTGATCAAACCAGACAGGCCAATAATGTCCACTTTCTCATCGATGGCGGTTTGTAAAATACGTTCCGACGGCACCATAACGCCGAGGTCAACCACTTCAAAATTATTGCATTGAAGCACTACGCCAACGATATTTTTGCCGATATCATGGACGTCGCCTTTAACCGTCGCCATCAAAATCTTACCCGCAGAACGACTTTCTCCTGCTTGCTTCTGTGCTTCGATATAGGGCATTAAATACGCCACTGCCTGCTTCATCACACGGGCGGATTTAACCACTTGCGGCAAAAACATTTTGCCTGCACCGAATAAATCACCGACCACATCCATGCCTGCCATCAACGGGCCTTCTATTACGTCCAGAGGCCTTTCGGTGTTGCCGCGTGCTTCTTCTGTATCAGCTTCGATAAACTGAGTGATACCGCTGACCAAGGCATGCTTAAGCCGTTCCTCTACGGCTAATTCGCGCCATTCTGCATTGTTGGTGGTTTGCTGCTTGCGCTTGTCTTGGCTGTATTTGTCGGCAATAGCGAGCAGCCGCTCGGTGGAATCTGCACGCCTGTTCAGCACCACGTCTTCAACGTGCTCGCGTAGCTCGTCTGGCAGGTCATCGTACACAGCGAGTTGACCGGCATTAACGATACCCATGTCCATGCCATTGTTAATCGCGTGGTACAAGAACGCCGCATGAATCGCTTCTCGCACCGGATTATTGCCACGAAATGAAAAGCTGACGTTAGATACGCCACCAGAGATTAGCGCATGCGGTAAGTTTTGCTTGATCGCTTTAGTGGCATCAATAAAGTCTTTGCCGTAATTGTTGTGCTCGTCGATCCCGGTTGCGACGGCAAAAATATTGGGGTCAAAAATGATGTCCTGCGGTGCAAATCCGACCGACTGGGTTAGCACTTGATAAGCACGGGTACAAATCTCAATTTTGCGTGCCAAAGTGTCAGCCTGACCCGCCTCGTCAAAAGCCATTACCACAATGGCAGCGCCATACTTAAGGCATAAGTTAGCATGTTTAATGAAGGCCTCTTCACCCTCTTTGAGTGAGATCGAATTGACGATTCCTTTGCCTTGAATACATTGCAAGCCAGCCTCGATGATGTCCCATTTGGAGGAATCAATCATCACCGGAACCCGAGCAATATCAGGCTCAGCGGCACACAAGTTTAAGAATCGTTGCATTGCCGCCTTGCCGTCGAGCATGGCTTCATCCATGTTGATGTCGATGATCTGCGCACCATTTTCGACCTGGCTACGGCAGATATCGAGTGCCTTGTCGTATTCGTCATTCAAAATCAAACGCTTAAACAGTGCTGATCCGGTCACATTCGCCCGTTCACCCACATTCACAAACAAGCTGTCTTTGCTGATATTAAAGTGCTCCATGCCCGCCAGTCGTGTTTCGATAGGGCGTTTTGGCAGCGATCGGGGCGCCTTGTCTTTGACTGTGTTAGCGATTGCTTTGATATGGGTTGGGGTAGTGCCACAACAGCCACCCACAATATTTAGAAACCCTTGTTCGGCCCATTCACTAATTTGTGTAGCCATGTTGGCTGCATCAAGGTCATATTCACCAAACTCATTGGGCAAGCCGGCGTTCGGGTGGGCAGAAACCGCCGTTTCTCCAATTCGTGATAGATCAGCCACGTATTGGCGTAACAAGTCCGGGCCAAGCGCGCAGTTTAGGCCGATTGAAACCGGCTGCGCGTGGATAACGGAGTTATAAAATGCTTCGACCGTTTGCCCGGAGAGGGTGCGCCCGGATTGGTCGGTGATAGTGCCGGAAATCATGATCGGCAATAATTTGCCGCGTGTTTCGAACTCAGTCTTGATGGCAAAAATAGCGGCTTTGGCGTTTAGAGTGTCAAAAATGGTCTCAACCAACAATACGTCTGCGCCGCCATCCATTAGTCCCCTGGTAGCGTCGATGTAGGTTTCGACTAACTCTATGAAGCTGACGTTGCGATAACCCGGGTCATTCACATCGGGTGAAAGCGAAGCGGTACGGCTGGTAGGGCCGATAACACCGGCCACAAAACGTGGCTGGGTTGGGCTGGACCATTGGTCAGCCGCTGCACGCGCCAGCTTGGCCGCTTCAAAATTCAGTTCGTACACCAATGCCTCCAGACCGTAATCACCCATTCCAAACTGGTTGGCATTAAAGGAATTAGTTTCAACAATATCCGCGCCCGCCTCGAGGTAGGTTTCGTGAATGGCTTTAATGATGTCAGGTTGAGTCAGGGTCAACAGGTCGTTATTGCCTTGCAGTGGCGAGGCCCAGTCCGCAAAGCGCTCACCACGATAATCGGCTTCCTTGAGCTTATAGCCTTGAATCATGGTGCCCATCGCACCATCAAGAATCAGAATACGTTCCGCTAACGCGGCTTCAAATGGTGTTTTTGATGTCATGATTAAGCCGCTTGTGCACGGTGTTTTGGCAATTCAGGCACGCCGAGTACGTTGCAAATAGCTTCGGTGGATTCCCACTTGTTAAGCGTGTAAATGTGGAAATCAGTGACGCCTTGATTTTTGAGTTGTAGGCATAATTCAGAGGCAACCGTGACCGCTACCAATTCGCGGATTTTTGGATTGCTGTCAAGTTTATGAAAGATAGAGTGGAACCAGTCGGGAATGCTGGTGCCGCACTCTTTAGCAAACTGGCACACGCGGCTGTAGTTGGTCACGGGCAGAATGCCAGCCAAGATCGGAATCTCAATGCCGGCTTTTTGGATTCTGTCTCGAAAGCGTAAAAAGGCATCGGCATCAAAGAAAAACTGTGTAATTGCGCGAGTGGCGCCCGCATCTACCTTACGCTTTAGATAGTCAATATCGGCTGTAGCCGAGCTGGCTGCAGGGTGGGTTTCAGGGTAGGCCGCAACGCTGATTTCAAAATCACCCGCCTTACGAATGCCTTCAATCAGTTCGACCGAACTCTGATAGCCATTCGGGTGTGGGCTGAACTTTGATTCCTTTTCAGGGGGGTCACCGCGCAGCGCCAGAATGTGGTTAATACCTTGTTGCTGGTAATCGTAGAGCAATTGATCTACTTGTTGCTTAGAGGCGCCAACGATGGTTAAGTGAGAAGCGGTCGGTAGCTCGAACTCTTGATTGAGCCGCACCACGGTGTCAAAAGTGCGGTCTTGGGTGGTGCCGCCAGCACCGTAAGTGACTGAGGCAAAGTCAGGTTTGAGTGGCGCTAATGCGGTTATAGTTTGCCACAGTGCTTGCTCAGATTTCGGCCCGGTAGGTGGGAAAAACTCAAACGAGATACCAATATCATCGCCAATCGGTGGAATCAAAGCGTGGGCTGAAGCAGTCATATTTAGGTCTGATTATTGTTAGGTTTATAGATTTCCCACAGCATCGCGTTAAGCTGTGCGACGTTGCCGCCGTGGGATACGGTATGAGAATGTTGCAATATCAGAGCATTTTGCTCGCACCAGGCCTTAATTTCGTCGTCAGAAAAGCCCAGCCGACGGTGCGCATGATCGCTTCGCAAAAATTCATGATGATGCTGTGCAAAGTCAACGATCAGTATTTTGCCGCCCGGGCGTAATACGCGCTCAGCTTCTTGAACAACCGCGTGGGGGTCGTCGAGGTAATGCAGGACTTGATGGATCGTTATCAAATCAGCACTGGCATCGTCTTGCGGGATATCACGGATATCGGCTTGTCGAACTAGGCAATGAGTGATGTGATCTTGCTCAAGATTTGCGCGTGCAACGTTTAACATTTCGTGGCTATTATCGTAACCAATGCCTTTGGTGATGGTCGGTGCGAAGATTTGCAATATCCGTCCGGTGCCAGTGCCGAGGTCAATGAGCGTATTAATTTCTTGGCCAGTGACGGCCGTGAGCAATGCGGATTCAATCGCATCGTCTGAGCCTACCAGTTGACGTAACTCATCCCATTCTGCGGCATTTTGACTAAAATAAGCAGCGGCACGCTCAGCGTTTTGCTGTTTGATCGTGTTCAAGCGGGTTCGGTCACGGGCAAAGGTAGGAGAAGACCAATCGATGAGTTGTTGGACGGCTGTCGCCACTTTAGCGGCTTCGCCTTGATCAGCTAATCGATGGAATACCCAAGAGCCTTCCTGATAGCGAATCAACAAGCCCGCGTCGACCATCAACTTTAAGTGGCGGCTGACGCGAGGTTGGCTTTGCCCCAGTAGCGCTACCAACTCAGTAACGGTGAGCTCGTGGCTCACGAGCGAGGCGAGGATTCTCAGTCGAGTTTCTTCGGCAACCGCTTTGAGTGCTTTTAGTAGTATTTTCATAAATAATCCATTATTAATCAGGATATAAACATATCTTTATATTTAAAGTCAAGAAAGCAAAGGCAGTATATATGAATATTTCGGTTTGGTTAGGGCAATCCTCAACAAAGGACCGAGTAGGCTGGATGAAGAATTATTGTGGATTTCGTCGCTAAGTTTGGGTAACTGTCGTGAAAAAACAGAAAATCATCGATTCATTTGCATTTGTTTCGATAAGCGTTTGACTATGGTGAGACTGGCGCATAAAATCGCGCGTCCTTCGAATTCGAGTACCCAATAGCGTGACAGATTCTGTGCGCTTGGTAATATCCTGGAGAGTGTGATGTACGCTGTAGTAGAAACAGGCGGTAAACAATATAAAGTAAGTGTCGGCGACAAGTTAAAAGTCGAGAAACTAGACGTTGATGCGGGTTCAACCATTGAGTTGGATCGCGTATTGATGGTCGCTAACGACGGTGATCTCACCTTGGGTACGCCTTTGGTTGATGGCACCTCTGTGGCGGCGACAGTGTTGGCTCAAGGTCGCGGCGAGAAAATTAAGGTCTATAAGTTCAAGCGACGCAAGAAATATCGACGAACTCAAGGCCATCGGCAGAGCTTTACTGAACTTGAAATTACTTCAATTGGTGACGTCAGCGCTAAAAAGGAAGACAAAAAGCCAGCAGCTAAAGCCCAAAAGCCGAAGAAGACTGAAGCCAAGAAATCTGTTAAGGCTAAGCCTAAAAAGGTTGCTAAGAAAGCGACCAAGAAGGTGACAAAAAAGGCAACTAAGAAAGTTAGCAAGAAAGTTACCAAGAAAGTTACCAAGAAAGCACCAGCTAAAGCCACAAAAGCAGGAAAGGAATCAGCTTCGGATAAGACAGCAAAAGAGACGAAATAATTGAATATGCCTGGCATAATATGGTGGTGAGATGCCATCACGCAGGCAAACACTTAGAGGGTTTTAGATAAATGGCACATAAAAAAGCAGGCGGTAGTTCCAGAAACGGCCGCGATTCAGAGTCCAAACGTTTAGGCGTTAAACGCTACGGCGGCCAAGGGGTGTTGGCGGGCAATATTCTTATTCGTCAACGCGGCACTAAGGTTCATGCTGGAACGAACGTTGGGATTGGCAAAGACCATACCTTATTTGCGCTCAAAGATGGCGTGGTAGAGTTTGAAGTCAAGGGCCCGAAAAGCCGTCAATTTGTGAGCGTGGTAGCGCACTAGCTTATAAAACTAGGCGCCGGAGTAAATTGAATAAAAGCCCCGCTCGCAAGAGTCGGGGCTTTTTTTATTGCTGCGCTGGTTATAATTGCGCGGATGATCCTTGGTAAAGACTGATGAAATTTGTAGATGAAGCAACTATTACCATAACCGCAGGCAAAGGCGGCAATGGCTGTATGAGCTTTCGCCGTGAAAAATATATCCCCAAGGGTGGGCCGGATGGTGGCGACGGTGGTGATGGTGGCAGTATTTACTTCCTTGGTGATAGCGGTCTTAATACGCTGGCTGATTTTCGTTATACACGCACTTTCCGAGCGCAAAGTGGTGAGGGTGGTAAAGGCCGTAAAATGGCTGGAAAAAAGGGAGATGATTTATACATCAAAGTACCGCTGGGGACGATGGCTTACGACGAAGGTACGGATGAGTTGATTGGTGAGGTAGTTGGTCACGAGCAAAGCATGATGGTTGCCATGGGTGGCGAAGGTGGCTTGGGTAATACGCACTTTAAGTCGAGCGTCAATCAGACCCCAAGGCGCACGGTTCCGGGTACCTTTGGCGATGAGCGAAACCTGCGTGTGGAACTTAAAGTATTGGCTGATGTTGGCTTGCTTGGATTTCCGAATGCCGGGAAGTCGACCTTATTGCGCGCCGTCTCAGCCGCACGCCCAAAAGTGGCCAATTATCCCTTTACTACGTTATACCCAGAGCTGGGTGTGGTTGATATCGGTCACGACTCCGGTTTTGTCATTGCAGATATTCCCGGTTTAATTGAAGGCGCTGCCGAAGGGGTTGGGCTAGGCATTGATTTCTTAAAGCATTTGCAGCGAACTCGATTACTGTTGCACCTGATCGACCCGGTTCCCTATGATGAGGCGGAAACACCTACCTTAGCGGTGCCTAAGTTGGTGCATGAATTACAAAAATTTGATGACACGCTGGCCAATAAAGAGCGCTGGTTGGTAATCAACAAAACCGACCTATTGACCGACGAAGCGCTGGCCGAAATCAAGCAAAGCTTACGAAAGGCGCTAGATTGGTCAGAGGATATTTTTGATATTTCTGCGGTGACGGGGGCTGGTTGTCAGCAATTAATGAACCGCATCAGTCAGCGCTTAATGGAGATCAAAGTGGAGGCACAAGCCGAAGCAGATTATCGATCCGCTAGAAGCGATTCCGAGGAGATATAAATGGTGCGCTCAGAACTCATAAACGCGCGCGTGCTGGTCGTTAAAGTGGGTAGCGCAATACTCACTGATGTGCGATCAGGCTTGAATCATGAAGTGATCAATCAATTAGTTGATGGGATTGCGGCCTTAAAGGCGCGGGGGCTTGATGTGGTCTTGGTTTCTTCGGGCTCGATTGTCGAGGGCATGCAGCGACTGGGCTGGGCGGAACGCCCTAAATCAGTCAACCATTTGCAATCCGCTGCTGCGGTGGGGCAAATGGGCTTGGTCCACAATTACGAATCCAAATTCCAGACCCACGGAATTCGAACGGCACAAGTGTTACTAACCCATGCTGACCTCGCGAACCGGATGCGCTATTTGAATGCCCGCAATACGCTACGAACCTTGCTTGAGTTAAATGTCGTGCCAATTGTCAATGAAAATGACACGGTAGTAACGGATGAAATCAAGGTGGGTGATAACGACACGCTCGGGGCTTTGGTGGCTAATTTGGTCGAAGCCGAAGCGTTGGTTATCCTGACCGACCAGTGCGGTTTATTCAATAAAGATCCCCGCCAGCACGCTGATGCTGAATTAGTCCAAACTGGAACTGCAGGTGATCCAGCGCTGCTTAAAATGGCCGGTGTTGGTAGCGCCTTAGGTACGGGCGGGATGGTGACGAAACTGACAGCGGCAGAGAAAGCGGCGCGTTCAGGCGCGGTTACCATCATTGCGTATGGGCGAGAGGCGGATATTTTGACCCGCTTACACGACGGTGAATTACTAGGCACCTACTTAAAGCCTAAGCACGGCCGAATTGCAGCGCGTAAACAGTGGCTGGCTGGGCTACAAACTGCCCAGGGTAGCGTGGTGTTAGATGCGGGCGCGGTGGCTGTTTTGCAGAATCAGGGACGGAGTCTATTGCCCATCGGAGTAAAAAGCCTGAGCGGTAATTTTAGCCGAGGTGAAGTGGTGTTAGTTTTGGACGAAGGTGGTAAGGAAGTTGCTCGTGGTTTGGTCAACTATAGCGCTTTAGAAACCAATAATATCAAAGGCTTGCCCAGCAAGCGCATTGAAAAGGCTTTGGGCTATATTGCTGAAGAGGAACTCATCCACCGGGACAATATGGTGGTATTTTAACAGCCGTTTTCAGGCAGGTGATTTGGTGGCCAGCTCTGTTTGAATCAGGGCAAACTGCGAAAGATCGTTTGTCGCGCTGAGCAGACTGCTCAGCGCAAGCAAGAACAACTAGGCAGCGATTGCGAGGAGGCGCTTATTCAAGCGACTTTTCAGGCGAGCTGCGCGATTTTTATGGTGCAGGCCTTTGTTGGCGCCCTTGTCGATTAAAGCTGAAGCGTCGCGGTAGGCGATTTGTGCACCTTTGGCGTCATCTTCCTTGATCAGGTTCAATAAAGTTTTGATGCTAGTGCGGACGGTCGAGCGGTAGCTGCGATTATGAGCACGGCGAACATCATTCTGACGGGCGCGTTTGCGTGCTTGTGATGAATTAGCCAAGACGATTCCTCGTGTCTGTTCAGGGTCAAAATTAGGCGCGCGAATATCCGTGTTTTTAGACGAAAAGTCAAGCTATTTGCATGATTCTTACCTGATTATTAGGGTGTTGCTTGGTGGTTCGATATTGTGACGCCCTGTGTTGACGCTATAGGTCTGCTTTTACATGATTCGAGTACGTGTATCTTTGTACGCAATCGCGCTTAGCTGTGGCATAATCGCCGCCTTTTGTGACGGCGCTGAATAGTGCGGCGTTCAATCGTTATCTTGGGAGGAGTTTTTCGATGAATTTATTGATTTCTGATGCAATGGCACAAACAGGTGGCGGCGGTCTGGGTTCGCTGGCAGGCTTGTTGCCGATGGTGTTGATTTTTGTGGTGTTTTATTTGTTGCTGATCCGGCCTCAACAAAAGCGCCAGAAAGAACATACTGCCATGGTTGCAGCCTTACAAAAAGGTGATGAAGTGCTTACCAGCGGTGGAGTGTTGGGCAAAGTCACGAAAGCGGGTGAAGCGTATATCAATCTGGAAATTGCGAGCGGTGTGACCGTCAAAATGCAGCGTGGTGCGGTTTCGCAAGTGTTACCAAAAGGAACGCTAAAACAGTAAGGCCAAAATAGTTATGGCTTAAAGACGTAAGGCAAGACTGCTTTACGCTTCACAGTCCGAGCCGGAGGGTTGCCCTTTTATAAGGCTCGGCCCCGGTTATAGACCGACAATTCTTAAGAAAATGACTGGCAATTGATTGGCAATGAATAAAACGCCTCTTTGGAAATATCTGCTCATTATCGTCGTTATCGCAGCGGCTGCATTGTATGCGTTCCCTAACTTGTATGGTGATGATCCGGGCATTCAAATCCGTGGTGCACGTGGCCTGACGCTTGAAAGCCGGGTGGTGGGTGAAATCGAGCAGGCCATGGATGCGGCGAATATCACAACTAAGTCGATCGCCCAGACCGATAAAGGCATTGAAATTCGATTTTTGGAAACTGAATCCCAGTTACGCGCTCGTGGCATTTTAGGCCAGAAGTTGGATCAAGGCACTGCAATTGCGTTAACCCTGTTGCCAGGAGCGCCGGATTGGGCCACAAGGCTTGGCTTATCGCCGATGTTTTTGGGCTTGGATTTACGCGGTGGCGTGCATTTTTTATTAGAAGTTGATATGGACGCGGCTGAAAAGCGAGCCAAAGGCCGGGTATTAACCGATATTAAAACCGCACTGCGTAAGATTAAGGCGTATTACCGTGACGTTTCTCCGGCTGAAGAGGGTGCTGTTTCAGTCAACTTGCGTAAACCAGAAGACCGAGAACGTGCGATCAAGCGCTTGCGCAGCGAAATGCCGGAGGTAGATATTCGCCCGAGTGAAGCGGATCCGGCCAATTTTTTGGCGGTTTTGGACCCGCAGGAAATCGAAAGCTTGCGTGAATTAGCGCTAGAGCAAAATATTATCGCGCTTAGAAACCGTATCGATCAGTTGGGTGTGGCAGAGCCCATCGTTCAACGTCAAGGCAATGACCGCATCGTAGTGCAATTGCCAGGCGTGCAGGACACAGCGCGTGCTAAGCGGATTTTAGGCCGGGCAGCGACGCTAGAGATGCGCTTGGTCGATGAGCAGCGTAACGGTAGCGCGGTAGACAGTAACGTCGCGCCATCGGGTTCCGTGCTGTATAGCTATCGGGATGGACGGCGTATCTTGTTGAAAAACGAGGTGCTGTATTCCGGGGATAATATTATCGACGCGCAAGCCAGTATTGATACCCAAAATGGCGGCCCAATCGTGAATATCACGCTGGATGCCAAAGGCGCGCGAACCAATCAGCGGGTGACCGGTGAGAATGTGGGTAATCGCATGGCGGTGGTGTATTTGGAAACCACCACCGAAACCCGTAAAGACGAAAATGGTCAGGTAATTGTTGACGAGCAGGGCAGCCCACAACGGATTACGCGCAAAATTGAAGAAGTAATCACCGCGCCGGTTATTCGTGACCAATTGGGTAAGCGCTACCAAATTAGCGGCATAGACAGCATTATCGAAGCGCGCGATCTAGCCTTGTTGTTGCGAGCGGGTGCGTTGGCGGCGCCGGTCGAAATCATTGAAGAGCGCACAGTTGGCCCGAGCCTTGGGGCGGACAACATCAATAAAGGCTTTATGTCTGTAGTGGTTGGCATGGTTTTGGTGCTAATTTTTATGGCACTTTACTACCGCGTATTTGGCCTGGTCGCCGATGTGGCGCTGGCGCTAAATGTTATTTTGATGGTTGCGGTGCTGTCTTTCTTTCAGGCGACGTTGACGCTGCCAGGTGTGGCTGGGATCGTGCTGACGGTGGGGATGGCAGTTGATGCTAATGTATTGATATTCGAACGGATTCGAGAAGAGTTGCGCAACGGCAGCTCGGCGCATAAAGCGATTGATTCGGGCTATTCCAACGCTTTTTCTACGATTGTCGATGCTAACATCACCACCTTGATTGCAGCAGTCGTGTTGTTTAGCTTTGGCACTGGCCCGATCAAAGGCTTTGCTATTACGCTAAGTATCGGCATCATTACTTCAATGTTTACCGCAATTGTGGTCAGCCGGGCGCTGGTTAACCTGATCTACGGCAATCGTGGTCGTTTGAAAAGCCTGGCTATTTAGCCACTGAGGAACAGCTATGCAGATTTTTAACAAAGAAACGCAGATCGACTTTCTCGGTAAGCGCAAACTAGCGCTGGTGGTCTCGATCGCATTGATCATCATCAGTATCGCCGCATTGGCTACCCGAGGCTTGAATTTTGGGATTGACTTTACCGGCGGCACGTTGGTCGAAGTAGGCTATGACCAAGCCGTTGAAGTTGATTCGGTTCGGACAACCTTGACAGAGGCTGGTTTTGATCAAGCAATTGTGCAGCATTTTGGTACCGCTAAAGACGTGATGGTGCGCTTACCAGCAACGGTCGATACCAGCCGCGCCTCAGTTAGTGGTGAGATCATGAAAGCCCTTCGTGATGCCCACGGTGAAACCTTAGCGGGCTTGAATGAAGGTGAAGCTGAGCTGCAACAATGCTTGCGCGAGGGCGCCACCCAAAACTGCGCTTTACAAATGCGCCGGGTTGAGTTCGTTGGCCCGCAAGTGGGTGATGAGTTGGCGAATCAGGGTGGTTTAGCGATGTTGTACGCGCTAGCCGGGATTTTGATTTATGTCACCATCCGTTTTCGTTGGCAGTTTTCGGTGGGTTCGGTGGTCGCTTTGGTGCATGACGTCATCATCACGGTTGGCTTTTTTGCGATCTTCCAGTTTGAATTTTCTTTGTCCGTCTTGGCGGCGGTGTTAGCGGTTATAGGCTATTCATTGAACGATACGATTGTGGTGTTTGACCGAGTTCGCGAGAATTTCCTAAAAATTCGCAAAGGTGATAGCGAGCATATTATCAATCGCTCTATCAATCAGACTTTACCGCGTACCTTGTTGACCTCATTTACCACCTTGTTGGTGTTATTAGCCTTACTGTTTTTTGGAGGGGAAGTCATTCGCGGTTTCGCAATTGCCTTGGTGGTTGGAGTGGTGGTCGGTACTTATTCATCGGTATACGTCGCCAGCCCGAGTGTTTTAGTGCTCGGCATCCAGCGTGACCACATGACGCCCGCCGAACGCCCAGAGACTGACGACACCCAAGCGGTGGTTTAACCACGAGAATCGGGCTTCAAGATGCTAATCCTGTCGATTCTAGCGCACCCTGTGGTTTAGTCACGTGCGTTGCCCCTATTGCCAAGTTGACGATACCCGCGTAATCGATTCGCGTGAAAGTGATGGTGGGGAATCCGTGCGCCGCCGGCGCGAATGCCAGAGCTGTGATGAGCGCTATACCACGCATGAGCGGGTTGAGCTGAATTTGCCGCAAGTGGTGAAATCCGATGGCAAGCGTGAAAAATTCGATGAGCATAAATTGCGAGTGGGTTTTGAACGGGCATTACAAAAACGCCCGATTGATTCAAACTTAGTTGAGACCGCTATTCAGCGCTTGCTGCGACGTTTCGCGTTTAGCGGTAAAAATGAAATCAGCGCTAGCGAAGTGGGTGAGTCAGTGATGACGGCGTTGCGAGGATTGGATGAAGTCGCTTATGTGCGCTTTGCATCAGTCTATCGCCAGTTTCAGGACTTGGATGAATTCAACGAAGTGGTGCAACGGTTAAAAGAAGTATTGCCTGAAGACACCGCCAAACCACACAAAACGCAACCACAGAGCAATGAGCCGCAAGAAGACTGATAAGCACTGGATGTCGATGGCGCTTCGATTGGCGACACGCGGCGGCGGTGATACCCATCCGAATCCTCGGGTGGGCTGCGTTATTGTTAAGCGCAAACATTTGGTCGGCTCGGGTTGGCATCAAAAAGCAGGTCAAGCGCATGCTGAAGTCAATGCTTTAGCTCAAGCGGGTTCAAGGGCTAAGGGTGCAACCTTATATGTGACTTTAGAGCCATGCTGCCACAGCGGCAAAACCCCACCTTGTACCGAAGCGGTCATTAAATCGGGAATCAAACGTGTAGTAATAGCGATGCCTGATCCTAATCCTTTGGTTGCTGGTGGTGGCGTTAAGGCGTTGAAAACAGCCGGAATCGATGTCAGTATTGGCGTGGCTAAAAAGCGTGCTAAACAACTGAACTCTGGTTTTATCAAGCGCATGCAGCTGGGGATGCCATATGTGACGCTGAAATTGGCTGCCAGCCTGGATGGGAAAACGGCGCTATCCAATGGTGAGAGCCAATGGATTACTGGGCCAGCAGCTCGCGCTGATGTCCACCGAATGCGCGCCACCACAGCGGCAGTATTAAGCAGCCACAAGTCAGTGATTGCCGATCGTGCTCGCATGACGGCACGCCGCAAAAACGGCAAGCCGCTCAGCCGACAGCCCTTGCGAGTATTGCTGGATCGCCAGTTATCCGTGCCAGCAGATGCGCCTTTTTACCGAGAGCCTGGAGAAGTGTTGGTCTTGACGGCTGAAAAAGATCAGGATAAACATCCATTGATCCCGGCCGAAGTGATTGTGGTCCCAACCGCTGATGGTGGGCGGTTGATGCTGGATAGAGCCTTGAAATTATTAGCTGATCGCGAGATAAACGAAGTGATGGTTGAAGCGGGTGCTGAATTAAGTGCGGCCTTTGTGGCGCAGGATTTGGTGGATCAACTCGTGGTCTACCAATCACCCGACCTATTGGGAGATGCGGCGCGCGGATTATTCAACTTGCCAGACATTCAGTCGATGGACGACTTGGTTCGGTTTAAATACCAAACTATTGAGAAGCTTGGCCGAGATTTGCGTCTGACTTTAGTCCCCACCAAGCGCTAACCACTTATTTTTATGTTTACCGGAATTATTCAGTCTCAAGGTGTCATCAAAGCGATCGACGTGGATGGCGATGGTTGTCGTTTGGATATTGATCTAGGCACGCTCGATTCGACCACTATTGAGACCGGCGATAGCATCGCTTGTAATGGCGTCTGCCTGACGGTAGTTCGTCTAAATAACCAAACAGCCCGTTTTGACGTGTCTTTGGAAACGCTGGATAAAACCACTATCGGTGCGTGGCAGGTGGGTGGTGAAATCAATTTGGAAGCTGCGCTCAGTTTATCTGCCCCCTTAGGTGGGCACTTGGTTTCTGGGCATGTTGACGGAGTTGGGCGCTTGGTTTCGCGCCAAGTTGAAGGTGATGGCACCCGAATGACCTTTTTTGTGCCAAAGCCACTGGGCCGATATATTGCTAACAAAGGTTCGGTCGGTATCGACGGCGTGAGCTTAACCACCAACTCGGTGCTTGAAGACACCGAGGATGGCACGATCTTTGAAGTGATGATTGTGCCACATACGCTGGAGGTGACTTCGCTGGGAAACTTGGTGGCTGAGAGCAAAATTCATATCGAAATTGATTTAATCGCGCGGTATTTGTCGCGCATGAATGAATATGATCAGAGTGCCTAGGCCCATGCTATGGCCAACGCTAGACATCATCAATGCTTAAAACCGCCTAAATACATTAGTTAACAATACCTCATGACAGCCAAACTAAAAATTGATCCAATCGAAGACGTGTTAGCCGATTATCGACAAGGCAAAATGGTGATCTTGGTTGACGATGAAAATCGTGAAAACGAAGGTGATTTGTGTGTTGCCTCTGAATGCATCACTGACGATCACATCAACTTTATGGCGACGCATGGCCGTGGCTTGGTGTGTTTGACCTTGACCGAAGAGCGCTGTCAGCAATTAGATTTGCCATTAATGGTCAGTTCCAACAAGGCACAGTTTTCGACCAACTTTACCGTTTCTATTGAAGCGGCGGATGGCGTTACTACGGGTATTTCGGCTCAAGACCGCGCGATCACCATTCGTGCAGCGGTCAAACGTAATGCCACTCCCGATGATATCGTCACGCCAGGGCATATTTTCCCGATCAAAGCGCGGCCCGGCGGGGTAATGACGCGCGCGGGGCATACCGAAGCAGGGGTTGATATGGCACGCTTAGCAGGTTACGAGCCATCCAGCGTAATTTGTGAAATCCTAAAGCCAGATGGCACCATGGCGCGGTTGCCTGACTTGGTGTCGTTTGCAGCTGAGCACGGCCTTAAGATCGGTACGATAGCTGACTTGATCCACTACCGCATGACAAACGACCCGACCGTTCTGCGGATCGGTGATTCTGTTTTTGGAACCCGTCATGGCGATTTTAAAGCGACGGTTTATCGTGATTCGGTCGAAGGTGACACGCACTTGGCACTGGCTTACGGGGATTTCAATTCGTCGCAATTACCTGTCGTTCGAGTGCACGTTCATCGGGGTTTGTATGATGTAGTGAGTGAACCCAATAGCCAGCCGAGTTGGTCGATCGACGCGGCAACCAAGGCTATCGTCGAAGTAGGTAAGGGCGTGTTAGTATTGCTCGCTTATCACGAACGCGAAGACGAGCTTGTAACGCGCTTGCAGCGCCGCGCTCAGATGAACCAGCGTAAGCAGGCAAAACGTGCAGGCGATGAGCCCGAAGAGCAAGTATTACGCATGCTCGGAACCGGCGGCCAGATATTGGCTGATCAGGGTATTTCCGATATGGTCGCGCTGGGCTCAGAAAAGCGCGCCTTTGGCTTGTCGGGCTTTGGCTTGACGGTAAGACAATACTTGCCAACGAGCGCAGCATTAACCCAGTGGATCGATGAACAATGAAACAAATCAGCGGAAATTTAATGGCCGGCGACTATCGCTTTGGGATCGTGGCGGGGCGCTTTAACGACTTTATTACTGATCCATTGCTGAAAGGCGCGCGCGATATTTTGATTCGCCATGGCATTGCTGATGACTCTATTGATTGTACCTGGGTGCCCGGTGCTTTTGAAATTCCCAGCGCCGCCAGAGCCATGATTAAAACAGGCCGCTACGATGCGATCATTACGCTCGGTGCGGTTATTCGCGGGGCGACGCCACACTTTGACTCGGTAGCGGGTGAATGTGCCAGCGGGGTAGCGCGGCTCAGTACTGAATTTGATATCCCCGTTATCTTTGGTGTATTAACCACCGATACGATTGAACAAGCGATTGAACGAGCAGGAACAAAGGCGGGCAATAAAGGTGCGGAGGCGGCGCTGACTGCCTTGGAAATGATCAATGTACTTAAAGAAATCCGTAAAGACTAGCTATTCGGCTGGTTCACGTAGACTCACTAACCCTAGACGGAACATTTAATGGCAAGCGGTGGACGTCATCTGGCACGGCGCAATGCGGTGCAAGCCTTGTACCAGTGGGTAGTTACCGGCCAGGAAGCCAGTAGTATTCGTTCCAGTTTTATTTTTGATGGTCGCTTGGAAGGCCGCTATCTCGACTATTTCTTGTTGCTGATTAAAGAAATTCCTGCCAACTGCGATGAAATTGACGCACAGATTCGCACTAAGATCAGCCGCGATTTATCTGCGATTGACCCGCTGGAATTATCGATACTACGCGTGGGCGTTTATGAGCTCGGCTTTCAGCAAGATATTCCACCCAATGTGGTGGTTAACGAAGGCATCGAAATCGCCAAATTGTTTTGTTCGGATAATGGCTTTAAGTTTGTCAACGGGGTGCTCGATGGCATTCTGAAGGAAAGACAAAAACCCGCCCAAGCCAACGAGGCTTAAGATGCCAACGCCGATTGACCCCCGTGCGATTAAGCACCCGGTGGTGTTCTTGGCAACTGGGTTTGGGTCAGGCCTTGCGCCGTTTGCACCAGGGACGTTCGGCACCTTGGCTTCCTTGGCTTTATTTCTGTTTATTCAAGACACCACCACGCCACTGCTGCTGGTTTGTCTGCTAGCAGGTGTGGTCGGAGTGTGGCTGTGCGATGTCAGCGCACAGCGGCTGGGAGTGCATGATCATCCAGGGATCGTCTGGGACGAATTTGTTGGCATGTGGATCACGCTGCTGTGGGTGCCGCTGAGCTGGACAACGCTGCTGCTGGGTTTTTTGTTATTCCGTGCCTTTGATATTGTTAAGCCGTGGCCGATTAAAGTGTTGGATGAGCGTGTATCCGGTGGCTTTGGAATTATGATTGACGACGTGTTGGCGGGTATTTTTGCCAATATGTGTTTGCAGCTAATACTTCGGTTTCTGCTTTAAATGCTATCGTTTTTTAGCGGTTATTTGCTCAATCGTTTTAACGTCACTGACCAATGAGCCTTCTGCCAATTGGGTGTGTATCGCATCACCGGGCTTAAGCATTTGAGCGGTCTTAACTATGTGGCCTTGGCTGTCTGTAACAATGGCGTAGCCCCGATTCAGCGTATCCAACGGACTGAGTGCTTTTAAGGTGGCGCTAACGGTAGCCAGTCGCCGACGCTGTTGTCCTAGTTGCTGTATCAGTGCGGTGCCGATCTGCTCGCGCAAGTGCTCGTGGTGCAAGCGAGCTTGGTAGAGCTGTCTTTCGGGGGCTTGTTGCTGTAGCCGCTGGGTAAATTGTGCCACCCTTTGGCCACTATGTTGACGTTGCTGTTCTGCGGCTCTAGTCAGGCGTAATTGGTGGTGTGATAGGGTTTGGCGATCATGTCGAATTCGTTCAAGTGGGTGGCGAATACGGTTTTTGGCGATATCGAGCTGTTGCTGTTTGAGATTGATCTGGCTTCTTAATTCCTTACTAAGTTGAATTTCATACGTATTGCTGGCGGCGATTAAATCACGAATATGTGGTGTTGCTGCGATCGCAGCGCCAGTCGGGGTAGGCGCTCTTTGGTCGGCAACAAAGTCAGCGATACTAAAATCGGTTTCGTGGCCAACACCACAGATGATCGGGATGGTGGAATCAAAAATAAGTCGTGCCAGCGCCTCATGATTAAAAGCATGCAAGTCTTCTTGTGAACCACCCCCACGGGCTAGAATCAATACGTCAATCTGGTCGTGCCGTGCATAGGCTTGCCTGAGCATGGACATGATCGACTCAGGTGCTGATGCGCCCTGGACCGTCGCAGGGAATAGCGTGACCTGCGCTATGGGGTAGCGACTACTTAGAGTGCTTAGGATATCGTGCAAGGCCGCGCCGTTGGGTGAGGTAATAACGCCAATGTGCCGTGGGTATTCGGGGATGGGTTTTTTGCGTGCCGGTTCAAACAAACCTTCGCGACTGAGTTTAGCCTTGAGCAACTCAAACTCACGTCGCAGCGCGCCTTCACCCGCATCTTCGATATAGCTGATAATTAATTGGATATCACTCCGGGCAACGTACAGTGATATCTTGCCACGAATAAGAACGTGTTGGCCTTCACGTATCGTGGTTGCAGCTTGGTAACGCTTGTTCTTGAACAGAACACAATTCAACGCTGCAGTACCATCTTTCAGAGAAAAATAAACATGCCCAGATGCGGGGGAACGCAAATTGGAGACTTCACCTTCCACCCAAATATCAGGAAAGCTTAGCTCTAACAGTTTTTTAGCACTACCGACTAAATCTCCGACGCTATAGATAGTAGGTGTTAGAGGCGAAGGCACGGCTATAGCTTGGGTTAGGGTGAGTCAATAAAAAAGCCGAGCAAGCGCTCGGCCTCTATGACGATGTGCGGTAGCTCTAGTTATTAAAGTAAGGTTTGGTGCCTTGATATTGCTCGGCTTGAGCGATACCCATCTTTGCATAGCGTGACACTGCAGCAGCGATACGATCTGCTTCTGCTTGATTGCCGGCTTCTGCCGCTTTGTTCGCAGCGGCCAGCAACGAACTCAAGGCGGCCGATTTCTTGCCGGTGGCTTTATCAACAACGCGCCATTCTGCGCCCATTTTTTGTGCCATTTTAAGGTCGCTTTCTGCTTGCTGCATAGCGCTATCACTGGCTGGGGACTCTGTGCTTGAGCTGTAATCGACGGAAGAACATCCGGCTAGGGTCATTGATGCGCCGACTGCCAAGGCTAATAATATTTTCATGCTTTGCTCTCCTAAGTGGTGTGGATCTCAGCTTTGCCTTGGAAACACCAAGTAAATCGGTGCACTTCACCAAAACTGCTTAAATTTTTCTTATACGCGACAGATACTAACCCAAGCGACGGGATAAAATCAAAAAAATAATTGATCCATCGACAGATCAAATCTGTGCCGAGAGGGCCTGAATTTCTTCGTCAAGGGGGTGACAAAGCAGTAGGGAACTTCTGTATAATCCGTCGATGGAACCTATAGATTTAGCACTTACTTACGACGACGTTCTGCTCGTCCCTCAGCGATCCGAAGTCTTACCTAAAGACGTCGATCTTTCTTCTCGATTTACCCGTGATTTACGCATCAATCTGCCGCTGGTTTCAGCTGCGATGGATACCGTTACCGAGGCGCGTACGGCCATTTGCTTGGCTCAAGAGGGTGGCGTTGGTGTGATCCACCGCAATTTAACCCCGAAGCGTCAGGCTGAAGAAGTCTCCAAAGTTAAGAAACACGAAAGCGGTGTGATTAACGACCCGGTGACTGTGCACAAAGATGCGCCGGTAAGCGAAGTTCTTGAGTTGATGCAACGTTATTCGATATCTGGTGTGCCAGTTGTCGATGGCAATACCGTCGTCGGTATTATCACCAACCGTGACTTACGCTTTCAACTGGATACTGACGTACCCGTACGTGACTTGATGACGCCGCAGGAGCGGCTGGTGACTGTTAAAGAAGGCGAAAGTCGCGGTCGGGTCAGAAAACTACTGCACGAAAACCGAATCGAAAAACTGATCGTCACTGATGACGATTTTCAGTTAAAAGGCTTGATTACGGTTAAAGACATTCAAAAATCTACCGACTTTCCAAATGCCTGTAAAGACGGCTCCGGGCGCTTGCTGGTGGCGGCTGCGGTAGGTACCGGACCTGATAGCGAAGAGCGAATTGAAGCCTTGGTTCGCGCCGGTGTTGACGCCATTATTGTCGATACTGCGCACGGTCATTCCATTGGCGTTCTGGAACGAGTCAAAGCGATTAAAACGGAGTACGATGTGCAAGTCATTGGCGGTAATATTGCCACCGGTGCAGCCGCGTTGGACCTGGTTAAAATGGGCGCAGATGCGGTTAAGGTGGGCATTGGCCCCGGCTCGATTTGTACGACGCGGATTGTGGCTGGTGTTGGCGTTCCGCAGATTCAGGCAGTCATGGACGTTTATGCCGCCCTGAAAGGAACCGATGTACCCTTTATTGCCGACGGTGGCTTACGCTTTTCCGGCGATATCGCTAAAGCAATTGCGGCGGGCGCTAATAGCGTGATGGTTGGTAGTTTGCTGGCTGGAACGGAGGAAGCGCCAGGTGAGATCGAGATTTACCAAGGTCGGTCGTATAAGTCCTATCGAGGCATGGGTTCTTTAGGCGCAATGGCGAAAGGCTCCCGTGATCGCTACTTCCAAGAAAATGTTAAATCACCGGATAAACTGGTGCCTGAGGGCATTGAGGGTCGTGTTCCCTACAAAGGCCCGATGCTCAACATTGTCCATCAATTGATGGGTGGCTTACGCTCTAGCATGGGTTATACGGGTAATGCGACCATCGCAGAAATGCGTGAAAATGCCAAATTTGTACGCATTACTAACGCGGGCATGAGCGAGAGCCATGTTCACGATGTCTCTATTGTTAAAGAAGCACCTAATTACCAACGCAACTAACCACTCCCAATCCGCAAGCTGGCCACTATGAGTCAAACTGACCCCCATGCTGACCGTATTTTAGTCATTGATTTTGGCTCTCAATATACCCAGCTGATCGCCCGCAGCGTGCGCGAAGCGGGGGTGTACTGTGAGATTTATCCGTTTGATGTTTCAATGGGCCCTATCGAGGCATTCAAACCCAAAGGCTTGATACTCTCCGGTGGGCCCGAGTCGGTAACCACCACCGAAACCCCGCGTGCGCATAAAGCCTTGTTTGAGATGGGTTTGCCAGTGCTGGGTATTTGTTATGGGATGCAAACTATGGCGGCGCAGCTCGGTGGGCAGGTTGAAGACTCAGACCATAAAGAATACGGTCATGCGGTGTTATCGATGCTGGGCAGCAGTCGCTTATTTGGGCGAGTTGAGCATGCCGAGCTGGATGTGTGGATGAGTCATGGCGACCGCGTGAGCGACCTCCCTCTGGGCTTTGAACTCATCGCCAAAAGTGCCAATGCACCACACGCCGCTTTTGCGGATGAACAGCGGCATCTTTACGGTATTCAGTTTCATCCAGAAGTGACGCATACAGCCGACGGCAAAGCCATTTTGCAGGCCTTTATCCACGACATCTGTGGCTGTGGTAGCGATTGGGTGGCGACCAATATTATTGACCAAATTATTGACCAAGTGCGCGCCCAAGTGGGTGATGATGAAGTGATTTTGGGTCTGTCCGGAGGGGTTGATTCATCAGTGGTTGCTGCCTTATTGCACCGCGCGATCGGTGAGCAGTTGACCTGTATTTTTGTCGATAATGGCTTATTACGACTGAATGAAGGTGATGAAGTGATGCAAACCTTCGCGGATAATCTCGGCGTTAAGGTGATTCGTGTCGATGCCGAAGATCGCTTTTTGAATGGTTTGGCTGACGAAAGTGACCCTGAAAAAAAGCGCAAGATAATCGGCAATACATTCATTCATATTTTTGAAGAAGAGGCGCGCAAGCTGGCAAATGCCCGTTGGTTAGCGCAAGGCACGATTTACCCCGATGTGATTGAATCAGCGGGTAATAAGCTGGGTAAAGCCAAAGTGATTAAGTCCCACCACAACGTCGGTGGCTTGCCGGACGATATGGCGCTAGGCTTGATTGAACCCCTGCGAGAGTTGTTTAAGGACGAAGTACGGCGAATTGGTGTGGCACTGGGTTTACCGCATAAAATGGTGTATCGACACCCTTTTCCGGGGCCGGGGTTGGGGGTGCGAATTCTGGGTGCGGTGAGAAAGGAATTTGCCGATATTCTGCGTCAAGCCGATGCGATTTATTTGGAAGAGCTGCACAACAACGATTTGTACGACCATATTTCGCAAGCATTTGCCGTATTTTTGCCAGTGAAATCAGTAGGTGTAGTGGGTGATAACCGAGCCTATGAATACGTGATTGCGCTACGTGCGGTAGAAACCGTTGATTTTATGACTGCCATTTGGTCGCGAATTCCTTACGACGTACTGGCAACCGTATCCAGCCGAATCATCAATGAAGTACGCGGTGTCAGTCGCGTCACCTACGACATATCGGGCAAGCCGCCAGCAACGATTGAGTGGGAATAGAGTCCGATACGCTATGGATGGGCGAGGCTCTAGCCCTAGCTAGGTCAGCCGCCCAGCAAGGTGAAGTTCCGGTGGGTGCGGTTGTAGTCTATCAAAATGAAATCGTGGGTCGCGGGGCAAATGCAGTTATCGAGCAACAAGATCCCAGCGCACACGCTGAAATGTTGGCGATCCGGCAAGCAGCGACGCAACTTAATAATTATCGCCTTAATGATACGACGTTATACGTAACGCTGGAGCCGTGTGTGATGTGTGCCGGGGCGATTTTGCACGCACGTGTCGAGCGAGTCGTGTTTGCCGCTCATGATCAGCGTTGGGGTGCCGGTGGGAGTGTGGCCAATGTGTTGGATTCACCCTTATTGAATCATAGCTGTGCGGTTGAATCAGGCGTATTAATGGCGGAGAGTCAGGCTTTACTGCAAAACTTCTTTGCAGGAAAACGGTAATTAAATATCAATTAATCAATTGCTTACTAATTAATTTGTCGCAAAATATTACTTTAATAGTTTACATTGCTGGTGATTATCGGTCTAATGAGGCGCTCTGTTTAATGAGGTTTGAACATGCCTGCTATTAAAGAAGAACGTAAAGCGCTTCGTAAGCGACTTAAAAAGTGGAAGGCCGAACGCACCGCATTAAAAGCTGAGCTGGAAACAGCCAGTATTGAAGAACAGGAGGTTCTCAGGCGCCGGATCAAACGGCTGAAGAAAGTCAACCGCTTGATCAAAGAAAAGCTGGAAGAATTCGACGATGCAGAGGCCAGTGAAGCCTGGCCCTTGTGGTTGAGTATTCGCTCGGAGATGGAAGAAATCTTAAAGAAAATGGGCGCAGGTTTTCAGGCCGCCTCAACCAGTCTTGATGCCAAGACGGTAATCACCAAGAAGCCAAAAGACAGTAAGGATGACGATTAGAACATCCTGTGATTGGCTGGTTTAAGACTCCTTTATCTGGGTGCCCTGCCTGATAAATGAATCAGTAGCCAGTCAAATACCCAGTAGGACAAACTGGAGTGACGCTAGCGTGGACGAAAGCGATCAGGCACTTGCGAGTGGTCGCCTTCTTTAAATAAATAGCCCAGCATGTGCGTTTCAATAACCTCTAGTGATTGTGGGTCGCTGGAATTAATCTGTAATTCGTTGACGATAATCACTAAATGCTGCAACCAAGCGCTCCACGCTTCGGCTGAGACTGTGTCGTAGACGCGTTTACCGATGTCGCCGGGGTAGGGTTGCTCATCCAGGCCCGGGGCTTCTTTTCCGAGTACGGCGCAGTTTACCATTCGAGTCATTTCTTCACCTTGAATTGTTATGTTCTCGCGCTATGTTTGGATTACATGTTGAGGCGCTGCTCTGAGTGCTTGATGCAAGAACAGTTGCCCAGTCATTTCATCAAGATGTTTATCAAGCATCCTTCGCCAACCGAGATAATTGGGTAGCCAGCGAGTTGCCACCCCATTAAACCGCCCCATCCAACGTTTCAGGCGGCTGTCATAAGCATTAACGTTTTGAACATGCCAAGTTCCTTTACCACCATGGCCATGATATCCCGCAACAAAATAGCCAGCCTCAAGGTTGAGGGATTTCGCCGCCACACCATAACTGGGATGTCCATCGGTCGATAAGACGGCATCCTTCGCTAGCGCAGGCTTGAGTACCTTTGTAAATGTTTTGGCTGTGCAGTCATCCAGAACAGCGTCACTGACCATTCGGCTGCCGCGCTGCATAACGATCATCACCGGCACACGCTCTTTGCCATCTACACCCGATGAACCGCCACGCTTCCTGGCCTGACGGGGTAAGCGGCGCTGACCCTTATAAGAACGCCGGAATATCGTTTCATCCGCCTCAACAATGCCAGTCAAATTCTCGGCCTTATGCTCACGCAAGGCATCCAGGAAACGATGCCGCCATCGAAAACTGCGATCCACTGCTAAGCCCACCCGTTCAGCAGCTTTGCGAATACTCAAGCCCTCGACCATGCATTCGGCGTAGGCCAGCAACTTATCTTTATCGTTCAAGCGACAAAAGCCTGTGCCGGTTAAAGCTGTAAACGTTTTCAAGCAAGCTTTACAACGATAGCGCTGCTGACCGTTAGTTCTTCCATGACGAAAAATGTCGTCCGCTTGGCAATGTGGACAAATCACTGCCCCGTCAAGACGCTCTTCCGTCAGTCGTAAACTACCGTGCTCGTCACTCATGGCCGACACCCTGCCTGATAGCAATTCGAACTGCTCCGGCGTTAAGCCTTCAAGACTGGCAACAAGTGCTTGATATTCGTCACGTTTCATAGCATTCTGTAAGTGGTTGTTATGGCTTGATTATACCATCTATTCAACATTGATTCCGAACAGAGCGTGTTCTCGGCACAATATAAGCCCTCAGAGCACTTTTTAAACCGTCCAGTAAGCAGATTTCTGATTGATTTGGTTTTTTCTTCAGTCGGTTGAAAGTGTGAGGGGGTGAAAATTTTTCTAAACTTCCCGTAATGCAGTTTAGAGCGTAGGGGTGTAAGATTATCATCCAGCTAATTTAGGCCTGAATAGTTCAGGCTAGGCGATTTGAGGTACACATATGACAGCATATAACGACGTATTGAATGACCAGATGATCCAAGTGACTGACGCAGCAAAAGAAAAGGTGCGCAATTTGCTGGTCGAGGCAGGTGATCAAGTAGATTCGGTTCGAGTCTATGTGTTCGGCAGCGGCTGCTCAGGGATGAAATACGGTATGACTTTTTCGGAATCGCGCCTGGCAACCGATAGTTTGATGGCAGAAGAGGGCATGCGTATCGTGGTCGATCCGATTGCTTTAGGCTTTTTAAAGGGCGCAGAAATCGACTACGCCGATGATGGGGTTAACGCCACATTCGTTTTTAATAACGTGTTCAAGGCAGTTGGTGGCTCTGGCTCTTGTGGTGGTTGCAGCTCCGCCTAGTTCGGCTTGGTTGCAGAATATATTTGGGGTGATTAGCAATGGCTGAGATTGATCACAATAATGGTGCCGGGCTGGTGGTTGAGCCGGCTAAGCCTAAGCTCAAGAAGCCACCGATGTTTAAGGTGGTGATGCTGAATGACGACTACACACCGATGGAGTTTGTGGTGATGGTGTTGGAACAACTGTTCCGGTTAGACCATGAAGCCGCGGTGCAAGTTATGTTGAACGTGCATCAAAAGGGCAAAGGCGTGTGTGGTGTTTTCCCGCGTGAAATTGCAGAAACTCGCGTAGCGCAAGTGATGGAGCTTGCACGAGCCAATGAACACCCCTTGCAATGCACGGTGGAAAAAGCTTAAGGCTCTTAGCCTAAAATTTAGCCTGATTAAAGGAGGCAGCATGGCGATGTTATCAAACCAAACAGAAGCAGCCCTGGGTATGGCGATTTCGATGGCGCAGGAAAACCGACACGAATTTGTGACGGTTGAGCACTTGTTGTATTCGATTTTGGATATCGACTCGGTTCGTTACCTGGTTGAGCAGTGCGGCGGCGATGTTGCCAAACTCAAGGAGAGCCTGGACAGCTGGCTGGAGCGCAATATCCCAACACTGGTGGAAGGCGAAGAGCTGGATACACAGCCTGGGATCGGCTTTCAACGCGTATTGCGGCGCGCGATTTTACACGTACAGAACTCAGGTAATGAATCAGTAGAAGGCCCGAATGTCTTGATTTCTATCCTCGGCGAGCGAGATTCACACGCCGTATTTTTCTTGAATGAACAAAAGGTCACACGTTTCGATGTGGTGAGCCGTTTATCACACGGCATGGTACCAACCGAAAGCGAAGTTGATTTCGGTGACAGCGAAGACCCCGATGTTGATGAGGCAGAAGCCAAGCCGTCGGCGCTGGATTTGTACACTGAGGACTTAAACGAACGAGCTAAAGCGGGCAAGATTGACCCACTGATTGGGCGCGAAAAAGAAATCCAACGTGCGGCCCAGGTATTATGTCGTCGACGTAAAAACAACCCCTTGTTTGTCGGTGAAGCGGGCGTTGGTAAAACTGCGCTGGCAGAAGGTTTGGCGCGCCAGATCGTACGCAAAGAAGTGCCGGAAATTTTGCAACCCAGCACGGTTTATTCGTTAGATATCGGTGCGTTGATTGCGGGCACGAAATATAGGGGCGATTTTGAAGAGCGCTTCAAGGCGGTTATCAAAGAGCTCACCGAACAGCCACACGCCATTTTATTTATTGATGAAATTCATACCATTATTGGTGCGGGTGCGGTTTCTGGTGGTGCGCTAGATGCGTCCAATTTACTCAAACCGATGCTCGCCAATGGTGAATTGAAGTGTATCGGTTCAACCACGTATCAGGAATATCGCAATATTTTTGAGAAAGATCGCGCTCTGTCACGGCGTTTTCAGGCGATCAGCGTTGAAGAGCCGAGTATTGAAGAAGCGGTAGAAATTTTAAAGGGCTTGCGATCGCGGTTTGAGGAGCATCATGATGTCAAATACACAGCTCCAGCGCTGCGGACCGCAGTCGAGTTAGCCTCTCGTTATCTGGGTGATCGGTTCTTGCCAGATACGGCGATTGATGTGATGGACGAGGCGGGCGCCAAGGCGCAGCTGATGCCAGCTAATAAACGCAAGAAGCAAGTCGGGGTTAAAGATATTGAGGCGATTGTCGCCAGCATGGCGCGGATTCCACCCAAGCAGGTATCAACCGAAGACCGACAATCTCTGAAAAATTTGGAACGCGATTTGAAAATGGTCGTGTTTGGGCAAGATAAAGCGATTGCTACTTTGTCGTCCGCGATCAAGCTGTCGCGCGCGGGTTTGGGCGATAAAAATAAGCCGATTGGCTCATTTTTGTTTGCTGGGCCAACGGGGGTCGGCAAGACCGAAGTGACCCGGCAATTGGCGCATACGTTAGGCATCGAGTTAATCCGCTTTGATATGTCGGAGTACATGGAACGGCACACGGTTTCGCGCTTGATCGGCGCACCGCCAGGTTATGTTGGTTTTGATCAAGGTGGTTTGCTCACCGAAGCAGTCAACAAAAACCCACACGCGGTCTTGTTGCTAGACGAGATTGAAAAAGCACACCCGGATTTGTTCAATATTTTATTGCAAATCATGGATTACGGTACGCTGACTGATAACAATGGGCGTAAAGCTGATTTTCGCAATGTAATTATCGTCATGACTACCAATGCGGGAGCCAGTGAAGCGGCGCGTGGCTCTATGGGCTTTCTTGAACGTGAGCGCGGCATGGATAATGCTGAAGCGATCAAAAAGTTGTTTACTCCTGAATTTCGTAATCGTATGGATACGGTGGTTCATTTTGAAGCACTGGATGAAGAGACTATCTTGCATGTAGTCGGCAAGTTCATTCTGGAACTGGAAGAGCAGTTAGGCGATAAAAATGTCACGATTGATGTTGATGATAAAGCACGTCAGTGGTTGGCTGATAAGGGCTACGAGCCAACCATGGGTGCGCGGCCGATGGCACGGGTGATCCAGGAGTACATCAAGCATCCTCTGTCTGAAGACTTGTTATTTGGTCGCTTGGCTAAGGGTGGCCACGTCGTTGTGACGGTTAAAGACGGCGAGTTACAGTGCGACGTTGCCGACAGCTAGCTTTATCGACCGCTAAGGGTTCCTTCTATGCCGGTTTAGGCGCTGCGTTTCTGAGCGCCTTGCTGATGTTTTCGGCGCACACCCAAGCGGCGTCAATCAGCAAATCACGACCCGCTCTAAAAGCGGTTGATCCCTTTCCAGCGCCAGACTTTGAATTAATGGATCTGGACGATAATCTCCACCGCTTATCGGATTATCGCGGCAAAGTGGTGATCGTGAATTTTTGGGCCACTTGGTGTCCGCCGTGTCGTCAAGAAATGCCGTCGATGAACCACGCTTACCGAGCGTTGAAAGACGATGGTGTAGTGATGTTGGGGGTCAACGTGGGCGAAAGTTTTGACGCGGTGTTTGGCTTTACCGCCGAGATTCTGGTTGATTTCCCGTTATTGGTTGATACTGCCAGTGAGGTGTCTGGCCAATACCCGATTCGTGGCTTACCCACTACCTATATTATCAACCCAAACGGAGAAATCGTCTATCAAGCCGTGGGTGGACGAGAGTGGGATGACGACGAAATTCTTGATTCTGTCCGTGCTTTGATCGAATAAAGCCCACACTATTTTGCTTAGAATCAAAGGGTTATCTGTTTTAACCGACTACTCGCAGTCGTCCTCTTCTTCTTGTTCTAATTCTCTTTTGGTGGCGTTGTTGCCAGCTAGAATGGGGTGAAAATGCGCGTTTTCAATTCGATTTTCATGATCCTCAAAAAAATGGTCGATTTCATCTAGGGTGAAGCAATTGTAGTTAAATACCTGACCCTTTTTTTCAGCACGCAGCGTTTCAGCGTTAGGTGTGGTCATACGATCCAACTGTTGTAGTTTCCACTGTTTGAAAATGGGTCGCTCGCATACCTTTCTGGCTGATTCAGCTTGTGCAGCTCCTCCCCCAATAGCCAAAACCAACCCGATTCGCACTGCCAGGTTTATCATGGCTGTGTGTGATGCGTGTTTGGTCTCCATTGTTGAACCCTCTCGTCAGTATCTACTATGATGAAAAGTTATTATGAATCAGTTTTGAATGCCTGTATGTGGTAAAACGCACAGGTTGGCATTAGAACGAAAAGGATGCCGCAGCACTTCAGACTGCTTCGCTACGTTCTTAATGCCAGGGATTTGACCATGCCAAGAAGCCTGGGTGAAACGACCCCTGTTGAGCCATTCATAGCAATGGCTTTAGATAGCGCCCGGTGTGCGATTTCTTGACTTTAGCCACTTGCTCCGGTGTCCCGGTGGCTATGATGTGTCCACCGCCAGCACCGCCCTCGGGCCCTAGGTCGATGACCCAGTCGGCGGTTTTAATCACATCAAGATTGTGCTCGATCACGATCAAAGTATTACCGTGGTCGCGCAGGTGATGAATCACTGATAGTAGTTGCTTGATATCATGAAAATGCAAGCCAGTGGTTGGCTCATCCAATACATAGAGCGTTCGCCCAGTATCACGTTTGGACAATTCGCGGCTGAGTTTGACCCGCTGCGCCTCACCACCAGACAGCGTAATTGCGCTTTGTCCCAGGGTGATATAACCAAGACCAACATCCATCAGCGTGTCTAATTTGCGCTTGATCAACGGCACTGCGGTGAAAAATTCGCTGGCTTCTTCAATCGTCATATCCAGCACTTCATGGATATTTTTGCCTTTAAAGCGAATATCTAGCGTCTCGCGGTTATAACGACTGCCCTCGCAGACATCACAGGGAACGTAAATATCCGGCAAGAAATGCATTTCAACCCGAATCATGCCATCGCCCTGACAGGCTTCGCAACGGCCACCCTTGACGTTAAATGAGAATCGCCCGGGTTTATAACCCCGCGCGCGAGCTTCTTGAGTTTGGGTGAATAGCTCGCGGATATAAGTGAACAACCCGGTGTAGGTGGCCGGGTTGGAGCGCGGTGTGCGGCCAATCGGGCTTTGGTCTATATTAATAATCTTATCGAAGTGTGATTCGCCGTTCACAGACTCATACTCAGCAGGTTCGGCGTGTTGCAAGCCCAGTGAGTCTGCGACGGCAGGAATCAAGGTGGCGTTGACCAAAGTCGATTTGCCAGAGCCAGACACACCAGTCACGCAAATCAGTAAGCCCACCGGAAATTCAGCATCAATCCCTTGCAAATTATTACCGCGGGCACCCCTGATTGTGAGCACCCGTTTGGGGTCGCGCTTGGTACGCGAGAGGGGTAGTGGGATGCTTTGTTGACCGGATAAATATTGGCCCGTCAATGAATTAGGGTTGGCTTTGATGTCTGCTGGCGTGCCTTCGGCGACAATCTGCCCACCGTGTTTACCGGCTCCGGGGCCGATATCCAATACGTAATCAGCCGCGCCGATAGTTTCTTCATCGTGTTCGACCACAATCACGGTATTGCCAATGTCGCGTAAATGATTAAGTGTGTCCAGCAAGCGATTATTATCACGTTGATGCAGACCGATGGATGGCTCATCTAAGATGTACATGACGCCAACCAAGCCCGATCCGATTTGTGATGCTAGGCGTATGCGTTGTGCTTCACCACCAGACAGCGTGTCGGCGGTGCGTTCTAAGGTGAGGTAATTTAGGCCGACATTGATCAAAAACCCCAAACGCGCATCAATTTCGCGGACGATTTTGTCGGCGATTTCAGCACGACGGCCTTTCAGGTTCATTTGCTGGAAAAAATCGCGGCTGTCGCTGATCGGCATGCAGGTGATGTTGTTAATTGCCGCGCCTTCTATAAAAACATGCCGTGCGGCGATATTCAGGCGGCTGCCGCTACAAGTTTCACACGGGTGATCGGAGAAATATTTCGACAAGTATTCACGCACTGAAGAGGATTCAGTTTCCATGAATCGGCGTTGGCGATTGGGGAGAATGCCCTCAAAAACTTGTTTGCGTTGTCGGCGACGACCTTTGTGATTCATCACGAAAGTAATGCGTTCACGCCCGCTGCCCATCAAAATAATGTGCTGATGCTCTTCGCTAAGTTTGCACCACGGTAGAGTAAGGTCGAAGCTGTAGTGATCAGCTACCGATTGCAGCATGTTGAAATACCAGCCACTGCGGCGGTCCCAGCCTGGAATGGCGCCTTCAGCAAGGCTGACTGCGGGCATTGCCACTGCCTTTTTTGGGTCCATGGTGCGGCGAATGCCAATGCCGTCGCAATCCGGGCAAGCGCCGTGTGGGTTGTTGAATGAAAACAAGCGCGGCTCGAGCTCACTTAGGCTGTAGCCGCAATGCGGGCAGGAGAATTTGGATGAGAACAGCAGTTCGGTTTCACCTTTATAATCGGTGTCGAGAATGGCTATTTGCACCAGTCCATCCGTCAAATTCAACGCCGTTTCAAATGATTCAGCCAGGCGTTGTTCATTGCCCGGGCGGCTGACAACACGGTCCACCACAATTTCCACGGTATGCTTGAGATTCTTTTCCAGCGGCTGCATTTCCGATAGCTCAACCACTACGCCATCAATCCGCGCACGAATAAAACCTTGGGCGTGTAATTCACCAAACAGTTTTTCGTGTTCGCCTTTACGGTCACGAATGATGGGTGCCAGTAGCATCAATTTGGTGCCTTCTGGCAAGGCCATGACGTGATCAACCATTTGGCTAACCGTTTGCGCTTCCAGAGTTAAGTCGTGGGTGGGGCAGCGGGGTTCGCCAATCCGCGCAAACAAAAGGCGCAGGTAATCATAAATCTCGGTGACGGTGCCGACGGTTGATCTAGGATTATGTGATGCTGCTTTTTGCTCAATGCTGATCGCTGGCGATAAGCCTTCGATTAGGTCGATATCGGGTTTACCCATCATCGACAGGAATTGGCGAGCGTAAGTCGAGAGCGATTCCACATAGCGACGCTGGCCTTCGGCATAGATGGTATCGAACGCCAAAGAAGACTTGCCCGACCCGGATAAACCGGTGATGACTACCAGCTTATCGCGCGGAATATCGACATCAATATTGGCAAGGTTATGGGTGCGGGCACCGCGTATTTTTATGCTATCCATGTGCGTACAGAAAATTAGGCAAACCTGATACTATACGCGCTCTTTCGACCCCGACCAAACCTTAATTAAACTTTCTTCGATGGCAAGAAAAACAAGAACTAGCGCACCGATGAACCCCATTGAAAAGCGTGCCGTGACCACGTTGGCAGGGGTGTTTGGCTTGCGAATGTTTGGCTTGTTTCTGATTTTGCCTGTATTTGCGCTGTACGCTGAGCGTCTGGAAGGCACAACACCGTTTTGGTTAGGTTTAACCCTGGGTGCCTATGGCCTGACTCAGGCTATTTTACAAATTCCGTTTGGCATTTTGTCGGATCGCTGGGGACGCAAACAAACGATAGTCGCGGGCTTGATCTTGTTTTTGATCGGTAGTGTGGTTGCGGCGATGGCTGATTCTATCCAAGGCGTTTTTGTGGGGCGTTTAATTCAAGGCGCGGGGGCGATTTCTTCGGCAGCGATTGCCTTGATGGCGGACCTGACGCGCGAAGATCAACGCACTAAGGCGATGGCCGTGATTGGCATTGGTATTGGCGTAATTTTTATGCTGTCTATGATTCTAGGTCCGTTGCTGGACACCTGGATTGGAGTATCGGGAATATTTTGGATGACCGCACTATTCGCGCTGCTGGCGATGTGGGTGGTGCTGAAATGGACACCCAATCCTGTGCAGTCGAGCTTTCATCGTGAAGCTGAGCCAGTACTTGGACAAGTGGGTGAAGTACTGAGAAATGTACAGTTATTACGCCTCAATCTTGGCATATTTACGTTGCATTTAACGCTCACCGCGTTGTTTGTGGTGGTGCCATTTTTGCTCATTGAGCATGGCATGGTAAAGACCGAGCACTGGAAGGTCTATATCCCGGTGATGTTGCTGGGTGTGATTGGCATGCTGCCATTTATGGCATTCTCGCATCGGCGTGAATACGTTACTCGAGTCTTTGAATTAGCAATTGCACTGTTGGCGCTATCGATGGTGGTATTGATGCTATCGACGCGGACTAACTGGACTGTATTTTTTGTAGGCTTTGTGCTGTTTTTTGCTGGATTTAATACCTTAGAAGCGAATTTGCCATCGGTAGTATCACGCGTAGCACCAGCCGCCAGCAAAGGTACGGCGATGGGCTTGTATAACAGCGCACAGTTTTTTGGCGTATTTGTTGGTGGCACCGTTGCGGGTTATATATCCGGCAGCGCGGGTGCAAACGGTGTCTTTTTATTTTGCTTCGCTATTGTTATGATCTGGCTCGGCGTTATGCTGGTATCCTCACCGTTTAAACTTGGCGAAAGTCGCTTATTTCATATTGAAGGAATCAGCGACCGGGATTTGCCCGGCATCGTCAAACAATTGCGGGAAGTGAAAGGTGTTGAGGACATTACTGCAGTTTTTGGCGAACCAACAGCCTATTTGAAAATTGACCCGGAGCAGATCGATGAGAAGGCGTTAGCTCAGCTCATTTCGGCTACGGATGAATCTATACCAGCCAGTAACTAATTGATCAGAGAGGAAAATTATGGCACGCGGAATTAATAAAGTGATATTGATTGGCAATTTAGGGCGCGACCCCGAAGTGCGATACACGCCTAGTGGCGCAGCGGTGGCAAATATCACCATTGCGACGAGTGAGTCGTGGAAAGATAAAAGCTCAGGTGAGCAAGTCGAAAAGACTGAATGGCACCGGGTTGTGTTTTTTCAACGTTTGGCCGAAATAGTGGGCGAGTATCTCAAGAAAGGCTCTAAGGTGTACGTCGAAGGCCGCTTACAAACCCGCAAATGGCAGGATCAAAGTGGTAATGATCGTTACACCACCGAAATTGTCGCGAATGAAATGCAAATGCTGGATAGCCGTGGTGGTGGTATGGGAGATTCTGGCTTTGCTGGCGACCCTGGTTTTGATCAATCAACACCCGAAGCTAGTGGCTCTAAGAAAGAGGGCGGTGGGTCAAAAGAAGCGCCTGCCGGAGCCTATGATGATTTTGACGATGATATTCCGTTTTAGGTAGTTCTAAATGCGGGAACAAATAAAAGCCCCTTTCGTGAGGGGCTTTTTAGTGGGTGTCTCGTATAACTAGCGGCACTGTTTGAAAATAATCAGTAACCCATGCACGTCCTAATTGGCTATTTGACGGAACACGCCATGTCTTGGCCGCAGCACTGAGGTGATTTAATCTTGCCATGTCCATTTGGGCATTCTGAGATTTGCACTTCATTCCCATCATCCAGTTTCAGTGTGCCGTTTTCAAGCGGAGCATCGCATTTACCGCAGCTAGCGTTGACGCTCATGCCGCAGACACTACATTCGTAAGTTGCCATTGTTGTTCCTCTGTATTGAGTCTAGGTCGAGAGATGAGTATAGCAATACCTTAGGCCTTTAGCCAAATCAGCTTTTCCCGGAGGCATGCGCTTCGGTATCAGGGCTTAGTATCCAGTTCTATTGGATTACAGTGTCTCACCACAGTGAGGGCAGACTCGCTGTGTCTGTGTGCGGCTCTTAAGTGCCAGCTGTATGAGTTCGTGCATTTCATCTTCTTCCATCCCCAGTTCAACGGCACGACTGGTGATTTCCTGCATTTCACGCTCGTCGATGATTCCGTCTTCGAGTGCAATTTCAATGTTGAACGTCAGCTTGCTTTTGCGAATGCGCATTTCTTCGGCAAATGCTGAAGCCATGATACCTGCGGGTAAGGCCACAATTCCGACACCGCCGATAATAATCAATCCGCCGAAGATCTTACCCAGAATGGTGAAGGGGATAATGTCTCCATAACCGACGGTGGTCAACGTGACTAACGCCCACCACATCGCATGTGGAATTGAGGCAAATGCCTCGGGTTGATGTTCGCGCTCAACGTAATACATGCCACCAGCGGCAATCACTACTAATACCATCAGCACAAAAAACGCCGCGAAAAAGGCATTTTTCTCCTTGCGGACAACATTCAATACCATTTCCATCGAGGCAGAATAACGTGTCAGCTTAAACATACGTAGTAGTCGTAGCACACGTAAGAAACGTAAATCCGTATCGACTACCGCTTGCAACAACGAAGGTAGAAACGCCAAAAGGTCGATGATTGCCATCGGTGAAAATATGTAATTTAGCCGTAAGCGGGAGTCTGATAGAGTATGTTTGGCAGCTGCGGCTTCAACTGATGACCATACTCGAAACCCGTATTCAACCGCAAAGATGCTGGCTGAGAAATAGTCGAACAGCAAAAATGCAAACTGATATTGCCCTGCGAGCGTAGGCAAGGTTTCGATGACTACTGCAATCACGTTGAGGACGATTAACACGATCAAGAAGATGTCGATTGCCTTGCTGATCGTATCGCCCTGGTGGGCAATTTCTAGTAATTCATGAACGCGGCGACGCGTGGGGATATGCATCGTAAGAGGGTTGAGTATCTATGAAATATTTGAATTAAACCGCTTTGCAAAAAAAACGGCTAGCAATTGCTAGCCGTTTTTAAGATTAGGCTTGGGTTAAGCTCAATCTTTTTTATCGTGCGCTCGATGCACGGTTTCAGCGAGTTCACGTTCGACTGCTTCGTCGATGTGAACTTCATCATCATCGAAGGTTCCAGCATCGGGGTCGTTAAAGACATCAATATCTAGCTTGCCCTCGCCTTTCGCAACCACGGTTGAGACCACGGCGTCGCCAGAAACGTTAACTGCCGTTCTTACCATGTCCAGCAGGCGGTCAACACCCAGAATCAAGCCGATACCTTCCATAGGTAGCCCCACTTGGGCAAATACCATTGAGAGCATAATCAAGCCAACACCGGGTACGCCCGCCGTACCGATGGAGGCAAGTACTGACATAATGATGACGGTTAAATAGCCGCTCATGCCGAGATCGACGTTGTAGACATTAGCGATAAACACCGTCGCGACCCCTTGCATAATCGCAGTACCATCCATGTTGATGGTTGCGCCAAAGGGCACGGTAAATGATGCGACTGAGTTATCGACACCCATGCGCTCAGTGACCGTCCTTAAAGTGACCGGGATGGTGGCGTTTGAGCTTGAGGTACTAAAAGCGAACACTTGTGCGTTACGGATTTTCTTCAAGAACATCACTGGGCTTAAGCCAGAGAAGACTTTTAAGACAATCTGAAGCGTGACGAATAAGTGAAATAACAAGATACCGATCAATACAACGACGTAACCAGCTAACTGCGCCAACAAATCCATACCCAGATTAGCCATCGCTTTAGCGATCAAGCAGAATACCGCGTACGGTGCTAATGCCATGATAATACTGACCATCTTCATCATGACTTCATTGAGGATTTCAATAAACTCAACGACGCCCTTAGCTTTTCTGCCCACCATCAATAGGCTGATGCCGAGTAGGATTGCGAAGAAAATAATTGAAAGCATTTCACCCTGAGCCATCGCACTGATCGGATTGGTCGGGATGATATCGATCAATACTTGAGACAGTGGGGGCGCATCTTTGCCGGTGAATTCTGCGGTAGTTTCAGCGTTCATGCCTTTGCCGATGCCTATTGAAGCAGCGATCAGGATTGCAGTCGCGATAGCAACTGCGGTAGTTAGCATGTATAAGGCGAAGGCTTTGGTGCCTATTCGCCCCAGCAACTTGACGTCACCAATGCCGCAAACACCGCAGATCAATGAGAACAGCACCAGGGGCACTACTAGCATTTTCAGAGCGTTAACGAACATTTTACCAACGACGTGGAACAAGCCGTTGACGATATAGACATCGATAAATGAGCCTTCTGCGTTCATTCCCGTTAGATTGATGCCTAATCCAACTAGGATACCGAGCGCCATGCCCAGTAGTACTTTCATGGTCAAATTCATGGGTTCCCCTCCAATTACGTTATGTTTTATGATCTAGATCGTAATTATAGGCATCAAGCGGCTGATATGTCACATCAGTAAAGATTTTGAATCTAGTCATAAGGATAAGTAATTCCAATTGTCTTTTGAATAGGTTTCAGCTAGGAAGTGCCGTCACTGATGAGTATTTTCCTATGAAGGTATTTCTCAATCATTGAGTAAATAGGGTGGTCGAATAGATGAAGTTTACGATATGGGTTTTATGGTTAATACAAAGTTTTGGCTTAACTGCGTTAAACTCTATTATGATAAAATCGAGAGGTTGAATAGGTTGAAAACCTGCTTGGATTTACGTCTAGTTTATTGTGAATAAATCCTCGCAGGTTTTGGTGATTTACAGGCAGACATATTATAAAACAAGAATGAGGAATCGGAAATGGCGCTAATAAGTCGTATAACTTCGATCATCAGCTTAGCTTTTTTTGCACTTTTGGCACAACAAGCGCACGCTGAACAGATGGTGATGGCCATTAAAAAACCAGATGCGCAGCTTCGTTCTGGTGAGCCAATGACCATCGTGCAAAGAGCGCTGCCAGAATCTATTTCTCGAGTATCGCCTCGAATTGTTGGCGGCACTATCGCCCCAAGAGGGAAGTATCCCGAGTTTGCAACCATCTGGATCGATGGCCTTGATGACTATTTGTATGCAGCCTGTGGCTCCAGCTTGATCGCTGGTAATAAAGTGCTTACGGCGGCTCATTGCGTCGCTAATTTCGCGACTTATCGTATTTATGTGTTCCCACAGTTTTATTCATTTAACGACGATTCAAGCTTTTCTGATCTTATCGCTCTCTTTGCGGTCTCAATGCATCCAGGGTTCAATCAGAGTACTTATGACAACGACATGGCCGTACTCACGCTCGCCCGCTCTTCAAATACTGCGAAAGCTCAAATTTTGGGTGGTGGCGACCAACTCGTTGGACAGCTGGCAACGGTAACTGGAGTGGGTGTTACTTACTTTGAAAGCGGTGCTGGTTCCAGTGTGTTGCGTGAAGTTAACGTTCCTATCGTAAGTAATGCAGTGTGTAACGCTGCATTTGGAGGTGGGATTACCAGCCAAATGATGTGTGCGGGCTATAGCAGTGGCGGTAAAGATGCTTGCCAGGGCGACAGTGGTGGACCTCTATGGGTGATTTACGAGGGGCAGCGGGTGCAAGTGGGTGTGGTCAGCTTTGGATACAAGTGTGCGGAGCCTAATTTCTACGGAGTATATGCGCGAACCAGTGCGTTGACGGACTTTATCAAACAGCATGCGCCTACTGCAGTGATACAACGCTCGAAATCGATAGTAATGGCGCCAATTAATTACCTATTACTAAGTGACTAGAGGCTATTTTGGCTTATTGGCTAAGGCAATCGGCAGACTCGCAAAGCTGCCTAGCCAAAGGAAGGTTAATAGTGCGATGGCTAGGGTGCAGGCCGAGTCGGCACCATTCAAATTCTACCAGGCAACCCATAAAGTAGCGATTCTCGGTTAAATGTCTTCTCCAAACAGCCATTTCAGCATTTCCTTTTGAAGCAAAGCCTTATGCTCGGGGTTGATAGGGCTGAAGTTGTTTTCATTGATCAAAATAGTTTGCTGGCCGAGCCACTCTTTCCAGGCGGGTTCAGAGATATTGTCTAGAATACGTTGACCCAACTCACCTGGCCAGGGAGCACGCGTGAGTGCGGGGGCGGCTTTGCCGAGTTTGATGCAGTTGACGGTTTTCATAAGTAGGGTTCGCTTCGTTTGATCAAGGTTTGAATGGGTTTGGGAAGGCCGATTTCAAGCGGTGTGACTGGATCATACCATTGAAATTGTTCATCTAAGTGCTCTGGTTCACGTTTGATTCGGAGGAAGTAAGGATCAATAGATAGATCAAAATGCGTGAATTTATGCTGCAGTGTGCCTCCCAGAGGCTGCATATCATTTCTATCAAGTGCGGATGCTCGCAGCCATTGTTTTAATGTCGCGAGATCATCAAATAGCGGCAGGCACCATAGTCCACCCCATAGGCCGACTGAGGGGCGTTTGTTAAGCGCAATACCTTTGCCCACAAGCGCTAAAATCAGCATACTTACCTGATTATGTCGACGATGCGTGGGCTTGGGTTTTTTGTGTGGATAGGCCTGCGGCACTCCTGCTTTATACGCCTTGCAGTCAGCATGAAATGGACAATCACTGCACTGTGGCCGACTGCGGGTGCATAAAGTGGCCCCTAAATCCATGATGGCTTGTGTATATTGGCCCACTTGGTTTTTTGGGGTTAATTCGTCGGCCAGCGCCCATAGTGTTTTGCTGGTCTTTGTCGTGCCAGGATAACCTTCGATGGCGAACAGCCGACATAACACGCGTTTCACATTGCCATCTAAAATGGGATGGCGCTGACCGTAAGCAAAGGCAAGAATAGCACCAGCGGTTGATCGTCCGATCCCGGGCAGCGCTATGGCTTGTTCCATTGTCTGAGGAAAGTCGCCGTTATGATTGCTGACCACAAACTTAGCGGCGTTGTGTAAATTGCGGGCGCGGCTGTAATAACCCAAGCCGGACCACAGATGGAGTACTTCATCTTCGCTCGCATTCGCTAGTGCTTCAATAGAGTTGAAGCGCTGGATAAATCGTTCAAAATAGGGGATGACAGTAACTACTTGCGTTTGTTGTAGCATAATCTCGGAAACCCAGAGACGATAGGCATCGCAGTTGCGTTGCCAGGGTAAGTCTTGGCGGCCGTTGAGTGCATGCCAATTCAGCAAGCGCGAAGCGAAATGGGCAATGATAGGGGCGGGCATGGAGCGATTATAGTCGCTACGTGCGGCTGCTTTCCAACATCCGCAAACCTGAGCAAAAAGGCTATACTCTGCCCTAATCAATTAGAAACACCTTGTGGACGGATGAAGATAAAGTATCAAACTGATGCACCGCGTATTGGTTGCTTATTGGTAAACCTGGGCACTCCGAAGTCTCCTTCGGTCATGGACGTACGTCGCTATTTGCGCGAATTTTTATGGGATAAACGCGTCGTCGAAGCGCCGAGAATACCGTGGTGGCTATTTCTAAATGGCGTTATTTTAACCACGCGGCCCAGAAAATCAGCCAGTGCCTATGAGAAAATCTGGACTGAAAAAGGCTCTCCGTTATTGGTAATCAGCCAAAGTCAGCAGGCTGGGCTGCAAGCGGTGTTTAACGATATGCAGCAGCCGATTCAGGTGGAATTGGCGATGCGCTATGGCACTCCGTCGATCACCAAGGCGCTGGATAGTTTTCGCGCTGCTGGGATCGAACGCGTATTACTACTACCGCTGTATCCACAATATTCTGCCACTACCACCGCATCAATCGTGGATGCAGTGGGTGATGCATTTAAAGACCAACGTGTTATCCCTGAACTGCGCACGATTAATCAGTATCATGATGACAGCGCTTATCTGGCAGCGCTCGCACTCAGCGTTCGCTCGCATTGGCAAGAGCATGGTGAACCCGATCAATTGTTAATGTCGTTTCATGGCTTACCTCAGGAATACGCCGACCGGGGCGACCCCTATCCACAGCAGTGTGCTCAAACTGCACGCTCGTTGGCGAATGAATTGGGCTTGGATGATGATCAATGGCAACTCTCGTATCAATCACGCCTGGGGCCAAAACAATGGCTACAACCCTATACCAGCGATAGCTTGCAGAAAATGGCTGAGGTGGGAGTAAAGCGTGTCGACGTCGTATGCCCGGGGTTTAGCGCCGATTGCCTTGAAACGTTGGAAGAAATCGCGATGGAAAGTCGTGAAGTGTTTCTTGAGGCAGGCGGTGACAATTACACCTATATCCCCTGTTTAAATGATCAGCCCGCACACTTGCAGGCGTTGGCGGCGTTGGTCATGCGGCATGTTAAAGGTTGGATTTAGTGGGGTTTCGGCGCAGGGTGTTTACGAGTTTTACCGGGCTTTTGCTAGCGACCATTGGTATGGCTGCCTGGGTGCCGGTAAATGCCGAAGTGCACAAAGCCCATGCGATTACGTTATACGATGAAGCACCCAAATATCCGGCTGGTTTCAGCCACTTTGATTACGTGAATCCAAACGCACCCAAAGGTGGCGTATTTCGGATTGCGCCCGTGCAAGAATCTAGCTTTGATTCCTTTAACCCTTACATCGCTAAAGGTAACCCGGTGAGCACGGGTTCGATTGAAACACTAATGACCAGCAGCGAAGATGAGCCATTTACAGAGTACGGGTTAATCGCTGAATCGATTGAATGGCCGGATGATCGTTCTTGGGTGATTTTTAATCTCAACCCCGATGCGCGTTGGCACGATGGTGAGCCAATCCTGGCCGATGACGTGGTGTGGACCTTCAATACCTTGTTTGAAAAAGGCCGGCCGGTTTATCGTTTTTATTACAGCACCGTGGAAAAGGTCGAGGTGCTGTCGGAGCGTCGGGTTAAGTTTAGCTTTACGGAGTCGAATAACCGTGAACTACCGCTGATTATTGGCCAATTGCCGGTGTTGCCTAAGCATTATTGGGAGTCCCGAGATTTCAGTAAAACCACGCTCGAGCCACCGTTGGGCAGTGGCCCTTATCGGATCAAAGACTTTGATGCGGGGCGATATGTCGTACAAGAACGAGTCCCCGAGTATTGGGGTAAAGACTTGGGAGTCAACAAGGGGCTGAATAATTTTCAGGAGATGCGTACTGATTTTTATCGTGACGTGACCGCTATTCGCTTAGCGCTCAAAGCGGGCAAACTAGACTTTCGGCACGAAAACCAAGCCAAGGCGTGGGCGCTCGATTATGATATTCCTGCAGTTGACAAAGGCTGGCTGATCAAAGAGCAGGTCGAACATCAGATGCCGCAAGGTATGCAAGGCTTGTTTTTGAACTCACGTCGTGTAATTTTTAGCGATCCGCTGGTGCGTGAAGCGATGAGCTACGCCTTTGACTTTGAATGGACCAACCACAATTTATTCTTCGACCAATATACGCGTACTGAAAGCTACTTTTCCAACTCTGCGATGGCTGCTACGGGGTTGCCCGAGAATAAGGAGCTTGCCATTCTTGAGCGCTTCCGTGGGCAGATACCCGAGCGGGTATTTACCGAGGAATTTAAGGCGCCTACTACGGATGGTTCTGGCTGGCCACGCGATAATTTGCTGAAAGCGGTGGCTTTGTTGGAACAGGCAGGGTGGGTCGTTAAAGATCAGGTTCTGACTCATTCAGAAACCGGCCAGCCATTTGAATTCGAGATTTTGCTGGTGTCACAGGCGTTTGAACGCATCATGTTGCCGATGGTGCGTAACCTAACGCGACTGGGTATGGACGTGCGAATCCGGTTGGTTGACTCGACTCAGTTCATTAATCGAATCCGCAGCTTTGATTTTGACACTTTTATCGGCAGCATTGGTCAGTCGGAAAACCCGGGTAACGAGCAGCGTGAATACTGGACCCAGGCGGCAGCCATTCAAGAAGGCAGTCGTAACTATGCCGGGGTCAGTAGCCCGGTGATTGACGCGATAGTTGATGAGCTAATTCAAGCGGATGACCGTGACACATTAACCGCCACGGTCAAAGCGTTGGATCGTGTTTTGTTGTTTGGATTTTATGTGGTGCCCAATTGGCATTTGGCAGCGGATCGAGTGTTGTATTGGGATAAATTCAGCCGCCCCGCAGTACCGCTTAAAAGCGGTGTGTCGACATCACGCTGGTGGTTTGACCCAGCCAAGACGGATCGCCTGCAAATTGCGCGCGGACAAGATCAAAGTCTGCAAGGCGACTCAGACGCAGTTTCGGATGTTGGTTCAGGCATAAGTTGGTGGCGACTATTTCTGTTAGCTGCTTTGTTAATCGTCGGTGTGTGGTCGGTTCGACACTATTGGGGGAGGAAATCCTGATGGGTGCTTATATCGTCCGTCGGCTATTGCTGGCAATACCAACGCTGTTTGCGATCATGCTGATTAACTTTATCGTGGTGCAAGCGGCGCCAGGAGGCCCGGTTGAGCAAATTATCGCTAATTTGACTGGGCAGGGCGCAGATATCACCACCCGCGTTACCCGTGGGGGTTCGGGTGAAATGGTGCAAAGCACCGCTGGCGGGGCGAGTAGTAACAGCAAATACCGCGGAGCACAGGGTTTAGACCCCGAATTTATTGCTAAACTGGAACAGCAGTTTGGCTTCGATAAGCCCATGCACGAGCGCTTTTTCAGCATGATCAAGAACTATATGAAGTTTGATTTTGGCGAGAGCTTCTTTCAAGACCGTAAAGTCACCGAGTTGGTGATTGATAAAATGCCCGTGTCGATCTCACTCGGCTTGTGGACGACTTTGCTGGTGTATCTGGTCAGCATCCCGCTTGGCATCCTCAAAGCGGTACGTGATGGCAGTAATTTTGATGTTTGGACCAGCGTCGTGATTGTGATTGGCACCGCGATCCCCAGCTTTTTATTTGCGGTCTTTTTGCTGGTGGTTTTTGCAGGGGGCAGCTACGCTGATTGGTTTCCTTTGGGCGGTTTAACCTCAGAGAATTGGGATACCTTAAGTTGGCCAGCACGGATCGCTGACTATTTGTGGCACATGATCTTGCCGGTTACCGCAATGACGATTGGTGGCTTTGCGACCCTAACCATGCTGACCAAAAACTCGTTTTTGGATCAGATCAACCAGCAATACGTCACCACCGCCCGCGCCAAGGGCTTGGATGAAAAACGAGTAATGTTTGGACACGTATTTCGTAACGCTATGCTGATTGTGATAGCGGGCTTTCCCGCGGCGTTTATCGGGATTTTGTTTTCAAGCTCTTTATTAATAGAAATTATTTTTAACCTGGATGGGCTTGGGTTGCTTGGGTTTGAAGCGGCGTTTAAGCGCGATTACCCGGTTATGTTTGGCACCTTGTTTTTCTTTTCCTTGCTGGGTTTATTGATGAACTTGCTGAGTGATGTCACCTATACGCTGGTAGATCCACGCATCGACTTTGAGCGGCAAGACTAAAATGGAATTATCTGACTTCCTTAATCCCAACCCGATTATGCAGCGCCGCTTTGAAGCGTTTCGGGCCAACCGGCGTGGTTGGTGGTCGTTCTGGCTGTTCAGCATTATTTTTGTGTTGACGCTATTCGCCGAATTTGTTGCCAATGACAAACCGTTCCTGGTGAGTTATCAGGGCGAATGGTACAGCCCGGTTTTCAAGGCTTATCCCGAAACCGATTTTGGTGGCCAGTTTAAGACAGAGGCCGATTATCGGGATCCTTATCTTGCCGAGAAGATCGAACAAGACGGCTGGATGCTGTGGCCGCCGATTCGTTATGATCATCGCACGGTTGCCTGGGACTTGCCGGTGCCTGCTCCATCCCCGCCCGATGCACAGCATTGGCTGGGAACTGACGATCAGGCGCGTGACGTCATGGCACGGCTGATTTACGGCTTTCGGATTTCGATACTATTTGGTTTTTCGCTGACGATAATCTCAGCGATCATTGGGGTGGCAGCAGGAGCGGTGCAAGGCTATTTTGGTGGCTGGACCGATCTGATATTTCAGCGCTTTATTGAAATCTGGTCGGGCTTGCCCACCTTATATTTGTTGATCATTCTGGCTAGCGTGGTAGAGCCAAATTTTTGGTGGCTGTTGGGCCTAATGCTGCTTTTTTCGTGGATGGGATTTGTGGGCGTGGTTCGCGCCGAGTTTTTGCGTGCCCGTAATTTTGAATACGTCCGCGCAGCGCGCTCAATGGGTGTTAGCGATAGAAGTATCATGTGGCGACATATTTTGCCCAATGCTTTGGTGGCGACGCTGACCTTTGTGCCATTCACGCTGGCCGGGTCGGTGACAGTATTAACGTCACTCGATTTCTTAGGCATCGGCTTACCCCCAGGATCAGCCTCCTTGGGCGAATTACTGGCCCAGGGTAAGGCTAATTTGCAGGCGCCGTGGCTAGGGCTGACTGGATTTTTCACGATTGCGGCAATGCTGTCGATGCTGATTTTTATCGGTGAAGCAGTGCGGGATGCCTTTGACCCCAGGAAGCATTTATAGCCATGGCGAAGCAAGAAACCATCCTGGAAATTGCTGACCTATCGGTCAATTTTCACATGGGTGAGCGCGTGGTTGAGGCAGTCAAGCACGTGTCGTTGACGCTGCAAGCGCGTGAAACGTTGGCGCTGGTCGGGGAAAGTGGCTCGGGTAAATCGGTGACTGCTTTATCGATCATGCAATTGTTGCCCTACCCAAAAGCCTCACACCCTAGCGGTAGTATTCGCTATCGTGGTGAAGAAATTATTGGCGCGAGCCGAGAAACCTTGACACGTATACGTGGCGACCAAATTGGTATGATTTTTCAAGAACCGATGACGGCCTTGAACCCATTGCATACGGTTGAAAAGCAAATCAACGAAGTACTGATGTTGCACAAAGGCTTGTCCACCGACGCTGCAAGACAACGCACGATTGAGCTATTGGAGCGGGTCAAGATTCGTAGCCCCGAATCACGCTTAAGTAGCTACCCACATCAACTGTCAGGTGGGCAGCGGCAGCGAGTGATGATCGCTATGGCGTTGGCCAATGATCCCGACATCCTCATCGCAGACGAGCCCACCACCGCCTTAGACGTGACGGTGCAGGCGCAAATTTTGGCGTTATTAAAGCAATTACAAGCCGATATGGGTATGGCGATGTTGATCATCACGCATGACTTGGCGATGGTTCGCAAGGTGGCAGATCGGGTGGCGGTGATGCGTCAAGGGGAGATTGTTGAGCAGGGTATAACAGACGCTTTATTTTCTGCGCCACAGCATGAATATACGCGCTTATTACTCGATAGCGAGCCAAAAGGCAGACCCGTCAAAGCCGTCGCTGATGCCCCAGAAATGATCGCTTGTGACGATTTAAAAGTCTGGTTCCCGATCAAGAAAGGGCTACTAAGACGCGTGGTTGATCACGTCAAGGCGGTTGATGGAGTTAGCCTATCACTCAAGGCTGGACATACTTTGGGGGTGGTTGGTGAGAGTGGGTCCGGCAAGACCACTTTAGCGCTGGCGTTGCTACGTTTGATCGATAGCGAGGGTGAGATTCGATTTGAAGGTGAGCGGATTGATCAGCTGCGCTCGAAATCGATTAAGCCACTGCGCCGCCGGATGCAGATTGTTTTTCAAGACCCGTATGGGTCGCTCAGCCCACGTATGCCGGTTGCGAGCATCGTTGCAGAAGGCTTAGAGGCGCATAGCGAAGGCACGTCGGAGGAGCGAGAGCAACGCGTCATTGATATTTTGGAGGAAGTCGATATTGATCCGCAAACGCGGCATCGCTATCCCCATGAATTCTCTGGTGGTCAGCGCCAGCGTATCGCAATTGCTCGGGCGATGATTATGCGGCCGAAGCTGGTGGTGTTGGATGAGCCAACCTCGGCACTGGATCGTACGGTGCAGGTGCAGATTATTGAACTTCTACGTTCGCTGCAGGCGCGCCATGGTTTGGCTTATTTATTTATCAGTCACGATTTATCAGTGGTGCGTGCGCTCAGTGATGAAATCATGGTTTTGAAACAGGGTAAGGCGGTTGAACAGGGCAGTGCTGTGCAGATATTTGATGCGCCACAGCAAGATTATACGCGGCGTTTGATGCAAGCGGCTTTCGAATTTGAGGTCGATACGGTCGAAGATACGGATGTCTGAGCCTAACCAATCACCTTTCTGGGAGCGGCCACTAGACGAGCTGAACGATGACGAGTGGGAGCAACTGTGCGACGGCTGTGGTCAGTGTTGCTTGCTCAAGCTTGAAGATGAAGAAACCCACGCAATTTATAAGACTGGTGTGGTTTGCCGATATTTTCAGACTGACTGTGGACGTTGCTCGGTATACCCGCAGCGTCATGAGAAAAAACCAGACTGCTTTGTGATTGAGCGTGGTAACCCATTGCACATGACATGGTTGCCTGACAGTTGCGCCTACCGACGCCGGTTCCACGGTCAAGCATTACCCGATTGGCACCCACTTATTAGCGGAAGCCGTAAGGCAATGATGGCGGCTGGAATCGCGATCGATGATGGTTATCTCAGCGATGAAATGGTTGACGAAGATGAGTTGGACGGGTGGGTGATTGGCCGGTTGTAAGCAAGTCATTGTCTGGGTATTTCCGCTTGTCTTGGATCAATGGATTTGGCTAATGGCAGTGTTAATCTTAAACTTGATTAAATCGGTTTCATCAAATGGCTTTAGCTAATAACACTCCATCAAATAGTACGCAACAATTTCCTGTTTTGGGTTTGGGGTTTCGCCCCTTCTTCTTGCTTGCGGGGATTGTTTCAATCATTGCGATGTTGTTGTGGATGGGGTTTTATGCCGGTATGCCAACAGCTTTCCCCAAACAACTCAGCGGTGCCCTGTGGCATGGCCATGAAATGGTATTTGGTTATAGCATGGCGGTCATCACGGGCTTTCTGTTAACCGCAGTGCGTAATTGGACACGGATACCCACCATTAGTGGCAAGCCACTTTTGGGTTTGGCATTGCTGTGGCTGATCGCTCGGATTGCGCCCTTCTTAGCATTTGGCAATGACGGTAGCATGCTGTGGTTGATGGCGAGCGCCGACGTGTTATTTATGTTGGGTATGCTGATTGCTATTACGATCCCGATCATCCGAGTCAAGCAATGGAAACAGCTCTCAATCGCCGCCAAGCTGGTATCTTTATTGGCAGCAAACGTGTTGTTTTATTTGGGTTTATTGGGTGTTTTACGCGCCGAAGCGATCTATTGGGGCTTGTATTCCGGCTTATATTTGGTCATTTCTCTGATCATGGTATTGGGGCGACGAGTGATCCCGGCTTTTATCAACTCAGGCTTGGGTGGCAATATCAAGCTGCGTAACTATGCATGGCTTGATATCAGCAGTTTGGTGCTGTTCATTATTTTCATGGTGGTTGAAGTATTTGTGCAAAACACCTTATGGAGCAGTGTCTTGGCAGGCTTTTTGTTTGCCTTGCATACGATCCGATTGATCGGCTGGCACACGCCGGGCTTATGGAAAAAGCCGCTGCTATGGGTGCTATACGTAGGTTATGCCTTTATTGTACTGGGGTTTGGCCTAAAAGCGCTGGGTGGCTGGATAAATTTGTCTCCTTGGCTGTCACTGCACGCTTTTGCGGCGGGTGGTATTGGCACAATGACGATTGGCATGATGGCGCGGGTGGCGCTCGGCCATACCGGAAGAAGCGTCATGCAGCCACCGAAAATCTTGGCGCTAGCTTTTGGGTTAGTGGTGGTGGGTGCTATTGTCCGCGTACTCTTGCCCATAGTGCTGCCGGGCCTGTATCCGACATTGGTGATGGTGGCCCAGGTGTGTTGGATAGCAGGCTTTAGTCTATTTGTGCTGACCTATGCACCGATACTGTTAAGCGCCCGTATCGACGGCAAGCCAGGCTAATTGCCCATTTCAAGAGGCTACCTTAAGAATGTGCTGTTTAGTTATTGCTCTTTTTTATCAACGTGATCGTCGCGTGACTGTTACCGCCCTTTAGCACTTGAATCTTAACCGGGAACCGCGGGGCTTTTTCGGTGATCCAAACGGCAATTTTTCGATTGTTGCCATCAACTCGATGTTTAGAGATTTTAACCGTCTTGAATGTGCCTGCGGGTGTGGTTAACGACTCATTGATCGGATCATCGTAGGCATATTTTTTGACGCTATCGGTGCTGACCACTTGCTCCGATTGGCCTTTGGTTTCATCAGGTTCGCCGATCAGTGACAGAAATGGAAAAGAATACGCATCAATTTGATCGTCAAAATCGGCGCTATAGGTTTTGCCATTATTAAGTCGGATGGTTTTTGATTTTGGATCGATCGTGGCCACTTCCAGTTTGCCATTTTCGCCATGCTTTTCGCTGACTTTAGTCAGCTGAAGTGAATTGCCGGTTTTCTGATACTCAATTAATTCGATGATCTTGCCATCACCTATGAGTTGGGCGAGCATATTCGGAAAAGTCTCGCCGCGGATCACCACCGCGTTTTTACCCTTTTCCTGAATATCAATCACCAAGTCACCCGCTTCAGTGCCGCGTAGCTCAACCAGGTAACGTAAGGTATAAAAGGGCAGTGGCTCAATAGCGTGACTGACTACAGGCAGCAGTAGCAAAGGTGCGACGAATGTAGCAACAAGCGTATTTCGTAAAGCATTTGGCATATTATTCCTGGACATCAATTAGCTGATCGGCATGGGGTTCACCGTCGAGTAATACGTGACCATCAACGACACTGAGACGGTCTGCGGCGAACCAGGCAATTGCTTGGGGGTAGATTATATGTTCCTCAACATGAATCCGAGCTTGCAGCGATTCGGCAGTATCATCGCTATGGATACTGATCCGGCTTTGGATGACGACTGGCCCGCCGTCAAGCTCGGCCGTCACAAAATGAACGCTAACGCCGTGGTGGGTTTCGTGATTGTCTATTACCCGCTGATGGGTATTTGTACCTTTGTAATCAGGGAGTAACGACGGATGGATATTCATCATTCGGCCTTCAAAGCGTTTAACAAATGCTGGGGTTAAGATACGCATAAAACCTGCCAATACAATCAAGCCGGGCTGATAAGGTGCGATTAGTGCCAGTAGTGCTTGATCATAAGTATCACGGCTTGGATAACCTTTGTGGCTCAAAACATGATGGGGTATACCCGCTTTTTTTGCACGCTGTAAACCGAAGGCATTGGCTTTATTGCTGATGACCGTACAAATTTCAGCGTTGAGTGTTCCAGCCTCGATTTGATCAATGATGGCTTGCAGATTACTGCCTGAACCAGAGATCAAAACGACCAGCTTGAGCGCGGGTATCACGCCCAGTCTCCGTTAATGGCGACCTCAGCTTTGGCACCTTTTTTGCCCTGGGTTATGGTGCCAATACGAAAAATAGTTTCGCCCGCAGCTTCTAAAAGTGCGGTGGCTTTGTCAGCGGCGGCAGGGTTCAAGCAGATGGTCATACCGATACCACAGTTAAATGTGCGTAGCATCTCTTGGGTTTCAACGCTGCCTTGATGCTGTAACCAGTCAAAAATCGCAGGCCTTTGCCAGCTTTCGAGGTCGATTGAAGCGATGGTGCCCTTAGGTAAAACGCGGGGTAAATTTTCCAGCAACCCGCCGCCGGTGATATGCGCCAGACTGTGTACTTTTATCGCTTCAATCAGCTCGAGTAAGCTTTTGACGTAGATGCGGGTGGGGGCCAGTAGTGCCGTACCCAAGGAGGTGTCACCAAAATCGTCGTTTAAGGATTGACCCGATCGCTCCACTATTTTACGCACTAAGGAATAGCCGTTTGAGTGGGGGCCGGATGAACCTAAGCCCAAAATTACATCGCCGACTTCAATACTTTGTGGATTAATGATGCGCTGTTTTTCGACTAAGCCCACCGAAAAGCCAGCCAAGTCATAGTCACCATCTGCATACATGCCCGGCATCTCTGCGGTCTCGCCGCCGATTAGCGCGCAACCAGCTTGCTCACAGCCATTGGCGATGCCTTCGATGACAGATTCTGCCGTGCCCAAGTCCAAGCGGCCGCAAGCAAAATAATCCAGGAAAAAGAGGGGCTCCGCACCCGTGACGATGATGTCGTTGACACACATCGCAACTAGGTCGATCCCTATGGTGTTGTGGGTGTTGGTATCAATGGCGAGCTTCAGCTTAGTGCCGACACCATCGGTGCCGGATACCAGTACCGGCTCTTTATAGTCTGACCAAGGTAGCTCAAATAAGCCACCAAAACCGCCAAGCCCAGACAACACGCCGGGACGAAACGTATTTTTTACCAGTGGTTTAATACGGTCTATGAAAGCATTGCCGGTGTCAATATCAACACCTGCATCGCGGTAAGTCATCGGGGTTTTATGGTCAGCCATGGCGCTAAAATCAGATGCTTTCGGAAGGTTGGAATAGTACCCTATTTCCCGGTTTTCGGCTGTACCCTTTGTGTGCTAATCACGCGGAACAATCCGCAGTTTCCTATTCGGAAAGAACCGCCCTTTGCTGTGAGCAAGAGTCGCTAATTCGATATGTTAGCGCTAAGGTTAGCGCCTTAACTGCAACCTTTAGGGCGAGGTAAGCCAGCGATCTTATTGGCACACTTAACCAGGCCGGTCGGGAACAGCGAATAAATATATTTCTGCGAACTTCGATCACGACCATATTTTTCTTTCATCAGCTTAGTGAATGCACGTGGCTCACAAACGGCTCCGTTTTCGTGGAAGTAATCTCGCGCTTCACGAATAATGTCCCAGTGTTCGTCGGTGAGTGCGTCGATATGCTCAGTTTTGGCTATTTCAGCTGCCAGCGCCTCACTCCACTCATCCAGATTTTCTAGCCAACCGGCTTCACTTAACTCAATCACCTTGCCATCAACAGTTGCTTGCATCAACATCTCCTAATTAAATTATAAATTACTAATGAATGGACTATAGGCTACTCTCTTGTAAATAAATATAGCAATTTATACGCGGGATTCGGTGGTGATAGCGAGGTTTGACACATTTTTACCACTTTTTTACCATAAGTTGATGGTGGTAGTGCCGTACTTCGAGTAGAATCCAGCGTTAATCGGCAGCTGGAGCTAATAGGTAGCGCCAGCTAGCCGTAAGGCAGTATCATTCACTCAGCACTGATATCAACGTGGTCAAACAGCGAACCCTCAAAAACACCATCCGGGCAACGGGTATTGGTTTGCATACAGGTTACGATATTCAGTTGACCCTAAAACCAGCACCGGTCGATACCGGAATTGTGTTTTATCGAACCGATACCACGCCACCGACCCGGATCGACGTGCGCGCAGAGAGTGTCAGCGACACGCGTTTGTCCACCACCTTGGAAAACCACGGGGTAAAAATAGGTACGGTTGAGCACTTATTGTCCGCGTTATCGGGCGTGGGCGTTGATAACGTTGTGGTTGAGCTGGATACGCATGAAGTGCCGATTATGGATGGCAGTGCCGCACCGTTCGTTTATTTACTACGAACTGCCGGGATTAAAGAGCAGGAGGCACCCAAGCGATTTATTCGCATAGTGCGGCCGATCGAGGTGTCAGAAGAGGATAAATGGGCACGGTTTGAGCCTTACGATGGCTTTAAAGTGACGTTTAGTATCGACTTTGACCATCCCATCATGCGTGATACTGCCCAGTGTGCAGAAATTGATTTTTCCCGCGCCAGTTACGATTCAGAAATTAGTAATGCTCGAACCTTTGGTTTTGTGCGTGATCTTGAATCTTTAAAAGAGCAAGGTTTAGCCCAGGGCGCAAGCGTCGAAAATGCGATCGGCTTGGATGAGCATCAAGTGCTGAATGAAGAGGGGTTACGTCATCCTGATGAATTCGTAAAGCACAAAATTTTGGACGCTATAGGTGATCTATATGTCGCCGGGCATTCAATCTTAGGGCACTTTAGCGCCCACAAATCAGGCCATGCGTTGAATAATAAGCTCCTGAGAGCCTTGCTCGATGAATCATCAGCGTGGGAATGGTGTGAGGATATACCAGCCAAAACTGCACCTATCGTGTACGCCAGCGCTTAAGGAAGAAGCTGCTGTATTTAAACAGATTACACCTGGTGCCGAGAAGAGGACTTGAACCTCCACGGGGTTACCCCCACTAGCACCTGAAGCTAGCGCGTCTACCAATTCCGCCACCTCGGCAGGTGTTCAGGCTCTCGCCCGGAAAGGAGGGCGAACTCTACTGAAATGAAGGCACGCAGTCAATTGCCTACGATTGTCTTTTGACGACTTTTAGTAAGATTGATGGGCGCTCAGCGTATACAACGGTCACGCTGTATCGGTGATAGAATCACGAACTCATTTAAGCTCCAAATAATCTGCTCTAGGTTGCAGTATTTTATGACTACACACACCATTCCTGCTGGCTTTCGGCCGGCCGACGACTCGGGCGTTCCCGTGCCTTCACAGTCTTTGCTAGTGCGCTTATTGCGCGACCGAGCTGTGCCGCTCACCTTTACCGAAATATGTGATGCTTACGAGATTGACGATAAAACCGCCAAGCGGGCTTTATCGCAAAGGATGAGGCGCATGACTGGCCGCGGTATGTTGTTGGTTGACCGCCGTGATCGATATACTTTGCCTGAGAAGATGGACATGGTTATCGGCCATGTGGTGGGTCATGCTGATGGCTTTGGCTTTGTGATCCCCGAGAGCGGGGGCGATGACTTATTTTTACATCCCAAGCAAATGCGGCGCGTGTTACATCGCGATAAGGTTCTCGCGGTTACACGTAGGATTGATAGCCGAGGGCGCAAGGAAGGCGCGATTGTTGAGGTGTTGGTAAAAGAGGATCGCGAAATTGTCGGTCATTTTGTGCGTGAAGCAGGCGTTAATTTTGTTGACCCTGATGATGCCCGCTATGGTCGTGAAATCGTCATTCCAACCGAAGCCACTAATGGTGCCAAAAATGGGCAAGTGGTCGCGGTTAAAATCACCAAGCATCCGATTGAGCATAGCCACGTCGTGGGTGAGGTGATTGATATATTGGGTGATAAGTTAGCCCCTGGGATGGAAACCGACATCGCTGTTCGTAAACACGAATTACCGCACCAGTTTTCGGCCGAGGTGAAGCTGCAGCTGGAAGATATGCACGATGAGCTTACGTCGGTTGAAGTAGATCCCGAGCGGGTTGATTTGCGTGATTTGTCGCTGGTGACGATTGATGGGGCGGATGCGCGTGATTTTGATGATGCGGTTTATGCTGAGCCACTAAAAAATGGGGGGTGGCGCTTAATCGTCGCGATTGCTGACGTCAGTCACTATGTACAACCGGATTCAGCGCTGGATGATGAAGCCTTTAAGCGTGGCACTTCCGTGTACTTTCCGAATCGGGTGATCCCGATGCTGCCAGAAGAATTGTCCAATGGAATTTGCTCGCTTAAGCCAGACGTCAATCGCAATTGTATGGTCTGCGACATACGCTTTAGCAAAACTGGCGAGATCAATAGCTATGAATTTTACCCGGCGGTGATGTATTCGCATGGGCGCTTAACCTACCATGAGATGGCGAGCATCGTGATTGATCGCGATGATAACGCTCGGAACAAACGTGGCGATTTGTGCGCCCATCTGGATCATTTATTTGACCTGTATCAAATCTTGGTGGCTGAACGTCAAAAGCGTGGCACGATTGATTTCGACTTTCCTGAGCCACTGATCATCTTTAATGAGGATGAAAAAATTGAACGGGTAGATAAGCGTGAGCGCAACGATGCCCACCGACTGATCGAAGAGTGCATGCTGGCGGCTAATATTTGTGCGGCTGAATTCATCAGCAAGCGCTCTAAAGACGGTGGTATTTATCGCGTACACGAGGGCCCGGATGCAGAAGGATTGACCGACTTACGCGCGTTTATCGGCGGGTTTGGCTTGAAATTAGGAGGTGGTAATGAACCGGGTGCGCCTGATTATGCAGCGGTATTGTCGCAGTTAGAATCCCAGCCGGATCTTGCGCCGCTGATCCAGGTGGTGTTGCTCCGTAGTTTGAAACAAGCCATTTATTCGACTGAAGAACTGGGCCATTTTGCGCTCAACTACCCTAATTACACCCACTTTACTTCACCCATTCGGCGCTATCCGGATTTGGTGGTACACCGTTTGATTCGACGGATTGTTGGGCAAAAAGCACCTGCACAAATCGGCCCGCAAGGAGAGAGCATTGCGCAGATTGCGGAGCATTGTTCGATGACCGAGCGCCGTGCAGATGATGCCTCACGTGATGTGGTGCAGTGGCTGAAAGCTGAATTCATGCAAGACTTTATCGGTGATGTGTTCAGCGGCAAAATCAGCGGCGTGAAGGAGTTTGGTATTTTCGTGCAGCTGGATGATGTGTTTGTCGATGGCCTGGTGCATGTCACCATGATGGGTAAGGATTATTACCGATACGACCCGCAGCGTTTTCAAATGACCGGGGAGAGAACCGGCTTACGATTTCGCTTGGGCGATACGGTTGAAGTGCGCGTGATGCGTTCAGACATCGAAACCGGAAAAATTGACTTTGAACTAGTGAGTTTAGCGGGGCAAAAAATCGATGCAGGCACACCTCAAACCGAAAAACGCTCACGAGCTAATAAAACCGGGGGTGGTAAAAAGCGTCAACAGAATACTGGCAAAAAAGCCCGTAACACCACCCATAAAACTACTAAGGCTAAGCGCAACACTCGATCAAAACGTCGTGGCCGATAAACCTGATGCTGCCGAGATAATCTTTGGTTTTCATTCGGTTAGCTCACGCATCAGCCGTGAGCCCGAATCGATTATTGAGGTGTTGTACGATGCGCAACGTAAAGACCAACGCGCTGCGCGACTCAAAGCCGAATTAGACCGCATGGGCGTGCCGCATCGCGCTGAAGTTAAGAAGCGATTGGCACAATTAACCGACCAAGCTAATCATCAGGGTGTCGTCGCCCGAGTTAAACCCGCACGATTAAATCCAGAAGCCGCGTTGTACGAGCTATTGGGCGCTCTTAGTCACCCGCCTCTGTTATTGATTCTGGATCAAGTGCAAGACCCGCATAATCTCGGCGCGTGCTTGCGGAGCGCGGATGGGGCTGGTGTTGATGCGCTGATTTTGCCCAAAGATGGCGCATGCCCGGTTAATGATACGGTACGTCGGGTTGCCTCCGGTGCGGCTGAGACGGTGCCGGTTTTTTATGTCAGTAATTTGGCGCGCACCTTGAAAACCTTGCAAGAGCACCAGATATGGGTGACTGGCTTGGCAGACGAGGCCAGCCAGGGCTTTCACCAAACCGATTTGCGCGGTAATACCGCAATCGTGATGGGCGCCGAAGGGAAGGGCTTGCGACGCTTGACCCGAGAGCACTGTGATCAGTTGATTTCGATTCCGATGGCTGGCTCAGTATCCAGCTTGAACGTGTCAGTAGCGACCGGGGTGGTATTATTTGAAGCATTACGACAGCGACAACTCAATGAAAAAACCTGAACTATTAGCACCGGCGGGCACACTTCGGCACCTGGAATACGGGTTTGCATTCGGTGCTGATGCGATTTATGCGGGCATGCCGCGCTATAGCTTGCGAGTGCGTAATAACAGTTTTGATCGAGAAACGATCAAAAACGGTATTGCGCGTGCTCACGAGCTAGGCAAGCAATTCTTTCTGGCCAGCAACCTAATGCCTCACGGCAGCAAGCTAGCCACTTTTATGGATGATATTGCGCCGTTTGTAGCGCTCAAGCCTGATGCCATGATTATGGCCGACCCCGGCTTGATTATGATGGTGCGGGATAAGTGGCCCGATTTGCCGATTCACCTGTCGGTTCAGGCCAATACCATGAATGCGGCGTCGGTTAAATTTTGGCAGCGCCAAGGGGTTAAGCGGGTGATTTTGTCACGTGAGTTATCGCTAGATGAGGTGGCACAAATTCGCCAAGCTTGCCCGGATATTGAACTGGAAGTATTCGTTCACGGGGCACTATGCATTGCCTACTCTGGTCGCTGTTTGTTATCGGGCTATATGTCGCATCGCGATGCCAATCAGGGCTCATGCACCAACTCATGCCGTTGGGATTACAAGGTTAAATCTGCTGCTAGTGAGGTAGATCCCGATGATCCTAACATCCGATATTCAGCGGCGGACGAGCCCTGGCTGATTGAAGAGAAGCAGCGCCCCGGCGAAGAAATGACAGTCTATGAGGATGATGCTGGTACGTATATCATGAATTCAAAAGACTTGCGCGCAGTTGAGCACGTTGAGCGCTTGGTCGATATTGGCATAGACTCACTCAAAATCGAAGGTCGAACCAAGTCGATTTATTACGTCAGCCGCGTCGCTCGAGCTTACCGGCGCGCGATTGACGATGCGACGGGTGGCAAGCCATTTGACGAGCGCCTGATTGTCGATCTTGAGAAGTTGTCTAATCGCGGTTATACCAGCGGCTTTTATCAGCGCCACAATCATAAGGCCTATCAAACCTATGATACCAACCACTCGCGCAATCGATCGCAGATATTTGTGGGCGAGGTAACGGGTTGGGACGAATCCACGCAACGAGTTGAGGTGGATGTCAAAAACCGGATTCAGGTTGGTGATGAGGTTGAAATGGTGACACCAGCGGGCAGTCATTACGCAACGATCAATACGATCTTGGATAAAGATAATCAACCGGTCGAAGCGGCTTTAGGCTCGGGTTGGCAAGTTAAATTAGATTTGCCGAATATCTATCCTGCCTTGCTGACCAAGTTTGTTGACGAGCACCAGGCCATTAAAGTGGAAGTTAATCACGGTGCGCAAGCTGATACGAGCAAAAAATCACCCCTTGCCGAGTTATGATTAAGTGCTTTATCCAGGAAAACAATAACTGGCAAGCGCCAAAATAACCCGGCAAGAGGTTTCAGACCCTTTTGCTTCGCGTGCTTCTAACCCTGCTTTCGCAACCATTTTCGACTCTCCTGATCGATTGCTCAAGGAGTTCAGGGTGTCGTCACGCGCCATGTAGGAACGAGTATCGCGCATAAACTTCGCATGGAAGTGATGGGAAATATACTGAAAATCACCGCTCTTTGAGACTTAGAAGTTTGACAATCAAATAAACGAAATCTATCACCTGAAGCTGGCCAAGCTTAGGATCAAAATTGCAGCAGTTTCTCGGCATTCCCAGAGCAATACTACTGTTAAGAGTAAATAGAACTGTCCGGATAATTAATTCATAGATTGTCCACTTTTGTTAACGCCGATGAAAGAGCGAAGGACGTAGTCCGAAGCGAATTCATCGGCGGCAAAACCACGAAGCGGAGTTACGCGGCTTTGCTGTTGCATGTTGTCTCCCGGATCAAATCTCCCTCTGCAGTATATCGGCCCAATCGACGGGGGCCATGGTAAATGGAGATCACACCGTCGAGGTGTCGGAGTACTTTCACCCTAGCCTTAACATAGTGGTAGCGATGCCGGTCTTGTGGAATCTGAAGGTGTAAGCGTTCGAACTGCACGCTGTTGTCTTTACCCACCACGCGCTCGTAGCGCTCGCATAAATAGTCGTCCAGATCTATCCCGGCCAATGCCACAAAAGCATTACCTAACTCGCGCGCAAGGTGACTGAACTCAGCATTGAAGGCCGGCATATAATGCTTCTGCAAGTATTCATTGGCGGCATCCATATCGGTAATGCCCTTAAGGGCTAGCTCATTGGGTAATCGCCCCTGATGGGTGCCGAAGGCGCGTTCTGAGCGGCCTCTGGCTTCGGGTGAGTAAGCTGCAATCATCTCAATGCCCAAGCGCTTGAGCGCCACACCAAACTGTGTTGGATTACGCTTATCGACCTTGCCACCTGCCTCGGGGGTATGCCAGTAATGACTGCCCCTGTCTGAGTAAAATGAACAAAATAGGCCTTTAGCTTCAAGCACATCTTTGACCCCTAACAAGCTGCTGTGGGTGCCTTCTTCATCGACAAAGCGCATCGAGTAATGCTCATTGGTGGCGTCATCCATGGTCACAATCAAATCCCAATATTTACCTTCAACCCACTGATGCGTGCTGCCATCTTGGTGGATCATCATTCCAGGCAGGGCACTGGCGAGTCGTTTGATTCGATGGGGGCCACGGGTCTTGGCCTTACGCACCAGACCTGCGTGTTGCAGCGTGTTCTTAACCCAGCTATAGCTGCGTGAGCCATCGTGTTCGTGCTGATACCAGCGATGAAAATGGCGCACATTCCAGCCCTCATATCGGCTTGAATACAGGTCTTGCAGTGCGATCACTTCATCTACGGGGGCAAGACGGTGCGAAGGTTCGTTTAACCGCCGATCCAACAAACCCTCCATGCCCGATTCATCATAGCGCTGCATATAGCGCCGGAAACTGCGGTCACACACACCCAACAGAGTGGCTGCTTCGCTTTGGGTGAGTCGTTTGCACTGATAGCCTTCATAAGCTTCTTTAAATCTCATCTGTTTCACCTGTTCATGAAATCCTGTCCGGTTCATCTGAAGCCTCAAATAGGCATAGATTAAATCCGGACAGGTTATGAATTAATTCGCAGGACAGACAATTTACTCGTAACACCCAGAGCAATACTACTTGACAGAAAGCACGCGCTCGTCTTTAATCCCGCCTCCTGTCGGGCAGCACGCCCAAGCGTTCAATCACGCAAAATGGCCAGGTAGCTCAGTCGGTAGAGCAGGGGACTGAAAATCCCCGTGTCGGCAGTTCGATTCTGTCCCTGGCCACCATTTAAAACACAATAAAAACAATAGGTTATGTTTAATAACCTCTTTCTTATACTGCTTGATCTAGTCTAAAATACTTCTCTAGGTACAAATTTGGTACACTAGCTAGCCGCTCACAGGCATAAGAGAGGTACGATATGGCTACGATCACCAAGAATTCGGGAGGAAATTGGAAGGCACTCATCCGCCGAAAAGGTTGGCCAACGGTCTCTAAAACATTTCGAGTAAAACGGGATGCCGAGAACTGGGCTAGAACCACCGAAGACGAAATTATCAGGGGTATCTACGTTCCGCGAAGCCAGTCTGAAAAATATACGCTTGCCAACGCGCTAGATCGATATACCAAAGAAGTCACAACTACGAAGAAAAAGTCTACCCAGGTGCGAGAGCTTGGTAGGGCAGCCCACCTTAAAACTGAACTGGGTAGTTACAGTTTAGCGGCGCTTAGCACTGAATCAATTGCCAAATATCGGGACAAGCGTATTTCGGAAGGTAAAAGTAATAATACAGTTAGGCTTGATCTCGCGCTCCTAAGCCATCTATTTACTATCGCCATTCGCGAATGGGGGCTTGGGCTAGTGGTAAATCCTGTTATGAATGTTCGAAAGCCAAGCCCTGGAGAAGGGCGAAATCGTAGACTAAATGGTGATGAGGAAGAAAGGCTGCTCAGCGCCTGCGATCAGCACAGTAATCCGTTTCTAGGTTTGATTGTTCGCATAGCTCTGTATACAGGAATGCGCCAAGGCGAAATCCTTTCGCTCACACGGGATCAGGTTAATTTGGCCAAAAAAACAGTATTTTTGCCTGATACAAAGAATAACTGTGTTCGAACTGTACCACTGAGTAATAAAGCGGTTGATACACTTCGGCAAGCAGTCGATTTCCCGATTCGCCCATTAAATACCCAATTGCTGTTTTATGGTGAGCCGGGTAGGGATGGAAAACGTCGGCCCTACACAATTAACCTTGTTTGGGTAGCGGCGCTAAAACGCGCCGGAATACAAGATCTTCGATTTCACGATTTAAGGCATGAAGCAACGAGTCGTTTTGTTGAGGCTGGTTTGTCAGATCAAGAAGTCTCTTCGATTACTGGGCATAAGTCGATGCAGATGTTAAAACGCTATACCCACCTTCGCACGGAAAATCTGTCGGACAAGATAGCGGAGCTGTAACCAATACACTTACCGTGAGCAGCACTGTGTTAGTTAAATTGGAAGCATAAAAAACTGAGGCTAACTGGAAGCGCCTCTCAGCGACTCATACAAACCCAGTCGATCCAGCATCAGTCTTTTCAAACCGTTTTGAATTTCAGGCGAATTGAGTGCTTGTTTACTCAGCTCACCCTGCGCATCCATGCTATCTATGATCGCTTCCAAGATCTGTTGGGTTAAATCTGGCGACGTAGAGAATTGCTCTTTGCTGTTACTAGCGGCTTGTTTCCTGAGCGTTTTTGATTCCATCGTTTTCTCAGCCAGGGTGCGCGCATAGGATAGCTGATCACCGTCCGTCGTATCGCTACCAAAGAGGTCGTTCAATCGCTCAATTATTTCGGCTAGATAGGCTTTTTCTGGTTCCCTGACTTCACCTGATCCGAGTTCGGTCATTGGTGTTAGCGTTGGGTATTCTTCACCCTTGAGCAGCATTTTCTGCTTACCTTTATTGCGCAGGGTATGGTGGGATAATGTTACGTCAGATAAATCGACGCCTTCACGCTCACGTCCAAATTTAAGCAGCTTTAACAGATACTTGAAGAAAATAAACCGCTTCTCAAAATCGGTATTTCCATAGTCAAAAATCTGCGACAAGAAGGTATATGCACGTTGATAAGTGCTGACATCTGCTCGAAACAAGAACAAGGCATTCATGCTGTCGCGCGCGGCTTCTGCACCTTTCTTGTCACCATTTTCTTCAAACCACCGGTGGCGCTCCTTGGCCGCGGCAAATTGTTTAACCAACCGATCAGCGACCGGAATAATAGCCGCCTCCAGTTGCTTCTGAGTGGCATGTTCGTCAAGTTCTATCGCCACCACACGTTCTATCTCATGCTCATCATAAAACCCCGTGGCATCCAGTTTGGCGCGCAAATCGAGCACGATATTGGGGTCGGTCACGTCTTCGAGGGTTGCAGTGGTATAGTAGGTTTTAAATGCCTCCAACACTTCATCCGTCTTATTTACGAAGTCGAGCACAAAGGTGGTTTCTTTGCCCGGATAGCTGCGGTTTAGCCTGGATAGCGTTTGCACAGCCTGAATCCCCGCCAGACGTTTATCGACGTACATCGCACACAACAGTGGCTGATCAAAACCCGTCTGGAATTTGTTCGCCACCAATAAGATTTTATATTCATCGCCTTTAAAGGCTTCACGAATATCGCGCCCATTGAGCGCTGGATTCATTTCCGGGCTGGTTTCTTTGAAAGGCTCTGGCCCAGATTCTTTGTCATTCACCTCACCAGAAAACGCCACGATGCTGCCGATTGCGTAGCCCTGTTCAGCGATATATTGATTCATCGCTATCTGCCAGCGCACGGCCTCAAGCCGACTACCGACCACAACCATGGCTTTTGCTTTGCCCTCAAGCAGGCTGGATACGATTTCACGGTAATGTTCGACAACAATCTTAACTTTCTGCGAAATATTGTAGGGGTGCAGCCGAACCCAGCGCATCAAAGCCTTGGTGGCTTCCCCTTGCTCAACTTCTGTATGATCATATTCCTGACCGTCATTGGCCAGCTTGAACGCCAGTGAATAAGACGTATAGTTTTCCAGCACATCCAAGATGAATTTCTCTTCAATGGCTTGCTGCATTGAATAGATATGAAATGGCTCTGGCAAATTGCCTTTCCCCTTTGGCTTGCTGGGGTCGGGCAAGCGGCCAAATAATTCCATGGTTTTGGCTTTCGGTGTGGCGGTAAATGCAACGTAGGTAATGCCGCTATCATTCGCCTTCGCCGCCATTTGCGCGGCCAGCATATCCTCAGCACTGACTTCGCCACCATCTTCCAGTTCGGCTTGCTCTTGAGCTGAGAGCACTTGCTTAAGCTTTGAAGCTGCTTGTCCAGATTGTGATGAATGGGCTTCATCCGCAATCACAGCAAATTGTTTACCTTCTGTCGCCGCCAGCTCACGAACTGCTTCCAACGCAAAGGGAAAGGTCTGAATGGTACACACCACAATTTTTTTATCGCCAGACAGCGCTTTGGCTAGTTCCGCACTTTTGCTGCCCGACTTACCCCGAATGGTTGCCACCACTCCCTTGGTGCGTTCAAATTCTTCTATCGCTTCGCGTAGCTGGCCATCGATGACGTTGCGGTCAGACACCACGATCACCGAATCAAAGACTTTTTGATCGTTGGTATCGTGCAGATCACTGAAGAAATGCGCCGTCCAGGCGATTGAATTGGTTTTGCCACTGCCCGCCGAATGTTGAATCAAATACTTGCTACCAGCACCTTCATTGAATACCGCAGACGATAGTTGTCGGGTGACATCCAGCTGATGAAAGCGCGGAAATATGATGGTTTTTATTTGCTTTTTCTCATCCCGCTCGGCCAGCAAATAGCGGCCCAAAATATCCAGCCAGCTATCACGCTGCCAAACCTGCTCCCAAAGATAAGCGGTTTTGTGACCATTGGGATTAAGCGGGTTGCCCGCTGCTCCACCATCGCCCTGATTAAATGGCAAAAAGAACGTTTTAGGGCCGAGCAGTTCGGTGGCCATCATCACTTCACTGCTGCTCACCGCAAAATGCACCAGAGCGCCGCTGCTAAAGGCGAGCAAGGGTTCGGTACTTTTGCCTTTTTGTTTGGGCAAACGATCAGCACGATACTGATCCACCGCGTCGCCAATGCTCTGGGTAAAGTCGGTTTTCAGCTCAGCGGTAGCGACAGGTATGCCATTCAGGAACAGCACCAAATCAATATTAAGCTCATTGTGCACGGAATAATGCACTTGTCGAACTACACGCAGGCGGTTGGCAGCGTAGCGCTGCATAATGTCCGCATTCATCGCCAGAGCAGGTTTAAACTGCGCCATTCTGACTTTACTGCGCATGCCCAGCACATCAAAGCCGTGGCGTAAAATGGACAGCGCGCCATCGTTGTTAAGCGAATCACGCAGCCGCTTCAATAGTGTCTGACTGGCCGCGTTGCCGTGATTCTTAGTGAGTACTTCCCAGGCATCGGTCTGGGTTTCCTGTATCCACGCCAGCACATCCGCGGGAAACAGTGCAAGTTGACGATCATAGTCAGCCGCATCATTTTCGGCATATAGCCAGCCGTTCGCCACCAGATGAGCACAGATATCGTTTTCAAACTCAATTTCGTTATGAAGGCTCATGGCAATTGTTCCCTTATGATTCGTCCGTTTGGCGTTTTAGCGCGTGCAGTGTTTCACCATTGCTACTTTTCCATTCGACCCACCCGTTGGCTGTGCGGCCTAATAAAGATAGCGCCGCCATACTCGGTGAACGAAACAGATGATCTTTTTGGAACACGACAGTTTCACCTTCCTCAAGCATCACACCACTATCAATAAGCCGCTGCCGCAGCCGCGCACCCGCAGTTCCGACAATTGAAGGTACATCGGCACGGCGCCCTACAGAACCCTTAAGTACAACAAATCCCTCAGAAGTATACAGCCCTTTGCCGTTGGTGCCGGCAGAAGTGCAATAGAATAAATCCTTATCACTTCTAGCTTTTGCTGCACTGGCCACTGCGTCAAATACTGGAAAACCCAAGGTTGCCAACAAAGTTTTGGCGGTATCAAAGATTTCAAAACAGTCGGCTTCGAGCGGCGCTGGGGTGTGTGGCTTGCTGCCACTATTACCGTTTTCATCCGTATAGCGTGCCGCTTTTCTGGCTGCTTTGAGGCAATGCCATTCCAGAAATAAAGCGTGGGTTTGGGTCAGGCTATTGGTGCGAGAGACCACCACAAACGCGCGCTCCCAGAAGTCTTTGTCTTTGTTATGCTTTTTGAGGCGGTCACGCAAGTTTCCGGTCTGACCAATATAAACGGTTTGATCGCCCTCATCATTTTCACCGAATAAAAAATAAACCGCGACCTGGTCACTTTCAGACGTGTTGATAAATTCAGAAAGCAAGCTACGTGGCACGTCAATCACTTGCACAATGCGCGTGGTGATTTCGGCGACGCGAATGCCCTGCGGATCACCGCCGGGCAAAAAAATCTGAATGGTTTTCGGAGTTGAACTCATGTGGCTTTCCCTGGTTGATAGTTGCGAACGTCGATTTTGCCTGTGACGGCTGCGGAGATCAGGGCGGTGCGGCGTTCCTGTAGCAGTTCGATGGCTCGTTCGGCCTCCGTGATAAGATCACGGAATAGTTCGACTTTCTCGTTAATGAATGCTGCAATCATCCGTTGCTCTCCAAGCGGCGGAATGCAAATCGGCAGCATCTTCAATATGTCCTGACTCAAAGACGCCCGAGTAACCATATTCATAGTTCCAGAAAAGTGCCCCTGCACTCCTTGGTTCCTGAATAGATAGGTCGAGTATCGCGGGTCCAGAGTGTCTGCATTTGGCCTAAGCCGAATTAGGAATCCGGCAAAAGTTGAGCGTGGAATTGAGCATAGACAAGTTGATGCAACGCCGATGTCGTCAACAGTTTCAGAAGTCCGGGTAAATAGGACGTCTCCAACCTCTAGACTGAATTTCGCCTGATCTTCTTGAGTACTCTGAACAAGCCCCGATGGTATTTCGGGTACGTTCGCATTTTTATAAACATCCCCGTAGCTGACAAAGGGATCGCCTGATCCAAACGCCTCTCCACCAATGTTCAGACCGTTCTGAACTTGACCAGCGTGGCCTAATCGCTTGATTTTCCAATGTTGCGGGACATCGCCGAGCCATTGGATGCCGGAGGGTTTCATGGGGGTTTCGGGGTTCAGGCCTTTGGTGACCGCGTGACTAATGACCGCCTGACGTTTTTCCTTCAGCAGCTCCATCAAACAACGCTGCTCCGACACCAAAGCGTCGATCTTTGACGTTTCCATATCAAGGAATGACGAGATCGCCTTTTGCTCGTCTTCCGGTGGAATTGGTAGTTCGAGACCGCCGACAGCGGCGTGGCTCAATCCCACCCGCGTCAGTCCGTTCGCGAGAGTTGCTACTTTCGACTGAACGTAGACCGAATCGAAAAGTCGTTTGATGAATAGCCCGCATGTACCTTCGGTTGGGCGAATCATCGCGAGGTGGTAACCACACACAACACCCGGCATGTTCTCTGGGACGTACGTTGAAATCGCAATGTCGTCTGCTGACTCTGAATCCTTTGTAATGATGACGTCGTCAGCACGTAGCGTAAATTTTTGTATCTGGTCGTCTGTCGCACTTGCCCGCATCAATGAAAGTTCAGGCGTAATCCGGTCGTTGTAGTAAACGTCAGTGTAGTTGCAGAGCGAAACAACTTCTTCACCTTCTTTTGTCTTTTTATCTACGTTGCTCGGCTGGTTCGTGCAAACGTATTTCAGTTCTTTCATAGACCAATGGCGCGGAATTTTGCCCAACCATTCTACGCCACTGTCTTTAGTGTCGATATACTTCGCCAAATTCATTGCGAAAGCGCCCCAATCATGGCGACGATCCGATCGGTCACCCCTTTCAATTCTGCGTCGATCTCATCCAACTCTCGCGGTGGCTTGAACACATAGAAATGACGGTTGAACGGGATTTCGTAGCCGATCTTAGTTTTATCGTGATCAATCCAGGCATCCGGGACGTGCGGTGCGACTTCTCGTTGAAAATAGGCGTCCATATCTTCGTCCAGCGGCACTTTTTCGGTATCGCGCAGTTTCGCGTTGGGTTTGGGCTGGCCTTTGTTTTTACCTCGCGTTTCTAATGCCGGCTCGCCCGCGTCATCGCGTAGCGGGCGTTCAACCGTAATGGTCTGGTAGCCAAAATCACTTGTTTTGAAAATGCGGCTAATGGGAATATCAGCGCCGGAATCATCTTTAACACTGGCTTCTTTGGCTTCACGAAACAAATCTGTAATCTCAGCAATGTGGTCGTTGCTCAATTGCTTGCGCTTACTGCCGAGGCTTTTTCGCATCTTTTGCCACATCGCACTGGCGTCAATCAACTGTACTTTGCCCTTGCGGTGTTTTGGCTTGCGGTTGGTAACGATCCAGATATAGGTGCTGATGCCGGTGTTGTAGAACATATCGGTTGGCAAACCGATGATGGCTTCCAGTAAGTCGTTCTCCAACACGTAACGGCGAATCTCGCTTTCACCGCTGCCCGCGTTGCCGGTGAACAGGGGCGAGCCGTTGAGCACTATGCCAAAGCGGCTACCGCCGTCTTTAGTTGGGCGCATCTTGGCAATCAGATGCATCAGGAACAGCAAAGAGCCATCACTGACGCGCGGCAAGCCGGGGCCAAAACGACCGTTGTAGCCGTCCTGCTCGTGTTCGTTTCTAATTTCCTGCTGAATCTTTTTCCATTCAACGCCAAATGGCGGATTGGAAAGCATGTAGTCAAAGCGCTTGCCCGGTAGTCCATCATCCGACAAGGTGTTGCCGTGAATGATTTGGCTAATGTCTTGGCCTTTGATCAGCATGTCGGCTTTGCAAATGGCGTAGGACTCGGCGTTGAGTTCCTGACCGTACATATTCAGGCGCGCACTGGGGTTGTGCTCGTTAATATATTCCTCAGCCACTGAAAGCATGCCGCCGGTTCCAGCTGTGGGGTCGTATATGCCGCGGATAATGTCAGGCGTGTTTAATGCGTCATCGTCTTCGATAAATAACAGATTAACCATCAGCCGAATGACTTCTCGCGGGGTAAAGTGTTCCCCGGCAGTTTCGTTGGAGAGTTCGGCGAATTTACGAATCAACTCTTCGAATACTGAGCCCATTTGTTCATTGCTGACTGCGTCCGGGTGTAGGTCGATATTGGCGAACTTTTCAGTAACCAAGTACAGCAAGTTGGCTTTGGCCAGCCGATCAACCTGAGTATGAAAGTCAAAGCTTTCAAAGATATCGCGCACCTCGGGTGAGAAGGCCTGGATGTAGGCATAGACATTCTCGGCGATATTGTCCTGATCGCCCATCAGCTTTTTGATATCGAGCGAGGAGGTATTGTAAAAATGCTGGCCGGATTTCTTGAGCATAAAGGGCTGTGGGTTCAGTCCCGCTTTCTCACGCTTTTCTTTTTCAGCCAAAACTGCTTGCTTGGTAGGCGCAAGAACACAGTCCAGCCGCCGTAGAACGGTAAATGGCAAAATCACCTTGCCGTATTCAGACTGCTTGTAATCGCCACGCAGCAGATCAGCGACCGACCAGATGAAGGATGAGAGTGCTTGCTGGTTCATTTATTTCCTGACCCTTTTTATTCTGTTATTGCTTGTTTCTGGAGATAAGGCATTGTCTGCTTATCACCCCATGAATTTGTATTTTACGCCTTGTAGCCTTCAAATTGATTACTGTCGCGCGTGAGTAGCTTTAAAAACTTCGAGTGCAAAAAGAGTTTTTCGCGTCCAACTTTAGATTCTTCCAATACACCGATATCGCAAAGCTGCTTCAAATAGACAGAGGCGGTTTGCCGTTTAGCGATCCCGTTATCAACCAGATTAGCGATTCGGCAGTATGGCTGAACAAAAAGCTGCTCAACTAATTCTCGACTGTAGATGTTGGCCGCGTCCTGTTGCACGTGTTGGACGGTATCCTTTACCAAATCTTGTACTGCAGCGATTTTATTGCTCGTCCAGTTAGCCGTCTGGTGAATAGCGTCCAGCATATAGAGCAACCATTCTTCCCATTGGCCATTTTTGGTCACGTTTAGCAGTAGTCGATAATACTCATCTTTGCTGCGATTGATATGCCCAGAAAGATAGAGCACGGGCTGTCCAAGTAAGCCCTGTTCAACAAGATAGAGCAGGTTAAGCACGCGGCCTGTCCTGCCATTGCCATCGATAAATGGGTGAATGGCTTCGAATTGGTAGTGCCCAACTGCCATGCGCACCAAAGGATCGAGATTTGATTCTTCGTGAAGGAAGTGTTCCCAGTTTGCGAGTTTTTCTCGCAGCATTGTTTCACCCTCAGGAGGCGTATATATGACCTTGCTAGTTCGGTCGGAGACTAACTGAGTACCTGGCGTGCGGCGAATATCCAAATTCACATCTTTAATGGTGCGACAGACTTCAACCGCGATGTTTGTACTTAGAGGGCGTTTTTCCAGCATACGATAGCCTTGATAAAGCGCTGTGCGGTAGCGTAGTGCCTCCTTGGTAGCGGCATCCATGTGTTTGCCCCCAACCTCAGCAAATTGAAACAGCTTATCTGAGGTAGTGACAATGTTCTCGATTTCAGAGCTTGCCTGCGCCTCCAAAAGCGGGATCGTGTTAATCAATACCGCCTGATTAGGCATGCTTTCGGCTAACTGCTTAAGTTCTGCCAGCGCTGCCCGCGCTTCAATACAACACTTAAGAACTGCGCGCGTTTCTAGCTCACCCTTAGGAGGCAGTAGCGGCAGGTCGTTGTAGGGCTTATCTGGCGAAAAATCAGGCATATGTCGATATTGTTCTAATCTATAGAAGTATCCATCTAATGCGTCGAAGCTATCGACACATCCGTATTATATGTCGAAAATGATAAAGATATTCGACATTTTAACTCATTAGTAACGTGGCGTACGCATGAGCGGGAGCAGCGAATTGACTCCACAAGTCCAGGGAGCGGGATGGCGATCGGAGATGGCTTTTGAGTGTTACTTTATTACCGAGGCGCGATGGCAATCAGTAACTCTCATCAAATCAAGCTCGCTACGTTCACTTGATTTAATGATGTGTCAGATTGGGTCTGAACTTCTACAGTTTAGCAACCAGTACCACATCCTCAACAGTGGTGATTCAGGCTCTTTCCATAAGGCATGTTGTTGAGGTCGGGATTGAGCAGGGTTTTCCGACAATACTGATACTCCTCAATTATTTCTTGGCTTTTAGCTCGTTTGGACCCCGTCCATTAAGTTCGGGAGAATAAAAATCCCGTTCTAGAGTCGGATGTAAGGGTGCAATCGTTCTTAAACGAACTCAATTTTCGTTAGCAATAACTGCGGTATTCACGTAAGAGGCCCTCTAGATTGCGATCCGGTCACTATCTCTAATTTCCTGCAGTCATAAACTGACTTTTGTGGGTTTTCTTAAGGTATTCTCCCGACTTTAAGAATGAATTCAGCACGACATGAATAAGAACTTCCCACCATTACGGCTTTCTTGGACGATTTGGGGTCTGGGTGCGCTGCTGTACCTGATCGGGTTTTTCCAACGGGTGGCGCCGGGGGTGATGACGGCTGAGTTAAGTGCGGATTTTGGGCTGAACGCAGCCGCACTGGGAAATTTATCGGCATTTTATTTCTATAGCTACGTTGCGATGCAAGTGCCGACTGGCTTGCTGGCGGATCGTTGGGGGCCGCGGCGGTTGATGTCAGCTGGGGCGTTACTAGCCGGTATTGGGACGATCATATTTGCCTTGGCCTCAGATGTATGGTGGGCGAGTTTTGGTCGACTGATGATCGGCGGCTCGGTAGCGGTAGCGTTTGTCTGTATGCTCAAAGTGGCTAATCACTGGCTGCCGGCACGCCAAGTGTCTTTGGCAGCAGGGATGGCGCTATTTGCGGGGATTATCGGAGCGGTATTTGCGGGCGTTCCGCTACGTCTGTTGGTGGATGCCTTTGGTTGGCGGCCGGTCATGATGGTGATCGCAGCGGTGACGGTGATGGTCGCCCTGGCGATTTGGTGGGTGGTGCGTGATGACCCTGGGGATAAAGACTATGACAGTTATGCGACCAATCACCGAAGGTCGGATGATTCGCCGCAGATCGGCGTATTTGCGGGCATCGGTAAAGTACTAGGACATCGAAATGCATGGTTTTTGTTCCTGGTGCCGGGCGGCATCGTGGGCAGCGTGTTGACCTTTGCTGGACTGTGGGGGGTGCCATTTTTGACCACACATTACTCGCTTGAAAAAACGACAGCAGCGGCGTTGACATCTACATTGTTAGTATCCTGGGCGGTCGGCGGGCCGGTATTTGGCTGGCTTTCAGATCAGCTTGGACGGCGTAAGCCGTTGTATATTGCGGGGGTTGTTGTCGCGCTGGTGGGTTGGTCAATTCTGTTGCTGTGGCCTGATCTTGACGTACGTGTATTAGCTGCTTTGTTGGTCCTGGTTGGCTTTTTCTCCGGCAGCATGATTATCAGTTTTGCCTTTGCACGCGAATCAGCACCGATGCACTTAGCGGGCACCTCATCGGGGATTGTGAATATGGGCGTGATGATAGGGCCGATGTTGTTGCAACCCGCTGTTGGCTGGATGTTGGATAGCAAATGGGACGGGGAGTTATCGGGAGGCGAGCGAATCTACAGCCAGGCTGCTTATCATAGCGGCTTTAGTTTGATGTTGGCGTGGCTGGCGGTGTCGCTGCTGGCAATCTTGCTAACGCGCGAGACGGCTAATCAGCAAATGCTTTGAATGGATGTTCGTGGCTTAGCCGCTATCCCTAAAGTGGGCCAAATTATTTGGGGCCTTAGGTGCCCGCTTTATCGCGCGAGATAAGTGCATAAGCGGAATGGTTATGGATCGATTCGAAATTTTCCGCTTCTACAGTGAAGGCGAGAATTTTAGCGCTGGCATCCAAGCGCCCAGCGACATCACGGACCAAGTCCTCAACGAATTTAGGGTTGTCGTAAGCGCGCTCGGTGACGAACTTTTCATCCGGGCGTTTAAGAACGCTATACAGCTCGCTACTGGCTTCTTTTTCAGCGATATCGATTAGTTCTTCAATCCAGATGGTGCCTTCAGCTTTGGCTGTGATGGTGACGTGCGAGCGCTGATTATGTGCGCCGTAATCTGAGATTTTTTTGGAGCAGGGGCACAGGCTGGTTGCCGGGACTACAACTCGTGTTTGGGTACAAATCTCGCCATTATCGATTTCACCGATTAGCGTCACATTATAGTCAATCAGACTTTCCACGCCGCTAACTGGCGCCTTTTTATTCACGAAAAAGGGAAAGGTCATTTCGATGTAACCCTTTTCTGCTTCCAGCCGCGCATTCATTTCCGCCAACATCACCTTGAAGGTGCGTACTGAAATTTCGCGCTCGTAGTTATTGAGGATTTCTACAAAGCGCGACATATGCGTGCCTTTGAAATTGTGTGGCAGCTCAACGTACATATTAAAGCTGGCCACTGTATGCTGCTCTATCCCATCACGATCGGTGATTCGCATGGGGTGGCGAATATCTTTGATGCCTACTTTGTCGATCGCTATGTTACGGCTATCGTGGCTGGCTTGAACGTCAGCAATATCGTTATTGGTCGCTTTCATGGAGAATATGTGGCGCTCGATTGTCGAGGTTCAAGATTGTTCAGGTAATTGGCCGCAGAATTGCTGAATCTGGCGAACCATGCTGGCCGGGTCAAGCTCGGCAATATGTAATACCTGGTCACGTGAGCCATGTTCAACGAATTTATCCGGCAAGCCAAGATTCAAAACCGGTATATTTAATCGTTGTGCACATAGATATTCATTCACCGCAGAGCCTGCACCGCCGTGAACGGTGTTTTCTTCGACCGTGACCAAGCAGGTATGGCTTGCTGCGAGCTTCTGAATCATGGCTTCATCCAGTGGCTTGACAAAGCGCATATTAATAACCGTGGCGTCCAACTCTTCAGCCGCTAGTAAACACTCGGGTATTATTGCCCCCCAGGCGAGCATAGCAATGCCCTTGCCTTTGCGGATAGATTTGGCTTTGCCAATCTTCAGTGCCTTCATTTGCGGGTTTTCAGCAACACCAAGCCCACCACCACGCGGATAACGCACTGCCGCTGGGCCTTCGTGGCGATAAGCGGTATAAAGCATGTTGCGGCATTCACGCTCGTCGCCAGGAACCATGATCAGCATATTGGGGATGCAGCGCAAAAAGCTCAAATCAAAAGCACCGGTATGGGTTGCGCCGTCCGCGCCGACGATACCCGCGCGATCAATCGCGAAGGTGACATCCAAGTTCTGAATATTAACGTCGTGAATCAGTTGGTCGTAGGCGCGCTGCAGAAAGGTCGAATAAATCGCCACAACCGGCTTCATGCCTTCGCAGGCGAGTCCAGCGGCAAAAGTGACCGCGTGCTGTTCAGCGATACCGACATCATAGTAACGATCGGGGAATTCATCCGAAAAACGCACCATGCCGGAGCCTTCGCGCATCGCTGGAGTAATCCCAATGAGTTTATCGTCTTGGCCTGCCATATCGCACAACCAGTCGCCAAACACCTGGGTGTAACTGCGCTGGTTGCTTTGTTTGCTGATTTTGCCGGTGTCCGGGTCAAACGGGCCGACACCATGATAGGTGCAGGGATTGCCTTCCGCCGGGTGATAGCCTTTGCCTTTTTGGGTGACGATATGCAAAAACCGGGGGCCGTCCAATTGTTGTAAATTGCCGAGCACCGAAACCAGTGCTTTCATATTGTGCCCATCAACCGGGCCGATATAGTTAAAGCCTAATTCTTCAAACAGTGTGCCGGGCATGACCATGCCTTTCATATGCTCTTCCCAGCGCTTGGCCATATTACGAACCGGCGGCGGTAAGGTGCTTAATACGGTTTTACTGCCTTCCCGGACTGATGAGTACGCGTGGCCGGAGAGAATGCGGGACAGGTAATTCGAAAGTGCGCCGACGTTGGGTGAAATCGACATGTCGTTGTCGTTCAAGATAACCAGCAAGTTGGCATCCAAGTCGCCGGCATTATTGAGCGCTTCAAATGCCATGCCAGCAGTCATCGAGCCATCACCAATGACGGCCACGACTTCGCGTTTCTCATGCTGCAAAGTATTCGCTACTGCCATGCCCAGCGCTGCACTAATGGAGGTACTGGAATGGCCTGCGCCAAAGGTATCGTACTCGCTTTCGCTACGTTTCAAAAAACCGGATAAACCGTCCATTTGCCGGATCGTGTCAAAGCGGTCGCGTCTGCCGGTCAAGATTTTGTGCGGATAAGCTTGATGGCCGATGTCCCAGACTATGCGGTCATGCGGTGTGTTTAAGACCGAGTGTAAGGCGATGGTTAATTCAACCGTGCCCAAGCCCGGGGCTAAATGGCCACCGGTGATGGCAGTGGTTTCGATCAAAAAACCACGCATTTCCTCAGCCAGCTGAATCAGCTGATCAAGGCTGAGCGAGCGAAGGTCTGCTGGGTCGTTAATCGTCGCCAGCAAAGGATATTGAGAAAGGTCAGTGATCACGGGATGTGGTGAATTGGGCAAGCTCGCGCAGAAACAGGGTATTATCGCTGAAATCGCTCAAGCTTTCGAGCGCATCGCACACTAGTTCGTCAGCAAATTCGCGTGCGGCGGTTAGTCCTAATAGTTGAGTGTAAGTGTTTTTATTCATATCTCGGTCGGCGCCGCTGGTTTTGCCTAAGGTTTCACTGCTTTGGGTGTCATCCAGGATGTCATCCACCACCTGAAATGCCAGCCCCAGGGCACTGCCATAGCGATTAAGTGCGAGCAGGTCTGCTTTTGTGGTGTGGGTGGACGCCAGTGCTCCGAGTTGTACGGCAGCACGAATCAGTGCGCCGGTTTTATGGGTGTGGATTGTCTTTAATTGTTCAATAGAAATGTGTTGGCCAGTCGCCTGCATGTCTAGTGCTTGTCCGCCCGCCATACCCAAAGACCCCGCAGCGAGCGCCAAACACTGAACCATCTGTGATTGCTGTTGGGCTGATAGCGAAGTGTTGGGCTTGCTTAAACAGATAAAAGCTTCTGTTTGCAAGGCATCTCCAGCAAGAATCGCGGTGGCTTCATCATAAGCGATGTGAGTAGTTGCTTGGCCGCGGCGCAATACATCATCGTCCATCGCAGGCAAATCATCGTGAATCAATGAATAAGCGTGAATCATTTCAATCGCAGCGGCCGGTTGATCCAGCGCAGAGTGTGGCGCATTCATCAACTCACCCGTGGCATAGACTAACATGGCTCGAAAGCGCTTGCCGCCTTGCAAAGCAGCGTAGCGCATAGATTGATGCAGGCGTGAGTTATCTTGGGGCAGGAGCGTATCAAGTGCGTTTTCGGCGCGTTGACTGTAGCGCTGCCACTGGGTTTGAAAATCCATCAGGGATTAGTCAGACGCCTCGGCCTCAAGTGGTTCGAGTTGGTAGCCTTTAGCTTTTTTGGTCAATTGCTGCACGTGCAGCTCCGCCTTGTCGAGGTGCTGTTGGCACAGTGTACTGAGCGTCATACCGCGCTCGTAGTCGGTTAAAGAATCTTCCAGCGACTGCTGATTGCCTTCCAGGCGGCTAACAATTATTTCAAGCTCCGCCAGGGCTTGCTCGAAATTTAAGGGGTCAGCTTTTTTGCGGGTTTTAGAAGTCGCCATATTTCTCAAGATTGAATATTTTTAGGTGCTTTTGTGCGCGTCTCGAACGTGCGTAGTGTAACGCTATCCGTTACTATTCACCATTCAGGAATTATTGCCATTGGCACCGAAATCTATGTCGAATTATGATGCCTCGTCGATCGAGGTACTGTCAGGACTCGACCCGGTTCGCAAGCGACCGGGAATGTACACCGAAACAGACCGTCCCAACCATCTGGTGCAAGAGGTGGTCGACAACGGCGTTGATGAAGCCATCGCTGGGTTTGCGAACGAGATTCATGTGACTATGCATCAAGATGGGTCGGTTACGGTGGTGGATAATGGCCGTGGTATGCCGGTTGACCAGCACCAGCAGCAGGGCATGAGCGGCGTTGAGGTCATTCTCACCAAGCTACATTCCGGCGGTAAATTTTCTGACAAGAATTATCAATTCTCGGGGGGCTTACACGGTGTGGGTGTCTCGGTGGTCAACGCTTTGTCTTCGCGGCTAGAGGTATGGGTCAAGCGCGATGGACAGGAGTATCATATTGCTTTTGAGGGCGGGGCTAGTGTCACCGATTTAAGCATTGTTGGTCGCTGCGCTAAAAATAAGACGGGCACAGTTTTACGTTTTTGGCCTGATCCTCAGTTTTTTGACACGACTAAGTTTAATATCACTCGTCTAAAAAAAGTGTTGCGGGCTAAAGCGGTGCTGTGCACAGGCCTATTGGTGACATTTGTCGACGAGGCAATACCTGAAAACTCAGAAACCTGGCAATACGAAGCAGGTTTGGGCAGCTATTTGTTAACGCAGCAAGAGTCGGGCGAATTAGTGCCAGAATCACCTCTACAAGATCAGCAGAAATTGGATGAAGGTGAAGTTGAGTGGGCGCTCTGTTGGGTTCAAAATGCCAATGAAACCGCGGCAGAAAGCTACGTTAATTTGATCCCAACCGCGCAAGGCGGAGCCCATGTTAACGGCTTGCGCTCAGCGGTAGCTGATGCAGTGCGAGAGTTTTGTGAATTTCGGGAATTATTGCCGCGCAGCGTTAAATTATCGCCTGATGATATCTGGAGTCAATGCGCCTATGTCCTTTCGATACGAATCAAAGACCCTCAATTCAGTGGTCAGACTAAAGACCGATTATCGGGGCGTGATATCACCACGCTGGTGCAGTCAGCGGCCAAGGATTCGACCAGCTTGTGGCTGAACCAGCATATTGGTGAGGCTGAAAAAATTGCCCAATTGGCGATCGACAATGCTCAACGCCGACTCAAAAGTGCGAAGAAAGTTAAACGCAAAAAAATCACCACCGGACCAGCGCTGCCCGGCAAATTGGCCGACTGCACTAGCCAGGATCTAGAAGAAACAGAATTATTTTTGGTCGAAGGGGACTCTGCGGGCGGGTCAGCCAAACAGGCGCGTAATCGCATCACACAGGCGATCATGCCGTTACGAGGCAAGATTTTGAATACCTGGGAGGTGGATTCCTCGGAAGTCCTAGCTTCACAAGAGGTGCACGACATCGCGGTGGCGCTAGGCGTTGACCCTGGATCAGCAGATTTAGGCAGTCTACGCTATGGGCGGGTGTGTATTTTGGCGGATGCTGATTCCGACGGCCTGCATATCGCAACGCTGTTATGCGCCTTATTTTATCGCCATTTCCCAGCGTTGGTTGCTGAAGGTCGGGTGTGTGTAGCCATGCCGCCTTTATTTCGAATTGATGTTGGCAAGCATGTGTTTTATGCGCTAGACGATGAAGAAAGAACCACGATCCTGGAACAAATTGAGACCGATAAATTACGCGGAAAAGTCGACGTCCAGCGGTTTAAGGGTTTGGGTGAGATGAACCCAGGGCAGTTGCGAGAGACAACGATGGATCCAGAAACGCGGCGCTTGGTATCTTTATCCGCAGTTGCGGGTGATCAAACTTTTGCGATGATGGACAAATTATTGGCTAAGAAAAGAGCCGCCGATCGCAAGGCTTGGCTGACTGAGCGAGGGGATGAGGCCGATATTGCCTAGACAAGAACCATCTTCATAGGCAGTGGCAGTGGTGCTAGCCGCCTATAAGGATTAAAGAAAATCACAGGCCACAAGTGCGCTTGATTCCGCTTGTGCTTGTCAAGAGTTATCCGTCGTCGCTTAACTTCAAGGTCTCAAAAGTGGTGGGGTAGGGCTGTACTCTTTTGAGACTTACCTAAACCTCAAAAGAGTAGATTTACTGGCAATGAACTCTAGCTAGGGCTAGGGGCAAGCGTTGATATCACCTGGAACTTCACCGGTAAGCCGCAAAAATGCGCCAAACGGTCCCATATTTTTCATCGCTTCACCTTTAGGGCCCTTAAATTTGAGTCGGCCCATCATCATCGCCTTCATGGCACCATCTTGGCCGGCACCCATCCGTTGCCAGTTAGCAGTTTTAGCATTCATGATGTAATCGGTCTTCCTATCCAGATCCGTTGACTCAACTGCGCCGCCGTAGGTGCATATGGCCTTACCCTCTTTTTCTGAAATTCGTAGCTCTGCGGTTGCTGAGTCGCTGCAATCTGAGCGGTACAGGTGCATCACTTTGTGACTACGGCCGCCGTTGTTTTGTGACCACTCTGTTAGCTCGTTGGTCAAAGTGGGACTAGCATTCCAGCCATCACAAGCGGTGGTTGCCCAGTCGGCGGACATGAGTACAGGCGCTGCCGATAAAGCGCTGTTGGCTATGGTTAAGCTACCGAAAAATGCGGTCACTAATAAGGTTCTATGAGTCATGGTTTCCTCCAAATGGGTTTGTGTTTGCTGATTCACACGCCGAAATTGCAGTGAGAAGCTTGTTTATAATCGCACTTTACCGTAAGAATTCATCGTCTGTCGCTAATTATTATTATTGACCCATAATTAATCTAATAAGCTAATGTTCACTGAGCTATTGGCTACGAGAGTCTAGTCCGAGCCTGCCGATATTGTGGTTAGTTCTGAAACGGGAAGGGAGGTCAAGCGTGTTTTTCTGATTCAGTAATCACAAAGTCCCAAAACGCTTGGGCGGTCGCCGACAATTGTTTGCCGCTGCGGTGACCTATATGCCATTTTTTCATGATTGGGAAATGTTTGATATCAAGCATCGCTATACGCTCGGCTTTCAATTCCAAATCAACCGTGTGGAAGGAGACCAAGGCCAAACCCAGGCCAGCTTCAACCGCTTGTTTAATCGCTTCGTTACCCGATAGCTGGGTGCTGGAGTTAGGCGATATGCCGTGTTTTCTAAACATATCTTCCATCGCAGCGCGTGTGCCAGAACCCTTTTCGCGCAAAACAAACTTCTCGTTGCTGAGCTCTTTGATCGACACGTCTTGCTTACCCGCTAAGCGATGATGAGGGTTGGCGATGATGACCAACGGGTTATCCATAAACGCGGTTGAGATCAAATCCGCCTTGGTCGGAGGGCGGCCCATTAAAACCAGGTCAGGTTCGTTGCTTTCCAACCGTTTAAGCAAGTCGTGACGGTTGGTGACATCAAGGCTAATTTGTACCGATGGATGGTTTTGGCTAAAGCGTGATATCAGCCGAGTGGCAAAATAATTAACCGTAGAGGCGATGCAAACTCGCAAGCGGCCGCCATCAATTCCTTTAAGTTGCTCAATATCGTGCTCGATCGATTGCAGTTTTGAGGTGATCGAAATGGCATGTTCCAAAACGCAATGACCGGCTTCGGTCAGGAAATTCTTTTTGCCAATTTGCTCGAACAGCGGTAAGCCCACGGTTTCCTCTAGCTGCTTGATTTGCATCGATACCGCGGGTTGCGTCAAGTGGAGTTCTTCCGCAGCACGGGTGTAGCTGAGGTTCTTTGCAACTGATTCGAATACTTGTAATTGGCGGATGGTGATATGCATTAATTTTGTCGCTTTAAGGAGCCGCAGTACACTCACAACATTAGTCGTGTGGCTGATTATTCCGGCATCATAATCAAAAGCTTATCCATCAGATAAGTATTATTTAGTTTAACTGATGGGTGGTTGTCGCGTATAGTCATTTCGGGTCTTGATCAGCGGAACCAATGCGTGCCGGGTTATTGTCGCACTCATATTGTGATGACAAATCACGCTGATAATGAAAGACAAACAGCTTTTTTTATTTTTAAAGGAGGACGTTATGTCCGTTAAACACCCTGTAATAGCGATTACCGGCTCATCAGGTGCTGGCACTTCAACCGTCAAAAAGGCATTCGAGCATATTTTTAAGCGGGTCGAGGTCAAGCCTGCCGTGATCGAAGGGGATAGCTTTCACAGCTTGAATCGTGTCTCGTTCAAGATGGCGGTAGCGCGAGCCGAAAAAATGGGGAACGGTAACTTTAGTCACTTCGGTCCCGACTCGAATCATTTTGATGCACTGGAGGACTTATTTCGTACCTATGGCGAAAAGGGAATGGGGCGCCGTCGTTATTATTTGCACAACGACAAAGAGGCCAAGACTCACTCGAAACGGCTGGGTTTGTCGCAACGATTAGGTTCGGGGGAATTTACTCCATGGGAAGACTTGGAGCCCAAGACCGACTTATTGTTCTATGAAGGACTGCATGGTTTGGTCAAAGGTAAGCATCAAGTTAAAGGCAAGACACAAGAATATGATGTTGCTCAGCACGTTGACTTGGGGATTGGCGTGGTGCCGGTGGTTAATTTAGAGTGGATTCAAAAGATTCATCGCGATGGTGTTGAGCGTGGTTACGATAAAGAAGTGATCGTTGACACCATATTGCGGCGGATGCCCGATTACGTCAATCACATCACACCACAGTTTAGTCGTACGCACGTAAACTTTCAGCGGGTTGCAACGGTTGATACCTCTAACCCGTTCATTGCACGCGATATCCCAACACTTGACGAGAGCTTTGTGGTGATACGCTTTAAAGACTTGGCGCGTTTTGATACCGATTACTACGCTTTGCAAAGCATGATTCAAGGTTCGTTTATGTCTCGCCCTAACACCTTAGTCGTTCCTGGCGGGAAAATGGGCTTTGCCATGGAAATCATTTTTCGCCCTACGATAGAGGCGATGATGCAGCGCAGGCGCGAGGTGATGGGCTAAGAAGTATATTACAAGGAAATTGGCTGCTTGCTGTGATGCTGCGGCCGAAATAAAAAGGCCCGCTAACTCGCGGGCCTTTTTATTTCGAATGGGTGATGTACGCTTAACGGCGCAGCTCACTAGTGAGTCGATATAATACTTTAAGGGCTTTTTCGTGATTCAGGGTTCGGCCGCCACTGGTGGTAGCGCGCACCTTGGTTTTTTCGTCACTAATTGCTTCAAGCTTTACGCCCACTTTTCTGTTGGGCGAGAGGCGGCTCCAAAACCCTTCTTCTTTTAGCTTGTCTTTGATCACATAAAGACGCTTATTGGGAAGAGTGTCGACGATTTGATACTCAGCTCGGCGCAGCGCATTAGCGATTTCAACCCAAGCAGTTTCTGGTGATTTAGCCAACATGATATGGGCGGGTTCTTGGGTGTGCAGACTAACGGCCGAAGTTGCTTCAGGTGCGTCTAAGCCGCCGAAAAAGGCGCTCAACTCACGCAACTTTTCGAGTTCCCTGACGGTATTTCCGCGCTCTTCCGCCCAGCGAACCTCTGGGTTCCCAAATTTATTCTTAGGTTCGATGATGTATTGTTTTAGCAGACTGTGTTCGACATATACCGCTGTTTTGTCGACGCCCAACTTTTCTAACCAAAAGCGATACTTATCATTAACCGGAGAGTGGGCGCCTTCGATGTTAAAAATATTTTGCAGTCGTGCTGCGAACCCGGTTTTTATGGTTTTATCACCAATCCAATCGGTTTCTATAACGCCATTTTGCTGGCTCTCCGACAGAATCGGCAGGTTTGATTTTTGCATATAGTCGACAAGCTTAGCCCAAGTGTCCTGAGCATCAAGTGCTACTTCTAATCGACGAGCACCTTCTTCATTAATTACTTTTGCGCCAGCGATATCGGGCAAAACGGCATCGTGTGTACCGTTGGCTGACTGTCGGTTTATTTGTGGTGAGGTGGAATTAATGAGGTCTGGAGGGATTTCTAATTCGCTCTGCGCTCGTGGTGTGTTGTAGCCAGTCTTGATGGGTGTTGAGGAATTGGAGGTGCTACACGCAGTTAAGGTAAAAGGCAGTATGCTGATCAACAGCATACGTATCGCTAGAGAGGAATGTGGCGCTTTTATCATGTCTAAATAAGTAGGTTGTCAGGCAAAAAAATGTCGGCTTGGTGACGCGACTGGTGATCTGGACGAATTATAGCCGATTGACGTTTGCCGTGAAGCACTTCTGATGAGTTTGCCCAATTCGAAGTGTTGATCTGATAAAGGCTTGTTTGGATGCCCTCTTTATTGCGCGACCTTGCTGCATGTTAAGAGTAAATAGAACTGTCCGGATAATTAATTCATAGATTGTCCACTTTTGTTAACGCCGATGAAAGAGCGAAGGACGTAGTCCGAAGCGAATTCATAGGCGGCAAAACCACGAAGCGGAGTTACGCGGCTTTGCTGTTGCATGTTGTCTCCCGGATCAAATCTCCCTCTGCAGTATATCGGCCCAATCGACGGGGGCCATGGTAAATGGAGATCACACCGTCGAGGTGTCGGAGTACTTTCACCCTAGCCTTAACATAGTGGTAGCGATGCCGGTCTTGTGGAATCTGAAGGTGTAAGCGTTCGAACTGCACGCTGTTGTCTTTACCCACCACGCGCTCGTAGCGCTCGCATAAATAGTCGTCCAGATCTATCCCGGCCAATGCCACAAAAGCATTACCTAACTCGCGCGCAAGGTGACTGAACTCAGCATTGAAGGCCGGCATATAATGCTTCTGCAAGTATTCATTGGCGGCATCCATATCGGTAATGCCCTTAAGGGCTAGCTCATTGGGTAATCGCCCCTGATGGGTGCCGAAGGCGCGTTCTGAGCGGCCTCTGGCTTCGGGTGAGTAAGCTGCAATCATCTCAATGCCCAAGCGCTTGAGCGCCACACCAAACTGTGTTGGATTACGCTTATCGACCTTGCCACCTGCCTCGGGGGTATGCCAGTAATGACTGCCCCTGTCTGAGTAAAATGAACAAAATAGGCCTTTAGCTTCAAGCACATCTTTGACCCCTAACAAGCTGCTGTGGGTGCCTTCTTCATCGACAAAGCGCATCGAGTAATGCTCATTGGTGGCGTCATCCATGGTCACAATCAAATCCCAATATTTACCTTCAACCCACTGATGCGTGCTGCCATCTTGGTGGATCATCATTCCAGGCAGGGCACTGGCGAGTCGTTTGATTCGATGGGGGCCACGGGTCTTGGCCTTACGCACCAGACCTGCGTGTTGCAGCGTGTTCTTAACCCAGCTATAGCTGCGTGAGCCATCGTGTTCGTGCTGATACCAGCGATGAAAATGGCGCACATTCCAGCCCTCATATCGGCTTGAATACAGGTCTTGCAGTGCGATCACTTCATCTACGGGGGCAAGACGGTGCGAAGGTTCGTTTAACCGCCGATCCAACAAACCCTCCATGCCCGATTCATCATAGCGCTGCATATAGCGCCGGAAACTGCGGTCACACACACCCAACAGAGTGGCTGCTTCGCTTTGGGTGAGTCGTTTGCACTGATAGCCTTCATAAGCTTCTTTAAATCTCATCTGTTTCACCTGTTCATGAAATCCTGTCCGGTTCATCTGAAGCCTCAAATAGGCATAGATTAAATCCGGACAGGTTATGAATTAATTCGCAGGACAGACAATTTACTCGTAACAGCGCGACCTTGCTGCATTGCTCGACTGCCAGCAGCCGACTATACTTCGAAGAACTAAATTGATAAATGTAGACACCCCTGTCGGCAAGGTGTTGTAGGTACTCACAAGGCTAATCATTAACAAATTACATCTATGAGCACAAAAAATCGCAAGCAATCGGATATCCAATATTTGTGGCCCACGCCTATCTTGAGCACCCGTTTTGCTGGGCATAAAAAGCTTAATAAAGCGCTTTTGAAATTGTTTTACGAGCATCGCTCAATGCAGGAAGTCCGAAAAAGTGCGGTGTACGCGAGCAGTGACGATCTCTATGAGCGTTACAAAGGTAATGCTGCAATTGAGCAATTAGCCAGCCATATAATGGATGGGGTGTTCGAAATTGCCAGTACCGTCAACGCGCCTTATTGGGAGCAACCCGCTAAACTTGATATCGAGTTAATTAGCCTTTGGTTTCAGATGTCTAATGATCATGCTTTCCACGAAACGCATATACACGGCAACTGTGCTTGGTCCGGCGTTTATTACGTTGAGACGGGGGATTGCAGTACTTGCCCGGCAGACCACGGGCCAGATATGGCAAATGGTGTTACGCGGTTTTATGGGCCGCACATGGAAGTAACCGCCGGTGGGCACGGGGAATTCGGCAACCTTTATTTACAAGATGCTCATTTTGACTCGTATCCTGAAAATGGCAAGCTTGTCGTCTTTCCTCCTCATATCAAACACATGCCTTTTCCATACAATGGTGCTAAAGACCGGGTGATTGTTTCATTCAATGCGCAACTGCATAATCTAGATGGGTTTGGTTATGGCTATTCATTTAGTTGATTTAGTGACATTTTCGGGCGATTTTGTTGCAATAGCGCAACACAAGGCGCGATTGTTGTAAATTTTCAACAAAACATCTTGCAATCACGGTGGTTATGGGCAGAATCGCGGTTGCTAAATCTGATCTATATCAAGCTTCGGTTCGAGTGGCTCAACTTAATTAAAGTATTCAATAGAGGATTAATTAATCATGAATAAAAAACTTATCGCAGTTGCGATTTCAGCTACTTTAGCTGCGCCGGTAGTGGCTAACGCTGAAGATGGCGACAAGTCGGTTACCGTCTATGGTCGTATCAACAATGCCCTAGCATTTACCGATGTTGAAGGCGCTGAGAAAACGACTGACCTGTCTAACGTATCTTCACGTTTTGGTTTTAAAGCCAGCGCAGATATCGGCAATGGCTTGACTGCAACCGGTCGCTATGAGTTCGCTACAACAACTGATAAAGAGCAAAACAATATTTCTGATTTGCGTATCGGTACCGTTGGTATCTCTGGTGGCTTTGGTAGCGTTACCGCTGGTAATCAGTGGAGTGCTTATTACAATACAGTTGGTACGCACTTGGACCCTACTTATAGTTTAGGTTATTACCTGTATTCATCATTGGCTAGTGGTCCTTACCGCTCATCCAATACGATTAAATACGCTAATGACTTTGGTCCTGTGCACCTTGAGTTAGACTACCGTGCTAACGACAGCAGCGAAGGTAACGATGTTGCTGAGAAACTCGCTGGAAACGGCGTAGGTATTGGTTTGTCTATTGCTGCAACTGAAAACTTAACGTTTGCAGTTGCACATGATCGTGAAGACCGCGACGATTTAACTACAGACCCTGGTTCTGCTGATATGTCCCGCACTGCCGCTGCGATTAAAGGAACTTTTGGCAGTTTCTGGGGAACGCTTGCTTACCAGAACGCAGAAGACAAACTAACCGACACAGAAGTTGAGCAAACTCAACTGTGGTTGGGTACGAAATTTGGCGAGAAAACATCTGCGCTGCTGGGTCTTGGTGAAATTGATGCAGGTGGATCTGCGTCACCTACAGCGATCAATCTGGGCGTCTATCACAATATTGGCGGCGGCTTGAAGTTGTACTACGAAGGTGTTTCGCTTGATGACGACAACGCTACGGATGTATCTAGTGTTGACAAGCATCTGCTCGGAATGCGTATCGATTTCTAAGGTTTATTCCTTAAGTCTTTACGAAATAAAAACGAGGCGCCTCACGGCGCCTCGTTTTTTTATGCCTAAGGGAAAGATGAAAGGTGTAAAGCCAGATTCCAGTTCGGTACTCTATCCAGTCCGCTGGTTAAGCGAGTATTGATGTGTCATATTCATCCATCTAGCTGCATGCCTTCTTGGTCGAGGATCCCTTCGGCAGCTAGCATGGCGATTACACCTTTGTAATGAGACTCATAGTTACGCCAGCGTTCTTTTGATCGCGTATAGATACCTTGCCGGACTTGCCAGATGCTGGCAGTTCTCACAGCGGTCGCTGATGATTTATGTTCTAAGCACGACTCTTCCCAATCTAGGCCAATAGCAGCAATCAGCTGCCTAGTTTCTGGCTCAGGGTTCGATACCAGGTTTTCGTACTGTACCGTATACAACTTAGTACCCAACAGGCGCTGCCAATGCGTCATTATTCGATGGTAGCGAATGTAATACGTAGTTAGGGCTTCAAGCTGATAGACAAAACTGATGTCTGAGCCATACAGCTGGAAATAGTTTGATGTAATTACGTCTAATGGATGTCTTTTGCAGTGGATGATAGGCGCGTCGGGGAATATCGCGTGTATCAACCAAATATGGACAAAATTAAACGGCATTTTATCGGTGAAATAGGGGGTGTCAATTTTATGCAGCCGCTTCACCCAAGTCAGATACTCTCGCGCTTCAGATTCCAGCTCCCGCTGACTAACTCCCCAGAAATCATTTGGATAAACCCTCATCGGCTCTGCCCTTTTTTCTAGCCGATTAATTGCTCGCTCTATGCACGGAAGCTCGCCACACCCAGCAACTTCACTGTGACGGGTGATGATTTGTTCGACGAGTGTCGTACCACTCCTTGGCATGCCCAAAATAAAAACAGGGGTTGGGGACGAATCGGCTCCACTGGTTTCAGTTGGAAGTCGATCTAGAATGCTTGGAATGCGGTCTATATGAGCAAAAAATGTATCAAGGTCAACACCGGACTCTTTGAACTTGAGCTTGTTCCCTCGGGTATAGGCTTCAAATGCTTGCTCATATAAGCCACAATCATCGTAGACTTTGCCTAGTGCGAACGATGCTTTTATCGCAGATAAATCATCTAAATCTTTTTGTTCCCAAAGTGATTTGATCTTTTCTGCGTCTGGATCATCCATCGACTTGAAGCGCTTCATCGTGGCGATATTTCGGTAGGCTTCGGCGTGTCCAGGGTCAAGCTCTATCGAGCGGCGATAGTGTTGCTCCGCACTTTCCTTATTTCCTAGTGAAGCATAGGCTAATCCCACATTGTTTTCGTACTCCGCGTGCTTGGGGTCAAGTGCGATGGCTTTTTCATAGCAGCGTTTCGCATTCTTGATGCTGTCCAGCTGAAAATAGGCGCTGCCTAATGAATTCCAGATGGCGGCGTCTTCGGGCAACTGATCTAATAATTTTTCAGCGACAGAAATAACCCCGAAATGGTCGCGGATTGCTTCTTTTAAGCTCAAATTCAGACGGAGAGTTTCTTCAGTATTGGGAGCCTGTTCTTTTAGTTTTAGTATTATTAACGATGCTTCTTCGTATTTTTTTTCACTCAATAGGATATTGGTTTTTAACACGTTGACGCTGAAATCATCAGGATGTTGCTGCAATAAGGCATCAACAATATGTGTCGCTTGATCATGCTTGCCGTGTTTTAACTCAAGGGTTGCCAGGTTGATTTTGGCATCGATGTTCTTAGGGTTCGCCCGGATGCTTTGTTCCAAAGCGAGTCGTGCATTGTCATCATCGTCCTGCTCTGCAGCTATTGAACCAGATAGGTTGAGTGCCCTGGCGTTAGCAGGGTCTAGCTGCAGCGCTTTAGCCGCTGATTTCAAGGCTTTTGGCTGCAATCCGAGTTCCTTTTGCGAAATGCCCAAATTGACCCACCCGTCAACTTGATGAGGGGTTATTTTCAGAGATTTTTGGTACGCCTTGATCGCAAGCTGGTGTTGGTTTAAGTGTTGATAACTTAGGCCAAGGTTATACCAAACCACCGCACTGTCGGGAATTAGCTTGGCCACTTTAATCAGCCCTTGGCGGGCACCCAAAGCATCTCCATTTTGAAGCTTAGTAACGGCTTTCACAAAAAGGGTTTTCGCGTGTTGTGCAGAGCTGTGGTTCTTATTCATAGGATGGTTCGTAGTCAGGTTGTCGTATCGAAGGGCGGCCGCTTGGGATTATAGTGTGCTTTAAGCGGCATTACACTGCCGTCGCAGCTGGGCGGGGACGCAATTTTGGGATGAATGGATGCGAGATGACACAGAGCAAACGTGATGTGATATTGACGTAACCATTGGCCCAATGGTTATTAGCCTCGGGCTAGGTTATCGATTCTAGGTTCGCGATGGAGTTACAGCGATTCTTTGCTGGAGTTATCGTTTGCGCTTGGTCGGCGTTGGGGTGTCCACCAAGCGCACTGGCAGCCCAATAAGTTCCTTTGACGAGTCCGCGCTGAACACTCATAACTTAAGTGTGGTGATCAGAGTTACCTAAGGCTTAGTAGTTACTTGTAATCCCGAGAATTTCTCGACTTTGCTTAGTGCTAGCAATCTTCTGGGACTGTTGCTTGAGCTGGCTCACGACATGAGTGATTTGCGTCGCATTATCTTCTGCGAGTTTACCGCTCGCCGTCAATAAGCTATTTTCAAAGCCGATACGCGCATGGCCGCCTTGATGCGTGGCTGCAACGACGGTATCAATTTCATTTGGCCCGAACGCGCAAACCATCCAACTGGGTGAATTAGTTTTGGGCCAGACATCGAGGTAATCATTTAGCTCCGCAGCCTTTGTGCCGTGGTTTGGCTGATAACGACCGATCACGAACAGTACCGAATGTGGGGCTGCAGGGATGACACCGCTAGCTGTTAGTTCATGATATCGGGCTATATCAGCAAGGTCATACAAAATAAATTGAGGCGCTACCTTTTTGAGCGCCATCCATTCAAAGAATGATTGTGCGGCTGTTTCGTGCGCCTTTGTTGGTACGATCTCCCGTAGTGCGATGGACACACAGGCTGGCTTGACAGCCTTGACACAGGCTATTTGATACGCAGGATCAAAAATGCCCCCTGCTTCGCTGGTAATTTGTATGATTAATTGATCGCCCAGCTGATCTTCAATGGCGCTTATTGTTCGCCGATAAATGGTTGGGTCAAGCGTATGTTTGCCCACGTCGTCGCGCACATGCAAATGGAGCATTGTCGCGCCAGCTTGATGTATTGACAGGGCGGTTTCAACCAATTCATGGGTGGTAATCGGGAGTGACGGATGGTCGGCTTTTGTTTTGTACGCGCCATTGGCTGCGCAAGCGACTAAAATAGGGGTATCCATTATCGAGGTATTTGCTTGGTAAACTAAAGGTGCAATTTATTGCACGATGCCTTTTTCCCTTAATGCCTGAATTTGCGTCAATTCTAAGCTGAGTGCTTGAGATAAGATTTCATCTGTATCTTGGCCCAAGGTAGGTGGGCTGTTGCGATAACTGATGGGAGTGTCAGAAAATCGAATGGGGTTTCCTATTAAGCTAACTTCACCTGAGCCGGACAATGGGTGCGTCATGCTGATTTCCATCTCACGGTGGCGAATTTGTGGGTCATCAAAGACTTGCTCAATAGTATTCACTGGCCCACAAGGAACCAGTGCTTTTTCCAGTTCCATGATCCATTCTGCTTGGGTTTTCTGCAGGGTCAGGTCTCTGATCAGGGTGGTTAGCTCTTCGCGATTGGCAACTCGTGCTGTATTGGTGGTATACGCCGCATTTGTCGCTAATTGAGGATTTCCGGCAACTTCACAAAACCGTTGAAATTGCGCATCATTGCCAATGGCGAGTGCGATAAATCCATCGCTGCTTGGGAATACGTCATAAGGGACAATACTGGGGTGTGCATTACCGTAGCGTTGCGGTGTTTCACGCGAGGTTAGGTAGTTCAACCCATTGTTTATCAACCAGGAAACTTGGGTATCCAATAACGATAAGTCGATAAATTGACCCGAACCGGTGGCAGTCCGGTGGTGCAATGCCGCCAGAATTGCGCTGGAGGCGTAGATGCCGCACATAACATCAGCAATCCCAAGCCCTACTTTGTAGGGGTCTCCCTCAGATGGCCCAGTCACGCTCATGATGCCGCCCATGGCTTGAATCATAAAATCGTATCCGGGGCGTTTAGCGTAGGGGCCGCTCTGACCAAAGCCGGTAATCGAGCAATAAATCAGTTGCGGGAATTCGTCTTTCAGGCTGTCGTAGTCAAGGCCATACTTCTGAAGGCCACCGACTTTGAAATTCTCAACTAATATGTCAGATGTTGCGGCGAGCTGACGAATCAATGCTTGCCCTTCAGCTTGAGTGATATCAATACCGACGGACTGTTTATTACGGTTTGCACACAGATAATAAGCGCTTTCAGTGGTGTTGTTGCCGTCTTCGTCTCTTACGAATGGTGGCCCCCACTTGCGGGTATCGTCACCAGCTCCCGGGCGTTCAATCTTGATGACTTCAGCGCCCATATCGCCCAACAATTGTGTGCAGGTTGGCCCCGCTAAAATGCGAGACAAGTCGAGTACGCGTAAGCCTTGCAAGGGGCCATCGGGTTTCGTCGTCATGGGTATCGTGCTAAGCAATCAGCGGCGATTTAGCTGCTTCGAGATTGAATCGATGTATCAACGGCTTGCGTCAGTTTGCTGACTATTTCATCGATATGATTCGGTTGAATAATGAACGGCGGAGCGATCAAAACATGGTGGCCATTTTGGCCGTCGATGGTTCCCGGCATGGGGTAAACCATTAAGCCTAGTGCCATCGCATTTTTCTTGATCAATGCGTGCAATGGGAAGTCAACGGGAAAGGGCTTTTTACTGGCCCTATCTTCAACCAACTCAACCCCTAGGAACAAGCCACGGCCTCGAATATCGCCAACGTGCGGATGCGAGTCCAATTCGGCGTGCAATGCTGCTTTGAGCGCAGCGCCTTGAATGCGGACATTTTCCAGCCAATTTTGATCGTCAATTTCGTTTTGCACTGCCAAGGCTCCGGCGGTAACGCAAGGGTGACTAATATACGTGTGGCCGTGCTGGAAAAAACCGCTGCCATATTCAATGGCGTCACTAATCTGGCCCGAGATTAAGGTAGCCCCGATGGGTTGGTAACCGCCTCCCAAGCCCTTGGCTAGCGTAATAATGTCTCCGGTAATGCCTTCCTGTTCGCAGGCGAAACGGCTACCAACACGGCCCATTCCGCACATTATTTCATCTAATATCAATAATATACCGTGCTGGTTGCATATTTTTCGAATACGTTTGAAGTATCCTTTGGGTGCGGGCAGGGCACCTGCGGTGGCGCCAACGACGGGTTCGGCGATAAAACCGATTACTTTATCTGCACCCAGCTCTAATACTTTTGCTTCAAACTCTTCCGCCAAGCGTTTTCCATATTGTTTTTCCGTCTCGTCTTTGCGCTGATCACGGTAGGCGTAAGCGGCTGATACATGGTGCGTCGGTGGCAAAATAGGCTTAAAGGCTTGCTTGCGCCACTCATTGCCGCCAATGGCTAAGGTCATCAGGGTGTTGCCGTGAAAGCTTTGTTGTCTGGCGATGAAATATTTTCGTTCTGGCTGACCTATCTCAACAAAAAACTGACGCGCGAGTTTAAAAGCGGTTTCATTGGCTTCAGAGCCACCGGTCAGAAAATAGGCTCGGTCAATATTCGCGGGCGCCATTTCCACTAATTTATCAGCCAAGGCTTCGGCGGTTTCCGTGGTGAAGTAGCTGGTGTGTGCATAGGCAAGTTGGTCGAGTTGTTGCTTAATCGCATCAATAATCTTGGGGTGATTATGGCCCAGGCACGAAACAGCGGCACCACAGCAGGCGTCCAAATACTGTTTCCCGCTTTGATCGTATAAGTAAACGCCTTCACCGTGACTGGCGATAGGTGGGGTAATGCGTGAGTGTCGATGTAGAATGTGGTTCATGAGCTACTCAAATAGGTAAGGATAAATAGGAAGCATTTAATGGTTGGCGTGGTCAATGCTGATACCAAATTCTTCGATCAGTTGCTCTCGCACTTTCAAATTATTAACCGCTGACTGTCCCATTTCTTGTGCGGTCATCGCTAACAAGGCTTCAGCCAGGGCGAATGAAGCAGCCATGCTGTTGCTGTAATAATCGCTTTCTGTCGGAATCAGTAATTGTTGCTGCGCGTACTGCGTCAGCGGCGAGTTGGGTGAATCAGTAATCGCAATAATGGCAATATTGCGTTTGTGCGCGATCCGGCAGGCGTCAACGGTTGCTTTGGTATAGGGTGCGCAGCCCATCACCACTAATAAATCAGCTTTTGTCATAAAGGTCAGTGATGGCTGATGCCGTGAACATCATCTTGCAAAATGTCGACCCGCTCGCGGATGAGGCCCAAGCCGTATGAAAAAAAGGCGGCTAATGAAAAGAACTGACGCCGACCGTGAAAACGAACCTTTCGTGTACTTATTATTAGGTCAATGGCTTGTTTCAATTTGTCCTCATCAATATCACCCGCTAGAGAAGCAACATTGGCAGACTCTTGCGCGACAATGGCGTTAAACAATGAGTTGGGCTGGGAATGCGGGTTACTAATAAGGCGGTTAACCCGGGTGGTATAAAAATGCGCATTCTGTTCTACATGGTCGCGAAAGACTCGTTGCAGCTGAGAAAACTTTGAATACCCTAGTGCGTAAGCAAGACGCGTCAAGGTGGATGGGTTTACCTGGTTTGCTTTGGCAATCACTGATGTGGTTGAGATCGCGGTGGTTGCCGGTGATGAAATCATGTTGTTTAGCGTTGCCAATGTTGCGGCACCTAAACGCACGTCTGAGGTGCCCGAAGCGACTCGAGACGTGAGCTCGCGCAAGTCTTTGAGGCTTTGAGGTGGCATCGTTTGCATGAGCTTAGTATCGGTTGAATAAATACAATACGCAAATATAATTGCGTATTTCTTGCGCGCATAAATAGTTTTTTGCATTTTCTGGTCAATGTAGTATGCTTGTGTCTCTCCCAAATGGGAGGGTGTATTCGCTTGATAAGCAACACGACTACAATTTAAGGAGTGTCGAGTTAAGTCCGTTAGCCAAGAGGATCGGCTCTATGGGCGTCTTTCAGCGATGAACCAATTAACAAGTATTTAACTCATACACGAGCCTTTTGGAGGTCCATTTTTACAATGAAAAAACAATTTACTACTACCTTGATTGCTGCTGGTTTAGCAATTGGCGCATCTGCCATGACGCCTGCCGCAGCAGCCGAAGGAACATTCGTCACTATAGGTACCGGTGGTGTTACAGGTGTCTATTATCCTACTGGTGGCTCAATTTGCCGCTTGGTCAATAAAGGCCGCAAAGAGCACGGGATTCGCTGTTCTGTTGAGTCAACAGGTGGTTCAGTTTATAACTTGAACACCATTGCCAAAAACGAGTTGGACATGGGTGTTGCTCAGTCTGATTGGCAGTATCATGCCTATAATGGCACCAGCAAATTCGAAGAGCAGGGCGCTAACAAAGAGCTACGCGCAGTTTTCTCTGTTCATCCAGAGCCATTCACCGTAGTAGCGCGCGCCGACTCAGGCGTCACGAATTTTACGGACTTGAAAGGCAAGCGCGTCAATATCGGTAATCCAGGCTCAGGTCAGCGTGGCACGATGGAAGTGTTGATGGAAGCGTTGGGCTGGACCGTAGATGATTTCAAATTAGCATCAGAGCTGAAATCGGCTGAGCAGGCCAGCGCCTTGTGCGACAATAAAATCGACGCCATGATTTTCACGGTTGGTCACCCAAGTGGCTCTATTAAAGAGGCAGTAACGGCTTGTGATTCGGTGTTGGTTAACGTAATCGGCCCTGAAGTTGAAAAGTTAGTCGCCGATAACGATTACTACCGTACTGCTACGGTGCCGGGTGGCATGTATCGCGGTTCGGATAGCGATACTTCGACGTTTGGTGTGGGCGCGACGTTTGTTAGCTCAACTTCAGTGCCAGAAGATGTTATTTATAACGTCGTAAAAGCAGTATTTGAAAATTTTGATGATTTCAAAAAACTGCACCCCGCTTTTGGCAATCTGAAAAAAGAAGAGATGGTCAAAGATGGCCTTTCTGCACCTTTACATGATGGTGCTGCCAAGTACTACAAAGAAGCAGGCTTGATGTAATCTAGCTCGGGGCAAGCGTCATGGCGGCGCTTGCCCTGTTTTAAGATGTACCAAACAATTATAATATTTCAAATGCCAATGGCTGCCGGGCATGATTCATCGGCAACTACAATAACAATAAATATCTGATTCTGCGGCACCAAGTGCAAAAAATAGGCACTTTATTTCTATCTGCGTATTAGCCGCGACGCACTGAATAACTAATAATTCCCTATCCATACATTTACGAGGTTGAAGACGATGAGTAACAAAAAAGAGGAGATCATCGCAGAAGATATCGTTGCCGCAGCTGATACTGGTGCTAGAAACCCAGTCGGCAAGACATCTAAGCTTATCCTATTTGCCGTACCACTGATTTGGTCGTTATTCCAGCTGTGGTATGCATCGCCACTGCCTTTTGAGTTCGGAATCGGTGTTTTCAATGATACCGAAGCGCGGGCGATTCACTTGGCTTTTGCTATTTTTTTGGCCTATACCGCCTACCCAACCTTTAAGTCTTCACCGCGAGACCATATTCCGGTACAGGATTGGGTCTTCGCACTTATTGCGGCCGCGTGTGCCTCCTATCTGTTTATTTTTTATAGCGAGCTTTCGGATCGCCCAGGTAATCCCACCCAAACCGATTTGATCGTCGCAGCCATTGGTATGGTGTTTCTACTGGAAGCTACTCGCCGCGCCTTAGGCCCACCGCTGATGGTGGTTGCTATAGTATTTATTGTTTATACGTTTGGCGGCCAGTATATGCCCGACGTCATTGCCCATAAAGGTGCTAGTTTTTCTAAGGGGATGTCACACTATTGGTTATCGACCGAGGGTGTTTATGGCGTAGCACTGGGTGTCTCAACTGGCATGGTGTTTATGTTTGTGCTGTTTGGTTCACTGTTGGAAGCAGCGGGCGCAGGCAATTACTTTATTCGCACAGCGTTTGCTGGTTTAGGTCACCTAAAAGGCGGTCCTGCAAAAGCGGCGGTAATATCTTCTGCGGCGACAGGTTTGGTATCCGGCTCGTCGATTGCGAACGTAGTAACAACGGGTACGTTTACGATCCCGCTAATGAAGAAAGTGGGATTCTCAGCCGAGCAGGCGGGCGCGGTAGAGGTTGCATCCTCGACCAACGGCCAGTTGACTCCGCCGGTTATGGGAGCCGCTGCTTTTTTGATGGTTGAATATGTGGGTATCTCGTATCTTGATGTCATCAAGCACGCATTCTTGCCCGCTATTATTTCTTATATAGCATTGGTTTATATCGTCCACCTTGAGGCCTGTAAGCTGGACTTAGAAGGTATGGATCGGCTCAACCAAAAAACGTTGGCACAAAAGCTGTTGTCGTTCGTCACCACTATCCTATTTTTAATAGTAATGGCCGCAGCCACTTACTATGGACTCGGGTGGATTAAAGGCGTTGCGGGTGGGTCTACCATCTACGTCGTCGGAGTCTTGTTGGCTGTCGCTTACGCATTACTATTGGCTTATGCGTGTAAGGTGCCTGAGTTAGACCAAAGCCATGAAATTAACGAATTACCTGAGTTAAAGCCAACCGCTCAGTCAGGCTATTATTTCTTGCTGCCGATTGTGGTGTTGATGTGGTGTTTGACCGTTGAGCGTTTATCACCGTCGTTGTCTGCGTTCTGGGCAACCATTTTGATGATTGTGATCGTTTTAACTCAGCGTCCACTAAAAGGCTTATTCCGCAAAATGTCGGGTCAGATGTTTTCTTTTAAGTCCGGCTGGGATGATTTGATTGATGGGCTGGTAGCAGGCGCGCGCAACATGATTGGTATCGGTGTCGCGACCGCGGCAGCGGGTATCGTCGTTGGTACGGTTACTTTGACGGGTATCGGCTTGGTTATGACCGAATTCGTTGAGTTCATTTCTGGTGGTAATTTAATGCTGATCCTGGTGTTTACTGCGATCATCAGCTTGATTCTGGGGATGGGTTTACCCACCACCGCCAACTACATCGTGGTGTCTACCTTGATGGCGCCGGTTATCGTGAATTTGGGCGCTGAGTCGGGCTTATTGATTCCATTAATAGCCGCTCATCTGTTTGTATTTTATTTTGGTATCTTAGCTGATGACACGCCACCGGTGGGTTTAGCCGCGTTTGCGGCAGCGGGGATATCCGGTGGTGATCCGATCCGCACCGGTATTCAGGGTTTTGCTTATGATATCCGTACCGCAATCTTACCCTTCTTGTTTGTGTTTAACACCGAGTTACTGATGATCGGCGTCAAGGGGCCATTCCATCTGATCTTGATTGTGTCGACCGCAGTGATCGCGATGCTATTATTTGCGGCGGCTACGCAGGGTTGGTTTTTAACTAAGAGCCGTATTTGGGAATCGCTGGTATTGCTGGTAGTTGCATTTACCTTATTTCGCCCCGGATTTTTTATGGATAAGCTCTATCCGCCACTTCAAGATGTCGCGGCTACCCAGGCATACGAAGTCGTTCAAGCAATGCCAGATAAAGCGCAGGTGCGCGTGCGCGTGGTCGGCGAAACTATTGAAGGCAATGCAGTGGATAAAGTCGTGATGTTGCCCGTTGGTCCTGCAGGTGGCACGGGCGAGGAGCGTTTATTGAATGGTGCAGGCATGGAGTTACGTGAAGAAGGTGGTAAGTTCTTTATCGATAATTTGGTGTTTGGTGGTGCTGCTGAAAAACAGAAACTCGATTTTGATTGGGAAGTAGCGGGTCTTCAGGTTGACTCAGATCGCCCGGCCAAACACTGGTTCTATATACCCGCGTTATTGTTGTTAGCATTAATATGGATGGTACAAAAAGCCAGAATCAGGCGTATTGGCCATCCAGATATGTCTAGAGCCTAGTTTGTTAAGGAGAAAAATATGTTTAAGAAAATACTGGTGCCGTTAGATCTTGGTCGGCCACAAAACGTAGAAATGTTATGTAGTGCAGTGCGTGACCTCAGTAGCTGCATGAAGGACGTGGAGTTGCGCCTGATGACGGTCATGCCGGACTATGGTACGCCTCTAGTGGCTTCTTTTTTCCCGGAAGGTTCGCAGGAGAAGCTTGTCAAGGAAATAAAGGACGAGCTAGAAGCAACTAGAGCTAAATATTTCAAGGATTTGGATACCTCACTTCGGGTGCGCCAAGGGAAACGAGCCAACAAAATCCTGATAGAAGCCAAGAGCTGGGAGCCGGATTTGATTGTGATGGGCTGTCGTCGAAAAAATTCACGTGGCGGTGATCGCTTGTCGGGTTCGTCGGTTGCCAGTGTTACTGGTCGGGCGCATTGTTCGGTGATGGTGATTCGTAAGTAGCAGTCATTCGATAAGCCATACCTTTAACCAGTTTCGCCATCTTTGTGGATGAGCGAAGCTGGTTTTTGTATTTATGGTCGAATAGGTTTTTTACGCGCCGGTTCAGCCAATAAGTCGGTTAATAAAACACCATCCCGACGCTCCAGCACGTGTCCCGTTGATACGGCCAGTGTTTTTGCGTGGTTTTTTAGTTCGGGGATCCGAGTGAGGTCCTGGCTATTAGCCGAGACGATCCAGTCTCGATCCAGCCCAAACGCGTCTTCGCGTACGATAGAAATGTATTCAATCTTGGGGTGTGGTTGAGTATTTAGCCAACCCAGCGCATTACCACGATCAGGTGGTGTTAAGTCTTTGACTAATTCGCGTGAACGGCGCACCGTGTTGTAAAGCTCGCCACCGAAGAAATTACGTACCTGGTCTACTGGATAGAAAGTAGGATTGGTCAAACGTAAGGCATCGACGGCACGAGTGGTACCCGCATGTGGAGAGGCGATGGTGATCAGACGATCCACTTGGTCTGCACCGTATATCACGAGCCACATGCGCGCGACGACACCACCCACCGAATGACCCACCAGCGTTAACACTTCGTTGGGTCGTTTGCGCTTAATCATCGCGATCGCGTGATCCAGCTCAGCGACCTGCACGTCCAGCGGTCGCATCCACGGCAGGTCGACCGAATAAGCTACATTTTTCGACTCCGCACCAGGGCCACCAAAGAATTCATTGGTATCGGGGATGACGATTCCGCCGCGGCTCCAACCCGCTCGACTTAATTCGGTATTGATGCCACTATCTTCCCAAGATTCGGGCGAGCCCATATAGCCATGAATCAAGACCACGACCTTCGCTTCGGCCGCATGGCAGGTGAGGAGTAGCGTGAACGATAGTGCAATGAGACGACTGAAAAATTGAGACATGATTTTATCTGGCTGCAAGCGTTGCTTGATTAGACCATCGAGATTTACGAAACACAAGAGATGCGGACTAGCGGCATTGGTAATCTGATCCCCGTTGTTGAAAAGATGCGGCCTAATTGAATCATCAATTAAACGTAATCTGAGGCATGAACAAGGATGTTATCGATACCCGTTTTCCGGTATCCTTCGCGGCTTGACTTTCTAATGTACTCCTCTGTGGAAACACCGAACGAAATCGCTGCTTCTTTAGCGACCTCCAGCGAGCGTTTGATTGCGCTCAGGGGGTATCTTTGACTACGATAGTAAGCGCGAGCGATTGGAAGAAATCAACCTGCGCTTAGAAGATGCGGCGGTTTGGAATGTGCCGGAAGAGGCCCAAGAGTTGGGCCGCGAAAAAGCCCGGCTTGAGGAGATAGTCGTCACCTTTGATCAACTCGACCAAGCCATTTCAGATGCGAGTGAGCTACTAGAAATGGCCGCAGAAGAAGCGGACGAAGAAACACTACAAATGCTCGCGTCCGATGCCCAACATAGCGTAGCGGAAATCGACAAGATGGAGTTTCGGCGGATGTTTGCCAATGAAGCTGACGTCTCTAATGCGTTTTTGGATATTCAGTCAGGTTCGGGCGGCACTGAAGCCCAGGATTGGGCTGAAATGCTACTGCGGATGTACGTCCGTTGGGCTGAGTCAGAAGGCTTCAAAGTTGATGTGATTGAAAAATCACCCGGTGATGTGGCCGGGATCAAAAGTGCAACGATTAAAGTAGTAGGTGAATATGCTTATGGTTATTTGCGCACTGAGCTGGGTGTCCACCGCTTGGTTCGCAAAAGCCCTTTTGATTCAGGTAATCGGCGCCACACTTCCTTTGCGGGGGTTTATGTGTACCCTGAAATTGACGATAGCATTGAAGTCGAGATCAATCCGGCTGATTTGCGCATCGACACCTATCGCGCCAGTGGTGCGGGTGGTCAGCACGTCAACCGTACTGATTCTGCGGTGCGAATTACCCACCAGCCTACCGGGATTGTAGTGCAGTGTCAGAATGATCGCTCGCAACACCGTAACAAGGCTGAGGCCATGTCCATGTTAAAAGCGCGGCTGTATGAGTTGGAATTACGCAGCCGCCAAGAAGCGGCCCAAAGTGTGGAGGACGAGAAATCGGATATTGGCTGGGGCAGTCAAATTCGATCTTATGTGTTGGATCAATCGCGCATTAAGGATCTTCGCACTAATATCGAAACCGGGAACACCCAGGCCGTACTGGACGGCGGTTTGAATCTATTCATCGAAGCCAGTCTCAAGGCTGGCCTATAAAGACCAAATTATTAAATATCAGCACATTATGACTGCTATAGAAGACAACGAACAAGTTGCACAACGTCGAGCTAAATTGCAAGCTGAGCGTGATGGCGGCAATGCCTTTCCCAATGACTTTCGGCCACAGAATTTGTCGGCCGATTTGCTTGAACGCTATGCTGAGGTATCGCGCGAAGACCTGGAAGCTAAACCGATTAGTGTATCCGTCGCGGGGCGGCTGATGTCGCGTCGGGTAATGGGCAAAGCCAGTTTCGCCCACTTGCAGGACGTGAGTGGCCGGGTACAATTGTTTGTTCAGCGTGACGCCTTGCCCGAAAGCTTTTATAACGAGCAATTCAAGAAATTTGATATCGGCGATATCCTGGGTGCCGAGGGCGTATTGTTTAAGACCCGTACCGATGAGTTATCCGTTCGGGTTTCTTCCCTGCGCTTACTGACCAAATCATTGCGGCCTTTGCCCGAAAAATTCCATGGCTTGACCGATGCCGAGACCCGTTATCGGCAGCGCTATGTTGATTTAATCATGAATGAGGAGGTGCGCGAGATATTTCAGAAGCGCGCGCAAGCCATTCAGTTTATACGTAATTATCTGGTTGAGCACCGCTATCTTGAAGTGGAAACACCGATGATGCACGCAATCCCGGGCGGGGCCGTTGCACGGCCATTTGAAACGCATCATAACGCACTGGATATCCCGCTATTTTTGCGTATCGCACCGGAGCTTTACCTTAAGCGTTTGGTCGTGGGTGGTTTTGATCGAGTATTCGAAATCAATCGCAGCTTTCGTAATGAAGGTGTTAGTACGCGGCATAATCCAGAATTCACCATGTTGGAATTTTATCAAGCTTATGCCGATTACCAAGATTTGATGGATTTAACCGAAGACCTGCTGCGGCGCATGTTTCAGCACATCAATGGTACGACAGAGGTTGCCTATCAAGGGGACACAATCGACTTCAATGCCCCCTTTGCGCGGATGACCATGCAGGAAGCCATTCTGCGTTTCAACGAGGATATCAGCGCCGAGGACTTGGCTGACTTGAATGCCATCAAAGCGGTCGCAAAAAAGCGGGGTATTGACCTAAAGCCTTCATGGGGTCAGGGCAAGATTCAAACTGAGATTTTCGAAGAAACTGTCGAGCATCGCTTAATCAACCCCACGTTTATTACCGCCTATCCCGTTGAAGTATCACCGTTATCTCGGCGAAATGATAGTGACCAGAGCATCAGCGATCGATTCGAGTTCTTTGCGGCCGGGCGTGAAATTGCTAACGGCTTTTCAGAATTGAATGATGCGGATGATCAGGCGGAACGCTTTCGCGCACAGGTGGCGGAAAAGGATTCTGGCGATGATGAAGCGATGCATTATGACGCTGATTATGTGCGTGCTTTGGAATACGGTCTACCACCGACAGCGGGGGAAGGGATTGGTATCGATCGCTTGATCATGCTGTTGACTGATAGCGCATCGATCCGCGATGTTTTGCTATTTCCGCTGATGCGCCCCGAAGTAGTCTAAACGCAATGATCAAGCCTTTGGAGTTGTTTATTGGCTTGCGCTATACGCGCGCCAAGCGACGTAACCACTTTATTTCTTTCATCTCGTTGGTGTCGATGCTGGGCATCGCGCTGGGGGTGTGGGCCTTGATTACCGTGATGTCGGTAATGAACGGATTTCACAATGATTTGCGTGATCGAATTTTATCGGTCGCCTCACACGCCACGGTCTCTGGTTATGATGGCTGGTTGGCTGACTGGCAAGCGGTCGATACCACGATTAGCAGTAACTCGCATATTGTCGCCAGTGCGCCGTATATCATGGGGCAGGGCATGATTACGCGCGGTGGCGGTGTTTCTGGTGCGATCATCCGTGGGGTTGATCCCGCTCGCGAGCGCTCTGTCTCACAATTAGCCGAGAAGATGACCGAAGGCGACTTGGCTAATTTAAAAGCCGGAGAATTTGGGATCGCGCTGGGCTCTTCACTGGCGCGGCAGTTGGGCGTTGAGTTGGGCGAAAAGGTTACGCTGGTTGCCCCAAAGGGACGAGTGACACCCGCGGGGATGTTGCCACGAATGAAGCGTTTTACCGTGGTCGCGATCTTTACTTTAGGTATGTACGAATACGATAGTGGCTTGGCGGCGATCCACATCGATGACGCGGCCATCTTGCTCTCAACCAGCGGTAAGGTGACTGGCCTGCGGTTGGCGCTAGATGATACCTTCGCAGCACCCGAAATACGCGAGCAACTGATCGAGCAAACCGGCGGTAATCTACGCATCCGTGATTGGACTCAAGAACACTCGACTTTTTTCGGTGCACTCAAGGTCGAAAAGCGCGTGATGTTTATCATTTTGTCGCTAATCATTATGGTGGCGGCGTTTAATATCGTCTCTACGCTGATCATGTTGGTGACCGACAAACAAGCCGATATTGCGATTTTGCGTACACTGGGCTTAGCACCTGCCGGAGTGATGAAGGTCTTTATGGTGCAGGGGACGGTTATTGGGTTTATCGGTACCTTTCTGGGCGCATTCCTAGGGGTGGTGATGGCACTCAATATCACGTCGATTGTGCTGTGGGTGGAGTCGATAATTGGCTTTCAGTTCTTCCCTCCCGATGTGTACCCTGTCAGTGGTTTTCCTTCTGAGATGCGAGTTTCTGACGTGATTAGCGTTATTGTGATGTCGCTAGTGCTGAGTTTTTTAGCCACCTTATATCCTGCTTGGCGTGCGTCAAAACTCGACCCGGCGGAGGCCCTGCGCTATGAATAGCAGTGCTATTATTCTTGAGGCTAAATCATTGTCGAAGTCGTTTGATGATGGCCACCTCAAGGTGGCAGTTTTGCAAGAGGTTTCACTGCAAGTGGCTGCGGGTGAGCAAGTAGCCATTTTGGGGTCATCCGGGTCGGGTAAAAGTACGCTCTTACATCTACTCGGCGGACTCAATAAACCCACTACAGGTGAAGTTTGGGTTGATGGCCAAAATATGGCTACGCTGGGTGCCAAACGCCAAGGTGATTTGCGCAATCGGGCGCTTGGCTTTGTGTACCAGTTTCATCATTTGCTGAATGAATTTAGCGCGCTTGAGAATGTGGCAATGCCGTTACTGATTCGCGGCACCGACCCCGATGAAGCGCTGGAGCGTGCGCACGAGTTATTAAGCCAAGCGGGCTTAGCCAAGCGGGTACAGCATAAGCCCGGCGAATTATCGGGTGGTGAACGCCAGCGAGCGGCAGTTGCCAGAGCCTTGGTGACGCACCCTAAATGTGTATTGGCTGACGAGCCGACCGGAAACCTCGATCATAAAACTGCAGATCAAATCCATGCTTTGATGGTCGAGCTCAATCAAGAGCTAGGCACCAGCTTGGTGGTAGTCACCCATGACCTAGCTTTAGCAGCACGGATGCACCGCCGTTTGCAGCTGATCGACGGCACAATAAGTGACGCAGAATGAGTGACTAATGAGCGACGGGAGCGAAAGGAGCAAGGCTAAAGAATCAAGCCAGAGCGCAGCAATCGTCACAGAGCCGCGCTGGTGGGCAGTGGATAAGGCTAGACAGCATGATATTCCACCAGTCTGGCGCGATTGGCTGTCTGATCCTGCTTCCTTAACCGAGAAACTCAATTCACGCTGCGGTTCTGGTATCGGTGTGCGTCTGTTACGCAGCGAAATTTCAGCACCTTGGGGCTCAGAAGCCGCTTTGTTGGGCGGTGCAAAAACGCAATCGGTATTGGTTCGAGAAGTCGCACTGGAGTGTATGCATGCAAGCTGGGTGGTCGCGCGCAGCCTAATTTTACAACCTGACTCAACCGCAGGGGAAACAGTTGCTGACCTAGGCAATCGCTCTTTGGGTTCATTGCTATTTAATGATCGCCGCGCCGAACGCCATGCGTTTCAATTCGCCTTATTGAGTCAATCGGATGGCTTGTGTCAATTGGCAAACAATGCCCTCAACCACAGCCACCGGGCGTTGTGGGCGCGACGGACTTTGTTCTACTACCAAGACACCCCGATCTTAGTGAATGAGGTGTTTCTACCTGATTTGTTGGATGCATAACGGTTAGTTGTTATGAAACTCATTAAATGGGCGCTGGCATTGATCGTGTTGGCGGGCAGTAGCGGTACTTTTACATAACTATCCAATCTTTTGAAGGGAGCAAACAACGCTACTAGAATACGCCTACTTTGGTGAATGAGGTATTTATACCAAATTTATTCGGTGACTCGTATGCCTTTAAGCTGCACTTGTAAACCATTACTTTTTTGAATCGACCCCTTCGAGTAAAGGGTGGATTACCATTTGTGCACTTAGAGAGCTTTAGTTCCCTACTCAAGGCTAGCCAACTGAATAGAAATCCTGCTGCGGTAAATATCCGATCTTCAATAAATCTTTCTCGATCAGCTCACGTGCACCGCGATTGCTGACGTAATTGAGTACAAAGGGTTTTGGGGATCTACCTGTTAGCCAGTTGGGTGCATGCACTGGAGAGGCTAACGACTGTTGCCCTATTTTATTTGGATCGATATCAATCCATGCAGTGGGTTGTATGCCCAGCGCGATTAAATGTTGCGCACGCTGGCGGGTACGTCGACCAGCGCCCCAAATGACTATTGGACGATCACCAATTGCCCCAAGTTCTATAGCCAAATAAGACGCCCGCAGTTGATCAAATGCTTGCCTGCGGCAGTTACGCGCAGTGCGGGATAGGCGCTGAGTCGATTCGCGCCAAGCTAATAGTGACATCGGCACTTTGGCGAATTGATGGTCTTTGGCCAGCAGTCGCAGCCACAGCTCGTAATCTTCCGGGAAGTCGCCTTTTCTATAACCCCCTGCTTTAACGACTACTTCGCGGCGAAACATGACGCTTGGGTGGGTAATAGGAGTTTCCACAAAGCGCTGCTGATAAATCTGTTGTTGATAAATTTGCCGGTTTTGCCAATCGATGAAGTTCTGAAAGCCGCCCTGAACCACATCAGCAGGAAATAGGTCGACCTGGCTGGCAACTACCGCTAGTTCTGGATTGTTCTGAAACGCCGCCAGCTGTTGCATGAGACGCTCTGAGTGCATGACATCATCGGCATCCATGCGCGCGATAAAGGGCGACTGCACGGCGTTCAGCCCGGTATTGAGCGCATCAACCAAACCCTCGCCTTGGTTTTTTACTAGCTTGATTCGAGGGTCATTGATGGTCTCAATTAACTGGATGCTACCATCGCTGCACTGGTCATCAACAATCAGTAACTCAAAAGCGGTATAGGTTTGCGCTAAGCATGAATCAATCGCTTCATTGAGGGTGCTTTCCGCGTTTTTGACCGGAAGCAGGATAGATACGTTCATGAACTTGGAAAATAGCGTCTTATCGCCGTTGCTTGTTGCGGCCGAGTTTACTAGAATACGCACCCCTTGATGCGGGGTGGAGCAGTTTGGCAGCTCGTCGGGCTCATAACCCGAAGGTCACAGGTTCAAATCCTGTCCCCGCTACCAATTTAGTTGGTGCTGTGCAGTGAGCAGGGCCGACACCGAAAAGAATGGGCCTAGGGCCCATTTTTTTTGCTAAAAAGGGTGTGTTTGGAACGACATGCGATTTTATGTTTTGTGGCTGCGCGGAGTGAGTGATGCAATACGATATGACCGCCTTAAATGAGTTGCTTGAACCGGTGGTGGAGTCGCTGGGTTACGAGTTGCTGCTGATAGAGAATACGCATAATCAACAAGAGGCGGTATTGCGTCTATATATTGATGCACCCGGCGGGATTTTGGTTGACGATTGTGCACGCGTTAGCCGACAAGTGAGTTTATTGCTAGACGTAGAAGATCCGGTCCAGGGTAAGTATGTGCTGGAAGTATCGTCTCCTGGGATTGACCGGCCGTTGGCCAAGCCGGATCATTTTGAGCGAGTGCTGGGGCAGCAAGTACGGGTGAAGACCCATGATTATGTATTGGGGCGACGGAATTTCAGAGGTGAGTTACTCCAAGTCGATGGCCAGCAGGTCGTAGTAGAGGCGGATGGCGAAGCGTATGACATTGAGTTGGCAAATATCGAGTTGGCGCGTTTGGTGCCAGACTATGACGTCTGATTGTGGTGCAGTGTAGAGAATGGTAGAGGTATAAAAGATGGCAATTACAAATAGAGAAATTCTGTTGATGGCTGAGGTCGTCTCGCGAGAGAAGGATCTCGATCGGGAAATTATCTTTCAGGCAATTGAAGCTGCACTGGCAACCGCAACCCGTAAATGGCATAAAGATGCGATCAATGCGCAGGTGAAAATCGACCGAAAAACAGGTGATTACGAAACTTTTCGAGTTTGGGAAGTGCTTGATAAGGACAGTGAAGACGAGCCTGATTTTGAGTTTGATGAAGAATTTCATGTGCGTGCCAGTGTCATTCAACAAAAAAAGCCGCACCTGAAAATAGGCGATTTTCTTGAAGAGCCAATCGAAGGTGCTGAGTTTGGACGAATTCAGGCACAGGCAGCTAAGCAAGTCATCATGCAAAAAGTGCGTGAAGCTAGCCGAGAGCAAATTATTGAACGATTTAAGTCACGCGAAGGTGAGCTGGTCTCCGGTACGGTTAAGCGCGTCGAACGTGGTGACGTGATCGTAGACTTGGGAGATGCCGAGGCGGTGTTAACTCGCCGCAATCAAATTCCGATGGATGGCTTGCGCCCGGGTGATCGTATTCGCGCGCTATTGCAAGAAGTGAAGCCCAATCCGCGTGGGCCGCAACTATTTCTAGATCGTGTCTCGTCACAATTCTTGATTGAGCTATTTCGAATAGAAGTGCCAGAAGTCGGCGAAGGCTTGATCGAAATTTTGGGCGCTGCACGTGACCCAGGCATCCGTGCCAAGATATCGGTGCGCAGTAAAGATAAACGCATCGACCCCGTCGGTGCGTGCGTCGGTATTCGTGGTTCTCGGGTGCAAAGTGTGTCTAATGAAATTGCCAATGAGCGCGTTGATATCATCATTTGGAACGATGCGATCGCTGAATTCGCCATCAAAGCACTATCGCCCGCCGAGGTTGATTCGCTGGTGATTGACGAAGAAAAGCACGCCATTGATGTGGTTGTTAGCGAAGAAAATCAATCGCGTGCGATTGGTCGGGGTGGCCAAAACGTGCGTTTGGCGTCCGAATTGATCGGTTGGGAATTGAATATTTTAACCGATGAAGAAGCCGAAGCGAAACAAGCCAAAGAAGTGGCAGAATTAATTGAGAAATTCAAAACCCAGCTGAGTATCGATGATGATGTTGCCTTGGTTTTAGCGCAGGAAGGGTTTACTGCGGTCGAAGAAATCGCCTATGCACCCAAAGAAGAATTACTGCAAATTGAAGAATTTGGCGAACAAATGATTGATGAGTTGGTCAATCGCGCGCAAGATTTGATGCTAACGCGCGAGATTGCCAAACAAGAGTCGATGGTGCCAGCCGAAGACTTACTAACTATGGAAGGAATGACTGCTGATATGGCGCATATTCTTGCGTCGAAAGGTGTTCGTACCATGGAAGAGCTGGCTGAGTGTGCGACCGATGAATTGCTTGAAATCATTGAGGTCAGCGAAGAAACTGCGCAAGAGTTGATCATGACCGCACGTGCGCCATGGTTCGAATAAACAGGCATCAACTTAGCCAAAGCAAGGCAGGGTTCACGATTTGTCGAGCGTGATAAACTATACCCCAGCCGTTAACTAGCGAAATATAGCGAGAAAATCATGTCACAGGTCGAGATTAAACAATTTGCCCAACAAATCGGAATACCGATGGAGCGGCTGCTCGATCAGCTGGAGCATGCTGGGATTAGCGGTAAAAGCGCAGATGGCGTGTTGTCCGATGAAGAGAAGCGGTCTTTATTGATCTTCTTGCGCGGGGGCGCTGAGACTGAGAAAGCAGAGGCGCCTAAGCGTGCTCCGCTGACCTTGAAAGCGCGCAACAAAACAGAAATCCAACAAACTTCGCGTACCGGTGCTGGCAAAACAGTTCAGGTTGAAGTGCGCAAAAAACGTCGATTCGTCAAGCAATCGTCGATGGATCAATCCAAACTGGATGAGTTGGCACGTTTAGAGGCTGAGAAAAAGGTTCGCGAAGAAAAGCGAAGTGAAGAAGCGCAGGAAAGGGCGGCGCTAGAAGCTAAAAGGCAGGCAGAAGTCGATGCAAAGCGTGCAGCGGAAGAAGCGCAGCTGGCTGCAGAAGAGGCAGAAAAACGCCAAGCAGAAGAACAAGAAGAAGCCAAGCGTCTTAGCGAGGAAGAACAGGTTAAGCGACAGCAACAAGCGGAAGAGCAAGCCAAGAAAGAATTGGCGGCGGCTGAGCGCGCCAAGAATGAGCCTGCACCGGCCTCCAAACCTGCGCCTAGTGCCGCGAAGCCAGCTGGTCGCGGTAATGACCGTAAAGAATTACACGTCCGCCGCGCACACCGTGGCAACGTCCGGCGGCCGACGCCAAGGCGTCATCGTCGATCAGTGCAATCATCTATCGCCGATCAACATGCGTTTGAAAAACCGACTGAACCAGTTGTTCGTGATGTGGTAGTCCCGGAAACGCTGACGGTGGGTGATTTAGCACAGAAAATGTCAGTGAAAGCGGCAGAAGTCATTAAAGTCATGATGAGCATGGGTAGTATGGCGACTATCAATCAAGTGATTGACCAAGATACGGCGATTCTGGTGATCGAAGAAATGGGCCATAACGCCACGGCGGCGAGCCTGGATACACCGGAATCAGACATAGTTGTTGAGGACGCGGATTTGGACGCGGTTTCACGCGCGCCGGTAGTGACGGTTATGGGCCATGTTGATCATGGTAAAACTTCGTTGCTGGATTATATCCGCCATACCAAAGTTGCTTCGGGTGAAGCCGGCGGGATCACTCAGCATATTGGTGCTTATCGTGTTAAAACCGAAAACGGTGAGGTATGCTTTGTCGATACACCTGGGCACGAAGCATTTTCTTCGATGCGTGCGCGTGGCGCTAAAGTAACCGATATCGTCATTTTGGTGGTAGCGGGTGATGATGGTGTGAAGCCACAAACGATTGAAGCGATTCATCATGCTAAAACGGCAGAAGTGCCAGTAATCGTCGCAATCAATAAAATGGATAAAGAAGGCGTTGATGCCGACCGAGTAAAACAAGAACTCGCCAATCACGAAGTCATTCCAGAAGATTGGGGTGGCGATACGCTGATGGTCGAAGTATCAGCACATACCGGGCAGGGCATTGACGAATTACTGGAGTCGGTGTTGTTACAAGCCGAAATGGCTGATTTGAAGGCAGTTTCCTCTGGTCGAGCCTCTGGTTCGGTCGTAGAAGCGCGTATGGAGAAAGGCCGCGGTGCGGTAGCAACCGTATTGATTCGAAAAGGTGAACTAAACAAAGGCGATATTGTACTGGTCGGGCGAGAGTTTGGGCGCGTACGAGTCATGTTGAGTGATACCGGCGAGCAAACCAAAGCGGCGGGCCCATCGACGCCGGTTGAAATCCAAGGCTTGTCAGGCGTCCCCGTGGCTGGCGATGAGCTGATCGTTGTTGATAGCGAGCGTAAAGCCCGTGAAGTGGCTTTACATCGCCAAGGGCAGCATAAAGAAGTGCGCTTGGCGAAACAGCAGAAAGCCAAGCTTGAAAACATGTTTACGCAAATGAGCGAGGGCGAGCTTAAGTCCCTCAATCTGATCGTGAAAGCGGACGTGCAGGGCTCGGTTGAGGCGCTGACGGATTCGCTTGAGAAGCTGTCGAACGATGAAGTGCGCGTCAAGGTGGTGCACGGCATGGTTGGTGGTTTTAACGAGTCTGACGTGAATTTAGCGCTGGCATCTGATGCAGTGTTAGTAGCGTTTAACGTTCGAGCCGATAGTGCCGCGCGGAAGCTGATTGACCGCGAAGGCGTCGATATTCATTACTACAGCATCATTTATGATGTGATCGATGACGTGAAATCAGCAATGACAGGTATGTTGTCACCTGAGCTGCGTGAAGAGTTTGTCGGTTATGTTGAAGTGCGGGATGTATTCCACGTACCTAAAATTGGCGCTATCGCGGGTTGTTATGTGAAAGAGGGTGAGGTTAAACGTAACTTGCCGGTGCGTGTGTTGCGCGATAATGTGGTTATTTTTGATGGAAAAATTGATTCATTGCGACGTTTCAAGGATGACGTCAATGAAGTGAAAGCCGGTTACGAATGTGGTATCGGGATCAAAAACTATAATGATGTAGCACCCGGTGATTTGATTGAGGTGTATCAAGTGACCGAAAAGCGTGCCGAGCTCTAGTTCGCGTGTAACAGCTTAATTAATGGCATAGGTACATGGAAAGAACAGATCGCAGCCGTCGTAGAGCAGAGCAGATCAAACGCTTTCTGGCGCAACTGATCGTGCGAGAAGTCTCTGACCCTCGTTTGGGGATGGTAGGTATCAGTGCCGTTGAGTTGTCCAAGGATTATAAAGCGGCGACGGTTTACATTACTGTTCCCAAAGAAGACGAAATCGAAGACAGTATGGCGGCGTTACGCAGTGCAGCTGGCTTTTTGCGGCACGAGTTGGGGCGGTCGCTCAATCAGCGTGGTACACCCAGCTTAGAATTTATCCATGATGCCAGTATTCAGCATGGCTTTGATTTGTCTAACTTGATTGATTCGGTCAATCGCTAAGCGCAAAAACGTTTAGTTTTCTTTATCAGATTTGATCATTATTTCCCGCGCTTTATTAATCGATGACTAGACGCAGACGACAGAGTCGTGGTTTTCCGGTTGATGGAATACTGCTGCTGGATAAGCCCGCAGGCATTTCTTCGAATGCGGCTTTGCAGGAAGCCAAGCACATGCTGTACGCACAAAAGGCCGGCCATACCGGCAGCCTCGACCCACTCGCAACCGGATTATTACCCCTGTGCTATGGCAATGCGACCAAGGTTTCCAGCTTTTTTCTCGGTTCGGATAAACGCTATCACGTCAAAATTAAGCTGGGTGTGGCGACCGATTCGGGCGATTCCGACGGCAGTGTTGTATCTGAGCAGGTGGTTACCGTTAACCGTGAAGCGTTAGAACAGGCGTTGGTAGCATTTAAAGGTAGCTATGAGCAAATGCCACCGATGTATTCAGCTTTGAAAGTAAACGGTCAGCCACTTTACAAGTTAGCACGGCAAGGTATCGAAATTGAACGCAAGCCACGAGCAGTTACCGTGCATCGACTGGATTTACTGAGTTTTGTCGATGACGTGGTTGAGCTGGATGTGGCGTGTTCCAGTGGTTATTATGTGCGTTCATTGGCGATGGATTTGGGTGAGGCACTGGGCTGTGGCGCGCATGTGATTGAGTTAAGGCGCACGGAAGTTGCGGGGTTGACGGTTGATAATGCAATGACACTCGAGCAATTAAAGGCTGTCGGCTCTCCCAAAGACCGAGAACCACTCTTGATGAGCATTGATCAAGCCTTGGCTGGTTTTTTGCCGCAGGTGGATTTAACCGACAATGTGGCGTACTATTTCAAGCAGGGCCAGACGGTACGGGCCGCCGGCTTGCCAGACAGTGGCTGGGTGCGCATACACACAGCCAGCGACGGGTTTATCGGCTTGGGCGAAGTCGCTGAAGTGCAGCGTGTAGCACCCAAGCGGTTATTTCACCAAGCGGGATAGTTATCGCGGACCATTTGCTATGGAAAATGAATCTGTCATTCGGCTGAGCGTTTTTTTTGGAATACTCATTCTGATGATGGCGTGGGAGCTGGTTTCGCCACGTCGAGCCGATCAAAAGAGGGCACAGCGTTGGCCCGCAAATCTGTTAATCGTTGTAATAGATACTTTGCTGGTACGAGTCCTATTGCCCGGTGCAACCATTGCAGTGGCGTTGTTTGCAGGGCAGTATAGCGTTGGCTTATTTCATCTGCTTCCTATTCCTGCCTGGCTGGCATTTGTGCTGGCTGTATTAATATTAGATATGGCCATATATTGGCAACACCGCCTATTTCATCGTATTCCTCTGCTTTGGCGTATCCACCGCATGCACCATACCGATGTTGCTTATGATGTCACCACCGCGCTGCGTTTTCATCCGATTGAAATTCTGCTGTCAGTATTGATAAAGCTGGTGATTATTCTACTGCTGGGTGCAGGGGCAGGTGCGGTAATGGTGTTTGAAATCCTGCTAAATGGCACCGCTATGTTTAATCATGGCAATGTTCGATTACCTCTGTGGTTAGATAAATGGGTGCGCCTGTTGCTGGTAACCCCAGACATGCACCGGGTCCACCACTCAGTATTACCGCAAGAACACCATCAGAATTTTGGTTTTTGTTTGTCAGTATGGGATCGTTGGTTTGGTAGCTATGTCGCGCAGCCCAGTCATGGCCATACCCAAATGCAGATCGGGTTGAGTACGTTTCGTGAGCGAAAAGAGTCGCAGATATTGGCTTTGCTCCGGCAGCCTTTTCGATAGTGACGTGAATTAGCTCACGAGTTAATCAGGGCAGGTTCAGAAGCCGGTGGTATAAATGCCGCTGAGATATTTGATTTGTTTTACGCGGATGGAGATAATGGATGTCAATATTATTTTGTGCGTTCAATCAAAAATCTAGCAATATAGTGACTCAAGCATAGCGAGTGTCATTGACAAATTTTCTCACGGCGCGCATCATTCCGCGCTGAGTAGATACAAATTCGAGCTTGGAGCTTTAATGATCTGTAGGGAGAGCTGCTCAGTCTTGTTGGTGCTTTAAACAAGCGGGCAGGGCGCATAAAATTCAGCCAGTTTTGTATGTAAGGTTTTTTAATGTAGGCCCAAGCGGCTTTAATCTAGAGAGGTAAAATAATATGAGTAAGCAAGTTTGTAATCGACGTAAATTTTTGAAATTAAGTGCAACTAGTTTGGTTGCTGCACCGTTTGCCAACATTATGGTCAATGGTGTTGCTCAGGCTCAAGATCTTCCAGCTTTGGAAGAAACTGATCCAATGGCAATGGGTTTGGGTTATGTGGCTGATGCGTCTGCTTCAGACAAGCGTACCGACGACACCAGCACCTGCGCAAACTGTCAGCTGTATACCGATCCAGACGCTGCAGAAGCGGGTCCTTGTGCGATCTTCGCAGGTAAGTCTGTCGCTGCAGCCGGCTGGTGCAGTTCTTGGGTTGCTCGAGTTTAAGCTCAGCAGTTTGATCTAATGCGGAAGCGCTAAATATCGACGAGTATTTACTGAGTCGTACTTAGACGTTTTTGAAGTTTGATCACATTTAGCCAGACCTTAAGGTCTGGCTTTTTGTTTTTGGGAAGCGTAGAAAACAGTGTCTGGTCCAGGGCAAAGCCAGTTTACGCAAGGCAGGTAATACTATTAGTGTTGAGGCATGGCCTCATGCCTCAACACTGATTTTCGACCAATCGTGTCCTACCTAGTCTTTAGGAAATGGTATTTCCATCGACGTCTTCCTTGATCGGCTTCTTTACTTTGGGCGGCTTAGCATTGCCGTCAACCTTCGATGCGCTAGGTTTGTCTGTTTTTGGCTTACTAACACGTTTCTTTTTGCTAACTGTTCTAGGTTTTTGCGGGCTATCGCCGGACTTTGTAGGCCTAGCTGTTTTCTTAGTCGTGCTGTCGGTAGTGCTATCGTTTTGGCGGCTGGCGTTCGCTTTAGCGCTGCCTGTAGTAGAGCGAGAAGGCTTTGGCGTCGCTGCTTTATCACCACCGGTCTGTTCAGCGCGATTGCTATTATCCGTTGTATTTGTTCTCGGCTCACGCGGTGTACGCTTGCTGGTGGCTTTTGAACGTCTTCTCTTGCGGACCGGTCGTGGCTTCTGTGCGGTTTGCGTGGTTTTGTTGTCAGCAGTGGGCGCCGAAGCGGCATTTGAACCAGTGCCTGTGTCTTGCTGGTTTTTTTGATTACCCTGGTTTTGGTTTTGGTTTTGGTTTTGATTAGGTGGGTTACGCCGGGCATTAGTTTTGCGACGGGGCGGGCGACGGCGCGTATTACTGCTCGTATCGTTATTGCGATTACCACTGCGATTGGCATTATTCGAGCGCGAACCACCAGAATTCCGCTGCTGTTGATTATTACGCGTATTGGTTCTCTTTTGCGCGGGTTTTTCGTCGGTCGGTGCGGGTGGTTGCTTATCCGTGCTGGAATCGTCCTTAGCCGTGGCACTGCTATCGCCAGCGCCGGTTAATGCACCCCATACGCGCTTAAAGAAGCCGCTATCCCGCTGTGGCGAGCTGTCTGGGGTAGCGATAGCTTGTTCTGCATTAGAAGCTGTCGGCGGTGGCGTCGCGTGTGTCATTTGGTCGAGGCCAATAGCGGGTTGCTCAGGCTTGACTCGACGTGTTTGAACGCCTTCCAAATTAGGTTCACGATCAATCTCTGCCTCTAAATCGTAGCTCGGCTTTTCATCGATCTCGTCGATCTCATTACTGCGCAGCCGTTTGATTTGAAAATGGGGTGTTTCTAGGTCATCGGTTGGAATCACCAATATGCGAGTGGCGACCCGAGCTTCCAGTTGAGCCAGTTCGCGGCGTTTTTCATTCAGAATGTAAGTCGCTGTGGGTAGCGGCAAAAAGACCTGGATTGATTCGGTGTTTTCCTTGATCGCTTCTTCTTCGATCAAGCGCAGCAAGTTCAAAGAACTTGAAACCACGCCACGGATGTGACCAGTTCCTTCGCAACGCGGGCAGGTGTGGTAGTTCGCATCACCAATCGATGAACGTAATCGCTGGCGGGACATCTCCAGCATGCCGAATTGTGAAATCCGACCCACTTGAACACGGGCTCGGTCAATGCGCAAAGATTCTTTCAGCTGATTTTCAACTTTTCGTTGATTCTGAGTGGAATGCATATCGATCAAATCCAGCACAATCAAGCCACCCAAATCGCGAACACGCAATTGCCGCGCGATTTCTTCAGCGGCTTCAAGGTTGGTTTGTAGCGCAGTTTCCTCGATATCACCCCCTTTGGTCGCGCGTGCCGAATTGACATCAACTGCGATCAACGCTTCGGTGTGATCAATCACGATTGCTCCACCAGAACGCAAACGAACTTCGCGTGAAAAAGCAGATTCAATCTGGTTTTCGATCTGGTAGCGTGAAAATAGTGGGGTGGTATCTTCATACAGCTTAATCTTCGAAGCGTTGTGCGGCATTACCTGCTTAACAAATCGAATAGCGCGTTCGTAGATTTCTTTGTCGTCGATGACCAGTTCTTGTATCTGGCTGGACAGTGAATCCCGGATCGTCCGCACCACCAGATTGCTTTCCTGGTAAATCAGCATGGGTCCTTTGGCGCTAGCTGTAGAGGCGCCTTCGATTGCTGTCCAAAGATCGACTAGAAATTCAAGGTCCCAGTTAAGCTCTTCGGCTGTCCGGCCTATGGCTGCGGTACGCGCGATTAAGGCGTGACTGCTGGGAATATCGAGCGTGTCTAAGGCGTTTTTTAATTCGCTGCGTTGACGACCAGTGATCCGGCGGGAGATGCCACCACCTTTGGGGTTGTTAGGCATTAAGACCAGGAATCTGCCTGCCAAGCTGATGAAGGTAGTCAGTGCAGCGCCTTTGTTGCCGCGTTCATCTTTGCCGACCTGAACGATCAGCTCCTGGCCTTCTTTGATAACGTCTTTGATATTGACGCTACTCAGTGACTGGTTGCTGGAATAGTTTTGAAAGTAGCCGCGATAAATCTCTTTAAAGGGCAAAAAGCCATGGCGTTCCGAGCCGTAATCGATGAAAGCAGCCTCGAGGCTGGGCTCAACTCGGGTAACCGTTCCTTTGTAAATATTGCCCTTTTTCTGGCTGCGAACAGCGGACTCAAGGTCCAAGTCCAGTAATCGTTGACCATCAACGACGGCGACACGCAACTCTTCCGGGTGCGTAGCATTAAATAAAATGCGTTTCATTGTGCTTCTCCGCGACTGCTTGCAGGCATGCGTACATGCCATTAATTGTCGCTAATTGCGAGAAGTCGACAAAAAAATTATCGACTCACCGCGTCATATAACATCATGGAGAAAGCCTAACAAGGCGGCATTTCAGCGCGCGGGCAAGATACCCACAAGAAACTACGCTGCGACCGCAGTGCGAGCTGCAAGGTAACCAAGTTTGGCATTTGCCAGCCTTGGGTTACCCTCAGGTTAACCCTCGCGCGGTCTTTATCTCGTAAACCAAGTAAGCATGCAGCAGCTTAAATCAAGCTGGTGGCGATACCCTTCAGGGAATTGTTTATCCCTACATCAGCACTAACGCTGCTTGTCGCCTATTGCCAACCCGGGCAGTTAACCCTTGGGGTAGGTAGGGGCAGTATTCACTCTAGTCAGGAGTAACCCATGTCTTAGGAGGGTCGTTAAGCCTGACAGATCTACGATTCGGTGTCTTTCGGTCTTGTACATTAGGCTTATCTAAAGCGGTGTACAGACGGTCAGCGACATCGCGTTCTAAACTTGTTTTGCTGTCACCAATCAAGTTTGCGATAATTTTGCCTTAGCGGCTTTCCCCGCTAATCCGACTCATCAGTCGGGTAATACGTCCAAAACGCGCCCAGTGTTTTATCGTATAGCACGGGTGTAGAACACGCGGCTAAGGACGAAACTGTAGGTGATGCTTTCGGACAAATCCATCTTTTCGTGTCTTTAATACCACATTATTTTCGATCGAAACAAATTGTAAGGATTGATATAATGCCTTAAGACCCGCCGAATATATCAGCTTGCCATTTGCATGGCAATCATCGTAACCGTTATTTAAATATATTTCATAAATGATTGATACCCCTACCAATTCACCGTTGTGGCAGCCAGATGCTGCGGCGCAAAAACAAACCCGTATTCACGCATTTATTCAGGGGTTGAATGAGACGGGAGGCGCACAGATTGCGGACTACCCAGCGCTGTACGATTTCTCGGTTACTGAGAGTGACGTGTTTTGGGGTGCGATTTGGGATTTTTGTGAAGTTAAGGCGAGCGTCAAAGGTGAGGTAATCCTCGCTGATGGCGATAAAATGCCTGGTGCTCAGTGGTTCCCTGAGGCGCGCCTTAATTTTGCTGAGAATTTGTTAAGCCACCGCGACCAGCAAGAAGCGTTGGTTTTTTCGGGTGAGGGTCTAGTAGAGCGTCGTTTGAATCGCGCTGATTTATATGATGCGGTGTCACAACTGGCCCAGGCGTTGCGAGCGATGGGAGTGGTGGCCGGTGATCGAGTGGCGGGATTCGTTCCGAATACGCCAGAAGCCATTATTGCGATGTTGGCCACCACCTCAATTGGTGCGATTTGGTCGTCGTGTTCACCTGATTTTGGGGTGCGTGGTGTGGTTGATCGGTTTGGCCAGATTGAACCCAAAGTTCTGTTTAGTGCAGAAGGCTATTTCTACAATCGTAAGTGGTTTTCGGTGAACGATAAGCTGGCTGAACTGGCAATACAGTTGCCCAGCGTGCAAACCGTGGTGGTGTTTCCTTACGGTGATGAATTCAACCAAACCAGTAAGCTGGGCGGAGTAGTTACCTGGGCCGAATTTATTGCACCGCATCAGCCCGTTGATATTGAGTTTGAGCAGCTACCATTTGATCATCCCTTATATGTAATGTTTTCATCGGGTACGACTGGGGTGCCAAAATGTATCGTCCACAGCGCGGGCGGTACTTTATTGCAGCACCTCAAAGAGCATCAATTGCACGCCGATGTGCGTCCCGCTGATCGCTTGTTTTATTTTACCACCTGCGGTTGGATGATGTGGAATTGGCTGGTGAGTGGTTTGGCCTCGAATGCGACCTTGTTGTTATTCGACGGCTCGCCATTCGCGCCAGAGCCGGAGTTTCTGTTCGATTTTGCTGAAAAGGAGCGCATGACTCATTTTGGCACGTCAGCGAAATATATTGATGCGGTGGCCAAAGCGGGCTTAGAGCCAATAAAAACACACAACCTGTCAGCACTGCGGGCGATGCTGTCGACGGGTTCGCCGCTGGTGCCCGAAAGCTTTGATTTTGTCTATCAATCGATTAAGACTGATATGCAACTAGCCTCGATTTCAGGCGGTACGGATATCGTTTCCTGTTTCGTGCTGGGATGTCCGATAGTGCCGGTTTGGCGCGGTGAAATTCAAACTCGTGGTTTGGGCATGGCAGTTAAAGTGCTGGATGACGATGGGCAGGAATTGCCAGCAGGAGAGAAAGGTGAGTTGTGTTGCGTCAAACCGTTTCCGTCCATGCCGATTGGTTTTTGGAATGACCCAGAGGGCGAGAAATACCACGATGCTTATTTTGCGCAATTTGATAATATCTGGTGCCATGGTGATTACGTGGCATTAACCGAACATGGTGGTGTGGTCATTTATGGACGGTCGGATGCCGTCTTGAATCCGGGAGGGGTTCGGATTGGCACGGCAGAGATTTATCGGCAGGTTGAGCAACTGGACGAAGTACTTGAATCTTTGGTGATCGGACAGCAATGGCGCGATGACGTGCGGGTGGTTTTATTTGTTCGGTTGCGCGATGGTATTGAGCTTGATGGTGAGTTGAAACGAAAAATCCGTCAGCAAATTCGCGCCAATACCACGCCACGCCACGTGCCGGGTAGAGTCGTTCAGGTCGCGGATATACCTAAAACTAAGAGCGGGAAAATTGTAGAATTGGCCGTACGCAAAGTAGTACATGGTGAGGTGGTAAAAAATAAAGAAGCGTTGGCGAATCCTGAGGCGCTGGAGTTGTTTAAAGACTTGCCTGCGTTACAGAGCTAGCTTTCGCGTTATTAGGTAATGTTGATTTCTGATCAAAAGGCATTTATTTTCGTTCATATTGAAAAAACTGCTGGCACCAGCATTACCAGCGCACTCTTGCCTTTTGCGATCCAGCAACCGACGTCAAAGTGGTATTCAGTGCTCCGAGCCTTCGGGCTTCCAAACGATTATCACCGCTATAAATATCCAATGCATGGTGGTTTGGCGGTCGCACAAAAGACGATGCCAGCCGAGCGGTTTGATCGTTATTACAAATTTGCTTTTGTCCGCAACCCTTGGGACCGATTGGTATCGGAATACAACGCCGCGATTCATAAAAACCGTCGTGCGCGGCACCGTAAGATTAAAGCCATGAATGGTTTTGACGAATACGTAGACTATGAAATCCATCGTAATAAGTTGGCTCAGTATCCGATGGTGTGCAACCTGAAGGGCAATAATGCTTTGGATTTCATTGGCCGCTTTGAAAACCTGGTGGATGATTTTAACGCGGCCAGCGATCATCTTGGTTTAGCCGTCAAATTGGAGAAGCTAAACTCGTTTAAGCACGGCAGTTATCGGGACTATTACACCGACGCCAGCCGCGAGCGTGTGCGCCAGCATTGGGCGCAGGATATCGAAGCGTTTAACTACGAATTTTGATCACTATCGTCGGTTGGATTTTTGAGCGGCTTGATTAAGCCGGTTAGCCCATGGATATGTAATTCCAGCGCGATTTTCATTAATTCGCCGAGCTGTCCGTTTGGGAACGCTTCTTTTTTAGCGAACCACAACAAATAAGGCTCAGGCAGGTCAATAATCAGTCGACCTTGATAGCGCCCAAAAGGCATCGATGTGGTCGCCAGTTTTTTCAGCATCTCTGGCTGAAAGGGGTGGTCGGAGATCGGCGAACCTAGACTATCCATTGGGGTGGGCTATTTGTTCAGACAGTGACTCGCTTTACATTAGGCGAGGTAGCTGGGCGTCACGCTCCATACGGTTTTTATGGGTGGCCAGCATTGCCATCCGGTCTTTAATTTTTTCCATCAAGGTTTTCTTGCCGCTGTAGCTGATTGTAATGATATCGGCTTCTTCCAGCGCCGACATCAGATAATCATCGCTGGTCACTAGCTCATCAACCAAGCCCAATTCCTTCGCGCGTGTTCCAAGCCAGTGCTCACCCGTCGCAACCTTGTCGATTTCCAAAGACGGCCGACGCTCGCTGACAAACTGCTTGAATAAGGTATGCACATCTTCCAGTTCTTCCTGCATTTTTGCACGGGCTTCATCGGTATTCTCGCCAAATACCGTCAGTGTGCGTTTGTACTCGCCAGCGGTTAGCTGTTCGTAGTCGATATCATTCTTTTGCAATACCCGGTGGAGGTTGGGCATCTGCGCGACCACACCGATTGAGCCAATGATCGAAAAGGGTGCGGCGATAATTTTGTCAGCCACACAGGCCATCATATAGCCGCCGCTGGCAGCGACTTTGTCTACCGAAATGGTCAATGGAATGCCTTTGTCACGAATCCGTTGAAGCTGTGACGCGGCTAGCCCATAACCATGAACCGCGCCTCCACCACTTTCGAGCCGCAGCAATACCTCATCTTTTTCAGTAGCAGATGACAAGATCGCGCTAATTTCTTCGCGCATCTGATTAACTGGTGTGGCTTGAATATCACCATCAAAATCAATAACAAACAGGCGCTTCTTGAAGTCATCGTCAGGTGTATTGCCACTGTCTTTTGCAGCTTTCTTCGCGAGCTTCTTTAATTGTTTGGCTTTTTCCTTGGCTTTTTTCTTTTCGGCTTTGGCCTTTTGCTTGAGTTGATAGCGATCCAGCAGTGCGCTGTCCAGCGCTTCGGTCATGTGTTCGTATTTTTCATTAATATTGGTGATCTCAAGGCGTTCATCGCTGCCATCACGATGACGTAGAGACAGTGCCATGATACCGCCAAAAACGGCCAAAATTGCGATAACAATTGTTAGAGCTTTCAGCAAAAAAATGCCGTATTCAGAAAGAAATTCCATCAGGGTTTGGTCCTATTGCTGGTTTTTTTACTGGGCTCTTGCCCACGAATCACGTAAAGTGACGATGCGATTAAACACGGGCTTATCGGGGCGGTGATCAACGTGGTCAATGATGAAATAGCCCAACCGCTCAAACTGGTAGCGCCCAGTTTTAGCTTCGCCAGTGTTATTCATGTTAGTGTCGCCATCACCATCGCTATCGGCTAGAGAGGGCTCAAGCTTGCAGCCTTGCCTGATTTCCAGTGAGTCTGGGTTCAGGTGTGCATGAAAGTCGGCTTTATCTGCCAATGGGTTAGCGACGTTAAATAAGCGGTCATAAATGCGAACTTCTGCATCAATCGCGTGCTCTGCGCTAACCCAGTGAATGGTGCCACGAACTTTACGTCCGTCGGGCGAGCTGCCGCCCTTGGTCGCTGGGTCATAGTGGCAGATTAGCTCCACCACTTCGCCCGCTGCATCCTTTATGACTTCATCACAGGTGAGGTAGTAGGCATAGCGCAGACGCACTTCGGAACCTGGACTAAGACGAAAATAGCCCTTGGAAGGGTGTTCCATAAAGTCATTGCGCTCGATATACAGCGTCTTTGAAAACGGGATATCGCGTGTACCTAGACTGTCATCTTTGGGATGATTTTTGGCGGGCAGGTATTCGCTTTCATCTTCTGGATAATTGCTGAGGGTGACTTTGAGTGGATCCAGCACTCCCATCACCCGGGGTGTGATCGGATCTAGTTCTTCTCGCAAGATACTTTCCAAGTAGGATAGTTCGACAATATTGGTTTTCTTGGTGACGCCAACGCGCTCAGCGAAGTCGCGCAGCGATGCCGCGGTGTATCCGCGCCGCCGAATACCAGAAATGGTTGGCATGCGTGGATCATCCCAGCCGCTGACTTTGCCTTCATCCACCAACTGCGTCAGCAAACGTTTGCTCATGACGGTGTAATCAAGATTCAGGCGTGAAAACTCGATTTGCTGTGGGTGGCTATCAATGCTGATGTTATCCAGAAACCAGTCATACAGCGGTCGGTGATCTTCAAATTCAAGAGTGCATAAGGAATGTGTAATGCCTTCAATGGCATCACTGATGCAGTGAGTGAAGTCGTACATGGGGTAGATGCACCAGTCATCCCCGGTACGTTGATGCGGGATATGGCGGATGCGATAAATGACCGGGTCGCGCAGGTTGATGTTAGGCGATGCCATATCAATTTTTGCCCGCAAGACCTGCGCACCATCAGCACAGTCGCCATTCTTCATCGCGGTGAATAGGTGCAGATTATCTTGTATGCTGCGCTGACGATAAGCACTATCGGTGCCCGGCTCGGTTAAAGTACCGCGTTTGGAGCGCATGGTCTCGGCGTCGTCGCTGTCAACATAGGCCAATCCTTTTTCGATTAGCTCTACAGCGTAGTCGTGTAGCTGCTGGAAATAGTCAGACGAATGACGAATCTCACCGGCCCATTCAAATCCCAGCCACTTGACGTCTTCAATAATGGCGTCAACGTATTCCTGATCTTCTTTGCTGGGGTTGGTGTCGTCAAAACGTAGGTTACACTGACCGTCAAAGTCGTTGGCAATGCCAAAATTCAGACAAATCGATTTTGCGTGACCAATATGAAGGTAGCCATTCGGTTCAGGTGGAAAGCGAGTGCAGACCTGATCGTGTTTACCTTTGTTAAGGTCATTTTGGATGATTTGGCGTATAAAATTGACGCGCGGTGTCGATTTGGCCATGCTGGATGAATAGCTGCTAACGATAAGGGAGGCGAGTATAACGCTATGCTAATGGGGGTTAAACGTTATAATCGCAAGCCCTTTAAATCAATTGCATAGAGCGCTAGATGTCAAGCCAATCACAACGCAGTACGGTAACCATTTCAACTTTACACAAGCGCAAAAAGGACGGCGAGCATTTTGTCTGCCTGACTGCTTACGACTATTGTAGCTCGGTTGCGGCGAATCAATCGGGTGTAGACGTCATTTTAGTGGGAGATTCCCTAGGCATGGTCATTCAAGGGCATGACAGCAGCTTGCCAGTCACCATCGAAGATACCGCCTACCACGTGCGCTGCGTCAAACGCGGAAACTCCAGCACGTTATTGATGGCTGATTTACCGTTTATGAGTTATTACTCTGAGACCGAAAGCCTTAAAAATGCCGCCGTGTTGATGCGAGAAGGCGCGCATATCGTTAAGCTCGAAGGCGGAGGTTGGTTGGCTAATTCGACCAAACTATTATCTGAACGCGGGATCCCCGTCTGTGCGCACATGGGTTTGACGCCGCAATCGGTCAATCACTTGGGCGGTTATCGGGTGCAAGGACGCGACCCCGCTGCGGCGCAGTCGATCATTGATGAAGCGCTGATACTGCAAGAGGCAGGTGCCAGCATTATTTTGTTGGAGTGTGTGCCGGTTGAGTTAGGAAAACGAGTGACTGAAACCTTGGACATCCCTGTGATCGGCATTGGCGCGGGGCCGGACACCGACGGCCAGATTTTGGTTTGGCACGACTTACTTGGTCTGTATCCTGGTAAGTCGGCTAAATTTGTGAAAAATTACCTGCTCGGCCACGATGATGGAATTCAAGGTGCGGTTGCACGTTATGTCGATGAAGTGATGACCGGCAAGTTCCCCGCAAAAGAGCATTGTTATTTTTAGCTTGCTAAGCCATTGTAGATTGTTTGATGCGCTGAATGCAGCGGCTGAACAAACACTTGATTTAGCATACAATCCGCGACCTTATCTTTTGCCTGCCAAGCGTACCGTATGACTGCCAAGCCCTTATCCCATATTCGCAATTTTGCGATCATTGCTCATGTTGACCATGGCAAGTCGACTTTGGCTGATCGTTTGATTCAAGCCTGTGAAGGTTTGGAGCTGCGTGAAATGAAAGAGCAAGTGCTGGATTCGATGGATATCGAGCGCGAGCGCGGAATTACGATTAAGGCACAAAGTGTCACCCTCGATTATCACGCCAATAATGGTGAAACCTATCAGCTCAATTTTATCGATACGCCGGGCCATGTGGACTTTTCTTACGAAGTCTCACGCTCGCTGATTGCGTGTGAGGGCGTGCTGTTGGTAGTCGATGCCTCACAGGGTGTGGAAGCTCAAACTGTGGCTAACTGTTATACCGCGGTTGATTTGGGGCTTGATGTGATTACAGTGGTGAACAAAATTGATTTGCCAGCGGCAGAGCCGGAGCGGGTCATGCAGGAAGTTGAAGACGTGATCGGCATTGATGCCAGCGATGCTTTGCTGGTTAGCGCTAAAACCGGTGAGGGTATTGACGCTGTACTGGAAGCGATTATTGATCGTTTGCCACCACCCAAGGGTAAGGTTGATGGCCCCTTAAAGGCGCTGATCATGGATTCTTGGTTCGATAATTACCTGGGCGTGGTATCGTTGGTGCGAGTTTTTGACGGCGAATTGATCGGTAATAAAAAATTCAAAATCCGCATGATGTCGACTGGCTCTGATCACCCAGTTGAGGGCGTCGGTATTTTTACCCCCAAACCCAATAGCCAGCTTTCGTTAACGACTGGCGCCGTCGGGTTTTTGACGGCATCGCTCAAAGACGTGCGCTCCGCCAAAGTGGGCGATACCATTACTGCCAGCCAACAGCCTACCGATTCACCGCTGCCGGGGTTTAAAGAGGTACGGCCGACCGTATTTGCGGGACTGTACCCCATCGATAGTTCTGAATTTGAGAATTTCAGAACAGCGCTTGAAAAGCTGGCGCTTAATGATGGCTCCTTACATTTTGAGCCGGAAACGTCGCAGGCACTAGGCTTTGGATTTCGCTGCGGATTTTTGGGCTTGTTGCACATGGAAATTGTGCAGGAACGGCTTGAGCGAGAATATAACATTGACTTGATTACCACCGCGCCGACAGTGGTGTATGAAATAGAGTTGACCGACGGCAGTGTGATTACGATTGCGAATCCGGCTGAATTGCCGACCCCAAACAAAATCCATGAAATTCGTGAGCCGTATATCCTCGCGAATATCTTGGTGCCGCAAGAGTACGTCGGTGCGGTCATTACGCTGTGCATGGAAAAACGTGGAATTCAAACCTCTACGCACTATCACTCGCAGCAAGTGATGATGCACTTTGAGTTGCCACTGAATGAGGTGGTGCTGGATTTCTTTGACCAGTTGAAATCTGCCACCCGCGGTTATGCTTCTTTGGACTACGAGTTTCTGCAATATCGACCGGCGGATATGGTCAAAGTTGATATACTGATTAACGGTGAGCGGGTTGATCCGCTGGCGGTGCTGGTGCATAAAGATCAAGCTGCCTATCGCGGCCGTTTGTTAGTGTCACGTATGCGAAAACTCATTCCGAGGCAAATGTTTGATGTTGCGATTCAGGCCGCAATCGGAGCGAAAATTATTTCACGAGAATCGGTCAAAGCCTTACGTAAAAATGTAACAGCCAAGTGTTACGGTGGTGATATTAGCCGCAAGCGTAAGCTGCTGGAAAAACAAAAAGAAGGTAAAAAGCGAATGAAGCAGATCGGCTCGGTGGAGATTCCACAAGAGGCTTTTTTAGCCGTGTTACGAGTCGATGGCGATTGACACTGAACTAGAATGGTGATGGGAGAATAATAAATGATACTCGAATGGATTTTGCTGGTATTGACGATCATTACTGGTGCGTTAGTGTGGCTAGGCAGAAGGAAGCAGTTGCCCGAAGGCGAATCGACGATGGTCGATTACGGTCGTTCTTTGTTTCCGGTAATTCTGATCGTATTCATATTACGGTCATTTATTGGCGAGCCCTTTCGGATTCCGTCGGGATCAATGCTACCGACCTTGCATCTCGGCGATTTTATTCTGGTTAATAAATTCTCTTACGGGGTTCGGCTGCCGATTATTTATACCAAAATCTTGCCAACCGGAGAGCCAGATCGTGGTGACGTCATGGTGTTCCGGTTTCCTGGCGATGAAAAAGTAAATTTCATCAAGCGCGTCGTCGGATTGCCTGGGGATACGGTAGAAGTACGAAACAAGCGTGTTTCCATCAACGGTAAGTCAGTTGAAACAACCATGGTAGATGCTGCTTTTGAAGACCGAGTGGCGGGTGGTGGTTTTAATGTCGAACGCTTGAGTGAACAGCTTGGTGAGGTAGAACACGATATCCTGATCAACAAGAATCGTGGCTCAGGCAACTTCAAAGCAACCGTGCCTGAAGGGCATTATTTTGTGATGGGGGATAATCGCGATAATAGCCGGGACAGCCGATATTGGGGTACAGTACCGGAAAAGAATTTGGTGGGTCGCGCCTTTTTTATCTGGTTTAGCTGGAACGTGGTCGATGGCGGTGGTGTCGATTGGAGTCGAATCGGCAATAGTATTGATTGATTGTATTGAGCAGTGAGTTCAAGCGAGAATCTCATCCAGCAAAGCCGAACAAGCAGGACACTGCAATCGGGTTTCGGAGCTTATGGTTTCTTGCTGACCATCGTTGTATTGATAGTAATCGGATATTTGGGTATTAAGCTGATCCCAGCGTATTGGGAAGATCGAGCAGTAGTTACGGCAATGCAGTCGGTGGTTAAACAAGGCGGCGTGCTGCAAAAAACCGATAATGAGATCGCGAAGCAACTGCAAACTGCGGCCTCGTTTCAAGGATTGGACAATATCGATTTTGCTAAGGCGCTCAATACTCGGGTGGTTGATGGCCAAAAACAACTTCGAGTTCATTACCGAGTTAATGTGCCGTTGTTTGGCAATATCGCTGCGCAGCTAGATTTCGATCACACACACGTTTCAAAATAGTGTTGGTACTCGTGTTTAGGTTCATCCAACAAAGCAAAGGCGACTGTCGGAAGAGCGTATGAGTCATGATATCGGCATTCTGGAACGGCGTCTCGGCTATCATTTTGATAATCGGGACTTGTTGGAAGTGGCTTTAACCCACCGCAGTCACGGAGCTAGTAACTACGAGCGCCTGGAGTTTTTAGGAGATGCCTTACTAGGCGCAGTTATCGCCGAAGCTTTGTATCGGCGCTTCCCCAAGAATGTGGGAGAAGGTAAGTTGACACGAATGCGAGCGCGGCTGGTCAAGGGAGAGACCTTAGCCGTTATTGCCGAAGAATTAGAAGTTGCTGAGTTTTTGCGTCTCGGTGGAGGTGAAATGCGCTCTGGCGGTACCCAGCGGCGCTCCATCCGGGCTGATGTGGTGGAAGCTGTTCTCGGGGCGGTCTATTTGGATAGCGATTTTGAGTCGGTTCAGGCACTGATATTGCGCTTGTTTGAAGCGCGCCTTGATAGCGTCTCACCCAGCATCGAAAAAGATCCGAAAACGCGCTTGCAGGAGCGCCTGCAGAAACTAGGTCGACCCTTGCCCGAATACGTTATTCTGAGCCAATCGGGTAAGCCACACGACTTGACCTTTGAAATACAGTGTAGTGCAGATGAGCCTGAGCAATCGGTGATTGCATGCGGCAAGAGTCGACGAACTGCCGAACAAAAAGCAGCGGCGCTGATGTTAGCGCAGCTTGAGTGAACGCCCTTTTCAGGCAACGCTTGGATGATATATAGGGCCAATTGGGAATAGATATTGAGCAAGAAACAGGAAAAGAAATTTGGTTTTGTTGCCTTGGTTGGGCCACCTAATGCGGGTAAATCAACCTTGCTCAATCACTTGATTGGTCAGAAAATTGCGATTACCTCACGTAAGCCACAAACGACTCGTCACCGGATTTTAGGGATTAAAACCACCGCGAGCGCGCAGGTGGTATTTGTCGATACACCAGGGATTCACGTCGCCGGCAAAAAAACGCTTAACCGCGTAATCAACAAAACCGCGATGAGTAGTTTGGAGGACGTCGATTTGATTTTATTTATGATTGATGATCGTGAATGGAATCCAGAAACTGAGCACGCCCTAAATGCGGTGCTTAACGCGGCATCCAAGCAGGGCAGTGATTCGTCATGTCCGATTGCGCTGATCATCAATAAAAGCGATCAGTACAAAGACAAAAAGCGGTTGTTGCCCCTGATTGCTGAATCACAGTCACGCCATAATTTTGACGATATCATCCCGATATCAGCCAAACACGCCCAGAACATCGATGAGCTGTGGCAAGTGATATTGAATGCGATGCCCGCCGATGGCATGGGTTTTGGGTTTCCCGAAGGGCAGATTACGGATAAGAGTCAGCGGTTTTTGGCTTCGGAATTGGTGCGTGAACAATTGTTTCGTCAATTGGGGCAAGAGTTACCGTATTCGACGGCGGTTGAAGTCAATAAGTTTGAGATTGAGGAAAGCTCCTTGTTGTCGATGGATATGACCATTTGGGTCGATCGCAAAGGCCAGAAAGGTATTATCGTCGGCAAAAAAGGCGAAAAATTGAAAAATATTGGCCAGCGCGCACGCTTGCAGATGGAGCGTTTGTTTGGTCACAAAGTGTACTTATCCCTATGGGTTAAAGTACGCAGCGGCTGGGCTGATAACGCTAGTATGCTGAAATCGTTAGGCTATATGGAAGATTAAAGACCAGCATCATGAGGCAGCGGCTCCACCATCAAGCAGCATACGTTTTGCATACGCGCCCGTGGTCTGAAACCAGCTTGTTAGTCGATGTATTTAGTCGACAGCACGGTCGGTTGCGTTTGCTAGCCAAAGGTGCGAGGCGGCAGAAAACGGGTAGTAGCGGTGAACTACTACCGTTTCAGCCGCTGGAAATGGCTTGGTCGGCTGGCCAAGGGTTGGCAGTGATGACCTCAGTTGAGATCAGTGCCATTCGTCAGCGGCCGGTGCAATTGGGTTTGGGCGCTGCCTATTATGCCAATGAATTGATTCTAAAAATGTTGCACCAACACGATCCACACCCCGAATTGTATGACGCCTATGATCAATTGATGATTGCCTTGGCAAGCGGTCATCATCTTGATAGCAGCTTGCGCACCTTTGAGTGCGAACTGCTCGGCCAAGTGGGTTATGGCTTGCAACTGGCTTGTGATGCAGAAACGGGGCTTATGTTAGAGTCCAGTCAGCAGTATTTTTATTATCCTGAAAAAGGGCCCGTAAGAACTCAGGGAGAATATGATACTGCCCACCCCTGCGCGGTTAGTGGTGATACCTTGCTGCAGTTGGCGGCGCGTAATGTCAGCAGTGCCAAGACTAAAACCGAAAGCAAGCAGTTAATACGTCATTTGATCAGCCGCTATTTGAATGGCAAAACATTCCGCAGTCGGCGCGTGTTTAACCAAATACTACAGTATCAGAAGGTCTTTCATGGATAAGTCTAGAATCCGTTGCCCCCAATGCCAGCATGAATTTGATGTTTCGGAAGCTATCGTGGATGGCATCCGTGATCAAGTTGAATCGCGTTTGGTCGGGGATCATGAACAGCGCTTGCAGCAAAAAATCGCCGAGATGGAGCAGCGTCAGTCGCAAGTCGAGCGTGATTCCCAACGTCAGTTTTCTGACCAGATTAAGTCACTACAAACGGCGTTGCAAGAGCAACAACAAAAAACGCGTGAGTCGCAAAAGCAAGAACTAGTGCTGCGTGAGCAAGCGCGTAAAATCGAGTTACGTCAACAGGGAATGGATTTGGAAGTTGCGCGTGCAGTTGATCAAGCCCGAGCCACACTGGGGACGGAAATTCGCAATCAACTGGATGCCGATTTTGGCCTCAAACTGCGGGAAAAAGAACAGCAAGTTCAGGGCTTGCGTGATGCGCTGACCGAAGCCCGGCGACGATCAGAGCAAGGCTCGCAAGAAGGGCAAGGTGAAGCGCTAGAGCAGGGCTTGGAGGCAGAGCTACGCAGTCTATTTCCCGAGGATGAATTTGCACCCGTTTCTAAGGGAGTGCGTGGCGCCGATATCGTCCAACGGGTGCGCAATGCCGAGCTGCGCGAGTGTGGCGTCATTCTATGGGAAATGAAAAATACCAAAAATTGGTCGCCAGCGTGGCTGCAAAAACTTAAAGATGACCAGCGCGATATCAATGCGCAGTTTGCCATCCTTGTAACCATGACCTTACCACCGACGATCAAACGATTTGGTTGGCTTGATGGAGTATGGGTGACGGATATGCTATCAATCGGTGGACTAGTTAGTGCTATTCGCCAACAAATCATCAGCGTTGAATTCGCCCGTGCGGCGTCCAAGGGTCAGCACGGCAAGATGGAGCTGGTTTACGATTATTTGATTTCAGACGCGTTCCGGCACAAGGTGGAAGCGATGGCGGAGAGCTATGAGGCATTGGAGTTGCAGCTTATTCGTGAGCGCCGGGCGATGGAAAAGCAATGGAAAGAGCGTGAGCAGCTAATCCGCAGAATGACTAACAGCACTGTTGGCCTGTACGGTGAAATTAAAGGTATCGTCGGCCAAACCCTGCCGGAGATCAAGCAGCTGGAGCTGGATGGCGGGGAAGATGAATAGCCCTGGCTAATCACCAAAGGTGATCGCCCTAAGGTAGCTACTGGGCGTACTTCGATCAAATATTTTTAACCCCACATCAATTTAATTTGAATTCAAGTAGAATGGCTTGTCTATTAATGATATGGGCGGCGTAAAAGGGTATGGAACATTATGAATTGATCGTGATTGGCAGCGGTCCGGCGGGCAAGACCGGCGCGATCCAAGCTGCCAAGCTGGGCATTAAAGTAGCCATTATCGAAGGCTTTTCAAAACTCGGTGGCGTTTGTGTCCACACCGGGACTATTCCTAGCAAAACCTTGCGCGAAACCGTTTTGAACTTGACCGGTTGGCGTGAACGTGGGTTTTACGGTCGTTCCTATCGAGTAAAGCAAGGCATTACGGCGGCTGATTTGACTGAGCGGCTACACATGACGCTGCAAAGTGAAGTGGATGTTTTGGAAGACCAACTGACCCGTAATAATGTTAATTTAATACAAGGCTGGGCCAGTTTTGTCGGAAAAAATCGGGTTGAAGTGCGTTCAGATAACGAAGATGTCGTGACCTTAAGTGCCGATAAATTTATTCTTACGGTGGGCACTAAAACTTATCGTCCAGATTTTGTCCCCTTTGATGGCGTGTCGGTCATCGATAGCGACGAAATCACCTCGATGGCTAAGCTACCCAAGTCCATTACCATTATTGGTGCTGGAGTAATTGGTATTGAATACGCTACTATTTTGAATACGCTGGATATTAACGTCACGCTGATTGAACCGCGTGAATCGATGCTGGATTTCTTGGATAAAGAGATATTGATGCACTTTCGCCATGATATCGTCGATGCGGGGATTCGCTTGCAATTTGGCCATGCGGTCGAATCGATCACCCAGAAAGATGATGGGCGATGCATTGTGACTTTGGATACTAAACGTTCGATTGCCTCTGATATGGTGCTTTTCGCTGCCGGCAGAATCGGCGCAACCGATAGCCTAGGGCTTGAGCATGTTGGGATTGAGCCGGACCATCGTGGTCGTATTGTCGTCAACGATCAATTTGAAACCAGTGCGCCCAATATCTATGCAGCGGGTGATGTGATCGGATTTCCCTCGCTGGCGTCAACGTCCGCCGAGCAGGGGCGGATTGCCTGTTTGAATGCTTTAGATCAGCCTGTCCATAGCTCACCCAAATACTTCCCGTATGGAATCTATGCAGTGCCAGAAATGTCGACGGTGGGCATGAACGAACGTGAAGTGTGTGAGCGTAACATTCCTTACGAAATTGGTATCGCCCAGCTGCGCGAAACTTCTCGTGGAAAAGTAATGGGCTTGCAAAGCGGTGTCATGAAAATGATTTTTTCAACTAAAAGTCGCCGTTTGTTAGGTGTGCATATCGTTGGCGAAGGCGCGACCGAATTGATTCATATCGGCCAGGCGGTATTGACGCTCAAAGGCAAAATTGATTATTTTCTGGAAAACGCTTTTAACCACCCAACGCTGGCAGAGGCATATAAAGTAGCTGCGTTAGATGCCAACAATCGAATGCTCGCTGTACAGTGACCATTAATCGAACTCACTTATTCCAGTTAGTGCACGGCTTAATTATCAGCAGCGTCATCACTCTTTTCTCAATTACGGTATTTGCCGAGTCGAAGGTGTTTGAAAGTGGCGAATACCAGGCTGCGGTGGTCGAGTTATATACCTCCGAAGGTTGCAGTAGTTGCCCGCCAGCGGATAAATACCTTGACCGGCTAGCATCATTATCAGATGACGGCGCTACAATTATTCCGTTGGCCTTTCATGTCGACTATTGGAACTATATTGGTTGGGAAGATCCTTTTTCCAAAGCCGAATATACCACACGCCAACGGCAAATTGGTGTGATTAACCAGCAGGCAACCATATACACGCCACAGTTCGTTGTCGACGGTGAGGAAGCGCGCGGTAGCAAGGTTTTGAGCAAAATAGCAAACGCCAATGCACGTAAAGCGCAGGCAAAGATCAAGCTCGAATGGGAGCAAGCGAGTAGTAGCCAGGCACGTGCCATCATTACGGTGGATGACGTTATCACCGAAGAACTTAGCGTCCTGTATGTGGGCATCTACGAAAATGAATTATCCAACGTGATCACGGTTGGAGAAAATGTAGGAAAAACCCTTCTTCACAATTATGTGGTTCGAAATTGGCAGGGTCCATTAGCGTTTGAGCCAGGTAAACCCCTCTCAATCAGCTTGTCCTTTGAGCAAGAGTGGAAGCCAGAGAATCTGGGAGTAGCGGTAATGGTTAAATTAGCAAAAACCGGTGAAACGCTGCAAGCTTTGAACGCTCAGTTATAGTGACTTTAACCTAAAATAAAAACTTAAATAATCGGTAGTGAATAGCGGGTGTAGTGATTAAATGTTAAGCACTCTTTATGACTATTTATCTAATCAAGACAATGAATGTGTCGAACGGGTATTTGATTAGTTATACTCTTTAATAAGTTGCAAGCGTATGTGGCATGCGCTGATAAGTTTGCTGTTACCTTAAAGAATGGAGATTGTTATGAAGAAGCTATTACTGAGCATATCCCTGATCGCGCTGATTTCCGGATGTGCCGAAATGCCGATCAAAATGGGGTCTGCTGAATCTAAAACCGCAGCAACCGGGTCTGCGGGAGGAGCCAATGCTCAAAATGCTAATTCTCAGCTCGAGCACTGCAATACACCCGTCGGCACTATGGCCATAGAAGAAGATCAGTATGCCCATTGGTGGTCTATGATGAGCCGCTATGGGATGCAATCTACCGTGCCAGTTCTGCGTCTGCTGGCACAACAGAGTAATTGCTTTGTCGTTGTCGAGCGCAGCAGTCGAGGGCTGAAACACATCAACCAGGAACGCAGCCTAGATCAGTCTGGTGAGTTGCGAAAGCAGAGTAATTTCGGCAAAGGTCAAATGGTTGCATCAGATTACACAATTATCCCCACTTTAGTTTTTAAAGAAAAAAATAGCGGGGGCCTTGGCGGTGCTTTGGGAGGAATTATTGGCTCGGTCGGTGCTGTGGTTGGTGGTTCTTTGAAGTTTTCTGATGCGCAGAGTTTACTGACTTTGGTCGATAATCGCTCCAGCGTCCAAGTGGCTGCTGCTGAAGGCAGTGCGCGAGGATCAAGCCTTGGTGGCTTGATTGGACTGGGTGGTCGTAAATTTTCGGGCGCTTTGGGGTCTTATGCGAACACACCAGAGGCTAAGGTGATTGTTTCTGCGATGATGGATGCTTTTAATAATTTGGTTAAGGCCACTCGCAACTATGCAGCTCAGGAAGTGGGTAGTCCGGGTGGGCTGGGCTCTGGTGGCGCACTTGGAGTTTCAGGTGCCAGCAATCAAAATGTTAATCAAGGAGGTTTAACGAGAAAGGTTCGCCGTGCACAGGAGCGACTTAATCAGCTGGGCTATACTGCTGGTACGGCAGATGGTGTCGTAGGTGCTAAGACGCGCGCGGCCATACGTCAATTTCAGTCAGATCAAGGCTTGCAAGCCACCGGTCGATTCGACAAGAGCACCTTAGATATGTTGTTGCAATAAGGTGTTTTTAAAAGCTAACAATAAAAAGGAGTATTGTATATCGGTACTCTTTTTTTTTGGCCAGGTTACGAAACCTTCTGTTGTTTGCAAACAGAGCCATTCGAGTTCTTAAATATCGTTTGTATCGTCGAGTAATAAAGTCTCATGCTGAAAGCAAGCAGCGCTAGCACCTAAACTAAGATGATAATTTAGTGGTCAATAACTTCAGGCTAGCAACACCAAAAAATAGCGAAAACCCAAGTTCAAAATTGCGGCGCGAGGCCTGATAGATTTGAACAAAACGGCTATTCGAGAAAAGCATGGCATAGCCGATAAATATCAATATAGAGCCGGAATACAATGCGCCGAAAACATAGGCGATTTCCCAGACACTAGCGGATGCGGGCACCAGCAGCGCATAAACTGACCCCCATCCTAATATGGCTTTGGGATTGCTCAGATTAATCAGTATCCCTCGATAAAAGAGAGATCTTACGTCAGGGTCTTGCACCGATGGCATAGTGATTGCCTTTTCAGACATGGCGTTTCGAAATGATTTATATGCCAGATAAAGCAAGTAGATCGCACCGAAATAACGGATGACTTCAAACAACCAGGCGTTTGTTAACATCAATGCCCCCATACCCGCAGCTGCCGCGATACCCCAGCCAGCACCCCCAATAAGAATACCCAGTGATAACCAGAAAGCCGTACGCCTTCCATGTGCCATTGCACAACTTGCTATTGACAGTGTTGCAGGCCCTGGGCTGCCAATAGTTAATATCCAGGCAATCCAGATAAGAACAAAATCTATTGTAATCATGATCTAAAAAACACTTTTTAAAAGTTGATTTTAATAAGATATAGACGAGTGAAAATATCTACCGAGTAGAACTGCAATCGGTACCTAAGCAATGCTTGTTTGGTTTTTACAGTATCTGTGTGGCGTCAGAATGTCCAGACCAGTGCGACACCAGCCAATTTAGAACTCTTAGAAACCATCGGTACCCAGCGTGGCGGAGAGGTGCCGAATAAGCGCCAGCTATCCAGTGCGGCGGGGATAGCAAGGCTGAGTGCCACTTGATCGGTCGACAGGCTGCTTGCTTCTGAAATACCGAGTGAATCTCCTTGGTCGTGGTTTTTCAAAAAAGTCAGATACGCTGCGGTAATGCCGATATGACCCAGCACCATGCCCTGATAAAAAGCGCGCTGTTTGGCGGAATCGGGTGTTTTATCGAGCTGGTGGAAGGCGTATTCTGAGGCTAACCACTGGCTTTGGTAGCCAGCAGACGCCAATCGTAAATGGCTGCGATCACTGAGGTCATCTTCGGGGTAGACAATACTCAACCCATTAAATTCAGCGTCTACATTTTCCGTTGCGGCGACGGCCAAATGGCCCAGCTCATGGATAGCAATAGTGGTGGCAACACCAGCTGCAACCGATTGCCAGTGTTGTTTTAGTTGTTCGAGTGACGCAGCTTGAGCGTTAGCAGCAGCCACTAATAACCCAATGAACAGGAGAAATCGCAACAATAACTACGCCAGCATCCGCCAGACAACAAACCCGACGACCGCAATGATCAGCAGTTTGACCACCAGCAGTTTGATAAGAAATGATTTCTCCATGGCTCCTAATTTCCGGCTAAGGCACGATATTGCTGATGATGAGATCAATGGCCTCAGCACCGCTAGTAGTAGTTTCGACCAGTTCACTTTGCAGGTCGCCGGGCTGAGCGGTCGGTTGTCCGGATTTGGAAATACGTGCGCTGACTACTACGTCGCTGAATTGTGACAAGGCCATTTGCGGCAACATGGCCATGGAGTCATCAAGCATGACTTGCAGCGGTAAGTCAGCGACGGTTTTGCGCGCAGCCGCAAGCGGCATCGGTGGGCCTTCTTTAGCGCGCGCAAACACAAACAGCACATCATCGGGGCTGACTTGGCCCAGCAGGCTGGGAGATAAAACCACGTTAACCGTGATCGCAGAAGCACCGCTGTTGATTGGTTCGTCGGCATTGGTATTGGCGGCAATGATCGCATCGGCGCGCTCTTCGCCCAATAAGGTGCGAGCCTTTTCGATCATCGGTTTGATGGTTTGTAAGGACTCCGGGTCATCTTTAATCAGTGGCTTAAGTCGGGAGAAATAAGTCAGTGCTTGCTCCGGGCTATCGGTTTGCAGATGCGCCATACCGCCCAGCCATAACGATTTGATATGGTTTGGCTCTAGCTGGATGGCGGTATCGAGCAAGTCTCGCGATTCGGCATTAAAGTTCTGGTCATTGGCCATGACTAATGCGTCGGCGTAGGTTGACAGAGTGTCCGCATCGTCGTCAGTCAGCGTTCGAAGATGCTTGAAGGTATTAGCAGATTCCCGAAAGCGGCCTAAACGCATATAAGTATTAGCCAGCAAATAAACGCCTTCCGCTTGGTTGGGGTCGGCACTGACTTTTGCTTCCAAACCGCTGATTAAGTCTTCTAGCGCCAGTGATGCCATTTGTTCATCCTGAACGGGTGAAGTATCAGGTACTCCGCGATGGCCAGAAGCCCAGTAGGCAGCAACTGCGCCAATCGGTATCAAGAAAATCAAGGCGGTGGCAAGAATAGGGGCACTTTTTTGCGCTGATCGAGGTGTCGTAATCTCTGCTACTTCTAGGTCATCAGCCAGCGTGGCGGCTAACTCTTTCCGCTCAGCTTCGAGTTGCACCGCTGAAATATCGCCGACGTCGTAAGCGGACTCGATCTCAATCAGGCGTTCTTTGGCGATGGCTATATTGCGCGCGCGCATACTTTCCATCTTGACGGTGGTTTTGCCTAACAAAGCCGGAAGCAGGGCGAGGACACTCACCACGGCGAGTGCCAAGGCGATAAGAATCAAGGTGGTCATTGGTCAGTGTTTTTGAGTAAGTCTTCGGCGGTTTCTAAAGCCGCAGGCATATCATCAGCTAGAGTAAGATTGCGTTTTCGGACGATGCGAATGCCGATAAAAAGCGCGATTAAGAGAAATACAAATGGCCCAGCCCAGAGCAGGATGGTTGATGCCTTAAGTGGAGGCCGGTAGAGGACAAAATCACCATAGCGTTGGGTCATATAATCAACAATTTCACCGCGACTTTTTCCGCCCGAAACCATGTTGTAGGTTTTGTCACGCAGGTCTTTAGCAAGCTCTGCGTTTGAATCTGCCAGGTTCTGGTTTTGGCAGACCAGACAGCGTAGTTCCGCGATCATTTGTTGATACAAAGCTTCTCGTTCCGGACTTTCAAAGCGATGTGCTTCGATTTTAGCCTGAGCACCCAAGCTGCCCAACAGCAGCGCTGCGAGGCAAGACATCATCAATGTTTTATATAAGTGAGGCATGGTTGTTATTATGCTCCTGCTAACCTTCGGCATTCAGTTGTTCAATCATCGGCAGCAGGGTATTTTTGAAGCTATTGGCGTCAAAAGGGCCGATTTGCTTATGGCGAATGACGCCTTTTTTATCCACCAAAAAACTTTCAGGCACGCCATAAACGCCATAATCAATCCCAACGTTGCCATCGTAATCAAAGGCAATGGCATCGTAAGGATCGCCTAAAGCCTGTAACCAGTTTTTGGCGTCGATGCTTTCATCTTTGTAATTTAGGCCGATGATCTCAATTAAGTCTTTCTTCGCCAGAGCATTCAGCAACGGGTGCTCTTGGCGACAAGCGACGCACCAAGAGGCAAAAACGTTCAACAACCAAACTTTGCCACGCATGTCTTCGTTGCTGATAGTCGTCAATGAGTCGTGCAATTGTGGCACTTTGAATGCCGGTGTCGGTTTATCGATAAAGGGTGATGGCACTTTTTTGGGGTCCAGACGTAAGCCGACGGCCAAAAAGCTAACCAGCACCAAAAAAACCAGCAGTGGGATGATGTAACGGTTCATGCGGGCACTGCTTTTAAGCGTCGATAGCGTTTGTCCATAGCAGCCAACAGGCCGCCCAAGGCCATGATGACGGCGCCTAGCCAAATCCAACGAATCAGCGGCTTATGATAAATGCGAACCGCCCAAGCGCCGGTTTCGCCAATCGGCTCACCCAAGGCGACGTATAAATCACGAAAGAAGCCCTCGTCAATAGCAGCTTCTGTCATTGGCATGCCCGATTGATAGGTGCGCTTTTCGGGGTTCAGTGTGGCAATGGCTTTGCCATCACGGCTGACGTCAATGATGCCCCGTTGCGCCTGATAGTTAGGGCCGGGATGTGCTGCGACCGAATTAAAAGTGAAATCGTATCCGGCGGCGGAATAGGACTCGCCCGGGCTTAAACGCACATCCTTTTCAATACTGTAGGCACTGGTAAATGTCACCCCAAGGACAAACACCCCCAGGCCGATATGGCCGACGATCATACCGTGATAGCCAAGTGGTAATTGACGGAAAGCCTTCACCCTGTCGCGTTTGCCACTGACTCGACTCCATAAAATCATCAAGTTGGAAACGATGACCCAGGTACCAAGGGTCGCACCCAATGCTGCGTTGAAGGAGTAGTGGCTCGCCAGCAACGGAGCACTAAATCCTATAGCAACGCTGATCGCGAACGCCACAATCAAAGATTTTGCCATGCGGCTTAAGCTATCGCGTTTCCAGCGCGCAAAAGCCCCGAGGCTGACAAAAATCGCCAGCGGCGCAGTGAGTGGCACAAATACGGTATTAAAATAGGGCGGGCCAACCGAGAGCTTGATCTCGCCCATGCTGAGCGCATCGATAATGAGTGGGTAGAGCGTGCCGAGCAAGACGGCTAAGGCGGCGACTACCAACAGTAAATTATTCATCAGCAGCCCGGTTTCACGTGAGATCGCCTCAAAGCGTACGCGGCTGCGTATACTTGGCGCACGCCACGCGTACAGAATCAAAGAGCCACCAATCACGATGACTAAAAAGATTAAAATGAACAAGCCGCGCCCAGGGTCGGAAGCGAATGAATGCACCGAGGTTAAGACGCCAGAACGAACCAGGAATGTGCCAAGTAAGGACAGCGAAAAAGCGAAAACCGCCAGCAACACTGTCCAGGCTTTAAAGACGCCGCGCTTTTCGGTGGCCGCTAGAGAATGCATCAAGGCGGTGCCGACTAACCACGGCATGAAAGAGGCATTTTCGACCGGATCCCAAAACCACCAGCCGCCCCAGCCCAGTTCGTAATAGGCCCACCAAGAGCCCAAGGCGATACCCAGCGTCAGGAATAACCAAGCCACATTGGTCCATGGGCGTGACCAGCGCGCCCAGCTGGCGTCTAGCCGACCGCTGATCATGGCAGCAATGGCAAAGGCGAAAGCAACGCTAAAGCCAACATAGCCCATGTATAACAGCGGTGGGTGATAAACCAAGCCTGGGTCTTGAAGCAAAGGATTTAAATCCCGGCCTTCGAGTGCGGCGGGCAACAAGCGATCAAACGGGTTTGAGGTGAGTAGCATGAACAGCAGAAAGCCGACGGAAATCATGCCCATCACTGCTAGCACCTGCGCCTGAATGTCTGAGGGCATAGAGCGGCTGAATAGAGCTACTGCCAGCGTCCATAGGGCTAGAAACAGCGCCCACAAAAGTAAGGAGCCTTCGTGCGAACCCCATACACCGGAGATTTTGTACATCAATGGCAGCTTGGTGTTGGAGTGCTGTACTGCCAGCAAAACGGAAAAATCACTGGTGATAAATACCTGAGTCAGGCACGCGAACGCTATGGCAACCATAATAAACTGGGTGATGGCTGCGGGTTTAGCAACGGCAATCCAGGCCGGGCGCATTTGTTTGACGCCGATGGTGGGGATGATCGCTTGTATCAGCGCCAGCACTAAAGCGAGTGCTAAAGCAAAATTGCCGATTTCAGGAATCATTGCTGATAAACCTTTTTATTCGCTTCTTTGACTGCGTGCTCAGCTTCCGGTGGCATATAGTTTTCATCGTGTTTGGCTAGCACTTCTTCAGCGATGAACTCACCATTCTCAAGCTTGCCCAAGGTCACGATCCCTTGTCCTTCACGAAATAAATCAGGCAAGATGCCGCTGTAATAAACGGTCACTGATTTTGCGGTATCAGTGATGTCAAAAGAAACCGTCAAATCATCTTCTTTGCGGCCAACGCTGCCATCAACGACCATGCCGCCTAAGCGGAAAGCAGTGTTCGCTGGCGCTTCACCGTTGGCTACCTGGGTCGGGGTAAAGAACAAATTCACATTTTGATTGAGTGCCATCAGTGCAAAACCAATCGCGATTGCTAATCCTGCGATCAGCATAATGACCAGAATTAAGCGTTGTTTACGTTTTGGATGCATGCTCTTTTATCGATTGTTGACGTTTAATTTGGCCGCTGATTTCGCGCTTTAACTGTTTATGGCGGATCAAGGGCTGGATGGCGTTATAGACTAAAATCGCGAATGAAATGCCAAAGCTGGTCCAGACGAAAAAGGCGTAACCACCCATATGTAGGAAGTCACTCATTGTTTGTGCCTCTCAGCATTGCTGATCAACTTTGCGACCCAACGAGTGCGACGCTCGGAGTCGAGTAATTCATTTTTCACCCGCACAAACATGACTGCGAAATAATACAGCTGAAATGCAAAAAACATCAGTAGCAATGGGATTAGCATACGGGTGTCGATCGAGGGTTTATCGAATTTAGTGACCGTAGCACCTTGGTGCAGCGTATTCCACCATTCAACCGAATAGTGAATAATGGGCAGATTGACAACTCCAACCATCGCCAAAATCGCGCCAGCGCGTGATGCAGTGCGACGATCGGGAAAGGCAGAAACCAATGCCATATAGCCAAGATAAAGAAATAACAGGATCAGCTCAGCAGTCAGGCGCGCGTCCCAAACCCAATAGGTGCCCCACATCGGCTTACCCCATAGCGAGCCAGTAATCAGTGCGATAAACGTAAACCAGGCGCCCAAGGGTGCGCTGGCGCGAGCGACTGCGTCGCCAAGTTTCATGTGCCAGATGAATCCAACCCCACCGGCAACGGCCATCACCACATAGGTGAACATGCTCATCCACGCGGCGGGCACGTGGACGTAAATAATGCGGAAGCTATCGCCTTGTTGATAGTCGGCGGGCGCGTAAACCAAACCGCCAATTAAACCAGCCACGAATAGAATGCCTGATAGCCACGCCAGCCAGGGCGCCCAGCTTGAGGCAAACCGGTAAAATCGCTGTGGCGAGCCAAAGCTGTGAAACCAGCGCCAAAATCGAGTTGATAGAGTGAGTGTGTCGTCTTGCACTAGGGAAATTTGTCTGCTTGCCAGACCGCTAAGAAACGAGTGCAGATGATAGCCTAATGTCGCCTTTTTTCGGAGTGCTTTTGCCTAAATAGTTTGTAATGTCGCTGATGCCAGTTTGTCGGCGATATTTGTTGTCTAATCACTGGTATCCGATAACAAAAAAAGCCGGCCAATGATGGCCGGCTAGTGTTCGATCAAGTAGTTAAGGGCGTGATTATTTCACTTTCTTAAATTCACCCGAAGCTAACCTGGCTTGATAGTCATGTAACAATTCCTTAACTTTCGGCATCAGGAAGTAGAGGCCAATGATGTTAAAGATCGCCATGGCGAAAATCATCGCATCGGAGAAGTCGATAACTGTTCCCAGGTTTATGGACGCGCCGATGATTACGAACAGGCAAAATAGTATTTTAAATACCAGTTCTTTTGCTACTCCTTCACCGAAGAGATAGGTCCAGGATTTCAGGCCGTAATAAGACCAGGAGATCATCGTCGAGAAGGCGAACATTACCGCAGCCAAGGTTAGTACGTAATCAAACCCACCCCAGGCACTACTGAAGGCTTTAGACGTTAGTGCGATGCCGGCAAGATGCCCAGTTTCTCCCGCAGGAATCCATGAGCCAGTGATCGTGATCACCAATGAGGTCATGGTGCAAATGACTACTGTATCGATAAACGGCTCAAGTAAGGCCACATAACCTTCTGTCGCCGGATGCTTGGTTTGTACCGCTGAGTGTGCGATGGCAGCAGAGCCGACACCTGCTTCGTTAGAAAAGGCAGCACGCTTGAAGCCTTGGATCAAAGCCCCGACTGCACCACCGGCAACTGCGACGGGTGCGAAAGCACCGTTGATAATGGCACCGAAAGCATCACCGATAGCGCCAAAATTTAGCAAAATGATTATGAGTGCTGAGCCTACGTAGATCGCTGCCATGAAGGGAACGATTTTTTCGGTAACTCGGGCGATGGACTTGATCCCACCAATGATGACGGCACCGACAACGATCGCCATCACCAAACCGAATAACCAACCTTTGTCCGCAAAGTAAGGGAAAATGCTAGCGAACTGGCTAGCCGACTGATTCGCCTGAAACATGTTGCCGCCGCCCCAGGCGCCGCCAATACAGCAAATCGCAAACATCACAGCCAGTACTTTGCCGAGGCCACCCATTCCACGTTCTTTGAGACCTTTAGAGAGATAGTACATCGGCCCACCAGAGACGGTACCATCAGCATATTCGTTACGATAATGAACGCCCAGAATACACTCGGTGAACTTCGAAGCCATGCCCAACACGCCCGCCAGAATCATCCAGAACGTTGCGCCCGGCCCACCAATCGCGACCGCTACACCAACGCCAGCAATATTCCCCAGGCCAACGGTGCCTGAAAGCGCGGTACACAGCGCCTGAAATGGCGTGACTTCACCCGCGTCTTTTGGGTCGAGATAATCGCCGCGCACTAATTCAATAGAATGCTTGAACCCTCTGAATTGAATAAACCCAAAATAGAGCGTGAAGATGACTGCAGCGACGACCAACCACAAAACGATCCACGGAAATGCGGTGCCCAATATCGCTTCTGACCCAGGAAGCGGTGAAAAAATTGCGTTAACGAAAGGGCTGACGATGGGTGCGACGGCGTCATTAATGATTTGATCCATTGATTTTTCACCCGTTTCTTGAGCAAAGGCTATCGCCGGGGTCAAAAAGCTGCTTACTATCGCAAAAATGGTTTTTATGTTTTTCATTATGATCTCCTCTATTGTTAAGGAACGACGGTGACAGGCACTTTACTGATTTGTACCAACGCGCTGGGCACCGTGCCGAAAATGCGGGTCGCAACACTGCGCTCACCGTGATGGCCAATAAAGGCTTGGCTGGCGTCATTTTCTTTGCAGTAGGTAAAGATTTCTTCGGCGATTTTCCCATAGCGGACATCACCATCAACTTTAACGTCGTAATCACTGAGTTCTTTAATAATAGGACCAACGATTGCTGTATTGGCTCGTTCCAGCTCTTCTCCTCGACGTTTGTGACGTTCTTCTAATTCCTCAGGGGTGAGAAAGCTGTAAGGTGACCACTCCAGAACGTGGAGTACTTTTAAGCTTGCGCCCAACTTTGATGCTTGATCGGCTGCATGCTTAGCGGCACGTATGCTGCTATTGCTACCATCGATACCTACTACATAAACTTCTTTCATTCTGTTCTCCTCACGAAAATACGTTGTTATTGATTGAGTAATCAGGGCGCCAAATAGTAAAGGATAAGTCAAGCTAGTGCTAGCATGACGACAGTTTATATAACTCGGGGTCGGGTAACTTCAAAGTTCGTTCTAGATTCATTCTAGATTCATTCTGAGTTCATCGCCAGAATCAACAATCGCGCTGTTTTTAAGATTCTCCACTATTTAACTAAAGGAAAACATCTCATGAAATATCGATTGATTGCAACGCTTATCACACCTTTGTTTTTGCTAACTGCTTGCGGTGACGATGGAAACCAAGTCGCTAAAGATAGTATGGAGAAGGCAGGCGAGTCTGCTGGAAACGCTGTTGACGCGACTAAAGAAGCCGCAGGCCATGTAGCGGATGCAGCCGTAAATACAGGTAAAGCGGTTAAAGAAGTTGCCGGTGATGCTGTAGATGCCACCAAAGATGCTGCTTCAGCTACTATGGAGAAAGCGAGTGAAGTGACCAGCAGCGCAGTTGATGCCACTAAAGATGCGGCGGGTAAGGTGAAGGACAAAGCAGGTGATGTGGTTGAAGCGACCAAAGATGCTGCTTCAGCCACTGTGGAAAAAGCGAGTGAAGTGACCAGTAACGCAGTTGATGCCACTAAAGATGCGGCTTCCGCAACTAAAGAAAAAGCCGGTGAAATGGCAAGTGATGCTGCCGAAGCAGTTGATAAAGCTGCTGAAAAAGTGATTAACGATTAGGTTAATTCAGCTTTTCTATAAGAGGGCGTCATTTGGCGCCCTTTTTTAATCTATATCGCATGTCTTTGCAGATCGCTTACCTCTCATAGTGAAGTTGCATTTTTCAACATGAAAAGTGTCGGACAACTCAGGCCGTATCAGACATAGATCAATACAGCTTATCAGCGGAAAAGTGCGTGCGCAGCGGACACTTTATCCAGCTGCATATCCTTTTAATCACGGGTGCCTGATCGGTGATTGTTCGCTCCATCGTAGATTTTCACTCACTCAATTGGGTTAGGATCAACTCCTGTCGGGCGCCCTAATCTTGCCTTTCCTACCCCCACTCAAATTTATTAGAAAACACTCCCATAGGCATGGCTCGTGCAATAGAATGGATGAATTGGTTATCGGGTATACACGCTTCGATAATTGCACAAAACTGGCGAACAGAACGCTTTAGTGATGATATCGACGCTCATAAAGGCATACAAGCAAAGGGGATGCAGAATCTTTTTGAAACCTATGCTCAGATCGATGTGAAACTACAGACGGAAAAATGGGCAGTAGGAGATAGCTATTCGATTGCTGATCCCTACCTATTAGTTTTTTTTCGTTGGGGTAATCGATTAGGTTTGGATATGACGATATTTTCAAACTGGACAAACCATGCAAAGCGAATTGAGCAGAGAAGAGCTGTACAAACGGTGCTGGTTAAAGAGGAAATTTCTATATGGGAGTAGGATATTCCTTAACAAACGCAGGCACAATTGGACGCAAACTTGGCCAGCTCATGTTGCGTTATCGCTGCAGAGCATCCAATGCTTTCCTTACAAATCTTCGCTAACTGAACCTTGGTTTTGGCCGATTGGAGCTACAGTGCACATCAGCCGTCCCCCAATTTCATTGAAACTTGATGTTGTTCCAGGCTTTGTTTAAGCGTTTCCTGATTTAGCAGGGAACTATAAGTACTTGGTATGCAACTTTTATTGCTTACCTAGCTTAAGAAAATACGATGAGGAGGAATTATGCGTTTACATAATCGAGTGGCAATTATTACAGGCTCGGCACAGGGTATCGGCAAAGGCATTGCTGAGGCGATGGCGGCTGAAGGCGCACGCGTAATAGTGGTTGATATTGATAATAGCAAAGGTACAGCCGTTGCAGCCCAGATTCCCGGAAGCCGGTTTGAGCTCTGTGACGTGGGGGACTCTGTAGCGGTAAATACTTTGGTGGAGAACGTCCACACTACGTATGGGCAGATTGATATATTGGTTAATAATGCCGGGATTTTGCGTACCGGAGACGTACTTGATATCAGCGAAGCAGATTTCGATGCGGTGCTAAGAGTCAATTTAAAAGGTCCTTTTTTGCTCAGTCAGGCGGTTGGTAAGGTTATGGTCGAGCAGGGCTCGGGCGCCATCATTAATATGTCATCTGTGAATGGCAAATTAGCGATCCCTGGCATTTTGCCCTATAACGTCTCTAAAGGTGGGCTTGATCAACTTACCCGGGTAATGGCAGTTGCTCTCGCTGATAAAGGCGTTCGGGTCAACGCCATCGGGCCGGGCAGTATATTGACCGACATGTTAGAGCAAGTAATGGCTGACGATGATGCACGCCGGGCGATCTTGTCACGAACGCCGATGGGGCGTTGTGGAACCATTGAGGAAATTGCTAGCATTGCCGTATTCTTGGCCAGCGATGATTCGTCTTACGTCACCGGTGAATGTATCTATGCCGATGGTGGGCGCTTAGGGTTAAATTATACGGTCCCAGTCCGGGATTAAGGCATTCGCCGCTGTGCGGCTATCAATGAGGAGAGGGTAATGCACTATTTCTATTTGGTTTTAGCGATTGCATTTGAGGTGGTGGGCACCAGCGCCTTAAAAGCGACTGCTGAATTCACCCGGCTAGCACCATCCGTGTTGGTGATCCTGACATATGGCGCCTCTTTTTATTATATGACGCTGGTGTTGCGGCAGATGCAGCTAGGCGTGATGTATTCGATTTGGTCTGGCTTGGGGATCGTTCTGGTCGCGGTTGTAGGCGTGTTTTTATACAAAGAAATTCCGGATTGGCCAGCCATATTAGGCATGGGTTTAATCATCTGTGGGGTGGTGATCATTCACCTGTTTTCAAAAACTGTCAGCCACTAGACCTCTATGGCGAAACCCATCGCTGACTATTTGCAGTCGCGCGACAATCATTTCCAATTGATCAGATTCGCTGCGGCACTAGGAGTCTTTGTTAGCCATTGTTTTCCGCTGGCCGGGGCGGGCATCCGACCCCTCCCGGTGGTGATGGGTTATATGGCGGTGAACGTCTTTTTCGTCATTAGCGGCTTTCTGGTGATGAAAAGCCTGGTACAGCGCGCGCATATTGGACACTTTCTAGCCGCTCGTGTTCTGCGTATCTATCCAGCACTGATTCTTGCTGTCGGGTACTCAGCTTTTGTGGTCGGTGCGTTGGTGACGACGCTGCCGCTCGCTGAGTATCTCAGTGCAGAGGAAACCTGGCACTTTGTAGTTAACAATAGCTTGCTGATTGTTGGGGATATTCCAGATACATTGCCAGGCGTATTTAGTGAGGCTGCCCGAGAAATTGTCAATGCACCGTTGTGGACCTTGCCTTACGAAGTGGAGCTATATTTGGCCTTAGCGTTATTGGGGTCGTTTTTGTTATTGGCAAAAAACCCTTGGGCGAAGAGCGCTTTTGTAACGATTGTAATCGTCATGACTGTATTTTCACTGGCAATGTTCGTTAGGCTCTTTACGCTGCGAGGTGAAGATACCTGGCTAGGCATTGATGATTCCTACTACCGTTTTGTCGCCATGTTTGGAGCGGGGATTTTGCTCTACTGGTTTCGTCACCAGGTTGTGCTGTCGAGCCGAGCTGCCATCGTAATATGTGTGCTAATTCTGCTGTGTGCGCCTTTTCGACCCGCTTTGGTTGCGCTGACGTATAGCGCTTTACCCTATCTGGTTTTATGGGCGGCCTATCTGCCTTGGCGTTCGCTACTAAATTTTAATCGGCTCGGTGATTACTCTTACGGCATCTATATTTTTGGTTTTCCAACCCAGCAACTGGTTGCGTATTATTGGGAGGGAGTCAGCCCCGCTGGCTTATTGATGAGTGCGTTTCCACTGACGTTACTGCTCGCTGTATGTTCTTGGCATGGCGTGGAAACCTGGGCTTTGCGGCTTAAACCCCACGCACGTCGCTAACGTCGTCGCCGGCGCTTGGTTGGGATGCTGGTGTTGCCAGCAAAAATCCGTTTTGAGCCGTCCGACATGGCACCCACTTTAGCTTCAATGTCAGCAACATCAGGTGCGCTACCGGGCTGGTAATTATCCATCGCCTTACGCATCGCAGCGATATGCGAAAAGCGCGTGCCGCAGCAACCACCGACAATACGCGCGCCCGCATCAAGCGCCAATTGGACGTAATCCGCCATCAACGCCTCGGTACCAGAATAGACGATTTCGCCCTCTTGATAGGAGGGGATGCCGCAGTTGGCTTTAGCGATGATGACTGCGTCATCACTGGCGTTTTGATGGAAGCTAGAAGTGGTCGCGAGTAGGTCTGACGCGCCAACTCCGCAGTTAGCACCAAAAGCACTTAGGCCTAAATCCGGTGCAACGCTGGCGAGGTCTTTAGGGGTTAAACCCATCATGGTGCGGCCGGCGGTATCAAAGCTCATCGTCGCGCAAATCGGTAAATCAAAGTCGGACAACGCCTCCATAGCGGCGGCTAACTCTTCTTTGGCGTATAAGGTTTCCAGCCAAAATACGTCAACGCCACCCGCTTGCAGCCCACGGGCCTGTTCTTGATACGCAGTTACTGCTTGCTCGTGGGTCATTTCGCCGTGCGGGACAATCATTTCACCCGTAGGCCCCATTGAGCCACCGACGATGATGGGCCGGTTGCTATTATCCGCAACCTCACGGGCGATTTCCCCCGCAGCTTTGTTGAGCTGATAGACCTGATCTTCAAAGCCATGCAATTTAAGCCGAAACGAAGTGCCACCAAAGCTATTGGTCAAAATCAAGTCAGATCCGGCATCGACGAATTGTTGGTGCAAGCTGCGAATACGGTCGGGGTGAGTAATGTTCCAGGGTTCGGGTGCATCACCGGTTTCCAGCCCCATGGTGAACAAGTTGGTGCCGGTTGCACCGTCAGCGAGGATATAGGGTTTCTGGTCGAGCAAGTTTAGAAAAGCATTCATGGTAGCGAGCACATTGATGATTTAATTAATAATCAGATCTGTCAGCGGTAAGTAACATCAACGCTTGAAAAATCCTTTTCGATTGAGAAATTCAGCCATATGTTCCCGTTTCTTGCCCTGCGTGGCGTTGGCGGTAACCGATGTCCAGTCGCTGATTCTAACGTTGCTTGAGCGACTTTGATAATAGGCTGCCATCTGATTGTCGTAAGTGTGTAAGTCCGCTTCGGTTGCTGGCTGATAGCGATCTTGATGTAGCACCAACTCTACCGGCATTCGCGGTTTTACTTCTGTATCGGTAGCGGGATAGCCCAGGCACATGCCGAATACGGGTATCACGCGATGGGGTAGTAGCAGTAAATCACTAACCCGCTGTGGATCATTGCGGATGCCGCCGATATAAACCCCACCCAGCCCGACAGATTCAGCTGCTAGCATCACATTTTGAGCAAATAGGGCAACATCAACGATGGCAGCCAAGCTGTGCTCACTATAGCCTTCCAACTCACCTTGGTCGGCCTGAACGCAAGCCATATTGACCCGATACATGTCGGCGCAAAAAACCAAAAACTCAGGTGCGTCTTCGACCCAACGTTGACCGCCCGCCGCTTCGGCAATACTTTGTCGTACGTCAGGCTCGGTGACGCGAACGACGGAGCAGGCTTGAATGAAGCTGGAGGTGGCCGCAGCTTGGCCGGCGGAGACTATCTGCTCCAGCAATGCTTGGTCGATAGGAGTGTTTTGATACTGGCGTACCGATGTGTGCTTGAGCTGGAGCTTAATTGTGGGCGAGGTCGTTTGCATGATTAAGTCTTTATCAAATAAAAGAGTCAAAAAAAACGGAAGCCGAAGCTTCCGTTTCGATTGTAGTTGAGCCGCAAGGTGCGAGTCAGCCGAATTCAGCCAAAGCTTAGAATTCGACGTGATAAGCAACACCAAAGGCATTTTGATCCATGCGGATTTTTGGGAATCCACCTGGGCCACCTGTTTGTGACTGCTCAGCTTCTGGGATACGCGCATAGTAACCGGAAAGCGTACCCGCGCCCATTGGCTTGGAAAAACCGACGGTATAGTGGTCCTCGGTAACAGCGGGAGCAAGAATATTTCTGCCGGTTGCGGTATCGGGGATAGGTGAGTCACCATGGTTGAACCCGAAACGCACTTTCAGGTCGTTTGCTAGGCCAACTTCTGCACCGATTTTAAACACGGTTTGATCTTCCCAGCCAAACAATTCGTCATAGATGGCAACGTCAGACCAATTAACGCGCATAATATCAGCGGCTACTTTCCATTGATCATTAACCTGTGAGCTGATTCCTAGGCCCGCGATAACAGGCAAGCTCAGATCTTGTTCGGATGCTTGGGCAAAAATAAATGAGGCGTGATTGTCCATTTCATCCATTTTGATCTTGGATTGATAGGTCAGGCCGACTGTGGTGCTATCTGATACATCGAATGTTGCACCCAGTTTGAAGCCGAAGCCTGTGGCAGAGTCATCGTCGTCGCGTGGTAGTCCGCCAGCGCCAGGGCCGGTTGATTCCAATGCTTCATAGCCAAGCAGTAATTGGCCACCAAAAGAGGCACTACCAGTATTAATAGCATAGGTAGGGGCAATAATGATGCCTGCCAAATCTATACCAACAGTGGTACCAAATAAGGCTGGAGGATAGTCGGTGTTCATGCCGCCCAGTGCCGATACGGTAACGCCAGCTACGGCGTTATCGCCCACTTCTGTTAACCAGGCGCCATGCGGAATTAGAAACCAGTCTGAGTCGCTGTCTACGTCACCCATGCCAACATTAGCTGAACGATTTGGGTTGAACGCTGATGCACCAATACCCCAACTGGCGCCGACTTTGGCAGCCAGCGCTGGGTTGTCAACTGCGGACATGGCTTCTGCGGCGTTGGCGATGCCAGCTCCACCCATGCCGTGGGCAATCATGCCATTGCCATAGGCCAAAATACCGTTGGTTGCCGATGCCGTCATTGGCAGGGTGGCTACGCTGGTAAAAACAGCGGCTGAAACCGCCTTAAGTGCGAATTTCTTCATTAACTAGATCCTCTAATATAGTGATTGTTAAAACTAAGGTTCAAATGAGTCGATGCTTCTAATCGATTGGAAAAGCGGCTCTTGCTCCTTGTTTTGGTACGCTTTTCTAATAAATAATATGCGAACCTACGGCGAGTATATATCAAAATTAAACCGTTTGCGGCTAAGTCCAAGTCATTCAAGCAGGTAGACTTTCGAATCAGGTATAAACTCAATCAATGGTGTTCAGCCCTTTTTCATCCTCAGCATGTGATGATCGCTCGCAATATTAATCAAAGTTGGGCACTGAACGGTATGATAAAAATATGGATGAGCTGGTTTTTAGCACTATTGCTAGCTAATAATGCGATGGCCGATGCCCGGATTGACACCGACGTGGTGCAAAATGGAATCGCCATGAATTACGCCATGTATGTGCAAGCGGACAAGGTTCGGATTGTGGACCAGCGCGTGGGCGGAGACGACATATTATTTGATACCGCTAAAAGCGAGCTACTGGTGATAAATCATGCCGATCAATCGTATATGCGCATTGATCAAAAACGTATTGGTGAACTGGTGCAATTGCTAGAATCTGCCGCTGAGTTGGCCCGCTCGCAAGGTGGGGTGCTGGGGGACTTGATGAAAACTTTCGGTTTAGATAACGAGTTGGGCAAGAAAGAAGAAGTCAGCTATCGTCACCTCGGTACGATAGAACAAATTGCAGGCACAGACTGTGAAGTAGTGCATGCTTACCAGAATGAGGAAGTTCAAACCGAGCTGTGTATCGCCAAACAATTACCGATTTCACAGCAAGACGCTGAGACCTTAAACGGCTTTATGCGCTTTAGTCACAATTTGGTGAGTCGTGCGGGGTCAGTTATATCGCAGCTTGGCTTGGCGATACCGACCCTGCCAAAGTCAGAAATTGGCGGCATTCCACTGGACATGAAATCGCTTAAGGATCAAACCACAGCACGTGTTTCTCGGATTAGCTCAGGTGCCGTTACCCCCGATCTGTTTAAAGTTCCCGCCGGGTATCAGCAAACCGAGTTACCGCTGGGCTAAAGTCGATGTCTCTAGCTAGGCGCTTTATTAGCGTCATTAAGCAGCGCTTCGATATCTGATGATCGAGTTTGCCAGGAACACATAAAGCGTGCGCCACCCTCACCAATAAAGTCATAAAAACGCCAGCCTTGATCGCGTAAATATTGCGCGAGGGTGGTGGGCAGCTGGGCAAAAACACCGTTTGCCTCGACCGGGGACATCATTTCAATGCCGTCAATGCGAGATAAGCCCGCAGCCAGTTGTTGTGCACACTGATTAGCGTGGCGGGCGTGATCGAGCCAAACATCATCTTTGAGCATGCCAACCCAAGGGGCAGCGATATAGCGCATTTTTGATGCTAATTGCCCAGCCTGTTTGCAGCGATAGGCAAAGTCTTCAGCGTGTTTGCTGTTAAAAAACACGATTGCCTCACCCACCGGTAAGCCCATTTTGGTGCCGCCGAAGCACAGTACGTCCACACCTGCTTGCCAGGTGATTTCTTTAGGGCTGACATTTAAAGACGCCACTGCATTCGCAAACCGTGCACCGTCCATATGGATCTTCATCTGATGTGTTTGCGTGATCTCTTTAAGTGCGGCAATTTCATCTGCCTGATAAACCGTGCCTACTTCAGTGGCTTGGGTGAGCGATAATACCCGAGGCTTGGGGAAGTGGATATCACTGCGCTTGGTAATAATGGCGTGCAGCTGGTCAGGGCTTACCTTGCCGTCAGCACCTTCGACGGTCAATAGTTTGGTGCCGTTCGAAAAAAACTCCGGGCCACCACATTCGTCCGTTTCGATGTGGGCCAGGCGGTGACTAATGACGCTGTGGTAGGACTGACACATGGAGGCTAACGCAAGGCCGTTCGATGCGGTACCGTTGAAGGCAAAAAAGACTTCGCAATCGGTTTCAAAAATATTGCGGATCAAATCAGACGCTTCTTTGGTCCAGGCATCTTCACCGTAAGCGCGGTCAAACCCTTGGTTGGCGCGTGTCAATGCTTCAAACGCTTGGGGTGCAATTCCGGCGTAATTATCGCTGGCAAAGCAGTTTTTTTCTATGGTCATTGAATCAGCTAGATATCTGGCAAAGAGCGGTGATCTTGGTGTACTCATCGCTTATCGTCAAGCGCGAAAAAATTATTTGCGATTTATGCTTTAAATCGGTTTAATCTCAACCCATCTTAACGATTGAGCTATAGCCTTTAGCAGACGGTTTGTTTGCTATTAAAGTGTTATCAAATAGAAATTTAAGGAAGTTTTCGATGAAAAGAACAGACAGACGAAGCCGCAATATTGATGACCGAAGAGGCACTCGCATGCGTCGCAGCGCAATGGGCGGCGGCATCGGGACGATCGTCATCCTGCTATTGGCGCTATTTTTTGGCTTCAACCCTATGACGTTTTTGAATTTAGGTGGTGGCGGTAAACAAGTGCCGGTCGAAAGCTCGCCCATCGATGACGACAAGAAAGCATTTGTATCGCAAGTGTTGGCTGAAACGGAAACGGTCTGGACAGAGTTGTTCGAGAAAAGCGGACGTCGCTACCAGCAACCACAAATGGTATTGTTTTCAGGCTCGACACCCTCAGCCTGTGGTTATGCGCAAGCGGCAATGGGACCATTTTATTGCCCTGGCGACCAAAAGGTGTATATCGATTTCAGCTTTTACGATGAGCTGCAACGCAAGTTTGGCGCCAAAGGCGATTTTGCCCAAGCCTACGTGGTATCGCATGAAATTGGCCATCACGTGCAAACCTTATTGGGGCTATCCGATCAAATCAACCGCCTAAAGGCGCGTTCCGGTAAAAGCGAAGCGAATGAATTGTCGGTTATGTTTGAGTTACAAGCGGATTGCTTGGCAGGCGTGTGGTCGCACAATACCCACAAAACTTTTGGTACGTTGGAACAAGGTGATATCGAAGAGGCCGTACGCGCCGCAGCAGCAATCGGCGATGACGCCATCCAGAAGAAAACTCAGGGCTATGTGATCCCCGATAGCTTTACCCATGGTAGTGGTGAGCAACGAGCCGAGTGGTTCATGGAAGGCTTGAAGTCAGGCGATATGAACGCGTGCAATACGTTTAACGGCTAAGGTATCGCTATCATTATGCGTGATTGATTTAAGTCACGCATAGCTGGACGTTTAGAATATCGAACTGGTTTTGTTGAATACGGCTGTCAACTGAATACTCGGGTGAAGAGCCGGCAGGCCTAAAACTCGCGTCTTTGGGTTAAGTGAATTTGTCGCTAGGTATTTGTCTCAGTACCTGATGTTTTGACCATTTGGCTGGTTTTTAGTGGCTCGTTGTTTTTGGTAACGCGGTCTTGTAGCCACTGCTCACCATAGTTTTTATACAACCACCATCCTAAAACGCCGATTGCCAGCATCAAAGCAGCGTTGCGCAACCATTGAAACACTTCACCGCGATCAGCTTTGGAAACGGGCAAGCTTTCTTTAGATGCTTTTCGGACTATTTGCCGGGTGACTTGCGGTAAGCCCTGGCTATAAGCGCCCATCAGCGCACGGTCGCACAGCAGGTTAATCAGACGTGGTGTGCCCTTGGTGAGCTTGTAGATCAAATTCAACGCCGAGCGTGAGAACAGCTGGCGTGTTGTGCCTGCAATTTTCAGCCGGTGTTGGATATAAGCCTCAGTTTCATTGTGATTCAACGCTTCAAGACGATAACGACCGGTAATGCGTTGCGCTAATTGACGAAGCACTGGCGACTCCAATTTGCGCGCTAATTCAGGTTGGCCGATTAAGATGATGCGCAGCAGCTTTTGTTCGGAGGTTTCCAGGTTGGTTAACAGTCGGATTTGCTCAAGCGTGTCGATGGGCAAATTTTGCGCTTCGTCAATCAACAAAATAGTCTGCCGACCCTTTTCATGGGTTTTTAATAGATGCTCAAAAATGAGTTTGGTCAGTGTTGCATTGTTGTCTTTCTTGGGCCGCTTGATATGCAGCTCATCACATAAGGTCCGGAGCAAATCGGTTTCGTCTACCCGCGGGTTTAAAATTAGGGCAACGTCAATCGATTGTGGGATTTTTGACAACACATAGCGGGTGATCGTGGTTTTGCCCAAGCCCACCTCGCCGGTTAATTGTGCAAACCCACCTTTTTCTTCCAGCGCGTAAACCAAGTGCGCGATCGCTTCGCGGTGACTGTCGCTCAGGAATAAAAAGCGCGCATCTGGGGCAATATTAAAGGGGCTTTGGTTTAAGCCAAAATAGCGGCGATACATGGTGTCCTTAGGAGGCTTCTCTGGAAATTTAGTGGTGTCAACTTGCCACGCAGTCTAAAGCGTTAAGGTAGTGCGTGCAAGGTTATGGTCTTAACTGCTGAGGTTAATGCTATGGTTGTGTAATCCCCCCATTTTTAATGGAAGTTTCAAGTAGAGCCTTTTAAGCAGCTTTCAGCAAATATCTTGGCGGTATACCACCAATTGCTGTATGCGGCCTTTCGTTATTGTACTGCCACATCCACTTTGTAGCCAACCATTGTGCTTGCTCAACGGAGTCAAACAGGTGCAAGTCTAGCCACTCGTGACGAGCAGTACGGTTAAATCGTTCAATATAGGCATTCTGTGTCGGCTTGCCTGGTTGAATGTAGAGCAAAGTGATCTGATGCTTATTTGCCCAGTCAATCAGTTGATGACTTATGTATTCAGGGCCGTTGTCGCAGCGAATGGCACTCGGCTTACCGCGCCACTCAATGACCTGTTCCAGCGCACGAATCACGCGACCGCTAGGTAATGATAGATCAGCATCGATCGTCAAACATTCTCGATTGTAGTCATCAATCACATTCAAAGTCCGTAGCGTGCGGCTATCAGCCAGTGAATCACTCATAAAATCCATCGACCATACCTGATTGATTTGCATCGGTACGCTCAGTGCTTCAGGCTTATCTCGTTTGATGCGACGCCTAGGCTTGATTCTAAGGTTCAGCTCTAGCTCTCGATAAATCCGATACACGCGCTTATGATTCCAACCATAGCCTTTGATATTGCGTAGATACAGAAAACACAGCCCAAATCCCCAGCGTTTGTTAGTCGTCGTTAGCCTCAGCAGCCAATCAGCTATTTGCGCGTTCTCCGATGACAATTTGGCCTGATAGCGATAACAGGTCTCGCTGATAGAAAATACGCTACACACCAAGCGTATGCTCGCGGGAAATCGATCTCTGGCCTTGATCGCCATCTCTTTGCGTCGAGACGGCGTCACCACTTTTTTTCGATGGCCTCGCGTGCAATCTCGGACTTAAGCTTCTCTTCCGCATACATTTTCTTTAAGCGGCGGTTTTCGTCCTCAAGCTCCTTCATCCGCCTCATCAGTGAGGCATCCATACCGCCGTATTTGCTCCGCCATTTGTAAAAACTTGCTTGGCTCATGCCATGTTCACGGCAAAGATCTGGCACGCTGAGCCCTGACTCGTTCTGTTTCAAGATCGCAATGATCTGGCTATCGCTATATCGTGACTTTTTCATAGAAAATCCCTCTCGCTAAGTTTATGAGAATTCTCTACTTGCCACTCCTACTAATTTTCGGGGGGATTACAATTGCCTAGGTAAGCGAACTGAGTTTGAATACATGTTCTTCAAATGCCCACTTTTCTCTATTCGCGACCAGAACTAAGCAAGAGGGGCCACCCTCAACCCGCTCCTGTCCAGCAGCGCCTGGGTTCACCACCCAAGGGCGTACTTGGTCATCGATGACGCGTTGGTGCGTATGCCCATAAACAATCAGATCAGTATCGGGGTAGGTTTGTCGCAGCGCGTCATGCATAACGTTGTAGTCGCGATTCCAGCGGCGGTGAGAATGTTCCATCGCTAGTTGACCGCCCGGCAATTTGAGCAGAATCTGCTCAGGTATGTCATGCAATACCGCGTGTTCTGTATGATCCCATGTTGCGTAGTAGTCATTATTGCCAAGGACGGCGAGCACTATGCCCAGCTTGGGCGTCAGCGCATCCAGGGGTGCCGCTCCCATAATATCACCCGCGTGCAGCGCAATATCGCAGTCGTTCACGATATCTTTTATGTTCGGATTCAGCGTGCCGTGAGTGTCTGAGACAATCGCGACCCGTAGCTCAGCGTGATCGCTGAGATCAAGTTGTACTGGTTGCATGATTTATATATCGGCTGGAGGTGTCGTCGAAATCGGCAATATCGTGGTATCTATATTTTTACAATAGGCATTAGAGCAAGATACCGGGATGACAATCAAATTGGAACTGATCGTCGTCACCCAGCTCGGTTGGGTTGATAAGGCTTTCATAAGGGATTTCGTCTCTAATGGTCAAGAGGTCTGCGATAGCCATACTTGGTCATTCGCGGTGGGTTAATCAAAGTGCCAATACTAGCGAGAACTGAGGTCGATCACAATCTATCCATAAGGGCCGGAATTTAGCTGCTGAGCTTGCCACAAGGGGTAGGGCAAGTGGGCAAAAATCGGTTATTATTGCACGCCTTTGATTAGTCTTGAGTGACCTATGTCGACCTCTGCCGAACACAAGCCCATTGCTTTATGGTTGTTTAGTATTTGCGCGGTTATTTTCTGCATGGTAGTGGTGGGGGGCTTGACCCGCTTAACCGGTTCGGGTTTATCCATGGTTGAGTGGGCGCCAATTACCGGCTGGTTGCCACCTATGACTGCGGAGCAGTGGCAAGCAGTTTTTGAGCTGTACCAAGCCACCCCACAGTTTTCCAAGGTCAATGCCGGAATGGATTTAGCGGGCTTTAAATCGATTTTTTGGCTGGAATTTATTCATCGTCTGTTGGGTCGTGTGATCGGCCTGTTGTTTTTACTACCCATGCTGTGGTTTTTATGGCGCATACCCATGACTGCGGCGTTACGCTGGAAGCTGGTTGGCTTATTCGTGCTCGGCGGTCTGCAAGGGGTGCTGGGCTGGTATATGGTTAAAAGCGGCTTGGTCAATGACCCAAAAGTAAGCCAGTATCGCCTGACCGCGCATCTAGGATTGGCTTTGATTATTTATGCGAGCGTGCTATGGGTGGCGTTGGGTCTATGGTTTACTGATTTACAAGAACGTTATCCACCGAGTCGCCACTGGGTTTGGTCCTCTGTGGCTCTAGCGTTACTGGTATTTGTGACGATATTGGCGGGTGGATTTGTTGCTGGAACTCACGCGGGTTATGCCTTCAATACTTTCCCGTTAATGCATGGCCAGCTGATTCCTGAAGATTATGGCGCACTGTCGCCATGGTGGATTAACAGCTTTGAGAATGTTGCTGCGGTGCAATTTAACCATCGCCTGCTGGCAACTGTGACCCTGATGCTGGCTCTGGGTTTGGTCTGGCGCGGCTTCACCGCTTATCTGAGTGTACGCTTCCTTGCTGCTCTAACTGTATTGATACTGGTCATTACAGTGCAATATCTACTGGGGATTGCGACCTTGCTGCTGGTGGTTCCTATTTCCCTTGCCTCTTCACACCAAGCTGTGGCGGTACTGGTGTTAACTGCTGCGATTATTACAGCACGTTTTGCCCTGGATTCTCGTCGCTGAAGATCAAGGTTTTAAACCTCAAGAAGTCTTGCTTGGGTCGGTTCTGATGGCTATAAGTATTTAAATTGCCATGGGGTGAGCAACAAGGATTCGCGCAAGTAGCCACCGATGTAATGATCTAGCAATAAAAACAAGAACAGCAGGAATAAATAATAAATCGAATAACCGAAAGTAGGGCCGGCCAGTCGGTCGTCGGATGCGCGATACAGTTGATAGGCGTGCCAGATAAAACCAAAGCCGATCGGCACAGCGCCAGCGAGATAAATAATGCCGCTCATTTTAATCACGAAAGGCAGCAGTGAAATCGCGAACAGCATTAAGGTGTAGATCAGAATTTGTTGCTTGGTAAAGTGGACGCCGTGGGTAACCGGCAGCATGGGGATGTCAGCCTTGGCGTACTCTTTGCGGCGCTTGATCGCCAGCGCCCAAAAATGGGGCGGCGTCCAGATAAAGATGATCAGAAATAGGACAATCGCTTCGGTGCTGACCGCGCCGGTGATGGCAGTCCAACCGAGTAGTGGTGGCATGGCGCCAGCAGCACCGCCCAGCACGATGTTGTGCGGGGTTCGACGCTTTAAAAATACGGTGTAAACCACCGCGTAACCGATCATCGAGAAAAAAGTTAACCAGGCAGTGAGCAGATTGACGTAAACCGCTAATAAATACATTGCAATCGCCGCGAGTACGCCTGCAAATACTAAGGCAGAAGCCGGATGGAGAGCGCCACTCGGCAGCGGCCGGTTTTTGGTTCTCGACATTAACGCGTCAATTCGTGCATCGACGTAATGGTTGACTGCTGCGCCTGCGGCTGCGGCCAAGGAAATCCCGATCAATGCAACCAAGGCCAGACCCCATTGGGTATCCTGATTGCTGGCCAGCAAAATGCCGACCAAGGCGGTAAAGGCGATCAGAGAAACCACTTTGGGTTTGCATAGCTGGAAATAGCTGGCGCAAACAGACTGGAAAGAGGGTGTGCTCAAAGTTAGGCTAGGCATGGTTCAATACGGTCAATAGTAGCAATCTAATAGCAGTGCTTTAATGGATTTTCTGTTTCAACAGGATTTGTAAGTCCCGTAGCAGTTTGATCGGGTCAGCGTCCTTAGGGTAACGCATCATCAGCCGACTATGGGGGTCGATTAAGAAAATGCGACTTTCCTCGGCATCTGCACCTAGCCACTCGTTGAGTGACTGCAGCGTGCTGTCAGGCCCAGCAAGCACATTAACACCAGGGTATTCAGTGAGCGTTTGTCGCAATGCGTCGGTGTCTGGTACGTTGTTGGCGACTAAAACACGTTCAATTTGATAACGATCTTCAGCAACGGCAAGGCGTATTTGCCGGAGTTTATACAAATCTAACTGGCAGTCATCGGTGCAGGCACCCTCTAGGGTCTGGATAAACGTCCATTTATCTTTATAGGTGCTGAATGCGTGTGGCTGGTCGTCAAGGTCGGTGAACGTGGTATCAGGCGCCGCGCGCATGGGTGTGATAAAAGTACCGTAATTCCCGGTCGAAACGCTCTCAAACCAATCGGTATCGATGAAGTAAAGATACCAAGCAACTACCCATGGCGCAGCAAATAAAAGCGCGAGTAAAACCAGATAAAAACGTTTCTTGCCCTGGCTGTGGTTGGGGGGGCTAGGAGGCGTGGTCATGGCGTCATATCGGTGTTTGATTGAGGTTGCTTGCGGCTTATCATCAGCCAAATAACGATGGCAGCAAGCGCAAATGCTGCCCATTGAATCATATAGCCGATGTGCATGCCAATGTTGGCATCAAAGATCGGTAATTTGGCAACGGCTGCGCCGGGTTCGCCCGGCTCAAGGCTGACAAATAAAGGCGTCAGCGGCAAGCCAGTCTTAAGCCGATAGGCATCTAGCTCAAACCAAGGCCAGCGTTGATCAGCAATAGCTTGGCTTAGAAAGTCCTCGTTCAAGCCCAGTGGCTTTGATCGCGGATGATCAAAGCGGCCGATGATGGTGACGAGTTCGGCCGGGGTTTGGATGGTGGGCAAGGTATTCCGGTCGCTACCCAGCGGTACCCAACCCCGGTTAATACTGAGCACATCCCCTGTCTCTGTTTGCCCTTTCTCAGTTTGAAAGGCAGTGATCACCTGATAGCCCGCTTGCTGCTCGTGAACGATATTATCGATCAGGACGGTGGTTTGCGGCAGGTACTGACCGCTCAGCTGGGTGCGCTTAAAACGGGTGGATGTTGAGCTATCCAGTGACGTGTAGTCAATCGGTGCGCGCGCCATTTCAGTGTCGAAGCTGATTTGTGAATCCCGTTTATACTGAGCACGCTGATACTGCCACCAGGCAAGGCTCAAAAACAGGCTCACGCCAACCACCATCAAGGCTGTGCCAAACAGTGTCGGCCTGAAGGTGGGTTTGGGTGTGGGTTCTAGTTTTTGCGCGCCCATTGGCCTTGAAAAGGGTATACTGATTGTTCGGGTTTGGAACAGCGAAAGAGTATGGTTAAAATTTTAATACTGATCGTCATTGCGCTGATATTGTTGAGTTTAGGTTCTAGCGCGTACTATCTAATTCGCGATGGGACGCAGGGCAACAAAGTGGTGTCATCATTAACGTTCAGGGTGGTGCTGTCGGTATTACTGTTTGTCTTGCTGATCGTTGGTTATTATACTGGTAGTTTGCAGCCGCATAACCTGTAACTCATTGTAGTGAGATTCTAGTCGGATTCTGGCCAGCTTTGGGCAGTATAAAAAACCGGCTTATTTGCCGGTTTTTATGAGAAGGTAATCTACGTTTATAGCCAATAGACAAATAGGTATAAACCCAGCCAGACGACATCAACAAAGTGCCAATACCAGGCGGTCGCTTCAAACGCAAAGTGTTGGTGGGCATTGAAGTGGTGTTTGATCGCACGAACTAAAATAACGATCAGCATAATGGAGCCGATGGTGACGTGTAAGCCGTGAAAGCCGGTGAGCATATAGAAAGTTGATCCATAGATGCCAGCTTTCAGCGTCAAGCCCATTTCTTTATAGGCGTGTATATATTCCCAGGCTTGGAAGGCGACGAAGGTCAAGCCCAATGCAACTGTCAGAGCAAGACCAAAGACTAGTTGCTTATTATTTTCTTTCTTAAGCCCCCAGTGTGCCCAAGTGAGAGTGAGGCCCGATGTCAGCAAGATCGCGGTGTTGATCGCGGGGATACCGCCAGCGCCCATGGCTTCTTTAGCGCCAGCAAACTTGCTGCCCACCAGGGTGCTGAAATTTTGGGGCAACTCACCGACCAATGGCCAACTTGCTTTAAAACCTTCCCATAAAATGTTGGATGAGGCTAGGTGTCCTTCACCGCCTAGGCTGGGCATGGCGATATTACGAAGGTAGTACAAGACCCCAAAAAAGGTGACGAAGAAAAAGGCTTCAGAGGTGATAAACCACACCATGCCTTGACGAAAGGAAGTGTCTACCTGACGGTTATAGTTACCGCCCCGTGATTCGCCCACGACTTGACCAAACCAGCCAAATAGCAGATAGATGAATACGCCAAACCCCGCAGCTAATATCCACGGGCCAACAGTCGCAGCATTGATCCATAGGACTGTCCCGAGCGCGATCAGGAAGGCGCTGAGAACCGCGATAATTGGCCAGCGACTGGGCTCTGGGATGTAATAACCGGGGGCTTGTGTTGACATGGCGATATTCTCAGCTTTTAGTTTGGGCTAGAGCCGGGTTTAAAAAGGCCGGATCAGGAAGGGCAGAGCCCGATTGAGATAAGTTAGCAGGTGCTGTATTGGTGACAGCGTTGTTAGGTTTTGAGACTTGCGGCTTCATGAATGTATAGGACAGCGTTACCGTGCCGTATTTCTGCGGCAAATTTTTACTGATCACGAATTGCACTGGCATGATTTTTTCTTCGCCAGCCGCCAAGGTTTGCTGGGTAAAACAAAAGCACTCTATTTTGCTGAAGTGCTCGGTTGCTTGCCAAGGCGTAATTCCAGGAACAGCCTGCACGATCAAGTCCTGATCGGTGATATTTTTCACCCGGTAATCGACTTTAGCATATTCACCAGGGTGCACTGCCATCGTAGTTTCCAGCGGTTCAAATTCAAGCTGCAGCGCATGGTTAATGGTGGAATCGAATTCAACCGATATGGTCCGGGTTTTGTCCATGATCAGCATATCTGCCGTCGGTATGCGACCACTTGCACCGGCAACTGTTGCCGTGCTGTTGATTCCAGCTACTTGGCAAATCAAGCCATATAAGGGCACCATCGCAAAACCAAAACCAAACATAGCTACCACCAATGTTGATAGCATCAGCACTTGGCGTGTATGGCGTTTAGGCTGCGGCGTGGTCATCCTTATTAATCCTATGAGCCGAGGGCGTTCTGTAGCATCCGATACGAGCTCAGTGCGACCATAATAACCACGGCACCCAGAATCAGTGCGATGACCAAGTTTGAGCGCTTTTTCTGTGCTGTAATTTTTTTATTCACTATTTACTTATGGATTAGGGTTGCAGGCCTATTTCACTTCGGGCGCGATGTTAAAGCTATGAAATGGCGGTGGTGAAGGCAAGGTCCATTCCAACCCTGAAGTACCAACTTGTGCGCCTTCCCAGGGCTTATCACCAGCGGTTTTACCACCGCGAACCGTTTGGATAATGATGTATAAAAATAACAGGTGAGATAAGCCAAAGGCCATTCCGGCTATGCTGGAGATCATGTTGAATTCAACGAATTGTGGCGCATAATCAGCGATCCGGCGCGGCATGCCAGCCAAGCCCGAGAAATGCTGCGGGAAGAAAGTAAAGTTAAAGCTGATCGTCGTCCACCAGAAAAAGATTTGGCCCAGACGCTCGTTATACATATTGCCTGTCCATTTAGGCAGCCAATAAAACACACCGGCGTAAATGCCAAACAACGAGCCGGGGATCAGCGCGTAGTGAAAATGGGCAACCACAAAGTAAGTGTCGTGATATTGCAGGTCGCCTGGTACTACAGCCAGCATGACACCGGTCGTGCCTGCGAAAGAGAACATCAGGATGATCGCTACGCCAAATAGCATCGGCGTCTCAAAGGTCATTGCCCCGCGCCACATGGTGAAGATGAAGGACATTAGCATCATCCCGACGGGTATCGAAATCAGTATGGTGCCGATCATAAAATAAGTGGTGGCCGCCAATGACATGCCCACGGTGTACTGATGATGCGCCCAGACTACCAGCCCCAGCGCGAACAGCATACCCATGAAGTACACCAGCGGCTTGTAGCCGAACAATGGCTTGCGTGAAAAAGTGGGGATGATCATGCCGAGCATACCGATTGAAGGCAGTAGCAATACATAGACTTCAGGGTGACCGAAAAACCAGAATAAATGCTGGAACAGAACCGGATCACCACCACCCGCCGCATCAAAAAATGACGTGCCGAAGTGGCGGTCGAATAACAGCATAGTCACGCCGCCAGCAAGAACTGGCATAACGATGATGAGCAAGAAGCCGGTAAATAACCACGACCACACAAACATCGGCATTTTCATCAAGGTCATACCAGGAGCGCGCATATTGAGGATGGTCGTGACGATATTGATAGACGCTAGAATCGATGAAATGCCGAGTAAGTGAACCGCGAAAATCAGAAAGTCCATGCCCATGCCAGTCTGCACCGATAGCGGTGGGTATAGCGTCCAGCCAGTATTTACGGGTACACCTGCATCCACACCCGGGATGTAAGAGACAACCAGGGACAAAATGAGCATCGTCCCGGCTGCGGGTAGTAGCCAGAAGCTTAAGTTATTTAACCGCGGCAAGGCCATATCCGGCGCGCCAATCATCAATGGAATCATCCAGTTAGCCATACCGGCTGCAGCGGGCATTACTACGCCAAATACCATAATCAAGGCATGGTCGGTTAGCAAGTTGTTGTAGAGGTCAGGGCTGGTGATTTGCAGACCGGGTTGGTATAACTCCATCCGCAATATCATTGCCATGCCGCCACCGATAAACAACATTACCAGTGAGAAGATGAGGTACATCGTACCAATGTCTTTGTGGTTGGTGCTGAACAACCAGCGACCAAAACCGCTAGGTGCGCCGTGGTCGTGATCATGTTCGTGATGGGTTGCTTCTGTACTCATCGTTATTCTCCGGTTTTGCGCTATTCAGTATTAGGTATCTGTTTGACCCATTCGATTAACGGGTAGCTTTTACGTCGGCTGGCTGGATGACGTCGCCCGTGCTATTACCAAAGGCGTTACGCTCATAGGTAATGACAGCAGCCAGGTCGAGGTCGTTAAGGGTCTTGCCCCAGGCGGCCATGATAGGGTTAGTTTCGCTGCCGTGGATAACCATTTTCAGGTGTGCTGCTAAGTCTTTGGTGGTGATGTCGCTGCCCGCCAAAGCAGGAAATGCTGGTGGCAAGCCCTGGCCTTCGGCTTGGTGGCACGCCAGGCAGTTGCTGGCGTAGACCGCTTGACCTTTAGTCATCAATTCTTCCAGTGCCCAGGTTTTGTCTGAGCTAGCTTCTGCTGTGGCCGCGACCTGGAGGCCGACTTGCTCACCTTGCCATTGATCAAATTCAGCACCGTCGATCGCTTTTACGACGATGGGCATATAGGAATGTCCAGTACCACAGTTTTCGGCGCATTGGCCACGGTAAGTGCCTGCTTCTTCAATCTTGGTCCAGGTTTCATTGATGTAGCCAGGGATGGAGTCTTTTTTATACGAAATTGCTGGCACCCACCAGGCGTGCAAGACGTCAGTCGCGGTGTGTAAAAAGCGAATGGTGCGATCAGTCGGCAGGATTAAGGCGTGGTCAACATCCCGCAAATACAACGGGTTATCAGGTTTTGGGTCGCGGTTTAGGTTGCTGACGATCGAGATATCATTGCTAGTATCATCGTCACCGTCAAGGTATTCATAAGTCCATTTCCACTGCGAGCCAACCACCTTTATAGTCAAGTCAGCATCGGGGTGGCTTTCAATCAGGTTGAGCGTTTTTTGTGCAGGGCCAGCGATACTAAAGTCGATTCCAAGCACGATGATGGGCACCAAGGCCCATGCCCAGCGGCCAAACCAACCCTTATGAAACTCTAGATCAGGTTGATAGTCTCGAGATTTCCTGAAGGTATACAGCGCGTAAACGATCATCGCGGTCACGATGATCATGATCACCGTAGCAATCGCTGCGGTTAACATGTGCAGGTCATAGATGTCCTGTGTAATCGGTGCAACCGGCTTAGGGAAATTGAGCTTCATTTCTGCCAATGCAGCGGTTGGCAACAGGGTGAGTGTGGCCATTGCCTTGCAGAATGCTGAAGTCAGGTTTCGGGGCATATCGGTGTTCCTCTGGTGCTTATGTTAGGGCTTTGTTTCTAGCAATACCCTATTGTTTTTACGCGCTTTATTTCTTATTCGTTGCTGGGTTAAGTATTATTTTAACTCAGACAGCTGGTGCACGCACATCGTTACGGCACGTTTATATGCGAAAGCCGATTGTTTTGCAAACACGATATACTAATATTCTTATCCTGATTGACTCAAATTAAGGCGCCATTTAGGGTGCTCAGTAGCTGGTTATTACTGGGCGGTTAGTTTTTGGTCCAGTGTAATAGCCTTTTCGCCAGTTGCTTGCGGTGTGCTTCGATTAGCGTCTGACCGACCTCATAAGCGTGTCCGTGCGAGCTGAGATAGAGGCGGTTGTCTCCACCTGCGCGGCCAGGCTCGTAGCGCCACTCGACCCGTAGCCAGTAGCAGGGCAAGGTGATCGATTCGTTGCTTTTACCCCGATTGGTGGTGACGGTTATTTGTTCGTTGGCCACCTCAATCAGCTGGTAGTCACGATGGTGGTGATATTGGTTTAAGGCCACCCAGATAATCAGTAAGATTTCCAAACCGGCAAATGGCAGAACCAGCCAAGCGCCGATACTAAGGAAATAGCCACAAACAATGAGCAAGATGGCGGCTATTAAAATAAACAGAACGATTGCCGAATTGGCCGATAAGGAGCGGTTGGGTGTTATCAGGCATTGCCTGGAGCCGTGCTTTGTGGACAGAACTTCAGCGGGCATAATGCGTTAGCGAGTGTGACCTCGGATTGACCGCCAGACGACCAGCAAGAACAATAAGCCGCCTAATACTGCCAGCAAGCCACCAAAGCGAATCAGCTGCGTACCCAGTTGTTCGCTCATACTTACCTGTTGCTCAACTCCAACCGTTTTACGCAGCGCGCCATGCATTCCAGAAATCAGCAAGCCAGCAACGTGCATCAATTGTCCCAAGCCATAGATTAAGGGTTGTAGAACGGCGGTACGGCTTTGATATACGTTGCGGTAGCCGAGTTTGGGCAGCAAGACGTAAGTCAGTCCCATCAGCACCAAAACGATGCCGACAATCATGCCGTGATAGTGAGCAGGAATAATGGTATTGACACCCGTAATCGCGTAGCCAATTACCCCTCCAGCCAAGAACAGGAACAATCCAACCGTCAAGGCATTGGTCGCTGGTAGATTCAGCTGGCGCTGTGGCCAGCGCCGGATTAACCAGTAGAGTATTGGCACAATCAATAGCATGACCCCTAAGTGCCCCCACTCCATGAGTTGAGTGAAGAACAGTCGGTATTCACTGGCTTGATGAACGGAAATTGAGGCTAAGAATGGCGAGGCAATAGCGGGTAGTGCGGCCAGTAAAAAAGCCACCTTAATCCAGCCGTTTGCCAGCCGATCAAGCAAGCCCAGTTCATCGCCGATCCACAGTAAGGCCAGCATTAACAATAAGGTATAGCAAAACTGAGCGATATGACCACCGTTCCAGAAAACCTGTTCAAAGTAAGGGTAGGCTTCCAGCGTCGGGGACGTAACCACGGTACTCATAATAACTGCCATCATAGCCAGCAGGGCGATCAATGCACTGAGCTTGATACCAAGGATGATCGCGGAACTACTATTTGCAGTGCTAGCCCGATTGCTAAACAGAGCATCAAGAGCGCTAAGGGTAAGACCCAGCCCGATACTTGCTAAGCCGCCGAAAAAAACAGGGTGATCAATTACCGGAATGTAATTGTTCATGATTGCGCCAGCTGGGTTGAATGCAGGAGATATCGCGATCAGGCCGGTGCCCAGAAAGCTTAGCCCAAGACTGATGCGTTTTAACCATAGGCGTTGACCGGTGCTGACGATGCTCCAAAACAAGCCTGCGAAGGCCATGAACCAAACAAAGGCCGACAAATCTACGTGTACAACCAAAGCAGCTCGAAAGAGTGTCGTCCAAGTGGTCGCCTCTGCCAGCGGGGTTGAGCGCAGGATAACCAAAACAATTGCAGTTAAGCCAGGAACGATGAGTGATGCGCAGGCCAGCAGTAGCCAGCCACGGCTAATGGTTAGAGAGTTACGGTCGTAGGGAAGGGGCGGGAGTGATAACGCCATAGCTTGGTTCGGGTGTGACTAGGGCGTATAGTTTGAGGCCATTGTTTAGGGTAAGCAAGACTTGCTTGTGCTTGAAACCTATTGAGCGCAAACGCGATCTTCTGGTTTTTGGAAGTAACACGTCAAGAAACACGAAGTGGCGGTCAAAATCCAGAACAATAAAAAGCCCACCGTATATGCACTCAAGCGGTCAAGGTTGACAAACCAACTCGGCCCCGGCAATGAGTGTGGATCAATCGTGGTAAAAAACACTGCGGTAGCCAGGCCAGCCATAATGAAAGATGGCCAAAAAATGGAAATAAGTCGCTGGGTTTTAGAAATCATCATTACCTCCTGGTTGGTCTCTTTTCTCGGAGTTTGACCATCAACAAGTGCGATTTCGAGAATACGGTTGTAGTCAAACTATCTCTTTTTTTATAGATGGTTACAGTTCTATGCCAGCTTGGCAATAATTGCAAATAGATTTTCTTCATAGCAACGACCACAAAAACTGCTTCTGGAGTTCAAAGTGTGTGCTCGCCACTAATCACCCAGTTGGTGCCGACTTTAGCCAAGTCTAGGCGTTTTTTGACGGTGTCTTGGTAGGTTGGTGAGCGATACACTTGCTGGAACTCTGCAACCGCATATTGCATGTTGCTATAGATTTCGATCGCCAGTTGATTGACTTCGATGCTGATTGATTCAGGCGCTAGCACTCGCTTGCTGCGCCATGCCCGCCAAGCTTTAGGTGTGTCAAATTCTTTTAGAGAACCGCGGTAGTCATCAATATAGGCGTTCAGATAAGATTCGATATCTTGATCTGCCCAGGCTATTTGCCAATTCTGTATGTGGGTGCGAATGTCTTCGGTTGCGTGTTGTCGCAGCAGTCTTAGCTCGGTTTGGTCAGTGTCAACCACGACCGGTGGTGCTTGGGTTTGTGGGTTCTCATCAGTTTGTTCTATTACCACCACTCCAGTTTGCGCTGAAGGGGTTATCGGTTGAGCTTGGCTTTCAGGGTTTGTTACCACCAGTACTTTTGGGTCAGCGGGACTATTCGCCGAGGCGATTGAGTCATCTGTGGCATTCTTATTCTCCGTAGCTTGTTGCTGAGGTTTTTCATCGGTTTGGGTTTGATCAGCGTTAGGCATTACATCATTAGTAGGCGACACGGGCTGTTCTATATCCACCAATTCTGGCGCGGCCCCTGTGGTTGACTGTGGTCGCTGAGTTTCATCTCCCTCAAGCTGTTTTAGCGCTGTGGATGTCGTCGGTGCTTGATCAATCACTGACTGAATTTGACGGCTCGCATCTACTTCTATTTGTGGTAGCGGACTTGGCTTGGCTTCAGAAGTGGTTGTTTGGTTACTGATGTTTTCACTATCGTTATCGTTCAAGTCAGCCTCAAACAGGGTAACGGTTAAATCATCGCTACGAATTTCCTCGGTGGTAAACCCCGGTTGCGTCAAAATGGGTGATTCCTCCAAATCGGGCGTAACCACAATCGCGTTTTCGTTGGTAGTGGTTGCTGCCAGATCTTGTTGCTGCACGATTTCTATGGGTGGCTTAGCCGTGAATTTTTCTACCAGCCAAGGGTAGAGTCGAAGTACGCCGACCATAGCAACCATAGCCAGTAGGGCCGGTATCATCCAGCGTTCGACCTTGCGGCCAAAAGTATCAATTGATTCCAGGTTTTTATGTTCCATACTTTTGGGGTGATTTACCGTGATTAGCCTATTTATACATTTGTAGAACTGAGTAAGCTTTTGATATAGTGCTCACCCTTTTTGAAGGGGCTGATTCTATCAGTATCATGTGCATGCGAGGAGGGCAAGTGACGATCCTCTGCCTGCGTTATAAAACACTTTTTTGCCAATAACTTCACCATGAACCAGTTTTACCGACCCGATTACGATACTTATCTATTTCCTAATTATGCGCCCTTGGCGTTAATGCCTGAACGCGGTGAGGGCGCCCGTTTATGGGACACGACGGGTAAGGAATATGTCGATTTTGCAGCAGGGATCGCCGTTAGTGCGCTAGGCCACTGTCACCCTGATTTAATTGATGCCTTGACTGAGCAGGCGAATAAATATTGGCATGTTAGTAATCTGATTGCGACTGAGCCAGCGATAAAGCTGGCTAAACAGCTAGTCAGTGCAACCTTTGCAGATAAAGTGTTCTTTGCTAATTCAGGTGCAGAAGCCAATGAGGCCGCGTTAAAGTTGGCGCGCCGTTACGCCTTTGATCACTTTGGCGAAGATAAACAAGAGATCATTGCTTTTGATCAATCATTTCATGGGCGTACCTTTTTTACCGTTTGCGTTGGTGGGCAGTCCAAATACAGCGATGGTTTTGGGCCTAAACCCGGTGCCATTCGGCATTTACCATTTAATGACGTCGAGGCTGTTAAAGCGGCTATCAGTGATAAAACCTGCGCCGTCATATTAGAGCCCATTCAGGGTGAGGGGGGTGTTAATCCGGCAACACCAGCGTTTGTGCAAGCGATCCGTGAGCAATGCGACGCGCATAAGGCCTTGATGATCTTTGATGAAATTCAAACAGGCGTGATGCGTACAGGGGATTTATATCGATATCAGGGTTTAGGAATAGAGCCGGATATTTTAACCAGCGCCAAAGGCATGGGTGGCGGATTCCCCATTGCGGCAATGTTGGCAAGAGATGCCGTTGCCGCTTCGTTAGTAGTTGGTACACATGGCAGCACTTATGGTGGCAATCCACTCGGTTGTGCGGTTGCTAGCAAGGTGATCGAAATTATTAATACCGATAACATGCGCAAGCGGGTTGCGGAGCTTAGTGCGAGATTCGTTTCAACGCTAACCGAGCTAAATCAACGGTATCAGTTGTTCAAAGAAATTCGCGGGTTTGGCTTATTACTGGGTTGTGAACTGAGTAGTCAATATGCAGACCAAGCGCGTGATTTAATTACAGCAATGCAGGATGAAGGCTTGCTGGTATTAGTAGCGGGCCCCAGCGTACTAAGACTGGCGCCACCATTAGTCATGAGCGATGAGGATTTTGATGAAGGTATGGCGCGATTCGAAGCGGGGATTAAACAATTTCTAGTTAACTAGTCCTTTCTTTAGGCCTGTATTGCTTAGGCCTGGTATGTTTGAAAGGTTAATAAATGACGATATAAAAAAAGCGGTGCTAATGCACCGCTTTTTGTTTGTAGTTGTAAGCGCTGTTAAGGCGCTTTCATCTTTTAGTAAAGGATACGAATACCCGCTTTCAAGATGTTGTGATTGCTGATGTCGTCGGTGTGATTTTCGAATACACGACCTTCAACAAACCACTGGGTATCATGACCACCGATTTCATACGGTAGGTCAGCACCACCATGGATGAAGATGGTCTCATCCTTGGACTCACTGTTGTTGATATCCCAAATGCCAACGCCAGCACCGATAAAGCCAGTTTCGCCGATGTGTTGGTCGATACCGGTATCGACATAGACTGAAGTCACTTCTGAATCAGTGTTGTATGAAGCGCCAGCTTGAGCAAACCAATCCGTACGTTCGCCGATTGGCTTTAAGTAACCCAGGTCAACACCTACCAGTGGTGGGTCTATATTACGTACTTGACGGCCAATAAAAGGTGCCAAGAAAAAGCCAGTCGCAACAGGGGCTACCACCATTGGGGCTGCCATAGAGATGGCACCAATTGCCGCTGCACCGCCGCAGTCGTTATCTGCTTTGGCAGTGACTTGCCATTCACCCGGCGCAACTGCGCCAGTCCAAGAACCGTTTGCATCAAGCGGCAATTGCTCGACTGTTCCGTCTGGATGAGTCAACTCTAGCGTAGCATTAGTACCTTCTGCAGCAGCTACGTTTATAGTCACTTGATCGCCTTCACCTTGAATGATTCCCAACCTTGGTGCGGCTACTTCAACCGGGGCGTCGCTTAGCAACGACAAGTTGCAGCATGCCTTAGGGATAATTAGGCGATGGGTTTTGCAGTTAGAGGTCACATTCATCTCAAACGCTGGGAATGGCTCAGCTCCGGCCCATTCACGTGGCTGGGCTACGATGCCACCAGGATTACGAATACCCATCCACTCCATGCGGGTGCCAGCGCCGAATGAAGAATCGGTAAACTCACCAGCCTCAATCGCAGCGAACAAGTCTTGTGCATTACCTTCCCAACCTGCGGCTGCGAGAATCTCTCGTACATCTTCAGGTTGATTACGAAAGAACGCTTGTAGGTCTTCCGCAGTTTGGATCGGTGGTTTACAGATCGATTGAGACGTACCTAAGCGCCGTACCTTTTTATATTCAGTCGCAGCGAGTGATTGAGCACTAACAGCAAGTGCAGCAAAGCCTACAATAGACGCGACTGTTATCTTTTTTCCTGTGATCATTTTTGGTTTCCTAATCAAATAATGAGTTGTGTAATGAAAATAGTGGGCGCGTTTCACACCCTGATGCCATATTATCTGTGCTTGACCGCACAGTGCAACTTGAATTTGGACGTATTATAACAAATGTTATTGGTCTGGTTCATGGTTGATTCATTCTGGACACTATTAATGAAAATTAACAAGAAAGAGATGAATACTATTGATTTATCAGCAAAGCGTGCTGAATTAAACTTAGAAACAGCAAAAATTGAGTGGTCGCAGCTACAACATTTTTTTGCCAATGGCAGCGTGGTTGTAGTAGCCGCTGACCTCGACTTGATCAGGGTGGCAGAAGCGATGTCCGAAGACGATACTAATCAAGTTGCGGTGTGGATGAAGCACGGTAAAGTGCAGTTGGTGTCCACCGCACAAGCAAAAGCGTGGCACCAAGTGAACGCTATTTTTTGGGCCGTGGTTATTCGGCCGTTAGTATTAATTCAGGAGACCTAGACAATGGCAAAGAAACTCGAATTTCCCAATAGTCAGGGCGAGATGTTGGCAGGCAGCCTGCACATGCCGACCTCAGAGGTGCGTGCATTTGCCTTATTCGCGCATTGTTTTACCTGTTCCAAAGACGTGGTCGCTGCGAGTCGTATTAGCCGAGCCTTAGTCGCCAAAGGTATTGCGACGCTACGCTTTGATTTCACGGGATTGGGTAGCAGTAGCGGCGACTTTGCTAATACGCATTTCTCATCTAACCTCGCTGATCTTGTGTCTGCTGCGGACTTTCTAAAAGCGCATTATCAAGCACCCGCATTGCTGATTGGTCATAGTCTGGGTGGCGCGGCCGTATTGGCGGCGGCTTCGTTAATTCCTTCTGCAAGAGCATTGGTGACCATTGGTGCGCCAGCGACGGCACAACACGTGACCCACTTATTTGCCGATAAAGCAAATGAGATCGTTGAAAAAGATGAGGCTTTGGTTGATTTGGGGGGGCGCCGTTTTACCATTAAGCGGCAGTTTCTTGAAGATATTGAACAATATACGGACACTCATCATATTTCAAAACTCGACAAAGCATTATTGGTGATGCATTCGCCGCTGGATGCGGTTGTGCCGATCAGTGAGGCTGCCAAAATTTACCAAGCGGCTAAACATCCTAAGAGCTTTATCAGCCTAGATCGGGCCGATCATATGCTCAGTAATATCGAAGATTCCAGCTACGTCGCGGATGTGATTGCAGGCTGGGGTGGTCGCTATATGGGTGAGTCGTTGCCTGAAAAAAGCCGCTCATCAGTACCCGATAAATCAGTGCGAGTGCGTGAGCGAAATCATATTTTTACCTGTGATGTAGAAACGCCAGATCATCAATTAACCGCCGACGAACCGATGGATTTCGGTGGTCATAATTTAGGCCCTAGCCCGTATGAGTTTGTGCTGTCGGGGCTGGGCGCGTGTACGGTCATGACGCTGCGGATGGTGGCTGAACGCGAGTCGATTCCGATGGCCGATGTCCACGTTAACTTATCCAAGCAGTTGGTCAGCACAGATAACGGTGGTAAAGCGCTGGAAATTCACCGCCAAATCAAATTATTTGGTGACCTGACTGATGCTCACCGAAAACGCCTGATGGCGGTTGCTGATCGTTGTCCAGTACATAAATCTCTCAGCGGCGAGATTCAGATAAAAACTGAATCAGTCTAGGTCTATACACGCTGGGTCGGCGTTAGGGAGCTGACCCCCAGTTTATTCTGGTCGGATGAGGGTTAAGCCCAGCATTTCCCAAGCCTGGATGCCGCCACGATAGTATTTCAGTTTGTGTGCTGGATAGCCAAAGGCTGTTAGCGTACCTATGGCTGCGGGCGATTGGCCGCACCATGGCCCGTTGCAATACAAAATTATGGTTTTAGCGTTTTTGAAATTGAGTAAGCCTTCTTCTTCAGTAACACCAAACTGCCCCACCAGCGTTTCAGAGACCTCAAAAACAGTGGCGCCCGCGCGACTCGCTATTTGAGTCCATGGCACATTCACAGCGCCAGGGATGTAACCACGGACAAACCAGTCCGGGGTGCGGGCATCCACTAGGACTACTTCTCCGCTATCCTGATATTGTTGCTGCAGATAGCCTAACACCTCGCGCTCGCCGATAGTTTCTACTCCAGGGCCTGCTGAAAAGGGCTGAATGCAAAAGGGTGGGCAAGGGCGTGAAGTCAGCGCGAAATCGGGGTTAATAGTGTTTTGCTTATCTTGATTTCTCTCAATGATGATTGGCTTGCCATCGACTGTAATCGTTATCGAAGCTACGTCACCCCATAAACCAACCGGCTTATCTTCGGCAAAAACGGGGTAATTTATTACCAGTAGGCTGGTGACGATGGAGCGAAGGAAAAAAGAGTGAAGTCGTTTCATGTTTCCGATAATAAAGTGAGCAGATGCGCACACTATTCAGCTGCGGTGGCTTTGTCAATTGCATTGCAACATATTAACCCGGCAATATAATTACGCACAGAGCAAGTAGCGTAAGCAGTCTTGCTGTACTTTAAATAGGATTTCACTCGCGGGCTGAGTTTGAATTGATTGCATGTGTTTGCGTACCTTCATCTTCACCTTCATATCTCCTTATCTTTCGCTATGTTAGGATTACATGTTGAGGAGCTGCTCTAAGGGCTTGATACAAGAACAGTTGCCCAGTCATTTCATCAAGATGTTTATCAAGCATCCTTCGCCAACCGAGATAATTGGGTAGCCAGCGAGTTGCCACCCCATTAAACCGCCCCATCCAACGTTTCAGGCGGCTGTCATAAGCATTAACGTTTTGAACATGCCAAGTTCCTTTACCACCATGGCCATGATATCCCGCAACAAAGTAGCCAGCCTCAAGGTTGAGGGATTTCGCCGCCACACCATAACTGGGATGTCCATCGGTCGATAAGACAGCATCCTTCGCTAGCGCAGGCTTGAGTACCTTTGTAAATGTTTTGGCTGTGCAGTCATCCAGAACAGCGTCACTGACCATTCGGCTGCCGCGCTGCATAACGATCATCACCGGCACACGCTCTTTGCCATCTACACCCGATGAACCGCCACGCTTCCTGGCCTGACGGGGTAAGCGGCGCTGACCCTTATAAGAACGCCGGAATATCGTTTCATCCGCCTCAACAATGCCAGTCAAATTCTCGGCCTTATGCTCACGCAAGGCATCCAGGAAACGATGCCGCCATCGAAAACTGCGATCCACTGCTAAGCCCACCCGTTCAGCGGCTTTGCGAATACTCAAGCCCTCGACCATGCATTCGGCGTAGGCCAGCAACTTATCTTTATCGTTCAAGCGACAAAAGCCTGTGCCGGTTAAAGCTGTAAACGTTTTCAAGCAAGCTTTACAACGATAGCGCTGCTGACCGTTAGTTCTTCCATGGCGAAAAATGTCGTCCGCTTGGCAATGTGGACAAATCACTGCCCCGTCAAGACGCTCTTCCGTCAGTCGTAAACTACTGTGCTCGTCACTCATGGCAGACACCCTGCCTGATAGCAATTCGAACTGCTCCGGCGTTAAGCCTTCAAGACTGGCAACAAGTGCTTGATATTCGTCACGTTTCATAGCATTCTGTAAGTGGTTGTTATGGCTTGATTATACCATCTATTCAACATTGATTCCTAACAGAGCGTTATCTTTCGAGTCGGCTTAGCCGTGCTAATCCTGGTCTTAAAATCACAGTTCAAATAGTCATCAGGACTAAGCTCGGGCGAGTAGCAGGGTAAAAAAATAGCTCAATTTGTTCCCGCCAGTCTTCCAGCCACTGCTTTACGATTTTGGCATGAAGGACGTGTAGATTATCCAAAATCAGAAAGATCTTTGTCTTTGAGCCTTTGATCAACTGCGTCATAAACCGGATAAAGACTTGCGCAGTAAATTTTCCATCGTAAATCATGAACCGAACTTTACCTTGATTGTTGATGCTGGAAACCATATTTACCCGCTCACGCGTTGATTGCGATAAAGTTAAGACAGGTGGGTGTTCTTTAGGGGCATAACCTTGGGGGTAGTGCTCCAGATTAGATAGGCTGGTTTCATATCCCCAATGTATTTCAGCCCCTTCTTCTTTCGCGCGTTGTTTGATGAACGGGTAGCTTTGGTTTAGCCATTCCATTACTTGCTTGGGCTGCTGTTCGTAAGCCCGCTTCACTGGCCGTTGGGGTGTGAATCCCCAACGACTCAAGTAGGAGCGGACTGTACGAATTGGCATATCAAGTAAAAAATACTGCTTGATCAGCTGCCTTACCGCATCTGCTGACCAAAGCGCAAAAGGTAGCTTTAGTTGGTCGGGCAACCGCTCGATAATATCCTTTTGGATTCTCAACTCTTGAGCCTGACTCAATCGGCGACCCTCTCCCGTTGGGCGACCTCTTTTCTTCTCGGGCTGGGAAATGCTCCCTGTCTTCTCATAAGTGACCAGCCAGTTACTGATCGTCGAGCGTCTAATGCCGAGTTCTCGTGATATCTCACTTTTGTTTTTGCCCGCCCTTAATCGGCGTATAGCTACCCGTCGTAATTCTTCTCTGGATTCTGGATTTTGTGACCTTAAATCGATGTTTTTCATGTATTGGATTTTACCAGATGTGTTCGATATTTAATTGCCAGGCTAATATGTCATTTTACATGGTTAAGAACTCAATCAACGCAGTCGAGTCATTTAACGCATTAGAGTTATTAAATTGAATGCCCGGTTGATTATTGCAGATTATCGGGTATACTGCGCGCCTGACCAAGTAGAAAGCAGATGGATTTATATGGGTTTACTGGGGCAACGATAAGTCGCCGAGGTCTGGTAAGGGTGGCTGTTTAAAATGGTTCACGGTAGTTGTATATGTGATGTTTAATCAGTCAAAAAAAGAATTACAGGGGGTTGTGCAAGCATGCATAGAAGCATCTTTTTGGCTGAAGTAAGGAACAAGGACTCTAAAGTTAAGGAACAAGCACTCTTCTGAGTTAGTCAGAATCTGTTCCATTTGGTTCCCAAATGCGGGGTGGCAGACAAATGTTAGCTATTGATGTGTTTGATCATTTTCCCTAGAAGCAGTTCAAGAACTCCTTAATTAAGAGTGGGAAGCGCCACATTATGTTGAAGCGTCTGCTTATATGCCGCCCGGCCATTGGTTTTGTGTCTGCTTCGAGACTGCAGTAGGGACTATTACGGGGTATCTGCACGCCAAATAAAGGCTGTGAAGATTGCCGAAAGAGTAGGTCAAAATAAAATTTCAGAAATAGGCAGAAACAGCGTCAATGCAAAGTTGCTAATGAAGTTGAAACAGTCATAGCAGTCATTAGTTGACAGTCATTCGACTAGTTAAGACGTCATAAAATTAATCCGTCAAGTGATATAAATAATTCGAGAATAACCATGAATAGTTCAAACAGAAGTAGCCATTCGCACAAAACAGCAGGCACACGCTGGCTAAGTCGGGCAGTGATAGGTTTGGTTACAAGCGTAATGCTTGCTTTGCCGAGTATGGCAAACGCCAAAAATCTGGATTCTGTCAATGCAGGAGTCAACACTGTCACGCCCATGTCAAATCCGTCTTTTTATTCAGATGCGCAGGTGGGCGACAACTACTATGTTGATGCGGCTGTTCAAGACCCAGCACTTATCGTTAACGAACTAGGCAGCAGCTCAGCGGCTTTACCCGGGGTGTTTAACTTGTTCTCACATGGCCGCGCAGGGGCGCTGTTAATTGATGGGCAATGGCTGTCTGGCGAGTCTTTAGTCGATTTTCTCAAACCTAAGCTGAAGGGTTACGCGCAATTAAGTATTTATGGTTGTGACTTTGCGGCGGGTGAAGAGGGCAAACAAGCCGTTTCCTCTTTAGAGGCCGCTCTAGGTATTTCTATAGCGGCTTCTGATGATATTTCCGGTAAGAACGGTGATTGGGATTTGGAAGTGGGCCAAGGCACGTTAGCCAGCGCAATATCGCTTTCAGAGGAGTTTAAAGATTTATACGCTTACAACCTCCAATGGGAAGGCACATTATCAACTGATCCACTTGCGAGAGACCGGTCATCCTCACAGGGACCGCAAGTTATTAATGTTTATGCTGAGGAGGGTGAAATCATAAATGTTCAATATTTGTCCGATTTATGTGCTTATCCCAGTACTACTTGTGACCAGACCGTTCGTATGACATGGACAGCCCCTGATGGAACTACAGGCACTACTGTTACATCTGTTGCCGGTGTACTAACGAGTGATGCTTTACCTGTCGTTACTACAGCTACTGAAGGAATTTGGCAATTGGTAATGGATCCCGTTGGTACTGATTTTGTGAATTCATTATATTTATGGGATGTTTCTGTACAAAATGCAGGAGTATTTCAGCCAGGAAGGACTTATGTTGATCGGTTGCAACTATTTAATGGGAGGAATGACCCTATAGACCTACCCCGCTCTGTTCGGAATCAATGTTGAATAGATGGTATAATCAAGCCATAACAACCACTTACAGAATGCTATGAAACGTGACGAATATCAAGCACTTGTTGCCAGTCTTGAAGGCTTAACGCCGGAGCAGTTCGAATTGCTATCAGGCAGGGTGTCGGCCATGAGTGACGAGCACGGTAGTTTACGACTGACGGAAGAGCGTCTTGACGGGGCAGTGATTTGTCCACATTGCCAAGCGGACGACATTTTTCGTCATGGAAGAACTAACGGTCAGCAGCGCTATCGTTGTAAAGCTTGCTTGAAAACGTTTACAGCTTTAACCGGCACAGGCTTTTGTCGCTTGAACGATAAAGATAAGTTGCTGGCCTACGCCGAATGCATGGTCGAGGGCTTGAGTATTCGCAAAGCTGCTGAACGGGTGGGCTTAGCAGTGGATCGCAGTTTTCGATGGCGGCATCGTTTCCTGGATGCCTTGCGTGAGCATAAGGCCGAGAATTTGACTGGCATTGTTGAGGCGGATGAAACGATATTCCGGCGTTCTTATAAGGGTCAGCGCCGCTTACCCCGTCAGGCCAGGAAGCGTGGCGGTTCATCGGGTGTAGATGGCAAAGAGCGTGTGCCGGTGATGATCGTTATGCAGCGCGGCAGCCGAATGGTCAGTGACGCTGTTCTGGATGACTGCACAGCCAAAACATTTACAAAGGTACTCAAGCCTGCGCTAGCGAAGGATGCCGTCTTATCGACCGATGGACATCCCAGTTATGGTGTGGCGGCGAAATCCCTCAACCTTGAGGCTGGCTATTTTGTTGCGGGATATCATGGCCATGGTGGTAAAGGAACTTGGCATGTTCAAAACGTTAATGCTTATGACAGCCGCCTGAAACGTTGGATGGGGCGGTTTAATGGGGTGGCAACTCGCTGGCTACCCAATTATCTCGGTTGGCGAAGGATGCTTGATAAACATCTTGATGAAATGACTGGGCAACTGTTCTTGCATCAAGCACTCAGAGCAGCGCCTCAACATGTAATCCAAACATAGCGACCTACCCTTATATGCTCACGCAGAAACAGGCCATGTAACTTTATTTGAATTAACAGAGTTTATAGGGATTGATTCTTTCATTACATTTGATAGAGCAGGAGTTCATCTTGGTGATTGTGTTCCTTTATTTGAGTCAGCCGATGCTGGAGGACCAGAAACTCTAGGTGGCTGTGGTAATTACAGAATTTATTTTAATCAGCCGGATGCAGCGATGCCAGCTACTACCACTTATTATGATGGAAGTACTACTTGGCTTAATCCCACATTACAAGAGGTTACTCTTGATGCTGTAATTGCTAATTACGCTAATTCTTGCCCTTCAAATTATGTAGATACGGAGTTTGAGGTACATATTGGTGGCACAGCTGGAGTTAATTATGATGGTACCATCACTATCATTATTGATACAGATGGTAATGGTATATATGACAATAATGATCGACAAATACTATCATCGTACAGCACCGCAGGAGTCTATACCGTCAATTGGGATGGCTTGGACAATTCTGGTAACGTAGTTACATTATCACCTATTGACGCTAAAGCAACTGTCAGTGATTTTACACCACATCTTGCATTGGTGGACATAGAGGGATTAGGTGGGATACAGGCGACATCGATTGTTCCGAATGAGGGTATTGTTAACCTATATTGGGACGATACAAACGTTACGGGTACGCCAGCCACGCCTATCGTAGATGGTACTGCTGGTATTGATTCTACAGGAGGCGTTCATGGATGGGGCTTTGCTATTGGTTCTTGGGGAGACAATTCCATTATTGATTCGTGGGCGGATGTAGGAGCAGATCAGGCGCCCGTCATTCTTTCTCTATCGTTATGTATTGCGGTCACCATTGAGAAAATCTCATTAGGGGGAATAGGGTCGTTCGATTTTATAGATACGGCTGCTGCTGCTGATACGATTACGACCGATACAGCGGGAACCGGCGTTTTAGGCACTACCACGGCCGTGGTAGATTCCACCAGCGATGCAACGATAACAGAAACCATTCCAACGGGATGGGAGCTAAGCAGCGCGACTTGTGTGGATAACAATAACGCCATTACGGCTAATACAGATGCAACATTTGGCTCCTTGAGCGCTGTAGCTCCGGGGGTTCTGACGATCCCGGCTGTCAATTTAGTGGCGGCGGCGGATATTGTTTGTACCTTCACCAATACGCTATTACCGATTATTGAGCTAGCCAAGAGCGTGGTGCAGACGGCTAATGCCGATGGCACGATCTCAGCGGCGTATACCGTGACGGTTAGTAATACGGGTAGTGGTGATGGTAGCTATGACTTAGACGACACCATTGACCAATTGGCGACGGGCGTGAGTGCGACGGTGGGCACGGGCTTGGCGTATGTCAATATTGATGATACGCAAGTGCCACTGCAATCGGGCGCCGTGGGCAGCGTGAGCGCGCCGAGCAGTGCGGCAGCGACAACGAATACGCTGGTGACGGACGAAGGGATTGCTGGAGGAAGCAGCGAGACCTGGACGTATACAATTATCTATACGGTTGACAGTACGGCAACGCCGAGCACGGGTGGAGCGTGTGATACAACGTCAGAGGGATTGAGTGTGAGCAATAGTGCCGCGCTGGACACTGGTGCTAGCGATGAGGCCTGTGTTGAATTACCTGTGGTTGAGCTAGTCAAGAGTGTGGTGCAGACGGCTAATGCCGATGGCACGATCTCAGCGGCGTATACCGTGACGGTTAGTAATACGGGTAGTGGTGATGGTAGCTATGACTTAGACGACACCATTGACCAATTGGCGACGGGCGTGAGTGCGACGGTGGGCACGGGCTTGGCGTATGTCAATATTGATGATACGCAAGTGCCACTGCAATCGGGCGCCGTGGGCAGCGTGAGCGCGCCGAGCAGTGCGGCAGCGACAACGAATACGCTGGTGACGGACGAAGGGATTGCTGGAGGAAGCAGCGAGACCTGGACGTATACAATTATCTATACGGTTGACAGTACGGCAACGCCGAGCACGGGTGGAGCGTGTGATACAACGTCAGAGGGATTGAGTGTGAGCAATAGTGCCGCGCTGGACACGGGTGCTAGCGATGAGGCCTGTGTTGAATTACCTGTGGTTGAGCTAGTCAAGAGTGTGGTGCAGACGGCTAATGCCGATGGCACGATCTCAGCGGCGTATACCGTGACGGTCAGTAATACGGGTAGTGGTGATGGTAGCTATGACTTAGACGACACCATTGACCAATTGGCGACGGGCGTGAGTGCGACGGTGGGCACGGGCTTGGCGTATGTCAATATTGATGATACGCAAGTGCCACTGCAATCGGGCGCCGTGGGCAGCGTGAGTGCGCCGAGCAGTGCGGCAGCGACAACGAATACGCTGGTGACGGACGAAGGGATTGCTGGAGGAAGCAGCGAGACCTGGACGTATACAATTATCTATACGGTTGACAGTACGGCAACGCCGAGCACGGGTGGAGCGTGTGATACAACGTCAGAGGGATTGAGTGTGAGCAATAGTGCTGCGCTGGACACTGGTGCTAGCGATGAGGCCTGTGTTGAATTACCTGTGGTTGAGCTAGTCAAGAGTGTGGTGCAGACGGCTAATGCCGATGGCACGATCTCAGCGGCGTATACCGTGACGGTTAGTAATACGGGTAGTGGTGATGGTAGCTATGACTTAGACGACACCATTGACCAATTGGCGACGGGCGTGAGTGCGACGGTGGGCACGGGCTTGGCGTATGTCAATATTGATGATACGCAAGTGCCACTGCAATCGGGCGCCGTGGGCAGCGTGAGCGCGCCGAGCAGTGCGGCAGCGACAACGAATACGCTGGTGACGGACGAAGGGATTGCTGGAGGAAGCAGCGAGACCTGGACGTATACAATTATCTATACGGTTGACAGTACGGCAACGCCGAGCACGGGTGGAGCGTGTGATACAACGTCAGAGGGATTGAGTGTGAGCAATAGTGCCGCGCTGGACACGGGTGCTAGCGATGAGGCCTGTGTTGAATTACCTGTGGTTGAGCTAGTCAAGAGTGTGGTGCAGACGGCTAATGCCGATGGCACGATCTCAGCGGCGTATACCGTGACGGTTAGTAATACGGGTAGTGGTGATGGTAGCTATGACTTAGACGACACCATTGACCAATTGGCGACGGGCGTGAGTGCGACGGTGGGCACGGGCTTGGCGTATGTCAATATTGATGATACGCAAGTGCCACTGCAATCGGGCGCCGTGGGCAGCGTGAGTGCGCCGAGCAGTGCGGCAGCGACAACGAATACGCTGGTGACGGACGAAGGGATTGCTGGAGGAAGCAGCGAGACCTGGACGTATACAATTATCTATACGGTTGACAGTACGGCAACGCCGAGCACGGGTGGAGCGTGTGATACAACGTCAGAGGGATTGAGTGTGAGCAATAGTGCCGCGCTGGACACTGGTGCTAGCGATGAGGCCTGTGTTGAATTACCTGTGGTTGAGCTAGTCAAGAGTGTGGTGCAGACGGCTAATGCCGATGGCACGATCTCAGCGGCGTATACCGTGACGGTCAGTAATACGGGTAGTGGTGATGGTAGCTATGACTTAGACGACACCATTGACCAATTGGCGACGGGCGTGAGTGCGACGGTGGGCACGGGCTTGGCGTATGTCAATATTGATGATACACAAGTGCCACTGCAATCGGGCGCCGTGGGCAGCGTGAGCGCGCCGAGCAGTGCGGCAGCGACAACGAATACGCTGGTGACGGACGAAGGGATTGCTGGAGGAAGCAGCGAGACTTGGACGTATACGATTATCTATACGGTTGACAGTACGGCAACGCCGAGCACGGGTGGAGCGTGTGATACAACGTCAGAGGGATTGAGTGTGAGCAATAGTGCCGCGCTGGACACTGGTGCTAGCGATGAGGCCTGTGTTGAATTACCTGTGGTTGAGCTAGTCAAGAGTGTGGTGCAGACGGCTAATGCCGATGGCACGATCTCAGCGGCGTATACCGTGACGGTTAGTAATACGGGTAGTGGTGATGGTAGCTATGACTTAGACGACACCATTGACCAATTGGCGACGGGCGTGAGTGCGACGGTGGGCACGGGCTTGGCGTATGTCAATATTGATGATACACAAGTGCCACTGCAATCGGGCGCCGTGGGCAGCGTGAGCGCGCCGAGCAGTGCGGCAGCGACAACGAATACGCTGGTGACGGACGAAGGGATTGCTGGAGGAAGCAGCGAGACTTGGACGTATACGATTATCTATACGGTTGACAGTACGGCAACGCCGAGCACGGGTGGAGCGTGTGATACAACGTCAGAGGGATTGAGTGTGAGCAATAGTGCCGCGCTGGACACTGGTGCTAGCGATGAGGCCTGTGTTGAATTATCTGTGGTTGAGCTAGTCAAGAGTGTGGTGCAGACGGCTAATGCCGATGGCACGATCTCAGCGGCGTATACCGTGACGGTTAGTAATACGGGTAGTGGTGATGGTAGCTATGACTTAGACGACACCATTGACCAATTGGCGACGGGCGTGAGTGCGACGGTGGGCACGGGCTTGGCGTATGTCAATATTGATGATACGCAAGTGCCACTGCAATCGGGCGCCGTGGGCAGCGTGAGCGCGCCGAGCAGTGCGGCAGCGACAACGAATACGCTGGTGACGGACGAAGGGATTGCTGGAGGAAGCAGCGAGACCTGGACGTATACAATTATCTATACGGTTGACAGTACGGCAACGCCGAGCACGGGTGGAGCGTGTGATACAACGTCAGTGGGATTGAGTGTGAGCAATAGTGCCGCGCTGGACACTGGTGCTAGCGATGAGGCCTGTGTTGAATTACCTGTGGTTGAGCTAGTCAAGAGTGTGGTGCAGACGGCTAATGCCGATGGCACGATCTCAGCGGCGTATACCGTGACGGTTAGTAATACGGGTAGTGGTGATGGTAGCTATGACTTAGACGACACCATTGACCAATTGGCGACGGGCGTGAGTGCGACGGTGGGCACGGGCTTGGCGTATGTCAATATTGATGATACACAAGTGCCACTGCAATCGGGCGCCGTGGGCAGCGTGAGCGCGCCGAGCAGTGCGGCAGCGACAACGAATACGCTGGTGACGGACGAAGGGATTGCTGGAGGAAGCAGCGAGACTTGGACGTATACGATTATCTATACGGTTGACAGTACGGCAACGCCGAGCACGGGTGGAGCGTGTGATACAACGTCAGAGGGATTGAGTGTGAGCAATAGTGCCGCGCTGGACACTGGTGCTAGCGATGAGGCCTGTGTTGAATTATCTGTGGTTGAGCTAGTCAAGAGTGTGGTGCAGACGGCTAATGCCGATGGCACGATCTCAGCGGCGTATACCGTGACGGTTAGTAATACGGGTAGTGGTGATGGTAGCTATGACTTAGACGACACCATTGACCAATTGGCGACGGGCGTGAGTGCGACGGTGGGCACGGGCTTGGCGTATGTCAATATTGATGATACGCAAGTGCCACTGCAATCGGGCGCCGTGGGCAGCGTGAGCGCGCCGAGCAGTGCGGCAGCGACAACGAATACGCTGGTGACGGACGAAGGGATTGCTGGAGGAAGCAGCGAGACCTGGACGTATACGATTATCTATACGGTTGACAGTACGGCAACGCCGAGCACGGGTGGAGCGTGTGATACAACGTCAGAGGGATTGAGTGTGAGCAATAGTGCCGCACTGGACACTGGTGCTAGCGATGAGGCCTGTGTTGAATTACCTGTGGTTGAGCTAGTCAAGAGTGTGGTGCAGACGGCTAATGCCGATGGCACGATCTCAGCGGCGTATACCGTGACGGTTAGTAATACGGGTAGTGGTGATGGTAGCTATGACTTAGACGACACCATTGACCAATTGGCGACGGGCGTGAGTGCGACGGTGGGCACGGGCTTGGCGTATGTCAATATTGATGATACGCAAGTGCCACTGCAATCGGGCGCCGTGGGCAGCGTGAGTGCGCCGAGCAGTGCGGCAGCGACAACGAATACGCTGGTGACGGACGAAGGGATTGCTGGAGGAAGCAGCGAGACCTGGACGTATACAATTATCTATACGGTTGACAGTACGGCAACGCCGAGCACGGGTGGAGCGTGTGATACAACGTCAGAGGGATTGAGTGTGAGCAATAGTGCCGCGCTGGACACTGGTGCTAGCGATGAGGCCTGTGTTGAATTACCTGTGGTTGATCTTGCCAAAAAGGTAACGGACGGTCCGACGGATAATGGAGGTGGTATGTTCACGGTCGAATACACAATCACGGCGACCAACACGGGCAGCACGGGTGTGTATGACGTAGTAGATGACTTCAAGCCGGGTGCGGGTATTACTTTGAATACAGCCTCGATTGTTTACGGCGGTGAAACCGATGGCACCGATGGTACGGTGACGACGCCATTTATGGGTGATGGCACGGCGGTGATGGTGATGGGCGAGAGTCTGGCAGCGGGTGCGACCGAGACATGGATAATCACGGCGATCTTTGCGGTTGATCCAAGCGCAATAACGGTGACGGGCAGCGATTGTACGGATGATTCGGATGAGGCGGGTGATACGGGCTTTGCGAACAGCGTAAGCGGCAGTAGCACAGATACCGACCTGACCAATAATGATGATTGTGTGCCTTTATATATACCAAGTATAGAGGTAGTTAAGGCGATCACGTCAGTGACGGATACGATTGCAGACGGCATTGTTGGCGAAGGTGATACGGTGAACTACATGTTCACGGTAACGAACACGGGTAATACTTCATTGTCACGAGTGACGATTAGTGACGAGAAACTGGATCTGACCGATGTATTGTGCGTAACACCGGTTACATTAGCAGTGGGCGATACGGGTGTAGCCTGTGAGACTGCGGCACCAGTAACGTACATATTGACGCAGGCAGATGTTGACGTGGGTGCGGTTGAGAACACGGCAGAAGCGACGGGTACGCCGGTGGATGAAAATGGTAATCCGATTCCGAGCGATCCTACCGATCCAAGCAGCCCACCCTTAGGCCCTGTGACAGACACATCAGACACGGGCACGGATCCAGAAGGCACGACGGTTCCGGATCCAGGCACTACGGAAACGTATAATCCGTTGGAAGAGAATCCGAATGATCCTGATGATCCGAAGGATGATCCGACGACATATTTGTTATCGCCTGTGCCTTCGCTGGAGCTGATCAAGTCAGTAGTCAGCGTGCTTGATACCAGCATCCCTAGCGGTCAAATTGGAGTGGGCGATACCATTACCTACAAATTTGATGTGATCAACACGGGTAATGTAGCGCTGTCGGGTGTCACGATCAGTGACGAGAAGCTGGGTCTGGTTGATGCAGCATGTGTTGATTTTCTGGCAGTTCGAGAAACTGCAGAGTGCAGCACTGGGGCGACCTACGTGATTACCCGAGAGGATATGGAAAAGGGAGGCGTAGAAAACACAGCCGAGGCGACGGGTACGCCAGCAGATTCAACCGGAACTCCGCTGGTAGATCTATTAACGGGTGAGCTGATTCCGGCTGTGATGGATACCTCCGACACAGGTACTGAACCGGCAGATGCGACGGATACTGACTCACCAGTGACAATAATAACGATATCGGACCCAGGGTCTGTAGAGACTGAGATTCCTTCTGAACTGAAAGGGTCAGTGCTTCCGAACGATCCTGATGATCCAACGGAAGATCCGACAACAGTATTGCTGGATATGACAGTTACGCCGATCTCGCTGGGCTGGTTTCGCTCCAGTGAGCAGCCGGATGGTTCGACGCTGTTTGAGTGGGTAACCACGACGGAAGTGGCGAACCTGGGTTTTGATCTGTGGACGCAAGACAGCGCGAGCGGCGAGTGGATTAAGCTCAACGATGAGCTGATAGCGTCGCAGGGAGATTCACTGGGAGCACAGTCGTACGAGTACCGGGCGACTGGGATTTTAGGCAATCAATTCCGCATGACGGACGTTGGTGTGACTGGCAAGCAGGTACACCATGGCCCGTTTGAGTTGGGAGAGACGTTCGGTGTGCTCAGTGAGCGCAAGGACACGGATTGGGATACGATTAATCGTGAGCGAGAGCGTAACCATGAAGAGCGTCAGCGACGTCGTGGAGAAGAGCTAAAGCAGCGATTACAGCAATTTCAAAATGGTCAGGAGTTGGGCATGAAGCAGAAAGAGTTGATGGGTCCGTCAGGTGTTGGTGCCTATGAGTCATCACCCAGTCGAAGCTGGTGGGGTGGTATGCTGACGGCGCTGGCAGGTGTGCTGATCTCTCCTGCAGATGCCTTAGAGGTTGCGAACTTTTCGATACCGGATACCGGGATATACCGAGTGACGCATGAGCAATTGCTTGGGTCAAATGTTGATCTTGACGGGCAGTCGGTGTCGCTAATTGGTTTGAAGGAGCGAGGCAATCAGATTTCTTTGAAGATTTCACCGGAAGGTTCGGCAACGTTTGGGCCTGGTTCAGCGGTTGAGTTTGCGGCTGAGGGTTTGGATACGATTTATTCAGGCTCGAATACCGTTACTTTGACACTGGGCGAAGGCCAGCAATTAATTACTCCCGATTCTGGGCCGGTTCCAGCAGGGAAGACGGCGTACAGCTATTTGTCGAAAAAGACCTATGCACCACAGTCTGGTCATAGTATGAGCTCGCCGGATCTGGAAGATGCCTGGTTTGCTGAGCTTTTGTCAGCAAAGAATGAGGCGGTTGAGACTGAGGTATCGCTGTATCTTGATGACTATGCACCACCACGCAGCAGTTCGGGTTTTGGTTTTTTAGGGTCTGGTCCGAATGATCCCCGAACCGAGGCATCAGTTAAGCCGACGCTGGCGGTTGAGTTGTGGGGCAGGACCTCAGATTTGAAGGTGTGGCCGGACCACCATGTTGAAATTGACTTGAATGGTCAGCCGGTGATGGACTTAGATTTTGATGGCATCGTTGTGCATGAATCGGAGAAGGTACTGTCGAGGATATTAAACGGTAGCAACCACATCAAGATACGTTTGCCCCGGGATCGTGGCGTACGCGATGAGGTCTATCTAGATAGTCTGGAGCTTTCCTACCCGCGTCAGTTTAAGGCCGAGGAAGCCGGAAGCGGTTTGGTGTTTTCTTCAAGCTGGAACAAGTTTTCAGTACGAGATTTGGAGTCGCAGGCTGTTACGGTTTTCCGCTTGTTGCCGAACGGACAGATGCGTGAATTGTTGGCTCGTGACAATATGACGTGTAGCGATAGTCCGCAGTCATGTTCGTTAACGTTTGGTGGAGGAGAGGCGACGGATTCGGATTCGAAGTATTATGTTTCGACCCAGCAGGGGATCAGAACAGCGGCGATTACGATTCCACCAGAGTCAGTGGATGTTAGTGCGACAGATGTAAAGCATTTAATCATCGCTCACCCCGATTTCATGACCTCGGAGTTAACAGTCTATGCGAATGAATTGGCGTCTGTTTATGGCGAGGAAGTCGCTATCGTGGACGTAGAGTCGATTTATGCGACCTATTCAGGACATGTGTTGAATGCGGCAGCGATTGAACGTTACATCGACGACACGTATGCGCTTTCAGGAACCAAGCGAGTGACGCTAATCGGTGGAGATGTTTACGATTACCGAGATTACTTAAAGAGTGGAGCGAAAAGTTTTGTGCCCACACGGTATGTACGAATAGGGGCGAACCTAAATGGAGTTCCTTCGGATGCAGCCTATGCGGACATCGATGGAGACAACCTGCCAGATATAGAGATATCGCGGCTTCCGGTACGTACGCGAGCGGAGTTATCGATGCTGCTGCAGAAGCGTCGAGATTATTTGGCTAGGGATTACAAGCAAACAGCGGTGTTTGCGACGGACTATACTGACAACAAGAATGGGTATCATAATTTTCAGGCTGATACTGAAAGTCTGGTGAGCAGTCACTTTAACGGTTGGGATGTTCAAACCGCGTATGTTGGTGATCTGGGCCCAGTACCTGCGAATAAGGTGTTGAGTGATGCGATCGAGTCCGGTGTATCACTGACGTCCTATATGGGGCACTCAAATACTAACCGTTGGAATTTCACGGGATTGCTGGATGGAGAAGATGTTGCTGATATAGCCAATGCTGGCAGGCCTACGGTGGTGACGCAGTGGGGTTGTTTGAGTGCTTCTTATGTTGACCCGGAAGAAGATTCGATGGCGCATCGGTTTTTAGTTGACGAAAGTGGTAATGGCGCAGTAGTGGTTATGGGTGCTACGAGCTATACCCATGCAAGCGCTGAGACAGCGATGGCGGACTTGCTATTTGCGCGGCTGCAACAGGGGATGCGAATTGGTGCGGCGGTAAAGTCAGCGAAACGGGCTTTGGGTGAGAGTCGCCCGAACCAGTTGGATATTTTGCTGGGTTGGACGGTATTAGGCCCTGCTGATTTAGTGGTTAGTGATTAATGCCTAATAATTAATGAATTAGAGATGAACGGTAATTAATCAGATGGAATTGGTTACGTTAACTTGCCTATAATGGGCTGGAAGAATACTTGAGATTAGTAAAATGAATAAAGAAGATACTTCGAACGCCAGTCAAGCGAACAGTAGTGCACGTATCAGCAGGCGTAAGCTATTAAAGTGGACGCCACCGTTGGTAGCGGCGATCAGCCTGCCGGCGCATGCTAGCTGTACGCCACCGTGTACGGTACCACCAACTACGGTACCACCAACAACGATACCACCGTGCACTGCGATGCTTATCGTGGAGACCTCTGTGTACGAGTGTGTGTATAAAGACGCTCTACCGGAGCTACCACTGGCGGGATCAGCAACGGCAACGATATTGTCTGATGGCGAAGCGATTACGATTACTTCCCTATCGACCACGAGTGACGAAGTAGTGCTGCCTGGGGTACCGGCGACGGTCACCGCGACATCGGGCATTACCCTGGAGTGGAATGGTAAGACGAGTGCGGAAGAGGGTGCAACTTCTTGTCCACCGGTGGCACCGATCACGGCAACGTGTGAGTACACCTGTGGTGAAGACCCGGCTGTTAAGACACAAACATTGACAGTTTTTGCCTAGCCTTAATGTTGTGCAGATGGGGTGAGATTCAGCTCAAGCTAGGTCTGATACGATACGGCCTGAGTTCCCCCACACTTTTCATTCATTGGATTTTACTATATATGTTCGATATTTAGTTGCTAGGTTAATAACGTTCGGTTAGGAATAAATGTTGATTAGAAGATATAATCAAGCGTTAACAATAGCTTACGAAATTCTATGAAACATGGCGAATATCGAGCACTTGTTTCCAACCTTGAAGGCTTAACACCAGAGGAGCTCGAATCGCTATCAGGAAGTGTCGGCCATGAGCGACCAAGAACAGCGATTTACGACTGATGGAAGAACGTATTGACGGAGCAGTGAGTTGCCCACATTGCCTGATAATCATCTTGATGAAATGACGGAGCAACTGTTCTTGTATCAAGCGCTCAAAGCAGCGCCTCAACCTGCAATCCAAAGATAGCGGTTAATAAGCGCCCCCTAAGGCCCCTATTTTTGAGCTTACTCAGCGGGCCATGGTGTTGCGGATGTAGATTTGAAATTGATATCTGCTATAATCAACTAATGTTATACATACATTAGTAAAGATAAGGCTTGCTTATCGTTAGCAAGGCCGCATCAAATCGCCTGAGACGTTGTATCGAGTGGTCAAACTGGATCGAGCAAAACCCCGCCTCAGCGTTATTCAACCACAATTAGAGAGTCCCAATGAGTTACCAGCACATTAATATTCCTACTGAAGGCAAGAAAATCACCATAGAAAATGGCGCTTTGAGCGTGCCAACTAACCCCATTTTAGGCTATGTAGAAGGCGATGGGATTGGTCCTGACATTACCAAGGCAAGTTTGCGCGTGTGGAATGCTGCGGTTGAGAAAGCCTACGGTGGTGAGCGCAAGGTACACTGGTGTGAGTTATTCATGGGTGAAAAAGCTGCGGGGATTTATAACGGCGACTATTTCCCAGCGGAAACCTTAGAAGCGATGAAAGATTTGCTGGTGTCCGTCAAAGGCCCGCTGACGACACCTATCGGCGGTGGTTTTCGTTCGTTGAATGTGTCACTACGCCAAGAGCTAGATTTGTACGCCTGCGTACGCCCAGTCACCTATTTTGCGGGTGTTCCAAGCCCATTGCGTAAGCCAGAAGAAGTAGATGTGGTGATTTTTCGTGAAAATACCGAAGACGTTTATGCCGGGATTGAATACGAAGCTGGCACCGAAGCCAACAAGAAATTGGCTAAGTTTCTGCGTGAAGAGATGGGCGCTGAATTCTTTGAAGACGCAGGCCTTGGGGTTAAGCCCATCAGCGCGTTTGGCACCAAGCGTTTGGTGCGCAAAGCGATCCAATACGCGATTGACAACAATCGCTCTAGCGTCACTTTAGTGCACAAAGGTAACATCATGAAGTTTACCGAAGGTGCATTTCGCAACTGGGGCTATGAAGTTGCGCGTGACGAGTTTGGCGACGTTACGATTACCGAAGATGAGTTGTGGGAAAAGTATGATGGCGAAGCGCCAGAAGGCAAGATCATCATCAAGGACCGCATTGCCGACATCATGTTTCAATTAATGCAGCTGCGTCCTGCCGAGTTTGAAGTGGTTGCGACACCCAACCTTAATGGCGATTATCTATCTGATGCAATCGCGGCAGAAGTCGGTGGCATTGGGATCGCACCAGGAGCCAATATGGCTGATCACATCGCGGTATTTGAAGCAACCCATGGTACCGCCCCTAAGTATGCCAACCAAGACAAAGTTAACCCATCGTCGTTAATGCTGTCTGGCATCATGATGCTGGAGTACATTGGCTGGCGTGAAGCGGCTGATTTGGTCATGAAAATCTATCCTGAGGTTATCGCCGATAAAACCGTGACCTATGATTTTGCGCGGCAGATGGAAGGCGCCACGGAAGTGAGCACCAGTGAGTTTGCTAATAAATTGATTGCCAAGATCAACGCGGCCTAGTCAAGGTCGCCTTAACGACTTTGCAAGACGTATTTAAGGAGGATGCTGGATTCACGCGCCACGGCGGAATCCGGTATACTCCAGCTTCAAGCTCTTGAGGTATAACGATGTCCAATTACCCGAAATTACGCGAATTAGGCGTTAATAATCCAGACCAGATTACTACCTACTTGCTGTATCAATCATACGGCAGTGATATTTTGCGGGTTAAATACAAGCGCAAGAAAGGGTCTTTGTTACCACAGAGTAAACGCTTCAAGTTTGGCCGAGCTGAAAAATACGTTATCGTCGATAGCGGAACCGGTAAAGGCAAGACCGTGCACGAGATATCACCTTTTTTACAGGGTGTATTGGCGGAATTGGATCGAATTGTCAAAGTCAAAAAATCTGACTCGGTCCAAAAGAAAGAAGTGCTTACCGAGCTGAAATCGATACGGGAAGAGGTGGAAGGGCGCTTGCACTCCTTGGAGCAAATGCTCGAAAAAATGGAAGAATAGAGAAGATGGTTTAGGGAATGGATGGCTAGGTGTTGTTTGCCTAGCCAGTGGTAAAACAACAAGTTTATGTTGATCAGTGATGAAATCAAAAACAATTAGATATTTAGTCGTGCCTGCGGCATTGTTGCTTAATGCGTGTTCGATTAGTGATGCGCCATTTATCGGTATGTGTCAGAAAATAACCGAGCAGTTGCTTGCTGGGTGACGCAAATATTGATTGGCAGCAGGAAGAAAAGCAGGCAGGTAGTAGCCTACGAGTCGATTTGGCATTTAGCAGTGGTGGACGCGATCAGAGCGTTACGTGTCTGTATAAGAGCAAGAGTGATAAGGAAGACTCGCACACCATGACGTCAGATAATGCCCGCTATGCGAAATCGCCCTATTCTGTTGACCTGAATGGCCGCAAAGTGAGCGATATGCTCACACTTAAAGCAGCGTTGGCCGCCACCAAGGACTTGACCATTGAATCGAGTGGTATAGCGCAAGAAGCACTGAAAGAATTTAGCGCTGACGCGGCTGACGCTGTATCAGGCGCAACCGAAGCTGCGCGTGAAGCCACTTTGAAGGCCGCAGCCAAAGTTCAGGAAAAGCTGCAGAAATAATGCACTGGGGCAAATGGTTCAATTAACTTGAGCTTTTTGCTGTTGTCACGACGCATTTGCTCAAGGTAAAGTTTGATTGAGCGAAAACAATGCTGTTTCAGAAGTTCGAGAGAAGCTTGGAAGCATCATTAGAAGAACGAAGACAATCATCAGCTCAATCCAGACAGCGACGACCATTACGTTATTTTATTGTTGGTTAGTCATGTAGAGAATGGGCCTGAAGGTTGAGCGTGGTTGATTGGAACCCTGTTTAGTCGGTATCGTTGTTAGCAACTTTAGCGCTTGCTGCTTCGCTATGATCGCCATCTTGAGGTTCAATCCGACGAATGGTGACGTCGGCAACCCGGTGATCCTCGATTGTCTCAACGCGCATGATGAATTCGCCTTCATGGACTTCATCACCGGGTTTAGGCATTCTGGCTAGGCGCTGAAGAAAAACTCCGGATAAGGTATTTGCATCCAGATCCGCAGGGACCGTTGCCCCTATAAAACGTTCTAGGTCACTGAGAGAAATTAGGCCGTCTGCTTGCCATTGGTTGGGTTTAATCTCGGTAATTTGAGGGTGATCGTCCTCGTCATCGGTTTCATCCTGGATATCTCCCACAATTTCTTCGAGTAAGTCTTCCAGCGTGACAACACCAATAAATTCCCCGTATTCATCCACCACAAAAGCCATGTGAGCATGTTTTTCACGCATCAAATCAAATAGCTCAGAAATGCGTTGTGATTCAGGAACGACTACAGCCTTTCGGCAGTAATGCTTTAAATTGAGCCACGGCTCCTTCTGGCCATCGAGTAAGGCACGGTAGACATCTTTAACTAATACAATGCCAAGCAAGCTATCGTCATCGTCACTGTCAATTAAAGGGAAACGAGAGTGCTCGGTGGTTCTGATGGTTTCCAGGTTATCACTGGCATCGTCTCCTAATGCCAGTGTATGCACCGATGAGCGGGGTAGCATGACGCGGCCGACGGTACGTTGATCAAACTCAAATAGGTTTTGCAGCATGTCGGCGTGATCACCTTTAAGTTCGCCGTATTCTTTTGAGGTGGCGACCAAGCCCTTAATTTCATCGCCACTTAGAACGTCACCGTGGGTAGCTGCTTCCACCCCAAAGGCCGACAAGATCAGTTTGCTTGCATTATTCAATAACCAGTTAAGTGGCCACACGAGTAGGTAAGTAAACTGTAAAGGGTAGGCTACCCAGACTGAAACGGGTTCAGATTTACGAATAGCGAACGTTTTTGGGACTTGTTCGCCCACGACAATATGCAATGAGGAAAAAATCAAAAAGCCAAGAATGAATGCGGTGGTGTGAATGGAGGAGTCCGACATGCCCCAATTTTGAAGCGCGGGTTCAAGTAAGGCTGCGACAGCGGGCTCACCGACCCAACCTAAGCCCAGCGAAGCCATCGTAATGCCAAGCTGGCACGCAGCCAGGTAAGCTTCCAGGTTGTTTTGCATGCGTAGCGTCAATCGGGCTGCACCACTGCCGTTATCAGCCATGGCCTCGATCCGAAATGTCTTAGCTTTTACCAGCGCGAACTCAGCCGCAACGTAAAAGCCGTTTGCCGCGAGTAATAAAACGATAACGATAAAACTGGTGCTGGTATTCATGCCTTAATAGCGAATTCAAGAGGGGCGCTATTGTAGCTGACCCCGGGTGATTGAGGATGTTTATCGCTCACCCATAAGGGGTTGGGCTCTATGATTGATGAGTCGGATGCTGCTGCCAAACCGCATCCGTCCATCGTGGCTAGTCCTTTAGAATACGGTATTCCTATACTATTCTATTTGGTGAATTCTCCCGGATAAATCGACGGTACAAAAGTCTGCTCATCAATGGGTGAACGCATGTAGTCAGTGGCGGGCACTTGGCGTTCTGGCAGCTCAAATTCGGCTGGAGTTAAGTCTTCGTACTCAAACTGTGACAGAAAGTGGTGGATACAATTAAGGCGCGCGTGTTTTTTAACATCGGCGTTAACGACATACCAGGGTGATTGCTTCGTATCGGTGTAGCTAAACATTGCATCCTTGGCGCGTGAATACTCTTGCCAACGATCACGAGATTCTAAATCCATTGGGCTTAATTTCCAACGCTTGGTTGGATCCTTCACCCGAGCCTGAAAGCGACGCTCCTGTTCTTCATCGCTGATCGAAAACCAATACTTAATGAGCTTGGTGCCGCTGCGGATAAGCATGCGCTCAAATTCAGGGCAGGCGCGCATAAAATCCTCGTATTCTTCATTGCTGCAAAACCCCATTACGCGCTCAACACCTGCGCGATTGTACCAGCTGCGGTCTAACAGGACGATTTCACCGCCAGCGGGTAAATGTGAGACATACTTCTGAAAGTACCATTGGGTGAGTTCGCGATCAGTTGGTGCAGGCAGTGCCACCACTCGAACAACCCGTGGGTTTAAGAATTGAGTGATACGCTTGAGGACGCCACCTTTACCGGCTGCGTCACGGCCTTCAAATACCACAACGACTCGTTGTTTGGTTGATTTGACCCACTCCTGTAGCTTGATCAGCTCGATCTGCATGCGAAGTAGTTCAGATTCGTAATCCTTGTTACTAATTTTTGCGGGCTTTTGTTCTGTAGTGGTCATAGGAATTGTTGTTGGTAGAGTTAGAGTTAGGCTGCGTAATCAGCGCTAGGATACACTGATATGAAAAGAAACTGAGTTTATAGCCCCACTTTTAACACATTAACCTTAAGATGGAAAACAGTTAAGTCGTCAGTTTTTGGTAAATGTCAGGCAGCTGTGTTGGCAGCGCAGCGATATCTTTGACCACTACGTCGTTAGCTTCACCGTTTAACACAGGCAAGTAATCACGAGCAATTCGTCGATAGTGATGCAAAATGGATGCCCGCATGCTGAACTTCGAGTAGTGTGTAGCTAGCCAACTACAGCAATAATCACGAATTGTCGCAAGCAAGTTGGTTGACTCGGCACTTGTTGTCTGGAAATAGGATTGAAGTCGGGTAAGCTAGCGGCTGATTATCTATCTGCAATGACATATCAACCCGGCATGCTAATTGCGTACATTTTGCAACTGAAGGGTCGGGAGCGAAACGCCCCATCTGTCGTTGCGAGAAGCGTAGCGACGCGGCAATCTAAACCGATAGATCGCCGCGCTACGCTCGCGATGACCAACGCTTATTTTGGCCGATATTTTGCTGCCGGATTAATATTTGGAATGAGAGTGGTGCAATTGTGATGAAGCAAAATATTGGGGTCATATATACCGGCGGTACGTTTGGTATGATCGAAAGCCCTACAGGCCTGGTGCCTGCGGCGGATATGGAAGTACGCCTGCGACAAATTTTGTCAAATCACTCGAGCGCTGAATTGCCGAGTTGGCGCTTGTATCCGCTCGACCCGTTAATCGATAGCGCCAATGCGGATTTCTCCAGTTGGCTGGCGATAGAAGCTGCAGTGCGCGCGCATAGCGATGTTCACCAAGGGTGGGTGATTATCCATGGTACCGATACGATGGCGTACAGCGCGTCGGCATTATCTTTTTTGCTGGCTGATTTGGCGGTGCCGGTAGTGTTTACGGGCGCTCAGGTTCCGCTGGAAGCTGCTTCCAGTGATGCGCCAGATAATTTTAGGAACGCACTGGTGCTGGCTGCCGATAAAATAAACGGCGTTTGGATCAGCTTTGGCGGAGAAATATTACAGGGCAATCGTGCGACCAAGGTTCATACCAGTGATAGGAACGCATTTGCCATGCCCAATGGCTTGGGTGCGCCGGTTACACACACCGCTCTGCTTAGGCAAGGCGCAGAAAAGTCACCCCGAATTTTAATCGCATCTATTGCCCCCGGCGTTGACGCTAAGGCATTGCACGCCAGTATTAAAACCAAGCCAGATATGCTCATTCTACGATTATATGGGGCAGGTACATTTCCTAATGATGCCCCAGCTCTGGTCCGCTGTCTGGCTCAGGCAGCAGAAACAGGAATAGTGATGATTGCGGTTAGTCAGTGTGAGCAGGGAAATATTGATTTCGAAACTTACGCAGTTAGTAATACGCTGCGTCACTATGGAGTAATCAGTGCGGGAGACATGACCTTAGAAGCAGTCTATGCCAAAGCGACCTGTCTATATTTGCGGGGCTATTCACCGGATAAGGTGCGTATGGAAATGGTAGAAAACTTATGTGGTGAGTTGGCCTGATCAATTGAAATCACTGGCAATGCCAGCGCTTTGGTTCGATTTACTTGTATGCCTGAGCTGCCTTCGTTATAGTCACCGCAATCGCTCACGGGGTGCTGTTTATCAGCTGAGAGGATACCCGTAGTACCTGATCCGGATCATGCCGGCGGAGGGATTGAGTTCGATAAACCTACTCGTTTACCCCTGCTTGTCGTGGTCCTCAACCTTGTTTTGGTGAGTCCATGCGCTATCTAAAAGCACTGTCTATTCCTGTTTTACTGTTAGTTTCCACGCTTGTTTGGTCTGCACAAAAGCCAACCTTGACTGTATACACTTACGATTCATTTGCTTCAGAGTGGGGCCCAGGGCCTGCGATTAAAGAACGCTTTGAAGCCAATTGTGAGTGCACATTGCAATACGTCGCGGCGGACAGTTCTACCGGCATTCTAAATCGGGTTCGTTTGGAAGGGAATAATAGTTCAGCCGATATCGTGTTGGGTTTGGATGCGACGCAAACGGCTGAGGCTAAGGCGGCAGATGTGTTGGCACCCCATAACCAAGATTTATCGGCGCTCAAGCTCCCCGTAGAGTGGCAGGATGAAGTGTTTGTGCCCTTTGATTATGGTTATTTCGCCTTCATTTACAAAGCCGATAAAATCAGCCAGCCGCCGACCAGTTTACAAGCGCTGGCTGAATCTGACTACAGCGTAATTGTACAAGACCCACGTAGCAGTACTCCTGGGCTGGGTTTGTTGCTATGGACTAAACGAGTGATGGGTGACGATGCGGATGCTTGGTGGTCAGCAATGTCGGATAATTTGATAACGATTACCAAGGGCTGGAGTGAGGCTTATGGCCTATTTCAAAAAGATGAATCCGATTTTGTCTTGAGTTATACCACTTCACCCGCCTATCATTTGATTGCTGAAGAAGATGCCAACTATCAAGCGGCAGCATTTGAGGAAGGCCATGGCCTGCAAATTGAAGTGGCCGCGAAGCTTAAGAATAGCCAGCACAGCGACTTGGCTGATCAGTTTTTAGCCTTTATTCTGACGGATGGTTTTCAATCAGCCATTCCCACGGGCAATTGGATGTATCCGGTGATTACCTTGAAGCAAGGCTTGCCAGCAGGCTTTGAAAAAATGATCCAGCCAACACACAGCCATTGGGTCACGCCAGAGGATTTTGTCGAGCATAAGCCAGCCTGGATCGACGAATATTTGCAGGCAGTGACTCAATAATCCCAGCAGCAGGCGGGTCAAGTCCACCTACCAGATCACGGCATTAAGATGCATCTTGGTTACCTTGCTACTGCGGTTTTGCTAGCAGTTTTTGCGGCAACAGCTTTTGGGGTGGCGGGCTGGGTCGGGGAGATAGCATGGCTAGAAGCGCTGACTCAGCCACGAGTTTGGCGAATCATTCGTTTCACCTTATTCCAAGCCGCCCTATCAACCGCAATTAGCTTGGCCTTGGCGGTACCCTTGGCGTTGGCTTTAGTGCGGCGTCAGCATTTTTTCGGCAGAAGCGTGCTGGTGCATTTAGCCAGCGTATCATTGGTGATCCCGGCGATGGTAGCGGTGATCGGTATTGCCATGATCCACGGGCGAGCGGGTTGGGTCAATGATTTACTAGTTTGGTTTGGGTGGGAGCGCCAGCACTATTTGTACGGCTTGAGTGGAATACTAATTGCTCATGTGTTTTTCAATTGGCCATTATCAACCCGAGTGTTAATGCAGTCCCTATCAGCCATGCCGCCCGAAAGCTGGCGCGTGGCACGGCAGTTAGGCCTGACTCCGTGGCAGGCATTTTGTTTATTGGAGTGGCCGCTTTTAAAGAGCGCGTTGCCGTCGATTGCGGGGGTTGTATTTTTGCTGTGCTTTACTTCATTTGCGATTGTATTAACGCTGGGTGGTGGCCCCAAGTCGTCCACCTTGGAAGTCGCTATTTATCAAGCCTTGCGCTTTGATTTCGACCTTGGGCGCGCAGTGGTTTTATCTGTGATTCAGATAGTGTGTTGTGGCGCGATTTTATGGGGCTTTCGTCTTATCGCCACGCCTTTTAGCTTCCAACATACGGATCATTTTGGTGATCGGCATGCGGTTGATCGTTACGGCCTGGATTCTTGGTATACCAAGGTAATCGACTGTGTGATCATCACCTGCGCCTGTTTATTTTTATTGTCGCCGCTGGTTGCGGTGGGGTTGCATGCGCTGGATCCGGTAGCGTTCAAAGTGCTAAGCAGCCGAGCCTTTTTGCAGGCTTTAGTTTACTCACTTGTCATTGCTCTGTTTGCAGGCGTGCTGTCATTGTTGTTGGCGGTGCCTATGGCGCTGTTGGTGAAAGACCTCAATGCCAGAAGTAGGGGCATGAGTGCTGGGATGATAGATGCTGTGGGAGTGTTGTTACTATTCATTCCGCCATTTACCTTTGGTACAGGCTTGTTTTTGTTTCTGCGACAATGGTTTGATGTGTTCAGCATGGGCACCTATCTGGTGGTGCTGATCAATGCGCTGGTTGCGATCCCCTTTGTGTTGCGCATTATGCTGCCGCCGATTCACGCTTGGTCGCATCAGGTCGATCGTCTCAACCAAAGCCTCGGAATTACCGGCTGGAACGCTTGGTGGATTATTTATTGCCCAGCCCTTCGCCAACCGTTGGCGTTTGCTTTCGCGGTGGCGACTGCGCTATCGTTGGGTGATATGGGCGTGATTGCTTTATTCGGCACACAAGATCTAACCACGCTGCCGTTGCTGATCTACCGCCTAATGGGCGCTTACCGTATGGATGAAGCTGCAGTGGTATCTTTGGTCTTGTGCCTATTGTGCTTTGGGTTATTCTTTGGCGCACACTACTTGATGAAGAATAAAGAAACGCAGCATGCTGGTTCTTGACAATATAAAGGTGTGCTTTGACAGTGCTGAAGTCAGTGCTAATTGCTCGGTGCCGACTGGCAAGACGCTGGCGCTGATGGGCAAGAGTGGTTCGGGTAAGTCGACACTATTGAATGTGATCGCAGGCTTTCAAAAGCCTGACCAAGGTGAAGTCCTGTTTGAAGGGCAGGGTTTGAATCAGCTTTCTCCTGATCAGCGACCGGTCACGACGCTGTTTCAATCGCACAATTTATTTAGCCATTTGGACGTTTGGCGCAACGTCGCTTTGGGGCTGAAACCGAATTTGCGCTTGGATGACTCCGATCAAGCTGAGGTGAATGCGTCTCTTGATTGGGTTGGTTTGTCAGGTTTTGATAAACGGTTGCCTCACTCTCTATCGGGCGGTGAGAAACAGCGCGTGGGCTTAGCGCGTTGCCTGATACGGAAAAAACCGGTACTTTTGTTGGATGAGCCGTTTCGTGGTTTGGATGAGGCCATCCACACAGAAATCCGCACGCTTATTCAGTCTGTTCAAGCCAATCGGGGTTTAACCATCGTGATCGCCACGCATGACGTCAGTGATGCAGAAATAATGGCGGGCGATCGCATCGTGCGGCTGAAATAACGTAGCGCTATGCCAATAATAGCGAGCCAGTTTAAACCTGCCTGGTGGTTACGAAGTGCGCACGCACAAACATTCTGGCCCAGTCTGTTTCGTCGAAAGCCAATTCCTGAAATCACTCCTCAACGAGTAGAGTTGCTTGATGGAGATTTTATCGACCTGGCCTGGGCTGGCCCGAAGCAGGGCCGTACGGTGCTGCTTTTGCATGGTTTAGAAGGCAGTGCACAATCTAGCTACGCACGCGGTTTGATGCATGAACTAGGTCGACGCGGCTATCGCAGTTGTTTGATGCACTTTCGGGGTTGCAGCGGTGAACCCAACCGATTGCCCGCAAGCTACCACAGTGGCAAAACGGATGACCCGCAATTCATTTTGGAATTCTTACAAGTAGAAATGGGTATCACACTGTATGCGGCGGTAGGTTTCTCTCTGGGTGGCAATGTCTTACTCAAGTGGTTGGGTGAGCAAGGTTCGACCAGTCCATTGCAAAAGGCAGCGGCGATGTCAGTACCCTTTCAGCTTGGTCAGGCGGCACAGAGAATGGAGCAAGGCTTATCTCAGGTGTATCAGGCGCATTTGGTGAGTAATTTACGTCGCAGTTATCAGCGAAAGTTTGCCCAGCTACAGTCACCTCTGGATGTGGACGTTGACCGCCTAACTACGTTTCGGCAATTCGATGATCAAGTCACTGCGCCCTTGCATGGATTTAACGGCGTTGATGACTACTACAGCCAAGCAAGCTGCCGTCAGTTTATTTCAAGAATCCGTGTTCCGACGCTAATTCTGCACGCCGTTGATGACCCCTTTATGTACCCTACCACCGCGCCTGATGCGTCTGAATTAGCGGATAATGTTTGGCTGGAAACTTCACCAAAAGGAGGGCACGTCGGTTTTATTAGCGGCATGATTCCGGGGTTTGCCAACTATTGGGGTGAGCAAAGATTAGTGGGTTGGCTTGATCAGGAATAGGTTAAAAATCGCATTTATAAATCTATAATTCAGCAGGTTACAGGATTTATTTCATCTATTATACAAGTGAGCTAATCAGACGATCAACTCGGCTCTTGATGTCGTCTCGAGTCGCATTAAATACCGCAGCAATGTCTATTTCACGGCCGGTTGCTTGAGCAGGATCGTCAAGCGGCCAGTGTATTTTCTGGATACGGTCAGAGACCGGTGGGCAATTGCTATCGGCATGACCACAAACCGTAACGAGCACATCTGCTTTTGCCAGCATGTGCTCAGTCAACTGGGTTGAGGTTTGTGTTGTTATGTCGATGCCAACCGCTGCCATCGTTTTGATCGCTCTGGGGTTTTGACCGTGCGCTACGATACCAGCGGATTGAATGTCAAAATCGCCATTGGCAAAGTGGCGTGCCCAACCTTCAGCAATTTGCGACCGGCAAGCGTTGCCAGTGCAGAGGAACAAAATATTTTTCATGACCTACCGTGTGCAAGTGACTATCCGCCGATATACGACATCTCTACTTTCACTGCGTTAGACCGGGTTTCTGAAAATCGTTCCATGGAATATTGATCGTCGCGGGCTTGCCAAATCGCAGCGATTGTTTTTCGCAGGGTATCGTCGCTGATGCCCTCACGTAGCGATGCACGTAAATCATGGCCTTCACTGGCGAACAAGCAGTTATAAACTTCACCAATCGCCGATAAACGTGCACGCGTACAATCATTGCAAAAAGGTTGTGAGATCGAAGAAATAATGCCTATTTCGCCGGCGCCATCAGTGAATGACCAGCGCTCTGCGACTTCACCTGAATAATTGGGGTCGAGAGGCTGAATCGGAAAACGGGTTTGTATGAGGTCGCGGATCTGTGCGGCAGTATAGACGTGTTCCAATTGCCACTGGTTGGCGTTGCCAACATCCATAAATTCAATAAACCGCAGGATCACAGGTGTGTCGCGAAAATGTTCAACCATCGGCACGATGGAATTTTCGTTCACACCCTTTTGCACGACCATATTGACTTTGACCGTATCAAAGTCAGCATCCAGAGCGTTATCAATGCCGTTTAAAACCTTAGTGACTGGGAAGTCAACACAGTTAACACTCGCGAAGGTCTCATTGTCGAGTGCGTCAAGGCTGATGTTGATGCGGTGGGTGCCAGCAGCGCGCAATGAGCGTGCGCGTGTTGCGCTCAGCAAAGACGCATTGGTGGTCACACCAATATCGTCGACCCCGTTGATGGAAGCGAGCTGCTCGATTAACGACTCTAGGTCACTGCGCAACAGTGGCTCACCGCCAGTTAAGCGGATTTTCTTCACGCCGAGCGCCACGAACTGCTGTGCCACCCGCACTATTTCCTCATAGCTGAGGAGTTCTTTGCGCGATAAGAATTTATGGGTGCGGTTATACACGTCTTTCGGCATGCAATAATGGCAACGAAAGTTGCATCGATCCGTGACCGAAATGCGCAAGTCATGCAGCCGACGTTGGCGTCGATCATTAACGGGTAATTGCGGTTGTGCGGTCATATCCATGGTGTCCGAGAGTGTAGCGAATTCCGGGGGCATGTTATAGGCTTCTGACCAAGTAATTCAGCCTTGTTGGTTTCGATAGAAACCAAGCGAATAGTGTGGTGAGTGCTGACACGCCTTCACTCAAACACTTCATCTATTTCTCGAACAATACGCTAGGGCAGGGTGTGTTAGGAATGGGAGTTGTTTCAAATTCGAATGATGGTCTGAGAATCGTTGGGAGTCCGAATGGTCACGCATACCAATCATCTATGATGCTTAAGCACCCTAAAATATACCCTGTCAATTTCCTCCCTATGTATCCACAGATAGCGATAGAATAGAGACGTTTTTGTACGAGAAAACGACTAAGTTATTACGTCCAAATTCTTTGAAGACACTTAAAATTTCTAAATTCAGGAGCAGCATGGAAAACAATCAACCTAAGAAGACAATCTCTAAACTCACCGCAGCGACTGTTGCGTTGTCAGTCTGCGCAGTCATTCAGACCGCAGGTGCGGCGACACAAGCGCTCGATAGTGAATTATTACCGCCTAATGCTAAGCCGGGAGAGTGCTATGCCCGTGTTTGGGTGGATGCGGAATACCAGGCCAATGCTGAAAAAGTGCTTATTCGTGAAGCGAGTAAGGCAGTTGAAATCGTTCCAGCGACCTATGAAACGATCGAAGAGCAGGTCTTGGTAAACCCAGCATCAAGCCGACTTGAGCTGGTTCCCGCCGAATTTGAAACCAAAGCAGAAACGGTTGAGGTGAGTGCTGGGCAACGCATCTGGAAAGCAGGCGTGGACAAAGCGGCTGCCCCGGTTAACACGGCGATGTTAGATATCGTTACTGCTACTGGAATTGACCTGGCCGCTGCAGAAGTTGGTGCGTGTTATTACGAACACTACCTGCCCGCGCAATTCACGACTGAAACCGAGCAAGTGTTGATTAAGGATGCTTCAGAAACGATTGAGATCATCCCTGCGGAATACAAAATGGTGGAAGAAACCGTTTTGGTTAAAGAAGCATCGACCTCATTAGTTGGGACTCCCGCAGTCTATGAGACGGTCGAAGAGAGCATCATAGATAAACCCGCCCATACCGTTTGGAAAAAAGGTTCTGGGCCAGTGCAGCGACTCGATGAGTCAACTGGAGAAATCATGTGCTTGGTTGAAGTACCAGCCACCTATAAGACGGTTAAGAAAACGGTGATCAAATCGCCGCCAACGACCCAAGTAGTAGAGATCCCGGCGGAGTATCAAACCATTAACGTCGAAAAAGCGGTCACTGAGGCCAAAGAACGGCGTACGCAAGTTCCGGCTGAATACGCAACCGTTTCCAAGCAGGTAAAAACTGCCGATGCGGTGTTTGAGTGGCGTGCTGAAGCGGACCCAAAAAACACCCGAACCGGCAACACCATTTGTTTGACTGAAACTAAGCCAGTTACTGAGACGGTTTCTCATAACGTGTTGAAGACACCCGCATCGACTAAAACAGTTGAAATCCCTGCGAAGTATCAAACCGTCCAAGTGACTAAATTGGTGACAGCGGCGACTGAGAAAGTGACCGACATCCCTGCTGAGTACGACGAGATACAGAAAAGCCAGGTGGTTAAGGATGGCTATATGGAGTGGCGTTCAATTTTGTGTGACACCAATATGACCCGTGACCGGATCGCCAAAATTCAGCAATCTTTAAAAACGGCCGGTTACAAAATTGGCGTGGTCGATGGAGTGATTGGAGCGGGAACCATCAAAGCGATGAACGCCTTCCAGAAGGATAATGACCTGCCAGTTGATCGTTACTTGAACATCGAAACGGTGAATGCCTTGGGTGTTGCGCCTAACTAGCGCACTATTGCTAAAGCTATGCTTGTTTTAAGTTTGTCATTACTTGGTTAGTAGCTTTAGCTCTAAATAGAAAATAACCGCGGCTTTGATCGCGGTTATTTTTTATCCGCTGATAGCCAAGGGGGTGATGCCCAATTTGCTCCGTTTTAATCTGTGTGAGCACCCAACTTTTTGGGTGGGTGTCAGCTGCTGTTGAAAGCTACTTCTTTAGATAAAACTTACCTTGGTTGTAGTACAGCACGCTCCGATTACTATCCCAGTCGCCGAGAACATAGCGGCGTACATCATCACCAAGCTCGTTGATCAGGTGTACATAAGGCCGGTGTGTGTGGCCGTGAATCAGTCGCTCAGTGTTATATTGACGCATGATGTCTACGACTGCTTGTTGACTAACATCCATAATATCAAGTGGCTTGCCTTGCTTTCCAAGCTCACTCTGTTGCCGCACTTGTTTTGCATAGTCGATCCGCTCTTGGATAGGTTTGGCCAAGAACTTCGATTGCCACTGCGGGTCACTAAAAGTGGCTTTAAGTGCTAGATAATCTGTATCATCTGTACAAAGCGCATCACCATGCGCTAGTAGCACAGGCTTGCCATCGAGACTGATCAATGTGAAGTCATCCAGCAGTTGAACACCGGTACGTTGGCTAAAGTCGCTACCTACCAGAAAGTCGCGGTTGCCCGCAATAAAAAAAACGGGTGTACCGCCGTCGACTAGATCGCGCAGCCGTGTTTCGATGTTTGCGTAGCCCAGTGCATCGGCAGCGTCGTCGCCCACCCAGTAATCAAATAAGTCGCCCAGGATATATAGTTCGGTGAGCAACCGGCCGGATTTTTGGATGAAGTCATTGAAGCGCGCTGTGATTGATGGCTGTTCAGGCGTTAGATGCAAGTCGGAAATGAAGGCGATAGTCATGGATGGTAGGGGTGATTGATTGGGATCATTGTAATGCTGAGCCAGCCGAAACAGGGTGGTTGTTATGGGCTGTTACCCAAAGGCGCTGGTTGATATACTTCGCGCCCTTCTGATATTTGCCAGAAGCAGATTAATCAAAGTCTTCTCAATGAAGGCGACATTCTAACCGAACACCTGCCCATGCTGCATATCTACAATAGCTTGTCTCGAAAAAAAGAACGGTTTCAACCGATTGTCGACAATTACGTGCAAATGTACGTGTGCGGGATGACGGTGTATGACTTGTGCCATCTGGGCCACGCGCGCATGTTGGTAGTGTTCGATATGGTCACGCGCTATATGCGGTCACTCAGGTACCAGGTTAAATATGTTCGCAATATCACTGATATTGATGACAAAATTATCGTCCGTGCACATGAAAATGAAGAAGCATTCAGTGATTTTACTGAACGTTTTATTGAGGCCATGCATGAAGATGCGCAAATGTTGAATTTGTTGCCGCCTGACCTGGAGCCACGCGCAACCGCTCACATTACCGACATCATCGACATGATTTCCACGCTGTTTGATAATGGCTATGCCTATCAAGGCGAGTTGGGTGATGTGTATTATCGGGTTCGTAAGTTTGATAATTACGGTGCGTTATCAGGTAAGAATGTCGATGAAATGCGGGTGGGTGCACGCATTGAAGCGGACCAAGATAAGGAAGATCCACTTGATTTCGTACTATGGAAAAGCGCCAAGCCTGATGAGCCCAAGTGGGATTCTCCCTGGGGTGAAGGGCGGCCAGGCTGGCATATTGAGTGTTCAGCGATGTCAACCCAGTGCTTAGGGAATAGTTTTGACATTCATGGTGGTGGTCACGACTTACAATTTCCGCATCACGAAAACGAAATTGCGCAGTCAGAAGGAGCGACCGGTGAGCACTTTGTGAACTTGTGGATGCACAATGGCTTTGTGCAGATCGATAAAGAGAAGATGTCAAAATCGCTGGGCAACTTCTTCACCATTCGTGAGATTTTAGCGCAAGACGAAAACCAACACCGTATGGGTGAAGCGGTGCGCTTTATGATGTTGATCAGTCATTATCGCAGTCCGCTGAACTATTCCGGTGCAGCACTGGAAAACGCGCGAACCGGCTTAGCACGCATTTATAAAGTGTTGGAACGGGCGCAGAATGTTACTGGGGACGGTGAAATAGTTGCCGCTGATGACTCGTGGGTTGAGAAGTTTCAAGCGGCGATGAATGATGACTTCAATACACCGGAAGCCGTTTCGGTAATATTCGATCTCGCACGTCAGATTAATCGCCAGCTAGATAATGATGCGACTGCTGAAGCGCATGGTTTGGTACACGTGCTGCGAGATTTATGTGACACTTTAGGAATTGCGACGCTTAATCCAACTGAATTTCTGGGTTCGGCCGTTCGCGGTGCCAGTGAGTTAGTCGTTGGCACCTATACAGCCAGAGATATCGACCAATTGCTTGAGGACCGACGAGTCGCTAAGCAAAGCAAGGATTGGGCCAGCGCCGATCAAATTCGTGCCAAACTCACTGCTTTGGGTTTGTCGCTAGAAGATCATCCGGATGGCACTACTTCCTGGCGGGCGTAATCACTCGTTGGCTGGGTTACCAGTACTGCATGGCATTCGCATAGATATCGGTGAGACTGGCTTTATCCACTAAGCGTGGTGAATTCACCAATAGCCGCTGCTGTTTATAGGCGCCTTCTACCAGTCCAGGGATGTCTTCATAGGTGTAATTTAGCTCGGATAGGCCGTTAGGTATGCCGGTTTGATGCATTAGTCTAATCATCATCTGAGCCAACGCCTCGCCACCTTCTGACTCGGCGACGTCAGTCATGTCCATGCCCAGTAATTCGGCTGCGTGCCAATGCCTTTTGGGCGCAGCCTCGGCGGTGAATCGAAAAGCTGCGGGTGCATTAACCACCACCGAGATACCGTGCGGACACATGCTGTGGTCATCTGGCCATCCATCTGGGTAGTAATCGTGAATCATGCCTGCAACCGAATAGCTCATGCCGTGGGGCACGTGGACTCCGGCATTGCCAAAGCTGACACCGGCCATGGTCGCGGCATACATGAGGGCAATCCGTGCTTCCTGGTCAGTTCCATCTTCAACTGCGCGTAATAAGTATTTGCCACCCAGCCGAATCGCTTCCTGACTGCCGATATCACTGTGGGGGTTGGCACCCTGATAGGGCGGTCGCAGCGATGGGTCTTTTGCCGCTGGGCGGTGGCTAAATGGGATGGCGGTATAGCTTTCGATTGCGTGGGTGAGGACGTCAAAGCCAGTAGCGGCCGTCACTAGCGCGGGCAGGGTCAAAGTGAATGTTGGGTCAATGATGCCTAAATCAGGTTTCAAATAAGCTGAAGAAATCCCGGTTTTGACGTTTTGCGCTGCTACGTCGAACACCGCGACACCGGTTGATTCACTACCCGTTCCGGCGGTGGTCGGGCAAGCGATGTGGGGCATGCAGGGTCCGGGGACCGGCAACCCCAGGCCAATGGGTTGGTTGACGTAGTCAAACAGTTTGGCGGGGTGCGAGTGCAGTAAATTAGCGGCTTTCGCGGTATCAATGACTGACCCGCCACCGATTGAAATAACACCATCAAAATAACCGGTCTTCAGAAACTCAGCTGCTTCGGTGAAAGATTGGTCTGTCGGCTCAACCCGAATTCGGTCATAGCAAGTGAAGCGAATGCCAAATTTTTGCAACGATGCTAAGGCTAGCTCGGTCGGCTCTAGCTGACGGGTGTGCTTGTCTGTGAAAACTGCAGCTGAAGAAATACCCAACGTTTTGGTATCAAATCCCAGCTCTGAAATTGCACCAACTCCAAATTTTATCGGTCGAGGCGTAATGGTGAAGATAGTTTCACCACCTTTGGCGATAGAGTAGTAAGACCCAAACATGGGTGATTATGGAGTGGTTATTTCGTTCATATCATTTCTATTGTAAACGAACCAAACGGTGTAAAACCAGTTAATCGAATTAGAACACGGCGTTTTCGTAATAGTGATTGGCGGTATGGCAATGGCTGATTCTAAGTTCTACAGGGGTGCCGTCCAAACTCAAGGCGACGCGCTTAATTTCCAGTAGTGGGGCACCTGCTTCTAGACCTAATGCTGATGCCGCCCGGGCGGAAGCGCTAATGGCTCGCAATTGTTCGTCTGCTCTAGCAATCGTAATGCCAAATCGAGACTCATACAGCTCGTATAAATTATTGGGAAGGTCGGTGACCTGGGGCTTGCCTAAGTCTCCAAATCGCTCGACCGCAAGTACAATTTTTTCAAGAATAACCGCTTGCCCTTCAAGGCTGCGAATGCGCTCTATGCAGATTACTTGAGCATTATCATCGAGTTGAAGGCTAGCAATTTCATCTCGCGTTGCGCGTTTTTGCTTGCAAGATAGTGTTTGACTGACGGGCAGCGTTTTGTCGCCATGGTCATTGACGAGATGGAAAAAGTGGAAGAGGGCGCGCTCATGATTATGGTTGGCGACAAACGTTCCTTTACCTTGTCGGCGCGTCAGAATATTCTTTTCAACTAACTCGGTAATCGCCCTACGAACCGTTCCATGGCTGACCTTGAGCTCTTGTGCGAGGACGATTTCGCTGGGAATAATGGCCCCAGGTGCCCACTCTCCTTCTGCAATACGGGTAATCAGCAAATCTTTGATTTGCATGTACAGTGGGATGGTGCCCCTAGTGTTTGATAGCATCAATAATTACTTTCCTTGGATTGAACAGTAGTTAATCCTAAATTCTATGGGTGAATCGCCTAATGGTAATTGACTCTATCACTTCAGTTCAAGTTACCTGCGTAGGGTATTTTTGCCATAAAGTGGTGGAACATGCAACTCTTATATAAAACTACTTGACTAGAAGAGATGGCAGGTTTAGCATTTGCCACATATTCAGAGTGTCCAATAATTTTACCGAGGAAAGGTTGATGATTGAGTTTGTAGTTCACGACGAAGGAGATAGTGTTGGTGTAGTGGTCGTTGAAGGGGTGAAGACGGGCGACGAGATTTTGGGTTGGATCATGGATCAAGATAAAGAGATCAAATTTACTGCTGCTAGCGACATTCCTATCGGCCATAAGTTGGCGATCAAGCCGCTCGAAGAGGGCGACACCGTGATCAAGTATGGCGTTGATATTGGCAAGGTGGTGGCCGACATCGGCACAGGTGAGCATGCTCACGTCCATAATATTAAAACCAAGCGCTGGTAAGCCGCATTGGCACACAGAGCTGACCCAATAATCAGGAGATAACAATGTCCCAAGATCTAAGTAAAAAAACCTTTTTTGGATACCGCCGCGAAAATGGTCGTGTAGGTGTTCGCAATCACGTGATCGTTCTGCCCGTTGATGATCTATCTAATGCTGCGTGTGAAGCGGTAGCCAATAATATTAAGGGCGTGATGGCGTTACCGCACCCTTACGGACGACTGCAGTTTGGCGAAGATCTGGACCTTCATTTTCGTACGCTAATCGGGACCGGCGCGAACCCTAATGTCGCGGCCGTCATCGTGATTGGGATAGAGGCAGGTTGGACCCAAAAGGTGGTGGACGGCATCGCTGAAACTGGCAAACCAGTGACTGGATTTGGTATTGAGCAGCACGGCGACCACGAAACCATTATGGCGGCTTCCAAGGTGGCGAAAGAGTATGTTCAGGCAGCTTCTGAGTTACGTCCGGAAGAAGCGCCGATTAGCGAGCTTTGGGTTTCTACTAAATGCGGCGAATCTGATACCACCTCTGGTTGTGGTTCAAACCCAACGGTCGGTAATGCGTTTGATAAGTTGTATCCGCAGGGCGCGACGCTGCTATTTGGTGAAACCTCAGAAATCACCGGTGGCGAACACCTGGTCGCTGAGCGTTGTCGCACTGATGAAGTTCGTGAACAGTTTATGTTTATGTTCAATCGTTATCAGGACATGATCAATCGTTTTAAAACTTCGGACCTGTCCGACTCGCAGCCGACTAAAGGCAATATCGAAGGTGGCTTGACCACCATTGAAGAAAAGGCGCTTGGGAACATCCAAAAGATTGGTAAAGACTGTTTGGTCGATGGCGTGTTGGATAAAGCCGAAGCGCCCACCGGGCCAGGGCTGTGGTTTATGGATTCTTCATCGGCCGCAGCGGAAATGGTCACTCTGGCAGCCGCAGCGGGTTATGTGGTGCATCTGTTTCCCACTGGGCAAGGCAACATTATAGGCAACCCTATCGTTCCGGTAATCAAGCTATGCGCTAACCCACGAACGATCCGAACCATGGGTGAGCATGTTGATGTCGATGTGTCGGGGCTATTGCGTAAAGAAATGACTCCGAGTGAGGCGGGCGACAAGCTACTTGATTCCATGTTTAGAACGATCAATGGTCGCTTGACTGCGGCTGAGGCACTGGGTCACCGCGAGTTTGTTTTAACCCGCCTCTACGAAAGCGCATAGCGCGGATCTAACTAGAATCGTGGAAGGCGAGCCATTTGTGGCAGCCTTCCAGATCAAAATATCTCTCAATGACTGGAGGAATGATGAGCAAAAGAAAAGGAAACGGAAACGGTTGGTTAATCGTCAGCGGCCTATTGTTTGGCGTGTATTGTCTGAACGTGGCTTTGGGAAAATTTGCTTTGTTATCTGACCAGGCGCCGATTTTTTCGCTGGGAGATGTCGGGGAGTTTCTCATGCTTTTCGCGGCGGTCATTGGTTTAGTGATCACCATGCTGCAGCGCGAATCGCATGTCGAAAAGAATCAATAACCATCCACATAATTGTTAATCACATATTAATCACATAAGTAACACAGAGGAGAACATGAAACATATCCAAGATACGCTAGGAAATACTGAACGTCGTCGTTTTTTATCCATTAGCAAGAAATTTGGCTTTACAGCCGCGCTAGTAGCGGGTGCCAGTGGCAGCTTATTATTCAGCGAAGAGGCTGCTGCGGCCACTGCGAAAGAAGAAAAGGAACGCGAGAAAGCAGCCAAGCACAAAATGACCATTGCGACCGCCTATGTTCTAGGTGCTACGCGTAGCTATCCGATTATGCAGTTGGATTTTAAAGAAAATATCCAAAACATCACCAATGGCCAAGTCTATGTAAAATTGGCTCCAGGTGGCCAATTGGGCGCGGGTGGTGCGCTGGTTTCTAAGGTGCAACAAGGCACGATTCAGGCAGCGCAACATTCGTTGTCAAATTTCGCGCCATTTGCACCGGCGATCGACTTAATCAATCTGCCGTATTTCTGTGGTGCGAATCAAAATTTCGTCAACTTAGTCAACTCTGATGTTTGGCGTGACTCGGTTCATCCTCTGGTTGAAGCCAAGGGATTTAAACCATTGTGGTATGTCGTCATTGACCCACGCGTTGTCGCGCTGCGGAAAGGCGGCGACGGGCCGGTTAAAACTCCAGATGATCTGGCAGGTCTCAAATTCCGTGTGCCTGGTTCCAAAATGTTGCAACAGTATTATCGTGCGGTAGGTGCTAACCCGACACCAGTTGCCTGGGGCGAAACGCCATCAGCGATTAAGCAAGGTGTTGCCGATGCACTTGACCCTTCAGTGGGTGCACTCAATGTGTTTGGGTTTAAAGACATCCTTTCTTGGGTGACGTTCACGCGCGCGGTTCCTGATTCGCAGGTCTATTCCTGCAACCTCGAATGGTTTAACAGCCTGCCTCTGGACGTTCGTGAAGCGATCGATTTCGCCAGCGAAGTCACCTCACATCAAAACTTGTCCAAGGTGCCAGCAGCGCGTGCTTATGCGATGGCTGAAATGAGTAAAACAGGCGTTCAATTCTATACTCCAACTGAAGATGAGCTACAGCAATGGGTGGATAAGGGTGGTCACCAAAATTCAGAATGGGACACCTATAAAAACGACTTGGCGGGATCGATGGATGATTTCAATAAATTGTTAGAAGCTGCTAATACGCAGGGGAAATACTACGTAAATGACGCCTGATGAAGGCTAAGCCAGCGGGCCTCAAGCAGGCCCGCAAGCTTTTATAGATTAGCTGTAAACCTAAGAAGGAGGGCATTATGAAGAAACTACTATCGGCTATCGATCGTAATTGCGAGCGTTGGTTGCTATTGGTGTTTTACTCCATGATCGTAGTAACCATTGGCACCGAAGTGATTCGTCGTTTTGCGCTTTCTTATTCCTCAACCTGGGCTGAAGAAATCGCGCGCTACGCGTTTATCTACCTGGTCTGGATCGGAGTGGCGGCAGCGGTTCGTGATCGTGGCCATATTCGTATCGATGTGATCCTTGGGTTCCTCGGCAACCGGACTAAAGCCTTTGTGTATCTATTGGGTGACTTCATTATGTTGTTCGTATCGGTACTGGCCCTGTATTACTCCTATGAAACGCTATCAGTTTCGATGAAATTTCAGTCGGTAACGCATGGTTTAGGCGTTGCTCAAGCGTGGGCATTAGCTGCGGTTCCGTTTGGTTTTTGTCTGGTTTGTTTTAGGCTGGTTCAATCCATCTTGCGTGACTTGAGCGACTTGCGTAATGGTCGCGATGTATTTGAGGGCGTAAAGCTTTTTGACTAATGGAATATCTACAACAAGAAGGTTTTGAGTTAGTCCTGGGGTGGGAGTTTTATCTGCCCTTGTTTTTCGCGCTGGTATTGATCATTTTGGCGGTGCCAGTTTGGGCCGTCTTGGGTGTGACTTCAATCTCCATGCTGTATTTCTCCGATGTGTTACCACTGGCATTGGTGGGAGAATCGCTATTCGACGGCATTGATGCCTTCGCATTAATCGCCGTTCCTTTGTTCATTCTTACTGGCGATGTACTGGTGCGCACTGGGCTTTCTAACAAACTGCTGAACGTTGCAGAAGCCTTGGTGGGAGGATTTAGATCGGGATTTGGTACTGCTACCGTATTGGTATGCGGTTTCTTTGCCTGCATATCAGGCTCTGATGCGGCAGGTGCTGCGGGTGTTGGTCGGATGACGATCGGCCGCTTGGTCGAGCAAGGTTATCCAAGACCGTACGCCTGCGCGCTGGTGGCTGCGGGGGCTTGTACCGGCATATTAATTCCACCATCCATTGCCTACATTATTATTGGACTGATTCTGGGGATTTCGGCATCGACCTTGTTCTTGGCAGCAATTATTCCTGGGCTGTTGATTATCATCACGATCATGATCACTAATGTCATCATGAACCGTATCAAGGGTTATGAAAACGCGGGTCAGGGATTTTCGTTCAAACGTTTGTGGGATGCGGTAGTCGATGCCCGGCACGCTCTGTTGGTGCCCTTTATTATCATGGGCGGCATTTATAGTGGCATTTTCACCCCGACTGAGGCAGCGGCAGTCGCGGTTATCACCACCATCCTTATTGGCCTGTACAAGCGCACCATCACGGTTGCAGATTTCCCTAAGATGTTGGCCAGCTCGGCTAAAGTTAATGGTGTGATCGTGCCGATTATTGCCTTTTCCTTGCCACTCGCTCAAACGTTGGCAGCGCTTGAAATTCCGCAAGGATTTGTGCTCGCCATGACTTCATTAACAGACAACAGAGTGCTCATCATATTGATGATGATAGGCATATTAATTCTCGCTGGTTGCGTGATGGAAACGACCCCCAATATTGTTATTCTCGCGCCGATTATGTTGCCGCTTGCACAAGAAATCGGCATGAATGAAATCCACTTTTGCATCATGATGGTGACGTCTCTAGGGGTAGGATTTATTACGCCGCCGTTGGGCTTAAACCTATTTGTAGTGTCAGGCTTAACCGGCGAACCCATTCTAAACGTGGCCGCTAAAGCAGTGCCCTATGTATTTGCCATGGCCTTTGTTGTGCTGATGCTGGCGTTTATTCCTCAGCTCTCGCTCTGGGCGATTCAATAACAACAGTTCTAGTTTTTACGCATCTCATTTTATTTTTAACAATTACCACCTTGAGGTAGATATCGATGGCCATAGAGTTCCTAAAAAAAGCGGATAAATCAGCGACTACGGGCGAGGATGATACGCGAAATATTGTGGCGCAAATGCTGTCGGATATAGAAGCTGGTGGTGAAGAAAAAGCGATTGAATACGCTGTCAAGCTGGACAATTACGATGGCAACGTAGTGGTTACTGAGGAAGAGATTGAAGCAGCAACCGCAAAACTCTCGCAACAAGTCAAAGACGATATTCAATTTGCCTATGATCGGGTCCGAGGATTTGCTGAAAAGCAACGTGAAGTGCTGATTGATTTTGAGGTGGAGCTATCGCCAGGCTTGTTCGCAGGCCAAAAGCAAATCCCGGTTCAAACCGCAGGTTGTTATGTGCCGGGCGGACGCTATGCGCATGTTGCCTCAGCTGTTATGTCGGTGGCGACTGCCAAGGCTGCAGGAGTGGATCACGTGATCGCCTGTTCACCTCCCAAGCCAGGTGAAGGTGTTAATCCAGCGATTATTTATACCGCTAACCTTTGTGGCGCTGATACCATTCTTGCGATGGGTGGGGTGCAGGGTATTGCCGCCATGGCCTTTGGCCTTTTTACTGGACACGCGGCCGACATTCTAGTCGGACCGGGCAATCGTTTTGTTGCTGAAGCAAAGCGCATGCTGTTTGGGCGTGTTGGAATTGATCTATTCGCAGGCCCTACCGAAATTGCCATCATTGCAGATAAAACTGCTGACCCTATGCTTGTCGCCAGTGATTTAGTGGGTCAAGCTGAACACGGCTTTGATTCACCGTGTTGGTTATTCACTACCGACCGCGATCTCGGCAACAAAGTACTCAAATTGATGCCGAGTTTTATCGAAAAACTGCCCGATACCGCACGTGCTGCAGCCGAAGGCTCTTGGCAAGATTATGGTGAAGTGATTCTGTGTTCAGATCGGGAAGAAGTGGCAGTAATTAGTGATCGCTATGCCGCCGAGCACCTGGAGGTGCAGGCCGAAGACTTGGACTGGTGGGTCAACCGCCTACGTAATTATGGGTCGCTGTTTGTTGGCGAAGAAACCACCGTGGCTTACGGTGATAAATGCTCTGGCACTAACCATATACTGCCCACCAAAGGTGCAGGTCGATATACCGGTGGATTATTTGCAGGCAAGTTTGTTAAAACAGTGACGACCCAACGAATGAGTCGCGAAGCTAATCGCGAAGTTGCCGCTGCTGCTGCACGGATCTCACGTTTGGAAGGGATGGAGGCGCACGCGCGTACGGGGGATGACCGATTGCATAAGTATTTTCCCGATGAAACCTTCAATCTACAGCCATAAACGGCGGTCGTCTTAGACAATATTCGCACTAAAAGCCCATATACTCACTGCTTAGCCGTGTCTAGAATCGTACTTAAAAATCACTGTAAGGGATAGAACATGTACCAAGTCATATTATTACCACTCGCGCTGGACCAAGGGCATGGCGTCAAGACCATGGAAGTGGCCAGAAGGCTGAGAGCCGAAGGTGGTAGGGTTATCGCTGTGCACGTGTTGGATCAGGTGCCCAGTTATGCCAATTACTATATGTCGTCCGAAAACAAGCATGCATTGAGTGAACAAAAAAACGAAATTATTGCATCCGCTAAAAAAGGTATTGAAGAACGGATTGGTGAGCAAAAAGATATCGAGGCTGTGGTACTGACCGGTCACCCCGGGCGGACAATGACTGATTACGCGGAAAAAGTGGCGGCAGACTGCATTATCGTGGGGTCACACAAGCCAGGATTAAAGGATTTTTTCCTGGGGTCTACCGCAGCACGAATTGTGCGTTACGCGCAGTGCGCGGTACATGTGGTGCGCTAAGGCATTTATTTCGCACCAATGCTCTGATGAATTCTCTTTTTGACCTAAGCGGTAAAGTGGCGCTAGTTACCGGCGCTAGTTCGGGCATTGGTCAACGTCAGGCTTTGGCATTGGCGCAAGCTGGGGCCAGTATTGTGGCGCTTGGCAGAAGGGCAGAGCAATTGGATGCCACCATCGCCGAGATTGAAGCAATTGGTGGCAGAGCAAACCCCTTAGCGATTGACCTATCTGATCGAGAGCAATTGGCCGAGATTGCAGCTTTGGCGGCAGATCAATTTGGCTCGATCGATGTTTTGATTAACGCCGCTGGGGTTAACTTCCGCCAACCGGTTGATAAAATTTCCTTAGAGAGTTGGGATCAAACCCTCAATTTGAATTTGGCAGTGCCCTTTTTTCTAGCGCGAGAGTTGATGCCAGCCATGCAGGCCAAGGGCTGGGGCCGGATTATCAACATAGCCTCCTTACAATCTAGCCGCGCCTTTGCCAATAGTTTGGCTTATGGCGCGTCCAAGGGAGGCATCGCCCAATTAACTCGCGCCATGGCGGAGGCGTGGTCAAACAAAGGCATTAACTGCAACGCAATCGCGCCGGGTTTCTTCCCTACCGGGTTGACTGCTCCAGTTTATGAAAACCCTGATAGCTTGGATAAGTTGGCCGCTCAGACAGCGATTGGACGGAATGGCGAGCTTGTTGACCTAGACGGCATTACGGTCTTCTTGGCATCCACGGCCTCCGATTACATTACCGGGCAGGTCATTCACCTCGATGGCGGGTTTACTGCCAAATAAAGAAAATTATGAAAGCACTCGTCTATACCAACACGCTCGAATTGCAGTATCGAGAAGAACCAAAGCCTGTTCCTGCCGCCGATGAAGCGCTGGTTGAAATTGAGGCAGTGGGTATTTGTGGTTCTGATATGCACGCGTATCACGGCCATGATGCGCGCCGTGTGCCGCCGCTAATACTGGGGCATGAAGCAGTCGGTATCGTTCAGAACGGTGCTAAACAAGGTCAGCGAGTGGTGCTTAACCCGCTGATGACTTGCGGCATCTGTGATAGCTGTCAGGGTGGGCGTTCAAATTTATGTTCGAAGCGAGAACTCATTGGCATGCGGGTGCCGGGTGCTTTTGCCGAGTACATTGCTCTGCCGGAGCGTAATCTGCTGGATATGCCCCAAGCTATGAATCCGGTCGATGCCAGCTTGGCTGAACCCGCTGCCACTTCTTTGCATGCGGTTTATTTGGCGGAAAAGGTGCTACACCGACCTTTGTCTGAATGCCGGGCAATCGTGCTGGGTGGTGGATCGATTGGTGTGTTTGCGGCCTTGTTATTGCAAGGCAAGGGTTGTCGAGAAATCTACTTGGGCGATACCAATGCGGGCAGAAGGCAGGTAGTAGAAACGATTGGCTGCGCCCAAGCCTACGACCCCTTAAGCGCTGATCTGCCGGAAGCGGGCAGCTTCGACTTGGTGATTGATGCGGTGGGTAGCGGTCGAACGCGCGCGGCATCCTGCGTTTTTGTAAAGTCAGGTGGAGTCATCTCGCATGTGGGCTTACAAGATAATGAGCCCGGCCTTGATACCCGTAAGCTGACGCTGGATGAAATCACCTTTTTGGGCAATTACACCTATACTGCGGTGGATCTGCGCGCGGCGATCCATGCGTTGCATAGTGGCGCTTTGGGTTCCTTAGATTGGGTAGAAACACGCGCGCTCGCTGATGGCTCAGAGGCTTTTCGCGAAATCCATGAAGGTCAAATGTCAGCCCCGAAAGTAGTGCTTCAACCGGCTCGGCTTGGTTAAAAGAGCGCTTGAAAAGCATCGTGCAATAAGCACTTGTTCCTCGGCTTGGCTGCGGTTACAATCCGCGTCCCTTTACGACTGGTGCCTAAACTATGGGGGCGTCTGGTCAAGGGGTCGAACTTTTTCGAAATAATCTACAGAGGATACCCATTCGATGGCACTTACCGTTGTCGATCGCGAAGCGATCATTAAAGAGTACGCGCTTAGTAAAGGCGATACTGGTTCTACTGACGTGCAGGTTGCATTGCTAACCGCTCGCATCAAAGACCTAACCGAACATTTCAAAACACATATTCACGATCATCATTCTCGTCAGGGACTGCTGCGCTTAGTTAATCGTCGCCGCAAATTGCTTGACTACATGAAGCGTAAAAACATTGAGCGCTATCGTGAACTCATCGCCAGACTTGGCTTACGTAAGTAGACGAACATAAAAACGCCAGTATCGGCGGGATAAAATACGTGAAACATACAGTAACTACATTTCCATACGGCGAGCACGAAGTTCGCTTAGAGTCGGGCAAGATTGCCCGTCAAGCCAGCGGTGCAGTCATCGCTAGCATGGGCCACACCACGGTGATGGTCACCATTGTGGCCAACAAAGAACCTAACGATCGTGATTTCTTTCCGTTGACGGTTGATTACGAAGAACGCACTTATGCTGGCGGTAAAATCCCCGGTGGCTTTTTCAAGCGTGAAGGTCGTCCTTCAGAAAAAGCCATTTTAACTTGTCGTTTGATGGATCGCCCGATCCGTCCACTATTTCCTAAAGGCTTTAGCCAGGAAGTACAAATTGTGGCAACGATTATGTCGGTTGATCAAGAAATCAACCCGGATATCGTGGCAATGATTGGTGCCGCTGCTGCGATCGAGATTTCAGGCTTGCCGTTTAATGGCCCGCTGGGTGCTTGCCGTGTTGGTCTGGTTGACGGCGAATACGTTCTAAACCCCTCAAAAACAGCTTTGGCAGAGCAATCCAGCCTGGATTTAGTCGTTGCCGGAACCGAACAAGCAGTGCTGATGGTTGAGTCAGAAGCCGACATGCTGAGCGAAGAGCAAATGCTGGGCGCGGTGATGTTTGGCCACGAGCAGCTGCAAGTTGCGATTAACGCCGTTAAAGCATTTGCTGATGACTATGGCGTTACGCCATGGGAATGGACAGCACCAGAAACTGACGAAGGGACGGCTGCTAAAGTCGCAGAAGTTGCTACCGCTGATTTGACCAAAGCGTATGCGATCGCTGAAAAAATGGATCGCTATACTGCGGTTGATGCAGTTCGCCAAACAGCACTTGATGCATTGGTTAATGATGAGTCTCCGGCCGATTACGCGGATGCCGTTAAAGGCGCATTCAAAGGCTTGGAAAAGCAAATTGTCCGTGGCCGGATTATTGCAGGTGAGCCACGTATCGACGGTCGCGACACTAAAACGGTGCGCCCGATCTCGGTCGAAACTGGCATCTTGCCGCGTGCACATGGCTCCGCGCTGTTTACCCGTGGTGAAACCCAAGCGATTGTAGTGACCACCTTAGGCACCGACCGCGACGCCCAGAAAATTGAAGCACTGGAAGGCGAGTATCGTCAACCCTTTATGTTGCATTACAACTTCCCGCCATACTGCGTGGGTGAGACTGGTCGAGTGGGTTCGCCCAAGCGCCGCGAAATTGGTCACGGTAAATTGGCCTATCGCGCGATTATGGCGACTTTGCCAGATATGGAAACCTATCCTTACTCTATGCGCGTTGTTTCAGAGATCACCGAATCTAACGGCTCTAGCTCGATGGCAACCGTTTGTGGTGCCAGCCTGGCCTTGATGGATGCGGGTGTTACCGTGAAGGCTCCGGTTGCAGGCGTTGCGATGGGCTTGATCAAAGAAGGCGATGATTACGCGGTATTGACCGATATCCTCGGTGATGAAGATCACTTGGGCGATATGGACTTCAAAGTCGCTGGTTCGGCTGAAGGCGTGACTGCGTTGCAAATGGACATCAAGATTGATGGCATTACCCAAGAAATTATGGAAAAGGCGCTGGCGCAAGCCAAACAAGGCCGTTTGCATATTCTTGAGGAAATGAACAAGGCGCTTTCTGCTCCACGTGAAGAAATGTCTGATTACGCACCACGCATCATCACGATTAAAGTTGCGACTGACAAAATTCGTGACGTTATTGGTAAAGGCGGCGCGACTATTCGTTCTATTTCTGAAGAAACCGGTGCTTCGATTGATATCGATGACAGTGGTATGATTAAAATTGCCTCGGTTGATAGTGCAGGTGGCGCGGCTGCGAAAAAGCGTATTGAGCAAATTACGGCTGATGTTGAAGTCGGCATGGTTTACGAAGGTAAAGTCGTGCGTTTGATGGACTTCGGTGCTTTCGTTAATATCTTGCCAGGACGCGATGGTTTGGTGCACATCTCACAAATCTCTAATGAGCGTGTCAACAATGTCAGCGATGAGCTGTCAGAAGGTCAGGAAGTTAAGGTTAAAGTGCTGGAAGTCGACAAGCAGGGGCGTGTTCGCCTTAGTATGAAGGCTTTGCAAGAGCAAGAAGACGCTTAAACTAACGACGCAACTATTTATTTAATGTGATCATCGCGATAATCGCGGTGAAAGAGAAAAGATAACACTATGGTTACTATTCGATTATCTCGCGGCGGTTCCAAAAAGCGGCCGTTTTATGCAATCACGGTCGCGGACTCACGTCGCGCGCCCACCAAGAAATTTATCGAGCGCATCGGGTTTTATAATCCTAAAGCGAAAGGCGCAGAAGAAATGTTGCGTGTTGATCTCGATCGGGTGAAGTACTGGGTTAGCGTGGGTGCACAACCTACAGAGCGAGTTTCTGCGTTGATCAAGCAGGCTGAGAAAGCAGGCGAAAAGTCAGTTGAAAAGCCAGTTAAAAAGCCCGTCGAAAAGGCAGCCGAAGAAGTCGCTGCTTAACGTTTATGTCGCGCCAGCACCGAGACGATGAAGTCGTTGTGCTGGGTGAAATTACAGGCGCACATGGGTTAAACGGCTGGGTTAAGATATTTTCTTACACCCGGCCACGAGAACAGATTTTCGCTTACGACAGCTGGCAGTTGGGGCGGTCGGGTGAGTTATTGGCTGCGGTTTCGAAGTGGCGCGTACAGGGCAAAACCTTGGTTGCGAAACTTGAATCCTGTGCCGATAGAAACCAAGCCGAAGCGTTGGCCGGTAAAACGATCAGCATTTTTGCGGATGAATTGCCGAAACTCGGTGAGGGTCAGTATTATTGGCGACAGCTGACTGGGTTACGGGTAGTTAACCAAGCAGGTATTGATTTGGGGCGGGTGACCGAGATACTGGAAACCGGCTCAAATGATGTCATGCTGGTTAGCAGCAATAATGCTGCTGATGCTGATAAGCCGCTGGAACGAGCGTTGCCGTGGTTGGATGAGGTGATAATAGCAGTCGACTTGGATGCGGGTTTGATTCAAGTCGATTGGGAAGCAGATTATTGATGCGGATTGATGTCGTTAGTCTGTTCCCCGAGATGTTTCGGGCACTGGTTGATTACGGTATCCCGAATCGGGCGCTTGATAAACAAGCGCTCAGTGTTAACGTAGTGAATCCGCGTGACTATACGCAGGATCGCCACCGAACGGTCGATGATCGGCCTTATGGCGGTGGCCCGGGTATGGTGATGATGGCTGAGCCGTTGGCGGCAGCACTGGATGATATTCAGGCGCGGCAATCGGCAGCGGGTTTTGGCGAAGACACGCGTGTTCCGGTGATTTATTTATCACCACAGGGCAGCGTGCTGGATCAGGCTAAAGTAGCGGAATTGGCGAAATTGCCGGCATTGACGCTGTTAGCAGGGCGGTATGAAGGTGTTGATGAACGCTTGATTGACAGCCGAGTTGATGAAGAATTGTCAATCGGTGACTATGTATTGGCGGGGGGGGAATTCCCGGCGATGGTGTTGATAGAAGCGATTGCGCGCTTATTGCCCGGGGTATTGGGTAACGCGGAATCGGCCCAACAAGACTCGTTTTCGGATGGCTTGTTGGATTGTCCGCATTACACGCGGCCAGAAGTATTTGAACAAATGACGGTGCCTTCGGTGCTGCTGAGCGGGAATCACGCAATGATTCGGCAATGGCGGCAGGCGGAGGCGGAGAAACGAACGCGAATTCGGCGGCCTGATTTGCTGGCGAAACGCGAAGATGATTAACCAAGCAAGACTTAAATGAGCGTGGAGACACGGAAATGACAAATATTATTGACGAAATTAATACCGAGCAGCTGAAAAGCGATATCCCGGCATTTAGCCCTGGCGATACGATTAAGGTTAACGTACTCATTCGTGAAGGCGACCGCCAGCGTATTCAGGCGTTTGAAGGCGTTGTGATCGCTAAAAAGAACCGTGGTATCGATTCATCGTTTACGGTTCGCAAGATTTCTTCCGGCGAAGGCGTAGAACGTGTATTTCAGATGCATAGTCCGCTGGTGAAAGATATCGAAGTCAAGCGCCGTGGTGATGTGCGCCGTGCTAAGCTGTATTATCTGCGTGAGCGTAGCGGTAAATCAGCGCGTATCAAAGAGAAAATCTAACCTTGCCTGCCACAGCGGTGCGCTAAGGCAACCCATTTTGGCAGCAACGTAATGACCGGCACGACGAAGCAAGCTTGGCAATATTTGCTCAGTTTGATGATCGCTGCCGGTTTTTGCGTACTTGCTTTGGCCCCAGGTTCGGCGCAGACTCAAGCGTTGTCGGCTTATGCTGAACGCCTGCAAACGATCAAGGATCAGGTTCGCGCAGGCGCTTTGCAGCTCGCAGTCAAGCGTCTGGAATTGGAAGCCCCTCCTGCGATTGCTGATGATGACTGGCTTAATTGGTCGCGACAAAAATGGAGCTTGTATGTCTTGCTAGAAGATTGGCAAGCCTTATACGACGACGTCCAACGTGTTCCGCCCGGTTTTCCGGCGGCGATGAAAAACCAAGCCCAGCTATTTCAAGCACGGGCTTTGATGGGTTTGGGTCAATCGACTAAGGCATCGTTAAGTATCCAGGCCTTACTCAATCAGGACGCGCTGGAGCCGGGGCAACGTAAAGCAGCGAGACGGTTGCAAATCGATCAGTATCAGCTAGCTAAAGACCATACCAACGCCAATATCGCAGCGGGCCAGTATCACAGTGAATTCAAGCCGCAGGAAACTGCCTGGTTTATCCAACGCGGCTTGATTGCCATACAAGCGGGAGAGCCTGAAACGGCGGTGACGGTATTAGCGCCGATCGTGTCACCCAAAGCCCGTGTGTTACAAGCCTATGCACGCTTAAAAGACGGTAGCGCGTTACCTGCAGAAGCGGCTAAGCAAGTTGCCAAACAATTAGCCAAAAAGCGGGTCGATACGGCAACCGGCGCCTTTGGTCAAGCGGTTATCGTGGCGGCGGCTTTGGCTGCAAGCGATGATGATGCCCCCTTGCGCGCATTGGATGCCTTAGAGTCCTATTTGCCCTTAGCCTCTCAGAATGACTTTTCTGCAGCACTAGATTTTACCGCTGATGATCTGGTGCGAGCTTATCGGTCAGTGGCAGAAAATGTGATGAATCGTACCCAGTTGGTGCTTAACCAAGACAGCCAATGGCTGGAATTAGCCAGTCAGTTAACAGCTAAAAATGGCGAAGCTACCGCGGTCTATTCGACGCTGCTCCTGCAAACCAAAGATGATGCAGTGCGCGCGACTGCGATGACGCGAATGGTCAAGCAATTACTAAAACGCGAACGGACTGCGTTGATCCGTTTTTTATTCGGTGATTATGGGCCGCTGGGATCTTTCGCTGGCCTTGATAGCCAAACAGGCGCGCTATTGTTGAATCACGCCTTGGCTGATAACGATACCGATTTTATTGCCAGTTTAGCCCCACATCTGGGCGAAGCACCTTTGGGTGTTGATCCGAATGACTGGCTGTTGCAACTGGTGCGTATCGATGTATTCACGGGGCGGTTTACCGAGGCGGAACACAAATTTGATCGCTACTTGAATACGTTTGACCGATTATCCGGGGAGCAAACGGATCGTATCTTGCAGCCGGTATTTGATTTGCAAGCGATTAGCCAGCACGATATTGCGCTGCGCATGATCACAGCGATTGCCGAGCACACTAACTCAAAAAAACATCAGCGTGAAATGCTGTTTTGGCAGGCTGAATCGCATAATGCAAAGGGTGATCGACTTAAAGCTGCCAGCTTGTTTATGCAGTCCGCGATGGATGAAAATAATGGTTTCGATGACTGGGGCCAGTCGGCTCGTTACCATGCCGCAGAGGCGCTGCTAGATGCTCATTACTTTGCCGATGCACGAGCATTGTTGGAGGGATTGCTGGAGGCTACCAACGATGAAACGCGCCAAGCGACCATCCGGCAGACTTTGCAACGCTTGTGGTTGCTGGAGCGTGACGAATAGTAACTGGTTGAGTATCTTTGGTATCTGCCTATATCGAGCAGACACGGGACTACCAGTGCGCATTGAAACTCAGGCATAATTGCTCGTGAATCCGTCAACCAAGCGCCTTGCCATCAATACTCCAGTCACATCCAGTGAATCCGATCAGCTTTTAGTCGAACGCTTTTTGGATGCGATCTGGATGGAGTCGGGCCTGAGCCAAAACTCTTTGCAGGCCTACCGTAGCGATATCAATCAGTTTTCCAGTTATCTGGCGGAACGTTCACAGACCCTTGCGACGGCTCAGCGTAGTGATGTCCTAGATTATTTAGCGTTACGTAGCGCGACGGTAAAAGCCCGAACCAGTGCGCGTATCCTCTCTTCGCTACGCCGTTTTTATCGTTGGGGATTGCGTGATAGCGTGGTGACGATCAATCCGACTACAGAAGTAGCCGCACCACAGGTCGGCCGTTCCTTACCTAAAACCTTGTCCGAGCAGGACGTTGAAGCCTTGTTAGAAGCGCCTAATATCAGCGAGCCTCTAGGGATGCGCGACCGCGCGATGCTGGAGGTGTTGTATGCGTCGGGGTTGCGCGTCAGCGAGTTGATTAGTTTGCAGCTAGGGCAAATTGATTTGCAGATGGGCGTAGTTCGGGTGATGGGCAAAGGTAAAAAGGAACGTTTGGCACCGCTAGGAGAAGTAGCTTTGGATTGGTTGCAGCAGTATTTGAGTGACACACGTGCAGATATTGCCAAGGTAATTAACAGCAATGCGTTGTTTATTTCTCGCCGCGGTCAGTCGATCAGTCGTCAAGCCTTTTGGCAGAATATCAAGCGCTACGCCAAGATTGCTGGGATCAGCACCGATATTTCACCGCATACATTACGCCATGCTTTTGCGACGCATTTGCTCAATCATGGCGCTGATTTACGCACCTTACAGCTATTGCTAGGCCATTCGGATTTATCGACGACGCAAATATATACGCACGTGGCGATTGAGCGCTTACAAGCCTTGCACGCCGAACACCACGTCCGTGGATAATGAAAAATACACTATCTATCAAAGGCTTCAAGCCTTATCTTTTAGTTCTTTTTCTTAATGCCTTTGTTGACTTAGGGCATAAGATCACGATCCAAAATACGCTATTCAAGGTCTACGAAGGCCAAACCCAGGTGGTGCTAATCGCGATCATCAATGCTTTTATGCTGATCCCTTTTATATTGCTGCTGATTCCTGCGGGTACGTTTTCTAACCGCTACCCTAAGGTTCGGGTAATGCGCGCATCAGCCTGGGCGTCGGTAGGGCTGACGGGATTGATTACGCTGTTTTATTATTTGGGTTGGTACCCGCTGGCATTTTTCATGACCTTGCTGATGGCCACTCAAAGCGCGATTTACTCCCCGTCTAAATATGGCTATATCCGTGAGCTGGTCGGCTTGAAAAGACTAGGCGAAGCCAATGGCTATGTGCAAGCCGCCACCATGATTTCTATCTTGTTGGGGATTTTCGTATTTTCTATCTTATTTGAAACGTTGCTATCAGGACATGACTTTCAAAATGAAGCTGACATCGTCCGTACGATTGCGCCGCTGGGATTAATTTTGATGCTGTGCGCTGCGCTTGAACTTTGGAGTGCGTATCGTTTACCTGAGTTCGAAGCCAGCGACCCGAGTGCCAAGATGCAGTGGCGAACGCACAATGGCATTAACCCTATTAGCAACGCGGCGGGTGAGGTTTTCAGTCATCGGATTATTTGGTGGTCAGTGCTGGGGCTGTCGGTGTTTTGGGGTGTTTCGCAGATGGCGCTGGCGACGTTTCCAGCCTTTGCAAAAGCAGAGTTAGGTGAAACTAATACGGTGGTCATACAGGGCATTCTAGCGGTAGCGGGTGTCGGAATCTTTGCCGGTTCATTATTGGCTGGACGCCTTTCGAGGGACAGAATCGAGCAAGGCTTGATCCCGATTGGCGCGCTGGGCTTTGGTTTAGCGCTGTTATTGGTGCCAGCCATGAAAACACATGTCCACTTTATGCTGGCGTTTTTCTGCGTGGGCTTTGCTGGCGCATTATTTATCGTGCCGCTAAATTCCTTAGTTCAGTATCACGCCAAACAAGCCACCGTTGGCAATACCTTAGCGGGCGTGAACTGGGTACAAAATATTTCCATGCTCGCTTTTTTAGCGATTACGATTGGCTTTTCACTAGCAGGGGTGGTGCCGGGCTGGTTGTTTTATTTGATGGGCGCGGCAGGGATTGCGGTGGCGGTTGTTTCGGCTAAGGTGCTAATCAAACGGATGGTTTATTTTATCGTGTCGAGTGTTTTGAGCTTGCGCTATGTGCTTAAAGTTAAAGGCCACCAAATACCAGAAACTGGTGGTGTTTTGCTTCTGGGCAATCATATCAGCTGGCTGGATTGGGCCATGATTCAGTGGGCAGCCAGAAGGCACATCTTTTTTGTGATCGACCGTTTTTACGCCAAACTACCTATAACTGCACCTTTGGTCAATTTATGGGGAGCGGTCCCCATTTCAGAGCGGGGTAGCCGTCAGGCGCTGGATGATATTCGTCAACTATTAGAGGCAGGTGAAGTCGTGTGCTTGTTCCCGGAAGGTGGTATCACGCACAGCGGTGAACTAGGGCGTTTTAAGCCAGGTTACGAGCGCGCGGTTAAAGATTCCGGCGCAGTGATCATGCCCTTTTATATTCATGGTCTGTGGGGTAGCTGGTTGTCACGAGCTCCAGCGGAGGCACGAGCAACGACCAGAACGGGTTGGCGCCGCCGCAGTGTGCGAGTACGCTTTGGTGCACCGTTGGCAGACAGCACCAAGGCAGTAGACTTACAAGAGCAAGTATTGGCACTGAAACACGATGCCATTCAGTAGTATCTACGTCGACAGTATTGATGCAGTTGAGCCAGCCAGCTGGGATCGGCTTAACCGAGATAATCACCCGCTACTTAGCCATGCATTTTTATCGTTGATAGAAAAGCATGGCTGTATCTCAGCCCAACGCGGCTGGTTGCCGCACTATTTACTGCTTTATGATCAGAAAAAAATGCTGGTGGCTGCAATGCCCTTGTACGAAAAGCATAACACTTGGGGCGAATTTGTCTTTGATCATGCGTGGGCGGATGCCTATGAACGCTATGGACAAGCGTATTATCCCAAGCTGGTTGCTGCGATTCCATTTTCCCCAGTGCTTGGCTCGAAGTTGTTGTGCCTGCCTGAATACCAACGGGAGACGCAGCAAGCTCTGATGGATGCGGCGATAGTGGCGGTTGATACCTATCAAGCCAGTAGCTTTCATGGTTTGTTTCTGTCTGAAGATGAAGCCAAGGTCTTTGCGGGCGCGGGCTGTCAATTGAGACACGATGTGCAGTATCACTGGAAAAACCAAAACCATGAGAGCTTTGAAGATTTTCTGGCCAGCTTAAATGCCAAAAAACGTAAAAATATACGTCAGGAACGGCGCCGGGTGACCGCAGCTGGAGTTCGATTTCGGCACTTGCATGGTGGCGAAGCCAGTAGCGAAGATTGGGCCAATTTCACCCGTTTTTATCAGCAAATCTATGATCGAAAATGGGGCCAACCTGTATTTAGTCAGGCATTTTTCGAAGACATTGCTGCCGCCTTGGGCGATCAGGTTTTGTTGGTGATGGCTGATCGCGATAATCAGCCGGTTGCAGGGGCATTGTTTTATCGCAACCAACGAGTGTTATATGGGCGACATTGGGGTTGTAGCGAATACATCGACGCGCTGCATTTTGAAACTTGCTATTACCAAGGGATTGAATATTGCATTGAGCACGGCTTGACTGTGTTTGAGCCGGGAGCGCAGGGTGAACACAAGCTCGCGCGCGGCTTTGATCCAGTCTTGACGAATTCAATGCATTGGATTGCGGACCCAGCATTTCGCACGCCGATTGATCAATTTCTTAGCAATGAGCGCGCGGCTGTCATCGCTTACGCTACGCATGCCCGCACAAAAAGTGCTTACCAAAAGCGCTGTGGCTGAAGCGTAAAACCGGCTATCGCGCTAAACCACCAGACACTTCCTGCCTTGTTTTAGTGTCGGTCAATAATCCAATCAGCGTTAAAGCGAAATCCATAGCAGTGCCCGGCCCGCGAGAGGTCACTACTTTGCCGTCGACGACGACTGCTTCGCTACTGATCTCAGTATTATGGAGGTCAAGCGCGTTCAATACGCCTGGGTAGCTGGTTGCTGAGCGACCATCCAGTAGGTCAGCACTGGCTAAAACCTTAGGTGCAGCACAGATTGCAGCGACGTATTGACCCGCAGCAGTCATTTCCTGCAGTTTATCGTGTACCCGCGAATCATTATCCAAATGATCAGCACCAGGCAATCCGCCGGGTAGCACGATCATATCAAATTCATCGTCTATCACTGCGTCCAAGGACGTATCAGCGACCAGCCGAACGCCGCGACTGGCGGTGATGGTTTTATTATCCAGGCTGGCGGTGATGACTTCGATGTCCGCGCGGCGTAGCAAATCGATAATGGTAACGGCTTCCAGCTCTTCGCAGCCTTGGGCCAGGGGGACGAGTACTCTGGGCATGGTTGATCCTCGCTTATGATTCAGATGGTTGCATCAGCTTAGCCAAGGCTTGTTCTTCCAGCAACGGTGAAGTTCTAAATTGTTCAGCCACTGCGTCGTGGTCAGCCTGGCTTTTATTTTGGCTGAGCTTGAATTTGGCATTGATCTCATCAATCTCAATTTCAACGCCGACAATCGCATCCAGCATTGATTCCGAATAATCCGGCACCCAGGGTTGCTCACGAGGGCGCTCGTATTGCTCGGTTAACTGCTCCACGATGGCGCGTTTAGCGGATCGCTCCTCGATTAGGCGCGCACTACCACTAACGTGCACCAGTGCATAATTCCAAGTGGGTACACCGCCACTAGTATACCAACTTGGTGAAACATAGGCGTGTGGGCCTTGAAAGATACACAGCACTTGCGCGTGTTGTCGCAGTATCTCAACGTGTGGATTTGCTAATGCGAAGTGACCTAATAAGCGCGCATTCGGTTGTGAATCATCCGAACCATCCTGGGGGATTTCCAGCTGCAGCGGGATATGGCTGATAAACGGTGCGTCGTCGACCACTGATACCAGGCTGGCGAAACCATAGCGCTGGATGATCGCATACGCACGGCTCTGGTCGGTCTCGTGAAATGCTTTGGGTAGGTACATAGCCTTATTTTTTGTTGAGTGCTGGTATTGGAACACACTCCGTGACACCGAGTAAATTTAACTTAGCTCAATATCCAGTTTGTAAGGTGCCCTTGTGGGGTAATGGGTAGTCAACTATCAGGTCATCTCATCGGCTGAACAGTTGCTGACACTCAGGTTTAGTCATTCAAAGGATGTTCAGACGACAGGAATAGACTTTTCCGCAAGAATTTAGATTGAATTAATTCAAAGAGGTGAATGACATGTTGAAACGAACCGCGATAACAATGCTTATGATTTTGGGTATTACCGCCACGCCAATCCATGCACAAGGCTGGCCAGCATTGAATAAAGAGAATATCAGCAAAGGCGTGGGTGCGTTGACCGGAGCCATTGTTGGCTCAAAAATAGGTGGAGGCAGCGGCAGGACAGCGGCGATTGCAGCCGGCACATTGGCAGGCTATTGGGCTGGCGGTAAGGTGGGTACGCGGCTAACGCAAATCGACCGCCAAGGGTTTAATCAAGCGACTAGTCGAGCCGTTTCCACCGGCCAAGCGAGCACTTGGAAGAACCCAGATACGGGCATGCGTACGCAGGTATCTGCGCGTGATTACAGCCCGAAAGCCAATAATAGTCGCTTAAAACCAGCACTTGATCGCTTGCCGCCGATTGAGTTGTTGAATGCCTATTATGTTCCGACCACTGATATCAATGTTCGTGGTGGGCCAGGAGTAGATTACGCTGTTTTGCATAGCATCAGGCGCGGCAAGTCCGTACCGGTAGTGGGCAAGGTGGTCGACAGTAACTGGTATTTAATTGCGGAACAAGGCAAGGCGTCGGGCTTTTTATACGCACCTTTAATGGTGGTGGATAGCAAGCAAACAGCTTATACCAATGCAATCCGTGAAGCTTCAGATGCCTCGCAATCGGGTCGTTATGCAGCGCAAGATTCAAAGTGCCAGCTAATTACTCAGAACGTGAGCTTACGTGGTGGCAGTAGTGAGTCGCATCAATTTAAGGCCTGTCAGCAGGCCAACGGTAACTGGGTGAAAATCTGATGAAGGTAATCTCTCAAAAATTCCTTTTGGCACTGTTGACGCTGGGAACCTTAGGTCTCTCAAATGCCTGGGCAGATCGAATACTGATTACCGATGCTGATCAAACCGTGACCTTAATGCGGGCGTTGGACTGTTATAGCGCAGCTGATATCAAGATCGACACGTCACGTCCAGAAGTTTATGACTACGAATCACTAGAATTGCAAAGGCTGGCTGATTCGGTTCGAGCCATGCTGAATTATGAATGCCCGGAGCTATCTGAAATCAATATCACTGGTTTGGTTCGTGGCTTGGATGGGGTGGTGTATCAGGGCAATCTTTCCAAGCGCAATGATTGGTTGGTGCAGGCATTGACTGAGGAGCAAGGTGCAGTTTGGGACAATTCGGAACAACCAAGTTGGCAGACTGCCGAAAGCACTAGCGATCTAGTGAATGAGCAACTATCGGTTATTGAAATCAAACTGGGTATGACTGTCGAAGAGGTCTACGCAGCGATAATGGACGCCTTCAATATTGCACCGGAGTTTGACGTCACCGAAGGCTTGATGACAATGGTAGCAGGCGGTTGTCCAGCAGATTTTGATGTCAGTCAGGATGCTGATGTGGCACAAGCAGAGTGGAAATGCCTCAAAGCCTGGTTTAGCGACAAACGTGTGGCTCAGCTTGAGCGTTTGGAGCTGGTGCAAGTAGTAACCACTGACAGCGATGAAGTGCAGCAACTCTTGGTTGATAAATATGGCAAGCCTACCGAATACCAAGACACTCGATTTAATAGTAATCCAGAGCTGCTGTGGCGTGCGGAGAACAAGCAAACAGTGGAAACGCTGAATGCGACATTATCAGAAGTGGGAACCTACAAGACAATCACTAGCCTCACCTTGGCAAATCTGGCAACAGATAAGCTTGGGTCTGACAGCTATGCAGATGTAGGTTTGCGACTGTAATAGGCTAGGGATCAGTTCAGTCAATCAACAATATTCAGCTGCTTTTGCCATTCGACTGAAGATTTGTATTGGAACCCACCCTCGGGCTTCGAGTACACTTAAGCGTAAGCACAATAATTAGTGAGAACGCTGTGGATATAGTCAAGGCGATAAAGACTCTGATGGTGGGTGCAGACCTCAGTCAGGCTGAAATGCAAGATGTGATGTCGGTGATCATGGGCGGTGATGCAACGCCGTCGCAAATCAGTGCCTTTTTGGTGGCGTTGGCGGTCAAGGGTGAGACGGTTGATGAAATTGTTGGTGCGGGCACGATCATGAAAAACCTCGCGGCACCGGTTAAGCTGAATGCCGATAAGATCATCGATACGGTCGGAACCGGCGGCGACGGTGCTAAGCTATTCAATGTTTCAACCGCGAGCGCTTTTGTCACCGCAGTTGCAGGCGGGAAGGTCGCTAAACACGGTAATCGCGCCGCATCAGGCAATTCGGGCAGCGCTGATGTGCTTGAGGCGGCAGGCGTCAATATTGGCATAAACCCCGCCGAGGTAGGACAATGTATTGATGCCTGCGGTGTTGGATTTATGTTTGCGCCGACGCATCACGCGGCAATGCGACATGCGATCGCAACGCGCAGAGAAATTGGCGTGCGTACTGTCTTTAACTTACTCGGGCCGATTACTAATCCAGCGGGGGCGACGCACCAATTAACCGGCGTATTTGCTGAGGCTTGGGTGCGACCGATGGCCGAGGTGCTGGGACGCATGGGATCTCAGCATGCCATGGCGGTTTATTCAGCAGATGGCTTGGATGAGATATCAATCGCAGATAAAACCTATGCGGCGGAATTTCAAAATGGGGCGGTGCGCGAATACGAAATCACTCCTGAATCAGTGGGCATTGAGCGCGGGAGCCTTGACGGGCTGATCGTTGAGAATGCTGAACACAGTTTAAAATTGGTGCAGAGCGCATTGGCCGGAGAGCAGGGTGCTGCGTATGACATGGTCGCCTTGAACGCAGGAGCGACGATTTATGTAGGCGATTTGGCGGACAGCTTACAAGCTGGAGTTGATGAAGCCAAAGTTATTCTAAATAGTGGTGACGCACTCAAGCGGCTTGAGCAATTGGCCGTTATCTCAAATAGTTTTAGCGAATAAGAAGGAGCCAAGCCATGCGACCAACGCTGCAATCGGACTTACTTAAAGTCTTCCGTATGGAAGGCGCGATGTTTCGTTACAGCAATTTTGTGCCGCGCTTGTACAACTATTGCCTGTCACTAGGCTTTGAGGCGGGCAAGATCATGCCGTCGCGGGCATTTTGTTCCGATGAAAGTCAGGGTTTTCCGGTTATTTTAATCGCCAAGCACTTTGGTACTTTTCCATTTAATCATGGCTTGGTGGGTGGCGTCGTCGCCACCGATCGGCACGGGCCACACGCCCACCACGGTAAAGACGTGGTCATTATTCATGCCAGCCATGTTGGATATGACCCGGCGGCGCAGCAGTTTGGTAGCTATCGGCGATTGCAGGCACCGGATGGATCGTTTTCGGCAGCCTGTGGAAAAATTGAGCGGGTACTGAGTTGGTACCAAAAAGCCTATCAGTTCGCTAGCGAAGCGATTGAGATATTTCAAACTGATGATGGCGTTAAGGTCGCTATAGATAACCATTTGCTGGATGGTTCGCGTGAATTCGGCTTATTTCTTGACCTGAAAAAACTAATTCTTTCTAAAAATGATGATTTTTTCCCGCCGGTTGATATTCGTTGTACGGCGACGGTTTTTCGAGCGGCACCTGCGTTGATCCAGCGGCTTGATGATGCTCAGTTAGATCTATCAAGCGGGCATACAATCGGTGACTTGCTGCAACCTGATTTATTTCATTTTAAGCACGCAGTGGCATCGGATCGTGAAGGTTATGAATACCTAGAGAATAATCTAAAAGACGTGATGCCGTATATCGTTACGTCACCCGAGCCAATGTTAGCTGCCGCGCTGGTTAATACGCAGTCTGAATTTGACCGTACTTATCGCACGATTGTGGATTCAGAGGAATACGCGGGTAAGAATATGATCTATATCTCGGGCTTGAATATTGATATATCACCAGAGCCATCACAGATTTTCCCCTTGACCAAATTCATCCCGTGGGCGGCATACGTGCAAAAAGCCAGCGGTGAATTCTTTACTGTGGAGCAAGAAGCTTTGATCAAAACCTTACGTGCACAGTCGGTCGAAAACCCCGAGCAGATTGATCTGGAAGCGGCTATTGCTGTCATGCAACGAGCCAAGGAAGTAGAGGTTCATTTTTGATATCAGCGGTGCTCGTTTAGCACGCGCTATGCGTTAAAGCCATAGAAGGATAAAATTTTTCAGCGCTTAAACTGGGCTGATACGGTTTACACTCGCCCCACACGGAGCATTGGGTAACTGTATAGGCGTTCCGAGTAAGTCGTTCGCCTCCGCCGCGATGCACTGATAGAAGAACTAGGCGGGAGAGATAAAACGTATGTCTGAAGAATTTCCCATTGTTGCAGTGACCGGCTCATCTGGAGGTGGTAGCACCGCAGTAATCAGAGCGTTTCAACATATTTTTCAGCGTGAGCGCGTCAAAGCGGCATTTATTCAGGGCAATGCCTTTCATCGTTTTAGTCGCAAAGACATGAGCGTTGAAATGGCACAGGCAAAAGCTGAGGGGCGGCATTTATCGCATTTTTCTCCTGATGGGAATCATCTCGATAAGCTGGAAACCTTGTTTTTCCAGTATTCAGCGGTTGGTACGGGTGAGTGCCGGCATTACATTCATACCGCGGAGGGTGCTGATCTATTTGATCAGGAGCCCGGTACGTTCACGCCGTGGCAGTTGATGGATCCTGATACTGATTTATTGTTGTATCGTGGTTTGCACGGCGCAGCGATTGATGGCGATATTGATATTTCTCAATATCCTGATTTACTGATCGGGGTGGTGCCAAACGTCAACCTCGAATGGAAGCGGCGCATGCAGCGTGACACGTTATCGCGCGGTAAAACCAAGAAGGAAGTGCGCGAGTCGATTTTGGACCGGATGCATGATTATGTGCATCACATCACGCCACAATTCACCCGCACTCACATCAATTTTCAGCTGATCCCACTGGCAGACACCTCAGACCCGTTTAGCGACGACACTGAAATTACGCTGGATGAAATGTTTTTAGTGATCCATTTTCAGGACATTGAAAAGCCTGATTACAGCAAATTGCTAAAGCGCCTTAAACACTCGTTTATGTCGCGCCAGGATACGCTAGTAGTGCCTGCAAGCGAGGTGGTGTTGGCGCTTGAGCTGATTATCATGCCGCTGATTCACCAGCTGATTATCAAAAGTCGCGAGATCAAGAACATTAAGGAAGTGCCAGACGATCGTGGAGTAGGCGTGCTTGACGTGGCAGAGCAGGAATCAATCGGCTTTTATGCGCGATAAAGCTACTTTTGGGCTGATTTTGATCAGCTAGCCTACCAAGTCCGGCTCCACTCGAATTTGGGTAACTGCCCGCTCCGTAGAGGCTTCAACGGTGAAAATGTAACCGTCAACATTGATGGATTCCCCGACTTTGGGAATGTGCTTGAGGCGGGCAATAACTAAGCCACCAAGAGTATGAAACTCGCCCACTGGCAGGCTGGCACCTAGAATCTCATTGGCTTCCGACAAAGACAAACGGGCGTCAAAAATATAAGAATCACTATCAAGGACTTCAATTTCGCGTTTTTTGCGCGGGTGGTATTCTTCAAAATCGTACCCAACATCGATTTCTCCTACCACTTCTTCCAGCACGTCTTCCATGGTGATCATGCCGACCGCTGAACCAAACTCATCCACCACAATCGCCATGTGATCTTTACGCTCCTTGAGGTCTTCAAGCAGCTGGTCGATGGTTTGATGCACAGTCACGTAGCTGGCAGGTTTGATGAAACTCTTGATCGACTTGCCTGTCAGCTTTGGGTCCATCAAATCCCAGGTTGAAAGCGTCATCACACCCGTGATATTGCTGGTATTGCGCTCATACACTGGCAAGCGATTGTAGCCGTTGCTGTAGACCATTTTGATGGCGGTCGCCATGTCCCGGTTGCGTTTGATCGCCACCACGTCTGAAATCGGAATCATCGCTTCGCCCACGGTTGTTTCGGCAAAGCGAATGGTGCGTTTAATGCGTTCGCGGTCAAATGTTCCGACATTGGTGCCCCGGTCCGCCATGTCGACCACGGTACGAATTTGCTCGCGGGCCATAAATACGGTTTGATCAGTTTTACCCCCACCCGCAATACGCGCTGCTAGTCGGGCAATACGCGAGAAAATGAAAATAATCGGGGAAAATAACCAAGAAAAAACCCGCAGTGGGTAGACTGCAATCGGTGCGATGTCGTCAGATTTTTGCTGGTAAATGCTTTTTGGGACTATCTCGCCAAATATCAGCAAGAGTGGCGTAAATACCAAAAAGGCGTATAAATCGCCGAGATTGCCGAAGTATTTGATCATTAATGTAGCACCAATCGTGGTCAGCGCGACGGTGGCGATATTAGTCCCAACCAGCGTGGTTCCGAGCATGATGTCGGGAGTTTTGAACAGTTTCAGAACCAGCTGTGAGCCCTTATGTCCTTGCCGCGCGCGGTGCTGTAGTTTCATCTTGTCGGAGTTAACCAGCGCGATTTCAGAGCCGGAGAAAAAGCCCTTCAGCAATAACAATAGCACCAGCAGCAGGATGATGAGGATTATTTCCATGACTATTCCTCCCGATCGTATTTGGATGCTTCGGTGGGTTCTAGGTCGCGCAAGTCTTCAGATGAATCAGCATTGAGTTCATTGCTTAGATTCATTTCTTGATCATTATCTTCAAGGTCGCCACGATAAGCATGAACGGTCATAATTCGGTGTGCATCCATTTCCGTTGCGCGCATGACGACGCCTTCTACTTGGATCGCGTCGTCCAGCTTAGGTAGACGATCAAGGTGCCGAAAGATAACCCCGCCAACCGTTGTCATCCGCGGGTCTTCGATACCAAAATTCGTTAGATTATTAAAGTCGGTCAGCTTCATTTCACCGGGGACGAAATAGCTATTTTCGTCTTTTTCGTCATACAAATGCTGTCCTGGCGCTTCACCGGTGATTTGGCCAAAGATGAAGGTGAGCACGTCTTTAAGCGTCACGATGCCATCAACACCACCAAATTCGTTGAGTACGATGGCAGCGCGGGCATTTTTGTTTTGATAAAAATCGAGCATTTCATCAACCAGCTTGGTGGGCGGTACCACGACGGCAGGGCGAAGCAGTTCATTCAAGTCCCATTCTTCAACGGGCTTATCGCCTTTTAGGGTCATACGTAAGACGTCTTCAGCGTGCAGGAAGCCAGCCAGATTATCACGGTGATTACGGTACACCGGCACCCGCGGGTTGCGAAACTTGCGGAACTTAGCGATCAATTCCACCATGGGCATGTCCGCATTCAAAAAGTTAATGCGCGTGCGCGGGGTCATGATTTCGACTATTTCGGTATCGCCTGCTTCCAGCAAATTATGAATAATCGCACGCTCGGTGGCATCCAGCTCGCCCTCAGCGGCAAAGGCTTCGACCAGACTTCTAAACTCGTCAGCCTGCAGAATATTATCCGCAGCCTTTTCTTCGCCAACGAACAGCGTTGTGATGCGATCAGCAATGCCTCGAATAAGCCAGCGTAATGGTGCAGACACCTTTACCCAGGTCGACATTAAGTCAGCCGAAATCTTGAGCGAAAACCGAACCGGATTGGAAACTGCTATCGTTTTTGGCGTCACTTCACCAAATAAAAGTAGCAGCGGCACCATCACCAGCAAGTTAATCCAAATGATATTTTGTGAGCCATACAGTGAATTCAACAAGCCCGCCATATTGGCAGCGGCAGCAATGTTAACCAACTCATTGCCAGACAGAATAGAGATGATTAGCCGCCGGGGCTGGTCTAGTAACTCATGAACTTTCTCGCCACGTGGATCGCGACGCTTGCGCAATTGCTGCAGATCAAGGCGTGATAAGGAAAAAAGTGCGGTTTCAGAGCCTGAGAAGAATGCGGAACATAACAGCAGGAATACCTGTAGCCCTAAGCGGAATAAGACATCCGCATCGCCCAGACGTGCCGTATTAAAGGCGAGCGTATCAGCTAATGAGTGCCAAATTGCGCCAATCGAATTTAGCGTAGGATCGAGAGGCGCGGCAACTGGCAGGTTCGGCGTTTCCACTATCGCCCCCGTTTTCTTGTGTTGTTATCATATCGCGCCCTTACGCAGGTTCGTCGGAGGCGCGGATTTTACGCCGCAGTGGCTAGAAAAGCAAAGTTGAGTGTTTTTAGTGATTTAGTGCCTTTCTTTGATGTGTGATCAACGAGTGCTGTGCTTAATCACTTTTCGGTTGATCTCCCACTTTGAGTAGCAAAGCATCCATCAGGCGATCGGGTAATAGCCGCTTTAATGGCAGAAACAAACGTGTGGGCACAGTGACGCGATAGCGGACTTTGGGCCGTTTAGATTCTAGCGCATGGATGATGGATTGGCTAACAGCGCTGGCGGGCAAAGTAAATTTTACTGGCTCGGGGTTGCTCAACCGTGCTTCAACGGCGCTGTAGTATTGGGCAAAAGCACTGGGTTTTCCCTGGACGTGTTTTTCGTACATGCGCTGGGCGTTGGCACGAAACTCGGTGTCAATCGGCCCTGGCTGGATCAAGCTGACGTGAATATCGGTGTCGGATAACTCCAGTCGCAGCGTGTCACTTAACGCTTCCAGCGCATATTTACTGGCGTTATAAGCACCACGAAAGGGCAAGCACAAGCCGCCAAGTATCGAAGAGATTTGGATAATACGGCCTTGCTTATGTTCGCGCAGCAAGGGGATTAAGCTACAGGTCAATTCATGCGTGCCAAATACATTGGTTTCAAACTGCTCCCGTAGTGCGTTTCGGCTGATGTCTTCCACAGCGCCCGGAACACCAAATGCGGCATTATTCACGATGCCGTAGAGTGGGTTGTCGGCCTGACTGTCGCGCAGCATATTAACGGTGGTCGCGATACTGGTGCTATCAGCAATATCCAGCTGAATACAATTAAGGTTTTCAGCACGCAGGCGCTCGACATCTTTCATTCGGCGGCAGCTGGCGATTACTTGATAGCCTCGTTGGTGCAATTGGTGCGCGCAATCATAGCCAATACCAGATGAGCAGCCAGTGACCAGCACTTTTTTGTTGTGAGCATTATTCATGAAGAGGAGCCTAGCATAGTCACACGGGTAGGGCGTAGTCGTAGCGCTTTGGATTTACCGCTAATTGGGCCTGTTGGCTAAGACTTTTGATCTGCAGTTAACGAGAGTTTTGATGTAAAGTTGGCGCTTCAATAACTATTATAAAGTTTGAGGAAGTACTGTGACCCAAGAACTATTTCGTGATGATGGCTATTTACGCACGTGCACTGCTACCGTATTGAGCGCGACTGAACAGGGAGTCGTGTTGGATCAAACGGTCTTTTATCCGCTTGGTGGCGGGCAACCCGGTGATACCGGGGTATTAATTCGCGCAGATGGTAGCCAGGTGCGCGTCACTGATACGCGCAAAGATCGTGCCAGCGGCGATATTGTGCATTGGGTCGATGAGCCGGATAGCTTTAATTCAGAGGAAGCGGTAACGTTGCACATTGATTGGGATCGGCGCTATGTCATCATGCGATTGCACAGCTGCATGCACATGTTGTGTGCTGTGGTACCTGCTCCCGTGACGGGTGGTAGTATTCGTGATGATGGGACTGCTCGCTTGGATTTTGATTTGCCCGAACCGCCCGATAAACAAGCGATTGAAGATCAACTCAACGCCTTGACGGGTGCTGATCACGGCATGAGCCTTAGCTGGATCAGCGATGAAGAATTGCAAGCGCAGCCGGAGCTGGTGCGAACCATGAGCGTGCAGCCACCGATGGGTTTTGGCAAGGTAAGGCTGGTCGAGTTTGCTGGGGTTGATTTGCAGCCTTGCGGAGGCACACACGTTGCATCCAGTCAGGAAATCGGTGCGGTAGAAATTGCCAGCATTAAAAAGAAAGGCGCCCAGAATCGTCGGATCACGATACGAGTGCTTGATGCCGTGGCCGCATAAGGGGTGGCTAAATCCGATACGGTCGCGTTATTTGTAACCTGCTTGGTTGATAGCTTACGCCCGAGCGTTGGTTTTGCGACGGTCGCGTTGCTGGAAAAGCTGGGTTATCAAGTCGAAGTGCCGTTGCAAAGCTGCTGTGGCCAGCCAGCGTTTAACAGTGGTGATTTCGATAGCGCACGCTTAGTTGCGCGCCAGTGGATTGAAACTTTTGAGGGTTTTGACGCCATCGTTGCGCCGTCGGGTTCTTGTGTCGGCATGATTAAGCATTACCCGGAGCTGCTATCAACGGAACCGACCTGGGCAAAGCGCGCGCAGGCGTGCGCGGATAAAACTCACGAGCTGTGCCAGTTTCTAGCCAATAATAGCCAACTAAACAGCTTGCCCCAAGTTGTAGTACGTTCTCAGGAAAAAATTAGTTACCATGATTCTTGCGCGGGTTTGCGTGAGCTTGGGGTTAAAGCTGAGCCGCGTCAATTGTTAAAGCAACTGGCTGGGATTAAAATCACGGAGGCAGACAATGCCGAAGTCTGTTGCGGCTTTGGCGGTACATTTTGCGTTAAGCAACCAGAAATATCCGTCCGTTTGGCAGACAACAAAATCAACGGCTTTATCGCTCAGAATGCCGATACCATCGTTGGCGGCGATATGGGCTGTTTGATGCATTTGCAAGCGCGGTTGCAAAGGGAGGGGCATTTGATTGAGGTTAAGCATGTTGCCGAAGTGTTATCCCAAGCGCTTGATGGGGAGGACGCATGAAACGCGCCTTTCGTGAAGCGGCGCGTGATGCGCTGAATGATCAGGTTTTGCAGCATGCGCTGACCAAAACACGCGGGATGTTTGTGGTCAATCGGCAAAAATCAGTCGATGCCTTGCCCGAATTTGAAGCGATCCGCGCCCAAGCCAAGTCAGTCCGTGAGCATACTTTAGCAAACCTCGGCGATTATCTGCGCCAGTTTGAAGCCGCTGCCGAAAAGGCCGGTGCGACGGTGCATTGGGCGTCTAGCACTGACGAAGCTAATCGCATCATTGTTGATTTGTGTGAGGGAGTGAATGCCAAGCGCATCACCAAAGGCAAGTCGATGATTTCCGAAGAAATGGGCTTGAATCACGCGCTGGAAGCCGCGGGCCTGGACGTGGTGGAAACCGACTTGGGTGAGTATATTATCCAGTTGGCCGATGAAACCCCCAGCCATATTATCGCGCCGGCAGTGCACAAATCTAAAGATGAAGTCGAAGCTTTGTTTGATGCCGCCCACGGCAAGCAGTTGGGTAAAGATCGGCCACGTGAAGCCCTGGTCGGCGAAGCCCGTGAAGCATTGCGCGATCAGTTTGTCGGTGCTGATGTGGGCATTATTGGCGCCAATTTTTTGGTTGCTGACACCGGTTCTACCGTACTCGTTACCAATGAAGGCAATGGTGATTTAACCGCTAGCTTGCCGGATGTGCATATCGTCACGGCCAGCATTGATAAAGTTATTCCGAGCTTGGATGATTTGCCGACTTTTTTGCGCTTGCTTGCTCGCAGTGCCACCGGACAAGAGATTTCTTCCTATACCACGTTGTTCACCGGCGTTCGCCAAGCAGATGATTTGGACGGCCCCAGCCAGTTTCATATCGTGCTACTCGATAATGGTCGCAGTGATATTTTAGGCAGTGAGTTTGAGCCAGCGCTGCGCTGCATTCGGTGCGGTGCGTGCATGAATCATTGCGCGGTATATGGCGCGATCGGTGGGCACGCTTATCAATCCGTATATCCCGGCCCGATCGGGCAGGTGATGACGCCGCTGCTAAATGGATACGAAGAAGCAGGTGATATGATTGATGCCTGTACCATGAATGGCCATTGCATGGCTGTTTGCCCGATGTCGATACCACTCAGCGACTTGATTCGCTTGCATCGGGTTAAGCGCAACGAGTCACAGGAAAAGGCATCAGCCAGTCAGCGTGGCTTTAAGGCGTGGGCTTGGTTGGCCAAAGATGCGAAGCGCTATCAGCGGTTTTTGAGCTTATTTTTACCGCTGGCGATGCTGGCGAAACCGATAGAGCCATTACTCAAGGGGGTGCCAGGAATAAGAAATTGGCTGCAAGATCGAGACTTACCGCCCATGGCAAAACAAAGTTTTCAGACGCAATATCGTCGTGCTAAAAAAGGGCGGGGACAGGGTTCATGAGCCAAAGCGAGAGCAGAAATCAGATTTTGGATCGGCTTGACCAAAAGCGTAAGCCGATAGAACGACCAGCTGCCACACCGATCCAACCCGTACTACCAGATGACTTGCTGGCCTTATTTATCGATAAATGCCAAGCGGTTAATGCGACCGTAGCAACGATTAAATCAAAGACTAAGCTTGCCGATGCCGTGCAGGCAATTCTGAAAGAATGGACTGGCGAACCATCTCAATCGATTGTTCTAGTTCCTGAGTCAGCCTTGGATCAGTGCGCTGTCATGTTAGCCGAATCAGGCACTCACCTTGAGCGCCGAAATGTCACCGCTACCGATCAATGCGCTTTAACGGTCGCTCGCAAAGCCGTCGCAGAAACTGGAAGCTTAGCACTATATTCCAGCGCTGAAACACCTACGCTGGTTAATTTCTTGCCGGAAAACAGCATCGTGTGGCTGCGCGCTAGTGATCTAGTCGCCCATCTTGAGCAAGCATGGCCCAACGGTGACATGCCGCGCGCTGTCAACCTGATTACCGGTCCGTCAAAGACTGCGGATATCGAACAAACCATTGTTTACGGCGCCCACGGCCCGAAACGACTGCACATTATCATCTCTCTTGACTGATCTCATTATTCGAGTGCTGGGCATATTACTGCCCGTATTCGCGCTCATCGCTGTGGGTTTTATCTATGGCAAACGCTACCGACCGTCGATGGAAACGGCTAACCAGCTCAATTTGCGGCTGTTTGTTCCTGCCCTGGTGTTTGATGCTGTTACCAGTAACGATTTTAACCTGTTGGCCTATCCGTGGTTGATCGCTGCGGGTGTCATTGTTGTGCTGGGTTCGGGTTTAATTGGCTGGGTTGTGGCGCGCGTACGCAACTATCAAGTCCCGGTGTTCGTACCGCCGATGATGTTCAATAACTGCGGTAATATGGGCTTACCGGTGGCTTTGTTGACCTTTGGTGAAGCTGGCCTGCAGGCTGCGCTCGTGTTATTTCTGGTCAGCAATTTTTTCCACTTCACCCTAGGGGTGCGTCTAGTCGGTGGGCGCATGCACATCCTGCAAGTTATATTCAATCCAGTGAATATCGCCACCATGGCTGGCTTGGCAGTCAATTTTTCGGGATGGACATTGCCTGCGCCACCCGCTCTAGCGATTGAGATGGCCGGACAGATTGCCATTCCCTTGATGTTGGTGGCGCTTGGCGTCCGTATGATCGATCTCAATCGCAGTATGATGTCGGCCGGACTCGTGGGTGCCATTGTTCGGCCTTTGGCGGGCCTGCTTTGCGCGTTCGCCGCCAGCTTGGTATTGCCGCTGGAGCCATTTCATTTCCAAATGCTGATACTGTTTTCGGTGATGCCGCCAGCGGTACTAAATTATCTATTTTCTGAGCGCTACCAAGTCCAACCAGACCATGTGGCTGCTATTGTGGTGGTGGGGAATGCGATTTCGGTAGTGGTGCTGTACTTTACTTTGTTGTTTTTGTTGAATAGTTGATTGATTGCATTTAAACCCTGTTCAGGCGGGGTATCATTTAAATAGAACGTCTATAGTTCCTCTGCCTACAATTCCATCAGGTTTAAGTCCATTTAGACTTTGAAACTGTACTAGCGCCGCTTGGGTTCCATCGCCAAATATTCCATCTACTCTGCCACTGTAGTAACCAAGCTCTTTCAGTTTTCTTTGAATATCAAGAAGACTAACATTTTGTATATTAGTAGCGTTTTGTGGGCTCTTGATTTCTTGCTGTTCTTTTGGGAGTGGAAGAGCCTTGTCGCTTTTGATGTTGCTAATTGCTCCATATCTGCTCTCCATCAACTTTATAGTCAACTCCGTTTCATAAACCCCGGATACCGGAACATCATAAGATTTTGCTGGGTCAGCCTGATAGCATTTTACGACATCTCTATGCTCCACTCTTCTTGACCAAATACCGGTCCTTCGGTATGTACGACTTGCATCTCCAGCATCGTTAACGGTCGCAAAATATCGACAACCTCTTTTCCGTGCTTCGTATGCAGCATACAGTGACCATTTGTCCTCCGTAGTAGAATAGGATTCACCTTCGGCAGATACGTAGGTTACTTCAAATACGTTCTCTGTAAGTGGATTAACCTGATAGGAAGCGGAGAGGCATCCGACTAACAGGAAAGGCAGAAGTGATAACGCAAGGATTTTTCTAGACATGTGATATTTTTCCGTAACTATAGAGTCACATTTAGAAGTAGTCGGAAGTAGACCATTTGAATGCTCAAAGTTCAAGAAAAAGCCCGCGCACCCGGTGCAATATTATCACCCAAATCTTTAACTGCAGTAATGCCCTTGTGCGGTAGAAACAAACCCATACCGAGCAAACGACCTTCACCAATACCGAGTTGTTGCAAGCGGATGGACTCGTCTTTTTCAACGTCGGCCAGCATCAAGCTGCGGGTGTGTAAAGTGCCGTTGGGGGTTTGAAAGTGGTGCTTACGGCCACTCATCATTTTTCGGATGGGGATGTCTATTTGGGTCAAGTATTCAGCACATTGATCTAGAAAAGTCGCTTCATTGTCTTCGGGCTTGCTGAGTACGTATCGTGCAAATACGGTTTGTTGCGGGACAAACAGCACTTCAGTGATCTTGCCTAGTCGAATTGAATGCTCTGCCATTGTGATGGTTTCACCCGATAAAGCTTTTGCCTGCACAAGCAATGACTTAGGCAGGCGTAGCCTGAAGCGTGCGCGGCGGGATAGGTGAATCAGGGCGTCGCTGCCTTCTTCAGGACGGTTCCAGCCATTACCGGACTCAGCGCCGTGAATGAGGTGGATGCCGAAACCGGGTGTGTCTTTAATCCAAGGCGACAGCTGGGTGATTTGTTGCGATAAATCCCAGGCGTGATCAATTGGTAGTGACTTGCATTCGATCTGAAACGATAGATCAATAATCTCGTCTGAGACGTTAAAACTTTTTTCGTCCGAAGCTTCTTTCCAATACATGGGCTGATAGTACGCGCTTTGGGCGTAAAACTCAGGAATGGGGTAATTCTTTGGGCAATTCTTGCTGAATAGCCGCGTGATCCAGCCACCAATCATCTTGTGCCATGACATCGATGACGTTACGCAGGCGGATGAGAAATTTCTCGGGTTGATCCAGCTCCAAGCGTTTGATCCAGGCATCAAAAGCATCTTGACCTTCTATGTCGCTATGACGCCGGGCGACCGCGCCCATCATCTGTGTGGCGAAAAAACTGAGATCATTGTATTGCGTATCGTTGGCGCGCAAGTCGACCACATATTTAGCTGCCGCCGCGGCAACCGCAGCACCATCAGAATTATCAGGGGTTTCGTCAATCACGTATTGCAGCAGTGACAGCGTTACTTGTGGATCGACCGGGAAGGTGACTGCAATCCAAATACCATTGGCGAGCGCGGCCAAGCTACCGTCCAGGTGGGTTTGAGACAAGACATCGCAGGTTTCGGCGGCCAAATCCCACTCTTTATGTTGAATAAAGGTGTCAAAGGCGGGGCGCGTTGCTTGCCATGCTTCTTGGTGACGTTCCAACGCATTTAATAGCTCACCTTCATCCAGATGCAGTTTGCCTTGTTTAACCGCACTTAACGAATCGGTGTTAGCCGCTAATTCTGTGCGTACCGCATTGAGTCGCGCTTCGAATGCCTCGGTAGAATCAACCGCTTCCTCAAAAGAGTCAGAGCCAAAGTCGAAGGTTTGTTTGATGCCTGACATTAGCTGTTGCCGGGTTGTTGTAACTGATCCAAGGCGGAAGTGAAGACCGCTTCCAGGCGAAATTCCCAGTTATTGGGGGTGTCGGCGTATTGCGGTTTAACATCGATGCGGAAGAAGCGCTCACCGCCGTGCGCTTTTTGCTGGATGATGTCCAGCAGTGCATCAAATGTTTCGATTTCGTGGTGTTGCATCATTACTTCGCTGAGCCAAAGCATCGGTATTCATCGGGTGTGGGGGGTTAAATATCTAGATGCGGCCGCGGGATTAGATTGCAAGCAGCCGTGTATTGGTGCCGGTCAGTGTAGGTGAATGTCACCACTACCCACTACCTGCCAAAGGGGTGGGGGTATCCTAACTTCTTGTAAATACAGTGTTATCATTGCTTTCTCTGGGTAAATTGAGTGACCAGATGGTGGGTGCCCGGCGGTTGCTATTCCTTTGGGGATAGTGTGCAAAAAAATATTTCCACCCCCTAAGGAGAATGGGCTGCGATGGATAAAAAAAGCAGAATGCCCGGGTCGCTCGAATACGCGCAGCAAGGCGCTGATTCACAGACAGATGTTGTCACGATCAGGCTGCTAAAGCCTTATAAACATTTGCTGCGGTGCGGAAAACTTACCGCTACCAAGCGCCACACAATTGACTAAACAGACTAGAGAATTTAGGAGAACAGTATGGCTGATAAGCACTATCCTACTCCAATGCTTGACGAGTTGGAAAACGGCCCATGGCCGAGTTTTATTTCCGGCATCAAGCGTCTGCGTGATGATCACCCAGATAGCCGCATTAACGATGTTACCAATGGGTTGCTAGGACAACTAGAGCACTCATACGAAACCCGTAAAGGTTACTGGAAGGGCGGTACCCTGAGCGTGTTTGGTTATGGCGGCGGTATTATTCCCCGTTTTTCTGAAGTGGGCGATGCCTTCCCTGAATCCAAGCAATTCCATACGCTGCGTGTACAACCACCCGCGGGCAACCACTACACCACCGACATGCTGCGCCAATTGGCAGACAGTTGGGAAAAATTTGGTTCTGGCCTGGTCACGTTTCATGGTCAAACCGGCAACATCATGTTCATCGGCTCAAACGATGAAAATGTGCAGCATTTCTTTGACGAAATTAATGATTACGGTTGGGATCTGGGCGGAGCTGGTCCGTGTGTGCGTACCGCGATGTCTTGTATGGGCGCGGCCCGCTGCGAAATGTCGTGTGCCAACGAGCACCGCATTCACCGCGAGTTAGTCAATAACTTTACTGACGACGTTCACCGACCGGCATTGCCTTATAAGTTTAAGTTTAAAGTGTCAGGTTGTCCGAATGATTGCCAGAACGCGATTGAGCGTGCCGACATGGCAGTGATTGGGACTTGGCGTGACCACAAGCAAATTGACCAGGATGAGTTCAAAGCCTTCGTTGCTGATAAAGGCCGCGAGTATGTGATGGATAACATCATCACCCGTTGCCCGACCAAGAGTTTGGCTTTGGGTGAAGACGGCAGCTTGATCGCCGATGATTCTAATTGCGTACGTTCCATGCACTGCATGAACGTGGTGCCCAAAGCGATTCACCCGGGCAAGGAGCACGGCGTCACTATTCTGATCGGTGGCAAACGCTCACTAAAAATAGGCGACTTGATGGGCACCGTGGTCATTCCTTTTATGAAGCTGGAAGACAACGAAGACTACGAGAAGATCGTTGAACTGGCTGAAGAAATTATCGATTTCTGGGCAGACAACGGCCTTGAGCACGAACGCTGCGGCGAAATGATTGAGCGCATTGGTTTGGTCAATTTCCTCGAAGGCATCGGTGTTCAGGTTGACCCGAATATGGTCAGCGAGCCGCGCCAAAGTTCTTATATCCGCATGGATGGTTGGGACGAGGAAGCAAAGGCTTGGTACGAGCGTAAGGCAGAAGAAGCCGCCAACGCAGCTTAGGTATTGATTCAGCGTTGCGCATGTTAATGCGTGGCGCTCACAAGTAAATTCGGAGATAGAACATGGCACAAATGAGAGAACCCATCGAGTCGGGCTGCCCAGACGGTTTTCAGTATATGCATCCGCTCAGCGTCAAAAATTTTGGCCAGTGGAAATATCACACTCACCCACGCCCAGGCGTATTGATGCACGAAGCCTATAGCGGTGATCGCTTGTGGACAGTCAAGTGCGGTACTCAGCGAATTCTGGATGTGTTTACCTTGCGCACTTTATGCGATATTGGCGATCAGTTTGCCGATGGTCATATCCATTTTACGATTCGCTCCTTGCCAGAGTTTTTGGTGGCAGACGAAGACAAAGTAGAGCCACTGATTGAAGCCCTTGAAGGCGCTGGTTTTATCGTCGGTGGCACGCGAAATTCACTGGCGATGATTTCACATACGCAAGGTTGGTTGCACTGCGATATTCCAGGCACTGATGCGTCGGGCGTGGTTAAAGCTTTGATGGATGAATTGATTGATGAATTCCGCGAGTGCAACATGCCGAATCGGGTTCATATGACCACTTCCTGCTGCCAGATTAACTGCGGCGGTCAGGGCGATATCGCAATTAACATCCAGCACACCAAGCCACCACGGATCAACCACGATTTGGTGGCGAATGTCTGTGAGCGGCCTTCAGTAGTTGCTCGTTGCCCGGTTGCGGCGATTCGCCCGGCGATGGTCAATGGTAAAAACTCATTGGAAGTCGACGAGAAAAAATGCATCTGCTGTGGCGCCTGTTTTCCACCGTGCCCACCGATGCAAATCAACGATGCGGAACACAGCAAACTGGCTATCTGGGTGGGCGGTAATCACTCGAATGCCCGTGGCAAGCCAACCTTCCATAAGCTGGTTGCATCGGGTGTACCGAACAACCCACCACGCTGGCCGGAAGTGGCAGCATTGGTCAAGCGCATCTTGAAAGCCTATAAAGAAGGCGCGCGTGATTGGGAGCGAATGAACGAATGGATCGAGCGCATTGGCTGGCCGCGATTCTTTGAAGAGACTAATTTGCCATTCACCAAATACCACATCGATAACTGGCGTGGTGCGCGGGCGCGGTTGAATTCATCCACGCATATCCGCTTCTAGGTAGGGGTTAGGAAATGAAATTCTCAATTATGGTCAACGAAGGGCCGTACAACCATCAAGCTTCCGATTCGGCGTATCAATTCACCAAAGCGGCGCTTGAGGGTGGGCACGAAATCTATCGCGTGTTCTTTTATCACGATGGTGTTAACAACGGCACGCGTTTAACCACACCGCCCCAAGATGATCGGCACATCGTGAATCGCTGGTCTGAGTTATCGGAAGCGCATGAGCTGGATTTAGTGCTGTGTGTGGCTGCGGCGCAGCGTCGTGGAATCGCGGATGCGGATGAGTCGAAGCGCAACGGTAAAGATGCCGATAACATCGCGCCGGGCTTTCGTATTTCTGGTTTGGGTCAACTGATCGAAGCTGGCATTCAGGCAGACCGTTTGGTCGAATTTGGAGACTAAGGCATGTCCGTAACAAAGAAATTTATGTATATCAATCGCAACGCACCGTATGGCACGGTTTATGCGCTTGAAGGGCTTGAAGTGGTACTCATCGGTGCCGCTTTTGAGCAAGATGTCAGCATGGCATTTATCGGTGACGGTGTGTTTCAGCTTAAAGCGGGACAAGATACAGCCGACTCCGATATGAAAAACTTTTCACCAACGTATAGGGCTTTGGGTGACTACGAAGTAACCCAGCTGTACGTTGAAAAGGAATCATTGGAAGAGCGTGGTTTGAGTTTGGACGATTTAATGCCGCTGGTATACGAAGACGAGGACGATGATTGGGAAGAAAAGCCTTCGATTCGTTTGGTCGGGCGTGCTGAGTTGGCAGAAGTCATCGCGTCTAACGACGTCGTGTTTAATTTCTAGGAGGCTATTGAGATATGTTACATACCGTAAATAAGTCACCTTATCGCTCAGATAGTTTGAAAACCTGTGTGGCGTATGTGCGTTCTGGTGATGCGATCTTATTAATCGAAGATGGTGTCTACGGCGCAATGAAAGGCGGGGCAGGTTCTGCGCTATTGGCTGATGCCAGTGTTTATGCCTTGGGGCCGGATTTAAAAGCTCGCGGGATTGGTGAAAATGAATTGATCGACGGCGTCGAAGTTGTGGGATATGACGGTTTCGTCAAGCTCGCTGCTGACAACGACAAAGTTCAAAGTTGGCTCTAGGTTAAATATTAAGTAATTAATTTAAGCTGTTGTTATTAAGTTATATATTAGGAGTTTGTTATGGGTACTATCAACGTAAGTGGTAAAGATTATGAAGTGGACGAGGAAGGTTATCTCGCCGACTTGAATGATTGGAATAAAGACATCGCGACCTATATGGCGAAAGACGAAGATGTTGAATTGACCGATGCGCACTGGGAAGTGATCAACTTTTTGCGTGAGTACTATGAAGAGTATCAAATCGCGCCTGCGGTTCGTGTTTTGACTAAAGCCATCGGCAAAAAATTGGGCCGTGATAAAGGCAACAGCAAGTATTTGTATTCGCTATTCCCCTACGGTCCTGCAAAGCAAGCATGTAAATATGGCGGCTTACCCAAGCCGACTGGTTGCGTATAAACGCCCCCGGTAAATGATCAGTGGGTGAGCGCTACTCACCTGCTATCTATAAATTCCCTCTTGATACATTGAGAGGGGTCCTTTTACGAATTGATTGGTCGCCTCGACTAGGTGATCAGTGTGACGGACGATACTGATACAACGTATGCTTTTATCTGCTATTTACTCTATCGCTTTTTATGTGGCTACCGTGATCCTGGTGATCGGGGTAGCCGTTAAGGTGATTAAATATGCAAAAGTGCCTTCCCCTTTGGTCATTCCCACCACGCCCGCGCCGACCACTATGCCTGGTGTTTGGGGCAGGATGACGCGCGAAGTCACTTTGTTTGAAAGCCTGTTCAACAGTAATAAATGGATTTGGATTCTGGGTATTTTGTTTCATTACGGTATGCTCATCGCCCTGATCCGCCACTTGCGCTACTTCACTGACCCGGTCTGGGGCTGGGTGGCAATGATGCAATGGATTGGTGTTTATGCAGGTTTTGCAATGCTGGCGGGGTTGCTGGGCTTACTCGCGCGCCGCATTTTTGTTGAGCGGATCCGCTACATTTCTAATCCCTCCGATTACTTGATTCTGCTGTTGTTGATAATGATCGCCTTCAGCGGCTTGATGATGAAATGGGTTTCGCATACCGACATCATCATGGTGAAAGAATTCATGCGCGGGGTTATCACTTTCAACTGGCAACCAATGCCAGCCGACCCGCCAGTAATCGTGCATTTCACTTTGGTGATTTTGCTGATGATTATTTTCCCTATCAGCAAGATGATCCACGCCCCTGGTGTGTTTTTTAGCCCCAGTCGCAACATGGCAGACAATCCTCGCGAACGTCGAACGGTGGCGCGCTGGGTAGAAGACCGCCATGTTGGCCCTTAGTGTTGACCCGTTGAGATTGAGGTAAACAGTGGCCAAAGCGAACTTCGAAACGCCTGAACTGAAAGAATACGTCGCGATTCCCGTCCTCAAGCACGACGCGATGAAGGACAGTTCTCCGTATGTCGCCAAGCCCGAGCACAACGAAAGCGTGGGCTTCCCGGGTGAGCTGGTTGACGACTGGCATGATCAGGCGATTGATAAAATGGGTGATTTACTGAAAAAGTATCGCTCATTTCAAGTGTATATGGACATTTGCGTCAAATGCGGCGCGTGCACCGACAAATGTCATTACTTCTTAGGTACGGCCGACCCCAAAAATATGCCGGTTGCGCGTCAGGATTTGATGCGCTCAGTCTATCGTCGTTACTTCACTTTGCCGGGCAAGCTATTCCCGAAGCTGGTGGGTGCTCGTGATTTGACCAAAGACGTACTCGACGAATGGCACAGCTACTTTCACCAGTGCTCTGAATGCCGACGTTGTTCTGTATTTTGCCCTTATGGCATTGATACAGCCGAAGTAACGATGGCCGCACGAGAAGTGTTGGACCATATTGGTTACGGCGCTAAATACTCCAACGAGATCATCGGTAAAGTTCATAAGATCGGTAACAATCTTGGCTTACCCGGCCCGGCCTTGGAAAACACATTAGAAGGTTTGGCTGAAGACGTCGAGTACGAAACGGGCTTAGACGTTAAATTCCCGATGGATAAAGTCGGTGCTGAAGTATTGCTGATCACACCATCGGCCGATTTCTTCGCGGAACCACACGTTGATGGCTTGATCGGCTACGGCAAAGTATTTCACGAAGCGGGAATTGACTGGACAGTCAGCTCCTATGCATCAGAAGCTGCCAACTTTGGCCTGTTTATTGGTAACTACGACAATATGGAAAAGGTCGCTCAGAGGATTCGCAAGGCGGCCCAAGACTTACAAGTGCGCAGGTTGGTGGTGGGTGAATGCGGACATGCCTGGCGAGTTGCCTACAGCTATTGGAATACCTTAGCTGGGCCGTTTGATTTTCTAGACTCCAATTTTCCGATTCCACAGCACATCTGTGAATTGACGTACGACTTACTGCAAGACGGCAAGATTAAATTAGACCCATCAGCGAACGACGATAAAGTTTTAACTTACCACGACTCCTGCAACGTCGCGCGTGGTAGCCGTATGGGCGATAAACCGGGCGGCCAATTTACCATTCCACGTGCACTGATTAAGGCGGCCTGTAATAAGTTTGTCGATATGGCGCCAGAAACCATCCACGAAAGCACGTTTTGCTGTGGCGGCGGCGGTGGTTTGTTAACCGATGAAATTATGGAGCTGCGTGTCAAAGGCGCGATGCCGCGTATGCAAGCCTTAGATGAAGTCGTACAGAGTGATGGGGTCACGCATTTGGCCGCGATTTGTGCGATCTGTAAAACCCAATTTGCAAAAACTCTGCCGTATTACGGCATGGGTATGAACATGATTATCAGTGTTCACCAGTTAGTAGGCGATGCCTTGGTAATGACCGGCGCAAACCCTGATGGTGGTGGGCATGAAGACGATGCAGATGAAGGCGATGATGTTGATCATTAGATCGCTTCGTGATGCATAAATCATTTGAGATATAAAGATACCTCGATAGTAGGAGAACAGAATGGCAGCACCTAACGTCATAGCAGATAAATCGACCCACACCTTCCTGAAATATGAGGAAGGGGATCACGTTTATACTGATTTTGAGCAGCAGATATTTGTCGAAGACACCTCGTATAAATGTCCGGTTTATATCCAACGCACACCTCCCTGTCAGGGCAGTTGCCCGTCTGGGCACGAAATTCGGGGTTGGTTACAAATCATGCGCGGAATCGAAAAGCCAGGTGACGATGCTGAGCGTGATGCTTACGCCTTTTATCGCAATACCAACGCCAATCCGTTTCCGTCAATCATGGGCAGAGTTTGCCCGGCGCCCTGTCAGGATGGTTGTAATCGTAACGATGTTGACGACTATGTAGGCATCAACTCAGTTGAGCAATACATCGGCGATGCTGCACTGGAAGCCGGTTTGCAATTTGATGCTGCACCCAAACTATCAGGTAAAAAAGTAGCCATTATTGGTGGTGGTCCGGGTGGTTTAGGCGCTGCTTACAATTTGCGTAAAAAAGGCCATGCCTCTACCATTTTTGACCGTCAGCCTAAGCTGGGCGGTATGATGCGTTACGGCATTCCAAGCTATCGTGTTCCGCGCGATAAGTTGGACGGCGAAACCCAGCGTATTTTGGATATGGGCGGCATCGAAGTGAAGCTCAATACCCAGATTGGCGTTGATATCAGTGTTGATGAATTAGATAAGCAATTTGACGCAGTAGTATGGGCGATCGGTTGTCAAAAGGGTCGTGGCTTGCCGGCTGCCAACGCAGAAGCACCGAACGTTATCACCGCGGTTGAGTACTTGGATGCGTTTAATAAAGGCAAGTTGCAAACCTTGGGCGGCAGCGTCGTTTGTGTGGGTGGTGGTGATACCTCCATCGACGTAGTGACCGTGTCTAAGCGCTTGGGTCAAGTGGATGATTTAGAAGAGAGCCAGCGGCCCGAAAAAATTTGCAGCGGTGAAGTCGATGCTCAAGACGAAGCGCTTGGCGCGCAACGTAAGAACGTCAAAGTTACCTTGACCGCGGTGTTTCCTCGCGATGAGATGACAGCGACCGAACAAGAAGTGGTAGAAGCACAGCACGAAGGGGTTGAGATTCAAAACGAAGTCATGCCACTGGAAGTGATTAAGAATGATGCCGGTATGGCAGTTGCCCTGAAAATGGCGAAATGCACCGTCGACGAGCGGGGTATTCCAACCGCGATTGATGGCACCGAGTATGAAATCGAAGCCGACTTGATCGTATCCGCGATTGGCCAAATGACTGAGCTTGAGGGCATTGAGGCCTACGCCAATGAGCGCGGCTTGATGGATGCAGACCCGTTGTTTCGCCATCCGCAATATGAAGGTCATTTTGTCATTGGCGATATCATTCGTCCGCATTTATTGACCACCGCAATTGGCCAAGCTTCTAAAGCAGCGGATGGCATTGACGATTTGTTAAACGGTAAAGAAATCAGCAAACGGCCCAAAGTGGATGTCCATCACTTTAGTCTGGCGGAAAAACTCGACGAAGCAGGGTTGGCGCCAGCAGCCTATGAAATCGGTTTTGACCACGGCACTGACCAAGCTGATTACGCAGTACATAATTTTCGTGATCGCTCTGCAGCTGAAATTATTAAGTCGGATAACTTGTTCTTAGGCCACTTTAAGCAGTCTGATGTTATCCAACGCGAGCGTACCGGGCCGAATGAAGCAGACGTTTTGGGTGATGCAGCGCCATTGATGAAAGGTTTGGCCGAAGAGCAGGCAGTTGAAGAAGCCGATCGTTGCATGAGTTGCGGCATGTGCTTTGAGTGTGATAACTGCGTGATTTTCTGCCCGCAAGATGCAGTATTTCGGGTCAAGAAAGATCAGTCAACCACTGGCCGTTACGTTGATACCGACTACAGCCGTTGTATCGGTTGTCATATTTGTTCAGATGTGTGTCCGACCGGCTACATCGATATGGCGATGGGGCAATAAGGCCAGCCGAATGGGCATTACCATGATGACAAAAACAGTCGCAAGCGGGTTTTTAGCACTGCTGATGGTGATCGTGAGTATGGTCGCGAGCACTGGAGTTCAAGCCAGTGCCGTCGTTGAGTCTTCGCAAGCAGCAACGACTGAATCCTGTGTTGAGCCAACTGACCAAATGCGCCGCAATCACATGGATTTGCTCAAGCACAAACGCTATCAGACCATGCACAATGGGGTGCGTACCGAAACACACAGTTTGGTTGAATGTATCGATTGCCATGCCGGAAAAGATGCCACAGGTGGTTTTGTTTCGGTCAACGCCGAAGGACAGTTTTGTGCGTCGTGTCATACCCGTGTGAGCGCTAAGCCCGATTGCTTTATGTGCCACCGCAGCACGCCTGATTTGCGTGCCAGACAATAGTTAATGATTACCAATGATGAGTGACTTTAACGATCAAGCACAGAAAAAACGCCGTCAGCTGCTGAAAGCAGCGGGTGCGGGTGCCGCGGCGATAGCGATTGCGCCAGGCGTCAAGTTATTTCAGACCGCCGTCGCCAAGCCCGATGCTGAGGCAGTCACACACGCACGGCGTTGGGGCTTATTAATCGATACGAATCGATGTGAGCAAGGCTGCACAGACTGTGTTGATGCCTGCCAGAATGAAAATGGTTGGGGAAAGGGTAGCACCGATGAATCGCATTCACGCCCTGATCAAAAAGCGCAGTGGATTCGTAAAGTGGACGTACGTGACCCGGCGACTGAGCGCAGTTTTAGTTTGCCGGTGATGTGTCAACACTGTGAGAATCCGCCGTGTCAGGATGTATGCCCGACTGGGGCATCATTTAAACGCGCTGATGGGGTTGTTTTGGTCGACCGACATATCTGCATCGGTTGCCGCTATTGCATGATGGCGTGTCCGTATAAAGCCCGGTCTTTTGTGCACGAAACTCTGACCGATCAACGGGCACATGCACCGCGGGGCAAGGGTTGCGTTGAATCGTGCACTTTATGTGTACATCGGATTGATCGCGACCAATTACCGGCTTGTGTCGAGTCGTGTACGCATGGCGCGATGCTGTTTGGCGATTTAAACGATGAAAATAGTGACATCAGCCAAAAGCTCAAGCAAGTCGCGAGTCGCCAGTTGCGTGAAGATTTGCGTCTGAATACAGGCGTTCGGTACACCGGGATATAACATGGCTGCGATCAAACGAATCATATACAAGCCAATCACTGAAAATGGGCTGTCTTATTGGATAGTGCTGGCTGCTTTGGCGGCATTAAGTGGTATCGGATTGATGGCGGCGTACTATATGGAGCACCACGGTCACTATGTCACCGGCATGAATAATCATATTGTTTGGGGCTTGCCGCATGTTTTCGCTGTGTTCTTGGTGGTGGCTGCCTCGGGGGCATTAAACGTCGCATCTGTTGGCTCAGTATTTGGAAAGAGTGACTATAAGCCACTGGCTCGTTTATCCGGTTTATTGGCGATTGCTTTATTAGTCGGCGGACTGTGTGTGCTGGTATTGGATTTGGGCCGGCCGGATCGATTAATCGTGGCGATGACTAAATTTAATTTCAAATCCATTTTCGCCTGGAACGTTATCTTGTATGTTGGTTTTATTGCCGTAGTGGGCGTCTATTTGATGACCATGTTCCAAAAGAGTTGGGGCAAATACTCTAAGGCGGCGGGCACGTTTGCTTTTGTATGGCGCTTCATTCTGACCACAGGTACCGGCTCGATCTTCGGCTTTTTGGTGGCCAGGCATGCCTACGATGCGGCCATTATGGCGCCGCTGTTTATCAGTGCTTCATTGGCATTTGGGACGGCGATTTATATTCTGGTCTTGATGTGGATCTATAAAAGCGCAGGACGGCCGTTGGGTGATGGTGTGATATACCGACTCAAGCGTTTGAATGCGGTGTTGGTGGTGGCAACACTTTTTTTTGTGATCGTGTATCACATCTCTAACCTGTATGCGACCCAGCACCATGGGGTTGAAGGCTATATTCTCGCTGGCGGTAGTGTTTACAGTACGGTGTTTTGGCTGGGCCAAATGTTGATAGGAACCGCAATACCGCTGGTGTTGTTCTGGAGTGATCGATTTAACACCCGCGTCTGGACAATAGTAGGAGCCATTGCCATCATTCTGGGTGGTTTGGCCATGATGTATGTCATCATTATCGGCGGCCAGTCTTATCCAATGGATTTGATTTCCGGCATGCAAGTCAGCAGTAGTTTTGACGATGGAGTGGCAACACAATACTCGCCAACCCTAGCCGAGTTCCTATTGGGCTTGGGTGGGCTAAGTTTTGCTATTTTGGCCACGCTATTTGCGGTCAAAATCATGCCATTTCTGCCAGACTCTTTGGCCGATTCGTCAACCGACTAAACTGATCGCGCATTTACCATTGGCCCCACGCGCCAATGGATTGGCATGCTGCTTTTGCCGATTCACGCACCTTTTTCTTTAATCCTCACCAATCGCCATGTCGTTAGGCTTCCTCGTTTCTGCCACCCAAAAATCATCCGGTAAAACCGTGGTCAGTGTGGGTTTGGGTGCTGCATTAACTGCTCGTGGGCATCAGGTTCAGACCTTTAAAAAAGGCCCCGATTACATTGACCCCATGTGGCACAGCCGTGCCACCGAACGCGCTTGCATCAATCTGGATTTTCGGGTGCAAACAGATGCTGAGATACTGTCGAGTTTTGATCGTTATCGAGGTACAGCAGACGTCGCGATGGTTGAAGGGAATAAGGGATTGTTCGATGGTGTCGATACCTTGGGAAGTGACAGTAATGCGGCGATGGCCAAATTGCTCGGCTTACCGGTAGTTCTGGTAATCAATACGCGAGGGATTACGCGGGGGATTGCACCGCTGGCTTTGGGTTATCAGCTATTTGATTCGGAGATTCAGTATGCGGGAGTGATCCTCAATCAGATCGCCAGCTCGCGTCACGAACAGAAGTTAGTGGCAGCGTTGAACGAATACACCGATTTTCAAGTTTTTGGATCACTGCCGCGGCATAACGATTTGCGAATTGAAGAGCGGCACCTGGGTCTAATTCCTACCAACGAGGAAGATAGGAGTAACGACTATATTGCTCAAGCAGCAAAGCTGGTTGCTAAAGGGGTTGATCTGGATGCCTTGTTAGCTCGCGCAACTAAGCTACCCGAACCAGACACGGCACCGGTGCCGGTGAAATTTCCGAAGCCCAGCATAACTGTGGGCATCGCTCGCGACCACGCCTTCGGGTTTTATTATGCAGATGATTTAGATGCCTTTCGTGCTGCTGGTGCTGAAGTGCTTGAGTTCGATACCCTCAAAGATACTGTATTGCCCAAAGTTGATGCGTTATTTCTTGGCGGTGGATTTCCAGAAACGCATATCAAGGGGCTGTCAGCAAATCGAACCATGCGCGACAGTATTAATGAATTTGTTGAATCAGGCAAGCCGGTCTATGCTGAGTGTGGTGGTTTGATGTACTTGAGTAACACGATTGAGTACAGAAGCGAATGTTTGCCAATGGTTGGCGCTATTGAAGCTGATACCATCATGGTCGATCGCCCGGTGGGACGTGGTTATGCACGGCTTAAACCAAACGGTAATGCGCTATGGCATACTCCCGGCCACGCGTTTAACTGCCACGAATTCCATTATTCTAAGCTCGACAATATGGGTGACGGATTGGAGTACGCTTATACGGTGGAGCGCGGCTATGGAATTGATGGTGCAGTGGATGGTCTGGTTTATAAAAACACGCTTGCTGCCTATTGCCATCAGCGCCACACTCAACAGAACCCATGGGTTGACGCTTTTGTCGCCTTTGTCAAACACTATCGAGATTTAGCATGAAAATTACTGAAGCCGCTGCCAAACAAATACGTCTTGCTGCACGCGCAAGTGAGATCAAAAATATGGGCTTACGCATCGCCGCTAAACGGATGGCTGATGGTGGAATCGACTACGCGATGGGTTTTGATGAGCAACAAGAACCTGACATGACGATCGAGAAATTCGATGTGGTGGTTCTGATTTCTCCGACTTCGGCTGACTTGCTAGATCAAGCGACATTGGATTATGTCAAACTGGATGATGGTGAAAGCGATTTCGTTTTTATGAATCCGCTGGACCCCAATTACGTACCGCCCAAGGACGAATAATTCCACGGGTTTGTTGACGCCTTTAGGGCCTGTCGACTACTGTGTAGTGCAGTCCATCGGTTTATATCTCCTATGAATCAGCACGAAACAATCAACTACGTAGAGTTTCCTGCAAAGGATATCGAAGCAGTTAAAGCCTTTTTCACCAAGGTTTTTGGCTGGACCTTTGTTGACTATGGCCCTGACTACACCGCTTTTTCTGATCAAGGCTTAGATGGCGGGTTTTTCAAATCTGATCAGATTGCCTCAAGTGAGAATGGCGGCGCGTTGATTGTGTTTTACAGTGAAGCACTTGAGCGAACTCGCGATAAAATAGAATCAGCGAATGGCACCATGCTCAAGCCTATCTTCTCTTTCCCTGGCGGTCGTCGATTCCACTTTAGTGACCCCAGCGGCAATGAATACGCGGCCTGGTCTGATCAGTAAATCAGGGCATAAAAAGCAAATCTAGTTGCACGCTTTTTGTGCTGGCACCAACCAAGTCAGTGGACTAAGTTAATAATATCTAGTCGACATAACGTGTCATCGACATCAATCAATAGTTAAAAACTATCTAAAACAAAGAAATAATAAATTATACTAATCATTGCTTTTCTCCTAGTATAGCCATCAACCAATATGAAGATTGGCTTAACTATGATTGTAATTATACGAGGAGGCTACAAATGAGTAACAAACCTAAACTGACCATGACTAATGGCTGTCCGGTCGCAGATAACCAAAACGTATTAACCGCAGGTCCGCGAGGGCCAATGTTATTGCAAGATGTGTGGTTTTTGGAAAAACTGGCGCATTTTGATCGAGAAGTGATTCCTGAGCGACGGATGCATGCAAAAGGCTCAGGCGCTTATGGCACCTTTACGGTGACGCATGACATCAGCCAATACACCAAAGCGAAGCTGTTTGCGGAAGTTGGCAAAAAGACGGAAGTATTTGCGCGATTTTCAACGGTTGCGGGAGAACGCGGCGCGGCTGATGCTGAGCGCGATATTCGTGGCTTTGCGCTAAAGTTTTATACCGAAGAAGGAAACTGGGATTTAGTGTTACGAGTAAATTGTCTGTCCTGCGAATTAATTCATAACCTGTCCGGATTTAATCTATGCCTATTTGAGGCTTCAGATGAACCGGACAGGATTTCATGAACAGGTGAAACAGATGAGATTTAAAGAAGCTTATGAAGGCTATCAGTGCAAACGACTCACCCAAAGCGAAGCAGCCACTCTGTTGGGTGTGTGTGACCGCAGTTTCCGGCGCTATATGCAGCGCTATGATGAATCGGGCATGGAGGGTTTGTTGGATCGGCGGTTAAACGAACCTTCGCACCGTCTTGCCCCCGTAGATGAAGTGATCGCACTGCAAGACCTGTATTCAAGCCGATATGAGGGCTGGAATGTGCGCCATTTTCATCGCTGGTATCAGCACGAACACGATGGCTCACGCAGCTATAGCTGGGTTAAGAACACGCTGCAACACGCAGGTCTGGTGCGTAAGGCCAAGACCCGTGGCCCCCATCGAATCAAACGACTCGCCAGTGCCCTGCCTGGAATGATGATCCACCAAGATGGCAGCACGCATCAGTGGGTTGAAGGTAAATATTGGGATTTGATTGTGACCATGGATGACGCCACCAATGAGCATTACTCGATGCGCTTTGTCGATGAAGAAGGCACCCACAGCAGCTTGTTAGGGGTCAAAGATGTGCTTGAAGCTAAAGGCCTATTTTGTTCATTTTACTCAGACAGGGGCAGTCATTACTGGCATACCCCCGAGGCAGGTGGCAAGGTCGATAAGCGTAATCCAACACAGTTTGGTGTGGCGCTCAAGCGCTTGGGCATTGAGATGATTGCAGCTTACTCACCCGAAGCCAGAGGCCGCTCAGAACGCGCCTTCGGCACCCATCAGGGGCGATTACCCAATGAGCTAGCCCTTAAGGGCATTACCGATATGGATGCCGCCAATGAATACTTGCAGAAGCATTATATGCCGGCCTTCAATGCTGAGTTCAGTCACCTTGCGCGCGAGTTAGGTAATGCTTTTGTGGCATTGGCCGGGATAGATCTGGACGACTATTTATGCGAGCGCTACGAGCGCGTGGTGGGTAAAGACAACAGCGTGCAGTTCGAACGCTTACACCTTCAGATTCCACAAGACCGGCATCGCTACCACTATGTTAAGGCTAGGGTGAAAGTACTCCGACACCTCGACGGTGTGATCTCCATTTACCATGGCCCCCGTCGATTGGGCCGATATACTGCAGAGGGAGATTTGATCCGGGAGACAACATGCAACAGCAAAGCCGCGTAACTCCGCTTCGTGGTTTTGCCGCCGATGAATTCGCTTCGGACTACGTCCTTCGCTCTTTCATCGGCGTTAACAAAAGTGGACAATCTATGAATTAATTATCCGGACAGTTCTATTTACTCTTAACAGAAACTGGGATTTAGTTGGTAATAATACGCCGGTTTTCTTCTTGCGTGATCCCCTCAAATTCCCAGATTTAAACCACGCGGTCAAACGTGACCCGCGTACCAATATGCGCAGCGCCCAGAATAATTGGGATTTCTGGACGTTACTGCCCGAGGCTTTGCACCAAATTACAATTCTGATGAGTGATCGAGGCAATCCACGCACGTATCGTCATATGCATGGCTTTGGTAGCCATACGTTTAGCTTTATTAGTGCAGATAATGAGCGCTTTTGGGTAAAATTTCACTTTAAGACTCAGCAAGGCATTGAAAACCTCACTGATCAGGAAGCAGAAACTCTAGTTGGGCAGGATCGTGAGAGTCACCAAAAAGACTTGTACGACAGTATCGAAAAAGGTGATTTACCGCGTTGGGATATGAAAGTTCAAATTATGCCGGAAAAGGAAGCGGCGACTTATCGTTTTCATCCGTTTGATTTGACCAAAGTGTGGTCACATAAAGACTACCCACTAATTGATGTGGGCGTTTTGGAGCTTAACCGTAACCCAGATAACTACCACGCTGAGGTTGAGCAAGCGGCGTTTAACCCGGGCAGTATTGTGCCAGGTATTAGCTTCTCGCCTGATAAAATGCTACAAGGGCGACTGTTCTCGTACGGTGATGCACAGCGCTACCGCTTGGGTGTAAACCATGTCCAAATTCCCGTTAACGCGCCACGTTGTCCATATCACAGCTACCATCGTGATGGAGCGATGCGAGTTGATGGCAACTATGGTAGCACCAAAGGCTACGAGCCAAATAGCCTGAAACAGTGGCAAGAGCAACCTGAGGCAAAAGAGCCACCACTGCTTATCGATGCGGCGGCTGATCATTGGGACTACCGTGAAGATGATGCGGATTACTATGCTCAAGCTGGTGACTTATTTCGTTTGATTAGCGCTGACCAGCAGCAAGTGTTATTTGAGAATACAGCTCGTTCAGTTGGTGGTGCTGACCTTGAGGTGCAAAAGCGCCACGTTAGCAATTGCTCAAAAGCCGATCCAGCCTACGGGGCCGGTGTTGCAAAAGCTTTAGGTATCACCGTGTAGTGCTATTTGCGCGTGAAATATCAGAGTTGCTCGGATCTGCAATTGAATTCAGTTTGCAGGTCTGGCGGCTCCGACAATTGTTAGCGCATTGATTTGCTTTAGCTAAACAGATTTTTGGAGGTGCAGATGTTATTGGAAGTAGCGGTTCTAAACGTAAAATCAGGCCAAGCGCAGGCGTTTGAATTAGCCTTTAAAGCAGCGCAATCCATTATTTCGAGCAGGGAGGGTTACGTCGATCATCAACTGCAGCGCTGTCTCGAAGTACCCAACCAATATTTGCTATTGGTTCACTGGCGCTCGCTTGAGGATCATACCGTTGGTTTTAGGCAGTCGCAGGAGTATCAACAGTGGAAAAAGTTATTGCACCACTTTTACGAGCCTTTTCCAGAGGTTGAGCATTACCAGCCCGTGTTGGATTGCTCTACAGGCGTATAAATCTGCGATGACGTAAATTGCCCCTGATGTAGCACCAGAGGCAAGGATGAAGCGTCTAGTCGTTTAATACGAAAGTGACCTTCATTTTGACGCGATATTGGTTGATCTTGCCATCTTTTACCGTGACTTCCTGATCTTGAATCCAAGCGCTGGTAATATTCTTAAGCGTTTTATTCGCACGTTCCAAACCTTTCTCTAAGGCGTCATCAAAGCTTTTACTAGAGGTGGATGAAATGGCGGAAACTTTTGCTACTGACATAGTGTTTTCTCCTGGTGTCGTTGTGTGAATTGAATAAGGAAGAAGCAACAATCCGCTTCTGATCGTATGATCGCGTGAGTAATTCCTTTCTTCCCTGTTTGGGCGAGGTCAAGTCCTGCTCCAAGTTGCTATGATAAAGGGAAACTGATCTATTTGCAGCAGTTCTTTTGCGGCTGTTACGAGTAAATTGTCTGTCCTGCGAATTAATTCATAACCTGTCCGGATTTAATCTATGCCTATTTGAGGCTTCAGATGAACCGGACAGGATTTCATGAACAGGTGAAACAGATGAGATTTAAAGAAGCTTATGAAGGCTATCAGTGCAAACGACTCACCCAAAGCGAAGCAGCCACTCTGTTGGGTGTGTGTGACCGCAGTTTCCGGCGCTATATGCAGCGCTATGATGAATCGGGCATGGAGGGTTTGTTGGATCGGCGGTTAAACGAACCTTCGCACCGTCTTGCCCCCGTAGATGAAGTGATCGCACTGCAAGACCTGTATTCAAGCCGATATGAGGGCTGGAATGTGCGCCATTTTCATCGCTGGTATCAGCACGAACACGATGGCTCACGCAGCTATAGCTGGGTTAAGAACACGCTGCAACACGCAGGTCTGGTGCGTAAGGCCAAGACCCGTGGCCCCCATCGAATCAAACGACTCGCCAGTGCCCTGCCTGGAATGATGATCCACCAAGATGGCAGCACGCATCAGTGGGTTGAAGGTAAATATTGGGATTTGATTGTGACCATGGATGACGCCACCAATGAGCATTACTCGATGCGCTTTGTCGATGAAGAAGGCACCCACAGCAGCTTGTTAGGGGTCAAAGATGTGCTTGAAGCTAAAGGCCTATTTTGTTCATTTTACTCAGACAGGGGCAGTCATTACTGGCATACCCCCGAGGCAGGTGGCAAGGTCGATAAGCGTAATCCAACACAGTTTGGTGTGGCGCTCAAGCGCTTGGGCATTGAGATGATTGCAGCTTACTCACCCGAAGCCAGAGGCCGCTCAGAACGCGCCTTCGGCACCCATCAGGGGCGATTACCCAATGAGCTAGCCCTTAAGGGCATTACCGATATGGATGCCGCCAATGAATACTTGCAGAAGCATTATATGCCGGCCTTCAATGCTGAGTTCAGTCACCTTGCGCGCGAGTTAGGTAATGCTTTTGTGGCATTGGCCGGGATAGATCTGGACGACTATTTATGCGAGCGCTACGAGCGCGTGGTGGGTAAAGACAACAGCGTGCAGTTCGAACGCTTACACCTTCAGATTCCACAAGACCGGCATCGCTACCACTATGTTAAGGCTAGGGTGAAAGTACTCCGACACCTCGACGGTGTGATCTCCATTTACCATGGCCCCCGTCGATTGGGCCGATATACTGCAGAGGGAGATTTGATCCGGGAGACAACATGCAACAGCAAAGCCGCGTAACTCCGCTTCGTGGTTTTGCCGCCTATGAATTCGCTTCGGACTACGTCCTTCGCTCTTTCATCGGCGTTAACAAAAGTGGACAATCTATGAATTAATTATCCGGACAGTTCTATTTACTCTTAACACAGTTCTTTTGCGGCGATCTGATTGCGAATTGAGAGCAGGCGTTGACTGGTTGTATAGGTTTATTTTTGCCGTGTTAACACTTGTCGGAGCTTGCTAATGAAAAAATCAATTTCTTTTTTTGTGTTGTAATAGTGCAGCGATGCACGGACGATAACATCTAAGCCGCGCTCCTGGAACGATACCAAACTGCCGGACCCTTGTGGTGTTGTAACGTTAATCTTAAACTGAGCTAACTGCTGTTTGATTTCTGGGGCAGGCATTTGTTCGGCAACAAAAGTGACAATGCCGCACTGCTCTTGGCCTTCATCGGTCAGGGTGATGCCATCGATTCCGGATAATTCCTGCCTGAGTGTCGTCGCCAAGTGGTAGATGCGGGTCTTAATCGACTCCAGGCCATAAGAGCGCGCGTAGTCGATGGCAACGCTTAAGGCTGCTTTACCTGCGACAAATTGCTCCCAGCATTCGAAGCGCTTTGCATCGTCGCGGATTCGATATTCGGTGGCTGAAATTAGGGATGCGGCATGTTGGTCTAAGGTGGGTGGATTAAGCTTATCAATCAAGCTGTCGCGTACGTATAACAAGCCCGTCCCGCGCGGCCCCCGAAGGTATTTTCGGCCAGTGCCGCAAGCAATATCGCAACCAATTGCATCGACATCAATAGGCATCTGGCCAATCGATTGGCAGCTGTCTAGCAGAAAGGGGATATGGGCTGCTTGGGCAATTCGGCCTACTTCAGCGGCTGGGTTGACCAAGCCGCCACCGGTGGGTATGTGATTGAGCGAAATCAGCTTGACCCGATCATCAATCAGGGTTTCAAGCGCCTTTGTATCAATTTGCCCGTACTCATCGTTGGGTACAAATACCACTTTGACGCCTGTTCGCTCGGCTTGTTGTAAATAGGCGATGACATTACTGCCATACTCCGACAGGGTGGTTAAGATGATATCGCCGGGAGCGAATGTAAAACCATAAAATGCCATGTCCCAGGCGCGGGTGGCGCTGTCTACAAAGGCAATTTCATGCGTCTGGCAATTTAGTAATGTGGCTGCGTTGGTGTAAAAGCTGTCGAGTGCCCGGGCTTCCATCGCTGCAGTTTCATAGCCGCCATAGCGCTCTTCTTTGTGGAGGTAGTGGTGCAATGCGTCAGCTACTGGCGCCGGCATTAGTGCTGCGCCGGCGTTATTAAAGTGCACCACGTCATCGCAGTGACGCGTATCTCGTCTAGCTCGCTTGATGTCGAAATTGTCGCTCATAAATAGGTTGATTCAGTCGGTTTGATGAATAAATTGGCCCGTTTCGATGAAGGTGAGTGCCTGCTTGATCGCGGTCTCATTGAGCATGATGAATGAGTGCGATGCGGGTATCTGAATAAAATCAGCCATGCCCTCGACTTGGGTGCTTTCTACAGAGACTTTGCCATCGTTTGGTTCTGGCACATAACGTGCTAACACCGGATTGATGGATCGATCTCCGGCGATAATCCCGACCGGATAAGTCACAGCACCCAGTTGCATTGGAACGCTTTGCTTATCGGTGCCCATTTGGGTGCCAGCAACGCCGTTGACGAGTTGAAATCCGGGTTTATCAACCAGTTCGTCGACTATCTCACAGCCCTGGTTGGGCGGGGCTAACATCACGACTCGGCCAAGCTTCGCGATAGGGTGTTGACTCAGATAGTGGCGAATCAAAATGCCGCCCATTGAGTGGGTAACAAAATGAATCTGCGTATTTTCGTCATCGTCACAATGCGCCAACCCCTCAGAAACCGCGTATTCGGACAGCGCCTCGACAGTCATCTTGCGAGAAGGGTAGTTCACGTTCACGACCTGATAGCCATGCGCTTTAAATGCTGTAGCAAGCCGCCACATCGAACGCGATGTGCGGGCTAAACCGTGTAGTAATATAACGCTATCAGTAGGGTCGCTCATGACTTATGTGCGGTGTGAAGAGAAACATCCAAACCAAACCTTACTTAGGTGCGAGGAAGGGCTTGCCAAAGGTGAAAGCCTGTGGGCTTGGGCCGTGCTGTTCTAAGTGCTGCAATGCGGCGAGTGATTCTTGTTCACTTGGCTGGTGCCCGGCTGGAACCCACCACAAGGCCTGATGCGCAGTACTCAATTTGTTAAACCATGCCTCACGATCACGGATCAGCTCAACGTGCAAGGTGGTATACACAAAATTACGCAGAGCCTCTAGGTTATCCCAGACGCTTAGGTTGATGAGCAGCATCGGGTCATCGGTCGGGCGGATTGAAGTGGCGTCACCAGCATCGGTTTGCAGGCGCCACACAAACCCTGGCGCTTGATCAGCAATGGCGTTGATTTCATCCAAACGAGAGGCAAAGCCATTCATCATCTCCGACTCCATATCGCCTTTTGCTTGCGCAATATTTACTTGTGCTAAATGGTGGTTTTTCATAGGGGGATCCTTGTTCTATTGCGCAAGTTTACCAGTTGTCAATTCGGCTTTATATGCCGTACTCGAGAGAACGTTACACGTGCTAGCGTTGAGTGCTTTGGGGGTTGGGCGGATATCCCCATTGACGCAAGCGGCGCAATAATCCGGGTTGCTGGTCACATAAATCATCGCCTGTGTTAATCATCCGGTAAGCGACGACGATGGCTACCAAGGCGATGACGATGCCACCGACTGCCTGGCCGATCATTACCCCGGGTGCGCCGCCCCACATGCCGCCCAGCCATACGAAGGGAATCGTACCCAGCGTGTTTTTGCTCCAGTTAAAACTGGTGGAATAAAAGGGGTGGTTGAGGTTGTTGAAGCTGGCATTGCTGACAAATAACCAGCCATTGAAAATCCAAGCTAAGGCCAGCGGCCCACAAAACAACAGAACCAACTCACGTCCGGTGCCGGTCACTGGAAAGGCGAGTAGTATTGGCCCGCGTAGCAAGTATAGAATGACTGTAACCACCAGGACGTACGCCAGCGTAAGCATTAGCGCGCTATTCAACGCGTTGCGTACCCGGCCCAGTTGATTGGCGCCCGCATTTTGTGCGAAAACAGGGCCGATAGCTCCAGACAGTGCAAACACCATGGCGAAAGCGACGGGGGTTAATCGCCCGACTACTGCCATGCCAGCAACGGCAGATTCACCGAAATCGGAAATGGCACGGGTAACCCAGGCATTGCCCACTGGAGTGGCGAGATTGGTCAATATGGCGGGGAGCGCGATCGCGAAGATGATTTTGACTTCACTAACACCGATGCGTAATCGGACCGGTGCAAAGGCATCGTACTGACGGATCGCAGGCACGAGGGAGGTAATCATCATAGCAATGCGCGCGACCACTGACGCCAGCGCGGCACCCTCTAAATTCATAGACAACGCAAAAATAAATAGGGGGTCCAGCACCGCATTGACGCTGCCGCCGGTAAAGGTTGCCATGGTCGCTTTAACCGCAGCACCATGGGCGCGCAAGACTGCTCCTGAACTGATCGCAACGCTCAGAATCGGCATGCTCGGTACGATGATGCGCAGATAGTTAGTCGCGAGTTCAGCCGTTTCGTCGGTTGCGCCCAGTAATTGAATCAATTCAGGTGCATACCACCAAGTGAATGCAGCAATCGGGCAAGTCAATAATACCGAGGTAAATACCGCGTTGGTTGCCAGCTCTCGTGCGCGTTGGGTACGCCCGGCACCCAATTCGCGGCCGACTAATACGCCAGCGGCGATGGCCAGCCCTATGCAAATCGAGGTGGTGAAAAATAGGATGGTGCTGGCATAACCAATAGCAGCGGCCAATGAGGGTTCACCCAGCAAGCCGATAAAATACATATCGACTAAATCCACCACAAACAGAAACATTAGCCCAAGGCTACCGGCGAGGGTGGTAGTGATGATATGTTTGGCTAAGCTACCTTCAAGGTAACGCGCTTGGGTCTGTGTGGTTGCCAATGCAAATTCAAGTCGGCTGATGGCCGAGCGATACTAATCTAATCTGGTTAAATGACAATGAGAAAAATCTTGGTTTTATATGCACACCCGTCACATGACCGTTCTGAGATCAATCGACAAATGGCGCGTATTGCCAGTAATACCGAAGGTGTTTCGCTGGTGGATTTGTATGCCCGATATCCGACCTTCGAGATTGATGTTGAAGTGGAGCAGCAGCAATTACTAGCCCACGATGTCATCGTCTTCCAATTTCCACTGTATTGGTATTCCACACCCGCTTTGTTAAAAGAATGGCAGGATTTGGTTTTAGAGCATGGCTTTGCTTATGGTACTGGCGGTATTGTTTTGCAGGGTAAGGTGTTGATGGCAGCGCTATCGAGCGGCGGCGATAAAGGCAGCTATCAGCACGATGGTGCCAATAAACACACGATCAAAGAGACCTTAACGCCGCTTAAGCAGACTGCAAATATCTCCGGCATGCACTATTTACCTCCTTTTTGTCTATTTAACGCTCGCTCAGCCAAGAAGGAGAACCGGCTTGAACAGCATTTGGATGACTGGGAGCAATTACTAACCTTGTTGCGTGATCACGACTTGGATTTCGAGCAGCTTGATGCCCTACCGACCTGTAATTTGGCACTCAATACGATGGAAGAAAAATCTCAAGATATAGACGCTAAAAAAACCGGTTTTGATGCACTCACCTCGCTTGGAGAACTAGAATGAATGATTTGCTCATACAGGCTTTTATCTACTTGTGCGCCGCGGTTATCGCGGTACCAATTGCTAAACGGCTGGGCTTAGGGTCAGTCCTTGGTTATTTGATCGCGGGAGTGGTGATTGGCCCGATTACTGGCATTGTCGGCTCTGAAACGCAGGTGCTGCAACACTATGCTGAGTTTGGGGTGGTGATGATGTTGTTTTTAGTCGGGCTTGAGCTAGAGCCCAAGATGCTGTGGAAAATGCGCGGTCGGTTGTTGGGTTTGGGTGGTTTGCAAGTGTTGGTAACTACCGGCTTAGTCATGTCGGTTGCGTTAGTACTGGGCATCTATTGGAGCGTCGCATTGGCTATCGGTTTGATTATCGCATTATCTTCTACCGCCATTGTATTGCAAACCTATAGCGAGAAAAACTTAGCCCGCACCGAAGGTGGTAGAGCGGGGTTTTCGGTGTTGTTATTTCAGGATATTGCGGTTATTCCAATGCTGGCTTTGATCCCATTATTGGCCTTGCCAGAGCTAGTAGACCAGGCCGCAGGTCAGGCCAGTGAAGCGGGTGGCCACGGTAGCGATGACACTTGGATCGATCATTTGCCTGCGTGGGCTTATGCCTTGGTGGCTTTGGCAGCGGTTGCGGTGGTCATTCTTGCTGGGCAGTTTTTGACCCGGCCTTTATTTCGGTTTGTAGCGGAGTCGCGCTTGCCAGAAATATTTACCGCCATGGCTTTGCTGCTGATGATCGGGATTGAGCTTTTGATGGGAGCAGTGGGATTATCCCCGGCTCTGGGCGCATTTTTGGCCGGCGTGGTGCTGGCGAATAGCGAGTTTCGACATGAATTAGAGTCCACCATTGAGCCGTTCAAGGGGTTGTTATTGGGGCTGTTTTTTATCACGGTCGGCGCAGGTATCGACTTCAGCGTATTATTTGCGGACTTCTGGCTGATTGTGTCGTTAGCGCTCGGGCTGATGGCGCTGAAGTTTGGGGTGCTGTTTGGTCTGGGTAAGTTGTTTAAACTGAATCGGCCTGATCATTGGTTGTTTGCACTGAGTTTGGCGCAGGCTGGGGAGTTTGGTTTTGTATTGCTTAATTTTAGCTTTCAAAATCACGTTATCCCGGTGGACTTGATGAAAACGCTGTCACTGGTCGTTGCTATTTCGATGCTGCTAACCCCAGCGTTATTTATCTTCTATGACAAGGTGATTCAACCTCGGCTGGCGAGTGGTGCAGATCAGCGTAAGGCGGATGATATTGAAGAGCAGGGTCAAGTGATCGTTGCCGGTGTGGGTCGTTTCGGTCAAATTATCTATCGGCTGTTGAATGCAAATAAAATGTCTACGGTAGTGTTAGATCATGACTCCCGACATATTGACCGAATGAGAAAATTTGGAGTTAAAGCGTATTTTGGCGACGCGACTCGACCAGATTTACTACACGCCGCGGGGATTGATGATGCGAAGTTGTTGGTGATCGCGATTGACGACCGGGATGCGGCGGTTGAGCTGGCGCAATACGTTAAGCATGCGCACCCTAACGTCAAAATTGTGGCCAGAGCGTTTGATCGTTTGCATTATTATCATTTGCGTGCAGCTGGGGTGGACGTGATCGTTAAAGAGCTATTTGACGCGTCGCTAACGGCTGCGAAAGAAGTGCTGAAATTGATGGGTGCCCACCCATACCGTGTTGAGCGAATGGCTCGGAGTTTTCATAAGCATGATGACGAGAGTACGGATATTCTCTATCAGCTGTGGAATAAGGAAGAAGACATGCTCAACAATGCGGAGTTTATTCGTGAAGCTACCCAGCGTGGGGATATGATTAATCAAGTACTACAAGAGTCGATGGACGAGGTGCCTGACGAAGCGGATAGGGGCTGGACACCACCGCCTACAAACTATGCCAAGGAGCTATCCGACTAAGCGGCTGAGTTGTCTGAGTTAGATTCAGCGTAAACCCAATGCCCAGCACTATTAATTACTAGGCTGCAAACGCACCAGTTTGCCGTCATTGGAATCGGTTAGCAAATACACTAAGCCGTCGGGGCCTTGGCGGACGTCACGAATCCGGCCCAATTTGCCTGCAAATAGCCGCTCTTCGTGCCTGACCTTTTCACCGTCAAGCACCAGCCGAGCAAGTAGTTGAAATTTTAGTGAGCCGACTAGAAGATCGCCTTGCCAGTCTTTGAATTGATCGCCAGTATAAAAGGCCATACCGGAGGGCGCTATTGAGGGTACCCAATAATATAGTGGTTGCGTCATTCCCGGCTGTTCAGTGCCTTTGCCGATTTTACTGCCCGATCCATAATTGGCACCGTAGGTAATGATGGGCCAGCCGTAATTGTCACCCGCACGTGAGATATTAAGCTCATCACCACCTTGCGGGCCGTGTTCGTGCAGCCATAACTCACCAGTGTCGGGGTGCAGTGCTGCGCCTTGTGCATTGCGGTGTCCGTAGCTGTAGATTTCAGGCAAAGCGCCATCAGTGGTTTTGTAGGGGTTATCAGAAGGGATACTGCCGTCTTGATTCAGGCGAATCACTGAGCCTGCATGATCATTGAGTTGTTGTGCTCGTGGTCGATCACCGCGGTCGCCAAGCGTGATGTAGAGATGCCCCTCATTGTCGAAAACCAATCGGCTGCCAAAGTGGTGTTTGGTGCGTGATTTGGGCTGTAGCTTAAACAATACTTCAAGGTGGCTTAGACTATTGCCCTTCAGTTTCGCACGCGCCACTTCGGTCCCGATACCCTGCTTATCATTGCCGGCGTAGGAGAAATAAATAAAGCGGTTGGTGTTGAATTCTGGGTGTACAGCGACATCTAGTAATCCGCCTTGTCCGTATTCGCGAATTTCAGGCAAGCCGTGCACGACTTGTCGGTGCGCGCCATTGTGATCGAGTCTCAGTAATTCCCCGCTACGCTGCGTAAGCAACATATCGCCATCAGGAAGAAAGGCCAGCGCCCAAGGATGGTAGAAGTCAGTTGCCAGTACTGTCGCGGTTATGCGACCGGTTTCAGTCAGTTCTTCTATGGTTTCAGTCGCCGCTGCGATGGGGGCACACAGCGATACCACGAGCCAGGATACAACGGTGAATAGGTAAGAGGGCTTCATTGCTTGATGTCTGCCACGATCTCAGTGTAGCGTTGGTGTAGGAGGTGTACTTGAGGTTTAAGGTCCGCGAGGTCGCCATCATTATAAATAACGTCGTCTGCGCGTTTAAGTGCCTCGCTAGGCGCAATCTGAGCATTCATTACTTGTGCGATAGTGGTATCACTCCAGCTATTACGGGCTTTGATCCACGCTTGGCGCCGCTCAAGGGGTGCGTGTATCAACAGCACCCGGTCGACTACCTCGGTTTGTTCAGCTTCAAACAATACCGGAATGTCAAACAAACAATAGGGTGCCTCACTGCTGGCGGCTTGAGCACGCATTTCGGCAAAGATTGCTGGGTGCAAAATGGCTTCAAGCTGGGCGAGTTGCTCCGGTTGGTCGAACACAATGTCACGTAATGCGGCTCGGTTAATCATCCCATCAACCGAGAGTATCTCAGTGCCGAAAGTCTTGATGATTTGGTCAAAGGGTGGGTGGCCGGGTTGGGATAGTTCACGACCAATGTCGTCAGCATCAATCACGGGCACGCTGAGCGCGGCAAATAGTTTGGCAACGGTGGTTTTGCCGCTTCCGATACCACCGGTTAAGCCAATAATAAGAGAAGTCACGCTAACAGAATCTATCGTGTTTGATAACCATTAGCGAATTTTAACGCAGCCTACGCTGCCTGAGGGCATTTCTTCGGTATGGTGGTGAGACTGACGGCGCGCAGGGGACAGAAGTCAGCACAACATACCGCGCATAATTCATGGGTAGAATCTACCCAGTCCCTGAATAGTGAGAGTGAAGTATGCCAAAAAATAGTTCTCTTAACTTTGAGTTGTCGGAATACGCGAGCCGTCTTAGCAAAACCCGAGCGGCCATGAGTGAGCGGGGGATTGATTTGTTAATCGTCTCTGACCCGTCCAATATGGGCTGGTTGACGGGTTACGATGGCTGGTCATTCTACACGCATCAATGTGTGCTAGTGACGCAACAGGGCGAGCCAATATGCTTTACCCGTGGTATTGACCGTGCTGGAGCGATGCGCACGGTGTATATGGATGAAGACGTGATACTGGGCTATCCCGATGACTATGTGCAATCGACTGAATGCCATCCGATGGATTATTTGAGTGGTCTAATATCTGACATGGGGCTGAGTTCTGCACGGATTGGTGTAGAGATGGAAAACTACTATTTTTCAGCAGCGGCCTATGAGTCCTTAAAAACGTACAGCCCACAGGCGGAGTTTGTTGATGCGACCGCTTTGGTCAATTGGCAACGTAAGATTAAATCGGATCAGGAAATAGACTACATGCGCCGTGCCGCTCGTATCGTTGAGGCGATGCACACCAATATCTACCAAATGATCGAACCGGGGTTGCCGAAAAACTTGCTGGCAGCGGAAATATACCGTACGGGTATCACCGGCGCGGATGGTCATTGGGGCGACTATCCGGCGATTGTGCCGATGTTGCCCACGGGTATGGATGCCACCGCACCGCATTTAACCTGGGACGACCGACCGTTCGAGCCAGGGGACATCACTTTTTTTGAAGTCGCGGGTTGCTACAAACGTTATCATTGCCCGATGTCGCGAACGATTGCTCTGGGCGCGCCACCGCAAAAATATCTGGATGCAGAAAAGGCGGTATTGGATGCGATGCAGGCAGGGTTAGAGCAGGCGAAGCCGGGGAATGTGGCTGAAGATATCGCGCTGGCTTTTTTTAGTCAGCTTGAGCGGCACGGATTCCATAAGGATAATCGCACCGGCTATTCGATTGGTATGTCATATCCACCCGATTGGGGTGAGCGAACGCTGAGCTTAAGGCGCGGTGATCGAACGCTGTTGGAGCCCAATATGACCTTTCATTTCATGCCGGCTTTATGGCTGGATGATGGTGGGCTTGAAATCACTGAAAGTGTCTTGATCACTGAAACCGGTTATGAAACACTTGCCAATGTAGATCAAAAATTATTTATAAAACATTGATTTGCAGAAGTAATTATCCAATTCTAATCAGATAATAGGCATAAAAACAGCCAGCGCTAGGCTGGCCATTATTGCGTCATTCTATCTAGAACGCTATTTAGCCTAGGCGCTTAGTTTGAGCTAACGCGTTTGTCGAGTATGGGGTAGCCTTGATAATCTTGATGTGGATAGGCTTGGTGACATGCATGGCAGAAGCCTTTTTCGTCTACCTTTAGGTTTTTGCCGTTTTTCTTGACCCCACTATAGCGCCAACCGGCGGTTTCTGGAGCTTGATCTATACCGACTTTTTCCATCAGTAGCAGGGCTCCAATTTTAATTTTGCCGCTGTCTTTGATTTCAAAGTTTTCTTTGGCAATCACAGTACCCACTGGCATTTCTGATTTGTCGGTACGAAATTCAACATATTGGTCATAACCTACATCGTTGACATAAGTCATCAAGTGTTGACCGCTGTGCACTCCTGGTGCGCCTGGCAGCGTAGAGGCGGCCTTCCAGCCCGAATAAGCGGTGCCGAAGGTATTGCCTTTCTTGGCGTAGCCTTCGACTAATTTGGGGTGCAAACAATCATAGACCGCTTGCATTTCCTCGGTGGATAAATCCTTCGGCGCTTTGGGTGCTGTGCAGCTTGCAGCATAGGTGGCGTTGCTGGCAATAAACCCAAGGGTTATCAATGCTAAAGCGGTAGCTCTGTAATTCATGGTGTGTTTCCTGTGGTATCTGGTTATTAATTCATACAATGTGTGACGTTGAGACAGCACCGTTTCATAGAAGTTCACTGTGAAAGAAGGTGCTAGTAGAAATCATCTCTGAGCTAATCTCAACTATCCACTCCCTGGCCTACTTCACTAAATGGGTTGTCGGTTGGTATCAGCTAGGGTTCTTAAGTTAATTGATTGCGGGCTATAAACGTTCCGTGGGTGGCGTATATCATATAAAATCCAGCCCTCCATTTTTTCTAGCAAATGACACATGCCTACGATTTCTTTACCCGACGGGTCCCAGCGCGCATTTGATAATGCGGTGAGTGTGCTTGAGGTGGCGACTGATATCGGCCCTGGGTTAGCCAAAGCTGCTCTGGCTGGGAAGGTTGATGGGCAGGTGGTTGACACTTCGTATGTGATTAGTGGTGACGCTGAATTATCTATTATCACTGCACGCGATGAAGAAGGCTTGGAAGTGATCCGCCATTCGACGGCGCACTTGTTAGCGCAAGCGGTTAAACAGCTTTTTCCCGATGCAGAAGTGACGATAGGTCCGGTGATCGATAACGGCTTTTACTATGATTTTGCCTATGCACCAGGTTTTTCAGAGAGTGATTTGGAAGCAATCGAAAATCGAATGACGGAGTTAGTCACCGAAGATATTCCAATTAGTCGTGAGGTGAAAACACGAGACGAGGCGGTGGCATTTTTTCGCGGAATCGGCGAACAATACAAAGCCGAAATCATTGAGTCGATTCCGACTGACGAAGATTTATCGCTGTATACCCAAGGCGATTTCACCGATTTGTGCCGTGGGCCGCACGTGCCCAGCACCGGTAAAATGGGGGCATTCAAACTGATGAAGCTCGCGGGTGCTTATTGGCGCGGCGACTCCAACAATGAAATGCTGCAACGTATTTATGGCACTGCTTGGCCGGATAAGAAGCAGCTTAGAACCTATTTACATCAACTGGCTGAAGCTGAGAAGCGTGATCACCGTCGTATCGGCAAGCAGCTCGATTTATTCCATTTGCAGGAAGAAGCGCCAGGTATGGTGTTTTGGCACGAGAAGGGCTGGCAGATTTACAAAACCTTGCGCGAATACATGGCGCGCGAGCAAATACGCCGCGGGTATAAGGAAGTGAATACCCCGCAGGTGGTGGATATGTCGTTGTGGCATGCATCTGGCCATGCGTCAAAGTTTGGCGATGATATGTTCCTGGTCGAATCTGAAGGGCGCGAGTTTGCGATCAAGCCGATGAACTGCCCTTGTCACGTGCAGATTTTTAATCAGGGGATTAAAAGCTACCGCGATTTGCCGCTACGTCTGGCTGAATTTGGCTCCTGCCATCGTAATGAATTGTCCGGTGCCTTGCATGGCCTGATGCGTGTTCGCGGTTTTGTGCAGGATGATGCCCATATTTTTTGCTCAGAAGGGCAGATTCAAGCGGAAGTGTCTGACTTCATTGATTTTCTGCATGATGTCTATCAAACCTTTGGATTTGAAGAAATAATTTATCGTTTGTCCACTCGCCCTGAGCAGCGAGTCGGTGATGATGCCAGCTGGGATAAAGCGGAAGCCGCGCTGGCCAGTGCCTTGGACGCACAATCGTTGCCGTGGCAAGAGTTACCGGGCGAGGGTGCTTTTTATGGCCCCAAAGTTGAGTTTTCGTTGAAAGACTGTATCGGTCGAGTGTGGCAATGCGGCACGATTCAAGTTGATTTCTCAATGCCAGGGCGGTTGGGAGCCAGCTATATCGATGAACATGGCGACAAACAAGTGCCGGTTATGTTGCATCGTGCGATTCTTGGCTCTTTTGAGCGTTTTATCGGAATTTTGATCGAAAACTTTGAAGGCAAGTTTCCGTTATGGTTGGCGCCGGAACAAGCCGTTGTGTTGACAATTACCGATAGTCAGGCCGAATATGCCAAAAAAATTGAAGAAACCTTGAAAAACAAAGGAATTCGGGCAATTTCTGACTTGAGAAACGAAAAAATCGGCTATAAAATCCGCGAGCACACGCTAGACCGCATTCCGTATTTAATTGTGACCGGGAATCGCGAGATCGAGCAGAACCAAATTGCGGTACGTACACGCGAAGGCGAGGACTTGGGAGCAATGACCGTTGAGGCCTTTGTCGAGTTACTGGCCGCGCAAGATGTTACGCGCAGCATTACGCGTTTGTAGCGCAATTTATTTATACAGTTTTAGAGGATTTTCAACATCGCTAGAAATAAGCAGGCAAGTGTCAATGATCAAATTCGATCCGATCCGGTCCGAGTGATTGATGACGAGGGTAACCAAGCAGGTATTATTCCACTTGAAGAAGCGCTTGCGCTGGCTGGAGGCAAAAGCTTGGATTTAGTCGAAATATCACCTAATGCCTCTCCGCCTGTTTGTCGGATCATGGATTACGGCAAGCATTTATACGATGTCCGCAAGAAAAAACAAGAAGCGAAGAAAAAACAGAAGCAAACGTCTGTAAAAGAAGTTAAGTTTAGACCAGGAACCGATATAGGGGATTACAACGTTAAGTTGAGAAACCTGACGCGATTTCTGGAAGAAGGCAATAAGGCTAAAGTGACGATGCGTTTTCGCGGTCGCGAAATGGCGCATCGAGAACTGGGGCTTGAAATGTTAGAAAGGATTCGAGATGACCTTCAAGAAATCTCAACGGAAGAAGCACGTCCGTTGTTAGAAGGTAGACAAATGGTAATGGTACTCGCGCCAAAGAAGTAAAAGTGCGATTTGGCTGCTTGCAGCCGAAGCGCCGCGTAAGTATCGAATTAAAATTGAAAAGAGGGTGTTATGCCTAAGTTAAAAACAAACCGTGGCGCGGCCAAGCGTTTCAAACGCACTGGCTCCGGTAAATTCAAGCGCTCACAATCGCATCTGCGTCATCTCCTGACTAAGAAATCCACTAAACGTAAGCGTCATCTTCGCGAAGGCTTGATGGTTCACAAAAGTGACGAAGCCGCGTTGAAGAAAATGTTGCCTTATAGTTAACCCCAGTCAGGAATAAACCATGCCTAGAGTAAAACGCGGCGTTACTGCAAAACGTCGACACAAGAAAATACTGGCCCAAGCAAAGGGTTATCGTGGTGCGCGTAGTCGTACCTTTAAAGTGGCTAAGCAAGCGGTTGGTAAAGCAGGTCAATATGCCTATCGCGATCGTAAAGCCAAAAAACGTGTTTTTCGGCGTTTGTGGATTGCCCGTATCAACGCTGGCGCACGCGCTAATGAGATGAACTATAGTGTCTTTATGAACGGCTTGAAAAAGGCTGAGATCAATCTTGACCGTAAAGTATTGGCAGATATCGCTGTCAATGACAAGCAAGCATTTGCCGCTTTGGTAGGTCGCGCAAAAGAAGCTTTGTCGGCCTAAGTTTGTCGACCTAAGTTTATCGACTTCGGGCGCTTACGATTGCTAGGAACGAGGGAAAGATCAGCTGGTCTTTCCCTTTTTTATTCGTTGGAGATAAGATACCGCCGTGAATCAAACAATGCCATCACTCACCACCCTTAAACAAACCGCTTTGGATGCTGTTACGGCCGCTGATTCATTGCCGGTGCTGGAACAGCTTCGGGTAGATTATCTCGGCAAGAAGGGCGCAATTACCGAACAATTAAAGCAGATTGGTGCGTTGCCACACGAGCAGCGTAAATCGTTTGGCGCGGAAGTGAATGTGGTTCGCACGGCAGTTCAATCAGCACTGGAGTTGCGCTTGGGTCAGCTTCAAGCACAAGCCTTGAACGACAAGCTGATCAACGAGCAAATCGACGTTACCTTGCCTGGTCGGTCGTCGAGGCCTGTAGGTTCTATCCATCCGGTCAGCAAAACCATCCAGAGGATCGAAGCGATTTTCACCGGTATTGGCTTTAATATCGTAGAAGGGCCGGAGATTGAAACCGACTATTACAACTTTGAAGCGCTGAATATCCCCGAAAGCCACCCAGCGCGGGCGATGCACGATACCTTTTATGTCGATGAGCATACGGTTTTACGGACGCACACCTCGCCGGTTCAAATTCGTTATATGCAAAACAATCAACCGCCGATGCAAGTGATTGCGCCGGGGCGAGTGTATCGTTGCGATTCAGATGTGACGCATACACCGATGTTTCACCAGATTGAGGGTTTGGCAATTGACAAAGATATTTCATTTGCTGATTTAAAGGGGGTGTTGATTCATTTCCTCCAGGCCTTTTTTGAAAAAGACCTGGGTGTGCGCTTTCGTCCTTCCTATTTTCCTTTCACTGAGCCGTCGGCAGAAGTCGATATCGAGTGCGTGTTCTGTGAAGGTGAAGGTTGCCGGATTTGCTCCAAGTCGGGTTGGATTGAAGTGCTGGGCTGCGGCATGGTGCACCCGGAGGTGCTGAAACACGGAGGCATTGATCCGGCTGAATACTCAGGCTACGCCTTTGGTTTGGGCATGGAACGGTTAACCATGCTGAGGTATGGCGTTAATGATTTGCGCTTATTCTTTGAAAATGAAGTTGATTTTCTCAAGCAATTCGGTGCTTGAGAGGAGCTATAGCGATGATTATTAGCGAATCCTGGTTGCGAGAATGGGTTGACCCCGCCATCAGCACTGATGAGCTGGCCTCACTGATGACCTTGGCGGGGCTTGAAGTTGAAACCATCGAGCGCGTGATACCGCTTGGCAAAGGTGTGGTGATTGGTGAAGTGGTTGCGATCGAAAAGCATCCCGATGCCGATAAATTAAATGTGTGCACAGTCTCGATCGGTGCTGAACCATTGACGATTGTTTGTGGCGCACCCAATGCGGCGCTTGGGATTAAAGCGCCAGTAGCCTTGGTCGGCTCAAGTCTGCCTAACGGTATGGCTATTGAATCACGCGCAGTGCGCGGGGTGACGTCCAGCGGCATGTTGTGTTCAGAGTCAGAGCTGGGTTTATCTGATGCTTCCTCCGGGTTGATGTTGCTGGACCGTGAGGCACTGGTTGGTCAGGAATTGGATCAATATCTTAAGCTTGACGATGCCTGTATCGATATTGACTTGACCCCGAATCGTGGCGACTGTTTGAGCCACGCCGGGATTGCGCGCGAAGTCGCCGTATTGTCGGAATCAGAGTTGACACCGCCAACTTGGAACGCTGTAAAACCGATGCACGATCATGTGCGAACCCTCACCTTGGCAGCGCCAGCCGATTGTCCACGCTATGTAGGCCGCATTATTTCAAATGTTAATCTGGATGCGAGAACGCCAGATTGGATGAAAGAAAAGCTGCGTCGGGCCGGTCATCGCAGCATCGCGCCGGTGGTGGATGTGACTAATTACGTCATGCTCGAGTTGGGTCAACCGATGCACGCGTTTGACCTGAACAAAATCGAAGGTGGCATTACTGTGCGGCGTGCCGAGGCCGGAGAAAAGCTGGTGTTACTGGATGATCAAGAAATTGGCCTGATGCCTGACGCATTGGTGATTGCTGACGATAACAAAGCGGTTGCACTGGCGGGTATTATGGGTGGTCTTGATTCTGGTATCAGTGCCGGCACCACAGATATTTTATTGGAATCAGCTTTTTTTAGCCCCGAGTCAATGGCGGGGCAAGCGCGCAAATTGGGCTTGAACACGGATGCTTCGCATCGCTTTGAACGCGGTGTGGATGTGGGTCTGCAACGACGCGCCTGCGAACGAGCAACGCAGCTATTGTTGGAGATGGTCGGCGGCAAAGCAGGGCCCCTATTCGAGGCAATTGATCAAGCTTATATGCCAGCAGTGGATGCGATCCAATTACGGGCGGATCATGTCGAGCGGATGCTGGGTTTAAGCATCGAAGATCAGGTATTCGAAGATAATCTGACTCGCCTTGGTATGTCGGTAGAGAAGGTGACAACGCGCGAATGGTCAGTGACGCCACCAAGTTGGCGCTTTGATGTTACCGGCGAGCATGACCTAGTTGAAGAAATGGGCCGTACGATTGGCTATGACTCAATTGGAGTCAATCCTCCCCAATTGCGTGGCGAGTTGCACCACCAGCCTGAGCAGCAGGTATTGTCTTATCAAATAAAGCAATGGATGGCGAGCGCTAGTTTTCACGAAATTATAAGCTATAGCTTTGTTGATCCAACTTTGCAGCGATTAATCGATAAGAACCATCCCGCCGTCAATCTGGGCAATCCAATCGCTGAAAACATGTCGCAAATGCGGTTTAGTCTAATGACAGGACTGTTGGAGACGGTGCGCAGCAATTTGCAACGGCAGCAACAACGGGTGCGTCTATTTGAGGTGGGGCACGTATTTGAGCCAGACACTCAGTCAGATACCGGTGCACGGGAAACACAAAAATTGGGTGCGGCCATTTCTGGTCAAGCGAATGCAGTGCAGTGGGGTTTAGCTCCCCGGCCGATAGATTTTTATGATTTAAAAGGTGATCTGGAAACCTTATTTGGACGCTTGGGTAAGCAAGCCGCCTTGTCGTTTAGAGCATCCAGCCATCCAGCATTGCACCCCGGCCAGTGTGCAGATGTGCTGTTCAATGATCAAGTGATCGGCGTGATCGGCGCGGTTCACCCCAGCGTATTGAAGGGGTTTGATATCGACCATGATACCTTGGTGTTTGAACTGGATATGGAATGTTTGTTAAGCGGTCTGTTACCACAATTTGAGGCAGTGTCTCGCTATCCTGAGACATCGAGAGATATTGCGATAGTGCTCAATAAGGGCATACCGGTTGATCAAATAACGACAGAGATTTCTGCAAAAAACGATGGTTTGTTGAAAAAAGTTGCGTTGTTTGATATTTATACAGGTGACCGGGTGGGTGAAGATGAACACAGCCTTGCGTTTAAGCTGACTTATCAGTCACAACAAGGTAGTCTAGAGGCTGCTCAGGTTGACAAGCTGGTCGGTGAGATTGTTTCATCGCTCGAGGCGCGCTTTCAGGCACGACTTCGTTCATGAAAAAGTTATTAGCTATCGCTTGCAATTTACTGTTTTATAATAATATCATTGCTGCCACGCTAGATTAGCGGAATTCCACGCGTGGCAACGAGTTTTGGGGAGAGTGAAGACGATGACAGTCACAAAAGCACGTTTAGCAGAGGCGCTATTCGAAGAGATCGGTTTTAATAAACGCGAAGCGAAGGAAATTATCGACCAGTTCTTTGAAGAAATTAGATCGTCACTTGAAAGTGGAGAGATCGTAAAGATTTCAGGTTTCGGCAGTTTCATGTTGCGCGACAAGCGTTCGCGTCCCGGCCGTAACCCAAAAACCGGTGAAGAAGTGCCCATTTCTGCACGCAGAGTGGTAACATTCCGAGCGAGTCAGAAGCTTAAAAATCGCATCGATTCAAATGCCTCGGAATTATCTAGAGCAATGGCTGATAAGTAGTTGATAACAAAATTAATTAGAGAGAATAATAAGCTGTGACAATGTTAGATGTTAGAGGGATGGATCTGCCGAAGATACCAGGTAAGCGTTACTTTACAATCGGAGAAGTGAGTAAGCTTTGCGACATCAAGCCACACGTCTTACGCTATTGGGAACAGGAGTTTGATCAATTAAAGCCAGTCAAGCGCCGGGGTAATCGCCGTTACTATCAGCGCCATGAAGTGGAGTTAGTTCGAACCATTCGTCGCTTGCTCTACATGGATGGATTTACCATTAGCGGCGCCCGAATTAAACTGGAGCAGATCGACAAGGATGGAACGGCAGAACAGAAACCCCAGCGGATAGCTGCCAATCAAAAAGTAATTAAAGAACTCATCGCCGAGCTGGATGAAGTTCTTACCATACTAGCGTAATATCCGGCGCCGCACGATCCAGCTCATAAAGTAATCGGACAGAAATATTATCTCACAGAGTTTGTATTAACTCTTCTATTCGGGGCGTAGCGCAGCCTGGTAGCGCACCGCAATGGGGTTGCGGTGGTCGGAGGTTCAAATCCTCTCGCCCCGACCATTTTCATCAAATTCTCATCCCCTAAAAACAAAGCTTGACGTAGGAGCACATGTTCATTAGAATTTACTAAATGCTGCACTGCACAATTATGTCTATGCAGCCCTAATTCTCACCATACCCAGGATGAAACCATGAACAACCCATTCGACTTTATGAAAATGTTTCCGCAATACGATCCGCAGGAAATGATGCGTCAAATGCAAAATGCATTTGGCTCTTATCAGAAGCCATCAGCACCGCAATTTGATATGTCCGCATTATCAGAAGCGCAAAACAAGAATATGAAGGCACTGACAGAAGCCAATGGCAAGGCGATTGAATACGCACAGAAATTGATGGGCTACCAAGCACAGCTGCTGCAACAAGCCATGACCGATGCAACTGAAGCGGGTAAGACTTTGGCAGGCGTGCAAAACCCCACTGAATTGGCCGAGCGTCAATCGGAGTTAATGCAAGCTGCGGTTGAAAAGGCATTGGCCTCATCAACCGAGATCAGTCATCTGGTTGCCGAAGCCCAAGAATCACTGACTCAAGTGGTTAGTGAGCGTTTTGAAGAAGGCATGAAAGAAATTAAGGATGTAGTTAAGGGCTAAGTGCTGATGCCGAAGTAACGGCATTTACTACACTTCTCTCTCAATCAACCTATTTTCTTACGAGGCAGCCTTATGTCTAGAAAACACACCGAACAAACAATCGACGCATTGGGTTTTGGCAAGATGCATCAAGCGTATGCCGAAAGTATGCAAAAGTACGAAGCGATGCTGAGCGAATTTGCGCGCAAAGCCGATGATATGGAAATGGATCCATTACATTTGCAGAAACCATTTGCTGATTTTACCAAAGCCATGATGCAAAACCCAGGCTCTTTGGTGCAGGCGAATATGGATTTCTTTCAGGACTCTATGAAGTTGTATCAGCAGATGTCGGCGGCCCATGTGCAGCAAGGTGATGAAGAAGGCGAGGAGCCAGTGATCAAACCTGCTGCGGATGATCGTCGATTTCGCCACGAAGCTTGGGAGGAAAATCCCGTATTCAAACACATAAAGGATACTTACTTATTAGCGTCCAAGTGGGCGCGTACGGTCGTTCAGCAAACCGAGGGCATGGATCCAGAGACAGCGAAGAAAGTGGAGTTTTTTACCGAACGCTATTTGGATGCGCTGTCGCCGACTAATTTTGCGGCGACTAACCCGGCAGTGCTTGAGCATATCCAAGAAACCAAAGGTGCCTGCTTGGTGCATGGTTTGAAAAATATGCTTGACGACATTGAAGCGGGTGACGGTAACCTGAAAATTAGGATGACCGACACTGATGCATTCACCTTGGGTGAGAATATCGCCACGCTGGATGGCAAGGTAGTATTTCAGAATCGTATGCACCAGTTGATTCAGTATACGCCGACGACTGAGAAAGCGTTTAAGAAGCCATTATTAGTCGTTCCGCCTTGGATCAACAAATACTATATTTTGGATCTGCAGCCGAGGAACTCCTTCCTTAAATGGTTGGTCGACCAAGGTCATACGGTATTCGTAATATCTTGGGTTAATCCAGATGAAAGCTATCGGGAGGTGGGTTTTGACGCCTACGTTCAGGACGGCATTATCGCTGCACTGGACGCTATTACTAAGGCAACCGGTGAAACTGATGTCAACGCAATTGGTTATTGCTTAGGGGGCACGTTGCTCGCTACCACGATGGCGTATATGGCTGCGAATGACGACCAACGCATCACTAGTGGCACGTTTCTGACGACCATGCTTGAATTTAGTGAGCCAGGTGATTTAGGTGCGTTTATCGGCGAAGAAATCGTATCTGACCTTGAAGAGCGGATGCAAGAGCGGGGTTTTCTCGATGGCAGCGATATGGCGGGTACCTTCAACCTGCTGCGCGCCAATGACTTGATTTGGTCATTCTATATCAACAATTATTTACTCGGCAATGATGTTCGCCCGTTTGATTTACTGTATTGGAACTCAGACTCTACGCGCATGCCGGCAGCGATGCACAGTTGGTATCTGCGTAATATGTACATGAAGAATGATTTGGTTAAACCCAATGCGCTGGAGGTTAGTGAAACCCCCATTGATTTGGGTAATGTGACGGCACCGACTTGTTTTGTGTCAACCGTTGATGATCATATCGCACCGTGGTTAGCGACTTACAAAGGCGTACAGTTTTTCTCTGGCTCAAAGCGTTTTATCCTAGGCGGTTCTGGCCATATTGCGGGGATAGTTAATCCGCCAGAGGCGAATAAGTATGGCTATCGTGTCACCAGCCGACCACCGGCCGACCCCGAGGCCTGGGCTAGTCGAGCGAAACAACATGAAGGCTCTTGGTGGCCAGAGTGGCAGCGCTGGGTTAAAGGTAAGTCTGGGAAGATGGTAGATCCTAGAGTTCCTGGCGACAGCGAGCTTGAACTCATTGAAGATGCACCCGGCTCCTACGTAGAAAACTAGGCGCGCTCGATTGTCAATGAAATCAAACCCGGCTTTTACAGTCGGGTTTTTTTTGGCGCGAACCCGGGGGCTGATCAAGTGATATTGGAAACATTTCTGGGCATTTCGGGACTGGTTGAAAAAATAGTTTGTGATAGAATCGCTCGTCCTTTGTGCTGACAAGCGCAAGGTCTATGGCGGTGAAAATTGGCCACCTTGGTGACGAGAGATTGTGAACCCGGTCAGGTCCGGAAGGAAGCAGCCGCAGCAGTCAACTTGGGTGCCGGGCCCGGCTAGTTGGATCCGCCACTCCATTCAGTTTTTTTACGGGCAAGTAGCCAGTCACTTTTAAACCTTTGATCAGCAGCCATATCGTCACGAACATAGCCCCAGCATGAGTTATCAAGTTTTAGCCCGCAAGTGGCGCCCGGCAGAATTCAAGGATGTGGTGGGTCAGCGTCATGTGGTTGAGGCGCTCTCTAATGCGCTGGATAATGACCGGGTCCACCATGCCTTTTTGTTTACCGGCACTCGCGGTGTCGGTAAAACAACCTTAGCGCGGATATTCGCCAAGGCACTGAATTGCGAGCAGGGGGTTAGTTCTACCCCGTGTGGTGAGTGTTCGATCTGCAAGGCGGTCGATGAAGGCCGGTTTGTCGATTTGATCGAAGTCGATGCCGCATCACGTACTAAAGTCGACGATACCCGTGATCTGCTCGATAATGTCCAGTACGCACCTACCCAGGGTCGTTATAAAGTCTATTTGATTGACGAAGTTCACATGCTGTCGACGCATAGCTTCAACGCTTTGCTAAAAACGCTGGAAGAGCCTCCTGAGCACGTCAAGTTTTTACTGGCGACTACCGACCCGCATAAGTTGCCGGCGACCATTTTGTCGCGCTGTATCCAGTTTAGCTTGACCGCACTGGAATTTGACCAGATTGCGGCGCAGCTTGAGAAAATTCTTAAGGCTGAAGGTATTCAATACGAATCTTTAGCGTTGACCACGCTGGCACGAACAGCCAATGGCAGCATGCGTGATGCCCTAAGCTTGCTGGATCAGAGCATTGCTTTCTCGAACGAGAACGTGACTGAAGCCAGTTTACGGGCGATGTTGAATTTGATTGATTCAGCATTTATCGCGCAAATTTTCGATGCGCTGGCGGCGGGCGATGGCGGTATTTTGGCAAAAATCACGCAAGATATGGCGTCTCAGTCGGCTAATTTTGCCAATGCGATTGATGATCTAATCAGCGCTGTTCATGCTGCGACATTATTTCTGCAAGCACCTAAAGCGCTGCAATGGAAAGGGCTCGATCAAGCCGCTATAGCGCGTGTTGCTGAGCAATTTGATGCTGAAACCTTACAGTTGTTTTATCAGATATGCGTACTCGGAAAGCGTGATTTTAGCTTGGCTCCAGACCCACGCACAGGCTTTGAAATGACCCTGTTTCGCCTGCTGGCGTTTAAACCAGAGGTGCTGCGATCGGGTCAAAGTTCTGGTAATAGCTCGCCTCAATCCAAACCTCAGGAACGTGCTAAGCCAAACGTAGTGATAGCTGAGAAAGCAGCCGATAAAGAGCCCAATAGGTCTAAGCCAAACAGCTCACCGACAGTGCCGACTGAAGTGGAACCCACCGCAAGCGCCAAAGAAAAGGTAGATCTGACTTCTGTGATCAGTACACCGGAATCGTGGGCAGCGTTGGTTGGTCGCGCCCAATTGAGTGGCTTGGCTCGACAGTTGGCGATGCATATGGTGCCTGATTCATTGGATGGTACTCAGCTTCGCGTGCGCATTAGTGAGCAGTATCGGCAGCTCAATAATCAAGAGCGCCGGCAGGAGATAGAATCTGCTTTGCGACATTTAGTGGGAGATTCCATTCGCTTGGAAATTCTCATGGGTGAGGTGGATGCTGGTAAGACCGCCGCAGGTGTTAAGGCACAGCGGGATAAGGCGGAGTTGGCCGAGATTCAACAGACATTTCAAAACGACGATGCGGTGCAAGAGATGGTTAATCTGTTTGACGCCGAAGTTGATATTAATTCTATAAAACGTGGTTAGGTAAACGAGGTAGTGATGAAAGGTGGACTAGGCAATATCATGAAGCAGGCTCAGGCCATGCAGGAAAACATGAAGAAAGCTCAGGAAGAGCTGGCAGACATTGAAGTCGTTGGGCAGTCGGGTGGCGGCATGGTGGAAATTACTATGAATTGCCGACACGCAGTACGGCGAGTGGCAATCGACCCGGACTTAGCCGGTGATGATATCGAGATTCTCGAAGATCTAATTGCCGCAGCGATCAATGATGCCTTGAAAAAGGTTGAAACAACAACCCAAGAAAAAATGGGTGGTTTAACTGCTGGGTTGAATATTCCTGGAATGAACCTTCCTTTTTAGGCTCAATGTCAGATTCCCGCACCGTTGAGCAATTACGCTTATCGCTACAAAGGCTACCTGGCGTTGGTCCCAAGTCGGCGCAACGGATGGCCTTTCACTTATTGGAACGTGATCGAGAAGGTGCATTTTCAATTGCTGAAGCGCTAAAGTCAGCGCTGGCGAAAGTGGCGCACTGCCAGCGTTGCAATAACTTCTCTGAAACTGAGCTATGCAGCATTTGTGCCTCACCGAAGCGTGACAAGCACGTGCTTTGCATCGCAGAAACTCCAGCGGATGTCGAAGCGATTGAGCATGCTGGGGCGTTTCGTGGTACCTATTTTGTTTTGATGGGGCATTTGTCGCCGCTAGAGGGTATTGGCCCGGACGAACTCGGAATCGAGCGCTTGCAAGCCTTGATTTCTGGTGGTGATGTCAGTGAAGTGGTGTTGGCCACCAACCTAACTGTTGAGGGTGAAGCAACTGCAGATTTCATTGCCGATTTACTCCATCACTCAGATCATATTCGAGTAACACGATTAGCGCGTGGTGTGCCCGTCGGTGGCGAGCTGGAATACATGGATGCAGGCACATTAACCCAAGCATTTGCTGATCGACGCAAAGTTTAGGCCGATTGGCTCACTAGCCTTCCCGTTGGTGTTGTCGGTGAGCAATAAAGCTCCCTACTAAATACGGAAACGCTTAAATAAAGGTTGGGGCAATATCTGGGTGCAATAAAATTCGGGAATGGTTGCTGTACACTTGGATTGTGTGAAAACTCCAACATTGAAATCGCCTAGAGTAGATTAAAAGCGGGCTCGAAAAGAAATTTGAATGCCGTCAAATTGACTACACTGGTCTTAGGCTGTGAGTTAAGGATTGAAAATTCAGAAGCTTAAAACTCGATTCAAGGGCTCACTTTTTAGTTTTCAGGCAGTCTGTACTCAAAATAGTCATTGAGAAAACCTCCTGATCCTGAAAGGGCAGCTCCGTATATTGCTAGCTTCTAAGTGCCTGGTTAAGTATTATCTTGGCTGAATTTGTCTAAGCCAGTGGTTCAATGATAAAAACGCAAGCTCCAAAAATTGATCTCATTTCCGGCTTACTATTGCTGGGGTTGGCGATAGTTTGGGGAGGGTCATTTTTCTTCGCTGAAATAGCCCTAAGGGAAGTACCACCGCTAACAGTCGCCCTACATCGAGTGATCTGGGCAGTGCCCGCATTGTTGCTTGTCGTTTTATGGCAAGGCATCAAAATACCTAGGTCAATGAATGCCTGGCTTTGCTATCTGGTCATGGGAGCATTAAACAATGCTATCCCATTTTCACTCATATTCTGGGGGCAGACAGAAATCGGGAGTGGCTTAGCTTCAATTCTGAACAGCACAACCGCTTTTTTTGGAGTGATTGTGGCTGGTGTGATGCTTGCCGATGAGGCGCTTACAACCCGAAAAATAATCGGTGCGCTGTTCGGTGTATTTGGTGTGGCGGTAATTATGGGGCTTGATGCGCTCATGAATTTTGATTTACAAAATCTTGCCCAACTTGCGATACTGGGGGCTACGTTATCCTACGCATTCGCAGGGGTTTGGGGGAAACGTTTCCTATCTGCGTATCCACCTGCAATGAATGCACTCGGAATGCTAATCGCAAGCACCGTTCTCATGATCCCCGTTGCAGTTTTATCCGAGGGGACGCCAGTTTTGACCTTGTCAACAGAAGTATGGGCCTCTCTTATCGCATTGGCAATATTGTCGACCGCAGTTTCATACCTACTCTATTTCAAAATCCTTGCACGGGCTGGGTCTTCAAACCTTATGCTGGTAACGCTTTTGATCCCGCCTGTCGCAGTTGGCTTGAGCTTCACGTTTCTAGGGGAAAGAATAGGTAACGAGGCGCTGGTTGGTTTTGGATTAATTGCAGTCGGTCTACTCATAACTGATGGAAGGCTGGTTGACTGGTTGCGTCAAAGCTCAACAAAAGCTGATAGGTAAGAGACACGCTATACGCCTGCTTAGGGCAGATACTGTTGAAAAACTCACCGGAAGAACAAGTGTCATGAGATAATTAAGGCACTGAAATTACTAGGTTTTATTATCATGATGGGACAGCTACCGGGACGGCAAAACACGTTGTTTTATGATTTTTGCCTGGAGACTCATATCCCCGAGGACCATCTTCTTCGTCAGATAGATGCCTTTTTAGACTTTGGCGGTATCAGTGAACATCTTAAGCCTTACTATAGCCACACTGGTCGGCCGTCAGTTGATCCTGAGCTAATGATTCGGATGCTTCTGATTGGCTATTGCTATGGAATTCGGTCAGAACGTCGATTATGTGAAGAAGTCAATTTCAACTTGGCCTATCGATGGTTCTGCGGTTTGGGGTTGGAAGATAATGTTCCTAATCATTCCACATTTTCAAAGAACCGGCATGGTCGGTTTAGAGATGCTGATTTACTCAGGCTTGTATTCGATACCGTTGTACAGCGTTGCAACGACGAAGGGTTAATCAAGGGAGAAGGCTTTGCGACAGACGCCAGCTATATAAAGGCAGACGCCTCCAGGCAGAAGATGGTTGATGGCCCGGTTGACTGGCAACCAAGTTTGACACAATCCCGCGCTGTCAGAGAATATCTCGAAGCATTAGACAATGATCCTTCTGCAAAAAGAACGCAGAAGAAAGTATCTACGACCGACCCCATGGCCCAGTGGGCAGGTGACAAAGGCCCTGGTCAATTCTATTACAGCACTAACTACCTGATTGATATTGAGAACAACATCATTGTGGATGTAGAGCCTACACCCGCACACAGAACATCTGAAGTTGCGAGCACTCGAACGATGATTGATCGGGTGGAGGATAACTTGAAGATAAAGCCCAAGCGACTGATAGCAGATACAGCCTATGGATCGGCGGCGATGCTGGATTGGGTGGTGGAGAAAAAGGAGATTGAGCCGCATATCCCGGTATGGGACAGGTCAAACAACAATCAAGGTATTTTCAACCGATCTAATTTTGTCTGGGACGGTGAATTAGATTGTTACCATTGTCCCGATGGTAAATTGCTTCAGTCAAGAAGACGAAATTTCAAGAATGCACGGTCACGGGTAACCAAGGCCAACACTATCATTTATCGCTCCAGCACTCACGACTGTAGGGACTGTCGCTTCAAATTTCAATGTTGCCCAAATACCGACATTAGAAAGATCGCTCGCAGCATCTATGAATCTTCAAGGGATGTGGCTCGAAATATCTGTCAAAGCCCGAGGTACCAACAGTCACGAAATGATAGAAAGAAGGTGGAGGTATTATTTGCCCACCTAAAGCGTGCTTTGAACTTTGACCGACTACGGCTACGCGGAATATCCGGTGCGAAAGATGAATTCTTACTTGCGGCCACGGCACAGAATTTGAAAAAGCTGGCACAACAACGGTATAAGCCACCTGACCTAGGGATAGCTGCGCCTCGTTTATGCTAATTCGAGTAAAAAACCACAAAATCTATCAAAACTCGCAATCTAAAGAACAATTCTGATTATGCATTCATGTTTTGGTTTTCAGAACCAGGTATAACGCTCACAAATTACCGAGTTTTTCAACAGTATCGGCAAATTAGAGCCAGATTGGAATTTGCGCCATTGGCTCTGGCATACTCGAAGCCGTCATACGTTGATTGCCCAAAACTTTGTGAAGTAGACGATAAGATGACACTCAAAAGTAGTAGGTGGTTTGGGTTTGAAATTGACAAAACATCCAGATAAAACTTGGATGGGAAAGATTGATTGGGGCTTTGATTTTCTAGGCTACTACCAAACCCGCGCTGGCTTCGCAGGCCAATGACACCATTAAACAATTTCCGCAGCGATGTACCCGGCTTTAGGAGCAAGGTGCGAGCATTGAACGCATTAGGGCCTACCGAAAACGTTGGTGATGTTGGATAATGGCTGGGTTGTCAGGCAATCGGGTGCGGGTTAAATATAATGATTTGCGGTGTGACGAACTTATCATGTCGATATAAAGAATCTCTGGCAAAGCTCGCGCGCACCACGTAGCGTCGGCTGAATCTACCCTTTACTGCTCTAAACATAACAAAGCGGCTCTCGAATCGCAGCGTGGAGTATCTCCGAACGACCGCCAGGATAATCCGACGGCTCGATGTCCAACGCCCACCTCCCCCAAGAATAAACTATTCGATGAATGCCAATCAAGACAATCTCGGGAGGGACTGTTAACACCATCTATGTCCGTGCCCGTCCAAAAAGGGTCGAGATTACCTAGTATACCAAATTGATTAGCAACATCATTTTCTAGCGAATGATCGTCCTGCAGATTGGAAAATCCGAAAGATACAATTCTCCCAACAGTAGAGATATACGGTAAACCATAATAGGTGAAATGGCGAGGCCCCGATATATCATCAACCTCTAACGGCCCTGAAATCCACGCTTTGAACTGCTTCCCTTTGACCAACGAACCCGAGACGTTAGCCTCTGCCTGGCACTTCTGATCGGCGCCAGCGGCACCGCCAAGATCCCCCGGCCATTCGGTCGCCGTAAAAAATATCGTTTTGGAAGTAGGGGCATCATCACCCAAAGGGATAACTACGACTTTATTGTGCGCCGCCGCGGTGGCTGTGGTCGCCATCAAAGCGATTGCCAGTATAAGCTGTGTGGTGTCTTTTCGTAACATAGCTATACCCACCTAATGATGATCTAGGGCTATAGACTACAACAAATTCAGTTTCAATGGAAATCAGCCAGCGAAAATCTAATGACCGTTTTCGAGGATAAGCGCGTGGTTCATATTTGGCAGGTTTGGGCAAATAGTGGACAGATCAAGGATTTATCAGTGTTGGCCTTGGCTGAATTGAGTATGAGGTATTACTACTCGCTTCATGTGCTGCGAATGGGGTTTATTCGATTTTTGCGAGTATTCCATCCTCAAAGATCAGCGTCATTCGCTGCTTTTCTATCTTTTCCTTATTGCCGGTTTTCGACCACGTGTAGTAATCCCAACGATTGTTATGGAATGGGTCGGTGACCAGCGGAGTGCCGAGTAGGGTCATGACGTCATCCTGACGCATACCCACCCGTAGTTGTGCGCGCGTGTCTTCGTCAACGATATTGCCTTGGTGGACGTCCGCTTTATAGACGCAGCCACTTGACAGCGCTGTGGTAATTAACGCTGTGGCAGTTAGCAGCGCGACCATAGTAGTTTTAAGTGCTTTCATAAGTGTTTGAGTACTGGGATTTCGTCACAATGATGGAATTTGGGGCATTTTACACATACCCCCCACACCTTTTCAGGGAATTCGGTCATCATGACGGTGTGATAGCCGAGTTTATGAAAGAATTGATCGACGTAAGTCAGTGCCATCATCTTCTTGATTCCAAGCTCGCGTGCATAAGCTTCAACGGCATCGACTAACTGGCGACCGAGTTGCTGGCCTTTATGGGCAGGCTCAATCGCCAAGCTTCGGACTTCCGCCAGCTCGGCGGTGAAAATCTCTAATGATGCGCAGCCAACGGTTTGATTGTCTAGGAGCGCGACAAAAAAATGTGGCAGTTGGTTATACAGCTCACTGCTTGATCGCGGCAAAATAATCCCTTGTTGGCTGTAGTTCTCCAGTAAGCGCTCGATCTCGGGCACATCGGAAACTTGCGCACGACGAATGACTGCCTTGCTCATGCGTTGCCTTCCATTAATGATTTGGCATGTTGTAAGGAAGATTCAGTAATATCCTTTCCGCCTACCATGCGGGCAATTTCTTCAACTCGATGACTGGCGTCGAGAGCAAAAATCTGTGCGCTGGCCAATTCTTGATTTCGCCCACCAGTGGTTTTAGAAACGCTCATGTGCTGATCACCGCGCGCCGCCACTTGCGCCAGGTGGGTAATGCAAATAATTTGGCGGCTACGGGACAGTTCGTGCAGCAATTGACCGACCGTGGCAGCAGTTTTGCCGCCGATACCCACATCGACTTCATCAAAAACCAGCGTTGGCACGGTCGCGCTATCAGAAATAATGACCTGTAAGGCCAGTGAAATCCGGGATAGTTCGCCGCCAGATGCGGTCTTGGAAAGCAGCGTATCAGGCATGCCTTTATTGGTGCTGACTCGAAAAGCGGTATTTTCTAGCCCATGGCGACTGAGTGCTTGATCAGCATGTGGATTTAGTTCAATTTTAAAATATCCGCCCTCCATGCCCAGCTTTTGCATCGCCTTGCTTACTTTCGCCGACAGTGTTTTCGCCGCTTTTGTTCTGGCAGTCGAAACCCGTCTAGCGCGTGCTAAACACGCAGTTTCTGTTTCATCGATAATGGCTTGCAACCGCACTTGTTCATCTTCAGGATTTAAAAGTGCTGACTGCTGCACACAAAGATCCTGGTAGTGTGCATATAGCGCCTGAGGTTCAATCCGGTGCTTGCGAGACAGCTCCATATAACTTGAAAAACGTTGCGTGATTGCAGATAGCTCGGCTTCATCCAACTCAGTGGTCGCACTAATGTGTTGGATGTGTTGGCTAGCTTCATCCAATAAAACCCGCGATTCTTCAAGCATCTGCACCGCTTCGCTGATCCTTGGTTCGAACTCCTGTGCTTTGCTGATCGCCTGGGTCGCTTGGCTAAGCGCACCGATGGCAGCATTGTCACCCTCGCTCAACAGTTCATTGGCTAATCCGAGCGCTTCGGTGACGTCCGCAAGGTGATGGATCCGGCGGTGGGCTTGCTCAAGGGCTTCCCATTCCTGATCTTCGGGTGCAAAGGTTTCCAACTCTTGCAGCTGAAAATTAAGTAAGTCGAGCTTATCTTGTGTATCGCGCGCATTGGTGGTCAGCGTCGCAAGCTGCCGTTTTAAGGTGGCCAGTTCATCGAACTGTTCACTTAGAGCGTGGACTTCTGCACTAATTTGGGCATAGCTATCGAGTAGGTCGCGCTGGGTATCGGCGCCCAGCAATGACTGATGTTCGTTTTGACTGTGAATATCGATCAGCAGTCCACCCAGCTCACGTAGCATACTTGCCGAAACGCTGCGTCCATTGATAAATGCGCGGCTGGCGCGATCGCGTGGAATGACGCGCCGCAGTGAGCAATGACCATCATCGTCTAATTCGTTAAGACGGAGCCAATCGTGGGCAGCATGAGTATCAGGCAAGTTCAATTCAGCTTGAATTTCAGCGCGATCTTCCTGGTGGCGGATAATGCCCGCATCAGCACGCGCACCGAGGACAATCGCTAGCGCATTCATCAAAATAGATTTGCCAGCACCCGTCTCGCCAGTGATGACGGTTAAACCGGGTCGGAAGGTCAGCGCGACGTCTTTAGCGACGGTGAAGTTACTTATCTCAACACGCTCGAGCATTGTTTCTTAGCTTGACCAGCCCAATTTAGTGCGTAACGCCTCGAAGTGATTGCTGGCGTTAATCCGGATCAGGGATAAGCGTTCCGTTGCGTTTTGAATGCGAATGGTTTCTTCTCCAGTCAAATCGCATTGGTGGATGCCGTCAGCGGTAATTGTTGCGTGTTTGTCGGTAAGGCCGAGGTCAGTCAAGGTGATGACGCTCTCCTTATTTAATAAAATCGGTCGGCTGCTTAACGTGTGTGGGCAAATCTGAACCATCAGCAATACCGACAAATTGGGTTCGATGATGGGACCACCTGCGGCTAGAGAATAGGCGGTCGAACCGGTCGGGGTTGAAATGATCAAGCCATCACTGCGTGCTTTGGAAACGAACTCGCCATTGACGTGAATGCTCATTTCAATGAGTCGGCCGGTATCGCCTTTGCTGATGACAGCGTCGTTCAGTGAGACGGACTGGTGCAACACTTCGCCATCGCGTTCGACCGTCGTTTGTAACATCGAGCGTGATTCAATCCGGTATTTTCCGTCTTTTATCGCAAGCAGGTTTTCTTCGATATCCGTTGCTGGAATGTCAGCCAAAAAACCCAGCGTGCCGCGATTAACGCCAATGATGGGAACCTCATACTGGGCCAGGGCGCGTGCGGTGTGTAGTAGCGTGCCATCGCCACCAATAACGATAGCGTAGTCTAATTGCTGATAGTCGCTGTGGTCGAGTACCCGGGCACCGGAAATTTCGGCAGCCGTTGTATCTCCCAGTAATACGGTCGCACCAAACGATTTGAGCAATTGGCGAACCTGTTCCAGCGTTGTTTCGATCGAACTATCGTCATATTTGCCAAACAGTCCGACGGTTTTATTCTGCATAGTGTCTAGAAAATTCTTTATTGTGAAGGATTGATCACTGGGCAGTGCTCGCCGAGTAAAATCCAATTAAAGCACTTACGAGCCCAACTGTTGCTTGGTGCTAACTAAGGTGCTGGGTTATTATAGCCGAGAAGATGCCGAAACTGAGGGTATCAAATCCAATTAAGCAGATATGCCTGTCAGCCTACCTATGAGTACAGCATGAGTAAAAGCAATGCGCCTTTATCCGATCGCGCGTCGGTGGTTTTGACGCGTCTGATAGAGCACTACGTTGAAACGGGTTCCCCTGTTGGCTCGACGACACTAGCCAATGCACGCGGCGTGGCAGTCAGCTCAGCGACAGTGCGTAACGTCATGGCAGACCTGGAAAACTGCGGTTTGATCCAATCCCCACACACTTCAGCAGGGCGCGTGCCCACTGCACTCGGCTATCGGGTTTTTATCGATGGCATCTTGCAAGCAAAACCAAAGTTGTGCGCTGAAACCGATCAGATCGAAAAAACGCTGCACCGAACTGATGATCCTAAAGAATTGATTCAGAACGCCTCGAAGTTATTATCCGATTTAACCTCATTTGCCGGTGTGGTGACGATGCCGGATGCAGATCATAGCTGCTTCAAACAAATTGAGTTTTTGCGCCTCAGTAAAAAGCGCGTATTGGCGATTTTGGTCACTACCGATGGCTTGGTAGAAAACAAAGTCCTGCGCTTGGATAAAGACTATTCTGAATCTGAGTTGGTTCAGGCGTCTAATTACTTCAACCGCGCCTATCAAGCCCGCACCATGTTTGCGGTTAGACAAGACTTGCTGTCAAAAATGACCCAAGATTCAGACAGCGTGCATGAGGCGATGAGAACGGCGGTCGAAATGGCGCAAAGCCTACTCACGGGCAATGAAGAGGAGGGTGCTTCTGAATTATTGCTAAGTGGCGAAGACAACTTGATGGGACTCCCCGATTTTGTCGAAACCGAGCAATTGAAGAATTTGCTTGATACCTTTCATACCAAGCAAGTGTTGTTGGATTTGGTGTCGCGCAGCCTAAAGGGCGAAGGGATCAAGATATTTATCGGCGAAGAGTCAGGTTATGAAGCACTGGAAGGCTGCTCGGTGGTGACCATGCCGTATCGTAAGGAAGGCCATCGGGTGGGTGTGCTGGGTGTGATCGGCCCAACCCGAATGCCGTATGGTCAAGTGGTATCGGTGGTTGATGTGACAGCGCGCTTATTGTCGAGTGCATTGAGTCACTAGCACCGACACGACGGTCTTTCGCCATGCGCGATAAGGATTCGACGCTAACTTGGGGTCATGGCTTACACCTCAGTTTACTGGCTCTGATTTGCTTGACGCCATGGGCGTTGTTGTTAGTAAGTGGTGAGCTACTGTTTCCCTATGTAACGACCAAGGTCTATGCTTTTCGGTCATTGGTGGCGGTGATCTTGCCCTTATGGGTCGCTTTGGCTGTATATGATCAACGCGCCCGAGTCAATTGGCGGCATCCTGTGATAATGGTATTTGCTGGTTTGTTGATCTGGACCATGCTTACAAATGCGGTAGGGATTGATCCACGTCAGTCATTTTGGTCAAGCCTTGAGCGGTCTGAAGGAGGCATCCTGCTATGGCACTTGTTCGGGTATTTCATCGTTTGTGCCAGCATGTTGACTACACAAAAACGGCGGCTAATGGTATTGCTGAGCTTTTGTTGTGTCATTTTAGTAATAGCAGTAATCGGTTGGTCTGATTTAGAGCCACGCGCCCATTCGGTTTTGGGCAACCCCATTTACTATGGTAATTTGGCGGTGTTTGGTATCTTCTTATCACTGTTTGTTGTGTCCCTCATCAATAGTCGAAGGAATAGCGTTTGGCTGTGGGCGGGCTGGCTGATAGTGACAGCAGCATTGGTTTATTCGGTATTTCTAAGCGCGACCCGAGCCTCATTGCTGGCGTTGTTCGCTGCTTGCCTCGTCTGTATTTTCACGGCGCTGACTATAAAAGTGGTAAACCATCAGATACGGGCGGGGTTGCTTGCGGCCTTACTGCTCTCAATCGCTATCGGTGCCTTTGGAATGGCCAATTATCGAACTCAAATTGCTTCCTGGCAATGGGTTCAAGATAGTTATTTGCTCAGCCGGATAGCGAAAATATCAACTGCAGACCAGACTACCAGTGATCGCTTTGCCAACTGGCGAGTTGCTATTGATGCGGCCACACAACATCCGTGGATGGGCTGGGGGCAAGATAATTATCCCACTGCATTTCTGGAACACTATCGGGCGGGTGCGCTCGATTATGCCAAGATTTGGTTTGACCGCGCGCACAATGCTTTTCTGGATTGGCTGGTTGCTGCCGGATTGCCCGGATTAACGCTGTATCTGGCATTGATCGCTGTGGCGGTTTGGGCGACCTGGTATCGAACGCCGTGGGGACGAGCCGGGAAAATGGCTATCACCGGGTTTTTGGTTGCTTATCTGGCCAAAAACTTAACTGGATTTGACACCTTGCCAGATTATCTGCTGCTGGTGTTAGTGCTGGCATTGATAGTCAGCGCGCAACCTCACAAGGCGATGAAGATAACCAGCCAGAGCAAGGTAACGCCTCGGCCATTATTAGTGAGCCTATGTTTGATTGCGGGTTTAGGTATCGCCTATTTGTCTAATTGGCAACCGTTCCAGGCCAATCAAAAAATACGACTTGCCGCGCAATGGATAAAATTGGCTAACCAATATCCCCATTTACCGGACTGTGATGCCTTACCTACTTCTGTGGAGCAGGCCGAACGTGATTATTGTAATCATTGGGCCCAAGACCGATTTCAGCCTAGCCATCGATATGCGCCCGCGTTGCGCATAATTCAGTCGGCTTACGATACAGACCCTAATATCGGGCATGAGCTTTTTATTTTGCTACGGGGTGTGGCGTTAACCAAGCAGAGAGAGGTAGATGTCCAACAAAAACAGCAAATGTACCAAGTGCTTGATCGTTTAGCCCAAGCAGAATTAGACCACAACCCAAGAAACTGGATGATTACTTTTTATTGGGCGGTGTGGCATGCAGATAGGGATGAGTTTGATCAAGCGCTCAGGCTGATGAATCAACTCGTGCTAGCGGCGCCCAATAAAACTCTATTTCACGTCACTCATGCCAACATACTATTTAATGCGGGGCGCGTGGTCGATGCTGAGGCGGCTCTTGCAAAGGCTGACAGGCTGAACGCGGCCTACGCTAAAACCAAGCTGCCCAGCAAATAATGCCTGTCGAGCCGTATCAGTTTGCCAAGCTACTAGTAATTAGCATCTGGAAACGAGCCTTTACGCTGCTCAATAAAGGCAAGCAATTCCTCATCAATCGCCGGATCTAAAGGCGGTGCCTCATAGTCTTGTAGTTGCTTTTTGTAATAAGCATTCGCCCGTTCGCTGTGATCTTTACTGCCTTCAGCAGCCCACTGCTCGAAGCTGTTGTTATCGGCAATCGGCGAACGATAAAACGCTTCTTTGAAATTTGCTTGGGTGTGTGCGCAACCGAGGAAGTGATTGCCCGGCCCAACTTCGGCAATCGCGTCTAAGGCTTGACCGTTTTCACTTAAGTCAACGCCTTTGACTAAGGTACTCATCATGCCTGCTTGATCACAGTCCATGGCAAATTTTTCATAACTCATGACTAATCCGCCTTCTAGCCAACCCGCGGTGTGCAGCACAAAATTTACGCCGGCTAATACGGCCGGAATCAAGGTGTTTGCTGCTTCGTAAGCCGCTTGTGCATCGACCGCCTTGGAGGCATTTAAGCCGCCGCCTGACCGAAATGGAACACCCAGTCGTCGAGCTAAGGCAGCCATGACATACAACACCAATGCAGGCTCTGGCGTGCCAAAAGTCGGCGCACCTGACTGCATTGAAATCGAGCTGGCGAAGCTGCCGAAAACCATTGGCGCGCCCGGTTTGACCAGTTGTAAAAATGCCATGCCTGCCATTGCTTCAGCGAGCGTTTGTGCTGCGGTGCCTGCAATGGTTACCGGCGACATTGCGCCAGCCAATATAAAAGGCGAAACCACGCATGCCTGATTATTACGGGCATAGACTTTAGCCGCGCCCAACATGGTGCTGTCGAAGGCCAAAGGAGAGCTGGCATTGATCAAGCTGGTGGTAACAGTTTTTGGATCGCCAGTGGTAGGGTCGATGTAGTCATCGCCAAATAAAATCCGGCACATATCAACCGTATCTTGCGCTCGCTCGTGGTGTGTTACCGAGCCCATAAAGCCTTTGTCAGAGTACTTCATGTGAGCGTAGATCATGTCGAAATGGCGCTTGTTGACTGGCAAGTCCACGGGTTCGCAAATCGTGCCACCGGAATGGTGCATATGTGGGCTCATATAGGCCAACTTGACAAAATTTTGGAAGTCAGCGATGGTGGCGTAACGTCGCCCTTCGTCGTTATTGTGCACAAACGGTGAGCCATAAGCCGGTGCAAAAACGGTGTGTTTGCCGCCAATTTTAACCGAACGCTCGGGGTTGCGAGCATGTTGGGTATATTCTTTAAGTGCAGACCGTTGAATGATCTCCCGGCACATTCCACGCTCAAACCGAACCCGCTCACCATCAATATCAGCGCCCGCCTCGCGCCAGATTTCCAGTGACTCTGGGTCATCGCTGAAGTTAATCCCGGTTTCTTTTAGGATCGTATCCGCATTCGTCTCAATGAGAGCCAAACCTTCCTCACCAAGCACTTCGTACTCGGGGATTTGGCGGGTTAGGTAAGGTACAATGGCAGCGATGGTATCACTTTGGGCGCGGTCGCGGCGTCCACCGCGGCGTCCTCGTGATCGTTCTTTGGGTGATTCAGACATGCTGGCGTCTCAGAAATTGGCATTGAAGCTGACAGTATCGATGGTTGCGAGGGTTTTGGTTAACCTTTCCGCGACCCGCGCATAGCTAAAGGCGTCATACCCTGAACAATTTAGGGGATTTGTAAAGTGCGGCCTTGGCGCATTTTAGCAGGCGTTAGTCGCTTTCATCTTGACGTTTCTAAGGCCTGGACGGTAGACTTCGTTGCGACCTGGATTTACCTTGGTAGGGGCGCGGTTTCGCCAGCATTCCAACTAAATCTACCGGCATTTTCAGCAAGCGCTACAGAGCTGCACTGGGACATTTTGGATGACTTCTATCAGGGTTACAATTATTGAGGAAAGCCCTTATGATCCTACCAACAAAAAATTGTGCGCCTAATTATTTACCAGAGAGAGACTCATGAAGGTATTAGTCCCCGTTAAACGGGTTATTGATTACAACATCAAGATCCACGTTAAATCTGACCAAAGTGGTGTAGAAACCGAAAACGTCAAAATGTCGATGAACCCATTTGACGAAGTCGCGGTTGAAGAAGCTTTGCGCATGCGTGAGGCAGGTACAGCGACTGAGGTGATTGCGGTCACCATCGGCAGCGCTAAGACCCAGGAAACATTGCGCACTGCGCTGGCTATGGGTGCTGATCGCGCTATTCAGATTGAAGCTGAAGATGGCTTGGAGCCACTGGCAGTGGCAAAAATACTGCAAAAAGTGGTTGAGCAAGAGCAACCCGAAGTCGTCATTTTGGGCAAGCAAGCGATCGACGATGATTGCAACCAGACTGGTCAAATGCTGGCGGCACTGCTGGATTGGCCGCAAGGTACGTTCGCTGCTAAAGCTGAATTCTCAGAGGGCAGCTTAGCGCTAACCCGAGAGACCGATGATGGACGCGAAACACTGAAACTCACTTTGCCCGCCATCATCACCACAGATTTACGCTTGAATGAACCCCGCTATCCCAATTTGCCCAACATTATGAAGGCTAAACGCAAACCCATCGAAGCGATGGATGTGGCGTCGATGGGGATTGATGTCGCGCCGCGCCTGACTGTTGTAAAGGTGACCGATCCGCCCGAGCGTGAGCCAGGGATCAAGGTTTCGAGCACGACAGAGTTGCTTGATAAGTTGCGCAATGAAGCAAAAGTCATCTAGGAGACAGACATGAGCATATTAGTCGTCGCGGAACACGATAATTCCGCTTTAAACAGCGCTACTTTAAATACTATCGCTGCTGCGGTAGCGATTGGTGGTGATATTGATATTCTGGTCGCGGGCAGCGGCTCTGTGGCAGTGGCAGAAGCCGCAAGCCAAGTGCCAGGGGTTAGTAAAGTCATGCACGCAGATGCTGCTGTTTTCGAGCATCAATTGGCTGAGAATATGGCGAATTTGGTCATACCACTGGCGCCAAATTACAGCCACGTATTAGCGCCAGCCTCTGGTTTTGGTAAAAACTTTATGCCACGGGTTGCAGCTAAATTGGACGTGATGCAAGTGTCTGATGTTTCAGAAGTGGTCGACGCAAATACTTTTGTGCGCCCGATTTACGCAGGTAATGCGTTGCAGACGGTTAAAAGTAATGACGCTATTAAGCTGATTACCGTTCGTACTACCTCTTTTGATGCGGTTGAAGCCGGAGGCGGGAGTGCAGCCATTGAGACAATTGATGCGGGGGACGCTTACGATAAGACAGAGTTTGTCAGTGCTGAAACTACCCAATCTGAACGGCCTGATTTGGTCAGTGCTCGAGTAGTGATTTCTGGTGGACGCGGTATGGGTAGTGCTGACAATTTTGCCCTGATTGATGCGGTTGCTGAAAAGCTGGGTGCTGCAGTAGGTGCGTCACGCGCAGCAGTCGACGCCGGCTATGCGCCCAACGATTTCCAGGTAGGTCAAACCGGCAAAGTTGTCGCGCCGGATCTATACATCGCGGTCGGTATTTCTGGCGCAATTCAACACTTGGCTGGGATGAAAGAAAGCAAAGTCATTGTCGCCATCAATAAAGACGAAGAAGCGCCCATTTTCAATGTTGCTGACTATGGCTTGGTGGCGGATTTATTTGATATTTTGCCGGAGATGGCGGAACAGCTATAGTGTTTCAGCTGATGTAAAACCCGCTAGCTGCTAGCGTGAAGAGCCACCATTCTGAGGCTGACTCAATTGGTGGCTTTTTTTGTGCCCGCGATTGATGGTGCGGTTTTTGACAAATAGAGTGAAAGCCTGCATAAAGGGTGGCTTGCTTTATATCTTTTTGAGTTGATTTAATTGTGCTGCTCACTCTATACACACGCCAGGGCTGCCATTTGTGCGAAGACATGCTAGAACAGCTGCGCGAGTTACAAAGCGAACTTGTTTTTCAACTCGATGTGAGGGAGGTTGATTCGAACCCGCACTGGCGGCTTGCGTATAATGATCTGGTTCCGTTATTGTATGCGGGTGATCGGGAAGTTTGTCGTTACTTTTTAGATCTAGCCGGCTTGAAAGAGGCGTTAGAACAGTGTTCTGAGGACAATCCATGAGCCAACCAACCATCGAACAATTACAAACGCATTTTGGTGAGCGGGTAAAAACTGGCGATGCTGTTCGTGAACAGTTTGGTCGTGATGAATCGTTTCACCGCTCCTATCCTCCCGACGCGGTTGTCGCGGTAACCTCCACCGAAGAGGTGCAAGCGGTCGTTCGTATATGTGCAGCCAACAAAACACCGATCATTCCATGGGGACAGGGCACTTCGCTAGAAGGGCAGGTTGCTGCATTGCAAGGTGGGATTACGATTGACCTATCGCAGATGAACCAAGTTCTAGCGGTTAATGCCGCAGACTTGGATGCGGTTGTCCAACCTGGCGTGACGCGTCAGCAACTCGATGAGTACTTACATGACACCGGCTTGTTTTTTCCGATTGATCCCGGCGCGGAAGCGACCTTGGGTGGAATGGCGGCAACGCGAGCATCGGGCACCAATGCGGTTCGTTATGGCACCATGCGTGAAGTAGTGTTGAATGCAACAGTCGTTTTAGCGGATGGGCGTGTCATAAAAACCGCAAACCGAGCGCGTAAATCTTCAGCTGGTTATGACTTAACCCGCCTGATCGTCGGTTCGGAAGGAACGTTGGGCATTATCACCGAGTTGACCGTGCGTTTGTCGGGTATCCCCGAGGCCGTGTTAAACGCCATTTGCCCGTTCGCAGGCGTTGCCAGCGCGGTGAATACAGTTATCGAGACCATACAGATGGGCGTCCCGATTGCACGAATCGAATTCTTGGATGCATTGACGGTGCAAGCCATTAACGACTATTCCAACACGGATTTACCGGTGTCCCCACTCTTATTGATGGAATTCCACGGTAGCGAAGCCGGAGTGGCTGAGCAGGCAGGCGTAGTTGAAGAAATCGCACAATCACACGGTTGCTTGAGTTTTCAATTAGCAACAGACCCACAAGCCCGCAAAGCCTTGTGGGATGCGCGTCACGACGCTGCTTATGCGATCAAAGCCATGCGTGTGGGCGGTGAGATTTGGGCAACTGACGCCTGTGTGCCGATCTCACGATTGGCAGAATGTATTGATGCAACCGTGTCTGACCTTGAAGCATCGGAGTTAATCGCACCCATTGCCGGACACGTCGGCGATGGCAATTTCCACTTGTGCCTGGTCGTCAATCACGATGACCCTGGTGAAATTGCTCGGGCCGAAGCGTTGCACGAGCGCATGATACTACGCGCGATCGAAATGGATGGTACATGCACCGGCGAGCATGGGGTTGGTTATGGTAAGCGCCAGTTTATCCGTCACGAGCTGGGTGAAGCGGTGGATGTGATGGCGTCGATCAAACAGGCGCTGGATCCTGACAACATCCTCAATCCTGGCAAGATTATTTAAGCTGAGTGGCCGATGAACAACCTGTATTTAAGTAGATACTAATGGTTGACACATGGGGAAAGCGGTATATAATGCGCCGCACTCTGGAAGTGCGCTCTAATTTATGCACACCATTTCGATGTCCTGCCTTGTAGTACCTTGTCCTGCTTTTCATAAAAATCGCAACATTTTCAGAATACCGCCTGATTCGCAGGCACTTTTACACTTGAATATTTAGGATATCTTTATGTCTACTACTACCGGAACCGTTAAATGGTTCAACGAATCGAAAGGCTTTGGCTTTATCGAACAAGAGTCTGGCCCAGACGTTTTTGCCCATCACAGTAATATTGCTGGCTCGGGTTTCAAAACATTGTTGGAAGGCCAACAAGTCGAATTTACAGTGACTGAAGGCCAAAAAGGCCCTCAAGCTGAGAATATCGTCGCGCTATAGTTTTTTAGCTAAGCCGCGAAGGCTTGCATCGAATGTTGCAAGCCTAACCTGTGCTCCAAAAGCATAGGAATGAGGGTGGGATCATTGGATTCCGCCCTTTTTTATTGTCAAGGATTTTTCCTCTCCCATTCTTCGACGACGCTGATGCACCGGTGTTTCAACCGATCCAGCGGTCGTTCATGATCATTTTTATTACGTTGCCACTATTTTATGGGCGGCGATCACTATAGTTACTATTTTTTATGTCATTTCAAACTCTCGGTCTTTCCGAGGCATTACTTCGCGCTGTTAAAGAGCAGGGCTACACAACTCCTTCACCGATCCAGCAGCAAGCCATTCCAGCTGTGTTATCGGGCAAAGATATTATGGCTGCGGCACAGACAGGAACCGGCAAAACCGCTGGATTCACCTTGCCGTTGTTACAACGCCTGGATGGCGGCACGCGAGCCAGGCCGAATCATATTCGCGCTTTAGTACTGACACCAACCCGCGAGTTAGCAGCTCAGGTTAGCGACAGTGTCGCGACCTATGGCAAACACTTATCGCTGAAATCGAGCGTTGTATTTGGGGGGGTTAAAATCAACCCGCAAATGATGAAGCTGCGTGGCGGTGTCGACGTGTTGGTCGCAACACCTGGCCGCTTGATTGATCTATACAATCAAAATGCGGTGAAATTCTCACAAGTCGAGATTCTGGTGCTGGATGAAGCAGACAGAATGCTGGATATGGGCTTTATACGAGACATTCGTAAAATTCTCGCCTTATTGCCCAAGAATCGCCAAAACCTTTTATTTTCTGCAACCTTCTCCAATGAAATTCGTAAGCTCACCAACGGCTTGCTCAACGATCCAGTACTGATTGAGGTCAGCGCGCGCAATAAGCCGGTAGAAAGCATAGAGCAATCGGTTTATGAGGTGGACAAAAGCCAGAAGTCGGCTTTGCTCAGCCATTTAATTCGTGAAAATTCGTGGACCCAAGTGCTGGTGTTTTCTCGCACCAAGCACGGCGCGAATCGTTTGGCATTGAGATTAGAGCGAGATGGTATCGCTGCTACCGCAATCCACGGCAACAAAAGCCAAGGAGCGCGTACGCGCGCACTGGCGGCGTTCAAAGCCAATGAAGTGCAAGTCTTGGTGGCGACCGATATTGCCGCACGAGGCATTGATATCAATGAATTACCCCACGTTGTTAATTTTGAATTGCCTAACGTGCCTGAAGATTATATCCACCGCATCGGTCGCACCGGCCGAGCTGGCTCAGAAGGTGAGGCGGTTTCGTTGGTCAGTGCCGACGAGATAAAACTGCTGGCTGCGATTGAAAAGCTGATTGGTCGAAATTTGGTGCGTGAAGTAGCCGCCGGTTTTGTGCCTTCGCACTCCGTTCCACTGACCAATCATCAGGCTCGTCCTAATCGAAGTGCTAATAACCCATCGCGTCGCCGGGGTAACTCCGCCAATCGATCAGGTAATCAATCAGCGCCGGGCGGTGGCAAGTCGTCAGGAGCGAGACGGGGCGGTGGAGCACGTACGGCTCAAGCCGCTGGCAATCATCGAGCGGCGTCAAAATCACGTCGTGGCCGACAGTCTGCTGCGCGCACAAACTAGAGGGTGGTATAAGCTGTAGTAGCTCAGTAGGTAGTTCGAAAAATAAAGCTATCTATCTGACATACCTGCTAAGCAGGTATGTTGCAAATGATCCGCGTACCTGCCGTTGAGCTGTCAAAGCGCATGCTGCCACCATGGGCTTTGACGATGGCTTGGCACAAATATAATCCCAAGCCTAAGCCGCCACTTTTACGATCTCGAGAGGGATCGGGTCGATAAAAAGCATCACCGATGCGCTCTACATGTTGCGGGTCAATGCCGGTGCCGTGGTCAATGACTTCAAGCACCAGTAGTGGCTGATCGTGGCGGCAGTTTATTTGTACCTGACCCAGCGTGTCGCGGTTGTAGCGTAAGGCATTTTCAATCAGATTTCGCAATAGGCGCTCAATTTGGGTGGGGTCGATAGCGACTGTTAGTGCCTTATCGGGGAAGCCTAGCTCAATGGTAGCGTCAGGGAATTGCTGGTCAACCACCTGATGGATCAGGGCATAGATATCGGTAGGAGAGCGATGGACAATGGCGTGATCATCGTGCAGGCGTTCAGCATCCAGAATATTATTAATCAAACGCTCCATCTCCAACTGATCGTTTAGCAGATCGCCTTTGGTTTCTGAGTCATCCAATAGAGCCAATGAAACCCGAGAGCGTGCGAGCGGCGAACGCAGTTCGTGACTGATCGACAATAAGAGGTCACGCTTGGCTTGCATCATTTTCTCAAGATCAGACGCCATCTTATTGATGTTATTTGCTAAATCGCCCAGTTCATCGCTGCTTTTAGTGGCAATGCGATAGCCGAGCTGGCCGCTGCCTATCTTTTCAACGCCTTCACGAATGGTTTTGATGGGCGAGAAAATCCAACGGATCAGGCGATAAAATAAATACAAGCCACCGAACACAATGGCAGCCAATACCAGTGGCCACCAAGATCGTGCGGCTGGGCGAATATTAATGCCGTAGTACACTTGGTATTCACCAGCTGTGCGCATCAAGAAGCGCTTGGCTCGGTCACGATGCAGGGCAAATTTTGGCACTTGCTGATTGCGCTTCTCGAGTGATTGCTTATGGGCTAAGGGCTTATCTCCTCGGCGCTGGTCGCGGCGCTTATGTTGTGGATGTGGCCGGATGAGGCGGTTATCACTGGCCCATTGGTGATCTGGGCCGAAGATGCGAATGACTAACGGCCATCGATCGGTCAGTGCTTTGGCTGTTTCGGATTGAGGGGGATTACCGATACTATGATGGAGCGTGTCAATATAATGGGAGACCAGCGGGTGAACACGTTGCCTGAAATGGTTTTCAAAACCGTATTCCGCAACGCTGCCCAGCATCATCAAGAATACGATGCTGCCGATGACGAAGGCTGAGATCAGCTTTAGTGATAAGTTACTGCGAAAGCGGTTAATCAGTCGGCGCATTTATAGCTTCCATTGATAGCCTCGGCTCCAGACCGTCTTTATCGGCTGGAGGGGCTCGAGTTTTTTACGCAGACGACTCACCAAAATATCGATTGAGCGTGAATACAGTGCCGCATCGATGCCTCGTAAGGCGTTCATGATATCGTCCCGGCTGTAGGTTTTTTTGGGTGTGGCTGACAATAACTCCACCAAGGCAAATTCATTGCCAGTGAGTTCGATGGCGTGTTGGTCAATGTGTACCGTCTGGGCGACCAAGTCGATACTTAGTGGCCCGAATGTTTTAATACTGTTGGCTTTTTGAAGAGAGGACGTGGATCGAGCGCGCTTCAGTATGCGCTGAATTCGTGCGACCAATTCGCGTGGGTCAAACGGCTTGGCCAAATAATCATCGGCGCCCAGCTCCAGGCCAACCACCCTATCGGTGACTTCTCCCCGCGCAGTCAGCATGATGATCGGGATATCACTGTTCTGACGAATTTCGCGACAAACGCTAAACCCGTCTTTATCGGGTAGCATAATATCGAGAATGACCAAGTCGTACTGATCGATGCCGAGGCGGGTGATGCCCGCGTCAGGATGGGTTTCGTTGTCGAGCTGTAGCTCGTAGCGCTCGAAGTATTGCTGTAATGGCTTAGCCAATCCAGCATCATCGTCAATCATCAGGATTCGGTACATCACTCTGACGTTAAAAAGTCGGATGCCGGAAGTTTACCGAAGTTCACCCCCGAGCGGGGTAAACTTCAGCGGGTCGATGCGCTAGGCAGCAACACCTTGACGATGGCGGCAGCGACCGCGACTTAAACCCTTTTGCAGTAGGTGTCCTGCTTTGGCTCTTTGTTCGCTGTTGAGCAGGTTCAGAAAGTCACTCATTTCGGGTGCGAGAGCGAGCAGCGATTGCATTTTTCCCTTAAAGGTTTCTTCAATCAGGTGCTCGATCTGGATCGGCTTTACCGTTTCGCCCTCGATGATTGCCTGCGCGATCGATGAATCATGCTGGGTCGGCATTTCGCGGCGTTGACTGATAACCGTTATGAACAGCGCTTCCAGCGCTTGGTGCTGGTCAGTATCCAATTTCAGGCGACGACTAAGCCGCTTGATTCGACGATGGCGATGTAAGCGGCTGAACCAATTGTTATTTCCAGATTTAGATTGCATAGTTATTATCCCTCAATTTAACCGTTGTATTGCTGGTGGTTAGGCTGGTTTTGCAGACGATAATCCTCAGCATCTCGGTGGTTCCGATGACCATGGCGTCCGCGTCGGTGTTCGATCATGGCTTTGACTTCAGCACGTTGCTGCGGATCGAGCGAATCGTATAGGCCAGAAAAGGCGCTAATCACTTCCGGCGCATTGCTAGCAACGAAGTCAGTTTTGGCTTGCAGCAATTCCAACGCTTTTTGTTGCTCAAACTGATCGCCGAATAGCGCTTTGATGTCGCTTTTGGTGGTGCGCCGTTGATCCTTGATCAAATTTGCTTTGGCCAACAAGGTGGTTTTCAGCACTTCAAGCTGCGCATTTTGTGAACTGTTGAGTTCAAGTTTGTTACTGATTCGCTCGGCGAAAAAGTCTGCACGCTCAAGCGGGTCATGAGACATAAAATGGGCCGGTTTGGCCACAACTGCGCCAGTGATTCCCAAGGTGACAAGGCCTGCTAGTATCCATTTGTTTCGTTTTTTCATCTTCATACTCCACGTATTTAATTGCTTAATTTGACCCCGAACTAAGTCTGGGCGAAGTCCTGGTCGGCTATTGAGAGAGGGTAGTTTAGGCAGAGGGCGGGGTTAAATCTTTTCAGCGCTGTAACGATTTGTAACAAGATGTAACGGTCGTAAGTGTGAGAAACAAGCAACCTTTGGAGAGATATTTGGATGAGGTAAGGCTAGATTCCTAGTCAGCCTAGGGCAAGCGGTGCTCCCCGAGGCAGGATAGACATTAGGCAGTGTTTGAATGATTTATTTCACTTGAATGATAACCAGTAATGTGGTTATAGTTGACTTTCTGTTATTTACTTTGGAGAGGGGAATATGAGTGAAAAAATAAATTATTCAGAACTATTAGGTTTAGAAAGTCTAGTAGAGTCTGAAAAACTAGCGGAATTCAACGAGGGTTCTATCGAAAAAGTCGGGCGCGTGCTCAATAAAATGGGTGAAGAAGCCGGCGTAACTAAAGAGGATCCCATTAAAAAAGCTGGACGATTGCTCAACAAAATTGGGGAGGAGGTCCCTCTTCCACAAATTAGTAAGAATTAAAGCGATTGGCTGGAATTTGGGTTTATAGCCTTTGATTGGCCCATAATAGCTATGGGGTGTCGTGTTTCATGTAAGGATTTGAGCACTGACACCGGCGACGAAATCAACTTGACGGTACTTTCAAGTCTGTAGCTGCTAGATTGGGCTGAGAATCAGTGGCTGATTTTGTATTTCTTGTGGAGTTGATTGATTAATCACTATGTTGGATATCATTAATCAGCCTCACGAGCTGGATCGTCACGTACGCGATCGGCTTGCGGGGAGCCTTAATCACATCTTCGAAAGAACTACGGACGTGCTCCCCCTGGAACCTTCTAGCGTGGAAGCGGCGCTGAAAAGGATTCGTTCTCAGAGAGTTAATCCGAGCGTTTTCGCCCGTTATTTTGACTTGGTGTTTGCTGTTAGTGCGGAAGATTGGGGACGGGCGGAGAGGATCGCAAGCGAGGTAATCAAGCTAGTACATAATCCGATAGATTTCGAAATCCTGCCGTATTCGAAGGAAGCGCTGGGAGATGACTACGAGCGATACCCGCGACTAGTGTTCGCATCTTTCTCTGATGGCAACCCAATGAGTACTCCAGAACCAAAACTATTCGAAGCATATCAACAGAAAATCCACCTCGCATTAGACATTGTTCGATTGGAAGACCCATCTATTGCTGAAGAAATCGACGAACTCATATCACGCATCATTGTCGCGGAACGCAATTCCGATGGAGTTAATTCAAAGGGGTTTGGTGGAGTAACGTCGTTAATGGTCTGGGGAGCTATGTTTGTTAATGCAAACCATTATTCTACCCTCCCCTTGGTGGTTACATTTTTAGTTCATGAAGTTACCCATGCAGTACTCTTCGGAGATAACTACGGTACTGCAGTTTCACTGGTGCAAAACCCCGCCGAAGATAGTTTTCCTTCCCCTCTTCGCAGTGATCTTAGGCCGATGGATGGCATTTTCCATGCTACCTTGGTATGCGCTAGAGTTGCGCTATTTTTACGACAATGGGTGGACAATGGTCGCATTAATTCCAAATATGTAGAATGGGCCAACCTACAATGGAAATTCAATAGTGAGGCATTTTCTAATGGCTTAGGTACCATCAGGAAGCATGGCTGCTTATCGGACAGAGCTTGGGAATTATTGGAACGGGGTGAGTCCGAAATAAAGGGATGTGCATAGAGTAATCTTGAATTGACTACCAAGCTACAGTGATACCCGCGCAAATTGAAGGTCCGGTTTTTAATGCACCGGAAAATCAGCCAGACTCAGTGGCTGAGTATATCTGTAAGCTGATCGAAGCATATCCGCGCGGGGAATATATTGAGATTGATTTTCGGGGTGATCAGCATATAAGCAGTAATACTGAACTATATGAACGTGCTCTCGAAATATTAGCGGTAATTCAGCAAGAGGATAACGGAGATAATAATTCACAGTTTGTCGTTATTTGCCTAGAGAGCGCACTCGATTTTATCCCAGCGGTGTGGGCCTGTCTTTTCAACGGAAACGATTGTGTCCCGTGGTGGTCTCAAGCTATACAATCTCGCGATGAAGAAGAGTTCACTCGTGGCATGGAGGCGCTACTCGAGGAATTTGAAACCGCACTTGTTATAACGGACAAAGTTACAAAAGAAAAGCTGGATGGCTCGGTCTTATCTTTCTCCCGGTATCGATTATTTGATATACATGATTTGCCTGTAGTTCCACAAAGAAGAGGCGAGGATTTTAGGCTGTACTCCCACAGAAGGCACCCAAGTGATTTTCTCATATCAACTTCTGGTACGACTGGGAAGCCAAAGCTGGCGAGATTGGATAATCGTACTGTAATCAATCGGTTCTATGACGGCTTTACTAGAGACGAATTAGACGTCAACCTCTATTGCCTTCCATTTCATACTGTTACAGGAATTGCACTGATTAAACCCCGACGAAAGGTTATCTATCTCCACCCGTATCGGTTAGCGGCTTGCCCAGAGGAGCTACTGACTTTGGTGTCACGCTTTGATGTAAGTGCGTTCGGCCTTTCGTCTTCTATGGCAGGGATGATCAACAGAGCGCTAGATAAAGTTGACGACGAGTATGATCTATCCTCGATCACTAGTGTTGGGTTTGGTGCAGAGACGATTGTTCCTTATGTTATAAAGCAATTTCTCGAAAACCTACAGAATAATGGTATGGGGGATAGTAAAGTTGGTTTGATTTACGGGTTGACGGAAGGCGGTCCTGTTTGTCGAGCAAACTGGGGCTGTAATCAGTTAATTCAAGTGATTCATACACTCACGGACTCACTGGTCCTGGGTAGGCCTGTTGAAGGGTGGCAATTGCGAATTACAGACGAAAATGGAATTATCACGGGTGAGGGAGTATCTGGTCAGATACAGATTTGGTCACCTGATAAGCTTTTTGTGGGCTATTATGAAAATCCAGTACTAAACAAGGATAAATTTAGTAGTGATGGGTGGTTTACCACGGGTGATCTTGGCGTTATCAGTGGTGGTGAGCTTAGGGTTATAGGCAGGGATAGTGATACTGTAATTATCAATGCTCGTAAGTTCTCTTGTGAGCAGTTTGAGGAACCGCTACGCAGCTTGGATGGTCTGCGCATGGGAATAGTTATTGCTGCCCCCTTGCGAATGAGAGAAAGCACAACCGATGAACTGGCCATTTTTTTTACTCCAGACTCATTTGAGCAGGTTAGAATATCAGAAATTGGTCAAGCGATTATTCGGGAGGTCTCACTACGAAACAAGGTGACTGTCCGTCATTTAGTTCCATTAATGGCCTCGGAGATTGAGCGGACACCAACTAATAAGATTAAACGAAAAAAGTTGGTCGAACGATACCAACAGGGTGAATGGAAAAATACTCTAGAGCCCACACAATTAGTAAATCCTAAATTTCAAGTACCTCTTTCTCTTGAAACGGAGATAGGTAAATTATGGTGTAAGGCGCTTGGATTGCATGGCGTTCCCGCTGGGAAAGGCAGTTTTTTTGATCTTGGTGGTGACTCGCTAGCTGCTGCACGCTTGTTTACGGCGGTGGAGGAGAGGTATCCAAATGTTTCTATGACCACCTTCTTTCTAGAAAACCCAACAGTCTCTAGGCTAGTCAACCTTGTCAGGCAAGAGGTTGAGGGGGGTGCAGTAGTGCAGAGTCTAGCTACAGATAATATGGAATTCGTACACAATTCATTTGATCTGATAAAGGAAATCCGAGCCTATGTCTCGAGTTGGCAGGGTGAAAGGCTGCTTGAAGATAGTATGGTTGTAGGCTTGAATACCGCTGGTACAGGTCGACCAATCTTCTGGATATTCCAAGAATATAGTGAGTTTCATGCGTTAGCTGAGGAATTTGGGTCAGATCAACCACTTTATGGTATGCGCTCCTGCGCAGGTATTCTAAGGGTAAAACACTATTCATCGCAAACTGTTAGAGAGGTTGTGAATCGGTACTTTTTGGAGATTATGGCATTGGCCGACGAGCCCATTATGCTGGGCGGGAATTGCCAGGGTGCAATGCTAGCTCTGTTAGTTGCTCAGAAGCTTAGCCAGGCTGGCGAGGCTCCAGCACTGCTAACACTCATGGAGTGGAGTTTTTCCCTGGGGGCCTATACTGATCCTGTACTGATTCTGTATGGTGAGGATAGTCATACAGCGAAAATCTACTCCGAAGGTGACTTAACTGGCCCAGATTGGCGCGCCGACTTTCCGAATAATAAAGTATCCTCGATTCCTGGTGCGCACGGGCAGTTTTTTTCAACTTCAAATATTAAGGGGTTAGCGTCTAAAGTTAGCTACTATGCCGGCGCCTAGCCAGCCCGGTTTGTTGCGGGAGTTACAATGGCTCTCCTATTCAGAAGAAACCTTTGATACACAGGTAACGAAACGTAATCTCATGGCTTTATTTCAACAACGTTTTAGAATGCCCCGTGCCCAACTGTCAGGAAGCATAGCGAAAACGTTGTGCCGAGTGGCGTTGTATCTGATTCTGAGCCTACCAGCAACGGCGAACGCGGATGCGGTTAAACCACCTGGGAAGTTTCTAGGGGCGAAAAATGCGATGCATCCGGTTTGGTTTAAGCACAGCTTTCTCGACTTTGGCGAAGATATCGCAGAAGCGGCTGGGGCAGGAAAGCGATTGGCGCTGTATTTCTATCAAGACGGTTGTCCGTATTGCAATCAGCTGTGGACGCATAACATGGCTGAGGCTGATATTGAAAAGCTGTTCAAGGATAACTTTGACGTCGTTGCAATTAATATGTGGGGTGATCAGGAAGTCGTGACGGTGGGGGGCAAAAGCTTTACCGAGAAACAGTTGGCGGAGGCGCTCAACGTCAATTTCACACCGACTTTATTGTTTTATACCGAAAACAAACAGGTAGCGCTCCGAATCAATGGTTATTATCCACCGGAGCGTTTTCGAAAAGCGCTGACTTACGTGAAAGACCAGCAAGAACAGGTACAGAGCTTTAGTGACTATTCGCGGCCGAGTGGTTCGGCTGAAGGTGTGCTACTAACAGAGCCGTTTTTCAAAAAGCCACCCCATGTATTGGATCAACTATTGGGTGAGAAGCCGCTGGCGGTGTTATTTGAGGCGCCCAATTGCGAGGACTGTGAGGCATTTCACCAACAGACTTTGGCGCATGTAGAGACACGAGACTTGTTACAGCAAATGCACGTGGTTCAGTTAAACGCAAGCGATGAACAGGAAGTGCGTACCCCGTCTGGCAAAATGACTACCACCAAAGCGTGGTACCAATCGCTAGGGCTCAGTTATTTGCCTGCCATCGTTTTTTTTGACGCCAACGGCACTGAGGTGATGCGAATTAACGCCTATTTCCGTAATTTTCATACGCAGTCGATTTTCGCCTATGTGCTGGAAAAGGCTTATCTGACTGAGCCTAATTTTCAGCGTTATATCTCAGCCCGTGCTGAGCGGATAAGGGAGCAGGGTAGAGATGTTGACCTCTGGGAACCTTGAACCAGCCGTGAGCCGGCTGTTGGGGCTGGCTGTTGGAGTGGGTTGATGCAACGCGTTGATCAAGTCGGGAAAGCCGTATTCTGGGTGCTGGCTGGGGTTGCTGCTTTGTCGACCATGGATGCGTGTGTTAAATGGTTTGTCAGCGATTCGATTAGTGCGGTACAAATCATTGCCATCAGAGGCTGGTTTATTATTAGCGTTTTACTGCTCTCTCTGCCGCGTCAGGGAGGTCTTGCTGGGATTAAAACCGAGCGACCACTGGCGTGTTTTATCTATGCACTCGGTACCTATTTGGCGCCGCTATGCTTTTTCACTGCGCTTAAATACCTTCCACTAACGACGGTAACAGCCATATTCTTTTGCTCCGCTTTTTTTGCGACGGGTGGTTCCCGTTGGTTTTTGGGTGAACACGTGGGCGTGCACCGCTGGGTTGCGGTGATTGTCGGCTTTGTCGGCATCTTGATTATTACCAAACCTGGATCTGAAGCATTTGATCCTGCTTCTTTATATGCGATTGGCTCGGGTGCTGCGTATGCGTTTTCCATGCTGATGGTGCGCAAACTCAGTGAAACTGAGCCGGTATTTCGTTTGGTTTTTTATTTTAACAGCGCAGCCATGCTGATCTCGACCTTGCTGTTGCCCTGGTTTTGGGTGGACATTGGTAAAGCAGAATGGTTAGGGATGCTGATTATCGCGGGCTTGGCTTTATCGGGCCACCTGATGATGACGCGCGCATTTAGCCTTGCTAGTGCCTCACTATTAGTGCCTTACGAATACACGTCTTTGATTTGGGCAATGCTGTTTGGTTATATGATATGGGCCGATATTCCTGCTTCAAACGAATGGTTAGGGATAGCGATTATTGTCTTGTCAGGATTGTATATTTATCAACGTGAGCGCCGACTACCCACTTAGCTTTCTTTCGCTAGTAGTAATTGCTGGCTAGATTCCGATGAGGCGAATCGCACCCCAAGACCCAGCAAGCGTACAGGTAGCTTGCCACGTTCCCATGCTCGGCCACAGAGCTGCTCAAAATCTGTCAAGTTAGGCTCTGCTCCAGGCATTTGAATCGTGGTGGTGCTGAAATCACTAAATCGCATCTTCAAGAACAGGGTTTTGATCGTTAATGCGTGTGCCTGATTGTTCTTATGCGCGCGTTGCAGCCGAGATTGGAATGCTTCGTATAGAGCAGGCAAAGCAGTGAGGCATGCCGTGGCATCAGACAGGTCGACTGGAAACGTATCTTCGATGCTGAGTGATTTACGCTGGCGCTCGTTACTGACTGGCCGCTCATCTTGTCCACGACACAGCGCATGCAGACGTATTCCAAAACTGCCGAACTGTTGCTGCAGCGCTTCTGATGACCAAGTTTGCAGATCCAAACAGCTTTCAAGTCCCAGCTTGTGCATTTTGGCAGCGGTGACTTTTCCGACACCATAAATGCGTTTTACGGGCACGGTTTTGATGAATGCATCAACTTGACTGGGTGCGATGGTTTTTTGACCGTTTGGCTTATTCCAGTCGCTGGTAATTTTAGCGAGAAATTTATTAGGCGCGATTCCGGCAGACGCAGTCAATTGGTGCTCTTGGTAAATCCGTTGCCTAATTTCCTGGGCGATTAAGGTCGCACTGCCGTGTAGGTGGTTGGACTCGCTAACATCAAGGTAAGCCTCATCCAATGACAGCGGCTCGATTTTGTCGGTGTAGTCACTGAAAATGGCATGGATTTGCTGGGAAACTTGGCGGTACAGGTCCATTCTTACCGGCAAGTAAATCAGGTTAGGGCAGCGACGAACCGCAATCGACATCGCCAAGGCGGAGTGAACGCCAAATGCCCGGGCCTCATAATTGCAGGCAGCCACCACCCCGCGGCTATTGGGTTTACCACCGACTGCAACCGGTCGTCCTTTTAGTCGTGGGTTTTCGCGGGTTTCAACCGCCGCGTAAAAGCAATCCATATCGACATGGATGATTTTACGTTGTCGGCTATTGGCCATTATGGGCGTGATTGAAGGGCGTTGGCGAGGCCGGCCAAGATGAATAGCAAGAATGAGCCGATGACAATGGCTGGCCCGGCAGGGATGTCAATAAACCACGCGCCAGCCAGCCCTAACACCACTGATAGGCAGCCTAGGCCCGCGGCAATGAGTGCCATGCTATATGGCGTTCCGGCAATAAATCGTGCGGCAGCAGGTGGGATAATTAGAATGGACACAACCAGCAATAGACCGATGATAGGCACAGCAACAGCGACAAATAGCGCTAACATCATCAAAAATAAACGCTCGGTGTGTTTTAGATTAACACCTTCGGTATGCGCGAGATCAGGATGGATACTGGCGATTAAAAAGGCATTCCAGTGTCTTGTTAATAGTAAACCCAGCACTGTGCAGGTGGCTAGAATGAGCAGTAAATCAATGGTTCGCAAGCTTAGGATGTCTCCAAATAAAAAGGCCATCAAGTCGATATTGGCGACGCTCGACATCAAAAATATACTGATACCCGCAGCGAGCATGACGTGAGAGAGAATACCAAGCAAGCTATCAACCGGCAACTCGGAGCGATCTTTTAGCCAGGAAATCATCAGCGCAAAACCAACCGCGCCAGCCATCAGCCCGATAATTGATGGTAAACCCAGAGCCAGCGCAATCGCTAAACCAAAAATAGAGGCATGTGCAATGGCAGCGCCATAGAATGCCATGCGTCGCCAGACTAAAAAGCAACCGAGCGGGCCAGCGATGGCGGCAATTAGAAGGCCGCCAAACAGCGCGCGTAAAATTAGAGCGGTCATGGGTGCTTTGGGTGTTGGTGATTGTGGTCGTCACAATCAGTGGACTGTTCGTCACCACAAATATTGCCATCCAGGTTATGTTGATGATTGTGATGGTGATTATAAATCGTGAGCTCACCGTGGCCTTCGAGCAAGCTCAGATATTCCGGATGGGCATTGATGTCGTCTGGTTTGCCTTGGCAGCAAACGTGTTGGTTCAGGCACACCACCTTATCAGTGGCGCTCATGACCATATGCAAATCGTGGGAGATCAATAAAATTCCACAGCCAGTATTATCACGAATGCGGGTCAGTAATCGGTACAGCTGCGCCTGACCATTAATATCGACACCAGTGGTCGGCTCATCCAAGACTAGTAAATCAGCTTGACGCATGATTGCGCGGGCCAGTAACACCCGGCGCAGTTCGCCGCCTGACAATGAGTGCGACTGTTTGTCCAGCAAATGTTCAGCACTGACCAAGGCTAGAGCAGATAATTTGTCATCCAGAGTAACGTCTTTTTGCGATGTATTAATCGACAGGAATGCACTGACTAACATGGGCATGCTGGAGTCGATTAGTAATTGCTGGGGTACATAAGCGGTAGTGAGGCCTGGTTTTGATGTGATCTTACCGGCATCGGGTTGAATCAGCCCAGTCAAGACTTTGACCAAGGTGGTTTTACCGGCACCGTTAGGGCCGACCAGCGTGACTATTTCTCCCGCGTCAATCGTGATCGATATGTGGTCAAGTATGATTTTGTCGTTGCGCTTGAGGCTGATATCGTGCGCATCAATTAATACAGTAGTCATATCAGGCTCCTTCAGGGCGAATGCTGCATTCACGACAGCGGCCAGTCACTTCAACGACTGGATAGTCAACTTGATAACCGGTTGATTGAATGTGTTTTTTTATGCGCTTTACTAGGTTTGGGTCAATCAGCTCAGTAGCGCTCTGACAGCGTTCGCAAATAAGAAACAAAACCGTGTGACTATCGCCCGGGCACTCGCAGGAATAATAGGCCTTAATAGATTTCAGTTGATGAATCAGCTTGTGTTTCAACAAGAAGCCCAGTGCCCGGTAAATCGTGGGAGGTTGCGCGTTATTTTGCTCCTGCTTAAGCTGGTCGAGTAAATCGTACGCGCCAATGGGCTTGTCAGCCGCGTTGACTAACTCCAGCACACGTTGGCGAGTGGGTGTTAGTCGAGCGCTATTCGCGCGACAAATCGCTTCGGCATGATTAACGAGCTGAGACATTGTATTAGCCTGCTTATTTCAGGTAGAATAATAATGTTATAACATAACATTCTCTAACGTAAAAGCATGACCTCCGTATTGTTCCGAATCAGTATTGTTCTAGCCAGCGTTTTTGCGTTGAGTCAAGCCTACGCAAAGCCGCCATCTGTACTGGCTTCAATCAAACCGATTCAGTTGATTGTAGCGGCTGTGATGGATGGAGTGGCACAACCCGATTTGTTGATACGGGGCAGTGCTGATCCCCACTCGTATTCTTTACGAATATCTGATCAAAAGAAAATCAATAATGCTGATTTGATTGTTTGGTTTGGTACTGACTTGGAGCGTGTACTGGAAAATACTGTCGATCATGACTCCGACCGAGTATTCACCATTAGTGATGAACTGCAAGCCCAGTTGCTCAGCTTTCGCCAGGCTAAAGACCAGGCTAACGATCAGTATGTCGAGGACCAAAAACCAGAATCAGATCAGCATTCTCATGCAGGATTAGATCCCCATTTTTGGTTGAGTATCACGCACACCAACTTATTGGTGCAGGCATTGGCTACTCGGCTTAGTGTATTGGACCCTGAGCACGCAAATCAGTATGAAGCTAATAGCGATCAGTTTGTTCGACGCACGAGCCAGCTGCGTGATGCTATTCGTCAGGATTTAAGTGAAAGATCGAGCAAACGTACCGCCGTATTTCATGACGCCTACCAGTATTTTGAGCAAGATGTTGGCCAGCCAGTGACGACTGTTTTGGAGTTGGGCCATTCTCGATCAGTGAGCTTAAAGCGGCTGCGAACGATCAGCAAAGACCCAAGTATTACGTGTTTGTTGATCGATCAGAAAGATCCGGGCGTGGGCCTAGTTGAAATCGCCAATAGCGTGGGTTTAGTAAGTTCCACGGTCGATTTAATGGGCATCGATAGCGAAACGTATGAGCTACTGATTCAGTCGTTTGCTATTAAGCTGTTGTCTTGTGGTAAACCTCAATAAACTGTTGGGGAGACATCATGTCTACCCAAATCGGCTTTCCAAATAATTAATAATATCGTTAGATTCATACATCCATTGTTCACTCTGACTGCCATCCTTGATGCGCAAACAGGGCACCCTAATGTATCCACCACGACGCATTAGGGTTTCTCGGTGGGTCGCATCATTTTTTGCATCTTTCAGTTCAATATTTAAGTTTAACCGACGAATAACCCGCCGAGTTTTGATGCAAAATGGACATCCCTGAAAATGATAGAGCGCCATAAATTCGGTGGCAGCATCTACCGCCTTTTGCGCTAGTGGTGTGCGTGCAATCGGTTTGGGCCGGGTCAGTTGGTCGCCGACTAACAATAGTGCTCCCAAGCCTTTTCGGATGGTTTTTATTATCATAGTATTCTGAGTTAAAGTATTGCCGTTGGTGGGCTTGTTGTTTTTCTGTATAGGGAAATCATTTTTATTTTCTGTGCTAATCAGATCAAAACCTTTGTAACAAGTCCAAGCTACTTGGGGCTGGTTTGTCTACTTTTAAAAGGCTAATCAGAGCTAGGACTAAAATACTGGTTTAGTGACGAGTTAGACTGGGTCTTAGTCTTGGTCTAATATAATCTATGTGGGCAATTGTAGCTCGCCAATTTATAGTCTTCAGAGCTATTTATTGTTTTAGTTCAGAGCGCTATTAATGGCTTCGATACTATCCTTCGCGTCGCCAAACAGCATTTGGGTATTTTCTTTAAAGAATAATGGATTTTCAACGCCTGCGTAGCCGGTTGCCATGCTGCGTTTTGAAACGATGACATGGTCGGCGTTCCAGACTTCAAGCACTGGCATGCCTGCGATAGGGCTATCCGGAACCTCTTGCGCAGCCGGGTTGACGATATCATTGGCGCCAATAACGATGACGACGTCGGTTTTGGCTAGATCATCATTGATCTCATCCATTTCCAAGACGATATCGTAGGGCACTTTTGCTTCTGCCAGCAACACGTTCATATGCCCCGGCATTCTGCCCGCAACCGGGTGAATTGCAAACCGGACATCAATATTTTTCGCTTGCAGTTTACGGGTTAACTCAGATACCGGGTGCTGAGCATGTGCGACCGCCATTCCATATCCAGGTACGATTACCACCGAGCGAGCATTTTGCAATAAGGCAGCGGTTTGCTCGGCGCTGATGGCTACTGCTTCGCCTTGCGCTTCGGTGGCTACAGCGTTGCCAGTTGATTGGCTGCTATCTTGTCCAAAGCCTCCCAAGATGACGCTCAAGAAGCTGCGGTTCATCGCTCGGCACATGATGTAACTCAGGATTGCACCGCTGGAACCGACCAGAGCGCCGGTGACGATCAATAAATCATTACTCAGCATAAAGCCGGTTGCGGCAGCAGCCCAGCCGGAATAGCTATTGAGCATTGATATAACGACCGGCATATCGGCGCCGCCGATTGCCATGACTAAATGCGCGCCGACTGCGAAGGCGATCAAAGTGGCTAAAAATAGCACTACTAAGTTGCCATCACCCGCATAGGCGATACCCATGAGCAGACAAATAATCAGTGCGCCACCGTTCAGCCAGTGACGTGCCGACAAGGTCAGCGGTGCGCTGGATAGTTTTCCGGTTAGCTTGCCATAGGCGATCACTGAGCCAGTAAAGGTGATGGCGCCGATCAATACCCCCAGATAAGTCTCAATACCATGAATGGTATGCGCGGCACCCTGTAATTCGGGTGAGGACAGGGCGTTAGCGAAGCCGATCAACACGGCTGCCAGGCCAACAAAGCTGTGCAGAATGGCGACTAACTGAGGCATGGCGGTCATTTCAACGCGCCGTGCTAATTGAATACCGATTGAGCCACCCACTACCATCATCAACATGATGAGGGCGAAGCTATGGATTTCAGGGCCGATCCAAGTGGCCAGAATCGCCAGGGCCATGCCCGCGATTCCGTAGAGGTTGCCACGCCGAGCAGACTCCTGGTTGCTAAGGCCCGATAGGCTCAAAATAAATAAAATCGCCGCGATGATATAGGCTGCCGTTACAAATCCAGTCGTCATCTCTTCAGCCCCTATTTTTGAAACATTTTTAGCATACGCTGCGTGACCCAAAAGCCACCGGCGATATTAATGCTGGCAATTAAGATGGCGGCGCTGGCTAGAAAAACAGCAAGGCCAGAGGGCGAATCGATTTGTAATAATGCGCCGACCACGATGATCCCGCTAATCGCGTTGGTAACACTCATGAGCGGGGTGTGTAGGGCCGGGGTGACGCTCCAAACCACTTGCCAACCAACGAAAATAGCCAACACAAAAACGGTGAAGTGTGACATGAAATCAGCCGGTGCGACTGAGCCGACACCGAGTATGGCAAGAATACCCAAGGCAACTCCGGCAATGGTCCAGCGGGAATCTGGTTTGCTGACCGCAGCCAAATCTGGTTTGGGGCTAACTGCTGTGGCTGGTTTTGCAGGCTGCTGTGAAACTTGAATGGGCGGTGGCGGCCAAGTGATCTCTCCTTGGTGCGCGACCGTCAACCCGCGAATCATTTCATCATCCATGTCGATAACCGCCTTACCATCCTTCTCGGGGGTTATTTCCACTAATAGATTATAGATGTTGGTGGCATACAATTGGCTGGCTTGACCTGGCATGCGTCCAGCCATATCGGTATAGCCAATAATTTTTACGCCATTTTTGACGTGTACCTTCCCAGGTTTGGTGTACTCACAGTTACCGCCTTGTTCAGCGGCCAAATCAACGATGACGCTACCCGGCTTCATGCTGTCAACCATGGCTTTGGTGATCAGTTTGGGCGCGGGCTTGCCCGGAATTAAGGCGGTAGTGATAATAATATCAACGTCTTTGGCTTGTTCCGCAAACAGCGCCATCTCGGCGTCAATGAACTCTTTGCTCATGGTTTGTGCGTAACCATCGCCACTGCCCGAAGTCTCGTCGAATTCGAGCATTAAAAACTCGGCATTCATGCTTTCGACTTGCTCTTTCACTTCCGGGCGAGTGTCAAAAGCACGCACGATAGCGCCCATGCTGGTAGCTGCACCAATCGCCGCCAAGCCTGCAACACCTGCGCCTATAATTAGCACTTTAGCCGGCGGGATTTTACCCGCAGCAGTAATTTGCCCGTTTAAGAATCGCCCTAATTCATGACTGGCTTCAATGACCGCGCGATAGCCCGCGACATTGGCGCTAGAAGACAATACATCCAATTTTTGTGCGCGCGAAATTCGTGGCACAGAGTCCATCGCCAGAACGGTGGATTGCTGACTCGCAGCGGTTTCCAGCAATTCTGGATTTTGGGCGGGCCAGAAATAACTGACCAGTGTTTGATCTTTACCCAATAGCGCCATTTCATCGCTACTGGCGTGGTTATCAGCTGTGAGCGGCGGACGGACTTTTAAGATGATATCGCTGTCTTGCCAAAGCTGCGTGGCCGAATCGCTCAGCGTTGCACCGGCATCGGTATAGTCAGTATCGCTAAATCCGGCAAGAGTGCCAGCATCGGCTTCAAAGCTGATATCGTAGCCCAATTCAATCAGCCGAGAAACGACCGATGGCGTGCTTGCTACGCGCGTTTCTCCGGCGTAGATTTCTTTAGGGATGCCAATTTTCATACGGATCGATATGTGATTCTTTAGGTCGGATGCATTGTATAGAATTTGTTAAACTTCTTTATACCTCTTTAGCATAGGGACGTCTATTTCTAGTTGCTCCTAGACTTTCGTTTATAATTTTTACCGAGATCAGAGTGTGATGGAACTTATTAAAGTAGGGGTAGTGACTACCTCAGACCGAGCCAGCCAAGGCATTTACGAAGACATTTCTGGTGTCGCTATTATGGACACCATGAAGGCGTACCTGCTTAACGAATGTCGTTACGAGTATCGTTGCATTCCTGATGAGCAGGCGGTCATCGAGCGTACTTTGCGCGAATTGTCCGAACTAAAATGTGACTTGATCGTGACCACCGGTGGAACTGGCCCGGCAGCACGCGATGTGACCACAGAGGCGACCGAAGCGGTGTGTCAAAAGTTGCTGCCCGGTTTTGGTGAGCAAATGCGTGCCGTCAGTTTGCAGTATGTACCGACAGCCATTTTGTCGCGGCAAACTGCGGGTATCTGTGGGCAGTCTTTGGTGATCAACTTGCCGGGCAAGCCCAAATCAATTCGTGAGTGCTTGGATGCGGTTTTTCCGGCTGTGCCGTATTGCGTGGACTTGATCGGCGGCCATTATATGGAAGTCAATGAAGCGGTGATTAGCGCTTTTCGTCCCAAAGATGCTCAGCGGGCAAAATCGTAGGTTTTAAGTCGGAGATAACTGCCGTGCTGCAGCTTCGATAATTTGTCCGGCACTGATGCTGGCGTCATTAACCGGCAGGGTTTTAGGCAAACATGGCTGGTAATGTTGCTGTTGTAATTGCTGCACCAGGTAGTCCGTTAATTTTTGGTTTTGAAACACGCCGCCGCACAAGCCAACCCGTGTGAAGCTATGCGTACTACTCAGTCGTGCTACTTGTTCCAGCAGCGTATGCGCGAGCCTTGAGTGAAACACAGTGGCGCGTTCTTTTACGCTCCGAGTTTTGTCTTGTAACTCAGGCAATACCACTCCCCAGTCGGCACGTAAAAGGCCATCGGTATCTGCAGTGATTGGCAAAGGGTCAGCAGCCCAAAGCGCATCGCTGGCTTGCTCCAGCAGCATTGGTCCTTGGCCTTCAAAGCTGCCGATGTGGCATAGGCCAGTCAATGCAGCAGCAGCGTCGAATAGTCGCCCCACCGCAGTTGATTGAGGGGCATTAAGCTTGCGCTGCCATGCTTGCTTGAGTGCTTTTGAGCCCTTAGGAACACCTGCCCAATTTTGATCTGTCTCCCAGCACAGTGCCGCTGCGCTGCGCCATAGCTCGCGGCCAGCTTTATCGCCGCCAGGCAAGCGAAACGGACGCATACTAGCGACGCGTTGCCAACTTCCTGGGCGGCCATAAAATGCTTCACCGCCCCAGATAGTGCCATCATCACCGTAGCCAGTGCCGTCCCAGCTAAAGATCAGATAAGGTTCGTCACTCCAGTATTCAAGCGCGACGGCTGAAGCATGGGCTTGATGGTGTTGTATCATGACGGCGGGTAGTGCTTGATCAAGAGCCCAGCGGGTTGAGGCATATTGTGGGTGTGCGTCGCAGACCAATAACTCGGCTTCAACTTGGTACAGGCACTGTAAATCGGCCGCTACTTGCTCAAAAACCTGCATGCTGCGCGGACTGTCCAAATCACCAATATGCGGCGATACAACCAGCCGATTATCCCAGGCGAGTGCGATCGTATTTTTCATGTGGCTGCCGCAAGCCAGCATAGCCTGGGGAAGTTTAAACGGCAGCGTAATTTCGGTCGGTGCATGGCCACGCCCTAACCGAATTGGCCGCATAGTCCCACCGATACGGCGAAAAACAGAATCATCGGCCGGCCGCAGGATAGGGCGATCATGGTGTAAAAAGTGGGGGGTGATGTGTTTAAGCCGAGCCTCAACTTCTGTCTCGTCAATCAGCACCGGTTCGCCGCTGATATTGGCTGAAGTCACCACCATAGGCTTATCCATTGCGTTGAGTAGCAAGTGATGCAGCGGACTGTAAGCCAACATCACGCCAATTTCACCCAAGCCAGGTGCGATTAGTGAGGCTAGGCTATGGGGTCTTTTGTCAGCCAGTACGATTGGCCGTGAAGGACAAGTCAGCAAGTCAGCTTGTTCTGGCGTTAGCAGAACCACTTTTTGTACGGACGCCAAGCCGTCGTCGCCTTTGGCTGGAAACATCACCGCCAATGGCTTATGCGGCCGATGCTTACGCTCTCGCAGGCCCAGGATCGCAGCATCGTTGCTGGTATCACACATCAAGTGATAACCGCCGACGCCTTTGACCGCAACAATTTCTCCTTGCTCAAGCGCATGAATACAAGCGGTTAGCGCCTCGGGTGATTGGTTAATCGTCGTGTGAGGGTTGCGGAAGCTAAGCTGGGGGCCACAAACCGAGCAGGCCAGCGGTTCAGCGTGAAAGCGTCGATCTAGCGGGTTTTGGTATTCTTGCAAACACGCATTACAGAGCGGAAATTCTGCCATGCTGGTTTGAGGGCGATCATACGGCAAGCTGGCAATTAAAGTGTAGCGTGGACCGCATTGGGTGCAGTTGGTAAAGGGATAGTGATAACGTCGGTTTGCTGGATTGTTTAAGTCGTCCAAGCAATCGGGGCAGGTGAAATAATCCAGCGGAATATAGATATCAGCGTCTTTGTTAGCCTCGCTATTGAGGATTTGGAAGTCGTCAAATGACTCAAGCTTGCAGTCACGGCAAGCGCTGATGTTGGGTGCAGAAATTGAAGGTGGTGCTGCCATCAAGTCGATGGCAAACAGATCGAGTTGATCCAGCTCTCCTTGGGCACGAATTTCAACTTGGCCGACGACATTTCGTACCCAGCCCTGCAAGTGATACTGATGAGCCAAGCGATAGACAAAAGGCCGGAAGCCAACCCCTTGGACTTTGCCGCTAACTGTCCACTGGCGACATTGGTGCATCAGCTATCTTGCTTGACATTGTATGAATTCAGTCGGAACCGCAAGAAATCTACTCACCTTCGGCTGCCAACATCTGATCGTAGATTTCCCAGGCTGCTTCAGCCTCCTGTTCGGACATCATATTGACTGCATAGCCTAGGTGAACAGTAATGTAATCACCTATTGCAGGCATTTGGTCTTGCATCATAAATAAGTTCACTTCGCGTGTTACTCCCTTGGCTTCACAGCTGGCCAGATAGCCATCAATGGTCTGAATTCGCATGGGGATGCCTAAGCACATATCGAGATCCTGGAATGGGGATTAGGAATGGCGATTAAAGGTCAAGAATTATCCGCTCAAATTATGACATACATCAACATCTTGAAGCATGTAATCATTAACCAACCAATCCATTGTATTATAATATTCGCATGGAAACATTAGTGCTTGCGATCGGTAACAAATTACTTCGAGACGAGGGCGTAGGCTTGCATGTTTTGGATGCCCTGCAAGCCCACGACCTCTCGCTTGAAAACGTCACTTATATGGATGGTGGCACTCTCAGCTTTACTCTCGCAGGTGCGGTTGAAGACGCTGATAGGCTGATCGTGATAGACGCTGCCCAGTTAAAAAACTCGCCTGGAACGGTAGATTGCTTTGTTGATGAGCAGATGGATCAATTTCTTGGTTCGTGCAAGCGCAGTGCGCATGAAGTGGGCTTGCTGGATTTGTTGGATATTTCGCGTTTGACTGAATCCCTGCCTGACAAACGGGCGCTGGTTGGTATTCAACCCGACGTCATTGATTGGGGCGATACCTTGACCGAATCAGTTGAGCAAGCGGTGCCGCTGGCGGTGCAGCACGTTATTAGGTTGCTTGAAGAGTGGCACGCGCAGGACGTCAGTGCACCGGAAGCCTGTTATGCCTAGTTGCGCCAGCCAGTCGGACGCCGGTAATACCGGCAACGATTTACTGATATTGCATGAAGTGCGGCATGCGCTGACCCAGCTGAAAGAAACTGATCAGCCGACTACCATCGACTTACGTGCGATCCCGATGGCGCCGGGAGAGGAGGCGCATATTGAGGCGATGTTGGGCACTGGCGAGATCAACGCGACCCTCAACGCACTGGGCCATACGAGTATTGTCGAGACGCAAATCGCAGGCGTCTGGCTAATCACGCATTACAACAGTGAGGACGACATACTGGGTAAATTCATTGAAATTACTCGGGTTCCGTCTTTGATTTCATCACCCACCGAAGACATTGACAGTGGTTTACAACAACTTACCGAAATGCTTTCGAGCAAGCAGTCATCGTAGGAGAAGATATGAGCAATCATGTAATACGGCAGGAGACGCTGAAAGAATCATTGCAGCGTAATGGGGTTTCGAGGCGGGGTTTCCTGAAGTTCTGCGCAACGACCGCATCCTTGATGGCTTTGCCGCCGTCGATGGTGCCTGCAATTGCGGCGGCATTGGAATCAGCGCAACGGCCATCAGTCATCTGGTTGTCTTTTCAGGAATGCACTGGCTGTGCTGAATCGTTGACCCGGTCGCATTCGCCGACGGTAGAAGGCTTGATTTTCGATACCATTTCACTTGATTATCAGCACACCTTGCAAGCGGCATCCGGCGCAGCGGCAGAAGAGGCGCGTGAAGCCGCGATGAAAGCCAATTGGGGCAAATACATTTTAGTGGTTGATGGTTCGATTCCAATGGGAAACCCCGGTTATTCAACCATTGCCGGGATTTCCAACCTGGACATGCTGGTTGAAACCGCCAAAGGTGCTGCCGCAGTCGTTGCCGTTGGCACCTGTGCGACCTACGGCGGTATTCCCAAAGCAAAACCTAACCCAACGGGTGCGGTTTCGGTGGGCGATATTATTACCGACAAGCCAGTGATTAACGTCTCTGGTTGTCCGCCAATTCCGGTCGTTATCACCGGTGTTTTGGCGCATTTTCTAACCTTCGGCAGCATTCCGGAGCTGGATGATCTGGGCCGACCAAAAGCGTTTTACGGCAATAATATTCATGACCGTTGCTACCGAAGACCTTTTTATGAGCGTGGCGAGTTTGCCGAAACCTTTGATGATGAAGGCGCCAAAAAAGGTTGGTGTTTATTCAAGCTGGGATGCAAAGGCCCGGTAACTTATAACGCTTGTGCCACCACCAAGTGGAACCAAGGTACTAGCTTTCCGATTGAGTCGGGGCATGGCTGTTTGGGTTGTTCTGAGCCAGATTTTTGGGACATGGGTGGGTTTTATCGGGCGCTGTCTGAGCCTGCGGTTAATGTCAGCAAAGTGGCGGGTTATGCCTTGGCTGCTGGTGCGGGCACAGGATTGGCCATCGCAGCGCTTAATCGCAAAAAGAAAGCCGAAGCGATCAAGGCTCACCAAACGGTGACTATTCATGATCTAGTTAAACCAAACGATTCACAAGCGAAGACGGAGGAATCGTAATGAATTCAGCAGAGTTTCTTTTATGGGTGCGCGGCCCTGGCTTACAGATCGCGACCGTGATTTTGGTGTTTGGGATTGTTCTCAGACTATTCGAAATCTTGCTATTGGGGCGTAAAAAGAATCTGGCGGCGCTTCGTAGCAGTGGAGTGATGGAGGGTATAGGAACGGTATTTACCCGGTTTTTGCCTGCCGACAGGAACACTGCAAAACGCACGATGTTCACGCTGGTGACGGGTTACGTGTTTCATCTGGGCTTATTTGTCGTGATCTTTTTATTGGCGCCGCACATCAGTTTGTTCAAAGCCATTTTGGGTTTCGCCTGGCCGTCCATTAGCACTCCGGTGGTTGATTTAGTGGCGGTGATCACAATGCTGGCTTTATTGGCGATATTGTATCGTCGCCTTACTTACCCATTGCTCAAGCATTTATCAACCGGCGCAGACTATTGGGTTTGGGCTTTAACCTTTGTGCCACTGTTAACCGGCTATATGAGCTATCACCATTTATTGCTGCCGTACAACTGGATGTTGGCCCTACACATCTTGAGTGTTGAGTTGTTAATTATATTTTTGCCGTTTTCAAAATTGACCCATACGTTTACCTGGTTCATATCACGCTGGTACGGCGGTTCGATATCTGGTCAAAAAGGAGTGAAGTCATGAGTGAAGCATCCCTAGAGCGCGGCTTGCAGGCCTTAAAAGAACAAATTGATGCGCCCACTGCTGCATTTTTTAGTAGCTGTACGCGCTGTGGAGTCTGTGCTGAAGCCTGTTTGTTTTATACCGAAAATGATGACCCTAGCTTTATTCCGATCCATAAAGTCGAACCGATGCGCCGTATTTGGCAGCAGGAGTACACACTATTGGGCCGAGCAAAAAAAATGCTGGGCCTGGGTAAGCCGGTAACCGACGAAGAATTGCAGGAATGGCAGCATTTGGTGTATGACTCATGCAGCCTGTGTGGGCGTTGCAGCATGGTCTGCCCGGTGGGCAATGACATCACCGGCATGATCCGCAAGATGCGAGAGGGTATGTCGGCCTCTGGCAATGCACCTGAAGGTTTGATCGGTGCATCTACCCGTGCGGTCGAAATCGGCAGCCCGATGGGGGTTAAATTTCCAGCGCTACAGGCACAGATCAAACACGCAGTGGCCGATACTGGCATTGATATTCCCGTGGACCAAGCAGGGGTGGAGTACTTGGTGTTGTTGTCATCGATGGAAATCATGAATTACCCTGAGTATTTACAGGCAATTTCTAAAATTTTCCACTCCGCAGGCAAGACTTGGACGCTCAGCTCTGAAGCCTTTGAAGCGACCAATTCCGGGATACAAATTGGTGCCTCTGACATCGCTGCCAAGTTGGTAGGGCGGGTGGTGAGTGCTGCTGAAAAGCTTAACGTTAAAACCGTAATCAGCCCTGAGTGCGGTCATGCCTATACCGCGATTCGTTGGGAAGGGCCGAATTTGCTCGGCAAGAAATTTGGTTTCAAAGTCCAGCATATCTTGGAAGTATTAGATGAGCTACGTATCGCGGGCTTACTGAAAACAGAAGGCTTTGAAGAATCAAAGCTCACCTTTCACGACCCGTGCCAGCTAGTTCGCCGAGGTGGGGTAGTTGAACAGCCGCGTAATTTACTCAAGATGATCGCCTCTAACTTTGTTGAGATGGACGATCCGGGGGTGATGAATTGGTGCTGTGGTGCGGGTGGTGGTGTCAGTGCGAATGAAGATGCCGATGAACTCCGTCTCAATGCATTTAACGTTAAAAAGAGGCAGCTGAATGGGTTGGGTGTGGATACCTTAGTAACCGCTTGTGCCAATTGCCGCATCCAGTTGGAAGATGGCCTGGAAGAAAATGAGATGGATCTTCCGGTCTTGGGTTTGACTGAAATGCTGGCCGAGCTTTTGCCTGAGCCAGATAAGGTGGAGGAGGTAAAGCCATGAGTACGACCGATGTGTTGGCATCAGTTAATAGCGATGCTGAATTGAAACAAGCGCTGGCTGGCTTAGATGCGGTGCAACGACGCCAAGTGAGCGCACAGTTTGTTAATAATGTATTAGTACTAACTGATGATGATCGGATCGCGCGAGCGATCACCAAGGCGCTGGATCAGAGTGCTGTCGAAGAAGAACTTGAGGATGTCTATCGGGTTTTGCAACGTGCCATGATCGATAGTCGTACCCGTTGCGGTGCCGATGGCGATTGGGCTGAACAAGCGGCACACTTTGTGTCGCGCGCTGCCAATGCGGTGTTTGTAGCAGCAAAAGAAGCTGATTCGGCTGATCCGTTTTGGCAGGTCGTACAAAACTGCCGGGTGGCCCGCACTTGTTCGATGATCGCCAATAGCGGTGAAGGTGAAAACCCAGAAGTAGCCGCACAGTATCGTATTTTGAATGAATTTCTGGCTGAGAAATAGCCTGACCTCTATTCTCGTCCATCGATAACCAAGAGAACCCATTATGAGTGAACGTATTGTAGTTGACCCCATCACCCGGATTGAAGGCCATTTGCGCATTGAGGCGCAGATGGACGGTGACACGATCGCGCAGGCCTATTCTTCCGGCACCATGGTGCGCGGTATTGAGCTGATCATGCGCGGTCGTGACCCGCGTGATGCCTGGGCTTTTGCGCAACGCATTTGTGGTGTTTGTACGCTGGTGCACGGTATGGCCTCGGTGCGTTCAGTCGAAGATGCTTTGAATTACAAAATCCCACCGAATGCAGAAATTATTCGTAATTTGATGGTGGCCGCGCAGTATGTACATGACCACGTCATGCATTTTTATCACCTGCATGCCTTGGATTGGGTGGACGTGGTGTCGGCCTTATCGGCTGATCCGGTGGCTACTTCCCAGCTCGCCCAAAGTGTGTCGTCGCATTGGCCAAAATCGTCGCCGGGTTATTTCTCCGATATGCGCAAAAAGTTAAAGGGCTTTGTTGAAGGCGGTCAGTTAGGTATTTTTGCCAACGGCTATTGGGGCCATCCAGCCTATAAATTGCCGCCCGAAGCCAATTTAATGGCGGTTTCGCATTACCTTGAAGCCCTCACTTGGCAGCGCAATGTGTCCAAACTGCACGCCATTTTTGGGGGTAAAAATCCGCACCCGAACTTTGTTGTTGGCGGTGTGCCCAGCCCGATTGACCTGAATTCTGACTCAGCGATTAATAGTAAACGCCTCAGCCAAGTGCAAGACATCATCACTGAAATGATGGTGTTTGTTGAGCAGGTCTATATTCCAGATACACTGGCAATCGCGAGCTACTATAAAGATTGGGGTGCTCAGGGCGAAGGCGTGGGTAATTTTCTGTGTTATGGGGATTTCCCCAGCAATGGCATGGGCGACCCGTCGTCATTCATGATTCCAGGTGGAGTTATCTTGAATCGTGATTTATCGACGATTCACCCGGTCGATATGCATGACCAAAGCGAAATTCAGGAGTACGTGTCGCATTCTTGGTATGACTACAGCGGCGGTAAGAACGAAGGCTTACACCCGTATGAGGGTGAAACCAACCTCAACTATTCCGGCCCTAAGCCGCCGTATGAACACCTTAATATTGATGAGTCCTATTCTTGGCTGAAATCACCACGCTGGAAAGGTAAAGCGATGGAAACCGGGCCGTTAGCGCGGGTGCTAATGCTATACGCCAATGGTCACGAGCAAACCAAAGAGTTGGTCGATATGACGCTCAATCAGTTAGGCGTGCCGGTTGATGCGTTGTTTTCGACGTTGGGTCGCACTGCCGCACGTACTTTAGAGACGAAAATTATTGCTGATGCGATGCAAGGATGGTTTGATGATTTGATCGTTAATATCAAGGCAGGTGATACCAAAACCTTCAATGAGACTCAATGGGAGCCTTCTTCATGGCCGAAGGAAGCCAAAGGCGTGGGCTATATGGAAGCACCGCGCGGTGCATTGGCGCACTGGATCGTAATCAAAGACGGCGTGATAGATAATTACCAAGCCGTTGTTCCCAGCACTTGGAACGCAGGCCCGCGCGATGCTGAAGGTCAGGCTGGGCCGTATGAAGCCGCGCTGGCAGGGCATAAATTGCACGACCCCAAACAGCCAATAGAAATTTTGCGGACGATCCACAGTTTTGATCCATGTATCGCCTGCGCAGTCCATCTGACTGACTCAGATGGCGAGGAAATCATGAACATCAAGGTGACTTAACGATGAAAAAAATGGCAGCTTTACTGACGGGTGGTCTACTGGGTGCATTAAGTCATCCGCTATTAGCGCATGGCGGTGATCACGCCGTGCAATTCGTGGGGAGTGTTTCTCATTTCTTCACCGATCCTTTTCATTTGTGGCCGATCATGGCAGCAGTGGTCGCGGTCTTGGTAATTACATGCTATCGGTCTTTGATACGTTAAATTCCGGCGCTAAACATTGCTAGATATACAATTTGCTACTTAAATTTCCTACTTTAGTAGGGTTATGTAACTAATTGATAGCTAGCTATCTATGGCTCGTATTTAAGTGGAATGGAATCTACTAAAGTAAGTCGCATTATCAAGCGCGCTGGTTGAAGTCGGTACGTTTCGAACCCCTTTTTGATCCATCATTCTGATACCTGACAAGCGGGTTGATGGAGTCTTGTCGCTGCACAATTGTTGGACCTTTGTCCATTCGTACTATTTCCACACATTTAGTAGACTATTGTAGATGCTCGTAGCATAATGAAACTGACTCTAGCATTAACAGATAAGCCGTTTGTGACAGAGTGGCCATTGAGGAATATTAAAATAGTAGGAGGAAGCCATGAACATGAAAGATCGTAATGCCTTTTTTGATATTTACCGCACCCTTCTGCTGCTAGCCATTGCCATTTGTTTTCCGTCATTTGCGTCAGGTACAGCTTCAGCATTAAACAATAACTCTACAAGCTCCGACGCCTGCGAGATTTCAGCGGTGGGTTTGATTGGCGAATGGGTAGATGCTGGTGCTACGGAAGAACCCTTCCCGTTTCAGGCGATAGATGGCAGGGAGTGCAACGGAGATTTCAATAACGATGTGTTGCCACTGTTTACCGAGGAATCTATCTGGTTCGAGGGCTCACAGTCTTGTATCGAATGCCATTTCGATAATAGTGAAGATTCGCGCCACGAGATGGATTTGAGCAGTTATACGGGGATCATGACCGGCGGTGATGTATTGTCAAAACCGCCGGGCGTCGCGATCATTAATCCAGGGGATTGGAATGCATCAAAATTACGCGGCCGCCTCAGAGACAACCGCATGCCGCCAGGCTGGGAGTTTGATATTGAAGAGGGCAATCGCGATGGGCCGCATCTGCAAAAAGAAGGCGGTGCTATTTATGCGGTTGAGCTGATAGGTGCTTGGACGGATGCCGGGGCTCCAAACGGAGCATTTAGCTGGAAGGACGCAGAAGGGGCAGAGCATTCTGCTGATTTTGAAACCGAAATATTGCCACTTTTTACCCAAGAGAACATTTGGTTTGAGGGATCTCAATCCTGTGTTGAATGTCATTTCGATAACAGTGAAGATTCGCGGCATGAAATGGACTTAAGCAGTTACGCCGGGATCATGACCGGCGGTGATGTCTTGTCTAAGCCGCCAGGGGTCTCGATTATTGAAGCTGGAAATTGGCATGCGTCTAAGCTGCGTGCTCGGCTGCGAGACAATCGTATGTCCCCCGGTTGGGAGTTTGATATTGAGGAAGGCAATAGGGATGGCCCAGTAGTCAGTGCTGGGCAATCGGGTGAAGTGGCCAAGCCAGTGTTCTCTACGGGTGAATGTGAAATCTATGCGGTTGATTTGATCGGTGCTTGGGTAGATTCAGGCGCAAAAGAAGGGCTATTTATTTTTCCAAATGCTGGAGATACGCAATGTGAAGGAGATTTTGTCGCTGATGTTTTACCCTTATTTACCCAAGAAAATGTTTGGTTTAAGAGTTCGCAATCCTGCGTTGAATGCCACTTTGATAATAGCGAGGATTCGCGTCACGAAATGGATTTAAGCAGTTACGCCGGGATCATGACCGGTGGTGATGTCTTGTCTAAGCCACCGGGAGTAGCGATTGTGACCCCTGGTGATTGGAATGCTTCAAAGCTGCGCAGTCGTTTGCGTAACAATCGCATGCCGCCTGACTGGGAGTTTGATATTGAGGAAGGTAATCGAGATGGGCCGCTTATGCAAAAAGAGGGCAGCACTATTTATGCGGTCGATTTAATTGGTGCATGGGTCGATGCCGGTGTACCAGAAGGAGCCTTTAGTTGGAACGATGCCCAAGGCAATGTGCACGAAGCCAGTTTCGACATGGATGTGTTGCCCCTGTTTACCCAGGACAACATTTGGTTTGAGGGTTCACAAGCGTGTACCGAATGCCATTTTGATAATAGTGAAGACTCGCGCCATGAAATGGATTTAAGCAGTTACGCCGGGATTATGACCGGTGGTGATGTCTTGTCTAAGCCGCCCGGAGTAGCGATCGTGGCCCCCGGTGATTGGCATGCGTCAAAGCTACGCGGTCGATTGCGCGATAATCGGATGCCGCCTGGCTGGGAATTTGACATTGAGGAAGGCAACCGAGATGGACCCATTATTAAGGCGGGAAAGAAACTGCCCACTCAAAGCGATCCGATGGCTGTTATGTTCGAAAGTGGCGAGTGTACTATCACCACGGTCGACGCCATAGGTCAGTGGGTGGATTCGGGGGCTTCGCAGGAGCCATTCACACTGACGGCTTTAGATGGGCGGGTGTGCAATGCGGAGTTTAATACCGATATATTGCCCTTGTTCACCCAAGAAAATGTTTGGTTTAAGGGTTCGCAATCCTGCACGGAGTGCCACTTTGACAACAGTGAAGACTCACGCCACGAGATGGATTTAAGCAGTTATGCCGGGATTATGACCGGTGGTGATGTTTTGTCTAAGCCACCCGGAGTAGCGATAGTGACCCCTAGTGATTGGAATGCTTCAAAGCTGCGCAGTCGCCTGCGTAACAATCGCATGCCGCCTGACTGGGAGTTTGATATTGAGGAAGGTAATCGAGATGGGCCGCTTTTGCAAAAAGAGGGCGGCACCATTTATGCGGTCGATTTAATCGGTGCATGGACCGATGCCGGTGCGCCAGAGGGAGCCTTTAGTTGGAACGATGCACAAGGCAAAGCACACGAAGCCAGTTTTGACGCGGATGTGTTGCCCTTGTTTACCGAGGAAAACATTTGGTTTGAGGGTTCTCAATCTTGTGTTGAATGCCATTTTGATAACAGCGAAGACTCGCGCCATGAAATGGATTTAAGCAGTTACGCCGGGATTATGACCGGTGGTGATGTCTTATCTAAGCCGCCCGGAGTAGCGATCGTGGCTCCCGGTGATTGGCATGCATCTAAGCTACGCGGTCGTTTGCGCGATAACCGGATGCCGCCTGGCTGGGAATTTGATATTGAGGAAGGTAATCGAGATGGTGCGCTGATACGAATAGGTAGTATTGTTGCAACGACTGAATCTGTGGCAGCGGTTAACGAGAATGCTGCTGCTGGTGAAGAAACGGCTACAAATACAAATACTTCTATTCAACAAGTGGCTTCTTCGTTACCTGAGCCAACTGAAACGAGAAGTGTAAGCAACCCAACCTATAACAGTAATGTGTGGTCATTTTTGGGGCTTGTTACGTTAATTGCAGGAGCGATAGTTGCGGGTATTTCACTCGCACTACGTAAGCCAAGTGAGTCAAACGGAAAACAAACACTGCTCATGCTGCTCGGTATACTCATTGCCGCCCTAGGAGCGTTTGCATTGTACCTGGCAAATTCGGGCGGCTTTACCAAAACAGTAACTGTAAGCAGAGAGGTGCCATATGCGGTGAGTTCTACGCCAGTAGATGTTGCGGCTGCATTGGCGGAAATTCGAGTGGAAGAATGGAATGCACAACTGCCAGCGAACTATTCTAATCTCAAGAACCCCTTCGCTGACAATGCTGATGCCATTACTAGCGGGGAAAAGGTTTTCGAGAAGCAGGATTGCTACGAGTGCCACGGAAAAAGCCTCGATGGCAATGGAAAATTCAGCAAAGGGTTGCTGCCAAAGCCGGTAGACCTTACCGATCCCAATTTGATGGGTCTATCATTTATGACGGACACCTACCTGTTTTGGCGAATTAAAGAGGGAGGCGCGGCGCCGCCATTCTATTCCGGAATGCCGGCTTGGGGTGGCGCTTTGAAAGATGATCAAATATGGCAACTGGTGAGCTATATTCGAAGTAAAGTCGGGGGGTCATCTGACGATAAATCGCAAGTTATTGTCGCTTTAGCGGAAAAGGGTGGGTGCTTTGCTTGCCACCGGATTGAATCAATAGGGCGTGGTGGGAAAATTGGCCCTAGCTGGGAAGAGATTGGCAAAATGGCAGGTTCTCGTATTGATGGCATGAGCGCGGAAGATTATATCCGCACCTCAATTTCGGATCCGAGTGCGTTTGCTGCAGAAAAATATCAAGCCAAATTGGGTATGATGCCAACTAATATTGCCGAGCTACTGTCGACCGAAGAAATTGATATCGTGGTTCAATATTTGCTTGATATCGCCAGCTCAAGTGACTAGCTAAGGCTCGCCGGTGGAATCTCAGTAGTGATGGTTTATTGGCCGGTATTGGCATGTTAAAGGCTCTATTTGTCTGCCTACTCAGCATGCCATTAGTCTTGCAAGCCTCCGAAGGGCTTGCACCAATTCTTGATTGGAAGATTAGTATTTCTTCAAATAGTCCCGCTTCAATGGCATTGGTCGGCGACCAATTGGTAGTTCTCACTGAGAAGGCGGTAGTAGCCCTCGATGCTGATACCGGTAAACAGAATTGGCTAGTAGAGCATCGAGAGGGGTTTTGGCCGCGATCGCTCGCTACTTCTACCGCGCTAGTTGCTGTGGGTTCTCCCAACAAAGTCATTGTGATGTCTATCATCGATGGGAGCCTGCTGTGGCAGCAGGAGCTGGTGGGTGAATTGTTATGGCCACCAACGATTGCTGGGAACCATTTATTTGTGGGTACAGCATTTGTAGGCCCAGGTATATCACCCCAACCCAGTCGGAAAGCTTGGGCGTATGGGTTTGATGTAATCAGTGGTGAGCCATTGTGGACTTTTGAAACGGACACGTATACGCAGGTTACTCCTGCTGTTAATCAGGACCGTGTGGTATTTGCGGGGAGTCGCCTCGCAGGCCCAGGAGAGGCAGATATTGATGAAGGGGGTTACAGCCAGTTTTATGCAGTGTCAAAACATAGCGGCGAGCTGAAGTGGACAGTCAGCCGTAAGGAAGGCTTTATCAAGTCACTGGCAATAGATGACACACACTTATATTTTCTGGCGTATGCCGACGCGTTGTTTGCGCTAGATATTAGCGATGGTGATGAAGTGTGGAAATACTCGACTGAAAACTGGTCGCCAGGATTCACATTAGACAATGGCACCCTCTATTTTGGAAGTGATAACGCCTTTGTTCATGCAGTTGAGGCCAAATCAGGCACGGCCAAATTTAGAGCACCGCTGGAAGGCGTGTTTAACGCCCCACGAACGGCACCAGTCGTTCGAGGCCATGATCTGTATTTCCAAGGCAATAACAATCGCCTTTATTGTATGACAGTGGATACAGGCCAACTTTTGTGGAAGACTGAACCCCTAGACCGGCCAAGAGTAGCCCCTGAAATAAGCAGCGATCGTTACTTTGTTCTAGGCAGAAATGGCGAATTAAGCTTGCTCAATTAGCTTTACAATCTCTGTGAAGGAGTTGTGTGAAGGAGTTGTTGACGAATTAATAACTGACTAGGAAAATATCTCAGCCTGTTGTCTAGGTTGTGGTAGTAATAAAATTTTCGACTAGTTCAACGTAATCCTGATGCCATTGTGACTCTATCCCTATTTCTCCAGTTTTGACTAACTTGAGTTTCGCCGCAGCTTTATATTGTATATAGACATCCTTTTCTCCGCTGGATTGGTCTAACGCACTGAGGTGATAGCTGTCGGTGCCACCCCAACGGTAGATATAGTAGTTCCGCTCTATCGGTTCTGGTGTGCTGATATCGTGCGCTAGAAGTTGATGTACTTTCGTATCAAAGGCGATATCTTCCCCCGCTCCGATGGGCGGGTATCCACCAATATCATCAAATAGTTGTTTTGTATAACAACTTTGGGCATGAAAACTATTAGCTGACAGCTCATTGATCGTCCCGCTATTCCAATAAAAAGCAGTTTTTGGCTTATAGTAGGGTCTGTTGAGCGCCGCCAATTGGTTTGCCGATTGAGTTAAGCGAAAGGGTAGATAGATATCATCGTCATCCCAAGGGAAAATGACCTCACCACGAGCAAGCGCTGTTGCCGCATTTCGCTTTTCGCCGAGTGAGCAGAACTTGCGAGAGATATTAAAAACATGCACTTCAGGGTGATCGAACACAATCGTTTGTTCATCGAAGTCATTTAGGATAACTAATTCTTTCTGACCTTGATAATTCTGGCGAAGAAAACACTCGATGGCTTCTGCCAATAGCTCTGGCCGGGCAAAAGTGACGCAAACGCAACTGACAAAGGGTAATGAAGTGTTACCGGGTTCCGATTGTGAAGGGGGCATTTCTTATTATTCAGCCTCCGCTGGTTAACTAAATGCTGTATTTGGAGTTAGGCTTTGGCACTGTTCTGCACAGTGGTGCTAAGAGATCGGAGTTCAGTATTTGCAGCAGTTAAAACGGGCTCCATCCCTTGCCACATGCAATCTACCACTTGTTCGTATAGGGTAGGTAAGGGTGCTTCAATGACACCATCGAGACGCAGGTGAATCATCCGTATGGCACCACCGAAAACACTGGCTGCAACGACCCACGGATCGGCCTGGCGAATTTCACCTGCCTCCATTCCATCCTGAACGATGCCGCGCATGGCAATAAAGGGCGTAGAGCTGCAAATCGGTGGCTCATCGTTGAGAAACTCACGGTGCTTGGCGTGCAGCATGTAAGCGATGATGTTGCGCCGTGTTTCGGTGTATTCAAACAGTTTTTCAATGATTGTATTGCAACGCTCACGGTTGCTGATATCCCGCTTGATCACGTCGGTTACCATTTCTTCGAATTCTTGTAATAGGTGATAGTAGAGCTTTTTCGCCACACCTTCTTTGCCGCCAAAGTGACTGTATATCGACCCAATGCTGACGTTGGCGTTCTTTTGGATATCATGCACTGATACACTGTGATAGCCACGCTCAACAAATAGATCCAGCGCGGCGGTCAAGATGCGACAATCCAGCGGTTCTGGGTCCGGGGCGAGCTTGTTGAGATAGGGCATATGGGCTTCCAAGAATTACGTTGATCCTTAAGTATTGTACTGCAAGTGCTGCTCCGAAATGAACCCTCATTGCAGTGAGCTTTCTAGCGAATATCGATGCTTTTCGCCACTGTGATCATTGACCAATGAGGGGCTTTGTAATTGACAATAATGAACATTCGTTCTATCCTTTATAAGGTCGAAAGTTCGTCTCCGTCATCACCCTATTTTTTGCCGTGTTTGGTACTATCCAACCAAGTTCATTGTCCATAAACATCCCCATTCTGGAGTAAACAATAATGCAAACCAAAGCCGCGATTGCTTTTAAAGCTGGACAACCACTGTCGATAGAAACCGTTGAGCTGGATGGTCCCAGAGCTGGTGAGGTATTGATTGAAATTAAAGCGACGGGCATTTGTCATACCGATGAATTTACCCGCTCGGGAGCAGACCCAGAGGGACTATTTCCTGCCATTCTTGGGCATGAGGGTGCCGGGATTGTAGTTGATGTCGGTAAAGGCGTAACCAGCCTAAAGCCGGGCGATCATGTCATTCCGCTGTATACGCCAGAGTGCCGCGAATGTGAATACTGCACCAGCGGCAAAACCAATTTATGTCAAGCGATTAGAACCACCCAAGGCCAAGGCGTGATGCCGGATGGTAGCAGCCGCTTTAGAATTGGCAATGATCGTATCTTTCATTATATGGGAACGTCGACCTTTTCTAACTATACCGTTTTGCCAGAAATAGCGGTGGCTAAGGTGCGCGAAGATGCGCCGTTTGACAAGATTTGTTACATCGGTTGTGGCGTGACAACCGGCATCGGTGCAGTGATCAATACCGCCAAAGTCGAGGCTGGCGCTAACTGTGTCGTATTTGGGCTGGGTGGGATTGGTCTCAACGTAATTCAGGGTTTGCGGATGGTTGGAGCGGACATCATCGTCGGTGTGGATATCAACCCGGATCGCAAGGCTATGGGTGAGCAATTCGGTATGACCCACTTTGTTAATCCCAATGAGGTTGATGGAGATTTGGTGCCTTATTTGGTTGATTTAACCAAAGGCGGCGCAGATTACAGTTTTGAGTGCGTTGGTAATGTCAATTTAATGCGACAGGCTTTGGAGTGTTGCCATAAAGGTTGGGGTGAAAGCATCATCGTTGGGGTGGCGGGTGCGGGGCAGGAAATAGCGACCCGACCATTTCAGCTGGTGACTGGGCGGGTTTGGAAAGGTACGGCCTTTGGTGGCGCACGTGGCCGCACTGATGTGCCCAAGATCGTTGATTGGTATATGGAGGGCAAGATTGAGATTGATAGTTTGATCACCCACACCATGCCGTTGGAAGATATCAACAAAGGCTTTGATTTAATGCATTCAGGCGAGTCGATTCGCGGCGTGGTATTGTTCTAGCGACGGAAGTATTCTTTGCCTCCATTGTCTCCATTTTTAACTCTCGTAGTAGCGGCGCGATCAATGCCGCTGCTGGTTATCACGGTTTGAGCCTATGTCATTAGAAATACTCTCTGAACAGCATTGCTTTGGCGGCACCCAAGGGTTTTATCGCCACCAATCAACCGCAACCGGTACCGCGATGCAATTTGCGGTTTTCCAACCGCCCCAGAGCGCGCAGCACAAAGTGCCGGCTTTGTATTACTTGGCAGGCCTGACGTGTACCGAGGAAACTGCCACCATCAAGGCGGGAGCGCAACGGTTTGCTGCCGAGCAGGGTTTGATGCTGGTCATGCCGGATACCAGCCCACGTGGTGCCGGTATTGACGGCGAAGATGATGACTGGGATTTTGGGTCTGGAGCAGGATTCTATTTGAATGCCAGTCAGGCACCGTGGTCGAAGAATTATCAAATGGAGACGTATGTCATCGATGAATTGCGTGGCCTGATTAATCATAATTTCCCCACCATTACGGATACTGCTGGCATTTTTGGGCATTCAATGGGTGGGCATGGGGCATTAACACTAGCCCTGAAATATCCTTATATTTATCAATCGGTTTCGGCCTTTTCGCCCATTTGTTCGCCAATAAAATGCCCTTGGGGCACCAAGGCGCTGAGCCATTATTTAGGTGAGGATACGGCTGAATGGGCTAAGCATGACGCCACTGAACTTATTTTGGCCGGCAAGCAGCAAAACAAAATACTGATCGATCAAGGCGAAGCCGATAATTTTCTGGAGCAAGAGTTACACCCACATTTATTCAAGGCTGCCTGTGAGGCCAATGGGCAGCCGTTGGAGTTAAGAATGCAGCCAGGTTATGACCATAGCTATTATTTTATCCAAACGTTTATGGCCGATCATATTGCTCATCACGCGCGTTATTTACGGCCTTCGTAGGGATACGATGTCTCCGTATAACTTACAGCCGTCAACCTCTGCAGCCATGCGGAACCGAGAGCCTATCTTGGCGCAACTAAGGCAATTGTTTGCATCGACAAGCAAGGTCCTTGAAATAGGTAGTGGGGTGGGTGCTCATGCCGCTTATTTCTCAGAAAAACTACCCCATTTAATTTGGCAGCCTTCGGAGCAACCTAGCCAAATAGCTTATCTGTCACATCTTGAAGCCAGCACTAATCTGTGTGTGCCTATCACGTTGAGTTTGGTCGATGAACAGTGGCCTGCCGGCCATTATGACGCCGCTTTTATGGCTAATGTCTTGCACATGTTTCCTGAAGACAGGATTGCCGATGCTCTGCAGAATATGGCCAAAGTTTTGTCTACGAATGGTTTATTAGTGGTATACGGCCCATTCAAGGAAGAAGGGCGACATACGGGTTTAGGCAACCAACAATTTGACCAAAGCCTGCGTCAGCAGAATGAACACTTTGGGATCAGAGATACGGCTGACTTAAAGTGCTGGGGTGATGCTGCTGGCTTAAGGATGCGTGAGCCTATCATGATGCCATCAAATAACCGTTTGCTGGTTTGGGATAAAGCATAAGTACATTGCGAATTTGTTGGCTGGCAGGTGTTACTAAACGATTAATTCCTGCAAGGACATCAAAGAAGCATTGCCACCCGCCGCTGTGGTATCGATACTGGCAACGCGCTCAACTGCAAAGCGGTGTAAATAGTGTGGCCCGCCAGCCTTGGGGCCGGTGCCGGACAAGCCTTCTCCGCCAAAAGGCTGAACGCCCACTACCGCGCCGATGGTATTGCGATTGATGTAGAGATTCCCGACTTTGGCCCGGGCACGAATCTGTTGGCAGGTGGCATCAATCCGACTATGAATACCCATAGTTAATCCGTAACCAGTCGCGTTGATCGCATCGATAACGTCATTTAGCTCAGAAGCTCGATACCGAGCAATGTGCAATACCGGCCCAAAGACTTCTTCTTTGAGTTCGTGAATGCCCTCAATTTCAATCGCAATGGGGTGGAAAAAATTACCCTGGGTAGCGTTAGGTGATGGCGGAGATTCATAAATGGCTTTGCCCTGAGCACGCATGGCTTCAACGTGGGCAATGAGGTTGTCGCGAGCCGGTTGGTCAATGATAGGGCCGATGTCGGTGTTTAAACGTGCAGGGTTGTCGGTTAGTAATTCATCCATCGCGCCGTGTAGCAATGTGATCATCTCATCAGCCACATCATCTTGTAGGTATAGCATCCGTAGTGCTGAGCAGCGTTGGCCCGCACTTTGAAAGGCTGAGTCGATGACGTCGCGGATGACTTGTTCAGGTAGTGCGGTTGAATCAACGATCATGGTATTCAATCCACCTGTTTCGGCGATCAAAGGCGCTATCGCTGTATTTCTTGCCATCAAGGCAGACTGAATCCGTTGCGCGGTCAGCGTTGAGCCGGTGAAAGCTACTCCGCCAATACGTGGGTCTTTAGTCAGCTGGGCGCCAATGTCACCATCACCCGGCAAGCATTGTAGAACGGCGGTTGGAACTCCTGCTTGATGGAACAGGGTTACTGCGCGGTGGGCAATCAAGGGTGTTTGTTCGGCGGGTTTGGCGATAACAGTATTTCCTGCGGCCAGGGCAGCACCAATCTGACCAGCAAAAATCGCCAAAGGGAAATTCCAGGGACTGATGCATACAAATACACCGCGACCGTGTAACGACCATTCATTGCTTTCACCGGTGGGGCCGTTGAGTAATTGGGGTTGGTCGAAATCTCTGCGCGCAGCCACCGCGTAGTAGCGTAAGAAATCAATCGCTTCACGTACTTCAGCAATCCCATCCGCGAGTGTTTTGCCTGCTTCACGCATGGTTATTTGAATTAATTCATCTCGGTTTTTCTCAAACAAATCAGCCGCAGCTTCGAGTAGGCTTGCGCGCTTTTCGCCACCAAGGCGATCCCAGTCATAGTGCGCTTGTGTGGCTTTTTTAATCGCTTTATCTACATCTTGTGTACTGGAAAACTCAATGCTTCCCACTGCCTCATCTTGCTGAGCAGGGTTTTTAATGGTGATGACGGTGGTGGGCTTTTGCGGCACAGCTGCTGTTAGCAAAGATAAGTTCTTATAACTAGGGATGGCTGCTTGGATACTGTCAATATGAGCGTCGAGCTGGTTTGGATCAGTAATATCCATACCTAGAGAATTACTGCGCGTTTGACCATACAACTCGCGAGGCAGGGGAATGCTGGTATTGCGATGACCTTGTAGCTGACTTTCGCGCGCGAGTGGGTCTTGGATGATGTCTTCAATCGGCAGGGTATTGTCGATCAAGCGATTAACAAAAGAACTGTTAGCGCCATTTTCGAGCAAGCGTCTGACCAAATAAGCCAATAATTGTTGATGCGCACCGACTGGCGCGTAGATTCGGCAACGCTGTCCGTGTTCGCCGACCATTTGCCGATAGAGCATTTCACCCATACCATGCAAGCATTGGAATTCATACTGATTGGAACCTAATTGGCGTGATTCAGCAAAGCTCAAAATCGATGCGGCAGTGTGCGCATTGTGGGTGGCGAACGCTGGATAAAAGCAATCAAGCTGATCGATGAGTTTTTGTGCGCACGATAAATAAGCGATATCGGTATTTACTTTGCGAGTATAGACCGGGTAGTCGTCGTAGCCATTAACCTGGGCCAGTTTAATTTCGGTGTCCCAATAGGCGCCTTTGACCAAACGAACCATCAGCTTGTGTTGACTTCTGTGGGCCAGATCAGCAAGCCAATCGATGACGGCTGGGGCGCGCTTTTGATAAGACTGCAAGGCAAATCCCAGGCCTTCCCATTGTGCCAATTCGGGGTCCATCGCTAGTAGTTCAAGTATGCTTAAGGTCGGCTCTAATCGATCCGCTTCCTCAGAATCAATCGTCAAACCAATGTGATAGGATTTGGCTTGTACGCATAAAGATTTAATGTTTGGCAATAACTCATTCACTAAGCGAGCGCCTTGCGCAAATTCAAAACGTGGGTGGAGTGCAGACAGTTTGACCGAAATCCCTGGGTTATTTCGAGGGTCTTTACTGTTTGCCGCACGCCCAATGTGTGTAATTGCAGTTTGATACGACCGGAAATAGGCATCAGCATCCTTTTGTGACATCGCCGCTTCCCCCAGCATGTCGTAAGAATAAGTGAATCCCTTTTTCTGTTTTGTTGCCGATTCTTTTAAAGCCGACTGGATCGTTTCGGCCAACACGAATTGACGGCCGATAATTTTCATCGCCTGAGTCATCGCCGAGCGCACCACTGGCGCGCTGCTGCGAGCAGTTGCTTTACCCAGGTAAGCGCGCATGTCTGTATCGGTGGCTCTATTTAAGTGCACCAATTTGCCGGTCATCAATAAGCCCCAAGTGGATGCGTTAACAAATAACGATTCGCTTTTGCCAATGTGCGCTTGCCAGTCTGCATCCGATAGTTTGTCGCTGATCAAATTATCTTTAGTGGTGGCATCGGGTACGCGTAGCAGTGCCTCAGCCAAGCACATTAGTGCGATACCTTCTTGGCTAGAGAGGGCGAATTCTTGAAAAAAGGCATCTAAACCACCGTGCGCTTGCCGATCAAGCCGTATCGACTCAACCAATTTCTTAGCTTGTTTTCTGGTGGTGTCTTGATGTTGCTCACTTAAGTCGAGTGACTTAATCAGCGCTTTAATACAGTGCGCTTCGTCAGCATGATACAGCGATTGGATCGCTTGGCGGAGCGGCTGACCAGTTCCAGGTAGGGCGTCGTATTGCATGAATGTCACCTAGCGGTAGAATTATATTTAATAGAATATCATCATAAGCAGAATATTAAGTTTCAAATAATGGTTAAATGCCATATTATTCGCTAAATATATTATCAAAACAGGATGAAAATGTTGAGTAAATTGGATGATACTGATCGAAAGATTCTGCATGAGTTGCAGTGCGATGGCAGGCTCAGCAACATTAAGCTATCAAAGAAAGTTCATCTCAGCCCCACGCCGTGTTTGGAGCGGGTCAAGCGGCTGGAGCGTACTGGCACGATTCAGAGTTACCACGCAAGGGTTGATCCGCAGACATTATCTGCGGGCCTTCAGGTGTTTGTGCAAATCGTGTTGGATAGAACCACGCCTGATGTATTTCAGCGCTTTGCGGCTACTATTTCTGAATTACCCGAAGTCATGGAGGCGCACATGATAGCCGGGGGGTTTGACTACCTGCTTAAGATTCGAGCCAAAGATATGGACCATTATCGGCAATTTCTCGGCCACCAATTGGCAGCCTTACCTGGCGTATTGCAAACCCACACCTATATCGTTATGGAGCAGCTTAAGTCAACGCAGTATATCTCACCTTTTGAAGCAGGCGAGATGGGTCAAAGTGGCTAATTGACGCGACTGCCGGGGTTGCTAACCAAATAACGTGTACTGCCTACTTGAAGAATAGAAGGTGAAGGGTAAGCTGAGCCTGGGCGGTTAAAGCGATAGGTTGGCCGATCGCCATTGGTGCGACCGACATATCGGCCCGCTTCAATCACATTGCCTTGTGCGCTTAAAATTCGGACGTTGGTTTCGCTAGTGGTGTTTGGTGTGAGTATGACCAGATTACCATCACCCTCAGACGTAGGTTTCCAGAGGATTGAGGTCGAACTCAGGTTGCCAGAATTACTAATAGTGCTTGAGCTGCCTATCACTCTTGGTGTGCTAGTGGCGGTGGCGCTATTACCGATGTCTGATTCCAGTTCTTCATCATCAAAGGGCGTGTCATTTGAGTAGATATCGTTTGGATCGGTAGGTACTACATAAGGATCATTCGCGGCATCATCCAGATCAATTCCGGTGGAGCATTCTGAATCACTAACGACACGGCCATCGGTGCTATTTGTCGTAGTGTTAGTGGTTGTATTGCTTGTCGCAGTATTGCCCGTCGCACCAGTTACTTGCGAATTAGACGTAGGGGTGCTCGTTAAAGGCGCTAGGGTGGGTGAGGACGACGTGGTTGATGTGGCGTTTGCGCTGGGCGTGGAGCCACTTATATTGGGTGGAACATAGTCGGTGACTGAAAATCGCAAGTTATCGCTAATGGCGTGCAGGCCATCACTGACGTACAAGACGGCGCGATGCTCACCTTGGCTCAAATCACCCACACAAGGGCGACGCGAACGGCGCACTTTTAGGTCATCGATATACCAACTATAGTTAAGGTCATACAGGCGCTGGTCGGGGTCAAAAGAGCCCGTCGAGTCCAACATGGGCGTTCCGCTGCTTGTGCTTTGAATGCCCGCAACTGCAACTGGTCGGCTATGAAAGATAGGTGCTTCGCCTTCATTAAAAACAACGATTTGATCGATCAGCGTGAAAAAACTGCTGCCTTTAACGTGGGTGCTTTGTCGAAACTGGAGTTTGATCCCGCGTTGTTCTTCAGCAAAGGCTTTGGTGCTGAAATAGTGTGAACTAAACAGTCCTTTGCTAGACTCGCCCGGACAACCTGATTTAAGCACGCTAAGTTTGGGCGATAAAATTTGCGAGACTAATACTTGGTCGGTTTCGCCATCAAGGATGCGTACTTCAAAGCGCGCGGGCTCTTTGTTAGGCTTGATCGCGGCGGTTGATTCAGTCGCCGCGATAAAGGCGATGCCGTCTCCCGCATTAAAGGCGTCTGAGGTAATTACGCCAACTGACTTTTTATCACCATCGCTGTTAGAGCGCAGCAGGGCCGCGTATTGGCCGCGTATGTCCATCGCGCGAGTATCGTTTGCCGAGAAACAAGCGCCTTTGGCAACGACTTCGGCAACACCGTTGGCTTCCGATTCATTACGCCAGCCATTTAAATCACCTGTCTCGAAATTACCATTTTGTAGTGGCTGGGCAGCGTGACTCGACAGTGGAAATGCCACAAGCAGCGCACACAAGATGTGACGGAGACTAATTACGTTTTTCATATCAGCTGCCCGGCTTGACATCGTCAGCCTCCTGCTCAGCATCATAAGTGGTTGAAACACTTGCTGATTTATCATCGCTGTCGGTAATGGTTACGGTCACCTTAAGGTCTTCATCCTGATTGCTATAGGTTATTTTGAGGTGCTCAATGAGGGTGTTTTCATAGACCCTGATGGAATCGTCACCCGAAAAGGTGCAGGTTTGGTCATCGCTGCAGCTGACAGACAATCCGGTTCCTGCGAGTTCAGCCGCGTTTGGTGGGATTAAAATATTAGCGGTATTGCCAGACAATGTGACAACCACTGATGTGATGGTGGCGTCAGTGCTGGAGAGCGTGAAATCAATGTTATCAAGTAGTGCTCTTGTTTCATTGAGTGCCAAAGTATTGAAATCAGCATTGCTGATAATGGGTATACCCGTTAAGTCAATCTCAGCTTGGTCGGATTCCACATAGTTATTGGTATCGGTAATTGCAACGGTGATGGTGCGGGTATCACTGCTGGCGTTATCAATGAACAACTGAAACGCTTTAATGGCACTTTCATAGCGGCCATCGTCGGCTTCGCCGGATACCGTGCAACTTGTATCGCTCGAGCAGGCAACGGTGAGTGGGCTAATATCAGCCGTACTGGGCGCAATTAATTTGTCGGCATCGCCTGCTGACGTTAGCGTCAGAACAGCTTGTTTCATATTAAGAGCCGAACCCACTATAATCTCTACACTACTAAAGAAGTCTGAATTTTGGTCAGGTGTGACGCTAAGCACCTGAATGGAAATACTCGGCGCCACGGTTTCTTCACCGGTGTCAGGGTCTACCGTTACTATCGGCTCTTCTTCAAGATCCGTATCTGTCGTCAATTCAACCAAGTCAGAAGGATGTATTGCATTGCATTCCGTGTCATCTTGAATAACAACCGCTTCTGGGTCTTCCACTCGTGTATTGCTGCTGCCATCGTCTGCAATAATTAGGGGGACGATAAAATCGATGGTGTCGGTGGCCAATACGCCATCGGCATTGACGTATAGCGTTGCGGTATATTCACCTGCCACGAGGTCGTCAATACAGGGGTTAAAGTATAGCCGTCGTCCGTTTTCACCATTGATATACCAGCTATAGGTCCATCCCGGCGTGCTTGAGTTAATGCCGGGTAATTCGGGTTGTAGCATTAGCGTGCCAGCGGTGGTTCTCACGACTCCTGCAATTGCTTGAGGGGTGCTTAAATAAATAGGTACTTCGTCGGCTTCAAATTTGATGACGTCATCAATCAGAGTGAATGCGTTGGTTTTGGCGGTGTCGGCATGGTGTGTGAAGCGAATTTTGATGGACTGACCGAGGTATTGCCGGGTGCTGACATACAGCGGCTGGAAACTTTGATCCCGTGCGATACTAGGACATCCGTTGGCAAGCTTGACTAATTGTGTGGCCATGTTTTGGCTGCGCAATTTTTTACCACCGGCATCAAGGATGCTAACGGTTAGCGCAAAAGGATGTTCTTCTTCACGGTCCTGGCGTAACTCGCTGAGCGCCAAAAAGGCGATGCCTGCGCCAGCGGTAAAAGCTTGTGAGGTAAGGCTGGACGGCTGATCATCATGTGCGCCACGCAGCAAGCCCGCATAGTTTTGTCGGATGGACAGTGCGGTCGTATCACCGTCAGAAAAACACGTACCTTTGCCTGCGACCATTGCCTGATTAGTTGAGGCCCAACCCTGCAAAGTGCCACTTTCAAATCCGCCATCACTAATTTTAGATGCGGCAGACGCGAAGGGGCTCAGCAGCATCAAACACCCTAAAACGAGTGTATTGATGAAAAGTGAGGATTGCTTGGTCATAAGAAAAAACTAAATTGAAACCGTGAAAATTGAATGGCGCAATGTAACATGTGCGCTCATAAAAACGAAATTTTAGTCGCCTTTAAAAGAAGGAATATTCACCTATGGTGAATTAATTGAGGCTGAATGTTTGATGAATAAGTATTCATCGATTTTTACTGTCGGCATTGCCCTTTAATCGTTTGAGCAACGTTAGGAAATTAGTACGCTGGCCACGATTAACGACAGTGGTATTGGTTTTATTGTCAAGCAATGACTGGATTAACGCGAGTGCAGAGGTGGATTGATCGCAAGAAATCTCACTGTGATAGCGCCCTAACCATTGTTCTTCACCACTAAACGGGAGTGGGTCAGAGCCTGCGATGACTTTGAACCCCTTGTTTATCGCCGAGCGCATCAAGACCGGTGTCAGCCAACCGTGTGGGCGTAAGGTCGTGTCGCCAATGACAAATTGATCAGGCGAGTTACCCTTAATCAGTGAGCGAATCAGCTTACCGCGACTAAAAAACCATTTGCCCGGTGACCAGGCAACCACCGGCACACCATGCTGTTGGTGCACCAACTTGATGATGGATGCGGCACTTTGGCCATCTTCAATCATCTCTGCACAACCCAGGGCAAGGACTTCGATATTTTCGCTGGAAATAACTTGGCGGCCAGCAATTAAGGTGAGTTTATTGCCACTATTGTGCTGCAGCACTAACTCGGTGGCGTTAGCACTTAGAAGCTTGAATGCAGTAAGTGTGAGCGTGCTATTGGCAATTGATTCAAAGATTTGACAGTCGTGTCGTTCTGCCAAACAGCCAATACGCAGCGGTGCACTTTTGTTGTCGGTATTGCTAAGAAAGCACTCCAGCGCTTGATTAATGTCGTAATCAGGGTAGAGATGTAAATGAGTGTCGACGGTTGCGCGCATGAGTTATGAGTCTATTGATCAAGCTTAAGTGATTGATAGGCCTGATCTAGTAAATTCTTGAATGCCTCAAAATTGTATTTTTCGCGATAGAGCAAATGGCCATTCTCACCCAAGCGGGTGCGCAGCGCACTATCGTCAATGAGTTTGATGATTTTATTACCGTAGCTCTCATGGCTAGCGCCACCAAATACAGCGGTAGTTTCATTTAAAATTAATCGATTTGAGGCGACATCGGTTGCGACGATAGCGCGTCCGGCTTTAAAATAATCTAGGATTTTAAGCGGTGTATTCACGCCAGAATGCCGAGGCGCTAATAGAATATCAGAAGCCGCCAAGTAGGCAGGTAATTGATCGGGTGGCACTTTTCCAAGAAAACTGACTGATTGATCATGTCCGGTTTTGGCCAGAATGCTGCGCCGTTCGTCAATCTCTTGGTCGTTACCACCGATAATAATGAAGCGCGCGTTGGGGCGTTGATCCGCAACGTACGGAATGGTGTCGAATAAAAGGTCAATGCCTTGATATACCGCGAATGAGCCAACGAAAGTAATCAGCATTTCGTCATCAGATTCTCTTAATAGTGTGCCCTGAGCGGCTGCTTGTTCTGGTGTTGCTTCTACTAGCGAAGAGGGAATATCAAAGATAGCAGCAACTTCACCCTTTGGCCCCATTCGCCTTGCCTGATCCGCCAAGCCGGGGCCGGTGCCGATTACCAGCCCGGTGCGACGGACGGTATACTTTTCCATCGAGGCGTACAAAGATAATACGAGGTTTCGAAGAAATCCTTTACGGTGAGAAAAGGGGTCGGAGTGTTTTTCGAATACGGTCTTGCTGCCGTAGAAACGGCCCAGGAGCAGGGCGATAAAGCCGCCTTCTTCGATGCCATGGATCACATCGTAGTCGGTTTCTTTCAGCAATTGTCGCGCTCTATAAATGATCACCAGATCAAACAGCGCTTTTACCAAAGAGGGGCCAATCGCAACGTTACTCACCCGAAACAGGTTGGGTACTCGAATAATGCGTACGTTGGGTAAATCAACGTCTTCACCAAAGGGTAAGGTCAATAAATCCACTTCATAGCCCAGCTCGCTCAAGGCCTGCAATACAAAACGCACGCGAATGGGTGAGCCACGCCATTGGAAAAATGGCTGTGGGCTGATGAATAGAATGCGTTTCATGGGTTTATAGATTACCTTCAAACAGGATTTGCCAACGACCGCTGTCGTCTTTTTGCCAGTATTGGCGCTTATGGGCTGCCACGAGTTTATCATCCGCTAAGTAGCGCTGATGAAAGCTGGTGACTATCATGTCTTCTTCAGACGGGTAATTATAAAAGCTGATATCACTGAGTTCGACCTCAATATGCGTTTTGCTGGAAATAATAGCGCGTTTACGGGCCGCCCAATTGGCGTAACTGGTGTCACTGGTCTTAAACTCGGTCGGTGAGTAATGGGAAAGATAACGATCAACGTCAAGGCTTTGCCAATCAGTGCGCCATTGTTGAAGAGCTTGTTCAAAGTCTTTACGCAGGGCTAAGATTTCTTGAGACTCGGGAGCAACCCAGCGCGGCTCGTCAGCGATGATCACTGGTGTATTGCTATCGAGCGTTACGTATGGGCGTAGCGCGGTGAACTCATCGTTATTTAATGCAACACAGCCATTACTGGCTTGTGGCACACGGTTGATCGATTCAGGGCGAGTCCCGTGTAGCCATATGCCATATCCCGTGCGATCGTGCCGACGATCAATGACGTTAGGATAATTGATTGGAAAGGCGCCGGTACCGTATAGCGGCGGCAGCTCCTCATCGGCGATATACCGAGTCACAAAATACACCCCAACCGGCGTTTTTTCATCACCTTCTAACTGTTTGCGCGTGCCTTGTTCACCAATAGTGGCGTAGCTGTGCCTGAGTAGGTGTAGCGTATTATTGACATTCTCAAACACATACAAGCGCGCACCTTGGGTGTCAACAAAGATAATATAGGGTTGATCGGCACTGGCTTGTAACAGCGATAGCGGGATTAGCCCGCGTTCGGCTGGGGTGCCATGTTTGATTTGATTCCAGCGAATAGCCAGTTCTTGTTTTAAGCCATTCAACTGCTCTCGAGGGTCGGTTTTAGCCGCGATATTGACATCGCCTATCGTTTGAATTATCCCCGTGCGCGACGCGAGCAGGTCGCCCATTAATAGGTGGCCGAGTTGGCTATTGGGGTATTCTTCGATGAATTGCTGAAGCGCAGGGAATATCGTATCAAAGCTACCTTGATGATAGTGCGATAGCGTATCTATCAAGCGCGCTTCGTAAGGGTGTATCTCCTGGCTGGGTGCAGCGAACGTCTTAGGGGTCGATAGCAGCCCAATCATCACCAGAAATGCGGCAGATAAGCGACACATGAGCGGGCTACAATCCATGAGAATCAGAGCGCTTTGAGGGTGATTTCTCGTTCAATTTTCCACTGTTCACCCACTTTTCTCAAATAAAGGCGCTTACGTATTTTATCGCTATAACCATCAGACCAGTATGACTGATTAAAAGTGGCTCGGGCACGACTACTTTGAAAGGGCTGTATCTCCAGCTGGTCAATTTCAATACGGATATCGGCTTTCGAGTTGAAATTAGTATGACGAGATTGTTGCCAATTTCCAGGCGTGTCAAATTTGGCGCGGTAGCCATTGACGTACTGGCTTATGAACGCTACTGCATCGCGTTGACTCCAAGCATTTTTCCAGTTTGTCAGCATCGACTGGATAGGTGCCTGTATCGCTGCACGGTTGGTCTCGGTGATGGGTGCGAAAGTAGGGGCCGGTTTCGGTGGGGGAGGTGGTGTAATCGTGGCTGCTGTTGTGACCACAATTGGTTTTTTGGCAGCGAGGTTTGCAGCGTCGCCTAGCTGGTTAATGGTGGCAAGTGCTAGAGGTTTTATGCTGTTGGTGTCCAATAGCAGCGCCTTTTTATAGTGCAATTGGGACTGCTGTAAGTACAGGGCACGTAGATTGTCGCTTAGGGTAGCGAACACAGGGTTGAGACGTATCGCAGTTTCTAATATCTCGGTGGCTTCTTCGGCTTTACCTTGCGCCGCCAGCAATGCCGCGAGGTTGTTATACGCTTCTAATTGGTTCGGAGCCTGGGTGATGAGTGTTCGATAGACTCGGATGGCTGTGGTTGGGTCTGATTGGCTTAACGCTTTCGCCTGTGTAAAAAGGCTAGTTACCCGTGTGATGACTTCGCCGGAGTTAGGTGAAGGTGTAAAGCCATTTGCCGGATTAGCAATATTTGTTTGAGCAAAGGTGATGCTTGAACCCAAAACCAGGTTTAGAAAGAGCGTTAAAACACCGAATAGTGTAAAGCGATGCATTGATTGTAGAAGAGGTTCCGTGCGATGAGTGTGGTTGAGCAGAGAATCTAAGGCCTTGGTAATCTCTTGCAAGCAACAGCGAGATAACCGACTACTGTTCAAATTCTATCCATTGTTTTTTTCGTGCTTCTTCTGAGGTTTGGTACTGTCGAATCTGGCTGCTGTCGACCCACGCCCTAAGTGTTTGCTGCGGAATGATTCGGGTCCATTTCGTCTGTCTGTTCACAATGTGGGTGGCATCACCCTTATTCAATTTGGCAATCACGGTTGCTTGGCTTCCTTTGGTACTGGGTATAGGTCGAATGTTAACGCTATCGCCAGTGACTGTGCCATTATCATCAATAAATTGACTGGCGATCCATACAGGAAAGCCCCCTGGCACCTCAACCAAGGCGCGATCTTGTTTTGTCTCAATTAACGTGACTGGAGTACTTGCTGCCAGGGTTTTGACGTTTTCCGACTTGCGATCACGGTGAGCGCTTAGGGCGACCGGCGTGTCTATAGTTTGCCAGTAGGTGGTTAAGTGGTTGGCTTCTGAGTTAGGGCTAGTATCCGCTTGAGGTTGGGCGCCTAGATTAGAAAGATCGTTCATCAGTTGCGCGGCTTCAGGGTAATGGGCATCAACGGCTTTTTGAGTCCAAAGTTTGGCTTTCTCCATATCTAATGGCTCACCCACAAAGTTGGCATATACGTGGCCCAAATTATACTGTGCACCCGCGTCGCCTTGTTCAGCCGCGCGTTCCCACCATTTAATGGCTTGGTCTTTATCGACGGTGGTGCCTGTTCCATTCCAAAACGCAGTGCCGAGGTTAAACATGGATGACACGTGCCCTTGTTCAGCCGCTTGACTAAATAGGGCGAATGCCTTACTTAGCTCAGGCTGCGTGGCTACCCCTTTCATGTGCATGACCGCCAGGGCAAACTGTGAATTTTTGTCGCCTGCTTCCACTAAAGCCGTCCAGATTTTTTCCGCATCACCAAAATTGTTCTGTTGATAGGCTTCTGCTCCTCGAATGTACTGATCGCTATTTTCTTGAGAAAATGCTGGGTTGGCGATCGCGACTATTACCGCAATACACGTCATCAGGGCGAGAGTGAATGGTGTTTGTAAACGTTTGGTTTGTAACATGGGTTTTGGCATTGAATTCAGCGTCTTAATGAGCGGCAATCGAGGCATTGGCGGGCGGCGAAGCTGAGTGGATGTAATCACTCAAAAAAGCACTGGCTTCTCGCAAAAAAACATCAATTGGCTTATCGTCATCATCTTTCGGTTGGTCACGATCTGCCTTTTGAGTGTCTTGCATGTCTTGAACCGACTTAAAGGGGGGTTCGCCACGAGCGGCACGGATAGCGTTTTCTACCGCCAGCAAATCTTGATTGAGTAGTGACCGCTTGCCGCGGCGTTTTTCAAGGTTTAATGAAACACTGGTTTGTCGACGCGAATCATTGAGCAGTCGCAGTTTTTGTACGGTCGACATGAATTCCGGGTCTTCTCGACTGCGGCTTAAATGGCGATTTTGGGCGGCACTAAACGCAGGCAAATCCAGTGTTTCAACAAATGGCGTGTACTTGGCTTTATCAATATGTCGCCACGGCAGGGCATTGTCATAGCTGCGCTCCCCCGCATCATCATCAGTGCGAGGCAGTGGCCAGTTTAGGTCGGGTATAACACCACGAAACTGCGTGCTGTCGCCATTAACGCGAAAAAACTGTGCAATGGTGACCTTCAGCTGCCCCAGCTGATTATGATCGCGTAATTTAAGGCTATGCGCCGAAAGCGGCAAAACGCTTTGTACGGTACCTTTGCCGAACGTAGTTTCGCCCACGATAATGCCGCGATTATAGTCTTGTATAGCGCCAGAGAAAATTTCAGAGGCAGAGGCGCTGGCGCGGTCAACCATTACTGCCAACGGGCCATCATAGATGGAACCTTCTTCGCGATCGTAGTGGATTTTAAGACGGCCATCACTGTCGCTGACTTGAACCACGGGGCCGGTGTCGATAAATAAGCCGGTGAGGGTGATGACTTCTTCGAGCGAGCCGCCACCATTGCCACGCAAGTCTATGATTAAGCCATCAATGCTTTGTTCTTTCAGTGAATCGACTAGCTTTTGAACGTCGCGGGTGGTACTGCGATAATCAGTCTCGCCGCGTGCGCGTGCGTCAAAATCGATATAAAATGAGGGTAAGTCGATCACCCCAATGCGAGTCGTTGTGCCCTCTTCAGTATTTTCGATAATCCGGCTTTTAGCGGCTTGTTCTTCTAGTTTGATGGTGTCGCGGATGATCGAGACCACTTTCGGCTCGCCGGACAGGCCAGTAGCGGTGGGAACAATGCGCAACCGTACTTCAGAACCTTTTTTACCCCGGATGATGTCGACCACATCGCTAAGGCGCCAGCCAATCACGTCGACCATGTCGGCTGTATCTTGCGCTACACCGGTGATTTTGTCGCCAGCATGAACTTGATCGGACAGGTCGGCAGGGCCGCCTTTGATCACTTTGACTATTTCAGTGTGTTCACCGTCGCCGCGTAGTTGCGCGCCGATTCCTTGCAATGATAGACGCATATGAATATTGAATTCTTCGGAAGCGCGTGGCGAGAAATAACTGGTGTGAGGTTCCAGCGCGCTCAAATAAGCATTAGCGATGATTTGGAACAACTCATCCGGTTTTAGTTGGTCAGTACGACGCGCGATGGTTTCATAGCGTTTTTTAAGGGTATCGAGTGCTTCTTCTTCGTTCGTTTTAGCCAGTAACTGGTTGATAAGGTCATTTTTTATCCGCTTACGCCAAATCTCATCAAGTGCAGCCGGGTCGCTGGCCCAATTTTCATCCTCGCGTTCCGGCGTGTAATCTTCGTCTAAGATGAAATCGAAAGGCTGGTGTAGACGCTCAAGCGCGAAATCGACCCGTTCCTGTATCCGCGTTTGATAAATGTTGAAAATGGTGAATGCCGGGTCGACCACGCCAGCACGAATGTAATCGTCTAGGCTGTCTTCAACTCCTTTAAATGCTTCAACATCTTGTTCTAGAAAGAACATTTTATCCGGGTCAAGTTGATCCAGATAGCTTTTGAGAATTTGCCGCGACATGGCATCATCTAGTTCATAGTCAATGTAATGATAGCGATCCAGCAATTTGTCGATAATTTTTAACTCATAACCGTGGCGGGTGGTGAGTTTGATTTCCGCTTTTTCTGTGTCTGCTGCAGAGTCAGCGCTCAGTTTGGCGTTTGCAGGAAAAACCGCCGTGGCGATAAGCAGACAAGCACTCAACAGCATCGTGCTGAAAAACTGGGCAGCTGGGCTGCGCAAAGTTATTCGGTGTGTCGTCAAGGAAAGCGGCATAGATGGAAAATGCATTGTTCGTCCGTTGAGGGATTAGACTCGAGTGATTATAAACGTAAGGCCTGATGCATGCTAATGCAAGATTAATCGGTGTTTGGTCAAATAACAAAGCAGCTTGGTACGAGGTGCTAAATCCGGCCGAGAGTCGATTGACCTAGTCCGGATGGGTAAGCCGGGTTTGTGCGCTGCAAAAAAAGTTAGAGTTTTTGCGCCTTTTGCATTGTGTGGCGCGACAAACGCGTTAAAATATAAGGGTATCTAATCTTAAACATAAGGTGGTGCTTATATGAGTTCGTCCAGACCGTTATCCCCCCATCTACAGATTTATAAGCCTGAATTACACATGGCGATGTCAATTACCCATCGCATCACAGGCGTCTTGGCATTTCTTGGCTCCTTGCTTTTGGTCGCGTGGGTGGCTGCGGCGGCATCCGGCGCAGGCGTTTTTAATATCGTTAACGGTATTCTCAGCTCATGGCTAGGCTGGATCATTTTATTTGGCTGGAGCGTCGCGATGCTTTATCACCTCTGTAATGGTGTGCGCCATTTGGTGTGGGATACTGGTGTTGGCTATGAAAAAGAGACAATAAAGATGAGTGGTATGGCAGTGCTGGCGGCAACAGCGATATTGACGCTACTGCTGTGGATTTCAGTAAGCTAGAGGATCTAATACAATGACAAAAAAACACTCGGGCGCGATACATTGGCGCCTCCAACGGCTAACCGCGGTTGCCCTGATCCCTTTGACACTTTGGTGCCTGTTTTCACTGCTATCGCATATCGGCAATGATTTTGCCGCGACTCGTGCCTGGATCGCACAACCGGTGACTGCAACTTTACTGGGCTTGTGGTTTATCACCGCATTCATTCACGCCTCGCTGGGTTTGCAAGTGGTCATTGAAGACTACATTGCAACCGCCGCCCCCCAGAAACGCTATATCTTGATTGCCAAGCTGGTTTCTATCGCCGCTTGGTTAATTGGCTTAATTTCGATCATCCGAATTGCTATCGCCTCATGAAAATACAGTCATATACCGTAATTGATCACGCCCATGATGTGGTTGTCGTTGGTGCAGGTGGTGCGGGTTTACGCGCTACCTTGGGGATGGCAGCCAAGGGTTTGAAAACCGCTTGTGTTACCAAAGTGTTCCCAACCCGCAGCCACACAGTGGCAGCACAGGGCGGCATCAGTGCTGCTCTCGGAAATGTGGGTGAAGATGATTGGCGCTGGCACATGTACGATACGGTCAAAGGGTCTGACTGGCTCGGCGACCAAGACGCGATCGAGTTTATGTGTAAAGACGCTCCCGATGCGGTGCTGGAGCTTGAGCATTACGGCGTACCTTTTTCGCGTACCGATGAAGGCAAAATTTATCAGCGTGCTTTCGGTGGCATGACCACACATTTTGGTGAAGGCACGGCCCAACGCACCTGTGCAGCAGCTGACCGCACCGGACACGCCATTTTGCATACGCTGTACCAACAATCGCTGACACACAATGCCGAATATTATATTGAGTACTTCGCGATCGACCTGATCATGGAAAATGGCGAATGCAAAGGGGTCATGGCTTGGGATTTGGCCGAAGGAACCTTGCATCGTTTTAACGCTAAGATGGTAGTGTTAGCGACGGGTGGTTATGGTCGCTCTTATTTTTCTTGCACCTCCGCGCATACGTGTACTGGCGACGGTAATGCAATGGTGCTGCGGGCTGGCTTACCCTTGCAAGATATGGAGTTTATTCAATTTCACCCGACCGGCATTTATGGCTCGGGTTGTTTAATTACTGAAGGCGCGCGCGGTGAAGGCGGCTATCTGACCAATTCAGAGGGTGAGCGTTTTATGGAACGTTATGCGCCCAACGCCAAAGACTTAGCCTCACGCGATGTGGTTAGTCGAGCGATGACGATTGAAATTCGCGAAGGCAATGGCGTGGGTGCTGAAAAAGATCACATCCACCTGCATCTAGAACACTTAGGCCCAGGAATCATTGATAAGCGTTTGCCTGGTATCGCGGAATCAGCGCGTATTTTTGCTGGTGTCGACGTCACTAAAGAGCCCATCCCCGTTATTCCAACCGTGCATTACAACATGGGCGGCATCCCAACCAACATCCATGGCGAAGTAGTACAGCTCATGGATGGCAATCCCGATTCGATTGTATCCGGCTTGATGGCGATTGGCGAAGCAGCTTGCGTCTCTGTGCATGGCGCCAACCGCTTAGGGTCTAATTCCTTGCTGGACTTGGTGGTATTTGGTCGTGCTGCGGCTAACCGCGCGGGTGAAATATTAAAGCCGGGTGAAGCTGATATCTCACCAAGCGACGATGCTGGTGAAGAAGCGATTGCGCGCCTGGATAAATTGCGCCATGCAACCGGCTCAGAGCCAACGGCCGAAATTCGCCTGGATATGCAAAAAACCATGCAGAATTATTGCGCGGTGTTTCGTACGGGTGAGGTGTTGACGGAAGGCAAAGAGAAACTCGCTAAAGTGGTGGCGCGATTTGACCATATCGATACCAAAGACCGTTCGATGGCATGGAATACTGACTTGGTTGAAACGCTGGAGCTAGAAAACTTGCTGGCTCAGGCAACCGTTGCAATTCACTCGGCTGAAAATCGGCTGGAAAGCCGTGGTGCTCACGCACGCGAAGACTATTCCGAGCGCGACGATAAAGATTGGATGAAGCACACGCTCGCCACTATTAGTAACGACATGCGCGATGTCACGATCGATTATCGACCAGTCCATGCCTATACGCTGACTGATGAAGTTGAATACGTTAAGCCTAAGAAGAGGGTGTACTAATGGCTGAGTTTAAACTACCGAAGAATTCCGTTATTCAAGAAGGCCAGACGTTTACCGATAAATCGGCTAAACGAAAGAAAACAGTTAAAGTCTATCGTTGGGATCCGGCGGATGGCAACAATCCACGTCAGGATAGCTACGAAGTTGATCTCGATGCTTGTGGGCCGATGGTGCTAGACGCCATTTTACATATCAAAGATAAAATTGACCCAACCCTAGCTTTTCGTCGCTCCTGCCGCGAAGGTATTTGTGGCTCCTGTGCGATGAATGTAGGGGGGCTTAATACCTTGGCATGTACCAAAGCCATTGATGAGCTAGATGATGAATTCAGTATTTATCCGCTCCCACATATGAACGTGGTTCGTGATTTGGTTACCGATTTATCACGATTTTATGAGCAATACGGTGAGATTAAGCCGTGGTTGCAAAACAACCAAGAAGCGCCTGAAGACGGCGAACGCTTGCAAAGCGTTGAAGAGCGTGAAAAGCTGGATGGTCTCTACGAATGCGTGCTGTGCGCCTGTTGTTCAACCGCGTGTCCAAGCTATTGGTGGAATGGTGATGAGTATCTTGGCCCTGCGGCCTTGTTGCAAGCGTATCGCTGGCTGGCGGATAGTCGTGATAACGCAACTGATGAGCGCCTGGATCATTTGGATGATGCGTTTAAACTCTATCGCTGTCATACCATTCTAAATTGCACGGCCACCTGCCCTAAAGGCTTAAATCCAGGAAAGGCCATTGGTGACATTAAGAAGATGATAGCCGCGCGTTAAGGTCTTGTTGACGCAACTACGGTGACGTCTTCACCCAACGAGTTGCCCAGCTTGGGCGAACTACAATGGCGTTGCCGTCGCGGTACTAAAGAGCTGGACCATTGTTTCGTTCAATTTCTAGATAAGCAGTATAACGATCTGACTAAAAAAGATAAATTATCTTTTGTTCGTTTATTAAACTTACCTGACCCAGACATTGCAGATTGGCTAAATGGCAGGTCGATTCCCTCCGATAAGGGTATCGCTCGCATTATTAAATCAATGATCGACATCTAGTCATTACTGCGTAAGCCATGTGCCAACTCAACCCGCTGAATAGCGGTGGATTCGTCAATGCCAGTTTCCTTGCGAACGATGGTGGTTTCAGTCTCAATATATGGCTAGTTGCGGGTGGCCAGCTTCATACCTTTCAACAGGTTTTGATAGCCAGAGTTGTGAGACCACCCGCATAAACTCAGAGTTTGCTTGCAGTACTTCACCAGTGTGCTCAATCGGCAGAATACGGCGGTCGCCTGATAGTAGGTGCAACACCACTTCATCCTAGTAGCAAATGGACCATAGCGCACCGCTTTCGTCAAAGGTTCATCCTGCCAATAGGTTTCGCCATCACCGATCAATGTCACCCTCCATATCAGCCGCAGTCAAATCGTCACGGCAAGCGATGGTATAACGCTGTCGGCCTAATCGGCGGCACGTGCTGAATAAAACGGGTTTTACCGCAGCCAGTTGGGTTTTTGATCAGCAAGGGTAGCTGATTATTATAGTGCTCGAACACCGCAACTTCGTCATATTGCGGCTGATAGAAGGTGTGAGCTCAACCGGTCATGTCAGTCATCGGATGATCTATCTCGATAGCCGTTTATTACGGCGAATTGTGCGGTCATCGCGTCCATGGTATTGACGTGCTGGGTGAACCACGCAGGCCAAACTTTAAACACGAATTCCATAAGTGGGGCGACGTCACTTGTCTTCTGCCATTGTTCAATTTGCTCGGATAATTGGGCGAGCGCACTTTCGTGCTCCTTGGCATGAACGGGAAAGGCCGGAAAATCATAGGTTTGCATCAATTCATTTTCCGCTGCAAAATGATTTTTTGTATGCTCAAGCCAGTTTTCTAGTGTTTGGGTAATGGCTTCTTTAGCGCTTTCCGCAGGTATATCGGCCTGCTGGTAGGAGGTTAATGTTTCACCGAGCTGTTGTACTAAGCTGATTTCTTCCCGGTGCGTATCGTTCATGAAGGCGATGGCCACCAGCGGCATAACGTCGTGCGTGAGTGTGATAGAGGTTAATTGGTCCATGTTTATTATTTTAAAGGCTAATGATGTAAGTGATAAAAATGATCAGGCAGATAATCGTGATGCCGCCTAATCCAGACTCCACAAGTGCTCACCGTTAATAGCAACATAAGTACTAATGCAGTGTGGATATTGTAAACCTTACTCATCGGATAACATACACCAGCGGGAATAAAATGATCCAAACCAAGTCAACCATGTGCCAATAGGATGCGCCGGTTTCAATGTCGATACGGCTTTTCGCATGTACTCACTGTATAGGTGACGAAAAAGGTGGCAAAGGCGAGTAGCTCAGCGAAGACAAATATCCAAATCGCGAAATCGCCGGGAAGTAGTTTGGCACTTTTTGGGTGCGAAAATGAGACGCGTAATCAACGACCGTTGTTGATGAACAACTAAAAACAGATTCTGTGTTCTACGTGTCGTAGTCGCCTTGATGAGTATCAAGACCGGTTCACACTGGTCGAGGGGCGTTTATTAAACTAGGTCAGCAACTAGCTTAGGACTCAAACCCCGCTAATACATTCACCACATTGATACCGATGTCGTCGACTGCATAGCCACCTTCCATTAAGAATACGGTTGGCAAGCCCAGCTTTGCGATGTGGCGACCATAATCAAAAAAGTCGTCGTTACGTAATCTGAAAAAACTGATGGGATCATCTTCAAAAGTATCGACACCCAGGGAAACGACTAATAAATCTGGCTGGTAGTGATTGATCTGTTCAAGCCCATTTTCGAGAGCAGTTAGCCACACATCGTAACTACTGCCTTCGGCCAGTGGCAAATTTACATTAAAGCCGTCGCCGGATAATTTTCCGGTTTCGTTGGCATGTCCGAGGAAGTACGGGAATGCATGTAGTGGATCGCCATGAATTGAAACAGTTAGCACATCGTCACGCGTATAGAAAATGTCTTGGGTGCCATTGCCGTGATGAAAGTCAACGTCCAGAATAGCGGCTCGGGTTTTGCCAGCATCCAGCGCATACTGTGCAGCAATCGCGGCGTTATTTAAAAAGCAATAACCACCGTATTGATCGAAGGCGGCGTGATGTCCGGGTGGGCGACACAGTCCAAATGCAGCGTGCGAGCCGGTTAATACATGCTCAGTTGTGGTTAACGCCACGTCTTTACTGGCGGTGGCTGCGGCATAGGTACCTTCACAAATAGCGCTTTCAGCCGACAGTGCGTAGTAGCCAAGCTTGCCCTCAATATGGTCGGGAATGGTATCTGCATTCATTCGGCGAGTAGGCCAAATAGAGGGTATTGCATCACCTTCATTGCCTTGGTGCTTCCAGTCAGGCCAGCAGGTTTCCAAAAAAATGAGATAATCTGGATCATGGACGGCCAATACGGGTGCAAGGCCGTATAGCTTTGGCTCAATCACTGGCCCCAGGTGTTCATGATTTATCCGGTCAAGAATGATTTCGACTCGCCGAGGCGTTTCAAATGGCGGGATCATGACCCCCCCATGAAGCTCTGACCAAGGCTGGTGCAAGCTGTGATTCTCAGAAAAGACAGTGAGCATGTTGGGCGACAATCCTGCTGGTTTTTATTGGGTCAACGATTGAGTGGCTCAATCACCATCCGCCTAAGTATGCCACTAAGCCATTCACTGACACAGTCATTTTTAGGTAATCCGCCGCCTATGGCGAAATTACCGAAAGGCACGCTGATTGTTAGGGATGCGTTGGGCAATTACGGGCTTACCCCACAACCACACTGCGCTTTTCGCTCCTGCGATAAGGTGTATTTTCGATGCGAGGTGGCAGATTGTTAACGCCTATTTCTTGATCCGTTAAATAGCAGCCTGGGTCTTCTGCCCAGGGGTTGCCGGTTAGTTGCCAGGCGCGAGTGCGTGAATTACCACCGCATATCGCGAGGTGCTGACAGGCGGCACAGCGGCCTTCCAATGGGCGTTTTTTTGCCTTCAATCCTGCCATCAGCGGGTCACTGGTATCCGGCCAGATTTGTGAAAATGGCCGCTCTTTGACGCTGCCGATAGTGTAGTCCCACCACATTGTATCGGGGTGTACTTTGCCGAGGTTATCAATGTTGGCGATGTTGACGCCCGATGAATTCCCGCCCCAGCGTAATAGTGCAGAGCGAATGGTATCGACGTGTTCAGGCAAGTGCTTGGCGGCCCAAAGCAATAGGTATACGCCATCAGCGTCATTGTTGCCCGTCACAAACTCGCGCTTTTTATCACTAATGACATCGTTCCAGCAGGTTTCAAACATCAAATCCATTGCTTCACGGGTCATTTTGTAGTGCAAATCACTGCTGCGATTTTTATTGCCACGACCAGCATAGTTGAGGTGAGACAAATAGAACTTGTCAATTGCCTCATCTGCCATCAATTGCAACAAGTCGGGCAGTTCGGTAGCGTTATCCTGGGTTAGGGTAAAGCGCAAGCCAACCTTCAAGTCCGCTTGACGACACAAGCGAATGCCCCGAATTGACTCATCAAATGCGCCTTGTTTGCGCCTGAAATAGTCGTGGGTTTCACGCATTCCATCCAAGCTGACACCGACGTAGTCATAATTAGCTGCAACAATTTGATCAATATTGGTTTTGTCTATCAAAGTGCCGTTGCTGGATAAGCCGACATAAAAGCCGAGCTTTTTAGCGTAATCGGTGATCTCGAAAATGTCTGGGCGCAATAAAGGCTCGCCACCAGACAAGATCAAGACGGAGACACCAAAGGCCTTTAAGTCATCAATAACAGCAAAGACTTCTTCAGTGCTGAGTTCACCTTTGAAGTGAGTGTCTGCTGAGGTTGCGTAACAGTGTTTACAGGTCAGGTTGCAACGCCGGATTAAATTCCAGATCACAACCGGACCAGTACCTTTAGCGACGGCAGCCGGTCGTGAAGTAGCTGGTTTATCGGTTTTGAGGGCGTGTAAGTAGCGGCTAATTCGAAACATGATGAGGCTCGTGTCTTAGGCGACCAATCGCAGGCCAGTTTTCTTCAAGATGGCTGAGCTAAACAGGACATCGTGTTGCTGACAATGTTCGCCGAGCAACTGGGAAATCAGCGTTACTTTTTCCCGGACTTGATCACGGTTTTCACCATGGACCATAGCAAACAAATTGTAGGGCCACAGCGGTAAATGGCGCGGTCGCTGATACGCATGGCTAACAAAACCTAAAGCACCTACTGCATGACCGAGCTCACTAATCATCGTTTCGGGCACGTCCCACACCGACATACCATTGCCGTGTAAGCCGAGCTTATAATGATTGGGAACCAAGCCTATTCGACGTATGACTCCGGCCGATAGCATGTGTTCTAGGCGCATAAGGACGATGTCTATAGGTGTTTCCAGCTGTTTGGCAATAACATCGTAGGGTCGGCTGGTTAAGGCTAAGCCTGCCTGGGTGGCTTTGATAATTGGCCGATCAAGAGGATCCGCTTGATAGGGTATTGCCTGGGTTTTGTTGGGCACTGGCTGAGTCGAGACCTTGCCTTGAGCGTCTAATTGTAACCATAAGCCCACATAGAATTCCTGCACCTTAGGGAAATCGTAAACCTTTAAACGGGTAGTTGCTTCAATTGCTTGCAGGGTCGATTGAATATGTTTGGCGTGATCGCTAGCCACCACAAACCACATATTGAGTGCATGATCACGCCGATAATTGTGAGCTACCTCGGTGAACTGATTAACCTGCGCACTTACGGCATCATAGCGATCTTCCGGTACTTGCAAGGCTGCAAGGGTAAAAGCACCGCCGAGCTTGGCGGCATCGTACAGTGGGCCGAATCGGCTCAGTGTTTTTGATTCCAGCAGTGAAGCTATTGTGGTGATGATGCGTGCTTCGTCAACCTTGAGCTCAGTTGCGATACGCACAAATGGTTGTTCACACAGTGGCAGACCACCTTGATAGTGATTGATTAAACCCCTGGCTAATGCATCTATGATCACTTAGATCAGCCCGATGTTGATGGCTTATAAATAGCGCCACGCTGTTTAAAGCAGCGTTTGCTAAACAGCACGTCATGACGAATGCGAGTCAAGTCGCAGTGCTCAACGATTAAATCAATATTGCGTAAGACCGCGTCACGATTTTTACCGTGTACCATACAGAACAGGTTATAGGGCCAATCCGGTAAGTGTCGCGGTCGCTGATAGCAGAGCGTGATGAACTCATATTGACTAAAGCAATGTCCAATTTCTGCAACCTGTTGATCAGGAACATCCCAAACCACCATGCCATTGGCGGTATAACCCAATTTCCGATGATGGACGACGACGCCAAAGCGTTTGATGTCATCGCGCTGCATCAGACTTTCGATTCCGCCAATTACCTCGGTTTCACTGCAACCCAATTGCTGCGCGATGGCAGCATAGGGCCGGGATACTAATGGCAAGCCATGGCTGATTGCTTCGATCAAGCGAGCTTCCAGCAAGGGGTCAAAAACCTTCATGTCCATTGCAAGCTAAACCCCAGGTCGATGTAGTAGTCTTTCAGCATCGGCAATTGCATTACTGGATATCCAGTTGCTTGCTCAATTCGCGAAATCGCGTCATGCAACTCGCTTTTAGACCCAGCATTGGCGACAAACCAAAGGTTGAATCGGTGTTCTCGCTCGTAATTGTGATTGACTTCAATAAAGCTGCTGACGGTCTCGGCGACTGATTGCAACTCTGACTCTGGTAGGCACATAGCTGCCAAAGTGCTGGCGCCGACTCGATTAGCTCGGAACACTGGCCCGATACGGCTGACCGCACCCTCATCGGCTAGGGCTTGATAATGTTCGATAACGCTGGCTTCATCGGTTCCGAGTTGCGCGGCGATATCTGCAAACGGTGTCGATGTCAGCGGAAAGTCATGCTGATAATCGTTTAGCAGCTGCTTTTGAAATGCGGAATATTCGCTCATAGCCCTGTTTGATGCGCGCGAGAGGTGAAAAATATACCGCTGGGTTTTAAAGCGGGCAGGGTAGCAGATCGCTCGAAACTGGAGGTGTCGTAGACTTCAACCCGATCTTCGTCACGAACAGATACCCAAACTTCTTCTCCGCGTGGCTCAAACTCCATGTGTAGCACGGCTTTTCCGGGTTTGAGTTCTTTAATAATTTCCATCGACTCGGTATCGATAATTTGTACCGTATCGTTGTCGGGGTGTGCAAAATTCACCCAAACCTGTCGGCCATCAGGGCGCGCCATTACAAATATGGGCTGCCCGTGGACGCTGATTCGCCCCGCTTCTTGCCAAGTATTCATGTCAATCACTAACACTTCATGGCGACCCACTGCAGGTACGAAAGCGTAATTGCCAGCGACTGCCCAGCCCTCTAAATGGGGCATTTTATAAACCGGTAGCTTTTGCTCGCCTTTGCCGTAGTTTGGTAAAATTCGGCGCACACCTTGATCAGTATGCCAAAGGTCAAGCAAGGCCATTCCATCTTCACCAAACAGACCGGCAATATAATGGCGCCCATCAGGACTGACTAAGGCGTCGTACGGAAATTGACCAATACCTTTGAATTTTTCGATGCGCGGCTGGCTGGTGTCTTGCAGGTCGGCGATCCAAATTTCACCCGCGTCCCACAGGCTAAATACAAATCGTTGACCAGGCACATCGACCAAGCCGATTACTTTAGAGGTTTGATCAACTGAGCTTCCTTTATTGCGGTACAGGGCGGGGATATCGGCTACTAGCGCTAAGGTATCGGCATCAAAAACCTTAACTCCGCCTGGCTCATAATTGGACACAGCGACCAGACTTCCATTTTGCGAGATGGCTCCGCCAATGCTATTACCCGACTGCTGAATCTGGGCACTGATTTTTTGCTCTAATAAATCAACCTTAGTGAGCTGTCCATCACGCCCAAAAATATAAGCGAAGCGCTGATCACGGGAGAAAACCGCAGAAGCATGTGATAAATCACCCAAACCAGTGATGTGAGCCAGCGCAGAATTTTGGCTGTGCTCAACGATTTGGATACTGCCATCAGCGCGTTCAATCACGATGCCTAAATCACCCGTGCCACGCAAGGCTTGCGCGTTGACTGTTTGTATCAGAGATAGCGATAGCATCAAATAGGCGAATATTAGGTATATGCGCTTCATTGCAGAATATTGTCCCCAGTCAGTAATTCAACCAGATACTCGATGTCTGTTTGAGACAACAGTGAACCCCAAGGTGGCATGGGGGTACCAGGGTGTCCATCGCGAATGGTTTGTTGAATATACGCTTTGGGTTTTTCCACCAAAGCATCCTGGGTTAGGGCAGGCCCTAGCCCGCCTTTTAGAGTCATGCCGTGACAAGAACCGCAATCATGCCGTAATAAATGCTGCAGCTCTGTTTGTCGAGTCTCAGAAAGCGGCGAGCCAGACGCGTTGATAGCCAACACGCCTAATGTGACGGCGGCCACTACAGTTGCTACTTGATTACGGCACGACACGCACTATCCCCTTCATGGCGTGTGATTCGTGGTGCGGGCCGCAGATATAAGGAAAATCACCGGCGCTATCGAACATTTTTTCAAAGAACTCTTCTGGAAATAACTCAGGCGTTTCATCTTCACCCTGATCTTTAAACCAAATGGTGTGATACTGGCGTCGCTCGGTATTGAGCCAGCGTACAGTATCACCTACTTGAATCGTGATCTCTTCTGGTGCAAATTGATACTTCAGCATTTCAACCACGTGGGTTTCAGCATTGGCACACCCACTGGCGGCGATCAAGCTAAGCCCGAGCAGAACCGTGCGACTTAAGGCGGCGCTGTGGCGAGATAGATGATTAATAAACACGACCATATCCTTTTTCACAGGCTTACCAATCTTACTGTTTGGCTGCATTAATGTCTGCGTCGGCGTCATCAAAGCCGAGCTTATAACCCAAGGATACATGATGAAAACGGGCGTTACTGTAGTCATCATGAATTGCAAAACCAAAATTGTATTTTTGGTCTGGGTTAAGGCTTAAGTCACCCACTTGGTCAGAGCTTAGCGCCCGTTTCATTTCAACCACCCAGCGACCACCCTCGTTGTTGGTTGACACTTCAAAACCCTGGCCGCCTTGCATGATGCGTTGGTCGTAAATATAACCGTCTTCGGTTTCGCCGGTGCCTGATTGATAACGCAGTAAATCCATTACAGTATTACCGTTGACCGCTGCATCAATCTCTGCTGCGGGTTTTAGCTTATCCCAACCACCGCGTTTTTTACCACGACGGCCTTTGACTTCGATTTCAGTTCGGCTTTCTTCAAGGTATTTGGTTATGCCTTGGCTTAAATCCAAATTAGTTGCTGCCGCACCTGCTGCATCGGCTTCGGGCGTGTCTGGCATGGTGCGAGCATCGTGATGGCAAGTGCCCCAACAGCCTGCTTGATCCGCGTACTTTAGATCGTTGGTAGCGAGCATAACAGCCAGTTTCATTGGGTTTTCTGGATCCATCTTGCCACCATCCACAAACGGCACATCAACGTGTGCGGTATCTTCCCACTCAAATCGTAAGAACAGATTAGTATCATCATGAGTTGCTTGGACATTCACCGGAATGCTGCCGCGTTTACCTTCAATCGGGGTCGGTTCAGCCTTTTCACCAGTGACCATTTTTTCACCCATAGCTGCCGCTTCTTTATCGTGACAGCTAGCGCAAGTATCGCCGGATTTAACAAACGCACGAGCCCCACCATGGTCACGGCCATTTAGCACCCATTCCATTGAGGTTTGACCTGGATAAAAGATAGTTATTTCTCGCGAGGGAGCAACAGACCAATCGACACCAAAACCGGCTCCATTAGTGGCACTGGCTGCAGCGGTGTTGGGTTGAGCGCTTGCTTCACCTGCAGCGGCGCCACCTTGGGCGGCCAGCGCAGCAGCCACAGCGGCATCAATGCGCTCTTCTTCAGCAGCTTTTGCTGCGAGTGTTTTGGCAGTCTCAGCCTCTTTTTGCTTTGCCTTTTCGATTTTATCTGTCTCAGCTTGTTCTGCTTCGATAACTTTAAGCTCTTCTAATCCTGCCAGAAAATGCGCTGGGATAGGTCGGATGAATTCGGGGTTGGGTGCTTCAAGGGCTTCCAGTTCTTCATCACTCAAAGAATCGCGGACGTTTTTGTGCGCAATGCCTTTGTGGCAATCGATACAAGTTTGTCCGGTTTCAAATGCATTCATATGCTGTTTACGCGCGCGCGGCTTTTGAAACTTGGGATTCATTGACTCCAGGTTGTGACAGTTCCTGCATTCCCTGGAGTTTGTTTCTTTCATTGTTTTCCAGACACTTTTTGCCATTTCGAGACGATGCGCTTCAAATTTTTCGGGTGTATCAATTTTCCCGATAATTTTGCCATAGACCTCTTTGCTGGCTTTTACCTTGCGCACCATTTTATGGATCCAAGACTTCGGCACGTGACAGTCGGAGCATACTGCGCGAACACCCGTTCGGTTGGAGTGGTGGATGGTTGGCACGTATTCTTGATAGACGTTCTCTTCCATCTCATGGCAACCAATGCAGAACTCCAGTTCGTTGGTGGCCTCCATGGCGGTATTAAACCCACCCCAGAATAGGATGCCGAGAATAAAAAATAAGAGTGCACCGCCGAGGGTGGCGCCCCAGAATAATTTACGTGGATACGGACGGTTGTTTGCGGTTAATTGAGTCATGCTGCTCTTATCTGTTGGTTGGTGGTTGCGGCTATTGTTAGACGCGAACTAAAACTGACTTGGGTTTGAGTGCCGCTTGTTATTATATTGTTGCTACGGACTCAAACCAAAATAAGCTTCATATAAAGAACGGGCATACGCCTTTTACAGCGTATGCCCGTGATCCTATCAGCGTTTATGTAACGTGGTTTACACGGTTATAAACGTTGAACTTGCCGGTTGGTGCGTAAAATCCTGGGATACGCGCCTTTTCTTCCAAAGTCTTGGAATCAAAGATGATGATCTCACCGTTGGGCTCCAAGCTGTCTGAACGGTTCCAAACTGAGGCCCAAACTTCGGTGCCGTCTTTGTTGAACTCAAAGTGGACTGCAGCATAGCCTTCTTTCTCGGTCAGACGAATAGTCTTAACGATCTCGTGGGTTGCCTTAGAGATAACCTGAACGGATTGCTGAACTTCTGGTTCTGGGTGTTTGGTTTGATCCGCCCACACATACTCAGAATCAGGATGGGTACGCAGGAATACTCCAGGGCCATCTGTTTCAACTTCATAGCAGATCTTCCAAGCATTATCAGGATGACCAGCTGGGTCATTACCCCAAGCAGTGACTTTACCTACGCCTAGATGAGTAGTGCCGCCAACTGGGCCGCATTCTGGGTCAATCCAGTTTGCACCAGGGCCAGGATGAGGCTTTTTATCGACGTCGATCATGGCTTCCAGCTTGCGTGTTTCACTATCAACCACCACCATCTTGTCAGAAGCATTCGCTGCAATTTGGAAATAGCGTCCGGTTGGATCAAAGAAGCCATCGTGCAGGAATTTTGCTGAATTGATTTTAGTGATCTGTAGATTATCTAAATCGCTGTAATCAACCTGCCACATTTGCCCCAATTCTTTAGCTGCCACCAGCCAGGTTGGCGCATTAGGCGTATCGTAGATTGCTGCAACACGTGATTCATTGACATATTCACCATCCACATTGACGCCGCGAGTTGACACCACTTTAATCGGCATCATTGTTTCAGCTTCCAGAATGACAAAATGTGGAGGCCAGTAACCGCCACCGATGACGTATTTACCGTCACCTGATACTGCAACGTCACGCGCGTCATAAGCTACCTGTACTGCGGCAACTTTCATGTTCTCTGGTGTTTGCCACAAATCGACTTTAGTCATCATGCCGTCACGGCCCATGATGTACCAGAAACGACCAGGGTTTTCAGATTCAAGCACGGATGAGTGCTCAGTCGTTTTTAATACGTGAACCGCATAACCCGTATCAATGTGAGCGATGATCTCTTTTGTATCACCATCAACTACCGCAATTTTGCCCGCATCGCGCTCAATTACTAGGAAGAAATTTTCCCAGTTGCGGTCATGCATTGGCGTCTCAGGATAATCCGCAGGTTCAACAAAAACCGTATGTCGTTCCTTCATTAACTCCAGAGACATCTCTGGTGGAACGGGTGGTTCGTGTTGGATATATTTCGCTAGTAGGTCGATCTGCTCCTGACCGAAAATATCGTCGAAGTTGTTCATGCCGCCTTCGGTACCGTAGGCGATAATTTTGGCTAAGCGCTCGGTGCCTTTTTCTAGGGTAGCTTTGGGCTCCAGGTTTTTACCGGTTGCACCTTTTCGAAGCACACCATGGCAGCCTGCGCAGCGCTGAAAGTAGAGTGATTTTGCGGTTTCAAACTCTTCTTCCGATAACGGTGGTGCTTCGGCATGCACCCCGATTGATGCCATAGAAATAGACAGCGCCATTGCTGTGCCTATGGCAGTCTTGGTGAAGATGGATTGTTTCATAGAGATCTCCCAGTTCATTGATTAGACAAATTCATTGATTGTTGAAATTCGAACGAATATCGTGTGCCGACTGCGACACTATGACGCAGTATCTGATCAATCCAACAAATTGTCGTTGATCTTTATCAAGGAGACAGGTGCTAGTTCTCTCAATTATTTGCAATTTCTTGTCAAGGAGCAATCGAGAGAGGGATTGTGTGAGTTATGTGCGGTAAGCTACTGGGTGGTTGGTCACTAAGACAGTGGTCAAAGGGGTATGGAGTTTGTTTTACGCCTTGAGGGGCGACTATGAAAAAACGGTTACTAATGGGTTTATTGATTCTGCCATGGTTGCTGGTGGCAATGCTGATTCATCAGCATCAAGACCGAGTTCGGTTGGTGAAATTGCCGCCGCAATCGCTCGCGCAGTGGTATCAACCTGAAAACGAGCGCCACGTGTGGCTGCATACCATGTTTAATTTGCGTCGGGATATGCAGGCCATTGAGCAGGTCGTTGAAGAGGTGAGGGGTCAGGTTGTTCCTGGGAAAGTGCCGCAAATGGTAGCTGATAAGCTGGCAGATAATTTGGCTGAATGGGTGAATCGCTTTACTGAGGATTACCAGAAAATTGCTGAAATGGTGCCGGAGTGGAAACACCGACTCGATCAGAAGTCGGTGCGAGATTTGCAAACCGCCCAAGTCTCAAACCAATATGATGAGGTAGCGGTTGCGCTTAAATCATTGCAAGCGAGTTGCAACGATTGCCACCATCAGTTTCGCTCGGTAACAGCCGCCTTATATCGAGCGCCGAATTTTGAGCACATTCGTATCAATGAAGGCGAATCCTTATCTGATTCGATGACGTCGTTGAACACAACCGTTAACCAAATCAAGTTAGCAATAAGAGCAGGTGAGCAAGAGCCATCATTGGCCGCTTTGGGCGAGCTGCGTATTGGGATTGATGCGGTAGGTGAAGTATGCAGTAATTGTCACGAAAAAATGCCTAAAACCTATCCTGATAGAGGGCTTGAATCGGCGCTTGATGAATTGCAAGTTAGCTTGGAATCAGACGATATGAGACAACAGGGTCGAGATTTAGGAACGGTGGCGGTGATGGCCTGTGCGCAGTGTCATGGCACTCACCGGATTGCGTATGACACTAAACAACTGCTCGCTACCAAGCCTAGCTTGCTAGAGGTGTTGCGACACTAGCCATCTTTTTCAGTTAAAATCTAACGCTTTGACGCCATCTGCTCAAGGGGCTTTGAACCGCCACGTCTAAACTGGGTTCCACAGTGACTAATTTACTTAATATTTCCTATATTTCAGTCTAGTACATGCTGACCTTGTCTAGAAATTTGTTCTTGTGTTCTCTAATGGTAGCGCTATCTGGCAGTGCATTACTGAACTCGACTATTGTGTATGCTGCAACTAGCAATAGCGACTTTGCTGTGACTTCGGTTTCGGTGGGGAATGCGGGTGTTATTGGTGATAATGAACTCGGGCACTCACAGGAATCTAAGCCACTAGAACGAGCGGTACCCGACGAAACACCGCATTCAGAAAAGAAAAGAAAACTAACTTCGTTCTTTGTGATCGGGATGATTATTAATGTGACCATGCTGTTCGCATTTTTCGTCTGGGCCATTAAACAATGGAAGCTAAAGTAGGGGTCTTAGGCCAGAGGCGAGAACGTAAGCCTACATTAACCGTTAATTCCAACCAACTAGGTATCAATACTGTATGACCCAGAAAAAACCCTTTTTCCCCGGTTCAATTATTTTGTTTGGTTTGCTGTTGATTGGAATCATTGTGGGTGTGATTGCGCTGAAGAATTCGACTCGGTCCATACCCGAGGATTTGATCGGTGTATTGCGGCCCCAGCCCAAACTAATTACCGATTTTGAATTGACCGATCACCACGGCCAACCATTTAGCGTTAAGCGTTTGCAGGGTAGGTGGTCGTTTGTGTTCTTTGGCTATACCCACTGCCCTGATATCTGCCCTACCACGCTTTCAGTATTAACGGCTATGCAAGCCAAGTTGTTGGAGGAGCCTGAGGTATGGTCGGACTCCCAAGTATTTTTTGTCTCAGTCGACCCAGAGCGGGATACCCTGGACAAACTGGCCAACTATATGGCCTTTTTTAACAAAGAGTTTACTGCGGTGACTGGCACCAAAGAAAGCATCGATAATTTGGCTCAGCAATTGAGCGCGGGGTACATCATCGAGCCCGAAACGCGACCGGGATATTACCTGGTTAGCCATACGGCTGCGATCTTTCTGGCAGACCCCCAAGCAAAGATCGTTGGGTCATTTTCTCAACCACATGATCCCGCAACCATTGCATCATTATTTCGCGAGATTCGCAGTTTTTATTGATCAGCAGCTACCGAATTGGGCACTCGGTTATACTTGATAATGTGATCATTGATAATGCCTGTTTTAACGATATGCAGAGCATCTTTAAAAAATATGGTAGCGCAAGTCCCACTTCCACCACAATCAAATAGTGCTCGATCATTTTCTATTCCATAGGGCTCGATACTGACCGTTGCTGCTTGTTCGAGTAATCCAAAATCACTTTTAACATAAGCGCTTTCAGTCACCGTTTGTTTCACTTCGGCGAAGACCTTATGCACCACCTCAGTCGACACACTGTTTGAATATGGGTAGGGGATATACAGTAAAATCACCCACTGATCGGGGTAAAACTTCATGGATAGGCTATATCCAGTTGCCTCAGCTGGCTTGCCATCGTTACCAACTCTGGAATAGTAACCATTGAAAATATCAGCCTCTTCGATTGCCTCAGCTGCATACCCCAGTGTGGGCAGCAAGGCTAGAGTAAGAAGACACACGCGCAATTGTTTGAATAGTGATTTCATTAAGGGTTTAATCCGTAAATAATGCAAAGCAGCGACCTAATCATTTCCTACCTTCCTCACCTGAATGCACTGTTAAATGTCTCCGCAGCTATTTTGCTGGGAATAGGTTACTATTTTATTCGAAAGCAGTCCTATGCCGCACATAAAATATGCATGGCCTTGGCGCTAATGGTTTCGACACTGTTTTTGATCTCGTACATGATCTATCATCTGCGTATTGGCAGAACTCCGTTCGTGGGCGTTGGTATGGTACGACCTGTCTATTTTTCCATCCTCGCTTCACACGTGATTTTGGCTATCGTTAATTTACCGCTGGTAGTCGCTGTAGCTCGTTACGGTATCAGGGGCGAAATTCAACACCATCTCCAACTTGCACGTCTTACGTTGGCAATGTGGGCATATGTTTCATTGACCGGCTTGATCATATATCTGATGGTTTTTCATATTTATTCATAGTAAACCAATGACACAAATTATCTTATTCACAATCGCTGCAATAGTACTTTACTTTTTATCAGACTGGATACTCAACCAGATTGAACTCAAACGTGGAAAACGATTCGAATCCCGTTCGCTGATATTCCTGGTGATTATTATGACTTTGTCGGTCGCTTCTTTTTCAATGATAGAGCGTCTTACCAAGAGCCAGACGAGTGAAGGCGCAGATCCCTCCAGTAGTCAAAGTCAGATCAAGGAGTGAAATGCCTGCTTGGTAAGCGGCAGCCTGATTAGCGCGAGTACTAATATTACCTTAAGACAAAACCGTCCTCAAGATTGAAATCGATCAGGAGTAACTGTGCAGGAGCCAAGTCGACCGTTTCTTCATGGGTGTACTTAAATCCCTCCACATGCACGCTATCGTTCATCCGGACGCTTAGTTTGTGTGGTCCTGTTGGCACGCGGGTAGTTATGAAAACATCAACTCCACCATCCCCGTATAGCCCAGGTGGATCGGCTTTCTGGCTCAATAGCGGCTTATCATCCATTAGTGCTTCAACAATTATAGGTGAGCGTTCTCGACCACATTCAACAGGCTTTCGCATGTTCGGAGGTAGCGCCGCCAATTCTTCTGGTGTGAGCCTGCGGCAAGGTTCCAGGTGTTCGCCAAAATGACTGAATGTCAATGCCACCACCGCCTCGTTTGGCTGAATGTGCTGAAATGAGGGTGCAGCAGAGAAATACCAAACTAGCGCCATAAAGGCGGCGTAATTAAGTATTTGTAAGGGATATCGAAGCCCTTTTTTAATTCGGTCAGACATTAGGCTTCTCACTGCTGGCAGTTACGATTGTGTCTTGTTCATTTGCTTGGAATTGGCCGAGGTCGGTGCGAAATGTATCTAAGAACTTAGCCATGATTTTATGATCCGTTTGGGCGCCACCATGTACTGCTATTCGGCGATGATCTGCTCTGGCACGCAGCTTTGGTTCACGATTACGATCCATCCGCATTTTTCCCCATCGGTTGCCATGACGGTAAAAGCAATCGCTTGAGCGACAGCCTGCTACCATCACACCATCGGCTCCTTTTGCGAGCGCGTACTCAATTAAGGATGGCGGTATCATCCCAGAGCAGATTAGGGAGACGCCAGCAGTATCTTTTGAATTCAAGCGCTTGACATCATAGCCTTGGTCACAGCCCAGCATCAGAATCTTGACGTCGCCTTGTAGATTGGCCAGTGCTTGCTGGGTTTCGGTACGAATGTGGTCTATCGAAAACTGTGGCATGTCGATGGCTGAATCAAGGACTTCTGGAGATGTGCGAAATGGATTAGATTGGTGACAAGAGCCCACACAAATTCCACAAGAGGCACATAAGCCAGGATCGACCACCACTTCATATTTGTGTCGCGCGCCATCGGTACGCGCCTGTACGCTGATCGCTTCAAAGGGGCAGTCCTCAAAGCACTGACCGCAGCCGTTACACCTAGACAATTTGACCACAGCCGCTGGACCGGTTTTTTTGAACGGGACCCAGGGTAGTAGCATTAACAATGCAGTCGTACCTAGTGTTAGCATCCAGACTTGGCCGGCTGTCCAGTAATCCAGAAGTGGATAGACATTGAGGTAGTACCAATCAAGATTCAAAACCTGGGGTACGCTCGATAGATCGGCCGGTTCATGGCTTGTCGCGGGCTTAAGCAGTGATAGCGTCAGCAAAGCAATCATACTGCCGATAGCGAGCCCCTTTGGTGGGTTGATACTGACGTTTGACATTCGACGGACGTGAAACCATAGCGCAAATACCAGAACTAAAGGTTGTCCGAGCAAATGCAAAAATTCGATCAGAATAAAGAAACGGTCGGTCATTGCGCCGTCTAGGAAGTTACGGGTCATCGAGCCGAAAAAAATGGGCAACGCATCCATGAGCGTGGCAGATCCTATGGCGATGTATTGCGCCATTTTGTCCCACACTAACCAATAACCGGTAATGCCGACGGTGACAACCAGCCACAAAGTTGGGACACCAGTAACCCACGAGTACCAGCGAAACCCCTTGTGGCGACCGAGAGAGAATTCACGAAATAGGTGCAACAATATAGTAATGATAGCGGCGTCCGATGCGTATCGATGGAGGCTGCGCATGACCCCAGCGATATACCACTGTTGATGAGTCATATACTCAACAGAATCGTAGGCGCCATCGAGGCTGCCATGAAAGGGAATAAACAGGTAGATACCGCTAACTAAAATTATCCAGAAAAAAAAGAAAGTCAGTGTTCCCAGATGATATAGCGGGTTCCAGTCACCAAAAGAGGTGTTAAACCAGGCCTCTAGTGCCAAGTAACTTCGTTTTAGAGGGTTAACATTCATAAGACTTACTTTTTGAACCCGTTAAGGTGATTTTATTGGCACTAAGGCCTGTTGGTATTATCGAAAACTAGCTGGACAGGATGCGCGCAAGGGCTACTATTCAAGACAGTTTAGCCACACATTTAGGCTTGCCAGCTCTTAATTTGAAGGTGGGAGTCTACGTGATACCATCCTATTCAGCAGTGATTCTTTGACGATGAAAATGACGCCCAAAATGATAATTAATCCACCAATAATCATGCCTATGAACAAAGAGTAGTCAAAAAAGTACCCATCCCGAGTGGGATCGTAGGTAGTGCAGTAAAACCGAACCTTACTAACCAGCTGATCAACAAAACTTTGGGTTGATTTTGGTCTACCCAAAACCAAATCTTTTAGAGGCTCAACCAGCAACTGGGTTTCAAAAGTTTGCCCGTAGACTTGTCGGTATAATATGCCTTCGGCATCGATGATGGTTGCTTGAATGATATGGTCAAAGCCTTGTGAAGTGGGAACATAATTAAACCCCAAATCTTGAATCAGCAGGCTCAAATCGTCAATATTGATACTGAGCAGGTGCCAGGATGAGTCGTCAATCCCTTGCTTGGTCGCGAAAAACTGCATAGCGTCGGGTGTGTCAACAGCCGACTCAAAGCCTATCGCTACGGCGTTGAAACTATCCTCGCCGAGTGCTTCCCGAGCTTTTGTGACTACCTTAGCGAGGTGGCGTGTAGTCATTGGGCAAATCTCGTAACAGCTAGTATAGACCATGCTAATAACCAACGGCTTACCGCGAAAATCAGCAAGATTTGTTACCCTGTTGGTGGCATCAGTTATTGGATAATTGCCCACCGAATTACCAATTGCCTGCTGGCTGGTTTTAAGGGCTGCTTTATAGTCAAAGCCTGAATTCGGACCAGTAGCTTGGGTGTCCACAGAGTCAGTTGAAATCGCGTTGGCCGTGATCCATACTGACGAAAACAGAAAACCCAATAAGCCAAGAACCCACGCGCTGAAGAAGGTTGGAGCCGTCGTGGATTGGTTTAACGGCAATGATCTTGCACTCACGAGCAGATTCAGTAAAGGGGTTAGATCAAACCAGGTGATCAACAACAGCGGCTGACAGCAGCAATATAAGCTGAAGCAGAGAAGCCAGAAAACTTGCAATGGCGGTTTTGGGCGTTGGGTCGTAGACCATTTGAAGATTTCGATAGAGGAAGTAGCCACCACCACCTAGTGCGCCTATCAGATATATCCACCCCATACCGTAAAAAAAAGGCAAAATTGAAACAATTACCAAAGCCAGGGTGTTGGCAAGCACTGCCTTAGCTGCTTGTTGGTTGCCGGTGACAACGGGCAGCATGGGTACACCAACAGCCTTGTAGTCGTCATGCTTGGCAATCGCGAGGCTCCAAAAGTGAGAAGGGGTCCACAAAAATAATACCAGTGCAAACAAGAGGGGTATTGGGCCCAGTGATGGGTCTACCGCTGCGGCACCCCCTAAAACTGCAAAGCTTCCAGATGCTCCGCCGATTACTATATTTAGCCAGGTACGCCGTTTCAGCCAAACGGTGTAGATGATGGCATAAAAGAAAGCGCCTAGGAAAATGTACAAGGCGCTACTCCAATTCAACGCGACTGCTGCTGCAACGACGCCAATGGCGAGCAAGCCCAAGATGATAGCGATCCATATCGGGCCATGTTGAAAATAGCCAGTTACAAAAGGTCGGTTTTGGGTGCGTGGCATTTGTCGATCAAGATCGACTTCATAGTATTGATTAAAGGCACCCGCACTGGCTGCGGAAACCAGCACTGCTAGCGCCAGTATCAGCACCTGCCACCACTGCAAACTTGGCCCAGGGGTGATTAACATCGCCACTAGAGCCGTGAGCATCATGATGAAGCCGATACGGAGCTTAAATAGATTGACTAATTCTTTTGCCATGACAGACGGATCGTCTTAAGTAAACACATTGTGATTATGCATCAAATAACGTGTCTTGAAGAAAGATTGCGGGATGAGCGCAAATTAGCTCGCTCATCCCGCCGAGGGCCAGGTTTAACTCATTGGCCAGACGGATGACAGATAGTCCCAGTTAATGAAGTAGTAGACTACAAAACAAACCAGTAGCAGCATGGCGAGCACAAACGTGCCAGGTGCTTCGAATCCACTTGATCCGTGCTCCTCTACCGGAAGTTTTTTAGCCATAGCCAATTGTTCCGGACGGGTAATGTTATAGACGGAGGCTGCCATTGGGACACCAAAGCTCTGAAATAACCCAGCTGATGGCTCTAGCTTCTTACCGAACAGCAAGGAGCCAACGGCGATGACAATAAATGCTGCACCACCAATGACGGCCAAAACGCCACCAACTCCGGCTACTGCCATCATCATATAGGCTGTGCCTGGATATTCGAAGCTCAACAACGAGCCGGTAAATCCCATGTCCCAGTGACGTCGAGATACACCCAGTGTGCCAGCCCCGAGCATGAATAGTATCAGTAGTGTCATACCCCCAACGAAAATATAGGGTTGCCACTTGGCCAGAGTAGGGAGGAAAACTTGACGCCTAAATAACAAGGGGATCAATAGATAAGTTAGTGCCATAAAGGTCATGGTCGTACCGGTCACTACGGTAGCGTGGAAATGAGCGGGCACATAAATGGTGTTATGGATGATCAGGTTGATTTGTTCAGTACCCATGACCACACCAGTGATGCCGCCGATGAATCCGAAGGTGACCAGTGACATAAAAAACCCGGAAAAAACTGGATTGCCCCAGGGTGCTTTACGGAGCCATTCGAACCAACCTTTGGTGAAGCCTTTTTCACGTTGAGCTACTTCCATCGCGCCTGGGATGGTGAGGCCGTGGATCATACTGGCTAACACAGCGAGATACATGGCGTAACTGGTGTTAAATATCTTCCACTCAGCACTAACACCGACGTCAACGAGGATATGGTGGGCACTGGCGAGTTGGAGAAACAAAATATAGAGCAAGAAAGCAGAACGGCTAACTTTCTCTGACATTGGGCGAGCTCCAAATAGGACGCCTATGATCAAGTACCATATCGATACGTGAGCGGCGACGTTAATTTGTTGTGAAGAGTGTCCTAAGCCCCACCATATGATGCGGTACATTTCAGCATCTATGTGGCTGATATACCCAATCGACCATAAAAAGGTGGGAATCAATATGATGGCTCCACAGGCGATGGTGAAGATTGCAATGATACATGCAGTGAGTGCACCAAAGGTAACCAGTGGGACAGATCCTTCATAGGTGCCTTCGTCCTTGGCGATAACAAGCGTGCCAAGAAAAACAAAACAACCGATCAATGCGCCAACCGCAAACAAGATTAAACCCAGATAAAAGTGTGGCTCTGCCTGCATGGGTACGTAGGAAGTCATCATGACGCTCGACTTGCCTTGTAGTACCGCAACGTTATTAATGACCGCACCAGCAATCATTAATATAAACCCTAGCCATGCCCAACGAGGTGCTGCCAGTCGACAACGAAGTAGGGTCGAGGAGGCGAAATAGAGTACCGCTATCTCAAAGAAAATGCACCAGAATATCAGCGCGTTGATACCATGAGAGGTTAGGGCTGTATAGAATTGATCGGCAGGAAGCAGATGGATAGTTTGCCAGCGAGTTAGGATGACTCCTAACCCCATTATGCCTGCAATTAGTAGTGAGACAACCGCCGCAACGGCGTTTACTTTAATCAGACTTTCTGCTGACTTGTCGAAATAGAAGCCCGAATCAGGGCAAATGCGAAATCGTGACATTTTATTACTCCTTAACTATTATTTTGCCCAGCATTGTATGATGCCCAATACCGCAGTATTCGTTACAAATAATGCCGAAGTCCCCAGCTTGGTCGGGAGTCATGTTAAGGACCATCTCATAACCTGGAATGACCTGAAGATTGATGTTGACGGGCTGAAGCGAAAAGCCATGTTGCCAATCCATTGAGGAGAGATGGATTCTGTAAGACTTATCTTTCTCTAGCTCCAAAATGGGATACCACTGCCATAAACGCCCTAGAAGGTAAACGTCGCTGCCAGCAGGGGGATGGACAATGGGCAGCCCACTTTCATCTCCAACTGTATATTGCTCGACCATTGCATCGACTTTGGCTTGAAACTTGGCCGGTGTAGTCTGATAGGCCTCATTGGAGAGGTTCTGTTTACCGTATACGTGCCAGTAAGGCATCATAAAGAACATGATCAGGCACCAAACTAGCGCTATTCCGATCCACACTATCTCTTGTCGGCCTACTGGTACATTCCACCAGATCCGTTCAGAAGGGGGTTGAAATGAAGTCATTTTATTGATTGTCTCCAGCAGTTATTTGTTTAATCGGCGATGGGTAAGTTAGCTACTTCCATGATGCCCCATAGGATGTAAAAAACTGTTGGCATGGTGATGCCCAAAAACAGCAGCAGGAAGTGGTTTTCGAGTACTCTCTGCCAAAATGGTACCCGTTCAGGCATTTCTTTTGGTTGTTTCTTTTGGTTCATTTGTATTCTCCGATTGGATTGATTTCAATGCTGGCACGATGAGCACTTATCGCAAAATCCAGTATTCATAGTAAGCTAATATACACTAGAGCTGAAAGTCACTTTAAAAAAGAACCAAGGTATGTTTCGCCTTGATCCGTTATTGCGCTTTCGTTATTACCCTACACAAAGTGCGACAAATTGTCACAGATAACCGCGCGCAGATTACATGTCTTATACCTAAAGATACATTGATCTAAATCAATTTGGTGGTTGCTTTGACTGGTGAGATCAAGTCGAACAGGGGGTTGTAGCCTGTGGCAGTTGGTGGTTTTTGGAACTTTTGGAATGTTTGCTGGTGTTAATGACCGATTGAATCCGCCGGGGTTAAAAGCAGAGAATTTTCATAAACCTAAGACCAGCAATTTCTAAGGAAAAGTCACGATACAGCGATAGTCAAATCATTGTGATCTCGAAGTAGAACGAATCAGGGATCAGCCCACCCGATCTTTGCCGCGAGCATGCCATGAGCCAATCCAGTTTTTTTAAATGGCGGAGCAAATAGGGTGGTATGGATGGTTCATTGATGATTACAATCGAGAATGCTTGACGATTGACGCTGATCTATCATTACCCAGCGGCCGTGTTCTTCGTGCTCTGGAACAACTTATTGAGTGGCGTGGAAAGCGAGTGTTATTCGTTGTGATAATGGCTCGAAACACGTGAGTCAACAACTGATTGACTGGGCCAATAAGCAGCAGATCATTTTGCTCTACATTCAATCAGGCAAGCCGACACAGTATGCCTATATTGAACGATTTAACCGTACCGCTAGGAACGAGTGGCTAGAGTTATACCTATTTGATTCCGTTGAACAAGCACAATCGTTGGCTACTCAGTGGCTGTGGCAGTACAATAACGAAAGGCCGCATACGGCAATTGGTGGCGTACCGCCGAGATATCTGCTGAAAGCTGCCTAGATTTCTACTTGAAAATCCCATTAAAAATGGGAGGATTACAAGAGGGCTTATTTTAATGTGTTAGCGTCGAGGACGACTGAATGAAAGCAGCATCTGAGTTTCGAGAAATAATGCGAAAGAACCCGCTTTTTATGGAGCTGGATGAAGCGGATTTTTCGATAATTTTGAGAAATACTAGCTTGTATAGCCTCAAGTCTGGAGAGGTGCTATTCAGACAACAGCAAGCAGCTAATGAATTTTTCCTGTTGGTTAAGGGGAAAATGAAACTCAGTTTGCTGTCGTTTGAAGGCACTGAGAAAGTGATTGATATCGTTAATGTCGGCAGCACTTTTGCAGAGGCTATTATTTTTCGCAGGATGTCTGGCTATCCGGTCAATGCGCAAGCATTGGCTAGCTCAACCGTGTTACGGATTGATAAAGAGGCCTATATAGATATCTTGAGCAAGTCACCCGAAGCCTGTTTTCAGGTAATGGCGCGCTTATCAATCCGTATTCATTGGTTAATGAATGAATTGAATCGTTTGAGTTTGCATAATGCTACTTATCGATTGATCAGCTACTTGCTTGATAGTAGTGAAGAAGATGCGACCCCAGGTACTGCGGTTTATTTGTCCATCCCCAAACACGTGATTGCATCACGGATATCGATTACACCTGAAACTTTTTCACGCACGATCAAGCGTCTGTCACAGCAGGGCTTGCTTGAAGTGCATGACTCACATATTGTTCTGAAAGACCCTGAAGAACTGAGACGCTTGGTTTCAATTTAGTTGGGTTTTCTGCCAGTGTTCTCTGACTTTGGCTGATCGCAGTTTATTCTAGGCTGCGATACTGATAGGCGTAGTAAAGCACTGGTATCACGATCAGCGTTAGCAGAGTTGACACCGAAATACCAAATATTAGCGCAATTGCTAAACCCGAGAAAATGGGGTCATCCAAGATAAACAGGGCGCCCAGCATGGCAGCGAGACCTGTCAGGATAATCGGTTTGGCGCGCACGGCTGCCCCTCGGATAACCGCCTCTTGTAATGCCATTCCCGATGTTGCTTGGGTATTGACAAAATCCACCAGCAGAATTGAATTACGGACAATAATACCCGCCAGCGCTATCATGCCAATCATTGAAGTGGCAGTGAATTTTGCGCCCATGATCGCATGACCGGGCATGACGCCTATGATGGTGAGTGGGATGGGTGCCATGATGATGAGTGGTACGATGTAGGAGCGAAACTGTGCTACCACCAGTAAGTAAATCAGAATCAAGCCAATTGAGTAGGCAATTCCCATGTCGCGGAAGGTGTCATAAGTAATTTGCCATTCGCCGTCCCATTTGATGCTGTTTTGATAGGGGTTGTCGGGTTGATCCAGCAATAGTTGATCTAAATGCGTGCCGTCGTCAAGCGACGTATTTTTAAGCTGATCGACCATATCGAACATGCCATATAAAGGACTGTCTATTTCGCCCGCCATGTCTGCGGTCACAAACACAACGGGCAGCAAATCTTTGTGATAAATGGTTTGTTCGCGCGCCAAAGTGTCCACTGAAATCAATTCAGATAAGCTGATTAACTGATTGTTTTGGGAACGTAATTTCATAGACAATAGTGCTTGAGTATCTGCTTTATCACCGGCTGAAAACTCGAGGCGAATGGGTACCGGATATTTCACATTTTTATCGTGCAAGTAGGTGGCATCCTCTCCATCAAGCGCCATTGATAACGCGTCAGCAATGCTCTGTTGTGAGACGCCTAGCAGTGCGGCTTTTTGCCGGTCTACGCGGATAATCAGTCGCTTGGAGGGCGTTTCTACCGTGTCATCAATATCGACAATATCTGCGGTATTTTTAAACAGAGTTCGTACCTGTTTGGCGACGTCCACTTGCTTGTGATAATCGAGCCCATAAATTTCGGCGACCAACGGCGACATTACTGGCGGTCCGGGTGGGACTTCAACGACTTTGACATTCGCATTGAATTTCAGGCCTATGGTTTGTAGCGGTTCGCGTAAACTGGCTGCGATTTCATGGCTCTTGCGATCGCGTTCGCCTTTATCAACTAGGTTAACTTGCAAGTCGCCAACGTTAGCGCCTTCGCGTAAATAATATTGGCGCACTAGGCCGTTAAAGTTAATCGGCGCGGCTGTGCCAGCGTAAGCTTGGTAATGGGTGACTTCCGGCACGGTGCCAACGTGGTGGCCTAGCGCAGTTAAGACTTGGGCGGTTCTTTCAACGCTACTGCCTTCAGGCATATCGACGATCACCTGAAACTCCGATTTATTGTCGAATGGCAACATTTTCAGCACAACCAGTTTCATCCCGGCCAAACCAACCGAGCCAGCGATCAGTGCCAATACGACCAAGCCCAGCAGGAATCGTGAGGGCATGCCTTTGCGACCATTCAAAAACGGGCTCAAAATGGCGCGAAATAACCGATACAGTTTGCCTTCCTGGTGGTTGTCACCCTGATGTTTGCTGAAATCGACGTTAGCTAAAATAACCCGAGTCATCCAAGGCGTAATCACCAAAGCTACCAGTAGCGAAATCAGCATGCCGGTGCTGGCATTGATCGGGATAGGGCTCATGTACGGCCCCATCAAGCCGGTGACAAAAGCCATCGGCAATAGGGCGGCTATGACGGTAAAGGTTGCTAGAATCGTTGGTCCACCCACCTCGTCAACCGCAATAGGAATCGCTTCCGATAAGCTTTTGGTGCCTTGAAGCATGTGCCGATGGATATTCTCAACCACTACGATGGCATCATCCACCAAAATACCGATCGAAAAAATTAGCGCGAATAGTGATACCCGATTTAAGGTGAACCCCCAGGCCCAGGAGGCAAATAGTGTCACCATCAGAGTGATGACCACTGCTGCACCAACGATGATTGCCTCACGCCAGCCAATCGTCAGCAATACTAATAGCACCACCGCGGAGGTGGCGAAAATCAGCTTACCAATCAAGGTTTGCGCCTTGTGTTCGGCGGTTTTGCCGTAGTCCCGGGTGACGGTTACGTTAACGCTATCCGGTACAAAGATACCCTTTAAGGCCTCGAATCGTTCGATGACTTGATGGGCAATACGCACCGCGTTGGTGCCGGGTTTTTTGGCAATAGCAATCGTGACTGCTGGAAAGATGCCTTTGACGCTGCCTGTATCAGCTGACCCGGTGGCGTGCCAAGCATACTGGTTGGGCACCGCTGGCCCATGACGAATGCTAGCCACGTCACGCAGGAAAACGGGCGAGCGCTGGTTGACGCCAACCACCAAATCACCGACGCTTTCGGCAGACACCAAAAAGGTTCCTGCCTGAACCGGGATTTCTTGACCATTGGTGACGATTTTCCCCGCGTCGCGGGAAGTGTTAGATACCATCAACGCGCGGCGTAAATCATCCAGCGCAATACCAAAACTGGCCATACGCTGCACATCAAGCTCAACCGCGACGATTTGTTCTGGTGCGCCAATGGTGGTGACTTCCCGAGTGCCGGGAACGCGTTTTAATTCGGACTCAATTGCATGCGCAACTTGGCCTAAATCATAAGCGCCCATCTCCGGGTTGTCGGTCCACAGCGTCAGGCTGACAATCGGGACATCATCAATGCCTTTGGGTTTGATGATCGGCTGGCCGACACCGAGGTTAGCCGGCAGCCAATCCTGATTGGAGTAGACTTTATTGTATAGGCGCACGATCGCGTCAGTGCGGGCTTCGCCTACTTTAAACTCGACGGTAATTACCGCCATGCCTGGTCTGGACACTGAATACACGTGCTTTAGGCCGTCGACTTCAGATAGTACTTGCTCAGCAGGGGTGGCGATTAGCGTCTCGACTTCCTCGGCGGTCGCCCCTGGAAAGGGAATGAAAACGTTGGCGAAGGTGACATTGATTTGTGGTTCTTCTTCGCGCGGGGTGACGCTGACCGCAAAAATTCCCAGCAGCAGGCCAATCAATGCCAGCAGCGGCGTGATCTCGGTGTGCAAGAATTTCTTGGCGATGACACCAGAAAACCCCAGTTTTTGCTTACTCATCACTGTTGCCCTTACGCTTGCCAGTGCGTTGCTCTTTCAATACGGCAGTCGCCAAATTGGGGTCTAACGCGATGGTTTCACCCGCCTGTAAGCCGGAGAGTATTTCAACTTGGTCGCCATTGACTTGATGCCCAATACGGATATGACGCATGCTCAGCATGCCGGTTTCTTCCAGTACGTATAAGGCGCGTACTTCGCTGCGATAGGCAACCGATGACTCGGGCACCAGCAGGCTTTCTTTTTCTCCGATGTCAAAAACGACTTTGACGAACATGCCTGGGTAGGCATTCAGCGCACCCGCCGGTAGATAAACTCGTACTAAAAAGCTATGCGTTTTGGGGTCTGCGTAGGGGAATACGGTCAGTCGTTCTGCTTGAATTAATTGTTGGCTGCCGCCCGAATCAATCATGACGCTGGCTTGATTGCGCTCACGAATGGTTTCAATGATTTTTTGAGGCACCGCCACGTCAACGCGCAATGCTTCCAATGAAATGCCGGTCATCAACTGAGTGCCAGGCTGTACCAATTCACCCAGCTCTACGTGCCGATCAGTGACGATGCCGCTATACGGCGCTTTAACGATGGTGTGATCCAACTGCTCTTGCGCGCTGGTCTGTGCGGATATTGCACCACTCAGCTTGGCGCGCGCTGCTCCCAGAGAAGCTTCGGCTTTGTCCATTTGTGATTTAGACACCACCTCACTAGCATAAACTTTCTGGGTACGTGAATGCTCCTTCCTGGCTTCGCTGAATCGCGCTTCTGCTTCACGATAAGCAGCGTTAGCTCCTTCTAATGCCGCCTTCTGGTCAGTATCGTCCAGCGTCAGGACGATTGCTCCTTTCGGAACCAAGTCATTAACATCAAACATGACCGCGCTGACTTGACCCGATGTTTGCGCTGAAATCGTCGTACGGTTAACCGCGTCAATGACGCCATCCAGTATCTGTTGAACAGGTACGCGCTGTAGCGTGACTTCAGCCGTGGCGAGAGTTGGTTCGCTGGCGTTGGAAGTTTGATATCCCAAAGCGAGACCAACTAAAATGGCAAACTGAATGGCACGAATGGGTAGTAATAGATTCATGGTTAAAAAGGGAAGCTGAGATAGGACAAACTTACCATGTATAGGTAATTAAGAAAACTCTTATATAGTTGTGTGGCGCTATATTTCAAGACGCCTTATGTTGATATTTTGGCTAACTAACTGTTGCAATTACAGTTAGTGGAACAGGGGTTTAATAAGTTCTCTTGCGAATAGGGAGTATTGAAATAGATCGCCGTGATTCGGGTACAATCGCCACTCGTTTTTTGAGTGGGTGCTCATGTCCGATTCAGGCTTTCAACTGGTTAGTGATTATCAGCCCGCCGGTGACCAACCAGCGGCGATTGCGTCATTGTTGGCGGGCCTCAGCGATGGGGAACTGTACCAGACGCTGTTGGGCGTGACAGGCTCTGGTAAAACCTTTACCGTGGCAAACTTGATCGCTCAAACCGGACGTCCGGCAATCATGTTGGCACCCAATAAGACCTTAGCCGCGCAACTCTATTCTGAAATGCGAGAGTTTTTTCCAGCTAGCGCGGTTGAGTATTTCGTCTCGTACTACGACTACTATCAGCCTGAGGCTTACGTCCCCAGCTCGGATACTTATATCGAAAAAGATGCTTCGATCAATGATCATATCGATCAGATGCGCCTATCGGCGACCAAGGCTTTGTTAGAGCGGCGTGATGTCATCATCGTTGCCACAGTCTCCGCCATCTATGGCTTGGGTGATCCAGAGGCCTATCACCGCATGATTTTACATTTGAAGGTGGGTGATACGATCGAGCAACGCGACATCCTCAAGCGCCTCGCTGAATTGCAATATACCCGCAATGATGTGGAATTGCGGCGGGCGACGTTTCGGGTGCGCGGGGATGTGATTGATATCTACCCGGCTGAGTCTGAGCAAAACGCACTGCGGGTTGAGCTGTTTGGCGATGAGATTGAGAGCTTGGCCTGGTTTGATCCCTTGACCGGCGCGATCGAAGAGAAGCTAGGGCGTGCCACCATCTATCCAAAAAGTCATTATGTGACGCCGCGTTCAACCGTGTTAAGCGTCATCGACACCATCCGAGAAGAATTAAGAGAGCGCCATAAATATCTGGAAGATAATGGTAAATTGGTGGAGGCGCAGCGCTTAAAGCAACGCACGGATTATGATTTGGAAATGATGCGTGAATTGGGTTATTGCACTGGCATAGAGAACTATTCACGTTACTTATCGGGACGTAATCCCGGTGACCCACCGCCGACTTTGATGGATTATTTGCCAAAAGATGGCTTGCTGTTTATCGATGAAAGCCACGTAACTGTGCCCCAAATCGGCGCTATGTATAAGGGCGATCGTTCGCGCAAAGAAACTTTGGTCGAGTACGGGTTTCGCTTGCCGTCAGCGATGGACAACCGACCACTGCGGTTTGATGAATTCGAGCAGCTAATGCCACAGACCATATTTGTATCAGCGACTCCCGGTGCGTATGAAGCCGAGCATTCCGGCACGCCAATTGATCAGATAGTGCGCCCCACCGGGCTAGTTGATCCACACCTCGAAATTCGACCGGTTGAAACCCAAGTAGATGACTTATTGTCCGAGATTCGATTGCGGGTGAGCAAGAATGAGCGGGTGTTGATAACCACCATCACTAAACGAATGGCTGAAGACCTTACTGATTACTATCACGAGCACGGAGTTCGGGTTCGTTATTTGCACTCGGATATTGATACGGTGGAGCGGGTAGAAATCATTCGAGACTTGCGTAAGGGCGAATTTGATGTATTGATTGGGATTAACTTGTTGCGGGAAGGCCTTGATATTCCAGAGGTTTCTTTGGTTGCTATCTTAGATGCGGACAAACAAGGCTTTTTGCGTTCGGCACGCTCCTTGATTCAAACGATCGGCCGAGCGGCACGAAATATCAATGGTTTTGTTATTTTGTACGCAGACCGAGAAACGGATGCGATTAAGGCGGCGGTAGAAGAGACGGATCGCAGACGAGAGCGACAAACGCTACACAACCAAAAACACGGTATTACGCCTAAAGGTGTGATTAAGCCGGTGCACGATATCATCGATGGCATTCCAGTGACGCCAGTGGTGGCAGAATATACCAGCAGTGCGGAAGAGGAGATGTTGTTCCCCATGGCCGCCGAGGAGCACCAAGCGTATGTTGCTACGCCGGCGGAAGCGGGTAAGTTGATCAAAAAACTGGAGAAACAAATGTATCAACATGCAAAAAACTTGGAATTCGAGCAAGCGGCGAAAGTACGCGATGAATTGACCCATTTGCGTGATGCGATATTGAAATTATGAGTCGTGCAGCGATATTGATACCCATTAGGATTTGAGCAAACAACATGGCTAGTTTTGGATACAGCATTTTTGGATTTCTAGTGGCGATTGGCATTCTAGTGACTGTGCATGAATACGGTCACTTTTGGGTGGCGCGCAAAATGGGGGTTAAAGTTGAGCGTTTTTCAGTGGGTTTTGGCAAAGTTCTAAAGCGTTGGAAACGTAAAGATGACCCCACTGAGTATGTGATATCGATGCTGCCGCTGGGCGGTTACGTCAAGATGCTGGATGAGCGGGTTGAGCCTGTGGCCGATGAAGAAAAGCACTTGGCCTTTAATAACCAATCTTTGGCCGCGCGCGCGGCGATTGTTGCCGCTGGTCCGGCCGCTAACTATATCTTTGCGATTTTGCTGATGTGGGCCTTAGCGGTATGGGGGCAAAGTGATCGGCCGGCAGTCGTGGGTGATGTGCATGCCGGCTCGGTGGCGGAAGCCGTTGGTTTTCAAAGCGGCGACCAGTTGGTATCGATTAATGGCCGGCCTGTTCACGCCTGGGGCGAACAGCAATTGTATATCGTGCACCAGGCGTTTAAGCGTCAATCAATTGAGTTTGAAGTCATTCCAGCAGGCGCCTTAAGTGAGGCCAACGAAACACGGCGAGTCGATTTTGCCGCCTTGGATCAAGGCTCTTTGGATCAGACGATTTTGACCCGTGGATTAGGGATGTGGCCGCAAATGCCAGCGGCCGAGATTTCTGGTGTGGTCGGCGGTAAGCCCGCTGACATCGCGGGCCTTCAGAAAGGTGATGTGATCGAAGCTATTGGAGAAACCTCCATCACTAATTGGCGTGATTTGGTTGAGGTGATCTCTGCCAAGCCCAATGAAGATATCGCTTTGACGGTACAGCGTGATGGTGAGTCGATGATTGTGCCGCTCACCACTGCGAGTGCGGAACGTGACGGCAAGACAGTGGGTCAGATTGGGGTTTATCCCGGTGGCTATGATTTTAAGTATCGTCTTGGCCTGTGGGACGGGCTTAAATATTCGGCTGATTATGCTTGGCGTTTTTCGGTGGTCAGTCTGCGCTCGATTGGCAAAATGTTTAGTCGCGACTTAGGTACTGAAAACTTGTCCGGGCCAATTTCAATTGCACAATTTGCGGGTGTTGCAGCTCAGCGGGGGCTTGAAGACTTACTGTCTTTTCTGGTAATTATCAGCATCAGTTTAGGTTTGATCAACTTGCTGCCGATCCCTATTTTAGATGGCGGTCATTTGCTCTATTTCTTGATCGAAGCCATCAAAGGCAGTCCGGTTTCAGAGCGAGTAATGGTTTGGGGCCAACAATTAGGCATTTTGGCGCTGGCCTTATTGATGTCACTTGCGCTCTACAATGATATTATCCGTCTATTCTCCTGACGAAAAAACAAACCACCATGCTAAAGCTCTTGTCACGCCTTTTTTTCCTCGGAATGCTGAGTTCACCTGTTTGGGCTATCGACGCATTTGTGATCTCCGACATTCGTGTCGAAGGTTTAAGTCGGCTTGAGGCCGGTACGATCTATAACTACTTGCCACTGAAAGTGGGGGACGAGGTTGACGATGAAGAGGCGCGAGCAAGTATCAAGGCGCTGTTTGAAACCGGATTTTTTCGTAACGTTAAGCTAAAGCAAGAAGGCACGACACTGGTGGTTGAGGTTGAGGAACGGCCATCGATTGCCAGTATCAAAGTCAACGGCAACAAGGATATCGATACTGAACAAATCACGGGTATGTTGGAACGTGCCGAGTTGCAGCAAGGTCGTATTCTCAATCAGCAGCGGCTGAATCAGGTTGAACAAGCCCTGACCGACGCGTATTTTGCGCGTGGCCGTTATTCTGCGGTAGTTGAGACTGAAGTCGACCGTCTCGATAGTAACCGCGCTAACGTCGTTATTAATGTTAAGGAAGGGCGGGTCGCACGCATTAAAGAAGTGCGGATTATCGGTAACGAAGCGTATAGCGACAAACGTATTCAAAAGCTGATAAAGCTGCGCGATAGTCGTGGATTAAATCCTTTTAGCAAGCGAGACTTGTATTCCAAGCAAAAGCTCGAAGGCGATATCGAAACCGTTCGCGAGTTTTATCAAAATAACGGTTACTTTGATTTTGAAGTGACGTCCACCAACGTTTCAATTAGCCCAAACAAGCAGGACATCAGCATTATTTTGACCCTGACAGAAGGCGAGTTGTATCGCTTGGGTGATTTAAGCATCGATGGGGCAGATTTCATTGCTGAAGAAAAGAAGCTGGAGTTGCTCGATATTGACGACGATCAAGTCTTTTCTCGCAAGATAGTCAGCGATATTCGTGAAGCGATTGCTGATGAAATGGCAAATGTTGGCTATGGTTTAGGCAGCGTCAACCCAGTGCCAGCGGTTGATGCGGCCAATAAAGTAGTTAATCTGCGCTTTGACGCCAAGCCCGGTAATCGAATCTACGTGCGGCGCATCGATATCGTCGGCAATAGCGTCACTCAGGATGAAGTCATCCGCCGTGAGTTGCGCCAGTTCGAGAGTGGCTGGTTTTCTGCCAAGGATATTAACTTGTCGCAATCACGGCTAAAGCGCTTGGGTTATTTCGAAGACGTTCGAATCGAAACCATTCCTGTGGCGGGTGTGCCCGATCAGGTTGACTTGCGTGTGTCGGTGCGAGAGCGACGAACGGGTAATATCAATATCGGTGTGGGCTATTCAGATGCGGAAGGGGTGTTGTATCAGCTGGGTTATTCGCAACGCAATTTTCTCGGCACAGGCAAACAGATTGATTTGACCCTGGATAATTCAGACGTAACGGATACCTATGGAATCAGCTACACCAACCCGTACTACACGGAAAATGGTGTCAGCCGCGGCTTTAGCTTGCGGAGTACTCAGGTCGATTCGACCGAAGCGTCAACGGCTGAATATATTGCGGATACCCTGGAATTTAGCCTCAATTATAAAGTACCCATTTCAGAGACCAACGCGATCCATTTTTCAGCCTTTGCCGAGAACATACAGCTTACTGAAACAGCGGAGACTCCGCCAGAGCTAGAAGGTTTTATTGATCGTCACCCGGATAATGACAATTTTGGTTCACGATTGTCCTTTTCAAAAAACAGCTTGGATGATTTTATTTTTCCGACAAAAGGCTTTAGCGGCAGAGCGTCGCTTGAAGCTAGTTTGCCCGGCAGCGATCTTGAGTACTATAAGGTTAATCTAACGGGTGCAACCTATCTGCCACTGGGCGCGGAAATGACACTGCATTCCAGCATCAAGATTGGTTACGGTAATTCTTATGGCGACACCTCAGGTGAATCCTTACCCTTTTATAAAAACTACTACGCCGGCGGCCCCTCCACCGTGCGAGGGTTTGATTCTCGCTCCTTGGGTCCAGTGGACTCTGGCGATACTCCAGAACCTCTGGGTGGCAATCGGCGTATCGTGGCTAGTATGGAATGGCTGCTGCCAGCCTTTGGCTCAGTGGATACCAAAGACAAGCGATTTGGGTTGTTTGTTGATGGAGGTATGGTTTTTGGATCCGATGAAGATTATGACCTGGGTGAATTACGTTATTCAGCCGGTGTTTTATTCCAGTGGTATTCTCCAGTTGGGCCGATGAGCTTAAGTTACGGTGTGCCGCTGAACGAAGAAGAGGGTGACGATCTTGAAAAGATTCAGTTCATGCTGGGTACCTTATTTCACTAGCGTTCAATAACAGGCACTAAAAATGCAGTATGCATTACAACGAGACAGAGTAGCACGATGACAAAATGGGTTAGCTTGATTGCCGGTTTGATGCTGGTTACTGTGAACACTTCCCTATTGGCAGCGGGGCCAAAGCTTGGCTATGTCGATGCGGTGAAGCTGGTCGAGCAAGCACCGCAAGGCCAGAAAGCTTTAAAGCGATTGGAAGAAGAGTTTGGTAGTCGTGAACAGCAGCTGCGCGTCTTACGTGATAAAGCGTTGGCTTTAGAGCAAGACCTGCAGAAAAACGGTTTGGTGTTATCAGACAGTGATCGTGATGCTAAGACCAAAGAGTTGCGCGAAATGGAGCGTGAGCTGCAGCGTTCCCAGCGTGAATTGCGCGAGGACTATAATTTGCGCAGGAATGAAGAATTGGGCAAGCTGCAAAAAGTGGTAACTAAGGCAGTCATCGAAATCGCCAAGGAAGAAAAGTACGACTTGATCGTGCAGCAAGCGGTTTATTTCAGCCCTGAAACGGACATGACCCAGAAGGTGCTAGAACGCCTGCAAAAGGGTCAAAAATAGTCGTCGATGCCCACGCTTATTGAGTTAGCTGGGCTAGTTGGCGGACAAGTCCAAGGAGATACTACGCAGCAGATCGATAGCGTAGCAACGCTCGCAGAGGCAAAGGCTGGGCAGATCAGCTTTTACGCCGATACCAAGTATGCGGTTGATCTGGCCGTAACTCGTGCCAGCGCTATTATTGTTGGCAAGGGCTTGGCGGATTCTGTAAACACTAATCGACTGCTGGTCGATGATCCCCACCTTGCTTTGGCGCTCATCATTGAGGTGTTGCAAGTCGATGGTGCTGCGACCACGGGCATTCACCCAACAGCTGTGATCGATAGCTCAGTCAAGATCGGCGAAGGTGTGTCCATTGGGGCGTTCAGCGTGGTTGAGCCCCATGTGGTGATTGATACAGGGGCACAAATTGGCGCTCATTGTAGCCTTGGTCGTGAAACAAATATTGGTGCAGATACCCGAATTGATGCGAATGTAACCATTTATCCACGCAGTCGATTAGGCAAGGCCTGCCATGTATTATCAGGCACCGTTATTGGTAGCGATGGTTTTGGTTTTGTGCCAGATAATGAAGGTAACAGCGCATACGGCGGCTGGAAGAAAATCCCACAAATCGGGCGAGCAGTGATCGGCGATCAAGTTCATATCGGTGCTAACACGGTCATTGATCGTGGCAGTATCGGTGATACAATCATCGCTGATGGCGTTATCATGGACAACCTGATTCAGGTCGCGCACAACGTCAAGATTGGTAGAAATACGGCTTTGGCTGGATGCGTGGCGATCGCGGGAAGCACCCAAATCGGTGCGAATTGTCGCATCGCTGGTCGCGTCGCGATCGTTGGCCACATTTCTATTTGCGATGAAGTTACTATAAACGCTGATTCTTTGGTAACGCGCAGCATCGATGAAGCGGGCACATATTCGTCCGGCTTGCCAGCTCAAGCAGTTGGCAAATGGCGGCGTATAGTGGCCAAGCTGCGACGGTTGGCCTAGACTGAGATTGGCATAGGCGGCGTTGACAACGCGTCACTTAGCGGGACGATAATTTATTTCGGCGGTTTTTCGCCTGATGATGGATGGACTGAAACCATGACACAAACAATAAATATTCACGATATTCGAAAAATACTACCGCATCGGTACCCGTTTCTGCTGATTGATCGGGTTATTGACTACAAAGTTGACGAGTATCTAATCGCGATTAAAAATGTCACCATGAACGAGCCATTTTTCCCGGGTCATTTTCCCCATTATCCCGTGATGCCTGGGGTCATGATTCTGGAGGCAATGGCGCAATCGTCAGCGATCTTGGCGGCAAAGGGTTTGGGGGCAGATGAGGCTGATGAGTCGACCGTGTATTTATTTGCTGGTGCTGATCGAGTTAAGTTCAAACGCCAGGTAGAGCCAGGTGATCAAATTCGTCTGGAAGCGAGAATTGAGCGCAAAATTCGCAACGTTTGGAAGACCAGTGTGGTCGCTACCGTCGATGATCTAATCTGCGCCAGGGCGATCATTACCTTTACCTATCAGACCTTGTAAGCCGTCATTAATGGCGAACATTCACGAGACGGCAATCGTCCACCCCGGCGCGAAGCTGGGCAGCACTGTTTCTGTCGGCGCCTATTCAATCATTGAAGAGCGGGTTGAGATTGGTGATGGCACGGTTATCGAGCCGCACGTAATTATTCGTGATTACACCCGTATCGGTAAAGACAACCACTTCTATCAATTCGGGTCAATCGGTGAAGCGCCACAATCGCTAGACTATAATGGGGAGCCGACCACGCTGGTTATCGGTGACCGCAATCGAATTCGAGAAAATGTGACGCTCAATCGCGGCACCGCAGCAGACCGGGGTGAAACCCGTATTGGTGATGATAATTTGATCATGGCCTATGTTCACATCGCGCATGACTGTGTGATCCATAATCACACCATCTTCGCCAATGGCACCAGTCTGGCTGGGCATGTGGTGGTGAATGACTACGCGATTTTGGGTGGCTTTACCTTAATCCATCAATTTTGCAAGATTGGTGCGCATTGCATTACCGGTATCGGTACAGTTGGTTTTCAAGATATTCCACCCTATTTGATCGTCTCTGGAAATCCTGCAAAACCCCATGGCATCAATACCAAAGGCTTAAGCCGACGTGGGTTTGAGCATGCCCTAATGAGTCAGCTAAAAAAAGCGTATCGGCTGTATTACATGAAGAACCTTGATCAGAAAAGTGCGCTACAGGCGATCCGTGCGTTGGATACGGATAGCGATGATTTGGCTAGGTTTGCGGATTTCATCGCTGCCAGCGAGCGCGGCATTATCCGTCGATAATACGGCCTGAGCATCCGTATGAGAATCGGCATCGTTGCGGGCGAAACCTCAGGAGATATTTTGGCCGCGGGCATGATGCAGGCGATCAAAGATCGCCTGCCTGAGGTTGAGTTTATCGGTATTGGCGGTCCGAGAATGGAAGCCGTCGGCTTTAAATGCCTGTGGCCATCAGACGCCATTACCATGATGGGCCTGGAAGGTGGGATTGAAAAAATCAGATCAATCTGGGAGATTCGCCAGCTATTGAAGAAACGCCTGAAAGCCGCCAAGCTAACTGGCTTCGTCGGGGTCGATGTGCCGGATTTTAATTTGGGACTCGAGCGTTACTTGCGTGCTGGCGGCATACCGGTGGTGCATTATGTCAGCCCTAGCGTTTGGGCTTGGCGCGGCTATCGGATTGGAAAAATCAAGCAATCGGTCGATCGCGTGCTAACTTTGTTTCCGTTTGAAGTGGACTATTACGCTCGGCACCAAGTGCCTGCTACCTTTGTCGGCCATCCCGCTGCAACCCGCGCGCAGACGATTGACAAACAAGCTGCGCGTGCACGCCTGGGCATCAAACAAAAAACAGTCATTGCCTTACTGCCTGGTAGCCGCACTAGTGAAGTGACGCGCTTACTGCAGCCCCTATTGGATGCGGCCAAGCAGTTGTACGCAAAAGATCCCAATACGCACTTTTTGCTACCGCTTGCGCGCCCTGCCTTGCAGCCTTTGCTGGCCCGTTGTGATTTAGCGATGCCAGACACGACTCAGTTGCCATTAAGCGTGTTTGACGGGCAAGCTGACGATGTGTTGCAAGCGGCTGATCTGTCCATCCTGGCATCGGGCACTGCGGCGCTTGAGTCATTGTTATACCTAACGCCGATGGTGATCGTGTACAAAGTATCCGCAATGACACGTCTGATGGTGACTCTGCTTAAAAACACTGAATACTATTCATTGCCCAATCATTTGTTGGCTGAGCCTATCGTGCCTGAGTTAATTCAAGAAATGATGACGGTCGATAATATCGTTAAAGCAGCACGCCATTACTTGGATCAGCCTGATTTAATGGCAGAGCATCGCCGTCAATATGCTGAGGTAGCAGGTCGGCTTCGTCAGAATGCGGATGAACAGGCGGCGGATGCGGTGCTGTACGAATTTATGAAAGGCTCGTCACACGCATGAGTCGTACTGGTCCTTTCTTAATCGCCGGTGTGGATGAGGCAGGTCGTGGGCCGCTGGCAGGGCCAGTGGTGGCCGCTGCAGTGGTGTGCGAGCCAGGGTTTGATCTACCCGGATTAACCGACTCTAAAAAACTATCGGCCAGCAAGCGCAGCACCTTGGAGCCACAGATCAAAGCGGTGGTAATGAGTTGGGCGGTGGGTATTGCCAGCGTGGAAGAAATTGACCAGATCAATATATTGCAGGCAACGATGTTAGCCATGCAGCGAGCAGTAGCAGGTTTAGACACTGTGCCTGATGAAGTCTTGATCGATGGTAATAGAGTGCCAGATTTAAGCCTGCCAGCGCGCTATGTGATCGGTGGAGATATGATCGAGCCGAGTATTTCAGCGGCATCTATTATAGCCAAGGAAACGCGTGATCGAATCATGCTCGATTTGGACGCCCAGCATCCCGAATACGCTTTTGTAAAGCACAAAGGCTATCCGACGCCACAACACTTGCATTTGCTCCAGCAGTTTGGGGTCAGTGATTGCCATCGTCGCACCTTCGGGCCGGTCGCTCGGTTGTTAGTATGAGCAGCTTTATCCACCTGCACGTGCATTCCGAGTATTCCCTCGCGGATGGAGTTGCACGGATCAAGCCCACTATTGCACAGGCTAAAGCTTTTGGAATGCCCGCGTTGGCGATTGCCGACCTCAACAATATCTACGCCGCAGTCAAGTTTTATCAATCTTGCGTTAGTGCGGGCGTTAAACCCATTATTGGTGCAGAAGTGTGGGTTGAAAATCCGGTTGAGCCACGCCAGTACGACAAGCTATTGTTGCTGGCACAAAATAATACTGGTTACACCCATCTGTGTGAGATTCTTTCTGAGGCCGTTATTCATAACCAACACCAGGGCAAACCGGTGGTTGGCTGGCAGTATTTGCAGGAGCGCGCGGATGGCTTGTTGGCGATGATGCATCCGCAAAATGGTCGTTTAAGCCATTTGATCCAAAAAACTGAGTTGGGCGAGGCCAGTAAAATTCTGGCGAAATATCAGACCCTGTTTCCGGGTCGCCTATACCTCGAAATTAGCCGAGTTGGCTCACCAGGCGAAGATGCTTATATCGCCAATTGCGTCACTTTAGCCTCCACTACCGTATTGCCCTTGGTTGCAGTGAATCAAGTACAGTTTGTCAATCAGGCAGATTTTCGTTCACATGAAGTTCGCGTGTGTATCAATGATGGCCGACAGTTGGGCGACCCGCGACGCGTCAAGCGCTTTACCGATCAGCAATACCTCAAAAGCCCTGAAGAAATGACGGCGCTATTTGCAGATTTACCCGATGCGGTCACTAACACGCTGGAAATAGCTAAGCGTTGTAACGTATTTTTTACTTTTGGCGTCAATTATTTGCCAAAGTTTCCGGGTTCTGGCGAACAGACCGCTGAGCAAGCGATTGCAGCTATTTCAGAATCGGGTCTAGCCGAGCGGCTGGGTGTACCCAGCTTATACGATTCGGCCGGTGAGCCGCTCGTGGATACAGCCTATACTGAGCGCTTAAATCTGGAAATAGGCGTGATCAACCAGATGGGCTTTCCCGGCTATTTTTTGATCGTCGCCGACTTTATACGCTGGTCGCGCGAGCACGGCATTCCGGTGGGGCCAGGGCGTGGTTCGGGCGCGGGGTCTGTGGTCGCGTGGGCGATGGGTATCACTGATCTCGATCCGCTTGAATATGGCTTGTTGTTTGAGCGCTTTCTAAATCCGGAACGGGTTTCCATGCCTGATTTCGATATCGATTTCTGCATGGAAGGTCGTGATCGAGTAATCGCTTACGTGGCTGATTGCTACGGCCGTGATCAAGTCTCTCAAATCATCACCTTCGGTAGCATGGCGGCCAAAGCGGCGATTCGAGACGTGGGCCGAGTGATGGGCTATTCCTATGGTTATGTCGATAGCATCGCTCGCTTGATTCCTTTTCAAGTCGGCATAACGCTGGATAAAGCCTTAGCGGAAGAGGAAGATTTTCGTGCGCGTTACGAAGAAGACAATGAAGCGGCTGAGTTGATTGATGCAGCACGCGAGATTGAGGGTATTGCCCGCAATGTTGGCAAGCACGCGGGTGGTGTGGTGATTGCGCCGTCGCAACTGACTGATTTCACCGCATTATTCGCAGAATCAGAAAGTGCGCAAGCGGTTAGTCAGTTGGATAAAGACGACCTTGAAGCCATTGGTTTGGTTAAGTTCGACTTTTTGGGGTTGCGCACCTTGACGGTCATTGATTGGGCTGAGAAGCTAATCAATCAACGGCGTGAAGGTCAAGGAGAGGAGCCGATAAAGGCACCCGTAAAGGCGTTTTTCGACCAGAAAACGTTTGAGTTGATTCAAGCAGGTAAAACTCACGCCGTGTTTCAGTTGGAATCGCGCGGCATGCGTGAATTGGTCATCAAGCTACAGCCAGACTGCTTTGAAGATTTGATCGCTTTGGTAGCGCTGTATCGCCCAGGCCCGCTGGAGTCGGGCATGGTCGATGACTTTGTCGAGCGCAAACACGGGCGTCAGCAAGTCCGCTTCCCTCACCCCGATACTGAAGCGATTTTAAAAGAAACCTACGGCGTTATTTTGTATCAAGAGCAAGTCATGCAGATTGCGCAAGTGCTGGCGGGCTATTCGCTCGGTAGCGCTGATTTGTTACGTCGGGCGATGGGCAAGAAGAAGCCCGAAGAAATGGCGAAACAACGCCAGGACTTTATGCAGGGTTCGGGCGAGAAAGACATTGACGCCAGCGATGCGGAATACATTTTTGATTTGATGGAAAAGTTTGCGGGTTACGGTTTTAATAAATCGCACTCGGCGGCTTATGCCCTAATTTCCTTTCAGACTGCTTGGCTGAAAGCGCATTATCCTGCGGCATTTATGGCGGCCACACTATCGGCTGACATGGATCATACCGACAAAATTGTGGGGATCATTGCGGAGTGTCGCAGCCTGGGCCTGGAAGTCGTTACGCCGAATATTAATACAGGGATGTATCGCTTCCAGCCGATTGAAGACGACACCATTTTGTATGGCTTGGGTGCGGTCAAAGGCGTGGGTGAAACAGCAATTGAGTCGATCGTCAGTGAGCGCGAACAAGGCGGCGATTATAAAAGTGTCCATGATCTGTGTGACCGGGTTGACCATAAGCAGGTGAATAAACGCGCTCTAGAGTCGTTGGTTCGCAGTGGTGCCTGTGATTGCTTTGGTGACCATCGGGCACAGCTATTGAGCGACTTACCGTATGCGCTTGAGGTAGCTGCACAAAAAGCCAAAGATCACAGTGCTGGGCAGGTGGATTTATTTGGGATTGATGTCGCCATTAGCCAGCCGTCACAGGCGCGAACTCCGGTCGAGTCATGGCCAGATCTGCGTCAGTTACATGAAGAGCGCGTGGCTCTGGGTTTGTATTTGTCGGGCCACCCTTACGACAGCTATCGAGCTGAGCTGGCGGAGTTGGTGGGTGGGAATCTAGTGGCGGGTATGATTGTTGCTAATCGTGTGATTAATACGCGGGGTGGTGGCAAGATGGCGTTTGTGACGCTCGATAATGGCGAATCTCGGGTCGAAGTCAGCGTGTTTAGCCGTTTATTTGAGGTCGCACGTGATTGTTTGCGTAAAGACAGCATTTTGATTGCGCAGGGTGAGCTGAAACAAGATGAGCGCGAGGGGGGCGGTATAGAGTTGGCTGCCGATAGCTTGTGTGACATCAACATGCTGCGTGAAGATAAATTAGTGCACTTGCGAATCAAACTGCATCAAACGGATGCGGATGCTATTGCTCAAATTGAACTGATTCGTAGATTGTCTCAAGTATTAAAACCCTACCAAGGTGGTAGCGTTTTCGTGGTAATAGAGCATAGAAATGCCGATGGGGTTGTGGGCCAAATACATTTGGGTGATGCCTGGCGGGTCAATGTTAATCAGATGCTAGTGGACGAGTTACAAAAACTACTGGGATCAGAACAAGCCTTGTATTGGGATTATCGTCTAACTCATGGCGGTGATCGACTGCGTTTTCAGGCAGACAGACCCAAGTTTAATTTTCGTAAAGGACAAGCGGCTAATCGAGCGGCATAATTTTTGTCAATAAAAACGGGATAGGAAAGGGATAGGGATTCCTTCGTGGTGATAAATAGGCTAAGCTTTTGGGCCTGAGCGGGTGTAGTTCAATGGTAGAACAGAAGCTTCCCAAGCTTCTAGCGTGGGTTCGATTCCCATCACCCGCTCCATTTTCCACGCTGCTTTTAACTCCAATTCTATCGAGCTTTGGCATCAATAATTTTCATCCGCTGGGTGCTGATATTTTGATTTATATCAAGGATGGATAATGGTGGTGCAGGTATAGTTTTGTCGTGGTCAAACGACGATGAATTTCTCACCCAATCAGGAACGTATCCGCCTTTTTAATCGGGCTAAAAGAGTGAGTGCCCTAAGGCCGCCTTGGGCGATTGAAGAGTCTCAGTTCATTTCCCGTTGCACTCGGTGTAATGCTTGTGTCGGCGCTTGTCCGGAACAGATTATTTCTATCGATAGAGGCTATCCTGTACTCCATTTTGAACACGGAGAATGCACATTTTGTCGCGCTTGCGTCGAATGCTGCGAGGTCCAAGCGCTGGATATCAATACGATTCCTCCGCTTGCTGCAAAAGCGACTATCAATAAAACGTGCATGGCCCAAAGTGGGGTTGAATGCCGGGTTTGCGGCGACAACTGTGAGTCCTTCGCTATTAGTTTCAAACTTCAAGTGGGCGGCGCAGCTGTTCCACAGATTGACTCTGCCGAATGCACTGGCTGTGGTGCCTGCGTTCGGAATTGTCCTAGCCGTGCGATTACCGTCATTAAATCATGAGCGAAACCGAGACTACCCCATTGATCGATATCTGCGGCGTGTTAATACATGCCAAGCCTGGTGAGTCAAAAGCGGTAGGCAAACGTTTAACTGCAATTTCTGGTGTTGAAATCCATAAAGTCACAGACGATAACCGTTTAATTGTGACCGTTGAAAATACCTCAGAAACCGAACCTGGCACGTCCGTGGGCGACGTGTTGAACCAACTGCAAAGCATTGAAGGCGTATTGATGGCATCAATGATCTATCAATACACAGACGATGAGCAGCCATCTTCCGAACACCAACTGGAGACCTAAATACCATGTCATTATCTCGTCGAGAGTTTATCAAGAATAACGCCATTGCCGCGACTGCAGCTGCGGCTGGTGTCACCATTCCTGGGGTTAGCGTTGCGAAGACCAAGGAGAAATTGCGCTGGGACAAAGCGGCGTGTCGGTATTGCGGGACTGGCTGCTCTGTGTTGATTGGCGTCAAGGGAGGTCGTGTTGTTGCGACCCAAGGTGATCCGGATGCAGCAGTTAATCGGGGTTTAAATTGTATTAAAGGCTACTTTTTATCAAAGATTTTGTACGGTGAAGATCGTCTGACTCAGCCGTTGCTACGCAAAACTGATGGCAAGTTTGATAAAGAAGGTGAATTTGAGCCAGTCTCTTGGGATGAAGCTTTCGACATTATGGCGGAAAAGTGGAAAGCCTCACTCAAGCATGACAAAGAAGTCAACGCAGGCAAGCCACCCAAGGATATTGTTTCATCAGTCGGGATGTTCGGTTCTGGTCAATGGACGGTGTGGGAAGGTTACGCAGCATCGAAGCTATATAAGGCTGGTTTCCGCTCAAATAATATCGATCCCAACGCGCGTCACTGCATGGCATCTGCTGTAGGCGGCTTTATTCGGGCCTTTGGCTCTGACGAGCCCATGGGGTGCTATGACGACTTAGAGCACGCTGATGCATTCGTGCTGTGGGGTTCAAACATGGCAGAAATGCATCCGATTTTGTGGTCTCGTTTGACGGATACGCGCTTGACCAAAGAAGGTTGTGAAGTGCATGTGTTGTCAACCTACACTCACCGTAGTTTTGAGTTGGCTGATAACGGCATGATTTTCAAGCCACAAACCGATTTGGCGATTTTGAACTATATTGCCAACTATATTATCGAGAACGAAGCCTACAACAAAGAGTTTGTTGAAAAACACGTTAACTTCACCAAGACACCCACTGATATCGGTTATGGCTTGCGGCCGGAACATCCGCTCGAGCAAAAAGCCGCGAACGCGGGTAAAGGTAAGCTAACTCCGATCACCTTTGAGGAATATGCTGAGTCCGTCAAAGAGTACACTGTGGATAAGGCACACGAGATTTCAGGCGTACCGAAAGCGAATTTGCTGCGTTTGGCGCAACTTTACGCTGACCCAGACAAGAAGATCACGTCTTACTGGACCATGGGCTTTAACCAGCATACTCGTGGGGTGTGGGCCAATGGCTTGATGTATAACGTGCACCTACTGACCGGCAAGATTTCAACACCCGGTAGTGGCCCATTTTCACTAACGGGTCAGCCTTCAGCGTGCGGTACAGCACGTGAGGTAGGCACTTTTGCGCACCGCTTGCCAGCGGACTATGTGGTCATGAAACCTGAACACCGCGCCTTTGCCGAGAAAATCTGGAAATTGCCTGAGGGCGCTATTCCGGGCAAGAAAGGTTATCACGCAGTATTGCAAAGCCGCATGCTCAAAGATGGCAAGCTTAATTGCTACTGGGTGCAGTGTAATAATAATATGCAAGCTGCGGCCAATATGAACGAAGAAACCTTACCCGGCTGGCGTAATCCAGATAACTTTGTGGTGGTTTCTGATCCTTACCCTACGGTTTCAGCACAAGCGGCTGACTTGGTATTGCCAACGGCGATGTGGATCGAGAAAGAGGGTGCCTATGGTAACGCCGAGCGTCGTACCCAGTTCTGGCGCGAGCAAATTGCTGCACCAGGCGAATCCAAGTCCGATCTATGGCAAGTGGTTGAGTTCTCCAAGCGCTTTTTGGTAGAAGATGTGTGGGATGATGACCTGCTCGACAAAATGCCTGAATACCGTGGTAAGACCTTGTTTGACATTCTGTTTGCCAACGGTCAAGTTGATAAGTTCCCCAAGCAAGTGGTTACCGACACCAAGGGTAACGAGTACAACAACCACGAGATGGAAGACTTCGGCTTTTATCTGCAAAAAGGCTTGTTTGAAGAATATCGCCGTTTCCAGCTAGAAGGTCCGAAGAAGGGCCACGAACTGGCTGATTTTGATACGTACCATCAGGTGCGTGGGTTACGCTGGCCAGTGATAAACGGGAAAGAAACCTTATGGCGGTACCGCGAAGGTTATGATCCGTACGTTAAAGAAGGCGAAGGTGTGAACTTCTATGGCAAGCCAGATGGTCGCGCGAATATTATTACCGCACCGTATGAGCCACCCGCAGAAAGCCCAGATGAAGAGTATGACTTGTGGCTGTGTACGGGTCGTGTATTGGAGCACTGGCACTCGGGTTCGATGACTCGCCGGGTTCCTGAGTTGTATCGTGCCTTTCCGGACGCGGTAGTTTATATGCACCCTGATGACGCTAAAGAACGAAACTTGCGTCGCGGTTTGTCAGCTAAGATTGCCTCACGACGGGGTGAAATCTCCGTGACTGTCGAAACCCGTGGTCGCAATCGTCCACCCAAAGGTTTGATTTTTGTGCCTTGGTTCGACGCTGGCCGTCTAGTTAATAAACTAACCCTTGATGCAACTGACCCACTGTCTAAGGAGACCGACTTTAAGAAATGTGCGGTTAAGATTGCTAAAGCATAAGTCTTGATGAATTAGTTCAGAGAGTCGAGTTATGGGCAAAGCAGGCAGAAAGTTCGATCAGGATCGGCGCAAGTTTTTGCACGATTCTGCTCGGACTGGCAGCATTGCTGCACTGGTTGGTTTAGGCTTGGTGAGCTATGCTCGCCAAGCCAACTCCATCCCTGCGACAGCGATTCGCCCGCCTGGCGCCGTGGCTGAGGAAGATTTTACGGGTGCGTGCATTCGCTGTGGTTTGTGTGTCCGAGACTGTCCCTATCCAACGCTAAGCTTGGCGACCTTGGATGACGATTTGCCTACGGGAACGCCTTATTTCATTGCGCGCGAGCGCCCCTGTGAAATGTGTGATGACATTCCTTGTGTCGTTGCCTGTCCTACCGATGCCTTAGACCCTGCCTTGACTAACATTGATGACGCCCGCATGGGTTTGGCTAATGTGGTCGACAAAGAATCCTGTATTGCATTTTTGGGATTGCGTTGTGAGGTTTGCTTTAATGTGTGTCCGGTTAGGGGCGAAGCGATCACGCTGGACCAATTACACAATCAGCGCAGCACCAAGCACGCGATGTTCGTACCGATTGTCCACTCCGACGCCTGCACCGGCTGTGGCAAGTGCGAGGCAGCCTGCATTTTAGAAGCGGCAGCGATTAAGGTGTTACCGAACCATTTGGCTCAGGGCAAGATGCAAAGTCACTATCGGGTTGGTTGGCGCGAGAAGGCTGATTTGGGCGAGTCTTTGGTAACGCCTGATTTGGAGCATCAATATAATTTACCCGAAGGCGTTGAATACGAGCACGGTGGCCGTGGATTAATCGAGGGCGAGCAGGGTTTGCCTGAGCGAAAGCTATTCAATGCCAACCCTTTGGATACCTTGAATAAGAAGGGTGCGCTCTGATGGCGGTCAATGACATACGCATCGGTGAGGAAGCGAGCGCTACCAAGGGCTGGTATCAGGCACATCAGTTTCTGATACTGCGTCGTATCAGCCAACTATCCATTTTAGGCTTGTTTTTACTAGGGCCATGGTTTGGGGTTTGGATCGTCAGGGGTAATCTTGCTTCCAGTCTGACTGTTGATGTTTTGCCGCTCACTGACCCCTATGTGTTTTTGCAAACCATCGCAGCCGGCGCGGCGATTGCACAAACCGCACTGATCGGAGCGTTGCTCGTGTTGGTTTTTTACTGGTTGGTTGGTGGGCGAGTTTATTGTTCTTGGGTGTGCCCGGTTAATATGATTACTGATGCTGCCAGTTGGCTGCGATACCAACTGGGAATCAAGGTCGGCGCGTCGGGTTTGTCGATCAAGCTTCGTTACTGGATATTAGCGGGTTCTTTCCTGATTGCTGCTATCAGCGGTAGCCTGCTGTGGGAACTGGTCAATCCGGTCAGTGCCTTGCACCGCAGCATTATTTTTGGTTTCAGTATGAGCGCTGCGCTGATGGTCCTTGCGCTATTTTTGTTTGACCTTTTTATCGCCAAGCATGGCTGGTGTGGGCATGTTTGCCCGGTGGGTGCATTTTATAGCGTGGTGGGCAAACTTAGCGTGGTGCGAGTTGCAGCACCCTACCGTGATCGCTGCGATGATTGTCTAGAGTGTTTTTTGGTTTGCCCCGAATCGCAGGTCATAAAACCAGCACTTAAGCCAGAAAACCCAACTGACAGCACTATTATTTCTAATTCTTTGTGCACTAATTGTGGCCGTTGTATTGATGTCTGTGCTGAAAACGTATTTGAATATTCTGCACGGTTACCCGTGTTTATACCTAAATTATCTTCCACTAAACAGGAGACTACGTCGTGAGAACTAAAACACTATATACGCTTACTTTCGCATTGTTACTTGGTAGCTCGTCAATTTCAGCAGGAGTAACTTCTTTACGAGGTGATAAGGGCTTAGAAGAGGACTCCAATGAGGTTGCCAAAGTGACTTGGCAGAAAGATGGGCCTTTGATTGACAGAAGCTTTCGCCAACAGCCACCGATGGTGCCGCATCAGGTCGATAAGTATCAGGTTAACCTTCAAAACAACGAGTGCTTGTCTTGCCACGACTTGGATAACTACAAGAAGAAAAAGGCGACCTTGATCGGTGAAAGCCATTTTAAAGATCGTGAGGGTGATGTGTTGGAAGAGGTGTCTTCGCGTCGCTATTTCTGCAATCAGTGTCACGCGCCGCAATCAGATGCGCAGCCACTGGTAAATAACAACTTTGGTACCGAATAATTCGCATTATCATCTTGACCATTTGTACCAGCTAACAATAGCTGGTCACAGCTAGTGAGGCATAAAAATCATATGTATAAAAAATCAAGAAACTCATTGTTATTGATGGGTATTGTTATCGGGGTATTGGCTTGGGGTGCGTTTAACTGGTCTTTGGAGCTAACCAATACAGAGAAGTTTTGTATTTCCTGTCATGAAATGAGGGACAATGTTTACGCGGAATATACCAGGACCGTCCATTATCAGAATCGTACAGGTGTACGCGCTACTTGTCCTGACTGCCATGTCCCCAAAGAATGGATTTACAAAATCAAGCGCAAGATCCAAGCGTCAAATGAGTTGTATCACAAAGCCTTGGGTACGATTGATACGCCGGAGAAATTTGAGAAGAAGCGCTTGGATCTGGCTTTAAACGAATGGAAACGAATGAAAAATACCGACTCTCGTGAGTGTCGAAATTGTCATAACTATGATTCGATGGATTATGTTTCACAAGGTCGACGCGCCATGGAGGCCCATGACGAAGGCTTGACGGAAGGCCAAACCTGTATCGATTGCCATAAAGGGGTTGCTCATAATTTGCCCGCAGACTGGCAAGAGGCTGCTGAAGCCGCAGGTCTTTAGCCCACGATAGTGGTTAGCTCTTTATTATTCCTTTGCAATTGAAATATTAAGCCAAGTGGTCTGCCAGTAGTTAAACGTGTGGTTTTCATGGGTTATTAGCTTATAAGAAAAAAGCGCTTCTCAGTGCGGGCTAAACGTGCTATTTATGAGTGGTAGTTAACAATAATAGTCGATGGAGGATTATGATGAATAAACTAACATTATTTGCACTAGCTGCCGTATCTGTATTGCTTGTGCCACAGTTTGCGCAGGCTGGATTTTCGGCAGATGAGGCGCTTGATGAGTATGAGCGCGCTCTATCATTGAATCCCAATCTTGACAATGGTCGAGAGCTGTATCAATCCTGCGCCGTGTGTCATGATCCCGAAGGATGGGGCCGCAAAAGCGGCATTTATCCTCAGATTGCTGGCCAGCTACCCAACGTCATTATCAAGCAACTAGCGGATATTCGCGCTGGCAATCGCGGCAACCCGATGATGTATCCGTTCACTACTGAACGGATTCTTAAAGACGCGCAAGATATTGCTGATGTGGCCGCTTACGTCAGCGAATTACCGATGACAGTGGATAATGGCCGGGGTTCGCGAGCAAGAGCTGAACGCGGATTGCAGCTGTATTTAGATAATTGCGCCGATTGCCACGGTGAAAATGGCGAAGGTAATAACGAAGAACACATCCCGCAAATAGCATCGCAGCATTATCGATATTTAGTTCGCCAGTTTAATTGGATTCGAATTGGTCGGCGAAAAAATGCTGATGATGAAATGGTTGAACAGATACAGACTTTCCGTGCAAATACGATGTATGACGTGTTGGCGTATGCCTCTTTTTTGCAGCCGCCTGCGGCTAAAATTGCGGCTGAAGATTGGCAAAACCCCGATTTCTATGCCTACTCTCGGGATGATGCGGATCAGTTACGATCCAGTGTTCAAAAGGTTCATGCACAAGAAAGTAAAGAGCAGGAAAGTTATGAAAAGGCTGGAAATACAGAAGATTAAAGCGGGGTGTTTTTGTATAAAAATATAGGCCTTCACCCTCACTTATTTCCCTAGGCGTTTTGTTGGAAGAACACCTTCGTCGCTCGTCGCTGCTTAGCACTAGACGTTGTTTGAAGACGGCTGCAATCTGCTTGGTTTCAAGCAGTATTATTAATCGAATAAGGCACTAAGTTCGGCATTACCTGAGTCAAGCGCCAGTTGCTTAATAGACTGACCCTCAGCATTCAGTTGCTCAGAATCAGCGCCAGCATCCAGCAGTGTGCGGACAATATCGACTGAACCAAGATCAACCGCCTCAAGCAAGGGTGAAACACCGTCCTCGTCACGAAGGTTTAAATCAGCGTCTGCGGCAAGCAGTGCTTCGACTGCTTCTTGATGACCCTTGCTAACCGCGTGCAAGAGCGCGGTCATACCATCTTTGTCGCGGGCATTCAGTCGAGCGTTATATGATGCCAGAATAGTAATTATGTCGGGGTGATTGGCGATTGCCGCCATCATCAAAGCAGACTGATTCTTGGCATCAATGACGTCTGGATTGGCGCCCTTGAACATCAGTTGTTCCACCACGTCGGCGTAACCATATTGCGAAGCAATTATTAGTGCATTCCAACCAGAGCGCGTGCGCGCTTCAATTCCTGCGCCCCTTTCGAGTAGCATGGCGGTGACGCCAGAGTGTCCATTTTCAGCCGCAAAAGTCAGAGCGGTACAACCCGCAACGGTGTGATGATTGACTTCTGCTCCACGGTTCAGCAATAAGGTAACGGTATCAAAATGATCGCCTTCTACCGCATTCATGAGTGCTGTGCGTCCAAACGCATTGGCGTCGTCGACGAGAACCTCATCTGTATCGAGTAGCTGAATGATGGTTTCGTTATCACCGATCAAGGCAGATAGACGGTATTCTTTACCGAGATCATCTTCAGTGGCGTGGGCGGATGGTGACGACACAGCCAGTGCTAGGCAAGCCGCAAGTGTCAAGCAAGTAAAATAGGATGGTTTCATCGTGATCATCACACAGTATCAGAGGGGTTGATGGTTGGCTTTTTAGCCTTCATTTTTCTCTTCTTCATCCTCATCCGGTTCATCAGGCTCTTCATGGGCAATGCCCTTATGGCAGTCGATGCACGTCTCACCATCATCGATTGCTCGGCTATGGCGTTTGCGCGCACTTCGGTCTTGTTCGCTTAAGTCCATGTTATCCCAAGCGTGGCAGCTTCGGCATGTCGCTGAATCACTGGTCTTCATTCTTTCCCACACTCTGCTTGCCATTTCCCACCGCATAGCTTCGTATTTTTCAGGCGTGTCGATAGTTCCCAGTATCTCGCCTAAAACGTCTTTGTAAGCCATTATTTTCCGCTTCATTTTTGGGAAAAATTCTTTTTGCACGTGGCAATCAGAACACGAAGGACTGACACCCGACGCGCTTTTAAAGTGTACGGTTTCTTCGTACTCTACCAGGTTGATTTTCATCGAATGGCAAGAAGTGCAAAACTCAGTGGTATTGGTAAAGTTGAGACCAGCATTGAAACCAAAGGTAGCCAGCACGCCAGCGAAAAACAGGACTGCGCCGATTAGAAATGATCGTTTAGTTAGCATGAAAACCTCAGCTTAGTTTTTTTATTTTATATTGCCTACAATTTTACTAAAAATAGGCTATTAAATTGGGGTAAAAGTGAATAGTACCAATGCAAAAAATAAAAAAAGGCGCTACCCAAATCGGGTAGCGCCTTAATGTCACTTCACAAGGTGCAATTACTGTACAAACTGCGTTTAGCCGAAGGTATCGGCCGTGATGTTATTGAACCATGAATAAGCGTAATCGACTTCACGCTTACGCATTGCTTCATTACGATTCTCGCCACCCGGCGTTAAGCCACCAGAGCCTTCTACCTTAACGATCTTGCCGTCTTTATAGGCATAGACCATCGCTACAGAAATACCATCTTCTGGTGCAATAATGCTGTAGCAGGTATTAACGTAAGCGGGCACAGGCGTTACTTGCTCATTTAACAGGGCTACGATCGCCGCTGCACAAACTTTAGCGGATGAGTTCGCCGCATAACCAGATTTTGGTAGTGGCGAGGCAACCGCTGCGTCACCGATGACATGGATGTTTTTGTGAATCGTTGACTCAAAAGTGCTGCCTTCGATCGGACACCATCCACCTTCATTGGTCAGGCCTGCAGTAAATGCAATCTGACCCGCTTGTTGGGCAGGGATAATGTTGATGACATCACCTTTGTAGTCTTCCACTTCACCGCTGACGGTCATCGCTGCTGCATCAACAGCCTCAACCTTGCCGCCAGCCGCTGCTGGAACCCACTCGATCAAGCTGTTATCCGTCTCAAAGCCGTAGTGCCGCTTCCAACCCGCAGTAAACAAACCTTGTTTTGAAAACTTATCTTTAGCATCCAGAATCAAAACCTTTGATTTGGGTTTATTGGCTTGCAGATAATGGGCGATTTGTGAAGCCCGTTCGTAAGGCCCAGGTGGGCAACGGAAGGGATTAGGTGGTGCCGCAATGATTACGGTTCCGCCGTCAGCCATGTCTTCTAGTTGCTTTCTAAGTAGCGCTGTTTGTGGGCCAGCTTTCCACGCATGCGGAATCTTATCGTGCGCTACGCCTTCATCATAACCTTCGATGGTGTCGTATTTCAGGCTAACACCCGGGGATACAACGCATCGGTCATAGGCAAAGCTTTGACCGCCTGCGGTAGTGACCGTTTGTGCGGCTGCATCTATTCCGGTGGCTGTATCTTTGACCACATTGACGCCATGGCCTTTCAGGCCGTCATAGCCAAAACGCAAAGAGTCAAGCTCGCGCTCACCACTTAATACTTCATTACTCATAAAGCAGGTGTGATAGTCGACATTAGGCTCAATCAAAGTGACTTCAATCGATGCATCGGCCAGGCGAATATATTTCGCTGCGGTTGCACCGCCGATACCGCCACCAACCACAACCACCTTTTTAGCGCCTTCGGCGATAACAAAGCTGCTGCAGCCCAGCGCACTAGTTGCTGCGATACTCGCGCCACCATACTTAAGGAATTTTCTACGATTTATTTGTTTCATTGTCATACTCCTTATTGTTGGCTAGCGAAATATTGCAAAAGTTTGGTGAAAGCGCCTTCGTCTTCCTTTTCAAGCAGCTTGTCGACTTTCTTCTTCATTTTTTTGGTCATTTCTCGGTCGCCGCTAAGGAAATCGTCTAATGAATATTGAATGTACGGAGTCCATTGACCACCCAGAAAGCCTGAATCATCATCAGCCAAGGTGCCACCTTCTGAATGGCATTTTTCGCAATACTTTTCGTGGAGCTTTCCCCCGTCTTCAACCATTGCGGCGTCACTATCTTGCTTGGCTCGGATAAACGTTTGTTCACCAAAATAACCCGCCATTGCTTCAATTTCTTCGTCAGAATAGCCTTTAGCGATCCGTTCCATAATGGTCGAAGGACGCTCACCTTCGCGGTATTCTTGCATCGCTTCAACGAAGAAGTCGTGTGATAAACCAGCGATGCTGGGAATGGCAGGGCCGCCACTATTACCATTGGTGCCGTGGCAACCAGCGCAGGTGTTGCTGAGCATCGTGGGACTGGCTATTTCAGCTTGTCCGCTCAGCGTCAGTAGCAAACCTGCACTAATCACAGCAGTCTGCAGTAAACGTCTATTTTTCATGAATATCCTCTCAAATTATTGGGACGTGATTGTTAACGAGTGGACAGCAGATTTAGTCCTTTCAGCATTGGCTGACTGCCAGTGCGATTGGTTATCAACGAGTGCATAAAACTGATGGAAATCACTTATTATTGTCTCTCGAGTTCGCTGCTCAACTGTCACTACGCGGATAAATATACACAATTAGTGGGGTTTGCTCAAACAGTGTAAGCTTATATATCACAAAAGGATGACTACTCTGCATAGGTTGGTGCAACAATTGCAAAAATTTAAGCAACACCAAATATATTTGTTTACCGATAAACCCAATAATTATAAAGAGTTAAGGCGTATTTTGAGTTGCTGGTGTCAGCCACACTGAGCGCGCTTCATTAAGTAATATTGATGTACTAATAAGGATTTTTATTGGTGCTAATCTACTGTTTGATAATGTCAGGTAATCGCTTGGCCGTTATGGTCCTAACAGGCACGAATTATTGTGGCGATGTATAATTGACGATCTTACTAATTCCTCTTAATACGTTGGAGTAGATCTGGGTTTGTCAGCGCTGCTCTATCAGTATTTCTATCTATGACCGAAGCCGAATTTGCCAGTATATCGTTGAAGATAGGGACGACGACCTTGATCGGCTATATGTTACTGATTGTCTATAAAATGGGGAAGGAGTCTAAAGCAGGTAAGTTTGGCATGGCGATTATGTTCATCGCGCTGGGCGCTGGCTTTTTTAGCTTTGCAGCCAAGGGAATATTGCAGTACGTGTTGCGCTAAGCGTTGGCAGCGCTCGGTGGCAAAACGGAGGCAACGCCAAGCTTCAGTTTTTTCGTAGGCAAAAGAGAGGGACTAATTAACTGTTAGGCCTAGCGCGTCTTTGTTTGCCCGTCAATTGACTGATCCACTTGAGATAATTGCAGCGTCGATGAAATGATTTGTCGATTGACTTGCGCGAGTAAAGACTGCCATTGAATTCCTTTGGTTTGGGCGAAAATCTTACGTGAGCCGATTCCCCATTCAAGGAAATCAATGGGGTTTTTTGCCTTATCTAAATACCGAACTTCATAGTGCAGGTGTGGCGCGCTGGAGCGACCTGTATTACCGGAATACGCGATTAGATCACCTTTTTGAATGATGTCGCCAGCCGCAACCTTGTAGCTGTCTAAATGTGCAAACCGGGTTTCAAAGCCGTAGTTATGACGAATGATAATTTGTTTGCCGCTACTGGAGTTAGCACTGGCGGATTCAACGATTCCATCCGCCGTAGCATATATAGGGGTTTTCATTTGGGCCCGTAAATCAATGCCGCTATGAAAGGCTTTTTGCCGGCTGATCGGGTGTGTGCGATTGCCAAAATTACTAGTCACCTCGGATTTCGTGGTTGGAAACCCGCTGGGGATTGATGTGCGTAGGAAGCGCTCTTGACCCGGCGTAAGGCGAGTCAAACTGATCGCTTCGGGCGATGTCTCAAGTGAGTCACTGCTGGAGGATTCATTTTGTTTCGAGATTTCACCGACTAGCTCGTTGAGCTCTGCGTAGCTGCTATCCTTTTCCTGGTAATACGCGGCAATTGCCTGTAGGCGCTCAAGAATGCTTCGGTCGGCATCACCGCTAACGCCGGTATTGGCTTCAACATCACTGAGCGCGGTACTGATGCCTTCCAATTCACCGGCGTGTTGGTCCAATACGGTAGTCAAATCAGCATTTTTACGATACGCGCCGATCACTTGATGGGCGAGTATTTTTGTTTTTTCCTGGACGCTTACAAGCAATGACTGTTGTGAGTTCATAGCATAATAGGTGCCGCCCACGGCCAGTGAAACCAATGCAATCGACACCAAAGACAGCTTTTTAAGCATCTTCGGAATCTTAAAGTGACGTGTATGGGTCAAATCGGTGACGGTGACCAGATAGTGTTTATCCAATGATTTTAAGCGCTCCTGTTTAGTCGGGGCGTTGTGGTGTTGGTCTGCTCTCATCTGCTCAAATAAGGGTTAGCCATAAATTGCTGAGTTGGCGTTAGTTTGATAGCGTTTATGCAAGCGAATAACGTTCCTAACGTAAGCTTGGGTTTCGCTGTAAGGAGGTATGCCGTTGTAACGGTCCACCGCTGCTTCACCGGCATTGTAAGCTGCCAGCGCTTTGCGAATGTCGTTATCGTAACGTTTCATCAGCATACTGAAATAATGGGTGCCGCCACTGATATTTTGTTCGGCATTAAAGGCGTCAGCGACCTCAAAACGGCGCTGGGTTGCAGGCATTAGCTGCATCAGTCCACGTGCACCTTTGGGTGAAACGGCACGCGCGTTGAAGCTGGATTCAACTTGAATAATAGCCTTAATCAGCGCGCGATCCTGAAAATACTTGTCAGCGATTGTCTTGATTAATGGATCAAAATCGCTCAGCCTTGGTTTCAATCGACGCGGTGGGTGGCTGGGCCGATAGGCGACGGACTGCGGTGTATAGGCTTTTAGCAGCTTATAGCCTGGCCGGCTCAGCGATGAGGATGAAATTAATTTGGAGCCGTCTTCATTAACGTAGATGTATACCTCGCCGCTGGCTTGTGCGCTGCTCAAAATCCCAACGGTCAGGCTAATTGCAAGCATGCTACTCGCCATTAAACGGGCGATGCATAATGCGGTTGTGCGGGCTTGCGCTAAAATGAGTAGGGCCATGGAGAACTAAGGTTGACAACTAACAAGACGAATGGGCGCTGAGCATACCATCTTTGGCGAACCGGTAAAACTGCCTGAGCTTGTTTTGCCTGTGATTGTTCTTAGCCCTAACTTTGGGCCGTTTATCTGCCTATCTAACCCTTATATTATTTCAGCCTGAAAGCACTGTGATGATCGTATAATAACGCCACTCAACACCAATAATATCTAAAAGGAGACTTCATGCGAAAAGAAAGCATTTGTATTCACGAAGGTTACGAAACCGACCCCACCACCAAATCTTGTGCGGTGCCGATCCACCAGACGGTCGCGTATGAGTTTGACAATGCCCAACACGGTGCTGATCTATTTGATTTGGCAGTGCCCGGCAATATCTATACGCGTATCATGAACCCAACTTGGGACGTGCTGGAAAAGCGCGTAGCAGCTTTAGAAAAGGGTGTTGCCGCGTTAGCAACATCAGCAGGAAGTGCGGCGATTAACTACGCCATTCTGACCATCGCCGAGGCGGGCGATAATATCGTTTCAACGCCGCAGCTTTACGGTGGAACTTACACGCTGTTCGCGCATATGCTGCCGAAACTGGGCATTGATGTGCGATTTGCCGACAGTGATCAAGCCGCTGATCTCGAGGAGCTGATAGATCATAAAACCAAGGCGGTTTTCTGTGAAACAATCGGCAACCCTGCGGGCAACATCGTTGATATTGAGCCGATCGCCGCCATGGCACATAGCCACGGCGTTCCGGTGATAGTTGATAATACCGTTGCGACACCAGCCTTGCTTAATCCGATAGATTATGGTGCCGATATTATTGTCCATTCGCTGACCAAGTACATGGGCGGTCACGGCACTACTTTGGGCGGCATTATCGTTGATGGCGGTCAATTCCCCTGGGCTGAGCATGCCGAGCGGTTTCCGGTGCTGAATCAACCTGAGCCCGCCTATCATGGGGTGGTGTACACCGAAGCCTTTGGTCCTGCGGCCTTTATTGGGCGCGCGCGTACCGTGCCGCTGCGTAATACCGGTTCTGCCTTGTCGCCGTTAAGCGCTTTTATGCTGTTGCAAGGGATTGAAACACTGCCACTCAGGATGGAGCGGCACTGTGAGAATGCTCAAGCAGTCGCCGAGTATTTGCAAGCTCATCCGAAAGTGGACTGGGTGAGTTACGCCGGGCTGAAGGGTGATAAATATTATGATTTGGCGCAGAAGTATTATGGCGGCAAGCCCTCGTCTCTGATGACCTTCGGGGTTAAGGGTGGCTATGAGGCTGGAGTTAAATTTTATGATGCGTTAAGCATGATCAGACGCTTGGTCAATATTGGTGATGCCAAATCGTTGGCCTGTCACCCAGCCTCCACCACACACCGGCAAATGACCGAGTCGGAGCAACAAACCGCGGGAGTCACACCAGAAATGATGCGTTTGTGCATTGGTATCGAGCACATTGACGATATCATTGAAGATTTAAGTCAGGCTTTGGAAGCATAAATCCAAGGTATGATTAGCGCCGTCATCGCCTTTGGCGGCGCTTTTTTAAAAGGGTATGCGCAAGGTTGGGAGGTCTACTTTAGTAAACACCCAGGTCTTCTCCACAAACCACTTCACCGTCGTAATGGGCTGTTACCTCTGCCAGCAGATCCGCGGGGCTGCTGCCCCATAGGAGTAAGTGGGTCATCACCAATTTTTTAGGGCGAACCTGGGTAGCGATCTCAGCCAGTTCCTCGGTTGAGGTATGCATGTGCGCGTGATACTGCTGCCATTTAGCGGAACGGCGCTTAAAACCCTGGCTTGAATAGACTTCGTGTACCAAGACATCGCAACCGCGCCATAAGTCTATTAATGAATCCACCGGCCGAGTGTCTCCAGAAATAACGACTCGTCGATCAGGCGTGGTAAATTGATAGCCGAGCGCCAGCCAATGATCGCCATGCTTAACGGCAAAAGCTTCGACTGTGACCAACTCGTCCTGGTAACAAATGCCGGGTTGGATTTCATGGGCATTGACACCAAATGCTTCAACGTTGATTGGCTCGAAGCCACAAACCCGTACTTTCTGATCAGCGCTGTAGGCTGCTAGCAAATGATCGGTCATCGATTTGAGCCCAGCAGGCCCCCACACCGATAATGGTGTTTTTCGTCCAAGTACCCAGGGAGAGAGGATTAAATCGGGGTAGCCAATAGTGTGGTCAGAATGCAGGTGCGTCAGAAAGGCTTTGTCTAGTTTGCTAACGGCCATTCCACGGATACCCAGCTGTTCCGCTGCCGCTACTCGGCGCACGATTCCAGTACCGAAGTCGACTAGATAGGGCGTGTCATCGACAACCACTGCCAGCGAAGGACCCATCCGATCGGGGTCGGCGTTGGGCGTGCCTGTGCCGAGTAAAACAACTCGGGTTTCGGTCATTACGCCTTTGACTTGCGGTGTTCTGTAATGAGCTCGTAGGCCGCGCGAACCTCTTGCGAACGCTCGGTCGCGACTTCGATCATTTCTTTCGGTACGCCCTGACCGATCAACTTATCGGGGTGAAACTGGCTGATGAGCTTACGGTAAGCCTTTTTAACCGCAACGTCGCTATTTGCGGGTGTTACCCCAAGCGCCTCATACGCGGCTTCTAATGTGGCTTTCGTTGACGGCGGTCGTGGCGCGCCTTGCCCCTGTTGATACTGGCCACCTTGCTTGCGAAACTGGTCTTGCGCTCGGGTTTGTTGCAACAGGGCATTAAACAATACTTCGGAGTAGCCGATTTGTATGGCAATCGACCGTAAAACGGCCTCTTCTTCGGCGCTGAACTGACCATCAGCCATGGCGACACCGATCAAATAGACCAGCAAGAAGTGCGTTAAACGGGGTGAGCTGCCACATACTTGCACAAAGGTGCTCAGCAATGCCTGCGCATCGTAGTCATCGTCCGAGCCACGCTTGAACTGGGCAATGGCGTCTGTGCGGCGCTGATCGCGAATATTCAGCGATGTCATCAAGGCTTCAACGTGATCGATTTCTTCCTTTGAAACGTGGCCGTCGGCTTTGGCGAGTTTACCCATCAGCACAAATAGCGTCTCTAGGAACACGCCTTTTTGCTGCTGCGCTTTTTGCATCCTCGCCTTGGGTGAGAAAGCGGCTGAGCCGTGTTGCTTGTAAGCCTGGAGTGCGATGCCGCCGAACAGACCGAGGAGCAGGCCGCTAAAGCCCATCCAGTAGTAACCGACGATGGCGAGGATATATTTCAGTGCATTCATTAATAGAGATAAATTTAAGAGTCTTTTAAGATTTCCCGAGCCGCATTGTGCCCAGGAATGCCGGTAACGCCACCACCCGGGTGCGTGCCAGAACCACATAAGTATAAGCCCTTTATCGGGCTACGATAGTCAGCATAACCCATTATTGGACGATTTGAAAATAGCTGATCAAGGCTCAGCTGTCCATGAAAGATATCACCACGAGTTAGACCAAAACGCGTTTCCAGGTCGAGCGGTGATAAGGCCAGTTTTCCGAGCAGGGCCGATTTGAAATTAGGCGCGTACTGAGTGACTGTATCGATGATGGTGGTAGCAGCGGCTTCTCGTTGTTGATGCCAGTGCTTGTCAGTGGGTAAATCGTAAGAAAAATGCTGACAAAATAGACTGGCAACGTGTTGCTTTGGCGGGGCAAGGCTATCGTCTATGGTGCTGGGGATTAGCATTTCCACGATCGGTTGTTTCGACCAACCGTGCATGCGCGCATCCATAAAAGCCTGGTCCATGTAAGCCATTGTTGGGGCGATGACGATGCCTGACTGATGGTGTTCGGCACAATCGCTGCCGGGCAGGCAGGAGAAGTCGGGTAATTCTGATAGTGCTACGTTCATACGAAATGTTGCTGATTCGCAGCGGTAAGAACGCATTCGACGCACAAACTCGGTGGGTAGGGCACTTTCGTCAATGAGATCTAGAAATAATAGCCGTGGATTAATATTAGCGGCAATTTTCTTCGCGCTGACGGTTTGGCCATTATTGAGTGTGATATGGCTGATTCTACCTTGCTCTATTCCCAGTGCGCTGACTCCGGCATCGGTATGAATGACGACACCCAATGCGATTGCTTCCTTCGCCATCGCTTGTGTAATTTCGCCCATTCCGCCTATTGCGTGGCCCCATACGCCCGATTTGCCATTGACCTCACCAAAAACATGATGCAGTAGTACATAGGCTGAGCCGGGTGTGTAGGGGCTGGCATAATTGCCGACGATGGAATCAAACGCAAAGGCCGCTTTGATATGCTCGTTTTCAAACCAGTTATCTAATACTTGGGCGGCACTTTTGGTAAATAAGTCGAGGACGTCACGTCGTGATGACATCGATAAGCGTTTCATCCGCATGCCGAGTTTTAATGCGCCCAGTACATCACCCGCACCCCCTCCAATATTGGGTGGTGTGGTCAGCAATAAACCGCGTAAAACGTCGGCGACATCTTCCAGCATTGCGTAATAGGCGGGTAGGGCCTTGGCGTCATGCGCTGAAAATTCGGCGAAAGCAGCTTGGGTGTGCTCAAGCTCACCGCCTAGCTTCAAATAGCGGCCATCAGGTAGCGGCAGGAAATTGGCAATAGGTCGTTCGACGATCCGCAGCCCATGTGCCTTCAGATTAAGGTCAGCGATTATTTTTGGGTTGAGCAGGCTGACGGTATAACTGGCAGTCGAGTTGCGAAAGCCGGGGTGAAACTCTTCTGTAACCGCTGCGCCACCGACGATGGAGCGCTGCTCAAATAGGGCGACTTTTTGCCCCGCTTTAGCGAGATAGCAGGCGCAGACTAAACCATTATGTCCACCGCCAATGATAGCGACGTCGTAATCGGTTGTGTTGTGGTTCGGGGGCATAGGCGTAGGCAATCAAGCGTAGCGCGAGTTTACGCAACTACGCCCGCGTTGCCTATCCAGAATTGCCGACTCGCTAACTATTTATAAAAGAATAGCAGAACAGGTTTAGGGATGTAGGGATGTAGGGATGTGTTACCCCGATCGGGTGGTTTAAGCTTATGACTTAAAGGCAAATAGCCAGATAAAAAAGATACCCATACATATGATAAAGCCCACAGTAAATACTGACAAAAGCCCCATTAAATTGCCAAACAGTAAATCAGTCATGACCGACATTTGTTCACCTCGTATTTTTATTTTAACGTGTTAACAGTATAAAGTGCGCCATTGTGGCAAGTGTTGATGTGGATCACAAAAGCAAGAGAAATCAGGTGATTGATCGTTCGATTTTGACTGATGCGAAGATGGGCGAAACCAAACTATAAACTCAGCTAAAAGTCTGCGGTGTCGTTTACGGGCTGGGGTGAAACCACTGCAGTTGTTCCCGCAATGAAACCACGTCACCAATAATAACCAGGGTCGGTGCCACCACCTGTTCGGCATTAACGAGCTTGCGCAATGTGCTGAGTGTGCCCACGATAACGCGCTGGTTTTTAGTGGTTCCTTGCTGAATTAGCGCTGCAGGCATGTCTTCCGAGACGCCATGTTCAACCAGCTTCTGGCTGATAATTTCAAGGCCGGTTAAGCCCATATAGATAACGATGGTTTGATTGGGTTGGCTGAGTAGTTTCCAGTTTAGATTGAAAGTGCCATCCTTTAAGTGGCCGGTCACAAATGTAACGGACTGTGAGTAATCCCTATGGGTTAAGGGGATGCCGGCATAGGCACCGCAGCCCGCTGCTGCCGTAATTCCGGGGACGACTTGAAAGGGAATTTTTTCGTGGAATAGGTCGCGAATCTCTTCACCGCCGCGGCCGAAGATAAAAGGGTCGCCGCCTTTTAGTCGCAACACCCGTTTTCCTTGCTTGGCGAGTGTGACCAATAAGCGATTAATTTCCTCCTGGGGAACGGCGTGATCGGCTTTGCGTTTGCCGACATAAATGCGCTCGGCATCTCGTCGAACCATATTGAGGATTTCTTTGGATACCAACCGGTCGTGCAAAACTACGTCGGCTTGTTGCATCAGACGCAGCGCGCGAAAAGTCAATAAATCAGGATCGCCAGGGCCGGCACCAACCAGATAAACCTCACCTAGATTATCAATTTCTTCATTGTCGGGCTGCTCGATGGTTTTGATGAGCAAACGCTCCGCTTCCGCATCGCGACCGGAAAAGACTAATTCTTGTAATTTGCCACCTAGCACACGCTCCCAGAATTTGCGCCGTGCATCAATGTGGGTGAATCGATCAATCACTTGATCTCGATATTTGAGTGCCAGCGTTGCCAGCCGACCATAGCTGGCCGGAACCAGCGATTCTATCCGTGAGCGAATCATACGAGCTAACACGGGTGAGCTGCCGCCAGTCGAAATGGCGACGACAACGGGTGAGCGATCGACGATCGCCGGGGTAATAAAACTACATAATTCAGGTTGGTCAACTACGTTGACCGGGATGTTTAGCGCGTTTGCAGCGTCAGAAACTCGTTGATTAACGGCGCTGTCGTTGGTTGCGGCGATGATCAGCTTAAATTGGTTGACGACACTATCATCAAACTTTTGCGCTAAATACTTAATTTGCCCACGGTTAGCGAGCAATTGCAATGTGGGGTTGAGGATGGGTGATACGACGGTCACATCGGCGTTGGCCTCTTGTAATAAGCTGATTTTGCGTTCAGCCACGTCACCACCACCGACCACCAGTGCTGGTTGGTCTTTGAGGCGCAAAAATATGGGAAAGAAGTCCACGGTGTTTGTTTAGCTAAAGTTTAAATCTTGTTCGCGTATGGCATTGAATCTATGCGCCATCCAGTTCATCGGCCTTGTCGCCAAACCCAGCTTCACGGTAGTAGGCGCGAGCTTTTTTTAAGTCTTTCGGAATTAGATTGCCTTGTTCATACATCATCGCCAGCGTGGTCATCGAACCGACTAACCCTTGTTTGCCCGCCTGCTCAAACCAATGGGCTGCTTTGGCACCATCCTGGGTGATACCTTCGCCCTCAAGATACATAAAGCCCAACCCGTGTTGGGCCAGCGAATGACCTGATTCAGCCGCCGCTTGCATCAGCTTAAAGCCTTTGGGGTCATTCTGTATTACCCCAAGGCCATTTTGATACATGATGGCGCAACGATATTGGGCGTCAGCATTACCACGCTCCAAAAAAGGTGTTAGCAAGCGTAATGATTTGGCGAATTCTCGGGACTCGAAGGCTGAAACGCCGCTGCTGAGTGCCATTTGGTCGTCGTCGGTATAAGTGCTCATAGGTTTTAGGTTGCTTGCTAATGAGTCTCAATCATACTGTGCTTTGCCACAAGCCTCTATCTACCCAACAGGGGTGCAGCCTCTACTACCACGATACTAGACTACTGGCGTTGGGGTCGACTTGATTTGGGTTAATGCAATACGGTATTGGTCAGCGAAAAAACGGGTATCGAGGCTTCAAACAAAGTGCCATCGTCAGCCTGCATCTGATAACTGCCGTGCATGGTGCCGACTTCGGTTTGTAGCACCGTGCCACTGGTGTATTGGTAACTCTCGCCTGGTTTAAGGTGCGGGTGTTGACCGACCACACCCAAGCCTTTGACTTCTTCGGTATTACCGTCAGCGTTGGAAATGATCCAGTGTCGGCTGAGTAATTTGGCGGGAGCGGAACCATTATTGGTAATGGTAATCGTGTAGGAATAGGCGTAACGGCTTTGCTCGGTATCGGTGAGCACGTGATTGATCGCGGTTTCGACACTAACGTCTATTTGATAACTGGATTTCATGCAGTCGTTTTAACGCATAAATGGTTTGTTTTGCAAGGCATAAATGTTTTAGATGGTTGCGGCTGCCAAAGTTTGGAACCCCCATTCAGCTTCGCTTATAATCGCTGCCCCGGCGCCCCGCTTAGCGGCGTCATTACACTCACCGGAGCAGACGATCATGTGTTTAATACGACTAATCGCAATGATAGCGGGTGTGCTGCTCTATTCCGGCGTTACTGCTGATGAGCCAGCGTCTGACCCTATTCCCGTGCGGGTGGCTGCATTATCTGAATTAACCCTTTATCCAGAGCAGCGGACTTCCGCAAGCGTGTTCAGTTTGAATCATGCCGATATCAGCGCAGAAACTTCCGGCCGGATCGTAGAGATTAAAGTGCGGGTAGGTGATCAGCTGGCCCAAGGTGATGTATTACTTAGGTTCGATTGTAGTGATGCGGATTTATCGCTCGAGAGTGCTTCGGCATCGCTAAGCTTGGCCAATAGTGATTGGCGACGGATTAGGGCACTCAAAAAAGGTCAAAACGTCTCAGAGCAATTGTATAGCCAATCGCGTTCCAGCTATGACTTGGCCAGGATTGGTGTCAAGCAAGCTGAGTTGCAGGTGAGTCGCTGCCAACTGCGCGCACCCTTTGCGGGGGTGGTTACCGATAGGTACGCACAACTGGGGATCATGCCCAATTTTGGCATGCCGATGGTTAAGCTGTTAGACACTGCCGCACTTGAGGGTACAGCCGCTCTGACGGTCAGCCAGACCGAAAGCATCCAAAACGCCTCAGAGAGGGTCTTTATCTCCGAGGGTGTTAGCTATCCCATTCAGTTACGTGTGATACAGCCTTTCCGTGATCAGGCGAGTGGCCAGCAAAGGGTTCGATTTGAATTTTTAGATAAGGCGCCGGTCGCAGGTAGCAGTGGAGAGTTGGTCTGGCGCGATGCTACCCCACATTTGCCGACAGATTACGTGGTGATGCGCGCGCAAAGTCTGGGTTATTTTGTCGTGGCTGATCAAAAGGCCCGTTTTGTGGTGTTGCCCAAGGCAGTGCTTGGCCATCCAATTCCCATTCAGTCCAACGGTGCAGCGTTGGCCACTGAGCCGGTGATCACTGACGGTCGCTATCGGGTCGTCGATGGCGATACGGTCAGCATACTCCAACCCTGAGCATAGCTGTGTTACAGCAACTGTATAAAAATAATGTGTTGACCAATCTGGTCTTTATCTTGGTTTTGGTGGTCGGCGTGCTGTCGTATATGCAAATGCCACGAGAGCAAGACCCGACCATTAATTTCAACTGGATTGATATCAGCACACTGGCACCTGGTATGGCTGCGGAAGACGTTGAAAAACGGGTGACGGACATTTTAGAAGAAGGCGCGCGCAAAGTCTCAGACATCAAATTTGTTGAAAGCACCAGCCGCGATAGCTACTCCAATTTACTGGTGCGGTTTAACGACATTGATCCTCGCACTTTTGATAAGCGTATTGCTGACCTGCGCAGAGAGATACAAAACCGCGAATCAGATCTGCCCGATAACGTTGAGTCGCCGTTTATCTTTGAAGTAACTACCGCCAACGCGTTTCCCACAGCGACGATCATCGTCTCCGGTGCCGCCAATGACGCTAATTTACGCACGCAAGCGGAGTTGGTGAAAAAGGATTTAGAACGCATTAAAGGCGTCGATCGGATTCTTGATACGGCCTTGCAGCAGCCCGAGCTGCAAGTGTTATTCAATCCAGATCGCTTACAAGCCTTGGGGCTTTCAGCTAATCAGGTGGCTGATACAGTGGCGATGCAGTTTCGGGATTTGTCCGCAGGCTCAACCACGGTGGGGGAAGCTTCTTGGCTGGTTCGTTTTAAGCGATTGCAAGCACAGGCGAAAGCTCTGGCTGAAGTACCGCTTATTGGCAGCAGCCAAGACATCCGGCTGGGGCAGGCAGCGACAATCACGCCGGGTTGGGAAGAGCCACGTCACTATGTGTTATGGCGAGGTAAGCCGGCGGTCATGTTGGCGGTCACCAAACAGGAGTCTGCAAATACCCTAAATTTGCTAGAAAACCTTAATGCTTATATTGAGCGCAGCCAGCCGCAACGCATTGCGTCCGGGGTTGAAGTGTATTTAGCTGACGACCAGACCGAAATCACCCGTTCGGCGCTTAAAGTGATGCAAACCAACGCGGCGATTGGTTTGCTGATGGTGTTGTTGGTGGTGTGGCTATTTCTCGGATTTAGGATCGCATTTTTTACAGCTATCGGCATTCCGTTTGTTTTGGCGGGGACGTTCTGGGTGTTGCAGTCGATGGGTGAAACGCTGAATGTCATGGTCTTGCTAGGCGCTGTGATCAGCCTTGGTATGCTGGTTGACGATGCGGTGGTGGTGGTTGAGAGCATTTCTTATCGTTTGCAACGCGGCATGGATGCCATGGAAGCGTGTGTCAGCGGCTTACGCGAGGTTGTTTCGCCGGTTACCACGGCGGTGCTGACTACTATGGCGGCGTTTTTGCCCTTGATGTTGTTGCCGGGCATTATTGGTAAATTTATGCGCTTAGTGCCTTTGGTCGTCACCATTTCGCTGGCGATCAGCCTGGTTGAAGCGTATTGGATTTTGCCGGTACATATCTTGCATTCCCGCAAGGACAAGGTCGGCCCTAGTCGTTCTGAGCGTTTCCGGGTGCGGGCGTTAGCAAAGATTCGTCATATTTATGCGCGCATACTGATCAAAGTCATGCGGATGCCAATCATTATTCTTCTGTTGGCGACGGCGATGTTTGCGGCGGCCTTGTTTTCAGCCGTGGCTGGGCAAGCAAACCCCAGCCTAATAAATAATCCAACCATCAATCGATGGTTGGTGAAAACTGATTTCTTTGCTTCTGATACCTTGCGTTTGTTTTACGTCAATATCCAGATGGAAAATGGTACGCCATTAGAGGTGACGCTCGACAAAGTCCGCGAGGTACAAGCCATCGTCGATCAAGAGGTCACTGCTGAAGAACGTCGCAGTGTTGTTGCGTATGCCGGACAAATGTTTACAGAAACAGCGCCGATCAGTGCCGCTCATGTCGGCCAGATATTGGTGTCTTTGCAGCCAACCGAGGATAAGCTGCGCTCCGTTGATGCAATCATTGATGCGTTGCGGCAGCCCATCGCGCAAGTGGCCGGGCCACGTAAGTTAACCTTTTTGACCTTGGCTGGGGGACCGCCAACCAGTAAGGCAATCAGCGTTAAAGTTCGGGGTGATCGGTTTGATGAAATTAGAGCGGCGATAGACTCGATTAAAGGCATCTTAGAATCGGCTGGTTGGGCCCAGGATGTTTCCGATAACGACAGTCCAGGCTTGAACGAGATGGTGGTGACCGTCGATAACGTTGCACTACATCGCAGTGGCTTGAGTTTGGCAGCCGTGCTACGCGATTTACGGTTGTTAGTCGATGGGGAAGTGGTCGCCGAAGTCAGAGAGGCAGGAGAAACCGTTTATGTGCGGGTCAAGTCGGCCGTGCAGCAGCGTGACAATATAGAGGATGTGCTCAATTTTCAGATGACCAATGCTAATGGTCAGGCTATACCCCTCTCGAGCGTGTTAAAGACAGACCTCGGTAGTGGCTTTGGCAGCATCCGCCACTACAATTTTCGCCGCACTATCGCGATTGAAGCTGATATTGATAAAGCGGTGATTGATACGCCGCAGGCTAATGCCTTTATCAAACAAGAGTGGGCCAAAATCGCCAGCCAACACCCGAAGATTGATTTGGACTTTACGGGCCAATTAGATGACTTGAATGAAAGCCTATCGTCGATTTTTAAGTTGATGCTGTTTGGCGTGTTGCTCATGTATGTGATTTTGGGCACGCAATTTCGCAGCTATTTCCAGCCGCTGATGATTTTGGCTACCATGCCGATGGCGTTTACCGGTGTCGTTGTGGGGCTGCTAGTGACCCAAAACCCGTTGAGTTTATTTACCTTGTACGGTGTCGTTGCGCTACTCGGTATTGCTGTGAACGCAGCGATTGTATTAATTTCTGCGGCCAATGACCGCTTGCAGTCTGGGATGTCGGTCACCCATTCGACCATCTACGCCGCTCGCCGCCGTGTTATTCCCATCCTGATTACCTCATTTACCACCGTTGCCGGCTTATTCTCATTGGCGACTGGGCTCGGTGGCAAGTCACTATTGTGGGGGCCAGTTGCTACTGCAATCGTTTGGGGGCTAGCTGTTTCAACGGTTCTGACGCTATTTGTAGTGCCCACCATCTATCGTTTAGTGATGCCTTTTAGCGCAGCTGCGCGAGAAAACCGGAGCACCGATCAACCTGTCTAAATGGCTTTAAATTGGGCATGTAGGTGAGTGCGCGCTCGTGAGCTATATTGAGTTAAAGCAGGCCGTTAACTTAAAATTCAGTTAAATATGAGTAAACTAGCCCGTCTTTTGCATGTTTTATATTAAAAATGACGCACTATACCTATCAATCAAAAGCCTTTTTTCGCACACCGCTAATCCTGATCGCTCTGCTGGGGTTAGCTGCTTGTGACAGTCTTGACGACTTAACTTCCTCCGATGGAGGGCAATCATTTGCTAAATTTACTCCAGGAGTTAAACCAACGCCCAAGCCAACTCCGACCCCTATAGTAGTGGCAGATAATGACGGAACGGAGCCGGCTGAGGAAACAACGGCACCGTCTCCTGCTCCACAATCCACTCCTGAGCCGACATCTGAACCCGCGCCTACTCCCGAACCGGTTTCCGAGCCAGCTCCTGAACCAGAGTCAGCGATATCAAACACCTCAATCTCGGGTACAGGGATTGTTTGGAAGCCTGTTTCAGAAGGGGATCATAAATTAGTGGTTTTGACACCCAGCAGCTACGGCAAGCCTAGCGTCACTATTTTAGATAAAGCCGGTAGGGCGGTTGAAAGTGGCCGTTATGTCGGGCATACCAATGGCAACCGTGCTACTTATCGTTTTAGCCGGGCTGGCGGAGGCTACAGTTCGCCCGCTTATTTGCGGGTCAACAGTAGTATCTATCGGGTCGAAAGGACGTCCAGCCGTTATAACTAGCGGTTACTCAACAATGCAATTTGGGCCGGCCTAGTGCTGGCCTTTTAGTGCTTGTAGATAGATGAAGCTAAGCAATCAGGGCTAAAATCTGTGCTTTCATCTTCTTCTCAATCGCGTACACCCCGACATGGCGATTAGGGCTTAAGTGACTAAACAGTTGTAGCTGCTTAAAGGTTTGATTGATATCGGTGGCTAACGCTTCTTCAGGGGTTTTGCCAGAAAACAGCGTGACGATCACCGCGATCACACCTTTGATCGTCGGCGTGTCGCAGTCTCCGTCAAAATGAACAATTTCTGGGTTATCAGCATCTCGCTTGGCGTTAACGTGCACCAGGCTCATGCACTCAAATACACGGTTTTGCTCAGTTTTATCGGCTGCCTTCATAGGTGCCAGTTGCGCGCCCAATTCATCCAGATATTGGTAACGACTTTCCCAATCGGGGAGGATTTCAAAAGTCGCCATAATGCGCTCTATATTGAGTTTAGACGCCATAATTAAGTCGTTGGTGTGGAAGGGGTTTTGGCTGCGCGATGATACTACAGCGTGCAGTGTAATTCAGAGGGCTGCTGGCAGCTATTGACGAAATAATTATCGCTGTTGTTCCATGAAATCCTTGGCTCGCAAATCGCCGTTGTCGGCAGCGGACTGCATCCAAAATAAAGCCAGCGTTTTATTGCGCTCAACAGTCATTCCCTCCAGATAGAATGTGGCGAGTTGATATTGAGCTTGCGGCTGCCCATTGTCAGCGCTGAGCTGGAACCACTTAAGCGCTTTGTTGGGGTCAGCAGAAACACCCAGCCCTTTTTCGAGCATATAGCCCAGATAATATTGAGCGCCCGCATGATTATTATCAGCTGCTTTTATCCAGCGATCATGGGCAGTGACGTAATCAGTGTCATCAAACGCTTGCTTGCCCGCCAGGTAGAGTTCGGTATTGGCAAGGTCCAGCGTCGATTCGGTGGCTTGATCAGTTGATTCATTGTTGGTTGATTCTGTGGGTTTTTCGTCGGATGGAACGTCGTGGCTCAAGGTTTCAAATAGGTCATCAACAAACGCCTGTGCTTGTTCATCACCTGCCTTTGCCGACGCGCGAAACCATTTTATCGCTGTGGGTTTGTCTTGCGTCACCTCACCGCCGTTCCACAGCATGGCGGCAAGATTAAACTGGGCTTGGGGGTGGTCTTGTTGCGCAGCTTTTGTCCACCAATCTTTTGCCGCTTCGAAATCTTGACTGACGCCGTTGCTTTGATAATAGGCCAACCCTAGATTATGTTGCGCGGCAGCTAAACCTGCTTCAGCCGCTTGTCGATAAAGCTTGATGGCACGTGATAACTCTTGCTTGCCACCAATACCATTGGCATAAAGCACACCCAGGTTGAACATGGCATTTAGGTTGTTCTGGTCAGACGCCGCCTGCCATTGTTGCCGGGCCAGCTCATAATCGCCCGCTTGATAGGCTTGTACGCCCTGATCATAGGCGCTGCTAGGCGTTTGCCCAAAGCCATTAAGGCTGGTAATTGCGATAAAACTAAACGCCAGAGATCGTAAAAAACGATTAAACATGGTGATCGATCAGTGTGTAGGAGCAGAAGTAGGATCGAGCTGATAATAGCCTAATTTTGACGCCTCAGTCTGTATCGCTCCTGAATTGATCACTTGTAATATTTATCGTGCCTTTGTGCTAGAATCGCGCGCGTATATGAGGCGGCTATTGTTGACGATAAAGCGGCCTTACCAAAGGGTCGCTGGTTGTTAACTATGATCCCTAAAACATCCGGTTTTCAAAGGATTGGCAAGTGTTGCCCCCTGACTGAAAGCAACTCAAATGATACCGCACTAAACCTTTATGACTGATCAGCTAATCGCTAAAGAAATGCTAACCGCTAATATCGAGCGGGAAATGCGTCAATCGTATCTTGACTATGCAATGAGTGTCATCGTCGGCCGGGCTTTGCCAGACGTTCGAGATGGCCTCAAGCCCGTTCACCGCCGTGTCCTGTACGCGATGTCAGAGCTAGGCAATGATTGGAATAAAGCCTACAAAAAATCGGCGCGTGTGGTGGGTGACGTTATTGGTAAATACCACCCACATGGCGATACCGCAGTTTACGACACGATTGTACGGCTGGCGCAGGACTTTTCGATGCGCTACCCACTGGTAGACGGGCAGGGCAATTTTGGCTCAGTTGATGGTGATGCACCTGCAGCGATGCGATATACCGAAATTCGGTTGTCACGAATTGCGCATGAGCTGTTGGCTGATTTAGGTAAAGAGACGGTTGAGTTCGGGCCGAACTACGACGAAACCGAAACTCAACCGCTGGTGTTGCCTACTAAAGTTCCGAGCTTATTGGTCAATGGTTCGGCCGGTATCGCAGTCGGCATGGCCACCAATATTCCACCGCACAATTTGACTGAAGTCATTAATGCCTGCCTGGCGCTCATTGATGACGAAAGCTTGAGTGTGACCGATTTGATGCAATACGTGCCAGCACCTGATTTCCCTACCAGCGGTATCATCGTTGGTACGCGCGGCATTCAGGAAGGCTATGAAACAGGCCGTGGTCGGGCTTATGTACGCTCGCGCGTTGAGATTGAAACCGATCCTAAAGGTGGGCGGCAGGCTATCGTCGTGCATGAATTGCCGTATCAGGTCAATAAAGCGCGCTTGATGGAAAAAATCGCCGAGTTGGTCAAAAACAAACAAATCGAAGGTATTTCGGCGATTCGGGATGAATCGGATAAAGACGGCATGCGCATGGTGGTTGAGCTTAAACGCGGCGAGCAGTCAGAAGTGGTGCTCAACAACCTGTTTAAGCAAACCCAAATGCAAACCGTGTTCAGCATGAATATGGTGGCGTTATCGAATAACCAGCCGCGCTTGTTCAACTTGAAGGACATGCTCAGCGAATTCTTGCGCCATCGGCGCGAAGTAGTGACACGCAGGACAATTTTTGAGCTCAAGAAAGCGCGTGCGCGCGCGCATATTTTAGAAGGCTTGGCGGTTGCGCTAGCAAATATCGATGAAGTCATTGAATTGATCAAGCAAGCGTCATCGCCTGCGGAAGCCAAGCAGCAGCTATTGGATAGGCTATGGGCGCCCGGCATCGTCGCAGATTTACTGGGGCGTGCCGATTCGCAATTATCTCGTCCTGATGGTTTGGCCAAAGCGTATGGATTGCAAGAAGACGGCTATCGCCTATCAGCGGAGCAGGCGCAAGCCATATTAGATTTGCGTTTGCATCGCTTGACTGGCCTTGAGCAAGACAAAATCCGCAATGAATATATCGAGATCATGGCCAGAGTGGTCGATTTGATTGAAATCCTAGAAAGCCCTGATCGGCTAGTCACCGTCATCAAAGATGAGCTGCGCGAAATAAAAGAGAAGTACGGGGATGAGCGGCGCACCGTAATTACTGAAGGCGCAGTCGATATCTCGATGGAAGATTTGATCGCCGAAGAAGACGTGGTGGTGACGATTTCGCACGCAGGTTATGCCAAGGCGCAGCCAGTGGCAGATTACCGCGCTCAAAAGCGTGGCGGTCGAGGTCGGATGGCAGCCAAAACTAAAGAAGCCGATTTCGTCAGCAGTATGTTTGTGGCGAATACGCACGATACTTTGCTGTGTTTTTCCAGCTTGGGTAAAGTGTATTGGTTGAAAGTATTTCAACTGCCAGTAGCGAGCAGTAACGCTCGCGGCAAGCCCTTGGTTAATTTGTTGCCACTTGAAAACGAGGAAGTGATTACCGCCGTGTTATCGGTGCGTGATTACGAGAATGATCGCAATATTGTGATGGCAACAGCCAATGGTACGATTAAGAAAAGCGCATTGGTTGACTACTCACGGCCGCGAGTTGGCGGGATTCGTGCGGTCAATCTGGTCGAAGGCGATCGCTTGATTCAAGTCGAGCTGACTGATGGCGATCAACACATCATGCTGTTTTCCAGCGCAGGTAAGGCAGTGCGCTTTCACGAAGAAAATGCTCGCCGCATGGGCCGCGTTTCACGCGGTGTACGCGGGATCAAACTCAAAAAAGATCAGCAATTGATTTCGATGATCGTATTGCCGAATGAAGCAGATGAAGCCCAGTCAGTACTGGTGTGCACCCAACTAGGTTATGGCAAGCGTGCGGCGGTTGATGAATTCCCGGTCCACGGTCGCGGTGGGCAAGGCGTTATTGCCATCAAAACCCCGGAGCGAAACGGTCAAGTTGTTTCGGCAAATTTGGTAACGCAGGGTGACGAAGTCATGTTGATTACCGACGGTGGAGTCCTAATTCGTACCCGCTCCAATGATATTTCGCTGCAAGGCCGTAATACGCAAGGCGTTCGAGTGATTAACCTGTCTGACCAAGAGCAGTTAGTTACTGTCGATCGCGTTGATGAGCCAGAAGCAGAAGAGAGCCTTGTAGACAGTGATGAGACGACCGAGGAAGGTGGTGAAGCAGAAATTCCAGTCGTGGATGAATAATAACTAATAATGCAGCAGCCAAGTTTCTGCTCGGAGTAATAATCGATGACCATTGCAGTTCGTGTGATTAATAATATTTCTGCCAAAGGCTTGAAACGCTTTCCAGCGGCAAGCTATCAGGTTGAAAATAGCAGTGAGGTTGATGGCGCGGACGTGATTTTATTGCGTTCTACCCGTTTACATGAAACGACGTTCCCGCAAAATCTGCTGGCAGTTGGCCGCGCGGGTGCAGGTACCAACAATATCCCCATAGGAAAGCTAAGCAAATTGGGAGTGCCAGTCTTTAATACGCCGGGAGCCAACGCTAACTCGGTCAAGGAATTAGTGATTGCTGGGATGCTGCTGGCTTCACGTCATATTGGAGATGCGTGGGCTTATACCAAAAAACTCGAGGGTGACGAAGCTAGCATCAGCCAACAAGTAGAGGCCGGTAAAAAACAATTCGCGGGGAGTGAGCTGTTAGGCAAGCGTCTCGGGGTGATTGGGCTTGGCTCGATTGGGCGGATGGTTGCCAATATTGGGGTTGAGTTAGGGATGGAAGTCATTGGCTTTGACCCGGGCCTGACGGTTGACGGTGCCTGGAAATTGTCTTCAAAGGTTAAACAAGCAAAAAAGCTTAATTCTTTATTATCACAGGTCGACTTTCTGACGTTACACGTGCCACTGATCGATGCAACTCGCGATATGATTAATGCCAAGACGTTGGGGTTATTGCCTGAGGGTGCGACGCTACTAAACTTTGCACGCAATGGTATCGTTGACGATAGGGCTGCACGCGCTGCGTTGGAGAGTGGACATGTGGCCGCTTACGTAACGGATTTTCCGAACTCAACGCTGGCGCAGGTTGAGGGAGTGATTGCTTTACCGCATCTGGGTGCATCCACTCATGAGGCCGAAGAAAATTGCGCAACCATGATCGTTGACCAGGTCCGTGATTATGTTGAAAATGGCAATATCACCAATTCAGTCAATTTTCCGGAGGTCAGCATGGTTCGCAATACGTGTTGTCGCGTGGCGGTCTGCAACTCTAATCAACCCAATGTCTTGGGTCAAATTTCTAGCTGTTTGGCCGAAAATGGGATTAATATCTCCGATATGGTCAACCAATCACGAGAAGACGTGGCATATACCATCGTTGATACCGATTCAGTGGTGGATGATGACGTATTCGCCAAGATTTGTGCGATCGAAGGGGTGTTAAACGCGCGCGTTTTGCGTAACGGTAATTAAACGTTTGGTAATTAGATTTCTGGTTAATCATTAATGAGTAAGCGACCCACCATTGCAGATGTCCGCGAGCAGATTGATGCGCTCGATATCGAAATGCTGGCGCTGGCTAATCATCGTATTGATCTGGCTAAGCGCATTGGTGAGATCAAGCTACAACTGGATGATGCCAAACCGCAGTTTTATCGACCTGAGCGAGAGGCGCAGGTATTAAGGCGCCTAAAAGCCGAGAATCAAGGGGCGATAAAGAATGATCAGATTGAAACCTTATTTCGCGAGCTAATGTCGATTTGTCGCGGTGCTGAGTCGGGCCTAGTGGTTGCGGTACTTGGTCCTGAAGGCACCTTTACGGAGCAAGCTGCGGCACGTCATTTTGGTTCCACTGTCCACATTCAAACGTGCCCCAGCATTGACGAAGTGTTTCGCTTGGTTGAAACTGGCGGCGCTGATTTTTGTGTAGTACCGATAGAAAACTCGACCGAAGGCGGGGTGACTGCCACCAATGATCGATTGGTTAGCACCAGTCTGCGGATTTGCGGTGAATCCTTGATGCCCATTCATCAGTTTTTCTTGGCAATTGATCCGGATATCAGGCTTGACTCGGTCAAGCGGGTGTACTCGCACGCACAGTCGATTGCGCAATGCCGTCGTTGGATCGAAACTAACTTATCGCAAGAGGTTGAGTTGGTTCGCTGCGCCAGCAATGCCGAAGCTGCGCGGATTGCGCAACACGACCCGGACAGTGCGGCTATTGCGGGTGAATTAGCCGCGCAACGCTTTAATTTGGCAGTGATTGACCAAAATATAGAAGATGAGCCGGACAATACGACGCGTTTTTTGGTGTTATCACATGATGATGCCGAGGCTAGCGGAGACGATAAAACCACGTTGCTTTTATCGGCCCGTAACCAACCCGGGGCTTTATACGATTTATTAAAGCCCTTGCAGAACAATAACGTGAGCATGACTCGAATTGAGTCACGGCCTTCGCATGTCCGTCGCTGGGAATACATTTTCTTTGTCGATATCGAAGGTCATCGCAATGACAAAAAAGTGGCGAAAGCCTTGCTTGAGTTAGAGCGAGAAGCGGGCTTGTATATTTGTATGGGTTCCTATCCGCGCGCTGACTGAGCATGAGTATCCAGCTAACTCCTACCTTTTACATCCCCAAACTGATTTTGGTTGGCGTTGGCTTGATCGGTGGTTCTCTGGTGCGTTCATTGAGGTTGCATCAGGCAGTTGGTGAAGTGGTTGGAGTAGGGCGCGGGGAAGCCAATCTAAAACGGGCGGTAAAGCTCGGGATTCTTGATCGCTATTATTTTGACGCCGGTGATGCGGTGGCTGCCGAAGGCGGCGATTTGCTGGTGATTGCCACTCCAGTCAATACGACTCGGGAGGTGTTGGAACAACTGGTGCCCCATTTGCCTGATGCCATGATCATTACCGACGTTGGTAGTACTAAGATCAGCGTGATTGCCGATGCGAAAGCTGTTTTAGGTGCACAATTTGGACAATTCATCCCCGCTCACCCAATCGCTGGACGCGAGACATCGGGCGCGGATGCGGCAATTGATGACTTATACGTCAATCATAAACTTATCGTTACCCCGACCGGCGAGGAACGCCCGCAATCGGTTGCCGTGATTGAAGCAATGTGGCGTTTGGTTGGTGCTAATGTGGTACGCATGAACCCGGCTGATCACGATAGCATATTGGCTGTGACCAGCCATTTGCCGCACATCTTGGCGTATGCTTTGGTCGATTTCCTTTCCCAGAAACTCGATAGCGATCAGTATTTCGATTTAGCCGCCGGTGGGTTTTATGATTTCACCCGAATTGCTTCCAGCGACCCGGTGATGTGGCGCGATATTTCTCTTAGCAATCAAAAAGAACTGGTCGCTCAGATCAAGGCGTTTCAAGCGGGTTTGTCAGCATTGTCAGATATGATTGAGAAGGGCGATGGCGACGCACTGGCTAAAGTGTTTGATGCGGCGCGTCAGACCCGCGCGCGGGTAGCTGACCGGCGGAATTAATCTTGAGCGAATCCCAATTTACGCTGTTACCGGGAGGCCACTTAAATGGCACTATCCGTGTTCCAGGCGACAAATCCATGTCCCACCGGTCCATCATGCTTGCTAGTCTGGCTGAAGGGGCAACTAATATTTCCGGGTTTTTGGAGGGCGAAGATTCACTGGCGACTTGCAGAGCATTTCGCCAAATGGGAGCCAACATTGAACCGCGTGGGCCAGGGCGATTACGTGTCACGGGCGTTGGTATGCGAGGCTTAAAGCAGCCAGTCGGTGCGATTGACTTGGGCAATTCAGGTACCGCTATGCGTTTGATGATGGGCATATTGGCTGGACAATCATTTGACACTACTTTGACTGGCGACGATTCATTGCGCAGTCGACCTATGGGTCGGGTGATCAAGCCACTGATGGCTATGGGGGCAGGTATCCAAAGCAATGCCGAAAAAGCGCCTCTCAAGATTCGTGGCGGGGCGTCGTTACAAGGTATGCATTACCCCATGCCGATTGCCAGCGCGCAGGTGAAGTCTGCCATTTTATTGGCAGGCTTATTCGCTGATGGTGAAACCTGCGTAGTAGAGCCTGCGCCGACGCGGGATCATACGGAGAGAATGCTGCGGGGCTTTGGCTATGAGGTGAACACTCAGGGTGATACGGTTTGCTTGCGCGGTGGTGGGGAGTTGATCGGTACCCAGATTGACGTGCCGGGAGATATATCGTCGGCGGCATTTTTTTTGGTGGGTGGCCTAATTGCACCGGACAGTGACTTAACCCTGGAGCATGTCGGAGTGAACCCAACGCGAACAGGTGTTATCGACATTTTGCGATCAATGGGTGGGCAGATTGAGCTGTTCAATCAACGAGAAATTGGTGGTGAGCCGGTTGCAGATATACGCGTATTGAGCAGTCGGTTGACCGGAATAAACGTGCCGCAAACACTAGTGCCGTTAGCGATCGATGAATTCCCGGCGATTGCCGTGGCGGCAGCTTGCGCCCAAGGCGTGACTGAAATATCGGGTGCTGAAGAATTACGAGTTAAAGAGAGCGATCGTATCAGCGCTATCGTTAGTGGCTTGTGCGCCATTGGTATTGATGCCCAAGAGAAGCCTGACGGTTTGGTGATCAATGGTGGAAGCATCGGCGGTGGCACAGTTGATAGCTTGGGTGACCATCGTATTGCCATGGCTTTTTCAATGGCGGCCTTGCGGGCAAAATCCCCCATCACAATCGCTGATTGTGACAATGTGGCGACCTCATTTCCGGGTTATGAGTTGCTTGCTGCCTCGGCTGGCTTGCGTTTTGCTTGACACGATAAACAGCCATGACTGAAGGAAACCCCTCTCCTATTCCGATTTTGACCATTGATGGTCCTAGTGGTGTAGGGAAAGGTACTGTGGCCAAATTGATTGCGCAGCAGCTTGGCTGGCATTATTTGGACTCGGGTGCGCTTTACCGGATACTGGCTTATGCCGCGAAAAAAAGTGGGGTCTCTTTAGATTCAGCGACTGACTTAGCGACTTTGGCTGATGTAATTGACATCGCCTTTGGTGATGATGGTGCAATGTTGGGTGGGGCGGTGATTGAGTCAAAAATCCGTTCTGAAACAATGGGGAATAATGCTTCCATCGTTGCGCAGCACCCGGAAGTTCGCAAGGTATTGCTGGCTAAACAAAAGCAATTTGCCCAAGAGCCGGGCTTGGTGGCTGATGGACGTGATATGGGCACGACAGTATTCCCGCAGGCCGATCGAAAAATCTTTATGACCGCAACGGTTGAGGAGCGGGCAAAAAGACGCAGTCAGCAGTTGAGCCGGATGGGGCTTGGTGGTAGTATCGCCGCCCTTTGTCGGGAGATAGCCGCGCGCGATGAGCGCGATGTCAATCGGGCGGAGTCGCCATTGCGACCGGCAGAAGACGCGATAGTGTTGGATACCACACCACTCAGCATCGAGCAGGCGGTTGAAGCAGTAACGAATAGTTTAGAGAAATACACTGATAGCGACGCTTCAGGCTAAGTTATCAGCGTTAGTTTTATTGTGTTAGTCACCTGTAAAAGCCCCTATAAAAGGCGCGCAAGTGACTGTTTATTAACCTTAACCGGGCGGTTGCCGCTGGCAATCAATCATACATAAAAATGGCAGAAAATTTTGCAGAACTCTTAGAAGAAAGTATTAGTAAAATCACGATGAAGCATGGCGAGCTGGTGCTCGGCGCTGTCGTCGATATTAGCGACGATTTCGTGATTGTAGATGCAGGACTCAAATCAGAGTCCGCCATTCCGCTATCGGAATTCAAAAAAGCCAACGGCGACATTGAAGTTAAAGTCGGTGATTCAGTCGAAGTCGCTATCGAAGCGGTGGAAGACGGCCACGGCCACACTCGCTTGTCACGTGAGCGTGCATTGCGGGCCAGAGCGTGGGATGAGCTGGAAAAAGCACAGCTTAATGGTGATATCGTCACGGGTATCGTTTCCGGACGCGTTAAAGGTGGTTTTACGGTTGATATCGATTATGTCAAGGCGTTCTTGCCCGGCTCCTTGGTTGATGTTACTCCAGTAAAAGACCCCGCCTATTTTGAAGGCCGTGAACTTGAGTTTAAAGTGATCAAGCTGGATCGACAGCGCAATAATATCGTTGTCTCACGTAGAGCCGTGCTTGAGAGTGAGCTGTCAGAAGACCGCGAAAAGCTGCTCGACAGTTTGGAAGAAGGTCAAATCATCAAAGGGTTTGTTAAAAACCTGACCGATTATGGCGCGTTCGTCAATTTAGGTGGTTTGGACGGCTTGTTACACATTACCGATTTATCTTGGAAGCGCGTACGTCACCCGTCTGAAGTGCTGAATGTGGGCGATGAAATCGAAGTGAAGGTATTGAAGTTCGATAAAGAAGCATCGCGTGTATCACTTGGCCTGAAGCAATTGGGCGGCGATCCTTGGGCTGACCTTGAGCGTCGTTATCCACAATCTTCTCGAATCTTCGGCAAGGTCACTAATATCACTGATTATGGCGCCTTCGTTGAAATTGAAGATGGTGTTGAAGGCTTGGTTCACTTGTCTGAAATGGATTGGACCAAAAAGAACATCCATCCGAGCAAAGTGTGCCACGTCGGTGATGAAGTAGAAGTGATGGTGCTTGAAATTGATTCTGAACGCCGCCGCATTTCACTGGGTATGAAGCAGTGTCAACCGAATCCGTGGGATGAGTTTGCATCACGTTTCCAAAAAGGTGACAAATTGACCGGTCGTATCCGCTCTATCACCGATTTCGGTATGTTTGTAGGTGTTGAAGGTGATATTGACGGTTTGGCACACGTTAGTGATTTATCTTGGGACCGCCCGGGCGAAGAAGTTATTCGTGAATTTAATAAAGGTGACGAGATTACCGTGGTAGTTCTGGCGGTAGATCCTGAGCGCGAGCGTATTTCCTTGGGCTTGAAGCAAGCCTCGGATGACCCCTTTGTTGAGTTTGCTTCCGAGCATCCTAAGGGTACGGTCGTTAAAGGCACGGTTATCGAAGTGACTGCACGCGGAGCATCTATTGAGTTGGCCGAGAACGTTGAAGGTTATTTACGGGCGAGTGAGTTACTGATGGATCACGTCGAAGACGCGCGCAGCGTCTTGAAAGAAGGCGAAGAGCTTGAGTCAAAAATCACCAGTATTGATCGCAAAAATCGACGGATTACCTTGTCAGTTAAAGCGCGCGATATGGAACTGGAAGATCAGGCGATTCAGGATTATTCGGCTTCTACCGCTGAAGGCAAGACCACACTAGGCGATAAATTGAAGGAGCAACTGGCGCAAAACGGCGACAGTTAGCGAAATCAAGCCTTTATACGCACGAATCTGCATGAAGTTGTGGAGGTGGGGGCTGGAATTTGATAGTCTTTCCAGAACTCACCCACCACGCGTAGGCATATGACTGATAAAAAAAATGATGATGGCGGATTAGGCAGCATTGCTAAATCCGAACTGATTACTCGGTTGGCCGCAAAACAGTCTCAGCTCTCTGAAGAAGACGTAGAGCTCGCTGTGAGTACCATACTGACGGAAATGGCGTCGAGCTTGGCTGACGGAGATCGGATAGAAATTCGTGGTTTCGGCAGCATGGCATTGCATTATCGTCCGCCCCGGATCGGCCGCAACCCAAAGACTGGCGTTAAGGTTGAAGTTCCAGAAAAGTTTGTACCCCATTTTAAACCGGGTACCGATTTGCGTCAGCGTGTGGATCGCTCGATAAAATAATAGATGGCGCCTTGCTATAATAGGCCCCTTCTGATCTCAGGGAGTCACTCATGAAAAAGCTTTTTTACGTCGTACTGATTGCAGCGGTAGCATTGTTTGCGATGACGTTTGTGCTGCAAAACAAGGCAGAAGTAACGGTTCAATACTACAATTTGCTATCTTGGACAGGGCCCTTGTCCGCGCTATTGGTCATCGCATTTTGTTTGGGAGCAGTATTTGCGATTTTATTCGCTATCCTGGCATCGCTTCGATTGCGTGGACGTTTGTACAATAGTAATCGCAAGCTTAAGCGGGCAGAAGCCAGTCAGAATTAAATTTCAAGCTAAAGCTTAATGTGCTGTTCGGTACGTTGAGGCTGTTGGTGTGCTGTAACAGGTATGCCGAGCGGGCATCGCGCGCAATTATCTACCTATTAGATTTATGAATATAACCGTTGTTGGTACCGGCTACGTAGGCTTAGTCACGGGTACGTGTTTAGCTGAGGTGGGTAATCACGTTTGTTGTATTGATAATGACGCTAAAAAAGTCGAGGCGCTGAAAAATGGGAAAATCCCTATTTTCGAACCGGGGCTAGAATCCTTGGTGGTTGAGAATAGCCGAGCAGAGCGTTTGTTCTTTTCGACCGATATCAAGCAGGGTGTCGAATTTGCCGATGTCATATTTATTGCTGTAGGCACCCCACCCGATGAAGATGGGTCGGCAGATTTGCAATATGTTTTGCAGGTTGCACGCTCTATCGGCGAGCATATGCAAGCATATAAGGTCGTTGTAACCAAATCGACCGTACCGGTAGGGACCTCTGAGAAAGTGCGTCAAGCGCTGGCTGAAACGCTGCAGCAGCGCGGTCGGGCTGAAGGTGAGCAAGCGATTGAATTTAGCGTCGCGTCTAATCCCGAGTTTTTGAAAGAAGGTGCTGCGGTCGAGGACTTTTTGAAGCCTGATCGGATTGTTGTTGGTACGGATGACCCACGTGCCCTAAATGCCCTGCGAGAAGTGTACGCGCCTTTTAATCGCAATCACGATCGTGTGATCGCGATGGATATTCCTTCTGCAGAACTGACTAAATACACGGCTAACGCAATGTTAGCGACCAAGATTTCCTTCATGAATGAAATGGCAAATCTGGCCGAGTTATTAGGTGCTGATATTGAGGCGGTGCGCCGTGGGATCGGTTCCGATCCGCGCATTGGTTATCACTTTATCTATGCGGGTTGTGGCTATGGCGGCTCCTGTTTTCCTAAAGATGTGCAAGCATTGCATCGCACAGCCAGTCAAGTGGGCTACGACTCCCGGATGTTGGCAGCAGTAGAAGGCGTGAATAACGACCAGAAAATGGTGCCAGTCAACAAGCTGGTTAGCGAGCTGGGTGAGGACCTGACAGGAAAAACAATTGCTATTTGGGGCTTGGCGTTTAAACCCAATACCGATGATATGCGGGAAGCAACCAGCCGTGTCGTGATTGATGCCATATTGCAACGTGGTGGCAAAGTGCGGGCGTACGATCCTGTCGCGTATCAAGAAGCGGAACGTATTTATAAGGGGCGAGCGGGGCTTGAGATTAATCATACCGACCCGTACGCTGTTTTAGAGGGGGCAGATGCACTGATTGTCGTGACTGAATGGAAAGTTTTTCGAGCGCCTGATTTCGATCAAATTAAGGGGCGGATGCGAAATCACCTGGTGATTGACGGCAGAAACATTTTTGACCCAGAAACTCTCCAAGCCGCCGGCTTTACCTATCATGGAATTGGACGCTAGCACACTCGATCAGTGTGCTGATACGCGCATTTTGGTCGTAGGCGATTCGATGCTGGATCGCTATTGGTTGGGTGGCGTAGACCGGATTTCACCTGAAGCACCGGTACCTGTGCTGGTAGTTGAAACCGAAGAAGAACGCATTGGTGGGGCGGCGAACGTTGCCAAAAATATCACCTCTATGGGTGGACACTCGGTGTTGCTGACGGTGGTCGGCGGGGATGACGCCGGGCGCCGTATTGGCGAATTGGTCGATGAATCTGGGATTGAATCGGCGATTCATACGGACAAAACCATTCGCACCACGGTCAAGCTACGATTGATCGCACGGAACCAGCAATTGGTACGCGCGGATTTCGAAGACTCTCCTGACCATGAATGTTTGGCTGATTGTCTGGGAACCTTTCGAAAACAACTGGATAGTTGTAACGCAGTGGTTTTATCCGATTATGGTAAGGGTGGCCTTAAGCACGTGCGGACAATGATTGAGCTGGCGATAGCGGCTGCGCGGCCGGTCTATATCGACCCCAAAGGGCGAGACTATTCTATGTATCAGGGCGCCAGCCTGATCACTCCAAATTTAAAAGAATTTACTGACGTGGTTGGTGAGCTTGAGGCATCTGAAGGCCAAGCCTTGTTTGCAGAAATAGCCGAACGCGCAGAACGCCTGATGAGTGAGCTGAATATTTCAGCGTGTTTGGTGACCTTGAGTGAGCAGGGTATGTTGCTATGCAGGCCTGGGCAGGCGCCGATTCACCAAGCGGTACGATCTCGTGAGGTCTATGATGTGACCGGCGCTGGGGATACGGTAATATCGATGATTTCTTTGGCTCTAGCCAGTGGTCACGATGACGCCATCGCAATGGCCTTGGCGAACCACGCGGCTGGTGTTGTGGTGGCAAAACTGGGCACTGCGACCGCTGATCGCGATGACTTGTTGGCGAGCTTCCAACGTGGATAACGAGGACTATAAATCATGATCGTAGTGACCGGTGCTGCTGGATTTATCGGCGCTAATATCGTCAAGGGCTTAAATAACGTTGGCCGCACAGATATCTTGGTCGTCGACGACCTTAGCCGGGCTGAGAAAATCGTTAATTTGGCTGATTGCCGATTTGCTGACTATATGGATAAGCATGAATTTCTGGTGGGTGCTGAAAACAACACGTTACCTGAATCCATTACAGCTATTTTTCATGAGGGCGCGTGCTCCGATACGATGGCGAGCGATGGTCGCTATGTGATGGAGAATAACTATGCGTATACCAAGTCTTTGTATCAGTACTGTGGCCGTCACGGTGTGCAGTTTCTGTACGCGTCTTCCGCCTCGGTCTACGGTGGCGGGGCGACGTTTGTTGAGCACGCGGATAACGAACATCCACTGAACACTTATGCGTTTTCCAAGTGGGCGTTTGATCACCACGTTCGCCAGCATCCGCCCCAGGGGTTTCAGGCAGTGGGTCTACGTTACTTCAATGTCTACGGTGATCGAGAACAGCATAAAGGCCGGATGGCGTCCGTTGCCTATCACTTTTTCAATCAGTACCTTGAAAATGGCAGCGTCAAGCTATTTGAAGGAACTGCCGGCTACGCCAATGGTGGCCAACTCCGTGATTTTATTTCTGTTGAAGATGTGGTTAAGGTCAACTTGTTCTTACTTGAGCATCCAGAAGTGACCGGCACTTTTTTAAATGTGGGCACTGGAACCGCGCATAGCTTCAACGATGTCGCGCTTGCAGTGGTGAATCGCCTGCGAGCGAAAACGGATCACCCGCCGATCGACATGGAACAGGCGCAGGCACAGGGGCTGATAAGCTATATTCCGATGCCGGAAGCGTTGCAAGGCAAATACCAAAGCTATACCGAGGCAGATATTTCGGCCTTACGTTCGACGGGTTATAATCAAGCCTTCTATGATGTTGATTCGGGTGTCGGCCGTTACGTCGATGCCTTGTGGCAGAAGTCAGATAAAACCATCAAAAATACAACGACTTAAAACATGAATAACGTAGTTTTCGTCACCGGCGCTGCCGGCTTTATTGGCTCTGCGGTGGCGCGCCACTTATTGGATGATCACGATTGTGATGTAGTGAATATTGATTGCCTGACTTATGCAGGCAATGAAGCCACCATCGCAGAGCAGGTCGACCATCCTCGTTATACTTTCGAGTGTGCTGATATCCGTGATCGTGACGCAATGGAGGCGCTGTTTGCGCGATTCCAGCCGCGTGCGATCATGAATTTGGCTGCGGAATCACACGTTGATCGCTCAATCGATGGTCCGAAAGCATTTATCGATACCAATATTGGTGGCACCTATAATTTGTTAGAAGTCGCGCGTGCTTACTATAACGAGCTCTCTAAGAGCGAGCAACAGCGCTTTCGCTTTCATCAGATTTCGACCGACGAAGTTTTTGGCAGTTTGGGCGCAAAGGGCTTGTTTACTGAGGAATCACCGTACCAGCCCAGCTCGCCCTATTCGGCCAGTAAAGCAGCCAGTGATCACTTGGTGCGAGCTTGGCACGAGACTTTCAAGTTGCCGGTGGTATTATCCAATTGCTCCAATAACTATGGGCCGTATCAGTACCCTGAAAAGTTGATCCCGGTGATTATCGCCAAGGCTAGAGCCGGTGAGGCAATTCCAGTTTATGGCAAGGGTGATAACGTTCGAGATTGGTTGTATGTTGATGATCATGCACAAGCGTTGGTGCGGATCATGAACGAAGGTGAAGTGGGTCGCAGCTATAATGTCGGTGGCAACGAAGAGCGAAGCAACCTTGAAGTGGTGAGCACGGTTTGTCAAATCATGGACCAATTACAGCCTGCTAAAAATGGCCAACCCTATGAATCATTGATTGAATTTGTGAGCGATCGCCCAGGGCATGACTTCCGATATGCTATTGACGCAAGCCGTATTAAGAAAGAGCTCAATTGGGAGCCACAGGAAACCTTTCGTTCCGGCATGGAAAAGACCGTGCGTTGGTATTTAGAGAATGATCGTTGGGTCGAGTTGGTTAAAGAAGACGCTTATGATGGCTCACGTTTAGGTACAGGCCAGTCTCAGTCTACTCAGGAGAAAAGCTAATGCGCGGCATTATTTTGGCAGGAGGCTCTGGCTCACGCTTATATCCGATCACTAATTCAGTCTCCAAGCAGTTGATTCCGGTATACGACAAACCGATGATTTATTATCCTTTGTCAACGCTGATGCTGGCAGGGATTCGTGACATTTTGGTAATTTCCACGCCGCAAGATACGCCGCGATTTCAGCAGTTGTTGGGCGATGGCTCACAATGGGGCTTGAATTTATCTTATGCGATACAACCCTCTCCTGATGGTTTGGCGCAGGCTTTCGTTATTGGCTCTGAGTTTATTGGCGGTCAGAAAAGTGCTTTGGTATTGGGCGATAATATTTTTTATGGCGATCGGTTGACGCAAAGCTTGACCCACGCGGGTGAATTGAAAAAAGGCGCGCGAGTGTTCGCTTATCCAGTCACCGACCCTGAACGTTATGGTGTGGTTGCCTTTGATGAAAATGATCAGGCTTATGATTTGGAAGAAAAACCTGAAGTCCCCAAGTCTCGCTATGCGGTGACTGGCTTGTATTTTTACGATGAAACGGTCTCGGAGCGCGCGAAAATGCTAAAGCCTTCGGTTCGTGGTGAGTATGAAATCACTGACTTAAACCGCACTTATTTGGATGACGGCTTACTGACCGTCGAGCGGATGGGGCGTGGCACCGCGTGGTTAGATACAGGTACGCATGATTCGCTGCTGGACGCGTCTAATTTTATCGCCACCATCGAAAAGCGCCAGGGGCTTAAAGTTAGCTGCCCAGAAGAGATTGCTTGGCGAATGGGTTACATTGATGATGAGAAAGTCCGTGAGTTAGCCGAACCGCTCAAAAAGAATGATTACGGGCAGTATTTGCTTCGCATTTTAGAGGAAGGCTGATTTTAGCCCGATGAATATTTAATGCGAACGAACGGGTCACCGCTGCCGCTGGATGTTTTCGACCCGCCATTAAAGCATCGCCACTTGCTTAAACAATTGACGCGTCGTGGGGTCTTAGCCCGCTATCGGGGTTCAGTTTTGGGCGCAGCATGGTCGTTGTTGACACCGTTACTGATGCTGGCGGTATACACTTTTGTATTCTCGGTGGTGTTCAAAGCGAAGTGGGATCACCCGCAGGCCGCCGATGCCAACTTTGGGGTGATCTTGTTCTCCGGGATGATTGTTCATGCCCTGTTTGCCGAACCAATGGTGGTGGCAGCGAGTTCGATCATTAATAATGCTAACTACGTCAAAAAAGTCGTATTTCCTTTACACATTTTGGCGTGGTCGACGGTATTAACGACCTCCTTTCAAGCCGTCATCAGTATGGTTGTTTTGCTGATTTTTATGCTGGTTTCGGGCACACCGATTCACTGGACGATAGTTTGGTTGCCGGTGGTTCTCTTCCCTATGTTATTGATGGCGCTAGGCGTGGCTTGGCTATTATCATCGACTACCGTTTATTTGCGTGACATTGGTCAGCTGGTTGGCATCTTGGCGACCATACTCTTATTTGTTAGCCCCGTATTTTATCCAGTCGAGCGCTTGCCCAGTATGTGGCAATCGTTAATCTATCTTAATCCAATCAGCTTGATAGTCGATCAGGTTCGGCGTGTGGTTATTTATGGCCTCAATCCCGAGTGGTTGCCGTTACTGATTTACACGCTGATTGCCTGGGCCATTGCCTGGTTAGGTTTGATCTGGTTTCAGCGCTTACGCTCTGGGTTTGCTGATGTGCTCTGATAGCGCTATTGCGATCAAAGCGACCGGTATTGGCAAATGTTATCAGCTGTATGACAAGCCCATTCAACGGGTGATGGATTTGGTATTGCCGGGTGAAGCTAAGCGATACCAGCCTTTTTGGGCACTAAAAGAGGTTAGCTTTGAGATTCCCAAGGGCAAAACCGTTGGGATTATTGGCCGTAATGGGTCCGGTAAGTCTACGCTGCTGGAGATTATCAGCGATACTTTGCAACCCACCACCGGCTCACTTGAAGTCAACGGTAGGATAGCAGCCCTACTCGAGTTGGGTGCTGGTTTTAATCCAGAGTTTACTGGCCGTGAAAACGTGATCATGAATGCAGCGATCATGGGCATCCCAGAAGACAGGGTGCGGGATAAGATGGAAGATATCGTCGCTTTTGCCAATATCGGTGATCATATCAACCATCCGGTTAAAACCTATTCCAGCGGTATGTACGTACGCTTGGCATTTGCGACTTCTATCCATATGGATCCGGATATCTTGATCGTCGATGAAGCCCTGGCAGTGGGCGATATTCGCTTTCAGCGTAAGTGTTTTCGTGAGTTTGAGTCGTTCAAGCGCGCGGGTAAAACCATTTTGTTTGTCACCCATGCGGTAGAGTTGGTCCGCTCTTATTGTGATGCTGCGATTTTCCTTGATCAGGGAGAAATCCGATCGATCGGTGAGCCACGCGAAGTGGTGTATGATTATTTAGACATGTTGTTTGGCTCAAAAGAGGGTGAAGCACCCACACCGAAAAACACACCGACCAATAAAGCCCGTCCTACTCGTAGGGTGACACAAGCTGCGGAGCTTAGTACTGATCCCGAGGTGGATGCTGCGGCTGGGCGCCGTAGTTTTAACTCAGCCGAGTACCGATGGGGAACGGGTCAGGCAAAGATTATTGACTATTTGCTGCAGTCCGGAGATGAGAAGGACCCGGTCGTGGTAATGCAGGGAGATATAGCTAAAGTGACTATGCGGGTCTACTTTGAAGAGGCCTTGGATGATTTGATTTACGGCATTACGCTGAAAACTTTAGACGGTACTACCGTCTACGGTGCGAACACCCGCGATCGAGAAATTGCAACCGGAAAGCGCACAGCGGGAGAGTTGGTTGATATTGAGTTTGTGCTGGATTTGAATTTGATTCAGGCTACGTACTTTGTTTCACTCGGTGTTGCCGTTGATGACGAAGGCGTTGATAATTTGGCGATCGATCGGCGTTACGATGTTTTTTCGTTCTCCCTGCATGGCGATGTTCGTGATTTTGGTATCGCGGATTTAAACGCAAGCATTTCGGAAACCGATGTCGAGTTACCCCTGGCTGATGGCTAACAGGATTAGCCTCGCTGACACCTTGCCCGCACAGCTAGCAATTGGCAAAGGGCAGATTCAAGTGTTACGAGGACAGGTTGAAGCATCAGCAGCGTCCATCAAGCGCCTAACAGTGGTGGTTGATTCTAATCATACTCAACCGCTACAACGTTATGAACTTTTCCCTAAGGGTGATGAGCCAAGCTGTGAGTTTTTTCTAACCATTACTTGGCTACCAACCTGGGTAGGACGCAGCGTTGACCTTGTGCTTGAATGTGATATCGGTGGGCAAACTGCGCGCCAATGTGTGGGTACGATGCAATTAATTGAGGGCCAGCATCAGTCCGAAGCGAATATCCAACTATCTGGTGACTTGCCACTCATTGCCATTTGCATGGCAACTTACAATCCACCAGCCGAGCCATTGCTGCGCCAAGTCGAGTCGATCATCGCGCAAACCCATGATAATTGGATGCTGGTTATTTCAGATGATGGCTCTGACGATGAGCATTGGCAACATATCGAACAAGTGGTTCGGATCGACCCGACGCGGATTAGATTACATCGACATACCGCCAATGTGCACTTCTACCATAACTTTGAGCGTAGCCTGAATTATATTCCCCAAGCCGCTGAATTTGTTGCTTTATCTGATCAGGATGATTGCTGGTATCCCGATAAATTAGCCAGCTTGCTGGCGGCGCTCACGCAGGCTGATACGATGCTTGCTTACAGTGATATGCGTATCGTTGGAGAGGATGGAACGGTACATTCCAACACCTATTGGAATGGTCGCAATAATGAATATGAAGATGCAGCAACGGTATTCCTGGCCAATACGGTGACTGGGGCAGCCAGCTTGTTTAGGCGCGAACTGTTGGATGATTTGTTACCATTTCCAGCCCGAGTTGGTGATGCCTTTCACGATCACTGGTTGGCACTCGTGGCACTGGCGAAAGGTCGCTTGGCTTACGTAGATGAGCCGCTATATGACTACTACCAGTACGGTGACAGCGTGATTGGGCACTGCGACTTTACTCGCTGGAGCCTTGGTCAGCGACTAAAAAGCGCCTTCGGTTTTGCTAAACGCCTACTCAAGCCCAGTAGCTTTAAAGCTTGGCTGGGCCAAAAGGTCGGCGGCGGGTTGGCGATTTATCGCTATGAATGTCTGCGCCTAGAACTGTTTTCAGACACGATCAAACTTCGATTAGGTGATCAAGCGCAAAATGGCGCAGTGTTTCAGATGATGAACGGCGGTCTCAGCTCTTTTGCCAAATTGATGGGGCAACATGCAAGAATATTGGTGAGCGGCAAAACAACCGATGATGCTGAATTTCGTTTGGCGATGGCGTACTTGGCGCGCGCTTGGCAGCGCCGAAAATATGATCTTTGAACGCTAGGCAGTATGCCTTCGAATCGAGCCTGAAGTTCAGTCTCGAATTGGGTAGAATACGCGGGTTTTATTGCCATCAACTTTAGTGCTCACTAGCCCCACTTATGCCTCTGTTTCACTCCCTTGTTCGTAAAGCTGCTCGCGCGCAATCACTGCTATCGCTGAAGCAAAGGGTCGGAACGCGCCTGCGTGAAACTTACTATAACGCCGAGGTATTGCGGCGGATAGAAGACAAAATAGCACCACTCAATATTCAGATTGATCCTGCTGCGCCGCTGCGCGTTAACCTGATACTTCCTGAAATTGATTTTCGCACTTTTTACGGTGGCTATATCGCCAAGTTTAACCTAGCCCAACGGCTGACTGATTTTGGCTATCAGGTACGGTTTATTATCGTTGATCCCTGCGATATTGATGAAGCTGCGTGGCGAGCGGGTGTGGCTGAGTATGATGGCCTTGAAAATATTTTTGATCGAGTCGAATACGTCTATTGCTATGATCGCAAGCCCGCGATTACCGTGTCGCCCGACGATAAATTGATCGCTACCACTTGGTGGACTGCGTATATCGCCCATGCAGCTGCAGGTCAGCTCGGGTTGGAGAAATTTTTCTACTTGATCCAAGAGTACGAGCCCTTTACGTTTCCAATGGGTTCGTACTACGCGATTGCGCATCAGTCTTACCAATTCCCACATCGGGCATTTTTCTCCTCGCCGCAATTACACGATTATTTTGCCCAGCAAAAAATCGGTATTTTTGGTGCCGAATGGGGTGATACCAGTGAAGCTCGGCCGTTTGAAAATGCCATTTTAGCGTTTGATCCGTCAGAGCTGCCCCTCCAACACAGTCGCAGCCCGCGGAAGTTATTGTTTTATGCGCGCCCCGAAGCACATGCGGCGCGTAATATGTTTGAAGTCGCTTATCTGGCTTTATCGCGTGCGATTGAAGCGGGTGCATTCGACGGTGAGGCCTGGGAATTTCATGGCATAGGTAGCGCGCATGGCGATATTCCTTTGCCGCGCGGCCATACACTTAAAATGATTGGCAAGTTTGGCCTGAAAGAATATAAGCGACGTTTGCTGGACTATGATGTTGGCTTAAGCTTGATGTACACCCCACATCCCAGTTTGTTGCCCCTCGAAATGGCGGCTGCCGGTATGCTAGTGGTGAGTAATACTTGCGAGAACAAAGACGCGGCCGAACTTCGCGGAATTTCGAGCAATTTAATCGGTGCAGAGCCCACCATTGAAGGCGTGGCCACAGCATTGAGCGAAGCAGTTGCTGGAGTGGGCGATATTGACGCGCGACGCCAAGGTGCTGCGGTTAACTGGTCATCAAGCTGGCAGCAAACTTTTGATGATAAAACAATGCAACAAATAATTGCGTGGTTGTAAGGCACCGTCCTTAGCTACGGTATAAACTCAAACACAATGATGATTAGCAGGGAAAAGAATGCCTAAGTATGAACCCGATTTTCGACCGGATCTGGATATTTCGGTGATGTTGCCGGTGTATAACGAGCAAGACAATATCGTCGAAATGCATGCCGAAATTGCGGCAGTGATGTCTGCTTACGGTAAGAGCTACGAAATTGTTTTCGTTGATGATGGTAGTAGCGATGAAACTTTGGAGCGGTTGAAAGAGATTCAGCAAAAAGACCCGCATAGTGTGGTGGTGGAGTTTCGTCGCAACTTTGGTCAAACTGCAGCGATGGCGGCCGGTTTTGATCTGGCCCGAGGCGAGATTATTGTCGCGATGGATTCGGATCGGCAAAATGACCCACAAGACATTCCCTTGCTGATCGAAAAGCTGGAAGAAGGCTATGATCTGGTTTCCGGCTGGCGGCATGAGCGTCAGGATGGCTATTGGCTGCGTTTATTCCCGTCAAAAATTGCCAATAAACTGATTTCCTATACCACCGATGTCAATCTGCACGACTATGGCTGTTCGTTGAAAGCCTTCCGGTGGGAGCTGGCCAAGCAGTTATCGATGTATGGCGAAATGCACCGCTTTATTCCTGCTATAGCCAGTTGGGTTGGCGCACGTATCGCTGAAGTTAAAGTTAATCATCGAGCGCGCGTAGCGGGGGAGTCCAAGTACGGGATTTCTCGCACATTTCGGGTAATTCTTGACCTCACCACCGTTAAGTTCTTGTTGAAATACTCCAGTCGTCCGCAGCAATTTTTCGGCGGTATTGGCTTGGTCAGCTTGTCGTTGGGTTTTTTAATTGGCTTGGTGTTGAGCTTCCAGAAAATATTCATGGATGTTGGCTTGGCCGATCGGCCGCTATTATTACTGGCGGTGTTGTTGATATTCATCGGCTTACAATTTATCACTGTGGGTTTGGTTGCCGAAATGGTGACGCGCACCTATCACGAATCTCAGAATAAGCCGATTTACAACATCCGCCATATCTACGGAAGAGACTAATCGCCGTGGACGCTCAGTCCGAGAATGGCGTTGCGATTATTGTCGTCAACTACAATGGACAAGCTTACCTGCAGCGCTGCCTAGCGGCGCTCGCGGAGCAGACAGTAGCGCCTCAGCAAATTATCGTAGTCGATAACGCGAGTGATGATAATTCGATTACGCTAGCCAAACAGGTATTTCCAAAGGTTTCTTATATCGATGCCGGTAGCAATCTTGGTTTCGCCGCAGCAAATAACCTGGCGGCGCGCCATCTTGATAACGATATCAAATGGTTGGCACTCATCAACCCTGACGCATTTGCACAGCCTGATTGGCTAGATGAATTGCTTACAACCGCCCATGCCAAGCCTGATTTGGCGTTTTTTTCCAGTGAGTTAATTGACGCCGCTGACCCTTCGCTTTTGGATGGTTCTGGTGATTGCTATCATGTTTCGGGTTTGGTGTGGCGACGCTCACATGCGGAGCCAGTTAATAAACAGAGTCAGCTGCCCTGGTTTGCTCCCTGTGCGGCCGCTGCACTTTATCGGCGCGATGCGTTTGAGCAAGTAGGTGGTTTCGACGAATCTTTTTTTTGCTATATCGAAGACGTTGATTTGGGTTTTCGTTTACGCATAGCAGGTTATGAGGGCGAGCACGTCACGGCCAGCAAGGTGCGTCATGTTGGCTCCGGTATAACAGCCCGAGAAAGTGATTTTTCGATTTATCATGGCCACCGAAATTTGGTTTGGACCTATGTCAAGAATATGCCGCGTTCTTGGTTTTGGCGCTATTTACCGCAGCATTTACTGATGAATGTCGTGGCGTTGCTGTATTACTCCTTGCGTGGTCGTCCGGGTATCATTTTTAAGGCAAAATGGCACGCGCTTAAAGGGCTGGCAGCGCATTGGCGTGCGCGCGAATCGATCCATGTAAACGCCCAATACGACCCCGAATCGTTGCGAACATCGATGACTGATGGTTGGTTAACCCCCTATATCGGGCGCAATCGATGAGCACTAGTATTGATGTCATTCTGGTTAATTTTAATAGTGGCGCCTATCTGGAGCGTTGCCTGAAATCGATCTTTACCTCAACAATACCGCTTTCAGTCAGCGTGGTGGATAACGCATCCAGCGACGATAGCTTTAGCCGCGTTGCCGATATTGCGACTCATGGTCATCAACTGGAACTGATCGCCAACCCTGGCAACGATGGGTTTGCTAAGGCAGTGAATATAGGAGCACGCACGGGGGAAGGTGAGTTCATTTTTTTGCTGAACCCTGATTGTGAAGTGTATCCGCATACCATTGGCGATTTGGCAGCAGCATTGCAGGCGTCGACTGAGGCCAGTATTGCTGGAGCGATGGTATTTAATGAAGATGGCACCGAGCAGCGTGGCTGTCGGCGCCGCGAGCCGACCTTACGCCGTAGTATCATCACTGCACTAAGACTGGATGATCGTTATGATGGCGTCAATTTGACCCATCAGGAGATCAGCGGTGATGCACCTGTTGCAGTGGAGGCAGTTTCTGGTGCGGCAATGATGATTCGACGCAGCACCTTTGACCAACTCGGAGGCGTGGACGAAGGTTATTTTTTGCACGTTGAAGACTTGGATTTGTGCCGGCGGGTTCGTGATTTAGGCGGTGGCGTCATTTTTGTACCCAGTGTTTCTTTGTTTCACCATCAAGGCGTGTCGAGCGGCCGCGTGCCGGTGCTCACTGAATGGTTTAAACACAAAGGCATGATGCGCTATTACAGCAAGTTCGCGCCACAGAACCGCAATACGGCGATATTGTTGTTGTCGCAAGCGGTGGTTCTGGTGAATTTGGCTTGGACGCTATTTCGCCACACCGTTCGGATTGCGTTGCGGCAGACTAATGCTACGCCCCGTTTGCCCGTTCACCTAGTCAATAATGAAACACCAGCAGTGGTGGTGACTGGCGCGAGCAGTGATTTAGGTCATGCGGTGTTGCACAGTTTTGATCATTCAGCGGAGCGGCTGATTGCTGTCACTCGCAAAGCCGTACCCAAACATTCTCATTTTGGCGAAACTTGGCATCACAGCAGCTATTTTGACAAAGTGCCGGCTAAAGATTTAGGCCCAATTAGAGAATTGATCGCGGTGTCACCGATATGGGCAACGCCAAAAATTGCTAAAAACCTGCATCAATTTGGTGGCTTACAGCAAGTGGTCGCGATCAGTTCCACCAGCGTGCTAGGCAAAGCGAATTCTGCAGACAAGGCTGAGCGATCCGTTGTTACGCAGTTGCTGGATGGTGAACATGATTTGCTTGAATGGGCCAAACAACAAGATGTTGATGCCATCATTGGTCGGGCGAGTATGATCTACGGTGGTCGTAAGGATCAAAGTATCAGCTTTATTGCCCGTATGATTCGGCTGGTTCGGCGTTTTCCTATGATCGAGGGCGGTGGCGGCTTACGGCAACCGGTGCACATTGATGACTTGGTGACGGCGATCCAGAATATTCGTAAGCAAGTACCGTTACCCGAAAAGATCTATACTTTGGCAGGCGGCGAGATACTCAGCTACCAAGCCATGGTCGAGCGTGTATTTGCCGCCAATAAGCTGCCACCCCAATTTCTTCAGTTTTCAGTGACTCGTTTACGTCGCTGGGTAACGCTGATTAGCAAATTCCCCGGCTTTGGCTTTATTAGCCCGGAAATGGTTAGCCGAATGCAGAAAGATATGGATTACGATATTAGCTCAGCGCAAAACGATTTCAACTATCAACCGGGCAAGTTTCGCCCTTAAGCGATTAGACTATGGACCGATCAAACGTGGAGTATACAACGGGCATTTTAGGTGGCAGCGGCTTGAATCAGCTTGATGTGCTGACCGATGTGCACCGACAAGTTGGGCGCACACCGTATGGCGACCCCTCTGCACCGATGACTTTAGGCCGTATGGGCGATCAAGGCGTGGTCTTTTTACCGCGCCACGGCCTGAAACACGTGATCCCACCACACCGCGTCAACTACCGCGCTAATTTGTGGGCCTTGAAGCAGCTTGGCGTCAAACAGGTGATTGGTGTGGGTGCGGTGGGTGGTATCTTGCCGGACTTAAAACCCCGCCAGATCGTGATTCCTGACCAAATAATTGACTACACCTACGGCCGCGAGCATACCTATTTTGACGGTGAATCGGGTGAGGTTTTTCATATTGAATTCACCAAGCCCTACAATGAGTCATTACGCCAAACACTGCTCAAAGCGGCGAAAAAAGCCGGTGTGGCTGTGCATGATAGTGGCGTGTACGCCGCTACCCAAGGGCCACGGCTCGAAACCGCAGCAGAAATTGACCGGATTGAGCGCGATGGCGGCACGATCGTTGGTATGACCGGCATGCCTGAGGCGGCGCTCGCGGCTGAACTGAATTTGCCGTATGCAGCGCTCTCTTTAGTGGTCAACGAGGCCGCTGGAAGGGCGCCCGCAATAAGTTTTACCGATATCCAAAAGCATCTTGAGGCTGGGATGAACGACGTAATTGAGGTCTTGCAGCAGTTATTTGCTAGGGAGTAAGTGCTCAATATTGGTTATGAGCATCCGTTTGAACTGCTTGGCACGCGCATAACGACCTGCTTTCATGGTCATAATCGGCTGTCCTTTTGATAGGTCTGACGTAAAATAGTTTCCTGCCCGGGGCAATCTTAACCGACTATTGGCGTGATTGGTAATCGAGCTGGCTGTGTCGGTTGGAAAGGCAATATTCTTCTCCTGTACGTGGGTGCGACATCCCGATTGAAGCTGATATAGGTGGTCGTGCTGCGTTCAAGACCACCTCAAAGGTGGCCGTTAAAAGCCAGCCACGCCCTTCTTCACAAAATAGTTGTTAGCAAGGATTCTGCACCCAAGTTCAACCTAAGTATCACCGTAGATGCTTTCGGCGTGCTACAGATAGCTCTAAAATGATATCGAGTTCTAGTTGATGTATGGTACGTTAAAGTATTCAATAATGGATAAAACGGCGGGTCTATATAGCAGTCATGAAATTACAGCTGGAAAATGTACAGGATGTATTTGCCGCTAATGAACTCGAGCAAATATTTGAAGCGATGACTGATGGGGTATGGGTATGCGATGCAACGCCCAAACTGCTTTGGATAAACAGTGCGTGTGAGGCGCTGAATAATATTAAGCGAGAAGAAGTATGTGGCAAATCGGTAGAAGAGATATTGAGCATGGGAAACATCGACACGGATGTAACGCAAAGGGTATTGCGCGAAAAGAAGCCTGTCACCATTATCCAGAAAGTCAAATCAAAGCGTACCTTGCTGGTCAATGGCGTGCCCATATTCGATAAACAGGGAAACGTTAAGTTCGTCGTTGGCAGTGAGCGGGATATGACCGAGTTAAATATGCTTAAAGAGGAGGTCGAGCAAAACCAGGAGGTGGCAAAAAAAATCCAGTCAGAGTTACTATCAATGAAAATGAAGGGCTTGAAACTTCAGGAAATCGTTGCAATCAGTGAACCCATGGAAAGGGTAATGGAAATGGTTTTCCGCGTCGCTGAATTTGACACAACCGTATTGCTCACGGGTGCATCGGGAACCGGCAAAAGCATGATTGCGCGACTTATCCATGATGGATCTAGTCGCCGAGACAAGTCTTTCCTAACGCTCAATTGTGGTGCTATTCCTGATTCGCTGGCGGAAGCAGAGTTATTCGGCTATGCCGACGGGGCGTTTACGGGTGCGCGACCTGGGGGTAAAAGTGGCCTGGTTGAAGCCGCTGATGGTGGAACGTTATTTCTTGATGAAATAGACGCATTTTCACTTGATGTGCAAGTAAAGCTACTGACCTTTCTCGATACCCAGGGCTTTATAAAAGTTGGGGGGAGACGAGTTCAGCAGGTCGATGTTAGGCTTATCGCGGCTACCAACAGTGATCTGGAATCAAAAGTAGAGCAGGGAGCGTTTCGTAAAGATTTATGGTATCGCCTCAATGTGGTGCCGATCGACCTACCGTCTTTGTCTGAGCGGTACGATGACCTATTTCCATTGGTAGCCCATTTTCTTCAAAGGCTTGCTAATCAACACAAGGTGGCTAAATCAATTGACCAGCATGCGATGGAACTTCTTTCCCGATATCACTATCCGGGCAACGTTCGCGAACTGGAAAATATATTGGAACACAGTTATGTACTCAGTCAGTCCGATGAAATCACCATAAGCGATCTTCCTCAAAATATACTGGATACAGTATCACCGCTAAGAACCAGACAAGTCACTGCAAACCTTAAGCAATCCCTGGACGCGGTCGAAAGCGAGTGTCTGTCTTCAGCCTGCCGTCGATACAAAACTCAAAGTCAAATTGCTGGTGCGCTCGGCATTTCTCAACCCACTGTTGCCAGACTCCTGAAAAAACACGGATTTCGAACCGGGGCGGTTTAATTTCATTCAGTTATGAATATAAACCTGCTGTTATCCAACTGTGAATAATTATTGACCGGTAAATAAATAGGTAACTCTTTGTAAATTATAGGATAATTAGTATTTATAAAAATTGGCATGTATTTTGCTTCGCTTATGTGACGGTTTTGTCAGAATATTCTGACTGAACCACACGCACCCAAGACTATAAAGAGGATCGAAATGAGATACATAAATCTATTTAAAAAACTACTGACGGCTTCGTTTGCCCTGATTTTTGCAAACATGTTATTCGCCGGCTCTGTCGCCCAGGCAGATAATAAAACGGTTACATACGCCATGTATGGCGATATTAAGGACTGGGATCCTGCCAGCGCATTTTCGCTCGAGGTGGTGATGCTGGTAAACGTGTACGAGCCTTTAATGTGGTACAACCCACCGGGAAGCAAAGAGCAGTTCACGCCGGCGCTAGCAACAGACTGGTCGGTGAGTAATGATGGTTTGACCTGGACCTTTAATCTACGCGAGAACGTCAAGTTCCATGATGGCGAAGTTTTTAACGCTGAAGCGGCCAAGAAATCGCTCGAAAGAACGATGGAACTCAAAAAGGGTGCTCACTATATCTGGGCCAGCGTGGAGTCAATCAATGCGGATGGTCACACTTTGGTGATTAAAACCAAGACACCTCAGCCGCTGGACCTGATTGCGTCTTCGCAGTACGCCGCCTACATGTATTCACCCAAGGCTGCTGCAAATGGAGCTGACTGGTTCAACCAGGGAAATGCAGCAGGCACCGGGCCTTATGCGGTTCGACAATGGGATAAAGCCCAGCAGGTTGTGCTTGAAAAGAATGGCGATTACTGGGGAGGCTGGAAAGATGACAATTTCGACCGTGTGATCCTTAAAGTCGTCACCGAGAATTCAACTCAGTTACAAATGCTGAAAGCCGGTGAGGCGGATTTTATTTCGTTGGTGCCAGCCGATATGGTGGATTCGGTAAACCAAGAAGAAGGTCTGACCGCGTATGCCATCCCGTCGTGGAAGAACTCACAGTTTCTGATAAACACCCAAAAAGCACCAACGAATAACAAGAAATTTCGCCAAGCCCTTACTCGTATGTGGGATTATGACACGGTGGTAAATGATATTTACGCGGGTCACGCTGAGGTGGGACGCGGGCCTGTTCCTGCAACGATGTGGGGCCATAACGCTGCCATTCAGGCGCCTGAATTCGACCTGGAAAAAGCCAAAATGTTGATCGAGGAATCTGGCGTGCCTGAATCAGAGAGGAAAGTCAGCATCGCGTACATTGGAACATCTGAAGAGTACAAAAACTCAGCGCTTTTGTTTCAAGAAAATGCTCGCCAAGTCGGCGTTGAAGTTGAGCTGTTACCCGGAGAGTGGGGTGTAATTTGGGATAAAGCAAAAACCCTTAAGACTGCTCCCAACATGCAATCCATGACCTGGTGGCCCACTTATGCTACCCCTAATGATTGGATGGTTGGTTTGTTCCGTACTGAAGAAAAAGCTTTATTTAATCTTTCCCACTATTCTAACCCCGAGTACGACAAGCTATTGAATGAAGGGATCGAACTTGAAGGATCGGATCGCGAAAAGGCCATCGACAATTATGCCAAAGCACAGCAAATTTTGATGGATGACGCGGTCGCTATATTCTTTGCCGATATTAAAAAGAGAGTGGCACGAGCATCCTCTATTAAAGGGCTGGAAGCGAACCCAGCCTACGACGCGGTATTTTTCCATCGACTTTCACAATAAGCGTTTAACAAAGATGAGTTAACCAAAATGTGGAAACACATTGCTCAGCGCCTGATGCTGATGATCCTTATTCTTGTCGGGGTATTGATTGTCACATTTGCGCTGAGCCGCTTATTACCGGGCTCGCCTATAGAGATGATGCTAGGTCACCGCCCCACCCAGGAGCAGATAGACCTGGCTCGGGCTGAATATGGCCTGGATCATCCCATTCCGGTTCAATTTATCCATTACGTATCGGGGGTGTTACAGGGTGACTTTGGAATAAGCCTGCGTACTCGACAACCGGTGCTTGATGATTTACTGGAACGGATGACAGCTACGTTTGAGTTAACCACTTTGGCGGTTATGTTGGTTATCGTGCTTGGAATTCCACTGGGCGTGTTGTCGGCGGTTCGTCAAAACACATTCAGTGACCATATCACTAGGAGTTTCTCCATCGCCGGTATGGCACTACCCATATTCCTGATTGGAATGATATTGCAGATGGTGTTCTACGGATGGTTGAGGTGGCTGCCACTCCAGGGGCGAATGAATGTAGAAGTGCTGCTTGATTTTCCTTTTGATAGAGTCACGGGAATTTATTTAATTGATACCCTGTTGTCAGGGCATTGGGTGGCGTTTAAAAGTGCGGCTGCACACCTGGTGTTACCGGTATTAACCCTGAGCATTGCTTCGCTTTCTGTGATCATCAGAATTACGCGCAATACCATGGTAGAAGTGTTGAGTGAGGATTACATACGAACCGCCAGAGCATTCGGTTTGCCTGACAGGCTAGTGTATTTTCGCTATGCGCTAAAGGCCACTTTGATTCCCATGATGACCATCATTGGTCTGACATATGGATTTATGCTCGGTGGTTCGGTGGTTGTTGAATATATATTTGACTGGCCTGGCCTTGGCGGCTATGTCGTCGGTGCAATTACCCAAAGCGACTTTCCCGCAGTGATGGGCGTAACCTTGTTTTTAGCAACGATTTATTTGAGTATCAATCTGATTGTTGACCTACTCTATTTCGTGGCAGATCCACGCCTTGAGGCCTCCTGAACGTGTCTAATCAGGCGGCTGAGTCTATGCTTTCCGAGGGACCTTTCTGGGCTGAGAAGTGCCGGTATTTTATTTCCAGTAATATTTTATTTGTTTTTGGTAGCGCGCTATTTATTCTGGTTGTGCTGATGGCGGTCATGGCACCTCTGATAGCACCTTTTGACCCTGCAAAAATCAATTTTAGTGACAAGCTCTTACCACCTGGGCTGACCCATTTGATGGGTACGGATGAGTTGGGCCGAGACCTTTTCTCCCGAGTAATTTACGGTGCGCGGACGTCACTGGTGATCGGCTTCTCTGTGCTGGTATTATCAGTATTAATAGGCGTTCCCATTGGCCTTGTTTCTGGGTATTTTGGTGGTCGTATCGATACTATCTTGATGCGAATTTCGGATATTTTTCTGGCTTTTCCTCCGCTCTTACTGCCCATCGCGATTACCGCCGCGCTAGGAGCTGGGCTGTTTAATGCGATGTTGGCATTGGCCATTTCCTGGTTTCCGTGGTACGCCAGAATTATGCGTAGCTCGGTACTGGCAATTAAAAAGGAGTTATATATCGATGCTGCCCGAGTAATGGGTGTCGGTCATTTTCGAATTATGGTCAGGCATGCACTGCCCAACGCTACCACACCTGTGATCGTCCAGGCATCCATGGATTTTGGTTACACCATTTTGGCTGCGGCCTCTTTAAGTTTTATTGGTATCGGGGCGCGCCCACCGACCATTGAGTGGGGGCTGATGGCGGCATTGTCTCGTTCAAAGTTTCTTGATTTCTGGTGGACCGCAGCCGCTCCGGGTTTTGCGATATTTATTACCGTTCTAGCGGTAAATTTACTCGGTGATGGGATCAGGGATCTGCTCGACCCAAAACACGGAAATTCTCAGTAATGGATTCAGTTTTAAATATTCAGGAGTTGCGTGTCACCTTCCCCAAACTGAGCAATCAAATTGAGGTTGTACGAGGGTGTTCTTTGGAGGTAAACAGTGGGGAAATAGTGGGCTTGGTGGGGGAGTCAGGCAGTGGCAAGTCGATGACCGCTTTGTCCTGTCTGGGGCTGGTTCCAAAGCCAGGCAAATCCAGTGGCCATATCCGCATTAATGGCCAGGAAGTGTTGGATATGCCTGACAGTCAGCTTTGTAAATTGCGCGGAGGTACAGCCGCGATGATTTTTCAAAATCCGATGACCGCGCTCAACCCTTTTATTTGTATTGGTGATCAACTCTGTGATGCGATTCGCTTCAGCTTACCGATGTCTCATCGAGCAGCCGCCGATGAAGGACTTAGTGCCCTGAAGTCAGTTCATATTCCAAACCCATCTGAAACCTTAAAGAAATACCCTCACCAACTATCCGGTGGCCAGTTACAGCGCATTATGATTGCCATGGCGATTGCCTGTAAACCTGATTTGCTGATCGCGGATGAGCCAACTACAGCGTTAGATGTCACCATCCAGGCGCAGATTTTGTTGCTCATTAGAGAACTGACAGCCAAAAATAATTTGGCGGTACTATTTATTACGCATGATTTAGGGGTGGTGGCATCATTATGTGATCGCGTCTCAGTAATGTATGCGGGTGAGATTGTTGAATCGGGCGAGGTAGACGATGTATTTAGTCATCCTGCTCATCCCTATACCCGAAAATTATTGCAAACTGTTCCGACTATAGGATGCAAAGACAGGAAACTTGACTATATTGCCGGACAAATGCCGGATATGGCGGCCTTACCCACGGGCTGTGCCTTTCAGGCGCGGTGTAGCGAGGACATTGAACTCTGCCAAACACGTTCACCTCTTACGAACAATGTAACTACCACACACAGCGTGGCTTGCCATATGAGCGGGATACAGGGGGACGCGGTCCAATGAATGGAACGTTATCAGTGGTGAATTTGCACAAACAATTCCATACCACTGACGGGGTGATTAATGCCGTAAACGATGTGAGTTTCGAGCTTAAGCGTGGGCAAACACTGGCATTGGTCGGCGAGTCCGGTTGCGGGAAAAGTACAGTTGCTTCTGCTGTTTTACGCCTGATTGAGTCTGAGTCGGGGGACATTAATTTTGCCGGGCAGAGCGTCAGAGAGATGAGCTTAGGCGAATTACAGCGGTATCGACGGAACGTCAGCATTGTTTTTCAAAACCCTTATTCTTCTTTAAATCCAAAGATGAGGCTGAAAAATATCGTCGCAGAGCCGTTGGTTGTCTGTTACGGGATTAAGGGCAGGGAACTCACTAATAGGGTAGTCCAGCATTTAGAAGATGTCGGGCTAGGGTCGGAGCACTTGAATCGTTTTCCTCATCAATTTTCAGGAGGGCAACGGCAACGAATTGCCATTGCCAGAGCTTTGGCACTTGAACCTCAGGTGCTGATACTGGATGAGCCGACTGCAGCATTGGATGTTTCGGTACAGGCGCAGGTGCTTAATTTATTGAAGGAGTTGAAAAGCCGCTTAGGGTTGGCTTATTTGTTTATATCCCACAATCTGGCAACGGTCGAGTACATCGCTGATGACGTGATGGTCATGTATCTAGGAAAGATCGTCGAGCAAGGTTCTGTTACAGCGATATTTGAAAATCCAAAGCATCCCTACACGCGTGGACTACTAGATTCTGTTCCTTCTATTGATCCGACTATGCGCAATCAATTACGCGTGCTGAAAGGTGAGTTACCCAATCCGCTCAATTTGCCGAATGGGTGCGCTTTTTGTTCTCGTTGCGATTTATCAAGCGATAAATGCATCTCGCATCAGCCCCGGTTGATATCGGAAGATTCTACGGGTGCTGTCGCCTGTTTTAACCCAATTACCAGTAATTAAGATATGAATAAATTTGCAGTCGCAGGTGTCCAGATGAAAGCGATTAACGGCGACAATCTTGACGTCATGACAAAACAAATCCTCAATGTCGTGCACCGATTTCCCTGGGTTCAATTAATCATGTTCGGTGAGCTCAGCATCTTTGGAACATCGCTGCGTTCCGCTCAACCGATCCCAGGCCCTGCTGTCAATCATTTTTGCAGTTTAGCCAAAAAGCATAATATTTGGCTGATTCCCGGTTCCATGTATGAAATGGATGGGGAGAAAATTTACAACACAGCACCCGTTATAAATCCGGAGGGAGACCTTGTGGCTCGGCATAGAAAGCTGTATCCATTTGAGCCTTACGAAAGCGGCATAGATAGTGGTGACCAACATACGGTATTTGATATACCCGGGGTGGGCTGTTTCGGGGTGTCAATTTGTTACGACATGTGGTTTCCGGAAACCGTTAGGGCATTGGCCTATCTGGGGGCAGAAGTGATTCTGCATCCAACTTTAACCAATACTATCGATAGAGATCTTGAGCTTTCTATTGCACGCGCCAGCGCTGTAACCAATCAATGCTATTTCGTTGATATCAATTCCTGCGGAGATCTCGGTAATGGGAAGTCCATTATTGTTGGTCCGGAAGGAGATATTATTCACCAGTCCGGCGACACAGCTGAGCCTATCCCTGTAATTCTTGATCTGGACAGGGTCGGCTATACACGTGAAACAGGTATTCTGGGACTGGGCCAGCCTTTAAAAAGTTTTCGCGATGGCGAAATTGCTTACCCGCAGTATAAATTGGGGGCGAGTTCAAATACGCTAGACAGCTTGGGGGACTTGAAAAAACCGGAGCGTAATTAGTCCCGCCTGATTAGAACTGTTTCAGCCTAAGCTCAATCACACAAATTGAGCTAGTCTGACTCCGAGGCTGCTGCGTTTGGTATCAACATCGAGCCGTTCCTGGTCAACCAACCCGACAGACGGCAAAAGGGGGTGCTTCAGGTTGATTAGGTCTGTCATGTGAACCTTGAACAGATCACCTTGCGAAATAATCGCTCTCTTAGGAACGATAGCCAGCCCCTTATTTCTACCTTTCTAAAGCCCGCTAGCGGCAAAAATTGCTGGGGTATATAGGGTTACTGCTCAAGAAGGGGTAGTTAATTCCAGTGCTAAACGTGTTCCTTGATCAATCGCTCGTTTTGCATCCAATTCGGAAGCTATGTCAGCGCCGCCTATGAGATGAACGGGCTTTTTAATATCGGCTCGCAGCTCGCGTTGGGGTTCTTGACCCGCACAAATAACAATAGTATCTACCTCAAGCAGGCGCGGTTCTGCATTGATGGTGAGATGAAGGCCAATCTCATCGATTTTCTGGTAGTCGCAGCCGTTTAGCATTTCTACGCCCTTCATGGCCAAATCCGCACGGTGAATCCAGCCAGTGGTTTTGCCCAAACCTGCGCCGACTTTTGAGGGTTTACGCTGCAATAAAAAGACTTGTTTGGGTGAAGGGGTGAGTTTTTTATGTACACCAGCTACGCCACCGCGCGCCTGGAGTGACATGTCTACTCCCCATTTCTGCATAAAATCAGAGATTTCATCGGTGCTGTTTTCGTCAGCGTGGGTGAGAAATTCGCAGACGTCAAAACCAATGCCACCGGCACCAATAACAGCTACTCGTTCGCCCGCTTCGGCGCCATTAATCAGCTCTATATAGCTTAAAACCTTGGGGTTATCGATGCCTTCAATATCTGGGGTTCGCGGCACAATGCCGCTGGCTAAGATTACTTGATCAAAATCACCATTATTAAGATCATCCGCGCTGACTCGCGTATTGAGCTTGAGCCTTATGCCAGTGAGTTTGATTTGGCGGGCAAAATAGCGCAGGGTTTCGTAAAACTCTTGTTTGCCGGGAATCTTTTTGGCGAGGTTGAACTGCCCACCAATTTCTGACCCTGAATCAAATAGCGTCACTTGATGGCCGCATTGGGCAGCAGTAGTGGCAAATGCTAGGCCCGCTGGGCCAGCGCCAACCACAGCAAATTTTTGTGGGGCTGCGGCAGGCATGATCGATAATTCGGTTTCGTGGCAGGCAAATGGGTTGACCAAGCACGAGGTTAATTTGCCGACAAAAATGTGATCCAGACAGGCTTGATTGCAGGCGATACAGGTGTTGATTTCGTCTGCTCGGCCTTGTTCGCTTTTATCGACGAATGCTGGGTCGGCTAAAAAGGGACGCGCCATCGAGACCATGTCTGCATCGCCGCGCGCTAAAATGGTTTCAGCTACTTCCGGTGTATTGATGCGGTTGGAAGTGATGACTGGAATCGACAACTCAGCACGGACTTTGGCGCTAGCCCAGGTAAAGGCCGCTCGTGGCACTTTGGTGGCGATGGTTGGGATGCGCGCTTCATGCCAGCCGATGCCGGTATTGATGAGGGTGGCACCCGCGATTTCAATCGCTTTGCCTAGAGTGACTATTTCATCAAAGCTGCTGCCCGCCTCGATCAAGTCGAGCATCGATAAGCGAAAAATAATGATGAAGTCATTCCCCACTTTTTCGCGAATTTGACGCACCACCTCAACTGGGAAGCGCACTCGGTTGGAATATTCTCCGCCCCAGTTATCGTGGCGTTGGTTGGTATGGGTGACAACAAACTGATTGAGCAAATAGCCTTCTGAGGCCATCACTTCGACGCCGTCGTATCCTGCCTGTTGAGCGAGGTCGGCACAATTGACGAAATCCTCGATTTGTTGTTGGATTTCCTCTGTCTCAAGCGCACGGGGAGTAAATGGGTTGATCGGTGCTTTAATCGCAGAAGGGGCAACCAATTTGTCGTTAAAGGCATAACGGCCGGTATGCAGGATTTGTAAGCAAATTTTGCCACCCGCCTCATGCACGGCTGTGGTGACAGTTTTATGTTCGCCGAGCTGCGATTGGTCGATTAAGGTTGCCGCACTAGCATGTACGGCACCTTCTTGATTGGGTGCAATCCCACCGGTGACGATCAACGCCACACCGCTATGGGCGCGCTCTGCGTAGAATACGGCCATGCGCTCAAAGCCGCCCGGTAATTCTTCCAAACCCAGGTGCATAGACCCCATTAGCACGCGGTTTTTCAAGGTGGTAAAGCCCAAATCAAGAGGTCTAAAGATATGTGGGTAGTGGGTGGATGATGCGTTTGATTGGGGTGCGTTGGGCATGGTCAGTCGGATAGTTAAGTGTTAGGTATTAGGTATCGCCGGTTAGATCGATGCAGTCAGTCTTCGGAAAAAGGAGGCTCGACCGGGTTCAATGGCTTGAATTCAGGTTCGCGCTTTTGGGTTTTTGCAGCGAACACTTCCATCATGTCGGCTGGTTGAAACATGCCTGCTTGCCAAGTTGCCATGTGCTTGAGACTATCAGCCACGCTATGGTCGCGGGCATAATTGATCATGGCTTTGCTGCCAGAAACCGCAATAGGTGAGTGGCTGGCAATTTGCCGCGCGATGGTCATTACGCCTTCTAGCATTGAGGTGGTATCCGTAAATGTCGCGTTTACAAGCCCGCTAGAGTGCGCTTCTGCAGCGCTCAATTTGCGCGCCGTATAAGCGAGTTCACGGGCCAATCCAGGGCCGACTAAGCCGGGTAGTCTTTGTAAAGTACCTAAATCAGCGGTCATGCCCAGCTCAGTTTCTTTGACGGTGAAAAAGGCATCGTCGGTACAGTAGCGACAGTCGCAGGCGCAGATTAAATCCAGCGCACCACCAATACAGCCACCCTGAATCGCCGCTAGTACAGGGATTCTCAGGTCTTCAATTTGATTGAAAATATCCTGTAAATCCAGCACCAGCCGACGTACAAATTCCCCGCGTCTGGCGGCTTCACCGCTAAAAAGGCGTGGGTCAGGTTGGGAGAATACTTCTAAGTCCATGCCTGCAGAAAAGTGCTTCCCAGTCGACGATATGACCAGGGCTCGGGTATCGGAACTATCACGAACTTGGCGCAGAGCCGCCGGAAACTCGCGCCAGAATGCGCGGTTCATGGCGTTATAAGCTTGTGGGCGAGACAACTCGATATGGGTAATATGAGCGTTTTCGGTGATATTCAAGGTGGAGTAATTCATGGTCTTGTATCAGTTCTTATCGAAATTTGGCCGGATTGTGAAGTGGCTTATCGTAGGCGAGGATTTGGCGGTATTCGCCGGGGGTCATGCTGGTCCAGCGTTTGAATGATCGAAAAAATGCAGAGGGTTCGTCAAACCCCATTAAGCCTGCTACGTCATTGATCGACAACTGCGGAGCATTCATATATTCAATCGCCGAGTTTTTGCGGCACTCGTCTTTGATGGTCTGAAAGGTGGTGTTTTCTGCCAATAAACGGCGTCTCAGGGTAGAGAGCGAGAGGTTAAGTGTCTCTGCTACTTTTTCAGCGCTGGGCGGTGGCCTGCTGAAATCTCGACCGATAAGGGCGACGATCTGAGCGCTGAGGCTGTTGTCATCATCCACCATCACCAGCAATTGATACGGAGCGGTTTTTAGAAAACCTTGTAGTGTTTCTTCCGTCTGAACGATGGGATAATCCAGATAGCGCGTAGAAAATAATATGCCATTACTGTCTTGGTCATACTTCACTGTTGACTGAAATCGCCGCCGGGTATTAGTGCTTGCACTGGTCTCCGCAAAGCTGAAGTTCGCTGCTTTCAGCACGACGCGTTCACCGATCAACCAACTGATAAAGTGGTGCCACATTGATAGTGAGTTGGTAATTTCAGCTGGGGATTCTGATGCTAAGAATGCTTCTAGTTCAGCCTTTTCCATACTGTCTACTGCCGAAAAGGTGAGCTTGGCGAACCGGCCCCGGTTTTTGAGTATCAGGCTGGGCTTGATCTTTGTGCCACGGACGATCTCATGAAAATTGCTCGCACGACTGATCGCATGGCCCAGGGTTTTGCATTGAATGATGGCGTGGCACATCATTCGAAATGCGCCGTTCGGAACTTTGCCACCACTAATCATGCCAAAGTATTCATCCTGAGCAATATACATGACGTGTTGGTATAGCATGCCAAATTTCTCGGCCGAAAACTCGGTTTGTTGTTCGATTTCTTCGGGACTAATCCCAACATGCTCGAGTAGTTCATTGACCGCGTAGCCTTGTTCAGCCACTTGGTCGAGTAACTGTTTAACGTAGCCTGTGGGGACTGTGACGGTTCGCTTCATTGCCTGTAGGAGCTTAAACCGTGGCCGCGCATGACATGCAGATTTGAGCGGGGTGCCAGAAAATGGGATAGGAGTGGGGTCATCGTGGCAATTATTATGCGCTAATGCCATGCTATTTGGTAGATAGCTAGTGCCAGCGGCAACTGGAACGTAGATCATCCCAATAATGGCCTTGGTGTTAACGAGTTGGATGGAGTGTTGACGTCATTGTCATGATATGTCGGACTTCGTCGGTAATCTCGGGTGGTGGGCCATCGTATCCAGCTAATGCCAGTAATTCTCCGGTGGGGATGCTGTGCTTACGGTTACGGAACAAGCCCTTGATGATGCCGACTGCAGCGATTCCTTGTTCGGTTTCAAAGCGTTGCTCAATGTATAACCATTTTTCATCCCAGCCAACCACACGAGTTTTCAAGACGAACCGTTGAAAGGGATTAATCTGGCGCTTGAATTGAATGCTGACATTGGCGATTACCGGCAACCAGTGGTGTTTTAGCAGTTTTTTGAACAGGCCCGTCTGCAGGATTAATTCAACCCGACCCAAGTCCATCATGCTTAAATAGCGTGAGTTGGTTAAATGACGGTTGATGTCGAGATCGCTTGGCCAAACCCTTAGGCATAGTTCTGAGGTGTCCAAAAGCCCTATTTGAAGGCGCCGCCGGAAGGGCAGTAGCAGGCCAAGCAGGCGAAAAATCAGGTTCATATTGTAGTCACAATAAAAGAAATCCAACTGTTCATAGCACTAGCGTGGGAGATTTGAGCATAAAGGCCAATAACAAATGACGTCAATTTTGCTAACAATTAGGTTCGATGACGGGCTAGCATGACGGTTAAAGTCACCTAAAATCAGTTTTTATGATTGTGCGGTGTTTTTTCGCATAAAACAAATACATCAATGCGTTCGGGTATAGGAGTAGACGTATTTCGGTATCGAATATGAATGAATTTGTCATTGGAAAACGCTTGATTTTGTTTCATTCTAGTCAATAGGTGTAATAAGTGTAAAAGGTGTTACCCAAGTCGTGGGCGCCGTTAATTTAGACAGAGGCTTAACCTTTATGGGCGAATACAAAGTACCACATCGCGATATGCGCTTTGTTTTAAACGAAGTGCTGGACATTGATACGCATTACCAGAACTTGCCAGGTTGCGAGGAAGCAACAACTGACTTGGTCGATGCGGTCCTGGAAGGTGCAGGTAAGTTTGCTGAACAGGTGATTGGCCCATTGAACCACAGTGGCGACCAGGAAGGTTGCCAGTTTGATGAGGGCAATGTCACGACGCCTGCGGGGTTTAAGGAAGCCTATCAGCAATACGTTGAGGGTGGTTGGCCGTCACTGGCACATGATCCTGAATGGGGCGGGCAGGGCTTACCAGAATCGCTGGGGGTGGTTATTAGCGAAATGATTGGCAGCGCTAACTGGTCCTGGGGGATGTATCCGGGATTAAGCCACGGCGCCATGAATACGCTGGAGGCGCACGGTACTGAAGACCAGAAGCAGACCTACCTGACCAAATTAGTCAGTGGTGAGTGGACTGGCACCATGTGCTTAACCGAGTCCCACTGCGGGACAGACCTGGGCATGCTGCGTACCAAAGCCGAACCGCTGGATGATGGCAGTTATGCCATCAAAGGTAGTAAGATATTTATTTCGGCTGGTGAGCACGACATGGCTGAAAATATTATCCATATCGTCTTGGCTCGTTTGCCCGACGCACCCGAGGGCACCAAAGGCATTTCATTGTTCATCGTTCCCAAATTCATGCCGGATGAAAAGGGTGGCGTTGGTGAACGCAACCAAATGAACTGCGGCTCGATTGAACACAAGATGGGAATCCACGGTAATGCCACCGCTGTGCTCAATTTTGATGGTGCCACAGGCTTTTTGATTGGTCCACCGAACAAGGGGCTGAACTGCATGTTCACTTTTATGAATGCGGCACGTCTGGGAACAGCAGTGCAGGGCTTGGCGCATGCAGAATGGGGCTTTCAGAATTCACTAACCTATGCGCGCGAGCGTTTGCAGATGCGTTCTTTAACCGGCCCTAAGCAACCAGAAAAGCCAGCCGACCCGATTATCGTCCATCCAGAAGTCCGCAAAATGTTGCTGACCCAAAAGGCAATCGCCGAAGGCGGCAGGGCATTGGCATACTTCACCGCAATGCAAGTGGATATTGTTAAATACGCAAAAGATAACGATACCAAAAAGTCGGCAGATAGTTTGCTCGCATTTATCACGCCCATCGCAAAGGCCTTTTTGACCGAACTGGGCTTTGAATCAGCCAATCATGGATTGCAAGTCTATGGTGGCCACGGTTATATCGCTGAGTGGGGAATGGAACAAAACGTGCGCGATAGCCGTATTTCGATGCTGTACGAAGGCACCACCCAAATTCAGGCACTCGACTTGCTGGGGCGTAAAGTCTTAATGACCCAGGGTGAATCGCTGAAGCAATTCACCAAAATCATTCATTTGTATTGCAAGCAACACGCTGGTGATAAATCAATGAAGGAATTTATCGAGCCATTGCAAACACTCAACAAGGAGTGGGGTGATATCACGATGAAGATCGGCATGAAGGCGATCAAGAACCGCGATGAGGTGGGTGCGGCATCGGTCGACTATCTGATGTATTCCGGCTATGTCACGCTGGCATATTTGTGGGCCAGAATGGCGCAGACCGCACAAAGCAATAGGGATAATGGGCCAGAACAAAAAGAGTTTTATGCGGCCAAGGTTGCTACAGCACGGTTTTATTTTGAGCGAATTTTACCGCGTACGCGCTCATTGGTAGAAACGATGTTATCTGGATCCGATAATTTAATGGCGCTAGATGAAGATCGTTTTATCTATTGAGATGGGGCAAATTTTGAACCCAAACCTGTGCTGTTAGTCTAAGGAAAAACGCAACAAGCAATTTGAACCCGTAGGAGGAATGCAAGGTGAGTGAAGTAAACAAGTTATTGGCAGAAATGCAAAAGCGATTTGATTCGGATGCCGCGGCTGATGTTGATGCAATTTTTCAATATGACATCGATCAGGAAGGTAGTTGGCAAATCGCAGTTAAAGACGGCATATGCGAGATTAACGAAGGTGAACCCGATGAAGCGACGGTTACCTTAGGAATGGATACGGCGACGTTAGCGTCGGTGCTGTCCGGTGAAACCGATGGCATGCAGGCGTTTATGTCCGGCAGTATCCAGGCAAGTGGTGATATTATGCTGGCTACACGCTTGAGTGATATTTTTCCGCTGGCTTAGAGGAGGATGGTTGGATGGCTAATAATAGGGAAGTGATAAGCGGCAAAGCAGCAAAAGGCTGGGTCCCTGAGGATTTAAACCCCGATGGATTTGAAAATCTTAACGATATGCTGACGCATTGTTGTCAGCAATATGGCTCCAAGCCCGCATTTACAAGCTTGGGTCGTACCATTAGCTACGCAGAGCTAGATTCGTATTCAGCCGCATTTGCGGCCTATTTGCAAACCGAAACAAACCTGATGCCGGGTGATCGGATCGCGATTCAGCTGCCGAATTTGGTGCAATATCCGATTGCGGCATTTGGTGCGCTGCGTGCGGGCTTGGTGGTTGTCAATACCAACCCACTGTACTCGCCAACAGAGATGGCGCACCAATTTAAGGATTCTGGCGCCAAAGCTTTATTGATTTATCAATGTATGGCGCACAATGCCGAAAAGGTATTGGCGGATACCGAGATTGAAACTGTGCTGCTTACCGAACTGGGCGATATGCATAGCCCGATCAAACGAAACCTGATCAATTTCGTGGTTAAATATGTCAAAAAAATGCAGCCACCGTTTAGCTTGCCTGAGGCAGAGTCATTTCGTGACCTCTTAAAGCGCTATGCCGGTCGCAGGCCTGAGCCGTTAGCGGTGAGTTCGGCTGAGACTGCAGTTTTGCAGTACACCGGCGGTACCACGGGCGTTTCGAAGGGCGCGGAATTAAGCCATGCAAACCTATTGTCTAATACGTTTCAGGGCGTTTCCTGCTTGCAAGCCGCAGGTGATAGTTGGGTGACGACAGTGATTTCGCCGTTGCCGCTGTATCATATCTACGCCTTTACCATGGCCCAGGGTGTGATGTGTCGTGGCGGGCACAGTATTTTGATCCCTAACCCAAGAGATATTCCTGGTTTTGTCAAAGAGATGAAAAAGTGGCAAGCCAGTACCTTTCTAGGCTTGAACACTTTATTTGTTGCATTATGCCGCGACCCTGGGTTTAAGGAAGTTGATTTTAGTCAGTTGAAGGCAACCATTTCAGGTGGCATGGCACTAACCCAAGCAGCAGCAGAGCACTGGGAGCAGGCCACGGGCTGCAAACCGTTAGAGGGCTATGGCCTAACCGAGACGTCGCCCTTGGTAACGATTAATCCGCCGCTGGATAATCGGCTGGGCACGATCGGTTTACCCGTTCCGCATACCGAAGTTCGGATCATTGATGCGGGTGGCCATGAGGTTGAACCCGGGGAACCGGGCGAACTCTGCGTATGGGGGCCGCAAGTGATGGTGGGGTATTGGCTGCGCGAACAAGATACCCGTGACAGCTTCACGGAGGACGGTTATTTCTTGACTGGCGATATTGCGACGATGGGCCCGGATGGCTATTTTCGCATCGTTGATCGCGCTAAAGACTTGATTATCGTGTCGGGTTTTAATGTATATCCGAATGAAATTGAGGACGTTGCCTCGCAACACCCCGATATTATCGAGTGTGCAGCAATCGGGGTGCCCGATGAAGTGTCAGGTGAAACAGTTAAATTGTTTGTAGTCAAATCTGGCGACGATCTTAGCGAAGAAACCGTGCGTACTTGGTGTCGCGAACATTTGACGGGATACAAAGTGCCGCAGCAAGTGACCTTCGTCGATGAGTTACCCAAAACCAATGTGGGTAAAGTCTTACGACGGGCGCTGCGATCCTAAATGACGTTGCGTGATAAGGTTGCAATAATCGAACCGATTGAATTAAATAATACTGTGGCAAATGGATGATGTGGGCGCAGCGGTAGACGAATTAAACCGAGATGAGGGTGAGTGTGAAATGGTAATGCAAGGTCAATCTATCCGTGTTCAAGCGGTCGAGGCAGGTATTTATGAGGTCGTGTTTGATCGCGAAAATGAGGCCATCAACAAGTTTGACCAAGCGACGTTGGGTGAGTTGCGTCAGGGGGTGGGCGAACTGGAGCAGGTCAAGGATTTGCAAGGGGTAGTTTTCACCAGCACTAAGGATGCCTTTATTGTCGGTGCGGATATTACTGAATTCATGCAAATGTTTTCCTATTCAGAAGAAGACATTTATCAGCATATCATCAAGCTCAACGCTATTTTTAATCGCATAGAAGATTTGCCTTGCCCCACAGTGACGGCGATCAACGGAATCGCGCTAGGTGGTGGTTTCGAGCTGTGCCTATCAACCGATTATCGCGTGATGGCAGATTCGGCTAAGGTGGGGTTGCCCGAAGTCAAACTGGGGATCAACCCCGGTTGGGGTGGCACCGTACGTTTGCCGCGCCTGATCGGCATCGATAATGCGAATGAATGGATTTGTGGCGGCAGCGAGAAAAGCGCAAAGGATGCGCTCAAAGAAGGCGCAGTCGATGCGGTAGTTGCGGTTGATCAAGTGCGCGAGGCTGCGCTGGATTTAGTCAAACAATGCATTGCTGGAACCATTAACTATCAAGCCCGTCGCGCTGAAAAAACCAGTCCGGTCAAACTCAATCCGGTTGAGTTGATGATGGCATTTGAATCGGCTAAAGGGGTGATCGCACCCAAAGCGGGGCCACATTATCCGGCGCCGATGCAAGCGCTCAAAACCATGCAAAAAGGGGTGATGTTGGATCGCACGGGAGCAATTGACGTTGAAGCGAAAGCCTTTGCTAAGTTGGCGACCAATGATGTGACCGCCGCACTGGTGGGTATATTTCTTAAAGATCAGTATGTTAAGAAGATTTCTAAACAATACATTAACAATGCAACGCCGATCAAAATGGCTGCAGTTTTAGGTGCGGGCATTATGGGTGGCGGGGTGGCGTATCAGTCTGCTTCCAAAGGCACGCCGATCTTGATGAAAGATATTAATGAAGCTGCCTTGCAGCTTGGTTTGGATGAAGCGACTAAGTTGTTATCCGGGCAGCTCAAGCGTGGTCGCATTGATGTCCCCAAAATGGCGAAAGTCTTGACCCAAATTACACCGACCTTGAGTTACGGTGATTTTGATCGCGCTGATCTAGTGGTCGAAGCGGTGGTAGAAAATGTTAAGGTCAAAAAAGCGGTGCTGGCTGAAGTTGAGCAAGCGATGCATGAAGGGGCTATTCTGACTTCTAATACCTCAACTATTTCCATAAGCGAGTTGGCCACTGCATTGAGTCGCCCACAAGATTTTTGCGGTATGCACTTCTTCAACCCGGTGCACCGCATGCCGTTGGTAGAAGTAATCAGAGGCGAAAAGTCCGGCGAAGCGGCGATCGCGCAAACAGTCGCCTACGCCAAAGCAATGGGTAAAACACCGATCGTGGTTAATGATTGCCCAGGGTTTTTGGTCAATCGCGTATTGTTTCCGTATTTCGGTGGGTTTTCAGCCCTGTTGGACAGTGGTGCTGATTTTCGTCAAGTTGATAAAGTTATGGAACGCTTCGGTTGGCCGATGGGGCCAGCGTATTTGCTGGATGTGGTCGGGATTGATACGGCGCATCACGCTGACGCGGTGATGGCCCAAGGCTTTCCAGAGCGCATGAGCCATGAAGGCGAAAATGTGATTGATCGCATGTACGCCTTAGAGCGATTTGGTCAAAAAAGTGATCAGGGCTTCTATCGCTATGAATTAGATAGGCGCGGTAAACCCACTAAGCTTCACGATGAAGAAATTGATGGTTTGATACAAGAGATTATCGGCGACGGACATGAATTTAGCGATGATGAGATCATTGAGCGAATGATGATCCCGCTTTGTATAGAAACTGCGCGGTGCTTTGAGGAAGGTATTGTCGCTAGTCCTGCAGAAGCGGATATTGCCTTGATCTATGGTATCGGTTTTCCGCCGTTTCGTGGTGGGGCTTTACATTATCTGGATCAAATCGGCCTAGATTCGTTTTGCCAAATGGCAGAAAAATATGCGTCGCTGGGGGCCATGTATGAACCTACCGAGCAGATGAAAGCGATGGCCGACAGTGGCAAAAAATATTTCCAATCCGAAGGGTAAGCGAATCATGAGTCTAACAATAAATGATGTGGTGATCGTTGACGGTGTCCGTACGGCGATGGGAAAATCAAAGGGCGGCACGTTTCGCAATGTGCGTGCTGAAGCTTTGTCTGCTGCGGTGATTAAAGCGCTGTTAGCGCGTAATCCGGAAGTTCCGACCAAAGACATAGAGGACGTCGTCTGGGGTTGTGTCAACCAAACCCTGGAGCAAGGCTTTAATATCAGCCGCAATGCCGCCTTATTGGCTGGGCTGCCGCACAGTGTGTCGGGGCAGACGATTAATCGCTTATGCGGTTCATCGATGTCGGCATTGCACATCGCTGCACAATCAATCGTTTCCGGGTATGGCGATATCTTTGTGGTCGGTGGCGTTGAGCACATGGGCCATTTAAATATCATGCACGGTGTTGATGTTAATCCTGAAATGTCAAAGTACGTCGCCAAGGCATCCATGATGATGGGCGTGACTGCAGAAATGCTAGCTAAAATGAATGGTATTGGCCGCGAGATGCAAGATGAATTTGGCGCGCGCTCACACCGCTTAGCGCATGAGGCCGCCGAGCAGGGTCGTTGGGATAACGAAATTATTCCGGTAGAAGGTCACGATGAGAATGGCTTTAAGTCGGTCTTGTCTCGTGACGAAGTGGTGCGGCCTGATACCACGGTGGAAGGCTTGGCAGCACTTAAGCCAGTTTTCATACCGAAAGTAGGCACGGTCACTGCTGGCACTTCATCCGCTTTTTCAGATGGCGCTTCGGGCATGTTAGTGATGTCTGAGCAAAAGGCCAGAGATTTGGGCCTGACCCCGCGTGCGCGCATCAAAAGCATGGCGGTGGCGGGTTGTGATCCCTCAATTATGGGTTACGGGCCAGTTCCAGCGTCGCAAAAAGCGTTGAAGCGAGTCGGCCTGTCGATAGAAGATATTGACTATATCGAACTCAACGAAGCCTTTGCAGCGCAGGGCTTATCTGTTTTGAAAAATTTGAAGTTACTCGATGAGATGGACGACAAGGTCAATCTCAATGGAGGTGCGATTGCACTCGGTCACCCGCTGGGTTGTTCAGGCGCGAGGATCACCACAACCTTGCTGAATGTCATGGAGCTTAATGATGGCAATCTTGGCTTAGCAACCATGTGTATCGGCATGGGTATGGGGATTTCTACCATTATTGAGCGCGTTAATTAGCCCAGAACTTAAGTTAGGAAGTCTTTAAGTTCTTCCAAACTGTCTATCGGTGCGCTACAGCTATACTTGCTGCAGACATAGGCGCAGCAGTGGCTTTTTGGTATCCGCAAGGCGAGTGCGTCGGGCAAATCGACCACGTCATCAGGAATCGCAAAGCACTGGTTGAGCGGCTGGTAAGCTGCGTCAATTTCAGTTTTCCAGCGTTGCGCTTCTTCGATTTTGCCGCGGATAATGATCGTTTGTGGTTCATAGCGAATCTGCATCAATGCCAGCAGCAAGCTGGCGTGTGCTGAAGGCATGGATTGCAATTCGTTTGATAACGAACGTAGGGTGCGTTCAGCGCTGTCGATAAAGTCGGTTCGTCCGAGCAGATGTCCCAGTTTCAAAAGGACATTGGCAGCGACGCCATTGCCCGAGGGCGTTGAGTCGTCGGAGCCGGGTTTGGGCCGGTAAAGTAATTGTTCGTGCTCGTGTTCGGTGAAAAAATGACCACCATTTTTATCGTCTTCAAAAGCTTTATGTACGTGTTCCATCAACCCAACGGCCCAATTCATTTGAGCGCTGTCCCAATGGGTTTGGCAGAGTGAAAGCAAGGCATCGGCGAGCATCACGTAATCATCCAGATACGCATTCAGGTGTGATTTTCCCGCGCGGTGCGTAGCCAGCAAGCGTTCGCCGTCCCACAGTGAACTATGGATGAAATCAAGGGCGTGTACGGCGGCTTTATAATAATCATCGCGCTGCAAAATACGCGCGCTAGTCGCCAGCCCTTTAATCATTAGCGCGTTCCAAGAGGTGAGAATTTTGTCATCCAGCCCGGGGCGTATGCGTTTGTTTCGTGCTACCAATAAAGACTGTTTGATTGTGGCTAATTCATGAGCAGCGAGCTCCGGTTTAATCTCTAGGCGCTTGGCAGTGGGTGTTAGATCATGCCATTGATTAAGATGCCACTTCCCCTCAAAATTGGGTTTGTCGTCGAGTTGATACAGAGTGCTCGCCAGGTGATAGTGTTCGGCGCTGAGCAGAGTTTTGAGCTCTTGATTCGACCAAACATAGTATCGTCCTTCCTCACCTTCGGAGTCAGCATCAAGAGTTGAGTAAAACCCGCCTTCGGGCGCTTGCATTTCACCGATGATCCAATCTGCGGTGTTTTGGGCAATATCCGCAAAATAGGCGTCTTGGGTGATTTGGTAGGCTTCGGCATACAAAGGCATGAGTTGAGCGTTGTCATAACCCATTTTTTCAAAGTGTGGAATCTCCCAGCGTTCGTCAACCGAATAGCGATAAAAGCCGCCGGCGAGCTGATCATTTAAGCCACGCATGGCCATATTTTTCAGCGTAATCAGCGGCATGTCCAATGCGGCCTTATCAGTGTGGCCTTCGCCCTTTTGATGTTGCCAATAGCGCATTAAAAAACTGATTTGAGTGGGGTGGGGAAATTTTGGTTCATTGCCGAAACCTCCATGTTCGCGATCAAATTGCTGTGCTAATTGCTGGCGGGCCTCTTCAAATAGCGGTTTACCCGGCAGTGAGTTGGCCGGTGGGTGTGCCCCCACTTGCGATAAGGCATCAGAAAATTGCAGTTCATGTTTGCCCATGTCGTCACGATGCTCACGGAAGTGTGCTTCCACCTGACGTAACACAGTAGTGAAGTCAGGCAAGCCTCCTCGCGGCGTTGGGGGAAAGTAGGTTCCAGCAAAGATGGGTGCGTGCGCATCAGGCGTCAGGGCAAGGGTTAAGGGCCAACCGCCAGGGCGTTGGGTGATTAATTGGTGGGCGGTTTGATAGACTTTATCTAGATCTGGGCGCTCTTCACGATCCACTTTGATGCAGACGTATGACTCGTTCATCACTGCGGCGATATCAACATTTTCAAAGCATTCATGTGCCATCACGTGGCACCAGTGACAGGCGGCATATCCAATCGATAAGAGAATCGGTTTATCCAAATCACGGGCTAGCTGGAGTGAAGTCTCGTTCCACGGATGCCAATTAACCGGATTGTCGGCATGCTGCAACAAATAGGGGCTGGTTTCGTGCTTCAGGTGGTTGGTCATGCTTTATTCTCAGTAATGACGCCTAAATCTAGCGTATTTTTATCGTCAATAGCAGGATTCTATCTGCAAGCTAGGGCGGGGTGAGCGGCCAAGATTTAGGTTTTGGGTGCCTTCTTAAGACTAACAAACAGGTTTCTATGTTCGTTTTATTAACTATATCTTTCGAACGAACTTAAATATGAATTGTAAATGAACATAGATTCTCATACTATGTGCCACCCAAACCAAACTACCACCAATCAGGAGGAGCACGTGAACATGCGCCCACTATCAATCGCAGTGGCCATCACCTTGATGACCGCGCAACCTGCCGCATTTGCGGATATGGCACAAGCTAGTAAATGGATCGATGATGAGTTTCAACCATCGACCTTGTCGAAACAAGACCAGGCCAAAGAAATGGAGTGGTTTGTCAATGCTGCCGCACCGTTTAAGGGAATGGAAATCAACGTTTTATCCGAAACCATTCCAACGCACGAATACGAATCCAAGACACTGACCAAAGCATTTGAAGAAATAACCGGCATCAAGGTGAATCATCAATTACTGGGTGAAGGTGAAGTGGTTCAGGCTGTGCAGACGCAGATGCAAACCAAGCGTAATCTGTACGATGCCTATATCAATGACTCAGACTTAATCGGCACTCACTCCCGCTTGCAGCTTGCGACCAATCTCACTGACTGGATGGCGGGTGATGGTAAAGACGTAACCAACCCCATGCTGGACTTAGAGGATTTCATGGGTCTTTCGTTTACCACTGGTCCCGATGGCAAACTCTACCAACTACCAGACCAACAATTTGCCAATCTCTATTGGTTTCGCTACGACTGGTTCCAGCGTCCTGAATTAAAGGCTCAATTTAAAGAGCTGTACGGTTACGAGTTAGGTGTGCCGGTCAACTGGTCTGCCTACGAAGACATTGCCGAATTCTTTAGCGTGCATGTGAAAGAAATTGACGGTGTTGAAATTTATGGTCATATGGATTACGGCAAGCGCGCACCCGATTTGGGTTGGCGCATGACGGATGCATGGCTGTCAATGGCTGGCGCTGGCAGCAAAGGCTTGCCAAATGGCATTCCCGTCGACGAGTGGGGTATCCGTATGGAAGAGGGCAGTTGTAACCCGGTGGGTGCTTCTGTCTCTCGTGGTGGTGCAACCAATGCGCCAGCGGCGGTATACGCGATCCGTAAATGGGATGAGTGGTTGCGTAAATATGCACCTCCCGGAGCGGCTAGTTACGACTTTTACCAGTCTTTACCCGCGTTGTCGCAAGGTAACGTAGCGCAGCAAATTTTTTGGTACACCGCGTTCACCTCATCAATGGTGGACTCCCAAGAAAATGGTAACAATACCGTTGATGAAGCCGGCAAGCCTTTATGGCGCATGGCCCCATCTCCGCATGGCCCGTATTGGGAAGATGGCCAAAAGTTGGGTTATCAAGACACCGGTTCTTGGACGTTGTTTAATTCAACGCCGGTTGATCGTCGCAAAGCAGCTTGGTTATACGCACAATTTGCTGTCTCAAAAACCGTTTCTCTGAAGAAAACGCATGTGGGTTTGACCCCGATTCGTGATAGCGATATTCGCCATGAATCGTTTACCGAAAGAGCGCCTAGCTTAGGTGGGCTGGTTGAGTTTTATCGTTCACCGGATCGTGTGCGTTGGTCTCCTACTGGCGTAAACGTACCGGATTACCCAAAGCTGGCCCAGATTTGGTGGCAACAAATTGGTGACGTTAACTCGGGTGTATTTAGCCCGCAGGAAGCAATGGACCGCCTCGCCTCGGAAATGGATCAAGTTATGGCGCGTATGCAATCAGCCGACGAGAAAGCAGAAACCTATGGTGGGTGCGGCCCTCGATTGAACGAGGAGCAGGATCCTACAGTTTGGCTGGAAAAAGAAGGTTCTCCTAAAGCTAAACTTGAGAACGAGAAACCTCAAGGCGAAACGATTGACTATGATGAGTTAATCAAACGCTGGCAGAGTAGTTAATTGACCCAGCGTAGTCAGCTCTAAGGTGTTGTTGTAAGACAATAACCAAACGAGTAGCTACTCAAAAATGGGGGCGCCTAGCGCGTCCCCAATCTTTTCTCAGTCAACTTTGAGACTGAATCTTTGTACCTAGTAAGCGTCTTATGGGTCATACCCCCAACAATCCGAATCTAAGCAAACGCCAGCAAGATATATTGGAGTTGGCGCGTAAGGAAGGTAAGGTTTTAGTTGAATCTTTAGCCCGACTATTCGATAAAACGCCGCAGTCGATTCGACGAGATTTAAGCGAGCTGTGCCAACTGCGATTATTGCAACGTATCCATGGCGGTGCAGTCGCTGCAGATACCGTCGGTCATCTTGGCTACGATGCCCGAAAGCGATTAGGGGCAGAGAATAAAGATGAAATTGGCAAATGCGCAGCGTCACTAATACCCAATGATTCATCACTATTTATCAATATTGGCACCACCACCGAGCAGGTGGCTGAGCATTTGCTCAGTCATTTGGGCTTGCTGGTAGTGACTAATAATCTGAATGTGGTTAATACCTTGCGTCGAAGTGACGGTATTGAAATTGTAACGGCTGGAGGGTCTGTTCGGCGTGAGGACGGCGCAATTGTGGGTGCGTCGACCGCCGATTTTATCGGACAATACAAAGTTGATTACGCGATTATTGGTGCCTCAGCGATCGAAGATGATGGCACCATCCTCGATCATGATGCCCGAGAAGTCAGCGTTACGAAGGCGATTATTCGTAATTCAAGGTCGGTAATACTGGTTGCTGAGGGGATGAAATTTAATCGCAGAGCCCCAGTTCGCGTTGGCCATATTTCGCAAGTGGATTACTTCATCACCGATACCCAGCCAGATGCTGAGTTTATAAAAATATGTCAAGAGAATGGCGTCATTATTAAGGTTCAATGCGCCAAGAACCAATCTGAAAATAAGTGAGTCGATGGGTAAATGGCAATTGAGCTAAAAGGTGTGGTTAAGCGAGTGGGTGCTGAAACGCATATTTATCCGACCGATTTAAGGTTGACTAAAGGCGGGTTCAACGTTCTGCTGGGTACGACACTATCGGGTAAGACCACCTTGATGCGGTTGATGGCGGGCTTGGAAAAACCAACGACAGGTGAAGTGTGGTTCGACGATCAAAATGTTACCGGGGTGGCTGTGCAAAAGCGCAGCGTAGCGATGGTCTACCAAGCCTTTGTTAATTACCCCAGCTATACGGTGTTTGATAACATTGCCTCCCCACTTAAAGTTCAAGGCATACCCAAAACAGAAATCAGCTCGCGAGTTAGATCAATTGCTGAGCTATTAAAGCTGGATAAAATGCTAGAGCGGATGCCGAGTGAGCTATCTGGTGGTCAACAACAACGTACAGCCTTAGCACGCGCGTTGGTAAAAAATGCCGAATTGGTGCTGCTGGACGAACCGTTGGCTAACCTGGACTACAAACTGCGTGAAGAATTACGCGATGAGTTACCCAAGCTGTTTGCCGATTCCGGGGCGACGGTTGTGTACGCCACCAGCGAGCCGATGGAAGCGTTGCTGTTGGGCGGACATACCGCTACCTTGCATGAAGGTCGAGTCGTGCAATACGGAGAAACTGCCGCTATTTATCGAACGCCCAATAATCTCACCAGTGCCGGAGTTTTTTCAGACCCGCCGATCAATATCGCACCTATTACCAAACGCGGCAGCCAGTTTTCAATTCCAGCATCAGTAAGCTGGGAGGTTGGTGAGCGGTTTCAACATTTGCCTGATGGTGATTATGTACTGGGCGTTCGGCCGCATCATTTGACGCCATCAGGCAGTGGCGAACACAAAATCAAAATTAAAGGACGCGTGTTAGTGACAGAGATCAGCGGTTCCGAGTCTATTATTCATGTCAAATTTGGTGAAAACAACTGGGTCTCTGAATCGCATGGCGTCCACCCGTATCAAGTAGATGAGATCGCTGATTTATATTTTGATGTCGCTCGTAGCTTGCTATTTAGTGAGCAAGGTGAGTTGATTTCTGCCTGAGCCAAATTGAGCCAGAATGAGCAATAGTGATGATTAACTTCCAGACACTCTACCAATAAGATGGCCAAAATTAGCCTACAGCAACTCAAGCACAGCTACCTTCCCAATCCGAGCAGTGATGATGACTACGCACTGCAGGAAATCAATACGGTTTGGGATGACGGTGGTGCCTATGCCTTACTGGGGCCATCTGGCTGTGGCAAAACGACGCTGTTGAATATTATCTCAGGCTTGCTCACGCCTTCAGAAGGCCGCATTCTATTTGATGAGGTAGATGTGACGCATATGCCGACCATAGAACGGCAAATTGCACAGGTATTTCAATTCCCGGTCGTCTACGACACCATGAGTGTTTACGACAATCTTGCATTCCCACTTAGGAATCGAAAGTTTGCAGAACCGGAAATCCATCAGCGGGTGACCGAGATCGCAGAAATGTTGGAGCTTGAAGACGTATTGCAAACTCGAGCCTCAGGCCTCACCGCTGACGGCAAACAGAAAATATCGTTAGGCCGCGGTTTGGTGCGTAAGGATGTCAACGTCATTATGTTTGATGAGCCGTTGACCGTGATCGACCCACACCTGAAATGGAAGCTGCGCTCAAAACTGAAAGAGCTGCACCAACGTGTTGGCTCAACCATGATCTACGTCACCCATGATCAAACCGAAGCACTGACATTTGCTGATCAAGTGGTGGTGATGTACGACGGCACTGTGGTGCAAATAGGCACGCCCGTCGAATTGTTCGAGCACCCTCAGCACACGTTTGTGGGACATTTTATTGGCTCACCAGGGATGAATATCTTGCCCGTGACACTCAATAATGGAGAGGTTCGATTTGGTGCGAACGCCATAAAAACAGTGCCAATCAGTTCGCCAGAAAAGCTAAGCGGCACGTTTGAGGTTGGTATTCGGCCAGAATTTATCCAGTTCGACGCAGGCCAGGACGAGTCAAGCTTTCCAGTGGAAATTATTAAAGTTAATGACTTGGGGCGACATCGAATCGTAGAAGTTAAACATGAGGAATATTCGATCAAGCTGATAGCTAACGAAGATCAGACGATACCTAGCGAACAAGCGCATATCGTGTTTGACCCGAGTAAAACCCGGCTCTATGTCGATAGCTGGGCAGCCAATTGAGGCCCCTATTATGATTAATAAAACCACTAATCAGAAAGCCTGGTTTTTTGTGATCCCCGTTGTTTTGCTGGTCGCTTTTAATGCACTGATCCCGTTGATGACGGTAGTGAACTACTCAGTGCAGGAAACGTTTGGCAATAATGTGTTTTTTTGGGAAGGGGTGAGATGGTTCGAGGAGGTTCTAAATTCGGAACGATTCCATGCGGCATTTCTTCGTCAATTGGCTTTTACTGGCATGATCCTGGCGATTGAAATTCCACTAGGGATTGCGGTTGCCTTGGCGATGCCAAGGAAGGGTCCTTGGGTCTCGGTATGTCTGGTTTTGATGGCTTTACCCTTGTTAATTCCTTGGAATGTGGTGGGTGCGATGTGGAATATTTTTGCGCTACCTGATATCGGCCTATTGGGCCGTAGCATTAATGCGCTGGGGATTGACTATAATTTTACCCAGCAACCGACCGCCGCATGGATAACCACGGTAATGATGGATGTTTGGCACTGGACATCACTGGTGGTTTTGCTGGCTTATGCGGGCGTCTGCTCCATTCCAGATGCTTTTTATCAAGCGGCAAAGATTGATGGCGCTAGCAATTGGGCGGTGTTTTGGCGGATACAATTGCCGAAAATGAAACGCGTCCTGACCATCGCGATATTGCTGCGATTCATGGATAGTTTCATGATTTATACCGAACCCTTTGTACTGACCGGCGGCGGGCCGGGGAATACCACCACCTTTTTATCGATTGATTTAGTCAAAGTTGCTTTAGGGCAGTTCGATTTAGGCCCGGCTGCGGCCATGTCTTTGATCTATTTCTTCGTGGTGCTGTTAGTTAGTTGGGTTTTTTACACGCTGATGATGCGTAACGAGGATTAATCATGACCAAATTTAAATCCCTATTGCCGATCATCTACATTATCTTTTTGATGCTGCCGATCTATTGGTTGATCAATATGTCGTTTAAAACGACCAATGAGATTCTGGGTGTGTTTTCGTTGTGGCCGCAAGAATTCACTCTGGCCAACTATCAGAAAATATTTACTGATCCCACTTGGTACAACGGCTATCTGAACTCAATTACCTATGTGGTCATGAACACGGTGATTTCCTTATTGGTGGCGTTACCCGCAGCTTACGCATTCTCACGGTATCGGTTTTTGGGTGATAAGCATCTGTTCTTTTGGTTACTCACCAATCGCATGGCACCCGCGGCCGTTTTCGCCTTGCCTTTTTTCCAGCTTTACTCTGCAGTCGGCTTGTTCGATACGCACATTGCGGTCGCATTGGCGCATTGCCTATTTAATATTCCCTTGGCAGTTTGGATATTGGAAGGCTTTATGTCAGGTGTCCCGAAAGAGCTGGATGAAACGGCGTTTCTAGATGGCTATTCGTTTTCACATTTTTTCGTCAAGATATTCATTCCTACAATCGCGGCGGGGATCGGTGTGGTTGCCTTCTTTTGCTTTATGTATTCGTGGGTGGAACTGCTATTAGCAAAAACCCTGACTTCGGTTTACGCCAAACCCATCGCCGCGACCATGACGCGAACAGCCAGCACTGCCGGTTACGAGTTGGGGCTGCTGGCGGCCGCGGGCACTTTGACGATCATCCCGGGCGCATTCGTTATCTATTTTGTGCGTAATCACATTGCCAAGGGATTTGCCCTTGGACGAGTGTAGGTGCGTGTTAAGGCAGTGCTTGGCTATGAGGAATAGAGATGATTGACTTATCCTGGATGGCGTGGACATGGCCCACAGCTGCGTTCTTTTTGTTCATTTTGCTGTGCTTGTTAGCGATGGCGGTATGGGAACACTACTCACCCGGAGGTAATCCACGTCGCGGCATATTGGGATTGGATACAACCCGTGGTGACCGGCTATTCATCTCCATATTGGGCAGCATATTTATATTTTTGGGCTGGCTAGGCTTTTTTGGTACGCCGTTGTACGGTCCCTTGTTTATTTCTGTTATTTACAGCGTGGTCGTTTTTAAATGGGTATAGGACAGTTTAAAGGGGATGACTAATGAATGACCGTGAACATGTCGAAATGGAGGGCCCTCAACACAGCGCAAAAGACCCTAATGTCGAGTACGACCTGGTGGTCATTGGGGGCGGCATTAATGGCAGCGGAGTTGCCCGTGATGCTTCTGGTCGTGGTTTGAATGTGCTCCTATGCGAAAAAGATGACTTGGCTGCGCATACCTCATCGTCCAGCACCAAGCTGATTCACGGCGGTTTACGCTATTTGGAGCACTATGATTTTTCGCTGGTTCGACAGGCGCTAAAGGAGCGCGAAGTTTTACTCGGTATCGCGCCACATATCATTTGGCCGCTGCGGTTTATTTTGCCGCACCACAGCGCACTAAGACCGCGTTGGTTGTTGCGAGCAGGGCTGTTTTTATATGACCATATTGGTGGGCGCAAATTGTTGCCTAAATCTCGTGGGGTCAATCTGGCTCGACATACCGCAGGAGCACCCTTAAAGAAGGAGTTCTCCCATGCCTTCGAATATTCTGATTGCTGGGTACAGGATGCTCGGTTAGTGGTTTTGAATGCGCGCGATGCCGCCAACCACGGTGCTACAGTGCTCACTCGTACTGAATGTGTGCAGCTAGATCGAAAAGACAATTACTGGGAAATAACACTAAAGAATAGCCGCACAGGCACACTTGAAAAAACCACGGCGGCGGCGGTCGTTAATGCGTCTGGTCCGTGGGTGGAAAAGACGCTGGGTCTATATTCTACCCAATCCTCTAAGCGATCCATTCGCCATGTTAAAGGTAGCCATGTTGTCGTTAAAAAACTGTTTAATCATGATTACCCTTATATTTTTCAACACCACGATGGACGTATTTTATTTGCGATCCCGTTCGAACAAGATTTTACTTTACTAGGCACCACCGATCTCGATTTTCAAGGGGATCTTGATCAAGTCAGTATTAATGACGCTGAAATCGATTATATCTGCGCGGCAGTTAGCGACTATTTCCAACAGCCGATTAACAAGAATCAAGTCGTGTGGAGCTATTCGGGTGTGCGTCCGTTGTTTAACGACGCTTCTGACAATATTAGTAAAATATCGCGCGAGCACGAATTACATTTGGATACCCAGGGAGCGCCGATTGTTTCGGTCTACGGCGGCAAAATCACGACTTACCGTAAGCTAGGTGAAGAAGTGATGGATTTATTACAGCCGATCCTCGATTGTGAGGATGACCCGTGGACGGGAGCCAGTCCCTTGCCGGGTGGCGATATCGTCAATGGGGATTTCGCGCGTTTTTTGGCGGAGTGCGAACACCACTATGGTTGGTTGGATCGCGCTATCGTCATCGACTATTGTCGAAATTACGGCTTGGACATTCATACGATACTCGAGGACTGTCATCAAAAGGATGATTTGGGAGCCTACTTTGGCGGAGGCTTATACGCCTGTGAAGTTGCTTATCTAGTTGAGCATGAGTGGGCAGAAACCACCGACGATATACTGTGGCGTCGTAGCAAAAAGGGCTTGAAACTTGATACCGCCGCAGTTGAACAGCTAGCAAACTGGTTACGTAGCCTCGATAATGGCTTAGCTAAACGATAAAAACAGACAAATGAAAGAGTTAATTCTTAGCATTGATCAGGGCACGACCAGCTCGCGCGCCATTACGTTTGACCGATTGGGCAGAATCCAGAATACCGCCCAGCGGGAGTTCAAGCAGTATTTTCCACACTCGGGCTGGGTCGAACACGATGCCAACGAAATATGGGATTCCACCGAAGCGGTGTGTCGGCAAGTCTTGGCTGCCAGCGAAGGCGATTCCATCGCAGCGATTGGGATTACTAATCAGCGCGAAACCACAATAGTTTGGGAACGTTCAAGCGGTGATGTCATTCATCGAGCCATCGTTTGGCAAGACCGTAGAACAGCCGACATTTGCCAAGACTATATTGATCAAGGGCATGAGCAAATGGTCAAAGATAAAACGGGTCTGGTGCTGGACCCGTATTTTTCAGCGACCAAAATTGCCTGGATCTTAGATAACGTAGACGGTGCGAGAGAGCGTGCAGAAGCGGGTGAGCTTGCTTGTGGGACAGTAGATAGTTTTCTCATCTGGAGGCTTACCGAGGGTAGGGTACACGCAACTGACGCCAGCAATGCATCACGTACCCTGTTGTTTAATATCCATACACAATCTTGGGATCAAGAGTTATTGGAACTATTTAAAGTTCCTGCATCACTGTTACCCGACGTGCGCGATAGTGCGGCTGATTATGGGTTTTCGAGCAAGCGTGCGATAGGGGTCGAGGCGCCGATAGCGGGTGTAGCGGGAGATCAACAAGCGGCCACTATTGGCCAGTGTTGCTTTAAGCCCGGCATGATTAAAAGCACTTATGGCACGGGTTGTTTCGCGATGATGAACACCGGCGATAAAGCGGTCGTATCGAATAATGGCTTGTTAACTACGGTTGCCTATCGACTCAACGGCAAAACGACTTATGCGCTCGAAGGGTCAATTTTCGTTGCCGGGGCGGCCATCCAATGGTTGCGCGACCAGCTCAAATTAGTCAACCACGCCAGTGCGTCGGAAGCATTGGCTGATAGTCTTGAAGACAATGGTGGTGTTTATATGGTGCCCGCCTTTGTTGGATTGGGAGCGCCACACTGGAACCCACACGCAAGAGGGGCGTTGTTTGGTTTGACCCGTGATACCGGGCCTGCCGAATTGGTTCGTGCTGCGCTGGAGTCGGTCTGCTATCAAACCAACGACTTGGTCGATGCCATGATTAAAGATTCAGAACGGTCGCTGGATACCTTACGAGTTGATGGTGGCATGGTCAACAATAATTGGCTGTGCCAAATGCTGGCTGATGTGTTGAACATCACAGTAGAGCGCCCAAAAATCACCGAAACCACCGCTCTAGGTGCTGCCTATCTGGCAGGCCTTCAAGTCGGCCTATTTGAATCCAAACAAGCGCTTAGCGCCCTATGGCAGAAAGACCGAGGTTTTGATTCAACAATGTCGGCACAACAGCGCACATCGCTTGTTGGAAAATGGCAGCAAGCGGTGGAGTGTGTCGATAAAATGAGTAACCAAACCGTTACGTAATTGCTGTGCCTGGATAACGTTGATCTCCGCTAAAATAGGCGTGCAGTTGAGCCGTTAGATCAGCAGTAGAGTGTCGTTAGAAACCGAAGTGGAAGGTTGATATGCTCGGTTGCGATAGACTATAGATTTTTGGCCAAAAACCGCTTTTTCAGCTGCGTTGATCTGATACCCTTCGCGCCACCTGGGGATATCTGAACGCACAGTGTCGGTCAGATTCGGATCGAAGTACAACCAAGTAATACCTTTATCTCAATGACAAACCGAAAAATCAGCCTTGGCGTCTTTTTTATCGCCATGACTACGCTTTTGTTTGAACTCAACCTGGTCAAGATTTACGATACTTTATGGTCGTCGAATCTTAGCTATTTGGTGATTTCTTTAGCGATGTTCGCGTTGGGCTTGGCAGGCGTTTATACCACGCTCTTCCCGATCAATGTCACGCGTGAAAAGAGCCATAGCCTGACCTGGCTGGCAGTTCTGTTTGCGATCACGATATTGGGAACCTTTGTCGTACTCGACACCTTTCGTTTCAATTTTGGCTTGCTCAAAGGAGCCCCCTATTTAGCCATACGAAACGTCTTACTTTCAATAGCTTATATAACGCTACCCTTTTTTCTAAGTGGTTTGGTTCTATCCAATTTATTCTCAAGCTATTCCAAAGACATCCAGAAGTTATATTTCTATGATTTGGTGGGTGCCTCTATCGGCTGTGTGCTGATTATTCCTCTAATTCCCTATATCGCACCAGAAGGTTTGTTGGTGGTGGCGGCTGGTTTAGCCTTGGTCAGCGCTGCCTTTTTTGCCTACTCTAAAGTGGCGTGGGTTTTGGGGGTTTTGGGTATTGCTCTATGTGTATTCCCTTTTACTCAAGACGACTATTTATCGCTTGATTTGCACGCCGATAAGCGCGGTATTCTTCAGCATCAAGAAGGGCTAGAACTGACCCATTGGGACCCGATCGCGCGCATTGATGTGATTGATACAATACGCAAGCCTGACGAACCCTATGGCTATAAGTGGATTGCCTATGATAGTGGTACCCAAACCAGCTATTTCTATAAGTTTAATGGTGACTTTCAACAGATACGAGACGATGTTGAAAGTGGCAAAAGCCAAGAACATTTCTGGGGAAATTTTGTTCTCGCATCACACTATTTAAAGCAAGATACCGATCAAGACGTGTTGGTTATCGGTAGCGCGGGTGGTCAGGAAATGACCGCGGCGTTGACTTATGGGGCTAAATCAGTTGATGGTGTAGAGCTCGTCGGTACCGTGGTAGATCTGGGTAAAAATCAATACGCCGAGTATACCGGTAATGTTTTTAATCACCCTAAAGTGAATGTGATGAAAGGCGAGGGTCGTAGCTTTCTGCGGGCCACTGACAAAAAATACGACATCATTCAGATTATGAGCAACCACACCAGCTCAAGCATCGCGTCTGGGAGTACCGCAGTAAACCCTACTTATTTGCAAACCAAAGAGGCTTATCTAGAGTATTTTTCACACCTTAAAGACGACGGCGTTTTACACATCAACCATCATGTTTATCCACGCATGTTGGCGACCGCTGCAACGGCATGGAAAGAGAGGGGACTGGCCGATTTTTATCAGCATGTTGTTGTTTATGTGGTACCTGCCGCGCAAGATAATCTGCCGACGTTTATGGTCAAAAACTCGCCCTGGACCCAGCCTGAGATTGATATCCTTAACCAGCGTCTTCGACCTTCGAGGTTGGTAGTCGACCCACTAAATCCCGACAGTAATCCACTGTTTGAACGATTGATGCAGGGTGAATTAACTCAAGCTGACCTCAATCAAGCTCCTTATCAGATAAGGCCGACGACGGATGACCACCCGTATTTCAATTTGCTCCGCAAGGATCGCCACAAGATCGATTCCGACCCGGATAATTTGCTCGATACCGCTACCGCGCGCTTGCTGAATTCACAGATTATGGCAGGCTTGCCGATGGACGTGATTCACTTATACGTGGTCAGCGCTGGTGCTTCGGTATTTGCTTTGCTGACCATTTTGATTCCTTTGTTGTTTTCTCAAGTGGGCCGCAACCCTTGGCCCAATAAGGGACTAACGCTCACGTATTTTGCCTTATTAGGTTTGGGCTTTATATTGTTTGAGCTGGTTTCGGTGCATTTATTTATGCGTTTGATTGGCTATCCACTGTATACCGTCACCACCGTAATATTTGGCTACCTTCTCGGTGCTGGCGTTGGAAGTTATGCCTCCGAATTATTGGGTATTTCACCGACCCGACGCTGGCAGTTGCCCTTTATTGGCATTTTGCTAACGTCATTGATCGTCCTGTTTATTCACCCGATGGTCATTGATTTATTCCTTAAGGAAGCACAGTGGATTCGAATCGGCGTGACTTTGTTGATGATTCTACCGATTGCGTTCTTTCTGGGGATGGCTTTTCCGCTGGGCGTATTGCGCTTATCTAATACCCACTATGCGCGTCAGGCAATTGCTTGGGCCTGGGGTATTAACGGCGTATTTACCGTTATTGGCGGCTTTATGAGCGTCATTTTTTCTATTTTATTCGGCTTTACGATCACGCTCTGTATCGCTATCGCCTGTTATGTGTTGGCCTTTTTGGTGATCAGAAAACTGGTGTATAGCGCGTCTTATTAGACAATACTTTTCCACTACGCGCCTCCTGCCAAGCATCCTCCAAATTATTCCAAGGCCGGGTAGTCGATATAGCCGTTTGGACCGAAGCCATACATGGTTTTTTTGTCCAGTTCATTCAAGGCTGCATTTTGGCGCAGGCGGGCGACCAAGTCCGGGTTAGCGATATAGTCTTTGCCAAAGGCGATGGCGTCAGCGACGCCCTCTTGTAATGTCTGGGTGGCGCTCTGTTTGTTGAATTGTTCATTGGCGATCACTTTCCCGCCGAATGCCTTCTTAATTGAAGGCGTCAACGCTGGTTGATTAAAGTGTTCGCGGGTAAAGATAAAGGCAATACCGCGTTCGCCCAAGGCCTTAGCACAATAGCCAAAAGTCGCCGCTGGATCATCATCGCCCATCGTATGCGCATCGCACCGGGGAGCCAAATGGACACCCACTCGGCCTGGACCCCAAACCGAAATAGCCGCATCGCTTACTTCCAGTAATAGGCGCGCCCGATTCTCAAGACTACCGCCGTATCTATCCTGACGCAGATTAGTCGAGCTTTGCAGGAATTGATCCAACAGATAACCATTCGCGCCATGAACCTCGACGCCATCAAACCCCGCCTTTTTAGCATTCTCTGCGCCTAGGCGGAACGCTTCGATAAGGTCGGGAATTTCGGCTAACTCCAAAGCGCGGGGTACTTCGTAATCAATTCGTGGAGTGATCAAACTAACGTGTCCGTCGGGCGCGATCGCACTGGGTGCGACTGGCAATTCACCGCTCAAATAGGTGGAGTGAGAAATCCGGCCGACGTGCCATAGCTGTAAGATTATCCGTCCCCCAGCTTGGTGCACAGCGTTGGTGATTAGTTGCCAGCCTTCCACTTGGGCGTTCGACCAAATCCCTGGCGTATTGGGGTATCCCACCCCCATTGGTTCAACCGAAGTTGCTTCGGTGATAATCAGGCCAGCGCTGGCACGTTGAGTGTAGTATTCGGCCATTAGCGCATTCGGCACGCGGTCATCATTGGCTCGGCAACGAGTGAGTGGTGACATGATAATGCGATTAGGCAGGGATAATTCACCCAACTGCACGGGCTCAAATAGTGTGGTCATCATGTGCTCTTTACCAGAATTATAGGATGTGGCTCAAAGCGCTTTTGAGATGATTAACGGTGCGATCAACGTCTTGAAATTTATCTAAACCAAATAGTCCTAAGCGAAAGGTTTGGAAGCCTTCGGGCTCGTCGCACTGCAATGGTACGCCAGCAGCAATTTGCAAGCCCACGCCTGCGAATTTCTTGCCGGTGTGTAGGTCAGCGTCGTCGGTGTAGGAAACCACGACCCCGGGTGCCTGAAATCCTTGCGCGGCAACGCTCTTAAACCCGTTGTCGGTCAGCAGTGCCCGGACACTATCACCGAGGGCTTGTTGCCGTGCACGGACGTGATCAAACCCAACTGCTTCGGTTTCTTTCATGACGTCGCGAAAGCGTTTGAGAGCGTCAGTCGGCATGGTGGCGTGATAGGCATGTCCGCCATTTTCATAAGCTTGCATGATCTGTAACCATTTGAGCAAATCACAGGCGAAGCTGGAGCTGGTGGTGGTTTGGATGCGTTCTAGCGCTAGTGAGCTAAGCATGACTAAGCCACAACAGGGCGAGCCACTCCAGCCTTTTTGTGGCGCGCTGATCAATACGTCAACACCACAAGCTGGTATGTCGATCCAGATGGCACCTGAAGCGATGCAGTCTAAAACAAATAGGCCGCCAACAGCGTGGGTTGCCTCTGCCATCGCTAGCAGGTAATCGTTGGGAAGAATAATGCCCGACGACGTTTCGACGTGCGGGGCAAATACCATATCAGGCTTTTCAGCGTGGATGGCTGCGACCACTTCGTCGATAGGAGCGGGCGCAAAGGCAGCTTGTGGTTTGTCGTCAACCAGACGCGCCTTTAAGACGACTGATTGAGCGGGGATATCACCCATTTCGAAAATCTGTGTCCAGCGGTAACTAAACCAACCATTTCGAATCACCAAGCATTTTTTGTTGGTGGCAAACTGGCGCGCTACCGCTTCCATCGCAAAAGTACCGCTGCCGGGGACGACTGCTACTGCTTCAGCGTTGTAAACAGTCTTAAGCGTGCTGGAGATATCATTCATTACTCCCTGAAAGGACTGAGACATGTGGTTGAGAGAGCGGTCAGTGAAAACGACCGAGTATTCCAGTAGACCGTCAGGGTCTACGTTGGGGAGTAAGCCTGGCATATTTTTATCCGGATTCTTAAATCAAAAAGTATAGTACATGACACCGTGTTTGGGCGGAAAAACACGGCGCGTTTCGAAACAGATTGGTCTTTAGACAAGAGCGGATTTAGGAATAGCCGAAGCTTGATAGAGAAACCGGCAATTTCGAATTAGGTCGTTTAGGATTTCGCTCGGCCTCGCGGCGAGAAAAGGGCACTCAATTTAACCACTTTTGTCGGTTAGTGCTTTTTGAGCTTAACTAGGTGCGTTTGATTCAGCTGAGTGATATCAACATTCTCCCGATAATTCTTGTAACCAGGGTTTGTGATTGATAGTTGGTGTTTGCCAGCGGTCATACCAGAGAACTTAACGATGCCAGTCGGTGGAGAGACTTTGCCGCTGCGAGTGGTGATGTGAATAATCCCATCACGTTTATGTCGCCAAATCACGCGTGCTCTTGCGCCCTTTATAGGGGCTTTTACCTCATCAGTAATCATAACGGTTAGTGCGTAAGGGCCTTTCGAGACGATCAAGTTTCCAGCCCCTTGTGCGCTTTGTGCTAATGAAATGTTGCCAAAACTGTAGTCAGGTGTATTGTTTTGACTGCTTATACTGATTGATGAGCCTCCGTACTTGATGGGAATGGCGCTAAAATGAAGATCACCGTTAGCTCCAGTAGTTTGGTGGTCGGTATAGAGTCCATCGGCCGATAGCTCAAACTCAACACCCGCCAGTGGAAGGCCATCAGAGGGACTGGTTACGCGGGCATGGTATGAGCCTTGGGTAGAAGCCTTTGAGGTAACGTATACCTTCAGGCCCGGCATGTTCTCATATATCGATATTCTTAGTTTATTTGTGGCATCAAGGGTGTATTTACCTCGGCCAGTAATGCTTAGGTTGTAGTCACTCGCAGCGGGAATATTTTGAATGGCAAATTCGCCGATGGCATTGGAAGGGGACGATATTGTGGCTTCATTCTTAGCCGTCGGTGAATAGAAACGAATTCCGACTCCGCTGACGGGCTGGTGGTGCTGATCTAACACCTGGCCAGTCACTTCAAACCCGCCCAGTGCTCGCATCTGAGTGCCCACTTTTTGTTGTTGAAGGATCGCTGTGCCCGGAAGCCGAATCAGTGTCGACCCATAGCCTTTCTTGTTAAAGTGGACTTGATAATCAGTTGATTCATTGACAAACATAGGCAGCTCGAATTGGCCCTGTTGATCAGTTTTTGTTTGCGCTTTCTGGTGCGGTTCTGCGGTGACAATCACGCCAGATAATGGTTGATTTTGTTGATCAATGATGAAGCCAGATACTTGCCCTTTTGTAATAGCAATTAAGGCGAAATCAGCGGTTAAAAAGGGCGAGTGAGTGCGCAGACAGGTGCGTATATAGCTAAGTGAGGTCTCCGTACATATCTCATAGTCGCCAGCGACTAGATTTCGAAAGGTGTAGTGACCAGCCGCGTTAGTTTGCGAGCTACGGTTTTTTACACCAAAAATCGCCTTATCAGCCTCTGACGCGTGGATCAGATTTAACGTCATGGGCATGCCTACGACCCATTCACCCAGGGAGTCGATGACATTGCCAGCTATGTGTAGGGTACTCGTATAGTGTGCGGTGTCTTTTTGGCCATGACCATCTTCCAGGGCGGCACCTACATCAACGGACATTGTTGCTTGAGCTGTGCGGGTTGTATTTGTTGGTGCGACCGATTTAGACTGAATAGCAATTTCAGGAGACTGATTAGCCTTGGTTGGGGGCTCAACTGACATCCATCGGTCAGACGCGTTGCCTGTCCGTAGGTCAGAATGATCCGGGGAGCTGTTATCTCCAGCAGGGTTGTCTTTGCGTACTTGATATGCGTGGTCAATAGGAGAGGTATCCCACTCCAGCTTTGTGAACAGGAAAAAACCCAGCAGCAGCAAGGCGCTAAATATAATGTACTGTCTAGCCATTGGCGTACGGCCGCTCCAATGGCACTGGCGTCACTATGGGAAGTAAGTTGCGCATACTTTGCCCCATTAAAGAGTGAACGAAAAGTATAGTACATAACGGCCAGCTTATGCTTAATCGAAAAAAATAACGTGGCTGTGGAAATGCCGAAACCTTTAGGTGCCTCTATTTAGTACGCTTGTTTCGATCGACAGAGACCCATATTTGGTCAGATGATATAGACCGAGGGTGACCTAATTTAGTGACGAGGGCGAACGTGGTTTTTGTGTTACCGTGCAATACAGTTTTATGATACGGCCTGAGCTTGCTAGACACTTTCTTCTTTACAAATTACGGATGTTCATCAAACCATAGGAGGTGCGCGATCGTTATGCGTGTGTCGCCACTTTTGTGTAGGTGAGTAACGAAGCTGTTTACTGGAAATGGCTGCCAACCCCTATACTAAGGCCGTTATTAGTTTTGTTAACTCCCAATGTTGAGTCTAGCCCGGATTAAGCGTTTCTGAAATATGTATGAATCCCTACTATTTGGTATGAATCATTATTATTAGGTAGATTGAGGGTTATCTAGCAAGCCTCACTAGCTTGCTGATCGGCGTGGTATGACGAGCGCACCATTGGCCCCGATGCGACATTACTAAAGCCCATACTTTCGGCAATGTCACGCAACTCATCAAACTCTTCTGGGCTGTAGTATTTCTTAACGGCGAGGTGGTGGGCGCTGGGTTGCAGGTATTGGCCGACGGTAAGCATCTCGACTTGATGCGTGCGCAGATCAGAAAATAACTCAACCAACTCGTCCTTGGTTTCACCGATTCCGACCATGATTCCTGTCTTGGTGGTCACCTCGGGAATACGTTGTTTGTGGGCTTGGAGCAGATCGAGCGATACTTGATAATCAGCACCCGGGCGTGCCTCAAGATAGAGGCGTTTGACCGTTTCCATGTTGTGGTTAAACACATCCGGCGGAGCCGTTTCGAGAATATCGAGCGCAACGTCAACCCGGCCTCTGAAATCAGGCGTGAGGATCTCAATTTTTATACCCTCACAAGCGGCGCGTACTTCGCGCACACAGTCAGCGATATGGGCGGCACCGGCATCGCGTAAATCATCCCGGTTGACTGAGGTGATGACGACATATTTCAAGCCCATCGCTTTGATGGTCTCAGCCAGTTTGCGTGGTTCTTCAGTATCCAGCGCTAATGGGCGACCATGGGCGACGTCGCAGAACGGGCAGCGACGCGTACAAATATCACCCATTACCAGAAAGGTTGCAGTGCCCTTGCTAAAGCACTCGCCCAAATTGGGACAAGCGGCTTCTTCACAGACGGTGTGCATATTTTGTGCGCGCAGAATACGTTTTAGCTCACTGACTTCAGCCGTGCCGGTAAAACTTGCCCTGATCCATTTCGGCTTGCGCAGCCGCTCTTGTTTCGGTTGAGGGCTAATCTTCACCGGGATACGAGCGGTTTTATCTTCGCCGCGTTGTTTAACCCCGGTTACGACGGCTATCGGGCTGTTCATGTTTCTTGCTCGTAGCTTTCAATCGCTGGGCATGAGCAGAACAAGTTGCGGTCACCATAAATATTATCCAGGCGACCAACCGGTGGCCAGTACTTGTCATCATGTGATTGCTGCGCTGGGAAAAAGGCTTGTTCACGCGAATACAGGAATGGCCACTTGTCAGTTGCGATCAAGCTGTGGCTGTGTGGTGCATTTTTAAGTAAATTGTTGTCATGATCCGCCTTGCCGGATTCGATCTCTGCAATTTCTGCTCGGATCGCAATCATCGCCTCGATGAAACGATCAATCTCTGCTTTAGGCTCGCTTTCGGTCGGCTCTATCATCAGTGAGTCGGCTACTGGCCAAGACATGGTTGGGGAATGAAAACCATAGTCAATCAATCGCTTAGCGATATCTTCTACTGAAATACCACAGCTTTCTTTAAAGGCGTGACAGTCAATGATGCACTCGTGCGCAACGCGGCCATTTTCGCCGGTATAGCGCACGGGGAAGTGATCTGCCAAGCGGGTGGCAATGTAGTTAGAATTTAAAATCGCAATTTTGGTTGACGCCAGTAAGCCTTCGGTTCCCAGCATTTTGATGTATGCCCACGAAATGGGCAAGATCAGTGGTGAGCCCCATGGCGCAGCAGAGACACTACCAATGGGCTGTGCATCTTTTGCGGGATTGACGCCGTCAACCAGGCTGTGGGCCGGTAGAAAGGGGATCAAGTGCTTTTTTACGCCAATCGGCCCCATACCTGGGCCACCACCGCCGTGTGGAATTGCGAAAGTCTTGTGCAGATTTAAGTGTGAGACATCAGAACCCAAATCACCGGGTCGGCATAAGCCGACCATTGCGTTCATATTGGCGCCGTCTAAATAGACCTGCCCGCCGTGCTCGTGGATGAGGTCGCATAGGGTGCGAATCTCGGCTTCAAATACGCCGAAAGTCGATGGGTAGGTGACCATCATGGCGGCTAATTGGTCGCTGTGTTGCTCCGCTTTGGTGCGTAAGTCATCAATATCAATATTGCCATTATCCAGGCATTTGATGATCACCACTTTCATCCCGGCCATTACCGCGCTGGCAGGGTTGGTGCCGTGTGCGGATGACGGGATTAGGCAAATTGTGCGGTCGCTATCACCACGACTGAGGTGATAGGCACGGATGGTTAATAGTCCAGCGTATTCGCCTTGGGAGCCAGCATTGGGCTGCATAGAGAGGCCATCGTAGCCAGTTATCTCACACAGGTCGTCGGCCAGTTCCTGAATCAATTGCTGATAACCGGCAGCTTGATTGATCGGCACAAAAGGATGCAAATTGGCAAACGCTGGGTTGCTGACCGATTCCATCTCCGCTGCAGCATTGAGCTTCATAGTGCATGAGCCGAGAGGGATCATGGAGCGAGCCAGCGTAATGTCTTTGCGCGAGAGTTGACGTAGATAGCGCATCATTGCCGTTTCGTTTCGATACAGTGAAAAAGTCGGATGGGTTAGAAAATCGCTGCTACGCTGCAATGATTCAGGGATATGGTTACCGGGGTCAGCTGCCAATTGCGTTTCAGGAGCAATGGCCGCCAGTAAGCGTTCTACATCAGCTTCAGTAGTGGTTTCATCGAGGCTCATCCCGAAGGTGTTATCGTCGATAGCGCGTAAGTTAATACCAGCATCCAATGCTTGCTGAATGACTATATTTGACTGACCGGGAGCTGAAAATTGCAGCGTATCAAAAAAGTGTTTGTGCTTAATTTCAAATCCTGCGTTAAGCATGCTTTTAGCCAAGCGGCAGCACAAAACGTGTACCGATTCGGCAATCGCCTGAACACCTTTGGGGCCATGATAGACGGCGTACATTGCCGCCATCACCGCCAGCAAAACTTGCGACGTGCAGATGTTGCTGGTCGCTTTTTCGCGGCGAATGTGTTGTTCACGAGTTTGCAAGGCCATGCGGTAGGCTTGCTTGCCTTGGGAATCGATGGAGACTCCAATTAAGCGCCCTGGCATAGAGCGCTTGTAGATTTCTTGGGTGGCAAAATAAGCGGCGTGAGGGCCGCCGTAGCCCATTGGAATACCAAAACGCTGGGTGCTGCCGACCGCAATATCCGCACCTAGTTCACCCGGTGGGGTGAGTAATGTTAGCGCGAGAATATCGGCGGCCATGGTTACGAAGGCTTGCTGGTCGTGTAAGGCAGCTATTTGCTCGCGATAATCAACAATAGCGCCGCTAGTGCCAGGATATTGAAATAAGCCGCCAAATATCGTGCTGGCGTCCAGATCGGTGAGTGGGTCGCCGACAATAGTGGGGTAGCCTAATGCTTCGGCGCGAGTTTGTACCACCGCGATGGTCTGCGGGTGGCAATCCTGATCTATGAAAAAGCCTTCTGCTTTGCTTTTCGCCAAGCGCTTGGACATCATCATCGCTTCAGCAGCTGCCGTCGCTTCATCCAGCATCGAAGCATTGGCAATCGTCAGCCCAGTAAGGTCCATGACCATTTGCTGGAACACCGTCAGCATTTCCAGCCGGCCCTGGCTGATTTCAGGCTGATAGGGCGTGTAAGCGGTATACCAATCCGGGTTTTCTAGCGCATTGCGGCGAATCACTGCGGGCATGTGCGTACCATAATAACCACAGCCAATCATCGACGTTAGCAATTGATTCTGTGCCCCCAGCTCGCTAAGACGCGCTAAAGCCTCGGGCTCACTCAGCGCTGCTTCAAAGCGCTGTGGCGCACGCGGCAGGCTGGCGGGTATGGTTTGCTCGATTAGGGCATCGATACTATCAAGGCTGAGCGTCGATAGCATCTCGGCAACATCAGCGTCGCTGACGCCAATATGGCGCATGGAAAAATCGCTTGGCATGGTTTTAGGCTGGGTTAAGAGGGTGGCTTTACGCTTGGGTTTCGACGAATGCGGCGTAGGCATCAGCATCCATTAAGGAAGCCATTTCATCTTTATTGCTGGCTTTGAGCTTAAAAAACCAGCCCTCAGTTTCCGGCGATTCATTAACTGTTTCTGGCTCGTCGACTAAGACTTCGTTAACCGCCGTCACCGTGCCCGAGATGGGTGCTTTTAGGTCTCCGGCAGCTTTGACGGATTCCACCACTGCGGCCTCTTCACCTGCACTGATTTCGGCGCCTATATCCGGCAATTCAACAAATACGATATCGCCTAGTTGTTCTTGGGCAAATTGGGTGATTCCGACCACAATCTCATCGCCTTCTTGGCGCGCCCACTCGTGGGCTTCAGTAAAACGCATGTCACTCATTATTATTTATCCTCGATAAAAACGGTTGGGTACAAATGTTGGATTGCACACGGTCAATTCAACGGATTTTTGCCGAACATCGGCATAGACGACAGTATCTCTGCGCGAGTATGATTTGTCTACATACCCCATCGCAATGGGATGGCCTAATGACGGACTAAAGCCGCCGCTAGACACTTTGCCGATGACGGCGCCTTCGCTGTCGAGCAAGGGCGTGTCATCACGAATGGGTGCTCGGCCACTGGGCTTGAGGCCTACTCGCTTGCGCGTAATTTTAGCCGGCATTTGTGCCAAAATATATGCTGCGCCCGGGAAGCCGCCCGCTCGCTCGCCGTCTGCGCGACGGGCAGGGGAGATGGCCCAAGTCAATGCCGCTTCAACAGGCGTGGTGGTGCTGTCAATGTCGTGGCCATATAAACACAAGCCACCTTCAAGCCGCAGTGTGTCGCGTGCACCTAGGCCGACCCACTCAGTATCCGCATCGGCTTGCAATAAGCGCGCCAGGGCAACGGCGTCCTGGTTGTCGACCGATATCTCAAAGCCATCTTCACCGCTATAGCCAGAGCGGCTCATTTCGCAGTCAATGCCTCCAATCTCAAATTGTTGGCACTGCATAAATAAGAAATCATCCAGCTCTTGCCCAAGGCGGCTCATCACGTCTTTCGCAGTCGGGCCCTGTAAGGCAATGAGCGCACGATCATCACGAATTTGCAGCTCGCTAGTAGTCAGATGCTTTTGCAAATGGGCAAAATCAGCGTCTTTGCAAGCTGCATTGACCACTACGTGGATGACATCTCCCCAGCGCGACACCATTAAATCATCTTCAATGCCACCTTCTGGATTAGTGAAAAAGCCATAGCGCTGCTCGCCATCGGCTAAATCGACGATGTCGATAGGAATGAGTGCTTCTAGCTCCAATGCGGCATTCGGACCGACCACGCGGGCTTGGCCCATGTGCGAGACATCGAACAGTCCGGCTTTTTCACGGGTGTGTAAGTGCTCTTTGACGATCCCTAAAGGGTATTGGATGGGCATTTCATAGCCCGCGAATTCGACTAATTTGGCACCATTCTCACGGTGCAAATCAGTCAGTGCGGTGATTTTGATTGATGTGGTCATAAAGCAAATGTATCATTTTTTGTGTGGCGAGAGAATAGCGCAGTACTAGCATTAATAAAAATGAATAGTTAAAATCAAACTATTTATAATACTAATAGTTTACCTAAAACAACTACACAAATGTATCCAACTGATTTACTCCGTTGTTTTGTCACCATTGTTGACCGCGATGGCTTTAGCCAGGCCGGTAAAGTGCTGGGCAAATCGCAACCGGCGGTGAGCCTGCAGATCAAGCGTCTGGAAGCACTGGTGGGCAGTCGCCTGTTTGTTCATTCCGGGCGGGACTTGGCTTTAACTGATTCCGGCAAGTTGGTGCTTGAATATGGTCGAAAAATTCTAGAGCTAAATCAGGAACTTAAACATCGCTTGCGCGAGTCACAGCTTAAAGGTCGAGTACGACTCGGGATCCCCAACGAGTTCGCGGTATCGTATTTACCCCAAGTCTTGGCCGGGTTTTCCAAGCGCTATCCGGATGTGCGTCTTGAAGTGGTCAGCAGCTTGTCACGCGATTTACTGCGCTCTCAGCGCGAGCAGGATTTGGATATTGTCATCGCCTTGAGTGCTGATGGCATTGATTCGGTCGAAGAAGGTCAGCCAGCTCAGCAAGTAATGTGGAGTGAAGATTTGGTTTGGGTCACCGGTGTTGAGCAGTTATTTAGCGACACGCGTGCCTTGCCGCTGGTGGTCGCGCCTGAAGGCTGTGTTTATCGAGAGCGAATGTTGCATACCTTAGACGCCTCCAAAAAGGCCTGGGACATTGTTTATACGGGTTCGAGTTATGGCGGTATTCGTGCGGCGGTGATGGCTGGTTTGGGTGTGACTGCACTGGCGCGCAGCACCGTGCCAAAGGGCTTAAAAATAATAAAGCAAACGTCTTACTTGCCGGCATTGCAAAATGCGCCGGTTTCCATACACTACCTGTCCGCTCGCCCATCCAAGGTGGTGCAGCGCTTGGCGCAATTTATTCTTGAAAGTGTCGTCTAAAACGGTACTTCTTCACAGTGAAACCTGATGACCGAAATCTTTGAATCACAATACGAGTGTGAGAAAACACACCGCCTGCTGACTCCGGCTGATCCTTACCCGTTTGAAGTTTTTAACCCGGATGCACATTCGCCGATGCTGATTTTGTGTGATCATGCAAGCAACTATATTCCTCAAAAGCTCAATGGTTTAGGAGTTAATCCTGAGAGTTTAGAGAATCATATTGGTTACGATATTGGTGCCGCAGCTGTCAGCCGCTTGTTAGCTAAACAGCTGGGGGCGAGGGCCGTACTATCGCGTTTTTCCCGACTGGTGATCGACCCGAATCGCTATCCGACGGATGATAGCTCAGTGTTGGCTGTGAGTGACGGTGTGGTCATTCCCCGCAATCAAGATATCAGCCTGCTTGACCGAATGCTTCGTATCGAAGAGTTGTTTGTGCCGTATCACAATCGCGTAGCGCGCGAACTGGGCTCCATGCGTCACGAATTTCTGATGCCACTGGTAGTGTCGATGCATAGTTTTACACCGAGCTGGCAGGGCGACACGCGACCGTGGCACCTGGGTGTGTTATGGAATCGTGATGACGGTGTTGCCTCTTTACTGATCGATGAATTAGAGAAATTCGAAGACTGGTGCATTGGCGATAACGAGCCGTATCACCCCTGCAAGCCGATCGGCTATTCGATGGAAGCGCACGCAGAAGATCACGGCTATCCCCATGCTTTGTTGGAAATTCGGCAAGATTTGATTGCCGATGAAGCGGGGCAGATAATGGTTGCTGAGCGTTTAGCACAGGTGTTCAGTAGTATTATGGAATCACTGGATACCGTATTAACCGGGCGACTCCGATAAGAGCTGCAAGCGCGGTGGCGAAGCTTGGTAATAGTATGAAAACGGACGATTTTGATTACGAGTTGCCAGCAGCGCTGATCGCGCAAATGCCATCGAAATTTCGCGGTGGCTCACGCCTTTTGGTGGTTGAAGATAAGCGCCTGTTGGATCATCAATTTGTTGATTTGCCCCAGTTTTTGCGTGCGGGTGATTTGCTGGTCATGAATGATACCAAGGTCATTCCGGCTCGATTGCACCTGAATAAACCCAGCGGTGGCGCGGTTGAAGTGATGCTGGAGAGACTGATTAATGAAGACCGATTTATCGCCTTAGCCAAAAGTAACAAGCCGTTGAAACCAGGCCAAGTTTTACTTCAGTCGGGTGAAGCCGTTGTGCAGTTTGAGCGGCGTGTGGGAACGTTCTTTGAGTTCAGACTGCTTGAACCTGCGAATGGCATCGCACTGTTTTATGACCACGGGCACATACCGTTACCGCCTTACATACGGCGTGTTGACAAAGACTTGGATGTGGATCGTTATCAAACGATTTTCGCTGAAAAAGAGGGCGCGGTAGCAGCGCCAACAGCGGGGCTGCACTTTAACCAACAGATGCTGGCTGAACTGCCAAAACGGGGCGTTAATACCGCAACGCTCACCCTGCATGTGGGTGCAGGCACCTTTCAGCCAGTCAAGGTGGACGATGTGCAGTCACATCAGATGCACCGCGAGCGCTTTGAAGTGAGCGCTGCCGTGGTTGAGACAATTCAGCAAACCAAGGCGGCGGGTGGCCGGGTGATTGCGGTGGGCACCACCAGCGTGCGTGCGTTGGAGACGGCTGCCGTTAGCGGCGAATTGTGCGCGGGCGGTGGCGATTCACAGTTGTTTATATATCCCGGCTTTCAGTTTCAGGTCGTGGATGCGCTGATCACCAATTTCCATTTGCCTAAATCAACGCTACTGATGTTGGTCTCTGCGTTCGCGGGCAAACAAAGTATGCTGCAAGCTTATCACCACGCGGTCGAATCGGGTTATCGATTCTTTAGTTATGGTGACGCGATGTTTATCGAAAAAACAAAAGGTTAATAGGTTTAATTAAAGTGATATGAAATTTGATTTATTAACTTCTGAAGGCCGCGTGCGCCGAGGCCGCTTGCAATTTCCTCGGGGTGAGGTGGATACACCTGCGTTTATGCCGGTCGGCACCAGCGCTACGGTTAAGTCGCTAACCCCTGAAGAGGTCAGCGCCACTGGTGCGCAGATTATTCTGGGGAATACCTTTCACTTGATGCTGCAGCCGGGTACCGAGGTGATTAAGGCACACGGCGACTTGCACGATTTTATGAATTGGTATGGGCCCATCTTGACCGATTCTGGTGGCTTTCAGGTGTGGAGTTTGTCTGAATTACGCAAGCTGGAAGAAAAGGGCGTGACTTTTCGCTCGCCGCATGACGGTAGCCAAGTATTTTTGGGGCCAGAAGAGTCGATGCAGATTCAAACCGATTTGGGTTCGGATATCGTCATGGCGTTTGATGAGTGTACACCATACCCGACCACTCACGAACAAGCTGACGAATCCATGCAGCTATCACTACGCTGGGCCGAGCGCTGTAAGCAAGCTTATCAGGGCGACGGAGCGCTGTTCGGCATCGTGCAGGGTGGTATGTATGAAGACTTACGCAAGGCCTCGTTGCAAGGATTAATCGATATCGGCTTTGATGGTTATGCCTTAGGCGGCTTATCGGTCGGTGAGAGCAAACAAGAAATGGCCGCAGCGTTGGACTATTGCGAGCCACAGATGCCCGAAGACAAGCCAAGATACCTGATGGGCGTGGGCACGCCTGTGGATTTGGTCATGGGTGTTGCGCGCGGGATTGATATGTTCGATTGCGTCATGCCCACCCGCAATGCCCGCAATGGTTGGCTATTTACCAGCGTCGGTGTAGTTAAAATACGCAATGCGGTTCATCGCATGGACACCAATCCGCTTGACCCCAATTGTGATTGCTACACGTGCCGACACTACTCGCGCTCGTATTTGCGCCATTTGTATCAAAAGCAGGAAATGCTGGTCGCGCGTTTGTGCACGCTGCATAATGTTCACTATTATCAAATGCTGATGCGAACGATGCGCGAGCAGATTGAAGCGGGAACATTTACGCAGTGGGCTGCTGAATTTGAAACTGCTGGTTAAGTTAGAAAGCAGTTGAGAGGTCATCCAGCTAACATTACCCATTTTATTAACACAGCAATATGAACAGACAACTCATTTCAAGTGGTTCTGAATTTGAATCCAAAGTGGGATATTCACGAGCAGTGGTCGATGGGGACTATGTCTTTGTCGCAGGCACGACCGGTTTTGATTACGAATCAATGACGATATCAGATAGTCCGGTTGAGCAAGCGGAGCAATGTTTAGTCAACATCGAAAAGGCATTGCTTGAAGCAGGTAGTAGTCTTGATCAAGTGGTACGTGTGCATTACATCTTCCCGGATAAGGCTGATTTTGAGCCGTGCTGGCCGGTATTTAAAAAGTATTTTGGCCGTTCCAGGCCAGCAGCAACCATGTTTGTCGCAGGCTTGATGGACGACAAGATGAAGCTTGAGATCGAAGTGACCGCCAGAATCGGTGACTAATCTGGAGATTCGGGTTGATGATTTAAGTGGTAAGCCTATTGCTGAACTACTTCTCGAACATCATCAAGATATGCTGAAACACTCGCCAGTGGAGAGTGTTCATACTTTGGATTTGGAATCTCTGAGAGCGTCTGAAATAACCTTCTGGACTGGTTGGATTGACAATCAATTAGCGGGCTGTGGAGCGTTGAAGGAACTAGACCAGTTGAACGTGGAAATCAAATCGATGAGAACGTCGCGCTCGGCCCTTCGGCGTGGCGTTGCATCTACGCTGCTTAGCCATCTTTTGGAAGAAGCAAAATGCCGTGGCTATTCAACCGTTTGGCTGGAAACTGGCTCACCATCAGTGTTTATCCCTGCGCGCAAGCTTTACCTGCAGTTTGGCTTTGAGTATTGCGAACCGTTCGCTGACTATGTGGAAGACCCATACAGCCTGTTTATGTCTAAAGCGCTTTAGCATTTAGCACTGGAATAATATATTAGCTTTTGGTGAAATACTTCTGGAATGCCATGCTCGGTTGTGGAAGAATCGCGCGCTATTTTGCTTGGTAAGCGCACTTCATGTTTCAACTTTTCGCCCGCTATCGACCCGCTAACGTCAGAAATGATCTCCTTTCTGGTTTAACCGTTGCATTAGCCTTGGTTCCTGAAGCGGTGGCCTTTGCCTTGGTGGCGCAGGTTCATCCCTTGGTTGGCCTGTATGCGGCTTTTTTCATGGGCTTGATAACAGCAGTATTGGGCGGTCGTCCAGGCATGATCACAGGGGCAACGGGCGCGATTGCCGTGGTGCTGATCAGTCTCGTTGTTGAGCATGGGGTTGAATATCTTTTTGCGGCTGTGATTCTCATGGGCCTGATCCAGATGGTTTTTGGTGCATTGCGATTGGGTAAATTCATTCGATTGGTACCCCATCCGGTTTTCCTCGGCTTCGTGAATGGCCTTGCCTTAGTCATCTTCCTGGCACAACTGAAGCAATTTCAGTTTGTAGATGATGTCGGCATCAGTCAGTGGATAAGCGGCAGCCCGTTAATGATTATGTTACTGCTGGCTTTCGGAACGATGGCTATCATTCATTTCTTGCCAAAGTTGACCAAGGCGGTTCCTTCAACACTGGTGGCGATTGTGGTGCTGAGCTTGGTAGTCATTTTCTCTGGTTTAGAGACGCGAACAGTCGGTGATATTGCCTCTGTGGCCGGTGGCTTGCCACAATTCCATATTCCAGCGATCCCACTCACTTTTGAAACGTTTATGATCGTTTTACCGTATTCAATTGTGTTGGCGCTGGTGGGCTTGATAGAAAGTTTATTAACGCTAAACTTAGTCGATGCCTTGACCGATACTCGTGGTCAGGCAAACCGCGAAAGCCTGGCACAAGGCTTCGCCAACCTCGTAACTGGGTTTTTTGGGGGCATGGGTGGTTGTGCAATGGTTGGCCAAAGCATCATTAATATTAATTCGGGTGGGCGCGGCAGACTATCTGGGATCACTGCCGCATTGGCTTTGTTAGCCATTATCTTAGTCGGCGCCCCCTTAATTGAGCAGATCCCTGTCGCGGTGTTGGTTGGCGTTATGTTCATGGTGGTGGTGGGCACCTTTAGTTGGTCCAGCTTACGCTTGCTCGGTAAAGTACCCGCTTCAGATATTGCGATTACTGCGATCGTGACGATTACCACCGTGTTAACTGATCTCGCGGTGGCAGTGGTGTTAGGCGTGATTCTTTCAGCATTAGTATTTGCCTGGAACCACGCTAAGCATATCTATGCCGTGACGCAAACCGATAAAATGGGTAACACAGTCTATCAACTCAATGGCCCCCTATTTTTTGCTTCCACGCACAATTTTCAAGAAATATTTAACCCTCGTGAAGACAGCGATGATGTCACGGTTGATTTTAAGCATTCACGAGTAGCGGATCATTCTGCGATTGAAGCGATTGATATTCTGGCCGATCGCTATGAACGAGCCGGTAAGCGCTTGCACCTGAAACACCTAAGCCCTGAGTGCCGTCTATTGCTTAAAAAAGCGGGTAATTTGGTAGAAGTGAATGTGATTGAAGACCCAAGGTATTCTGTTGCGGTAGGCTTAAGTGCAGAAGAAACGGCGCAACTTAACGAACTCGCGCACAAACCCTTAGCTGAAAGTTAAGTCTTATTATCAAATCTTGCGTCTCATTGGGTAGGTTTAGCTCAACTATTAGACCGAAAGAGATAGTTTACTTATCTCATTTGCGACCAGAATTTGGTGACAGGGGCAATTTCCCCATAGAGTGGCATCGCATAGAATACCCGCTTCTGAGGCAATTCCACTTGATTTGGAGATACACGATGGATAAAACCTATTACGAGACGCTGTCCAAGCTACAAGATATGGGCGTGGACAATGATTATTTCACCGGATGGGCGGGCGGTTACTTGTCTAATCCCGAGCGCGAAGAGCAGCGTGTTACCGATGCCTATGAGGCCGGCTATGAAGATGGTCAAAATGGTAATACCGAAAGCGCTAAAAAATTCGCCAATTAAATCCTATACCGTGCGTTAAGCACGGCCGTGACAAGCGCGCTTAGTATTTCCAGGCCCAGAACCGCAAGGGTTGCTGATGTGATTGCGGCCCCTAGTTTAGTCGTGCAGTTTTCTGCTTAGCCACGCCCACGGTAAGCGGGCACCCCTTGGTCTGGAATCCATACGCCTTTGGGCGGGTTGCCTGTTTGGTAAAAAACATCAATCGGAATACCCCCGCGCGGGAACCAATAGCCACCGATTCGTAGCCAAATGGGGCTGGCTGCAGCCACCAACCGTTTAGCGATTTCAATCGTGCAACCTTCGTGAAAGCTGCCATGATTGCGAAAACTCGCCAAAAATAGTTTTAAGGATTTACTCTCAACCAGAGATTGATCCGCAATATAGTCGATCACCAAGTGGGCAAAGTCGGGCTGTCCGGTTACCGGGCACAGCGACGTGAATTCAGGGGTGACAAAGCGCGTAACGTATAGCGTGTCGGGGTGAGGGTTCGGGACGATTTCCAAAACTGCCTGATCAGGCGAAGTAGGGGCTTCGGTAGAGCTGCCCAATTGGGTAAGCCCCAGCGCGTTGGTTTCATTCATTGCGGTATGGTCGGTTGGTCGAAACAAGAAAGAGACGATTATACCTGCCTGTACCCATAAAAAACGGAGCCAACTGGCCCCGTCGTTTGTAGCAAGGTACAGATTTCTAGCTGCTGATACTTTGGTAGTAATCAATCAGTATCTTAGCGACTTCCGGACGCGAAAACTCAGGCGGAGGTGCTTCACCATTGCCTAGCATTTCACGCACGCGAGTGCCCGACAGCAACACAAAGTCTTCTTTGGTGTGGTTAGTGACTTCACGCATCATCACGACTTCATCCAGCTTCTTGGAATAAGCCGTATGATCTGCTTCGAAGATTTCGATTTCCAGCGCATCATCGGGTACTTCATCCTGAAAAATAGTCTGCGCATCAAAGTCGCCATAATAATCGCCAACACCTGCGTGGTCGCGGCCAATAATGAAGTGGGTAGCGCCCATGTTTTGTCGGAACACCGCATGCAGCACGCCTTCGCGTGGGCCGGCGTAGAGCATGTCAAAGCCATAACCCGTCACCATCACTGAATTGGGCGGGAAATAGGCATCGGCCATGGTTCGGATGGCGTTATCACGCACGTCTGCGGGGATATCGCCGGGTTTTAATTGACCCAACAGCATGTGCACCACCAAGCCGTCAGCGCCGAGTCGATCCATTGCCATGTGGCACAATTCTTCGTGCGCGCGGTGCATGGGGTTACGGGTTTGAAAGGCGACGATCTTTTTCCAACCAGCCTTTTCGATATCGGCTCGGATTTCGTAGGCGGTTTTGAAGGTGTTTGGGAAATCAGTTTCAAAATAGCTGTAATTAAGCACTTGAATCGGCCCGGACAGCGCAATATTGCCTTGGGCGTTAAACGCTTCAAGGCCAGGGTGCTTGGGGTCAGTGGTGCGATACACTTTTTCAGAAATGAGTGCCATTTCTTCACCGCTAAAGGTTTCAACAGCTTCGATATCCATCACCGCCAATACTGGATTACCGTCGACATTCGGGTCGCGCAACGCGATGCGCTTGTGCCCAACAATCGCCGAGTCATCGTCAATCAAGCACACAACGGGGGTAGGCCAAAATAATCCCGAAGTTGTGTGCATACTGTTGGCAACGTTTAGGGCATCCGCTTTATTCATATAGCCGGTCAGTGGATTGAAATAACCAGCGCCCAGCATCACCGCGTTGGCGGCGTCAGCAGAGCTAACGATAACTGAAGGCAAGGATTCCGCTTCTTTGGCCAGAGCGGAGCGAGCGGCATCGTCAGCGACGAATAAGGGGTTTAAGGTATCCGAGCCGTGGGGTTTGATCATGAGTTTCTCCTCGTTGGGAAGCAAGGTTTTGCGCTACTGTGGCATCAACCAGTGCCCGATTAGTCTTGTCATTAAGAGATGATTGGATGACGTTGGTCACGCATTACAAGTCGCGCTGTGCCAAGGTCGTCAGCCACGAATAAGGTATCACCAATCATGCTTAGGCCGTTAGCCCGCAAGCGATGAAATAATTGATCACCGTATAAGACGGACACTTGGTAAAACGAAGGTGAATCAAGCGGTCACTGGTCAAAGTGCCAGTAGAAAACGCTATCCTGCTTTATTGGCTCTTCGCGTTTTCACCGCAGCGGCTAAGTTGGCAAGCACCGCCTTGGTTTGCGTCATATCAATACAGGCATCTGTAATACTTTGACCATAAACCAGGGTTTTGCCTGGTTCGTGCTTTTGGTTGCCGTGGACCAAATGGCTTTCGATCATGACGCCCATGACGCGGTGTTCACCGCCAGCAATTTGCTGGGCAATGTCTGCCGCCACATCCACTTGCCTGTCGGGATCCTTGCGCGAATTGGCATGGCTGAGATCAACCATAACCAGTTCTTTCAGACCAGAATCTTTCAGCTTTTCACAGGCGTCGTTGATATCTTTGGCCTTATAGTTAGGGCCATCAGTGCCGCCGCGCAAAATCAAATGGCAACAGTCGTTGCCGGAGGTTTCGTAAATCGCAGATGTATCAGATTTGGTGCGACTTAGAAAATGGTGTGGCTTGGAGGCTGCACCGATGGCGTCGACCGCAATTTGAATATTACCGTCAGTGCCGTTTTTAAAGCCAACCGGGCAGGATAAACCCGATGCAAGCTCACGGTGGCTTTGGCTTTCAGTGGTTCGGGCGCCGATCGCTCCCCATGAGATCAAGTCGGAATAATACTGCGGCGATAGCATATCCAAGTATTCAGTGGCTGCAGGCACACCCATCATGTTGAGGTCTAACAGCAGCTTGCGTGCTTTTTGAATGCCTTTGTTGATTTGGAAGGTATTATCCAGAAAAGGATCGTTGATCAAACCTTTCCAGCCAATCGTAGTGCGTGGTTTCTCAAAGTAAACGCGCATGATCAGTAGCAATTCACCGGCGTATTGATCAATCAAGACTTTTAGTTGCTGGGCATACTCCATTGCCGCATCGACGTCGTGAATTGAACAGGGCCCGCAAACGACTACCAGTCGATCTTCTTCATCATGAAGTGCATCATCAATAGCATGGCGCGTACTAAAGGTAGTGGCTGCGGCTTCGTCATTTATTGGGTACTGAGCGTGCACCTCCCCAGGGGGTGGGATTCTTTTAACAGACACGATTCGCAGGTTATCAGTTTCGTAGCGCGTATTCACAATAACAATAGATTTGAGACTAAAACGGTCGGTTATTCTAAGCGTTCTGCGAGCGCATTGGTATGCTCGAAGGCGACTAATTTTGTGCATCGCGGGAATGAAGCTAAAATCCATCTGGAACCCGCAGTCTGAAATGGTTAGACTCTAGCCGTGTCCAGTCAAATCTAGGAATCTATGATGAAATCAAAAAGCTTAATCGTGGGTGCTGCATTGCTAATGCTAACGGGCGGTGTGCATGTGGCATATAGTGACGCATTGCTGTTTGGTGATGTTGAAAATGGCGAGTGGTTGCACACCGATAAATGTGCTGGCTGCCACACTCAGCGGTTTGACAATGAGGGTGAGGCGGTCTATCAACGAGAAGATCACAAAGTTAAATCGATTGAAGGCTTGATGGGCTTTGTGGAGATGTGCAATACTAATTCAGGCGCAGGCTTGGATAGTGATCAAATGGATGACGTAACGGCATTTCTAAACGACAGTTACTACCACTTCTAACAATTTAAGTAGATACTATATATTCTAATGACTGACAAAAAACCGGAAGTTCACTCGACGGCAACCATAGGACGCTCTATTCATGTTGATGGTCACGTCCGTGGTGAAGAAGACTTGGTTATTGAGGGTACCGTTGAAGGCACGATTACCGTGCAGGATGCCAACATTATTGTGGCGGAGACGGGTGTAGTTAAGGCAGACGTTATTGCTAAAATAATTGTTGTCGAGGGCGAGGTTCGAGGGGAGTTAAGGGGGTCAGAATCGGTTGAAATCAAGCCAAATGGTACGGTTCACGGCGATATTCGTGCGCCACGTGTGATGCTGGGAGACGGTTGTCAGTTCAAGGGTACGGTCGATATGGACCATAAAGACATCGGTGGTGCGGGAGATCGTGCTCTAGCTGGAAAACCAGGCAGGCGCCCAGTACCGAAGCCCAACGGGCCGCGACCGATCTTGGGTGGGCCACGTCCGTCCGCGCCTGCTCGCAAATTACCCTTAGGTGCTGCAACCGCTGAAGAGACCAAAGAAAATGCACTTAAAGAGAGTGCTTTTAAAGAAGGTGAGAGCCAATGATCTTAGAAGAAAATACAGCTGTACCAGATTTCACCTTGCCGAATCAGCACGAAGAAGCAACCACGCTGAGTGATTTTCGAGGCAAGCAAGTGATCCTCTATTTTTACCCGCGAGACAATACACCTGGCTGCACCAAGCAAGCGATAGGCTTTACTGAGCTCTATGAGCAGTACCAAGAAGCGGGGGTGGAAATTATCGGGGTATCTCCGGACGGCGCAACATCGCACCAAAACTTTATAGAACAGTTCAGTATTCCTTACCCCTTGTTATCAGACCCCGATAAAAAAGTCATGGCTGAGTATGGCGCGTGGGGCGAAAAGATGATGTATGGCAAAAAGGTCACCGGCACAATTCGCTCAACTGCTTGGATTGACGCAGATGGTAAGCTAATCAAGCACTGGAAGCGTGTGCCCAAGGCGGCGGATCACCCAACCAAAGTCTTGGAGCAAGTACGCGAACGCGCTGCCAAGGGGTAATTTTTACTGCTCCACCTTGCCAGGGTCAACTAAGTAGCTGGCAACACTTTCGGGGGCGACCACGCCTTGTCTAAGCAGTTTGGTCAATGCGTGATCCATGGTTTGCATGCCTATGCCAAGATGAGTTTGCATCGATGAATAAATCTGCGGTGTTTTATTCTCACGGATGAGATTTCGAACCGCACCGTTGCATAGCAAGATTTCATGCGCCGCGATGCGTCCGCCACCGAGTTTTGGGATAAGTACTTGTGCTATCACCGCCTGCAAAGACTCAGCCAGCATCGCGCGAACCATCGGCTTTTCATCGCTAGGAAATGAATCGATAATGCGGTCGATGGTTTTAGCAGATGAACTCGTGTGTAAGGTCGAAAACACTAAATGGCCCGTTTCTGCTGCGGTTAAGGCGAGTCTCATGGTCTCCGGGTCGCGCATTTCACCAATCATTATAGTGTCGGGGTCTTCACGTAGTGACGCGCGCAATGCGGCTCCAAATGAATGTGTGTGGGTGCCAATCTCTCGTTGATTGATCACGCAGCGCTTAGAGGTATGGATATATTCGATCGGGTCTTCGATTGTGATCAGATGGCCACTGCTTTGCTGATTGAGTAAATCAATCATCGCCGCCAGGGTCGTTGATTTGCCACAGCCTGTGGGGCCGGTTACCAAAATCAGACCATTGGTGCGATTGATTAGAGAATATAAAGCGGTGGGTGCGTCAATTTCATCCAGACTCATGATACGTGAGGGGATGACCCGAAAAGCGGCAGCTGGGCCGCGTGCTTGTTGAAAAGCGTTGACCCGAAATCGAGACAGGCCCGCGATTTCATACGCAAGGTCAATATCTTGGTCTCGCTCGAATGTGGTGCGCTGCTCGCTGCTCATTATTTCGGCCAGCATTGAGTGAATGTCGTTACCGCTTAATGCGGGCGTATCCAGCTGGGCGATTCTGCCATCGATACGGATGATCGGTGGCAATCCAGCAGACAGATGTAAATCTGAAGCTTGGCGTTTGATCGTATATTGCAGCAATTCAGTCAGTGTCATGGCTTATCAGTCGTCTCATTCCTTGTCGCCAAAGGCCGTCAAGTGTCGCGAGTGGTGTGTCTGGCAATATTGTTACGCCATTGGTCCAGTCTCAAGGTAAAATCGCTACCGCAGCAATGATAGTGATACAGCAGCAACTCGATAATACAACGACTTAGCAAACTATTCAGTGATTTCTGATAAACAACCAGCCATTCAAAGCCAAGACACGCTTAGTGCTTATCAACGGGTAGTGAGCGATATTCGCCGCTATGAGCAGGAGTATGAACGAGAGTGCAACAGTGTTCGTCTGATTGCTGTGAGTAAGACTCGTACGGCTGATGAGGTGAATACGATTGTAAATCAGGGCCAGGTAGCATTTGGAGAGAATTATCTACAGGAAGCACTGGAAAAAAAAGCTGAATTGGCAAATGGGTCGTTGGAATGGCATTTTATCGGTTCAATTCAAAGCCGAAAAGCCAAGCAATTGGCTCAGAATTTTGATTGGGTGCATAGCGTTGATCGCTTAAAGGTGGCGAATGGTTTAAGCCAGTCGCGTGACCCAGAGCTTGGCCCGATCAACCTTTTAATTCAAGTCAATCTACAAGCCGAGCCGACCAAATCGGGAGTGTTGTTAGAGGATCTGCCGATTTTGGCCGAGCAAATGGCGGTGCTGCCCAATGTGCGCTTGCGGGGATTGATGGTTATCCCTGAGCCGCAGCCAGATATCGAACGTCAGCGAGCCGTTTTTGCTAAGGCTCGAATCGCGCTCGATAACCTTAATCAGCGCGGTTTAGGCTTGACTGAGCTATCAATGGGGATGACCGATGACTTGCCAGCGGCTATTGCTGAAGGTGCCACGATGGTCAGGGTGGGTACTGCGATATTTGGTGCGCGGAAACCAAAACAGACCAATACTAAGAATGCGTGATTGATTACCACAGTGTAACTAAGCACCACACTAAGACGTCGTATCATGGTGATAACGATCAAACACTATAAGACAGCGAGTTAATTAGGACATGACATGTTAGATCAACAAACAATCGGATTTATTGGCGGCGGCAATATGGCGCAAGCGATTATGGGTGGCTTGATTAACGCGGGGTTTGCCGCTGATCATTTATGGATATCTGACCCTGATCACGCCAAGTTGACCGAATTCAGTAATAGAACAGGGGTCAAAATAGCGAATGATAATGAGGCGCTTGTTACCCATGCGGAGGTAGTCGTGCTCGCAGTTAAGCCGCAGGTGATGGCCGATGTGTTAAAGCCGCTGGCGGCGTCGATTCAAAGACAACAGCCTTTGCTGATTTCAGTTGCGGCTGGTATCCCGATTCAATTAATACAGGCTTGGACAGATGCGGATGCAGCGGTGGTAAGAGTGATGCCGAATACTCCCGCGCTGGTACGCGCCGGTGCGTCTGGTTTATACGCGGCTGAAGGGGTGAGTGAAGCACATAGAAGCCTGGCAGAATCCATCATGCGCGCTGTTGGTGTCGTAGTTTGGGTAGATAACGAATACTTGATCGATAGCGTGACGGCCGTTTCAGGCAGTGGTCCCGCGTACTTTTTTTATCTGATGGAAGTGCTTGCTGAAGCGGGTATTAAGCAGGGGCTTAGCGAAGATCAGGCGCGGTTACTCAGCATTGAAACGGCGTTTGGTGCTGCTAAGCTGGCGCTGGAGAGTGACTATAGCGCTGCTGAATTACGTCGCCGCGTGACTTCACCCGGCGGGACTACTGAAGCGGCAATTGCGCAAATGCAACAACAAGGTTTTTCGGTGATGGTCGATAAGGCTGTCGCCGCAGCCGTTCAGCGCAGTGCGGAATTGGCTCAACTAGCAGGAGATAAAAAATGAATCCAGTGCAAGAAAGCTTGATTTTTTTGATTTCAACCGTTGCGGATATTTTTATCTCGCTGGTACTACTACGATTTCTATTTCAGTTTGGCAGTGTTGATTATCGCAACCCGGTGGTGGCATCAGTTATTCGTATCACCCAAGTGCCATTGGCGGTATTGCGCCGTTTTGTACCCGGTATTTCTGGCATAGAATTGGCGCCCTTAGTCTTAGTGTTATTGATTGGCTTGGTAAAGATATTCCTGATCTCAATGCTGGTTGGGGTAGCTCCAAATTTGTTGGGGGCGGTGTTATTGACTGTCGCAGAATCGCTCAATACCTTTATCTGGATTTATATCATTGCGGTCATTGCGCTGGCAGTGATGTCTTGGTTTTCGCGTGGAGGTGTACACCCCATTGCAGCGTTAGCGCATCAATTAAGTGCTCCAATCCTTGGGCCAATCCAAAGACTACTGCCCAGTTTTGGTGGTCTTGATTTCTCACCAATTGTGGCAATTATTGCACTCAATTTTCTGCAGAAACTGGTGGTATCACCTTTGTTTCTTCAGGCACAAAGGATGTTGATGTAAGCACGTCGTGCTTGGGCAATCCGCATCAGGTCCGTGGTTTAGGTGGCGTGGTAATCAATTGACGGTGCGGGTGCGCATAACTCCGCGAGCCAAACAAACACAAATTCAAGGGGTGGTCGATCATCAGCTTAAGATTCGTCTTAATGCGCCACCAGTGGCTGGAAAAGCCAATACAGCCTTAGTCGCCTTTCTTGGCAAACAATTTGGTGTGTCACGCAGTCAAGTTGCGTTGGTTAAAGGGGAGAAATCTAGGATTAAACAGCTTGAAATCAGTAATCCGCAGTGTTTTCCAGCAATGCTCGAGGCTGAGCTATCGCGCTAGTTTGAGCTTAGGTTCACTGAGCGATAGCTTTTTTCCTGCCAACAAAATCAATGCGATTACCGGCAGCCCTAACAAGGCTGTGAAGGTAAAGAACTGCGGATATCCAACCGCATCAACGATGGAGCCAGAATAGCCTCCCAGTATTTTTGGCAATAAAGTCATCAAAGAGCTGAAGATCGCGTACTGAACTGCGGTGAAGCGGATATTAGTCAAGGCAGATAAAAAGGCAACAAATGCGGCACTTGCCAAGCCCGCGGACAGGTTGTCAGCCGAAATAACAGTGACCAATAGTGGTAGATTGTTACCTGTTTGGGCCAGCCACACAAACAGTAAATTGGTCGCTGCAGCTAGTATCGCCCCCAGTAACAGTACCCGCATGATGCCTATTCGCATCGCCATCAAGCCACCAACAAAACCACCCAGAATGGTCATGAACAGGCCGAAGGTTTTAACCACGCTGGCGATTTCAGTTTTGCTGAAGCCCAAATCTTGGTAAAACACGTTTGAAATCACACCCAGTACAATATCGGAAATCCGATAGAGGCCAATCAATGCCAGCAATAAAACGGCGAGTGATAAGCCGTAACGGTCAAAGAAGTCCCTGACTGGCTGGACGTAAGTTTGTTCTGCGATGAGCGGGTCGATGAGGCGGATTGAGGTAAGAAATAGGCTAACTATGTAAACGATAGTTCCTGCTAAAACCAAACGCAATGATTCGATTACGAAACCTGCAAGGGCCTTATTCCCACTCAATTCGGTGAGTTGTACTTTGAGGTGATTGACAATATCGGTGGAAAGGATATAGCTCACAATAAAGCAGATAACACCCAAGACAAAAAACAAGATAAAACGAAGCAATGCGGCGGGTGCTATATATGCTCTTGCAGTGTTTTGTGGGGTTGGCTCACGCGCAATCAGGGTGGTTAGCACGCCGATTAACATACAGCCAGCCATGGTGAGATAGGTTATCCGCCATGCATCGTAGTTATAGCTTTCCGCGGTGCTGCCTAGTGTTGCTGCAAGCACCAGTGCGCCCGCACCCGCAACCAGCATCCCAATACGATAGCCCGCGATGTAAGTCGCAGACAACAGGCTTTGCATGTCACTATCCGCAGACTCTATGCGGTAGGCATCGATGACAATATCTTGAGTGGCCGACGAAAACCCCAGGAGAACTGCTGCAAAAGCCATCGCTGTTAACGCGCTTTGGCCTTCGACGGGATCGATTAACGCCATCCAAATAATCGCAGCGATCACGAATATTTGGGCGAACAATAGCCAAGCACGGCGTCTGCCCAGCCAGGCGGTAAGCACGGGCAGCGGCAATCGATCAACCAATGGTGCCCATACGAACTTGAATGAATAGCCCAGCGCTGCCCAACTGAATACGGTGGTGGAGGCACGACTGACATCAGCTTCGCGGAGCCAAAGCGACAAAGAAGAAAAAATCAACAGAATCGGCAGGCCTGCCGAAAAACCCAGAAACAGCATAGTCACCACCCGTGGGTGCGTGAATGCACGTAGTTGGTCAATCAATTCAGGTGAGTTTGCTGGGGAATCAGACATGCTAATCAGCGATGAAAAAAGCTGGATTTTGCGCTAATCTTAGGTGTTCTAAATATTCCACCAGCAACCATAATGATTGATTATAAATCCCAATTTTTAAAATTAATTATACACAATAACATATTAAGATTTGGCGAGTTCACCCTCAAATCTGGGCGAGTCAGCCCCTACTTTTTTAATGCAGGCTTGTTTAATTCAGGGCGCTTGTTATCGCAGCTAGCCTCGTTTTACGCCAGTTGTATTGATGACGCGATCGCTGGTGATTTTGTGCTGTATGGCCCGGCCTACAAAGGCATTCCACTGGCAGCGGCAACTGCGATTAAACTGGCAGACGATCATCAACGTGATATCAGCTATGCGTTTAATCGTAAAGAAGCCAAGGATCATGGCGAGGGGGGAGTCATCGTAGGTGCGGAGTTAAGTGGGGATGTGGTGATTATCGATGATGTGATTACCGCTGGAACCTCGATTCGGGAATCGGTTGATGTGATTACAGCGCATGGCGCAAACCCAAAAGCGGTAGTGATTGCGGTTGATAGACAAGAGCGCGCGGATGGCGAAAAGCGCTCAGCGGTAGAGGCCGTAGAAGACCAATATGGATTGCCGGTTTATTCGATTATTAGTCTATCAGACCTCGTTGCGTTGTCGCGTCAAGGCGAGAGCGACTTGATACCCAACCCTGAAGCGGTGCTCGCGTATCAATCGCAGTATGGAATTGCTAATTAGGCGATGTTCGGTGTGTGAATGAATAAACTAAGTTAGTGCGCCACCGCAGCTGCTGCCGGCTCCTGCGGTGCAACCAAAGCAGTGAGAACCGACGGCAACTGCTTGCTGGTCCAGACTGCTGGCATCGATATCCCACAGCAAGGGTGGTTGCAGATTACTCGCGCCAAGGCCAAGCCCGAGCATTTGATTAAAGTCGCAATCGTAAACATGGCCTTGCCAGCCCACGCTGATCAAGTGGCGGCACATCAGGGAATCGACTGTATCGGAGTTAAAGCTAGATCTTAACAACATCATATATTCATCGAGTTGATTGACATTCTTAAGATATCGCTTGAATCGGTTGATGGGCAAATTGGTGATCGTAATCAAACTTGAGAAACGAATACCATAGTTGTCAAATAAGCGATTTTTATAGTCAGCTTCAAGCTGTATCTGATCACCCGGCAAGAATGCGCCGCCGGGGTTGTAAACCAAATCAAGGGTTAACGCCTCATCGACGCCATAGCCTAGAGCGTTGAGCGTTTCGAGCGCTTCTATGCTGCGTGCATAAACGCCTTTACCGCGTTGTGCATCGACGTTGCTTTCGGTGTAGCAGGGCAGCGACGAGACGATATGCACGTTACGTTTGGCATACCACTCGGGCAAGTCGGTGTATCCCGGCTCGGTTAATATGGTCAAATTACAGCGTGACGTGACTTTGATGCCGAGTCCAAGTAGTGCGTCGACAAAGGGCCGAAAATGGGGGTTCATTTCTGGTGCGCCACCGGTTAAATCTGCCGCGCTGATGGCGTTTTGTTGTGCCCATTGAATCACACGCTGCATGGTATCCCAAGTCATTATTTCAGTGCGCTTGGGGCCGGCTTCCACGTGACAGTGCTCGCAGGCCTGGTTACACAAATAACCTAAGTTGACTTGCAAGTCTCGCAAGCGTGTGCGCGTCAATGGCACTTTGTCGTGCATAGCAATGGTGTCTTCAAAGCTGAGTTTGACAGCGATATCCATAGATAATTCTTAGTGAGGTTTTGACCTAATTGGTTTGATGCCTGTTGTCCTTGAGAGTTCCTTTCATTAAGAAGATTTTGGCTCATACGGACACAGGTCACTGACGATACAAGTGTCACACTTAGGTTTGCGCGCTAGGCAGGTATATCGACCATGCAGGATTAACCAGTGGTGCGCGTCGTGAATATACGTATCAGGTATAGCCGCTAGCAAGCCTTTTTCAACGGCTAGCGGAGTTTTCCCCGGTGCTAAACCCAGGCGATTACCCACCCGAAAAATATGCGTGTCCACCGCCATTGTAGCGTGACCAAATGCGGTATTCAGCACCACATTCGCTGTTTTTCTACCAACACCAGCCAGTGCTTCCAAATCTGTGCGATTGTCGGGAACTTCTGAGCGATGCAAATTGACTAGGTCCCGACACAGGCGAATCACGTTCTTGGCTTTGGTGTTAAACAGGCCAATGGTTTTTATATAGTCTTTAAGTTGGGCCTCACCCAGCGCTAGAATCGCTTCAGGGGTATTGGCGACTGCATAGAGTTTGTCGGTCGCCTTGTTAACTGAGACATCAGTCGCTTGGGCAGACAGAACCACCGCCACCAGCAGCTCAAATGGTGACTGATACTGTAACTCAGTCTGCGGTTTTGGAGTGTGCTGCTTAAGGCGCTTGAATAGCTCGGCTACTGCGTTTGCTTGCATGCTGTGATTAGGTAGGCTGTCTTTTTTGTTGCGCACGATTAACTGCTGCCAGAATATCGGCCGGGTTGATGCGGGTGCTGTCGCCAGTTTTGTTCGACTGCTTTTTTGTGGGAATTGATGTGGCTAGTCGTTGTAGTCTACTATTGGTTCGAGCACGTGCTTGATTCACTTCGGCCATCGTATAGCCGGGCCAAGCACTGTCAAGCAGTGTGTTTGAGCCTGTCGTTGACAGTAGTGAAATGCAGTCCGTTGGGCAAACCGGAATGCACAGTTCACACCCGGTACACTCAGCGTCAATCACGCTATGCATCTGTTTGTTTGCGCCGATAATGGCGTCGACCGGGCACGCCTTAACGCAAAGAAAGCAACCGATGCAATTGGGCTCATCAATAACCACCGTTTGCTTGGCTTGAAAAGCACCACACTCGGGGTCCAAGGGCTGTACAGTCAATTTAGTCAATCGGGACAGCAGCGTAATGCTGGTATCACCGCCGGGTGGGCAGCGATTGATCGCTTCGTGTTCGGTGGCGATCGCTTCGGCGTAGTCCCAGCAGCGTGGGTAGCCGCAGCGGGTGCACTGCGTTTGCGGTAACATCTGATCAACTTGGTCAGTAGTTATCGATGTCATGACCTAACCAGTAGCCGCTCGAGGACGGACTTAATGCCCATAATAGTTAAACAAATTAGTGTGTAGCTCGGGTGCTAGTTTAGGCGGTTTAAGCCCATGACTTTGAGCGCTAGTTTTTGAAACAGTGGTTCGGTAGTGCCACGCTTCATGTTGTAAATGAAATATTTTTCAAATGCAATTTTCGCCCAGTGTACCCATTTACCTTTCTTGGCCCAAGTGACGTTCCGCGGAGGGATTTGGGGTAAGGCCACAAAGGCAGCACCGGTATCACCCATATCTGCCAGACAGAATGCATTCCAGGTGGCAGTCGCTTCGGGTGCTTCACCCTTGATATCATGCGCGATATTATGTGCGACTGCGGTCACCATAGATTCGATCATATAGCCTGTTTTGGGCGTTCCCGTAGGCACTGGTGTGACTTCGGCTGGTGGAATGGCAATGCAAACACCCAATGAATAGATATTGCCCCACTTTGGGTTTTGCTGGAAATCGTTCACTTTGACCATGCCGCGTGGGTTGACCAAATCTTCTCCAACCGCGTTGACCGCATCAACGCCCCGGAAAGCCGGCAGCATCATCGAATAGCCAAAATCCAACTCGTGTTCTTGAATGGTTTCACCTTGGCGGTCCACTTCCGTCACAAACATTTTACCTTCTTCAACCTTGCTTACTTTGGCATTGGTAATCCAGGTGATATGGCGGTCACGCATTTCATCTTCGAGCATCCCCTTTGAATTGCCGACCCCACCCAGTCCAAGATGGCCGATGTACGGTTCTGAGGTAACGAACGTCATGGGGACTTTGCTGCGCAGGCCGCGTTTACGCAGGTCGGTATCCATAATCATGGCGTATTCATACGCAGGGCCAAAGCAGGACGCCCCCTGAACCGCACCAACGACGATTGATGAGGGGTTTTCAGTGAATGCTTCCCACGCCAGATTGGCTTCGACCGCGTGATCTACCGAGCATACTGACTGAGTAAAACCTTCTGGGCCAAGCCCTTCGACTTCATCGAATGCCAGTCCTGGGCCTGTTGCAATGACCAGGTAGTCGTAATCCAGTTCAGAGCCATCAGCCAAGGTGATTTGATTGTCATCTGGGGTGATTTTTGTAACCGCCTGAGCGATAAAATCGATGCCGTTTTTATTCAATGGCTTTTCCAGATCGAAGCTGATGTCTTCACGCGTACGCCAGCCAACACCTACCCAAGGGTTAGAAGGAACAAAGTGGAATTCAGGTGAAATTGATACGACGGTTACTTTGTGTTCCCCGGATGTTTTGTCCATCATACACTTGATGTCGTAGGCAGCAGGAAGGCCGCCGGTGCTTGCGCCGATAATGATTGTATGTGCCATTTTTTTGTCCTCAGTTAAATGCTTTTGAACTATGGATCTTGTCTTGCTGTCGCTATGGTTCAAGAATCAAGCGCAGGGCAGTCATTGTAAGCGATACGTAGTGATTTTTGAAATTAAAGATTGGTTATGGACGGACCAGACAAACCCCCAGGATAGAACAAAAAAGCCCGCAGTTAAGCGGGCTTTTAAGTGGGTGTGGATTGATTACAACAATGGCGCAATCACCAAGCTGACGATCGCCATAACATTGATTAAGATATTCATCGCTGGCCCAGACGTGTCTTTAAATGGGTCACCGATGGTGTCACCGACTACCGCAGCAGTATGAACGTCTGATCCTTTACCACCGTGATGGCCTTTCTCAACGTATTTTTTTGCGTTATCCCATGCACCACCCGCATTAGCCATGGTCAGTGCTAACAAGACGCAGGTAATCAAGGCGCCAGCCAGCAAACCACCCAGTGTTTCTGCACCAAGGAAGAAGCCCACTAGTGCAGGACCAGCAACGGCTAGAACACCCGGCAGGATCATTTTCTGTAATGCAGCCTGAGTTGCGATATCGACACAACGATCCGTATCGGGTGTGCCCGTGCCTTCAAGCAGCCCAGGAATTTCTTTAAATTGACGGCGAATTTCGACGATCATGTCTTGCGCTGCGTCACCCACAGCTTTCATCGTGATGGAAGCTACGATAAATGGGAAGGCACCACCAAGGAACATGCCGGCTAGCACTTTGGGGTCGCTGATGCGTAGTTCAAATTCAGGGTTATGGTAAGCCACGGTTTCGATAAATGCCGAAATGATCGCTAAGGCAGCCAGTGCTGCAGCGCCAATCGCAAAGCCTTTACCAATCGCTGCAGTAGTGTTGCCCAACTCATCAAGGGAGTCAGTAATTTCACGAACTTCTTCGCCCAGTCCAGCCATTTCTGCAATGCCGCCCGCGTTATCCGCAACGGGGCCATACGCATCAATCGCCATGGTGATACCAACGGTGGAAAGCATGCCAACGGCGGCAATACCTACGCCGTATAAGCCCACTAAGCTGCTAGTCGCCACGATGATGGCGGCAATGATGATGATCGGCACCAGAACTGATTGCATGCCGATTGAGAGACCGGTAATAACCAAGGTCGCTGGGCCGGTTTCGCCGCTGTTTGCGATATTTCTTACGGGTTGCCCGCCGGTGTAGTATTCGGTAACCAAGCCGATGCCGATGCCGCCGACTGCGCCTGCAACTACTGCGAGCCATACTCGCCAGCTGGCGTCAACAAATGCGATCAGTACGAGTGCCAGAATCATGAATAAAATAGTGGCGCCAATGGTGCCCATGCGCAAGGTTTTATCCGGTGATTTGTCGGCGTTCATGCGCACGATTTGAATCCCTGCGATTGACGCCAGAATCCCTAGAGAGGCTAAAGCCAATGGCAGAAACATCAAAGTGTCTCGTGCGCCAATAGGTTCTATGGCAGCTGCTGACATGGTTGATGCGATGGCAATGGATGCAATAATGGAGCCACAATAGGACTCGAAAATGTCAGAGCCCATACCGGCGACGTCACCAACGTTATCGCCGACGTTATCAGCGATAACGCCCGGGTTACGTGGGTCATCTTCTGGAATCCCAGCTTCAATTTTACCGACCAAGTCAGCGCCGACATCAGCACTCTTGGTGAAAATACCGCCACCGACACGTGAGAACAACGCTACGGACGACGCGCCCATACCAAAGCCATGGATAACGTGGGCTGATTCGGGATTGCCACCGTAGAAGAAATATAGCAAACCAAGACCCAGCAAACCCATCGCTGCGACGGTTAAGCCCATCACAGAACCGCCGAAGAAGGCCACCAGCAATGCCTCGTCAGCGCCATTGTCCCGTGCCGCAACCGTGGTTCGGGTATTGGATTTGGTGGCGGCATACATGCCGATATAGCCAGCGATAGCCGAGCAACCAGCGCCTACTAAAAAGGCAAAGGCTGTATTGATGCCAAGGTCAGACAGCAGTAGCAGCAGTGCGACAACGCCTACAAAAACACCAAGATAGGTATATTCACGCTTCATGAAGACCATTGCGCCGCGGTGGATCAAGTCACCCAGTTCGACGATTCGGCCTTCACCACCAGAGTAGCTTAGAATTTTTTGATAGATTTTCCAGGCGACGAATAAGCCACCAAGACCCAGCAGGAAAGGGATAAGAGCGATACCTGACATGTGTTGAGCTCCTTAAGTTATGTTAGTTTTAGAGAAGGATAAGATAAATTTTGGCGGCGCTTACTATAAATATAAGTTTCTCTTATATCAAGAGCCCGATGAATAAAGGATACACTATCGTTCTAAAATTCGGATCATTAGCGATGAGTTAGCTTTGTGGCACTACTTTGCCTGGGTTGAGAATGCCATTTGGGTCCAGGCTATTTTTTAGGTGTTGCATCAGATCCAACGCCACCGGCGATTTGTATTCGGTCATTTCGCTGGTTTTTAACAAGCCCACCCCGTGCTCAGCGCTGAATGAGCCATTGAGGCTTGCGACCAAATCATGGATGGCGTGATTTAATCGGTTCCACAGGCTGAGATATTCGACCGTATTCATACCCAGCGGCTGGCTGACATTATAGTGAATATTGCCATCACCGATATGGCCAAAAGGGTAGGGCCGTGCACCGGGAATGGTTTGCTCGACCACGTTACTCGCACGCTGAATAAAATCAGGAATTTTCGATATCGGGATAGACACGTCATGTTTGATGCTGCCACCTTCAAACTTTTGTGCTTCGACCAGTTTTTCTCGCAGCGATAGCAGCTGCGCTGCCTGAGTATCGCTGCTGGCGACTATCGCATCGTTGACGCGTTGTTGCTCAAATTGTTTGGCCAGTCCACTTTCTAGTGCATTTTGTAGGTTGGGGTCGGTCACGTTGCTGTGCAAAACCACTAGTACGTACCAAGGGTGGAGCGATTCGAAGGGGGCGCTAATGTCGGGGAAGTGCCGAGTGCAAAATTCAATCGCAATATGGGGAATTAGCTCAAAAGTACTGATTCGATCGCTGCTGGCTTGGCGAAGCTCGCTAAACAGCTCAATCACTGCATCGAGGTCGGGCACTGCTACTAAGGCGGTGACGGCCTCAGCCGGCTGTGGGAACAGCTTGAGACTAGCTGCGGTGATGATGCCGAGCGTACCTTCGCTACCGATGAATAATTGCTTTAAATCATAGCCAGTATTGTCTTTACGCAACGAGGTCAAGCCATCCCAAACATCGCCATTAGCTAACACAACCTCCAGGCCCAGAGTCAGGTCGCGGGCATTGCCGTAGCGCAGCACATTGATGCCACCAGCATTAGTCGATAGATTGCCACCGATTTGGCAGCTACCTTCAGCGCCAAGGCTGAGCGGAAATAGCCGCTGATGACTCGCCGCCGTTTCTTGTAAAGTCTGCAAGATAACACCGGCTTCAGCGGTGATCGAGTAGTTGGTGGGGTCGATGTGTCGAATCGTATCCAGACGGGACAGCGATAAAATAATGGCATTTTCGCTGGCGACTGCGCCTCCGCACAAACCGGTGTTGCCGCCTTGTGGAACCACGGGAATGCGTTGTTGATTACAAAAGGCCAACACCGAACTGACTTGCTGCGTATTTGCTGGCCGAACGACTGCTAAACAACGACTTTCAAATTGACCGCGTTGTTCATGTAGATAAGGCTGGAGCGCTGCTGGGTCAGTGATGACGTTAGCTGCACCTACGAGCTTCGAAAGCGAGTCAAGCATAGCGCGATTTTAAATGGCTCCAACCGAAAACGAATGAAAACTAGGGTATTAGCAATTTAGAGCGTCTCGAAATTGCTACGCCGATTTTACACCTTCGTCGCCTCGGACGTATCAATCGAAGGGGCGATTAACTGGGTTCGTTTAGTAATTGTTGTCGATAGCGATCAAAGGCATCAACATCTTCTGCTTCCGGGTAATTGAGGTTGAGCGACTCCAATTTATTGACAATAATCTCAGTAATGGAGGCGCGCATCCAGAGCTTATCGTCAGCGGGGATAGCGTACCACGGTGCGAGCTCACTAGAGGTGGCATTGAGCATCGCTTCATATGCGTGCATATAATCATCCCAAAGCGCGCGTTCTTTCAGGTCGCCCGCTGCAAATTTCCAATATTTCTTGGGGTCGTTTAAGCGGCTTAGAAACCGACGTTTTTGCTCGTCTCGTGAGACATTAAGCCAGAACTTTAAGACAATGGTGCCATTGCGGACTAAATGCTGCTCATGGTCAACAATTGAGTCGTATCGTTGCTGCCACAGCGTTTCCAAAGGGGGTTGCTTGGGCAGATTTTGACCGCCCAAAAATTCTGGATGGACTCGAACAACCAGTGTTTCTTCGTAATAGCTACGATTAAAAATACCGATACGACCACGCTCTGGTAGTTGACGCGCGCTGCGCCACAGAAAGTCATGATCCAGCTCGCGCTTGGAGGGTTGTTTAAATGAAACCACTTGAAACCCAGCTGGGTTGACGCCTTTGGTGATGGCACGAATGGTGCTGTCTTTGCCCGCCGCATCCATCGCCTGAAAAACCAGCAACAAGGAGTATTTATTGTCTGCGTAAAGCTTGCGTTGCAAACGCGCAAAGCGGGTACGTGCTTTATCGAGGCGTTTAGTGAGGGCTGTAGGCTCGATGGCTGGTTGAGGTTTAGTCTCAGCAGTAGCGATTCGGAATGAGCCGTCTGTGGGGACTAGGTAGTTAGTGTGTTTGTGGATGGTCATGAGTATGAAATGAAAAGAGCCTGACTGGTGTCAGGCTCATATATAGCATTAGTAGCAGAAATTCGTACGTCTGTTCAACGCGTGAATCGCGTGCGATTTATTTTCCTAATACTTTTTTGATCAGGCCAATGACAGCCATTAAGATGCCGCCACCGACACCGCCGCCAGCGATTGAGCTGACAATGCCTGCCACGTCCATTCCGCCAGCGCCCAGTCCCAATAGTTGTGCGCCTATTCCGCCGCCCAAGATGCCAGCAATCGAGTTGCCAAGTGTGCCAAGGCTCAAGTTGCTCAACAACTTGCCCACCACATTGCCGCCCAGTGCACCACTGAGTAGCTGGATAATAAGAGGTAATAATTCCATTGTGTTCTCCATAAATTTAACTGCTCGTTAAAAGGTGGGCCATCAAAAAGCCCATTCCTAAACCATTGCTGAGCTCTGCTCAAGCGCTTGGATCGTACCATAAAGTAAAGTGGGATAAATATTCAAATCAATCAGAAACCTTGGGCAGCAATAGTCAAATTCTTGCCTGGCGTAGCTGGGTTGTGCCTTAGATGGACCAGTGTCGGCTAGCCATTGAGAATCTGATGATTGCTACGATTTAAATACGAATGGTTATTGTTTACATATAGGCTGAGGTTCGATATATTCCGGTCTTCATTACAATTTTTGTTGATTTAGTATGAACCCAACCGGAAAATCCTGGTTCGTTACAGCCTTGGTATTGTTGTCTACGATCATCGGGCTGCGACCTGCCTTGGCTGCGAATGAGGTTAACGTCTACTCCTATCGTAAGCCTGTGCTAATTAATCCCTTGTTTGAGCAATTTACTCAACAAACCGGAATTGAAGTCAATGTGGTACACGCAGAGAAAGGTTTGCTCGAACGCTTGAAGCGGGAAGGGCGCAATACCCCTGCCGATCTAATTTTGACCACTGATATTGGCCGCTTAACGGATCTTAATCAGGCTGACTTACTTCAGTCAGTCACTGATTTGCCTGCGCTGGGGGCCATTCCTACGGCGCTTAAGGACACCGATGGTAGCTGGTTCGGGTTGACAGCGAGAGCGCGTGTATTGGCGGTGTCAAAGGAACGCGTAGCGGCTAACAGTATCGTAAGTTATGAAGACTTGGCTAACCCGGAGCTGAAAGGCAGGGTATGCACGCGTTCCGGAAAACATCCGTATATGATTGCGTTGCTGGGGTCCATGATCGTTAATCTCGGCGATGAAGCAGCCGAGCAATGGTTAGCGGGCGTGAAGGTAAATTTGGCGCGCACACCGCAAGGCAACGATCGTGCTCAGGTTAAGGCGATTTACCAAGGCGAATGTGATGTGGCGGTGATCAACCACTATTATATGCATAAGATGTTGGCAGATGCTGAGCAGGCGCCTTGGGCAAATTCAGTCGACTTGGTGTTTCCCAATCAGGAAGACCGCGGCACGCACATGAACATCAGTGGCATGGCGATGACCAAACATGCCAAGCGTCGAGCAGAGGCGCTTGAGCTGATGCGCTTTTTAGTGAGCGCCCAGGGGCAGTCGCAGTTTAGCCAGATCAATGGCGAATATCCCGTCGTCGCAGATACCGAATGGAGCGAGCAACTTAAAACCTGGGGCACATTCAAGCAGGATAACGGCCACTTATCTGAAATCGCTGCCCAACGTGCGGCCGCCATTCAAATGATGGATCGGGTTGGTTATGATAATTAGCTGTTTACAACACTAGACGCCGGGTTTGTCAGCTAGCCACGCCGTGCCATCACCGACGCTAATTACTCGACTCAAACGGCCACTACCTAGTAGTTGGGAGGTGGTGAGCATGGTCATTGCCGGGTTCATGCTCTTGCCCATTGCCACCATTGTGGTGTTGGCTTTGTTCCCGGAAGATAACATCTGGCCGCATTTATGGTCGACGGTCCTATTTGACTACCTCCGTGACACCTTATTATTGATGCTAGGTGTTGGCTTAGGCGTGCTGTTGATTGGGGTCAGTACTGCTTATATGGTGACGCATTTTCGGTTCCCATTGAGTCGGGTGTTGGAATGGTTATTGTTATTGCCGTTGGCGATGCCTGCCTATGTGATCGCCTATTTGTACACCGATTTTCTGGAATTTGCCGGCCCGGTCCAAACCGGCGTACGCGCTTTAGGGGGTTGGACCTTGGCTAATCAATATTGGTTTCCTGAGGTACGCAGTATCGGTGGCGCGATGGTATTGATGAGTTTGGTGTTATACCCCTATGTTTACTTATTGGCGCGTGCGGCATTTAACGATCAATCATCCCATTTGCTGGATGTCAGTCGGATACTGGGCCGGGGTCGCTGGCAAACGCTGTGGTCAGTATCATTGCCGATTGCGCGCCCTGCGATTGCGATAGGGGTTGCATTGGCGTTGATGGAGACGCTGAATGATTTCGGTACGGTGGACTATTTTGCGATCAAAACGCTAACCGCAGGTTTGTATGATGTATGGCTGGGAATGGGCAATTTAGGCGGTGCCGCACAGATTGCGGTGACTATGCTGGTGTTTGTATTATTACTACTATCACTTGAGGTGTTTAGTCGTCGCAAACAGCGCTTCTATCAGCCACAACAGTCTAATCAGACCGATCATTTTGAGTCGTTAAACGGCTGGAAAGGGTTGGTTGCTTCGTCACTGTGCATCACGCCCGTATTGCTGGGTTTTGTTCTGCCACTGGCGCTATTACTACATTTCAGCTGGCTGTATTTTGATGTTTCTTGGACGCCAGAATTTCGGCAATACGCGCTGAATAGTTTGATGCTTTCAACATTGGCAGCATTGACCGTGGTGGGTATTGCTCTGTTACTGACCTATTCCCAGCGCCGTTATCCTTCTAAAGCCATGAACGTTTCGACGCGGCTGGCATCACTGGGTTATGCAGTTCCTGGGGCAGTGTTGGCTATCGGAGTATTGATCCCACTGGCGGCTATCGATAACCGTATTGACGCGTGGATGCGTGACTGGTTTGGATTTTCTAGCGGCTTGATCTTTAGCGGCACGATCGTGGCTTTGGTGTTTGCGTATGCCGTGCGTTTTTCTGCTATGTCGATTGGTGCTTTGCAAAGCAGTTACAGTAAAATCCCGGAATCAATGGACCTGGCTGCGCGTACTTTAGGCTATCGTCCTCTGCGAATATTGTTCCAGCTCCACTTGCCACTGCTGAAAAATGGCTTGTTGACGGCGGCTTTGGTGGTCTTTGTAGACAGCATGAAAGAGTTACCCGCGACCTTACTGCTGCGGCCCTTCAATTTTGAAACGCTGGCTACTTATTTATATCAGTTTGCTTCCAATGAAATGTTGGGTGAGGCTGCGCTGAGTGCATTGATTATAGTTCTATCCGGCTTACTGCCGGTGGTATTGCTGACCCGCGCGATGCGCTGAGTAAACCCCAAAATCAAATGAAACCCCTTTTAGTTGTTGACCAAATTTATTGCGGCTATGGTGATGAAGACATCATTAAAGGCGTATCACTGGAGCTACGAGAAGGTGAGCTGGCATGTTTACTAGGGCCGAGTGGCTCTGGGAAAACCACTTTGCTGCGGGCCATCGCTGGCTTTCAAACGCTGCAACAAGGGCGAATTGATATCAGCGGTACGACGATTTCTAGCAATCATAAAACCGTGCCACCCGAGCAACGCGGTCTGGGGATGGTATTTCAGGATCATGCTTTGTTTCCACATCAAACAGTACTGCGCAACGTCTATGCCGGGATTGAGCACTTGCCTAAAAAGGCGCGATATGCGAAAGCTTTGGGCATGCTGGAGCGGGTTGGCCTTAGTCATTGTGCGAATGCCTATCCACATGAGTTGTCAGGTGGGCAACAGCAACGCGTTGCATTGGCGAGAGCACTGGCACCCGAGCCACGTTTATTGCTGATGGACGAAGCTTTTTCCAGCCTGGATTTAAGTTTGCGTGAGCGCCTGGTCAAGGAAGTTCGGCAATTACTGCGCGATACCGGCACCAGTAGTTTATTGGTGACCCATGATCAAACCGATGCCTTTGCATTTGGCGAGAGAGTGGGTTTGCTAAACAATGGCCACATGGTTCAATGGGATAATGCCTACGAACTTTATCATCGTCCGGCAACACCGTTTGTAGCGGAGTTTATTGGCAATGGTGTGTTTTTACCCGGGGTGTTGCAAGCCGATGGTTCGGTCGATACGGAACTAGGTGTGCTTACTGGCACAATCGTTACCCATATTGCGCCAAAATCGGGTGGTCGGGCAGTTCAGGTGTTGGTTCGGCCTGATGATATTCGTCATGATCCTGGCGGCTCGTTTCAAGCAAAAATTGTCGATCGGCAGTTTAGAGGCTCTAATTATCTGTATACCTTAGAGCTTGCCAGCGGCGATCGCTTGTATTCCATGATGCATTCACATCAGCGCCATGAAGTATTAGCTGTGTTGGATGTTGCGATCGATCTCGATCATCTGGTGGTATTTGCCGATACAAGCGCAGCCAGATAAGCTAGCGCTTGTTAACCCAGTTTAACGCCAGCGCGACGGTACTCTCGCCACGCAATATAGCCACCACTGGCGACGATCAGAGCAGCGCCAGCCAGGGTAGAGGGGCTGAGCACTTCTTGGTAAATCAAATAACCCAGTGGTATCGCCCAAATCAAGGGGAAGTAATTAAACGGTTGCAGGATGACTGCCGGAGTAAGTTCTAGCGCTTTGATCAACAGCAGGTGACCAGAAATACCGCTGATGGTTAATACTGATAACCAGGCGATTGAGTTTCCACTCATCGGTTGCCAGACAAATGGAGCAACTACTGCAGACAACACCAAGCCGACGACGCCGAAGTAAAGCAGAGACGTTTCAAACGGGTCGTGCGCTGAGACTTTGCGCGTGATCAAGTTGTACAGGGCAAACATCAATGCGGAAATCAAAGCCAGCATGGAGCCTGTATTCAGTAGGTCCAGGCCCGGTTTTAAGATAATCAGCGTGCCGACAAACCCTAAGAAAACAGCGAACCAGCGCTGCGCACTGACTCGTTCCCCCAATAATAGGCCGGATAGAGCGGTAATGATTAAAGGGAAAGTGGCAAACAAGGAGTGCGTCTCGGCGACGCCAAGGCGGTTGAGTGCGGCCGCAAAAATGCCCACTTCAAACACAATAAGAATCCCTCTTACAATTTGTAGCATCAGTCGTTTTGATTGAAACGCTGTCTTAATGCCAATTCGGTGGTGAGCAAAGGCGAGGGCAAACAGGCTAAAAAAGAAAAACCGGATCAAGATGATCTGCGGAATGGGCACTGATGCGGTCAAATGCTTGGTGATGACATCTTGGCAGGAGAATAGTAGTGTCGCTGCAATGGTTGCAAAAATCCCTTGCAGTGTGGTGTCGACAGGAAGCGCTTGGGGCGATTTAGGGCGCATATCTCTCAGATAATGACTGGCAGTTTGCGACTGCTCTTAACCAGTCGAGATGATTGCTGATTAGATCAGACTGTGCGGGGCAATGCCAATGCTGGTGATTAGAGAAATTTAGCTAATTTGACTAACAAGCTTGCTGTAGTTAATAGTGAAATGGAATAACTTCGCGGCACTTTCAATGCAGTTGCTTGCAATTGTACAGCGTATCAATTATGATTTATCTATAAATTACATATAAAACATATCAACCACCACAGAAGGAGATCGTGATGAACCTCGTAAAACCGTTATTGGTAGGGCTAGCCAGTGCTGGCTTGTTGGCTAATGTTAGCTATGCAGAAACTAAATGGGATATGCCGACGCCGTATGGCGATGGTGTGCACCACACTCAAAATGTTCGTCAGTTTGCTGAAGATGTGAATAAAGCGACCGAAGGCGAATTAAATATCGTCGTCCATTCTGGCGCTTCGTTAATTAAACACCCGGAAATTCATCGTGCTGTACGCAGTGGGCAAGTGCCTATTGGTGAAATGTTTATGGGCCTCTTGGGTAATGACAATCCCATTTTTAAAGCGGATAACATTCCCTTTCTAGCCTCTGATTTTGAGAGCGCCAAAAAGCTGTGGGATGCCTCTCGTGCTAGCGTCGAAGCGGCACTTGAGAAAGACGGTATGATGCTCTTGTTTGCCGTTCCGTGGCCACCACAAGGGTTTTATACCCAAAAGCCAATTGGCGCAGTCGCTGATTTGGAAGGTCTGAAGATGCGCGCGTATAGCCCAACCACATCGCGGTTGGCGATTCTATTAAAGGCAACGCCGACAACGGTACAAACCCCTGAGATTCCGCAAGCTTTTTCAACCGGCATCATCGACGCGATGGTCACATCGCCCAGCACCGGTGTTAGCAGCCAGTCGTGGGACTATGTCACCGACTATACGGATACGCAGGCCTGGATTCCTAAGAACATGGTGATCGTCAACAATAAGTCGTTTAAACGACTAGCTGACGGTCAGCAAAAAGCGGTCAAAGAAGCAGCTGCAGACGCCGAAGCGCGTGGATGGGAAATGGCGCAAGCCGAAACCGAAGCCAAGACCACTACACTTGCGGAAAATGGCATCAATGTGTCTCAGCCGAGTGATCAATTGAAATCTGAGCTAAAAGCGATCGGCGTTACTATGTCTGATGAATGGCTGCAGGAAGCGGGTGATGCGGGTAAGGAAATCATGGGTGCGTATCAATAGCCACGTTTTAAACGACACGCGCTAGAAGAACGATAGGCATCAACGATGCAAAAGACACTGAATCATATCTACACAGGCGCTGGCATACTTGCTGGCGCCTGTATCGTATTGATGACCGTGATCGTGATGGCGCAGATCATTGGCCGTTGGTTTGGCGTTATTATCCCGTCGACTGAAGACTTTACCGGCTATTTATTAGCCGCCGCTTCGTTTTTGGCCTTGGCGTACACCTATCGCCACGGTGGGCATATTCGCGTAACACTGCTCATACACCTCCTTAACAAGCCCCTGCAAAATAAGCTGTTAGGTATCGTCTTACTACTATTCGTCATCATCACTGGGTTTGGTGCCTATCACCTTTGCTACCTGGTTTACGAGTCGTGGATTTTTAAGGAATTATCGCAGGGCTATATCGCTATTCCGCTGTGGATCCCTCAGCTGCCAATGGCGCTTGGGGCGATCTTGCTGTTTGTCGCTTTGCTGGATGATTTGCTTAGTTTGCTGCGTGGCGTGATTCCCGACTTTGTTGAGCTAGAAGAATAAGCTAATGGAAGTCGCGAATCTGATCATCATTCTTGCTGCGGTACTGTTTACCGTATTGCTGGGTGGACTTTGGGTGGCTGCTAGTTTGTTTCTAGTCGCGTTTACCGCATTAAGCCTCAACGGCAATGACAATATTGGCCTATTGTTTGCGTCAACCACTTGGGGCGCCACCGCAACTTGGACCTTGGCAGCCTTGCCCTTATTTATCTGGATGGGTGAGATTCTATTTCGAACCAAGCTTTCTGAAGATTTATTTCATGGTTTGGCGCCCTGGTTGCATAAAGTCCCTGGACGTTTATTGCACGTCAATATATTGGGCTGCGCTATTTTTGCGGCGGTATCTGGTTCCTCGGCAGCGACTGCTGCGACGGTTGGGCGGATGACCTTCCCGGAATTGAAAAAGCGAAATTATCCGGTGCAGATGATGGTCGGCACGCTGGCTGGCTCTGGCACCTTAGGTTTTTTAATTCCGCCGTCGATTATTTTGATTGTCTACGGGGTGTCGGCCGAAGTGTCAATTTCGCGCTTGTTCATCGCCGGCGTGATTCCAGGCTTATTGCTGGTCACGTTATTTATGGGGTATACCGCTGTTTGGTCGCTGCTGAATGCTGATCAATTACCCGAAGATGATAGTCCCGAATTACCACTCATCCAAAAGCTCTACCAGACCCGTCGGCTGTTCCCTGTGGTTGGTTTGATCATCTTTGTGCTGGGCTCTATTTATGCAGGTTGGGCAACCGCTACCGAAGCGGCGGCGGTGGGTGTATTTGGTGCCTTATTTTTGTCGCTGGTGACTGGCAACCTAAGCTTTGCCACTTTTAAAGACAGCCTGTTAGGCGCAACCAGAACTTCTTGTATGATTATTTTTATCATCGCTGGTGCGGCATTTTTGAGTTTGGCAATGGGCTTTACGGGTGTGCCGAGGCTCTTAGCGGAACAAATATCAGCAATGGGGCTGTCGCCTACGATGTTAATAGTGGTTCTGACTTTGTTCTTTATGCTGATGGGATGCTTTCTGGACGGTATCTCAATTGTGGTGCTGACTACGTCTATCGTTTTGCCGATGATTGAGCGTAGTGGGATCGATTTGCTGTGGTTCGGTATCTATGTGGTCTTGGTGGTGGAAATGTCGCAAATCACACCGCCGGTGGGTTTTAATCTGTTCGTTATACAGGGTTTAACCAAAATAAATATCCTTAGTATTGCCCGCTATGCCTTACCGTTTTTCTTAACCTTGTTAGCAGCAATTATCTTGTTGACTGTGTTTCCTCAAATCGCAACCTGGTTGCCAATGAAAATGACGAATTAGTAAGACGATGAATAGCAATAAGAATCAAGTTGCAGATGATGGGAAATGGGAATTCTGGATTGATCGGGGGGGCACTTTTACTGACGTTGTCGCGCGCAAACCCGATGGCTCGCTAGCAGCACACAAATTGTTATCGGTCAACCCGGAGCAATACAAAGACGCTGCGATTGCAGGTATCCGTTATTTCCTGGGCGTGACGGCAAATGAGCCCTTGCCCGCTAAGTCGATCGCTGCGGTAAAAATGGGCACTACAGTAGCCACCAACGCCTTGCTTGAGCGCGAAGGTGAACCAACAGCATTGTTGATCACACGCGGCTTTGGTGATGCTTTGCGGATTGGCTATCAAACTCGGCCTGAATTATTTGCGCTGGATATCGTGCTGCCAGAAATGGTTTATCAGCAAGTCATTGAAGTTGATGAGCGCATGGGTGCTAGTGGTGAAGTGATAACACCGCTTGATTACAACTCGGCCACTCAGCAATTACAAGCAGCATACGATCAAGGGCTACGCTCGGTGGCGATCGTGTTGATGCATGCTTATCAATACCCTCAACACGAACAGCAGCTTAAAGCTATCGCCCAAAAAATTGGTTTTTCGCAGGTTTCTGTGAGTCACCAAGTTAGCCCACTGATCAAATTGGTTTCGCGCGGTGATACAACGGTGGTAGATGCCTATTTAACCCCGATTTTGCGGCGTTATGTGGGGCTGGTGACGGATGAGCTAAAGGGTATGGTTGGTTCCGGTGGGCAGCTCAAATTCATGCAGTCCAGCGGCGGCTTGACTGATGCACAGTTATTTCAGGGCAAAGACGCTATCCTTTCTGGCCCTGCAGGCGGGGTGGTAGGTATGGTACGCACCGCTGAGCGCGCTGGGCTTGGGCAACTGATTGGCTTTGATATGGGCGGCACCTCCACCGATGTCAGTCATTACAATGGCGAGCTAGAACGCACCCTGGAAACTGAGGTTGCGGGTATACGTATGCGCGCGCCGATGATGCAAATTCATACCGTGGCGGCAGGTGGTGGCTCAATTCTTGATTTTGATGGCGCGCGTTATCGGGTTGGTCCAGAGTCAGCAGGTGCCTATCCTGGGCCAGCGGCGTATCGGAACGGTGGCCCCTTGACCGTTACTGATTGCAACGTCATGCTGGGCAAATTGCAGCCGGATACTTTTCCAGCGGTATTTGGTCCAGATGCTGATCAGCCCCTAGACGCAACAGTCGTCTCGGGGTTGTTTAGCAAGGCGGCGGATAGGATTAAAGCTGCGACCGGCGAAGCAAAAGCACCCGAGCAAGTTGCGTCGGGCTATTTGTCGATAGCGGTCGAAAACATGGCCAATGCGATCAAAAAGATATCGGTGCAGCGTGGCTACGATGTGTCGGAATATACCCTGTGTTGCTTTGGCGGCGCAGGTGGGCAGCATGCGTGCTTAGTTGCGGATGCATTGGGTATGACGCAGATTTTTATCCATCCCTATGCAGGCGTTTTGTCCGCTTATGGCATGGGCTTAGCCGACACCATCGCATCGCGTCAGCAATCAGTAGAAAAGCCATTATTAAATGAATTATATAGTGAATTAAAAGAGTTAGGAAATAAACTTCAACTATTAGGAGAAGATGAGCTAGGCAAGCAAGGCATCAATTCCATGCAAGCAACAGCATTATGGCGGGTGCGGGTGCGCTATCAAGGCTCTGATACCACCCTGCTGTGTAGCTATGCTAAGTCAGAAGCCTTACGCCAAGAATTTGAAATCTTGCACCAGCAGCAATTCGGCTTTATTTCTCCAGAAACAGCATTGGTAATCGCCTCGCTTGAGGTGGAAATGGTGTATTCAGCGCCCTCACTAGTCACTAGTGTGCCTGCTGTTGACGAGACGGTAGCCCAAGGGTCCCCGCCCGTTTTCGCGAAACATCCTGTTTATATGGCGGGAGCGTGGAGCGATTGTCCATTTATTATACGCGAGCAGCTTATCTCAGGCTCGGTGGTCAACGGACCGGTGGTGATTGTGGAGAGCACCGGCACGATCGTGGCTGAACCCGGTTGGCAAGTGCAGATCACTGCTCAGGGCGACTTGGTGGTGCAGCGCTATCAGGCGCTTGCAGCTCAGCATGCGGTTGGTACTGAGGTTGATCCAGTCATGTTAGAGATTTTCAATAATTTGTTCATGTCGATTGCCGAACAAATGGGTTTCGTGCTGGCGAATACCGCGTCATCGGTCAACATCAAGGAACGGTTGGATTTTTCGTGTGCGATTTTTGATACAAGCGGCGCCTTGGTTGCAAATGCACCGCATATGCCGGTGCATCTGGGTTCCATGGGGGAAAGCATAAAAACGGTTATTCGTGAATCTAACAATCTCGCCGCAGGTGACGCGATGATCCTAAACGCACCCTATAACGGTGGCACGCATTTACCTGATGTCACCATCATCAAGCCCGTTTTTGACACAACTGGTACCATGATTCTGTTTTATGTCGCTGCTCGAGGCCATCATGCGGATATCGGCGGAAAAACACCAGGTTCCGCGCCGGCCGATTCCCGTCATATCGATGAAGAAGGCGTGGTGATTGATAACGTCAAGTTGGTTGACCAAGGGCAATTCCTGGAAGCTGAGATTCGCCATTTGCTCACGACTGCCACATGGCCGGCGCGTAATCCAGATACCAATATCGCTGACTTTAAGGCACAGCTTGCTGCCTGTGAAAAAGGCGCGCAAGAGTTAGATAAAATTGTCGCTAAGTATGGTTTAGACGTGGTGCAAGCGTATATGCAGCACGTTCAGGACAACGCGGAGGAGTCAGTGCGGCGAGTGATAGATACGCTGGAAGACGGTGAGTTTACTTACGCGATGGATGATGGCAATCAAATCTCTGTTGCGATCAGCGTGAATAAGAATGAACGCACCGCGAAGATCGACTTCACGGGCACCAGCCCACAGCACCCTGGCAATTACAATGCGCCTTCAGCGATTGCCCGGGCAGCGGTTCTGTATGTGTTTCGGTGCATGGTAGACGATATGATCCCCCTGAACGAAGGTTGCTTAAAACCTTTGGAAATCATTATTCCAAAACAGTCTATGATCAGCCCAGAGTACCCTGCGGCGGTGATAGCAGGGAATGTCGAGACCTCGCAATACATCGTTGATACTTTATTGGGGGCGATGAACGTTATGGCTGCTTCGCAGGGCACAATGAATAACGTTTTTTGGGGCAACGGCCAGCACCAATATTACGAAACACTGTGCGGTGGGGCAGGTGCGACGTCACGAGCTGACGGCGCGGATGCAGTACATACCCACATGACGAATTCACGGCTGACTGATCCCGAAGTCTTGGAGCAACGTTTTCCGGTGTTGCTAGAGGAATTTAAAATTCGCACCGATTCTGGCGGTAAAGGTCAACATCACGGCGGTGAAGGGGTGCGCCGGCAGGTGCGATTTTTGGAGCCAATGATTGCAACCATGCTAACCGGTCATCGTAAAGTCCGGCCTTATGGGATGCAGGGTGGAGCAGCCGGGCAGTTGGGTTTGAACCAAGTCCAGCGGCGCAATGGTGAGCGGGAAACGTTAGGCAGTGCTGCAGAAGTGTCGCTGGATGTGGGTGATTCAATTATCATCACAACGCCCGGCGGTGGCGGCTATGGTTACCCAGAATCATGAGGAATTAGATTATGTCACAACATAAGCAAACACCCATCGTATCCGCATCGAATTTAGTCAGCGAAACCAATGTGGAACTGAGTGAGGTTGAATATGGACTGATAATTGCTTCCAATGCCTTTGGCCGCTGGACAGAGCGCTGCATGCATGCCAGTGGCGGCTTATCGCTTAACACCACTGATATTTTAGTGATACACAATATCAATCATCGCGATCGCGCAAAACGTGTTACCGATATTTGTTTTACCTTAAATATTGAAGATACACATTTGGTGGCCTATTCCTTACGCAAGTTGTCTAAGCAGGGGCTAATTGCTGGTAAAAAGTTAGGTAAAGAAATGTTCTACTCACTCAGCGAAGAAGGAACGACGCTGTGCGATACCTATCGTGAAATTAGGGAGCATTGCCTGATTGAAGCGTTTGAATCCTTGGGAGTTAGCCGCGCTGAATTGTCCGATTTGGCGCGCACATTGCGAACCATATCAGGGATGTACGATCAAGCAGCGCGAGCGGCGACCTCTTTTTAAGTGGTCGGAGGAAACCCTATTTAGCGCATTTTTGTATCCTCATTGATGTGGAAGAGTAGGGCGAGATTGACTATCGTCGACCCTTTGTTTTTGTAGGTCGTTACGCGGGGCGATTTCAAGCATAATATAGAGCATCATTGACAGTTTAACCGCTATGTTAATCATCATAGAGAATGTATTAAGTCCCGAAGAAGTCGTTGCCGCACAGCGCTTTATGGTCGCTGGGCAGTTTCGCGATGGCAAGCTTACCGCGGGTAAGATGGCGGCCGGGATAAAGAATAATTTGGAGATGGATCAAGGTAGCGATTTGTTTTCACGCTTAAACGGAATTGCGTATCGTAAGCTCATCCAGCACCCCATTTATCAAGCCGGTGCGATGCCCCGTAAGACAGCTGCGCCATTTTATGTGCGATATACCCAAGGCATGCAGTATGGCTATCACGTCGATGACCCGATCATGGGTGAAGGGCCTCGGTTTCGCTCGGATGTCTCAAGCACGCTTTTTTTAAACAACCCTGATGAGTATGAAGGCGGTGAGCTGCAAGTGAGCACCCCTTTTGGCGAGCAGTCGGTGAAGCTACCTGCTGGTAGCGCAGTTATCTATCCGTCCTCAAGCTTGCATCAAGTGACCGAGGTAACCAGCGGTGAGCGAATGGCTATGGTGATGTGGGCACAAAGCATGGTGCGCGCGCCAGACCAGCGAGAACTCCTATTTGACCTGTGGCAAAGCCGCGAAGCCCTATTGCACAGCGCTCCCGACGATGCTGAGACGAAGCGAATAGATCGGGCCTATGCTAACCTGGTACGAATGTGGGCAGATGTTTGAGCATATGCCATTGCTAGGCACTCATGTAAGGGCAAGCTTAACTTGTGGCTAGAATAATAATATTTTATTAGGCATTGCGTTATGCGGTGCTTCACGCTGTAATTAGACGTTCATCACCTTCAAATTTAATACCATCCAATGCCCGAAGATTTTTCCGAAGCTTCCCTAAAATATCATCGAAAACTTCCTTATGGGAAACTGGAGGTGGTTGCCACCAAACCGCTTGCGAATCAGCGTGACTTATCGCTGGCCTATTCACCGGGTGTCGCTGCAGCGTGCACTGAAATTGCTGATAATCCGGCTGAAGTAGCGACCTTGACTTCACGGGGTAATTTGGTGGGAGTGATTAGCAACGGCACTGCAGTACTGGGTTTGGGCAATATCGGGCCATTGGCAGCGAAGCCGGTGATGGAAGGCAAGGCGGTCTTGTTTAAGAAATTTGCAGGCGTCGATGTCTTTGATATTGAAGTGAATGAAGAAGACCCCGAAAAACTCATCGAAATCATCCGAAGTTTGGAGCCAACCTTTGGTGGTATTAATCTAGAAGACATTACTGCTCCAACCTGCTTTATCGTCGAAAAAGCGCTAAAGGAGCAAATGAATATCCCGGTTTTTCATGATGATCAGCACGGCACGGCAATTATTGTGGCGGCCGCGGTGCGTAACGCTTTGCACTTTACCGGTAAAGACATTGAGAAGGTGACCATCGCGGCTTCCGGTGCGGGCGCTGCATCGCTTGCGTGCCTGGACTTGCTGATCCACATGGGTGTTAAGCGTGAAAATATTACCGTCGCAGATAGTAAAGGTGTGATCAACACAGCGCGCAAAGCGACTATGGATGAATACAAAGGGGCTTATGCGCAGGATACCGATGCACAAACGCTAGCTGAGATTATGGTTGGCGCTGATATATTTTTAGGCTTGTCAGTGGCTGGGTTGGTGACGCCAGATATGGTCGAGAAGATGGCAGATTCACCAATTATTATGGCATTGGCAAATCCGACTCCAGAAATTCTGCCAGAACTCGCGTTAGAAGTTCGGCCTGACGCGATTCTTGCAACCGGGCGCTCGGATTACCCCAATCAGGTGAATAACGTATTGTGCTTTCCGTATTTATTTCGCGGGGCGCTGGATGTCGGCGCCACCGGGATTAATATGGCGATGAAAGTAGCCGCTGTAGACGCGATTGCAGATCTAGCCAAAAGACCCCCAACCGAAGAGGTTGATCGCGCCTACGGCGGGATCAGCGGGATTTTTGGGCCGGAGAATTTGATTCCCAAGCCATTTGACTCACGTCTGATACTTGAAATTGCACCTGCGGTTGCCAAAGCGGCGATGGATAGTGGTATTGCGACTCGTCCGATAGAGGATTTTGAGGCGTATGGCTTGCGTCTGTCCGAGTTTGTGCATCGTTCTGGATCAATGATGAAGCCGATCATTGATCAAGCTCAAAGTGATCCACAGCGTGTGGTTTTTGCTGAGGGTGAGCGTCGCAAAACCTTACAAGCGGCGCAGCAAGTCGTTAGCATGACAATTGCGTTTCCAATATTGATTGGGCGTCGGAAAATGATTTTGCATCAGATTGATCGCTTGGGTTTGAAGCTAAAAGAAGATATCGACTATGAGATTGTCGACCCAATGGATAATAGCTACTTTAAGGTGTGCTGGAGCGAGTATCACGCCTTAATGGGGCGTCACGGTATTTCCCCGAAAGTAGCCAAGCACGTAGTGACCACCAATACCACCGTGCTGGGTTCGTTGCTGGTGCGTTTGTGTTTTGCTGACGCGATGTTGGCAGGTACGGTAGGGCCGTTTGACAAGCACATCGAAGTGGTTCATCAAGTTGCTGGAGTGGATTCGGGGGTTAACAAGCTGTCGTCGATGATGGTGCTGTTTTTGCCCACCGGTACCTTGTTTATGTCGGACACCCACGTGCAGTTGCGACCAACACCAGAGGATTTGGCGGAAATTGCGCTGCAAGCCTCTAAAGAGGTTTCTCGCTTTGGAATTACCCCTAAAGTGGCCATGTTGTCACGCTCGAATTTTGGCAATCATCCTGGCGCACGGTCATCAAGCAAGATCAAAAAAGCCTTGGAGATTGTGCGCGAGCTGGCACCAGACTTGGAAATCGACGGTGAAATGCATGGGGATGCAGCGATGTCCCAAGAAATTCGTGATGACTCTTTCCCCAAAAGTATTCTGCGGGGTCGTGCTAATACGTTGATTTTCCCGCGTGGCGATGCCTCACACATTTCTTATAATTTGTTGAAAATGTTGGGCGGAGGGGTATCAGTCGGGCCGATTCTGATGGGCTGTGCCTTGCCTATCCACGTTTTGACTAATTCCGCCTCGGTGCGCGGCATTGTTAATATGACGGCAGTGGCAGTGGCCGACGCGCAAATCCAAGAAAGATGTTTGGTTGATGTTTAGCTAAATCGCTAATAATTGTGGCGCTTAGCTTAGTTTCAGCGACCCAACTATTAGTTTCGATGAGAAGCTAGAAAGCCCTTGCTTTTTTGCTTCTGATCGGTAGAATCCGCGCGCTCACCAGTGGTAGCAATACCACGTATTTATTAACTCCTTTTCTCACTGTAGCTAAGGTTAGCTGTCAGGAGGAATATCCCTAGAGGAGCGTTATGCGACACTACGAGATTGTGTTTCTGGTTCATCCTGACCAGAGCGAACAAGTCCCGGCGATGATTGATCGCTATCAAAAAATGGTCACCGATGCTGATGGCAGCGTGCACCGGTCAGAAGATTGGGGTCGACGTCAGTTGGCATACACCATTAACGACGTACACAAAGCGCACTACGCGATGCTGAACGTCGAGTGTGAGCTGGAAACCCTGCGCGAAATTGAAAATAACTTTCAGTTTAACGATGCGATTATTCGCAGCTTGGTGATACGACGTGACCACGCCATCACTGATCCTTCTCCAATGGCTAAGCCTAAGGAAGAGGCTAAAGAAGAGCCAAAAAAAGAAGCTAAAGAAGAAGCTAAAGAAGAAGCTAAAGAAGAAACAAAGGCTAGTGATACTGAAAAAGCGTCCGCTGAAAAAGAAGCACCGAAGGCAGATGAAGTAGTCGCCGATGCGTCAGACAGCGCAGACGCAAAATCAACCGATACCAAAGCTGAGGAGGAATAAGTTATGGCACGTCATATGAAAAAGAAGGCACCACCACGCCGACCTCGGTTTGTCCGTCGCCGTTTTTGTAAATTCACGGTCGAAGGCATCAAAGAAGTCGATTATAAAGACTTGGAAATATTGAGTGGCTTCGTATCGGAAAGTGGCAAAATCACGTCGGCTCGTAATACCGGTACCAAGGCGAGATACCAACGGCAACTATCGACCGCGATCAAACGCGCCCGTTATCTGTCGCTGATGCCGTATACCGATAGTCACCGCAAATAGGGGGAGCATACGATGGAAGTTATATTACTTGAACGTATTCAAAACCTGGGTGATCTCGGCGATTTAGTTGAAGTCAAATCAGGCTACGGACGTAATTATTTGGTCCCACAAGGTAAGGCCGTTTACGCAACCTCAGACGCGAAAGAGAAAGTTGAGGCAGCACGTGCCAAACTGGCTAAGCAAGAAGCTAAACGCGTCGAAGTCGCAGAGGCGAAGATGGCGTTGGCAGTTAAGTCGGTTAGTATTTCCCGTTTGGCCAATGAAGAAGGTCATCTGTTTGGCTCAGTATCGAATATTGATATCGCTGAAGCGATGACCGCAGAAGGCACCGAGATAGAGCGTTCTGAAGTCTATCTGGCCGAAGGCCCCTTTAAGATGACCGGTGAATTTGAGGTCGAAGTTATTCTGCACCCGGATGTGCGCTTTACTGTCGAAGTTATTGTTTTGGCTGAAGAAGGTGAAGTGCCAGAAGGCATGGAAATTGCAGCCGAATTGGTCAACGACGAGCCAATCCCAGATGCTGTTGATATGGATATTGAAGATATCACCGAAGCAGATGAAGAGGCTGAAGAAGTGGTTTCAGACAAAGACTAATCCTGGCTTATTTGCTGGATTGAGAAAGCGTCCTACGGGACGTTTTTTTATGCGTGATGCCGTAAGGTTAACTCTAATAGATAACTTAGTTCAGCCCAAAAAATGGTCGGGTAGATAGATAAAGCAAGACTGCCGCAATGAGTACGTACGCTGCAAATTTGGCCGGATCCCGCCGGAATAAATCAATAAAGCGAGTATGTTCACCGCTTACCTTTTTCTGCAGATATTCCGTGCGTGAACGCAGTGCGCGGTCTAGTTGATAGTCAGCCAGAATTTGTTGTGCCATTTTATGTTCGGCGGGATCATCAACCCAAATCGCTGCGGTACCGATGCCTAGAAAGCCAGCACTGGTCTCGCGGAAAATGATATCGTGCTCGCTGAGTAGTGCACGAACCTCGGCCGCCTCATCATCGGGGACGTTGCGAAGACGAAATAGGGCTGCACTCATGAGGATACTGATAAAGGTTGTATCGGTGGGGTTGTCTGCGTGTCACACAGATCTTTGTGTAAAGCGGCCAAATAGGGGCTGAGGATTGCAGGGTCACCGGGACTGAGCAAAGACTCTTGCGCCTCCGCTGGAAAGTGTTTCAGCCGTATAGCACTGCGAATATTGTCAGGCGGTGTAATGCAATGAAATTCGAAGTGACGATTTTCAAGCTCATCTGCCCATACTTGGGCAGTATTGTGTAGTGCTGCGGATGCGGCGCTATATGGTCCCCAATAAGCCTTGGGCGTCGTGCCGCTAGCGTGTAAAGTGAATAGAACCTTCGGATTGGGCTGCATGTCCAGTACTGGAAGCATCAGCCGAGTCAGGTGCCAGGGGATCGTGAACAGATGGTGCATCGCTTTTTCGAAGTGTTCCGTCTCGTAATGCGATAATGGCGTTAAACCAAACGCCCAGTTGGCAGTGTGGATCAACGCATTGATTCCTTCAAACTGTTCTGCCAGTTGGCTGGCGATCAGTTGACCATTCTGACTGTCTAGTGTTGCCAGATCAAAATCTATGATGACTGGCTCGGGGAATCCGTTGGTGAGGATTTCATCATAAACCTGGTCCAACGCCGATCCATCTTTGTCCAGTAGCGCCACGGTTGCACCATGTTTCGCCAACACTAATGATAAGGCCCGGCCAATGTCAAAGCCGGCGCCGGTAACCATAATGGTGTGGTCATGTAACAGTGGGGTGGATGGAGACATTGCCTATGATAACTTTTCAGCAGCGCTCATCGTAGCTGATCCAAAGAATTGATATTCATAAAAGCGTTCCTTTGGTCGAATCTAACCGTTGACAGTGGGTACTGCCGATACCAAGCCATAATTTTTCGCCCACCATCAGCCATAAATGCGTCGAGTTCATCACCAAGGCGAATAGGAAGCAAAGCGTAAGTGGGCTGATATCGCTCAGCATCAGCGGCGATTGCGATGGTGGTTGATTCGGCCTCAAGTGCTGCGCGCAAACGGTGAGCTAAATTCAGTGGAAAGAGCGGCCCATCACAGGGGACTATCAATAAATAAGGGGTTTTGGCGGTAGCCATCAAAGTCGCAACGCCCGCCAACGGCCCTTGGTAGCCTTTGGTTTGATCTTGCGCTAGCGGATACCCTAGTGCTTCGTATTGATTAAGGCTGCGATTCGCATTGATAATCAGCGTATCAACTTGTGGTTTTAGGCGTTGTAGTACTACTTCAATCAGTGGTGTGCCTTCATAATCTGCCCAGCCTTTATCAATACCACCCATGCGGCTACCTTGTCCCCCTGCGAGGATACCGCCAGTAATGAGGCCATTACTCATACCTCAACTCCCTTGGTCGCTCCTTGGCCAAAGGTAAAATCAAACAGTTTTGGATCAGCCAGCTGCGATGGTTCGACGTTTTGCATGCTCCTGAAGATGGTTTCAATCCGTCCTGGATGGCGTTGACCCCAATCGTTTAACATGTTTTTGATGACTTGTCGCTGCAAGCCATCTTGAGAACCGCACAGGCTGCACGGAATAATGGGAAAGCCCTGTTCTTCGGCGTATTGGCTAATATCCGCTTCGCGACAATAGGCCAGTGGGCGGATCACGATATTGCGGCCATCGTCACTTTTTAATTTGGGGGGCATGGATTTCAGTTTGCCGCCATAAAACAGATTCAGAAACAGCGTTTCAATGATATCGTCGCGGTGGTGGCCGAGCGCGATTTTGTTAAAGCCGTGTTCATGCGCGTAGTTATACAGTATGCCTCGGCGCAGTCGGGAACAGAGACCACATTTAGTTTTGTTTTCAGCGATTTTTTCCTCGACTATGCTGAATGTGTCTTGCTCAATTATCTTGAAGTCTACTCCAAGATTGCTGAGGTACTGTGGCAGAATATGCTCCGGAAATCCGGGTTGTTTTTGATCAAGGTTGACAGCTAGTAGCTGAAACGACACCGGCGCTTTTTTCTGTAATGAGAGCAGCATATGCAGCAAGGTATAAGAATCCTTCCCGCCCGACAAACACACCATAATTCGGTCGCCCTCAGCGATCATGGCGTAGTCTTCTATCGCTTGGCCAACCAAGCGGCGCAGACGCTTTCGACGCTTGTTGCTTTCCAGTGTTTTTTTCTGAAGCGAGTGCATGGGGCGGTTATGGTGATTTGGCAAGCCGATAGCAAGCGCGCGATTTTAACACCCGTCGAGAGCTAAAATTGATTTTCCGCCTTTTTTATGTCCTGGGCTTTTTGCTTCTGCTGATTGCTGTGATTCTCATAGGGGGTGCTCTAGCGGTTACGATTTACGAAGATGAGATCAAAGCATCTTTGTCCGATAAGATTTATCAATCGACCGGGCGGGCTTTCGAAATCACAGATGGCTTTCAGTTTACCTTGAACCCCCGGCCAACACTGGTAGTTAAAGACATTCGTTTTGCCAATGCTGACTGGGGCAGTGAGCCGTGGATGCTGACCATCGATCGTGCCGAAGCATCACTGTCGCTGGAGGGCTTGTTGAAGGGTGAATTACGGCTGCGGGTATTGGCTCTGGACGCGCCCAATATGCTGATCGAAAAAAAGGAGGGTAAAATTAATTGGCTATTTCGACGCGGAAAGTCGACTAGCAACCCGCAATCGTTCGATAAATTGGCGCAGTTGTTTTATGTTAAGCGGGCTGAAATCAAGTCGGGTGTTATTCGCATGAATATTAATTCCCGCAAGCACCAGTTGGATTTCGACCAGATTGTCGCCGAGACGCACCCCCAAAATCGAGATATTTTGGTCGATGCGAGCGGTCATACCGAAGGTCAGCCATTTCAGGTAAACGGTGTCCTGAGTGATTTTGCAACCGTATTAAAGCGTCAGCCAACCCAGCTGTCAGCCAAGGCGGCAGTAGGCGGCACCCAACTAGCCGTTGTGGGTACGGTAGCGGATGTGATGCGTTGGCAGGGGTTGGATGTGCAGATTGAAGCAAGCGCTCCGACTATCGCTGTGGTTCAGCCTTGGCTAAAACCAAGAGTGCCCCACTCCCCGCCATTCAAACTCTCTGCACGTTTTTTGCAACCGCAGCGGTGGTATAGCGGCGCATTGGAATCGATAAGGTGGGTGTCTGAAGGTGGCGGTGGAATGAGCGATATCCAAGGCCGCGTGGCAGCAGTTTGGAATCTGTCTGGCGCCGACCTCAAAGGAACCATCGACTATTCCAGTCAAGAGTTTTTGCAATGGCTAGGGTTTAGCCCGTTGGCTGATGCGCGATTGCAGGGTAACGTCGAGTTGACGGGAGATGTGTTAGGGAATCTTAAGTTCGCTGCCGAAGCGGACTTAGCCGGTGAAGGGGTAAGTGGGCGTGTAGCAGGCGCTTTGATCGATCTAAAAGCCAAAAGCTCACGTGGCCTGCAACTCAGTCTGAAAGCCGATTCACTCAAGCCACTGGGTGCCTTGGTGGGCAAAGAATGGCCAGATTCAGGCACTTTAAGCGGCGAAGCAGTGCTAGTGAAAGCGGATAATGCGTGGTCGCTAGATGATATCAGTGTTCAAAGTGTTGATGGAATCGAGGTTCAGGCAGTAGGTTCAGTCAGCTTGCTTAAGCCCATGAACGGCCAGTTTGACGTGAAGGCATCACTAAGTGCCGATCAAATTGCGACCCATGCTAAGCGTTACAATATCCGTCTGCCCAAGCTTGATGGCGTTACGGGGACGGGGACGGTTCAGTTTAATCGTGCCGATAACAGCCTGCTTGCGAAGGATATCAATTTCACTGCACTCACCGGCAAGAGCTGGCTGAAAGGTAAGGGAGAAATTAGTGATCTACGCACGTTGACCTTAGATGATATGCAGCTCAACGCCGAAGTTGCGTCATTTGCGGTTTTAAACCAGGTGCATGAAATCAACTTGCCTGAGTTTGGCTCGATTAACGCTACCGCACGCCTCGAGGGTGATAGAGCTGCTGGGTTTTCAGTGGTTGATGTCGATGGGGTGGTTCAAGGTGAAGGGCAAACAATTAAGGCGCAAGGAGCCTTCATGAAACTAGGGCCAGAGCTGCAAACTGATCTGCAGCTGAGTTTTGATGCCACATCGCCGCTGCAGCTTGAAACGGTGCTGAAGCAAGATTTTCCCGATCAAGTGCATGGTATCGGCAGTGCGCGGCTTAAATCCAACACACTCACTGACTGGTCTTTGGTGGAGATTGACGCGGATTTATCCGATGAAGCGGATACCGCGATTAAACTCAGCGGAGAAATTGTGGGAATGCCCAAAGCGCTAGCGTACCGCCTGCGGTTTGATGCAGAGCAGATCAGTACGCCTTTGATTAAAGAGCAATTGAAATTTAGCTGGCCGACCAATGGTCAGGTGAGGGGCAGCGCAACGTTATCAGGTACTTCGGAAAAAGACAGCGCAAAACTAGCAGTTGAGCGCATTATCGGTAGCAATGGCTCTTTTCAATTTGAATCAAACGGTGATATCGCGTCGTTCAAACCGATTGCGGGTGAAGGTTTTCGTTTTAAGTTTCATGCGGATGATGCGCGAGATATGCCGTTGGTTGGTGAGTCTCCCGCGCTGAAATCAGGCTTGCCGTCATCCGGCGTTGGTGAGCTGCGTTTTGAGAAAGGCATGGTTGTCGGTACGTTGAAAGAACTCACCTTTGGCAAGAGCGATGTCAGCGGGAAATTCTCCTGGGAAGGTGTTTCGGATGAGCGCAGCATCCCATTCTTCGATCTGGCTTTGGAATCTAACTCTATCGATGTGCGTCAGCTGTATAAACGACAGAAAAAGAAACGCCTGTTTTCAACCGACCCCATTAAGCTGGATTGGTTAAAAACAGTTGAGGCAAAAATCGTTTTGAACGCAGCGCGCTACGACGATTACACGTTACTGTTAACCGATATCAAGATGGATGGGGAGCTCAAAGATGGTGTCCTCAGCTTTCCCGATGTTAAAGCACAATTTGGCGGCGGAGAATTGACCGGTTGGTTGGTTTTATCCGACACCCCGAGCGGGGTTAGCCTGCTGACTTCATTGTATGGTAATGATCTCAGTCCAGCAGAATTCCATTTTCTAGATGACACTGATATTTTGCAAGGTGGTACCTTCGATATCGACTTGGGTATTACCGGTCGTGGCCACAGCGTGTCCGAGATTATGGGGACTGCTTACGGTAAGATTTTGCTGCAAATGAATGATATGTCGATTAAAAATGAGCAACTTGACTTGTTCGGTGGCGATTTGATTTTTGGCTTGATGCGCACGATTAACCCTTTAGAGGAATCAAATAAATACGTCAAGGTTGAATGCGGGGTGATTCATTTCCCAATTGTTAAAGGCATTGCCAATGCCAGCCAAGGCGTGGCGATAAAAACTGATCGGGTAACGCTACTCGGTGGTGGAAAAATTAATTTCAGCAGCGAAAACATACAACTTTTAATTGCCCCCAAAGCCCGTACCGGGATTGGCGTGAGTCCGGGTACTATCGCTAAATTGATTCAAGTCGGGGGGACGATCGATAAGCCGCAGATAGAAGTCGGTGCAAAAGGGTTGCTGAAAACCGGAATATCCATTGGTGCTGCAGTGTTATCTGGAGGCTGGACTGTGCTCGCCCAAGGCATATTGGATCGCACTAAAGCGAATTCGGATGTGTGTCAACAAACGCTAAGTAACCCGGTGGTAGAGTCGCTAAGCAATACCATTACCGACAAGATTACGGAAACCCTGGAAAAGACCGGCGTAGACAAGCACCCAACACCCACTTACCAGGATGCTGATGGTAATAAATAGGGCCTCGCCAGGCGAAGCTGACGAGGCGGTAATGTTATCTTGATCGGTGCTTGTTTACGTGGAGAAAATGATATCGCCATCAGCAACCGTCGCTTTAATCGTCGCTCCGGCTTCGAAATCTCCCGCTAAGATATGTTGCGCTAAAGGGTTCTCCATTTCAGCTTGAATCGCCCGCTTTAATGGTCGCGCACCGTAGACTGGATCAAAACCGGCATTCGCCAGAAACTCTAAGGCCTCATCGCTAACTTCAATGCTAAATTGATGATCGGCCAAGCGTTTGGCAAGGATGGCAATCTGAATTGCCGCGATTTTCAGAATCTCATCTTTCTTCAGCGGATGGAATACTACCGACTCATCCAGCCGATTAATAAACTCAGGACGAAAATGATCGCCGACTATGTCCATGACGGCCGCCTTCATCGCATCGTAATTATCTTCACCAGCTAACGATTGAATAACCTCAGAGCCTAAATTAGACGTCATGACGATAACGGTATTACGAAAATCTACGGTTCTACCATGGCCATCAGTCAAGCGGCCATCGTCCAAGACCTGTAGCAAGATATTAAATACATCGTGATGCGCCTTTTCGACTTCATCCAGCAAAATCACTGAATAGGGCTTGCGCCGCACGGCTTCGGTTAAATAACCGCCTTCTTCATAGCCGACATAACCGGGAGGCGCACCAATCAAGCGCGCGACCGAGTGCTTTTCCATGAATTCCGACATATCGATCCGCACCAGTGCGTCTTCGGTATCAAACAAAAACTCTGACAACGCTTTACATAGCTCCGTTTTACCGACACCGGTTGGCCCCAGAAACAGGAACGAACCGTTGGGCCTTTTTGAGTCAGACAAGCCGGCGCGCGTGCGCCGAATTGCATTCGAAACTGCCGTAATGGCTTCGCGTTGTCCAATCACGCGTTTGCCAATTTCATCTTCCATACGCAGCAACTTGTCGCGTTCGCCTTCCAGCATTTTAGAAACGGGGATGCCGGTCCAGCGTGAGATCACATCGGCAATCTCTTCTTCGGTTACCGTATTGCGCAGCAGGGTAAATGTATTCGCATCAACATCAGCTGCAGCAGCCAATTGCTTTTCAAGGTCGGGGATTTTGCCGTATTGGATTTCCGACATGCGAGCCAAATCACCGGCGCGACTAGCCGCTTCCAAATCGGTTTTGGCCTGCTCCAAGGCTTCCTTGATGTGGGTGCTACCTTGAACCGCCGCTTTTTCAGCCTTCCATGTTTCGTCCAATTCACTGTATTCCGCTTCCATCTTTGAGATTTGAGATTCCAGTACCTTTAACCGACGCATTGACCCTTCGTCGGTTTCCTTTTTCAGTGCTTCGCGTTCCATCTTACGACGAATCAGGCGGCGCTCGAGTTTGTCCATTACAACGGGTGATGAATCGATCTCCATACGAATCAGTGAGCCCGCTTCATCAATTAAATCGATGGCCTTGTCGGGCAATTGACGATCAGTGATGTAGCGGTGTGACAGGGTGGCTGCACTGATAATCGCAGGATCGGTGATGTCTACCCCATGATGTACTTCATAGCGTTCTTTTAAGCCGCGCAGTATCGCAATCGTGTCTTCAACCGTTGGCTCATCGATAACGATTTTTTGAAAGCGTCGCTCCAGTGCTGCATCTTTTTCGATGTACTTACGGTATTCATCAAGTGTGGTTGCGCCAATGCAGTGCAATTCGCCTCGTGCCAAAGCGGGCTTTAGCATATTACCCGCATCCAGCGCACCTTCGGCTTTTCCTGCACCAACAATGGTGTGGATTTCGTCGATAAACAGGATGATTTCACCTTCTGATTTGGCGATATCATTAAGCACCGCCTTGAGCCGCTCCTCAAAATCTCCTCGGAATTTAGCGCCCGCCAATAATGCCGCTAAATCTAATGAAAGCAATCGCTTATTGCGCATACCTTCGGGAACTTCTTGATTAACGATGCGTTGCGCCAAGCCTTCAGCAATCGCGGTTTTGCCGACGCCAGGTTCGCCAATGAAGACAGGATTATTCTTTCGGCGGCGCTGCAGTATTTGAATAGCACGGCGAATTTCATCATCGCGACCGATGATAGGATCCATCTTGCCTTGTTCGGCGCGCTCGGTCAGGTCCATCGTATATTTATCCAGCGCTTGACGCTGGTCTTCGGCGTTGGGGTCGTCAACACTTTGCCCGCCACGCACTTCTTCAATCGCAGTTTCAACACCCGTTTTATTGACGCCCAGTTGTTTTAGCTTTTTGCCTAGCTGGTCTTTATCTTCCAAGGCGGCCAGTAAAAACAGCTCTGATGAAATAAAATCGTCTTTTCGATCTTGAGCGTATTTGTCAGTTAGGTTAAGCAGTTTGGCCAAATCATTGCTGATATGAATATCACCAGCGTTACCAGAAACCTGAGCAATGCCATCCAATATTTGATCTAAACCAGTGCGCAATTGCGATACATTAACCCCCAGCTTGGTTAACAATGGGCGTGTCGTGCCACCTTGCTGATCCAGTAGGGCTAGCATGAGGTGCGCGGGTTCAATGAATTGATGATCACGACCCACCGCCATGCTTTGTGCGTCGGCGATAGCCGTTTGAAATTTTGATGTGAGTTTGTCCATTCGCATCTTAATAGCCTCTTAAAACAGGGTTCAGGCATCTCGCTATTTAGGCAAGCTACCTCAAATAACCACGACCTAGTCGGGGTATTTTATGTCTGGCTTGTATGTGGGGTTTTCGCTGAAGAAATCAAATGCAGGGCGGCCTTTGATTAGTGTCTTGACACAAAAAAGCCGCATAAATGATCAACTTACGCGGCTTTTAGTTTGAGTTTTGGAAGTGGGGTTCGCTAAAATAGAAAATTAATGCCCAGTGTGAGCATATTAAGATCATGATCACCACTTGAGTTGACCCACTCCGCTTCGATTTGTACCGTCTCACTGCCCGGGATTTGATAGCCCAGCCCTAGACCGTAGGCAAAGTTGGTTTCGGTGCTTTTTGCATCTGCGCGAACGAGGTTGAAATCAGAATTAATGCTGGAGTGAAGTGCGCCAAGCTTGCCTTTGAAGTAAATGGTTCCGGCAGAGCGATAGGCAAAATATGCGGCGAGGGTGTCGCTATTCCAATCACCACGAATCCCACGGTCGCTACTAAAATCAATATCGGCATCACTACTCTGGCCCAATTCAAATTCGATGCTTGATTGTCCGCCGGCTCCAATCGGTCGGGCGAATTGATAGCCTAGCATGAGAGCGGCATTGGAGCCTTTGTCATAGCCAGGAATATCAACTTCTGTATTGCCAATTTTAATGCCTGCCATCCACTGACCAATAGCGGGCTCACCAAACCAGGTGGTACCAGTGTCGGCAGAGGCAGTTAAGCTACCAAGGCTAGTGCCGGCTGCAATAAGCAGTGTGATGCCAAACTTAGTGAGTGAGGGGAGTTGTTTCATGGAATTGTCCTTTTTAGATGCTGTTCAAGCTGGAATTGTAGCAATTAAAACCGGTTAATGCGCGCTGCAATCAATGACTCATACAAACTGGTGTACGGCTGCTTCCAACGATGCTTGATTAATGACGGCAGTATGTGCCGGCGGCTTGTCGGCGCTACGATAGGTTTTCTTCACAATACCTTCCAGATTTGCGCGCTTGTCAGCTGGCGTTTCTCCGCGACCAATCCCGCCACCAAATTCGATGATTTGAGTGACGCCGGCGTCCAGCACGGTCATCAAATTGTTATGCCACAATACCGGATTAAACAGCTGCATGAACAGCCGTGAACGAATGGAGTCGGCACTTCGATCATGCATGCCACCGCTGAAATTAGAGAGCACTTTAATAGCAGGCGCTTTGAACTCATTGGCTTCCAGCACTTCACGAAACCGCGTCGCCGCCTCGACCATGTAGTAGGTATGAAAAGCACCTTCGGTTTTCAAACGCGTACCACGTTTACGTGGGAAGCGTTCTTTCATTGCTGTGGTTAGCGCTTCCAAGTCATCCGGCAAACCACCAACGACGGTTTGGTCCAGCAAGTTACAGGCCGCTATGCCGCAATAGAACTCGTCAGCCAGTGCCTTGGCATCGGCGACTTCAAGGGTTAACGCTTCCATTTCACCTCGACCGTACTCACCCATCATTTCCCCCCGTGCGCGCACCAGTTTTAGCGCTTGCGCAAAGCTGATTGAGCCAGCGGCAACCAAGGCGGAATATTCACCCAAGCTATGACCTGCGGCCATCTGTGGTGAGGAGGCGCCATTGGTTAATTGATCAAAAATGCGCATGCAGGCAATGTGATGCGTGACCAAAACTGGCTGTGTGTTACGGGTCAAATTGATCACCTTATCGGGGTCCTCAAAGGACAGCGTTGCCATGTCAAAGCCCAGGGTATCGCTGGCTTCTTGGTAGGTTTGGCGAACAATGTCATACACTTGATGCAGGTCGCTGCCCATGCCTGCGTATTGGGCACCTTGACCTGGAAAGGCAAATAAAACAGTGCGGTTGGTCATAGTTAGGTTCTTAAATGCGATTTGAAGGGTCTGAAGATTAGGCAAATTTGCGCTTCGGTTCAATACCCGATTGAGATCTGATTAACAGGGGGTATGTCGCATCAGCTAAATAATCCTTCATTGCAATCATCACGCGCTGGCGTATAGTCGCTGACGAAATTAATCAGATAATTGTGATCCGATCTAGCCATGCCTCAGATTATTGATGGAAAAGCCTTTGCTGAAGGCTTGAGAGCTCGAGTAGCCGTAGCGGTTGCAGAATTACGTGACAAGCACCAGATTCAGCCCGGCCTCGCCACCGTTCTGGTGGGAGAAGACCCAGCCAGCCAAGTGTATGTACGCAATAAGCGCAAGCAAACCGAAGAAGTCGGTATGCAGTCGTTTCACCATCATTTACCTGACACCACCTCACAAGCAGAGTTGCTGGCGTTAGTGGCTGAGTTAAATGTTGATGATGCGGTGAATGGCATCTTGGTTCAGTTGCCGCTGCCAAAACACATCGACCCGATGACCGTCATTAATGCCATCGCTCCTGAAAAGGATGTTGATGGCTTTCACATTGAAAATGTCGGTAAACTCATGATTGGAGAGCCGGGGCTGGTGTCTTGTACGCCTTTAGGATGCATGATGCTGCTGAAGGATGCTTTGGGTGATGATTTGTCGGGCAAAAACGCAGTGGTCGTCGGGCGCTCAAATATCGTCGGCAAACCGATGGCCGCGTTGTTGCTGGCTGAAAGCTGCACGGTTACGGTGGCGCATTCGCGCACCAAAGATTTGCCAGCGGTGTGTCGGGGCGCTGATATTTTGGTCGCAGCAGTTGGACGGCCAGAAATGATCAAAGGCGATTGGGTTAAACCAGGTGCTGCGGTGATCGATGTCGGCATTAATCGAATCATTGGCGATAATGGCAAAGCCAGGCTGGTTGGAGACGTGGAATACGCCAGCGCGGCTGATGTCGCGGGTGCAATCACACCCGTTCCAGGTGGTGTCGGCCCCATGACCATCGCCGTGTTGTTACACAATACGCTGCAATCGGCTTGTGCTGTTGCCGGTGTTGATATGCCGTTGGTTTAGCTGGGTTGGATACCTCTATTGGTAAGTGCGTCTAGCACTTTTGTCGAAAACACCAGGCAGCATTTATTGATACAATCCCGCGCTTTAGCAGCCGTACAATCAGCAGTGGCTCGGATTTATTTAATCGGGATTATCTATGCAAGACCTTATTTCAATCATCAATGACGCTTGGGAAAACCGAGCTGATATCACGCCCTCGTCTGTTTCACCTGAGTTGAACGATGCCGTCGAGCAGGCCTTGGGCTTACTCGATTCCGGTACTGAGCGGGTTGCGGAGCCTAAAGACGATGGTTGGCAGGTTAATGAATGGTTGAAAAAGGCGGTTTTGTTATCGTTCCGTATTCGAGATAATCAAGTCTTAGGAGATAATGGCGCTTTGTACTACGACAAAGTGCCGCTTAAGTTTGCCAATTACACCGAAGCGGATTTCGTTAAAGGTGGGTTTCGGGTCGTTCCACCAGCGACTGTTCGACGTGGGGCTTATATCGCACCCAATACGGTTTTAATGCCGAGCTATGTCAATATTGGTGCCTACGTTGATGAAGGTACGATGGTTGATACTTGGGCTACGGTGGGCTCCTGTGCACAAATTGGTAAGAACGTGCATTTATCAGGTGGCGTCGGTATTGGTGGTGTGTTGGAGCCGTTGCAGGCAGCGCCTACGATTATTGAAGACAATTGCTTTATCGGTGCGCGCTCAGAAGTGGTAGAAGGTGTCATTGTAGGCCGGGGTTCGGTGATTTCAATGGGCGTTTATATCGGCCAAAGCACCAAAATCTACGACCGCGAAACCGGTGAATACAGCTACGGCAAAATCCCGCCAGGTTCGGTGGTGGTGTCGGGTAATTTGCCCGCTTCTGATGGTTCTCACAGCTTGTATTGTGCGGTGATCGTTAAAAAAGTAGATGAAAAAACTCTAGGCAAAGTTGGTATCAATGAGCTGCTGCGCAGCATTTAGCTGATCCGTTCGGGTATTCGCTAAAGTGCCCCTATTCGTTGAGAATGCCTAAGCCGCCATCAAGCGCCGCCAAGCGGCCGGTAATCTTTTTGCATATCCCCAAGGCGGGTGGCTCAACTCTGCGACGCCTGTTGCACAAGCAATACCCCTCGAAGTCGGTATATAGGATCGAATCTGATATCAATGGCGATATTCTCAGGTTTGGCGAGTTAACGTTTGAGCAGACCCAAAAAATTCAACTCGTCACTGGTCATCAGGCGTTTGGCCTACACACTTATTTGCCCGATGCAGTCTATATCACTATGCTGCGCGAGCCGATTACGCGGGTGATCTCTGAATACCGGTTTATTGCCAATAATCCGTATCACGTTTTGTATGACTCAGTCAGCAAAATGAGTTTGCTGGCGTATCTGGATTGCGGGCTGAGTGGGCAAATCAGCAATGGTCAAACGCGTCTGATTGCTGGCATCTGGAAAGACCAGCAGTGTGGGGTGCCCGGCAATCGCGATGTCACGGCAAAAGATTTGGAGCAGGCTAAGCACAATCTTGCAGAGCATTTTATCTATCCCGGCACGTTGGCGTACTACGACGAAGTGCTATTGCTGTGGCGTCAAGCATTGGGTTGGAAAATGCCAGTCTACCTGCGAGAAAATGTCACGCCAGTGCCTTATTCTCCGCCAAATGCCAAAGAGTTGGCGCTTATCCGTGAGCTTAATCAATGGGATTTGCAGTTGTATGACTGGGTACAGAAGGAGCTAACACAAACAATCAATCAGCGAGGGGCCCGGTTTCGTGCCCAAGTAGCTGGATTTCGTCAACTCAATTGGTGCTACGGAAAGAGTGTCGCAACACGTCGCCGATTAGCTGCGTTGACGGCTTCGCAGTAGCGAGATCGTGTACAGAGCTAGGCCCAGCCAGATGCCGATAAATCCGATAAATTTATCAGTATTCATCGGCTCGTGCATCAAAAAAGTGCCGGTCAAAAACTGCATCGTGGGTGTGATATAAAATAGTATGCCAACCGTCGTCATGGGTAGTAGGCGAGCCCCCGCGGTAAACAGAGCGAGCGGCGCAACCGTGACCAAGCCGCCGAGCACCAACCACATATTAATTAATGGCGGTTCTTTCAAGAAGAAGTTAGTACCCGTTTGGTGCAACCAAATAACCCAAGCCAGTGCAAATGGCGCGATCATTAGTGTTTCTACCAATAATCCGGGGACTGCACCGACTACCGTCTTCTTTCTGAGCGCACCATAACCCGCAAAACTAAAGCCGACTGACAGCGCTACCCAGGGGAATTGATCGACTTGGGCGATGTAGTAACCCACGCCCAACGCGGCGCAAACTACTGCTAACCATTTTAGGGTATTCAGGCGTTCTTTGAATATCAATACGCCGGTGAGAATGTGTAACAAAGGGGTTAGGAAATAACCCATGCTAGCTTCAACCACGCGATGGTTGGCGACTGCCCAAATATAAACACCCCAATTGATGGTGATCAGAATACAGGTGATAAACAGTATGCGTAGATCAGCTGGAGAACGAATCGCGGCTCGGTATTCAGTTGCCCATCGGCCACGCAATAAAACGAATACAACCAAAACTGGAACTGACCAGACAATCCGATGCAGCAAAACTTCCATTGGCGGCACATGCGCGAGCAGCGACCAATACAGTGGAAATAGGCCCCAAGCAATATAGCCTGAAAGAATCAAAAGGTAGCCACGTAACATGGGCCGAAATGTATCTGAAATAGCAGCTTAGTGCATTCTGTATATTGCACGATCAGTGTAAATATCCAGCCGCCCTCAACACCGCTTTCACTTACAATACGCGCATGAGCGGCAAGGTACTTAAATCAACCGGGATTATTGGCGCAATGACGCTGGTTTCGCGCATCAGCGGACTGGTGCGCGACAACGTGTTTGCACAGGTCATGGGCAGTCAGTTGATTGCAGACGTATTTTTTGTTGCCTTTCGGATCCCGAACTTCTTTCGACGTCTATTTGGCGAAGGCGCATTTTCAGCCGCCTTCGTGCCGGTTTTTTCAGATTATCAAATCAACTATTCCGACGCCGATAATCGCCGTTTTTTAGCGTTGATCAGCGGCCGTTTGATGTTGGTGTTGTTGGCGGTAGTCAGTATCGGGGTACTGGCAGCTCCTTGGATTGTAACCGTCATTGCCCCTGGCTTTCGAGATGATCCTGAAGCATTTCAGTTGACGGTTGATGTCACTCGAATCATGTTTCCCTACTTGTTTTTTATCTCGCTGGTGGCTTTGTCGGCTGGCATGATGAATACCAAAGGCCGCTTTGCGGTGCCCGCATTTACGCCTGTATTGCTTAATCTCAGTTTGATTGCTGGCGCGTGGTTTTTCGCCCGGCAATTTACTTATGCCACCCAGGCGTTGGCATGGGCCGTCATCATCGCCGGCGTGTTGCAGTTTTTGTTTCAGTTGCCGTTTCTGAAGCAACAAGGACTGCTGGTCAAACCACGGGTGCGGGCCAGAGCCGAAGACGCGATTGGTGTTGAAGGCGCGAAGCGCGTCTATCGCTTGACTTTGCCTGCCTTGTTTGGTGTGTCTATCGCTCAAATAAATCTATTAATCAATACCTTGCTCGCGTCTTTTTTGGCAACAGGTAGTATTTCTTGGTTATATTACTCAGACCGCTTAATGGAATTCCCGGTTGGGGTTTTTGGGATTGCTCTGGCTACAGCGATATTGCCCAAATTGTCGAAAGATTACGCAGAACAGTCCGCGGAAGTGTTTTCTTTAACGCTGGATTGGGCCTGTCGCGCAGTGGTGTTAATTGCGGTACCGGCGATGGCTGGCTTGATTGTGTTAGGCGAGCCAATGGTCGTGACTTTGTATCACTATGGTGCCTTCACGGATGCCGACGTGCCCCGCGTTTATAACGCCTTAGTGGCTTTTTCTGTGGGGATTGTTGCGATTATCTTGGTTAAGGTATTAGCGCCAGGATTTTTCGCCCGCGAGAATACAAAAACACCGGTGCGCATTGGGGCCATTTCCATGGGGGTGAATATCGTATTCAGCTTGTTGTTATTTCGTCCCATGGCGCACGTGGGCTTGGCGTTGTCGACTTCGATTGCAGCCGCAGTCAATGCGGGACTATTATTTTATCTGCTACGACGAGAAGGCGTCTTGAAAATCCAACCGGGCTGGTGGGCAGTGTTACTAAGAATCGCGTTGGCTACGCTGCTGATGGCGGCTGGATTGCTGTGGCTGAACGAGCCGGTCGATGTATGGTTGCAAGCAGGGGTGTGGTGGCGTGTTGGCCATGTGTTGCTCCTGGTGGCGATGGGCTTGATACTGTACGCAGCGGGCTTATTATTGACTGGGGCACGGCCTAGGCATTTTATGATGGCAAAGCAGTATAATTAACTCCCCTTAACCCGATCAACACTACGAAACCCAATTACCTGTGCAAAAACCATCTAGGCCCGCTCTATCGCGGGTAGCGATTCACCCCGTTGGTGAACCACAACGATTTAGTTTTGCAGAAGCTGAGACGCTTTTGCCGATGGTCTATAAATTGACCGATCGGGCGGTCGATCAATTAGCCCCTATTCAGCAGAGAATGGCAAATATGGTGCTGGCTGACCCGAGACTGCCTGAGTTGGAGGCCCAGTATCGTCAGCGAGTTAATGACTGGCAGCAACGAATGGAGCGTTTGGGGGTATCGGTTCACGGGCTGTGGCAGTTGGGATTTGACTATGGAGAGGGCTGGTATAGCTGGCAATACCCTGAGCGCTACCTGTGCTATCACCAGGAATACGCCGAGACGTTTGAATCTCGCCGCTTAATGAGTCATCAAGAACGTAAGGCAGCCAGCCGGGCTACCAATCAGGCTACTAACCTCGCTGCCATCCTGTCTCGATGAAAATTGTTCGCCATACCCGCTCGCTCGCAGCCGAGCTGGAAGCCAGCGTCGTCACGATCGGTAATTTCGATGGCGTTCATCTGGGTCACCAAGCTATGTTGCGACTTGCACGCGAACAGGCTGATCGATTAGGCGCGCCGTTAGTGGTGATTACCTTTGACCCACATCCGGAAGAATTTTTTGCGGGTGACAAAGCCCCTAGCCGGGTGATGAGCGTGTGTGATCGCAGTATGGCGATTGCGGGTCTAGGGGCCGATGCTTTAGTGGTATTTCGTTTTGATGCGCATTTGGCCAACATGAATGCCGACACCTTTGTACAGCAAATATTGGTATCGGACTTAAAAGCACAATGCCTGATCGTAGGCGACGACTTTCGCTATGGCAAAGGTCGAGGTGGCAATGTCGATACGTTAAAATCAGCCGGTCAAGCGCTGGGGTTTGAAGTGCGGCAATTACCGACGGTTACTGATGACGCTGCGCGTATTAGCAGCACTCGCGTACGAGAGGCGTTGAATGCACGGCAGTTGGACGTTGCGGAGCAAGTGTTGGGCAGGCCCTACCGAATCAGTGGCAGGGTGGTGCACGGCGATAAGCGCGGGCGCGACTTGGGGTTTCCAACCATCAACTTGAGAATTAGACATCAGCGACCGCTAAGTGGTGTGTTTGTGGTACGGGTGAATGATGCAGATGGCGTGATCGGCAAGGGTGTTGCGAATCTAGGTATTAGACCCACAGTCGGAGGCTTAAAACGGTTGTTGGAAGTGCATCTGTTTGACTTTGATGCTGATTTGTATGGACGTCGAGTGTGCGTTGATTTCTTATCAACTATTCGTGAAGAGAAAAAGTTTGAGTCGTTTGATGCCCTGGTGGAACAGATAGCATTCGATAAGCAGGCGGCGTTGACCTATTTTAACCTCCCGAGTTCCTAGACATGACCAGTAATGCGTCTATTTCACCGTCATCCGCCCGAGCATTTACTGCCTGTCTGCTGCTCGCCGCTATAGTAGTGATTGCTGACCAAGTCAGTAAAGGGTGGGTGATCGCTAATATTGATTTACACCAGCGCATCGACATCACCGCATTTTTTGGTTTAATCCAAGCGCATAATTATGGCGCTGCATTTAGTTTCCTGAATTTTGAAGGCGGTAATCAAGTCTATTTTTTTGGCCTGATTGCGGTGGTTACTTCTATTGTCTTGCTGGTGTGGTTATGGCAAATTGCCCATAAAGAACGGCAATTAGCAGTCGCTTTGACGCTGATTTTGGGTGGCGCGGTTGGTAATCTCATCGACCGGATAGTGCATCAATATGTTATCGACTTTTTATGGGTGCACTATGGCAGCTGGCAGTTTCCCGCATTTAATATTGCCGATAGCGCTATTACTATTGGGGCCATACTATTGATCATGGACAGTATTGGCTGGCGCTGGATTCGATATCCACACGAGAAAGATGTCGCTTGATTCGGGGTTAGTCGCGCTGGGCGATACGCTGACAGTGGCGTATGATGTATGCCTGCGGTCGGGTGAAGTGATGGAATCTGCCTCGAGCAGTGAGCCTGAAACCATCGTGCTTGGTTCCGGACGCTGGCCGGTGCAAGTGGAGTTGAGCCTGGTGGGGCTGTCCATTGGAGAACAATGCCGGGTTGAATTACGCGCTGAAGACCAAGCATTCGGCGTGATTGACCCTGCTCGGGTCGTATCACTTCTTCAATCAGACTTTAAAGATCAGCCCAGTTTGGGTGAGTTAATCGATTTTTCGTTGCCTGACGGCGAAAGCATTGCAGGCTTGGTAGTCGGGTGCGATGAAAAAGAGGTTGAGGTTGATTTCAATCATCCCTATGCTGGGCGTGACGTGTGCTTTGAAGTTGAAATTCTGGAGAGAGTTGTATGAATGTATTGTTGGCTAACCCGCGCGGGTTTTGTGCGGGGGTTGATCGTGCCATAGATATCGTTGAAACCGCGCTGCAAAAGCACGGCGCACCGATCTATGTACGCCATCAAGTGGTGCATAATAAATCGGTTGTGGGCTCGTTAACCCAAAAAGGAGCCGTTTTTATTGACGATTTATCCGAAGCTCCCAAAGGATCAACCGTCATTTTTAGTGCCCACGGAGTATCGCAATCAGTCAGAAGCCAGGCCGAACAATTTGGTTTAAATGTCTATGATGCCACTTGCCCGCTGGTGACCAAAGTTCACATTGAAGTTAAGCGTTACGTAGAAAAGGGCAATCATGTTATTTTGATTGGGCATGCCGGACACCCGGAAGTCGAGGGCACTCTGGGCCAAGTAAAGCAGGGCGTGACCTTGGTGGAGCGCGTGCAGGACGTAGCCACGATGTCTGTGCCCGACCCGACTAAACTGGCGTATGTCAGCCAAACCACTTTATCGGTTGATGATACCCACGAAATTATCGAGGCTTTAAAAGCGAAGTTTGAACATATTATTGGGCCGCGCAAGGATGATATTTGTTATGCCACCCAGAACCGGCAGGTAGCGGTGAAAAAGCTTGCCGAGGCGTGTGATTTGGTGTTAGTGGTCGGGTCGACCAACAGCTCGAACTCTAATCGCTTGAAAGAATTAGTCACCCAAAAAGGCAAACCCGCCTATTTAATCGACGCTGCTGACGAAATTGACCCTACTTGGTTGCAAGGGTGTGAGCGCGTTGGTGTGACTGCCGGAGCTTCTGCACCAGAGGTGTTGGTTGCGGCGGTAGTCGATCACCTGCTGGAAGGAGGTGGCCGCTGTGATGAAATGGATGGGCCATCTGAACGGGTATCGTTTGCGCTGCCGGCGTCGCTGTTGGAGCGTGCTGAAGGAATAGCTTAAATCCTTACCAGCCAATAATGGGGGGGGCACAAGTAGCCGCATTGATACAATGCGTTTGCTGACCAAGGTGGTCGAGTTGCAAGTGCCAGGTATCCTTGGTTAGAAGGGGGAGTGGGCTTGAGGTGATCAAATATATGTTGGGCGTTGTGGTGGTTGCGGTTATCGCATACGTATATTTGCTGTCAGCTGAGGTTAAGGTGGTCGTGTTTCCAACATTACCACCTAAGCCAAGAATAGCAAAATCATTGGTATACGTTCGATTGGTTGACTGGTATCGCTCAAGCGCTTGAGCGATCTTATTCAAGTCAGCCTTCGCAGTTGCGCGGTCAATTTTTACAATCACACCTGAGTAATTACCCACCGCAAAAGTCGCAATGATCGCAACGATCGCCAGGACGATGAGTAACTCAATCATCGAAAAACCAGGGCTTGCTTGTCTGTTAGGGATGGGGCGCAAAGGGATTCACCATTGGTTTGCTAATTAGCTTCGATTTTCCGCCAGGAAGTGGCTTTGTACTGCAAATCTACTGAAATCGATGAGGCTTCCTGCCCGTTTTGGGGTGGTGTGATGATATGAGCCGTTTTATTTTTCTGCACAATTACCGGCATCGACGGCGCACCTGCACCTTCTTCGCTGGCTTGTGCAGCTACTGCATCCTGGTCGGCCACCAATACCAACGCTGGGGCGCCAGTTAATTGGTCAACACGAATGAGCCAACCACCAGAACCTTGGGCGCAGGGGTCTCGCTTATCACTTTCGGGGTTGTGACCGGCTGGGGGTTGCTGGCTGACAAACAAAACACTGTTATACAACGGTTGAGGTTTGGCAAGTACTCTTTCCCCGAACAGGGGTAGGTTAATGTACCAACCACGTTTTTTGAGATAATTAACCGGTTTGGCAGTAACTGTTCTTGAACCATTATCTGTGACTTTGAAGGATTGTTTGACCAACTTACCCAGCCCAGAAATGGGGCTGGGATTCTCGTCTTTATCCCAAAGGCCGTAAATCGCTTCGAAACGTGCCGCATCGGCTGCAAACATGTGGGGGATGTCATATAAGCGTCCAGTCCCAAAAAACAGCATGTAACCGCCTTCGGGTGCGCGGGTGACTGAAATTCCTCCGGTAATTGGCTGCCGTTTTAAGTCTGTCTTTTCATCACTTGATATCTGCTCATCGCCATTTGCATCGTAGGGGCCTTTGGCGGTGAACAATGGCTTTGGCTTGCCGTTTTTTTTATAAAAGGAAGACTTAAATAGGTTAGAGGCTGATTCGCCGATGTTGTCAAAGTCTAGCCGCCAAATATTACCTTTCAGGTCGCTGGCATATAAAAAATCGGCATAGCTATCAGCATTTTCGTCCACCGCTGTAATCCCGGTGATGCCATTGCCGTCATTCAAGCTGTTATATCCAGCGCCATCATCCAGCTCAAGCTTTTGAACGGGTAATCCAGTGTCGATATCAATGACATAGATGATTGCTTTTCCATCGGCGCTGTGTACGCCATTGCCAACGATCATTCGCCATTGGTCGTTATTTTTGCCTTTGATCCGTACAAGACGGGGCTGATGTAGCACGTAGCCTAAGTCTTTGTAGTCCACGGGATGGCTTGTTTGATTAACCTCCCACAGAAAGAGGTCATTAGGTGATGCGTTTGGGTCGGTGACATTGAGTGCAAAAAAACCTTTCGCGCCTGCACCAAATGAGCTGACATAAACGCTAGACCATTTTTTGTTAACGATCATATCACTGACAATCGCTTGTCCATCTATAAAATAGCGGTGTTGGTAGTTAGGGCGACGTAACTCATACAGGTTGGGAAAGACTGTGGCAGGGATAAAGCCAAACGTTTCAACACCAGTGTCACCATCAAATGCGTGGAGGATACCGTCATTTGAGCCAACATAGACGTGCCCAGACTGGGTTTTATCAGCGAGAAAATCTGCATAGCTCAGATTGTTGTTGGCGTCTTCAAGTGTGAGTGGAAAGCCGTAGTCGCCGTTATTCGCAAATAACGGTGGGGAGTGAATGATATCGCCTAGCGGCGATTGGGTAGTATCGCTGGCGCGATGGCGGCTGCGAAATCCCCTGCCCTTAGTGCCTTCGTTGTCCTCTGAGCCACGCAGGAAGTTGACGGTATCTTGTTCAGCCGCTTCATCAGTTGCCTGCAGTAGATCACGTTGTGCCGATGATAATTGATCCCATTTAAAATCGCGGGTGTTTGGGGTGCAACCTCGACAATGGGTCCACAAGTTTCGAGCGCTCGGGTTAGGCAGGTTGTCCGCGGCCGACCAGTTTTCTGATGTCGTAAATTCATCACCTTCAAGTTCAAGTTTCAACGTGATTGATTTGACATCACCGGACCACTTTTCGGTGCTGTAATTACTGCTAAAAAGATTGAACCCGTCTTCATCAAAGTAAGGGCTGGAAACGCTGAAACCGCTGCCTGAAGTGTTGCTGCTTAGGGTCGTGATACTTCTTTGCAGTGCTTCACTCAGGCTGTTGGTATTGCTAGCGCTTGATGACGCTCGAGAATAGACCCCGCCACTGTAATCAGCGGCGTCTCTGAGAACTTGTGCATCATTATCAAACCCGATGGTATGTGTTACCAGATATTGTTGCCCAATTAGGTGGGCATTAAGGTCAAGATCACGGCCAAATAGCGCTAAATCATCTAAATATTGGTTATCAATATCTGCCTTGCCGTCCCAATTGGGCAGTGTTTGTGAAGATGCAGAAAGCAAACCTTCTGCGTCAAGTAAGCGATCTATCTGTGTTTGCACATCCATATCGAGATTTGCCAAGCCATCAGAGACTACAATTACATTGTTTGACTGGCACTCTAATTCAACCGGGCTGGGTGGGGCGGGGTCTGATGATCCGAATAAAGCCGCTGTTAAGAGTAAATAGAACTGTCCGGATAATTAATTCATAGATTGTCCACTTTTGTTAACGCCGATGAAAGAGCGAAGGACGTAGTCCGAAGCGAATTCATCGGCGGCAAAACCACGAAGCGGAGTTACGCGGCTTTGCTGTTGCATGTTGTCTCCCGGATCAAATCTCCCTCTGCAGTATATCGGCCCAATCGACGGGGGCCATGGTAAATGGAGATCACACCGTCGAGGTGTCGGAGTACTTTCACCCTAGCCTTAACATAGTGGTAGCGATGCCGGTCTTGTGGAATCTGAAGGTGTAAGCGTTCGAACTGCACGCTGTTGTCTTTACCCACCACGCGCTCGTAGCGCTCGCATAAATAGTCGTCCAGATCTATCCCGGCCAATGCCACAAAAGCATTACCTAACTCGCGCGCAAGGTGACTGAACTCAGCATTGAAGGCCGGCATATAATGCTTCTGCAAGTATTCATTGGCGGCATCCATATCGGTAATGCCCTTAAGGGCTAGCTCATTGGGTAATCGCCCCTGATGGGTGCCGAAGGCGCGTTCTGAGCGGCCTCTGGCTTCGGGTGAGTAAGCTGCAATCATCTCAATGCCCAAGCGCTTGAGCGCCACACCAAACTGTGTTGGATTACGCTTATCGACCTTGCCACCTGCCTCGGGGGTATGCCAGTAATGACTGCCCCTGTCTGAGTAAAATGAACAAAATAGGCCTTTAGCTTCAAGCACATCTTTGACCCCTAACAAGCTGCTGTGGGTGCCTTCTTCATCGACAAAGCGCATCGAGTAATGCTCATTGGTGGCGTCATCCATGGTCACAATCAAATCCCAATATTTACCTTCAACCCACTGATGCGTGCTGCCATCTTGGTGGATCATCATTCCAGGCAGGGCACTGGCGAGTCGTTTGATTCGATGGGGGCCACGGGTCTTGGCCTTACGCACCAGACCTGCGTGTTGCAGCGTGTTCTTAACCCAGCTATAGCTGCGTGAGCCATCGTGTTCGTGCTGATACCAGCGATGAAAATGGCGCACATTCCAGCCCTCATATCGGCTTGAATACAGGTCTTGCAGTGCGATCACTTCATCTACGGGGGCAAGACGGTGCGAAGGTTCGTTTAACCGCCGATCCAACAAACCCTCCATGCCCGATTCATCATAGCGCTGCATATAGCGCCGGAAACTGCGGTCACACACACCCAACAGAGTGGCTGCTTCGCTTTGGGTGAGTCGTTTGCACTGATAGCCTTCATAAGCTTCTTTAAATCTCATCTGTTTCACCTGTTCATGAAATCCTGTCCGGTTCATCTGAAGCCTCAAATAGGCATAGATTAAATCCGGACAGGTTATGAATTAATTCGCAGGACAGACAATTTACTCGTAACAATCCGAATAAAGCCGCTTGGCCACGAAAGAAGCGCGTGATATCGTAGTGGGATTCAGCCACAGGCGTCGAACCCTCGAAATCATCTACTGTTAGATTATATACTGTTGACTTCAGTGTGGCTTTGTCAGTATCGGTGCTACTGCATTTCATTCCTGCTGGGATATCAGCGCCGCTTTGGATGGTAAAGCTTGAGAAGCAAAAACGAACATTACTCGTTTGGTCAAATAAGTTGTAAATCGCTGTTTTCGCAATCTTCCACCGATTAGAGTTTTTCATTGAGCCCGAGGTATCCAATAAAACCATGACATTAGGTTTAGCTGCGGTAGCGATGTCCAGTGGAGTTTGAGTAGGCGCAGCGAAACTGACATTAGCCGCACACACCGCCCAACCGAGCCCCAGTGCACAGTATTTTGTGCGGGTGAAAAATATCATTGCGGGGTGAGTCATTCCATTTTCATCACGACCGATTCGACAATGGCTTGGCTGCGCGCATCACGGCCCTGGCCCCGGCCAATAATACGATAATATGTCGTCGCGAAAATGCTGCGTTGCTGTTCGGATACACCATCGCCAACCCCCGGGTGTTGGGAGGAAGAAAATTCCTCAATTTTGTAGCGTGGGGGATTTGGCCATACTGCTGAGTCAAATGGATAACTACTGTCATCGTCCCAAGTGCTGATATCGGGTGGTGCCTCAGCAGTGCCTTGATCAAGTGTTTGATAATACTGAGTGTGAGCGCGGCCAACCTGGGTATTGTCAGTTTTAGATAAGCGGTCAATGCCGACCGCCAATGCGCTTTGGGCGCCTTCAAGGGCTAAATGCCGATCTTGTTTGTTGGCGGCAATTCGTTCACTAATGAGGGTGTTACTGAATGAAGCAACCGCTATTGTGGTCAATAAGGTCACGATGATCAAGCCAATAATCAGTGCAGCACCTTGCTGATGGACCAATTTTATTGATGGTGGTTTATGTGCGAATGCTTGAGGGCTAAAAGTCATGATTCAAAACACTATTAGCGTGGCTTAGGTAAATCAAACACCAAACTCATTTGTCGGTATTGAAATTCGTCAGTGAGGAAGCTGGGGCAGGCATTGCTACTGTTCATCATTGAGTTTGCATCATCGATTAATGTATCACAACGATACGTTATACCATCGTCACCCATAAAATTAAAAAGCTGGGGGTTATTGGAGTCATTTCTGATCGGAGTTTTGAATAATATCAGCAAAGTGGCGCGAGCGACATCGCGGTTAATCTTGGCTGGTACATCAGGATCTACCAATAGTTGTTTTGTCGTACAACAAACCTGATTCAAAGCCAAAGTGGGTGGGACAAATGTTGAGGTTGGAATTAGATCATAAACCACGCGCATATTGACAACGTCATTGATCAAGGGGTTATCGTTGGTGATAACAGCAGCGCCCGCTTTTTGGATTTTACGTTGGTACAGCGTTGGTATCGTCACGCCATTCACGACTTGCCCGCCAATATAGTAGATGGCTGGGTCATAACCCGAAACAACCGTTTTTATAGGATATCCCTGTGGATTGTTGGTAGTGTAGATTAATGCCCCGTTATATGAGTTGGCTTCAGCGCGGATAACGGTGGTTTGATTGCAATCGTGAACTAGATAGAGTTCTCCTGGGTTGACGGTTACCGCAGCCCCTAGATCATTTACCAAGGTCAGTACTTGTTGAGTGCCAGTGTAGTTGAGGTTATTTAAACGGTAGAACTTGCTATCGGGTGAGAGTGCGACCACGATATCCCCAACTTTGGTTTCTCCACTTGTCGCGAGGCTTTTAGTCCCATCAGCGTTAAGTAGATTGGTATACAGGAGCTGATACCAGTTGATGTCAGTTGGCTGAGCGTTGTTAGAAGGGGTTGAACGAAAAGGTTCGGTAAAATTAAAAGCCCATAGAGCCTCGGGATTAACCAAACTGACAGTTGAAAAGGGGATGACCTGATCTGTGCAACCTAAAATACTGGACGAACGTACACGGTGAAACAGGTCTTCAATCCGGTCTTGGGTTTCATGAACGCGCTGGCTAGCGTTGGCGAGGCGCCACGTGGTTACAGTGGGAAGAAAAGTGGCGTATAAGGCGCCGATTACAATGACGCTCAAACCGATTGCAAGGACTACTTCGATCAGAGAAAACCCTTGCTGTATCTGCCGGTTCCCTGATGGGTGTGAGACTTGCATAAGTGCTAAAATATAACCGAAGCCTGGTAATTATTTGAACTGTTTGGGCTAACAGTATTGGGTGCTTCAGGAGTGCGACCATCTGGCCGGACATTCTGCCAAACAATTGTCATTGAGCATTGAACTAAATTACTGGGGCAGTTGATGGTTGCGGTTGCCTGCGCGCCATGTGATGCGTTAATACTAGCTAACCAGTTTTGAATGTCCTGTCCCGCTTTGCCTGTATTGGCTACGGCACCACCTACAGTTTGGGTGTTGAGTTGGTAGCTCCCGCTCGCGACGCCGTTTATATTAGCACGCATGCGGCTACTCATTTCTTGAATACGTACTGCTGCCTCACCTCGTTTAATGGCTGAATCACCCAGCTTGAGTGCGGCGATTTGCATGCTGGCCACACCGAGGAGGCCAACGGCCACGATTCCTGCGGCGATGACCAATTCAAGCAAGAAGTAACCCTGTGATTGTTTCAGGTTTCTAGGCTGCTGAATGGACACTCGCATTAGGATAAGAGGGTCTTAGAAGGTTGGCAGCACGTCCGTTGCGGTGTTAGATATCGGCTGTTTCCCAAACTCGGCATTTGCAGTGTCTTCTCCATGGTTGATATCGGATGAGAGGGGTTGGTCGCCTTGAGTGGTGGAAGTGGGGATGGCGGTGGCGGTGGCTAGCGTCAAGCTCGTATCTAGGTCGACCCACCCTTGCTGGGACAATTGCCGGACAAATAAAGGCGGGTCATTTGCCAGAGCGCCACTGCGGGTAATTTCAAAAATGGGATTTACTGGACTACCGGTTGTGTCGTGAGCAAGCATAGATCTTGGGTTAACCGTAATCGTTCTCCCCATTATAGTCATATCGGTTGAGACCCCCAATGCCCCAGCAATTGGGAAGAGACGCAAATACTGGATCACACCTGTGTTGACTGGTTGTACGTAGACGGCCCAGCCATCCCCCCAGCTAGTTCCATCACTCCTGGCACAGCCATTTTGAGCTACGTTCAGCGCGCAGAGTCTAACCACCCCCTGATTGGTAGCACTTCTGGTCAGTGCTTCAGATTGGGCATAAGCAATCGCAGACTGCCACGACGCTGCAGCAGTTTCAGCATTGGCTCTGGTGAATACGCCACTGAAGTTGGCAACTACGGCAGTTGCCAGGAACGCAATCAACGACAGCGACACCAAAGTGTCTACCATGGTTACTCCTTTTTGGCGCTGCGGCTTCGAAAACCGATGTGGTTCCATTTCCATGTAGGCATCGTTTTATGCAATATAGCTGGGCAGTATACCTTGACTGAGAGCGGTAAGTCTATATTTATGAATGCATAGACCGATTATCGGCATATTATCAGGATCAATCGTCTAAAATTGTGGAATGTATGGCAATTTTTTCTCTGTTCAGCCTGCTCGTTGGATCATTCAGTGTCATGTGATCATGGCGGCCGATCAGCAGGTAAAATGTTCTTAATTCTATTGGAATGAGGTGCTAATAGAGACCAGACAGATAAGTGGCCAGTTGCTTGATTTGTGCGTCAGATAGCGGAAATGCAATCGGATTCATCATCGGGTCTTTGCGTACACCAGATTTGAATTCTTGGAGTTGTTTTTCGATATAAGCGGGTCGTTGGCCTGACAGCTTGGGGAAGTTGGGTTGAATACCAGCGCCGTCGGGGCCGTGGCAGGCCATGCAGGCTGCTACGCTAAATTCTGCGACACCACCCCGATAAATAGCTTTGCCTTTAAGTGCCTGTTCTTCTTGGTCAGCCATGATTGTGCCCACTTTTGCAGGTAGTGATGCGTAAAAAGCATCGAGATCAATCATATCGGTTTCGGTTAGCGCAGCAACCATCGGTGCCATGGTTTGATCAACGCGATCACCCGCCTGAAAGGCTTTGACTTGTTTGCTGATATAGCCTGGAACTTGACCGGCCAAGTTAGGAAACGTGGGTGCGATGCTGGTGCCGTCGGCACCATGGCAAGCTTGGCAAGTCACCGACTTGACTTTTCCTGCCTCTGGGTCACCCATCGGGTGTGTGCTTTCGTTGGCGTAGACGCTAGCCACCAATAGCAAAGAAAGACTTAATGTTGCGCCCATTAATCTCTTCATTTAAACAACTCCGTATCACTAATAGATTAGAATCAGACCGGTGCGGGCCGCGTCCGCTTGGTATTTTTACGCGCGGAATTTTATCACTAGCCGAGTTGCAAATCTTGAAGCAAATTGATTTTTCTCAAACCGAGTTCATATTAAGCGCAAATCTGCCAAATCAATGGCTTAGCGATACTGGTGGTGAGGTTGCCTTCGCGGGTCGATCCAATGTGGGTAAATCCAGTGCGCTAAACACTATTACTAATAGAAGAGGGTTGGCACGTACCAGTAAAACACCGGGGCGAACCCAGCATATTGTGTTCTTTCAGGTGGCCGATAAACAGCGCTTAGTTGACTTGCCGGGTTACGGCTTTGCCAAAACACCCATTTCTGTGCGCAAGCATTGGCAGGAGACGGTCACCAATTATCTGTCGCACCGTGGCAGCTTGCGCGGTTTAATTCTGCCAATGGATATTCGCCGACCATTTACAGAGCTTGACCAGCAAATGGTTGAGTGGACGGTTGAGATTGGTTTACCGATTCACGTGTTACTGACTAAAGCCGATAAACTCAGCAGAGGTAAGGCTCAGAGTGTATTGCTGCAGGTACAGAAGGATTGGATGGGTGAAGGTGATGACGCGATTGGAAGCGTTCAATTATTTTCAGCGACCAAACGAATCGGGCTGGATGAGGCGCGTAATAAAGTCAGCGAGTGGTTGGCGATCCGCGAAGAAAGCTAACCGGTAGCGTTGTCCTTTTTTGATTTTTTGAGTGTGTCTGATTCTTTACTGATCGACTCTGATTTTGAAGGCTTGTCTTTTGCTTCTTGGCGTTTAATCAGTTGCTGGTGAACCCAATTCCAGACCCAGCCGGTCGGTCGATCTACCCCAGTTTGGGTGAAATGTAATATTTGCGGTGTTGATGCGATCAAATTCATTCGAGTTCGCGCACGTTCGCGCCCACAAAACAGGATACGGTCACCAAATTTAAGCGGTGTTCCTTCATCAGGGAGCAAGATCAAATTGCGTTTTCGTTGCAGCAACAACGGTATGCACGGCAAGGCAGTGGCGTGATCACGGGGGTCGCGCATCAAGTCGCCGATCAAGACATCATGAAAGTTACGCAGGAAATCCCAAACTGCCGGGGTTTTGTCCTTACGAATGCTCAGAACCCACGTGTCTGGCACACGTTCATCGACCACACCCGCGACGCGGCTGATCAAAATCCGAGCCCACTCCTCATCTTTTTCACGCGCCATGCGCATGAAATGGCCAGTGAGTGGCGTCAGCAAATACTCAAGAATACGACTGGCGATGATCTTGCTGTGATCCATCAAGATGTTCGGCTTAATCGTATTACAAACGTCGCGATTGGCGGCTCTTTCCTGACGTAATAAAGTGAATATTTTGGGCCGCATTTCCCGTGCGGTCAGGATAATAGACAGGTTGTTGGCATCATTGTTAGTGCCAGCGATGATGCCGATGGCATGATTAATATCTGCTTCGTTTAGGGTGTTGGCTTCAGTGCCACGTCCGATCACGGTATTTTTGGGTGGATTAGTCCATTGGGGCTTGGCTTCGATGACGGTAACTGGGTTACCTTTTTTCAGTAAACGGTCATACATGGCCTTGCCGAAACGGCCGTAGCCACAAACGATCCAGCGGCCTTTGGGTGGAAAAACTGGATCAGACAGTGGCGTATTGGCGGTTGCTGTAATCCATTTTTCGAGCAAGTGCATGCTGGGCTTTTCCATTGCCAAGACGAAATCATCGGCAAAGGTTTCATAAGGGTTGACGGTCAAGTCAGTGCCAAATGACTGCATATTAACTTGTGCGTCAGTAGTCTCTGCGCGACAAATTGTACGAACATTGGGGTCGAGAATCTTAGCAGCGATCGCGATTTGCAGATTGGTCGCGTCGGAACGCGTTACTGCGATGACGCCTTTACAGTTGTCTTTGAGAATCCCGGCTTCTTCCAATACGCGCGCGTCACCGGCGTCAGCAACCAACGCCGGCACGCCATAGACCCAGTCTTCTAATTCCAATTCATCGATGCGTTCTTCGTTTTTGTCGATGATGACCACACGCTGGCCGTTGTGCTGGAAGGTTTCTATGAGTGCATGGCCGGTGTCACCATAGCCGCAAACGATGTAAAAAGGCTCATTTAAGCGGTTGATTTGGCGGCTAAAGCGGCGCAACCCAACCGCTTGGTTAAAGCCTTTGCTTTGAATTAGCGACAACATGGTACCAATCGCGTAGAGCCACGCGACAACGGTGCCGTAGATGGTGAATAGCGTCCATAGCCGCTGCCCATCGGTGAAAGGGTAAGGGATTTCACCAAAACCGATGGTTGATCCCATAAAGCTGACGAAATAGAACGCGTGGAAAAAAGACATCTGCCACGGATTACCTAGGTCGTCTTGTCCCGGGATCATGACAAAACCAAACACCGAGATCGCATAAATGGCCACCAAAGCTACCAAAGGTGCGCGCATGCGTCGGAAGATCAAATAGATGATATTTGGCATGTTGTTCTGTGCTCAGTCAAACGACAAGTTTGTTAACTAAGCCCGGTGCAAAGTGGTTTCGATCAACAAAATCACCACAGAGACGATGTTCGCTAATAAGGCACCACCCGAAAGCGATACGATGATGGCCGTATAGTGCGCGTCTAGGGGGAAATTCATGCCGTGCACGACGACTCCCCAGACGATGGCGGCAGTGACTAGCTGCAAATCAGCCACCAAGCTGGTTGCGAGTAATACGGCACCAACGTGGGTACGGTCACCCATTTTGAGAATGGTTGCGATGATGCTGATAACGACTGCAGCAAACAGTTCATAGCCGCTGTGTTGAACCGGGTCGGTTAAATCGCCAATAAAAAAGCCGAAGTTTAATGTCAGCGCTAGTAAGATAAAAAACGCAAAGACAACTTTTTCCAGATTCATGTATGTGCCTCGTGAGTGGGAAGAGTAGGTAAAATATTCAATGAATGAGCCAAACTATAATTAAGTCAAAACGGAATTTGCTCGCCGCTATACGCCACAAATGCACCCGCCGGATACTGATCAATTCGATCAATCACCGACGTTAAACCAGCAACTGATGTTTCGACGTCAATCAAGCCTGTTTGCTGAGTCATGTCTGTTTTGACCCAGCCTGGGTGAAGGGTGATCACTTGGACGCCGTCTTTGGCTAAATCCACTGCCAAGGACCGAGAGGTGATGCACAGTGCGGATTTAGAAGCACGGTAAGCGTAAGCGCCCCCGCTGGTATTGTCATTGACCGAACCCATTTTGGAACTCATATTCGCAATGGTACCCTGCGCCCGAATGAGCCTCGGTAATAGTGTTTTGGTGACTATCATGGGTGCAACGGTGTTGATGTTAAAGACGTTTAATAGGTCTTCAGCCGATATGTCTGCTAGAGATTGCTGGTTGGAGCCATAGGTGCCTGCATTATTGATCAGTAAATCTAACCGAGCGGGTAGCAGTGCCTTATCTAAGGTGTCGTCAGGCATGGCTTCTGTGACATCCCAGCGTAAGGTATGTAGATTCGGGTGATCAATACGCTGAAGCTCACCCGCATCAGCACGATGACAAGCCCAAACCGCTTCACCAGCCGCCAGATAGTGTTTAACCAATCCAAGGCCAATCCCGCGATTGGCGCCAGTAATTAATACATTTTTAGTCATCGCACCAAGATTGATTCATTTGTAGCGCTGGTTGATCACAGTCAGCTTTTCCGACCGGTACGGCTGGTATTCCAGCAACCGTTTGGTGTGGTTCCACGTCTTCCAGCACCACGCTGCCGGCCGCTATTTTGGCGCCCGTGCCAATTCTTACGTTACCCAGAATCTTTGCCCCTGCACCGATCAAAACACCACATTCTACCTTAGGGTGACGGTCACCGATTTCTTTGCCGGTGCCGCCTAAAGTGACTTCGTGCAACATGGATACATTATCACCGACTACGGCGGTTTCGCCGATAACAACGCTGGTCGCATGATCAATTAAAATGCCGTCACCAATGGTTGCAGCAGGGTGGATATCCATGCCAAAGACTTCACTAACGCGGCCTTGTAAATACAAGGCCAACTCGGTGCGATTTTGGCTCCATAGCCAATTCCCGACTCGATGCGCTTGTAGCCCTTGATAACCTTTCAAGTATAACAGCGGCAAGGAATAGCGGTCACACGCGGGGTCGCGTTCACAAAAAGCCTCTAAGTCTGCTCGGATAGACTGTTTGAGGGCTTCATCACAGCACAGTGCTTCGTCGATAATCTCTCGTAGCAGTATGCCGGGTAAGGTGGGGTTATCGAGTTTTTGGGCCAAATGCAGGCTTAGCGTGTCTTCAAGGCTTGTATGCATCAAAACCGTGTTGTGCAAGAAACTCGCAAGCAGAGGCTCGTTGTTGACTTCGGCGCTGACTTCCTTGCGAATCTGTTCCCAAATGGGATCAGAGGCAGGATTAATTTTTGTTTTAAGACGAATCGTCATAGTGAATGAATCTCGAGTAGAAAAAAATACGCGAACGCCAAGCTAGCTGTCGCTATTTAGAAAGAAGAACTAGCGGGCGCGACAACCGCACAAGCCACTACGAATACTGGCTTGTGTTTGATCAAAAGGTGTTGGCTGGATGGGGTCTCCCATGTGTTAATTCTCTAGTCGATTTTCATCGTTATTTACGGCACGAAGCGTAGTCTAACCCCTATTCGGCATGAAATAAATGGTTTTATCGGTAGCTTGAGGGGCTCACGAATGGCTCAATTCATGCGCAATCATCGCTTTTTTACGCATATGCCCCCAGCGATACGCTCCTATTACCCCAGTTTGACGGATAACCCGGTGGCAGGGGATAAGCCAGGATATGGGGTTTTTCCCAATCGCTGTACCCACTGCCCGACCCGCACGTGGGTGACCCAATTGCTGGGCGATGGCGCCATAGCTGCGTAATTCGCCAGAGGGAATGGTGAGCAGTGCTTCCCAAACCTTGAGCTGAAAATTGCTGCCTTTGACGCACAAATAAAGCGGTGCTTTAGCGCTGTTTGCTTGCGTGATCGAATCGAAAACCTGCTCAACTACAGCGTCATCTCGGCTGTAGTCAGCGTTAGGCCAGGTAGCCTGCATTTGTGAAACGGCTTCGGCTGGAGTAATGGGATGCATGAAAGCTAACCAGCAAATACCTTTGTCGGTTAGGCCGAGATGACAGCGCCCAAAGGGAGAGTCACAGATGCCATGGCGTATTGCGAGCTGTTCTCCGCCATTGCGATATTCTTCAGGGCTCATGGCATAGAGCTTGATAAAGTGATCATGCACACGACTGGTGCTGGATAAACCTTCATCTAAAGCCAGATCAAGCTGAGAGCCGCCACCCAGTTGTAATCGCTGACGTAAAGAATTAGCAGTTAAGAACTGTTGAAAGCGCTTGGGCGACACGCCAACCCAGCGAGAAAATAGCCGTTGTAGTTGATAAATATCCATATCCACCCAGTTTGCTAGTTGCTGTAAGTCTGCTTGGCGGTTCTCTGAGCTACTGAGCAGCTCAATTAGCTGGGAGACGGTTTGATAGTCGTTGCTCATGTCGTGGTAGGTAGTGATGAATTGAATGAGTGGAGAGGATAGCAGTCTAAGTCATCAGTGCAATCCAAAACTTGCACACAAAAAAGCCAGAGCAAGGCTCTGGCAAAAGGGGGTTGAATATATCGTCTAATCAGCCAAAAGGAGTTCCTTGAAAAAAGGCGCGTCCTTGTGCCAGTAAGGAAACAACGAAACTTTCCAGCAATCGTTTTAACCGCATTAGATCGTGACGGATTTAAGAATCGATAGGAATGGCAACAAATAGTACCTGACCTTCGCGTTCCAGCAGAAATAGCACAGAGCCTTTGCCATTTTGGTTGGCGGCCTTAATGGCGGCTTTTGCGTCTTCCAGGCTGGCAACTTGGGATGATCCAATTTTCTTGATCACATCACCGACCCGGACGCCACGCGTTGCCGCATTGCTATCGGGGTCGATATCGGTAACGATAATCCCTTCAGCATCGTCGCCAAGGCTATATTGTTGGCTCAGCGCAGGCGTAATCGTCCCCAAGGCTAAGCCCATGGTGTTTTCCAAGGCGCGCATAGAGGAAGACTCATTGCTGGCAACTTCTTGGGAGTCACCTGCACCGATGACCACGCTTAATGTCTTGCTCTGGTCGTTGCGCAGAATTCCGACATCCACTTTTTTAGCACTTTGGGTACTGGCTACCAGTCGTGGTAAATCGCGCATTTCGTCAACGGCTTTGCCGTCAAAAGTGAGGATTAAGTCGCCGGGTTGAAAACCTGCGTCTGCAGCCGGACTGTTTTCAACGACCGAAGATACCAGCGCACCATGTGGATTATTCAGGCCTAGCGTTTGCGCTATTTCATCAGTGACGTGCTGGATTTGCACCCCTAGCCAACCACGTTCAACGGTGCCCGATTGCTTTAACTGGCCGACGATGTTGGCAACCATATTCGATGGGATCGAAAAGCCAATGCCGACGCTGCCGCCAGAAGGGGAGTAAATAGCGGAGTTAACCCCAACCACTTCACCTTGGGTGTTGAACAAGGGGCCGCCTGAATTACCACGATTAATCGGTGCGTCGATTTGAATGAAGTCATCGTAGGGGCCTGAGTTAATATCACGACCTCGGGCTGAGACAATGCCCGAAGTTACCGAGCCACCTAGGCCAAATGGGTTGCCAATGGCAATCACCCAATTACCGACTTCAGCTTGATCAGAATCACCGAATTTGACATAAGGTAATGGATGATCCGCATCGATTTTCAGTAATGCCACGTCAGTTTTTTCATCCGAACCCTTCACCGTGGCTGGATAGCGTTTACCATCCTGGAATACGACTTCAATTTCATCGGAACTGTCGATAACGTGATGATTGGTGACCACTAAGCCATCCTCAGAAATGATAAATCCAGACCCCACCGCTTGAGTTTTGCGCTCTCTTTGAGGTTCGTTCTGCTGTGGTAGTTGGAATTGATCACCAAAAAACCGGCGCAAGAACTGATCAAGGTCGTCGTATTGCCGATTATCAAAGTGTGGCATCCGCTCCGATAATACTTTGGGCTGGCTGGTAGTCGCGATATTGACCACTGCGGGCTTGACCGCTTTTACCAGACTAGAAAAGCCCTGGTTGATATCGACCACGCCGATCTGGTTCGATACTGCCTCTGCGGCTACCTCAGACGTATAAAGTGTGGGTGCTGCTATTAAAGCACCGACCAAGCCGCCAGTGATTGCGATAGTTGATAGTGGTTTGCTCTTGAATACTGATTTCATCCCTAAAATGCCTCGTATAAAGTAAATAACACAGGTCGTACTATAGTCTTGTCCATCTTGCATCGGGGTTAACGCTTGATTACAAGGTGGTAATGTATAAAGTGGGGTTTGGTGCTGGTATTCACGATGATTTAGGCTTTGACAGTGGCTTTCAGGAGGCTATAATCCGGCGGTTTTGCGGGTGCGTCATCAGCACTCGTGTTTACGAATTGAATTCAAGGGTTTTATCATGGCTGTTCAGAAGAGCAAAAAGAGTCGATCACGTCGCGACATGCGTCGCTCGCACCAGAGTTTATCAGCGTCGACTTTGTCAGTTGATCCAACGACAGGTGAGTCGCATCGTCGTCATCACGTCACTGAGACTGGGTTTTATCGCGGCAAGCAAGTGGTGGTAACGGGCGATCAGCCTGAAGACTAGTCTCTCAGATTACGCGCGTTTAGCGATAGTTCATTCCATTTCTGACACTTAGGGAACGGTTGTGTGACAGTTATCGCGATAGATGCCATGAGTGGTGACCACGGATTGGTGACTACGATTCCTGCTGCGGCCAATATTGCTAAGTCTCAGCCCGCTATTGAATGTATTCTGGTCGGCGATGAGGCGGTGATCACCGCTGCGCTAGAGGCCGAAAAGCTAAGCGCTGATGCGCAAGCAAGAATTCGTATCCAGCACACGACTGAAGTCGTTGAGATGGACGAAAAACCCTCGATCGCACTGCGACGCAAGAAAGATTCTTCAATGCGGGTTGCGATTGATTTGGTTAAATCTGGAGAAGCCGACGCCTGTGTTAGCTCAGGCAATACTGGCGCCTTGATGGCCATTGGCTATTTCGTTCTGAAAACCATCCCCGGCATCGCCCGGCCTGCCATTGCTACCCGAATCCCACGCAAAGGCGGTTGGACCCTGTTGCTCGACTTGGGCGCAAACCTGGAATCTTCATCGGTACACCTGTATCAATTTGGTTTGATGGGCGAGGCTACTTCTCTGTGTATCGGTGGTATTTCTGAGCCCCGAATTGGGTTGTTAAATATCGGTGAGGAGGACGCTAAAGGAGGTGAAATCGTTCGTGCGGCGGCGGCGTTATTCAAAGAAAGCCAGATGAATTATCAAGGCTTTGTGGAAGGTAATGATATTTATACCGGCGATATGGACGTTATCGTCTGTGATGGTTTTGTTGGCAATGTGACGGTGAAGGCGAGTGAAGGTTTGGCGCAAATGATTGGTAGCCACTTGAAAGAATCGTTCTCGCGTAACCTGTTTACTAAATTCGCGGCGTTGGTTGCGATGCCTATCCTAAATAATATCAAAGAAAAGTTTGACCACCGTCGATATAACGGTGCCACGCTGGTGGGTCTCAACGGCGTGGTAGTCAAGTCGCATGGCAGCATGGATGCATTCGGCTTTGAGCAAGCGATAAAAGTCGCCATTAAAGAAGCCGAAGAAGGTATCATCGACCGAATCAAAACAAGGCTGCTATCTACTTCCAATTAGAGGTATTTAGCACTAGACAAAACCAGGTCGAGGTTAAGCAGGGCATGTTGTATTCACGCATTATCGGTACTGGCAGTTATCTGCCCGAACGGATTTTGACCAATGATGATCTCGCCAAAACGATCGATACCGACGACGCCTGGATTCGCGCACGTACTGGGATCAGTGAGCGTCGGATTGCTGCTGAAGGCGAATTCACCTCTGATCTAGCCTACCAAGCTTCGCTTAACGCAATTAACGCAGCCGGCATTTCAGTTGATGAGATTGACTTAATTGTTTTAGCCACCTCAACTCCGGATTTAGTCTTCCCCAGCACCGCGACTATTTTGCAGGAAAGGCTGGGTAATCAAGGTGCGCCTGCGTTCGATATTCAAGCAGTCTGTGCTGGTTTTGCGTATGCCTTATCAGTCGCCGATCAGTACCTTAAATCAGGTGCTGCGAAAACAGTGCTGGTGGTGGGCGCAGAAACTTTTTCTCGTATTATCGACTGGACTGACCGCTCCACTTGTGTGTTGTTTGGTGATGGCGCTGGAGCGGTGGTACTGCAAGCCGGAGATGAACCGGGCATTTATTCGACGCATATTCAGGCTGATGGCCGTTATAAAGAGCTGTTGTGGGTGCCGAGCGGGGTTTCCAATCGCTATGCTGACGTGATCAACGCCAATGCATTTGTGGCGATGGATGGGCAAAAAGTGTTCCGCTTGGCTGTGACTGAAATGTCCAAGCTGGCCCAATTAACCATCGCAGAAAATGGGATGACTGGAGACGATATTGATTGGCTGGTTCCGCATCAGGCCAATCTGCGCATTATTGAAGCTGTTGCTAACAAAGCCGGCGTGCCGATGGACCGAGTTGTCGTTACGGTTGACCGGCACGGCAATACGTCAGCGGCTTCGGTGCCGTTAGCTTTGGACGAAGCCGTACGCGACGGCCGAATTAAAACAGGGCATACCGTGCTGATTGAAGCGTTTGGCGGCGGCTTTACTTGGGGTTCCGCGCTGTTTAAGCTGTAGGCACTGATTTATTTATCCAGACACAAAAAGCCCGGCCATTTGCCGGGTTCTCGATCAAGCAGGTAGAGAGTGGTAGGTAGGTTAGTTTACCGCTGTGAACCTACCTCTTTGTGCGCGATGCTCATTACTTCAAGCGCGATATCGCTATATTTCTCTTTATAGCCATCCAACTCATGACCGCCCGCTGGAGCATAATAATCTTGTGGGTCTAAGCCGTTTTTGTGCTCATAGTCGATGAATTGCTTTTGCATTTCAATCAGCTTTTTGATCTTTGCTTGCTTGTCACTCATTATCGATCTCCTTCGATCTAGAAGCCGTATGGCATTCAGTTAAAGTTAATGGCTGTCTCCGCAATGCGGTATGGCCTCAAACGCGAGCGATTCTTGCACCAACTAGGGGATGAATCAATATACCCCAATTGATATTGGTAGCTATCCCCGAGGCAGGCTGCGTGCCGGATAACGCAAGCAGAGGGCGGTGGTTGATTCCAAGGCATTAATCTTTTACCGCATCGCGTAGAATCACGGCGGTAACATTACTCCTAACTACCTATTGATCAACATGGCTGAAGTGATATTAGTGCTCAACGCTGGATCCTCCAGTATTAAGTTTGCCGTCTACCAAACAAATGATTTGGTGCGTTTAGCGCACGGTCAAATCACGGGGCTGAATGCAGACCGTCGAGTATTCGAGCACGCTGTTGGTGGGGATAAAAAGCGGACACAGAATTTAGAAGAGGTTACTAACCATCAGCAGGCGATTGTGCATATTTTGAGCCGGTTGCAGCAAGTAGATCAATCTTGGCGAGTGGTTGCAGTGGGCCATCGTGTGGTTCATGGTGGGCCTAGTCGAAATCATGCTGCTTTGATAACGGCCGAAGTTTTACGAGAGTTGGCTCAATTCAAGCTCTTAGCGCCACAGCACCAGCATCACAACCTTGCTGGGATTGAGTCGGTCGCGCGCGTGATGCCAGATTTGCCCCAAGTCGCGTGTTTTGATACAGCGTTTCATGCCTCGCAACCGGCGGTGCATCGGATTTTGCCATTGCCACAACAGTTACGGGACCAGGGCTTAATGCGTTATGGATTTCATGGCTTGTCATACGAGTATTTGGTCAGCGAAGTGCCTAAGCACTACGATAGAGTATTGCCTGATAACTTGATTATTGCCCATCTGGGTAATGGTGCTAGTGTATGTGCGGTTAAACAAGGTAAAAGTTTAGCCACCACCATGGGTTTTTCAACCTTGGACGGGCTCATCATGGGCTCGCGCAGTGGCAGCATTGACCCTGGCGTACTGCTCCATTTGTTGACTGCAGGTGGCTTGAGCATCGACGAATTAAGCACTTGTCTTTATGAGCAATCAGGATTGTTGGGTTTGTCAGGCTTGTCATCCGATATGCGTGAACTGGAAGCAAGCGATACAACGGCATCCGCGTTAGCGCTTGAAACGTATGTGATGGCCTTGGTGAAGCACATCATGGCATTAGTGGCGGTTATGGAAGGCTTTGATGCGATCGTATTTAGCGGTGGAGTAGGGGAAAACTCCGCGTTTATACGCCACCAAGTGTTGACTCGATTGCGATGGTTGGGTTGCGACATTGATATCGCCGCCAATCAAGCGGGAGAATCGCGCATCACCACAAATAACAGCAAGATTGTCGCTTTTGTGATCCCGACCAACGAGGAACTGGTTATCGCCAAACAGACACGAGCGCTATGGCGTGACTAACTGATTGGATTAGCCAGCCGTTGCCAAAAAAACGACACCGGTTGCCACAACCGCCGCCGCCAATAGTCGGGGTTTCCAGGGCCGTTCGCCAAACCAAATCACACCAATCAGAGCCGCAATAATGACGCTGGACTCGCGGATTGCAGACACCGTTCCTAGCGTCGTCAGATTTTTCGCATAAATAGCTAGGCCATAGGCAGTTGCTGAAACCAAGCCTCCGGCTAGGCCAATCAAAAAGGTGTTGGTGGTGATGCTAAACAACGCTTTCCGACGTAAAAATAGCAGCCCAAAGCCGGAGATAAATTCGAGCAAGAACAGCCAGCCGATGTAACCCAACGGGTTTTGTGCTACGCGAACACCCAAACCATCCGCAATAGAGTAGGCGGCTATGGTGACGCCAGTACCGAGAGCCGCAAACACTGCCCGATTATCAATCTGGACATCATCTTGGCTGAGATAAATGATGCCGATGCCGAGCGATACCAAGCCGATGCCGAGCCAGCCCATAAGTGGCAACATTTCGTTGGCGAATACCAATGCACCCAGGGCAACAAGGAGTGGGGCAACCCCGCGGGCAATGGGGTAGACATGCGATAAATCGCCATAGTGGTACGCGCGTAGCAAAAAGCCGTAATAGAAAAAGTGGATAAAGGTGGATGCGGCGATAAACCACCAGCTTGCGGCGGCGGGTGGCAGGAATAACAGCACCATCACTATTCCTAACACGCCATGACCGACGTTGATCATGCCCATCATGACGACCCGGTCGGCGGCACCTTTGATCAGGGCATTCCAAAGGGCATGCAAAACTGCGGCAATCAGAACCAGCAAAACCGCGAATTCAGAGTTGCTCAAAAAGACGCCTGCATTAATCAGTTGGCTGTTGCCCAGATCGGGAAATAATTGCCTGATAGTGGTGGGCAGTCGCTACCAGGCAAAGCATCGTTTTAACGAGGCCAAGGCAATGAATAGGTTTTCAGATTGGTGAAATACTTCATTGCCTCTAGCACCCCTTCTTTAACCCCGTTGCCAGAATCTTTGATACCGCCAAAGGGTGACATCTCAATCCGGTAGCCCGGCTGTTCCCAAATATTGACGGTTCCGACCTCTAAGCCATTGATATAGGACGTCATTCGGTTAAAGTCATTAGTGCACACGCCAGAAGACAGGCCAAATGGCGTCGAGTTAGAAATGTTCATGACTTGCTCGTCATCGTCAGGAACACGGACGATAGGAATGATCGGGCCAAAGGTTTCTTCATAAACCAGCTCCGATTCATGCGGCACATGATCCACCACAATCGGTGGCAATAAGGCACCTTGGCGCTCAGGGTGATATAGGATTTTTGCGCCTTGCTTCTTAGCGGCGTAGACGCGGTTTTCAAAGATTTCAGCCGCCTCTGCATGTATGACACAACCCAGTTGAGTGTCAGGGTCCATAGGGTCACCAAAACGAATCGCTTTGGCTTTCTCGACAACCAGTGGTACCAGTTTGTCTGCCACTGATTCTTGGACTAAGATGCGCTTAATCGCGGTGCAGCGTTGGCCTGAATTTCCAGTTGCTCCAGCGACCGCTATGGTTGCGGCCTGTTCCAGATCAGCATCCGATAAATCGTTCAGGATGATAAGTGGGTCATTGCCACCTAATTCCAGCGCGGTACGTTTGTAACCCGCTTTCTTAGCGATCATCTTGCCAACCGGAACACCGCCGGTAAAAGTGATGATATCGATATTGTCATTGGTGATCATTTCATCGCCGATGTCTTGCGGCATACCGGTAACGATTTGGAACATTTCGGGTGGTAAGCCCGCCTCGTATAAAATATCAGCCAAGGTGATAGCAGTCAGCGGGGTCAACTCGGTGGGTTTGCAGACCATGCAATTATTGGTCGCAATTGAGGGGGCGATCTTATGCGAAACCATATTTAGGGGATGATTGAACGGCGTAATTGCAGAAATCGCCCCGACTGGTTCTCGCATGGTATAGATGCGCCTGTCTTTCCCGTGAGGCGTTAAATCGCAGGAAAAAATCTGACCATCATCAAGAATCGCGAGTTGTCCTGCCAAAGTGAATACGTCGTAAGATCGGCCGGTTTCATAGAGCGCGTGTTGCTGGCAAATGCCAAGCTCCAGTGTCAACCAATGCGCGATTTCTTCGCGACGTTCGCGGATTAGCTCAGCTGCTCGAAATAGGATTTGTTGGCGTTCGTAGCGAGTCAGGTTTGGCTTATAGTTGGCTGCAATTTCAAATGCACGTGCTGCGTGTTCAGCACTGCCGGCAGGTACGGTGCCGATGACTTCGTCGGTGTAAGGGTAGCGAACTTCTACAACGGCATCGGTGGTCACTTTCTCACCACCAATTCTCATCGCCTCATGGCGGATTTTTGAAGACTTTTGATTCACTAGCTAACTGCCTCCAACGCAGCGGCTTGGGTAACATAATAGTAAGCGTCAAAGTTGCGTAACTCAGGCGCGTCGGGTAAATCGGCCAATTTCCGATTGATAATAAAAGGCACTACCTGCTCGGTAAGCCCGCCGTGGGAGCGCAGCGGCTCCTTCAGTGCAGCCAAGTCGTGCCTGTCTGCGCTGGTGCCCAGTACGACCGTTTCCTCAGAAATAATAACGATATCCCCGACTCGGTCGGGTGGCAATTGAAAACGGGCGCAAGCATTTGCTTTGTTTTCGACTGATAAAATGCCATCCCGATTAGCTAAGCGCTTGATCAACGCTTCGACATCCATGTCGCCCGGCAGATAGGCCGTCGCGTAGCCACCTAGGGCGCCGTGGTGAACCACGTACGGGTCTGTAATCGGCAATATGACCCGCGCAATATCTTTTCCAACCCAGTCATCCAACACATCTTGTAGATAGATCACATTGGGTGTTCCATCGGCCTTGTGTTTGGGCTTCATGCCGTGATCGCCGGTCATGATGATGGCTGCGCCGAGCGCATCTAGCTCACCCAGATATCGATCAAACATGGCATAGAATTCATTCGCCATCTGCGTGCCGGGCGCATGTTTATGCTGGACGTAATCGGTTGTGGTCAGGTATAAAATATCGGGTTTAAATTCTTTGAGCAGCTTGACCCCAGCGGCGAAGACAAATTCGGATAACTCGGCTGAATAGACATCGGGAACCGCCATATCAAGCCACTCGGAGGCGTTGTCAATGCCATGTTCAGCGACAGTGGTGGTGTCTGATTGTTCTGCTGAAAAACACATAGCGCGGCCGGTATCAAACTTCAGCCCATGACCAAGCAATGAGCGCAGCTTGTCTTTAGCGGTAACCAAGGCTATTTTCTTGCCGGTATCGTAAAAAGCCTTGAAAAGGGTGGGGGCGCGAAGGAATTTTGGGTCGTTCATCATGACCTCTTCGCCGCTATCCGGGTCATATAGATAATTCCCACAAATCCCATGAACCGATGGCGGTTGGCCAGTCGCAATCGATAGGTTATTGGGGTTGGTGAAGCTGGGCACTACACTATGCGCGAGGCGTACTGTGCCGTTTTGCTTGATGCGCGCCAAATTGGGCATGACCCCCGCGGCGATGGCCTGGTCAAAATAATCAGGTTCGCAACCGTCGATGCAGATCGTGCACGCGCACGTTTTAGGTATTTCGTAGGTACGGTCGTTCACGGTAAGGCCGGTGGGATTGGTCATTGTGTCATTTCTCGCTCTAAGGTTGAAAGTTTTTCTCGTTCGGTCAATGCTGCAGCTGGTGGCGCTGCGCTAACTACGCCCATTTCATCTAGGCAACTCGATACAGCACCAACCACTTGTCGCATCACGTGCTCATCTAGATTGCCAATGCAGCCAATGCGGAAGCTATCGACGACCGTCAATTTTCCAGGGTAAATGATAAAGCCTTTAGCTTTCATCAAGTCGTAGAATTGATTGAATTCAAAGCTGGGGTCGCTAGGGCTGAAGAACGTGACGATGATCGGTGATAACCATCGATTGTTAAGTAAAGTTTCAAACCCCAATTCGCGCATTCCTTCGACCAGCACGTCTCGATTTCGTTGATATCGTTCGCCACGCGCTGTAACGCCACCGTTCAAGCGGTGGATTCGTAATGCTTCGATAAACGCGGCGACCACATGGGTTGGTGGGGTGAACCGCCATTGGCCCGTATTTTCCAGGTGTTGCCACTGGTCATGGATATCAAGACTTAGTGAGGGGCAGTTGCCTTTGGCCGCTGCTAGCGCACTTTTGTGCGCGATCACAAAACCAAATCCTGGCACGCCTTCGATGCACTTATTGGCGGAGGAAACCAATGCGTCGCAATGAAGCTCAGCCATGTCAATCTCAATTGCACCAAAGGCACTCATTGAGTCAATCAACAATTTGCGACCAGCGGCATAAGTGACTTCAGCGATTTCTTTGATAGGGTTAAGGATTCCCGACGAAGTCTCACAATGAACCACTACAACGTGGGTGATGTCTGTGTCAGCGTCAAGAATCTCGGTAACTTCGTGCGCTCGTGGCGGTAAATAGTCGCCCTTATCCAGCACCACATAATCGCGGCCCATACAGGCCATTGTTTTAGCAGTTCGCTGTCCATAGGCGCCATTGACCAACAGCAGTGCTTTACCGTTGGTGGGGATAAATGACCCTAGCATCGCCTCAACTGAAAACGTGCCGCTACCTTGCATCGGCACGCAGTCATAATCGTTGCTGTTTGGGCCAATCATGCGGAGCAATTCAGCGCGCAGGGTGGCAGTCATCGCGCGGAAATCAGCGTCCCACGAGCCCCAGTCACGGAGCATTTGCTCTTTAACCGCATAGGAAGTGGTTAAGGGACCGGGCGTTAGTAGGTAGGGCTCGCCCAGTTTGGGGGCTTCGGTGGCAGCAGGATAGGCTGTATTTTGGCAGGCTTTCACGGGCGAGGTCTCCTGAAAATGTAACCGTAATTAGCGATTGATTGGAGGCATTGTAGGGGGTAAAGTAACTATATGAAAAATCGTTATTTCAGATTTATCTATAAATTTAGAAGATGATTGGTGGGACAATAAGGGTTGTCATATTTCTATCGTTAGGCATCACTAATAACTTCATAAACACCAAATAACTAACTGATATTAAATTAATTTATACAAGCCATGCGTTACGTGCAAATTCGAGCATTTCATTACGTTGCCATTCATGGTGGTTTTTCGCGTGCCGCCGAAGCCCTGTATTTAACCCAACCGGCGATTTCTGACCAAGTGCGCAAACTGGAGTCGGAAAATGATGTGCGATTATTTGATCGACACAGCAAGAAGGTCGCGCTCACAGCCGACGGGCGGAAGCTGCTTGAAATAACCCGGCGTATGTTTGAGGCAGAGCAATGCGTTGCTGATTTTTTGTCAGAGTCGAGAGCTTTGAGTTCAGAGCAATTGAAAATTATGGCTGACTCAGCCCACCATATGCTGCCCATTTTGACTTTATTCCGGCAACGCTATCCGGAGATTTTTATTAGTCTGCGAGTGGGGAATACCGAAAATGTATTGAACAGCCTGCGCAATTATGAATCGGACATTGGGGTGCTGGGTGAGATTCAAGAGAGTCAAGAGTATGAATCACTGAAGCTCAATTCGGCACCGATTGTCGCTTTTGCTGAAGAAGGATCAGCGTTTATTAACAAACGAGAAGTCTCTCTTAAAGAGTTAGCCAGATTACCCTTGGTACTGCGAGAGAAAGGTTCCAAAACGCGCGCAAAATTGGAAGAAGTTGCCGCAATTGCAGGGATTACCTTACAACCCACCATTGAGGCTGAGGGCCGTGAAGCCGTTCGGGCAATTGTTGCGGCGGGCGGTGGCGTTGGTATTGTCTCGGAAGCAGAATTTGGCTCGGGTGACGGATTGGTAAAAATCGTAATTACCGAGAAAAATCTGATGATGGATGAAGCAATTGTCTTCTTGCGTGAGCGCAAGGATAGCAAGTTAGTTGACGCCTTTATGAGCCTGGCTAAAGAGGTGATTGAGCGGGACTCTTAAGTAGAAAGCCTTGTTACAGGTATAGCGAAGCAATCCAAAGCAACATTGTGTTCATCTGAAAAAGAGGGCTTCCTCCGAGTGGTTTCTTACCAATGAAGAGAGGTTACTGATGACGAGAGGCTACTGACCACGCCAGCCTTGGGTACGTTTTAAAATCACACCTGAAACCAGGGCGTGGATCAATCTTGCCCCGAGATTCGTATAGAAAATCATCATCCCCATGGCTGCTGCGGGTGCAATATCTCCAGCATCGTCCATATTTAGTACCGCGACGGACGCGAGTGCCGTGGTGGGAGAATACAAAAACACCACTGCTGACACGGTGGTCATGGCATTTACAAAGAGGTAAATCGAAATATCCAGGATTGCGGGCAGACAGACTGGCACCGTGACGCGGCGAAATAGTTTGTAAAAGGGCAATTTTAATGATGATGCAACCGATTCAAATTTGCCGTCGATCTGTTTTAGAGCGGTGGTGGCGGTTAAATGTGACACGGTATAAAAGTGCGTAACCGAGCAAACCACCAAGATCGCCATCGTCCCATAAATGAAGTTCAACGGGTTGTTGGGATTATTGAAGAAGAAAATGTAGGATAAGCCCAGAACCATGCCGGGAATCGCCATCGGCATCATCGCCAGGAAATGAAAAATACCTCGGCCAGTTTTGAATCCAGCCGTTTTCTCCACCATATAGGCACCGGTGAAAACCACAATCGTGCCAATGACAGCAGTCAGCGACGCCATGATGATTGAGTTACGATATGCACCCCAGCCACCGCCGTCCATGCGGTCGAATTCAAAATTCTTGAGACTGAAGGACAAGTCGTAGGGCCAAAATTTAATCAAGGCAGCGTACTGACAAACCGCCAAGATGCCAATGATGAAAATCGCAACCAAACTGCAGTAGGTGAAGCAAGTCCAATCAAATTGACGTGCAGGCTTGGGCTGATACACCACAGAACGCGAGGAGAGGATAGCTACTTGTTTTTTCTGAACCTGTCGATCAATAAAAAAGGCCAGCATCGCCGGAACTAGCAGCACCACCGATACCACGGCACCCATTTGAAAGTTCTGTTGACCGATGACCTGCTTGTAAATATCGACTGCCAGCATATTGTATTGACCACCGATAACTTTGGGTAAGCCAAAGTCGGTAATGACTAAATTGAACACCACGAAAGCGGCGGAAATAATGCCATAGCGCGCACCGGGGATGGTGACTGTCCAGAACGTTTTCCAACTCGACGCGCGCAGAGATATCGCGGCTTCGTACAGCCGTGCGTCCGATATGGACAAGGCGGTTAATATGATCAGCATGGCATGCGGAAAGGTGAAGAATACAGAACCAACCACAATGCCAATCGGCCCGTAGATAGATTCGCCCATCAAGAAAGATTTGAGGATGCCTTGGTTGCCAAACAGATAAATCAGCGCAATTCCTGGGAGCAGGGAGGGCACCAAAATGGGCGCCATTGCGATCAATTTGAATACGCCTTTGAAGCGCATGCAGCTACGGCATAAGGCGTAGGAGAAAAAGAATGCCAGCCCGACTGAGATGATGGTGCTCAGGATCGATATATATAAAGAGTTTTTTATTGATCTGAACAGCGCTGGGGTTGAGAAGTAGGTTGCGAAGTTGCCGAAGCCGGTTGATCGGACGGGGCGGATAAAAATAGTTCTAAATTCGCTTGAACTATATTCAGTCCACTCGGTGCCGCTGTGCCGCTCAGAGCCAAATAAATACACGGATTCGTCGCTAACGCCTCGAAAGCGGTAGTTGGCCGGGCTGCGAAAACTGAAATCAGGGAAAAACGTGGTCGCGGCCATGCGTCCATCAGAACTGGTATTCAGTTCAGTGGCAGACAATATTTGTTCCTGGGCAGCATTAATGTCCGCTAATGTCGTGGTTGGGGTTGCATAATCGCCAATGTCATTACTCACCTGAACTTCGAACTGGCCGAGATCAAAATAGCTGGTTTCAAAGGCTTTGGAGAGCATGGTGTAAAGCGGTAATGCCAAGGCGATGACTAAATACAGCGCGATGACGACCATAAAGCCACGCTTCAGCCAGTCGTCCGAACTCAGTTTGGGTTTAATTCTTTGACCGGCGAAGGGCGAAGCCTGCGACGTTGCGCCGCTCATGTGCTGGAGTCCTGCTCCAGATCAGGATAGACTTTTAATCGTTCGCTGGGTAGCTCTATTAGCAGGTTACCGCCGATTTCCATCGCCAAACGGCGAACCGCATTGACTGAGAAATCAGCAATAATTTGGCTCTCACCAAAGGCAGCATTGCTGAGCCGGGTGCGTAAAAAGGAACCCAAAAATTCCATCTCGTCGATTTGGAACTCCAGCGTATTGTCAGGTTCATTGATGGGGTCGGGAGCACCCGGAGAGCGCGCCCCATCGCCGTGAGGAATGATATCGTCAGGCCGAATGGCGGCGATCACCTGACTGCCAGCAGGTAAGTCGTAGGCGGAACTGGCGATGTCGCGCGAGCCGATGGTGACATGGCGTCCATCTTTGTTTGCGATGGCCGGAAGCTGATTGGTTTCACCGATAAAATCAGCTACGAAAAAAGAAACGGGTTCTCGATAGACTTCGGTGGGAGATCCAATTTGTTCAACAGCACCATCGTGCATCACCACAATTCGATCCGCCATCGCCAAGGCTTCTTCCTGGTCATGGGTCACCATAATGGTAGTCACGCCCAGTTTTCGTTGTAGTTCTTTAACCTCATGCCGCAAGTGAACCCGCACTTTAGCATCCAAAGCTGATAAGGGCTCATCCAGTAACAGCAATCCCGGTGACATCGCTAATGCACGAGCTAAGGCGACGCGCTGTTGCTGCCCGCCGGAGAGTTGTGCGGGGTACTTTTCATCTTGTCCTTTTAGTCCCACCAATGCGAGTAGCTCTTTGACTCTTGCTACAATTTGATCGGCGGGTACTTTGGTGTTCTCTAAACCGAAAGAAATATTTTTTTCAATGCTCAGATTAGGAAACAGGGCGTACGATTGAAAGACAATGCCAAAATCACGCTCAGACGGCGGCAGGTTAGAGATATCTTTGCCGTTTTGATAAATACTGCCCGAGCTTTGTAAATCCAACCCAGCAATGGCTCTGAGTAGGGTGGTCTTGCCGCAGCCAGAAGGCCCGAGGAAGCACACCAGCTCGCCGGTTTTAATCTCAAGTGAAACGTCGTTTAGCGCCTGAAACGAACCAAAGAACTTATTCAGGTGTTCGATCTTTAAGTAGGTGGAATCCTTATCGTTGTTGTTTCCACTGTTCATGTTGCTTACCTCTTGTCAAATCAGAGCCTTTTTGCCCTATCACTATAGCAAGTAGTAACAAGGGCACCGGTTGTGGTGCCCTTGTTACTCAAGTGATCTAAATAGTAAGAATTACTTTTTAGGTTCTGATTTGGAATCATACCGACTTTGCCACTCGGTCAGAATACGCTTGCGGTTGTTGGCAGCAAACTCAAAGTCGTTGTCGATCATTTTCTCAGCCAGATTGGCCGGGAAGTTCTCAACCGGCTTAGCGACGCCAGGGTAAGCGACGACTGCATAACCAGTGTTATACATTTCATTGGCTTTTTTGGTGATGTTCCAATCGACCAACTTCTGCGCGTCTTCGAGATTATCAGTCCCCGCTACGATTGCGGTTGCTTCCATATCCCAGCCAACACCTTCTTCTGGCACAATGATTTCGATAGGGGCGCCATCATTTTTGGATTTTGCGCCACGAAAGGCAAAGGACACGCCAATCGGGATTTCTCCTGCAGCCGCCAGTTTGCAAGGCTTAGAGCCGGAGTGCGTGTAGGAGGCGATGTTCTGGTGCAGGCCGTCCATATAGGCCCAACCTTCCTCTTCACCAAACATTTGTAGCCAGCTGGAAACGTCCAGGAAGCCAGTGCCGGAAGAATTGGGGTTAGGCATGATGACGTGGCCTTGGTATTCAGGCTTAGTCAAATCCTTCCAGGAGGTGGGTGCAGTCAAACCCAGCTTTTCACCTTCAACCGTGTTAAAGCAGACAGACGCGACCCAAGCGTCCATGCCGGTCCAGGCCGGCGGGGTGCTTTTGTCAACGAATTTAGGATCTAACTTTTCAACACCAACAGGGGCATAGGCTTCCAGCATGTCTTCGGACTTCATTAATAGCAAGGAAGTCGCCGCTAGTCCCCAGATGACGTCAGCTTGTGGATTGTTCTTTTCCGCCAAGAGTTTGGCGGTGATGATGCCGGTAGAGTCGCGCACCCAATTGACCTTAATGTCAGGATAATCCTGATTAAAAGTCTCTGCGTATCGCGCTAAGTCTTCCGCTTCAACGGCCGTGTAGACAGTTAATTCTCCTGCTGATGCTGCGGATAGCAATAATGCGCTTGCAGCAGCACCGATGGATAGTTTCTCAGTAAAGTTTTTGATCATGCTTTTCTCCTCTTGGTGATCGATTCGGCTAATTAATGGAGAACCATTAATTAGCGAGTGGTGAGTTCTCTATGATTGTAATGTGTGAAAAGGGTGACTCAATGCGTTTGACCTAAGCTATTACCTTATCTGGCTTAAACTGAATCTATTATTTGCATTGGAATCGAGGTATGTCCTCCCATTTGATTGCTGAAATTGGTCGTGCGTTGACAGGCTAAAGCGACGGTGCCAAGCCCAATTTGTGGGCATTCGGTGGATCAGAGTTGACTCGATTTAGCCACCTAAACACTATAATCGCCACATCAGAAAGATAAATAAAATCGTTATTTCTAATGGTATAAGCAATTCTACTGATAGATGATTATCTGCCCATTGTCAAGGCTTGCGCTAAGTATAGCCACGTCTTGGTGCTTAAAGCAGTCTTTCAAAATCAATGGTAGTGGCGATAAAAATGTTGCGACAAAAACGCCCCTTGACGACTCATTAAGAAACTTCAACTGGCCCAGCCCGGTGGCTGAGATTGGCTCTACTCGGGCAAAATTAGCTTCTGTACGGTGAGTGTCACTGTGATGACGAGTACGTATTACGTGCGTTGTGGGTGTGGCAACGGTCGATCAAAGAGCAAATACAAATAATTGTTTCGAGGGTGACATTCCTGCTAACATATTACGCATAAACATAAGCACCACCATTTTGTAAACCAGAGGAGATTCATTAATGAAGAAAGCAAAACAGCAATCGATCACGATTGATTCAGGTCGACGTAAAATAATTCAAGGCTCTGCGATAGCCACCGCAGCAGCGGTGACGGGACCATGGGTGATCAGTTCAAAAGCCTTAGCATCCTCTGGCGAATTAAACGTCATGATGTGGTCAGATTACCTATCGGCAGGGTTTTTTAAAGCATTTGAAGCAAAAACCGGAATCAAAGTTAACTTTACCGGTGTTGGCTCCAACGAAGAAATTATTAATAAGATGAAAGCATCTAAAGGCCGCGGATTTGATATCTGCAGCCCGACCAATATGCGTTCACCACAGTGGTCGGAGTTGGGACTATTGAACCCTTTTGATTACAGTCGTATTACCGCCATCGATAACGTCAATCCGGCGATGTTGAAAGTGGGTAACGAAGAATGGGATTTTGGTGGTAAAGGCTCGCACTGGCTGCCATTAATTTGGGGCACCGAAGGGGTTGCATGGCGTACCGACCAATGGGCGCCACCACGCGATGGTGAAGTGCCTAGCTATGGCGATATCTGGCAATCTGATGTCAAGGGCAAGACCATGATGCGGGTCCACTCTGGCATGCTCGGTGCTGGCTTGTATCTGGAGTCAACTGGCGAATTGGATCCAGGCGCGATGAAGGCAGCCTATGATAGTGAAGAAGCCACGCGTAAGACTTGGCAAGTGGTAACGGATTTCTGCATCAAAAATAAGGACCAAGTGAAGCTATTCTGGAACGACGCAGATAGCCAGAAAAACGGCTTGTTAAATGATGGTGTTGTAGTTGGTCAGGCATGGGACGGCCCGCCAATCACGCTAATGAAAGACTCGGAACCTGTACAGTATCGCGCTCCCATAGAAGGTTCGCTTGCTTGGGTAGATGGCATGGCGCTATCAGGTCAAGCTGAGAACGTCGATGCGGTTTACGAATTCCTTAATTATTGCTTTGACCCTGAAGTGGGCGGCCGCTCAATTGACGGTGGTAAAGACGATACCTGGGGTGGAAAAGGTCATGGTTATAACTCTGCGGTGCTAGGCGCTGATAAGTTTGCTAGCGATGGGTATGGCGATATCTTTGCTTCGGTTTATCCAGGCGATGCTTTGGCCAACCTTTGGCCTTGGCCGAAAGAACCACAATGGTATGCTGACGTGCGCACCGAATTTGTCAATAAATTCAACGCTGCGTAAAAAAGCTGATCGAGCAATTCCCCGTTTATAGGGAGTTGCTTGATTTCTTAACTCCTTGTTTGGCTGCACTGATATCTACTTTGTACGCTCGGATGGGGAAAGACTATTCATCCCAATAGGCAATAGAGGCGCGAACTATGAGTGCTGACGTACAACTCGAAGAGGTATGGATTCGTTTCGGTCAATTTGTGGCCGCTAGAGACATCAACATCCATATCAAAGAAAACGAATTCTTTAGTTTTCTAGGATCTTCTGGCTGCGGTAAAACCACCATACTCCGCGCAATTTCTGGATTTCTTAAGCCATCAGAAGGCCGCGTGCTGATTGGTGGCAAAGACATGGCGGGGATCGGGCCTAATAATCGGCCTACTGCGCTAATTTTTCAAAATCTTGCGTTATTCCCATTGATGAAAGTTTGGGAAAATATTACCTTTTCGTTAGAAGTTCGTGGCGTTGGCAAGCAAGAGCGAATGAAAAAAGCGGATGAACTGCTGGATCTAATTGCTTTGTCTGATCAGGGCGATAAGATGGTGACTGAACTCTCTGGCGGACAGCGACAACGCGTCGCCATTGCTCGCGCCTTATGTGCGGAGCCTGACGTGTTACTGCTCGATGAGCCATTGTCTGCACTTGATTTGAAGTTGCGCCAACACATGCGTACCGAGTTGCGGGCGATCCAACAGCGAGTAGGTATTACCTTTATCTACATTACCCACGATCAGGGCGAAGCACTGGCAATGTCCGATAATGTTGCGGTGATGAGCCAGGGTGTGATTGAACAGGTTGGCGATGGGTCTTCGGTTTACAACGAGCCCGAAACAGCTTTTGTTGCGTCCTTTGTTGGCGAGAATAACTTGATAACCGGAAAGGTTAGCAGCACTCAAGACGACTATGTGGTCGTTGATTCTGGCTTAGGCCAAATACGTGCGCGCAACGCTAAGAGTGGAGGCAGACCACAATTGTCGGTGGGTGACGAAGCTTTTGTGTTTGTTCGCCCTGAATCACTTGAGTTTGTGAATGGTACTAGCTTCGATAATCAAATTGAAGCCGTTATCAAGCAAGAAGAGTTTGAAGGTAGTTTGCAGCACGTATTTCTAGAGACACCCGAGGTCACCTCAGGGATGGCCGCTGGACGAACCTTGAAAATGTCTGTCGTCAATATCGGTCGAGATTTGAGTCACACCAAAGGTGAGCGGGTAAAACTTGGGTTCCAAGCTGACCGCTCGATTGCTACCCCAGTGGGTGAATTAGCTGATGATACCTAACAGCATCACTCAGACAGTTTAAATAGCCGGAAGCGAACTTTATGATTCAGTATTGGAAGCAGTTCTTACTGAAAAACGGAGTGGGAATCTCTGTCTTTCTAATCGCATCAATGTTGATCTGGCTGGGCATGCTCATCATCATGCCGCAGATATTCATGCTGGATTTTTCGTTTCGATACAACTTGCCGCCAGCCGAAGTTGGCGGAGCGAAAGATGTGTATACACTCTCGCACTATAAGTTTTTGATTTTTGGTAGTGAGCAAGCGTCTGACTCTTATAACGTAGTCGATATGGGCGTGTTTGTGCGTACCCTGATAACGGCATTTTTTGTAACGATTTTCGACCTAATCCTGTGTTATCCGATTGCCTATTACCTGGCACATGTCGCCAAAGGTGGCTGGGGCCGGTTAATGGTGTTGGCACTCATCGTGCCGTATTGGGTTAACGAATTGCTTCGGGCTTTCGCGTTTAAGATCATGCTCGGCTCGAGCGGGGTAATCAACTCATTCTTGCTATGGCTGGGATTGACCGAAGTCCCTATCGACTTTATCCGTGAAAATTATGCGCTGTACGCAGGCTTGTCGTACGCCTTTATTTTGCTCATGATTTTTCCGATTTATAACGCCATTGAAAGCCTCGATAAAAATCAAATAGAAGCGGCGCGTGATCTCGGCGCACCTTGGTGGCGGATTCACAAGCGGGTCGTCATCCCTTATGCCAAGCCTGGTATCACTTCCGGCGCAACCATGGTTTTCATGCTGACAGCTGGCGCCTTGGCGGCACCTCAAATTTTGGGTGGACCGAATAGTTTGTGGTTCACGCAGATTATTTATCAGTGGTTCAATCAGGGCAATAACTGGCAACGTGGTTCTGCTTACGGTGTGTTCTTACTGGCGTCGACGATTATATTTGTGCTGCTGATGATGAAGCTGTTTAAGTGCAAGTTGAACGAGGGCGCGTGATGACCTCCGATAAGCTCGCCAAATATTTTACCCTGCTATTCGTGCTGGGCTTTTTTGCCTACCTGTTTGCGCCCTTGATCATCATGGGGATGACCGCTTTTAATAGCTCTGAATTTCCGCGTGTCTCGCCTTGGAATTGCTTTACGACAGAATGGTTTGATGTCTTACGGCGTGATGAAGATTTGATGAAGGGCCTGAAAAACAGTATTTTCATTGCCCTCGGAGTCGTGATTTTAGCCATTCCGCTGGGTTTGGCGGGCGCTTTGATGCTCACCCAAGTTAATGATCGTATCCGGCCGTGGTACTACACTATTGTTATTTCGCCCATCTTAATCCCTGGGGTGGTACTCGGTATTTCAACTTTAGTATTTTGGGATCGATTGGGGCGGATGTTTAATGCCAGCTACGATTCCTTCTTCTATGACGGCATTTTTCTGACCATCATTGGCCAGTCCACCTTCGTCGCTGCTTACGCGATGCTGATTTTTATTTCCCGCTTGCAACGTTTCGATTCGGTTCAGGAAGAGGCAGCACTAGACTTGGGTGCAACCCACGTGCAAACTTTTCGAAAGGTGTTACTGCCGTTCTTGCGACCAGCAGTCGGTTCGGCGGCGGTATTGGGTTTTCTGGCTTCTTTTGAAAACTACAACACCACGGTATTTACGATTGTTTCAGAGTCGACTTTAACTACCGTTTTGGCCAGTAAGGTACGCTACGGAATTAACCCATCGATCAGTGCCTTGGCGGTCATCATTATCACGCTGACTTTATTTGGCGCGATTATTTTTGAAATCCTAAAGCGCCGGGAAGATAAATATGATCGTGAGGTTAAGAAGTTAGCCGAAAGCAATTCTAATGACCGAGCGACTAAGGCCAGCTTGGTCGCAAACCCGGCCTTAATCCTGACGTTGCTGATATTTATCGCTGGCTTAGGAACCGCCTATTTTGCGGGTACCATAGGCGTCGATGAGTGTAAGGCTAGAGTGGTTGAGCAGAAGCGTTTAGAGACTAGTCGGAAGGTAGAGTCATTCAAAGCCAAACGTATGTTCCAAAGTGCCAAGCCATCGGGAGAGGCTGCTGCACCGAATAAAACTCCGGTAGCGCCGAAAAAACAAAGCGGTGGTGGTTATGGCAATATATTTGCGCCTGACAATCTGAACCGAGATAAAGAGCAAGGCGAACCAGCTACTGAGGGACAGTCTGGGGAGCCAGCAAATAAACCAACGGAGAGCTATGACAGCATCTTCGCACCTAGCAACTTGAATAAATCGGGCGCTGTTCAAGGTAACTAACGACTTCATAAGATGGATTCATCCCAAAGTCTCAAAGGAAAAACGCTCTTCGGAGCGTTTTTTTGGTGCTGATGGGGAGGGCTCTCTGTGATGGATGTAGATAGCCGCAAGCTCTATAAATTAGATCCAACTGTCAGCTTCAGTTAAACGGAGTTTAACGGCTGGCATGCCGTATATACTGCTACTGGTACTACCGCCCAAGCGGCGAAAATCCTACCTTACAGTCATTATCAGCTAACGCTGTTTTTCTAACCATAAGGCAATTCTATTTAGGCCTTTTTATTCGCATATTCAGGAGTTTACCAATGCTTATTGGCGTCCCAAAAGAAATCAAAAATCACGAATACCGTATCGGTTTAACCCCAGCGAGCGTACGCGAAGCGGTAGCGCACGGTCATAAAGTAGTCGTAGAAACCAATGGGGGTATGGGTATCGGTATGAGTGATGATGATTATATCGCTGCCGGTGCGAGCATTGCTGCGACCGCAAAAGATATATTCAAGCAAGCGGATATGATCGTCAAGGTTAAAGAACCACAAGCGGTTGAGCGCGCCATGCTGCGGCCTGATCAAATTTTATTCACGTATCTGCATTTGGCGCCGGATGTTCCTCAGACCAATGATTTAATCGACAGCAAATCAGTGTGTATCGCGTACGAAACCGTTACTTCCCCAAGAGGCGGTTTGCCGTTGTTGGCGCCTATGTCCGAAGTGGCGGGTCGTATGGCCATTCAAGCTGGCGCACATTGCCTTGAAAAGGCCCAAGGAGGCAAAGGTATGCTGATGGGCGGCGTACCTGGTGTTGACCCGGCTAAAGTGGTGATCATCGGGGGTGGCGTAGTAGGGCGTCACTCCGCGTATATGGCAGTTGGTTTAGGTGCTGACGTATGGGTTTTAGATCGCTCTACAGATGTGCTCAAAGAGCTATGGGCGCAGTTTGGGCGCTCCATCAACACTGTCTACTCAACCCGCGATGCGTTAGAGCAGCATGTGTTGTCAGCCGATGTGGTCGTGGGTGGGGTACTGATTCCAGGTGCAGCGGCACCTAAATTAGTGACCGCAGATATGATTAAGGCCATGCGTCCTGGCTCGGTAGTGGTCGATGTTGCGATTGACCAAGGCGGCTGTTTTGAAACATCAAAGGCAACCACCCACGCTGATCCAACCTACGTCGTTGACGATGTCATCCACTATTGCGTTGCCAATATGCCAGGTGCGGTACCACGCACTTCTACCTTTGCACTTAATAACGCCACCTTGCCCTATGTCTTGGCGTTGGCAGACAAAGGCTATAAGCAAGCATTGGCTGATGATGTGCACTTACGTAACGGTTTGAACGTTCATAAAGGCGACTTAACCATTGAAGAAGTTGCTGAGGTTCAGGGTTTAAATTACACCAGTGCAGAGGCAGTGTTGGGCTTGTAAACCACCGCTTGGCGTTTTGACAGAAGCAATTAATAGACAGGAAATTAAGCAGCCAAAACAGAGCGCCATTTTTTCATTTCGATGATATGCAAAGCCTGATTGCCTTGACGGGCATGAGTCCTTTTGTGCTGTGTTATCTGATTGCCATCACTTTGTTGGCAGCGGTAGTTCGAGGTTACAGTGGTTTCGGGTTTTCAGCATTGGTGGTTCTGTTAGCAACTTGGGTGGTGCCTCCGGCGCAGATCGTACCTTGCCTGTTTTTGCTGGAAGTTGCCGCCAGTGTACGGATGCTGCCTGCAGTCTGGAGCCATATCCACTGGTCGCGGTTACTGCGTTTATTAGCTGGGTCAGCATTAACGATCCCAATAGGTATCTATGGTTTAGCGCATTTAAAGGGCGATCAAATGGCGCTGATCATTTCACTACTCATTCTTCTCGCGAGTTTGGTGAATTTGGTTGGAAAATCTTTCAGGCAGTACGATAGCTCACTATTGGATTTCAGTACCGGTGTTGTTTCAGGCTTGTTCAATGGTGCTGCAGCCGTAGGCGGGATGGCGGTTGCAGTAGTTTTTGTATCGATCAGGCTGGAGGCTGCGGTTATGCGCGCAACCTTAGTGGCATTATTCTTCTTTACCGATGTGTACGCCGTGTTGCTCGGCAGTGCACAGGGCTTGATTGATTCAAGGCTGCTCGTCAGGACAGCTATATTGTTACCGTTTCTGTTGCTTGGAATAGCATTGGGGAGCCGTCGTTTTAGTCAAAGCACTGAATCTCAGTTTCGACAACTGACCCTGGCATTATTGCTGGGTTTATCGATCGTTGGCTTATTGTTTCGGCTGGGGTAGTGGCGTCAGTTACTCACCCCTCAGGACTATCACTGATTACTGTCTGGATTAGGGTAGATAAGGTTTTGCGTAAGCTAGCGGCGTTATCGATATCAGGTTTTCGGTAGGCTGAAAAAATCTTTTCAAACGGAATTCGGGCTTTTATCTCGGTATTTTTAGATAACAGCGCTGATTCATCCATTTTAGCGGGCCTTCGATCTGCGTGCGAATGGCCATCCACCAGTTGATGATGGACCAAACACCGGCTTAAGACGATGTAAGGAAAGTTGCGGTTTTGAATCGGTCCGACGCTAATTTCCTGCCCACCCAGGCTGGTGCCGAGCAGGGTGGTTTTAGCCAGTTTGTCTGCAGAGAACCAAGCTGATAATCCTGCTGCGGCAGCACCAATGCCCGCGCCAAGAAACAGCGAGCTGCCACCCACTGCAAGGTCAATAACACCGCCAGCAATCGCGCCACCGGCAACACTGGTCGTCAGTAGCTGGGTTTGGTCAAGGCCGAATACAGTCCAACTACGATCTGAAAACAGGTCAAGATCAAGTGCCTTATGGGCTTCATTTTGAATCGACAATTGATGGTGCTGATACAGTCGTTCAATTGTGCGTCGGTAGTCTTGTTCCAATGCCACTAGTTTTTGTTTGAATTGCTCATTGAGCGTGGTTTTGCTGGCCTCTATTTCAGAATCAGCTTGATCACGGCTCAGGCGCTGGGTGAGTTTAAGTGTGAGCATGGACTCAAGTAATTCAGCCAATAATTGTGCGGACGAATTACGTTGACGCTGTCGTTGCATTTTTAATACAGAGGCAGCTCGCTCCAGCGGCTGATGCCAGGCGTCATTCAAGTGTGAGAAGCCTTGTAAGAGTGCAATCTTTCTCTCAAAAGGAGCGGTTAGTGGATTGAAAATACGAACGATTTTGAAATATTGCTCGAGAATTGAGCGCCATTCATCGCTGTAGTCACCGGTCTCGCTAATCATGTTGATCAGGGCCATGCTGGCTTGACCCGTCCAGCGCAGAATCTCCATTTCTGCCTCATACTCCACCCCAAACGGGCGGGAACCATCAACCACATACAAAATCCCTGCACCTTCAATAATCGGGCTGAGTAATTGAGTCTCTGCAGAAAAATGCGGGTTATTTCGATGGGTATCAATAAACTGACGGATTGTTTGTTTACGGCTGGCGGTATCAGTATTCGCTAGCTTTAACCACTCCAGGGTTTCACGAGTGCGCTGAAATCCGGGGGTATCAATCAGCGAATACAGGGTTTCGCCATCGACTTGCATCGGATATTCACGATTTTCCAGCGTAGTGCCTGATATCGGCGAAATATGGACGCTATCATCTTCAGCCATGGTTGAAACCAAGCTACTTTTGCCTTTGTTAGGGTGGCCTACAATCGCAATTCGGGGATGATTCATGCAGTAATTAACTCATCGATCGTGAGTGCAGTGTCATTCAAGTTAGCCAGGCTTTGCCGCCAACTGTCGATATCTTCGCGCGTTGCGGGTGTATCAGTATTGTGCTGTAGCAATACGATTAGCTTACCGGCGAAGTGCTGTCTTATGCTACTGATAGCATCATGAAAATCCAGCGTTGGGGTGTCCCAGGCTTTAGTGATGATTGCTATAGACTCGGGTTTTCGGCTGGTTAATCGGCCTATGGTAGCTTGATCCTGTGCCAGTGATAGCCTGCCGCCGAGAGATTTGAAGTCCGTTTGTCGGATGCCGATTGTCTTTAAGGCTATTTTGGCTGTGGCTTTATCCAGCCCACTATCGCTCCAATCAATGACTGCAGCGTTTAACTGATAGCGTTCCCGCTTGGGCTGAGCCGATTGTTCTAGGTTGGTGTCGAGTGCCACTTCTTCGGTAGGAGCCAGGGTTGACACTAACGGCGAGTTGAGCCGAGACAATAATTCGCCAGCACCTCGTTGGTTGATGATCGCTTGTTTGCTTAGGCTGATAAATCGATGGTGAGCGTGCCAGGTGCTTAACAGCCGTAATCCCAGCGTGTAAACCAGCATGCAAGCTAATAAGAATGGCCACCAGGCAGTCAATATTTGGGCGATGTCACTTTTCTGAAAATGGCTAAGGGTGGCATCATCCAAGCGAAAATAGCGGCTTGCTTCAATCAATTCCAAGCTCGGTTTGCTTAAGTCGCTGAGCTTGGCAAACGGCGCAGATAATGCGCTGGTGATGCTGTGGAGTGTTTGGCTGTCCAAATCAAGCGTAGTGCTCCAGGCGAAGGCTAAATCCCGTGTAGAGATCAAATAGACACTCGCTATAATAGTCCCGACCGCAAAGGCTAAACCCAGCAATTGGGTTAAAAATAAGGCCATCGAAAAACCAACTTGGCTGAAATCAGCCGCATTGATGGGCGCGCTAGACTTATGATCACCTGAAAAGCGGCGCATCAGGCTGCGGACTATCGGGTAGAACAAACTGCGTTGGAATAATTGCCCGAGCGAAGCGAATAGGGGTATTTTAATGGGCAATAAGCTCAGCACATAGAACAGCCAAAAAAGCACTGGCAAGCCCACTAACAGCATCCAGGCTTGAATAATATTAATCGGCTGGCCGCCATCGTAGGCAAGCACTAATTTCGCCCAAGCCAGTCCAGAGACCAAGCCGATCAAGGCTGTCAGCAACAACAAGCTGTGGTAGCCGTGTACCCATTGGTGGCCTTGTCGCTGAAAACCCGGGATTTGGATGGTATTCAGCCAGTTGCCAATTTGCTGATGCTTGGTTCTGTCGGTGTTGGCCTTGCCAATCTCGCGGTCGCGAGTCTGTTTTGCCTCATGGCTGAGATTCGTATCTGCAGCCAGCGCATTTTTGCTGTCGATCCAGGTTGCAAGCGGATGCTGTGAGGGGTTATCAGACATAAATAGGGTTGAATCGAATAAAGGGCTTGCAGTCAGAATTAAAATGATCAGAATCGACGGATTCTATCAAGACTTGAACACAACCATGGGAAAAATCAAAGTAGGCATTATTGGCGGCACCGGATACACCGGGGTCGAGCTATTGCGAATACTCGCTAATCACCCGGAATCCGAGGTTCTAGGGATCACTTCTCGGGGTGAAGCGGGCAAAGCCGTTGCTGAATTATTTCCGAGCTTGCGCGGGCATTATGATGATTTGCGCTATTCTGACCCGGAGACTACTGACTTAAATGGCTGTGATGTGGTGTTTGCGGCGACACCAAACGGTGTGGCGATGAAACACGCACCGGAGTTGATGAAAAATGGTGTCAAGTTGATTGATTTCTCTGCCGATTTCAGGATTGACGACGTTGCAACTTGGGAGCAGTGGTACGGCATGCAGCACGCCTGCCCAGAGTTGCTGGCTGATGCGGTTTACGGTTTGCCTGAAGTGTATCGAGAGCAAATCAAAGGCGCGCAATTGATTGCCAATCCCGGCTGCTACCCAACCTCAGTACAGCTGGGTTTTTTGCCGCTGGTAAGCAATAAGCTGGTTGATGTTAAAAACCTGATCGCCGACTGCAAGTCAGGAGTGTCAGGGGCAGGGCGCTCGGCTGCTGTTGCTAATCTGTTTAGTGAAGTCAGTGAATCGGTTAAGGCTTATGCCGCCAGCGGTCATCGTCACTTGCCAGAAATCAAACAAGGCCTCAGCATTGCTGCAGGCGAAGAAGTGGGCCTGGTATTCGTGCCGCACTTGATGCCGATGATTCGTGGTATTCATGCGACCCTCTACGCCGATCTAAACGACCCTGAAATGGATGTGCAAGCGCTGTACGAAGCATTTTATAAAGATGAGCCGTTTGTGGATGTCATGCCTGCTGGTTCGCACCCGGATACGCGTTCGGTACGTGGCACCAATATGTGCAGAATAGCGATTCACCGCCAGGCTGGGTCGGACAAAGTGATTGTGCTTGCTGCTGAAGATAATGTTGTCAAAGGCGCGGCAGGGCAGGCGGTGCAGAATATGAATTTGATGTGTGGTTTGGATGAAACCACTGGCTTGAATTTACCCGCTTTGGTGCCTTAGTTTTTCTTTGGCTTATTTACCCTCAGGCTATACTTTTTATCAAGAATTGAGATAGAATCGCGCGCCCAGTTCAGCACTCACTGCTGCAATTGGGATCAGCGCCCGTAGCTCAGCTGGATAGAGTACCTGGCTACGAACCAGGCGGTCAGACGTTCGAATCGTCTCGGGCGCGCCAAATCACTAAAAGGCTTACATCATTGGATGGTGTAGGTCTTTTTTATTGGGTACACGAGCTTGCGAAATACTCGAGGGTTTTTGCCTTTTTGTATCGTGGCTTGCTGTCCGCTAAGATTCGAATATTTGGCTTTCTGCTGCATTGCTTACAAACGATCGGTCTGATTGCTTTTAGTTGGTGGTTTCCCTGCCTATTCGCTCGGCCAGTTCTTCTACCGCTACGGTGAAATGACGGTTACAGTCAATTGCCTAGTATGTCTGACAGCATCTCTTTTCGACGTTGTGATACTGACGCTTCTACTATTTTCATAACATCATTACTCATATTAATTGGCGTAAGAACAATTTCTGGATTGTTTCTCGTGTACACCCTAAAAATTTCATCGGCAAATGCTTGCCCGACTGAATCAATCCCACTGAAATCTAACGCTACATGCTTAAACTTATCCAAATTGGTAAGAACGCGTTTAGCCTGCGAGCGTGATACTAAACTTTCTGCGCCATACTCAGCCATGTTAATAGGTACAACTGTTCGGTTAAATTCATGCTCTTCTGGGCCGCCTGTATATTCAGCATAAACATCCTTCATATTTCTACTTGAGTTACGGGAAATGCTCATAACTACAAATGTGCTCAAATTGTCCATTAATGGGACTTTCTCAAAAAAATTGAAGGTAAAGTCTTCATCATGCCGAAACCTCAAACCCATTGATTTAATATTAAAATGATCAAACGCGCGCGAAGTAAAAAAGATGCCGAGTCCGGTGTGATTATTTGGATCAGTCGTAAGCTTACCTTTCGTTAACTCGAACAAAGCATGGCGGTCATCCTCTAGTTCACACAATCGTTTAATCCTTCGAAATATACCTTCTCCGATATCGGAAACAGCAATATAGATATCTTCTTTGTCTCTATCCACAGTTATATCAATGGCCTCCGAACCAGAGTGATCGATCGCGTTATTGACCATTTCAGTAAATCCGATGTAGCATATTTCAACTACATTCTTTTTGATTCCGTCGAATATGTACTCAAAATCGCGTCGCCACATTCTATCTTCTTGCAAATCATCCGCTGTAAAGTAGGCTTTAGTATGTCTACGAACATCGCCTAGAAATAACCTCTTGCCCTTGCCTCTTCCGGTGGACATGAGTCTTTCTTCATCTTCCAGAATACGCACATGACGTCCAACAGCCTGTGGGGTAATATTAAATAGTGTAGATATATGTCGTGTCAGATCAGTGGGGTGATTGCGCACATCCCTGATGATTTGATGCCTGATCTTTTCACCACGCTCTTTATTGCCCATGTTGGCTGTCCTTTAAGAAAAACATTTTCTTAAAGGATACGCTATGTTTTCTTAAAGGACAACGCTAGAAAGCACTTTTGGGTAAGGCGGGTTCTCACAATCTATCCATGCTGGATACTTAATTCCATATGAGAGTCGAATATAAGGGGTCAGAGACCTTGTTCTCATTGCTGACCCCTTGATTTCCTATTTGGTTGTTAGTGAAAATCGCGTGAGGATGTACTTAAGTCACCCAGCCATTGCGTATAGTCATTAATCGTATTGGCAATTACGTGGATCACTAGGCCGTCACGTTCAACTTTACCTTCGATCATCAATAGTCGCCCGTGCAGGACGGCTTTGAGATACTGTGCGGTGACGCGCTTCCAGATGACGATATTGGTATAGCCGAACTCATCTTCCAGGGTAATAAAAACCGTCCCGCCGGCATTGGGGTGTTGGCGGTTGACTACCAAGCCAGCTACGCGGGTAAATGTATTGTTCGCGCAGGTCTGCAGGCTTTTTGATGAACGCCAGCCTTCGCGTTCAAATCGATTGCGAAGTAATGCGATGGGGTGGCGGCGTAGGGTTAGCTTGGTGTGGGCGTAATCGGCCACAATATCTTCGGCTTCACTCGGAGCAGCTAAAGTGTGAGTAGGTTCTTTTTGACTGAGTGGCAAATCAAGCGTGTTTGGCGCAACCATCCCCAGCGCTTGCCAGCTTGCTTGGTGACGATTTCCGCATAGGCTGCGTAAGGCGTCAGCAGCAGCTAGTGCCTGCCGGGCTTTTTGATTGATCCCGGTTCGAGATTGCAAGTCCTGTATATCCTGAAAGGGTTTAGTGATGCGCTCAGTTTCAATCCGTCGACCCAACTCTTTACTCAAGCCTTTCACCCGGTGCAAACCAAGGCGTATGGCTAGCGGGCTATCTGTCGGCTCAAGCAGAGACTCCCAATTGCTGGCATTGACATCTGCAGGTAAGACTTTTACGCCATGGCGTTGTGCGTCTTGTACCAGCTGTGCGGCTGGGTAAAAGCCCATCGGCTGACTGTTTAGGAGCGCGCAAGTGAACGCAGCCGGGTAATGGCATTTCAACCATGCCGACACATAGGCAATCAAGGCGAAGCTGGCTGAGTGGGATTCGGGAAAGCCATACTCGCCAAAGCCTTTGATCTGATTAAATAGCTGCTCGGCAAACTGCGGCGCGTACCCCCGCGCCAGCATCCCGCCAATCAATTGTTGACGAAAATCTTCCAACTGGGCAGTGCTACGCCAGGCACCAATGGCGCGCCTGAGCTGATCTGCTTCGCCGCCAGTGAATCCAGCCGCGACCATTGCCAGCTCGATCACTTGTTCTTGAAAAATGGGCACGCCCAGCGTGCGTAATAGTACCGCTTTTACCTCTTTGCTGGGATAGGTGACGGGCTCATCACCACGGCGACGACGTAAATACGGATGCACCATATCGCCTTGAATGGGCCCCGGCCGGACTATGGCAATCTGAATCACCAAGTCATAAAAGCTATTGGGTTTCAGGCGCGGCAGCATATTCATTTGCGCGCGTGATTCGATCTGAAACACACCAATCGTATCGGCGCGTTGGATCATCTGATAGGTCGCTGCATCACCGGCAGGGATATCCTTCAAACCGTAATCCAGCCCATAATGGCGCTTAAGTAAACTAAAACAGCGGCTGATGGCGCTGAGCATTCCCAAGGCCAGACAATCAACCTTGAGCAAGCCCAATGACTCAATGTCGTTTTTATCCCATTGGATGATGGTGCGGTCAGCCATAGCGGCATTTTCGGTCGGCACTAGCCGCGAGAGCTGGTCGCGGGCAATCACGAAACCACCGACGTGCTGCGATAAGTGTCGCGGAAACCCTTTTAACTGTTGCGCCAATAGTAGTACCTGCTGAATAACGGGATTATCGGGGTTAAAGCCTGCCTCACGCAGCTGTTCATCACTGATATCACGCACCCACCACGCCAGGGAATTATTCACTCGGGTAATTTGCTCAAGACTTAAACCCATCGCTTTGCCCACATCACGCAAGGCACTTTTACGGCGATAAGTAATCACCGTAGCCGCCAGCGCAGCACGGTGTCGGCCATATTTCTGATAGATGTACTGCATGACTTCTTCGCGCCGGGCGTTTTCGAAATCAACATCAATATCAGGCGGTTCATCACGTTCTTTGGAAATGAAACGTTCAAACAGCATATTACTGTGGGCAGGGTCGACCGAGGTGATGTGCAGGCAATAACAGACCGCTGAATTGGCCGCAGAGCCGCGCCCCTGACACAAAATGCCACGACTGCGAGCAAATTGAACCAAGTCGTGCACGGTCAAGAAAAAGTGCTCGTATTTAAGCTGTTCAACCAAAACTAGCTCATGCTCAATCTGCTTTCGCACTTTGGGAGTAGCGCCTTGTGGCCAGTGGTGTGCAACACCTTGTTGGGTTAGTTCGCGCAAATAGGCGATCGCAGTTTGACCGGCTGGGACTAAATCCTCAGGATATTCATAACGCAGTTCACTGAGATCAAAGTGACAGCGAGCAGCAATTTCAATACTGGCCTTTAACCATGCGGGTTCATACAGGGCGGCAAGATTTTTTCGGCTGCGCAGATGTCGCTCACCGTTGGGATAAAGCGCTTGGCCTGCCTTATCAAGAGGTGTATTCAATCGAATGGCTGTTAATACATCTTGCAAACTCTGCCGGTTTCGTCGGTGGTAATGCACGTCTCCGCAGGCGACCAGTGATATCCCCGTTTCACTATGAATCTGACGCAGTGCTTGAACATGCTGTGATTCTTCGCCCAGATATAGAGCTTCAACCGCCACCCAGCAGCGCCCAGAAAATTGACTTTGCATCCAAACCGCTGCTTGCTGATGCGTCTGTTGCCAGCCTTGTTGATTGGCTGATGAATAGTCAAGTGCAGGAATGAGTATCCCCAAACAATCGGGCAGCCCCGATTCTAAATCTTTCCGATAAAGCTGATACTTGCCCTTGGGTGCGCGGTTACGGCCGACGGTGATCAATTGTGATAGCTGCGCATAGCCTTCACGGTTACAGGCTAATACCACTAGTTTGGGACCGTCTTCAAGCTGGACTGCACTGCCGACAATCAGTTTTAACCCGGTTTCTTTTGCTGCGGTGTGCGCCCGGACAATGCCGGAGAGGCTGCACTCATCTGTGATTGCCAGCGCACTATAGCCGAGTGTGGCGGCGTGCTGAACGAGTTCAGCGGGGTGTGAGGCACCACGTAGAAAGGTGAAGTTGCTGAGGCAGTGGAGTTCTGCGTAAGCGGGTACGTCATGCTTAGACGCGCCATGCCTAGAATAGGCCATGCAAAAACCATTGCTGCGGTGGGTTGACGGTTTGATAAATCCATAGCATTTGCTGCTGAGAATTGCTGGCTAGATAATAATCTCGTCGTATGTTCAAGGAGGTCCACCAGCCTGACTCAATCCGTTCGGGGCCATTCAAAAGGCGGATAGATCCCTGCAGCCACAGACCTTGTGGCGTTGCTTTTAAGGGCTGGGCTTGTGCTAATAACCATAGCGGCCGTGCAGCCAATGGGAAAGCTTTGCAAGCGGTGGGCTGCATGGCTGGATAAGTTACCGCCGTAATAGCTTTTTCGGGTCGGTGATCGTTTTGACAGCTGTGCTGTTGCACGCACCCAGCTCCTAGCCTAATCTGCATTCGCTCTACAAACTGTGCAAACGCTTCAGTATGCTGCGGGTGAGGTGTGAATAGATCGGGGTGGCTGGTCGTGATGGGCAGCAGCTTGGGTGCTTTTAAGAGGATGCCCTCAACCGGTGTCAGCAGCCGATAGCGATCTAGCTTTTCCTGCCACAGTTTCAGCAGATACTCAGGATCATTGTTGGGGCTTAATAGGTTTAAATCCAGCCACTGAATAGGGCTGGGATTAGTTAATCGTGCAGCTGGCAGCAAGCCCAGTTGCAAGCGCTGAACACCCCGGCTGCGCGCGATTAAAAATCCACTCAATTCCTGCAACAATCGCTGTAGCACAAAAACCAGGGGAGCGGTTTCATGAGTAGTATTGGGTAAGAGGATTTCACTGGAAAAAGTTTCAGGGACTTTGAAAAACTCACGCGGGTCGGGTTTGTGGCCGAGGATGCGGTCAATTTGCAATAATAGCGCTGGGCCAAGTCGTTGATTTAAGCCTGCGCGTGGTAATCGGAGCAAATCGGCAATACACTTCAGCCCCAATGATTTAAACGTTTTATGCTGCGAATGATCCAGCTCTAGCAGCTTGATCGGCAAGGTCATGATCTTGGCTTGCAGTTGTTTTTGTCCCAGGATGGCTGGTGAGTCCCCATGCTTTGCTAACAGCCAAGCGCCCCCCGGGGTGGGCGCAACGCCTTGGTATAAGGTGTAGGATAGCAGCGCTATTTTATCGGCGATGGTGTGCTGTAAATTCTTGATTCCGTCGAATAAATGCAAGCTTGCCTCGACTTCCAGCAGCAAACAATTGGGGGGTTGCAGACTCACTGATGGGGTGAATTGTTGCGCCCATATCGCCAGGCGATTCAAGGCTTTTAATTCAGCCGATATTTGGCGTTCGATACTAAGGAGCGGGTGGGCCAGCGGCTGAGATGATGATAACGACATGCCGGGCTGAATCCCCGCTTGCCGAGCGATGGGATTCGCCGCAACGATGACCGCCTTGCCGCGTTGATTTTCATGCAGGACGGTAGCGCAATCATTGGCTGTTGTCTGCACAGATTGCAGCGGCAAATCGGGGAAATAAAGCGCAAGCCACAGCATGTTGACTTAGGCCGCAATGCTTTCAGGGGTTGGGAGCGATATGTGTATTGGTTGGCGAAAATGGCGGCCGCGGCATTTAAAAATATCGAGTGAGATGGCACGCCCCTCTGCACAAGAGGCCGGCGACAGTGCGATACGTAAGGCCGCTGGAGAATGCTGTTTTTGCACCGCGCTATGGCGAAATAAAAAACCGCTGACTTGGCCCGTTTCTGCCGCCAATTGTAAGCGTCGTAAAATTGGGATAGAAAGGTCGGTATCAGGCCAGGCTAATACCGCTTGAAAATGGCCGGAGCGTAATGTTTGTTCCAGCGCCCATAGTTGATCGCTAGCATTTAATGGGCCGATGCTGAAAAAATGAGTTAAATCAACACCACTTGATTGAAGTGCTGGTGCGTAAGGTATCCACGGTGGGTTAATCATGGCGATTCGCTGTTGTTGCTGGCTTAGGCGCGCCAAAGCAGGTAATACCAGTTGTAGCTCGCCTTGGCCGGGATAATCATGCAGGATTTCGATGAGCGCACCGTGTGGCCAGCCAGCGGTTGGGAGTTGTTGATCCAGTATCGGGTGACCAGTAGGTAATTGCTTGAATTCGTGTTGCTCGGTATGGGAATGATGGAAATCACTGCTACCGCGCCAAATTGAAGCGTGCTGTAAAACCGATTGCAGAGAGGCTTGCTGAGACATCTCAACAACCCCTGCGAATACAACCAACTGCGATGCCTTCAATATGAAAGTCATCGTGTTGCTGGTCAATAGAGATGGGCTTGAAATCACTATTTTCCGGCCATAACTCGATGTGCTCTTCGCGCTTCTTGAGTCGTTTGACCGTAACCTCTCCATTCAAGCGTGCCACCACAACCTGACCATTGTCGGCTTGCGGTGATTTGTGCACGACCAGTAAATCACCATCTAAAATGCCGATGTCTTTCATGCTCATTCCATAGACCCGTAGCAAGTAATCGGGGCGGGGTTTGAATAAGTTTAGATCCAGCTCGTAATGGTCTTCAATCACTTCCTCAGCCAAAATAGGCGCACCCGCCGCCACCCGCCCAACCACAGGTATTCCCAAAGCAGACTCTATCAGGGCAGCCTCTATCAGGCGAATGCCGCGTGAAAAGCCGGGCAATAATTCGATCGCGCCTTTCTTGGCTAAAGCCTGCAGGTGTTTTTCAGCGGCGTTGGTCGAACGAAAACCGAAGTGATGAGCGATCTCTGCGCGGGTAGGCGGCATCCCGGTGTGCTCCAGCGTTTCTCGGAGCAGAGTCAGGATTTCGTTCTGTCTGGTGGTTAATGATCTCATAGGTGATTATTTAATCACCATTAGCGGTCACTGTAAAGCCTAGATGTTTACCTGATACTTATCAACCCGGCATGCTAATTGCGTACATTTTGCAACCGAGGGGTCGGGAGCGAAACGCCCCATCTGTCGTTGCGAGGAGGGTAGCGACGCGGCAATCTAAAACGATAGATCGCCGCGCTACGCTCGCGATGACCAGCGCTTATTTTGGCCGATATTTTGCTGCCGGATTAATATCTTGGATGTTTGTGCCTATCGTAAGTCAAGGCGATACCATGCTATTTTGGATAACTTGAAGGACTAAACCATTTTCTTGGCATTATGATTTCATTGAGACACAGTTTGGAGGCTGAAAAGCCAAAGCGTGCGTTGGGCATGAGCGCCTTGTTGATTCTTATCGGGGTCCTTTTGTGGGGTGGTTTTAATACCGCAATGGAAGCGACCAATACCTTGGAATTTTGTATTTCTTGCCATGAAATGGAAAGCACGGTTTATCAGGAATACAAGCACTCAGTGCATGCTGCAAATCCTTCCGGGGTACGCGCGGCTTGTCCGGATTGTCATGTTCCAAAAGAGTGGGGGCCTAAGTTAGTGCGCAAAATTCAGGCGTCAGCTGAGGTTTATCACTGGCTAGTCGGTAGTATTGACAGCCAAGAGAAGTTTGAAGAACGGCGGCCTTATCTGGCTAAACGAGTGTGGGCGGCGATGAAAAAAACCGACTCTCGTGAGTGCCGAAATTGCCATGAATTCAATAGCATGGACTTGAAAGGTCAGGCACGTTTTGCGGCACAGATTCATGCAGACGGCATGAATGACGGTAAAACATGTATTGATTGCCACAAAGGCATTGCCCACCAATTGCCCAAAATCGACGCCGCTGAGCAAATAATCGCTAGCCCAGATGATTTGGACTACGGTGAAGAAATCAACGAAACCTGTGCTGGCTGTCATGGTGAAAATGGGGAAGGCAGCCTGGATGGAGAATATCCACGTTTGGCGGGTATGAATGTGCAGTATTTGACCAAGCAGCTGCAACATTTCAAAGGCAGAGAGCGCTTAAATATCCCGATGGTGCCGTATACCGACGAGCGTGAGTTACCCGATGAAGATATTCAAGCGATCGCTGCTTATCTGACTTCCATTGAGCTACCTACCAAATTGCCTGCGATTAAGGATGTTGCCGTGGCGGATGGCTCATTTGATGCGCTGGGCAGGCTAAAAGCCAGCAATGCAGTGATTAATATCGCGCGCTATTCGGGCAATATCGATGCCGGCCAACGGGTCTATAACAAAGAATGTAAGACTTGCCATGGCGGTGCAGGGCAAGGCAGCACGGACGGAATGATCCCACCCTTGGTGGGGCAACATAGCTTGTACTTAAAAAGGCAGATTGAGCATTTTCGCCAAGCTGACCGGCAGCACAGTAATCCCGGAGATGCGGCGATATTCAAACAATTTGGTGATGCTGAAATTGACGATATTCTTGCGTTTTTATCGGTTCAGGACGACTAATCACTGCGTTCGCGATGTTCAATGGGTTTTCTCTTTCTCGGCTCTATCGATTCGCACTACTCGGTGTTGGCTTACACTGCTGCACCAGCGCCTATGCATTGCCGCCGCTGCAGCTTTATGTCGAGCTGACACCAGCGGGAGGCGTACTAAAGCCCGAGCCTGGGCGATATGCTGGGCCGGTCGTTATCAAGCGTCCGATAACCATCGATGGAGCGGGTGAGGTTGAAATCGATGGCGGGAATAAAGGCACTGTCATCAGTATATTAGCCGATGATGTGGTGCTGCGTGGCTTGCATATCAGCAACTCGGGTAGCTCACACGACAGCGTTGATGCTGGCATTCTGATTAGCGCAGATAAGGCGCTGGTTGAAAATAACCAACTAGATGGGGTGCTGTTTGGCATTCACCTTAATAAAGCGAATGATAGCGTCGTGCGGGGTAATACGATTTCATCGTTAGATCGTGATATTTCAATCCGCGGCGACGGCATTAGGCTATGGTATAGCCACGGTAATTTGATCGAAAACAATACTTTGAGCGAGGTGCGAGATATGGTTGCTAATAACTCGCTGGATAATCGAATAATTGCTAACACGATTCAGAATAGCCGTATTGGCATGGAATTGGTCTACTCGCACGGCAATGAAATCGCCCACAACATCGTTAGCAATAATGTCACCGGGATTGTTGGTATTTATTCGAATGACTTAGCCATTCACGATAATCGCATTTCTCACATGCGGGTGCTGACCGGAGCGGGCCTGTCACTAAAGGAAAGTGCGGAGGTGTTGGTTGATAATAATCAAATCGCCCATTGTGCGGTTGGCTTGCAGGCCAACTCACCGCTGGATCCTGAGAACAAGATGATTGCAAGCAATAACTTGTTTGCCTACAACGTCTTGGGGCTATATTTTTACGGTGAAAAGGGCGGGCATATAATTACAAATAACCGTTTTGAGCGCAACTTTACTGACGCCATGGGTAGCGCAGCGCCAGCAGTGCGTGACAATGTATGGCAGCATAACTACTGGGATCAATATCAGGGTTTTGATCAAGACAATGATGGCATTGGTGATCAGCCACACGAAGTCTATTTTTACTCAGAACAAATTTGGTCAGGTGACCCGATGAGCCGTTTTTTTCGTGGTGCGCCCGTGATGGAAATGCTGGATTTTGCTTTTCGGTTGGCACCGCTGAGTATGCCAGTGCTTCAATATAGTGATCCCGAGCCATTGATGGCTGACCGCCTATAAGCCTGTCCGCGCCGATATTTGCTGATTGAAGGCATGCGGTGTTAGCTCGTTCTCAATCGTCACTCATTTGACATTACCGTCAAATCGTCCATAATCGATGCCAATGGCGCTGATTTGTCCTCCGGATTGCGAGCGCTTAATAAATGCGGCTAAAAGTAGGGTCTGATTTTGATACGCCCGCCTGGCAGTGCCGCGCGGGTTTTTTTGTGGGTATGAAGATGGATAAACAACGATACGATTTTCAAACGCGGGCGATTCGCGATGGGCAAGAGCGCAGCCAGTGGGGTGAACACAGCGAGCCGGTCTATATGACCTCGAGCTACGTGTTTGACAGTGCAAAACACGCTGCCGCACGGTTCTCGGGTGATGAAGATGGCCCGGTGTATGGGCGCATGAGTAACCCGACCATGCATGCATTTGAAGCACGCTTGGCGTCGTTGGAGCGTGGGAATTATTGCGTGTCGACCGCTAGCGGTATGGCTGCAATTACCACATTGGTGTTGGCGGCATTATCCGCCGGTGATCATGTTTTGGCCTCTTCTAGCCTGTTTGGTTCTACCATCGCATTGTTTGATAAAGTCTTTACCCGTTTTGGCGTGGAAGTCGACTTTGTGGATTTGGCCGATGTCTCTGCTTGGGAGCAAGGGATTCAGCCAAACACCAAAATGTTGTTCATGGAAACACCCTCCAACCCTTTGCTGGATTTGGGTGACATCAGCGCTCTCAGTGACTTAGCCCATGCGCGCGGCGCGCTGTTGGTGGTTGATAACGCTTTTTGTACGCCCGCATTGCAGCAGCCACTAAAGCTGGGTGCCGATGTGGTTATTCATTCTGCGACCAAATTTATCGATGGGCAGGGGCGGGCCTTAGGAGGCGCGATTGTGGTGAATGATGTGGAGCTTTATGATCAGCTCTATACGATCTTGCGCACCGCTGGGCCGACGATTTCGCCGATGAATGCTTGGCTACTCAATCATGCGTTAGAAACGCTAGACGTGCGGATGGCTCGCCACAGCGATAATGCCGTGTTGTTGGCCGAGTGGCTGAACCAGCAAGCGATGGTTGAGCGCGTTTATTTCCCGGGGCTTAGCGATCACCCACAGCATGAGCTGGCAAAGCGCCAGCAATCTGCATTTGGGGGTATGGTTTCGTTTGATGTGGTGGGTGGACGAGAGGCAGCTTGGCGTATTATTGATCACTGCGAAATGATTTCAATTTCGGTTAATTTAGGCGATACCAAATCAATTATTACCCACCCGGCATCGACATCACATTCTCGCATTACGGAAGAAGAGCGCCAGCGCGCTGGCATTGGTGAAGGCTTGCTGCGGTTGTCAGTTGGCTTGGAGAGTGTTGATGATATCCAGAATGATTTGGCTCAAGGCTTTGGTTTATAGCTCATTCTAGACCACTAAACTATGAACCCTGCATGCTAATAGCGTACATTTTGCAACCGAAGGGTCGGGAGCGAAACGCCCCTCTGTCGTTGCGAGGAGCGTAGCGACGCGGCAATCTAAACCGCTAGATCGCCGCGCTACGCTCGCGATGACCAACGCTTATTTTGGTCGGTATTTTGCTGCCGGATTAATAAGGTTTTTGTTAAAACGACTGAGCTTAGTAGCGTAGCAAATAGACAATCCGGTTAAAGCCATAAAAAAAGCGCACAACCGGCTGTTAGCCCTCCGGTTGTCCAGCTGAATATATGCCACCTTAAAGGGGTTGATAAAAAGCGTCGTATCGTTTGCCCGGCGATGACCCACGGCACAATGGCCACGAAGGAAATTATCGGCAAGACCAAGACCACCGCCCAGATCAGGGATGAGTTGGCTTCAAGGGCAATCAAAATTAGGCTAACCAGCGCCAGAGTGGCAACGATGGCTTTTGGGTTAACAAACTGAAATAAGACAGCACTAGTAAAGTGCATGGGCTTTTGTTCTTCGGCTTTAGCACTGATTTTACTGGCTTGTGCCATTTTCCACCCAATCAGCACCAGCCAAATACTCCCAATAATTTTAAGTATCCAAAGCAATTGTGGCCATTTGTCGATCAAGGGCTTTAACCCGGCGATCGCCAGCATGTTTAATATAAGAGTGCCCAAGATGATACCCAGTATGTGTGGCAATGTAGCGGTGAATCCAAACCGAGCGCCCGAATAGGTCAGCATCATATTGTTCGGGCCGGGCGTTGCAAACATGGTATACGCAGCAATCGCAAAGGGGATCAATAATTCGGTTTGTTCAAACATCGTTAGTTCATCAAATTGTCTTGCTTGCATTCTAAGGCTCTTGTCATAATAGGCACAGACACAATATAGGCATTATTGAATGGGCACAGAGTCGTTACATCATCCGGCTTACCTAAGAATTTTTAGCCAATTGGAGCAAGAAATCATCAAAGGGCAGCGAAAACCAGGTGATAAATTGGCCTCAATACGTCAATTGGCACACTCAGAAGGTGTAAGTATTAATACGATCCGTTCAGCAATGGATGTTTTGGTCCAAAGCGGCCTAGTGGTCAGCCGGCCACGCATAGGTTTTATTGTTGCTAGTTCTACCGAAGAGCCGGACTATCATCCTTATGAGCCGTTTGAGCCTGATACTCAATTGGCACAACAGTCACGTGAGTGGCTTAATTCGGCCGTGTCGCCTGATACTGCCTCTAACATGTTTGTTAACATGGTTGTGCCTGTTGATAACCCAATGTTTAAGACTTTTCAGCGGCATTATCGCCAGTGCTTATTATTGCCGCCCAAATCAGCGGTCGAAAACTCAACCGGTAATCAACAGCTGCGCGAAAAACTGGCGGAATGGGCTTCAAAAAGACATGTCCCTATCAACGCCAGTGATATTCAGGTCACGAATGGTTGTCAGAACGCGATTGAGCATGCACTCCGAGTTGTTTGCCGGCCGGGCGATACTGTCGCGGTACCAACCCCCGCTTTTCCCGGCTATCTAGCTGTACTGAGCTTATTGCGGCTGAAGATAATTGAAATTCCGATGACTCCGAGTGGGCCAGACCCCGATATTTTGGCTAAAGTGCTTTCATCTCAGGCGGTTAAGGCTCTAATCATTAATCCCATCTGTCACAACCCAACTGGAGTATCGATTAACGATGAATACAAACGTCAAATTGCTGTGTGGACAGAACAATTCAAGGTGGCTGTTATTGAGGATGATATTTGTGCTGAGCTTACATTTGTTCAACATCATCCAAGGCCAATAGCGAGTTTCGATAAGAATGGCCGAGTGCTATTAGTCAGTTCAATTTCCAAAATAATGGGTGACAGTGAGCGCATCGGCTGGTGCTTTCCTGGCCGATATAAAGGTGCCTATATGACACAGTTTGCAGTGAGTCAGATAGGCAGTTCTTACTATCGTCAAAAGGCTTTAGCCCTGTATTTGAATGGCTCGCGATTTCCAGGGCAACTGAGGCTTTGGCGGAGCGATATTAAAGCTGCGGTAGATCAGGCAATTAGCCAGCTGTATGCTGCGCTAGGGGATCACATCGAGATTACCGAGCCTAGTGGGGGTTATGCAGTTTGGATCAAATTACCAAAAAAGATTAGTGCAAAATCACTCCGACGACAGGCTAACAAACTGGGATTAGATTTTCTTCCAGGTGAGTTTTTTAGCCTAGAACAGCGTTTTCAAAACTATGTAAGGTTAGTAATCATGCCCCCATTCACGCCAAAGCATCAAGAAGGTCTAACTCAGTTCACCGATTTAATCAAGCTTCAGCTGAGTCATTGATGATGGTTAGCTCAGGTTCTCTTGCAGCCCATAATCCGCAATTGATCGGCCCATTGGGTCGCTACTGGGCTGCGATCAATCGTTATTCTTAGGGTCGCGCTGCTCGCTAAACCTAAATTCGGCGACTAATCCAGGGTTACCATTGCGTAGCTTAAGTTCGGCTTGGTGTAAGCTGGCGATGGCTTTGACCAAACTGAGGCCAAGGCCGTTGCCTGGTGACCCTCGGCTTTGGTCGAGGCGATAGAACCGCCGAGTCACTGCTTCTAGCTCATCTTGAGGGATTCCAGGGCCGCTGTCCGCTACAATAATGCTTGGCTTGGGGCCACTGGTTAGCTGTAATTGAATAGTGCCGCCAGCGGGGGTGTGCTTGACGGCATTATCCAACAGGTTAGCGACGGCTTGGAACAATAAATTACGATCGCCCATTACCCGCATGATTGGTATGCCGGAGTCTATAGTGAGCTGCAAGTCCAGTGATTTTTCTTCAGCAACGGGTTCATACATTTCAGCGACATCAGCCAGGATTTCAGCCGGGTCCAGCGGAGCAAAAGATTCACGCTTGCGGCCTGACTCTACTTTGGCAATGCGCAGCAGGGCGTTAAAGGTGTCGAGTAGATGGTCAACGTCTTCGATGGCTGCTTGTGCGGATGATTCAACCTCAGAGCCCGCTTCGGTTTTTGCCAGTGTATTTTCAAGTTGCTGGCGCAGATGACTGAGCGGAGTGCGTAAGTCGTGGGCAATATTGTCAGATACTTGAATGACTTCGCGCATCAGCGTTTCAATCCGGTCCAGCATTTGGTTGATATTGCCAGCCAGTTGATCAAGGTCATCGTTATTGGTAGCAGGGGTTTGCAGGCGACTGGAAAACTGGCCGTCCATGATTTCCCGACACAGGGTATTCATGCGTTCGATTCGACGAACGGCTCGCCGTGATAGTACCGCACCACCGGTAATGCCTAAGAGTAGCGTGATCAGCATCGCCCATAAAAAGGTGCGTATAAGCTTACTTTGCGCGGTGTGGATACTGGCGGTTGAGCGACCCACCAGCAATTGTTCGCCATCAGGAAACTTTAGAATTTCGCTGCGCATACTGTGCTCGTGACCGTCATTATCGCGTACGTCAAACTCGATCAGTCTTGCGGGTGATGAGGTGTTTTTAATGGCTAATAAGGGCCAATAATCAATGGTGCCCGCAATGATTTCCGCTTTAGAATCGGCCAATGCGTATACGGCGATATCTTGCAAGTCTGCGGGTACGCGTGCTTTGTGGCTGATCAGCCTGATGATGCCGTTGATGCCTGATTGCACGTATCGATCTGCAAACCCATCAATATCGGTTTCAATGGTTTCGTCGAGTTGGGTTTCGAGCGAACGCGTGGTCGAGTAAAAGATAAAGCCAAACAGAACAAAGGTTGACGCTAGAAATAGAAATAAGTAAACCAGCGCCAGTCGAAAGGTGTAGCTTTTAAACGGAATATTTAGCATGGAGCAGGCTTACTATTCGCGCAATATATAACCAGCACCACGAACGGTATGCAGCAACGGAGTGTCAAATGGCTTGTCAATTTTGGCGCGTAAGCGGCTGACGTGAACGTCGATGACGTTGGTTTGGGGGTCAAAATGATAATCCCAGACGTTTTCCAGCAGCATGGTTCGGGTGACGACTTGATTGGAGTTACGCAATAAATATTCCAGCAGGCGAAATTCGCGTGGCTGCAAATCGATTTTCTCCTCATTGCGGCGAACTTCGCGGGTGAGTAAATCCACGTGTAGGTCCGCTAGGCTTAATGAGGATTGATGCGCTTCTTGCGATTGGCGGCGTAGGAGCGCGCTGACGCGGGCAACCAGCTCAGACATGGCAAATGGCTTGGTCAGATAATCATCGCCGCCAGCATCCAAGCCCGCAACGCGGTCATCGACTTCGCCGAGCGCACTTAAGAATAATACCGGCGTTAAGACACTGTCAGCACGCAGTTTTTTGACCAAGCTGATTCCGTCCATGACCGGCAGCATACGGTCAACAATTAGTAAATCAAACGAATCGCTTTCCGGGCTACGCCTGCTATTTTTGTTGTTCTCAGCGTCGGATGCCAGCACGTAGCCGTCACCACCCGACTGTGTATGGGTGAGCGTGTAGCCTTCTTGGGTCAATCCACGCTTGATAAAATCGGCCGTTTTTGGGTCGTCTTCAATTAGTAATATATTCATCGTTAAACCAATAGATGTTCAGTTTGCCAGGAGGAAGCACGACCTCCTTTGGGCTATGGTTGATAATCATCAAACTCGTTACACTACAATCTGTGTCCATATCCGCCACCATTCAAGAGCCAGCCCATGACGATATCTGCTGACCCCACTTTAGCGCGTACCCAGGAAATCATGCGAATATTGAACGCTTGGGGAATCAACCCTGATGCACAAATTGCCATTTTAGGCTTGCAGGGCAAAATCCGCTCTCGCGAGCTGCGCAAATATCAGGATGGTCTGAAAGCTTTGCCTAGCGACGACACGGTAGCAATACGATCTGAGCATATCCTTGGCATCGCTCATGCGTTGTTTACCAGCTATCCTTCGCAGTCTGATGCAGGCTCAGCCTGGATGTTACAGCGTAACGGCAAATTGCGTGGTAAAACCCCGATTCAGTGTATTTTACAAGACGGCATAAGCGGTCTAGTGCGCGTGCGGACGACGTTAGATTGTGCCTGGGCCTGGCAACAGGACGACGAGCATAATCCGTGTTGGCAAGAGTCGTCGTCATAATTTAAGTAAATTCTTTAGCATTCTTTCGTAAATAGTTGAAAGTTGGTCTAAATCATTTTCTGAAACACATTCATCCACTTGATGGATAGTGGCATTTAATGGCCCTAACTCAATGACCTCGGCACCAGTCGGTGCGATAAAGCGACCATCCGACGTACCACCTGAAGTAGATAACTCAGGTGGCGTGCCGGTGACGTGCTTTACAGCTTCGACTACCGCATGAATGAGCGTTTTGGAATGCGTATCAAACGGCATACCTGATAATTGCCATTCGATATCTGCATTTAATTGATGTGCCGCAATGCAGCTCTCAATGCGGTGCTTGATTAATTCTGGCGTGGTTTCAGGAGAAAACCGAAGGTTAAATTCAATGTCTGCATGTCCGGGTATGACGTTAGTAGCGCCGGTGCCCGCATTCAAATTTGCGATTTGAAAACTGGTTGGTGGAAAATGGTCATTACCTTGATCCCACTCGATGTTGATCAATTCCTGCAATAGTGGCGTTGCGAGGTGTACCGCATTATCAGCCAAATGAGGGTAGGCGATATGGCCTTGTTTGCCGTTAACCGTAATTTTGCCATTTAGCGATCCACGCCGGCCAACTTTGACCGTATCCGCAAGCGATGTCCCGCTGGTGGGTTCACCGACGATGCAATAATCAATCTTATCGCCGCGTGCTTCCAAGGTGCTAATCACCTCACGCGTACCCCAACGTGCAGGCCCTTCCTCGTCGCTGGTAATAAGAAAGCCAATCGAACCAGCGTGATCAGGGTGTTTATCAATAAAACGCTGACAGGCAGTTATCATGGCGGCAAGGCTGCCCTTCATGTCGGCACTGCCTCGACCGTGGATCATTCCATCATGAATGTCGGCAGAAAAGGGCGGGTTGGTCCATTGTTGTTCGGGGCCTGTAGGCACTACGTCTGTATGTCCGGCAAATACGACCAGAGGTTCACCGGCACCGTGAGTCGCCCATAAATTGTCGACTTCATGAAAATGCATGTGCTCAATCTGAAAGCCCATAGGTGCTAGCAAGTCAGCAATAAGCGTTTGGCAGCCTTGATCATCGGGTGTAATCGAAGGTCGTTGGATTAGCGCTTGGGCAAGTTGAGTGGTTTGAGAACGCGACATGTGACAGCGAGAAAATGGGTGGCGCTAATTGTATCAGTCTGTCGTGCAGGATACCGAGGCTAGTGTTTTTCTATACCGTTAACCTGATTGTGATAATTGCTCAGAAAATAGGCACAGCATCTCAAACATCATCGTTACCGCGACCAGTGCCGTATTACCGCTCGGGTCAAACGGCGGTGATACCTCGACCACATCGCCACCCATAAAGCTAAGCCCACGTAAGCCCCTGATCATTTGCTGCGCCTGGGCGGTGGTTATGCCACCGATTTCTGGCGTACCTGTGCCGGGAGCGTAAACCGGGTCTAGAGCATCCACATCAAAGCTGAGGTAGCAAGGTTGTTCGCCAACCACTCGCCGCGCTTCCTCAATCACAGCATTGACGCCGAGATCAAAAAACTCTTCAATTTCAATCACACGAATGCCTTGCGCCAAGCCCCATTCTTTGTCTTTATCGCTATACAAACCGCCTCGTATTCCAATTTGAACCACTCGTTTTGGGTCTAACAAGCCCTCTTCAATAGCGCGCCTAAATGGGGTGCCATGGGTGTATTTTGATTCGCCAAAATAACGATCCCAGGTATCGGTATGGGCATCAAAGTGAACCATGCCGCAAGCTTGGTTTTGGCACAGTGCGCGCATGATCGGGAGGCTGATCAGATGATCACCGCCAGCCGTTAACGGCATAACATTCTTATCGACCAGGCGTTGGAAGAAATCCTCAACCCGGGCAAGCGTATCCTCAATATCAACAGGATTGACCGGGCTGTCACCTAAATCAGCGCAGCGACTTAAATGAAAGGGTTTTATCCCTGAGACATGATGGACGTTTCGAACCATGGTAGATAAATCACGCATTTGCCGAGGCCCGTGGCGCGCGCCGGGGCGATTGGTGGTGCCACCATCCCAGGGCACTCCGACCAGTCCAATTTGGACTTCATCCGCCTCTTCTATCGGAATATTTCGCAAGCGCATGAAGGTTGCGATACCTGCATAGCGCGGCAATACGTTGCCAGAAGTGGGCAGGAAGGAATTTGATGAGCTCATATCGTTACCTTAAATCAATCGTTTGTGCTGTGGGTTCCACGTATTTAGTAGCATTCATATTGTATCTGGATCATCGATAGCCAAAAGCCATCTCCGTCATAGCGAGGAGCGTAGCGACGCGGCTATCTATACTGCGCTGCAACCCATATTCGATCGGTATTTCCCCGCTGGATCAATGTCACCATAGACTTTACCAGTTGCGATTTCCAATTGTGTAGCACTATTCTTGTGCTTTATTAGCGGCGCTGGAGGGTTTTGGTGGCCGCGTTGTTTATTGGACAGCCCGTCATGAAGTCCATACAATCCTGCGCGTGAACGATAATACTGTCAATGATCTCGAGAACGCCACCTTGCCGAGCTGGTTTGATACGACGCTTGGGCAATATTTGATTGGCCAAGAAGCTGATTTGTTGAAGCGCTTGATTCCCGATCAGTATTATCAAGTGGTGGTGCAAACGGGTATCGGCGAGCATCAGTTTCTAGCCGATTTGCATGCTGACTTGCGTTTGGTCATCGACCAGGCCGCGAAGCCGATGGTCGATGTACTAGCCGCTCCTGAAGCGTTGCCGTTGCCCGAAAACAGTGCAGACTTGGTCATCATGCCGCATACGTTGGATTTCTGTGACGACCCGGTGAGTGCGTTGCGTGAAGTCAGTCAGGTTATTACGCCTGATGGCTATCTGGCTTTGTCGGGTTTTAACCGGACGAGTTTTTGGGGCTGTTGCCGTTGGGCTAACCGGGTTCGACGCGCTAAATCGCCGTGGGATGGACGCTTTTACAGTGTTCGACAAATTCAAGAGCGGCTTGCACTGTTAGGGTTTGAGTTGGTCGCGGGTGCGATGACCCACTATCAGCCGCCGATACAGAGCGAGGCGTGGTCAAAGCGTTTACAGTTTCTTGATAAGGCGGGCGATCGTTGGGCGCCTGGTTTAGGAGCGGTATACGTGCTGGTGCTAAAAAAGCGTGTTTATGGCATGAACCGGCGCGTGAGCGCGCACCGAAGCGTGCGCGAATGGTTGGGCAATTTAGCGCCAAAGCCCGTGCGTTCCAAAAATCAAAAACATTGAATAGAAAATGACCCAACGTGTAACCATTTATACCGACGGCGGCTGTCGCGGCAATCCAGGCCGGGGCGGTTGGGGTGCAGTGATGAGCTATGGTGACGTTGAAAAAGAACTGCGTGGCAGCGTTGTCGAGACCACCAATAATCGGATGGAATTGACCGCGGCTATTGAAGCCCTAAGCGCATTAAGCAGGCCTTGTGAGGTTGATCTGTATACCGACTCCGTTTACGTCAGAAATGGTATCAATGATTGGCTCGATGGCTGGAAAGCCAGAGGTTGGAAGACGGCGGCTAAAAAACCGGTAAAGAACGTCGAACTGTGGCAAGCCTTGGACGAATGCAACCAACAGCACAGCGTTACCTGGCATTGGGTCAAAGGTCATTCGGGTGATCCAGGCAATGACCGCGCCGATGCGCTGGCCAATCAGGCGATGGATGAATTAGAGGAGGTGAGCTAGTGTCAATCCGACAAATTGTGCTTGATACCGAAACCACGGGTTTAGAGGTCAAACAGGGGCACCGGATTATTGAAATTGGTTGCGTCGAGCTGATTGACCGACAACTGACGGGTAATAACTATCAGCAGTTTTTGAACCCGGAGCGAGAAATTGACGAAGGGGCGGTAGAAATCCACGGTATCGAGTTGGATGACCTCAAAGATAAGCCGCGCTTTATGGACATTGCTGAAGGATTTTTGGAGTATGTCAAAGGAGCTGAGCTAGTGATTCATAATGCCGCTTTTGATGTGGGATTTTTGAATGTCGAGCTGGCTAATGTAGGCCGCAATCTAGGGCGGGTTGAGGATTACTGTGGGGTGTTCGATACCCTGCACTTGGCGCGTAAAATGTACCCCGGTCAGCGCAATAGCTTAGATGCCTTGTGTCAGCGCCACTTTATCGACAATACCCAACGCACATTGCACGGCGCCTTATTGGACTCGGAAATCCTCGCTGATGTGTATCTGTCGATGACGGGCGGTCAGCTCAACTTGTTGGCTAGTCTGGATCAATCCACCGGCAGCGCCGAGCAAAAGCATGTCTATGAGGGCGAGCGCGATAATGTGGTGCTGATTAAAGCTAACCCCGATGAGCTAAACGACCACGAAAAGTGGCTCAAACTACTGGAAAATGAAACCGGCGAACGCTGTTTGTGGCGTGACCATTAGTGAAGTGCAGCCAGTGTGTTTTCTAGTGCCTGTAGTACCTTGGTGACTTCTGCCTGTGAGCAGGTGCCGACCGAAATACGGAACCAGTCGCCATAGCTGCTAGCGCCAAACCATGAAAAAGGTAATATGCCAATGCCACTATCAAGCAGATATTGGTGAGCCGTGTCGGTGTCGCTCAAGGTTATGCCTTCAGGGCTTGTTTTCCCTACCAAGTCAATTTTAACGGTGAGGTAAATTGCCGCTTGCGGGTGAATCGCATCAACGGGATAGCCTTTAGCTTTTAGTGCCATGAAACCGTCATAGAAGGCACTCAAGCGGTTTTGCAGCTCACCTCGAAAATGGTTCAGGTATTGATCAACTGCGGCCTCATTGGTTAGAAAATGCCCAGCGGCGATTTGCTCGGGTTTTGGCGCCCAGGCGCCGATATGGGCGATTAGAGCGCGCATTTTCGGTAATAAGTGATCCGGGGCGGTAGCCCAGCCAACGCGAATGCCGGTGCCAGCAAAAGACTTGGATAAGCCATCGATGAAGATCGCGTAATCACGAATTTCCGGGCAGAGCGATAGCGCGTGATGAAATTCGGTATCACCAAAGGTTAGCAACCAATAGACTTGGTCAAACATCACATACAGTGGTTTTTCATACGCGCCGCGCGATTTATTTTCAGCTACGACTAGCTCACAAATATCTTGGAGGTTGGCTTTATCAAACACCGTGCCAGTTGGGTTTTGCGGCGAACATAAGGCCAACAGAGAGGTGCCTTTCAAATGCGGTCGCAACTCATCCGCAGTCGGCATGAAGTTATTTTCTGGGGTGGTCTCAATGGTAATCGCCTCAGCCTCACAAAATGAGCTGTAATAGTCGTTATTCCACGAGGGCACCGGAAAGACCACGCGATCACCCGGATCGACAACGCACTTGTAAGTCGCGTAAATGAGTGGGCGCGAGCCACTGGCAATTTGGATGTCGGCAGCGGTGTAATCCAAGCCACAGATCCGATTTAAAGTGTCCGCAACGCCTTGGCGAAAATTGGGGGTACCAAAGGCGCCAGGGTAGTTGGTCTGGTGCGTCTCATAGGCCTTGATGGTTTCGGCAGTGAGTACGTCTGGGATCGAAAATATGTTGGGATCGAAATCGCCAACGGTCAGGTTGTAGACGGGTTCACCGCTGGCAATTTTTTCATTGATCAATGCAGCGATAGTGAGTATCGGTGAGGTGGTGATTTCTTCGGCAAGTTTGGAAAGGCGCATAGTATTTTTTGTTAGTGAGTAGCCAATTTTCGAAGCTGCCCATGTTCAACAACTACAGCTAAAAAATCAAGCCCTGATTGCGCTTAGTTGACGCCTAAAAGTATTAATAATTTTCGTGTTAGCGGATTGAACCCCTGATCGCAACTGTGTACACTCCGCAGCCTTAAATTTAGGCGCGTAGCTCAGTTGGTTAGAGCACCACCTTGACATGGTGGGGGTCGGTGGTTCGAATCCACTCGCGCCTACCATATAGTGGTTTTAGGACATCCAATAACATCCATGAAACCCAATAAAAAAGCTGCCTGAGGGCGGCTTTTTTGTTTTAAACCAATATCCCCTTGTTATTGATGATAAAGATCACGATACAGGCTATAGATGCGACGTGGATGAATTTTGGTGGATACAGGCAACCCTTGAAAGCCTGCCCAGCCATCTTTATCTGTGTCATCAAGATTATCATCATGATTGAGGTCGAGTTGCTCTGGTGGAGTTCTGACCGTTCCACCATCATAAACATATTTTGGCTGGCCTATGAATCCTTCCCAGATATTCCGGATATTCGTGTAGCCCGCTCTAGTTAATAAATTTGCGGCCTGGACACTGCGATATCCGGTTCGACATAGTGTCAGGATATACGTGTCTTTATCCGGAAACAAACTCTCGACATAACTGACAAAATCTTGTGGAATGAGTGTGCCATCTCTATTGGTGTCGTTCTCGCAGCCCTCCACAAAACAAATATCTGAATTTCTGGAAAGGTCGTAACCGATATAGTTTGTTGAATCATTTGGCATAGCGGCACTGCCGGCGATGTGTGGAAACGGTATGCTGTAGGATTTTGGAGGGTGGCCAGCCAAGTGCTCCGAGACACGCCGAACATCGATAATGACTGCGTTTGAAAAAGCGTTCTTACTTTTGTTTCCTCTATCACGAGTAGTGAGGATGTAGGCTTCAGCAGCACTAATCTCCGAGTGATAAAGCTGGGGCAAACCATATCTATTTCCGATATCAGCCTTTGCTCCGATAACAAAACCCAATAAGAGACAGATTGAAAGAATTGCTTGGTGCATTTTCATCATTATTTCCTCTGTAGTTATGGTGTAACTGTATAACGACAGCGGAATTAGGGATGTGCTTTTTCTCACAAGACATGGCGTTAGAGATATTGATATAAGGTATACCAAGAGTGTCCCCGCCAATCAGTTTTCATTCATTAAGCGGGGCTTTGCCCGTCAATTGCGCGAAAATTAAGGGGAATCGCAAGACCAACCTTTTGAGGTGCTAGAGCAAGAGAGTGCTTCTTTAAACTTCTTCAAACTCAACCAAACAGCCGAGCATATCTTTGGGGTGTAAAAAGACGACAGGCTTATTGTGTGCGCCAATTTTGGGCGCTCCGCTGCCTAGAACTCGTAGATTATTGGCTTTGGCCGTCTCAATCGCTTGTTCGATATCGTCGACTTCAATACAAAAGTGATGGATCGCGCCGTCCGGATTGTTTTCAACAAACTTGGCAATCGGTGAGTTGTCGTCCAGCGGCTGTAATAGCTCCAGCTTGGTGTTGTCCAGCTCAACAAAAACAGTGGTGACGCCATGATCCGGCAAGGCTTGTGGTTCTGATACTTTGGCACCAAAAGCAAGTCGATACAGGTCGCTGGCAGCTTGTAAATCTGCAACCGCAATGGCGATATGATTTAGTTTTCCGAGCATTAGAATATCTCTTTAATTAATTGGCTGGCGGCACCGACCGGCGTTCTATGTTTCGTGCGAACTTGTTCTTTTAGGGTATCGACTCGCTTGATTAAACCGGGGCGATGCTTGAGAGCGTCTTGTAAATTAGCAAGCACCTCTTCATCGAACCAACGTTCTGCTTGGGCTTGGCGGGTACTTTCAAACACATTATGACTATGTAAAGCCTTGGCGTAATCGTTGATGGTGACTTGCACGCCATCAAGGCCTTTGCCGGTAGTCGAGGAGCAGGTCAAAATGGGCACTGACCACGTGCTGGCCTGATTCTTGGGCTTGCTTTGCATCAAGCCAAGTGCTTGCAGATAGGCTGAAGCGGTGTGATTGGCAGCACGCAGCAATTCACCATCGGCTTTGTTGACGACGATCATGTCGGCTAATTCCATGATGCCGCGCTTGATGCCTTGTAATTCATCGCCGCTGGCAGGCTGCAGCAACAGCATAAACAGATCAGTCATGTCGGCAACGGATGTTTCAGATTGACCAACGCCAACAGTTTCGACCAAGATCATATCGAAGCCTGCCGCTTCTGCCAGCAGAATCACTTCTCGCGTACGTCGGGCAACGCCGCCCAAACGTGCGCCAGAGGGGGTGGGCCGGATATAGGCTTGGTCACTTTTGCTTAATTCGCCCATTCGGGTTTTATCGCCCAAAATCGAGCCGCCGGTAAGGTGTGAAGACGGGTCGATGGTAAGGACACAAACGCGATGTCCAGCCTCGATCAGCCTCAAACCTAAAGCCTCAATAAAGGTCGATTTACCCACGCCTGGCGTGCCGGAAATGCCGATTCTCAGCGAATTTCCGGTGTGGGCGGCGATATGATCGAGTAGCAGTAGCGCAGCCGCACGATCTTCAGCATTGATCGATTCAACCAGTGTAATCGCCTTGGCAAGCGCTCGACGATTACGCTGGAGGAGAGATTGCGCCAGCGGCTGGCTGGAAGACATTACTCGAACTCAAGTATCGGTTGGTCAACGTCCAGTATGTCGCCAGCCTTGGCGAGCACCGCTTTAACCACGCAGTCTTGGGTGGCGCGCAGGGAGTTTTCCATTTTCATTGCCTCGATAACCGCTAACTCACTACCTTCGTCGAGCGCATCACCGGCCTCGGCATTGAGCGTCACCAGCAGGCCTGGCATCGGTGATAGCAGGAATTTTGACATATCGGCCGGCTCTTTTTCCAGCATATACGCCGACAAACGCGCCGCCCTATCATTGAGTACGCAAACGTCAAAACGAAAGCCACGGTGAAAAACGGTGTAGTAATAATCGCGGTGATCAATTTGCGCTGACAGGGCGTGTCCATTGATTGCGCCATGATAGAGGGGATCACCAATGCGCCAGTCGTCTCGGACATCATAGCGTTCGCCGTTCATTTCGACCACGCAGCCGTCGTCACTTAGCTCAACCCGTACTGGGTGATGGTCGGTGCGATCTACAATCACCACCCAGTCATTGCCGAGCGTGGGTTTGGCGTGTTGAATCTGGCCGTCCAGCAGGGAGGCACGGTAGCGATAGCGATAGTGTACCGAGGCGATCAGAACAATTAGCTGCGATAAATCATCTGGCTGATTCATCGCCAGCTCAAAGCCATCGGGATAGGTCTCGGCGATGAAGCTGGTGCTCAAATCGCCTGAGACAAAATTGGGTTGTGACAAAATCGAAGCTAGAAAACCGATGTTGGTATCAACACCTCGAATGAAGTATTGATCCAGCGCGTCTTGCATGCGGTCAATCGCTTGCTCGCGATTCTCGCCATGAGTGATTAGCTTGCAAATCATCGGATCATAAAACATCGAAATCTCGTCGCCTTCATCAACACCTGAGTCAACGCGGACACCCGGAACGCTAAGTGGCTCTCGGTATTGCGTCAGTCTGCCGATGGACGGCATGAAACCACGTTCCGGATTTTCAGCATAAACACGCGTTTCGATAGCCCAGCCGTTGATGCCAATGTCTGATTGCTCCACCGGCAAATGCTCGCCGGCAGCAACGCGAATCATCCATTCGATCAAATCAACACCAGTAATTGCTTCCGTCACTGGGTGCTCAACTTGTAGGCGCGTATTCATTTCAAGGAAGTAAAAATTACGGTCTTTATCAACGATCAGCTCGACCGTGCCAGCCGAGACATAATCGACTGCTTTTGAGAGTAAAACTGCCTGTTCACTCATCGCCTTGCGCGTGGCGGGGTCGATAAAAGGCGAGGGTGCTTCTTCAATGACTTTTTGATGGCGACGCTGGATAGAACACTCGCGCTCGTTTAGGGTCAGGATTTTACCGTGTTGATCGGCAATCACCTGAATTTCTATATGGCGCGGTTGTTCGATAAATTTTTCCAAAAAAACACGGTCATCACCAAAGCTGGATACCGCCTCACTGGTGGCGCGGGTAAATCCATCGTGGCACTCTGCATCATCATAAGCGACGCGCATGCCCTTGCCGCCACCGCCCGCGCTGGCTTTGAGCATGACTGGGTAGCCGACATCGTTAGCAATTTTGACCGCTTCATCGGCGTCTTTGATGACGTCGGTATAGCCAGGAATAACATTAACGCCTGCTTGTTCAGCCAGTTCTTTGGAGGTAATTTTATCGCCCATTGCTTCAATTGCACGGGTGTTCGGGCCAATAAAAGTGATGCCTTCTTGCTTCAGTCGTTCGGCAAATGTGGAGTTTTCAGATAAGAACCCATAGCCTGGATAGACCGCTTCTGCGCCTGTTTTTTTACAGGCATCAATGATCTTATCGATGACCAAATAACTTTGGCCTGGCGCTGGTTCGCCAATACACACAGCGTCATCAGCTTGGCGGACGTGCATCGCACGGGCGTCAGCGGTGGAATATACGGCAACGGTTTTTATGCCCATGCGTTTTGCGGTGCGCATCGCGCGGCAAGCAATTTCACCACGGTTGGCGATTAAGATGGTTTTGAATAGGCTCATGATTATTGTGTTTGTTCGGGGCTGGTTTATCTCTTATGGGACTTAGCTTGCTTGTGGACCTAAAGGGGCAGGTTGCCGTGCTTACGCCACGGATTGCTCAAGGACTTGTTTTTTAGCATATTAAGTGAGCGACAAATCCGTGACCGTGTCTCTCTGGGCAAAATAACATCGTCAACATAACCGCGGCTCCCAGCAATAAATGGGTTGGCAAATTTTTGCCGATACTCTTCGGTGCGCTGCTCGATTTTGTTGGGGTCTTTGGCGTCTTCCCTGAAAATAATTTCGACCGCGCCTTTGGGGCCCATAACAGCGATTTCTGCACTTGGCCAGCAAAAATTGATATCGCCGCGCAAGTGTTTGGAGGACATCACGTCATAAGCGCCGCCGTAGGCTTTACGGGTGATGATGGTAATTTTCGGAACGGTGCACTCGGCGTAAGCATAGAGCAATTTGGCGCCGTGTTTGATAATTCCGCCATATTCTTGATCGGTGCCGGGCATAAAACCGGGCACGTCGACAAAGGTGATGATCGGGATATTAAAGGCATCGCAAAAACGAATAAAGCGCGCGGCTTTTAGCGAAGCATTGATGTCGAGGCAGCCCGCTAGAAACATTGGTTGGTTCGCCACAATACCCACGGTTGAGCCTTGAACGCGAGCAAAACCAACCACAATATTTTTGGCAAACTCAGCCTTAATTTGAAGAAAGTTATTTTCATCAACCACTTTGCCGATGACTTCTAACATATCATAGGGTTGATTGGGATTGTCCGGCACCAGCGTGTCGAGTGACGGGATCTCTCGTTCAGCGGGATCGTCAAAGGGTCGGGTAGGGGGTAGTTGTTTATTGTTGCTGGGTAAGAATCCAAAAAAAGTGCGCGTCATTAGCAACATCTCGATGTCGTTTTCAAACGCACCATCAGAAACGCCGGACTTAGCAGCATGAGTTTTCGCGCCGCCCAGTTCTTCCGCGGTCACGGTTTCATGGGTGACGGTTTTGACCACATTAGGGCCAGTCACAAACATGTAAGAGCTGTCTTCCACCATGAAGATGAAGTCGGTGATGGCAGGGGAATACACCGCACCGCCAGCACAGGGGCCCATAATGAGCGAGATTTGAGGCACAACTCCAGAGGCCATGACGTTGCGCTGAAATACTTCAGCATAGCCGCCCAGTGAGGCGATCCCTTCCTGAATACGGGCGCCACCTGAATCATTAATGCCGATAATGGGTGCGCCGACTTTCATCGCCTGATCCATGACTTTGCAGATTTTCTCAGCGTGTGCTTCTGATAAAGATCCACCAAACACGGTAAAGTCTTGGCTGAATACAAAAACTGCTCGGCCGTTAATGGTGCCGTGGCCGGTGACCACACCATCGCCTGGGATACTGGACTCTTGCATGCCAAAGTCATGGCAGCGGTGTTCCACGAAGGTGTCCCACTCTTCAAAACTGCCTTCATCCAGTAATATTTCCAGACGTTCGCGCGCGGTTAGCTTACCTTTGTTGTGTTGGCCGTCTATACGCTTTTGGCCACCACCGAGACGAGCCAGTGCGCGCTTTTCTTCAAGTTGCCGAATGATATTACTCATGATTGTTTATTTCCTTCGGGGTTTAGCTAATGATGTCCAACAAATCCTGGGCCGCATCTGGAATGTGAGTGCCAGGGCCAAATATGGCCGCAACCCCAGCCTTAGTGAGGGCGGCATAATCTTGTGGTGGTATGACACCGCCACAAATAACATGGATTTCAGTGGCGTCTTCTTCTTTCAGCAGTTCAATCACGCGCGGCACCAGGGTGCTGTGGCCACCCGCCTGAGTTGACACACCAATTAAATGCACATCGTTATCAATCGCTTGACGTACAATTTCTTCTGGGGTTTGAAACAGCGGGCTGATATCAACATCAAAACCAATATCAGCGAGTGCTGACGCGATAATTTTAGCGCCGCGGTCATGACCGTCCTGGCCAAGTTTGGCGACCAGAATGCGTGGTCGTCGGCCTTGTTCCTTAGCAAATTGCTCAATCGATTGCTGAATCATTTTGAATTGCTCGTCATCCGAAAAAGCGGCGCCATAAACACCACCTATGGTTTGTGATTGGGCCTGATGGCGACCGTACACGCTTTCAAGTGTATCGGATATTTCGCCTAGCGTGGCACGGGCGCGGGACGCTTCAATGGCGGCCGACAAAATATTGATAGAGGGGTCTTCACTGGCTGCTTTTAAGTGGGCAAGGGCCTGTGATAGAGCCACTGGGTCACGTTCAGCGCGAGTTTTTTGAATGCGAGCCACTTGTTGTTTACGCACCTCGGTATTGTCGATCATCAATACGTCGACCTCCGCTTCGTCCGGTGCTTCAAATTTATTTACCCCAACGATCACATCTTCACCACGGTCAATACGTGCTTGTCGACGGGCGGCTGATTCTTCGATTTTCAACTTGGGCATGCCACTGGCAACTGCTTCGGCCATGCCACCCATTTCCTCAATTTCATCGATGATCGTGCGCGCTTCATCGACCAGGCTTTGAGTCAGACTTTCAACGTAATAAGAGCCGCCGAGTGGATCAACCACGCGGGTGATATCAGCCTCGTCACGAATAATTAACTGCGTATTGCGAGCAATGCGTGCGGACGTGTCGGTCGGCAAACCCAGTGCTTCATCAAAGGAATTGGTGTGCAATGATTGGGTGCCACCCAGCACTGCAGCCAACGCCTCAATGGTAGTGCGAATGACATTGTTATACGGGTCTTTGCTGGTCAAGCTGACGCCCGAGGTCTGGCAATGCGTACGTAGCATCAATGATTTCTGGTCTTTTGGCTGAAAAATCTTGTCGATATATTCCGCCCAAAGCACCCGTGCCGCGCGCAGTTTGGCCACTTCCATGAAAAAGTTCATGCCAATAGCGAAGAAGAAAGACAAGCGTGGTGCAAAGGCATCAATATCCAGTCCGCTTTGTTGGGCTGCACGTGCGTACTCAATCCCGTCTGCGATCGTATAGGCCAGTTCCTGCAGACAAGTCGCGCCCGCTTCCTGCATGTGATAACCCGAAATTGAGATGGGGTTATATCGAGGCATGTGCTCTGCGGTATAACCAATGATGTCCGATACAATCCGCATCGACGGAGTAGGAGGGTAAATATAGGTGTTGCGCACCATAAACTCTTTCAGGATATCGTTTTGAATCGTACCTGATAGTGATTCTGGCGCCACGCCTTGCTCTTCGGCAGCGACTATATACATGGCCATAATCGGCAGCACCGCGCCATTCATGGTCATTGACACCGACATTTTATCGAGTGGAATGCCGTCGAACAGGATTTTCATGTCCTCGACTGAATCAATCGCAACCCCCGCCTTGCCGACATCACCTTCGACCCGCGGATGGTCTGAATCGTAGCCACGGTGAGTGGCAAGATCAAATGCGACTGATAAGCCCATTTGACCAGCTTTTAGGTTTTTGTGATAAAAGGCATTGGATTCTTCGGCAGTTGAAAACCCCGCGTATTGGCGTACCGTCCAGGGTCGGCCTGTATACATTGTCGCGCGTGGGCCGCGTAAAAAGGGCGCGAAACCGGGTAGAGAGTCAGCGTATTGAATCGCTTCTAAATCCTCTGCGGTATAGAGCGCTTTAACATCAATGCCTTCGGCTGTGGGGCGGGTAAGTTCGGAGGCGGGTGCGCCACGACGTTCGGTGGTGGCGAGTTTGCTCCAGTCATCAAGGGTGGGATGTTTATGTTGGCTCATGGGCGGATACTTTATGCTGTGCAGATCAGGTGATTTATTGATGTGTCTGCTCTTACACGTGCTTGACACATCGCTTGATTGCCGCGACCGACTGCAACTCATACCTCTAAAGTCCACGAGTATGGTTGATCGCATTCAACCATCATTTTATTGTGCATTGCAATAAAATGGAAGCTTCGTGAAACTCACATGAGAGACCTTAAATATTTATATGTAATTACATAAAGTTAAGTAATTAAATTAAAGTGAAATATAACCTTTTAAGTGGTCAATGCCGCCGCTACTCGATCACCAAAGTCGTCACAGCTAATCATTTGATTATCAACATTGGGTTGTTTTAAATCAGGTGTGGAGACGCCTTCAGCGAACAAAGCTTCCATGGCTTTGAAAATTTGTTTTGATTCTTCGACCATGCCGAAACTCATATCGAGCATCATGGCCACCGAACCAATCATTGAGTAAGGGTTGGCGATATTTTGTCCTGCGATGTCAGGTGCAGAACCATGCGACGGCTCGTAGTAGGCTTTGTTTGGTCCTACGCAGGCAGAGGGCATTAAGCCGAGCGAGCCTAAGATGCCACCACCTTGGTCACTCAGAATATCACCCATCATATTTTCCATTACCATGACGTCAAATTGACCAGGGTTTAAGCACAGGTTAGTGGCCGCAGCGTCAACTAATACGTGCTCAATGCGAATGTCCGGATAGTCTGCGGCGATTTCATTGAGAATGTCATTCCACAGTACGCTGGATTTAAGGACGTTGCTTTTGTGGATGTTATGCAGGACTTTCTGGCGTTTTTGTGCGGTATCCAAGGCGATTTGTAAAATGCGCACAATCTGATTTTCGGTATATTCCAACGTCTCGCTGACGAATCGTTGACCATCAGGCTTAGTTCCAATGGTTTTTTCGCCAAAATATAGTCCCCCAACCAGTTCACGAATAATCATAATATCGATACCGTCGCCAATTATTTCGGGCTTTAGTGGCGAAAAATGCTTGAGCGCTGGTGGCAAGTACACCGGCCGAAAATTGGCAAACGTATCGTAATGCTTGCGAAGCGGCAATAATCCAGCGCGCTCAGGCCGTTCATCCACCGGGATTTTTAATGTATCTTCGTGGTTGAGGCCTATGGTGCCTTTCAAGATCGCGTCGGCGTGATCGCAAATATCCAAGGTTTCCTGGGGTAGGGCGTTGCCGACTTCAAACCACGCACTGGCGCCAAATAATGCCGGCTTAAGGTCAAAGCTGACCTGCCCGCGTGATTCGATTGCATGCAGCACTTTTTCAGCCTGTCGCATAATTTCGGGGCCAATGCCGTCGCCGGCGAGTAATGCAATGGTATATTTGGTCATAGTGATCAATTGGTTAAGATAAGCGTTAAGCTCGCTGATTATACTGATGCACTCTCTCAATGCAGTAGGAATGTCACAAACTTATGCGACTGAGCGGCGATATCTTAACGGGGTAAAGCATTACGCAGTTTTTGTAGATTAGGGTAGAATCGGAGTATGTTCAGCACTGAAGCACAAATGACACGTTTAATAAACTGGATCGCGGTCGTATTCGCGCTCGGCTTGTTGGCGGCAGTCCTGTTTAATATCTACCAACGTCATTTATTCTCTGATTCGTTTGGCGATTCTGCCGATTTTCAGTTTAGTGATCTGCCGGGGCAAGGCGATGCGCCCTTGTCGGCGGGGGTTGCTGATATCATTGATCAACATTTATTTGGGTCCAGGCCCGCCAAGGCAAAAGCAGTAGCAATAGCTCCCGCGCCGAGCGTTGAAAAGACAGCGCCACCACGCGCCAAGTTGAATGTTGAATTGATTGGCGTGGTAGAGGGCACCGGCGGAGGTGGCATGGCTATGTTGCGTCTGGAGAATAGGAAAACAGCAGTGGTGTCAGTGGGTGAAGAAATAGGTAAAACCCAGGCGACGCTTACAGCCGTACACGCTGGTGAGATCAGTGTGGATCGAGATGGCTATGAAGAAACTATCAAGATGGTGCGCAAAAAGCTCACTGTCGCAAAACTGGACGCTGATCCCAACTTATTACCTCAGCCCAGCGCGGGTTTAGATGACGCAGAACTATTGGAGTCGCAGCTCCGCGCTGAGGAATCTGCCCGCATCATGCAGCAGCAAAGAACCGAAAACCTGTCCAAAGCCGATGCTTTTCAAATCCAATCCCAGATTCAACCCCATACTGAACGACCTCCTGAAATTGCTGAGCCAGAAGGGTCGGAAGGCCATGGCGCCCCTGGCTTGCAAGTGTTTTAGCGACACACCACTTCTATTACTTTCTGTACTCTCTGGGGTTTCTTTACGTGACGAGTAAACTATTGGTTAAGACTTTCGGCTGTCAAATGAATGAGTACGACTCATCTCGGATGGCAGATTTGCTGGCGAAAACGCACGGTATGGATGGCGCTGTCAGTGAGCAGGAAGCGGACGTCTTGTTGCTTAACACCTGTTCGGTTCGTGAAAAGGCACAAGAAAAAGTATTTTCACAGCTGGGTCGCTGGAAGAAGCTCAAACTGGAAAATCCTAATTTGGTCATCGGTGTCGGTGGCTGTGTTGCCAGTCAGGAAGGTGAAGCCATCATGAAACGTGCACCTTACGTCGATATCGTGTTTGGCCCGCAAACTTTGCACCGGCTGCCTGCAATGCTGGATGAAGTGACACAAAAAAGGCGGAAAGCACTAGACATCAGTTTTCCGGAAATTGAGAAATTTGATGCTTTACCACCACCACGAGTTGAGGGTGCTAAGGCATTTGTATCAATCATGGAAGGCTGTAGTAAGTATTGCAGCTTTTGTGTGGTTCCCTATACCCGTGGGACGGAATTTAGCCGCCCCTTCGATGACGTGATTGCTGAAGTGTATGGCTTGGCAGCGCAAGGGGTGCGTGAAGTCAACTTGCTAGGCCAGAATGTTAATGGCTATCTGGGCAATACCCACGATAGCAGTCAGATTGGGTTCGCGGATTTATTGCGTTATATAGCCGCGATTGAGGGGATTGATCGGGTGCGCTACACCACCTCGCATCCGTTGCATTTTACTGACGATATCATCGCTGTATATCCGGATGTGCCTGAATTGGTTGGCCATTTGCACCTGCCGGTGCAATCGGGCTCTGACCGTATACTCGGGTTGATGAAGCGAGGTTATACCGTCCAATCCTATATTGAAGCGGTCAAAAAATTGCGGGCAGTCAAGCCGAATATTTCAATGTCATCGGACTTTATCATTGGCTTCCCTGGTGAAACTGATGACGACTTTGAGCAAACCATGGACTTGATTGAGACTGTCGGTTTTGATCAATCATTTAGCTTTATCTATAGCCAACGTCCAGGCACACCGGCGGCTGAATTGACGGATGACGTACCCATGGAAGTAAAAAAAGCGCGATTGGCACGATTGCAAGATCGCATTAATGCTATGGCCGCTGACATTAGTCAGCACATGGTAGGTAGCGAGCAAGTGGTGCTGGTTGATGGCGTTTCACGAAAAAATACGCTAGAAATCTGCGGGCGCACCGAAAACAACCGATCGGTTAACTTTGTAGCACCTGAGGATTGGATTGGACAATTTGCTCGTGTGCGCATCACTGAAGGCTTCCGTAACTCCCTGAGAGGCGAAGCGTTGGCCTTATTAAGCAAGACAGATTCATGAAAAACCCTGATTTCAACAGTCGCCCGCGCAATTCATCCCCTGACAGTCTCAGTTTTTCTTTAACGCCGGTTAACAATGATCAGCTTGCTGCCGTGCTGGGTGAGCGTGGTAAGCACTTGCATCTGATCGAATCTGATCTGGGCGTTGAAATTACGCATCGGGCTGAGCTGTTTTATGTGCAAGGGGCGCATAAAGACATTCAGGAAGCCAAGCGGGTGTTGAAGGACTTATACCAGCAGGCGGCAGATATCAGCACGCCCATCGATTCCGAACAAGTTCATCTGGCCTTGGTCGAAAAACAATCGAGACGCAACTCTCACAATAGCCTCGTCATCAAAGTGCGGAAAACTCAGGTACGCCCTAAAAATGACGCCCAAGAGCAGTACTTGCGCCAGATTTTAAGCAATGACGTGGTATTTGGAATTGGCCCGGCGGGGACCGGCAAAACCTACCTCGCCGTCGCGTGTGCAGCGCAGGCATTGGCTATGAATGAGGTCGAGCGTATCGTTTTGGTTCGGCCAGCGGTAGAAGCGGGTGAAAAATTGGGGTTTTTACCCGGTGATATTGGCCAGAAAGTGGATCCTTATTTACGACCTTTATACGATGCCCTATACGAAATGTTAGGCTTTGATCGCGTCGCCCGATTGATCGAACGCGGTATCATTGAATTAGCGCCATTGGCGTATATGCGTGGTCGCACACTGAATGAGTCGTTTGTGTTACTCGACGAGGCACAAAACACCACCGCTGAGCAGATGAAGATGTTTCTGACTCGCTTAGGTTACGGCTCTAAAATGGTGATTACTGGTGACGTGACCCAAATAGATCTGCCAGGTTCGGTGCGCTCGGGATTGGTGCAAGTACAAGGTATTTTGCAGGATCTCAACGACATTCAGTTCACGCACTTTAGTGCCCAACACGTTGTCCGTCATTCGCTGGTTCAGCGCATTGTTGATGCCTATGATCGGCACAGTAATAGTGATCAGCTTAATCAAACAGGCAAGCAAGCCACTTCCCCAAAAGAAGCCTGATGTCTGCGCCGTTGTGCCTGCAAATTGCCAGTACGGCTACCAGAATACCCAGCCAGGATGAGTTTAAAGTATGGATTAATAATTCATTGCAATTTACTGATAATAAATCAATTAATATTCGAATTGTGGATGAAGAGGAGATGACGGCGCTGAACCGACAATACCGGCGTAAAAATCAACCAACCAACGTTTTATCATTTCCATTACAGCTACCCAAAGGCGTGGGTGCAGAAGAGTTGGGCGATATTGTGATCTGTGCCCCGGTGGTTCAAGCTGAAGCACAGCGACAGCATAAATCAGAATTAGCGCATTGGGCGCATATGACTATCCATGGTGTGTTGCACTTGGTGGGTTACGATCATTTACTTGACGCTGAAGCCGAGCAAATGGAAGCAATAGAAATCCAATGGCTGGCCGAGCTTGGCTATCGCGACCCTTATGTTGACGAGGACTAATAAACCCCTCTACTGGCTGTTAGCCGTTATCGCTGGCGGGCTTTACCCACTGGGATTTGCGCCGTTTGGGTTCTTTTCGGCAAGCTTGCTGAGCTTGGCAATCTATTTCTATCTGGTTCACGATCAAAGCTTGAAGCCAGCACTGATACTGAGCGCTTTGTTTGGGCTGACCGCATTCGGCCTGGGCGTATCCTGGGTTTACGTCAGCATGGTGACGTTTGGCAATATGATTCCAGCGATGGCGGTGATCGCGGTGATTTTGTTCGTCGGCTTATTAGCGACGTTTCCCGTGTTGGCAACCTTGGTTCATAAAACCGTATTTGCGTCCGTTCAGCCCCGGGTTAGTATTTTGGTGGTGGCTCCCGCCTTATGGGTGTTGGCCGAATGGCTCCGAGGTTGGATATTGACGGGATTCCCGTGGCTGAGTGCGGGCTATTCTGCCATTGATACCTCGCTTAGTGCGTATGCGCCAGTGCTGGGTGTCACTGGCTTGAGTGCGATAGTTGCCTGTGTCGCGGGTGCGTTAGCGGCCTTCCGCTACCGCTTGAATTTGGTGCTGGTAGTTTTGGTGGTCGCGGTTTTTGTCATACCCGTGATGCCCCAAGTGAAAAACATGAGCTGGACTCAAGCCAGCGGCAAATCACTCAAGGTGGCGGCTGTGCAACTTAATATCTCACTGGCCGATAAGTGGCGGGCGGGGCAGGCTGCAGTGATTCGCCAAGCCTATTTAACGGAAAGCACGGCAATTGACGATGTTGATTTGATCGTATGGCCGGAAGGCGCCATTCCTCAAGCGATCAATACCTTGCCGCTGGACTACCTTGCCGCGATGCAGGCTTTACCGGCGGACATATTATGGGGTGGCGTTGAAGTTAACTCGGATGGCGCACGTGATGGCGGAAGTGGTGAGCAGAAGTTCTATAACTCAGCGGTATTGCTTAACCAAAACGGCACCCAGTCCTATCGTAAGCAACACTTGGTTCCGTTTGGTGATTACTTTCCCTTGCAGTGGTTGTTGGCAGGGTTGATGGAGTCGTTACAAATCCCTATGTCGGATTTTTCGGCTTGGCAGAAAGATCAGCCACCGCTAAGCAGCCATGGTGTGCCGCTACAGCTCTCCATTTGCTACGAAGATGCCTTCCCCGCTGATTGGCGCCATCTGACCCATGCCAGTGAAGTGTTGGTTAATATCAGTGAAGATGCCTGGTTTGGCGACTCATTCGCACCGCACCAGCGGCTTGAAATGGCGCGCATGCGCAGCTTGGAAACTGGGAGGCCGATGGTGCGGGTATCAAATAGCGGCTTGTCCACCTTTATCGGTGCGGATGGTGAGGTTGAGCAAATTGCCCCACAATTTGAGCCTGCAGTTTTACGCCAGCAAGTCAAGGGCATGACCGGTACCACGCCTTATATGCGCTTTGGCGAATGGCCAACCTTGGCGTTTCTGGCGTTGCTACTATTTATCGCTTATATCAGGCGAGAAAGATCGCTATAATCACGCGCTAATTGATGACCAGCCCCCTATACAAAGCACTATGACTGCCAAACTGACCGCTAATCCTTCACTCAATCTAGTTGATACTCTATGGCCTGATACCAGTTCCAGCTGGGTTCGCAACGTAATCCTGGCGATCGTTGGCTCACTCGCATTGACTATTTCCGCAAAAGTTGCCATCCCGTTTTATCCCGTTCCAGTGACCATGCAAACCTTGGTGGTGTTGCTGATTGGCATCACTATGGGGCCACGTTTGGGGGCTGCTACCATTGCATTGTATCTAGCCGAAGGAGCGATGGGCTTGCCGGTATTTTCCGGCACTCCCGAAAGAGGTGTGGGTTTGTTGTACATGGCGGGACCCACCGGTGGTTATCTGGCTGGGTTTTTAGTCGCTGCAGTAGCGACTGGTTGGTTGGCTGAACAAGGCTGGGGCCGTCGTTGGAGCACGACCATCATGACCATGATAATCGGCAATATCATCATCTACTCGTTGGGTCTGGCTTGGTTGGGAACCTTATTCGGCTGGAGCAGTAAAGTATTGGCTTCAGGGATCGTTCCATTTTTGCTCGGAGATGCATTAAAGATAGGCATAGCTGCATTGTTATTGCCGGCAATATGGAAGCAAGTTCGCCGCTAAAGTTGCTCGCTAGACTGACCAACCGTATTGGTCATTCGCATTGATTTTTAATCTGTCGAGAATGCCATCAATATTCACACCGCTGCTTGCAAGCAGCGGGTTTATTTGATTCTTGTTTGATCCCCGCGCATTACCATCCCTGCCTAAATCCACTTTAAACTTAGACACTCTACGAACAGTATGGAAATAGAATTCTACGGCGCTGCCGATCGAGTCACTGGCTCTTGTCATATCTTGCATGTGAATGGTTATAGTGTTTTGTTTGACTGCGGTATGATTCAGGGCAGTCGCAAAGCGCGAGCACTAAATCACGAGGCATTTCCATTCGATCCGAAGACCATTGACGCGGTCGTATTAAGCCATGCCCATATTGATCATTCTGGTCGCTTACCCCTATTGGTACGTCGTGGTTATCGCGGTAAGATTTTCGCGCATAACGCCACTTACGACCTTAGTAAAGTCATGCTTAAGGATGCTGCGCACATTCAAGAAGAAGATAACCGCAACGAAAATCGCTGGCGTGAGCTGAACAACAAGCCATTGGTAGAGTTGCTGTATGGAGCGGAGGATGCCAAACGGGCGTTGGATCACTTTGATGGTCTGATGTATTTCGAAAAGCGCGAGATACTGCCTGGAGTTGAAGTCCAGTTTCGTGATGCCGGCCATATTTTAGGGTCTTGTATCGTCGAAGTGTGGTTGACTGAAGGTGACCTCAAAAAGAAGTTTGTGTTTAGTGGCGATCTTGGCCAGTACGATTCACCGATTCTGAATGATCTGGCGACCATTCCTGATGCTGACTTGGTGCTGGTCGAAAGCACCTATGGCAATCGTTTGCACCGCGACCGCGCAGAAACTATCAAGGAAATTGGCGAAATTATCCAGATGGCCAGCAAAGAAGGGGGTAACATTCTCATTCCAGCGTTTGCTGTCGGTCGTAGCCAAGAGATTATTTACCACCTTGGCACTCATTTTGATGAATGGCAGCTGCAGAAATGGAAGATTTTTCTCAACAGTCCCATGGCAATTGAAGCGAGTAAAATTTACTGGGATTATCCGCATTTGTATGATGAGGAAACGACCCGTTTGCGTCGTCATATTAATGAAATGCCGCCCTTACCTAATCTGAAATTCACCCGCACACCGGATCAGTCCAAAGCGATCAATAAAGTGCATGACCACGCGATTATTATTGCCGGTAGTGGCATGATGAGCGGCGGCCGGATTTTGCATCATTTGAAGTTCAATATCGGTGATCCTAAAGCACATTTGGTAATAGTTGGCTATCAAGGGCACGGCACACTTGGGCGGCGTTTGGTTGATGGCGCTGAAGAAATTCGCATCCACCGGAAAACATTCCCAGTGAAAGCAACGATTCATACGGTTGGCGGTCTATCCGCGCACGCGGATCAGACAGACTTGCTGCGGTGGTTAGGTGGCTTTGAGAGCAAACCGCATATCGCCATCATTCACGGCGAAGACGACGCCTCCGAAATGCTAGCTGAAAAAGTTGAAGCTGACCTTGGCTTTACCACAGAAATTCCTCGTATTGGTGATCGGATCGACTTAGCTCAGCTTTAGGTATAAGCACGTTTAGCTCATCCCTTTTCAAGCCATTGCGAAAGCCTGCGTATTTTTATCTTCACCTCTAATCTAGGACACTCCTAACCCTTTGAATACTCAAATCGATCTCATTCGGCATGCCGGTCCAGCGGATGCTGAGCCACGCTTTGTTGGGCAACATAATGATAAATGTGCCAGCGACAAGCGGGCGATGATGGATGCTTTAGCGGGTGAGCGCTACGACATTATCTATAGCTCAACTTTACAGCGCACCGCTAGTTTCGCCCGCTCGATTGCTCGCAAACAGCATATCCCTTGCAAACTGCGGGCCGGCTTTCAGGACTATCACTATGGGTGCTGGCAGAATCAATTGGTTTCAACCATCGTCGATCAAAATCCGCAGGCCTTTGAGCAATTTATGCTCGACCCGGAACAGAATGCACTTGAGGGTGCCGAAGAATATGAGTCGTTTCAGGCACGGCTGACCGCCCAGTGGCGTAAAGTTTGTCAAGAGTCAGCGGGCAAAAAAATCTTGATCGTTACCCACGGTACGCCGATGCGGGTGTTACTTGGCTCAGCACTGGCAGTTGAATCATCTGCCCATTTACGGTTTGAAGTGCCACCAGCGTGTCTATCCCGTGTGCGCCTGATTGGCGAAGGCTGGCCACCCATGCTAGTGTTCCATAATCGTGCATCCGCTTAAAAATACCTAGCACGTTCAGTTCCGAGATTATCGGCACCTTAGCTACCGAGTATCCCCATACAGCGTCAAACCCTATGCTTTCTGAGGTATGCGTTTTGGCGAGGCGTTCAGCCATAATCAGCGCACATTCATCTGAAGGCATTGGCGCGCATGGGTCAGAACCAAATCATCTCTAATCGATAAGCAAAGGTTTTCATTTTGATTAGAAATACTAATTTCAGTTCGACACCGCCAACAGGCATAGTGCCGCGGCAGATGATGATTCGCGGGCTTGTCCAAGAGATTACCCCGGCGCATCTAAAGGGTTTAGCTCACGCCGATCAGGCACCAAACCCAACCCAATTCATGCAGCGAGAACCAATTCGTCGCTGCGAACACTTTTATAAATCTTGAGGAAGCTGAGTATGACAATATCAAGACGGGATAAAGCTAATGCTATCCGTGCACTGAGCATGGATGCGGTTCAGAAGGCTAATTCAGGCCACCCGGGCGCGCCGATGGGCATGGCAGATATTGCCGAAGTGCTATGGGGTGATTTCCTGCAGCATAACCCGACTAATCCAAAATGGGCGGATCGTGATCGCTTCGTGCTGTCCAATGGTCACGGTTCGATGCTGATTTATTCACTGCTGCACTTGAGTGGTTACGACCTTAGCATTGACGATCTCAAGCAATTCCGTCAGCTACACTCTAAAACACCCGGCCATCCGGAATATGGCTATGCGCCCGGAGTAGAAACCACCACCGGCCCATTGGGGCAGGGCATCAGCAACGCGGTGGGTATGGCGATTGCAGAAAAAACCCTTGGAGCACAGTTTAACCGTCCTGGCCACGAGATTATTGACCATAACACCTACGTGTTTATGGGTGATGGCTGCATGATGGAAGGAATTTCGCACGAAGCGTGTTCATTGGCGGGTACTTTAAAGCTGGGCAAGTTAGTGGCATTTTGGGACGACAATGGTATTTCAATCGACGGTGAAGTCGAAGGTTGGTTTACCGATGATACGCCTGCACGATTTGAAGCCTACCGTTGGCACGTCGTTCGTGATGTTGATGGGCACGACGCTGGTGCGATCAAAAAAGCCATTGAAGAAGCGCAAGCCGTCAGCGATAAGCCGACATTGATTTGCTGCAAGACCGTGATTGGTTTTGGCTCGCCCAACAAATCGGGCAAAGAGGATTGTCACGGTGCGCCGTTGGGTGAAGACGAAATTGTGCTGACACGCAAAGCGCTGGGCTGGGAGCATGGCCCTTTTGACATTCCTGCCGACATTATGGATGCCTGGAGTGGCAAAGCTGCAGGCGCCGCAGCACAAAGTGACTGGGAAGATCGCTTCTCTGCATATCAAGCTGCTCATCCCGAGCAGGCGGCTGAATTAAATCGCCGTCTTGCTGGCGACATGCCCGCTGATTGGGAAGCAGGCGCCAATGCTTATATTCAAGCGACTGTTGATGCGGCTGCATCCATTCCAACGCGTAAAGCGTCGCAGAATGCACTCAATGGCTACGGCCCATTATTGCCAGAATTCTTAGGGGGTTCGGCAGACTTGGCCGGATCAAACTTAACCATTTGGTCGGGCTCTAAAGCCATTTTTGATGATGCCGCTGGCAACTATATCAACTATGGCGTGCGTGAGTTTGGTATGTCTGCGATCATGAATGGTATTGCCTTGCACGGTGGATTTAAAGCCTACGGCGCGACATTTTTGATGTTTTCTGAATATGCGCGCAATGGCCTCAGAATGGCAGCTTTGATGAAGCAGCCTGGGACGTATGTGTTTACCCATGATTCGATTGGTTTGGGTGAGGATGGCCCGACGCACCAGCCAGTTGAGCAAACGGCAACGCTGCGCATGATTCCGAATATGTCGGTTTGGCGGCCTTGTGACGGGGTTGAAACGGCTGTTGCCTGGAAAAATGCTTGTGAATCAATGGCTATGCCCTATTCTTTAATCTTGTCTCGCCAAAATCTGACGCACCAAGACCGAAGTGCTGAGCAAATCGAAGCGATCAATCGTGGTGGCTATGTACTAAAAGACAGCGTCGGTACACCCAAAGCAATTATCATTGCAACCGGTTCAGAAGTCGCTTTAGCGGTAGAAGCTGCGGTACAATTAGGCGATTCGGTGCGTGTCGTTTCGATGCCTTCAGTCGATCGGTTTGAGGCGCAAGATGAAGCGTACAAGGCGTCAGTATTGCCAGCCACAGTGACCGCGCGCGTTACGGTTGAAGCCGGCGTTACCAACAGTTGGGCCGGATATGCTGGCTTGAGTGGTAAAACCATTGGGGTCAATACCTTTGGTGAGTCCGCGCCAGCCGGAGAGTTATTTAAGCATTTTGGAATCACTACCGAAGCCGTAGTGGCGGCGGTCAACGAAGTAATCGCATAGACAAGTTTTATACCCATTTTCTAAATTCCATTTTTAATCTAATAAATCCTCTTAATCGGAGATCATCCTATGACAATAAAAGTCGCAATTAACGGATATGGCCGCATCGGTCGAAATATCCTTCGTGCTGTGTATGAATCTGACCGCGATGACATTCAAATCGTTGCGATCAATGATTTGGGCGATGCCAACACCAATGCACATTTAACCCAATACGATACGGCCCATGGCCGCTTTCCCGGCACTGTCGAAGTTGATGGAGATGATATGATCGTTAACGGTGATCGTATCAAGGTGTTTTCTGAGCGCGATCCAGCCAAGTTGCCGTGGGGCAAGCTCGGTGTTGATGTGGTTCATGAGTGCACAGGCTTTTTCCGTTCTAAAGATACCGCTGGCTTGCACATCAAAGGCGGCGCCAAGAAAGTCATCATTTCTGCTCCAGGTGGTTCTGATATCGATGCAACGGTAGTCTATGGCGTGAATGAAGAGATTTTAAAATCGTCAGATACGATTATCTCTAACGCTTCATGCACCACTAACTGCTTGGCACCGATGGTTAAGCCACTGCACGAAAAGATGGGTGTGGTACATGGTTTGATGACCACGATCCACGCTTATACCAACGATCAGGTGTTGACCGACGTCTATCATTCTGATTTGCGTCGTGCGCGTTCAGCGACGATGTCGATGATCCCAACTAAAACGGGTGCGGCGGCAGCGGTTGGCTTAGTGTTACCCGAGTTGAACGGCAAACTGGATGGTTTTTCGGTTCGCGTTCCTACCATTAACGTTTCTTTGGTTGATTTATGTTTCGTTGCCGCGCGTGAGACCAGCGTTGAGGAAATCAACGAGGTGATGAAGAAAGCAGCTGATGGCAAGATTCTGGCGTATAACGATGCGCCGTTGGTTTCAATCGACTTTAATCACACATCGACCACGTCAAACTTTGATGCGGGCATGACCCGAGTTACCGGCGGCACTTTGGTTAAAGTGTGTTCTTGGTATGATAATGAGTGGGGTTTCTCAAACCGCATGCTCGATACGACCGTCGCTGCGATGAACGCGAAATAGGTGGCTTTGTACGCTTAAATATAGGTGGGCACTCGTCTGACGGGCGCCCACCTTTTTTATGGATAGATCATTGTTTCACAGAGATGATTAAGTAAAACAAACGGGTGACGGCAAGCGCATTTCCCAGCAGTAAGCCGTTTGTTTTACTTAATTTTCTTTTGTTTGAGAGGTTCCCATGTCAGTAATAAAAATGACGGATCTCGATTTGGCAGGCAAACGCGTGTTGATTCGGGAAGATTTAAACGTGCCGATTGCCGATGGCAAAGTCACCTCCGATGCCCGGATCAAAGCATCGCTGCCGACCATTCGTCATGCGATGGAAGCGGGTGCAAAAGTGCTGATCATGTCGCACTTGGGTCGCCCCACTGAAGGTGAGGCAGCAGCAGAGTTTTCAATGCAACCGGTCGCGAATTACCTCAGTGACGCCTTGGGCAAAACCGTTCCGCTAATTACCGACTACCTGAGCAGCGCACCAGCGATGAACAACGGTGACGTGGTGTTGCTGGAGAATGTCCGTTTTAATGTGGGCGAAAAAATCAACGATGACGGTCTATCACAACAATACGCCGCGCTGTGTGACGTTTATGTGATGGATGCCTTTGGTACCGCGCACCGGGCACAAGCATCGACCCATGGCGCTGGGACTTACGCACCTGTGGCTTGCGCAGGTCCATTGCTGGCGGGTGAATTGGATGCCTTGGGCAAGGCGCTTAATAATCCTAAACGACCAATGGCTGCAATAGTCGGTGGCTCTAAAGTATCGACCAAGTTGACGGTGCTTGATGCGCTGTCACAGATTGTTGACCAACTCATCCCGGGTGGCGGTATTGCCAATACGTTTATCGCCGCTGCGGGTTATAACGTCGGTAAGTCGTTGTATGAAGAAGATTTGGTGCCGGAAGCTAGAAAGCTGATGGCGGCAGCTAAGGCGAAGGGCGGTGAAATCCCGATTCCCACAGATGTAGTGGTAGGCAAGGAGTTTTCGGCCGATGCCGAGGCGACTGTTAAATCGGTGGATGAAGTAGAAGACGATGATTTTATCTTTGATATCGGCCCCGACACCGCTGCTCGTTTTGGTGAAATGATGAAGGTAGCGGGAACCATTGTTTGGAACGGGCCGGTAGGGGTATTTGAGTTTGATCAGTTTGGTAAAGGCACCAAGGTTTTGGGACTAGCTATCGCAGAATCCGATGCCTTTTCAATTGCTGGTGGTGGTGATACCTTGGCGGCAGTCGATAAATACAATATTTCAGACCGTATTTCTTATATTTCGACCGGCGGTGGGTCGTTCCTTGAGTTTCTCGAGGGTAAGGTATTGCCCAGTGTTGAGATGTTAGAGTCACGGGCCTAGTTGGTTAATCATTTTGACCCAATATAATCTAATGGATCTCAGTTGCTAGTGAGCAGAAGAACTAAAATCGTCGCGACCCTTGGACCTGCAACCGATGACCCGGCGATACTCGAACAAGTCCTGCGAGCTGGTGTTGATGTGGTCAGAATCAACTTTTCGCACGGCGTCGTTGAAGAGCACCGAGAGCGTGTGCGAATGGTACGTGAGACGGCTGAACGGATTGGTAAAACTGTCGGTGTGCTGGGGGATTTGCAAGGGCCTAAAATTCGTATTGAGCGATTTGAGAATGAATCGGTAATGCTGATTGACGGCCAACAATTTTGTATCGACAGCCAAATCAAGGGCAATGCTGGCAATGAGCAAGCGGTTGGTGTCAGCTATAAGCAACTGGTGCATGACGTCAAGCGCGGCGATGTTTTGCTATTGGATGATGGCAATATTGCATTACTGGTTGAGTCCGTTGAGGACACTAAAATTTGCACTCGAGTTCAAACGGGTGGCAAATTATCCAACAATAAAGGGATTAACCTCAAAGATGGTGGCTTGTCGGCGGGCGCTTTGACCAGCAAGGATCGCGAAGACATACTATTGGCGGCGGAGCTGGATGTCGATTTTTTGGCTATTTCTTTTGTTAGAACAGGTGAAGACGTCGAAGAAGCCCGACGTTTGCTAAAACAACAGGGCACTATTGCCAGCATCGTTGCTAAAGTGGAGCGCAAAGAAGCGGTCGACAATATCGATGACATTATTGCCGCTGCAGATGTGGTGATGGTAGCGCGCGGGGATTTGGGCGTAGAAATCGGCGACGCTAATGTGCCGGGAGTGCAAAAGCGTATCATTCGTCGGGCGCGTGAACGCAATCGGGTGGTGATTACGGCCACGCAAATGATGCAGTCGATGGTTGAGCATCCGATCCCGACGCGAGCAGAAGTGTCTGATGTGGCTAACGCGGTGCTGGACAATACCGATGCGGTTATGCTGTCGGCTGAAACGGCGGTAGGCCAATATCCGGTCAAAGTGGTTGAAGCGATGGATCGGGTTTGTCGCGCATCGGAGATGCAGGTCGGTAACGATCACCAGTATCAAATGAAACTGGAGCTTGGCAATGCGGAAGAAGCCATCGCGATGTCAGCCATGTACGCGGCCAGCCATTTTTCGCTAGCGGCTATTTTGGCCATTACCGAATCCGGCAGAACCGCTTTGTTGATGTCGCGTATCAATGATGAAACCCCGATCTATGCGATGACCCGCAATAAAAAAGCGGCGCATCGAATGAGTTTATATCGCGGCGTGCAACCGGTCTCATTTGATATCACCACGCTGGATGCTGCTGGGATTAATCGGGGCGCTGCTGAGATTTTAAGAGAGCAGGGTCTGGTTGCGAAAGGCGAGCAAATCATTATTACCCGAGGCGATGGCTCGGTAGAAGGTTTTACCAACACGATGAAGATCGTTCGGGTTGGTGAGGTTGCATTACATTAGTTTATTTTAATTGGAATCATAGGAGTCAAACATGGCAATTATCTCTTTACGACAAATGCTGGACCATGCTGCGGAGCATGGCTACGGCGTACCGGCGTTCAACGTTAATAATATGGAACAAATGCAGGCGATTATGGGGGCAGCAGAACAAACTGATTCACCGGTTATCGTTCAAGCCTCTGCTGGCGCGCGCTCTTATGCAGGGGCTCCATTTTTACGTCACCTGATTCAGGCAGCGGTTGAGCAATATCCTGATATTCCCGTGTGTGTGCACCAAGACCATGGTACTTCGCCAGCAATCTGCCAGCAGTCGATTCAACTTGGCTTTTCGTCGGTGATGATGGACGGTTCACTAGAAAGCGATGGCAAAACTCCATCAAGCTACGAATACAATGTTGATGTCACACGCAAGACGGTTGAAATGTCGCACTCTTGCGGTGTATCCGTCGAAGGTGAATTGGGTTGCTTGGGCTCTTTGGAAACAGGTGAAGCGGGTGAAGAAGATGGCATTGGTGCAGAAGGTAAATTAACCCACGACCAAATGCTGACCGATCCGGATGAAGCGGCTGATTTCGTTGCTAAGACGGGTGTTGATGCTTTAGCGATAGCCATCGGCACCTCGCACGGTGCTTATAAATTTACGCGACCTCCAACCGGCGATATTCTGGCCATTGATCAAGTCAAGAAAATCCATGCGCGCATCCCAAACACCCATTTAGTCATGCATGGCTCGTCTTCAGTGCCACAAGATTGGTTGGCGATTATCAACCAATACGGTGGTGGTATGGGCGAAACCTATGGTGTGCCAGTCGAAGAAATTGTTGAAGGTATCAAGCATGGTGTACGTAAGGTCAATATCGATACCGACTTACGTATGGCATCGACCGGTGCAATCCGGCGTCATTTGCACGACAACCCAGCAGACTTTGATCCACGTAAATATCTGGCTGCAGCGACTGCTGCGATGCATGGTATCTGTGTGAATCGTTATGAGGCTTTCGGCACGGCAGGTCAGGCATCGAAAATGAAAGTGATCAACCTCGAAGATATGACCGCACGCTATGCCGCTGGAGAACTTGACGTAAAAATAGTCTAGTTTTTACCCGGTTTCACCAAAAAGCGGCTCTTTGAGTCGCTTTTTTTGTGGCTGAATCAGGCAACATTTGCGATGATCCGCGCTCTTAAACTATAAAGCACCTTTAACTATGCGCTACGCTGCGCGAATTGAATACGACGGTGGTCGGTTTTTTGGCTGGCAACGGCAAGTTGGCTTTGTGTCGGTGCAGGAAGCATTAGAAACTGCTGTGTCTAAAGTCGCCGATGAGCCCATTCGCGTACACGCTGCGGGCCGCACTGACACGGGAGTCCATGCAACTGGGCAGGTTGTGCACTTTGATACCAAGGCTGATCGTGGCGAGTACAATTGGATTCGCGGGGTCAATACATATCTGGCGGAGGGTGTGGTTATGACCGCAATTCAGCCGGTTAGCGACGAATTTCACGCGCGCTTTAGCGCCTATGAGCGCCGTTACCGCTATATCATTCTCAATCGCCGAATGAAACCCAGCTATCTAGCGGGCAAAGTGGCTTGGTATCCACAAGCGCTGAATATCGATAAAATGCGTGAAGCGGCTGCTTGCTTGCTGGGGGAGCACGACTTTAGTGCGTTTCGGGCGGCTAATTGTCAGGCTAAGAGTCCGGTTAAAACCGTACGCGAGTTTGTGTTGATGCAACAAGGTCATTGGATTTGGTTCGATTTATCAGCCAATGCCTTTCTGTATCACATGGTGCGTAACCTTGCGGGTAGTTTGTTCAAAGTCGGAGTCGGCGAGCGCGAGCCCGAATGGATCGCAGAAGTGCTCGCCAGTAAAGACCGGGCCCAGGCGGGAATTACGGCACCAGCGGATGGCTTGTATTTCTCTCACGCTTGTTACGATAGCCAGTTTGGTTTGCCCGCTGAAGCCGAACGTCCGCGATTTTGGTAGAATCAAGCGCCTTTTTCCTAGTTAATATCTCTCACCATGCTTGTCCCACGTACGCGCGTTAAATTTTGCGGCATGACTCACACCGAAGATGCGGTGTTCGCTAGTGAGCAGGGCGCCGATGCGATTGGTTTGATTTTTTACCCTAAAAGCCCACGTGCAGTTGATCAAACAACTGCTGAGAGGATTAGTCGTGCTGTCAGCCCGTTGTGCCAAGTGGTCGCGGTCGTGGTCAATCCACAGCAACAATGGCTTGATCAATTGATAAATTCAGTGCCCATCCATGCGATTCAATTCCATGGCGATGAATCACCAGAATTTTGTGCGCATTTTGGATTGCCCTATTTCAAAGCAATCCGAATGCAAGTTGATACGGATTTGGCTAAAGTCTGTGCTAGATATGAAAATGCCAGCGGGATTTTATTGGATACCTACGTCAGCGGTAGCCCCGGCGGGACCGGCCAATCTTTCAATTGGGCGCAGGCCAAGCAAGTCGATGATCACCGTTTAATCATAGCTGGTGGCTTGGCGCCCGAGAACATCGTCGATGCCGTGGTTGAGTCTGGTGCCTTTGCGGTTGATGTGAATAGCGGGGTAGAAGTTTCCCCGGGGGTTAAAGATCATGGCAAAATCGCGCAGGTTTTAAATCATTTATCTGACGCACGATTGCGTTAGTCATCCGTGTTAATTGTTTACGAACTAGAGGCTATACCTCGATGAATTGGCTAGAGCGAATTATTCCGCCGAAAATTAAGCGCAGCTTGACCGATAGAGCTAAAGTCCCAGAAGGGGTATGGCGACGCTGCGATGGTTGTAAGGCTATGTTGTATGCGGCGGAGTTAGAAAAAACGAGTGCGGTATGCCCTAAGTGTGGACACCACCACCGTATTGGTGCCAATCAACGTCTGTTACTCCTGCTCGACGAAGGCACGGTATCGCTCATTGGTGAAGAGGTGTTGCCCGATGACTCGCTCAGGTTTAAGGACTTAAAGCGTTATAAAGATCGGCTGTCTGATGCCAGCAAACACGTTGATGGCAGTGAAGCGTTAATTGCCGCTAGTGGTGAGATCAAAGGTATGCCAGTGGTTGTGGCTGCATTTGAATTTGATTTCATGGGGGGGTCGATGGGGGCCGTCGTGGGCGAGCGTTTTGTGCGGGCAGCGACCTTTGCCCTAGAGAACAAACGACCGTTTATCTGTTTTTCTGCCAGTGGTGGTGCACGTATGCAAGAGGGCCTGTTTTCGTTGATGCAGCTGAGCAAAACAGTGGCCGCGCTAAAGCGCTTAAAACAAGCAGGAGTGCCGTATGTCTCGGTATTGACTGACCCGACCATGGGTGGGGTATCTGCCAGCTTTGCCATGCTTGGCGATATTATTCTTGCTGAGCCTGGTGCGTTAATAGGCTTTGCCGGACCGCGAGTGATTAAGGAAACTGTGCGTGAAACCTTGCCGGAAGGCTTCCAGCGCGCTGAGTTTTTATTTGAACACGGCGCAATCGATATGATCGTTGCACGACCGGACATGCGCGATAAGTTACATCACCTAATTTCGCTGCTTTATCCTGCGTCGTTTGAAACGGCAGATGAGCCCGAAACTACAGAAGTGGTTGCGACCGCCTAGTACATCGACTCGCAGATTTTTATGTCTCGACCCCAAACGGTCAATGCTTGGCAGGACTATATTCAGGGCCTGCATTCGCGAACCATTGAGCTGGGGCTGGAGCGAGTTCAGGCGGTATGGGCACGGATCGACCAAGCCACTTCTTGTCGGATAATTGCAGTCGCAGGGACTAATGGCAAAGGCTCTAGTGTTGCCATGCTGGAAGCTATTTATCGCCAGGCGGGATACAAAACAGGCGCGTATACATCGCCACACTTGGTTTCCTATAACGAGCGGGTGCGGATTGATCGGCAGCCGGTCTCTGATCAAACTCTATTAGACGCGTTTGATGTGGTTGAGGCAGGGCGCGACAATATCCCGCTGACATTTTTTGAGTTTGGCACGTTGGTCGCGCTGACTATTTTCCAATCTCAGCGAGTTGATGTGATGCTACTGGAAGTGGGGATGGGCGGGCGCTTGGATGCAGTTAATATTATGCCTAATGATTTGGCGCTAATAACCGCGATTGGTTTGGATCACACTGCCTGGCTGGGTAATGACCGAGAAGCGATCGGTTCAGAAAAAGCAGGGATTATCAAGAAAAGAGGGACAGCTGTTTGCTCTGACCCACAGCCACCCGTTTCTATTTCAACAATCGCCAAGCGTCAAGATGCGACCCTGATTCAATTGGGACAGGACTATGACTACGTGGATCAAGGAGCGACGTGGAAATTAGTGGCAGCGGATAAAACGTTAGATGGGTTATCAAAACCCGCTTGGGGTAGCTATCAGCTGCAAAATGCGGCGGGTGTGTTGGCCGCAGTCAATGCGCTTAAGCCGGTGCTTTCTGTCTCTGAGGCAAGTATTCGATTAGGCTTGGCTGATGTTCATTTGCTTGCACGTCAACAGTTGATTCCCGGCAAACCCACGCTATTGCTTGACGTCTCTCACAATCAGGAATCGGTAGCCCCTCTGGTTAAACGGTTACAATCGCTGTGCAAAAAGAATGTTCGAATTCACGCAGTTTTCGGCGCGCTCCAAGACAAGTCTTTGCACACCGTTATCGCACCCATGGCTGCACTGATCGATACCTGGCATTTGGTCAGCCTTGAGGGTGAACGCGGGCAGAGTGGTGAGGAGCTGAAACATCATATGCTATCGGTCGTCGTCCAAGAAAAACTGGCGATCTCTGACGAAGTTATGGCTACCTATTCTTCACCCGAGGTAGGCTATCGTGCTGCCGTTGCTATTGCTGATGATCAGGATATTGTGCTAATTTTTGGTTCGTTTCGTACCGTCGGTGCTATAATACCGCTGGTCTTAAATTCTGAATAAACACTCCATTTTGTCGACATCTAATGATCAACTGAAAAATCGCTTGCTGGGCGCGATTTTATTGGTAATTCTCGCGGTACTGTTAATCCCACTTTTTTTAGGCGAACCAAAGTCGACGATTGACTTGCCGGAGCCTGCTGTCATTGGCGGGCAAAGCGATGATGGGTTTGAATCTCGAATTCAATCTGAAGAAGCTCGACAAGCCGCTGAAAAAGCAGTAGGTGAAAAAGAAGCTGTATTGGTGCCTGTTCCCAGCGTGTCGGTACCATCGAAAATTCAAAGTGAGCCACTTCAAGTTCCGGCTGTATCGGCCAAGCCAAAAGAACCTAAAACGACTACAGAGTCGAAAGCTCCTTCACCCGAGAGTGCTAAGCAGCCGCCTGAACCCGTTGTGAAGCTTAAGCCTGCCCCAGAACCTAAGGCTCAACCCAAGCCTAAAGTTCAAGCTGAGCCTAAACCGAAACCCGCGCCAGCGGTTGTGAAAGCGGCACCAGTAAGAAACGGCTGGGGTGTACAAGTAGGTGCTTTTTCCAAGAGTAGCAATGCCCAAAGCATCGCCAAGACTTTGCGCGGCCACGGGTTTACCCCCAACTTGTCCGACTACAACGCTAGTTTTGGGCGGGCGACACGCGTTTGGCTGGGCCCTTATGCGGATAAAAAGCAGGCAACTGCCGCAGCAGGTAAGCTCAAAAAAGCCACGGGTGAAGCTGGGTTCGTTAAATCCTACCCGTTTAAGTAATACGGCTTAAGGCAATCATTAATCGATAGTTACTCAATATTTCCATGATATTTACCGCCGTAGACTTGGGTTTGATCGCCTTATTCGTAATCTCGATGTTAGTGGGCATTTATCGAGGTTTAGTCAAAGAGATATTGTCTTTGATATCCTGGGTCGCAGCGGCCTGGGTTGCTTTTGTTTATGGGCCAGCAGCCGCAGAGTTTGTCCGTCCCTACGTCAGTCAGCCACCTCTGGATTTAGCCATTGCTTACGTACTGGTTTTTGTCGCTGCACTAATCGTGTTGTCGATCATCAGCTTTTTAATTGGAAAGCTGTTCTCAGCCACCGGGTTGAGTGGGATCGATCGCACTTTGGGTATGATATTCGGCCTGTTGCGAGCTGCTCTGGTTGTCGGTGCAGTCATTTTAGTCGGTCGCTTCATGGCGTTTGAAGAACATAGCTGGTGGACTGATGCGCACTTACTGGACTATTTTGAACCAGTTACTGAATGGATAAAGACTTATTTGCCCGCTAAAATTTCCGATCAACTCTGATATGAGATAAAACTATGTGTGGTGTCATCGGCATCCTTGATCAGCGAGCGGTCAACCAATCACTGTATGATGGTTTGACGGTTATCCAACACCGTGGTCAAGATGCAGCGGGAATTATGACCTACGATGGCGACAAGGTTTTTTTACGTAAAGACAATGGGTTGGTCAGAGATGTGTTTCGCACTCGGCACATGCTACAACTCAAAGGCAATATCGGTATAGGCCACGCTCGCTACCCGACTGCCGGCGGAGATTCCCGAGCCGAAGCGCAGCCGTTTTATGTCAATTCCCCCTACGGCATTGCCTTAGCACATAATGGTAATCTCATTAATGCCAACCAATTGCGCAAAGAGTTATTCCATCAAGACTTGCGTCACTTAAATACCGACTCGGATTCCGAAATTATCCTCAATGTGCTGGCGCATGAGCTGCGGCGGGTGATGGATGGCACGCAGTTAACGGTAACGCCAGAGAATATTTTTGATGCGGTGACGGGTGTCTTTCGTCGTTGCAAAGGCGGATTTGCCGTCGTTTCCATGATTGTTGACGGTGGTTTGTTAGCCTTTCGTGACCCCAATGGTATTCGACCACTGGTATATGGTAATAAACATATTAAGGGTGGCGATGGAAGTACCAATACCGCACACCTAATTGCATCAGAAAGCATTGCTTTGGATGTTTTAGACTATGACTTGGTCAGCGATGTTAAAGCCGGTGAAGCCATCTACGTAGAAATGGATGGTACCGTACACCGTCAAGTGTGCGCGGCTGAACCAAAGCTAGCCCCATGCATTTTCGAGTACGTTTATTTGGCCCGACCGGACTCCATCATTGACGGCATCGAGGTCTACCAAACCCGTGTGCGTATGGGTGAAATGCTGGCCGATAAATTGATGCGGGTTTGGCCCGAGCAAGATATTGACGTGGTGATCCCTGTACCCGATACCAGTCGCCCGGCAGCGCATGAACTGGCAGTTCGGTTGGGTTTGGATTATCGCGAAGGATTTATCAAGAATCGTTATATTGGGCGAACGTTTATCATGCCGGGGCAGAGTCAACGCAAGAAATCGGTACGCCAGAAATTGAATGCGATGCGCTCTGAATTTGAAGGTAAGAACGTGCTGTTGGTCGATGACTCTATCGTTCGTGGTACCACTTCTAGCCAGATCATCCAGCTAGCAAGAGAGGCAGGCGCAAAAAAAGTGTATTTTGCATCGGCGGCACCACCGGTTCGTTATCCCAACGTGTATGGCATTGATATGCCATCGTCGAAAGAACTAGTCGCGCATGGGCGTTCGATTCCAGAGATTGGTGACGAAATCGGCGCAGACTGGATACTGTTTCAAGATATTGATGATTTGTATCGGTCGGTCGCTGAGAATACTGATATTGATGCGTTTGATGCGTCTTGTTTTACCGGCGAATACATTACCGGTGGAGTCAGCGAGGATTATTTGCTATCGATCGATGCGCAACGCAACGATACTGCAAAATCAGGTGCTAGTGTCAACGAGCTTGATTTTTCTGACGTTACAGACGTTCGGCATAGCTAAAGATAAAGACGCTCTAGACACAAAAAAGCCCCGAAGAGTCGGGGCTTTTTTAATAAAGTAATTGACCAGACTTAGGTCAAATTCTTACTCGCCTTACTCAAGCCGATATACAGGCTGACGCACATCGCTAGCAGCACTATGGTGAAAGGCAAACCGGTAGAAACAGCCATCGCCTGCAATGCGGTGAGCGCTTCCGCGCCGCCAACCAGCAATAATACCGCAGCCACCAAGCCTTCAAATGTACACCAGAATACGCGTTGTGCGACAGGTGCATCTTCTTTGCCGCCCGCGGTGATCGTGTCGATAACCAGCGACCCGGAGTCGGATGAAGTAACGAAGAAAACCAAGACCAAAACAATACCCAGCAGTGATAATACACTGGTAAATGGGAAGTCTTTTACCATCTCAAATAATTTCAGCTCTTGCGCTACTGAGGCCACTGGTGCGGCTGCATCGGCGATTACTTGGCTGATGGCTGAACCGCCAAAAGCGCCCATCCAGATGATGCACAAAATTGTCGGAATGAAAATGACGCACAGTACAAACTCGCGCACGGTACGGCCACGAGATACGCGTGCGATAAACATGCCCACGAAAGGTGACCAGGAAATCCACCATGCCCAGTAGAAAGAAGTCCAGCCCTGTGAAAAGTTAGCGTCTTCACGGCCAAATGGCATCGAGAGAGGGATCAGCTCTTTGACGTATGCGGCGCCGCCGGAAAAAATGGCCGTCATGATATCTGCGGTTGGGCCGACAAATATAATAAACAGGAGCAACATTAGCGCCAGCACCATATTGATTTCAGATAGTACCTTAACACCGCCATCCAGGCCTCGAATGACCGACACCAGTGCGATGGCGGTAATGACTGTAATTAAAACCACGATTGCAACTGAGCCTGTGCCCCAGCCAAACAGAAAGTTGAATCCTGACAGCGCTTGTTTGGTACCGAATCCTAATGAGGTGGTTAGTCCAAATAGAGTCGCAAAAACTGCAGTAATATCAATAATATGTCCCCACCAACCCCATACTTTTTCACCTAAAAGAGGATAAAAAGCTGAGCGAAGTGTCAACGGCAATTTATAGTTATAGGAGAAAAAGGCTAGCGCCAGTGCAACAACGGCATAAATTGCCCAAGGGTGTAAGCCCCAGTGAAATATTGTTGCCGCCATCGCTAAGCTACGTGCAGCTGCGGCGTCGCCTGCTGCGGCACCAAGGGGTGCCCAATCGGTTCGGATACCATCTTCGCCAATTGCGATGCCGCCCATCGAAGATCCAAAATGTGAGATCGGCTCGGAAACACCAAAGAACATGAGGCCAATGCCCATACCCGCAGCAAAGAGCATTGCAAACCACCCTACATAGCCGTAGTCGGGTGTGGCCTCTTGACCCCCTAGGCGAACTCTCCCTAAGGGGGTAACAACCAGCATGATTGCAAACAGAACAAAGATGTTGCCTGCAGATAAGAAAAACCAGTCAAAAGTGGTGGTGATTGCGGGTCGTAGCCATCCAAAAAACTCGGAAGCGCCTACCGGAAACATCAGTGTTAACAGCACAAAGGCGACGATCGATAGACCGGAAATCATAAAAACGGGATTATGAATATCTAGGCCAAATGGCGTGATATTGTCTTGCCCAATATTATAGTCAGTTTTGACTTTTTCATTCATTGGTGGTTTCTCCTTCTCTCGTGATTGAGGGTGGGTGGTGATGAATTATTGTAACTCTTAGAGTCTAGAGCCAAATATGACCGAGAATAACCTTAAATGCGACCTGCTTTTGTCACGTGCGCTAATGCCATCGCATGACTGCTTTCGCAATGCTTATACGCCGTAGAGCATAGTTAAGGTGACGGTAATTCCAAGCCAGTAAATAACGGCCAACGGTAAACCAACACGAACAAAATCGCTAAAATGGTAGCCACCAGCATTCATGACCAGCAAATTTGTTTGGTAGGCCATTGGCGTTACAAAACTCATATTTGCGCCGAACAGAACGCCTAATACGAACGGCTCTTCCGGCGCCCCGATGGCACGCGCAATACTGATGGCAATAGGGGTTCCGATGACGGCAGCGGCGTTGTTCGAGACTACATTAGTGAGGACTGCCATCAATAGAATCAGTCCACCTAGTATAAAAGCTGGCGAAGCGTTTTCAGTCAACGCGACAAAGGTACTGGCTACCAATTCACTGCCGCCGGTCAGCAGCATGGCTTGGCCAAGCGCTAGCGTAGCGACGATAATTAATATGAGCTGAGTGCTGAGCGCCTGGCTCACGTCTTTCCAGCTAAGGCAACCGCAGATGAGCATCGCCAACACGCCTAACGGTGCACTGATGTGTATGGGTAATATGCCGAGCGCTGAGAGGGCGACCATGCCCGCCATTACGGCTAACGATAAAGGCGCTTTGGAGGTGTGGGGCAAATCTAGCGTTGCGTCCAATACCATCAAGTCGGGCTGGTGTTTGAGCTTGTCGATTTCTTCACGACTACCCTGAACCAACAGCACATCGCCCATGCGTAGGCGCAAATGAGCAATACCTTCAGGCATTTTCTCTATGGCGCGGCCAGCGCGGTGAATCGCTAATACGGCGAGTAATGTTTGATCAGTAAAGCGTGACTCGCTAAGCGTACTGCGATGCAACGGTGAGCCAGGATAAATAACGACCTCAGCCAGCTGTTGATCGGCTGCTTGCAAGGGGTGCTCTTCATCCATGATGTGGTTGCCTGCATATAACTCAACCCCGAGAGATTGTTCAAAATCTTTAAGGTTTTGGGGCGTGTCTTGTACTAATAATCGATCACCTTTCTTGACCGTTGCGTCAGGCAAGCTGACGATGCGGATTCGCCGTGAACGCACGATGCGTTGTACATTTAAGCGTCCGCTGGTTTCATCGATTAATTGTGACAAGGTTTTACCAATACTGAGGCTGCCTTTTTGAACGTGTAGGTGCGCAGTGAACAATCGAGTGGAGCCATCGCCCATGGCGATTTCTCGTTTTGGCAGTAATTTGGGGGCGACTAGCCATAAATAGACGATGCCAACACTGCCTACAATCACCGCAGGCAAGGCAAAATCGAACAATCCAAAATGGCGTAGACCCATGTCTGCCGCAACGCTCACCACCAATAAATTAGTGGATGTGCCTATGGTTGTGCCCATGCCGCCGAGTAAAGTGGCGTAATTCATTGGGATTAGAATCGACGACGGGTTGATGCCATTCCTTAGCGAGACGCTCACCAAAATCGGTAAGAGCAAGATAACAATAGGAGTGTTGTTGATAAAGGCACTCAGGATGGCTGCAATCAACATCGTCCCTAGTAGCGATAATTTCGGACTTACCTTCCACATTTTGGCGAGTACTCGACTCACAACCACCAGTGCTCCAGTTCGTACCAACCCATGTCCAGCCACCATCAAGGCGCTTACTGCAATTAAAGCCGGGTGGCCAAAGCCGGAGAAAAAGCTACTGGCCTTAATCGTTTGACCATCAACACCTTGATAAGGGAATAGCTCAAAACCTAGCACCAGTAGCCCTAAAATGACGAGTGCGGAGGTTTCCAGCGGAATACTGCGTCGAGTGAATAGCAGCAGGGCGACAACGGTTAGCGCTAATATAGCGTAGGTGTGCAGACTGGCTGGATTGATAGTTGATATCATTAGCGCATTGTATATCAGCATAAATAGAATATCATGCGGTTACTCAGGGTGAATCGATCAACTGAAGTCATGGCGCTAACGCACCATTCACGGTATAAGTCGATCCTCTTAACCTAGGCGATTTTAATCATGCGCATTGGCTTTCAAACCAAATACCTGAAAAAGCGATTTCCATTAGCCATTAGTCGCGGAATAATTGACGGATCGACCAATTTGTTCGTTAGCGTCAGCGCTAACGGGGTTACTGGTTGGGGTGAAATGGCGCCAGGGAGTATGACTGGAGCGGATTCAGCAGAAGCTGGGGAACAAGCACTCAGCGCGTTTTTTACGCCTGATATCGCTAGCAAGAGCATCGTCGAAATTGAGGCAGCTGCACGCGAAGCCGATGTCCCTGCAAGCGCGTTGGCAGCGCTGGATGTTGCCCTATGGGACCGCTTGGCAAAACAAGCCAAACTGCCGCTGTTTAAGCTGCTGGGTTTATCCAATCGCGGTGTACCCACTTCCGTCACACTGGGGATTAACCCAGCTGAAGTGATTCGAGAACGGGTACCATTATTGCTGGATGGGAGCGGGATTCGTTCACTCAAGGTGAAGCTGGGTTCACCTGAAGGGATTGAGGCAGATCAGGCGATGTTTGAAGCAGTCTTGCACAGCATAAAGCCTTATCCTGTTGCTTTGCGTGTGGATGCGAATGGGGGTTGGGGCCTCGCCGAGGCTAAGCAAATGATGCGCTGGCTGGCTGATCGTGGTGTTGAATATATCGAGCAGCCCCTAGCCCAAGGGGATGAAGGCTATTTGCCTGAGTTGTTTAAAAGCAGAGCGTTACCGATATTTGTCGATGAGTCTTGCCACATTGCAAGTGATATCCCCGCTTGGGCTAACGCGGTCGACGGCGTTAATTTGAAGCTAATGAAGTGTGGAGGAATCACTGAAGCGCTTAGAATTGTAGCAACCGCTAGAGCATTTGGCCTACAAACCATGATTGGCTGCATGGGCGAATCCTCTATTTCAATTTCTGCTGGTGCTGCCATCGGAGCATTGTTCGACCACATTGACCTTGATTCGCATTTGAATCTTGCACCTGACCCCGCCGCTGGCGTACCGTTAATCGATGGGAGCTTGGTGCCAACCGACAATTATGGTCATGGCGCCGCATTAAAACTGCCACAAGAATAGAAGACTAAGCTAAGAATAAACGATCTAAATCTAGCGCCTAAAAACACTGAAATTTGAGGAGAAAATCATGCTTAAACCCGATCAGCCGTTAGCCATTTTCATGGAATCATCGTTGGGTAGCCGTTATGGCAAAATGGGTGAAGGGGTGATGCGTTATTCCGCCAATCCGATTGCCTGTGTGATTGACTCCCGATTGGCGGGTAAGCGAGTTAGCAATGTGACCCAAATCCCGTGTGACGCGATGATCGTGGATTCGATTGCTGCTGCTCATGATTTGGGTGCTGAGGTTTTGGTACTGGGTATTGCACCGTCGGGCGGACGCATTCCGGCTGAATGGATGGCGCCACTAAAACAAGCGATCGATTCAGGAATGAGCATCGTTAACGGCTTGCATGACCGGCTTAACGAGCATTTTCCTAAATTTAAAAAGGGTCAGTGGATTTGGGATGTGCGTCGCCCCGTCGGTGACCCACCACCGATTGCAACGGGGCTTGCGCGAGAATTGGACAATAAAAGGTTGCTGATGGTCGGCACTGATATGGCTATCGGCAAAATGACAGCGGGCTTGGAGATCTATCGCTGGCTGCGTAAGCAAAAAATGGATGTTGAGTTTCTGTCCACCGGTCAAATAGGAATCACGGTAACCGGGCACGGCATTCCATTGGATGCGTTCATGGTCGATCATGCCTGTGGCGCGGTAGAGCGCATGGTGATGGAATCTAAAGATCACGATATCCTGATTATTGAAGGGCAGGGATCTTTGTTACACCCAGGCAGCACGGCGACATTGCCACTAATGCGCGGCAGTATCCCGACCCATTTAGTCCTCTGTCACCACGCGGGCAATGATCATTTGGGCACGGTTCCTTGGGTCAAAGTGCCGCCTATCAAAGACGTGATCGAACTAAACGAACTGGTATCAATGGCTGCGGGCGCTTATGCACGGCCTACCACGATCGGAATTGCGCTGAATACCCGACACCTTAATGACGATAATGCCAAGTTGGCTATTACGCAGATGGAAAGTGAAACGGGGCTGCCGGTCGAAGACGTGGTTCGATATGGGGCGGGCAAATTGGGTGACGCGCTAGTCCAGGCTTGATTGGTTTGGCTAGATGGGTCGCATACAAGACAGTGTTTGGCGTAATTAGGGCGATGAACGCTTACCTTAGGTTATACTCTAGATCGAGAGCAGCTAGTCCGATGGAAGAACTCCATCAAAGTCATACCCGAAAAAATCAGTTTTACCTAATCGCGATTACTCGCTTTACGGTTAGCTTCAAGCTCGCCGACATTTGACAACATCTGTTTAATGAACTAGGTTCACCACTCAAAATATAACGATACCGCTTATGCCCCCAAAGGAAAAAGATATTTTAGTCCGCTTCGAAAACGTCCAGAAAAGCTACGACGGAGAGAAATTGGTCGTCAAGGATTTCAATCTCGATATGGAGCGCGGCGAGTTTTTGACCATGTTGGGCCCGTCAGGTTCGGGTAAGACTACCTGCTTGATGATGTTGGCCGGTTTTGAGCCGGCAACCCACGGTGAGATTTACCTTGACGGCGAGCCCATCAACTCCGTACCACCGCACAAGCGGGGCATCGGTATGGTATTCCAGAATTACGCTTTGTTTCCGCATATGACGGTTGGCGAAAACCTTGCGTTTCCGCTGGAAGTCCGAAAACTGGGTAAGTCTGAGCGCGAGAAACGAGTATTGAAAGCCCTGGATATGGTGCAATTGGGTGAATTTGCCGATCGTCGACCCGTACAGCTTTCAGGCGGTCAACAGCAGCGAGTAGCCGTAGCGCGCGCATTAGTATTTGATCCCGACGTGGTCTTGATGGATGAGCCGCTGGGTGCGTTAGACAAAAATTTGCGCGAACAAATGCAATATGAAATCAAGCATATACATGAGAATCTTCAAGTAACAGTGATGTATGTGACGCATGATCAAAGCGAAGCATTGACCATGTCAGATCGTGTAGCTGTGTTTGAAGATGGTGTGGTTCAGCAATTGGCGCCGCCTGATGAACTCTACGAAAAGCCACTAAATGCCTTTGTGGCTGATTTTATCGGAGACAACAACCGTGTTTTGGGTACTGTGGTTGATGTCAATGGCGATAATTGCTCGGTAGAAACGGGCGACGGTAGCGTCATTTTGGCCAAAGCGGTCAATATCGATGGCCAAGGTAAGCGTACGACTTTGTCGTTACGCCCTGAGCGTGTAGCGGTAAGCCCTAACGCAGGCGATTTTGAAAACAATTTTGAGGCCAAGGCAAAGGAACTGATTTACCTTGGAGATCATATTCGTACCCGCATGGAAGTGTGTGGTCACGACGACTTCATCGTAAAAATCCCCAATTCAGCCCAACACGCCCACCTCCAAACGGGAGACCGAGTAATGATTGGCTGGAATGCAGAAGATTGTCGTGCATTGGATTCAACAGACTAGTTTCTGTCTCGCAAATGCATACTTTAACAGTGGTAGTCACTTTTTTTAGTTGGAGTGATCCAGCCACATTAATTCAAAACTAAACATCATTTAAATTTAGAGGAGAAATAGATGAAAAAGATTTATACCCAAACCCTATTAGCGACGGTTATTGCCGCTAGTACCGCTGGTGCGAATATTGCGCTGGCTGAAACAGAAATGGTGGTTGTTTCTTGGGGTGGTGCTTATACCAAAAGCCAGCAAAAGGCTTACCACGAACCTTATATGGCAGCCAATCCTGATATTAAGATTATCAACGATGACTCTTCCGCTGAAGCTGCGGCAAAAATTCGCGCACAGGCCGAAGCAGGTAACGTCACTTGGGATTTGGTTGACGTGGTGCCAGACGTAGCGATCGCTTTATGTGACGAGGGTTTAGTTGAAGAAATTGATTTTGACAAAGACTTGGCGCCAGCGCCGGATGGAACACTACCGATAGCTGATTTCGGTGATGCTTATATTTCGCCCTGTTTTATCCCGCAAATCGTGTATTCCACTACTGTCGGCTATCGACATGACTTGGTTGGAGACACGCCTCCTACCAGCATCAACGATCTGTTTGACATCGAAAAATTTCCGGGTAAGCGCTCGCTAGAGAAAAACCCCCAAGGAAACTTGGAGTGGGCATTGATCGCCGATGGTGTTGATCCTACTCAGGTGTACGAAGTTCTGGCAACTGAAGAAGGTGTTGAGCAGGCATTCGCTAAGCTGGATACGATCAAAGACCACGTGGTTTGGTGGACTAAAGGTGCACAACCTGGTCAATTGCTGGCAGATGGCGAAGTCATCATGGCATCGGCTTACAATGGCCGTTTGTTTGCAGCGATCGAAGAAAACAAGCAGCCGATCAGTATGATGTGGGATTGGCAGTTGTTTGAGTTAGATGGCTGGGTCGTACCTAAGGGTGCACCGCACAAGGAAGAAGTGATGAAGTATTTGCACTTCGCTACCGATACTCAGCGCTTGGCTGATCAAGCTAAATACATTTCGTATGGCCCCGCTCGCGCATCTTCTGCGCCATTAGTGGGTAAGCATGCTGAGCTGGGTATTGATATGGCCCCGCACATGCCCAATGCGCCAGCGAACTCAGAGCATACTTTGGTTAAAGACGTCGATTTCTGGGCGGATCACAAGGATGAACTGTCTGAGCGACTAGAGGCATGGCTAGCTAACTAGCTATCGTTAATTGTTCCGGAGCCATTTGCTAGCGCTATTGCTCCGGTTCAATTCAGAATATTCTTGTCTCGATATCAAGGGTATTCTGAATTGAATCAATTTAAGCATTTATTTAGGTACTGAACTTTTTATGGATCAGACAGATACAGCTACCGCACCGTTAACTACCTCCGACGGGGTGCCGCTTAAGGTAAGTTTGCAACGCACCTTGCGGCGTCGGAAACGTACGGCGTTATTGTTGGTGGCGCCACTTTTCATTTTTATCCTGTTCACTTTTCTAATTCCTATTTTCGATATGCTGCTACGCAGCGTAGACAATAAAATAGCGCAGGAGATATTGCCCAACACGGCAATACAACTCGCGAACTGGGATAGTACATCTGGCGAATTGCCCGATGAGGTGGTTTTTAAAAGTTTCGTTGAGGATGTGAAAGTAGCCGCTGAGGCGAAAACCATTAATCGATTCGGTAAGCGACTTAATTACGAGAAGTCGGGCATGTCTAGCCTGTTTCGAAAAACTGGGCGAAAACTTAAGAGCTTCGACTCTGCCAAGTTAAGTGGTAGCTATCAGGATACGGTCGTTGCTATCGACAAAAAATGGGGAAACCCAGAAATATGGCAGTTGATCCAGCGCGAAAGCGGAAAGTATACGCCTTCGTACTACTACTCAGCGTTTGATGCACAAGGAACCGCCGACGGCGTGCAGATGAAGCCGGAAGACAAACGTATTTACCTTAATTTATTTGGAAGAACGTTGTGGCTAAGCTCCTTAATTACATTCATGACCGTGCTATTGGGTTACCCCATCGCTTATCTGTTAGCCACACTGAAAACACGCACCAGCAACTTATTGATGATCTTGGTGCTGCTACCTTTTTGGACTTCTTTGCTGGTACGTACCAGCGCCTGGATCGCACTGTTACAGCGTGAGGGTGTCATCAATGATTTTCTGATTGCGATCGGATTGATCTCGGAAGACGGGCGCTTATCGATGATTCACAATCAGACCGGTACTATCATTGCGATGACGCATATCTTGCTGCCGTTTATGATATTGCCGCTGTTTAGTGTCATGAAAACGATCCCGCCCAGCTATGTTCGAGCGGCACGCTCCATGGGGGCGACACCCTTTATGGCATTTAGACGCGTTTATTTTCCCAATACCATCGCTGGCATTGGTGCAGGGGGGATATTGGTATTTATTCTGGCGATTGGTTACTACATCACACCCGCGCTGGTTGGCGGAACCGATGGCACCTTAATCAGTAATTTTATTGCCTACCATATTTCAACTTCGTTGAATTGGGGCCTTGCAGCCGCATTGGGCACTATTTTGCTGTTGTTGGTGTTGGCTTTGTACATACTCTACGACAAGATTGTGGGTATCGACAACATGAAACTGGGCTAAGGCGGGAGAGCAACGATGGCATTACCACTACACGCAACCACCGGCGAAAGAGTCTGGCACTACACGTTCTTGACGATCTGTGGGCTGATTTTTCTGTTTTTGATTGTTCCCATTCTGATCATTATTCCGCTGTCATTTAACGCGCAGCCGTACTTCACTTTTACCCCGGAGATGGTTGCATTTGATCCAGCTGGCTATTCCACTCGTTGGTATGAAGAGTTTTTTGCCAGTCGTAATTGGCAAGCAGCGGTACGGAATTCTCTAGTCATTGCTTTTTTCTCGACCATCATTTCAACCTTTTTAGGTACGCTGGCAGCGTTGGGGTTAAGCCGTTCAGATTTCCCCTACAAGACCGCAGTCATGGGGATTTTAATCTCGCCAATGGTTGTGCCTTTGATCATTTCAGCAGCGGGGATGTTCTTTTTCTACTCACGTGTTAATTTGGCAGGCACCTTTGTAGGGGTGGTTTTGGCGCACGCCGCGCTGGCGACGCCATTTGTTGTCATCGTGGTAACCGCAACGCTCACTGGTTTCGACCATAGTTTAAATCGCGCAGCCGCCAGTTTAGGGGCAACACCCACTCGGACGTTTTTCCAGATCACCGTCCCGCTGATTACGCCAGGGGTTATATCCGGGGCGTTGTTTGCTTTTATTACGTCGTTTGATGAAGTGGTGGTGGTGTTGTTTGTCGGCAGCGTTAATCAGCGCACGATTCCCTGGGCAATGTTTTCAGGGATTCGAGAGCAAATCAGCCCAACCATTTTGGCAGTAGCGACTTTACTAATTTGCTTTTCTATCTTGTTACTGACGGCGATCGAACTACTGCGTCGTCGTAACGAGCGTCTGAGAGGCTTGTCACCTGGTTAGCCGCCAGCGATTAATATCGTAAGTATTGGATTCTCACCCGCCTGATCTAGGCGGGTTTTTTGTGCCAACCGGAACCGTATCGAGCAGTCACCTGAATTTGTACAACACCAGAAAACTGCTGATGATCAGTATGTGTTGATTTTTAGGTTGATAGATATAGTATTGGCGTGAAAAAGAATTATTAATCTGCAGGCTTGTTCAGAAAGTGTCGCTTTTGAATGTTCCTGAGTCGCCATACTGAAATTATAACCATCGCCGAAGGCGCACAATGCCCGCCAGATAAGCAAGACGAACTACTTTGTATTCGCCAAACCATCATTCTAAGGAGAAACTACGCTATGCCCATTGAGCAACGAACGAATCCACTATCTGACATTGAAATCGCGCGTAATGCCAAGATGCGCCCGATCCAGGAAATTGCCGATAGGCTCAAGATTGATGAAGAACACGTTATTCCCTACGGCAAGCATCGTGCCAAAATCAATCGAAACTACATAGAATCCTTAGAAGATCGCCCCAACGGTAAATTGATTTTGGTGGCTGGAATCACGCCAACTGCTGCGGGTGAAGGGAAAACGACCACCTCGGTGGGTTTGGGAGATGCGTTAACTCGGATCGGCAAGAAAGCCACCATTTGCTTGCGTGAGCCGTCCTTAGGCCCTTGTTTTGGCATGAAAGGTGGAGCGGCGGGTGGTGGTTACGCGCAGGTGGTGCCGATGGAGCAAATCAATTTACACTTTAATGGTGATTTTCATGCGATCACGTCAGCGCATAACTTGCTGTCGGCAATGGTTGATAATCATATGTATTGGGGTAATGAGCTTGAACTTGACTCGCGCCGCGTGGGTTGGGGGCGGGTGGTTGACATGAATGATCGCGCGTTACGTGAAATCACTAATAGCCTTGGTGGCGTCACCAATGGTTTTCCACGCACCGATAGATTTGATATCACGGTCGCCTCTGAAGTGATGGCTATATTTTGTTTAGCCTCTAGTTTAAAAGACTTGCAGGAGCGACTAGGTAGCATCATTGTCGGCCATACCCGCAAAGGTAAGCCCGTTCTAGCCAGCGACTTGAAGGCCGAAGGCGCAATGACAGCGCTGTTAAAAGACGCTATTCAGCCTAATTTGGTGCAAACCATGGAAGGCACGCCCTGTTTTATCCACGGCGGACCGTTTGCCAACATTGCGCATGGCTGCAACTCCGTCATTGCCACCAAAACGGCACTTAAACATGCTGACTATGTGATCACTGAAGCGGGTTTTGGCGCGGACCTTGGCGCTGAAAAGTTTTTTGACATTAAAATGCGTAAATCGGGCCTTCGTCCTGACGCTGCGGTGATTGTCTGCACCTTGCGCGCGTTAAAATTGCACGGCGGTGCTGAGCAAGCGCACCTGGGAGACGAAAACCTGGAAGCGATTCAGACGGGGTTTGCCAATTTGCGACGTCACGTCACTAATACACGTAAATTTGGCGTGCCGGTAATGGTCGCTTTAAATCGTTTTAATGCCGATACCAAAGCTGAGCGGGAATTATTCATGAGCCTATGTGAGAAAGAAGGCATCAAAACAGTTGAGTCTGATCATTGGGCGATGGGCTCAGAAGGCAGCGAAGACTTGGGCAAGGCTGTGGTCGCGATGATTGACGACGAGCCAGCGCAGTTTGAATTTTTGTACAATGCACAATTGTCACTATGGGGAAAAACTCGCACGATTGCCCAAGAGCTATACGGCGCGGAAGACATCATCGCCGATAAAGCAGTCCGGACGCAATTTGCGAAGCTAGAAAAGAATTATGGCAATTTCCCGGTTTGCATTGCCAAAACGCCATTATCGTTCAGCACCGACCCGCAGCTTAAAAATGCACCCAGCGGCCACGTGGTGCCAGTCAGGGAAGTGCGGTTATCAGCAGGCGCGGGTTTTGTCGTGGTTATTTGTGGCGATATCATGACCATGCCGGGTTTACCCAGGACGCCAGCAGCAGAGGCGATCTACGTCAATGATGCCGGTGACATCGAAGGCTTGTTTTGATTGAAAAACAAGGACTTTGAGTACTTCAGTGTCGCGTGCTTATAATCGTGGGTCGTAACTAGCAGGCCATCAAAACTGGCGTAGAAATAAGCTTGAATGACACTGAACCTTATGCTGACGAGTTAATGATATGAGTGATGACTACGAAGACGATATTGACCTAAGCGCGCTTCCGAATGATGAGTTAGTCGAGCAAATGCACGACGACTTATACGATGGGATGAAAGAAGAAGTCATCGAAGGCACTGAGATATTACTCGAACGAGGCTGGAACGCTGAGAAAGTGCTATCCGAAGCTTTGGTTGGGGGCATGACCATTGTTGGCGTCGACTTTCGTGATGGCATCTTATTTGTTCCTGAGGTGCTGTCTGCTGCCAATGCTATGAAAGGCGGGATGGCGATACTGCAGCCTTTGCTGACAGAATCAGGAGCACCTAACGCGGGAAAGATGGTTATTGGCACCGTCAAGGGAGATATTCATGATATCGGTAAAAACTTGGTGCGGATGATGATGGAAGGCGCGGGCTTTGAAGTGATCGATATCGGTATTAATAATCCCGTTGAGAACTATTTGGCGGCGATTGAAGAGCATAAACCCGACATCGTGGGGATGTCTGCCTTATTGACCACGACCATGCCGTATATGAAGGTAGTTATCGATGAGCTAATTGCGCGTGGAATCCGTGATGACTTTATCGTTTTGGTTGGGGGGGCGCCACTTAATGAAGAGTTTGGCCTGGCCGTTGGTGCTGATGCTTATTGTCGGGATGCCGCAGCGGCGGTTGATATTGCCAAGGAGTTGGTGGCACAACGTCGTGCTGCATAATATCGACACACCTGAACAGATGAAATCGGTCGTTATCATTGCTTGCGGGGCACTGGCTAAAGAGATCGTTGCCCTCAAGGCACTGAACGCTTGGGATCACGTTCGCATTCAATGCTTGCCTGCTGATTTACACAATCGGCCCCAACTGATTCCCGCAGCAGTCGCGGAGACAATAGCGACTATTCGTGCTACCGATCCAAATGTTGAGATATTTGCCGCTTATGCGGACTGTGGTACAGGTGGTTTGTTAGATCAGGTGCTTGAGCGCGAAGGAGTTGAGCGGCTGCCAGGGGCGCACTGTTATGAATTCTTTGCGACTACCGCCGTGTTTACCGAGCTGTCCGAGCAAGTGTTAGGCACATTTTATCTGACCGATTTTTTGGCGCGACACTTTGAGCGCCTGATTTGGCAGGGGCTTGGACTGGAAAAGAAACCTGAGTTATTACCACTGTATTTCGGCAATTATGAGCGAGTTTTATACTTGTCGCAAACTCACGATCCAGATTTACAGGTACGCGCAAAACAAGCGGCTGATCGTTTAGGCCTGGCTTTTGAAGCGTTACACACGGGTTATGGTGATCTGCAATCTGAGTTGAGCGTTGCTATTCCCAGCAGAGTGGCGGCCTAGTGGCACAGTTAATTACCATATTCTGGCGCGACATTCCTTCGCAGCTAATCGCCAGGGCGGGTCGGAAACGAAGCAAAGTACTGTTGCCGGATCGTTTTCAAAAGGCCATTGATCGAGCTGCGATGCGCGCTAAAAAGACCAGCGCCGATGCCTACCTGGATGATTGGCGCCGCGAAACCAAAGCCTGTGATGCTGATCTGGAGGCGGCTTTAGAAGCTGCGTCGTCGGCTATCGAGCACGATTACTCCGATCAGGTGTTGGATATCCTCGCGCGTAATTTTGGCCTTCAAGCTGCCAAGGACGAAAGCTGACGATGTACGTAGTGCGCAAATGGTCAGTCACTAACGCGCGCTACTTTATGTGGTTTTACCATAGATTTGAAGGAGTAATGATCAGATTGCATCCGTTGTGGCTTAAGCTCGGCTACGATCGAGTTGCGAAGCCCATCACGTTCCTGGAAAGGCACACCAAAAGCTTTTTGTTTGATTGCCAGATGTGCGGCAAGTGTTTGCTGTCACAAACAGGCATGTCGTGCCCGATGAATTGCCCCAAGCAACTGCGAAATGGCCCTTGTGGTGGCGTTCGGGAAGATGGTAGTTGCGAGGTTGACGCTGATATGCGCTGTGTTTGGGTTGAGGCTTGGCGCGGTGCGCAGTCGATTAAAGATGGCAAGATCACAGCGGTCAACGGTCCAGTCGACCACCGACTTAAAGGCACCTCCTCGTGGTTGCGTGAAGTCAAAGAAAAGCGCGACCAGCAATTCTATCAAGAGGATTGATTGATGTATCTGGATGATGAACCGGAAACAGGCCAGCAACTACCCATTTTGCCCGGGCACGATTCAGGCGGGCGTTTAGAGCGGGTGTTACGCGCGGGAGAATTTGCGGTCACCAGTGAGCTAGCACCACCTGACTCCGCTTCTCCAGAGGATGTGTACGAGCGTGCTGCACTATTTAACGGTGTGGTAGACGCCATCAATGCGACGGATGGATCGGGCGCTAATTGTCATATGGCCAGCGTGGCAGTATGCGCATTGCTGACTAGAGCCGGTTATTCACCGGTGTTGCAAATTTCATGCCGAGATAGAAACCGGATTGCGATCCAAGGTGATATCTTGGGGGCCAGCGCCTTAGGTGTTAGTAATATACTGTGTCTCAGCGGTGATGACGTGAGCGCCGGAGATCACCCCGAAGCGAAGCCCGTCTTTGACCTGGGTTGCATGTCGTTGCTGCAAACTGCCAAGACCATGCGGGATCAATCCACTTTTCTCAGTGGTCGAAAGCTAAGCAGTTCGCCGAAAGTATTCTTGGGTGCGGCAGCCAATCCGTTTGCCGAGCCTTTGGGTGCGCGCGTTGACCGCTTAAGTAAAAAAGTCGCGGCAGGGGCCAGTTTTATACAAACCCAATATTGTTATGACTTGGATATTTTCAAAGCCTACATGCAGCAAGTATGCGACTTGGGCTTAAACGAAAAAGTGTTTATTCTGGCTGGTGTCGGGCCTTTGGCATCGGCACGCTCGGCAGCCTGGATTCGTGATCATGTGCCCGGCGTGCGTATTCCCGATACTATTATTAAGCGCTTGTTAGGCGCCAAAAGCCCTAAGCGTGAAGGTCAAAAGATATGTATTGAAATGATGCAAGCGATCAAAGAAATTGAGGGTGTTGCGGGCGTGCACGTAATGGCCTACAAGCAAGAGCACGCAGTCCGAGAGATCGTCACTGAGTCGGGTGTACTCAATGGCAGAGTGCCGTGGTACCCCGGCAGAGATAATAAACCCAAGCAAGAGGATTAATAAATGACGCGCACTGTACTGAGTTCACCAAGCCAAGAAGTGATAGTCGGTTTTGACCAGCCTTTTGTAATGATTGGTGAGCGGATCAACCCTACCGGCAGAAAGCTACTGGCTAGAGAGATGAAGGAGGGCAACTATAGCCGTGTTGAAGCCGATGCTTTGGCGCAGGTGGCGGCAGGTGCGCAAATGCTGGACGTTAACGCGGGGATTCCCTTAGCGGACGAACCCGCCATTTTGGCTGAAACGATTCAATTGGTGCAGTCGATCGTCAAGGTACCCTTATCGATTGACTCATCTATTGTTGCGGCACTGGAAGCAGGTTTAGCGGTCTACCAAGGCCGTGCATTGGTCAATTCAGTCACCGGTGAAGAAGATCGCCTGGAAACGGTTTTGCCACTGGTTAAAAAGTACGATGCCGCGGTGGTGGCGATTTCAAACGATGAAACTGGCATATCAGAAGACCCGAACGTACGTTATGAGGTGGCTAAGAAAATTGTTGAACGTGCGCAAGATTACGGTATCAAAGCCGAAGACGTTATCGTCGACCCACTAGTAATGCCAGTCGGCGCAATTAATGATGCTGGCCGACAAGTATTGACTTTAATCAGTCGCTTACGGAATGAACTAAAAGTTAATACTACCTGCGGTGCGTCTAATTTTAGTTTCGGAATTCCCAACCGAAACGGAATGAATGCAGGATTTATTAGTATGGCGATCGGGGCTGGTATGACCTCAGCAATCATTAATCCCTTGCATGCCGAAGTCATCCAGGGCGTTAAAGCGGCTGATGTGGTGATGGGTAACGACCCTGATTGCGCTAACTGGCTTAGACGTTACCGGGAGCCTGTGGCTGCGAACGAGAATGCAGAACAAGGCGCAGGGCGCCGCGGACGCCGCGGCAGTCGACGTCGTCGTGGCTAATCTTAGGAATAACTGAGCAATGGGAAATCCTCGTGCTGATGGGGTTGAATGGCATCATCTTGGCCCCGTCCATGGTCGCTGTTTGTGTGGTGGCGTGCGCTACCGAATTGATGGGCCGGTACGCGATGTAGTTAATTGCTTTTGTCAGCAGTGCCAGCGAACCTCGGGTAACTTTGTGGCCGCAACTCGCTGTCATCGTAACGATTTAAGTATTGATGGCACCGATAATTTAACCTGGTATCAATCGAGTCCAGGAATCAAGCGCGGCTTTTGTCATCTGTGCGGTGGTAATTTATTCTGGATGATCGACGACGATACGGATATGGGCATATTTGCGGGCACGCTCAACCATCCTTCGCAGTTAAAAACGGTGCTTAATATTTATGCCGAAGATGCCAATGATTTTCATCTGATTCCTGATATCCCATCGGCGTAACTGCCACCGATACGCAATGCCAAAACAAAAGATAGCGACCGTTATTTTCAGCCCTTCGGGTATCCGTGGCGAAGTGCCTATCGGCACCGATATTTTGTCGGCAGCACAACTACTCGGGGCTGACTTAGATACTGCTTGTGGTGGCATTGGTAATTGCGCGCGTTGTGTGGTTGAAATTGCCGAGGGAGATTTCCCGAAATATGGAATTAGCTCTGGTCAGACCCATTTAACTCCCGTTGCCTCGGCAGAACCGCAACAAATTGACGCGGAAGGGATCGCTGCGGGTAAGCGGCTTGGCTGCCAAACTCGTATTCTTGATGATGTTTTGGTTAATGTCCCGGAGGTGAGCCAAACTCACCGCCAAGTGGTGCGCAAAGCGGCTTCTCGGGTTGAGATTGTAGCCAAGCCCGCAATCAGTTGGTATACCGTTCAAGTGCCTGAACCAAAGCTGCACGAGCCGAGCGGTGATTTGGAGCGTTTATATGATGCGATTGAATTTGAAACCGGCTGGCAAAACCTTAGCGTTGATCCGCTCGTATTGACTGAACTGCAGCCCGCGCTTCGTCAAGGAGATTGGACAGTCACCGTTGCGATCAGCGAACAGCAGCGTTTGCTGGCGCTGTGGCCGGGAACAGTCGCTGATATCTACGGTGTGGTTGTGGATATTGGTTCGACCACCATTGCCGCGCACTTATGTCATCTGGTGAGCGGGGAAGTGCTGGCCAGTGATGGCATGATGAATCCGCAAATTCGCTTTGGTGAAGACTTAATGAGTCGAGTGTCTTATGTGATGATGAATCCTGGCGGTGACGCCGAGATGACCGAAGTGGTGCGCGAGGGGATCAATGAGCTAATCACGCGTCTCACCGAATCTGCACAGGTTTCTGTTGAGCATGTCCTTGATATTGTGTTGGTGGGTAATCCCGTCATGCATCACCTGTTTCTCGGAATTAATCCGGTTGAATTAGGCGGTGCGCCGTTTGCGCTGGCAACACAAGGGGCACTTAATCTGCGCGCACACGATGTGGGTATCACGCTTAATCGTGGCGCCACTGCCTATCTGCTGCCGTGTATTGCAGGTCATGTTGGCGCTGACGCCGCAGCGGTAACTTTAGCCGAAGCACCGCATAAAGCCGAGGGTATGACCTTGTTGGTGGATATCGGTACTAATGCTGAAATTGTGGTTGGAAATAGAACGCGTTTGCTTGCCGCGTCCAGCCCCACCGGGCCTGCATTTGAAGGTGCGCAAATTAAGCATGGGCAACGCGCAGCCCCGGGCGCGATCGAGCGCATTCGAATCGATAAGCTAAGCTATGAGCCGCGTTTCCAAGTGATTGGCTCCGAGTTATGGTCAGATCAACCCGGTTTTGAGGAGAGTTTGGGTACGATCAAAGTTACCGGAATTTGCGGTTCTGCCATTATTGAAGGCGTCGCTGAATTATTTTTAGCGGGTTTACTGCATGCTGATGGCTTGTTTGATGACTCAAAACTAACGGCGACCCCACGGCTGCGACGTGACGATAAAACGTTGGAATACGTGCTGTATGACTTAGGCACTGAAATTACGATTACCCAAAATGATATCCGCGCGATTCAATTAGCAAAGGCAACCCTGTACGCCAGCGTTGAGTTGCTGATGGATAAGATCGGTATCAGTTCACTCGACGAAGTGCGACTGGCAGGTGCTTTTGGCATGCATATCGACCCTAAATACGCCATGGTTTTGGGCATGATTCCCGACTGTGATCTGGATAAAGTTCGCGCGGTTGGTAATGCTGCGGGCAAGGGTGCCCAGCTGGCTTTAATGAGTGTTGCAGCACGACGTGAGATCGAAACTTTGGTGCGCCGGGTGGAGAAGATTGAAACGGCTACCGAAGCAAAATTTCAAGACTATTTTGTAGCAGCAATGTCCATCCCCCATCGCGATGCGGCCTATACCAAGCTACGTCAATCAGTAGATTTGCCCGCACTTTCGGCATCTACAGGGGCTTCAACAACGCGACGATCCAGCAGAAGGCGTCGTTCTTCCCGCGGTGGCAGCCCAAATAAGTCACGGTAGCATTTGCTGAAATGCGGCGCTGATACAAAGCCACAATCCATCGAAATTTCCAATATCGATTTTTCAGTTTGCAGTAATAAGCGGCGCGCATTGGCGAGGCGAATGTCCAGATAATAGCGGGTTGGCGTACAGTCTAGATATTTACGGAACAAACGCTCGAGTTGGCGTCTGGAAATTTTTACATAGCTGGCCAATTCGTCGGGTGTAATCGGCTCCTCTAGGTTCGACTCCATCAGCATTACCGCCTCGGTTAGTTTAGGCTGGCTGGTGCCGATACGTTGGCGTAATGGGATTCGCTGGCGGTCAGCTTTACAACGGATGCGATCAATGATCAGAATTTCAGAAACCATCGCTGCCATATCCTGGCCATGATCTTCACGAATAATACGAAGCATCATGTCGATGGGTGCAGTACCACCGGCGCAGGTGTAACGGTCGCGATCAATTTCAAACAGATCTTCGGTAAAGCGGATATTTGGAAATTCTTCGCGAGTGGTGGCTAAATTCGCCCAGTGGAGGGTGGCCTGATAACCATCCAATAAACCACTTTTCGCCAAAATATAGGCGCCGGTACACAAGCCACCAATAGCGACTTTTTGCGCCGCTTGTTCTTTTAGAAAACTGGCCAGTTCTGGGGTCCAGGCACGGGGCACCTGGATGCCACTGCAAACGAATAGCGTGGTGACGTTGCGGCAATCCGCTGCCCGCATATCTGGGACAATGGTGACCTCGTTGCTGGCCTTAATTGGTTCGCCACTCATGGTGGCTGTGGTCCACTGATAGAGCTCTTTACCGCTCTCTCGGTTAGCCAATCGCAAGCTTTCAATCGCTGATGCATAGGCAATCATCGAAAAATTGCTGACCAGCAGAAAACCGTAGTGGATTGGCAATGGCATAGGCTCCTCAATGTAGTGATTGTTAGGGGTCGGCGCAACTGAAATCCCGGCAAACCCTTAGTGGTTCGCAGATTGTGTCACGCCGTGCTTAGGTGATGCAATCTCCTTATGCTATTGAGGTTAATAAATCTTGCCTTTATAAGGTGATACCTAGCCGCAGCGCATCGTATATCGCTGCATGGGCGTTACGTGATGAAACCGCATCTCCGATACGAAATAGTTGGAATTGACCATTTTTATTGTGAAGCAATGTTTGTGGTTGGCTGTGGATTAGCGCTGAGTAATCTGTTGCCCCAAGATTCGTTGAGTCAGGCTTAAGCTCGTAATAAAGGTCGTCGGCCGGCAATGTTCCGTGTTCGACCACTACTTGATCAACACAGCGCTCCTCACAGTAACTTGCGTCATAATCACTGCTGAGTGTGGCAACTAACTGCGTGCCCTCAGCGCGAACAGACTGCAAACGAGTTTGAATCGTAATGTTGACTCGGTGCTGTACTAGACTTTGAGCATATCGCGCATGGTTGACGCCACCGACATCCGGGCCATAAAAACGTTCAGGGGTAATCACTTCCAAGTTCGCGCCACTTTGTGCGATTACTTCGGCGGCTTGTAGGCCGGGGTGAGCGCCGTTATCGTCAAACAGCAATACATTAGGTGCGATCGGCACGTTGGCACCGATAATATCCCAGCTGCTGTGAACTAAATCGTTACCGGTTTCCAGGATTTCAGTATTGGGCCAGCCGCCAGTGGCGACAATGACGATATCCATTGCCATGGCTCGGACATCTTCTGCTTCGAGATACTGGTTGTAGTTGATGTTGACACCCAATCGTTCGCACTCAGCTAGCCGCCAATCAACAATGCCTATTAATTCTCTGCGCCGATTGCTTCGGGCAGCCAGATGAATCTGCCCACCCGCTTTATCCGCTGCTTCAAATAGCTGCACTACGTGCCCACGAGCAGCCAGGACGCGTGCCGCCTCTAAACCTGCCACTCCCGCACCGATCACAATCACTGTCTTGGCCGTCTTCGCCGTGCGACTGATCACATGCGGCATACTGGCTTCGCGGCCAGTTGCGGGGTTATGGATGCATAAGGCTTCATTACCTTCATAAATACGATCAAGACAATAGGTCGCACCCACACAGGGGCGAATTTGGTCTTCTTCACCGGCAAGAATCTTACGGATAATGTGGGGGTCCGCAATATGCGCGCGGGTCATCCCAACCATATCAAGCTTGCCCTCTGCGAGGGCATGGCGCGCGGTGGCAATATCAGCAATACGAGCCGCATGGAATACAGGGAACTGGATTTGCTTTCGTACTTCACCGGCAAAGTCAAGATGCGGTGCTGATGGCATGCCTTGGACGGGGATTACTTTTGATAATCCGGCGTCTGTATCGATGTGACCACGAATGATATTGAGGAAATCAATATCGCCGGTATCAACCAAGCGTTTGGCGATCGCGATGCCTTGTTTGCGGCCTAAGCCGTGTTTCCGGTTTTCGTCAGCGACCATACGCACGCCTATTACCATCTCAGCGCCCACCGCAGTGCGCACCGCACGAATAACGCGTTCGGTGAAACGAGTTCTGTTTTTGAGACTGCCGTCGTATTCATCGCCACGCTGATTGGTGATAGGCGACCAAAACGCATCGAGCAAGTGTCCATAGGCTTCCAGCTCGATACCGTCCATACCCGCAGCCTGCATGCGCTCGGCTGCGGCGACGTAGGCGCTAACGATCCGGTCGAGATCCCAGTCTTCTATTTGTTTGGGAAAAGCACGGTGGGCCGCCTCACGGATAGGTGAGGGCGATAAAACCGGCAACCAATCCGAATGATTCCAATGGGTACGCCTTCCCAAATGGGTCAGTTGGATCATGACCTTAGTATCGTAGTCATGGCAGTCATCGACCAAACGTTTGAGCCACGGCACGATCTCATCTTTGTAGGCGTGTAAATTACCAAAAGCCGCCGGGCTATCTTCCGCCACAATAGCACTGCCTGCGGTCATGTTGAGTGCAACGCCGCCTTTGGCTCGCTCCAGATGGTAGAGCCGGTAGCGGTCTTTAGGCATACCGTCCTCGGAATAATTCGGCTCATGCGCAGTAATCATGAGTCGGTTTTTAAGGGTCAGGTGCTTAAGTTGAAAGGGTTGTAAAAGGGGGTCGTTGTTCATTGTGATGTCGCTGGGTTAGCCATTGGCCTAATGGTGTCAACGGTGAATTGCTAAGCTAGAGTTTTACACGAAAATGTGAGATAGGGGGAAAGTACCGTTATGCGCTTCTTTACTCGCAAATGAAGTGGCGAGGGTGGCTGTGAATCGGCAGGGTTTTCAAGTACGCTTCGCGCCTCTTAATTGTTTGCGGCAGCGTCAATGTCTGATCACGTCAAAGGCTTACTGATCACCTTCCTGGGGGTTTGCATACTCGGCCCGGATACGCTTTTTATTCGTTTGGTTGACGAAAGCGCGTGGATGGTCTTGCTGTGGCGGGGCGCATTTATGGCGGTTGGTACTCTGTTGATCACGCTGAAACTGGATCCACAACCCCTAAGCTCACAGTTTAAAAGCATTGGCACACCAGGCTTTTTAATTGCGCTATTTTTTGCGGGGAGTTCAATTTGCTTTGTCAACGCTGTGCAATATACGACGATTGCTAATACTTTGATTATTGTTTCTGCATCACCCATTATCGCCGCATTTCTTGGCTGGATATTTTTAAAAGAGCACGTTTCGCTGATTTCAATGCTCGCAATCGCGTTAGTGCTGGTTGGCGTTGCAATGGTTGTGCAAGGTGGTGATCCCGGTTATTGGCTGGGCGATTTATGCGCGGCGGGTTCAGCAGTTTTTATCGCGCTAACCTTTGTGACATCTCGGAAAGCAAAGCATATCAACATGTTACCAGCAATGGTGCTGAGTGGCATTTTGCTGGTGCTGCTGATGGTGCCTTTGGTTGATATGCCAGCGCTCAAACCAGAATCTATCCTGTATTTGGTGATTCTTGGCTTGATTACGACCTGTGCGTTTTCACTGCTGATCATTGGCCCCAGATACTTACCCGCGCATGATGTCAGCCTGATGATGCCGCTGGAAACAGTTTTTGGAGTCGCCTTGGCCTGGTGGTTTCTTCAAGAAATACCGAGCTTGCAGAGCATTGCTGGCGGCATGTTGGTGTTAATTACCCTGGCAGTGTATGCGTTGCTACGCTCTCGTCAATCAGCTTAGCATTGCTTTATTAGGGCATCCAGCCCCTTCTTCAACCCGAGTATTATCGTGATTAGTTAGGAACAATTTCTTATATAGGATACTGTTTGGATCAGATGATTTAATGACGAAACTGCCGTTTTTACGTAAATAGCCATCGTCGTTAATTTTAATGCTACCGCTACTATAATTACCACACATCCGTACCAAGACCCGAGGGTCGGTAGCTTTGTGTGTATATAACAGGGTGTCAGCAGCGCTGTCACGAGTCCAATTACCTGCGGTATTGGTATAGACGATCCAGCCCTTTGCCCAATCAGGCCCGAGTGTGCAGTTCTCACCGTCATCACTTTGACATAAGCGCACTTCTTTATTAAAGGTTCGCGCTTCGCTACGGGCGTAAGCGATATGTTGTTGTAAAGCAGCTAATTCCGATTCGATGGATAGGTTTATCGCGTACTGCCCACCGTATGACACCGCCGAAAGTGCTAGAATTCCGATCATTGAGAGGCTGATGAGCGACTCAATCAGCGTAATGCCCGCCTGCTGAGCACCACTCTCATAGGAGGGTTGTTTCTTCTGCTTGCTGGGAAGTTTAAATGGGTGCATGGCTTAGAAACGAAGTGAATATAGACTTGATTTGACGGGTATTATTCACAACTAACGAAATTGAAACTGCGATAAAAGTCACGTTATTGGAGAAAGGCGCGTAGTATGAGACAATCAAACAGCTGGGCTTTGCTGGTCTGCCCCATCACCAAAAAGAGACTCATTCCAGCGACCCAAAGCCAATACGCGCAACTAGCAAAGCAAGCCGGTGGAGAAGTCAATGACACGGTACAGTTCTTAGTCACTGATGATGGCTACTGGGCCTATCCGGTGATTGATGGCCGCCCACACCTACTGGAACCCAAGCGGATTCAACTAACCGTCACCTAGCAGTATTTAGTCGAGTTGTGTCGACACGGATGATTATTGGTGGAGTTGGAATACCCCTAAATAGGAATGATTATCGATTGCGTTGGAATGCCTTGCTTGCTATATTCTGCCGCAGTCTAATCCAACCTTACTATTACTAAGTAATGACCGGTTCCACGGTTGCTAACCACCTAGTGACTCCTCATCTTGTTGAGGGATACATCCCCCTTAGTGAAGTTCCCATCGGTTCTGTAGTACGCATCGATAAAATGGAAGGCGGTCGTCAACTCACGCGTCGCTTGCTGGGTTTGGGGCTAAATAAGCATTCTGAAATTGAAGTTGTCCACCGACGTGGCCTGGGAGTGGTGGTGGCTAAAAGTGGCAATCGCGTCGCGCTGGGCGGCGGTATTGCGCAGAAGGTGCTGGTCAGCATTTTGCGCAAAAGTAATTAGCATGGCTTGCTGTAAACACGAAACGGAGCAATCGCAACCTAACCCTCGTCCCAGCAGGAGTGAAATAACGCTGGCCTTGGCAGGTAATCCTAATAGTGGCAAATCTGCACTATTTAATGCCTTTACCGGGATTCGTCAAAAAACCGGCAACTGGCCTGGGGTGACTGTCGAACGCAAACACGGCCACGCCCGGATTGGTGAGAGGGATGCGGTGGTCATTGATTTGCCGGGCATCTATTCATTGGATGCGGTATCGATGGATGAGAAGGTGACACGCGATTATCTGCTGTCACAAGACGCGGACATCATCATCAACGTGATTGACGCCAGCAACCTCGAGCGCAATCTTTATCTGACCGTACAGATGCTCGAAATGGGTGTGCCCATGGTGGTTGCCCTAAACATGATGGATGTTGCCCGCCGACGTGGTGTTGTCATTGATCTTGAGCATCTGTCCGCACGTCTGGGCTGTCCGGTAGTGCCGGTGGTAGCGGTCAGTGGTGAAGGCTTAGGAGGCTTGCAGAAAGCGATTTTGGATACCGTTGCAGGCCAAGCACAAACTGGTTTTCGACTCGCCCACGACGAAGTGATTGAGCAGGGTATAGCTGACTTGATTGCAGAATTAGATCACCAACAAGGCGTTTTTGCGAAACACTGGTTGGCGCTGAAAATGCTCGAAGGTGATACTTGGGCATTGGCCAAAGCGCCAAATCAGCTACAAGATAAGATCACGCTGTGGCGCGATCGAATTGAACAACGCAGCGGCGAGGAAGCGGATATTCATATTGCCGATCAACGCTATAGCCACGCCCACACCTTAGCCAATTTGGTAATCACCGAGCCGGGTAAGCTCACTCGTACTACCACCGACAAAATCGATCAGGTGATTTTGAGTCGCTGGTTTGGGATCCCCATATTCCTGCTGGTGATGTACCTGATGTTTATGTTTTCAATCAACATCGGTGGTGCCTTCATCGACTTTTTTGATGGCGTTGCTGGGGCGCTGTTTGTTGATGGATTCAAGCAAGTACTTGCATCGATTGGTATGCCAGAATGGCTGCAAGTGCTACTGACTGATGGTGCTGGAGCGGGCCTGCAAGTGGTCGCAACCTTCATTCCAATCATCGCCACACTCTACTTATTTTTGTCAGTGATTGAAGATTCCGGCTATATGGCCCGCGCAGCGTTTGTGATGGATAGGGCAATGCGTAGCATTGGCTTACCGGGCAAGGCATTTGTGCCTCTTATCGTCGGCTTCGGCTGTAATGTGCCCGCGATTATGGCAACCCGTACGCTAGAAAATAGCCGCGAGCGCAAACTGACGATATTGATGAACCCGTTTATGTCTTGCGGCGCACGCTTGCCGGTGTATGCCTTATTTGCGGCAGCATTTTTCCCCAGCAATGGTCAAAACATTGTGTTTGGATTGTATTTAATCGGGATTTTGGTTGCGATTGGCACTGGCCTGGTGATGAAGAAAACCTTATTGCCGGGGCAAAGCACCGGCTTTTTGATGGAACTGCCGTCTTATCATCTGCCCACGATCAAAGGCGTGCTGCTACGCACTTGGGACAGGCTACGCCTGTTTTTACGTGAGGCCGGGCAAGTCATCGTGATTATGGTGATTGTTATTAATGTGCTGAATTCGATCGGGACTGACGGTAGTTTTGGTAACGAAGACACTAATAAGTCAGTATTGGGAGCGGTTGGTCAAGCGGTTACACCTGCCTTTGCACCGATGGGAATTGAAGCAGATAACTGGCCAGCTACGGTGGGCATTTTTACCGGCATTTTAGCTAAAGAAGTGGTCGTTGGTGCGCTCGATTCGATGTATTCAGCCTTGGCCGACGAGAGCAATGCCAATACCGTTGAAGAAGTATTTAGCTTTTCTGACGCCATCTCTGCAGCGGCCGCGACTGTACCTGTTAATCTGAAAGACGTATTTAGCAATTTTACCGACCCTTTTGGATTAGATGTGGGTGAAATCACCGACGTCGAATTGGCAGCAGCTGACCAGGAAGTAAAGATAGATACCTTTGGGGCGATGACTGAGCGCTTCGATGGTCAGGCAGGTGCGTTTGCCTATCTGCTGTTTATCTTGATGTATTTCCCCTGTGTTGCCACGATTGGTGCAGTTGTGCGTGAAGCGGGCGCAGCATGGGCAGCATTTGTCGCAGCTTGGACCACCAGTGTTGCCTATGTTTCAGCTACCGTGTTTTATCAGGTGGCGACATTTTCCGAGCACCCAAGCACTTCACTGTCATGGGTGTTTGGCTTGTTGCTGTTTGCTGTGATTGCTTTTGTGGGGCTGAGGCGCTGGGCGGTGCGAGGCGGGGCTTATCGGACCATAACGGTAGTAGGAGCCAAGGCATGATTTTGATCGATTTGCGTGATTATGTAGAACAACACAAGCGAGTTTCGCTGGCGCAGATGGCGACCCACTTTGATATGCCCGAAACGGCCTTACAGGGCATGCTCGAGCGTTGGGTTAATAAAGGCTTGATTCAGAAAATGGATGCCAACGCCTGCGGTGGCTGTGCGTCGCGCTGTTCGGATGTGCCGATTATGTACGAGTGGCAAGTCTGATCAAGTAGCTAAATGAGACAGCCTAATTAGACCGTTTGCTGAAACGCTGCCTGCCAGCTAGGGTGTGCAGCAATCAAGTCCAGCGACTTTTGCAATAACGCTTTGCCCGGTTCCATTCGCGGCCAAGTGGAGGCACCAGAAGGGTGCGGCAGTGCAATGACATCGGTTTCAAGGCCATAGGCAACCACTCGATGTTGCTTGCCGATCACATCGGTAAGTTTTTTAACCGGCATAATTTCAGAGATCGCCAGCTTACCAACCGGGATGATGAGCTGTGGCTTTAGTAAAGCCATTTCTGCTTGCAGCCACGGCCTGCAAGCGTCAATTTCTTGCTGGTTAGGTACGCGGTCGCCGTGTTTCGGGTGCTTGCCTGGAAAACACCGACACACTGCCGCCATGTAGACTTGATCACGAAAGTCGGCTTCACTAACGTCTAAGCGTGCGTACCATTGAAATAAGGCCTTACCGGCAGTCCAGCCGAACGGTTTGCCGATGCGGCCTTCGTGGATGCCGGGTGCTTGACCTATCTGCATTATCGGTGCGGTGGTGGCATTGCCGACGATGACTGGTGGGATCATGTCTTGACAACGGCTGCACTGACTGAGTGCGGTTTGATGCTGCTTGAGATCAGTAATGAGGCGGTGCTTCATCGATGACATCCTGGCCGTCTGTTGCTTCCAGCAATTCACGAACGCGACTATTGAGTAATTTGTTTTGCGCCTCAATACCATCAATTTGCCGCGTCTGGCGTGCGATGACCGAATCCAGTTGTGCCAAGGTATCCTCAAGATAAGTAATGCGTACTTCAAGGTCGGTGATGTTGGCGTCAGTCATGGATGAGCTATGAGGGATTGCTGGCTTAATTAGGGCAGGAAGTATAGCGAATAAACGGCTGCACAAAAATCGATAAAATCCTAGGTTAAAAGAAAGGAAAAGCAGGGCGACAGCTTAAACAACTTGTGCCAGAATTGCGTGCCTAGATCTTAATCATAGCCAGTTCTATTTTGATGCAGCATTTGCTCGCACAGCGCATGGCCGGTGTGCCGCGCTCATTCATACGTGAAATCCTGAAAGCGACCCAAGACCCAGAAGTGATTTCTTTTGCGGGGGGCTTGCCCAATCGCGCCCTGTTTCCGTTAGATGAAATCCAGCACGCGACCAATGTGGTATTTGAGAAATACGGCCGCGATGTGCTGCAATACAGCGCCAGCGAAGGCGATATTCAATTACGTGAATATATTCGTGCGCGCTATCAAGTCCAGCAAGGCTTAGATATTCCGCTTGAACAAATCCTAATCACCAGTGGCTCACAACAAGGCCTGGATTTAATCGCCAAAACGATCCTTGATCCGGGTGATGGTGTGGTGTTGGAAGCACCGGGTTATTTGGGTGCGATCCAAGCATTTTCAGTGTATCAGCCAGAGTTTTTGCCGGTAGCACTAAACGATGACGGCTTGGGCTTGGTAACACTTGAGCGTACATTGAATGAGCACCAACCCAAGCTATTGTATAGTGTTTCGCAGTTCCAAAACCCCTCCGGCATGTCCTATTCAGAGGCCAATAAACAAGGAGTGGCCGATCTGGTGCGGCAAGCAGGCACCTTACTGATTGACGATAACCCCTATGGTGATTTGCGTTTTAGTGGTGAGCCAACGTCACCCTTTCGCAGCTTACTCGGCGACGCCATGATTATGTTGGGGTCATTTTCTAAGGTAGTGGTTCCGGGATTTAGACTCGGCTGGTTGGTAGCGCCAGATCCATTATTAGAAAAGCTGGTCACGGCCAAACAGGCGACCGATCTCCATACCAGCGCGTTTACCCAGAAGATTATTTATCAATATTTGGTAGAAAATGATCTCAATCAGCACATTCGCACGATTACGGAGGTTTACGGTGAGCAATGTCAGGCGATGCTGGATGCGATTGAACGCTATTTTCCTGACGACATCGCCGTCGCAAAGCCTGAAGGTGGGATGTTTTTATGGGTGACTCTGCCGAAGACCATGGCAGCGATAGACCTATTCGAAATAGCCAGTAAAGACAAAGTAGTATTCGTGCCGGGCGATCCGTTTTATGTTAATCGCACGCGGGTCAATACCTTGCGCCTTAACTTCTCTTGCTCAGATGCGCCGACGACCGAAATCGGTATCAAGCGCCTAGCTAAAGCAATAGAACACTTACGCAAAAGGGGCCAAACATGAGTTTGCCGGGCTGGTTGTTTCCTGATGAGCCACGTGATTTCCCATTTCGGCGCAGCCTGCGCGCACTGCTGCGGGCATTGCATACACTGGCGGCTGGGATTATGGTGGGAGCGGTTTTATTTGGCTTGTCGCCTGAGGCCTATTTGCCCTGGGTGTGGGCGACGCTAGGCTCGGGTGGCTTATTGCTAGCAACGGATTTACACGGCAGCGCGGCATTCTTACTGGAAGTGCGTGGAGTGCTGATTATGATGAAACTAGCGCTGACTGGTCTGATTGGAATTTTCCCCAGCTACGCGTTGTGGATACTGCTGTTCGTCTTCATCATTGGTTCAGTAGGCAGCCACATTCCAGGCCGTTACCGACATCGCATGGTATTTCTAAAAGGGCAGGTGAACGTGGATAGGCGCCACGGCTAGGCTGAGCGCTACGTTGCAGCGGTGAATTACCGAGTAAGTAGGGTATCAAAACCCTGAATCAACGCAAGCAATTTCTGGGTGTCCTTGGGAATCTGTTTAAATTCTTCTTCCGCCAAGGGCGCAATATCACAACTGGTTGGTAATGGCTGACCTTGCGTGATCATGTCGCGAGTTTTCGGCAGTAATACCCATTGCAGCCACTCAGTGAACAGCATTTGGTCGTAACAAAACGGCACGGTGCTGGCAAACGCTTCATCGCTAGGGCGTTCATTAGACTGCAAACCAAGCTTAAGCATTTCTGTTTCGATGCTATCCAGTTGTAGTAAGACACGTTGTTCAAGGGGACTATTCATTATAGGCCGTAGAGCTTAAACCACTTTCTCGAATCACGGACAAATAATAAAAATAGTGCTGCGAGCTGAAGTGTTGTTAGAACTATAACTAATGTTATGTCCCAACCGTTGAGAGCTCTTATTTCTTCGGCAAATATTGTAGATAGTTCTAGCCCAAGAAAAGATGTGTCCAATAGCAAAACAAGCAACAGCCCCAAAAACATAATCGCTGTGTAAACCCAACGAGCCCATTTCCGACATGAGCTAATTTTTGAGACAATAAAAGCAAGCAGGAACAATTCAAATATATTATCAAATGAGAAGCTTGAAATATCGGCGTCTTCTGTAAATTGCCATCGAATAAGGGTATCAAGCTGATCAATGCCTATCGATGTCCAGAGACAATAAAGTGCAACTTTAATTGAGAGCGGCTTAGCGTCTTGAGTTTGGTCAGACATTCACGAATTTGTTTTAGTTGCTTTAAGTACAGTATATCAAGCTGGCCTTAGACCTGCTAGATTGCCCCCATAGGCCGTGATCTCATGGGTCAAATTAGCCATGTCTTTAAAGGTATGATGCGCACCCGCCTGGATTAGCTTTTCCTCATTGGTTAGCTCAGCGTAGCCGAACACAGTCATGCCAGCCGCAACGCCGCCCTCAACGCCAAGCGGACTATCTTCAATTACCAGGCATTTATTGGGCTCGAAGCAGCCCATAGCGCGTGACGCATGGAGGTATATGTCGGGGAATGGTTTCTCTCGTGCGACGTCTGATGTGCTGTAAATCTTTCCGCCAAACTGCTTGAGCAACTTAGTTTTACCGAGAGTAGTTTCCATCTTTTCGTAAGAGCCACCTGATGCAACGCAATAAGGAATGGATAGTTCAACCAGTGCTTGCTTGATGCCTGTTACTGCGACAACTGATTCTTGCAACGCTTCATTGATGGCGTTCTTGTGGCGGATTTCCAAATCGGAAGGAGGTTTGAACCCGAGCATCTGTTCAATAATTTCCATGCATTGCTTCGATGATCGGCCGACGAATGTTTCAAACATATCGTCGAGACTCAGTGTCAAATTAAATTCTTGGTTCAATAATTGGGCGAACACTGTATTGGCGATTCGTTCGCTGTCGACCAGAACGCCGTCGCAATCGAAAATAATGAGTTCAAATTTGTTCATTGGTATGAAGCGGGGTAAACAGTGGTAATTATCAGCGAGATTGCGATTTAACTGTGTCATGGCGGTGATTGCTAGATTAAGTATAGCAACCTAACCGGTGGCACGTTTCAAGCTCAGGCTAATTCGTTGGATGCTCTTTGATTAGGCCAACAAAGGCATCGCCGTAACGCTCCAGCTTTTTTTCACCCACCCCTGAGATATGGCTGAATTTTGCCAATGTGCGCGGTCGTTCAGTCGCCATGATGTGCAGGCTACGGTCGTGGAAAACCACGTAGGGCGGGACATTTTGCTCCAACGCGAGTTGAAAACGTAGGTCTTTCAAGGAATCGTATAGTTGTTGGTCATTGCCCGATAAGTCAGTGTGCGGTCGTGTCGTCGCTGGGCGTGCTGTTTTAGCGGGTTTGACTAGGCGTCGTAATTCAACTTCCTCATCACCTTTAAGTAGCGCACGGCAGGTTTCAGTTAAATGCAATGCGCCATAGCCTTCTTCGTCGATCTTGAGATAAGCCCTGGCGATTAATTGCCGCAGCACTGAGCGCCACTCATTGGCGCTCATGTCTTTGCCTATCGCAAACGTGGATAGGCGGTCATGTCGGTTGTTTTCGATACGATCGTCTGTAATACCGCGTAAAACGTTGATGACGTAGGTAACACCAAAACGTTGGCCGGTGCGGTAAACACAGGATAAGGCCTTTTGCGCCGCTTCAGTGCCATCCCAGGTTTGCGGAGGGCTGAGGCAATTGTCACAATTACCACAAGCGTGTGGGTGGCGTTCACCAAAATACTCTAGCAAGGCTTGACGGCGGCATTGGGTTGATTCGCATAAACCCAGCATCGCATCCAGTTTTTGATTGGCAATGCGTTTGTATCGGTCTAGCGAGTCGGCTTCTTGCATCATTTTACGCAAGGTGATGACGTCGTTGAGCTGGTAAGCCATCCAGGCGTTGGCTGGTTCGCTATCGCGTCCGGCTCGGCCAGTTTCCTGATAATAGGCTTCGATGCTTTTTGGCAGATTTAGGTGCGCGACGAAACGCACGTCCGGTTTATCGATGCCCATGCCGAAGGCAATAGTAGCAACCATAATGACGCTGTTCTCACTCAAGAAGCGCGCTTGATGCCGGTTGCGGGTTTCGGCATCCAAACCAGCGTGGTAGGGCAGGGAAATCCGGCCTTGGGCAGTCAACCATTCGGCAGTTTCGTTAACTTTTTTTCGCGATAGGCAATAAACAATCCCCGCATCTTCCGCATGATTCTGCTCTAAAAAGCGCCATAAATTTTGTTTGGCTTGTCCACCTTCAGCGATGGTGTAGCGAATATTTGGCCGATCAAAGCTGCTGATATATTGCTGGCTGTCTTGTAGGCGCAGTTGTTCAATAATTTCTGCGCGAGTTCGCTCATCAGCGGTAGCAGTTAGCGCTATTCTAGGGATATTGGTGAAGCGCTCGGGCAGAATGCGCAGCTGCTGGTATTCCTTTCGAAAATCATGGCCCCACTGCGAAACACAGTGCGCCTCATCAATTGCAAACAGGCTTAAACGGCTGCGGGACAACAAATCCAGCGTATACGGTTTTAGTAGACGTTCAGGGGCTATATATATGAGGTCAAGCTCACCTTTAAGTAGTGCTTGCTCAACCTGACGTTGCTGTTCGTGTGACTGGGTGGAGTTTAGATAATCCGCGCGGATGCCGAGCGCTTTAACGGCGCTGACTTGATCACGCATCAAGGCGATCAATGGCGAAATAATGATGCCAACGCCATCACGCAGCAACGCCGGAATCTGATAACAAAGCGATTTCCCGCCACCGGTAGGCATTAAGACTAAAGCGTCACCACCGTTCACCAGGGTTTGAATAACTTCAGCTTGATTGTCTCGAAATGCGGTATAACCAAAGACGGAGTTAAGCGTCGATAACGCAGGATTAGGCATGTGTTTTGAAGGTAGGGCGGCGGCTTATCGACTGGCTGCGTATTCTGCCTGATTGTTCGCATTGATACGAGAATTTAATGCCCGAATCAAAAAGGCTATACTTTTGGGCAGGTCTTTAGCAAGACAGCATACCTCTAATGAGCTAGACTATTTGTTTTAGGACAGATCGTTACTAGAAGAGATAGAAATGGTGCCGAAGGTGCTATGCGAAGGCACCGCAGCACAGAATATATAAACAGGAATATCGACATGCTGACATTTGAATCAATGCATATTAAGGGGCAAGAGATCACAGAATTGTCCAACATTTTAACTCGCTTGGTGGCAGATCGAGCGATGTGCGATAACTCCATCACCGTTGAATTACTACTGCGCTATTTTCGCAGCGTTGACTCACACCTGATGCAGCAAGATACCAAGCTCTATTCGGTGCTGTTATCACATCCCGAAGGTAAGGTGAACAACTCAGGTAAGTTGTTTATGTCGGGATCGCTGGAAGTTAAGCGGGCTATGACCAACTTTAAGCGGCGCTGGTGCAAGAATGGCACGCTGAAGTTTCGTGATCATAATGCATTTCTTAAAGACGCTGATCAGATGTTCGATATGGTTCTTACACGGCTGCAAATTGAAACGGAACAATTGTACCCACTGGTACGCAGAGTGACAGAAGAACGTAAGGCAGCGTAGGGTTAAGAGTTAAAGGTTGCACCTGAATTGCTAAGGTACTTTCAGCAGTTATAAAAAAACGCGCCAATTGGCGCGTTTTTTGTTTAGCCATTATCAATGGCCTTAGCAAAAATTAATGATCGATAATCTGACTTAAAAATAGCTTGGTACGCTCATGCTGCGGATTATCAAAGAACTCGTTGGGTTCGTTTTGCTCAATAATTTCACCCGCATCCATAAAGATAACGCGGTCCGCAACCGTTTTGGCAAAACCCATCTCGTGCGTCACGCAGAGCATGGTCATGCCTTCTTCAGCCAACTCGACCATTACGTCCAACACTTCTTTGATCATTTCTGGGTCAAGCGCAGAAGTGGGCTCATCAAACAACATGATTTTAGGGTTCATGCATAAGCTGCGCGCAATCGCTACCCGTTGCTGCTGGCCACCTGATAACTGACCCGGATATTTATCCGCCTGCTCAGGGATTTTAACCCGCTCCAAAAAGTGCATAGCCGTTTCTTCGGCGTCCTTCTTGGGCGTTTTACGTACCCAAATAGGGGCCAATGTACAATTCTCCTTAACCGTCAAATGCGGGAACAGGTTAAAGTGCTGAAAGCACATGCCGACTTCGCGGCGGATGGCGTCAATGTTTTTGAGGTTGTTGGTCAACTCCATGCCATTGACAAAGATATCACCCGACTGGTGTTCCTCCAGGCGGTTCAAACAACGAATAACGGTTGATTTACCTGAGCCTGATGGGCCACAAATAACGATTCGCTCTCCGGCTTTGACGTTGAGATTGATATCTTTGAGTACGTGAAAGGTACCGTACCATTTATTCATATTGACGACTTTAACTGCGAGTTCTTCGTCGTCGCCTGCTGTAACACGTTCGGTTTGATTGGTTTCATTCATGATGAAAATCCTCTAAATAAGTTCTTAGCGTTTATGGCCAGTATGCAATTTTTCTTCGAGATGGCGGCTGTACCACGCCATGCCGTAGCAATGGATCCAGAAAATTAGCGCAACGAAGACATAGCCCGTGTAGGGAACAGACTTGATCGACCAGTTTGGATTGCCCATCGCTGATTGCACTGAGTTTAGGAAGTCAATCAGGCCAATGATCAGTACCAAGGTGGTGTCTTTGAACAAACCTATAAACGTGTTCACGATCCCGGGTATGACGATCTTCAGTGCTTGTGGCATGACCACAAAGCCCATCATTTTCCAGTAGGGCAAGCCCAGCGCCATAGCGCCTTCGTATTGCCCTTTAGGAATTGCCTGCATGCCACCACGGATGACTTCCGCCATATAGGCTGCGGAGAATAGCGACACACCAATCAAGGCGCGCAGTAGCTGGTCGAGGTTAGCGCCCTTAGAGGCAAATAGCGGCAACATAAAGTTAGCCATAAACAGCACTGTGATCAACGGTATGCCACGCCAAAACTCAATATAGATTGTGCTTAATAAACGAACAATCGGCATTTCAGAACGTCTGCCTAGTGCTAGTAAAACACCCAGTGGCAAAGAAACCACGATGCCGGTGATTGCGATAACTAAGGTTAGCGAAAAACCACCCCATTTGCTGGTGGGTACTTCGGCCATGCCAAAGCCGCCAGTCATCAGGAAGAAGGCGACAATGGGGAATAGGAACAACACCATCATTCCGATTTTTCCGCGTCCATTCGGCAAGTTCCAAGCCCAGAACGGCAGGCCCACCGCAATCAGCAAACCAAAGCCGATAGCGATGGTCGGTGCATTATGGCGTAACATCAAAGTGATGCCCAAAATCGAAATGATCGCCAATGCAAATGCCAAAATACTAGATGCTGGCCGGGTTGCTCGTGCTTCATCATCTACAATGATAAAAGCGATGCCCGCGTACAAAATCCATAAGCTTAAATCGATGCGCCAAATTTCAGCTTTGTCGTAATAGCCGTAGATGAAGAATTCCCACCAGGTTCCGGGGAATGTCCAGCAAGCGACCTCTGGATTGGCTTTACACGCCTCGTTGCCGCCACTCCAAACTGCGTCAAAAATTGACCAGTTCAAAATGCCAGGAAGGACGTAAGCAATGAGCGCCAATGACAGCACGGTCAATAATGAATTGATCGGTGAGCTGAACAGGTTGGTGCGCAACCAGCCAACGACACCAACGGTGCTGCGAGGCGGGTCAAGATCAGGGAGTTTACCGTCGGTGACGACTCCCATGCGATTTGCTTTTTCAAATGAATCCATGATTATCTCTCCACCAATGCGACGCGTTTGTTGTACCAGTTCATAAAGGCTGAGGTAACCAAACTAATGGTCAGGTATACCAACATCGTCATCAAAATAATTTCAACCGCACGGCCCGTCTGATTGAGTACCGTACCCGCGAATACGGCGGTTAAGTCTGGATAAGCGATTGCTGTCGCCAACGATGAGTTTTTAGTCAGGTTTAAATACTGACTGGTCAACGGTGGGATAATGACACGTAAGGCTTGTGGAATAACCACCAGACGCAAGGTTGGGGCTTGTCGGAGGCCAAGCGCGTGTGCTGCTTCGGATTGGCCATGACTGACAGCCTGAATACCGGCACGCACGATCTCAGCGATAAATGCAGCGGTGTAAGCGACCAATGCGATCAGCAGTGCAATGAACTCAGGAATGATGTTCAAACCCTGACCAGCAAGTGGTCTGAATGTGCCCATCTCGCCGGGTTGCATGGTGATTGGTGAACCCATCAAGAGAAACAATACCACCGGCAAACCAATGATCAAACCTAGAGTTGACCATAAGGTCGGGAATTGTTGTCCCGTAGCCATTTGGCGTTTTTTAGCCCACTTGGCCACTAAGAAAGCGGCGATGATGCCAAATAACAAGCCAAATAAAACCACGCCGATGCCGCTTTCAGGGATCGGTTTGGCTGTCATTAAGCCATTATTGGTCAACGACATCCACAGCGAATCGCCTTTGGCATGCACATCGCGTGGCCCAGGCAAGGGCTTTAAGACCGCGTGATACCAAAAGAAAATTTGCAGTAACAACGGAATATTACGCAGGGTTTCTACGTATACCGTAGCAACCTTGTTAACAACCCAGTTTTTACTGAGGCGTCCGACACCGACAATAAAGCCGAGAAGGGTGGCTAAAATACAACCGATAAAGGAGATGAGCAGCGTGTTGACCAGTCCGACCAAGAATACTCGGCCGTAGTTTGACTCTTCATCAAAAGGAATCAATGACTGAATGATGGCAAAACCGGACTGGGTTTCTAAAAAATCAAAGCCGAACTTAATATTCTGATCGGCCATATTGGTGCGCGCATTGTCAAGAAGCATCCATATTGCCCACCCGATAATTGCGATGGTGATGATCTGAACGACGGTGCCCCGAGTCTTTGGGTCGCTGAGCGACAGACTGCGCGTGGGTGGCGGAGGGGCCGAGGGCATATTAGCCATGGGTCTAAGTCCTCTTAAGGTGTAGTGGTTCTAATTATGACTCCCTCTCGGAGAGAAAGGGAATTGCTGAAAGCACCGGATGATCCAAGGTGCAGAGCATGGGTGCTTTCAGCGAAGCTGTAATTATTGAACGAAACTAATTAACGAGCTGGAGGGGCATACATGATACCGCCATCTTTCCATAAGGCATTCAAACCACGAGCCAAGGCCAGAGGGGTGTCTGGGCCAACATTACGGTTATAAGACTCAGCGTAGTTGCCGACTTGCTTAATAATCTGGTAGCAGTAGTCATTAGGAATACCCATCATTGCGCCCAGGTCACCATTAACGCCCATTAAGCGTTGGATACTTGGGTTTTTAGAGGTCAGCATTTCATCAGCATTTTCTGAAGTAACACCCGCTTCTTCAGAGTTGATCATGCAGTTAAGCGACCATCGTGCGATGTCTGCCCACTGCGTATCACCGTGACGAACCATTGGGCCTAAAGGCTCTTTGGAAATGATTTCTGGCAAAATGATGTGATCATCTGGATTTGACAGCTTGGTACGTTGTGCAGCAATACCGGATTGGTCAGTGGTGTAAAGGTCACAGCGACCTGAATCATAAGCTGCTACCACTTCGTCGGCTTTTTCAAAAGCAACCAAAGTGTACTCCAAGCCCAGTGAGCGGAAGTAGTCAGAAACGTTCAGCTCGGTCGTAGTACCGGTATTGGTACATACCGCTGCACCGCCCAGTTCTGTGGCGGATGTAACACCCAGGTCCTTACGAACCATGAAACCTTGACCATCATAATAGTTGACACCAATGAAGTCACCATGCTGTGCATCGCGGCTCATCGTCCAAGTAGTATTACGTGGCAGTACGTCAATCTCGCCGGAGGTCAACGCGGTAAAGCGGACTTTGGCCGACAATGGTTTGGCATCGATTGCTTCGGCGTCACCAAAAACGGCTGCCGCCATTGAGCGACAGAAGTCAACATCGAGTCCTGTCCAATTGCCTTGCTCGTCTGGGTTTGAAAAGCCGGGCAAGCTTTGTGAGAAGCCGCAAGTGACTTTGCCTTTGGCTTTGACATCGTCAAGCGTAGCTGCTTGCGCAGTGCCAGCCGCAGTAAGAGAAACGGTTGCAGCAATGGCTGCAAGGGTAGTTAATTTCATTGATTATCCTCTGAAGTTTTATATAGATCGTGATCGTAAAACGGTGAAATCCTCACCATCCTTGCTGGCTGCTCTGCTGTGAAACTCTCCTAAGCTTTTGCCAGCAATCGCCCAGAGTGTACCCCTTTAGGGTAGGCATCTGTCAAGTTTTTCGCGCGGACGCTGGGCAGAGGGCAAGTTTGGCAAGACAATACATGAAGCCTAACATCAGTATTTTCTGGCGTTGATAGGCGTACCGAATGTACCGGATCAACAGTTTCTGGTGTAAACTCCGCGCCTAAATGAGCAGCGTCAAACGACATCAAAATCGATCCATGAGCAAGTCATCTTCCTCCGTTCTGGTCATGAATGGCCCTAACCTAAACCTGTTGGGCACGCGTGAGCCAGAGATTTATGGGTCGGTGACACTGGCCGATATCGAAGTCAAATTGAATGCTTTGGCTAAGGATTTAGGGGTTACGGTGCAATTCATGCAAAGCAACTCTGAAGCGGAATTGATTGAGCGAATCCATGCGCTACCTCAATCGGGCGAACAATTCGTGATTATTAATCCTGCGGCATTTACGCATACCAGCGTAGCGTTAAGAGATGCTTTTGCGTCGGTGGGTGTGCCTTTTATCGAAGTGCATCTATCGAATGTATTTGCGCGCGAGCCGTTTAGACATCACTCCTATTTATCCGATCTGGCGGTGGGAGTGATTAGCGGTCTTGGCGCAAGCGGCTATGACTATGCTCTGCGTGCGGCTTGTGCTCAAATTCAAACCAGTAACCATTAATTCTGTAGCAGCGCACTCGCGCTTGCTGTGGCCAATCTACATATATTTAGGTGATGTACGGTGGAAATAAAAAAACTTAGCCTTGATGATATCGAACGCTTAATCGGCATGATCGAATCGTCAGATTTGGATGAAATCATGCTGAAAGACGGTGTTGGTGTGATTCGGCTCAGGAAGTCTGCACGCGGTGGCGCGCCAATGATGATGACTCAAGCACCGATGGCTGCTGGCGTAGCGACTAGCCCGAGCGCTGCGGCCCATTCGGCGGCGGCGCCAGTTGAATTAGAACCTGAGGTTGTTTCAGGTCACCCAGTCGAGTCCCCAACAGTCGGCACTTACTATTCCCGTCCTGGGCCAGAAAGCGAGCAATTCGTGAGTATCGGTGACGCGGTTGCGGTGGGTGATACCTTGTGCGTGGTCGAGGCGATGAAAACATTTAATGAGATTCAGGCCGATGCTGCCGGGGTCGTGGTGGCAATGATGAAAGATGATGGCGATCCGGTCGAGTTCGGAGAAACCTTGTTTGTGATCGGCTAGGAAGCACCATGATCAGAAAACTTGCTATAGCCAATCGTGGCGAAATCGCATTACGGATTTTAAGGGCGTGTCGCCAACTCGGCATTCAAACCGTTGCGTTGCACTCCACCGCTGACAGAGAAACTAAACACGTTAAGCTAGCTGAAGAGTCGGTTTGTATCGGGCCAGCTTCGCCAACCGATAGTTATCTGCAAATTGATGCAGTGATCGCGGCAGCGGAAGTTACGGGTGCGGATGCGATTCATCCCGGTTATGGCTTTTTGTCAGAAAATGCTGATTTTGCCGAGCGGGTCGAATCTAGTGGTTTCATTTTCGTTGGCCCCAAAGCGGAAACGATCCGGATGATGGGCGACAAAATATCGGCTATCAAAGCGATGAAGAAAGCGGGTGTACCATGCGTTCCTGGCTCCGACGGGCCAGTCCCCGAAGGCAAGCAAGCAGTGTTGGCTATGGCTGAGTCAATCGGCTACCCCGTCATTATAAAGGCGTCAGGTGGCGGTGGTGGTAAAGGGATGAGGGTGGTTGATGGTGCGAATGAATTGATTTCAGCCATCAAATTAACCCAGACCGAAGCAGGGGCAGCGTTTGGGAATAGCGTTGTGTATATGGAAAAATATTTGGGTCAGCCACGCCATATAGAGTTTCAGGTGCTGGTTGACACGCATGGCAATGCGATTCATTTGGGCGAACGCGACTGCTCTATGCAGCGCCGCCATCAAAAAGTCATTGAAGAAGCGCCAGCGCCCGGTATTACCGAAGCGGTACGCAATGAAATTGGTATGCGATGTGCCAATGCTGCCCGAGATATTGGCTATCGGGGCGTTGGTACCTTCGAGTTTTTATATGAGAACGGTGAATTCTATTTTATCGAAATGAATACCCGGATTCAGGTTGAGCACCCGGTCACAGAAATGATTACGCGCACCGACCTAATCAAAGAGCAGTTGTGCGTTGCCAGTGGTTTACCGCTACGATTCAAACAAGAAGATATCGTCATTATCGGCCATGCGCTGGAATGTCGTATCAATGCAGAAGACCCCAAAACTTTTTTGCCATCGCCAGGCACGATTAACCAGTATCATATGGCCGGCGGGCCTGGTGTTCGGGTAGATTCACACGCCTATACTGGTTACACCGTGCCGCCCTATTACGACTCAATGATTGGCAAATTAATTACCTTCGGTAGCAACCGTGATACCGCAATTGCGCGTATGCGAGGTGCTTTGCAAGAAATGGTGGTTGACGGGATTAAAACCAATATTCCATTGCACGAACGCTTGATGGACGACTCAGGTTTTATACAAAGCGGCCAGACCATTCACTACCTTGAGGCGCTGCTGCGATCAGACTCCGATGCTGACGTCACCTAAGCAGTATGTCGGACTGGACGCAAATTACTTGTCGGGTAGAAGGTGCGGCAATTCCCACCGCTGTAGAGACCTTTGAGGCATTAGATGCCCTGGCAGTTACCCAACTGAATGCCGGTGAAGAAGACTACTTTGATTTAGCGCACCCGGCTGAACCCGGTTGGCGCAAGCAACGCGTAGTGGGACTGTTTAGTGACGCGATGGATGTTGCTACTATTGTCGATGCCCTACGCCAGGCGCTACCACTCTCTGCCTTGATCGAATCAGATGTCTTGCCTGATCAGGATTGGGAAAATACCTGGGTCGATCAATACCAGCCAATCCGCATCAACGATAGCTTGTGGATTTGCCCAAGCTGGCTCGAAGCACCTGACCATAGTGCAACCACTATTTTGATCAATCCGGGGCTTGCTTTTGGTACCGGCACTCATCCCACGACTGCCTTGTGTTTGGCAGCCTTGAGTGACATCGGCTGCCGTAATAAACGGGTACTCGATTTTGGCTGTGGGTCGGGGATTTTGGCTATTGGGGCGATCAAATTAGGCGCTAAGCTCGCAGTTGGTATCGATGTTGATCCGATTGCGGAAAGCGTTTCCAAAGAAAATGCAGCGCTTAATGAGGTTAGTGATCAATTGACTATCCAACAGGCTACTGATCTATCGGGGCAGACGTTTGATATCGTCGTGGCTAATATTCTTGCGGGCGCACTGATCGAGTTAGCGCCACAAATGAATAGCTTCTTGGCGCCGGGTGGGCGACTATTGCTGTCGGGTATATTGCGTCAACAAGTCGATCAAGTAGTTGACGCGTATCAGCATTATTTTGATGCTGGCTTAATAGTCGCTAACTATAATCAAACAGGAGATTGGGCGTTGATTACTGTCAGGAAGGAACGACGTGGAAGTTAGGTGCCCGCAATGTGGAATGGAGCATCACCTCTCCAAAGACGATTTTGATGTCGGCCATTCGAGCGTCCCTTGTATCAAGTGCGGCCGAATGCTTGAGTTGCCGCCATTAATCTTGGAAGAATTCCCGGAGCGAACTGGACCAGCCATTGGCGCTGGCTTGCAGGAATCCAATACAGAGTTTGGTAGCCCGCGATTGACTCCGATGCTAGGGCAAAATGAGGGTGGGTTTAAATCCATCCTGCCCGATAACTACGAGATATCTGAATGGCAGTCACCTACTGTCTCTACCGGGGATGGCAAGCCATTGAAGGTTCGCATATCTGGAGAGGATGACCTTGGTCCGGGTGTGTTTGAAAGTAGTTTTGATTGGCAAGACAACCACACAGTAGCTGATAACCTATTTGCATCCAAATCCTCCGATGAGGAGTTGGTTGAAATGGTGCCAATGAGTAGATTGGACTCGGAAGAGGGTGACACTGAATTCACTGCATTATCGGCTGAAGAGTCAACAACGGCCGAGGTTAATCATCAGCTGTTTACGGCTGATCCCGGTGCGTCAATCAAACCAGAGCCGCTCTCAGCAAGTACGACCGCCGAATCGATTGCCCCAGCCGTAACAACGCCATCGCAAGATGTGGCCGAAGAACAGCCAGTAGAGCAAGACCAAGAAGTGACTGCCGACCCAAAAACCGGTACTCCTTTGTCCGGCTTATTGTGGCTATTATTGACAATTGCCTTACTGTGGGGTGCGTTTTATCAGTTTCGCGAAAATATTATCCCGTTGATTCGTGATGATCCCGCTTTTCGACCCCTAGTCTCGACATTTTGTGGGTTTGCGGAGTGTGAAGTCCCGGTAAGCAGCGATATTTCGCAACTGGAAGTAGTGGTATCACGTCTCGACCGGACAGACACGGGCCTAAAAATTTCGCTCAATCTGATCAACCATGCACCTTTTGGCCAGCCTTATCCCGATGTGACCCTGTCATTGAATGACGCCAGTGGCAAAACTTTGGCTCGCCGAACTTATACGGCGGCCACCTATTTACCCGACGATAAGGAAAACCTGATCAAATCCAACAAGCTCAGCGGGGTTGCATTGATCATTCCCAATCCTCCGGCGGGTGCGGTTGGGTACGATTTCAAGCTTCTAAAATAGGATGTTTCATATCGGTCCCTATTTGATTGAAGTGCCAGTCGTTTTAGCGCCGATGGCAGGGATTACCGATTACCCCTTTCGTCAGATGTGTCGAAAATTCGGCGTTGGAATGACCCTAGGAGAAATGCAATCGGCAGCACCACAGCTGCGCCACACCGAAAAAAGTCGCTTGCGTGGCGTTCGAGAAAATGAGCCCTTACCTCGAGGTATCCAGATTGTGGGCAATGACCCAAAACACATGGCTGATTTCGCGCGTTATAGCGTGGATCAGGGCGCAGGTTTGATCGATATCAATATGGGGTGTCCGGCCAAAAAAGTATGTCGGAAACAGGCTGGCTCAGCATTGCTTGGCAACGAACGGCTGGTCGCTCAGATTTTGGACGCTGTCGTTAATGCCGTGTCAGTTCCGGTGAGCCTAAAAATCCGTACCGGCCTAGATCCTGATCATCGCAATGGCGTGCGAATCGCAAAAATAGCAGAAACTGCCGGTATACAGGCACTCAGCGTCCATGGTCGTACACGTGCCTGTAAGTTTGGTGGCCATGCTGAATACGAGACGATTAAAGCGATCAAGCAAGCCGTCAAAATTCCTATCATCGCCAATGGTGATATCGATTCTGCCGCAAAAGCCAAAGTGATAATGGCAACAACCGGGGCGGATGCGGTGATGGTAGGCAGAGCAGCTTTTGGAGCGCCCTGGCTATTTGCAGAAATTGGCAATGCCTTGACAGGCCAAGCTGCTGTTAAAACACCCACTGTTTTAGATCAGTGTGACATTGTGTTAGAGCATCTCGAACTGATTTGGGCGCACTATGGCGAAATGGTGGGTTCGCGGGTCGCGCGTAAGCACATCAAATGGTACACCCGATCATTCCACGAGCAGGCATATCTGATGAAATGCCTATCGGGAACCTTGTCTCCCAACGTTATTCGAGCCACAGTTAGTGACTTTTATCAAGAAATTTCAAATCCCTTATCTCGAACAATTGACTCTAGTGGTATCATCGCAAGCTGCCGGAATGTTGCAGCATAATTTCTCTATTAAATCCGATATTTTCGTAATTTTGCATGTCACAGAAAACCAACAACTGTAAAACACCTCTCAGTTTGGGTGTTGCCGTAGAACATTGTCTTAACGAATATTTGCGGGAATTGAATGGCGAATTGCCAACCGGTTTATTTCAATTAGTGACGCGTGAAGTGGAACGACCACTGCTTGAGATCGTGATGGCATATAGCCAAAATAATCAATCGCAAGCTGCTCGTGTGCTTGGAATTAACAGGAATACGTTGCGCTCTAAACTGGATTTATACGATTTGCTATAAACGCAGAATCTCGCATCCTTCTCGAATATAACTAACATCAATTAACGCAGATAATTATCTGATATATAATGAGAAAAACTACAATTAGGCGTGCTTTAATTAGCGTTTCTGATAAAAATGGTGTGCTCAAGCTTGCGCAGCAATTGACCGCAAAAGGTATCGAAATATTATCAACTGGTGGTACTGCCAAACTGCTGGCTGAGGCCAAAGTGCCGGTGATAGAAGTGAGTGATTACACCGGGTTCCCGGAAATGATGGATGGCCGAGTGAAGACGCTGCATCCCAAAGTGCACGGCGGGATATTAGGGCGCCGTGGTATTGATGATGCGGTGATGGTCGCGCACGATATTCAACCCATTGACTTAGTGGTGATCAATCTTTACCCCTTTCAGCAAACCGTCGCTAAGCCTGATTGCGATTTAGCCACTGCGATTGAAAACATTGACATCGGTGGGCCTACCATGTTGCGCGCCGCCGCAAAAAATCATCGTGATGTGACCGTGGTGGTGGATGCGGGTGATTACCCTCGAGTCATTGCCGAACTGGACAACAATGACGGCGCGACCAGTGATGCATTGCGCTTTGATTTGGCGACTAAAGTGTATGAGCATACGGCAGCCTATGATGGTGCGATCGCCAATTATCTCGGAGCGATAGAGGGCGGCAAGAGAGGGGGCGATTTCCCACGCACGATTAATTTGCAATACCACAAGGCGCAAGGCATGCGTTATGGTGAAAACCCACATCAGAAAGCGGCGTTTTACGTCGAAGGGGATGTCAGCGAAACCTCCGTAGCTACTGCAAAACAAATACAAGGCAAGGCACTATCGTACAATAATATCAACGATACCGACGCAGCCTTGGAATGCGTCAAGCAGTTTGATGAAGGCCAGGCTTGTGTCATCGTAAAACACGCCAACCCTTGCGGAGTCGCTTATGGAGAGAGCCAATTGGCTGCGTATGAGCGTGCTTTTAGCACTGATCCAGAATCAGCGTTTGGTGGCATTATTGCTTTCAACCAAGCACTTGAAGCTGAAGCCGCTGAAGCCATTGTCGATCGGCAGTTTGTAGAAGTGATTATTGCGCCTGTAATCTCTGCAGATGCGAAAGCTGCGGTAGCTTCGAAGAAGAATGTACGGCTGCTGGAGTGCGGCTATTGGAACGAAGCGTCTAGTCGTCTCGATTTCAGACGCGTTAATGGTGGCTTATTGGTACAAGGCATCGATGATCAATTGTATAAAGACTTAACAGTCGTGACCGACCGAGCCCCTAGCGATCAGGAGATGAAGGATTTGCTGTTTACCTGGAAAATTGCCAAGTTTGTTAAATCCAACGCGATTATTTATGGCAAAGATCAAATGACGATTGGTGTGGGTGCAGGGCAAATGAGCCGAGTCAATTCCGCCCGGATTGCAGCTATCAAGGCAGAGCTGGCGGGTTTGGACGTCAAAGGCGCAGTAATGGCGTCCGACGCCTTTTTCCCGTTTCGTGATGGTTTGGATAATGCCGCAAAAGTGGGCATCACAGCTGTGATTCAGCCGGGTGGGTCGATGCGGGACGATGAAGTGATTGCGGCTGCAAATGAACACAATATCGCGATGGTCTTTACTGGTATGCGCCACTTTCGTCACTAGATTCGCTGCAATATAATGAACATATTGATTATTGGTGGCGGCGGCAGGGAACATGCCCTTGCCTGGAAGGCGGCTCAGTCTCCACTCGCACGCCGAGTTTACGTGGCGCCAGGGAATGTTGGCACGGAGCTAGAAGCCAAGGTCGAGAACGTCGATATAGCGGTTGATAATATTGATGGATTGGTCGATTTCGCCGAAAATAACGCTATTGGCTTGACCATCGTCGGCCCTGAATTGCCCTTGGTACTGGGTTTGGTCGATGCATTTAAAGTCAGAGGCTTAAATTGCTTTGGCCCGGAGCAGGCACCAGCCCAACTGGAAGGCTCTAAATCATTCAGTAAGGATTTTTTGGCTCGACACGGCATTCCAACAGCCGCTTATCAAAGCTTTACTGATATTGACGCGGCTATCAAATACATTCGTAAGCAAGGCGCTCCGATTGTCATTAAGGCCGATGGATTGGCTGCTGGAAAGGGCGTGATTTTGGCTGATAGTGAAGCGGAGGCGATTGCTGCAGTTGAAGATATTCTGGTGCATAACCAGTTTGGTGAGGCGGGCAGTTCGGTCGTTATTGAAGCCTTTTTACACGGTGAAGAAGCCAGCTTTATTTGTATGGCTGATGGCGAACACATATTGCCGATGGCCAGCAGTCAAGATCATAAGGCTGCCCACGATGGTGATCAAGGCCCTAATACGGGTGGTATGGGCGCCTATTCACCCGCGCCCCTGGTGGATGATGTGATGCACGCACGCATCATTAATGAAGTGATGCGGCCAACCATTGATGGTCTCAAACAAGAAGGTATGCCTTATACCGGGTTTTTGTACGCCGGGATTATGGTGGGTGATGACGGTGTGCCGCGTGTATTGGAGTTTAATTGCCGCTTCGGCGATCCGGAAACGCAGCCGATCATGATGCGGATGCAGTCTGACTTGGTGGCGCATTGTTTGGCCGCCCTTGATGGTAGATTGAATCAAGAAACGGCTAAATGGGATGAACGTGCAGCCTTGGGCGTGGTCATGGCGGCCGAGGGTTATCCCAATGACTATGCCAAGGGCGATGTCATCAGCGGTGCGCTGGATGCTGATTTGGTTGACACCAAAGTGTTTTTTGCCGGTGTCGCCCGAGATTCAGATAATCAATTGGTGACTGCTGGCGGTCGAGTGCTTTGCGTTACCGCATTAGATAAAGATGTAAAAGCTGCTCAACAGCTTGCTTACGACACCACGAAGACGATCCAATGGAACGGTAGCTGGTATCGACATGATATCGGCCATCGAGCGATCAATCGTTAAGTTAGACGCATAGCATAAGGTTACTACAGCGATGCGAGTTTGGCGTGATTCCTGGAAAGGCGTATTTATCCTGAGCTTGGTTTTTGTCAGTTGGCAATTACTGACACCCACGCCGGTTGCGATCATAGGCCCCTATGATAAGCTTATCCACTTTGTCGCTTTTGGCTTTTTAGCCTTGGGCTTAGACATGGGCTGGCCTACTCGGCGATTGTCGCTAGAGTCGTCATTTTGGTCAGATGCTATTTCAAAAACGAAGATAATCGGTTTGGCGGCATACGGTGGTTTAACCGAGCTCATACAACACTGGGTTCCGGGTCGCTCGATGTCGTTTGTTGATTGGTTGGCGGATATTTCCGGTATTTTGGTTTATGGGTTTGGTATGGCATTGTTGCTTGTGCTGATCCGTAAAATAACGACTTAACACACATTACATTTATTATGGCTAATTCAACATTTGTTGCGGTATTGATGGGTTCAGATTCTGACCTGGAAACGATGCGTGCTACGCTGGATCAACTCACCAAACTGCACGTCCCATTTGAGGTGCGAATCAGCTCAGCGCACCGCACCCCGGAAGCCACCCACGACTATGTCACCGATGCCGATAAAAGAGGCTGTGCTGTGTTCATTGCAGGCGCTGGATTGGCGGCACATCTAGCGGGAGCCATCGCAGCAAATACAACTCGTCCGGTGATTGGTGTGCCGATGGCCGGTGGGCCGCTAAACGGTCAAGACGCCTTGCTATCGACAGTGCAAATGCCGGGTGGAATCCCAGTCGCTTGTGTTGCAATTGGTAGAGCGGGTGCTAAAAATGCGGCCTACTTGGCGGCCCAAATGTTGGCGATTAGCGATCCCAAGCTAGCGGAGCGTCTAAAAGCGGATCGAGATGAGCAGGCGGCACAAGTTCAAGCCAAGAACGCAGAGCTACAAGCATCCTTGTAAATAGGATTGGGTCTAGGGCTGAAGGGTGATTAGCACCCGTATCGATGTCGCGGCTCGCACTGTACGGGAGGGGGGTGTCATTGCTTATCCTACCGAGTCTTGCTATGGGCTGGGCTGTGATCCATTCAACAAGGCTGCGGTCGCACGTATACTTCAGTTAAAACAACGCAGTCAGGCAAAGGGCTTAATCCTGGTGGCCGATGATCGATCTCGATTTGATTCTTTGCTCAACTGGCCGAAGCAGTCGGTTTTACAGACTATTATTGATAGCTGGCCTGGCCCGGTGACTTGGTTAATTCCCACCTTAAAACAAGCGCCTAATCATCTGACTGGCAAGCATAATACTTTGGCGGTAAGGGTTTCTTCACATCCGCTGGTGCAAGCACTGTGCAATGCGTGTGAATCAGCGTTAGTCTCAACCAGCGCCAATCCTGAGGGTCGGGTGCCCGCAAAAACAGTCAGTGAGCTCACTAAATATTTTGGCGAAAACGCGATAGACTATATTCTTGAGGGCGAGCTTGGCGACGATGAGCAACCTAGTACCATCATCGATGCGCTGAGTGGCTCAATCATTCGTGCTTAGTTTTTCCTAACCATCGGCTAATCCCATGAGCGACATTAACACGGCTACGGTCAAAACTTATCTGCAAGGATTACAAGACCACATCTGTGCGGAACTTGAAGCTGAAGATGGCAGTAAACGCTTTCGTGAAGATGCCTGGCAGCACGCTAATGGTGGCGGTGGGCGAACCCGGGTCATGGAAGAGGGTGCGGTGATTGAAAAAGGAGGGGTTAATTTCTCACACGTTAAGGGCGATAGCTTGCCTGGTGCAGCATCAGCCAGACACCCCGAAATTGCCGGCGCACCGTTTGAGGCGATGGGCGTGTCTTTGGTGATTCACCCGCAAAATCCCTATGTGCCGACTTCGCACATGAATGTACGATTATTCGTTGCTAACCCTGATGCTGATACGCCCACCTGGTGGTTTGGCGGAGGGTTTGATTTAACGCCCTATTATGGCAATCTCGACGACTGTATCAGTTGGCATCAAGCCGCTAAAAATGCCTGCGATCCATTTGGCGCTGACTATTACCCGCGTTTTAAACACTGGTGTGATGACTATTTTGTGCTGGCACACCGAGGTGAAGCACGCGGCATCGGTGGTTTGTTTTTTGATGATTTTAACGAACAAAACTTCGAGCATAGTTTTGGTCTAATGCAGAGTGTCGGCAATGCTTATGTGGGCACCTATCGCGCCATCATGAACGCGCGTAAGCAGTCGGAGTATGGCCAGCGAGAGCGCGATTTTCAATCGTATCGACGCGGGCGTTATGTTGAATTCAACTTGATTTATGATCGCGGCACTATCTTTGGTTTACAGTCCAAAGGCCGGACTGAATCAATTTTGATGTCATTGCCACCCAATGTTACCTGGCGCTATGATTGGCAGCCAGAGCCAAATAGCCTAGAAGCAGCGTTGTATACCGATTTTCTGCCGGCGCGTGACTGGGTTTAAGCGACAAGGATAAGCAATAAAGCTGATGTGGCGATTAATTTATAGCGGTGTTCTGTACCTGGCGATTCCATTTATTCTGATTCGTCTATTCTTCAAAGGCCGGCGTAGCCCTGCTTATCATCAACGGATTCCTGAGCGGTTTGCACATATCGATATTCAACCGCAAGCCGGCGGAGTGTGGGTGCATGCGGTGTCGGTCGGTGAGTCGAATGCGGCAATCATGCTGATTAAGGCACTACGTGCAGATAACCCTAGATTACACTTTACCGTGACCTGCATGACGCCAACCGGTTCGCAGACGTTGTTGAAGGCCCTCGGAGATAGCGTTAGTCATTGCTATTTACCCTATGATTTACCGCACGCTATGGCGCGGTTTTTTGGTGTTGTTCGTCCTGCTGTTGGGATTATCATGGAGACTGAGCTATGGCCGAATATGGTTCATGTGGCTCACCAAAATGGGGTAAAACTGATGGTCGCGAATATGCGTTTGTCGCAGCGGTCGGCGAATGGTTATGCAAAGATTCGTCGCCTGTTAAGGCCCGCTTTACAACGGATTGATCAATTTGCGGTTCAGACCAGCGAGGATGCGGAGCGTTTGGGCCAACTGGGTGCACCCCAGTCACGTATTTCAATTTGCGGCAATATTAAATTTGACCTGCCACTGGCTGATGAATCAGGAGCCCGTCAGCAAGCGCGCATACAAATGCTAGGTGGTCGTCCCGTCTGGATCGCTGGCAGTACCCATGAGGGTGAAGATCAACCGCTATTGCAGGTTCACCAACAATTATTAGAACAATTCCCCGATCTGCTCCTCATCCTCGTGCCGCGCCATCCAGAGCGTTTTGATGCAGTTTTTCAATTGACTGAAGCAATGAAGCTGAAGACGGTGAGACATTCCCTGGCCACGACCTCAGAGGGGTTGGGCCATACCACCCAGATTTACTTGCTCGATACGATGGGAGAACTGGGTCGGTTTATTGAATTGAGCGATATCGCTTTTATTGGCGGAAGCTTGGTGCCGACTGGTGGGCACAACGTGCTAGAGGCGTGTGCAGCCGGTGTTCCGGTTATCTGTGGCCCGCATATGCACAATTTCAGCGCCATCACAAAAGCGATGCTTAATGCTAAAGCGGGTGCTCAGATCACGCACGTGAGTGAGTTGAAAAATATCCTGGAGCGATGGCTCGCTGATGCAGCGCTGCGTGCAACTATCGGTAACAATGGTGTTGCGCTGGTGCGTAATAATCAAGGATCACTCGCGCGCCACGTTAAGCTAATCCACGAACTAACTTTCAAACAGGAGGGCCGCAATGCCTGACCACCCAGCTTTGTATCCGCCGATAGAACCGTATGTCACTCATTCGCTCGCCGTAGATGCCACTCATACGTTATATGTAGAAGAATGTGGCAATCCTAATGGCATTCCCATCCTGTTTGTGCACGGTGGCCCCGGCGGTAGTTTTAGCCCCATTATTCGCCAGTTTTTTAACCCTGGTCAGTATCGCGTTATCCTCTTCGATCAGCGAGGTTGTGGCCAATCCACACCACACGCAAGCTTGGGCGATAATACTTCACAGCATTTGGTCGATGACATTGAAAGAATTCGTATATTCCTTGATGTTGAAACCTGGGCCTTGTTTGGCGGTTCATGGGGCTCGACGCTGAGTCTGTTGTACGCCGAAGCCCACCCAGAGCGGGTAACAGCGCTTATCCTACGAGGAATCTTCTTGTGCCGTGATGAAGATACTGCATGGTTTTATCAGTCCGGGGCCAATCGTTTTTGCGCTGACTATTGGCCAGACTTTATCGCGCCCATTGCCCCCGAAAACCGTGGCCATATGATCAAAGCCTATTATGATATTTTGACGGGCGACGATAAGCAAAAACAGTTAGAAGCCGCTAAAGCCTGGTCATTTTGGGAAGGCAGAATGATGATGCTTAGCCCAGACCCCAGTTTAGTTGATCATTTTTCTGAGCCAGAAGTTGCGTTAGCCTTAGCCAGGATCGAGTGTCATTACTTTATCAATCAGTGTTTTCTCAAGCCAGAACAAATTCTGAACCAGGCTGATCGGATTCGAGATATTCCAACCACGATCATCCATGGGCGTTACGATATGATTTGCCCAGTTAATCAGGCGTTCGAATTAAAAGCGCAGCTCCCAGCGGCTAAGCTGGTGATTTGTAATCATGCTGGTCATTCTGCGATGGAGCCAGAAATTACTCAGGCATTAGTTGATGCCACTAATGAAACGGCAGAGCGTCTTGCTATTTAATACTTGGAGTAGGCGTAGATTGACCAGTGCCGTGCTGAAGATCATGCCGATTGCACTAATGCTTTTAATAGCGCTTGCATCGCTGGTAAGCCATGCAGCAAAGCCCGAGTTATTACTGCTGACAAAGTACCAACCCAGCCTGTCGATCGATGGCTGGTATATGAGTGAAAAACTGGATGGCGTGCGCGCGTATTGGAATGGAGAGCAATTGATCTCTCGTCAGGGAAATGCATTTTCTGCGCCCAACTGGTTTGTTAAAAACTTACCACCTTTTGAGTTAGATGGTGAATTGTGGATTAGCCGTGGGCTTTTCGAAGACACCTTATCAATCGTCTCCCGAGGTGAGCCTGATTCCAGGTGGCAGCGAGTGAGTTATCACTTATTCGAAGTGCCGAACGCGCTGGGTGATTTTGATGCACGGATGGAATTAGTCAGACAATACCTGCGAGACAATCTACTCACGCACGTCACCGTCATCCCACAAGAGGTATGTCACGATGTTAATCATCTAAATACCCGACTGGAAACGGTGGTAAAAGCTGGCGGAGAAGGCTTGGTGTTAAGGAATCCGGCCAGCGGTTACGAAACAGGCCGTAGTCTCAATGCTTTAAAGGTCAAAAAACAGGACGACATGGAAGGTCGAGTAATCGGTTATCGGCCAGGAAAAGGGAAATATCAGGGCATGACGGGAGCGTTATGGGTTGAAATCGAGGGCAAGCAACGGTTTTATATCGGTACCGGTCTGAGCGACCAAGATCGTAAAACACCACCTGCGAAGGGCAGCTTGATTACCTTTCGGCACCATGGGTTTACTGATAAGGGCATCCCTAGATTTGCATCCTACTTACGGGTAAGGAATACGCCATAAGATGTAACAAAAGAAAGAACCGACCCTAATTTTTTTTCATCGATGCTCGGTGAGATTGGTCTAGTAGGTTGATGTTAATTTCGGCGGTGTAGGTCTTGTAACCACCGCGCGTAATCGTTAGCGTATGCTTGCCGGCACTAAGTGATGTAAATATAAAGGAGCCGGAATCTTGTTTTGCTGTTTTCTTGATCCTCTGGGTGGTATGAATCACTCCATCGGCTTTTAACTGCCAGGTTAAAGTTCCTTGGGCACCTTTTAACCGTAGGTTTTGCTCATCAACAACGGACACCGTGAGTGAATAACCGCCATTTGAGACCCGCAATTGCTTTGATGGGAATTCGCCATCAGCCAAGGTGATGCCGCTGAAAGTATATCGAGGATCATTGTTATGGCTTGTAAGCGTGATGGGGTTGCCCGCTTGTTTTACCTGGACATCTGTAAAGGTTGCTTGCCCGCTCTGGTCGGTAACTTCGTTACTACTATAGCGCCCAGATTGTAACCTAAGCGATACGTTACTGACTGCTAGACTATTGGGATTCATCAGTGTTACCCCGAGGCTTCCCCTGCCAAACGCCATAGCTTGAACCCTCACCTCGATCCGTGGCATTCCTTCGTAGACACTTATATTCTGATAGTAGCCTTTCTCGTAGGTGTATTGGCCCTTCGAAATGCTCAAGCTGTAATCGTCGGCTGCTTTCGCGTATTTGATAGTGAAATTGCCATTCTGATTAGAGTTCCCCCGCAATTGTACATTGGTCTTAACTGAGGGCGAATGTAGTCTCACCACCACACCATTGACGGCTTCGCCGGATTGGTCCAAAACCTGGCCTTTGACATCAAAACCCTGTAAGGCAGTAATCGTTGTCTGGATCTGTTTGCGGGCTAGAATTTCATCGCCCTTTAGCGGAACAGTATTTCGGGCATAGCCCGCCTTGGAGAAATAGATTTGGTAGTTAGCGCCAGCATTGACAGCCAGTTGCAAGTCAAATCTTCCTTCTTTGTCTGTTTTGGTGCGAGTGGTCTGTTGCGGCGATGCGGAGACAGAAACGTCACCCACAGGAGCACCTTGCTCATCAATAACCACGCCATATACGCCACCATTTAGAGTTCCAACCAGGGTGAAGTCAGCACTCAAATGGGGTGCAAGAACGTTTTTACACAGTGCAGTATAACCATTGGCTGCTAGCGTACATACCTGATAACTCCCCTCAACCAAATTACGAAACTGGTATTGACCCTTGTCGTTGGTTTGGCTTTGCAAGTTACGTTTCCCAAAAACGGCTTTATTCTCCTTGGAGGCTTGAGACAGCTTTAGGCTTAAGCCGAGACCAGAAATCAAATGACCCGTCGTGTCTACAACGCTGCCAGTTATTTGAATAGAGGTGTTCAGTTCAGGGGATGTTGGCTCAGAATTATCGTCTGCGTCTGCGTCTGTATCAATATCGTTTTCTTCTGCCGCGTTTTGTTTTTGGTCTTGTTCGCTCGCCGTCGTACTTTTTTTGGTGGTATCGGTGGTTTTTTGAGGAGATGCTTTTGAGCTGCCTGGAGTAGATGAAGCCGGGTTCCTATTATTTGACTCATTTTCAGCGACATTCACTGACGATTGTGACACCGCTGATGCGCCAGGGAGTGGGTAGTGGCTAGGCTGATCATTCGAGTCGCTACCGTTGTCAGTCTCCAGTCGATTGGGTGTGGAAGTGGCGATACCAGTGGATGAGCCACCTAAAGTACGAGTGCTATTCGGAGCAAAAGTCTTGCGATTCTTTCTTTTACTAGAGATACCACCGCTTCTTAGATCTGCGAGGTCGTTTTTTTGGTGTGCTTGATCATTGATAGTTGAATTTTTGGAACGACTACCTGCTATTTGAATGGGCTGCTCAGAAGGCCCGCCCCACTCAAGCGAGTACAGCAGTAGTACGCCGCCTAATAGTAATAAGCCCAATATCAGGTATTGCTTGATCATTTTATCGATTATTCATCATAGCTTTCGGAATCGCTACCGTTGATTTGGTAGGGCGCTGTTTTTCTTCAGCGAACCAGTTGGAAGCAGATAACAGCGGTGCAATAAAAAGTAATCGGTATTGCGCGCATTAGGCGTTCCTTGCATTTGTTGATGTGAATAATTTTACCACAGCCTATTGGGAACACCCTCTATTCGATCGGGAGAGTAGATCGTGGGAGTTGATCTGCCCCTATTCCCCTGTACGGGATAGTTAACGGGTGCTTTTAACCACCCGATCGGGAAAGTGACACCGCCAAATGTCTGTGGAATAGTCCGTGTTCTTTACCGTTAGCCGATCGATGGCTGTCGGATTTCAACACCTTGAGGATAAATTAATGGCAATTGAAGTAAAAGGTCAAAGTCTCGAAACCACTGACAATGGTTATTTGGCGGATACCAATGTATGGGATGAATCAGTGATGCAGGCGCTGGCTGCAGTGGATGGCTTTGAGTTGACTGATCAGCATATTGATGTGATTAAATATTTGCGCGCAGAACACGAAGACAATGCGGGTAATCAACCGAATGAGCGCGCCATCGTCAAATACATGGGCAAATTGTGGGGCAAGAAACTGACCAGCAAAGACATGTATCAACTATTTCCGGAAATGCCGAGCAAGCAAGGACGCAAATACGCAGGGTTGCCGCAAAGTACGCGTAAAGGCGGCTATTAATCTGAGTATCAAGTCTCGGAGTGAAAGAAGGCGCGTTATAGCGCCTTTTTGCTAGCCGCTTGGTGGTAAGGCTTCAGGAATTGAATAAGGCAGTACACACCGTTCAAGTGGCTCAGAGTTTGGGGTGAGATAGAGTTTGCCACTCGAGATGTGACTAAGCGGCACAGTAACTAATAAAGTCGATGAGCCATTTGCCTTTGAAACCTCCGTGACTACTTGGCCAGCGGTCTGGTCTCGACCGTCTATAAAAACAGGGTCGCCCACCGATGCCGCGTGTGGGCTAGAAACCAGAATCATCCGTGATTTAGGCTTGCCGCGATAATGAATGCGGGCGACGATCTCTTGACCCGGGTAACAGCCTTTTTTAAAGTTGACGCCATTACAGAGGTCAAGATTGACCATCTGTGGGATGAACGCCTCGCTGGTAGCCGCAGTCACTTGCGGCCAACCCAGGTGACAGTCGATACCTTCCCAAGTACGCCCATCGCGATATTGATCAGCTTCTATTTTCTGCCAAAGCGCTTTTAGTGCTGTGTAGGAGGCGACGATAAATGCACGGTTATAGGAGTCGCTGAGCGCATAGCGTGGTAAATCACTGACGACATCAGTACCGATTATGCCTAAAACTCCCGTATCGGGGAGATACTCAACCGTTACTTTAGCGCGCATCACGAACAGCTTAAAGCGCGGTAATATATGTTCAATAATCGACCGCGGTGCGATTAGCACATAACTATCGCTGTCTTTTAGCACGTGAAAAAATGCAACCATGCGACCCTTTGGGTTGCACCAGGCACTCAGTTGGTGTGGGTTTTGATCGCTTAATGCCTTGATATCATTGCTTAGTTGTCCTTGCAAAAAGCCAGGCGCATCGTCACCACTGACACTAATGGCACCCAGATGCGAAAGGTCGACCAGCGCGGTGAGCTGTGCGCCAATGGGAACATTATTTGTAGGGTCGAAAGTGGGACGTTGTTGCGCCGTATCAAAGCCGTGTTCGGCCAGGAAAGCCACCCAATCAGAAAGAGTCATGTAAACCTACGAAGTGAATAACCAAGTGTTCTACTGAGTTTAATCAGAACTGAGCCGCTTAGCGAGCCTTGAAAAGGCTTTTTGCAACGATGGGCTTTTAAGCATGAGCGCGCTACGTTCTATCTGCGCGACTGTTTGATTTTTTAGTTTTGGCTTATCGCGGGGAGCTTGGCGGTCGCTAAGTGGCTGCTCTGATACGGGGATCACTTTGACTTTAATTTCGCCAAGCGTGATGCCCTGATCTGCGCAACGGTCACGAATCGTCTGTTGTCGATGGCGGATATGTGTGGCCCAAATCGGTGCATTGGCAATGATTAACAAACGGCCTGAGCCAAATAACAGTGGTTTGAGGTAATTCGCACTTTGGCTGAACTCTTCGATAAAGACTTGCTGCACTTGCTGCTGAATGGGGTCGGCAACCGGCATATCTACCCGCGCACAAAATAGTTGCGGCAGCAGGGTATTGATGTCTTTAAAGGCATGCATTAGATTGGCTGGCAAATTTAATTCAAGAATTATCTTCAGGCATTATCTACTAGAAATTGGAAAATTTCGCCTTACATTAAAGCCTTAGTCATGATCAGGTTTTGTTCCCGCCTAAAGCCAACGGGAAATATTGCTTAGCGTTGCTGACGTCTGCTCTTGCACAGGGCATAATCGCAGCGATTAATAAAAAGGGTTCCGCAGGCGATAACAGCCACCTTGCTTAAGCTGTCCAAGTTAGTGACATCGTTACCAATTTGCAAGCTTAAATGCCATGGGTAAATGCTAAACCCCACCACTACCTATTTTATAAGAGAAGCAGATGCTTAGCTCCGTATTAACTAAAGTATTCGGTAACCGTAACCAACGCATGCTCAAGCAAATGGGCAAGAAGGTTGATCAAATTAACGCCTTAGAGCCGGAATATGAGGCGCTTAGCGATGATGATTTGCGCGCCAAGATGGATGATTTTCGGGCGCGTTATCAAGCCGATGAAGATGTTGATGACTTGTTGATTGAAGTCTTTGCGGTAGTCCGCGAAGCAGCGAAACGTTCGATCGGCTTGCGTCATTACGATGTGCAGCTCATCGGTGGAATGGTGCTGCACGAAGGCAAGATCGCTGAGATGAAAACTGGCGAGGGCAAGACCCTGGTTGCCACCTTGGCTGCCGTATTAAATGCAGTGAGTGGAGATGCGGTTCATATTATCACCGTCAATGATTATCTGGCGCGTCGTGATGCTGAGTGGATGGGTGCGGTATTTGGTTTTCTAGGCTTGACTACCGGCGTCATTCAATCCGGCCAAGAACCCAACGAGAAACAAGAGGCGTATGCCTGCGATATCTTGTACGGCACAAACAACGAATTCGGTTTTGACTATTTGCGCGATAATATGGCATTCGCAGCCGAGCAACGTGTGCAACGTGGTTTGGGTTTTGCGATTGTGGACGAGGTTGACTCGATTCTAATCGACGAAGCGCGAACGCCATTGATCATCTCAGGCCAAGCAGAAGATAATGTTGCGGTTTATCAGGCAATTAATCAATTGGTGGGTCAGCTACAGTTACAACTCGATGAAGCAGACCCTAAAGATTTCACCATCGATGAAAAAGGTAAGCGCATATCACTGACTGAAGAAGGTCATGAACACGCCGAAGAGTTACTGACCAAAGCAGGTATGCTGCCGGAAGACGGCACCTTGTATGATGTCAATAACATTGGCTTATTACATCATCTCTATGCAGCATTGCGCGCGCACCATTTGTATCAGCGTGATGTGGACTACATTGTCCAACAAGACGAAGTGATCATTATCGATGAATTCACTGGTCGAATGATGCAAGGCCGGCGTTGGGGCGAGGGTTTGCACCAAGCGGTTGAGGCCAAAGAAGGCGTTGCAATTAATAAGGAAAATCAAACGCTTGCATCAATTACCTTTCAGAATTACTTTAGGTTGTACGACACTCTGTCTGGAATGACCGGAACGGCGGATACAGAAGCGCCTGAATTTCAGCAAATTTACAGTCTAGAAGTTGTGGTCATGCCGACCAATCAAGAACTGCGCCGGATTGATAACGCGGACTTGGTTTTTCGAACCATGGCTGAGAAATTTGTAGCGATCAAAGAAGAAATTGTTGTCGCGATTGAGCGCAAACAACCCGTTTTGGTGGGAACTGCATCAATCGAGTCATCAGAGCTGTTGTCCAATATGCTCGAAAAAGAAGGCATTAAGCATCAAGTGCTTAACGCCAAGCAACACGAGCGCGAAGCTGAGATCGTTGCTGACGCAGGGCGCCCTGGAACCGTGACCATTGCGACCAATATGGCCGGTCGAGGAACCGATATCGTCTTGGGTGGCAATCTGAGCATGGAAATTGAAAAAGCCGAGGAAGCCAGCGAAGAAGCAATTGATACTGAGGCGTTAAAAGAAGCCTGGCAAATACGCCATGATCAGGTATTAGAGGCGGGCGGGTTGTACGTAATCGGTACTGAACGCAACGAGTCACGCCGGGTTGATAACCAGCTACGTGGACGTTGTGGTCGTCAAGGCGACCCCGGTGAAAGCCGCTTTTATTTGTCGCTGGAAGATACGCTTATGCGCATCTTTGGCTCCGATAAAATCGGTGCCATCATGCAGCGCTTGGGTATGGAAGAGGGCGAGGCAATTGAACATACCTGGGTGACGCGGGCGATTGAAAACGCACAAAAGAAAGTCGAAGGGCATAACTTTGATATCCGCAAACAGCTGCTTGAATATGACGATGTAGCCAATGAGCAACGCAAAGTCATTTATGGACAGCGTAATACCTTAATGGATGGCACTGATCTCAGCGCCAATGTTGACGTGATGACCACAGAGGTAGTCGAAGAACTCATGGCCGAATATGTGCCGCCTGCTTCGATTGATGATCAGTGGGATATTTCAGGGCTTGAAGCCGCTACTTTGGAAGAGTTCGGATTGAAGATGCCGATCCAGCAGTGGCTGGATGATGATCATGATCTACACGAAGAAACGCTGCGTAACAAAATTGAGCAGACTTATCGCGATACGTATCAGGCAAAAGAAGATAAGGCTGGGCCGGATGCCATGCGCCACCTGGAAAAAACTGTGATGTTGCAGGTGTTGGATGAGCACTGGAAAGATCATTTATCCAATATGGATCATTTGCGTCAGGGTATCGGCTTGCGTGGCTATGCCCAAAAAGACCCTAAACAGGAATACAAGCGTGAGGCCTTTGCCTTGTTTGAGCAAATGCTGGAAACGGTTAAATCCGAAGTGGTTGGCTTATTATCCAAGCTGCAATTTCGCTCCGAGGAGGAGGTAGCGGCGATGGAAGCCGAGCGTGAACAGCAAGAAATGCAATTCAATCACCCTGAATTGAGTGCAGAGTCTGCCGCCGATACCGCTCAACAATTTGGAGGGGAAGCTGATCAGGCAGAGCAGCCCCGCCCAGCACAACGCCCAGCGCGTGGTGCGGAAGAAACCTATGTACGTTCTGGTCAAAAAGTCGGCCGTAACGAACCGTGCCCCTGTGGCTCAGGCCTTAAATATAAGCGTTGCCACGGCAAGCTGTAGCTGCGCCTGTAAGAAGATTTGCTGATGTCAAATAAATCACCGTTAGCCCCTGATTCATTTCCCGATATTCCGCCAATACGCGGCTTGCGTTTTGCTAGTGTCGCTTCAGGAGAACGCTATCAGGATCGACTTGATTTAGTCGTCGCGGTCATTGATCAAGCTGGCTCTAGCGCAGGTGTTTTTACGCAATCAACGACCCCTGGTGCGCCGGTAACGTGGTCGCGCGAAGTATTAAAGCAAGGCAAAGGTCGCGCGGTAATCATTAATTCAGGTCGTGCCAATGTTTGTACTGGCCATCAGGGCCGGCAGATAACGGAAATAATGGCGGCTGCCGCAGCTAAGCAAACAGGCCTTAGTACTGAAGCGGTTTACGTCTGCTCAACCGGGGTCATTGGCCAGCAGCCTGAAGTTGATAAAATATTAGCGGCAATACCATCAGCCTCGGCTCTCAGCGAGGAAGGCAACTGGCAATCAATGGCCGAAGCGATTTTAACTACTGATACCTTCGCTAAGGGCGCAGTAGCCCATTGCGAGATTGACGGCAAGCCGGTCACGATTGCCGGGATTGCCAAAGGCTCCGGCATGATTCAGCCTAATATGGCGACGATGCTCGCTTACGTTTTTACTGATGCGGCCATTCCTGCGGATGTGCTGCAAGAATTATTAATGCAGGCTACTGAGCAATCGTTCAACTGCGTCACGGTAGATTCGGACACTTCTACCAGTGACACTTGCCTGCTATTTGCAACGGCTCAGGCAGGAAATTCAACACCACAATCCGCCAGCGATACGACGCTAGCTGGATTCACCCAAGCGCTGGATACCGTGATGCAAGACTTGGCCCAACAAGTTGCGCGTGATGGCGAGGGTGCGAGCAAGTTCATTACGGTCAACGTAACTGGGGCTGAAAGTAACCAGTCCGCGCATACCATTGCCATGAGCATCGCTAATTCACCATTGCTTAAAACCGCGATCGCGGGTGAAGATGCTAACTGGGGGCGGGTGATTATGGCGGTCGGTAAAGCCTATGAGCCGATTGATTTCTCTAGGCTCAGTATTGCGATGGGTGGAATTCTTATTGCCGAAGGCAACGGCCCAGTCGAAGGTTATGACGAATCGCTGGTGACAGCCCACTTACAGGGTAAAGACATTCAGATTGATGTGGATGTTGGCTTAGATAATGCGGGCCAGGCAAGGGTCTGGACATGCGACTTAACACATGGCTATATCGATATCAATGCCGACTACCGCAGCTGATTCTGGCCCTGCTATAGCTAAAACCAAAGCGAAAGCACGAGTCGAAGTTGCGGTTGGTATTTTAAGCAAAGCAACGGGTGAGTTACTGGTGCAGCAGCGCCGACAAGGAACTGATTGCGCCGGGCAGTGGGAATTTCCAGGTGGCAAACTAGAGGCCGATGAATCACCGCTAGGCGCTTTGGCACGTGAGCTAAGGGAAGAGCTGTCGATTGAGATTGATCTTGCTTCTTGCGAGCCCTTGACGGTTTTAGAACACGACTATAGTCACGCAAAAGTCAGATTGCACACCTATCGCATCACCCGCTGGAGTGGCGAGCCTCAAGGGACGGAAGGGCAAACAATTGTTTGGGCTGACCCCAGTGAAATTCTTAAATTGGATCTTTTGGAAGCTGCGTATCCTTTGCTGAAGTTGGTAACGCGCAACCCAGCTAAATCTTAGAGTAAGCCTTGCGTTTGCGATGCTATGTGCTTTCTTGCGCGGTCTGTGAGTGTATGCATCAACTGATGTTGGATGATAACTGTTATTAGTGGGATGATTTTCAAACCTTTAGGTCAATCAATAATTTGTTAAACGGGCAATATGGCTAGATCATTTGATATCGTTGATTACAAGGTCCGCGAGACAGAGTATTTTTTACAACTGCTTCTTGATGGAAGGAAAGAAGTATATTTTTCCAGCGTACAGTTTTGTGCCTCCTAAGAAGACAAGCCAACCTGCATAAAGATGCATCATTTTTTATCGTCCCAAATTGGTTGATAATAGTAAGTGATTCTGGTGAGCTGTATTAGTTTTGATTTTGAGCGCCACTAATATGGTCTTCCCACCAACAATGGTTTCTCTGATCCGTATATTGCTAAGCTCTATACCTCCCTTTAAAGGATCATCAGACAAAATCACCAAATCACCAAATCGGCAATTTTGCCGGGTTCCAGCGAGCCTATTTCTTGTTCTTGAAATATTTGCCAAGCGGCGTCTATCGTCATTGCGCGTAGGGCTTGGTAGGCGCTAATGGTTTGCTCGGTACCAATGATTTTGCCACTCAATGATTGCCGGGTTACAGTGGCGTTTAATAGCCCCATCGTATTAATGGGTGTGACCGGCGCATCGGTATGGACAGAGAACTTGAGTCCTATTTTGGCAGCAGAGCCCGTTGGGCTAATCTGCGGTGCTCTATCAGGTCCGAGGAATAGCCGTAGATGTTGATCGCCCCAGAAATAGGTATGTGTTGGGAAAAAGCTGGGCGTTACTCCCAGCTTGAGCATGTCATCCAGTTGATCGGCCCTGGCGGTTTGTGCATGGACAAGAATTAGCCGTGGGTCTGTTACGGGGTGCTGTTGCTGGGCTTTGGATAAAGCGCCGAGAATCGCGTCAATAGCGGCGTCGCCATTGCCATGAATGGCCATCTGTATATTTTTTTGGTGATAACGCGATAGGATCGTATCCAACTGAGCTTGAGGGTAGGTCGGGAAGCCTCGGTAGTCAGGGTTGTCGGGTGGGTTGGTATGATACGGCTGGGATAAATAGGCGGTTCGACCCTGAATGCTGCCGTCGGCAATAATCTTGACTGGGCCAACCCTAAAATAGTCAGTGTGGTAGCTATCCGGGTTAAAACTGCCGTCCAGTATCTGCTCGCCTAGATCCTCATGATTAGGGAATGCGATCAAACGAAATGGTATTAGTTTTAATCGACTAGCCCAGGAAAGTGCTTTGATCATCTTTTCATCAATGCCACCGCTTTGTGCGGTAGTGATGCCGTGGCTGGCGTATTCCTTGGTTGCGCTGCGTAAAATGCGATAATAGTCAGTGAGTGCTAAATCTTTGCTGAAGGTAGCAAATGTTAGTGCAGCCGTTTCTTGCAGCAAACCATTGAGCGCGCCCGTCATTGAGTTTTTGCCAAAGATACCGCCGACCGGAGCTTTGCTGGTTTCATCAATTCCTATCCGTTCTAAGGCCCGACTGTTGGCAACTCCCATATGGCCTGAGCTGTGCCAAAGATAAACCGGGTGGTTTGGGGTCACCGCATCCAGCTCCCAACGAGTGGGATGGCGCTGCTCTTGGAGTTGGGAATCATCATAAGCAAACCCCAAAACCCAATCGCCAGGTGGTGTATTTAGTGCAGCTTGTTGAATCGCACCGATGAGGTCGCTAATAGAGGCGATAGTACCGATAGGTGGCTGGCTGATATCTGTAGCAATGGCCGACACGCCAGAAAGAGGGAAGTGGCTATGCGCATCGATAAAGCCAGGAACAATTGTTTTACCATTAAGGTCAGTGACATGAGTATTGGTGGAGATTAGCTGCTTGATTTCGGCGTTGCTGCCTAGTTTCTCGATACGGTCTCCGCGAATCGATAAGGCCTCGTAAATCTGGTTATGTGAGTCAACCGAAATTACCTGGCCATTGATGAAAACGCGATGCGAGTCAGGTTGCCCTATGATGGTAAATGCCAACGCGATAACTGTGATCAGAATCACTGCGGTAAGTATTTGGAAGTTAAGAATTGGCATGAAGGATTAGGTTTGAAGCACTATTAACGCATAAACGAAAATGATCGTATTGAGAGATGATGGTTTATCGCCACTAAAGCTATGGACATTATCTGCCTGCCAGCGTTCACAATTAAACTAACATCATCAAAAATCGGTCGAAATCATTACTCATGACAGGTGCATGGGAACTCCACTGAGCGATGGGTGGAAGAGGGAGGCCAGCGCGATATTTTCACAATCTAAACCTAAGTCGCCACTCAGTTTTTTACTTGCGACACTTGAGTTTTCAAGGTGCGTCTAAGAGTGGTATCTTCGGTCCGTTAAAACTTTCTTCCGAGTCAATATGAGCTTACCTAGTTTAATCACCATCCCCAATGGCGAGCCATCCGTTTCGACCTTTAGCAAGAGCGAAATGCAGGCACGTGTTGATCGTCTGAGCGCGTTGATGGAAACGCTGCGGATTGATACCGCATTGCTGACTTCGTACCACAATATCAATTATTACAGCGATTTTCTGTATTGCTCGTTTGGACGCAAATATGGCTTGGTGGTCACCTCTGATTCGCAAACGTCCCTATCTGCGAATATCGATGGCGGACAACCAGGGCGACGCACCTTTGGCGAAAATCTGGTCTATACCGACTGGCAGCAGGATAATTTTTACAAAGGAGCTGCCCAATTAATCAATGGCAAGCAACGAGTCGGGATTGAATTCGACCACGTCTCGTTACAAATGCTCGAAAAGCTAAAAGCCGCGTTGCCGAATTGTGAATTCGTGGATATTGGCGAAGCGGTAATGCGCTCACGGATGATTAAGTCTGACGAAGAAATCGCACACATCACCAAAATGACACGGATTGCGGATATTGGCGGAGCAGCCTGCGCTGAAGCCATCGCTGTGGGGGTTGCTGAGCATGAAGTGGCTTTGCACTCGACTCAGGCAATGGTGCGTGAGATTGCCAAAGTATTCCCTGATGCTGAGTTGCTGGATACCTGGACTTGGTTTCAGTCAGGGATCAATACCGATGGTGCGCACAACCCAGTTACCTCACGTAAGATCGAAAGTGGTGATATCTTAAGCTTGAATTGCTTTCCGATGGTGGCGGGCTATTATGTGGCGCTCGAACGCACACTATTTGCTGAATCGGCTTCCGATGAGCACCGACGCTTGTGGGAAGTTAATTGCTTGGTGCATGATGAAGGTAAGAAGTTGATCAAACCTGGCGCACGTTGCTCTGACATTGCGCATGCACTAAATGATATCTACGCGGCGCATGATTTACTGCAATATCGCACTTTTGGTTATGGCCATTCCTTTGGCGTTTTGTGTCATTATTACGGCCGTGAAGCAGGGCTTGAGCTGCGTGAAGAGGTTGATACCGTGTTGGAGCCAGGCATGGTTGTGTCGATGGAGCCGATGATAATGCTTCCTGACGGTTTGCCGGGCGCTGGCGGCTATCGCGAACACGATATATTGGTAGTAACTGAAGCGGGTAATAACAATATCACTGGCTTTCCGTATGGCCCCGAACATAATATCATTAGCTAACGTAATTGGTTAAGGGTGACTAGGCTGACTCAATGAAAAAATATTCTGTATTTAGCTTAGTGCGTAACGCGCTGAGTTATCACCAAAACTGGCAGCGCGCATGGCGTAGCCCCGAGCCTAAAAAGCATTATGATGTCATCGTTATCGGCGGTGGTGGCCATGGCTTAGCAACCGCTTACTATCTGGCCAAAGAACATGGCATTAACAATGTTGCGGTGCTTGAAAAAGGTTGGCTCGGCGGTGGCAATACCGGCCGCAATACCACCATCGTTCGCTCGAATTATTTATGGGATGAGTCAGCCGCTTTGTACGAACACGCAATGAAGCTGTGGGAAGGCTTAAGCCAAGACTTGAACTTTAATGTCATGTATTCGCCGCGTGGCCTATTGCATTTGGCCCATAGCGTGCACGATATGCAGGAGATTGGTCGACGCGGTAATGCGATTCACTTAAATGGCATTGATTCGGAATTCGTCAGCCGTGAGCAAATTAAAAAAATGGTGCCGTTTATTAATATGGATTGTCGTTATCCGGTGTTGGGCGGCTTGTTACAACCTCGGGGTGGAACCGCGCGGCATGATTCAGTTGCCTGGGGCTATGCACGGGCGGCGGATCAGCTGGGTGTGGATATCATTCAAAATTGCGAAGTAACCGGCTTTGACATCGAAGATGCGACGGTCAAGGGCGTTCACACCTCGCGTGGCACAATCGGTGCCAACAAGGTCGGCATTGTGGTCGCGGGTAATTCCAGCGTGCTGGCCGATATGGCGGGGTTTCGCTTGCCAATTGAATCATTCCCGCTGCAAGCGATGGTGTCTGAGCCATTAAAGCCAATCGTCAATCAAGTAATTATGTCAAATGGTGTCCATGCTTATATCAGCCAGTCAGACAAGGGTGAATTGGTAATTGGCGCCAGCTCAGATACGTATACCTCTTATTCCCAGCGAGGCGGCTTTGCGGTCATCGAAGATACCATCGGCGCCATTGTCGAGTTATATCCGATCTTTTCACGGGTGCGCATGATGCGCCAATGGGGTGGAGTGGTTGATGTCACGGTCGACCGTTCGCCCATCTTATCGAAAACACCAGTTGACAACTTAATGATCAACGGTGGTTGGGGTACGGGCGGTTTTAAAGCAACACCGGGCTCGGGGCATGTATTTGCGCATTCATTGGCACGAGGTGAAATGCATCCCTACGCAGAGCCATTTTCTATCAATCGGTTTAACACCGGCGCGTTAATTGACGAAGGCGCGGCAGCAGCCGTAGCACACTGAGGGTTTAGCATGTTTGTAATTAACTGTCCTTGGTGCGGCGAGCGGGACCAATTCGAATTTTCAACCCATGGTGAAGCACACATCGTGCGGCCACTTGACCCGGAAGCGTTGAGCGACGAGGAGTGGGGTGACTATGTGTTTTTTAGGAAAAACCCCAGAGGTGTGCACTACGAACGCTGGATGCACGCCCACGGTTGCCGGCGCTGGTTTCAAATTGCTCGCAACACCGTGACTGATGAAATTTATGCCAGTTATCAAGTTGGCGACGCGATTCCTGAGGTGAGCGAATCATGACTCAACCCAACCGATTGGCAAATGGTGGACGCATTGATCGTGGTCAGCCTATTCAGTTTAGTTTTGATAATCAATCCTATAGCGGTTACGCCGGTGACACGCTGGCGTCGGCATTATTGGCTAATGACGTTAAGGTGGTGTCACGCAGCTTTAAATATCATCGCCCACGTGGGGTGTATACAGCCGGCAGTGAAGAGCCCAATGCTTTGGTCCAATTGGAGACCGGCGCCCACACTTTACCGGATACGCGTGCGACTGAGATTGAGTTGTATGAAGGCTTAAGTGCCAGCAGTCAGAATCGCTGGCCATCGCTCAAGCACGACGTTGGGATTGTTAACAATGCCTTGTCACGGTTTTTCCCCGCTGGGTTTTACAACAAAACCTTCATGTATCCCAAGCGCCTATGGATGAAGTATGAAGAAGTGATTCGTCATTCTGCGGGTCTCGGCAAATCGCCGACGGAGTGGGATCCCGACCACTACGATCACCAGATGGCGTATTGTGACGTACTCGTTATCGGTGGCGGGCCGACTGGTTTGTCGGCTGCGTTGGCAGCAGGCTTGAGTGGTGCACGCGTTATGCTGCTCGACGAACAAAATGAATGGGGTGGGTCATTACTGAGTGATGATTGCTCAATTGGGGGTATGCCAGCAACGCAGTGGGTTCAGCACACGATTGAGGCATTATCCCTATTACCGGATGTCAAACTACTCAGCCGCACCAGCGTGACAGGTTACTACGATCATAATTATTTGGTCGCTAATGAACGCAAAACCAATCACTTAAAGCTTAATGCTACAGCTAAATATAACTCAGGTGGTGTGCGAGAGCGATTGTGGAAAATCCGCGCTAAACAGGTCATTTTGGCCACGGGTGCGATAGAACGGCCGTTGGTTTTTGCCGATAATGACCGCCCTGGCATCATGCTGGCGGGAGCGATGCGCAGTTACATCAAGCGCTATGGTGTTTTGCCCGCTAAAGAAATTGCGGTCATCACTAATAACGACTCGGCCTACCATACCGCGCTGGATGCCGCTAATGCAGGTGCGTCGGTGCGGGTGATTGATATTCGTAAAGACATTCCGGATGGCACGCGACAGGCTGCGGAGCAAGCGGGGATTACGCTGCATTCAGACAGCGTGATTTCTGGCGTCCGCTATCAGAAAGGACAGATTACTGGCATTCAAATCGCGGGTTTAAATCGACAAGCTAGCGCCATTTTGGGTGCTGGCAAAGACTACAGCACAGGCGCGATTGCTGTTTCGGGCGGTTGGAATCCGATGCTGAATTTATACAGCCAAGCCAAGGGCAAATTGATTTTTAATGAAGAACGCCATTGTTTTTTACCCGATTACGAGCGTGATTTTGTACCGTGCCCAGCAGTGGGCGCCAGCAATGGTGAGTATAATCTAACCACCTGTCTTGCTAACGGCCATCAGCAAGGTATTGCAGCGGCCAAATCGAGTGGTGCTGATGTCTCACGGGTACCAGCAGCTGCCAGCTCCGAAGCACAGCAATGGCTATGCGACGACAGTATGCGGCCGCTTTGGATATTGCCGTGCGACCATCCCATCGGCCAGGGGGGTAAGAAACACTTTCACGAATTACACAATGATTCCACCGTTGCTGATCTGGCACTAGCACACCGTGAAGGCTTTGAGTCAGTTGAGCATTTAAAGCGCTATACCACTACCGGCATGGGGACTGATCAGGGTAAGACTTCCAACGTCAATGCGCTACTGGTGCTGGCTGATCTGCGACAACAAACCATTCCCGAGGTAGGAACCACTACCTTCCGCCCACCGTACACTGCACTGACCTTTGGCGCGATTGTGGGTCAGAATGTGCGTGAGACTTTTTTACCAAAACGCACCACGCCGATGGAACCATGGCACCAGCAGAACGGTGCAGTTTATGAAGATGTTGGTGACTGGAAGCGACCGCATTATTTTCCAGTGGGCGCTGAATCCATGCATGAAGCAGTTCAACGCGAATGCAAAGGTGTGCGTGAAGGTGTTGGCATGTTAGACGCGACCACACTCGGCAAAATCGATATTCAAGGCAAAGACGCAGCGAAACTGCTAAATATGGTGTACACCAATGCTTGGAGTAAGCTGGGTATTGGTCAGTGTCGTTACGGTTTAATGCTAAACGAACATGGCATGATTTTTGACGATGGGGTGACCACCCGATTGGGCGACAATCATTTCCATATGACGACCACAACAGGCGGTGCAGCACGCGTGATGAATTGGCTGGAGGAATGGACGCAAACTGAGTGGCCTGACCTAGATGTTTATTGTACCAGCGTCACTGAGCAGTGGGCGGTAATGGCGCTCAACGGCCCCAAAGCGCGAGATTTGCTTAGTGAGTTGACTGATCTCGACCTTAGCAACGATGCTTTCCCTTTTATGACGATGCAAGAGGCGACCATTGCAGGTGTGCCTGCACGCCTCTATCGGATCAGCTTTACCGGTGAGTTGGCGTTTGAAATTAATGTGCCCGCGCGTTACGGCTTGCACGTATGGGAGTCCCTGATGAAAGCCGGCGAACCCTATGGACTGTTTGCCTACGGCACTGAATCGATGCACGTGTTGCGGGCCGAAAAAGGCTTTATCATTGTCGGTCAAGACACGGATGGCACCATGACTCCGATGGACGCAGGCATGGACTGGATCGTTTCAAAAGTAAAGAAGAATTTTCTGGGTAAGCGCTCCTTTAGCCGCAGTGATACCGCCCGCGAAGGGCGAAAGCAAATCGTTGGTTTGTTGACCGACGACCCTCAATTCGTCTTGCCCGAAGGTGCGCACGCAGTTTCAGCGATCAAAGAAAAGCCTCCTATGTCGATGATTGGTCACGTCACCTCCAGTTATATGAGCCCTAATGTAGGCCGCTCTATTGCTATGGCGGCGATTGCAAATGGTTTGCAGCGTATGGGTGAAACGATTGATATTGCGCTAATGGATGGTAATCATCAAAAGGCGACCATCTGCTCACCCGTATTTTTTGATGAAAAAGGAGAGCGATCTCGTGGATAAGCAACAGCCGGTAGCACGTATGCCACTCTATCAAGCGACTGCAGTTGATGGCGTGCATCAGCTCACAGAATTACCATTGATCGGTAAAATTAATCTGCGTGGCAATGCCGAAGATGGCGGTTTTATTAAAGCGATCGAAGGGGTGCTGGGAGTGGCACTGCCGTTGGCAGCTAACACAATGACCGGATCGAACAAAAAGAAAATGTTTTGGCTTGGGCCCAATGAGTGGCTGTGTCATTGCCCGATTGATAAAGTCGACAAGCTGATTGTCAAGCTGAGAGAAACATTGGCATCAACACAGTCAGCGGTGACGGATGTCAGCGACTATACGACAGTGTTTGAGCTGACAGGCCCGCACATACGCGAAGTATTAAGTAGCGGCACTCCATTGGATATTCACTCTAAGCTGTTTGCTCCCGGCCACTGTGCACAAACGGCATTCTCTCATGCCTCAATTCTATTGTGGCCTGTGGCGCAAGACCTTCCGTGTTATCGGTTGCAAGTTCGCTGGAGCTATGCGCAGTATCTATTTGATTATTTGGCGCAAAGTATTATCAATACAGAAGCAGATCACACTGCCTAAGCGGGTGGCGATTCACTTCAATCAAGCTGAGTTCTTAGCCCGAAGAAAAGCGGTTTTAGCAAAAATGGCCACCCGTGGCTTGGATGCCGTGCTGATGTTTCGTCAGGAAAGCATGTATTACCTGAGCGGATACGATAGCTTCGGTTTTGTCTTTTTTCAGAGCTTGGTGCTAGACGCTAAAGGTGATTTCCACTTACTGACTCGCTCTGCTGACTTGCGTCAGGCCCAGCACACCTCCATTATCGAAAACATCCATATTTGGACAGATGGTGCGGATGCAACACCCGCGTTAGAGCTAAAGAGTTTACTTAAATCGGTGGGCTTGCAAGGCAAGCGGTTAGGCGTCGAATATGATGCCTATGGTTTGACTGCTGCCAACGGCAAGCGATTAGATGCAGCTTTGGACGGGTTTTGCGATTTGTTCGACGCGTCGGATTTGGTGAGTAAAGTACGGGTGGTGAAGTCAGAGGCTGAGTTGGTGTATTGTCGAACAGCTGCAGAGTTGGCAGATCGGGCTTGGCACAAAGCCCAGGAACTGATCGCACCCGGTGTTTCAGAAGCGGATATTTTGGCAGCGATGCAAGGGGAAATCTTGGCAGGTGATGGTGATTACCCCGCCAATGAATTCATTATTGGCTCAGGGCGCGATGCACTGTTATGCCGTTATTTCTCAGGTCGAAGAACACTGTCCGAGGTTGATCAATTGACGCTGGAATGGGCGGGCGTTTATCGCCATTATCATGCCGCGATGATGCGCACGGTTCCTATTGGGAAAGTGACGGCATTGCAACAAACCATGCACAGCGTTGCCACAGAGGCGATGGCAGCCTGTATGCAGGCGCTCAAACCAGGTGAGCCGATCGGCAATGTATTCGATGCTTATGCCCAAACCTGTGATAGTGCGGGCATGCAAGCGCATCGCCTAAATGCCACTGGCTATAGCATGGGCACCACCTTTGCGCCGAACTGGATGGACTGGCCTATGTTTTATTCAGGCAATCCAGTGATCGCTGAACCAAACATGGTGTTCTTTCTGCATATGATCCTGATGGACAGTGAGTCAGGCACGGCCATGTGCCCAGGTTGGACGGTGCAGGTGACAGACAAAGGCTGCGTGACGCTTTCAAATGAGCCTCTAGATTTATTGTCAGTCTGCAATTAGGGAAAAGCCGGTTAGCAGCTGAATAAGCGCTGTCAAAATACGAATGACCTTAAGCATTTAGCCAACTTGGTAGTCATAAGACAATGGCAGGAAAAGAAAGCAGGGTAATTGTGAGTTAGTATCTCAGTGTATTGCTAAGCTTAGTTTCTAGGACGACTCAATTAAGCGCTTACGATGGAAATCGGAAAAGTGACGAGTATTGTAAAAATAATCGATAATCAAGCTCTGACCCCCTGATATAGGATTAAAAATGGACTAGTTGCTAGTTCATTCACTCTCATGTTTTTAGCCATCTAAACGTAATTGGATCGAATACTAAGTCATCAAGTAACCGAGTAAAACTATATTGGCAGCCTCAAGATTTCTGGTTGTTTCCGACAGCATGCTTCAATACTATCCAGTCTTGCCACTTTTAGAGCGCAGCGTATGATTCCGATGGGTACCGTAATGACAGTTTGCATGATCTTGGGCGTCATTATGGGCTCAAAACCTCCAGCGGTTAGTCATTTTCCCCACTCGCTACAAAGAGCAACGGGATTAGTCGTCCTTGTTGCAGGCGTATGGAATGTGTTTTGGTATGGCTTGCAGCATTTGACAGAGTTCTGGGGCTTAGCTGCACTAATTTCTGGCATCTTGATGATGGTGACCGCAACGTATATTCTCGATGAAAAAAGCGTGCCGCAGGGTTTGCACAAATTACGCCCATGGGTGTTGTTGTCATTGCTAGCCTGTGCGTTAACCTATGGGATAACCATCGCGCGTTTGTAGTCGCTATCGTTCTGACCAAGTAATATTTAGGCAGCAAAAACTTTGTTTTATAAATGTTTTATTGGTGTGTCTAAACCGCTATGATTCGAGCCATTGGCCCTTAACCGTTAGGGCGCTATAAATTTGGAAAAACCAGGAGCAGCATCATGCTAGATAAACGCAAGTTTTACATCAATGGCCAATGGGTTTTACCCGCTAAAGCCAATGACCTTGAAGTGATTACCCCTTCCACTGAAAAAGCCTGTGCGGTTATTTCTTTGGGTGATCAAACCGATACTGATGCAGCAGTATCGGCCGCGCGCGCGGCGTTTGATAGCTGGAGTCAAATGCCTAAAACTGAACGCCTAAAGTTGTTAGAAATACTGGGCGACATTTACGAGTCGCGCATGGATGAAATGGGCGAAGCGATTTCAATGGAGATGGGTGCGCCCATCACGATGGCAAAGCAATCACAAGCGGGTAGTGGTCTCTCACACATACGAAACTTCACTCGCGAATATCGTGAATTTGAATGTGATCAACTGTTGGGCAGTTATGCACCGAATGATCGGATTTTGTATGAGCCTGTCGGTGTCTGCGGCCTGATTACGCCGTGGAACTGGCCAATGAATCAAGTCGTATTGAAGGTGATCCCAGCTCTAGCAGTGGGCTGTACGGTTGTCTTGAAACCGTCTGAAATTGCACCGCTTTCTTCGATGTTGTTTGCTGAAATGATCGATGCAGCGGGCTTTCCAGCAGGTGTATTCAATTTGGTCAACGGCGATGGCATGGGTGTTGGCTCTCAGCTTTCGGGCCACCCGGATGTTGATATGATTTCATTTACCGGCTCTACTCGAGCCGGAATCGCTATTAGCAAAAATGCCGCCGATACGGTTAAACGGGTATGCCTGGAGTTGGGCGGAAAGGGCGCTAATATCATTTTCGCCGACGCCGACGAAAAAGCCGCCAAACGCGGCGCTTTGCACTGCTTTAATAATACCGGCCAGTCATGCAATGCGCCCACCCGGATGTTGGTAGAGCGTCCAATTTACGATCAAGTGGTCAAGGCTGTAGGCGACGCCGCAGAGCAGCGCGAGGTTGATACGGCCGCGAAAGAAGGGAGGCATATCGGGCCAGTAGTTTCGGAGTTGCAGTACAATAAAATACAGGCTTTGATCAAAAAAGGAATCGAAGAGGGCGCAACAGTAGTCGCAGGTGGCCTTGGCCGTCCGCAAGGGTTGGAAACGGGCTATTTTGTACGCCCAACCGTATTCGCTGATGCCACTAACGAAATGACCATCGCGCGCGAAGAAATCTTTGGGCCGGTACTTACCATTATTCCGTTTGATAGCGAAGAAGAAGCAATTCAAATCGCCAATGACACTGACTATGGATTGACCAATTACGTGCAGACACAAGATGACGAAAAAGCAATGCGCGTCGCCCGCCGCTTGCGTTCTGGCATGGTCGAAATCAATGGCAATAGCCGTGGTTCAGGCGCACCATTCGGTGGCTACAAACAGTCCGGTAACGGCCGTGAAGGGGGAGCGTGGGGTTTGGAAGACTTTCTAGAGGTGAAATCGGTTAGTGGCTGGGTCGCAGAATAGCTCCTCTGTAGCTCTGAAATCCCTCAACCCTCAAACAGAGGCTTCGTCAAATAGTGGTCGGGGTGAGAGGATTTGAACCTCCGGCTTCTGCCTCCCGAAGGCAGCGCTCTACCAGGCTGAGCTACACCCCGAAATTACTCCAAAAGGCCTAGAACGTACGCTGTATCGAGAAATCAGCGAGCTCAAATAAGGCTTTTTTATAGGGCGAATCCGGCAAAGGGTTTAGCGACTGTTGCGCTAATTTTGCTTGCCTTCTCGCGGCGGTGGAAGTGTACTGCAGCGCACCAGTTGATTCAACAATGGAGAGAATTTCTTCGATCTTTTCTCGCTCCCCATTTTCTATGGCTTTACGCACCAGTGCTTGGTTTGCCTCGGAGCCTACTTGCATCGCGTGTATCAGCGGTAAAGTTGGCTTGCCTTCGGCTAAATCATCACCCGTATTCTTGCCCATTTCTTCACTGCTGGAGCGGTAGTCGAGCAAGTCATCGACAATTTGAAATGCCGTACCCAAGTATTTTCCATAGTTAGACAGCGCCCGCTGTGTTGCACTGTCTTGGTCAGTAATAATGCCGCCTAATTGAGCGGCTGCCTCAAACAAGCGGGCTGTTTTTCGGTAGATGGTATCTAAATAGGCTTCTTCAGTCGTGTCCGGATTATGCGCATTCAACAGTTGCATCACTTCACCTTCTGCAATCGCATTGGTGGTATGAGACATTAAGTCCATAACTGCCATGCTATTGACCGCTACCATCATCTCAAACGAGCGTGAATATAAAAAATCACCGACCAGCACACTAACGTCGTTACCCCAAACGTGATTCGCGGTGGGGTTGCCTCGACGTAAATCGGAAGCATCCACTACGTCGTCATGCAGCAGTGTTGCCGTATGGATAAACTCGATGACCGCTGCAAGAGAGATATGTTGCTCTCCGCGATAGCCGAGCGCTTTGGCGCTTAACATCAAGATTAATGGCCGTAAACGCTTACCCCCACTTTGAATAATATACTCACCAAGGGTATTGATCAGCGCGATATCCGAGTTTAACTGCTCGCGGATCGAATGATTCACCGCATCAAAATCAGCACGAACCAGGTCGGTTGCTGCCAGCAAGGCGTTGTTATTATCGATTTGATTCATGCGGAGAAGGTGTCAGCATATTAGTTCGCGATTTGTTTTTTCGGGGCGATTATACCGACCCTGGCGAATAACGGTGAAACTCTATCTCAAGAGAATTAGTTCAATTGTGAAATAAACTCAGCTAATACGGTTAAGAACGCCCTGGGTTGCTCTGCGTGCACCCAATGCCCGGCGTCTTCTATTGCGGTTAGTTGATTATCAGGAAAAAGGGCATCGATCGTGGGTTGATACTTAGCTAATACATACTCTGATTGACGACCGTGTATAAATGCCGTGGGGCGCTGATACGCTGCCAAATCTTGCTCAGGGAACTGGAACAATACTTGCATGTCAGCAGTGATCGCATCAAGATTGATCCGCCACTTCAATTTCCCATGCTCGTAAGTCAAATTTTGAATCAGCAACTGTCGCTCGCCGGCATTGGGAATATCTGCAGCCAAGCTGCGGTCTGCTTCGTTGCGTGAGCTGAGCGCGCCCAAATCAAGCCGTCGCATCGCTTGAATATAGTCATCGTGGTTATGTGAATAGTTGACCGGCGCAATATCAGCGACGACGATTGCTGAAGTCAGCTGAGGGTACTGCAGGGCCAAAACCATTGCAGCTTTGCCACCCATGCTGTGCCCCAAAACTACGGGGTTAAACAATTGTTGGTCGTGAATATAGCGCGCCACATCCGCAGCCATCGCAGGATAGCTCATGTCATCGGCCCACGGCGAACGGCCGTGATTACGTAAATCAAGGCAATGTATTTCACGTTCGCGCGCCATCTGTTTAGACAGACTGCGCCAATTGGTAGCTGAGCCAAATAGACCGTGTAAAATGATCAGCGCGGGTTGGTCTGTCGGCTCTCCATAGATGTCCGCGTTGAGTACTAAAGCAGCCAACTTATTTGCGTTTGGGGAGGTATAAGTCCGTAATTGTGCCCTCAAAGGCTTCAGCGGCAAAGGCCACTGTTTCTGACAGGGTCGGGTGCGGGTGAATGGTGAGGCTAATGTCTTCCGCATCGGCGCCCATTTCAATCGCTAAAGCAGCCTCTGCGATCAAGTCACCGGCGCTTGGGCCAACGATGCCGCAACCCAGTATGCGTTTGGTGTCAGGATCGAACAGGGCTTTAGTCATGCCTTCTTTACGATTTAAACTCAATGAACGACCGCTTGCCACCCACGGGAATATGCCTTTCCCGACTTTAATCCCTTGGGCCTTTGCTTCGGTTTCAGTTAAGCCAACCCAAGCGATTTCAGGGTCGGTATAGGCAACCGACGGAATCACGCTGGCTTCAAATCCACTTTTCTCACCGGCTGCAACTTCGGCTGCAACTTTTGCTTCATGGGTGGCTTTGTGCGCCAGCATCGGTTGGCCAACTACGTCACCAATGGCAAAGATATGATCAACGTTAGTGCGTTGCTGCTGATCAACGGCGATAAAACCGCGTTCATCGACGATAACCCCGGCTTTTTCTGCATCGATATGTTTACCATTAGGTGAACGACCCACCGCCAACAACACTTTATCAAACCGATCTTCATCTGGAGCTTTAGCACCACCGAAGCTAACCAGCAGGCCATTTTTTTCAGCCTTGATTGCAGTGACGCGTGAATCCAGCCAGATATTTTCATACATTCCCTGGATCCGCCGCTGTAGTGGCCGAACAAGATCCGGGTCGGCACCTGGAATCAAGTGGCTTGCCATTTCTACCACAGAGATTTTACTGCCGAGTGCGTGATACACGGTTGCCATCTCCAAGCCAATAATACCGCCACCGATTACCAGCAATCGTTCAGGAATTGAGTCCAATTCCAGCGCGCCGGTGGAATCGATCAGGCGCGGATCATCGTATGGAAAACCTGGGATTTTGATTGAAGCCGAACCCACCGCAATGATGGCGTGTTTAAATCGAATCTCGCGCTGGCCATCGTCAGTCTCGACTTGGATCGCGTGGGGCGAAGTAAATTGACCCCAGCCGGTAACGACTTCTACTTTGCGCTGCTTGGCTAATCCAGCCAAGCCACCGGTCAGTGAAGAGACTACGCCCGATTTCCAGCTGCGAAGTTGGTCGATATCAATCTTAGGGTCGCCAAAGCTGAGGCCGAAGTTTTTGGCATCGTCGGCCTCTTCAATCACTTTGGCAGCGTGCAACAAGGCTTTGGAAGGGATGCAACCAACGTTGAGACAAACGCCGCCCAAATCTGGATAGCGTTCTATCAAAATAACTGATTGCCCAAGATCGGCGGCTCTGAATGCTGCCGTATATCCACCTGGCCCCGCGCCTAATACCACGACGTCTGCGTCATAGTCGCCACCGGTATCTTTACTAGCTACCGGTGCTTCGGCAGGTGCGGGAGCCTTTGGGGTATCTTCAACAGGTTTCTGTGAGCTGGCTGACTCCACTGTTTTCATGCTCAAAATCACATCACCCTCGGCAACCGAGTCACCGACGTTGACTTTGATTTCGACGACTTCACCATCCATCGGAGCAGGGACGTCCATGGTCGCCTTGTCACTTTCCAGCGTAATCATGGGGTCTTCGGCTTTCAGTACCTCTCCGGGTGAAATAAGAATTTCTATCACCGGGACGTCGGAAAAATCACCGATGTCCGGAACACGGACTTCTACAATATCAGTCATAGTATTTTCCGCCTATAGCAACAGACGACGTACATCGCCGAATGCAGTGGTCAAAAAGGCCATGAACCGTGCCGCTTCCGCGCCATCAATGACACGGTGATCGTAGGACAAATCCAGTGGCATCATCAGGCGTGGTTCAAACTCTTTACCGTTCCAAACCGGCATCATTCGCGCTTTGGTGATACCGAGGATGACCACTTCTGGGGCGTTGATGATCGGTGTAAAGGCGGTGCCGCCAATCCCTCCCAAGCTGGAAATACTGATACAGCCACCTTTTAAGTCGGCTGGCTTGATCTTTCCTTCGCGCGCACGCGTGCTGACATCGGCCAGTGCTTCACCGAGTTCGTAAATAGTCTTTTTATCCACATCATGGATGACTGGGACGATTAGACCGCTGGGCGTATCCACCGCGATCCCGATGTTGTAATACTCTTTCAGGATGATGTTGTGACCATCGGGTGCGAGTGACGAATTGAACTGCGGGAATTTGCGTAGACCCACCACCAGTGCTTTCATGATGAATGACAGCAGGGTGATCCGAACGCCTTTCTTGGCCGATTCTTCTTTAAGTGAGCGACGGAACTCTTCCAGTTCGGTAATATCGGCTTCATCGTGGTGAGTGACGTGTGGAATATTTAACCAAGCCCGCTGTAAGTGTGGGCCGGAAATATTCTTGATTCGTGAGAGTGCTTTGGTCGTGGTTTTACCGAATTCGCTGAAATCTACCGCCGGGATTGGCGGTATGCCCATGCCAGTTTGCTTGGCGTCTTTGCTGCTTCCCGCCTGAATCTGGTTTTTAACCCAGCCTTTCACGTCTTCTTTTAGCACTCGGCCTTTCGCTCCCGTGCCACGAACTTGGCTCAAATCAACGCCGAGCTCTCGAGCAAATCGCCGAATGCTTGGGCTGGCGTGAGCTACGGTCAGACCCGCTCGGGTAGCCGGCGCCGGCAAGATGGGGGTAGGTTTGAAGTCAGTGGCGGCTGGTTGTTCCGGTGCTGCTGGCTGTGGCGTAGCCGCATGTGATTTAGCTTCGCTTGCCGTATCGTTGTCTGCACTAGGGCCAGTGCTAACACTGAGCGTTCCAATTGAGCTGCCTTCAGATACCGTATCACCCACGGCTAAGCTTATTTCCTTAATGATCCCAGCTTCGGGTGCAGGCACATCCATGGTCGCCTTATCACTCTCAAGCGTAATCAATGGGTCTTCTTTGGCCACCTCATCGCCAGCTGCTACCAATACCTCAATCACGGGTACATCGTTGAAATCGCCGATATCCGGTACGATCATTTCTATGACTTTACTCGCGGCATTGCTACTGGATTCAGTTTGGGCAGGAGCTTCTGAAGCTGATGGTTCCGGTGCTTGTTCATCTTTTTGGCTAGAGATACTCGCAATTGTGGTTCCTTCTGAAACAGAATCACCAATATTTATGCTTAGCTGGGTGATGGTACCCGCAATCGGAGAAGGCACATCCATAGTGGCTTTGTCACTTTCTAGCGTAATCAATGGATCCTCAACAGCGACCACGTCGCCGACGGAAACCAATATTTCAATCACGGGCACCTCATCGAAATCACCAATGTCTGGTACTTTTATTTCTAGGCTATTTGACATTTCCGACTCCTATACGCTGACTGGGTTAGGTTTGTCGGCATCAATGCCGAATTTGGTGATGGCTTCACTCACCAAGCTAGAATCGATCTCACCCTCGTCGGCCAGTGCCTTTAATGCCGTTACGACGATGTAGTCTGCATTGACTTCAAAGAACTCACGCAGCTTTTCGCGTGTATCGCTGCGTCCAAAACCATCTGTGCCGAGTACTTCGTAACGTCCGGGCACCCATTTTCGAACCTGATCAGCATATGATTTGATGTAGTCGGTTACAGCGATTACCGGCCCTTTAGTATCGCTTAAGCATTCTTCAATATAGGCGAGACGTGGAGTTTCCGCGGGATGAAAACGGTTATACCGATCAACGTCTTGGCCGTCACGGGCTAATTCATTAAAGCTAGTAACGCTCCATATCTGGGCGCCAATTCCATAATCGGCATGTAATACTTCGGCAGCTGCAATGGCTTCCCGTAATATCGTGCCGCTACCCAGTAAGGTGACGGTCGGTTTACCCTTGTCAGCTTTGTTGCTTAGCAGCTCGTACATGCCCTTTAAAATACCAGCTTGTGAGCCCTTGGGCATTGCCGGGTGGACATAGGCTTCATTCATGCAGGTCACATAAAAGTAGACGCTCTCATCGTTGGCATACATACGTTCGATGCCATTTTGAATGATGACTGCTAATTCATAGCCATAGGTGGGATCATAGGAAATGCAGTTGGGGATCGTGCCAGCCAATATCAAGCTGTGCCCGTCTTGATGCTGCAAGCCTTCACCTGCGAGCGTTGTGCGCCCAGCGGTGCCACCTAATAAAAAGCCACGGGTACGTAAATCACCCGCTGCCCAGGCTAGATCGCCGATGCGTTGAAAGCCGAACATCGAATAGAAAATATAAAACGGCACCATCGGCACGCCGTGATTGCTGTACGCGGTTCCCGCCGCGATCCACGAACACATGGCGCCAGCTTCGTTAATGCCTTCCTGTAGTACTTGCCCGTCTTTGTCTTCTCGGTAATACATGAGTTGGTCAGAATCAACAGGTTCGTACAACTGGCCTTTAGGTGAATAAATACCGAGCTGTCGAAACATACCTTCCATCCCAAAGGTGCGGGATTCATCCGGCACGATCGGTACAATGTACTTACCGATGGATTTATCGCGAGTCAGCGCTGCCAACAAACGCACAAACACCATGGTGGTGGAAATTTCGCGTTCGCCTGTGCTCTCTAATTGTGATTTAAATAAGTCGAGTTTGGGCGTTTTGAATAAGGGTTTGCATTGTGGTCGACGTGCAGGAACATCACCCCCTAATCGAGCGCGACGTGATTGCAGGTATTGAATTTCGGGTGAATCATCAGCAGGTCGATAAAATTCAGCATTGGATGCGGCTTCATCGGAAATCGGAATGTTGAAGCGGTCACGATAGTGCAGTAAATCCTCAGCACTCAGCTTTTTCTGTGAATGGGTCGTATTCAAACCTTCACCCACATCGCCCATGCCATAGCCTTTGACCGTTTTAGCAAGAATAACGGTAGGTTGGCCTTTATGAGCAACCGCTTCCGCGTAAGCTGCATACACTTTATGGGGGTCATGACCACCACGGTTGAGGCGCCAAATGTCGTCATTTGACATATTCGCGACCATTTCTTTTAATTCAGGGTATTTACCAAAGAAATGATCTCGGGTGTATTGCCCATCTTTGGCTTTAAAGGCTTGGTATTCGCCATCGACCGCTTCTTCCATACGACGCTGCAATAGGCCATTGGTGTCGCGTTGCAGGAGTGGGTCCCAATACGAGCCCCAAATGACTTTAATGACATTCCAACCCGCACCGCGAAAATCACTTTCCAATTCCTGAATAATTTTGCCGTTGCCACGTACCGGCCCGTCCAGGCGCTGTAAGTTACAGTTAACGACGAAGATCAAATTATCGAGATTCTCACGCCCACCCAATGCCAAAGCGCCACCGGATTCAGGCTCGTCCATTTCGCCGTCTCCGCAAAAGCACCACACCTTGCGATCGGTCTCGGGGACCATACCGCGATGTTGCAAATATTTGAGAAACCGCGCCTGATAAATTGCTTGAATCGGGCCAAGCCCCATCGATACGGTTGGGAATTGCCAAAACTCAGGCATCAACCAGGGGTGCGGGTACGACGACAAGCCTTGATCCGTGCCAACTTCCTGACGAAAGCGATTCAATTGCTCTTCGTCGATTCGGCCTTCCATATATGCGCGAGCATAAAACCCTGGCGCTGAATGGCCTTGTACAAACAACATGTCACCGTCTTGTTGTTCGGTATTGCCGCGCCAAAAATGATTAAAGCCGATGTCGTATAAGGTTGCTGCTGAGGCAAAGCTGGCAATATGACCGCCCAGTTCGCTGGAAATACGATTGGCCCGCACAACCATGGCTGCTGCGTTCCAGCGGATCAAGGCGCGAACTCGACGTTCCATCGCGGCGTCGCCGTCGTGACGTTTTTCTTTGTTGACAGGGATGGTGTTGATATAAGCAGTGTTGGCTTCGAACGGAATATGCGTTCCGGTACGGCGCGCTTTATCAATTAGTGCTTCAATTAAAAAATGAGCGCGGTCATTACCTTCCCGTTCAATAACAGCGGTTAGGGCGTCGATCCATTCACTGGTTTCAGTGATATCGACATCTTCATTAATGTTGCGGTGATAGGAAGAAGTGGTCATATCGTCGATTCTTAGTCTAGGTTTGTTGGTGTTGAGCGAATGGTTATTCGGGCGACAGGTCAAGCTATCCCTCAGACAGGGCTGCGAGATTTTACACTGAATTTACTTGCTCGATTATTTATTCATAAGGCTAATGTATGATTCGAATAAATTTATCAGGAATAATGGCTGAATTCAAATACAGCCCAGCCTTGGTGTGAAGTCAAGCTTGGGTAGGATAGAATCGTCCGCTGCAATGGTAACGCTTCTTTTGGGCCGCCCACAAACCCGTCTTAACTAGTCACTTCACAAGCACATGATAAAACAAGCGCTCGCGGTTTCATTCATCGTCGTGCTGGCTATGCTCATTGTCTTTCGACTAAGTGTGCATCAGCCTTCCCATGTGTCGACGCAACAGTCTGCCGCAACCTCGGCTGCCACCGCTGATGTGAGCAATGATGAGCAGCGCCGCGCTGATTTGCGGGATATTTCAGGAGCGCCATCACGGCGTAGTAGCAAGACGAGGAACCGCTTGGGATCGAATCAACCTTCAGTTCTTGATGCGGACTTTGATCTCAAAGACGACAGCAATTTTGCGACTTCTACTAGCGCCACCAGTACCGTGCGGTTTTTCGATTAAGCGCTCCGAAGCTAACTCATCGACGGGTAAACTGCTGGCACATCAAGCGTGGATCTGATGACAGGGGCGTTACTTCCCCTGCATCCCAGTCGCTGCTGTCAATGTGTGGGAAATAAATAGCGTGTTCAGGTTGGATATGATCCGGCACCCAGGTGATGTCTAATAGCTGACAGTAAGACAGCGCTTGCGCATAGATATTGCCACCCCCAATAAACCAAACATGCTCGTGCTTAGCCGCAGCAATTGCATCGCTGATGGAATGGGCGCTGGTCGCAGGGAAGTCTGTTTGTCGCGTCACAACAATGTTTTGGCGTTGGGGCAGTGGTTTCGAACCGATTGATTCCCAGGTTTTGCGCCCCATGATGATGGAACTGTTTAGCGTGGTTTGCTTAAAGCGCTTCCAGTCTTCGGGGTAGCGCCACGGGATGTCATTATCCAAGCCAATAACGCGATCCCTCGTCATAGCCGCAATGGCGCCTAATATTGGCTGGGCCACTAGACCGCCACCTTAAAGAATAGCTTTGAATGCGGCGTATAATGCTCAAGTGGGAAATAAGATAGGATTTCGTCAGTCTCAAGTTCTAACAAAGAGTCGATATCTTCCAATGATTGAATTTGATCGGATATGGTCAACTGTGGCAAAGGGCGTGGTTTGCGCTTGAGCTGTTTTTGCAATTTGGGGATGTGGTCATATTCCGCCATGCTGCCGTCGGGTTTAGCGGTGTAGATATGCGCGTCGATCAAGGTATGACCAAATTGCCCGTAAGCAATGCCGGTAAAGCGCGACATCAACATCAACAGCAAAGAATAGCCAGCGATGTTGTAAGGAACGCCGAGTGCGATGTCGGCGCTGCGTTGGGTTAAGTGCAAGCATAAGCGCGGTTCACCCGCTTCATCATATTGCGTATTGAACACCCAAAATGCGTGGCAGGGTGGTAGTTGGCTGATTTGGGCATTGCCTGGTGACCAGGCTGAAATCACTAAGCGACGACTCATGGGGTTACGCTTGATTTCATCAATCACCCAGGCTATCTGATCATTCAATACCAGCTTTTCGTTATCTGCCGTGGTCGGAAAGTGGCGCCAAAAATTGCCATAAGCGCTGGGTACTTTACCGGTGTCAGGGTCTGCCCACGGGTCCCAGAATTTACAATCGTGCTTTTGCAGCAAACGAATATCGGTGCGTCCTGATAAGAACCACAGGTTTTCGATGACGATGTTTTTCCAGCTCACTTCTTTAGTAGTTAACATCGGAAAGCCATTGGCTAAATCGATTTCGTAATTAACGTTGAAGGTGGAAAGTGTATCAACACCTGTGCGATTGGTTTTTCGGGTGCCGTGGTCCAGCACCTGCTGAACGACATCAAGATAAGCTTTCATCCATTGCCTCCAACGGCTTTTGGTTCTTTGAAATACTGGTCCAGCACTTCACGGGTGAAGCGGCTGGACTTAACGTACCATTTCTCTTGGTTGATGCACAGCATGGCAAAGGCGATCCGCTTATTTCCTTTATGGGCATAGCCAACAAACCAGTCATAGGTGCCCTTGGGATTAAGGCCATTGAGGCTGCCGGTTTTGCCGCCGACCGTGATCGATTCATTATCCTTGTCAAAAAAGCCTCGGAAGGACTTACGACCGGTGCCGACTTTGATGGTTGCTTCCATCAATTGTTGTAAATCAGCTGCAGTTTTTGACGTAATCGACTGCAAACGAGCCGGGGCGCCCGCGATGAAAATGGGCTGTCCTGAGTCATTGTCTACTTGTTGCACGACCCGCGGTGCGATCAAGTCACCGCCATTGATGACTGAGGCAGCAATGACGGCACCATGCATAGGGCTTAAGGTATTTCGGCGCGTATAGCCAGACGCTGATTCGACAATCTGCCAGGGATCATCAATGTTTAAATCAATGTGGCCATTGTCAAACTCAAAGTCAGTGACAAACGCGGCGTTAAACCCAAATTTTTCAGCATAGCGTTTCAGATTATCGCCGCCTACTTCTTCGGCGCCGATGTGGCCGAATACGGGGTTTATCGATTTGGCAAAGGCTTTTGTTAAGGTCACAACGCGGTCACCGCCGCTGGATTTGATTCGTTCAACTTGACGCTTGTACAAAGAAGTCGACTTACCTGAAAACGAGTAGGTGGTATCGGGTTGGGCTAGGTTTTCTTCCAGCAAAGCCGCCGCCGTAACTATTTTAAACACAGATGCCGCTGGGTAAGTCGCTTGAAGCGCCGTATTGGGCATTTCAACGCCGGGATTGCGGTGATTCTCTACCATCGCTAAAACATCTCCACTGTCCGGGTCAAGCGCAACAAATGCCCCGTAGTCAGGATTATAGCGTTGCAATCGTTGTTGTACCCAAGCCTGCAGCGTTTGATCTAGGGTGTATTCAATTTGCAATTGCTCGGCTTGTTCATTGACGAATACGCCGATATTTTCGGGGAATTCAGCACGCTCAATATAAGGTGTGATGGCAGTTCGAATAAAAGCTTTGTCGATCGCAAGCAGTGGTTCGTTTGGGGCGATCGCCGCTTCGGCATCAGCTATTTGCGCGTGATCAGAATTGCTGTCAAATCCACTTCGAATCAGTATCAATGATAAAGCGATAAAACTGACCAGCAATACGACACTTAAGGTAGTGCGCTTCAGTTTGCTGTGGTCACGTTTGGGCGAGAGTCGAGCTGCTTGCTGTGCTTTTGCACTCGGCTTAAATATCATTGTCGAGCAGGGTCGTTAAGCAAGGTATCTTTGGCCAAGTTGATTTGCGTTGCAAGGTACTCTGAGCCACCACGATCAGGATGTAGTTTTTGAATCAAGCGCTTATGCGCTTTTCGGATGTTCGCATCGTCTGCGTCGGGCTGTAAGCCAAGCACTTCATACGCCTGTGTTTTGCTCATGTTGACATTACCGGCGGATGGCTTTTGTTGGTGGTTATCACCCGTCGAACCAGTTTGACGAAAACGTGCAGCCATAAATGCTCGTACCGCAGTAGCCGATTGTAAGTCATCCCGGCAAGCTTGTAACAATTGTGAAAGTTGATCTTTGTTGAGTTGGCTCAAACGCTGGCCGGCAAAGTCTCCTTTACGAACTTCAGCGTCCAATACGCGAGTGCTGAAATTAAAATCAATGACCAGCCATTCGGTGGTCAGGCTGGTTGCGCCAAAACTCTTGCCGGTGAGCGCACTAAACAAGCCCAAATATCGCCCAAAAACACTTAATTTGCGCCAGAAGGGAATGATCGCTGAAATGATCGCAAATAGCCAAGGAATACGGCCAGTCACCACCAATACCAACAGCGCAATCCCAACGCCATACAGCAATAGTGATTTAATCGCACTATTGCGCTGGGTTGGTGTTGCCCGACTATACCAGCCCAGAAAGGCCATCAAGCCGACCAAGGCTAACAGGGCGAGTAATAGGCGTACAATCATTAATCGGCTCTGGTGCTAGATTAACGTTCTAACACGATTCGTAGCATGCGACGTAGTGGCTCGGCTGCACCCCACAGGAGCTGATCACCAACGGTGAATGCAGCAAGGTAGTCATCACCGAGATTCAGTTTTCGCAAGCGACCAACCGGGATATTCATGGAGCCGCTGGTATACGCAGGTGTTAGCTTTTGGTGGGTTGGCCCCGGTAAGTTGGGAACCACCTCAACCCAGTCATTTGCTTCGCCAATCATGCTTTCTATTTCATCGAGTGGCGCATTTTTACGCAATTTGATCGTCAAAGCTTGTGCATGCGAACGCATCGCACCTATCCTGACGCATAAGCCATCGATAGGAATCGGTTGATCTTCTCGACCGAGGATTTTGTTCGACTCGGCTGGGCCTTTCCATTCCTCTCGAGTAAGGCCACCACCCAAATCGGAATCAACCCACGGAATCAGGCTGCCAGCAAGTGGCACTGTCCAACGATCGACTGGGAAAGCATCAGACTTCATGGTTTCACTAACGCTGCGGTCTACTGCCAGGATTGAGGAGGCCGGGTCGCTAAGTAATGATTCTGCGTTGTCATGAATCGAACCCATTTGGGCAATCAGCTCACGCATATGTTGAGCACCAGAACCGGAGGCCGCTTGATAAGTCATCGCCGTCATCCACTCGACCAAGTCATGCTGAAATAAACCCCCCATACCCATGAGCATCAAGCTAACGGTGCAATTACCACCAATCAAATTATTGACACCTTTATCGAGTGCGGTGTCAATGACGTCACGGTTAACTGGGTCAAGTACGATAATCGCATCATCCTGCATGCGTAGGCTGGAGGCGGCGTCGATCCAATAGCCATCCCAGCCACGGCTGCGAAGCTTGGGGAAAACCGCGCTAGTGTAATCGCCCCCTTGGCAAGTCACTATCGCATCCATGTTAGCCAAGGCATCAATATCCATGGCGTCCAATAAGATCGTAGTTTGGCCGTTTATTTCCGGGCCTTTTTGGCCGGTTTGCGAGGTGGTGAAAAAATGCGCTTCGTCGATCTGGTCGAAGTCGCCTTCGGCCAACATTCGCTGCATCAGGACGGAACCAACCATGCCCCGCCAACCTACAAAACCTACTGTCTTGATTGCCATCGTTCGGAATTCCCTTGTTTGGGTAGTGAATAGTAGCGACCGATTATATAGAAATCAAAGCGGGGTGCAGCTAAGAAATTAGTCGTAAAGTAGCCTCAACGGGTCATTGAGTTTACCGGTCAATTAAGGTAAAACCGCTGTCTTGCTTTTGGTTGTTGCAATGCAGCGTAATTAACTAAGAGTGACGTTTCTAAATATTGAGGTGAGCAGTGGAAATTACAGGCGCGGAGATTGTTATCAATTGCTTGCGAGACGAGGAGGTTGAGTGTGTATTCGGCTATCCTGGTGGCGCAGTTTTGCATTTGTACGACGCACTCTACAAGCAGGATTACTTTGAACACATTTTAACCCGTCACGAACAAGGCGCCACCCATGCCGCTGATGGCTATGCGCGCTCTACCGGTAAGACTGGCGTGGTAATCGTTACTTCCGGCCCTGGCGCGACCAATGCGGTCACTGGTATTGCCACGGCGTATATGGACTCGATCCCAATGGTTATCATTTCTGGTCAAGTACCGCTACCCTTGATCGGTGGCGATGCGTTTCAGGAAGCGGACACTTCCGGAATCACTCGACCTTGCGTTAAACACAATTATTTAGTTCAAGATATCAGAGACATGGCGTCGATTATTAAAGATGCCTTTCATATAGCGTCGACCGGCCGACCTGGCCCAGTTTTGGTAGATATCCCAAAAGATATTACCGCCCAAATGGCTGAATATCATTACCCCGAAGTCGCTAACATTCGCTCTTATCAGCCACAGGTGCGCGGCAATATGCGGTCGATAAAGAGCGGGACTACCATGCTGTTGGAAGCAAAACGCCCTTTGATTTATGTGGGTGGTGGGGTGGTTTTATCTAACGCCGCCAAGGAGCTGACTGTGTTGGCTAAGATGCTTGGCTACCCGGTGGCACAAACCTTAATGGGCTTAGGTGCGTTTCCTGCAAATGAGCCTCAGTTTATCGGCATGCTCGGGATGCACGGTACCTACGAAGCCAACATGGCGATGCATAAGGCTGATGTTATTTTTGCGATCGGTGCGCGCTTTGATGACCGCGTGACCGGTGTATTAGATAAATTTGCACCCAAGGCGAAAGTGTTGCAGATCGATGTTGATCCCACCTCGATAGGTAAAAATCGCAAAGCCAATGTGTCAGTGGTTGGTGACGCTAGGGTCTGTATTGACCAGTTTATTGACGAACTTAAAAAACACAAGATCGATGCCAGCCTTACCCAGAAATGGTGGAAGAAGATTGCAAAATGGCAAGCGCTCGATTGCCTAGCCTACAAACAAGAAGGTGAAGTCATCAAACCACAAACGGTGGTTAAAACATTGCACGACATCACCAATGGCGATGCTTATGTGGTGTCTGATGTTGGCCAACATCAAATGTGGGCGGCGCAATACTATCCCTTTCAAGAGCCACGAAAGTGGATCAATTCCGGAGGCTTGGGGACGATGGGTTTTGGCTTGCCTGCTGCAATGGGAGTACGCAAAGCGCACCCTGATGCCGATGTCGCCTGCATTACGGGCGATGGCAGTATTTTGATGTGTATTCAGGAGCTGGCGACCATGAAGGCTTACGATTTGCCGGTGGTGATTCTATGCTTGAATAATCACTATCTGGGTATGGTTCGTCAGTGGCAAGAGTTTTTTTATGATAATCGCTACTCTGAAGTTGATTTGCAATCCGCCCCAGATTTCGTAGCCTTGGCCGAAGCCTTTGGCCACGTTGGCATGCGGGTAAGTAAGGCCTCTGAGCTTGAGGCAGCTATTCGTAAAGCCTTATCAATGAAGGGTAAGACGGTCTTCATGGACATCATAGTCGACCCTGAAGAAAACGTATTCCCGATGATCCCCGCAGGGGCAGGGCATGCAGAAATGAAGTTGCGCAGCGATTACGAGGAAGCCTAAATGAGACATATCATTTCAGTATTGCTTGAAAACGAATCAGGTGCCTTGGCCAGAGTAGCCGGCTTGTTTGCTGCTCGTGGCTATAACATCCAATCATTAACAGTTGCACCGACCGAAGACCTCACATTGTCGCGTATGACCATCGTTACGCGCGGGGACGACCACACGATTGAACAAATCGTCAAGCAGCTTAACAAGCTGGTCGATGCCGTTAAGGTCAAAGACATCACTGATGGCCCGCACCTTGAGCGCGAAATGCTATTGGTCAAGGTTAAAGCCGAAGGGGGTGAGCAGCGCGATGAAATGAAGCGTCTGATCGAGATTTTCAGAGGCAATATTGTTGACGTCAGTAACAATGCTTATGTGCTGGAAATGACGGGCAATTGCGAGAAAGTTGATGCCTTTTTAGAAAGCCTTGAGTCAGGCTTGATTATGGAAACGGTGCGATCCGGTGTTTCTGGCATCAGCCGCGGCGGCAAAAAGCTCTAAACCCTGCCAGACAGGGTAAAGTGCCAAGATACGCTCGTTAACATTTACGCTATACTCGCCGCCTTTGCTGCTCAGCAGGCGGCACAAACAATTTTAATTCATTAATTATTTCGATTCTATATTTTAGGAGACACGATGAAAGTCTATTACGATAAAGACGCCAATTTAGACGTACTTAAAGGTAAGCGTATTGCGGTAATTGGTTATGGCTCTCAAGGGCATGCTCACGCAAATAACTTAAAAGACAGCGGCGTCGACGTTATCGTTGGCTTACGTGCAGGCTCCAACTCGATTAAGAAAGCTGAAAATGCGGGCTTGAAGGTGGTTGGGGTTGCCGAAGCGGTTGCACAGTCAGATATCGTGATGATCCTGGTACCAGACGAGCTGCAAAAGAAGCTGTATGTCGATGAACTTAAAGACAACCTGAAAAAAGGCGCGTCATTAGTATTCGCTCACGGATTTTCTGTTCACTTTGGTTTTATTGCGCCGCGAGATGACATTGATGTGTTTATGGTCGCGCCCAAAGGACCGGGCCACTTAGTTCGGTCGACCTATGTTGAGGGCGGTGGTGTCCCCACTTTGATTGCGATTCACCAAGATCGCTCGGGTGAAGCTAAAGACAAAGCGATTGCCTATGCATCAGCCAATGGCGGTGGTCGCGCGGGCATCATAGAAACCACTTTTAAAGACGAGACTGAAACGGATTTGTTCGGTGAGCAAGCAGTGTTATGCGGTGGCACCACAGCGTTGGTTCAAGCGGGTTTCGAGACTCTGGTGGAAGCGGGCTACCCACCTGAAATGGCCTACTTTGAGTGCTTGCACGAGCTCAAGCTGATCGTCGACCTACTCTACGAAGGGGGGATCGCCAATATGCGCTACTCAATTTCTAATACGGCAGAATTTGGCGACTTAACTCGTGGCCCGCGCGTGGTGACCGAAGAAACCAAGGCAGAGATGAAGAAAATTCTGAAAGAAATCCAGTCTGGCCAGTTCGCCAAAGAGTGGATGGCTGACAATGAGCAGGGTGGCAAAGTATTTCCTGAACTACGCGCGAAAGGGGCTGAGCATCAGATTGAAGAAGTGGGCGCCAAGCTGCGTAGCATGATGCCATGGATTGAATCAGGTAAAATAGTCGATAAATCAAAGAATTAATTTGATTACTTCAAGTACAATTTGATGGGTGATTGTAATCAGGGCAGGCTTTAGCTTGCCCTTTTTTATTAGAGTTATATGAAACACTATCCAATCATAGCGCGCGAAGGCTGGGAACGCTTGGGTGTGGGCTTAGTAGTAGCGTTGGTGGCCACTTGGGCGATCGGTTGGTGGTCCTTGATATTCTGGTTGGGCTTTGTCTTCATGCTGCAGTTTTTTCGTGACCCGCCACGCACGATTACTAGTGACGCCAAAGCCATAGTCGCACCAGCCAGCGGAAAGGTCATCCGTATTGAGCAGGTTGCCGACCCCTATCTTGATCGAGAATCAACCAAAGTCAGTATTTTTATGAATGTATTTTCTGTGCATTCTAATTTAGTGCCTATCACGGGAACCGTACAGAAAATTTGGTATCACCCGGGCGCTTTTGTTAATGCGGCACTGGATAAGGCTTCGAGTGATAATGAGCGTAACGCGGTGTGGATTAAGACTAACGATGAGCAGGACGTTGTTTTTGTACAAGTCGCTGGCTTGATCGCTCGCCGAATTCTTTGCTACATCAATGAAGGTGACACCGTGGATACCGGAGATCGCTATGGCTTTATTCGCTTCGGCTCGCGGGTGGACGTGTATTTGCCTAAGGGCGCGATTGTGATGGCTGCTTTGGGTGAGTCAGTCAGTTCCGGTAACGATATAATCGCTTCACTCTAATCAAGCCAACGAAGCTAGAAAAACTGCCATGACCGATAAAGACGAGCGCAAAGGGATCTATCTACTACCCAGTTTGTTTACTACCGCCGGACTATTCTTCGCTTTCTTTTCAATTGTTTATGCGACCAGAGGCGCTTTTGATAAAGCAGCGGTGGGTTTATTGATTGCTATGATCATGGATGGTTTGGATGGTCGCGTCGCTCGAATGACCAATACCACCAGCGAATTCGGTAAAGAGTACGATAGCTTGGTTGACGTTATCGCTTTTGGCTTGGCACCCGGCATCGTGATGTACTTTTGGTCACTGCAATATCTCGGTAAGACGGGTTGGTTAATTTCGTTTATTTATACAGCCTCAACGGCACTCCGATTAGCTCGATTTAATACCATTAAAGAAGGTGATAAGCGCTACTTCTTTGGATTACCCTGCCCAGCAGCAGCCGCTTTTGTGGTGTTTTGGGTTTGGACTTTTCATGAGTTTGAAGTCAGTGGTTCCAAGATTGCCTACGCCAGCGCATTGATTACGCTACTGGCTGCGGTTTTGATGGTGACCAGCATTCATTATCGTAGCTTTAAAGATTTTGATGCCAAAAATCGGGTGCCATTTGTCGTGCTATTGATCATTGCCTGCATCTTTGCTTTGATCTATTTTGATCCAGCCCGGGTGCTATTCTTACTCGCCGCCGGCTATGCGTTTTCTGGTCCAATTAACTGGATATTCAAATTCTTAAAAGGCGAAGAAACCTGGAGCACTGTGATCGATAGTGAACTTGACGAAGATAACGACGAAGATAACGACGAAGATAACGACGAAGATAACGACGAAGATAACGACGAAGATAACGACGAAGATAACGACGAAGATAACGACGAAGATAACGACGAAGAAAAGGAGCATTCTACGTCACCCGTAGATAGTGATGAGCCGAGACAATGATAAGTAATGGCTTATCATTATCATAGATATTACTTATTTACCCTACGATCGAAGTTGTAATTCGCTATAATCACATCATCCTTTTTATTCACCTAAACACATACTAATTCATTATGAAACCACCTGTACGAGTAGCCGTTACCGGTGCAGCAGGCAATATTGCTTACGCTGCAGTTTTTCGCATTGCCGCTGGCGATATGTTGGGCCCTGATCAACCCGTTATCCTCAGTTTATTGGAAATCCCACAAGCCATGGATGCCTTGAAAGGCGTTGCCATGGAACTGGAAGATTGTGCGTTCCCGCTGGTTCAAGGGATTGAAATCAACAGTGACGCCAACGCCGGCTTTGGTGATATTGATGTTGCTATGCTGATCGGTGCGAAGCCGCGCGGCCCAGGCATGGAACGTAAAGATTTGCTAGAAGGCAATGCCGCTATCTTTTCTGGTCAGGGTAAAGCACTCAACGCCAGCGCCAAGAAAGACGTTAAAGTACTAGTTGTCGGCAACCCAGCTAATACTAACTCTTTGATTGCGATGCATAATGCACCGGATATCCCGCGTACGCAGTTTACCGCCATGACGCGATTAGACCATCAACGGGCGAAGGCACAGTTAGCGCTTAAGACCGGCACGCATACCACGGATGTCAAGCATATGACGATTTGGGGTAACCACTCAGCAACGCAATACCCTGACATTTTTCATGCCAAGGTAAATGGCAAGAAAGCTACCAGCTTGGTGGACGATGCTTGGATCGCAGAGACGATGATCCCAACCGTACAGCAACGTGGCGCAGCCATCATCCAGGCGCGTGGCGCATCCAGTGCTGCTTCGGCAGCGGATGCGGCAATCAGCCACGTACGTGATTGGGTGAACGGCACTGACAAAGGCGATTGGGTCAGTATGGCGGTGTGTTCTAATGGTGAATATGGTATTTCCGAAGACTTGATCTATTCTTTTCCGACCAAGTGTAAGAAAGGTAAGTACAAAATCGTTAAAGACTTGGAGATTAACGAATTCAGTCGTGAGCGCATGCAAGCCACTGAAAAAGAGTTGATGGAAGAGCGCGATATGGTGCGCCATCTGCTGTAAAACCTACTGGCGGTGAGAGAATGCCGCGAATTGGATACTGATAATCATCCATGCGCGGGTACAATCTGCGCATGGATTTTTTAATTTCGGTCATCATTCCCAGCTATAACCGTGCGGCAGTGTTACCGCGAGCACTGGATTCCGTCCTTGGGCAAACGGTTCTACCCGAAGAAATCATTGTGGTGGATGATGGGTCGACCGATACTACGCCAGCTATTCTGGCAGAGAATTATTCGCAAGTATCGCTCATTTCTCAGTCTAATCAAGGCGTCAGCGCGGCCAGAAATGCTGGAATTACAGCCGCCAAAGGTAACTGGATCGCTTTATTAGATTCTGACGACGCCTGGCTGCCCACCAAGCTGGAACAACAAATACAGGCGATTTCAGCCAAGCCGGATTGTTTGATTTGCCATACTGACGAGATATGGATTCGCAACGGTAAGCGCGTCAACCCGATGCAGAAACACGCTAAACCGGATGGTTGGATCTATCAGGATTCCTTACCCCTATGCTGTGTGTCGCCATCATCGATATTGATACATCGCAGCCTATTCGATCAAGTCGGGCTGTTTGATGAATCCTTACCCGCCTGTGAAGACTATGATCTGTGGTTACGTCTTTTTAGCAAACACCCGGTGCTATTGGTAAAGGCAGCGTTGCTGATCAAACACGGCGGGCATGCGGATCAATTATCGCGTAAACACTGGGGGATGGATCGGTTTCGCGTTAAAGCGCTGTGCAAGATCTTGGATGCAGGCGAACTCGGTGAAGGTGATCGTCAAGCGACGATGCATCAGCTTTTACAGAAAATTGAGATACTTATGACCGGCTGTATCAAGCGCTCAAAACACGAACAAATTGCCCACTATCAGCAAATACGTGATACCTATCAGGCTCGTTATGGCTCCTAATGTGCTGATCATCACCGCTATGAATTGCGAAGCAACGCCGTTTGTTAATCGCTACCAGTTGTCTAAAAGACAGGTAAGTAACCGTTTATACCGACATTATCAGAGTGAGCAGATTAGCCTCATCGTCACTGGCATCGGCAAGCAGCGTTGCCAGCAGGCGCTTCAGCAATATCTGTCACAGTTGGTAAGCCAAGCGGCAGCTTGGTTAAATGTTGGGATTGCCGGCGGCGCCGATGAGTTAGGCGTTTTACACTTTCCAGCGCGAATTATCGACGACGAAACCGACGCAGAATGGAACTTGCCAGCATTTACCAACTTAAGGTCTGATTGGTCCTTGCGAAGTGTTTCCCAAGCTCAAACTCAGTTTGAGCCGCAAACTTTATACGACATGGAAGGGGCCACAATTGCCGCCGTACATTCTCGCTATATCAACCCTTTTTCCGCGACAAACCCGAGGTCGATTTCACTGAATTGTGCTAAAGTTGTTTCAGATAATGCCGATTTCGAAGCAAAGCAATTGACCGCACAGCGTATCAGTGATTTATTGTACGCGCGCATGGATGAAATCGACCCATTAATTCAAAACCTATTACAAACCACGGAATAAGAGGATAATGATGAAGACAAGCTACGGACTAAGACGCATTTTTCTGCCCATCCTAAGCATGATGCTTTTGCTCACCCTACAGCCAGCCGCACAGGCAGACATGGCCGCCAGCCAGATTGAAGTCGCGGGCAATAATTTGAGTTTGAATGGCAATGGCGCCCGCAAGAAAGCTTTTATCAGTGTTTATGATGCGGCTTTGTACTTGCTACAGCCCAGTGCAGATGCCCCTGCAATTGTTAGCGCCGATGAGCCAATGGTAATCGAGCTAAAGATTTTGTCAGGCCTACTCAGCGCAAAAAAAATCATCAAAGCATTGAACCAAGGATTTGAAAAATCAACGGGCGGAAAAACTGAGCCGATCGCCGCTGATATCAAGCAATTAGCAACTGCCTTTGATCAAGGCGTCGCGAAAGGAGATCGCTTTCGGTTTGCGTATGTGCCACAGCAGGGGTTGGTGGTCTCTAAAGGTGCTACTGAAGTATTAACGCTGGGTGATTTAGCTTTTAAGCAAGCATTTTTTGGTATCTGGTTATCCGATAACCCTGTTCAAGACAGTTTGAAAACTAAGTTGCTGGGACAATAATACGAGTGCGTATTAAGTTTTATGCAAGCGATGAATAGTGACGACCCGCGGCTCCGGCAAACCCGGCTGCCGCCCCAATCAAACGAAGCGGAGCAATCACTGCTGGGCGGTTTGATGTTGGATGATCGTCGTTTCGAGGAGGTTAATGATGAAATCAGCACCAACGATTTCTATAGCAATAACCACCAAATCATTTATCGCGCGATCATGAGCCTGATCGACCATAGTGAGCCGGTGGATGTGGTGACTGTCTCCGAGCATCTACAGACGAATGATGATTTGGAGCGTATTGGGGGGCTTAGCTATTTAGGTAATCTCGCCAATAATACGCCCAGCACGGCTAATATTGTCACTTACGCTAAAATCATCCGTGAACGATCCGTATTGCGGCAATTGATCGCTGCCGCTAATGATATTTCCGGTGCAGCATTCTCACCTGACGGGCGCAGCCCCCGAGAAATTGTAGATATTGCTGAACGCCTGGTTTTCAATATTTCTGAAACCGATGATCGGCGTCGCGAAGGCTTTGAGCCGATGGATGAAATTATCCGTCGTTCGGTCGACATCATCGAAGCACTTCACAAGTCAGGCAGCCACATTACCGGGCTGGCGACGGGATACGCTGATTTGGATGAAAAAACGGCGGGTTTGCAAAAGGGTGATTTGATTGTCGTAGCGGGGCGGCCGTCGATGGGCAAAACCTCGCTGTGCATGAATATCGCTGAATACGCGGCGATCGAAGAGAAAAAGGCGGTGGCTATTTTTAGTATGGAAATGCCGAGTGAATCGCTAGCTATGCGTTTGATGTCGTCACTGGGGCGGGTTAATTCCAATAAAATCCGTTCCGGTCAGCTGACCGATGAAGACTGGCCAAGAATCATGTCGGCTGTTTCGTTGCTAGACGGCGCAAAAATTTTCGTCGATGACTCTGCTGGGTTGACGCCCATGGAAATACGTTCGCGTGCGCGACGGCTGGCACGCGAAAACGTTGAAGAAGGTGGGCTGGGTTTGATCGTGATCGATTATTTGCAACTGATGCAATCATCGGGTGGAGGCAGCAATGAAAATCGCGCCACTGAAATATCCAGCATGACCCGCTCGCTAAAGATGCTCGCCAAAGAATTAAACGTGCCGCTGATCATATTGTCGCAGCTAAATCGCAGCTTGGAACAGCGCCCAGATAAACGCCCAGTGATGTCCGACTTGCGTGAGTCAGGCGCGATCGAGCAAGATGCGGATGTGATTTTATTTATTTATCGAGACGAAGTTTATAACGAAGATACCGAAGCCAAAGGCATTGCAGAAATCATTATCGGTAAGCAGCGCAATGGCCCCATTGGCAAGGTTCGGCTGACGTTTAGAGGTGAGTTCACGCGCTTTGAGAATTTTTCTTCCTCCGATTACGAGCAGTTGTCGCATAGCCCAAAATAGCTTACAAACTAGAAACTGACGATGTATGAAATTGACTGGCGCTGTCGCGCGGTTATTGATATTGAGGCGTTGCGTCATAACATCAGCCAGGCTAAAGCGCTGGCTGCGCCACAAAAGATTATGGCAATGGTCAAAGCGGACGCTTATGGCCACGGCATGAAAACCGTAGTCACCCATAGTGCTGATTTAGTTAACGCCTTTGCCGTCGCCAGCTTAAATGAGGCGCTAGAGTTACGCAGCTATCATCAAACGCTTCCGGTAATCTGTATGGCAGGATTTTGGAGCGAAGCGCAAATCCAAGAGCTGCACGCAGCCGATATCACGCCGGTAGTTTCGGACAAAGCCCAAATCAAGTTACTCGAAGCCGCTGCGCCGAGCGATTACGACACCGATATCTGGTTAAAAATCAACACCGGCATGAACCGAGCAGGGTTCCATGCCGCTCAAACTGAAGCGACTTTCAAGCGGCTGCAAGGCTTCACTTCTGGTGAAGTTCGGATCATGTCGCACATTGCTAATGCCGACATTGAAGATGATGATCATAACTTAATGCAACTCGCTAAGTTCTTCGCGAACACATCACCGTTATCAGCGGAACGTAGCATTGCCAATTCTGCCGGCATCATATTGGCACCGGAAGCCGCTTTAGACTGGGCGCGCCCTGGAATTATGCTCTATGGTGGCACAGCGGTTAGTGGCAAAACTGGGATGGGGCTAGGCCTTAAAGCAGTCATGAGTTTGCAGGCTCGGTTGTTATCGATCCGCGTGGTTAATGTCGATGAGTGGGTGGGGTATGGCGCGACCTGGATGGCGACCGAGCCGACTGCTGTTGGCTTAGTCTCTTGCGGCTATGGAGACGGCTATCCACGCAGCATTAACGACCAAGCCTACGTTATCATCAACGGACAGCGTGCACCGGTTATTGGCAGAGTGTCAATGGATAGCTTGTGCGTAGACGTGACAAAAATTGATGATGCGCGGGTTGGCAATAGGGTTGAATTGTGGGGCTCAACACTCAGTATTGATACCGTGGCAACGTGGGCTAACACCATCTCCTATGAACTCATGTGTAAAGTCACCGCGCGTCCTGAACGAATAACCATCGGCGTTGATGCTTAGCTATCTATGGCCAAAGCAAAAACACAATTTGTATGCAATGACTGCGGCAGTCGCTTTCTGAAGTGGGCAGGGCAGTGCACCGAGTGCGGTGAATGGAATAGTATGACCGAAACGGCTTCGCCCGCGTCAAAAGGTGCGAGCCGTCACGCGGGTTTAACGCCGGATGCTTCTATCCTGACGCTGGGGGAAGTGGATGTCACCCAGCTCATACGCATCCAAACCGGCAGCCAAGAGCTTGACCGTGTCCTTGGAGGCGGCATCGTACCCGGTTCTGTCATTCTGCTCGGTGGCGACCCAGGCATTGGAAAATCCACTTTATTGACCCAGTATCTGGCACAAATGAACCAGCAAATGCCGGTGCTGTATAGCAGTGGTGAAGAGTCTATTCAGCAGATCGCGGTACGCGGTAAACGTCTAGGGGTTGAAACCAAACAATTGCGCGTCATGTCTGAAAATCGACTAGAGCCTATTTTGGATGCAGCCTTGAAGGAACGGCCGGATGTGCTGGTGGTTGATTCCATTCAAACGGTTTATACCGAAGCGCTCGAATCGCCGCCCGGTAGCGTCTCGCAGGTACGGGAGTGCGCCTCACGGTTGGTGCGCTTTGCTAAACAGAATCGCTGTGCGGTGATCTTAGTCGGCCATGTCACTAAAGAAGGCGCAATTGCAGGGCCTCGAATCTTGGAGCACATGGTCGATGCAGTATTGTATTTTGAGGGCGATACCGCCAACGCTTATCGTTTAATTCGAGCGATAAAAAACCGATTTGGTGCGGTCAATGAAATTGGTGTTTTTGCGATGACCGAAACAGGCTTGCAAGATGTGGCCAATCCCTCAGCTATGTTCGTCAGCCGTTATGGAGCAGATACACCAGGCAGTGTGGTCTTAGCGACACAGGAAGGCACGCGGCCACTGTTGGTTGAAGTACAGGCGCTGGTCGCGGACAGCGTACTGTCTAACCCCAAGCGGTTGTGTGTTGGTTTGGAGCCAAACCGACTGGCCATGATATTGGCGATTTTACATCGCCATGGAGGCTTGTTTTTAAATGATCAAGACGTCTTTGCGAACGTCGTCGGCGGGGTCAAAATAAGTGAAACCGCGTCGGACATTGCGCTGCTGATGGCGATTGTTTCGAGTTTGTTAAATAAGCCGGTCGGTAGTAGACTAGCCGCCTTTGGCGAGATAGGACTGACTGGCGAGATTCGGCCTGTTCAAGGGGGGCAGGATCGCATTAGAGAGGCAGCCAAACTGGGTTTTGATCAAGTATTGATTCCCGCAGCCAACGCCCCCAAAAATCATCGTGCAGATATCGAAGTAATCGCAGTTAAGCATATACAGGCGATCCTCGACTTTGTACAAAATAATTCATAACCTTTAGGAATACCCATGTTTAAAAAGACTCTAATCGCTGCTGCATTAAGCTCAATGATGCTGACCACTGTATCCGCAGAAGTGGCCTTGGATACCGAATTGAAAAAGAGCAGCTACGCCACGGGCATGATGCTGGGCCAGCAACTGAAAGGCGGCTTAGAACGTACCGGTGAGCAAGATTATGATGCGCTGGTTGAAGCCATTAGTGATATTCTGGGTGGCAAAGAGACCCAACTGACCGAAGCAGAAATGACCACTATTTTGCAGGCAAAACAGGCAGAACAAATGGCAATCGCGAAAAAAGCAGGTGAGAAAGCAAAAGCTACCGGAGAGGCCTTTTTGGCAGAATACGCCAAAAAAGACGGTGTCAAGAAAAGCGATGACGGTATTTTCTATAAGGTGATTACCGAAGGCACCGGTAAAATGCCAGCTGAAAGTGATACGGTTAAGGTTCATTATCGCGGCACACTCAAAGACGGTACTGAGTTTGACAGCTCTTACAAGCGCGGCGAACCTGCTCAGTTCCCGGTAGGTGGTGTGATCATTGGTTGGCAGAAAACCCTGCAAATGATGAAAACAGGCGCAAAGTGGGAAGTCGCTATTCCTGCCGAGCTTGGCTATGGCGAGCGTGGCGCAGGAGCAAACATTGGACCAAACGAGCCACTGGTCTTTGAAATCGAATTGCTTGAAATCCTATAGAGTCGCTTAACATTTAGTTGTCAACAAGGGCTGGCTTTGCCAGCCCTTGTTGTAGGTTCTGTTAGCTGCGGATAAGCGGTGATCTCAAACTAAAACTGCACTATAATGGTGCGAATGAAGGCCGGTGTAGCCCATATTGGTGCAAAATATGATCGCTGAGCTTAGTCACTGAGTGATCTCAGCCAATAACTTGCTCTAGCAACTGTATTTATCTGCGCGCAGTCTAATAAATTGACAACAATTTAATTGTTGGCACATTATTTGCTCTAAGAAGATCAACGGTTCGTATTGCAGCAGTGCTGCTATGCGTATCACAAACAGAATTTCTTTTTAACATGATGAGGTAAGTGGTTATGTCTATTGCAGACGCTTTGAAACTAATCAAAGACAGCGACGCAAAATTCGTCGATTTTCGGTTTACAGATACTATCGGTAAGGAGCAGCACGTTTCCGTTCCTGCGCATACCGTTACTAAGGACACTTTTGAAAGCGGAAAAATGTTCGACGGTTCTTCTATAGCAGGTTGGAAAGGAATTAATGAGTCAGACATGATTATGCAGCCTGATCCGGCATCTGCGGTCGTTGATCCATTTATGCAGGACATTACCGTATGCCTACGCTGCGATATCCTTGAGCCTCATACCGGCGAGGGCTACACCCGTGACCCACGTTCAATTGCAAAACGTGCTGAAGCCTACTTGGCTGAATCAGGTATTGGTGATGCGGCTTTTTTCGGGCCAGAAAATGAGTTTTTCCTGTTTGATTCCGTCCGTTATGGTTCGGATATGTCAGGTTCGTTTGTAGAAATCGACTCGACTGAAGCGGCTTGGAATTCTGAGCGGGATTACGAAGACGGCAATACGGGGCATCGTCCTGGAGTCAAAGGCGGGTATTTTCCGGTCCCACCCGTTGATTCACAGCAAGACGTACGTTCCGCGATGTGCCTGGTGCTGGAAGAAATGGGACAAGAAGTTGAAGTCCATCACCATGAAGTAGGAACTGCTGGCCAAGGCGAAATTGGCGTGCGATTCAACAGCTTGGTAAAAAAGGCGGATGAAGTACAAGTGTATAAATACGTGCTTCAAAACGTCGCACATGCCCATGGTTTGACGTGCACGTTTATGCCGAAACCCATCGTTGGCGACAACGGCTCAGGCATGCACGTACATATGTCAGTCTTTAAAGACGGTGAAAACTTATTTGCGGGCGATGGCTATGGCGATTTAAGTGAAACAGCATTCCACTATATCGGTGGAATATTCAAGCACGCCAAGGCTTTAAATGCGTTTACCAATGCCAGCACTAATAGCTATAAGCGTTTAGTGCCGGGCTTTGAAGCACCGGTTATGCTGGCTTACTCTGCACGTAATCGCTCTGCTTCTTGCCGTATTCCGTACGAAAGCAACCCCAAAGGACGCCGCATTGAGATTCGTTTTCCCGACTCAACTGCTAACCCGTATTTGACTTTTGCCGCACTATTAATGGCGGGTCTTGACGGCATCAAAAATAAAATCAATCCTGGCCCACCGTCAGATGATGACTTGTATGACTTGACGCCTGAAGAAGAAGCCAAGATCCCTCAGGTAGCGGCTGCTTTAGATGAAGCTCTAATTGCGCTTGATAACGATCGGGACTTCTTGACAGCGGGTGGGGTGTTTGATGATGACATGATTGATGCGTATATCGCTTTGAAAATGGAAGACGTACAGCGCATGCGGATGACGACTCATCCGATCGAGTTTGAAATGTATTACAGCCTGTAACGGTATCGATAAGATGGCCCTGCACTGCGGGGCTTTCTTTTAATCACCAGCGCACCATATTGGTGCATAATAATGACAACGCTCGCAAGTAAACTACTGGAGTACCTCAGCACTAGCACGATCGTGCTGGACAATGGTCTGCGTTGTACTTATATGAATGAAGCGGCGGAACGCCTGATCGAGATGAGTCGTCGTAGCGCTGAAGGGCGTCGTATTGATGAGTTGTTACCAGCTAACATTGAACTTGCCGAACAAGTAAGGGCCGTTTTAGCCCATGGGGCGGGGCTGATTGTGCGCGACGAGGAAGTGCACATTCCCATCTGGCAGCGCTCTGAACGGGTTGATTATCAGCTGACTCGTTTTGAGACGGACGATACATTTCATGTGCTGATTGAGTTGAGCCAAATCGATCGGGTCACCAGGATGGCCAATGACGCTGAGCAATCGGCGCGCTATCAGGCGGCCTTGGCGATGGTGCAGGGTATTTCGCACGAAATAAGAAACCCACTGGGTGGTATACGCGGCGCCGCGCAATTGCTTGATAAAAAACTGGACGCCAGCGGTTTGAACCAGGAGTTGGGCGAATACAGCCAAGTGATCATTCGTGAAGCCGATCGCCTCGGCCGGTTGGTGAGTCGCTTATCCGCAGGGCACCGAACGCTACAAAAAACGGCAGTTAATATTCACCAATTAATACAACACTGCATTGACCTCATCGCTGCAGAATTTGGCGATAGCGTCGTGGTTGAGCGAGATTACGACATGGGTTTGCCCGTCTTACTGCTAGATTCAGAGCAAATCATTCAAGTCATACTGAATATTTTGCTAAATGGCGCGCAAGCTATGGAGGGCGAAGGACAGCTGACCATCCGCACACGAGTAGCACTTGCTGATGCAACCCGTAACAGTATGCCCACCAAGGGGGTACGTATTCAAATCCAAGACACCGGTGCCGGAGTGGCGCCGGAGCTACGTGAGCGTGTTTTCTTTCCGATGGTTACGTCGCGCGATGAAGGAACCGGTTTGGGTTTGGCAATCGCCCAAGAAATAGCGCAAAACCATGGTGGTTTCATCGCCGTTGATGAGTTTTGGGAAGGTGCTTCATTTTCACTCTATTTGCCATTTACAGAAGAGGCTACGCATGGTTGAAGAAATCTGGATCGCCGATGACGATGCCTCGATTTGTTGGGTTTTGGAAAAATCGTTGGCATTGGCGGGATATAAAACCCAAGCCTTTTCACAGGCTGACGATTTGCTGGCGGCCTTGAAGCAGGGATCCCCGGCGGCTGTCTTCACCGATGTGCGCATGCCCGGTAAAAGTGGCCTTGAGATGCTGCAGCAGATCAAAACCGACTTCCCCAGCTTACCCGTCATTGTGATGACTGCATACTCCGACCTCGATACCGCCGTTGGTGCATATCAAAAGGGAGCGTTTGATTACTTACCGAAGCCGTTCGACGTTGATGATGCCATCAGCTTGCTGGAGCGAGCGTTGGCTGAGCAACAGGCTAAGCCTGAGGTGACGAAGACAGACTCGGGTTCGCAATACCACCAACAAATTATCGGTTCTGCTCCCAGCATGCAAGACGTATTTCGCACCATCGGCCGGCTGTCGCATTCACATATCAATGTATTGATCCGTGGAGAATCAGGAACTGGTAAGGAACTGGTGGCCACCGCCTTACACCAGTCAAGTCCGCGCAAGCACAAACCCTTTATCGACATTAATACCGCTGCGATTCCGGCTGAGTTGCTGGAGTCTGAGCTATTCGGCCACGAAAAAGGTGCCTTTACCGGCGCGCACAGCCTAAGAAGAGGGCGTTTTGAACAAGCAGATGGCGGCACGCTATTTCTTGATGAAATTGGTGATATGCCGCTGGAACTGCAGACACGGCTATTGCGAGTCTTGTCTGAAAAGCGGTTTTTTCGAGTCGGTGGCCGCGAGCAATTAGATGTCGATGTGCGCGTAATAGCCGCCACTAACCAGAATCTTGAAGCACAAGTTCAAGCGGGTGAGTTTCGCCTGGATCTATTTCATCGCTTAAATGTGGTTAGTATCGAATTACCCACATTATCAATGCGCACAGAAGACATTGAGCAATTGGCACAATTCTTCTTTGGGCAAGCGGCCAAAGAATTTTCAGTTAAGCAAAAATCATTGGCTAGCGGCGCCTTAAAGGCTATGCTGACTTATGCTTGGCCGGGCAACATCCGTGAGTTGCAAAATCTGTGCAAACGCTTGACCGTGATGGCGCCGGGTCACACGATCAGAGCACAAGATCTGCCTGACGATTTTCGAGTCGTAAGAGACGAGGATTTACCACAAACGGGCTGGCAGCCACTGCTACGGCAACACGTGTTAGCGGAATGGGGCCGAGGGGTTGAGGGGATCAGTGCAAGCTTACAACCTGAATATGAGCGTTTATTGATTGATGCCGCGTTACAAATGGCGAACGGGCACAAGCAAAACGCTGCTAAATTGCTGGGGTGGGGACGCAATACCTTGACTCGAAAGATCCAAGAGTTAGGAATTAAGGCATGAGTAGGCCGCCTGCTTTTATTTATGAGGCCCTGGCTAAAGAGATTGCAGAGATTACTTTGGATGCAGCTGAATCAGCACACGCTGCCAGCGCGCGTCGGCTTCGTGTTGGAGATATTATCTCGGTCTTTAATGGTCAAGGTGGTCATGCAACAGGCGAGATCAGCGCCATTGGTCACCGCAAACGCGAAGTCTCTGTACGATTAAGTCACTTTATTCAGGATAAGCCGCCAAGCTTAACGATTACGCTTGCCTGTGCCTTGCCAAAAGCTGACCGCTTATCAACCATGATTGACATGGCAACGCAATTGGGACTCTCTCATTTCATTCCTCTGGAAACAGAATTTAGTATCACTAAAGCGAATAAACACTTATTAAGCCGTTGTCGCCGAATCATGGTCGAAGCCTGTAAGCAGTCACGGCGTACTTGGTTTCCCGAAGTCGAAGTACCGCGCAGTCTTGAGCAGTTGTTACAAGAACCTAGAGCAGGTAAAGCGCTGATGGCCGACGCAACGGGTCAGTCGTTATCAAGGCACTCATTGCTAGAGAATCAGGCTGCTGTTACGGTCATCGTCGGGCCAGAAGGCGGGTTTAGTCACGATGAATTACAACTCGCGGGCGATAAAAACATCGAAATGGTGTGCTTATCGGACGGAGTTTTACGCATAGAGACGGCTGCGGTCGCTATAATCAGCGCCTTGCAGCAGCCATCGGCCTAACGACCAGACAAACCCTAATGCCCATAAAATCATCCATGAACTTGGTTTGGATCGACCTTGAAATGACCGGTCTTGACCCAGAAAAAGAACGCATCATAGAAATTGCTACGATCATTACCGACTTTGACTTAGAGATCATTGCTGAAGGTCCGGTGTTGGCGATTCAACAAAGCGCAGAATTACTAGCGGGTATGGATGCGTGGAATACCAACACACACGGTGGCACTGGTCTAACTCAACGAGTATCAGATTCAACCGTCACCGAGCAAGCTGCAGAAGCGGAAACTGTGGCATTCATCCGCAAGTACGTGCCACCCAATAAAGTACCGCTGTGTGGCAATAGCATTTGCCAAGATCGCCGCTTTTTGTACAAATACATGCCCAAACTCAGCAACTATTTGCACTACCGTAACGTTGATGTTAGCTCAATCAAAGAACTGGCTGTGCGCTGGAATCCCGATATTGTCAAAGGATTTAGCAAGAAGAATACCCACAAAGCGCTGGACGATATTCGTGAATCGATCGAGGAGTTACGCTATTACCGTGAGCATTGTTTCCAAATGTAGTGAGTTCGGTCGTTACGGTCTATTTAGCGTCGAGAATAAAGGGTATCAATATAAGCAAATGCCTTTGGACATTGCGGTTGCGATTGATTAAGATTCGCGCGCCTCGCAAGAAAGGCATAGGTTTAAAAGCAGCCTAAACCACGTTCGATAAAAAGGAGAGGAGATGCGATGAGACTTGGCACGTATGCGCCAAATCTCATCGCTTTTTTTTGCCTGCTTATTCGGTGGTTTATCGGACTAATTTAAAGCGCTAGCCAACACCCGCCGATATTGCTTCACTCGCGGGTCAGCACTGCCCAGCATATTAAACACATTTAGCAATGCTGACCGTCCCGCGTCATCCCCATAATTGCGGTCGCGTTTAATAATCTCGATAAAAGATTGCATGCCGGCTTCGATCTCTTCATTGGCTATTTGAGCATTGCCTAGTGCAAGCTGGTGATCAAGGTTTTCTGGATCTGTCGCTATCGCAGCTAATAGTTCTTCAATACTGTCATTGCTGTTTAGTTGGAACGCCAAGCGGGCCTTGATAGCCACGAACTCAGGGTTTTCTTGGTCATCGCTAGTGACTTCAGATAGGCGCTTCTCGGCTAGAGTTTGGTCTTGTTGCGCCAGCGCGATAGTCGCCAAACCAATAATGGCGTCAAAGTGATAGGCCTTTGTTAGAACCGATTCAAATTGCGTGTGCGCTGAATCGAGATCACCCTTTTCCAGCGCTGCTTTGGCCGATAAAATGATGACATCGGATTCGCTGGTGATGTGTTTACCCAGAAATTCCTTGATTTGAGATTCTGGCAACGCGCCCGTAAACTCATCAACCACTTCACCGTTGATAAATAGCTTCACCGTGGGCAAACTACGCACACCATATTGGGCTGCCAGCGTTTGTTGCTCGTCAGAATTGACTTTAGCCAAGACAAAGGCACCGGCGTACGCATCCGCCTGTTGCTCCAACAACGGCATCAGCATCTTACAGGGCGCGCACCAGTCTGCCCAAAAATCAACCAGTACTGGCTGTTGATGTGATTGTTGCAAGACCACTTGCTGGAAGTTTTCTTCGGTCGCTGTGGTAACGTAAGTAGATTGATTCATAGTATCATTTTTGTTTAAAACTCACTGGAAAAATAGGGTCAAAGCTTTCAAAATACAATCCTTATGATTAAGACACTCACTATTAACAGTCGCGGGCAACGGCTGATAGAAATAAGCAGAGAAATTCAGGCAGTCATTAGCGAAAGCAGCATGAGAGAGGGCTTGTGCACTGTTTTTATTCGGCACACGTCAGCCAGCTTGGTGATACAAGAGAATGCTGACTCATCGGTTCAAGACGACTTACTGTACTGGCTTGCAAAGGCTGTACCTGAAGGTGATTCTGCCTATACGCATACCAATGAAGGGCTGGATGATATGCCAGCGCATATCAAATCGATGATAACGGGTGTGCAAGTAGCCGTGCCATTTAGCGATAAAAAATTGCTACTTGGAACTTGGCAGGGTATCTACCTGTGCGAGCATCGCTATGGTCGCCACCCGCGACAAGTCGTTGTGCATATTGGGCCCTAAGGTGAGTCGTCGATGAGTACGCGTAGGCCTAAAATTTTGATGCTGATTACCAAGGCTGATGTCGGCGGTGCTCAAATACACGTATTAGAGTTGATTCGGTCTCTGCGTGATCAATACGACTTTACTTTGGCTTGCGGTGAAGACGATTTTTTGACCACTGAGGTTCGCGCACTTGGTATTGATGTGGTCATCTTTAAACACTTAGTTCGACCGATCCGCTTACGCACCGACTGGCGCGCTATCAAAGAGTTGGTTATCTTTCTCAAGCAAAACCCGCACGATTTACTCCATGCTCATTCGTCCAAAGCGGGCGTGATCGGGCGCATTGCTGCCAAACGCGCTAAGGTCAGTTCCTTATTCACCGCACATGGTTGGGCATTTACACCGGGAGTGCCGAAATTACAGCGGATTTATGGCGTGATGGTGGAATTTGTACTCGGGCGTATTGGCGATGGGATCATTACCATTTCTGACTTTGATGCAAAGCAAGCTCGATTTTGGCGTATCGGTAAAATAAACAGACGATGGACGGTGAAAAACTGTGTCCCCGCTGTTTCGGTGCGTTCGTCACTTAATCACCAGCCGGTTACTCTGCTGCATATTGGTAGGCTTAGCTATCCCAAAAACCAACTGAGACTGCTCCATCTTGTTGCGCAGCTACAGTCGGATTTTCGTCTGCACATAGTAGGAGACGGAACCGATAAACCTGAACTAATAGCAGAATTAAACTACCTAGATTTAAGTGATCGCGTCTCGGTTCATGGCGGAGTAACTGATGTCGCTCCATGGCTGGCGAAAACCGATATATTTTTACTGACTTCACGTTATGAAGGCTTGCCACTTAGTGTTCTTGAAGCGATGAGTGCTGGGCTACCCGTAGTTTCTACAGATGCGGGTGGTGTTAAAGAAGCGGTTAAGAATGACTGCACCGGTTACGTGATTGATCAAGCTGATGACAACGATTTTATAGAAAAGCTAGGTCGCCTAATTGAAGATGTAACTCTACGCCAGAGGCTCGGAGAAGGGGGGTATCAACGATATCTTAAACATTTCACCTTCGACAAAATGCAAATACCCATCGCCAACATTTATGCCGACTTTTTCGCCAAGCGTTAATGCTTGAAATGGCTTCTATATTTTGCTTTGTACCTGCGCGCCAGCCATTTTGCCACTTGCCAAGGATGCTTCCAATAGCGCACACGCACTAAACTCTGCTCAGGCGGCACCACGTAGTGAATATGCATCCACCAGTTGGGTGGGCTTAGCAGCGTTTTAATTTTATCAAAGCGCGATGATGGTTCTGCTATCACAGTCGACATAGGCCGAAATCCACGACCTACACCCTGCGGCGCGCTAGTACGAGGGGCACCCATCTGTTCTATTAACACCTGTGGCAATGGATTTAAAAAGTGAGTGCAGCGCAGCGTATTGATTACCATAGGGAATTGATCTGCAACGATAACCCAGTCTATTTGCTTCGCATATTTGGAAGCATAACCCACTAAGTCGGCAATTGACCCGAGTTTGATTGTCTCCGCTGGCTCAAAGGTGTGATGGCATAGGTGGCGTAAGGTATCGAGATGTCCCAATGCCTGTGCAGCCTGCCCATTAATCTGAAAGGTGGTTGCTGGTTCAGTCAGATTATGAAATGCAATTGAGCTGGCCACGTCTCCTGATAGCGCATCATGATGGACTTCTAGGCTGATCCCCATCCCTTGCTTGTGGTGTGACGCGATGGGCAAATGATGATGGTCATATAAATACCCTTGTTTGCGATCGTCCGCGCTATAACCCAGCTCGCGCAGGCATTGTTGTGCATCTAAGGCATCATCGCGGTGGACCAGAATATCAACGTCGCCCATGGGCCGCATGCTCGGTTCTGGGTAAAGCAGGTGTGCGAGAGCTGCACCTTTTAGCAATAGGCATTCAATGCCCTCTTGGGCGAATCGAGCAAGAAACTCTGTGATCACTTCGGTTCGAATGTCATGCGCGCGTCGATGTCGAACCGCCAAGGCTTTTAAGGTAAGACTGGCATGTGTAGGAATCGAAATGCCCGATTCATTTAGGTGGTGATAAATCAGTGGGGATAAACCGTGGTGCTCACTCGCAGCCAGCAATCCTGGCCAATCTTCGATGTGATTTATCGCTTCAATAAATCGGTGGATAGCGAGCTTATCTAGTTGAATACGTGCTGCCGCGCGCAATAATTCGGTGTTTGCGTCGACTATTGGCACTGAGCTAATAAAGCCGGTAATTGGTCAAAGTGGCTATAGCTTAGGCGATAAGCGGGAATGCCCTTAACCAGAGACAATAGCTGCTTGAATCCGTGCCCAGGTAAGTTGCGCGCGATGACATTGGTACGCATCAGCTCAATGCCCGCCTCCGCCCGAGAGAGCAATACGAGTTGGTTACTTTCATCACCTTCCTGGTAGCGCGGGAAGACCATGCGAGTAAGTGCGGGTGCTTGGCTGAGAAAGTCTGGATTCAATAAGCGGTGCGAAAACATGGTGACGTGCTGGCCACGCATGATGTGGTCGCTGACCTGCTCTAGATCAATCAGGTCACGAATCGGCGCAATGCCATAGTGTTTAATGTTAAAGGGTCGGGTGAAGACTTCCAACGCTCTTGTTTTCGCGTCGATCAATGCAAGCTCGTCGGTGTGATAGTGGTAGCCGTTAGCCGTCATCCATAGCGTCACTGAGCTTTTGCCAGAGCCACTTTCACCGGGCATTAAAATCGCCCCATCTTGGTCAGAAACCACACCAGCGTGAATGGCCATGCAGTTGGTATTATTGTAAATCAGGTGATAAACAGCTTCACCCATCAAGAAATTCGCGGCATCTGGCAACAACTCAAATTGATGTGGGGTCTCATTTTGATCACTCGAAACTACGTATTGTTCAACGTTTTGATATAACTGAAACTGGGCCTCGCAGTGCGGGGTAGCAGCATTGCCGATATCGACGAACATGAACTCCAGCGCCTCTAAAACCTCGCTGGAATCATAGGCGATTTCTACGTGACGACCGCCGAATGAAACGGTGTAAACTGGCATAATCGACTAACGGCGTTAGCCGTCCAGGCTAATCGCTTGGTTTTCTATTAAAGTTTCGATGGTGGAAATCACATCGTCTTCAATGCTATCGGCAGCGTCTGGGTATTCGTCTTTCAAAGCTTCGATCATTTCACCGACTGAATGCTCGCCGTTACACATCAACCAAATGATAGAGGCGCTAGGGTTCAGATAAATTGAACGCGTTGTTGCGGGGGAATAGGCTAATAACTCGCCATCAATTTCTTCCAACTTATAGTCATTGCTGGTTTTAGGTTTTTTGCTGAAGAGTTTTTGATTATTATCTGACACCGTTATATCACCTGAATATCTTAAAAATTAGCTTGTTAACGCTTACGCCAGATTCTACCATCAGCAACCGTCTAAAAATACCAATGCTTTAGTCGACAAAATGACCGCAAATATCCCATTAGACATAACGAACCTGCCGCAAATGGAAGGCTGGATCCGGGTCTGCGTGCAAAAGCGCAATGATCGGTTGTCATCGAAGATAGAGCCGACTGATATTGCCGAGCTGATTGATAAAGGCCGGCGTGTGGTTCAGATTTGTATCAACTCTGGGCTGGACGAGGAATCCCAATCTGCCGCTTTCTTGCACGCAGGGGCACCCTATAGCGCCTCGGAGCTACAAGACATCGCACGGCAGTTTGGAGCCACCAAAGCTGAGTTGGTTAAAGGCGTACAAGAGATGGCCAATGTCTCAGCGTTCTCACAATCGAACCATGGCGAAGTGAGCGACGAGAATTTGCGTAAAATGCTGATCGCGATGGTTAATGACGTGCGGGTGGTGTTGATTAAACTAGCGGATCAAGTGAATGTGCTGCGTGATTTAAAATTAGCCCCAGATGCGCTTCAGCGCTCAACCGCCAAATTGACGCTTGATGTGTATGCACGACTGGCTAATCGACTGGGTGTTTGGTACCTAAAATGGGAGTTGGAAGATTTATCGCTGCGCTACCTTGAGCCGCATGCTTATCGTGAGATCGCGCAATACCTGGATGAAAAACGGCGTTTCCGCGAAAACTATATCCAGACATTTCTTGATACCTTACAGCAACGACTGCAGGCAGTCGATGTGACGGCCAAAGTGTATGGTCGACCGAAGCATATCTACAGTATTTGGCGCAAAATGACTAATAAGGGTCTTGCGTTTGAAAATATCATGGATATACGTGCGGTGCGGATTCTGGTGGATGACATCGCCAATTGTTATACCGCGCTCGGCATCGTGCACACCAGCTGGAAGCATTTGCCGGGAGAGTTCGACGATTATATCGCCACTCCCAAAGATAATGGTTATCAGTCTATTCACACCGCAGTTATCGGCCCCGACAATAAGGTGGTGGAAGTGCAAATTCGAACTCACCAGATGCACGAAGATAATGAGCTCGGCGTCGCTGCACACTGGCGATACAAAGAAAAGGCCAAACAAGATCAAAGTATCGACAGCAAAATCCTGTGGTTGCGGCAACTGTTGGAATGGAAGCAAGACTTAGGTAACAGAGGCGACTTGGCTGATCAGTTTGACGCTGAAACCAGCGAAGCGCGGATTTATGTGTTTACTCCGAAGGGCAAGGTCATCGATTTGCCCCAAGGCTCTACACCGCTGGATTTCGCCTATGCAGTGCATACCGAGGTGGGCCATAAGACCCGCGGCGCGCGCATCAACAATAAGATGGTGACGTTAAATACTGCTCTTAAAACCGGTGACCAGGTAGAGATTATTACCGTCAAGGTGGGCAAACCAAGCCGCGACTGGATCGCCATCCCTGGCTATGTACAGACCAACCGTGCGCGTGGGCGCATTTTGAATTGGTTTAAGGTGGCTGACCGTGATCAGCACTTAGCCCATGGGAAACGCTCGCTGGAGCGCGAGCTAACGCGTCTAGGGCTAGGAGACCTTGCCTATGAAAAAGTGGCGGATCGTTCCAGCTTTAAAAACCTCAATGAGATGTTGGCTGCGATAGGTGCGGGGGATGCCAAGCTAAACAAACTACTTAGCCCGTTTAAGCGTGAGCAGGACGTGGTGCAGCCACAATCCGGCATTCCGCAGCGACCTAGAAAACAGCCCGCAAAACCGGACGCCGGTTTTATCGTTAAAGGGGTGGGTAACTTGAAAACACAGCTCGCGAATTGCTGCCGGCCGGTTCCGGGCGAACGCATTGTTGGATTTATCACACGAGGACGTGGGGTTTCGATCCATCAGCAAGATTGCATTAATATGCGCCACTTACCTGAGGAAGATCACAACCGTTTGATTGACGTAGAGTGGGGCGAACACGACGGCGCTGGTTATGTGGTTGAGGTTATCGTCGTTGCCTATAACCGCGACAACCTCCTGCACGATGTCACTAAAGTGATCAGCGAATCGAGAATTGAAGTTACCAAAGCGATTCTAAATACCGATGAAGATAACTCCATTGTGCGGATCGAGATGGGTTTGACAGTTTCCGGCATTACCCGCCTAACGCGGGTGCTCAATCAAGTCAGCCAAATTCCGAATGTGTTAGAAGTTAGCCGTTTAAAAGGCTAAATATTCAGACAGCCCATTTCGCGCGTTACGTCTCTTTTGGGGATTCAAATTCTTCGGGCTTGGTTGAAAATCGACGATCAATCAGCAACTTGAAGAAAAACGGCAAAAAGAACACCGCGAGAAAAGTAGCGGCCAACATGCCGCCCATAACGCCGGTACCGACTGATTGCCGAGCACCCGCCCCCGCACCGCTTGAAAAGGCTAATGGCACCACCCCCAAGATGAATGCCAACGAGGTCATGATGATGGGCCGAAACCGTAGCCGGGCTGCCTCCATAGCTGCGGCTGCGGCCGGCCAACCTTCGTTGACTTTGAGGAGTGCGAACTCGACAATCAAAATCGCATTTTTGGCGGCTAAGCCAAGCAAGGTGATCAAACCAATCTGGAAGTAAACGTCGTTGGTGAAATCTCGCATCCAAACTGCGGCTAAAGCTCCGAAGGTGCCAAAGGGCAGGGCCAGTAGCACCGACAAGGGCAGTGCCCAGCGTTCATAGAGTGCTGCCAATATGAGAAAAACCATGATCGCCGCCAGCGCTAACGACAATACCGAACTACCGGCGGCACGTTTTTCTTGAAATGAAGATCCACTCCAATCATAAGCAAACCCCGGCGGTAGAGCTTGGTTAGCAACGTCTTCAACCGCGTCCAATGCCTGGCCCGAGCTAACCCCTGGCGCACCTTCACCAAACAGCTTCACTGCGGGCAGGTTGTTGAAGCGATCAACCGTATCCGGGCCCGAGCTGTATTCGACCTTGGCAAAAGCGGACAAGGGCACCATCTCACCCTGGTCGCTTCTGACGTACATCCGCCCGACATCAGCTGGCGTTTTACGAAAGCTGGCATCAGCCGACAGCAACACTTGCCAGGCACGGCCATATTTATTGAAATCGTTGACGTAATAAGACCCTAGCCCCGCGGCGAGCGTATTAAAGGCGCCGTCCAGGGAAACCCCTAAAGATTTAGCCCGTTCGCGGTCAACATCAACATATAGCTGCGGGGTAGAAGGTCGCCACAGGCTGTTGATCATACCTAAGCGCGGATCTTGCTGCGCGGCACCTTGGAACGCTTGCATCGCACCGGCCAACGCTTTCGAGCCGCCTTCACCCTTATTCTGAATATAGAACTCAAAGCCGCCGGTATTGCCCAAACCAAAAATCGCGGGTGGGTTAAAAGCCAGCACCAAGGCTTCATTGATATGGGCAGTTTTCATAAACAACTCGCCTACCAATGCGGTGACTGGAACGGTTCGATCATCCCAATGCTTTTGCGTGACGAATATGGTGGCAGCGCTGTTTTTGTAGCCCCCACCCAGAAAATCCAAGCCAGTGAACGCGACCACGTTTTCGTTGTTGGGGTTTGATTGGATAGCAGTCAATACTTCGGCAACGACTTTATCGGTTCGTTCCAGTGATGAACCATCAGGTAGAAATACTGCAGCAATGTAGTAGCCCTGATCTTCATCCGGCACCAATGAGTTAGGCGTCATTTTCCACAAACCCACCGTCAAACCGACCATCAGCAAAAACAGGACAACTGCTACCATTGAGCGTCGGATCATAAATCCCACGCTTTTAACGTAACGGCGGGTCACAAAACCAAAGAATCGATTAAACCCACGAAAGAAAAAATGGGTGCTTTTGTGTTCGTGTTTTAAAATTAATACGCACAGCGCGGGCGTCATTGTTAGCGCCACAATACCGGAGAGCGTCACTGAGATTGAAATCGTGACGGCGAACTGTCGATACAACTCACCCGTTAACCCTCCCAAAAAGGCAATCGGCACAAAAACGGATACCAGAACCAGAACAATGGCGACGATGGGGCCACTGACTTCGGTCATCGCTTTGATCGCAGCGTCACGGGCCTTCAACCCTTCTTCATGCATGATGCGCTCGACATTTTCAAGCACCACAATGGCGTCATCAACCACGATCCCGATCGACAATACCATGCCAAACAGTGTTAACGTGTTGATGGAGTAGCCGAGCAGCTGTAAACCTGCGAAGGTGCCCAGCAAAGAAACGGGCACGGCTAGAGTAGGGATCAGCGTTGCGCGCCAGTTCTGCAAAAACACATAGACCACCAAGAACACCAGTGCCATCGCTTCGGCCAGTGTTTTTAAGACCTCACGAATCGAGACCTTCACGAACCGGGTGGTATCGTACGGGGTGGAATACGTCAGTCCTTCGGGGAACTTGCTTTGTAAGTCTTGCATGGTGGCTTGGACCGACTCCGCCACGCTCAAGGCATTGGCGCCGGGCTGCAAGAAAATGCCGATCAAGGTCGAAGGGCTGCCATTGATGCGACCGATAAATTCGTAGTCTTTAGCCCCCAGCTCAATTCTTGCAACATCTTTGAGGCGTAGCACGCTGCCTTCATTATTGGCGCGCAAAATGATGTTTTCGAATTCTGTGGCGGTTGATAAACGGCCTTTGGTGGTGATGGTATAGACCATTTCTTGATTACCGCCAGTCGGTGCCTGGCCGATTTTGCCGGCAGCGAATTGCGCATTTTGCTCGGACAATGCCGCTGCAACATCGGTAATCGTCAAACCCAACTGTGCCATCAGGTCAGGCTTAACCCAAATACGCATTGCGTAATCCTTTGCACCAAAGATCTGTACGCCAGTGGTTCCCGGGATTCGCTTTAAGTGATCCAGCACGTTGAGCGTGACGTAATTGGAAATAAATAAATCATCATGCTGTTGGTCAGGTGCATAAAATGCCAACACCTGTAAAAATGCAGAAGAGCCTTTTTGTACGGTGACGCCTTGGCGCCGGACTTCTTGCGGCAAGCGTGCTTCGATCTGCTTAACGCGATTGTTGACATTGAGTGCGGCTTGATCAACATCTGCACCGATTTGAAAGGTGATGGTAATCGTGGTGACGCCATTAGACGCCGAGGTTGACGCCATATACAGCATATCTTCAACCCCATTAATCGCGTTTTCCAGTGGCGTCGCAACGGTTTCTGCTGCAACTTCTGCTGATGCGCCTGGATATACGGCGATTACCTGCACCGAAGGCGGGGCGATTTCCGGGTATTGCGCGATGGGTAAGCTGCCGATACTCGCCAAGCCCGCTATCATGATGAAGATCGAAATAACGAACGCAAAGATTGGGCGGTCAATAAAATAACGAGAAAACATGGTGGTTGCTATCTAATGGGTGGTTGCTGGGGCAGTTTCAACGCTGGTTTCTGGCGCGCTTTGCATGGCTTGAGGTGGCGATACTTGAATCGGCATGCCAGGATAGAAAATACGTGCCATGCCTTCAACGACTACTTGATCGCCTTGGTTTAAGCCTGATTTCACAATCCAGGCATTTTTTAGCGCACCGTCGAGTTGTACCCATTCGCCAACACCAACTGGCCGAAATTCAGCGACTGAGCCACCTTCTGCACCTTGACCCACGACATAGACGTATTTCCCTTGCGGGCTGTCCAATACTGCGCGCTGGGGTAATAAGATAGCGTTGCTACGCTTGGCACCTTGCAACTCGACTCGGACAAATTGGCCCGGCGACAGCGTCCCAGCGGCGTTTTCTATCTGTGCGCGCATGCTAAAGCTGCCCGTCAAGGCGTCTACTCTATAGTCTTGGAAGTTGACTTTACCGGTCTGCTCAAGCTGCATGCCGATGGTTGTTTTAACAACGACCGTAAAGCCCGACTCAGATAACAGCAAGGCACCCGAGTCAATATCTTGCTGTCGCTGCAATTGATCGGTTTCAGCAACACCAAAGTTGATGAAAGCGGGGTTCGTCTGGGCAATCGTGGTTAATAGACTATTGCTACCCACTTCCGCTAGACTGCCTTCCATCTTGTGTGAGCGGCCAACCACTCCTGCAATCGGTGCAGCTATTTCTGTGTAGTCCAAATTAATTTGTGCGGTTTTAATACTAGCTTGTGCCTGCAAAATGGCGGCCTCACTTTGTCGAAGTGCCGCCTTGGCAAGCTCAACACTTGATTCCGCATCGTCCAGCTCGTTTTGGCTGAGCAAGTTCTTTTTACTGAGCGGGGCGACTCGTCGATAGTCTCGCTCAGCCTTCTTCAATTGCACACGAGCACTGTTTTTGGCCGCTTCAGCACTAGTAAGCGTTGCCTCAGTCTGTGCTAATTGCGCCTCATAAGGTGCCGCATCAATCAGAAATAAAGGCTGTCCTCGTTCAACCACTGACCCTTCTTCGAATAAGCGCTGGGTAATAATGCCATTCACGCGCGCTCGGACTTCCGCTTCGTTCGAGCCAGCGACTTGGCCCACATATTCAAAGCTGACCGGAACGTCCTGGAATTCGGCCATCATGGTAGTGACCTGAGCCGGTGGTGGGCCACTCGGCGTAGCTGCTGCTTCGCTTGCGTTTTGCTGCTCGCAGGCCGATAACACTAGGAAAATAGCGCTGCTCAGCACGATATTGATATTTTTCATGGCGTATTTCAGACGATAAGTAAACTATACAGTGTAGTTTACGCTATGATTGTCAGCGAGAAAGCAGTTAACATCAATAAAATGAGTAGGGATTTATCCACACCTCTAGGTGATCAAACTGCTTTTCTTTTAAGGAGATTGAGGTGATATAGAGCAACTGCCAGATGACACTATCAAAAACAAAGCGGCGAAAGATTATTGACGCTGCCACGACTGAGTTTCTCGCACAAGGATTCCAAGGCTGCAGTATGGACCATCTAGCGCAGTGTGCAGAGGTTTCGAAACGCACCGTCTATAATCACTTCGCCAGCAAAGAGGCCTTGTTTTTTGCTGTTCTGAGCGAATTGAATCACAAAGCGCACGCCGAGGTCAGCCAAGATTACAACCCCACTCAGCCGGTTGAACAACAATTGCTTGGAATAGCTCGCATGGAAGTTGAGTTGCTGCAATCGAACGACGTACAGCAATATGCGCGTATCTTGCTGGGCGAATTGGTTCGAAGTGACGAAATGGTCACGCTGTTTGAGCAACAACAGCCTAGCTGTCAAGACGAGTTCAGCCAATGGCTGGCGAGTGCTGCCGAGGCGGGGAGCCTAAGGATTGGTGATAAGGCGCTCGCGATGGAACAGTTTTTTGGATTGCTAAAAGCTCAGGCATTCTGGCCGACTTTGTTGCGAAAACAAGTACTTACTGAGAGTGAAAAGCAAACCATTATTAATTCAACCGTGCAGATGTTCATGAACAGTTACTCTCCCTAAATAAACACAAGGTGTCGCAAAGGATGGGGCTTGGAATATCGGCCTGCGGGCACCATAATAGTAGCCACTGCTAATCTTTCGGCATTCTCAATTATGGCTATTACCCTCACAGACAGCGCTGCACAGCAAATTTCCAAGTATTTGGCCAGTCAGAACGATGCCATTGGCTTGCGCTTTGGGATCAAAAATGCAGGTTGTTCAGGCTTTGCTTACACGGTTGATGTCGGTAAAGTAGTTAACGACAATGATGACGTTTTTGAAGTGCAAGGTGTTAAGTTAATTGTAGCGAATGAGCATTTGTCAGAAGTCGATGGCACCCAAATTGATTATATTTCTGATGGCTTTTCGTCAACTTTTAAATTCAATAACCCGAACGTTGTTGACGAATGTGGTTGTGGGGAGAGCTTTTCGACCAAACCCGTTTAGCGTGAGCAAAAGCTATAAGGGTGATCAAAGCAAAAATCGCGTTGCTATAACTACTCTAGGCTGCAAGGTCAATACGTTTGAAAGTGAACTGATTGCCAAACGCCTGATTGCGGATCAATTTGAGCGAGTTGACGCTGGTTCGGACGCAGATTGGCACATCATCAATAGTTGCACCGTCACCGCTGAAGCCGACCGCCAAACTCGGCAGATAGCGCGACGACTGAAACGCCAAAACCCAGACGCAAAAATTGTCATTACGGGCTGTTATGCGCAAACGAATCCCGATGCCTGCGTTGCGATTGAAGGCATTGATTGGGTGGTTGGCAACGCTGCTAAACTTGATATTCCAGTGATCGTTCGTGATGAAACGGCCTTTGAAGCGCCGATTATCCACCCAGTGCTCGATGAATTGGTGGCGCTGCCGAGTGAGTTATTAAACGGCTATGAGAGTCAATCCCGCGCCTTTATTCAAATTCAACAAGGCTGTGATCAAGGTTGTACTTTTTGCATTATCCACGTTGCGCGGGGGCCCAGCCGCTCATTTGATCCAGCAGCCATCGTTGCCCAGTACCAACAGTTGGCAACTGCTGGCTACCATGAAGTGGTGCTGTGCGGGGTGGATTTAGGCTCCTATGGAGAGGATTTGGCGGATGAAGTCAGCTTAGCTGTCTTATTGGAGTCGATGCTTCAGAAAAACCTAGATTGCCGAATTCGACTCAGCTCGATTGATCCGATTCATCTGACTGACCTAGTGATTGGGCTAATTGCACAAAACCCACGGATCTGCTCGCACGTACATTTGTCTATGCAAAGCGCGAATACCCTGGTCCTCAAGCAAATGAAGCGGCGCGCTAGCCGAGATATGATTTATGAACGTATTGCCAAACTTCGAAGAATTACGCCGAACCTGACGTTGAGCGCCGATATCTTGGTAGGCTTTCCAACGGAGTCATTGCCGCAGTTCGAAGAAACCTTGCAGGCGATAACTGACCTTGGAATCGCCTGGCCACACGTTTTTCCCTACTCCCCCCGTGAGGGCACACCTGCAGCCCGGATCAAAAAACAAGTCGAAAAATCAGAAAGGAAACGACGTGCTGCGTTGGCTCGCCGTGCTGGAGAGCGGGTACGTACCGACCAAGCTAAACAGCTGGTGGGTACTAATTTGCGTTGCATCGTTGAATCGGTAGCACCGGGGAGTGATTACAGCCAAGTTCGCAGCGATAACTACTGGCTGATCAGGGTAGAAGGCGTCGCGTTGCCAGAGGGTCAGTGGGTGGATGTAACCGTTACCAAAACAGAAGCAGATTCTATCGTTGGAGAACTCAGCGCAAGCAGTTAGAATAGGCGACCTTTTTTTCGACCTCTTTTCAATTTTTTTAGGAATTTACCATGGCTGTTGAGCGCACTTTTTCTATCGTTAAACCTGATGCTGTACGTCGTAATCTAATTGGCAAAATCTATGACCGCTTTGAAGAAGCTGGCCTGTCGATCATTGCTTCTAAAATGTTACACATGACCCAAGCTCAAGCGGCTGGTTTTTATGCCGTTCATAAAGAGCGCCCTTTTTATAATGATTTGGTTGCTTACATGACCTCTGGGCCGGTGATGGTGCAGGTGTTGGAAGGCAAAAACGCCATCAGCAAAAACCGAGAAGTGATGGGCGCAACCAATCCCACTGATGCTGCCGCTGGTACGATTCGCGCAGATTTTGCTGAAAGCTTGGAAGCCAACTCAGTGCATGGTTCTGATGCTGTCGAAACGGCGGCGAGTGAAATCGCCTTCTTTTTCGCTGAGTCTGATCTGTGCTCACGCGCATAATCTAAGTCGTTCATCACCATTAACTCGGCTTCTTGATGACCGACACCACACCCCTCAATTTGCTATCGCTCAGCCGCGCGCGAATGGGACAGTTTTTCACTGATTTGGGTGAAAAGCCGTTTCGTGCCGACCAAGTGTTTAAATGGGTTTATCAGGAAGGCATCACCGACTTTGCTGAAATGAGTAATCTCAGCAAAGTATTACGCGCCCAATTGGCGGCGGAAAGCTCGTTGGCTATGCCGGTGGTGGAAACCAGCCAACAAGCCAAAGATGGTACGCGTAAATGGCTGCTACGATTGGCAGATGGTAATGCGATTGAGCTGGTCTTTATTCCAGAAGAAGATCGCGGGACTTTATGCATTTCTTCGCAAGTGGGTTGTGGGCTAAATTGCACCTTTTGCGCGACCGCCCGCCAAGGTTTTAGTCGAAACTTAAACGTGGATGAAATTGTCGCTCAAGTATGGTTGGCGCGCGAACAACTGCGCGCCGAACACAAAAGCGATATTCGGTTAGATCGTCCCATCACTAACGTGGTTTTGATGGGTATGGGAGAGCCATTGTTGAATTACGACGCTGTGGTTGAAGCGATTGATATTTTGCGCGATGATTTCGGTTTTGGCTTATCTCGGCGTCGCATTACGCTTAGCACTGCTGGCATGGTGCCTGAAATGAAGCGTTTGTCGCACGATATGCCGGTTAGCCTAGCGGTATCGTTACACGCGTCCGATGATGTATTGCGCAGCGAACTGATACCGTTGAACAAAAAATACCCCATTGCCGAATTACTGCAGGCTTGTAAGCAGTATGTGAAAGATAGCCGCCGCGATCGGATTACGTTTGAGTATTTGCTGTTAGATGGAGTCAATGATTCCGACCAACAAGCTCATGCTCTGGCAAAGCTGCTGCGCGACGTGCCCGCCAAGATCAACTTAATTCCCTTCAATCCGGTTGAAAATATCCCCTACCAGCGTTCTGGCATGAAGCGGGTTAATGCATTTCGCGACATATTAATGCAAAGCGGTATTATGACGGTCACTCGCAAAACCCGTGGTGACGATATCGATGCTGCTTGTGGTCAACTGGTCGGTAAAGTGAATGACCGGACCAATCGCTCAGCACGTCTGCGCGAATTGGTAGACTTGCCCATTCGCATCGCTGATGCGGTTGACACCTAAGTCATTATGCATTTATTGATTCGCAACCTGGTCGTTATCGGAGTGATTGCTTGGTTTAGCTACTGGCTAGCTGCGTGCGTCAGCGATGACACGCGCTTTGATGCCAGCGAAAAAAGCACACGTGCTGAAGCACACGCTGCGTTGGGTTTATTATATTTACGCCGTGATAGTCTGCAATTTGCGGAAGAAGAGTATCAAAAAGCGTTAAAATTAGATCGATCCAACGCTGATGCACACCATGGCATGGGTTTAGTAGATGCTAAGCGAGGTAAGTTAAAGGATGCAAAAACAGCGTTATCGAATGCCGCAAAACTCGCTCCGGCCAATCTTGACATGAATGCTGACTACGCCTTGGTTCTGTGCCGTTTAAATGAGGAAAAATCAGGGATTGAAGTGCTCAAGCAAGCGCTGAGTATTGCGCAGCCACAGCGTCCACATTTAGGGACAGAACTTGCGTTAGGCAGATGCTACCAAAGCGCGTACAATCTGGACTTGGCTGAGCGGACTTACTCCCGGGCGCTTGAGATGAGCCCGCGGTTGTCGCAAGCGCTTTATCCCATGGCTGAGATTAAGTTTCAACGCGGAGAATTTTTGTCCGCACGTGGCTTTGTACAACGCTATTTTGATAACGGACCTAAAACTGCAGAAGCCTTGTTACTGGGCATCCGCATCGAAGCTGCCCTGAATGATCAGGCACAACAACGCGAGTATTTACAAACTTTACTGGAATACCACTCGGCCAGTAAAGAAGCTGATATAGCAAGAGATTTGATTCAATGAGTAATAATACGCCACCAGACCTCCACCCAACACCCGGGCCGACTTTAAAAGCGCAGCGTCTGGCCAACGAATGGTCCGTTGAAGCGGTAGCGGATGCCATGCATTTATCGAATTCGGCAATTGAAGCCTTGGAGGAAGACCACTATGAGGATTTACCCGGTTCGACCTATATCATCGGTTACTGGCGCGCATACGCTCGAATTTTGCGGATAGATATTGATGACTTGATTGCTGCGAGTAAACCACACCTACTAGATGAACCGCGTCTTGACGTGGTGACACCGGCGCAGGAAGCTACTTTTGTCCGTACTAGAAAGCGGGGTAATGCGCTGAGCTTACTGACCTTATTTGGCGTACTCTCAGCCTTGGCGTTTGCAGGCTGGTTCATTTATAAGAATGATCTGTTAAATAACGTAGTCTCGAAAAATGAAGCTCCAGCAGCTGGCCTTCAACCCCTCGCCGAACCCGATGCTACGGTGTTAACCACTACCGAGAAATCAACTGACAGCGGAGAGATGCCAGTGGTTGATGGTGCCATCGGCACAGAGCAAGATATCGCTGCGTCTTTATTAGGAGGCTTGGTTCCTACGGATGCACCCGCAACTGTTCAACCAGTTAATTCAATCGTTGGCACCAATAATAACGTTGCTACAATCTCAGCGAATAACTCAGCTACCGATGGCCTTGATGTGGCAGCCTTAGTCAATACGGAGCAGGGGGGGAATACCGATCAGCCAGTCGCGGCAGATAGCGAAGTGCAAATCACCTCGGCTATACCATTCAGTGACTCGCCCCCAAATACGATAGCCGAAACGCAAGTGAGTGAAACAACTGAATCCAGCGCAGAATCTGTTCGGATTGAAGCGATTAGTACGGGAAACCCAAACGTTGTTAGCATTTCTCTTAGTGCCAACACCTGGCTTGATGTTCGAGACAACGGTGGCAAACTGGTATTCGCCAACAAGCTTGCAGGTGAATTGTTGGATATCCAAGGCACGCCACCATTTTACGTGTTTATTGGGGATTACGAGGCTGCCACGGTTCGCTATATGAATTCAGACGTGCCTATAGCTCCTTATCAGGGTGGACCAGCAGCGCGCTTGAAAGTTGGCGAAGCGCAGGAATAACTCCGGATCAACGCGTTTCGTCATATGAGTGCACTATGAGTCAAAAGCTCCAGTCAGTTAAGGGCATGAACGACCTGTTACCCTCATCCAGCCATCAATGGCAGGAGGTCGAGGCAACCTTGCGTACGATTGCCAACGCTTATTACTATCAAGAAATCCGCACGCCCATTCTGGAAAAGACCGAGCTATTTGTACACGCCATTGGTGAGCAAACCGACATCGTCGAAAAAGAAATGTATGCGTTTACCGATGCCGGCAATGAAAACGTCTGTATGCGACCGGAAAACACTGCAGCGGTGGTGCGAGCGGGGATTCAACATGGTTTATTTCACAATACGCAGCAGCGTCTGTGGTACCTGGGCCCCATGTTCCGACGGGAACGGCCCCAGAAAGGGCGTTATCGCCAATTTCATCAATTTGGAATGGAAACCTTTGGCTGGGCCGGGCCAAGTATTGATGCAGAATTGCTGCTGATTGGTGCCCGCATGTGGCAACAGCTTGGGGTGAATGATGTCAGCTTACACCTCAATACTTTGGGCTCACCAGTCGCTCGATCGCACTTTAGAGAAGCCTTAGTAAGCTATCTTGCAGAACACTATGACGCCCTTGATGAGGACAGCAAGCGTCGTCTAGAGCGTAATCCCTTGCGAATCTTGGACACCAAAAATCCAACAACCCGGGCGATCATTGATCAAGCACCTGAAATGACGAGCTTTCTGGAACCCGAAGATAAAACCCATTTTGAAGGCTTATGCACTTTATTGGATCAGGCAGGCTTGGATTACACGATAGACCCAACCCTGGTGCGCGGCCTTGATTACTACACCAGCACAGTATTTGAGTGGAAAACGAATCAACTCGGTGCGCAGAATACAATTTGTGCCGGTGGGCGCTATGATGAGTTAGTGTCCAGCCGAGGCGGGCGAGCAACACCCGCTTGCGGGTTTGCGATGGGGCTCGAGCGTTTGATCGAATTGCGGGCGCTAGAAAATGAATTGGCCGCAAATGCCAATCTTGATGTGTACCTCGCTAGCTTGGGTCAAATGGCTGAATCAAAAGCCATGCAACTGGCCGAAATGCTACGAAGCGATGGTTTGAGTGTGGCACTCAATTGCGGTGGTGGCAAGCTGACGGCTCAGCTAAAACGTGCCGATCAAAGTGGTGCTCGAATTGCTCTGATATTGGGTGAAGATGAATTGGCTAAAAACGCAATTCAAGTCAAGTATTTACGAACCTCAAAGGCAGATGAATTGGTATCATTAGACGCCGTTTCAAACTTGCTTAACGACCAACCGGAATAGATGGAATGAACGATAAGATCGATATCGAATTAGTAGAAGACGAGGACGTCGCGCGCGTCAAAGCCTGGTGGCGAGATAATGGCACTTCGATCATCGCGGGTGTCGCAATCGGCACGGCGGTAGTGGTTGGCTATAACTACTGGACTTCTCATAAAGAGCAAAAAGCTATCGCCGCATCGGAATTGTACCAACAAGCGATTAGCGAAAACGGCGATGCGACATTGGTCGAGCAATTATCGGCTAACAACAAAGACTCAGCCTACGCTGCGTTGGCGCAGCTGAAACTGGCCAAAGACCAGATTGATGGTAAAGATTTTGTTGCTGCGATAAGGACACTGGAGTCCGCGTTAGCTGATAGCAAAGAGCCAGCAATGCAACAGTTTATTCGCTTACGCTTAGCCATCGCCAAACTGGCTGCTGGTGATAATGAGGGAGCGCTCACACTGGTACGCAGCTCAGATCTAGCCAACGACGAGAGCCTGACCGCCAGACTTAAAGAAATCGAAGGGGATGCGCTCGCCAACACGGGTGACGCCGAAGCCGCAGCACTAGCGTATCAAGCCGCCTTGGATGCGCCGCCGTTTGCCGGGCAATCTCGGCAATTCCTGCAGCTGAAACTGGATAATTTGTAATGCAGCGGGTTTTCCAAATAATTAAGCCAGTGATCGTCTGTGCGGCACTCACGGGCTGCAATTCCGAAAAGGCGTTGCGAGTGGGCCAAGAAGTGCCCACCAGTGGCGAGATTGAATTAAGCACTACGATTGCGGCCCAAAAGCGCTGGACTATAAAAATAGGCGGCGATCAACGAGATGGACAATATAGCCTAGAACCCGCGTTCGCTAATGATACGGTAATCATGGCTAACCATAAAGGTGAGGTAGTTAACGTCGATTTGAACAATGGTGCTACCCGTTGGCGCAAAAAAGTCGAAAAATCACTGGTCGCGGGAGTTGGGGTGGGTGATGGCATTGCTGTTGTTGCAAATAGTGAAGGTACCATTAGCGCGCTGGACTTAGACAGCGGCGAACCGCGCTGGCAGTTTGTGCAGAAAAGCGGTGTTTCGGCGGTGCCGACCATCGCTGCAGGGCTAGTATTAATTCGCACTATTGATGGTGGCTTAACCGCCCTAAAATCTAGCACTGGCCAAAAACGATGGCACTTTAACAAACCCACATCTAGTCTGAGCATCGGTAATGATGCACCGTTGTTAATCGCGGGGGAAGGCGTGCTCAGCGGCTATTCAACTGGGCAGCTGTTGGCAGCCAATATTTCTACCGGCCAAGTATTTTGGGAAAAGCGCTTGTTTCGGCCTAAGGGTCAGAACGTTATTTCCCGGCTCATCGATATAGATGCACGGCCCGCTTTGTCGGGGGCGTCAGTGCTTGTCTCAGCCTATCAGGGCGGTACCGCGGCACTGGAGTTGCGCACGGGTTCTGAGATATGGCGCAGCGAGCATGCAACTCGAAAAACAATGTTTTTAACGTCTGACGCAGTATTTCTGACTGAAAACGACGGCACCATTACTCGGCTTAATTTAAGTGATGGCACAGCCCTGTGGTCTCAGCCACGCTTACGCGGCCATGGTGTCAGTAACCCGGTGCTGTGGAATGGGGTGGTCATGGCCGCAGATATTGATGGCAAGCTGTATGCGCTGAATAGTGATTCTGGCGAGCTAGAGTCGAACCTCGCAATCAGTAAACACCCGGTTAATAGCCTTATCGTTCGTGATGACAACCTATTTGCTTATTCAGTAGCCGCTGGCGAGCTGATTGCGTTGAGTCAATAATGCTGCCTGTCATTGCGTTGGTTGGACGCCCCAACGTGGGTAAATCAACGCTATTTAATCGACTCACGCGCAGTCGTGATGCTATCGTTGATGATCAGCCCGGCGTTACCCGTGATCGTCTGTATGGTCGCGGACAGCTGGGTAAAAAACCCTATTTGGTGGTTGATACCGGCGGTGTTACGTTTTCTGAAGAGGGCTTTGACGCGCTCATCCAGTCACAGGTTGAGCAAGTCTTGGAAGAAGCTGATGAGTTGTGGCTGTTGGTCGATTCCAGACAAGGCTTACATGCACACGACGAAGAGCTCGCGAACCGAATACGAAAAACCGGTAAATCAGTCCGTGTTCTCGTCAACAAAGCGGAAGGAATGAAGGCTGAGCTCGCTGCTGCAGATTTCCAGGCTCTGGCGTTGGGCGAACCACTGCCAGTGTCTGCGCTGCGTGGTGATAGCATCGAGAGCCTGGTTAATGAGACGCTGCAAGCCTATGACACCCGCGATGTAGAAGCCGTTGATCATTCTGTCCCGCGGATTGCCTTAGTGGGTCGGCCTAATGCGGGTAAATCAACACTGACCAATGCTTTGTTAGGCGAAAGCCGGGTAATTGTCAGCGATGTTCCGGGCACGACCCGCGATAGTGTCAGCATACCGCTCAACTACAAAGGCACCGATTACGTCATTACCGACACGGCTGGAGTGCGCCGCAAGTCCCGGGTCGATGAAACGCTGGAAAAGTTTTCAGTCATCAAGACGCTACAAGCCATCGAACATTCCAATGTCGCCGTTTTATTACTAGACGCAAAGGAAGGCATTAGTGCGCAAGACGCGACACTTGCTGGCATGATTATTGAGATGGGCAGGGCGCTGGTTATCGTGATCAACAAATGGGATGGTCTATCGCCGCGCGACAAAAAACAGATCGATATTGATCTTGATTTAAAGCTAGCGTTTATCAGCAATATTGAAATATTAACCATATCGGCCTTGCATGGTTCGGCTATCGGCGGGGTATTGCCAGCAGCCAAACGGGCGTATGACTCCACTTTTTTCGAATTCTCAACATCACGTCTGAATCGAACCATAGAAGCCGCGGTCAAACACACCGCGCCACCGTCCAAAAATGGTCGACCGATTAAAATTAAGTTTGCGCATCAAGCGGGTAAAAATCCGCCCGTAGTAGTTTTGCACGGTACTCAAGTCGATAGATTGCCAGACTCTTATTTACGCTACATAAAAAGGTTTATTAGTGATAAGTACGGCTTAGTAGGGGCACCCATTCGTTTGATCCAACGCGCGGTAGAGAATCCATTCGACAAAGACAAGGGTAAACGCAAGCGCATCCAAGGAATTGCCAACCCCAAGCGCCGAATTCAGGCGCGCAAGGCTGAGAAAAAGCTAAAGGAGCGGCGTAAAAAACAAAAAGAAAGCAAAGCCGGTCGAGAAGCGCCGCGCTAGCAGCGGGTGTTAATCATTGCGCTTTGCGGCTATTGCGAGTCATCGGCCCGATAGGCTCGCCGCCCAGTAAATGCATATGCAAGTGATAGACTTCCTGGCCACCATGTTGGTTGCAATTAACGATCAGACGATAACCATCGTCAGCAATGCCTTCTTGTTTGGCAAGCGTGCTGGCGGTTGTGAATAGGCGTCCCATGAGCGCTTCATCTTCTGCCTCAATATCATTGACGGTAGGAATGGGTTTGTTTGGAATCAACAGGATATGAGTGGCTGCCTGCGGATAAATATCCCGAAACGCCGTTATGTAATCATCCTGATAAACGATATCAGCAGGAATTTCGTGGTTGATGATCTTAGTAAATAATGTTGGTTCGGTCATGAGCTAGAGCAAGTTACTTGAATGGAGGTGCCAATCGTAGCATTGTCTTGTTAGGGTCTCCACCTCAGGCTTCAGAGCTGGGTTCGTGTATGAGCAACCAATTGGCAAGCCAGGTCATTGTTATCTTGCGAAATAACTAGTTATATTGCCCATCATCTAATCATGATATTATCGCTGTTATTGCCCCCTGAGCAGGGTTTAAAGCGTCACTTACGGGCAAAATGGACTGCATAACTCATTAATTTTGATTAAATCACTATGTCTGAAGTCAATCTTAACTCCTTGAAGTCATTGATGACTTTCAAGGTCTTATACGAAAACGAAACGGCCACCAAAACAGCAAAAGTCTTAGGTATGACCCAGTCTGGTGTCAGCCGCTCTCTGGCTTTGCTTGAGCAAAACCTGGGAATGACATTATTCCTGAGAAAACACAATCGTTTGGTTAAAACGCGTGAGGCAAAGGAGTTGTACGAAGATATTTTACGACTGAAAGCAAATCTCATCAATTTGGAACAAAGCGCCACGGCTCTAAAGGAATTTGGGGTGTCTCGGGTTAACATCGCGTCCGTAGCAGGCCTCGGCTTTGGGTTTGTTCCAAAGCTAATTGCAGAACTGATTGCTGCTAACCCCAAGAGCGAAATAAATTTCAGCATGCCATCTATACACGACATGCTTTCTTCAGTCGTATCAGAAGAGATAGATATCGGTTTCGTCCTGCTGCCTGTTGAAAAAAGTCAGCTAATGATGATGCCACTGTTTAAAGTTCACGCCGTTTGTATGTTGCCCGCATCACACCCACTTGTAGAGAAACCGAGTATTGATATCAAAGATTTAAACGATGAATCTCTAGTGATGATTAAAGAGTCAGATATGCCTCATGACCGGTTTGTTGAGTTGGTCAACCAACATAACGTTAAATTCAGCGCCAAAACGGAAGCCAGTATTTCTTCACTGTATGGCTTAGTCGCCGAAAATGTTGGCGTCAGTGTGATTAATAGCATTACCGCTTCTGATATGTCCGGAGATGGAAGCGTGGTATTGAGGCCATTCACTCCCACCATCACCTGTGAATTTGGTATGATTTACCGTCAAAACTGGAAGGACAGTAAAGTCATTGAATTTATCAAGCATCATTTGCCAGAGTTGCCGGACTTTTAAAGCTTTGAAGTTGATTTAAGAGCAACCAAATCAGGCAATAAAAAAAGCCGCTCAAGATGAATTGAGCGGCTTTTTTTATGTAGTGGCGTCCCCAAGGGGATTCGAACCCCTGTCGCCGCCGTGAAAGGGCGGTGTCCTGGGCCAACTAGACGATGGGGACGCAAGGTTTTACAACCGAGTCCAGGACAATCCTCGGTGAACAGATAACGAAACCTGTTCGACGCTACACAGAGCGTATGGTGGAGCCAGGCGGGATCGAACCGCCGACCTCAACACTGCCAGTGTTGCGCTCTCCCAGCTGAGCTATGGCCCCCGAAAGAGGTCGCGTACTATAGGGTTAAGGCCTCAATTGGTCAAGACTAAATATCGGCAAAAATGCAAATATTTTCACCCTGTTAATGGCTGGTTACCGATCCGTTTATGATCGCTGTTGCGCTGCAATTCTGGCATCAATAAATTCAAGTGCTTTATCAATACGGCTCAAGGCCTTTCGCTTGCCCACCAGCGCCAAGGTGAGGTCGATAGAAGGCGTTGCTGCGCTGCCTGATATCGCCACCCGTAGTGGCTGGGCTAGCTTTGGCATGGCGACTTGCTGGTCACTCAAAACCTCACTAACAGCAGCGCTCAGTATTTCAACAGTCCAGTCGTCAATCGCCGCAAAACGATCTTTGGCAGCGTGTAACAAATCGCGTGCAACCGGGCGTAAATGCTTCTTTGCAGCATTCTCATCTAACTCGATATCGTCGACAAATAAATAGGCAGATTTATCTGCCATTTCTTCCAGCGTTTGCGAGCGATCGCGCATCATTTCTACCACTTCTAGTAATGCTGGGCCATTGCTCGTATCAATATTGCGGCGTTGCAATCGCTCGGATAATTCTCCCACCAATAATTCAGCTTTGGCTTCTTTGATGTAGTGCTGGTTAATCCACAAAAGCTTATCCGGGTTAAACGTAGAGGCGGCGTGGTTTACGTCTTTGACGTCAAACAGGTCGATTAACTCATTGCGAGAGAATATTTCCTGATCGCCATGTGACCAACCGAGACGCACCAGATAGTTGAGTAGCGCATCAGGCAAGATACCTTGCTCGCGATACTCCAACACGCTCATGGCTCCATGGCGTTTGGATAAGCGATGACCATCCTCACCTAAAATCATCGGCACATGGGCATAAACCGGCATGTCAGCCCCTAGCGCTTTGATTATATTGATCTGCCGTGGCGTATTATTAATATGATCATCACCCCGAATTACATGGCTTACGCCCATATCGATATCATCCACTACCACCGTTAGGTGATAGGTTGGCGTACCGTCGGCGCGGGCGATGATTAAGTCATCTAACTCCTTATTCGAGACCACAATCCGGCCTCGAACTTGATCATCAAATGCTACCGAGCCATCAATGGGGTTTCGCAGCCGCACCACCGCGTCGGGATGTTCTGATTTAGACAGATTCAAATCTCGGCATTTGCGGTTATAACGCGGCTTTTCTCCGCGGGCCTTTTGTGCTTCACGCATCTGTTCTAATTCAACTTTGCTACAGGTACAGCAATACGCTTTACCCGCATCTAACAGTTGCTGAATAACAACAGCGTAACGGTCAAATCGTTGGGTTTGGAAGTAGGGGCCTTCGTCCCAATCCAGGTTCAACCATTTCATCCCTTCAATGATGACTTCAACTGCTTCATCGCTTGAACGCTCGCGGTCGGTGTCCTCGATCCGCAAAATCATTTTACCGCCTAGCTTTTTGGTATACAGCCAGTTAAACAGCGCAGTTCGTGCGCCACCAATGTGTAAATAGCCGGTCGGGCTGGGCGGGAAGCGGGTAACGAGTGACATGTGTGGAGGAAGGGTAGGAAAAATAGAGCCGGATTTTAATCGATTTAGCCGACAGCTGCTTTAGGTTCACACGCAAATCAGCTTTATGTATAATTAGCAAACTCTAATGTAGATATTAATCAGACTATTCCATGACTAAATTGGATTCCACCCAGGCGCAATGCGCCGATGCCGAGCCCTATGCTCTACAAGTGCTAGGAGATAGTATGGAGCCTGAATTTCCCAATGGCTGCGTCATTGTTAGCGAACCCAACGCGGTCATCGAGAATGGTTGTTACGTAATCGCCAAGCATCAAGGAGAATATATCTTCCGACAACTGTGGATTGATGATGACCAGCAGAAATGGACACTGAAAGCGCTTAAAACGAATGAGCCAGAGATTGAATTAAGCGGGCCAGAGGAAGTTCATGCGCGCGTTGTGCAAAGTACCAATGGCAGGCGGCATACGCGCAAATCTTACGTGTAACGGTAATAGAACCAACTGTGTACAGTATTGTCTAGAGTCCTGTTTTTGGTTTAGCGGCTGATCAAATTTCCAAGGGCGAATATGCCTGGATCCCCAAGGCATGAATATCGTGTTGCATCAAGTCACCTAAAGCCTCATAAATAAGGCGGTGGCGAGCGACGGTATTTAAGCCTTCGAACTCTTTGGCGACGATCGTTAGCTGAAAGTGGCTACCGCCATCACGTGCCCCGGCATGGCCCACATGCTTATGGCTGTCGTCGTCGACCTGAATAGACTCTACGGTCAGTTTATTGGCCAATTTAGATTTAATTTTTTCAATGCGCGCGGTCATTAGGGCAACACCTTGAGGTACGGTTTCACTTCAACGTGAGCATAAACGCCGGCTTCGATATAGGGGTCTTGATCAGCCCATTTGCGCGCGTCTGCCAGCGAATCAAACTCGGCCACGATCAAGCTACCAGTCATGCCTGCGTCCCCCGGTTCGGTGCTATCAATCGCTGGCATTGGCCCCGCTATTATCAGCCGACGCTGTTTAACCAGAATCTGTAAACGAGCAACATGTGCAGCCCTCGTTGCTTTACGCGCTTCCCAGCTGTTGGGATGGTCGGTGGCCCAGATGGCATAGATCACTATTTATCCTCCTTCTGAGTTTCTTTTGATTGCTCTAATGATTCTGGATCAATGTATTTTGAGATCAACAACATTTGACCAACACTAAACGCCAGCGTTAAGCCCAGCATCCAAAACACCTTGAAGTTCACCCAAGTTTCGCGTCTAACATCAACTGATGCCTCTGGTTGGTAGTAAAAAGCAACGTACATATTTAAAAAACCCATCAACAAAAAGAACACGCCCCATGACAGGTTAACCCGCGTCCAAATGGTGTCTGGCATACTCATTTGTTTGCCCATCAAGCGTTTTAAAACAGGCTCCCGCCCAATAAATTGCGAGCCGATCACAACCAATGCAAAGATCCAATTGACGATACTTGGCTTCCACTTTATGAAGGTTTCATCATGAAAAATCAACGTCATACCGCCGAATATTGAGATAATAACTAAAGTCACAATATGGGTGGTTTCAAAGCGCCGATGTTTGAACCAAACAAAACCTACCTGCACAAAGGTGGCTGCGATTGCAACCGCAGTAGCCGCATAGATATCGAAGAGCTTAAACGCTGCAAAAAACAGGATCAGCGGGAAAAAATCAAATAACGCTTTCATTAATCTATTAACAGTGAAGGAGGCGCGCAGTATATCGCATTTGTTGATGAATTCACCACGTCCGCTAGTGAGCACTCGTATCAAACCTGGATCAGGTGTCTTGCTAATAATTTATCCAATAAGTATTCACACTTAGCGCACATTCCTTTTGCCGGTTTATTTCAAAACAATGATAAAATTAACGGCTGAGACTAATAAAACAACTCACTAATGGCCGCCGAGCAATCAACCCAAGCTCAATTGGAAGACACCAAACTTAGCCCGATAAAAAAGCTGTTTTCAGCAGAGGTGATCGGGCACCCATTGGTGTGGTCGTTGCTCACTGGGGTATTGATATTCGTTGGCTACTTATGGCTGCAACACTTGGTTCAACCCTTGGTCCACGGTACAGACGAAAAGTCAGTGGGTGAGGGCAGACCGTCACAGTGGAACCCCGAGATATATAATAAAATCCAGACCGAAGAAGAAATGCCAATTGGCAATAATCTGGATGATACCCGGGCCGATAATTATCGCCGAATAATTGCATTGGAAACTGAGATTTTACCCTTACTGGAACAAGCTCAAATTTTCTTCAACGAAGGGCGGTATATCGGCGATGGCGATGATAATGCCTGGCACAAATACCGACAAGTACTCGAGCTTGACCCAAAGCATACCGTCGCCAAGCTACGCATGAGCGATATCATCAATGCTTTGTCTGATGCCACCGATGCGGCCATTGAAGAAAAGCGGTACGACGATGCCGAATCTTGGCTAGTGCAACTAGATATCGCCCAACCATTTGGTGATGAACAAATTGAGCTCCGTCAGAAAATCGCCGACCAAATGAAAGAGCAACTTGCCGAGCAACAAGCCCAACAAATCGAGCGAGAGCGTTTGACCAAAATTCAGTTGGCGCTGGCGCGCGCAAACTCGGCCCTTTTATCAGACTCACCCGATATCGATACAGCCTACGCACAATACCAAGAGGCATTGAGCTTAGATCCAGGCAATCAAATTGCGCTATCTGGTATTCGACAAACCCGCCTGGTACTGACCGGGATTGTGTTCGATTTGGTCAACCAAAAACAATTTAAGTCGGCACTGGAGAAAAGCCAAGGCCTTCTGGCAATGGGCGCAGACGATAAAGAAATGGCGTCAATTAAGGCTCAAGTCCTTCAAGCAATGAAGAAGCCTGAACCTGCACCGGAGGTAAAGGCACCCGAATCCGTAGCGACCACTAACCAGCCACCCGCCGTTGAAATACCGTCGCCAGTATCCGCGCCGTTACAAGCCACCCCAGTGACACAACCATCAAATACAGTCAATACACCAGTTACTGAAGCGCCCATATCAGTAACACCATCAACGAACCCAAACCCAAATAACACCACCATTACTGCAGCAACACTAACCCCAAAAGTGGTTGACGGTAATCGCTCCAAGCGCTTGCGCGATGGTATTAATGCTTACTATTCTGGCAACTACCAGCAGGCCTTTCGCGAATTGCAACCACTTGCGGAAGAGGGGGTTGCCCGAGCCCAGTTTCGGATTGGAGTTATGTACTACCAAGGTCGAACAGTCACGAAAAATAGGGACGTTGCCAATCAGTGGGCCGGTCGAGCCTTCGCCACCATCACACGATTGGCTCAAGAGGGAAAATCGTGGGCGCAATCAGATTTAGGTACGGCTTACGAAAATGGCATTGGCATCAATAAGAACATGAATCACGCAGTCGATTGGTACCGAAAAGCAGCAGAAGGTAATTACGCTGGCGCGCAAACCAATTTGGGCGTGTTGTATGGCACGGGTGACGGCGTAGCCTACGATCATGGCAAAGCGATATTTTGGCTTAAGAAAGCCGCCGATCAGGGCGATAAGGTGGCAGCCGATAACCTGGCGATTCTAAACGCGCGTTAAGGCAACGATTATAGCTAAACTAAAGCCAATAACTAGGCTGTCAATGCCTCAAGTGCGGATAATTTCAGACACAAGCTAAACACATGCATGGCCGATTCGATATCTGCCACGGAAGGAAAGGATGGCGCAATTCGGATATTGCTGTCGTCAGGGTCTTGGCCATACGGGAAAGTAGCACCTGCCTCGGTCAATTTAACGCCAGCATCCGTACAAAGCGCAATAGCACGTTTTGCTGAACCCAACGCCATATCTAAACTAGTAAAATAGCCCCCTTTGGGGTCAGTCCATTCGGCGATGCCGAGACCTTTCAATTCCTGGTGCAATACCGTTTGAACTGCGTCAAAACGCGGCTTTAGCAATGCAGCGTGGTGATTCATATGCGCACGCAAGCCGGCCAAATCGCCAAAAAGGGCGATGTGTCGTAGTTGGTTGATCTTATCCGGGCCGATGCTTTGGGCCGCAATATATTTTTTAGCATACGTTACGTTATCAGCGCTAGAGGCAAAAGCCGCCACACCCGCACTGGCCATGCTAATTTTAGAGGTAGAGGCAAACACGTAGGCGCGATCAGGATTACCCGCAGCCGCACACGTGTCAATAATATTTAAAACGGTATCTAAAGCCCCATCGATATGGTGCTCAGCGTAAGCATTGTCCCACATGACCCGAAAATCATCGGCCGCTGTTTTCATGCTACTTAAGCGCTGTACCACCGCATCAGAATAGGTGACACCCGTAGGATTGGAGTATTTGGGTACGCACCAGATACCTTTGATGCTTGGATCATTGGCGACCAAGGCTTCAACCTGATCCATCTCTGGGCCATCATCGGTCATGGACACGGTAATCAGCTCAAACCCCAGAGTTTCAGTGATCCCAAAGTGGCGATCATAGCCGGGGCTGGGGCATAGAAATTTACTGGAGCTGGCATCCCATGGTGCCGAGTTCTCATCCACCCCAAATAAACAAGCACGCGCGATTGCATCATACATCATGGTCAAGCTGGAATTGCCGCCAACGATAACCTGGCCGGGTGCTGTTCCTAACATGTCAGCAAACAAAGCTTTCATTTCCGGCAAACCGTCTAATCCACCATAGTTACGGCAATCTGTACCATCGCTCGCGGTGTAGCTGTTTCCGGGCAAACGCAATAAATTATTGGACAAATCAAGCTGCTCGCTATTAGGTTTGCCGCGGGTCATGTCGAGTGATAAGCCTTGGGCTTGAACCTCGGCATAGGCTTGCTGTAACTGCTGGTGAAGCGTGGCTAGTTCAGTCTGATTGAGTTGCTTATATTGAGTCATAATTTCGATCAAAGTTAGGACAATGTGAAGTCGGTGTTAGGGGCGGATTGTATCGAAAACACGTTGAATGTTCTGGGTTGTAACGCTAGCAATTTCCTCAATTGATTGTTTTTTCAATGCCGATACGGTTTTGGCCACTTCAATCAATGCCAAAGGCTCATTTCGTCCACCCGAAAACCCTGCTATCGGCTGATCCGGCGCATCGGTTTCAAGACATAGATAGTCCAGTGGTAATTGCTTGACCAGTTTGCGCAATCGCAATGCCCTCGAACGGGTAATAGCGCCACCAAAGCCGAGTAAAAATCCCAGATCAATCAAGCGCAGAGCCTGCTCGTGGCTACCGTTAAAACTATGCACAATACCACTGACAATAGGGCGGGTTTTAAGGGTGTTGATTACCCCCTCAGTGGCTTTTCTAGCGTGGATGATGACGGGTAGCCCATGCCTGAGTGCGATATCCACTTGTGCCTCAAAAAATTGGATTTGTTTGTCTCGATCCAAGTCTTTACGGTAGTAGTCGAGTCCAATTTCACCGACCGCCACCGCGTCATGTGTAGCCAAAAATGCTTCGAGCGCGTCCAAATGGGCTAACTGATGCTGTGAGATAAAATAGGGGTGCAGACCATAAGCCGCGTAGGTATTAGGCACTTGCTCGCACACCTCGGCAATTTTCTGCCAATTGGCTATACCGGTTGCCGGCACGATTTGCGCCGAGATACCTGCAGTTTGAGCGCCATGCATAAGCGCCGCACGGTCACCATCAAACTGGGGGAAATCCAGGTGTATATGCGAGTCAATTAATGTCATGTGTGGTCTAGGAAGTGGCACTACTTTTTGTTAATGGCAGCTTGGCGACAGGTATCTTTAAGCCATCGCAACTCCGATGGCTGAAATCCTGCCTGTTGGCGCGCATCAATATTAGTCGGGCAACGGACGTCGTTGCCCAAGTATTGATTGACCAGCTGCACCCATGCTTTACCTGGCTCCAGTTTGCGTTGCTCACACTCAGCAGTGAACCAGCGCGTACCCGCCTTAACGTGTGCGATTTCTTCTGACAAAATGGTGGCTAACAACTCTGCTGTCTCTGTATCACCAATCCGTTGAAATTGAGCGATCATCGCAGGGGTAACATCCAACCCGCGTGCTTCCAAAATCCGTGGAACCATCGCCATTCTATCTAAAACATCATGGGCGGTTCGTTCAGCCATATCCCAAAGACCATGATGTGCTGGGAAGTCCCCATAACGATACCCTCGAGCCTGCAAATTAGCCGACAGCAAACTGAAATGCCGAGCTTCATCGAGCGCAACGGTAATCCAATCCGCATAGTAAGCGGTAGGCAAACCGCTAAATCGCAAGGCAGCATCTAGCGCGAGATTAATCGCGTTAAACTCGATATGCGTAATTGCATGAACTAAGGTTGCTCTTCCGAGTTTTGAACCGAAACCACGTTTTTTAAGCTGACGTGGATGTACCCATCGAGGTCGCTCTGGAAAGCCAGGCTGGAGTGATTCACTCCTTTCATATTGGAATGCTTGTAAGTCTTTTTCTGCTAACGCCTGGTGCGTTAAGGGCAATAAGTAGCTTAGCTTTTCTTTAGCCTCTTTGGCGCTATAAGCGCTGATACACTGTTCAATCAGAGACATCGTTGTACCGTGCTACTACTGACAAGGTTTCGCTACGACTAGCTTGGGGTAACAGATGGATAGAGCGTTTTGCCTTAAATAGTTCTACGACGATGCTGCCGATGTGATCAATCAGCGTAATTTGATCAATATCGCCGTTCTCTCGCACTAGCTGGCCTCGCACTAAGCCCAGTGCATCCAGGGTCGCGTACATAGAAATGTGGTGATCTGGATAGCGCACGCCATTTTGGCGAGCGATTTCTAATACCATCTTTTTCATTAATTGATAGTGCACAGCATGTTCATCGATTACCGTCGATAAAGCATCATGATGCGGGTGATGATTTAACGGAAAGTGGTCGTCGCCAAGCGCAGTGGATATCTCATTAAGTACGTGTTCAAACGTTAGTTCTGGAATTCGAGGCATGGGCTTACTGAAAGACTTTATAGCGCTTTGCCATGCCTTGATGATAATTAATGCTAGCTTGAGTTACCGCCGTCTTAGCGCTGTCAGACCGCGATAAATAATCGCCCACTCCCTTATGAATATAATATTTTCGGCGATTAGAGGTGCTGTCGTAAATCGCGTCGCGCTGTAACATATGCCGAAAATGATAGTTTTGCGGTCTGTTACCTGGAAAAATCAACTCGCTTTCTACCGCTACTTGCAGAGTTGCAGCAATATCCTCTGTGGTTCGTTCTGCTAATGCTGCAACGATATCCAGGCTAAACGATTTACCCTGGGCTGATGCAATACGCAGCAATTGTTGTACTGCAATACTCATCCGATCAACGCGGCCAATCAATGAATCAAACAAGGTTGAAGGCAACAGTGTTTGAGCAGCTCGTCCGTTTTTCCCGTTGCCGTTTTTTGCTAGCAAATGCAAGGTTAATTCTTCTAAATAGAATGGCACACCCTCACATTTCTGGATAATCGAACCCACGACGTTTGATGACAGCGAATGGCCAATCAAAATTTTGTCGAGCAAATCACGTGCCGCGTAATCAGGTAAGCGCTTGATATTCAAGCTGCTTAAATAATCATCTTCTGATTGTTGTGGGATATATTCTGGCCGAGCCGTCGCGATAATCATCATTGGATATTTTGCCACTCGCTCAATGGAGCGGGCCAGCAACATTTTTGAAACATCGTCTGCCCACTGGATATCTTCTACCAATACCAACACTGGATAGCGTCGAGTGAACATAAATGGGAGCACCGTACAGGCCTGTAGCCCATTCTCTATCTCATCTTCGGTTGGAGCACGATTTGACGATGATCCATATTGACTAAACAATAATGGCACTATCTGGTCGATATACTTTTCGCTGCTGACTTCCCAGCTATTTAACAGCATTCCAATTTTATCGCGCATAACCGCTTCATCATCTTCAGGAAATATCCCCGCCCCCTGAACGAACTGCTGCATTATGGGATATAACGGTGCCCCACCTGAGAAACGAGAACACTGGTAATTTAGTTGAATATGACGATCAATGCGACGATTTAACAACCGCTCGAATTCAACCACAATCCGCGACTTTCCAACGCCGGGCTGGCCGCGTAGAAAGACCATCTGACCATGACCTTTTTTCGCTTGTTTCCAACGAAAACGCAAGGTATTGAGCACTTCTTTACGCCCGGTTAGCGGCGTTAAACTGGCCGGTGAAGCATTGGGATTAAAGCTGAGGCTGGCATCATCCCAAGCAGTAACAATCCAGGCTGATTTAATCTCTTTAAATCCTTTCAAATCAAGATTATCGACGGCTTCAACCGATAAACCGTTAGGAACCAACAGGTGGGTATCATGGCTAATGACCAGTTGGTTAGGTTTGGCAATGCCTTGTAAACGAGCCGCCAGAAAAGTAGGTTTGCCGGTGACTTGAGTAACGGGTTGCCTGGGCATGATCTGGGCATGGTTAATATAGGCATCGCCAGACGCAATACCAATGCGAACTTGCAAGTGAATTCGATCGGCCCCATTACCGATGGGTCGATAGAGTTTGATACTTTCTATTAAAGACAAACCCGCTCGAACCGCTGCTTCAGCGCTATTTTCAATACCATCAAAACGAGCAATAATACCGTCACCTTGTGATTCAAAAATAGCACCCCCGAAACCGTCAATGATGTCGTTAGCGTCCTTCTCATATTGTCTAATGATTTGCTGAAATTGCTCCGGGTCTAGCAATTGCACCATTTTGCTTGAATCAACCAAGTCAGCAAACAAGACGGTGATACTACGCCGCGTACCCAAACTCGGCTCTATTTCAACGGCAGACAATTTTTTTGCATCAGTCAAAGACTGACCACAATGCCCGCAAAAAGCATTGTCAGGAGGCTGTTCAGTATGGCATTGGGTGCAGACTAAAGTCATGAGGAGATTATGCCCGAGAATTCGTAATTAGGGGGGTAATACCGGGGAAATAACGATAAAGCACAAAAACGTACTGCTTACTGGGGAGCAATTGCTAAACCTTGATGACGCGCTAGCGACCAGACAATATGTTCACGCAATAGCTCACTTGAGTTACGTTTACGTGTTTGCAATGCTGCAACAACCTCCTTGCTGGTGTCGGCATTGCCCAACGCCACTGCGATATTTCGAAGCCAAGACTGATACCCAATCCGGCGTATCGGCGAACCTTGAAAGCGATCTAAAAACTCATCCTCAGTCCAGCTAAAGAGCACGACCAGCGTCTCGTGATCAAGATGATGGCGAGGCAAAAAATCGACTTCAGCAGTGATCGGTGCAAACCGATTCCAAGGGCAAACCAGTTGGCAATCATCACACCCATAAATACGATTTCCCATCGCTGGGCGATACTCGACTGGAATCACATCGTGTTGCTCAATCGTCAAATAAGAAATACATTTGCGCGCATCAACCACATAAGGCGCAACGATTGCATTGGTAGGGCAAGCCTGAATACAGGCGATACAATCACCGCAGTGATCAGCGATGGGCGTGTTAGTCGCTAGGGGCAAGTCGGTATAAATTTCTCCTAAGAAAAACCAGGATCCGTGTTCTCTGTTGATGAGATTGCTGTGCTTGCCCACCCAGCCAAGACCTGACTTCGCGGCAATTGGCTTTTCTAGCACCGGCGCGCTGTCGGTGAATACACGATAGCCAAAGGGCCCAATTTCTTCACTAATTTGCGTGGCGAGCTTATCCAAGCGCTTACGGATGAGTTTGTGATAATCACGACCAAGGGCATAGCGTGATATGTAGGCAATATCCGACTGCGCTAGCGTTTCATTGGCCTGGGCCTGCGTTTTGGGCAAATAATTCATCCGCGCACTGATGATTGAGATCGTTCCGGGAATCAGTTGATCCGGCTGATAGCGCTTGCTGCCATGGCGGTGCATATAATCCATGCCACCGTGATAATTAAGCGCTAGCCAGTCTTGTAGCTGACTGCCCGCAACCTCAAGATCAATATCACTAATGGCACAGTCATTGAAGCCCAGCTCCAAGGCCCAACCTTTTATGCGGCTGGCTAAATGTGCAGCTTCGGAGTCAGTCAACATCGTTGATCGATGAAATCAAAGTTTGTGATGGGAACCATAGGCGATTATCATAGCGAGGCTATGAATGTTGATGCAAGCCATAAATTATACGGTCAAGACGCTTGTCGTGCACTAGATCAGGCAGCGATTTCTGAGCTAGGCGTCACTGGGTTTCAATTAATGCAGCGTGCTGGTGAAGCTGCTTTTGATTCGCTATTTCGTCACTGGCCCAACGCAACATCTATCGCCGTGTATTGTGGCGCAGGCAATAACGGTGGTGACGGCTATATCGTCGCAACGCTCGCTTTAAAAGCGGGATTGGATGTCACCACTTTTGCGACCAACGAGCCGAGCACAGAAACCGCACATGCCGCTTTCTGCCAATTTCTAGAGCAGGGTGGACGGGTCACAAGCTGGCCACCAGAGTCGCCTGTCGATTCCGAGGTGTTGGTTGACGCACTTTTTGGCACTGGCCTAAAGCGTGCGCCCAGCGGCGTCTATGCGGACATGGTTTATGCCATCAATAGGTCTAAAAAACCGGTACTCTCGTTGGACATACCATCCGGCATCGCAGCAGATTCCGGTGCAGCCTACGAACCGGCTGTCAGAGCTAATGTCACCCTTACCTTCGTTGGCAATAAATTGGGCCTATATACAGGCGCTGGCCGGGTTTTATCAGGCGTGGTCGAGTTTGACCGGCTAGGTATCACTGACGCCATTTATCAAACCCAAGCGCCGTTGGCGCTGCGGATTACTGAGTCGATGGTAGCTGATCGTTTACCTGAGGTGCCAATAGATGCCCATAAGGGAACGATGGGCCACGTCTTGGTGGTGGGCGGGCACACGGGCATGCTAGGCGCTGTGATCATGTCAGCCGAAGCGGCAGCGCGCAGTGGCGCAGGTTTGGTGACCATCGCTACCAATGGCGTGCATTGCTCAGAAATTTCAGTACGTATCCCCGAAGTAATGACACGGGAGATCGATAATGACGTTAACAAAGCGCTAATCAAAGGCGTTACTGTAGTCGCGATTGGCCCAGGTTTAGGGCGGGATGACTGGGGTAAACGCACGTTTGATCGTATTTCCAAATTCACCAAAAAGGCCGGTGCAACACTGGTAGTCGACGCAGATGGATTGAACCGCTTAAGTGTATTTCCTGAACAGAACGATCATTGGATTCTGACCCCTCACCCGGGTGAAGCCGCACAGTTATTACAAACCACTACCGCGCACGTTGGTGCCGATAGGCCGCAAGCAGCGCGTGATATTGCGTCACAATACGGAGGCATCTGCATCTTAAAAGGTGCAGGAACCCTAGTTGCTATCGCACCAGAATCTGATCTCACACCCGATCAACCTCAACCACCCTTGTATCTTTGCGAAGCAGGCAACAGCGGTATGGCAAGCGGTGGAATGGGGGATGTCCTGGCTGGGGTTGTAGCCGCTTTTGCTGCCCAAGGCCTACCGTTATTGGATGCTGCGCTGGTTAGCGTATGGCTGCATGCGACCGCAGCCGATATTGCCGCTAAGAAACGAAGCCGACGCGGCTTGCTAGCCACCGATTTAGCGCCCGAAATTTCTCGCTTACTCAGCAAGTTTGAACACTAAGAACGCGATCAATGTGTACAGAACCTCAGCTCGTCAAGGGTGAAGCCGCGATGTTGGCGCTTGGTGCAGACCTTGCCAAACAATTACACGCTGGTCAGTTGGTTTTTTTACTGGGCGACCTTGGGGCCGGCAAAACCACTTTGGTCCGGGGGATACTCAATGGCTTAGGGCATTCAGGTGCGGTTAAAAGCCCAACTTATACACTGGTCGAACCCTACCATCTGGCGGACATGGACGTTTATCACTTCGATTTGTACCGGATGGAATCAGCTGAAGAACTAGAAGCCATTGGTGCACGCGAGATGTTTCATTCACAAAGCCTGTGTTTAATTGAGTGGCCGCACCAATCGAAAGGTTGGCTGCCCGAGGCTGACATTGAGGTTCAGATTGCCCACGTGGGCGATGCGCGAACCATCCATATCGTTGGTTTAGAGGCGAAAGCCACTTACACTTAGATGAATATTCCTGCAATCCATTGCTTGCAACACGCGTGTCGATTCGGGTTAGTCTTTGCGCTGCTGTTGCTTAGCCCTATTGCTGCCGCCGCTGGTTCAGTGACCGATATTCGTGTCTGGCACGCACCGGAGCGTTCGAGAGTGGTGCTGGATATTTCCGCCAAACCCAGCTACAACTATTTCTTCCTGGGAAATCCTGATCGGTTGGTCATTGATTTTGACAACCTCAAAATTGCTGCCAACGCACCGACTGCCTCTGATGGTGGGCCTTATATCAGCACTTTTAGGCTCGGCAAACCCAAGCCAGGCGTGTCTCGATTGGTTTTAGACTTGCGCACTCAAGTAAAACCCAAAGTGTCTTACCTGCCGCCAGGTAGCGGCTTTAAGCATCGCTTGATCATTGACGTTTACCCCAAAAATCAGCGCAGTTCGGCACCAGCTATTGCAAAGACGACCAAAACACCTAATCAGAATTCAGGGCCAGCGATAATTGGTAAACCGCCCAAAAAGGATGATATTGTGATTGCCATTGATGCAGGGCACGGCGGCGAAGATTCGGGTGCACGAGGTCGACGCTCCCATGAAAAAACGATAGTGCTAACAGTCGCTAAAGCACTCAAACACCTGATTGACTCCACCCCGGGGATGCGCGCAGAGCTGACCCGTAAAGGCGATTACTACATCCCGCTGCGCAAGCGTACGCGACTAGCCAGGCAACTCGGTGCAGATTTATTTATCTCAATCCATGCCGATGGCTTTAAGCGTTCCAGTGCTCGCGGCTCGTCGGTGTTCGCACTGTCTCGAACCGGCGCAACCAGCGAAACGGCACGTTGGTTGGCGAATAAAGAAAATGCAGCAGATTTGGCAGGAGGGCTTAATATCGCCGATAAAGATCAGGAAGTGGCCAGTGTGCTGCTTGATCTATCCATGACCAATACCATCAACGAAAGCACCAAATTTGCGCAAGAAGTCTTGGCCGAAATGAAGCGAATCGGTAAGGTGCATTCAAAAAATGTTGAAAAGGCAGGCTTTGTGGTATTGAAATCACCCGACATCCCGTCTATTTTGGTGGAAACTGCGTTTATCACTAACCCACAAGAAGAGAAATTGCTGAATAGCCACGCTCATCAACAAAACCTAGCCCACGCCATTTTGGCTGGCGTCAATCGTTACGTTAAAAAATCCGGTCAACAGTTTGTTCGTAATGACTGAGCGCGCGCACATTCATCGGCTCGATGAAAGGCTGATTAATCAAATTGCCGCGGGTGAAGTAATCGAGCGGCCAGCGTCACTGCTAAAAGAGTTGCTTGAGAATGCGCTGGATGCCGGGGCCACCCATATTGATATCGATGTTGAGCGTGGCGGGATTAAGTCGGTGGTGGTCAACGACAATGGTTTTGGCATTCCTGAAAATGAACTCGCTTTGGCCTTATCTCGCCATGCAACCAGCAAACTCAGCCAATTTGAAGACTTGTATCGCATAGATTCGCTGGGGTTTCGCGGCGAAGCCTTGCCCAGTATAGCGGCAGTTTCCAAGCTAACACTAAACTCAAAAGTGGGTGACGCCAACAGCGGCTTTGAAGTCGACTGCTTTGGTAGTACCGACGTGAGCAAGCCAAAGCCGTTGGCGCGCAATACCGGCACCACGGTGAGCATCAACGACCTGTTTTATAACACCCCAGCCAGACGCAAATTCTTACGCACCGAACAAACCGAATTCAAGCACATGGATCAAGTTGTGCGCAAACTGGCTTTATCACGTTTTGACGTCGGCATCACGTTTCGGCACAACGGCAAGGTGATGCTGGATTGCCCGATTGCTGTCGACGAAGCCGCAGAAGATGCACGTATTGCTGCTATTTGTGGCAAACCATTTCAAGAAAATGCCATCCGGCTCAATGCTCAGGAAGGTGACCGGGTAAAGGGCCGGGGTGAGAGCGGTCAAACAGAACAGCCTGCCGAACTTCAGCTGTGGGGTTGGTTAGGCTTGCCCACTTTTTCGCGCAGCCAATCTGATTTACAATATTTTTATGTCAATGGCCGTGCGGTGCGTGACCCTTTAATTGCCCACGCGGTCAAGCGCGCGTACGCGGATGTACTATATAGCGGTCGCTATCCTGCTTTTGTTTTGTATATGCAGGTTGATCCCGCCACCGTTGATGTCAATGTGCATCCCGCAAAAACCGAAGTCCGATTTAAAGATACACGTGCAGTCCACGATTTCGTCTATCGCACGCTCTATCGTGTGATTGCCGATTTACGTCCAGGTGATCAAGTGGCGACGGTGAATATTAACCCGCAGTTGGAAGCCTTAGCACAAATGCAGGATGAGCCGGGTTCGTCTTCATCAAGAAATGGCTCTAGCCTAAGCAGCTTTGTGCCGAACCAGGAACCACGTGCGCGCCAAGGTGCCTTTCGGTTTAGCGCAGAAGAACAGATGACGGCATACGATGCTTTGCGGTCTGCGCCAGCCAGCGCGGGCGACACCGAAGCGGACCTCTCGCAAGAAGTTTCGCATGATCCCGACGATATTCCACCGCTTGGCTATGCAATCGCGCAGCTTAAGGGTGTGTATATCCTTGCGGAAAGTGCCGACGGTATGGTGGTGGTTGATATGCATGCCGCGCACGAGCGGATTAACTATGAAGCGATGAAACAGAGTTTTTCATCGAATGCCATTTCTGCTCAGCCCTTGTTGGTGCCGGTGCGCATCTTATTAAGCGAAACCGACGCAGCACTAGCGATGGAGCATCAAGGGACCTTCGAAACGATGGGTTTTGAGATTGATTTAATCGGTGAGGATCAATTGGTGGTCAGACAAGTACCCGAAGTACTAAGCAATGCTGATATAGCCACGTTGATCAAAGACGTCATTTCTGACCTTTCCGAACTTGGGGTGAGCGATCGTATCGAAAGTACCATCCATGAGCTGTTATCCACCCGAGCTTGCCATGGTGCGATCAGAGCTAACCGTCAGCTTAGCATTACTGAAATGAACGCATTACTACGCCAAATGGAACAGGCCGAGCGGATCGGTCAATGCAATCACGGCCGCCCCACTTGGGTCAGCGTGTCCATGGATGAGCTGGATAAATGGTTTCTGCGCGGCCGGTAGTTTTCATCGCTGGCCCCACTGCATCGGGAAAAACGGCATTGGCAATTGAACTGGCACAACATTATCCAGTTGATTTGATCAATGTCGATGCCGCCCAAGTCTATCGTGGCATGGATATTGGAACCGCCAAGTTAAGCATCGAAGAGCAGCGCCAATATCCGCATCAGTTGATAGATATTCGTGACCCGGCTGATACCTATAACGCGGTGCAATTTCGGAATGATGCCTTGGCAGCAATTAAGGCGGCCCATGACAATCAACGTATTCCCGTTTTGGTCGGCGGCACCTTATTTTATTTTATGGCGCTGGAGCGAGGCATTTCTGAATTACCTTCAGGAAACGCCGAGCTACGCGACCAGATTACCGAACGCGGCAACCGCTTGGGTTGGCAACATTTGCATCGAGAATTAGCGGATATCGACCCAAAACTGGGGCTAAAAATCAAGTCAGCTGATGCACAGAGAATCTGCCGAGCGCTAGAAATCCATGCGCTGACCGGTGAAGCGCCCAGTGCCATCATGCAGCGCCATCAACCAGAGCCGATGCCGTACCCCGCCATCAAGTTTGCGCTGTTTCTGCCTGATCGTGCAGAGCTGCATGCGCGGATAGAAGAACGATTCCAACAGATGTTAAGCCATGGACTAATCGATGAAGTACAGGGACTGCGTCAACGCAATGACCTAAACGCTGGCTCACCCTCAATGCGCGCGGTTGGTTACCGGCAAACGTGGGCCTATTTGGATGGGGACATTGATAAAGATCAATTACTCGCCAGTGGTGTGGCGGCCACCCGTCAACTCGCCAAGCGGCAATTGACTTGGCTACGCCAACAAAGCAACTGGGTGTGGCTAATGGCGAACCCACCACCTAATATCAACTGGATACGTCCATTTTTGAGCCCCTATGAAAACTAGTTTAGCACTGGTCTTTACCGTTGTTATGGCGGCGCTGCCGCCGATCGCAGTCGCAGACTGTGTTGACGCTAAAGTGCGCGACGTACTCTACTCGATTTGGGACAATGCGCCGAATGCTCCCGATCAAATAGCCCAGCTTCGTCAGCAATATCCTGGCTATCCACTCAGCAACTTCTTGGCTGGTGCTCAAGCATGGAATGCGGGGCGTGAAATTAATTCGCTAGAAGCGCGCAATCAAGCTCTAAGCCAATTGGATGAAGCCATCACCCAGCTTGAGCAAAATTGGAAGACCAATCAAACCGAGACTAATGCTGTAGCCTTAGCAACGGCACGGGCGCATACCGCACGGATGTATCTATTTGATTTGCATTTTGTAAAGGCCCATAAACTCGCCAAAAACGCCCGAGACCTTGCAGCGCGCTGGCCTGACTCTGCTGAGGCGCAATTGGTTCTGGGCTTGTATGAAATTTATACCAGCGCGAGCGATGAGGGCTTAGGCCTGGTTAAGTTGATTCTGGACTGGTCAGGTGATCGCGAAGCAGGCATTAGTCTATTGGAGTCTGTATTGGATTCTGACAGCCCTTATGCCGACGAAGCCTTACGCAGTTTGCTGGTTGAAACGGCTTGGGCCTATCCACGTGCCTGCATGTATCGGGCAGCGAGCGAGCAATTGGTTGCACGGGTACCTAACAACCCAATGCTTTCTCTGATACTGCAGTCGTTACAGTTGCGCTGCGGTTTTCCTATCGCAGCGTTGGCTGAAAACACCCGCCTATCACAACTCCAGCCAGCGTTAGAGGATGACCAAGCAATAGCGTTACAAAAAGCGCGTTTGCGCGCATTCGCCCAACTAGGCAAGATTGACGAAATCAGGGTATTGAAAGAGTCTGTCCCGAATAAAGCAGGTGATGCTGCTCAATTTGCTTTAGCTGACGCCTTTCTGATTAGTCAGCAAGTAGAGCACGCGCGCACGATTTATGTCGAACTCAGTAAAAGCACTACCAGTCAATTAGGGCAGCTTGCTCAAGTACGCCTATTACACGGCTATAAACCGCCAGTCGCGCAGCCAGTAGAGCAACGTTTTCCTGCGCCGACTTGTAAATGATCTATGGATGCCTAGGGTACCGCACACATTACCGTGTTGGAAAATAGTGGCACGTGGAACGGTTTGACGATACCGAGCAGTGTCAATATTCCGAAACTGATGATGAGCGCTCCCGCTACGTGGCGAACCCACTTTTTTTGCCGCCAAACGTTGAGCTTGTTGGCTGCAACGCCCATGCTGAGCACCATCGGCAGGGTGCCTAGCCCAAACGCCAGCATAGTCAAGGCACCACCAATGGGCGTGGCGATGGTCATCGACCATACTAAAACCGAATAGACTAGACCGCAGGGCAGCCAACCCCAAACCAGTCCAGCCACATATGCCTTGGCTGGGTGATCAACTTGGATCAACTTACGGCTAAGCGGTTGCACTCGCTTCCACAAAACGCCGCCCAGCTTTTCCAGCGCAACCAAACCTTGCCACCAGCCGCTTAGGTACAACCCCAGTGCAATCATAAAACCACCGGCCAGTATCAAGCCAACGTTTTGCACGTGCTCCGGGTTAAACAAGCCAACGGCTTGCGCACCCAGCGTTCCGGCAATCAACCCTGCTAACGTGTAGCTTGAAATCCTGCCCGCGCTGTACGGCAACCAAAGCCTGAGAGTTGAACGAATCGTCGTTTTGGGGGTGGCATTACCCGAGGCCAGCATGCCAACGATTCCGCCACACATGCCGATGCAATGCACGGAACCGAGTAATCCAACGATAAAGGCGGTGAGTAAAACCATAGCGACATTTTAGTCTTGCGATCGCAGCTTTTTAGCACAAACCCAATAAGATTGTTTATCGACTCGCTTTCGATTGACCCAGATCAACTTACTCGCTAGTCTACTGGCTTTTTGAGGCAAGCTTGCCCGGATACCATGACCCCAAAAATCTACATTACCGCCAACGAACTGCTGCTTGACTCCTATCGACTCGGCGTCAACATATTAAATGATGGCTTTCGACCAGATTATATCGTTGGAGTTTGGCGTGGCGGCTCACCGGTCGGTATAGCGGTACAAGAAATCATGGCGTATCTGGGTTTTGATTCTGACCATATTGCGATCAGAACTTCATCATATACCGGCATTGGTAAGCAAGATTCAAAGATCAGAGTCCATGGCCTTGAATATTTGGTCAACAATATCAACGCCGAAGACAAGCTATTGCTGGTTGACGACGTGTTTGATTCGGGCCGTAGCGTGGCGGCAATTTTGCAGTCGTTACAGTGGAAAACACGGCTTAATATGCCCGTTGATACGCGCATAGCGATGCCGTGGTTTAAGCCAGGGAATAATAAAACCGATATGGTGCCGCACTATTTTTTGCACGAAACCAGCCAGTGGCTAGTTTTTCCGCATGAATTAGTTGGCTTAAGCCGAAAAGAAATAATTGCCAATAAGCCCGGCTTGGCCGATATTCTGGATAAGCTTGACGTCTGATATTTTCAATCATGAAAAAAACCTATATCACTGCTGATGAACAACTCCTGGACTCATTCAAGTTAAGCGCCCAAATTGTAAAAAGCGGTTATCACCCCGACTATATCGTCGCGATTTGGCGCGGCGGCACGCCGATTGGTATTGCAGTCCAAGAATTTCTCGCCTGGATGGACCTCCCCAGCGATCATATTTCGATTCGCACCTCATCCTATACCGGCATGCAAGCGAGTAAGCGTAAAATCCGGGTGCACGGCCTCGAATATCTGACCCACAACTTAAACGCTGATGACAAGCTGCTATTCGTTGACGATGTTTATGACACTGGCCGCAGCATCGAGGCGGTGATCAAAAAACTCAAACGCCGTCTGCGCAAAAATTTACCCACCGATATTCGGATCGCTGCGCTGTGGTACAAGCCCTCAAACAATCAAACCAAACGCGTTCCCGATTTTTTCATCAATGAAACCAGTGGTTGGGTCGTTTTCCCTCATAGCCTGGAAGTATTAAGCCGTCAAGAAGCCATCGAACACAAACCCGGCCTTGAAGCGATCTTGAATGATTATCAAGGCGCGCAACCGAAGTAAGCTACGATCTGTCCCTAGATAATCACTGATGTATGAGCTGGCAGCCATCGGCGCTGCACTAAGCTGGACGATTGGAATCCTGGTCACTGCTGACCTCGCACGTAATCTTGGCGGTGTTCGTTTCAACCGGATTCGTAATACTGCCGTTTTTATTTTAATGACGGTAGGGATTTCGGCGTCAATCGGCTGGCAATCAATCAACGCTGCTGACGCCGGGATAATTTTTCTATCAGGCTTCATCGGCATTGCAATAGGCGACTCAGCCTTATTTGCAACCATGCGTCAGCTTGGCCCACGGCGCACCCAAATCCTGTTTGCCACCAATGCACCAATGACGCTTTTCTTAAGCATCTGGGTGTTTGGGGAGCGACTCACACCTCGCTCAGGTGTGGGCGTTGCCCTGGTGATTGCTGGTGTGTTTATTGCGATTGCTTGGGGCAAGCATCGACGTCAGCAACACGCCTGGGAATCAACGCTGGGTAGCTTGCGCACTGCCATTATTCTGGGCTTGCTGGCTGCCTTGGCGCAATCGATTGGCATTATCATTATCAAACCCGTGCTGGATGGCGGTGCTCACCCGATCGCAGTAACCGCCTTACGGATCGGCATCGCGGCACTGGCCTTAAACCTAATGTTCGCGGCCAGTAAAAACCGACCGGAAAAAAGCGCAACCCGAGCACAGATTACCCTGTCAGCGGTTAGTGGTTTGATTGGAATGGCGCTGGGCATGAGCCTGTTGCTGTATGCCTTTTCTCAAGGTGATGTCGGTATCGCCACCATCTTATCGTCTATCACGCCTGTGGTGATGTTGCCGTTGTTATGGCTGAAAACGCGAGAACGCCCAGCCTGGGGCGCCTGGGCAGGTTCTGCGCTGGTTGTGGTCGGAACGTCCTTGATTGTCACGGCCTGAGGCGTAGATAATAGGGCAATTTCATCCGAGCGACCAATACCCATGGCAAAAACGGCTTATGCAAGTACGATTTCGGCGGTAAATCCTGATTTATCGACGGATCAGCTAATCGATTTTCGCAGCGACACTGTCACTCAGCCAACACCTGCCATGCGTGAAGCCTCGTTAAATGCACTCCTCGGCGATGATGTTTACGGAGAAGACCCCAGTGTTAATGCACTCGAGCAGCAAGTCGCCAAACTACTCGGAAAAGAAGCAGGCTTATTTGTCAGCAGTGGCACCCAGAGTAATTTATTGGGCGTAATGGCACATTGCCAACGGGGTGAAGAAGTGATTTTGGGTGATGCCTATCACGTCTATCAACACGAAGCTTGCGGCGCGTCAGTTTTAGGCGGTGTAGCCGTCTGCCCTTTGCCGGTTGATGCCAACGGCAGTATCAGCCGTGAGCAAGTCGCGCAAGCCGTCAAAGACCCCAGTGATCCACATTATCCTTTGAGTCGACTGTTATCTTTAGAGAACACCGTATCTGGCAAAGTCCAAGACCAAACGCATATTGAAGCATTGTGTCGATTTGCACATGAGCGTGGTTTGAGCACACACTTAGATGGTGCTAGGCTGATGAACGCCGCCGTAGAGCAGGGCGCAGAACCCAAAAAGCTGGCAACCCCATTTGATAGCGTCTCCTTGTGTCTGTCTAAAGGCCTAGGGGCACCGGTCGGTTCAGTATTGTCGGGATCAGAGCAGCTTATTAGCCGCGCGCGCAGGATGCGCAAAATGTTAGGCGGCGGCATGCGTCAGGCGGGAATGCTCGCGGCTGCGGGGAGCTACGCGCTAGAGCATCACATCTCTCGCTTGCAGCACGATCATGACTTAGCGGCGCTGCTGGCCAAGGGTATTAATACCCTTGATGGATTTCACGCCGAGCAAGATACCAATATGATAATGATGCAGATTCCAGACAATTGTGCCGAAACACTACAAGCTTCGCTCATGCAGCAAGGAATCATTATCGCAGCACAGGAGCCAGTGACACGGTTAGTTACTCATTTGGATATTTGTGCGGATGATATTGAGCAGGTGTTAGCTGCACTGCGTGAATTTGTGACATAAACCTATAGCTAATCAAGAGGTACTCCAATGAACCCAGTTTTAGTCGATGTTTGGAGAGGTGGAATCGTTGAATCAGAGCATCGTGGCAGCGCGATCGCTGTGGATCACTCAGGGCGCGCGCTATTTGCTCTCGGACGCCCAGAGGCGATTACCTTCCCGCGTTCGGCACTGAAGCTATTCCAGGCTTTACCGTTGCTGGAAAGTGGGGCGGCTGCGGCGTATGAATTAACTAATAAGGAAATCGCCATCGCCTGTGCCTCACACAATGGCGAGCCGATGCATGTAGATTTAGTCACGCAGTGGCTCGATCAACTCGGGCTGGATGATGATGCACTGGCTTGCGGTTGCGACTACCCACGCCTACAGGCCGATCAATTTGACCTGATCCGTAAAGGTGGATATGCGACCCGGGCGCATCATAATTGCTCCGGAAAACACACCGGCATGCTGACTTATGCGCAGTATTTAGAGGAATCCACGGATGATTATTCTGATTATGATCATCCAGTCCAAACCGCCTGGATGCAGCGCTTTGGCGAGTTGATTGGTATCGACGTCAGTCAATATCTATGGGAGCGCGATGGCTGTGGCCTACCCGCCTTATGCATGCCGCTCCAAAGTCTGGCGTTAGCGTGCGCTAAATACGCAATGCCTGATGATCAGCCATCTATTAGCGCGCGTGCCATCAACACCTTACTCAATGCGATCACTGATCACCCTGAATTATTGGCTGGCAGCGCCCGTTGCTGCACTGACATCATCCAGGTAACGGCAGGGCGGGTAATCGTGAAAACGGGTGCCGAAGGTGTCTATACAGGATTGGCGCGTGATTTAGGGATCGGTTTTGCGCTCAAAATTGACGATGGTGCCACCCGAGCCAGCGAAGTAGCATTAGGGGCACTGCTCCGGGCACAAGGATTGATTAGCGAGGCAGAGTACGATGAACTGGGCGACTGGTTTCAGCCCAAGATCAATAATTCACAGGACTATACAACGGGTTCAATTTTACCGACCTCGGTTTGGACAAGTCGCTAAAGAAGTCCGGTTAATTTAGGGTTACCAATAGTTGGGTCTTGAACTTTGAAAATGTGACTTATTCAAAGAATGCGCTGAATAGTAAAGATCACCACGCGTTGATGGCTTGCAGAATTTAATGGTTCTCAGAGATATAAGCGAGTAAAAGTATTTCATGCTGAAATCAACCAGCACCAGCACAGGTAAACCTTCAACCTTCTAGCTTTTTGCCCATTTCAGCCATTTAAGAATTCTCCTGATAGACGGACTTCTTGAGTGCTTTGTCGAATGACTACAATTGAAACGTAAACACTAAACCGCTTGTTAGATGGCTTTAAACCACAGCCACATTATAAAAACAGCCACCAGCACGTCAAACACTGCACACAAGGGTGGGAACCACAGTACGATGGGTGTTTCTATTTTTTTAAATGATGCATGGTATCCCAAATACCATGAAGTACATAACCTACTGCCAACCATACTGGCGAAAATAATAACCCAAGGATAGATGTTATAAACACGATAATTACAAAGGGAAGCTCTACATATGAGTACTTGGCGCCTGCGGGTGTAAGGATAGCACCCCCATAAACACAAGACGTCAACGCAAGGAATAATGCAAATATCTCTAGCTGATAGGCTCCCGCATAAAAGTGGGTTGCTATTACGAAGGATATCGCCAGACCAATTCCCGAAGCTATTAATTTTATTGGTATATTGTTTCCTTTAGCCACTTAACAATGATTGACGTTTTTATTGACGTATAAAACATGCATCGTCACAACACCCCCTAGTTAACTATCCGCTTCGAGTATGTTTCTGGTCGATTGAAAAGTAAAGGCCATTGAAAAACACTTACCTCAGCAGCCAACTTTAATTTTCTTTGACAGCCCTAGAAATCGGACACAGCTAACGCAGCCTTCATTTGCAGCTATGGAGCGTAGCAAGATAACCGTTAAGTGTAAGGCTTTGCTGGATGATGCATTTTATCCGATGATCAGCAGGGCCACGTAGGGAACGACATTAAAGAATAGAAAGACAATTTTGAACAGCCCTAGGAACGAGTAAATGACCCCATTGAATGTTTCTCGAGGAATGGGAAACCATTTGCTTTGTGTGCGATACACCACATCCGGGGCGAATGCAAAGAACACAGTCCACAGAACCAAGATGCCGCCATTTATAATGGTGCACCACATGAAGAACGTTGTGAGTGTCTGAATATCCATGGTCTTCCTCTATATTTTCCTGCATCCAACAGTTAATGAAACGAACCCAGGCCTTATCAAACCCCACTTCTCACTATGAGTAATACGTGGTTTAACGTCCGTAATGAGTCACAATGGAGGGCCGCGTCTAGTCAGTTAGTAAGTTGGCACCTTTGTTGGCTAACGGCTCTTTACCAGATACTTTACAGACGATTTCTCCCCGCCGAATCCAGCGACGGCTTTCTCGGCCGAATAGCACGCCTTCTGTACCTGCGAACATCTTCGCTTCTTCACCACTAACCGGGTCTTTGATTAAGCCAACGGATTGACCTTTGGCGATGGTAGTCCCGACTTCAGCAGTATGGAATAAAATTCCGCCGATGGGCGCACGAATCATGTCTACGCCGCTCAATGGGCGTGCGTCGCCACTGATTTTAGGTTGCTCGCCACAATCGCCCTCAATCACGCCAACGTCTTGTAAGTAGGCATACAGATTAGCGGCATCTGCTTTGGCGTATTCCAAGCTGACGTCTTGTGCGCCGCGAAATTCGATGGTGGCGGACAGTGGAGGCGCTGGAATGGGGTGATTCACAAACAGTTCTGCCAGATCAACCCAGGGTAAGGAATAGGCTTCATCAAAGGCATTGCCGCCTGACACTCGCGCTAACAAGGTTAATTGTGCGCCTAAATAACGGTGCAAGACTGCTGCGTTTTCAGCGCTGGCGCTCGTGGCATAAAGATGTAGACAAGCTTCGTCATCGCAGTGCAAATCCAGCACCCCGTCGGCTTGTGATGCATGCAGAAATAACGTCCATCGTAAGGCTTCAACAGGGCTTAGCAACGAATCAGATAGTTTCTCTTCAGCGATCCCAGCCATCGCTTGGCGGATGACTGCGCGGTTATGCTCAAGGTCATCATTCAGAGTATTAACAATCCGTTCAGCCAGCTCAGAGGTGACGTCAGGATGGTGTCGATTGAAGTTACCACCGCCACCCAAAGCATAACGACCCACATGCATCGCTTCAATAAACTGGTGCGCACCAATCGGGTTGGCTTGCGGTAATACGTAAACTGCCCCGATTAGCTTGCCTTCAGCTTCAGCCTTGGCCAGCAACGGCTCCAGCTGGGTTAAAACTGCAGCACCGGGTATTTCATCGGCGTGTAAGCTGGCTTGTAGCCAAAACCGTGGACGCGCGTCAGGATCTCCATAACAGCGCAGGGCTAAGCGTTGTTGGGTGCCGGGGACACTGGCGGGCAGATCAATAAAAGTACTTTGTTTAAGCAGGTTCACGAATAAGGTCGCTTACACCAAAGCTGCAAAGGCATCGCTCAGAATCTCCATGCCTTCTTCAATCAAGGGGTCAGGTATGGTTAGCGGCGCTAAAATTCTGATGACATTGCCGCGGACACCGCAGGACAATATAATTAAACCACGTTTGCCCGCTTCTTCAACCAAGGCTTTGGTTAGCTCAGGATCGGGCTGGTTGGCATCTCCATTTTTAACCAACTCCATCGCCACCATTGCTCCCAAATGACGGACCTGGCCGATTTGATTAGGGTGCTCAGATTGCAGCTTGGTCAAACCCGCAGCCAATCGATCTCCGATGACGCTTGCTCTACTACACAAATCTTCTTCTTCAATCACCTCCAACACCGCTAAAGCAGCAGCGCACGAGACCGGCGAGCCGCCATAGGTACCGCCCAAACCACCGGGTGCAGGAGCATCCATGATATCTGCTTTGCCGGTGACTGCGGCCAACGGAAATCCACCAGCCAAACCTTTGGCCAGGGTCATTAAATCAGGTTCAATCCCAGCGTATTCAGAGGCGAACATCTTGCCGGTTCGGCCAAAGCCCGTTTGGATTTCATCACAAATCATAACGATGCCATGGTCGTCACAACGCTGGCGTAAGGCTTGCAGGAACGCTTTGGGGGCTTGATAAAACCCGCCTTCACCCTGAACGGGTTCAACCACCATCGCTGCAACGCGTGAGGCTTCGATCTCGGTGGTGAATAGCTTGTCCAAACCAGCCAATGCGGTTTCAACGCTGATGCCGTGATATTCAATCGGGAACGGAGCGTGATAAATATCGGCGGGGAAGGGCCCGAACCCGGCTTTGTAAGGCACCACTTTACCAGTCAAGCCCATGGTGAAATTGGTGCGTCCGTGAAAGCCCCCATTAAAGGCGATCACACCCGGACGGCCCGTATAAGCGCGAGCTATCTTGACGGCGTTTTCAACCGCCTCTGCGCCGGTCGAAACAAAAATGCTTTTCTTCGGAGTATCGCCCGGCACGGCTGCGTTCAGTTTTTCCGCCAACTCAACCGCTTGCCCATACGGGGTGACCATGACGCAGGTATGACTGAAGTTTTTGATTTGAGCGGTGGCGGCTGCAACCACTTTTGGATGACTATGGCCGGTATTGACGACCGCGATTCCGGCGCCAAAATCAATGAAACGATTGCCTTCGATATCCCACAATTCTGCGTTTTTTGCGCGCGCCACGTAGGCAGTTTGCATATTGCCTTGGCCTCGGGCCATAGCTTTGAGTTTGCGTTGCTGTAGATCGTGGTTACTACTCATGGATTAAATTCCGATTGTAATTAATTGATATAACGAGTTTTATGCACTTTTGGCAAGTGACTCGGTGTGTGCCTGCAGGAAGAAATCCGCCATCCAACCAATAAAACGTTGCGAATCGAGTTTGTTACCGGCGTCTTTGAGCATTTCCAGCGCGGGATCAGCCACTGCGACAGGGATGGTGACACCCCGCCGAATCTGCAGAATATCTTGGTTATATTCAGTCGAGAATTCTGGGTGCGCCTGGATTGTCACAACACTGTCTCCGTACCTAAGTCCGGCAAATTCACAAAAAGGTGAGGTTGCGAAGACTTTGGCATCGGGCGGGCAGGCAACCACTTGATCTTGATGAACAATATGCAAGGTTAATTGATCGTTATCGTGCCCCAACCAAGCGGGTGGGTCGATCAGAGTGTAGGTATCATATCCAAGCCCCCAGCCTTTATCCGATTTGACCGCGCTGCCACCGAGTGCTTCCGCAACTATTTGATGGCCAAAGCAAATGCCAAATAGGGGGATTTGTTGTTGGTGAATATCGCGAATTAGGTCTTTTAATGCATCGATCCAGCCGTGATCTTCATACACCCCATAACGCGAACCAGTAATCACCCAGCCATCGCACTCATCAGCGGATTCCGGCAGCTCATGGTCGTGCACCGGATAAACAGCAAAGCTGAGCGCAGGACTGGCTTGCCCCAACACTCGGACAAACATATCAGCGTAATTGCCGTGTTTGGTGACTAATTCATCCGGTACATGACCGGTTTTCAGGATGCCAATTTTCATGTTTTGCTAGCCGTTGAAAGACGTTAGAATGCGAACTCGAATTGTGATCACAAATTAGCGTGAAGTCAATCGTCGACAGCGCCTTCAATTACAGCGTTAGCCTATCCATGATAATTGAGTAGAACCTAAAAATATGAGCGACCAAATGGTAGACCAAGCTTTTCGAAAACGCGCGCTGCTTGGCCGTGAAGCTGAAATGACCTACAGCGGCGCGCTTAGCTTTATGCGGCGCCAGTATACACGCGAGTTAGATGGTGTCGATATCGCCATCACCGGAATCCCCTTTGATGCAGCAACCAGCTATCGCCCCGGTGCGCGCTTTGGGCCGGCAGCCATTCGTGCTGCCTCAACCCAATTAGCAGAATTGCTGGCGTTTCCTTCCGGCATTGATCCCTTTGAGTCGTTGGCGGTGGTTGATTACGGTGATTGTGCTTTAGATTATGGCCATCCCCAGACGGTGGTTGGGCGGGTGGAAGCGCATGCCGATGAAATTCTTGACGCGGGTGCATCAATGCTCAGCTTTGGTGGTGACCATTTTGTGACTTATCCCTTGTTGCGCGCGCATGCGGCTAAATTCGGCAAACTGGCTTTAATCCATTTTGATGCTCATACCGATACCTGGGACGACGAAGAAGGCCGACTTGATCACGGCACCATGTTCACCCGTGCACTAAAAGAGGGCTTGATTGACCCAGACAAGTCGATTCAAGTCGGCATCCGCACGCATAATAACGATACCCGTGGCTTGACTGTTCTGGATGCGCCGTGGGTACACGAGCAGGGTACAGCCGCCGTTATCAACAAGATCAAAGCTGTCGTCGTTGATCATCCTGCTTATTTAACTTTCGATATAGACTGCTTAGACCCTGCATTCGCGCCCGGCACCGGCACTCCCGTAGTCGGCGGTCTTAGCTCAGCGCAAGCAATAGCAATCTTGCGTGGCTTAGAAGACCTGAATTTCGTCGGGGCCGATGTGGTGGAAGTGGCACCCGCTTATGATCACGCCGATATTACTGCGATCGCTGCTGCCAGCATCGCCCACGAGTATCTGGTTTTATTAGCAAAACAAAAGATTGGCTGAGCGTTCATGTGCTTTAAAAACGCCTAATACATAAGTTTAGCTACCTTTAGATTCAATCTGGCAGGCTCTAGATAAGCGGAATAAAGCCTTTTGTAACAAACTGTAACAGGACGGCGAAGACCGCTTGCGGGGTGAAATATTTCTGTTAGCATTCGCAGCACCTATTCACCGTTATTGCCATTCAGTCGACCGAATAAACGGAACTTCCTGATGATGAAATTATTAAAGTCCCCGCTGATTTTACTGCTCGTTATTGCTGCGGCAATCGCTATTATGGTGATGTTGGTTCGAGGAAAAACAGAGCTGGAACACAGCCCGGCTTCGTATCCAGCAAAGACAGTTGATATTATTACGGTCAAACCCTTACCGCTACGTACCCGAGCAGTTGGCTATGGGACCGTACAACCCGCTACCACTTTGACAACGCGTGCTGAGTTAAATGGTAAGATTGTTTATATTAATCCAAAGTTAAATCAAGGTGATAGCCTTAAAACTGGAGATGTCGCTTTAAGAATAGAACCCACCACCTACGAAATCTCACTCAGTCAAAGCGAGTCTAGTCTGGCCAGCACCGAATCGGGGTTACAGCAGCTTGAAGTAGAAGAACAAAGCGCTCGGCGTTCTTTATCACTGGCGCAGAAAAATTTAGCGGTCGGCCGTCAAGAGTTAAAGAGGATTCAGTCCATCTTTGATAAGGGACTGGTCGCGCGATCTCAACTCGATGCTGAGCAGCAGCGGGTTTTACAATTAGAACAAACCGTACAAGACTTGAAAGGCAAGTTGGCGACCTACGCTTCTCGGAAAAACCAATCAGAAGCACAGATTGAGCAATCCAAAGCGCAAGTCAGCGAACGTAAAGACACCTTGGGAAGAACCGAAATTGTATTGCCTTTTGACGCACGAATTGGCGAGGTTTTGGTTGAAGAAGGTGAATTTGTGTCCGCCGGTAATTCCTTGTTTGAAGCGTTGAGCGTCGACGCGATTGAAATTGAGGCGCACATACCCGTCAAAATGATGCGGCCACTGGCTGCCGGGATGGTCCAAACCAATGTGGAATCATTAATTGAAACGGCAGAAGTACAAAGCGCGATTGATGCCTGGAATTTAGAGGTTAACGTGAGATTGGTGAATGACCCATCGAGCCAACGCTGGCAAGGGCGCTTAGCGCGGATAGGCGAAGCGGTAGACTCCACGCGTGACTCGGTGTCATTGGTGGTGACCATTGACAACCCCTACGAAGGCATTGTGCCAGGCAAACGACCGCCGCTGATCAAAGGGATGTCAACCGAAGTCACTTTCTTGACGCAGCCGACAGAACACCTAGTAATCCCACGCAAGGCCATCCACCAAGGTCGGGTGTATGTGGTCGATAGCGACGATCAACTACAAATCAAGCCCGTACAAATCGATTTCCTACAAGGTAATTTGGCGGTGCTCAGCAGCGGTTTGGAGATTGGTGACCGACTGGTGGTGACAGATATCGTGCCGGTCATATCCGGCATACCCCTGAAACCAAGACATGCAGCCCAGCAGGAACAAACCTTAGCCGCAGCCGCAGCAGGGGTGGACACCCAGCCATGATTCGCTATTTTGCGGGTCATCCGACCGCTGCCAATATATTGATGATGGCAATCATCGCCATCGGCCTTGCCGCATTGCCAGGCTTAAATAAGGAAACTTTCCCAAAAATCAACCTCAATCAGGTGCAGGTACAAGTGGCTTATCCGGGTGCCACACCCCGCGATGTGGAGGAGGGCATTTGTAATCGACTGGAAGATGCCACTGATGGCATTAGTTTTGTCGAAGAACAACGCTGCGAGGCACGCGACAGCTTTGGGGTATTGAACCTGACCATGCAGGAAAGTGGTGATATGCAACAATTTATTGATGATATCAAAGCCGCAGTTGATGGGATTACCAACCTCCCTGATAACGCTGAAGATCCTGTCATTACCGAATTAGGCCGCACTGAGCCGGTGGTAACGGTTGCAGTCACCGCCAAGGATTTGTCCACACCTGAACTGAAGTCACTTACTGAACATTATCGAGATCGTTTGTTGGCATTGCCAAAGGTGCCCATGGTAACCATTAGTGGGTTCAGTACCCACCAGCTACTGGTCAAGGTAAAGCCTGAAGTGTTGGTGCAGTATCAGCTTGGCGTTGAAGATATTGCTAATTTAATTCGGCGTCAGGCCATTGAACTGCCATCGGGTCAGCTAGAAAGCGATGATACGACCTACCAGATTCGCTTTGAAAATGCGCGAAGAACGGCCGATGAATTGGCTGATTTGGTGATCATTCATTCGGCTGATGGTGGGGAAATCCAGCTTGGCAACATTGCCACGATTGAAGATGCCTTTGAATCAATGGAGCAGCGGGTAGAGTTTGACGGCAAGCCCGCAGGGCTGTTGCAAGTCAATAAAAACACCTCGGACGATACGCTTAAAGTATTTGACGCAGTGAGCCAATTTATCGAACAAGAAAATGCGCGCTTACCGGAAGGTACTCACTTGCAACTCACCCAAGACGCGGCAACTATCGTTAAAGATCGCCTACAGCTCCTATTAAAGAATGCTTGGCAAGGTTTGCTGCTCGCTACGTTAGCATTGTTTCTATTTTTCAGTGGCCGCTACACCTTCTGGGTGGCATTGGGTTTGCCGATTTCGTTTCTAGGCGGATTGGCGGTGATGACGGTCGCGGGTGTCAGCATCAACATGATCTCGATGGTTGCCTTGTTAATGGCCATCGGGATTTTGATGGATGATGCGATTGTGCTGTCTGAAAGCATTTCGCATGAATACAAAAAAGGTAAAGCACCGCTAGATGCCGCGATTGATGGGACTCAGCGAGTGGCCCGTGGGGTGTTTTCTTCATTTCTCACTTCCGCCTTGCTGTTTGGTAGCTTGTTGTTTATGAAAGGCGAAATGGGGCAAGTCATGGGGGTGTTGCCGGTAGTCCTCCTGGGGGTATTAACGATTAGCTTGATTGAGGCTTTTTTGATCTTACCGCACCACTTGAAGCACTCACTAGAACACGACCATGGAAAACCCCAACCGCGTTGGCGTGATCGATTTGAAGCCGGGTTTTTAAAGCTACGCAATAAGGTTCAAAAGCTAAGCGAACTGGCCATTCGGTTTAGGTACCTGACGGTCGGCTTGGCTTTTGCTATGCTGTTGCTATCGATCAGTTTATTGGTCACCGGGACGCTTAAATTCAAAGCGTTTCCTGAGATTGAAGGCAACCAACTGGATGTGCGGATTCTGCAGGCGCAGGGCACACCGCTTGATAAAACGGAAGCGATGGTCGCTTCAATTCTGACCTCTCTAGAACAAACAAAATCCGAGTATCAGCCCAACGAGAGTGAGGCTCTAATCAAAAGTGTTGCGGTCCGATATGGGGTTAACGCTGATGCTTACGAATCAGGCGAGCATTTAGCAACCATTAGCGTCGATTTTCTGGAAACCGAAAAGCGTCACTCCTCACTCAACGACTTCAAAGCAAGCTGGCGTAATAATACGGGAGAGTTTGCCGATGCAATTTCAGTATTGTTTAAAGAACCGGCACTTGGGCCTGCGGGTAAAGCGATTGAAATCCAACTGGCAGGTGACGACTTAACCCGCTTATCAGAAGCATCACAGGCACTGCAAAATTGGCTGCGGGGTTATGCGGGAGTTAACAATTTGATGGATGACTTGCGCTTGGGTAAGCCGCAGTTTGTAGTCGAGCTATTACCCGGCGCCTTAGGCGCTGGCGTTGACGCTGCAACCGTGTCGTCACAATTGCGTGCAGCCTATCAAGGGGTGAAAGTTGGCGACATTTACAATGGTGCTGAATCGTATGAAATTAATGTCAAACTTGACACTAAACCACGTAATGCGCTCAGTGATTTTGACAACTTCAGCCTGCTATCAAACAGCGGTGAGATTATCCCACTGGTAAGCGTAGCAAAGATTAACGAGTCACGTGAATACGCCCGCATTGCCAGAATCAATCATCAGCGAGTAATTACTGTACTGGGTGATATTGACCCAAATAAAGCTAATACCACTCAAGTAATTAGTGATGCAGAAGCACAATTTTTACCGCAACTACGAGAGCAGTTTCCGAATGTACGGGTAGCACTCAAAGGTGAAGTTGAAAGTGGTGGTGAAACCAATCAATCGATACTGATTGGCTTCGCACTGGCTTTACTGGGCGTTTTTTTACTACTAAGCCTGCAATTTCGTAATTATCGTGAACCGCTAATCGTCATGGTTAATATCCCGCTGGCACTGATCGGCGCGTTATGGGGACACATGCTGATGGGGCTGGATTTCACCATGCCCAGCATGATTGGCTTTGTATCCTTAGCTGGGGTTGTGGTCAACGACTCAATCCTGATGGTCGAATTTGTCAAACGCCATGCCAGCAACGGTATGCATTTGCATGACGCTGCCAGTCAGGCCGTCCACGACCGCTTTCGGGCAATTTTCTTGACCTCAGTGACCACCGCAGCAGGCATGATGCCGTTGATGCTGGAAACCAGCTTACAAGCGCAAATACTGGTGCCTTTAGTAACCAGCATCGTATTCGGCATTCTTACCTCAACGCTATTGCTAATGCTGGTCTTACCAGCCCTCTACGCGATTATGGAAGATATTGGCTTTGTTGAAATTAGCCAAGATGAAGCCTCGCGCTCGCTAGGGGTTGCGAAATAGGCATTCTCCTTGCCGGCTTATAGACGCCGTTTAACATTAACCACGGTAAAATCTTCTGGATCGCGGATTGCCTCAAAGCCCAAGCGGCTCATTAGGCGCAACATACCGGCGTTGTTCGCTAGGACATCACCCTCAATTATCGACAAACCCTTTTCTCGCGCTGAGCGCATCAAGGTTTTCATGAGCAAAAAACCTAAGCCTTTACCCTGCCAGGCATCAGCAGTCACCAAGGCGAACTCACAGCTGTCGCCATCGGGTGTAATCGCATAACGCGCTACGCCCAAGCTCACTTCTTTATCATCGATTTCTGTCACAGCCATAAAGCACATTTCGCGGTCGTAATCAATTTGGGTAAATCGCACCAACATCTCGGGCGTTAGTTCCTGCAACGCGTGCATAAACCGCATGTACCGTGATTTCTCGAATAGATCACGCACAAATTGTTGTTCCAAGATACTGTCATTTGGGTGGATTGGGCGGATAACAATATCAGTACCGTCGGGCAATTGACGGGTTTGCACATAATCGACCGGGTAGGGGTGGATCGCCATATGGTCATATTTAATCCCGGTGGCGGGCGCGTAATTCACTCGAAAGCGTGCATCGACAGCGATTACTCCGCCTTCATCGGCAATTAGAGGGTTAATATCTGCCTCGATAATTTCGGGCAATTCGCAGACCATTTCCGATACCCGCAGCAGCACTTTTTTGAGGGCATCGCAATTGATTGCTGGCATGTTACGAAATTCACCCAGCATTTTTGTAACCCGCGTTTTGGCGATTAATTTATCGATCATGTAGCTGTTTAATGGGGGTAAGGCAACCGCCGTATCACGATGTATTTCAACCGCTGTTCCGCCCATCCCGAAAGAAATAACCGGCCCAAAGACGGAGTCCCGAGAGACCCCAACCAACAATTCCCGCGCTGATGGGCTGCGATACATATGTTCGACCGTGATACCATCAATTTTTGCCTCTGGTTCATTCTTTCGAACCGTCTTCATCATCTCTTTATAAACATTACGCACCGCGTGCGCGTTTGGAACGTCTAATTGCACACCACCTGAATCAGACTTATGCGACAGATTGCTGGCGTTGATCTTCATCGCCACCGGGAACCCTGCTGACTCCGCCGCAATCAACGCTTCAGTAGGGCTGCGCGCCAAAGTTGACTGAATCACTGGGATTCGAAAGGCCGACAAAATGGCTTTGGACTCTACCGTTCCCAAGGTGTTGCGGCCTTCAGCTAAAACGCTTTCGATAATCAATCGTGCGCCTTCAACATCCGGTTTTTTAAGATCATGCAATGAAGTGGGCACTTGCATCAGCAATTTCTGATTGCGACGATAAGTAGCCAAGTTGGCAAAGGCTTCCACTGCCTGCTCAGGTGCCCGATAGTTAGGAATACCTGCTTCGTCAAATAAGTGTCGCGCTTCATTAACGAGCTGCTCGCCCATCCAGCAAGCCATTACTGGTTTTTTGGATTTCTTGCTCACTGCAATCACTCGCCGAGCAATCTCGGTTGGCTCAGTCATGGCTTGTGGCGTTAACATCACCAGTAAGCCATCTGTGCCGGGGTCATCCAATGCGATTGTCATCGCGCTGCTATAACGCTCGGCATCAGCGTCACCCAAAATATCAATCGGATTACCATTCGACCAATTCGGTGGAATGGCTTTATTCAGTTTGGCAATCGTCTCTGGTGCCAGCTCGGGCACTTGAATACCCACATCCTGCGCACGGTCAGCGGCCATGACGCCGGGGCCACCACCGTTGGTCAAAAACACTAAGCGATCATAATTGGCGCGATGTCCCGAAGCGAGAATTTCAGCGGTTGAAAACAGCTGGGTGATATTGCTGGCGCGCACCACGCCGGCGCGATCAAGCGCCGCTTCGAAGACGTCGTCGCGCCCCACCAAGGCACCACTATGCGACATTGCCGCTTTGCTGCCCGCCTCATGGCGGCCGGATTTGATCACAACAACTGGTTTCATGCGTGACGCTACGCGCAAGCCACTCATAAATCCGCGGGCGTTTCGGATACCTTCGATATAGACCAAAATGCTACTGGTTTGTGGATCCATGGAAAGATAATCCAAAACATCACCGAACCCGACATCCGTTGCTTCACCGATTGAAACCACCGCTGAAAAACCAATATTTCTGGCTTCTGCCCAGTCCAAAATAGCGGTGCACATGGCACCGGACTGTGACACTAATGCCAGCTTACCGGGGCGTGCCTGATTTTTACTGAAGGTGGCGTTCATGTGGGCGCTGGGGCGGATAATGCCCAAACAGTTCGGGCCGATGACATGAATGCCATATTGCTTGGCGACATTAAACAGTTCGCGCTCAAGTTTTTTGCCCTTGGCTCCGGCTTCAGCAAATCCTGCTGACACCACGATCGCGCCGCGAACGCCATGCTCACCACATTGCCTTAATATCTTTGGAACCGTTGCCGCCGGCGTAGCGATGACAGCCAACTCAACCACTTTGCTGATGTCATCAATCGAAGCATAGCAGGGGGCGCCATTAATCTTTTGGTGCTTGGGATTTACCGGAAATAATTTGCCCCTAAATCCACTTTTTTGAATATTTTCAAATAGCCGTGCACCGGCAGAGCTAAGGTCTTCGCTCGCCCCAAAAACGGCGATTGATTTGGGAGCGAATAGCTTGCTTAAATAGTGGTAACCCATTGGTATAAATCAGGTGATTAGTTTATGATGGGTATTATGCCTGACTCAATGTTGCAGCGCACAAATTTAGTTCTTAAACCATTGATCCAAAGTAGATATGACAGCAGCAGTCATCACCCATCCCGATTGTTCATTGCACGACAATGGGCACCCTCATCACCCCGAATCCCCTGACCGGCTTGACGCGATCAGGAACCAGCTTATCTCCTCCGGAGTGGACTGGGTTTTGATCCATTTCGATGCGCCTTTAGCAGAAAAAGCAGACTTGGTTCGTGTTCATGACGATGACTACGTTGAACGCGTTTTTACCAGCGCACCCAAGCATGGCCATATCATGCTTGATGGAGATACTGGCATGAATCCGCATACGCTCAACGCTGCCTTACGTAGCGCAGGAGCAATGCTAAAAGCCGTTGATTTGGTCATGAGCGGCCAGTTTAAACATGCGTTCTGTGGTATCCGGCCACCAGGGCATCATGCTGGCAAAAGTCAAGCTGCCGGTTTTTGCGTTTTCAATAACGTTGCCGTTGGTGCCGCTTACGCCATGGAGCACTACGGTCTCAATCGCGTCGCTATTTTGGACTTTGATGTACACCACGGTGACGGTACCGAAGAAATCTTTTGCGGTGACGATCGCGTGTTGTTTGGTTCCTCTTTTCAGCACCCCTTTTATCCCTTCAACGGCGCGGACACCGATCAGCCAAACATCATGAACCTGCCCTTGCCGTCGGGCACAAGCGGGGCAAATTGGCAGAATGCAATACACGACCACTGGCTGCCCAAGCTAGATGCTTTTGCCCCTGAACTGATTATTATTTCAGCAGGCTTTGACTCACATTGGCAAGACGACATGGGCGGCTTTCAACTGCACGAAGCTGACTATAGTTGGTTCACCCAAGAGATTTGTAGCTTAGCTAAAAAGCACGGTAACAGTCGTGTCATTTCGTGTTTGGAAGGGGGGTATGACCTGTCGTCTTTAGGCCGCAGCGTCACGGCGCATATTAAGCAACTCGCGGAGCTGGACTAGGCAAGGATAAGGCTAGAACCAGGCAATCATTATCAATATCTAGCGCAAAAGAAAATGAACCCCCTCAAAAATCGATCCCTTATCCTGATGACGCTACTTGCGGCTTTACTGTCAGCAGTAGGTAATGCAGAAGTTAACTCTGAACCACTTGGGGACTACCAACCGGCCCTAAGCCCCGCGTTCAAGACACTGGTGGAACAAGCCGATATTGATGCTGGTGCAAAATACTTCGATCGTAAATGCGCTACTTGCCATGATGTTGCAAAGGATGGAATCCATAATTTGGGGCCAAAATTGTGGAACGTATTTGGACGCGAAGCAGGCAGCGTGACCAGTTTCCAGTATTCCGAAGCGATGCGGCAGTCAGGCCATACTTGGGATTTTGCGACCTTAAATTATTATTTGACCAATACTGAGCGCGCAATTCCTGGCCGCGCGATGAACTTCAGAGGGATTAAGTCTGATCAGAAACGCGCCGAACTACTGGCTTACCTGCGGCAATTTAACGACACGGTTCCAGCATTCCCCGAATAAATTTAAAAACCGGTTAACGCAGTTAATCACTCGCACACAAAGCGGTATCGATATACACCCGGCGTAATTGTTGTGTCCAACGTCCGGGTTCTCCATTGGCAATACCGTGGCCATCAATGTGCACCACTGGCATCACAAAGGTGCTGGCCGAAGTGATAAAGGCTTCATCGGCGGCATAAGCTTCTTCAATTGAAATTGGACGCTCTATAATCTCTAGCTCGGTATCCGCTGCCAGTTTCAACATAGAACGGCGGGTCACGCCGGGCAATACTTTATGGCTGAGCGGGCGGGTAATCAAGGTGTTGTCTTTAATGATATGAAAGGTCGAGGAAGAGCCTTCGGTGATAATGCCATCTTCCAGCATCAGCGCCTCGGCTGCGCCTGCTTCAACCGCCGCTTGTTTAGCCAAACATTGGGCGAGCAGGGCGGTCGCTTTGATATCTCGTCGTTGCCAACGTAAATCAGGCGTCGTAACCACTTTAATACCAATTTCAGCGGTTTCATCTTGGCCCAAGACCTTGGCTTGTGTAAATGCAACGATCGCCGGTTGAACTCTGTCTGGCGGAAAATTGAATAATCGTGGCTGCGAACTGCCGCGCGTCACCTGCAAATAAAGTAAGCCTTCATCAACTTGGTTTTTAGCGATTAATTCAGCCGCCATTGCTTCTATTTCGGTACGTGGTTGCGGCCAACGCATTTGAATTTCGCTCAGCGATCGAGCCAAGCGGTCATAGTGAAGATCGGCATCTATAAAACGGCCATTCATCACTGCAATGACTTCGTAAACACCATCACCGAATAAAAATCCGCGATCAAAAATCGATATCTGGGCAGTGCTTTCATCGACGTAATGGCCATTGACGTAAGCGTAGGGCATAACTGCAGTCTGGTTAAGTTAAAACGCCGCTAGTTTAGCAGTTGATCAATGTGTGTAGTCAATGCGCTGAACAATGGGTTTAGGTGTTTTCTCATTACTGTGCCGCTGACATCACGGCCGCCAAAGACCGGGTTGAGTGTATCTTCACCGAGTTGCGCTAGCACCAGCATTGAGCGCACTTTTGGCACTATTTCGGGCGGCACTGCATTAACTAGTGCGTTCAAATCAGGAGGTCCGTTATCACCATCGGTTTGTGAAATTACACGAGTCTGCGCTTCACTAATTTCTCGTACGCCGTAGCGTTCAGGATAGGTGATCGGAAAATAGCGTGCGATGGCCGAAAACAGTGCAATCACCACGTCCGGATCGTTTGGCTTTGCCAGTGCTGATTTAAGTGTTTGCAGCCATTGACGACCTTCGGGTCGCAATAAATTCAGAAAGAGTGCTGCGTAGCCATTGTCTTCAGCGCACGCATTTAAAAGTCTTGCCTTAATCATCGCAGAATCTGGGTGTTCGATTTCTTGCGAAGGAATGGCCGTCGGGTCAGCCATTAAAAAACCCACTAGGTAAGGGTTCTTGCGCTGGGCTCGCGCCCACAGGCTTTGCCGCGCTTTGGTACTAATTAAATCGCCTTGCAGGCAAAGGCGCACACTATGAACTACATCTAGTGGGCGCTCTTCAAATGGCAAAAACTCCAGTAAGAATTCAGCTAGTTGCTGGCCCAAATGACTTTTTTGCACCTCCTCGTGCTCAAGCAGGTTCCGCGCTATCTCACCGCTTTGGTGCGCCCACCAGGCGTGTTTGGCGATCTCAAGTGTGACCTTAGGCGCGTAAGCCACTGCAGCGATGGCCTCCGGCTCGCCTAGTAATAGCATTTTTTCTAGGGTGTTGGTGGCAAAGCCCATCCGGGTCCAACGTTTTAGATGTAAAGGATAGCCGCCGGGCATATCGAGAAAATATTCAGACAGAAATTCACGCACTTCCCGCAGGTAGGTATCGGCATTGCCATGGTTGTTGCCATTGCCAGCCAACCTGATTGTCGCCTCACCTTTGTCCGTGATCGCATACAGCGTCAAACTGGATTCATGGATACGAATCGCTTTCACTGGTTGCGCGCACAACACATTTAGACGCAATTTATCGTCACTGACGAGTGGCATCAATCCGGCCCTCAGTTAAACTGAATCCGGCGCCCCCAGGGCACCTCAGCGTGACCTTTAATCATCCAGATGACGGGATAAGAAGGTGCTGGTGTCGGAAAGGAGCCGCGCCCGTCAGTAAAATAGACTAATACATCTGGCTGGTGATCCTGAGTAGCGACCCAATCAAATACAGGCTCAAAGCGTGTGCTACCGCCGCCACTCAATGCTTCTGGCACCCTCAACGGTTCCCAACTCTCAAACGTCTTTGGAAAACCATCCACAATGTTAGCGTCGCAAGCAAGCAGGTCAACGCGAGCTCGTAGCTGCCCTTTGAGCGCGTCTACCTCGCTCAGGCAGTCATTAAGTGCTTGCTTACTAATTGAACCGCTAACATCGATTGCTAAGACAACATTGGCTTGCTGACTTCTAAGGCTGGGATATAAGGCAGGATCACCGCGACGACTAGAGGGCCGCGACCAGGAGTAGTCATCCCGCGCAGTGGCGCTCAGATATTGGCTGAGTACCGCCCGCCAAGGCAACTGAGCTTGCGCTTGTTGATCAAAAAAACGCGCCAGCACACCGCTTAACTTGCCTGTTTGCTGGGCTTGTTGCGCAGCGCCAGCGGTTCGATGTTGCCATTGCTCTTCCAAGTTATCGCGCTCGGCTTGGCTAAGGGAAGGCGGCGGAGTATTTATCGGGCCATCTTGTTCTGGATGCACCGGTTGGCTTGTTGGTTCGCCGCCTCCGTCTTGATGCGATGGCTGTTTCTGCTGGGGCTGTGATGGCTCGTCGGTCTCGGGCGAAGGCTGGTTGTCAAGCGGGTTATCGCAGCTGCTTTGTCCCCCTTCGCTTGAATCCGACTTATCGTACAGGTGTTGATCCATCGTTTCCGATAAATCATTATCCTGTAAACAGGGGTAGATTTCCTCAGCGCTCATGCCGCGATATTCATTCATCACCATCACCCCTGGTGGCGGAGTCAAGCCTTCGTCTAGCAAAATTGGGTTGATGGCATAATCGCAAGCCAAATCCCAGCGCGCTTTATGTCGATGTTGACGGCGATTAAAGTGAGACAAGGCGCAATGTAACGCTTCGTGGGCCAATGTAAATTGTAATTCCAGCGGCTTTAACGCGCGCACATAATCGTCGTTGTAGTAAAACTTACGTGCGTCGGTGCCGGTGGTTTGACACCAACTGGGGTCGGCCCCCTGCAGGGGCAAACGTAGTACCAACGCGCCCAAGAACGGTTTTTCCAAGATAAGCCGGGTTCGCGCTCTCGCCAGTTTATGGGCGCTGTCAGCTGGGGTTGATTCAGTATCAGTCGTAGTGCTCATGCTGCTATACCCGAATGACTATTCGTACAACATGATGTCACCAATGGCGCTGGCCCATTCGGCGAATTCAGGAGCTTCAAAGACATCATCACCCACCGCCCGTAACAAGTCTGACACCAACATCACGCCCATTTCCTTGTCTTTGAAACGGTTAGCAAAACGCAGCACATGGCCAAAAACTGACGTGGCTTGATCCTGTTCGCGTGCACCAACGGCACGTCCCACCAATGCGCTCGCCACCGCATACTGCAAGTCGATCTCTTGCGGTGGGTCAATGGCTTCACCCCGCATGATAGCCTCGATATCAGGCATTTTGTCTAAACTATCGATATAGGCTTTTAACTCAATACCGGCGGCACGGCCGACACAGGCTTGCAACGCACCCGCCAGCAAACGCGGATGATCAGAAAACTTTTGTAAGGCGCGATGAGAAAACTCCCAAGAGCGGGGCGACGGAAAGGCCACCGGGTTAATCGCCGGGTCAAAATCAAATAATTGCTCAGGCCGATAGCGTAAAAACCCAATCACGCGCTCATCAATGCCATTGGCGTATGCCCAAGCAACCCAGTCATCGAGGTTGAGCGTTAATTCATAATGCGAAAAACGATTCGCCAAAGGGGCAGGCATCGCATAAGTGACCCCGCGATCGCCTTGACGATTGCCCGCCGCAAATACCGCCCAGCCATCAGGGACCAGATAATCCCCTAGACGGCGATCTAAAATGAGCTGATAAGCCGCGGCCGAAACGCTCGGCACCGCTGAAGTAATTTCATCTAAAAACAAAACACCCGACTCTCCGTGACGTTTTGCATCCGGCAACATTGAGGGCGTTGCCCAATCAACCAAATCACCCTTGCGAAATGGTATCCCACGTAAATCACTAGGTTCTAACTGTGACAGACGAATGTCCAGCACCGGCACCTGATGGCGCGCACCCACCTGATACACCATTTGTGATTTGCCCACTCCTGGCGGCCCCCATAGCATCACCGGCGTGTGCTGTTGATCTTGGGTACTGAAAAATTCCCGGTCGAGAATTTGGCTGAGTTCAGATGGGCGCATAAGCGTGGTCGTTTAAGAAAAATGGGCGGATGTGGCAACAGGCTCCCCACAAAATCCATCGAACTGTGTCAGCGCCTGATGATACCATCGTCTGATTGTACCGAACGCCCCGGTAAATGCATCTTTGCTAATGGGGCATAAAACGAGCTTGATCGAGATACCATGATTATTACGTTATCGCCCTCTAAAGGACAAGACTTCACTCCAGTTGCTGGCAGTAAAACCCATACGCTGCCGGCAATGCGCGAGCAATCACAGATACTGATTGACGAACTGCGCACTTATGATACCGCGACCATTCGCCGCTTGATGAATGTCAGTGACAACATCGCCGCGCTGAATGTTGAACGATTTCAGTCGTTCGACCCAGACTATTCCCAGACCCATTCTAAACCCGCTATTTTTGCCTTTAAAGGTGACGTTTATACTGGAATCGATAGCGATCTTTACGATGAAACAGACTTGGCTTTTGCCCAAGCACATATACGCGTTTTATCGGGCTTATACGGCTATTTACGACCGCTTGATCTGATTCAAGCGTACCGCTTAGAGATGAAAACACGCCTGCCTAACCCTCGTGGGGAAACGTTATATGCCTTCTGGGGCAATCGCATCACCGAGGCCTTGAATGCTGATCTCGGCAAGCAACAAGAGCCCACCTTGGTCAATTTGGCATCAACCGAATATTTCAAATCGATCAAACCAAAACTGTTAGACGGGCGATTGTTAACGCTCAACTTCAAGGAAGAAAAGGAGGGTGCGACACGCGTAATTGCAATTTTTGCCAAACGCGCACGCGGCTTAATGGCAGATTACGTGATCAAAAACCATATTGAGCGCTCAGCCGACTTGAAAAGCTTTGATGTTGATGGCTATCGCTACAATGCTGCCTTATCTGACGATGCCCAGTGGACATTCAGCCGTCCGCAACCCGCCAAGAAACGTTAGAAATTCAATAGCCTAGATGTCTAATATTAGGGTCATGGGCCCATCATTGATTAGCGCCACTTGCATGTTGGCCCCAAAGCGGCCACTGGCGATTGGCCCATCATAGCTTGCCTTAGCGATTTCGACCATTTGCGTAAACAGCACTTTTGCTTGCCGAGGCGCGAGTGCCTCTTGAAAACCGGGGCGCCTGCCCTTGTTGGCTGAGCCGTACACAGTAAATTGTGGCACTAGTAACAAGCCCCCATGGGTGTCAAGCAATGAGTGATCAAGCTTGCCTGTCTCGACATTTTCAAAAATTCTTAAATTCAATAGCTTCTTGATGGCTTTTAATAGCTCTGGATGGGGGTCTAATTTCCCAAAACCCACCAGCGCCAACACCCCTGAACCAATCAAACCTACAGTGTTATTGTCTATAGAAACAGAAGCTTGTAGGACTCTTTGAATGACTATTCTCACTTAGTGTTATCCGCCATTAAATTACCGGCCAGTAGTGTACTGGAAAGCACCGCGTTTGTTTGCGAAAACGGTATAATCGCGTTCACCTGAGCCGATCAAATTCGCCTTGATGAACAAAAAAGCGGATGAAATGGCCAGGTAACAAACCATATACTTGATCGATATAAAATAGAAAATTTGACCCCATTGCCGTACTTAGCCACTCAATCAGGTAAGGATAACGGACTTTATTCGGTAGCGCCGTAGGAATGTATCTCAAGAAAATTAATGTCTATGGCTTTAAATCCTTTGTTGATTCGACAGAAGTGTCGTTCAAAGGAGATATCGTTGGCGTCGTAGGGCCAAATGGTTGCGGCAAGTCGAATGTCATCGATGCGGTCCGCTGGGTGATGGGGGAGTCTTCCGCTAAAATGCTGCGTGGGGCGAGTATGGACGATGTTATTTTTAACGGCTCGTCAACACGTAAAGCAGTCGGCAAAGCCTCGGTTGAGCTGTTATTTGACAATAGCCTTGGTCGAATAAAAAGTGCTTACGCTGAATTTGCTGAGATTGCCATTCGCCGTACGCTCAGTCGAGATGGTCAATCGATCTATTTGATTAACGACAAAAAGGTTCGTCGTAAGGATGTAGTTGATCTGTTCCGTGGCACCGGGCTGGGGCCGCGTTCTTACTCAATCATCGAGCAAGGCATGGTGAGCCGGATTGTCGAAGCACGGCCCGAAGATTTGCGCGCATTCGTCGAAGAAGCGGCAGGCATTTCGCGTTACAAAGACAAACGCCGCGAAACCGAAATCCGGATAAAAAATACCCGCGAAAACTTAGAACGGGTTGAAGATATTCGTGGCGAACTGCTAAAACAGGTGGCGCGATTGAAGCGCCAAGCACAGTCAGCCCGCCGCTATCGCACACTCCAATCTGAACGGCGGGATACTACTGGGCAACTGTATGCACTGCGCTATCACGAACTACAAACGCTGGAGCAGGAAGATATAGAGCGACTTAAAGAAGCCAAGCTCAATCTGGAAAAGACGCTCTCTAAACAGCGCCACTTCGAAGCTGACATTGAGGCGGAGCGTGCGCAACACACTGACCTTCAAAGCCACCTCAATCAAACTCAAGGCCAGTTTTATCAAGCGGGTGCCGAAGTAGCTAAGCTTGAGCAAGAAATCGATCATATAAAACGCTCCCAAAAAAGGCTGACACAAGAGCGTGATGAGCTTACCGCTGCGGTCAATAAAGTAGAGGCTGAAGTAAATACGGATCAACTGCGACTGACCGATACCGAGGCTGAAATACTGGCACTAGAGCCTGCAATTAAACGTGCAGAAATTGAGCTGACTGAAGTGCAAGCCACGATGCAGCAAGCCAGCAAAAAGCGCAACCAATGGCAAGACGAATGGAATCAGTTTAGTCAGAGCTTGCAACGCCCCATTCACGAAAAGCAAGTGCAGCAATCGCTCATTGACCAACTGGCGCGCCAGGAAGGGCGATCGAGCCAGAGCCATCGGCAAATGACGCTGGAGCTGGATACAATTAGCCAAGCGCTGACCACAGAGCGCGATCAAGTCAGTGAGGCCAATGTCTCCAGCAAGGCACAGGCAGTCGCAGCCGCTGATAGTGCCATTAATGACTATGAACAAAAACTGGCAGGCTTGCGAGACGAATTACGAAATGTGCAGTCAGATGTTTCTGACCAACGTTCTATCCAACAAACTGCATCAGCCCGTTTGAACTCATTACGCGAATTTCAGCAAGCAGAATTGGGTGACGATAAACAAGAGGCACAACTACAGTCGATGGGACTGTCGAATCATCTTAAACTGGCCCAACGCATCGTCGTTGAGAAAGGCTGGCAGCGTGCCGCCGATCGGATACTCGCGCCCTTTTTAAACGCCATCACTGGAGTGGACCCACTGCACGCCGTTTGGCAATCCGACGATGACGATCAGACCTTGACCGCGTTTTCAGATGAGGCACTCACCCCAAATAACGACAGCTCACACGATTGGCCAAAGTTGGCTGATTTTGTCACCAGTGAATCGGCTTATCTCACATCACTATTGGGCGGGGTATTTGTTGCCGAGACCTTAGCGGATGCACTCAGCATGCGCCAATCGTTATACAATGGTGATAAAGTGGTCACCCAGACAGGAACCATCATTGGTCGAAACTGGATTAGTCATGCCAACCAAGCCAGTTTAAATACCGGCTTTTTGGTTCGCGCCGAAGAAATACAGGCACTGCAGACACAGCTAGATGCCGCTGCAACGACGCTTGCTCCACTGCAAGCACGTCAGCCAGCCATTGAAGAAGAATTGCGAGCGACGGAGCAGGAACTAGGGCGGTCGCGTCAAAGCCGCCGCGAATTAGGGCTTGAGTTATCACGTCTCGACAGTGAATTGGCGCGTCAGAATACCACTCGAGAAAACCAGCAGTTACGCAAGCAAGTGTTGGAGCAGGAATTAAAAGAACTGGTTGCGCTGATTGAGGAAGAGCAGTCACGCAAAGTAAGCGCTCAACTGGCGTTGGCGCAAGCCTCAGCCGAAGCGGGCGAGCTGAATGAAATCCAACAAGAACTCACCGAAAGAGGGGATGCGGTTAAGTCTACTGCGCGTGAATCCGAGACTCGACTGTCCAGTAAGCAAACCGCAATGCACCAACTTGCATTGAGCAAGGCCCGATTAGAGACAGCAGTCGACTCTTTGCGCAAAGGCTTAGAGCGTTTGGCTGAGCAACAGCTATCCCTGCAAGCCAGATCTGCCCAGATCGATGAATCCAAGCAGTCTACAACCAAGCCGCTCAGTCAGTTGAATCAGCAACTGCAATTGGCAATTGAAACCCGTCAAACGGTCGAGGGCCAACTGGCCAAAGTTCGAGATACCATCGCCAGCCACGAAGACGCTTTGCGGGATATGCAACAAGTATTGAGCCGTCGAGTACAAGCTGTTGCTACAGCCCGCGAACAGCAAGAACGTGAAAAAATGGGACTCAACTCGGTAGAGGTTCGGCAACAAACCATGGTCGAGGAAATCGCCAAAGAGGGTTACAAGCTAAAGCGCTTGATGAAGAAGGCTGATTTCAGTACACCGCTGCATGAATGTGAAGCACAGCTTGAAAAGTTAAATCGAAAAATCGGCAACATAGGGCCAGTTAATTTGGTCGCGATTGAGGAATACGAGACTGAAAGTGAACGCGCCAACTATTTGGAGCAGCAACATGCCGATTTAACTAAGGCTCTGGAAACGTTGGAAGCAGTCATCAACAAGATGGACAAGGAAACCAAAAAGCGCTTCCGGCAAACCTTTAAAGCCCTCAACAAAGGTTTTTCTAACTTCTTCCCAAAACTATTCGGTGGCGGGCGTGCCAGCCTTGAGCTGACCACTGACGACTGGCTAACGACCGGCATTGCGGTTACGGCACAACCTCCGGGTAAACGTAACAGTACGATTTACCTATTGTCGGGCGGGGAAAAGGCGTTAACCGCAGTGGCATTATTATTTGGCTTGTTCGAGCTAAATCCTGCGCCTTTTTGTATGTTGGACGAAGTGGATGCACCACTCGACGACGCTAATGTGGATCGGTTTTGCCAGACGCTAAACACTTTGTCAGAATACTCGCAAATGATCGTCATTACCCATAATAAAATCACCATGCAAGCGGCGCAGTCATTGATCGGCGTCACTATGAATGAGCCGGGTGTTTCTCGCGTCGTTAGCGTAAGCGTCGATGATGCGATGAAAATGGTAGACTAGAGTCCGTTGAAAGAACGAAAACCAAAGCGATAAAAGGAACAAAATGACATTACAACAAGCCTTATTGATCGTCGGCTTAATCGCGGTGGCCATCATTGCGGTGATAACACTTTACCCCAACTGGGTTAATAAAAGCGTCGCTGCTGCGAAACGCGCATCAAAAAACCTACCCAACACCAATACCAACAAGCTTCGTACGCGCAAGCGTTCGACCGCGCATGAGCCGTCTTTGCATGGGTCTGACGACGGCAGCGATACTGAGTTTGACTCCGAACAGGATATTTTCCCCGACATTGGCGATAGTGAGGCCGAATATCTTGACCCGGAAACTAACGAAGCTGAGAGTGATTACTCACCACCCGACAATACAATAGAGGGGTCTGCCACGGGTGAACCCACACCCGCATTTAGTTCGATGCGCCAAATTGACCTTTGGGCAAAGCTGACCGGCGCAGATGCTCAATCCCGAGAAGATATATTGGCATTATTTTCGCCCTGGCTTGAGCAATTAGACACCTCAGTCAGTCTACATGGCTTGGCCCTGCCGGAGTTACGCTGGATAGACCTGCAAGCGGCTCCAGATCCCGAGGCTGAAAATGCCAACTACAAAGATATAGTGGCATCTATTCCATTGATGAACGGCAGTCAAACGACAGAGTTAAGCACCTTACAGCTATTTGAGGAAATGGTGGATAAGGTGGGTCAACAAAGCCAACGCGACGTATTCCACTTGGCGCCAGTCGATATAGCGCATGAACAAGCCAACACCCTGACCCAATTTATCAAAGATTGTGAGGGAGCGATTGAAGTATTAGTCACCGCTCACGAAGGTGATGCCTTTAGTGGCCGGTTGGTTGAAACCAGCGCCAAACAACTGGGGCTTGATTTTGTCGATGGTTATTACGTCCGCCGTAAATCAGTCGGCACCAAAAAAGTCCACCTCTATCATATGCTTAATGCTGATAACAGCCTGTTTGACGAAGCCATGCAAGCGGAGCAGGAGGTTCAGACGGTTGCTTTTAGCATGAGTCCCGCGCTTTGCGAAAGCCCTGGCCGTGTTGTCAAAGAGATGATGGATTCAGTCAAGGTCTATGCTTCCCGTGTGTCGGGCAATATTAATGTGCCTGGCCACGACGAGTTTCACAAAGATCAATTGCTGGAATTAGTGGACTACGTCACCAAGCTCGAAAAATATATGAACGATTCGGGTATGACGCCGGGTAGCAGCGAGGCATTGCGGGTGTTCAGTGGCTAACCCGCGTGCTTGAACGAGATAGGGCGGCGGCGCGGGTCCGAGCACTCAGCGCCGACATTGAAGCGCACAACTACCGCTACTACGTACTTGATGACCCCGAAATTACCGACGCCGATTACGACCGTTTAATTCAAGATCTGCGCGCGCTTGAGTCTGAGTGGCCTGAGTTTCTACGGTCTGACTCTCCCACCCAAATTGTTGCAGGCACTGCCAGCAAAACCTTTGATCCAGTCGAGCATCAGCAGCCGATGCGCTCGATTAATGATGCTTTTGATGAATCACAGGTACGCGATTTCGACCGACGCGCACGTGCGGCCTTGGCCGTGGAAGAGGATTTTGAGCTTGCTTATTTTTGCGAACCCAAACTGGATGGTCTGGCGGTTAATATTTTGTTTGAGCGAGGTTGGATGGTTCGTGCTGCAACCCGCGGTGACGGTGATACTGGAGAGGATATCAGTCATAACTTACGTGCAGTACTGGGTGATCGCTTGCGACTGCAGGGCAGCAAAATCCCCGATTCAATCGAAATTCGTGGCGAAGTGTTCATGCGACGAGATGATTTAAAAAAGCTCAACGATCGGCAAAAGCAAAATAAGGCCAAGCCATTCGCAAATCCGCGCAATGCGGCCGCAGGTAGCTTGCGCCAACTCGACCCCAAGGTAACGGCAGAGCGACCCTTAAACCTGTATTGCTACGGTATTGGTGAGCAAGTGGGCGGACCTTCGTTCACTAGCCATGCCCAAGTATTGCAACAAATCGCCGACTGGGGCTTACCGGTTAGCGATTTACGACAATCAGTCAATGGGGTTGATGCCTGTCTTGCTTATTATGAATCCTTGCAATCCGAGCGTGAGCGTATTCCCTTCGACATGGACGGCGTCGTTTATAAAGTTGATCTGCGAGCTCACCAAGACCAGCTGGGCGCAACTGCGCGGGCACCACGTTGGGCGCTAGCACACAAATTCCCGGCCGAAGAAGCCAGTACTATTATTCGAGCCATTGAAGTACAGGTTGGACGAACCGGAGCAATCACCCCCGTTGCAAGGCTAGAGCCAGTTAACGTCGGCGGTGTGGTGGTCTCAAACGCAACCTTACACAACCGCGATGAAATCGAACGTCTTGATGCCCGCGTGGGCGATTCGGTGATTGTTCGGCGTGCCGGCGACGTTATTCCTGATATCGTCAAGGTACGCTTGAGTGAGCGCCCAGATCACTCACAACCCTATCAGTTTCCTGATACCTGCCCAGTCTGCCGGTCAGCGGTTATTTTCGCCGAAGGTGGAGCCATAGCGCGCTGCTCTGGCCGATTGGTCTGCGATGCACAACGCAAAGGCGAGTTACGGCACTTCGTCTCGCGTAAAGCGATGAATATCGATGGCCTTGGTGAAAAATTGATCGGCCAATTAGTCGACGCTGGCAAAGTTCATAACCCATCCGATCTTTATCAACTCGGCCTGGCTGACTGGTTAGACATGGAGCGATTGGGCGAAAAATCCGCGCAGAACTTGATGGACGCTATTGATAAAAGCCGAGACACGAGCTTAGAACGTTTTTTGTACAGCCTTGGTATCCCATTGGTGGGTGAGGCAACCGCCCGCGCGCTAGCGAATCAGTTTCTGACACTGGATGCGTTAATTGCCAGCGACGGTGAAACCCTGCAGACCGTTCCTGACGTGGGTGAACTAGTGGCCAACAGCCTTCGTCGGTTTTTGGACAACGCGGACAACCTTGCGGTAATCCAACGGTTGCTAACTGTAGGCGGCGTGACGTGTGCCCCTGTGGTGTCAAAAACGGGTATTGAAAAACTACCGCTGGCAGACAATACTATTGTCATTACCGGTACATTTTCACGCCCGCGTAACGAGATCAAAGCTGACCTAATCGCTCTGGGTGCAAAAATCACCGCTAGCGTGTCAAAAAACACCAGTGTTGTGGCCGTTGGTGACAGTCCAGGCTCTAAAGCCGAGAAAGCAAAATCTTTAGATGTCGAGATTTGGGATCAAGCCACGCTTGATCGTATCTTAAGCTCAAACTAGTGCTTTTACTGTCCTCCCCTAAATAGAGTCGATTCAGAATGCTTCTTTCTATTAATCATCAAATATGATTATTTATTACCATAATTATCTTATTATTCATCTATAATGATGAATTATGAAGATAGACAATCAACAGACTGATCACGCCATACTGCTTGAGCTGGGCACTCGTATCGCCGAATATCGGCTCGAATTAGCACTCACCCAAGCTGAATTAGCGCAACAAGCCGGGATATCAAAACCCACCATTGAGCGAGTTGAGTCGGGCGCTTCGGCGCAAATGACGAGTATTATCCGAATCTTGCGAGCACTGAAGTTGCTGGCCCATATGGATCATGTGATTCCTGAGCCCGGGCAAAAACCCATGGACTTATTAAAACGGAAAAGCAAGAAAAGACAGCGCGCGCCCTCAAAAGCACAAAGCAAAAAGCAGGGCAAGCCCTGGTCATGGGATGACGACGCATGACCGACTTGGCTGAAGTTAAATTATGGGGCAGAACAATTGGCGCTGTTTCTCTAGGTGACAATGAGACTACCGCTGCCTTTGAATACGACCCTGAGTTTGCCCAAAGCGGGATTGAGGTGTCACCAATCAGCATGCCGCTTTCCAAGCGAGTCTATACCTTTCCCGAGTTATCACCGACCAGCTTTCATGGGTTGCCAGGGTTATTGGCCGACTCACTACCGGACAAGTTTGGCAATGTCTTGATCGATGCTTGGCTAGCAAGCCAAGGGCGTCAGCCCGACTCATTTAATGCGGTTGAGCGGCTTTGCTATACCGGAAATCGGGGCATGGGTGCTTTAGAATTTGAGCCTGTGATGGGACCGCGCGCTCAACAAACCAAACAGATACGCATTGATCAACTGGTTGCGCTGGCTAGCACGATTCTGGCTGATCGCCAGCAACTCGGCACTTCTTTTCATACCAAAAACCGTCAGCGAGCTTTGGGTGAAATACTCCACGTGGGCACTTCAGCCGGAGGCGCACGAGCTAAGGCAGTAATCGCTTGGAATCCTGTTAGCAACGAGGTGCGCTCGGGGCAAGTGACTGCAGGGCAGGGCTTTGAATATTGGCTGCTTAAATTTGATGGCGTGAGCGGCAACCGAGACAAAGAGCTTAACGACCCACAAGGCTACGGTGCTATTGAGTACGCTTATTCACAGATGGCACAAGATTGCGGCATTCAAATGAGCCAGTGCCGATTGCTTGAAGAAAATGGCCGCAGGCATTTTATGACCCGGCGCTTTGATCGTCAGTCCGATGGCAAAAAGCTGCATATGCAGTCGCTGGCCGCGTTAGCACATTATGACTTCAACATGGCCGGCGCCTACAGCTATGAACAAGCGCTGTTGATCATTCGCCAGCTAGGCTTGCCGATGCAGGCGATTGAAGCGCAGTTTAGACGAATGGCATTTAATATAATTGGACGCAATCAGGATGACCACGTTAAAAATATTGCCTTTTTGATGGATAAAACCGGCCAGTGGCATTTGGCACCGGCGTTCGACATCACGTACAGCTATAACCCCAGTGGTGCCTGGACCTCAAACCATCAGATGAGTATGAACGGCAAACGAGATAATTTTGTTCTGGATGATTTTAAAGCGTGTGCACAGTCGGCATCGATGCAGCGAGGAAGCGCTGAGGTTATGGTCAAAGAAGTAACGGCTATCGTTGCGCGGTGGCCAGACTATGCAACTGAGGCTAAGGTATCTGCTGATTGGATATCGCAGATTAACGAGACGCTCAGGCTGTACTTCTAGCCAACCAGTGCTACGGGTTGTTTTATACGTCGTAGCGGTAACTAATGATCAGCGGTGAATGATCTGAAAAACGCTCATCTTTATAGATTTCGGTGCTTTCAACGCTGCCTTTTAGGCTCGGTGATAAGACGTGATAGTCGATCCGCCAACCGGTGTTATTGGCCCAGGCTTGGCCTCGATTTGACCACCAAGTGTAGCTGTGCTCGGGTTGCTCAATCTCACGAAAAGCATCGATAAATTGCTTTTCGCCAAACACCACATCTAGCCAGGCGCGTTCTTCTGGCAAAAACCCTGAGTTTTTTTGATTGCCGCGCCAGTTTTTAATGTCGGCATTGGTGTGTGCAATATTCCAATCGCCAGTGATCACGATGTCACGGCCGCTATCGCGCATCGCTTCCATTTTCTCAAGAAACCAATCCATGCACTCGTATTTGATCAGTTGCCGCTCTTCCTTAGCCGATCCCGATGGCAGATACAATGAGACAACGCTCAGATTGCCGACCTGAACTTCAAGATAACGGCCTTCGTCGTCGAAAACCGGGTAGCCGGTGTCGGCAATTACAGCATCGGGTTTATGTTTGGAATAGACAGCAGTACCGCTGTAGCCTTTCTTGACCGCGTCATTGTAATAACAATGATACCCGTCAGGTTGAAAAATCGGGTCACCAAGCTGGTCTATTTGGGCTTTTGTTTCCTGGATGCAGACAAAATCCGCGTCTTGTTTGGGCAACCATTCAAAAAAGCCTTTGCGTGCTGCAGCACGGATGCCATTGGTATTCGCAGTGATGATTTTCATGGATAATGGGGGTCAGAAGGGGCATGGATGTTAAGAGTAAATAGAACTGTCCGGATAATTAATTCATAGATTGTCCACTTTTGTTAACGCCGATGAAAGAGCGAAGGACGTAGTCCGAAGCGAATTCATAGGCGGCAAAACCACGAAGCGGAGTTACGCGGCTTTGCTGTTGCATGTTGTCTCCCGGATCAAATCTCCCTCTGCAGTATATCGGCCCAATCGACGGGGGCCATGGTAAATGGAGATCACACCGTCGAGGTGTCGGAGTACTTTCACCCTAGCCTTAACATAGTGGTAGCGATGCCGGTCTTGTGGAATCTGAAGGTGTAAGCGTTCGAACTGCACGCTGTTGTCTTTACCCACCACGCGCTCGTAGCGCTCGCATAAATAGTCGTCCAGATCTATCCCGGCCAATGCCACAAAAGCATTACCTAACTCGCGCGCAAGGTGACTGAACTCAGCATTGAAGGCCGGCATATAATGCTTCTGCAAGTATTCATTGGCGGCATCCATATCGGTAATGCCCTTAAGGGCTAGCTCATTGGGTAATCGCCCCTGATGGGTGCCGAAGGCGCGTTCTGAGCGGCCTCTGGCTTCGGGTGAGTAAGCTGCAATCATCTCAATGCCCAAGCGCTTGAGCGCCACACCAAACTGTGTTGGATTACGCTTATCGACCTTGCCACCTGCCTCGGGGGTATGCCAGTAATGACTGCCCCTGTCTGAGTAAAATGAACAAAATAGGCCTTTAGCTTCAAGCACATCTTTGACCCCTAACAAGCTGCTGTGGGTGCCTTCTTCATCGACAAAGCGCATCGAGTAATGCTCATTGGTGGCGTCATCCATGGTCACAATCAAATCCCAATATTTACCTTCAACCCACTGATGCGTGCTGCCATCTTGGTGGATCATCATTCCAGGCAGGGCACTGGCGAGTCGTTTGATTCGATGGGGGCCACGGGTCTTGGCCTTACGCACCAGACCTGCGTGTTGCAGCGTGTTCTTAACCCAGCTATAGCTGCGTGAGCCATCGTGTTCGTGCTGATACCAGCGATGAAAATGGCGCACATTCCAGCCCTCATATCGGCTTGAATACAGGTCTTGCAGTGCGATCACTTCATCTACGGGGGCAAGACGGTGCGAAGGTTCGTTTAACCGCCGATCCAACAAACCCTCCATGCCCGATTCATCATAGCGCTGCATATAGCGCCGGAAACTGCGGTCACACACACCCAACAGAGTGGCTGCTTCGCTTTGGGTGAGTCGTTTGCACTGATAGCCTTCATAAGCTTCTTTAAATCTCATCTGTTTCACCTGTTCATGAAATCCTGTCCGGTTCATCTGAAGCCTCAAATAGGCATAGATTAAATCCGGACAGGTTATGAATTAATTCGCAGGACAGACAATTTACTCGTAACAGTCAGAAGGGGCATGGATTGTTTCAGCTTCGACGTTTAAATACAATCTTTGTGCAGAAAACTAGTACCCCGGTATTATTCTGCTAAAGCGCAATCGCTCATCTCAACTAATGCTTCTAAAGAATCGAGTTGATCTTCGTTAAAAACGGGGATTCCCAGCGCGACCAGCAGGCAAGCGGTGACGCCACTGCCAGCAATCAACTGACCTGAAAATGATCCATCGTGAATTTGGTCATTCCCACACGATGGGCTGTAGCGCTTTAACAGAGCAGCTATGATTGATCGTTCTTTGAGTAAGCTTTTGACGCTCTCAGCCCCCCCTATAAAAGCTTCACTGACATCATCGCCGTCCACTGTGACGACTTTAGCTTCCCCAACTAGTACGGCAGTACCATCGCCATTCACTATTTCAGCAGGTGGCCGGGGTGTCAGCAAACCGCCCAATGTTTCCGGGCAAACGGCAAGCAGACGGCCTTGCTGATTCCAACGGTCGATACGCGGGTCAAGCAACCGTTTCGCTAAGCCATCATAGCGCACGGGTTCGCCCAGCAAACAGGCGCTGATGAGTAGCTGACTATTGAGTTTTATGCGTGTCATGGCATCTGTAAATGGATAATAGAATTTGCTCTAAGCAAAAAATGCAATTATAGTCATTGGCGTGATAAACGGTAGGCAACATCAAGCCCATGTATAGCCGTATCTTTATTGCATTATTTGGCTGTTATTCTACTGACGGTTGATGTCAGTTGTATTGCAGACTTTTTTTCGCTAGTCTATCGACCCAAGCGAAGGAAGCCGTTAGGAGCAGAAACTGATGCACTAGTGATGCTGCCAACGCTTTACCAATAAAAGTTAACTATTTCAGATCTTATCTAGAGGAGAGCAATATGAAACGTCGTGATTTACTAAAAGGTGCCGCTAGTGGTGCAGTGGCAGCAGGTGCAGCAACGTTAGCAGCGCCCGCTATTGCACAAGACCGCGTAGAGATCGCTATGGTCACCACTTGGCCAAGAGACTTCCCAGGTTTAGGAACCGGTGCACAACGCTTTGCGCAGCGGGTAGGCGAGATGAGCGATGGCCGCATCCAAATCGAATACTTCGCTGCTGGCGAACGCGTTAAAGCATTTGATTCCTTTGATGAAGTGTCTTCTGGCAATGCCCAGATGTATCACGGCGCAGAATACTACTGGAAAGGCAAACACCCGAGCTTTGCTTATTTCACCGCTGTACCCTTTGGCATGACTGCCAACGAAATCAACGCTTGGATCCGTTTTGGTGGCGGTCAAGAATTATGGGACGAGGTTGCTGGAGAATTTGATCTAAAGGGTTTGTTGTGTGGCAATACCGGCGTACAAATGGGTGGTTGGTTTCGCAAGGAAATGAATACCGCTGACGACCTGAAAGGTTTGAAAATGCGTATTCCAGGATTAGGTGGCGACGTTATGGCCAAGTTGGGTGCCTCCCCGGTATCACTACCCGGCGGTCAGATTTACGAAAATCTGGTTTCGGGCGCAATCGATGCAACTGAGTGGGTTGGTCCTTGGAATGATTCGGTTATGAAGTTTTATGAAGCGGCTAAGTACTACTACTATCCGGGCATGCACGAACCAGGTGCAGCCTTGGCCGTTGGTGTCAACAAAAAATTCTGGGAAGGCTTGTCAGCAGCAGATCGTGCTTTGATTAGCGCAGCAGCCGATCAGGAAAACGACACCATGTTCTCAGAGTACAACATGAAAAATGGTGATGCACTGAAGAAGTTGGTATCCGAGCAGGGTGTCGAGCTGCGTAAATTTAGTGATGAGATTTACGACAGCTTTGGTGAAGCCGCGCAAGAGGTCTATGAAACCGTTAAAGAGCACAGCCCACTGGCGAAGAAGGTGCATGAGCAGTTTGTTACATCACTTGCTAACGTTGGCGCTTGGACGAACATTTCGGATCAGGCGTACGTACAGCAGCGTAATCGTGTGCTGGGCCTATAGCTCAGCGTACCCACTGGCTGATTGATTGAACACTATTGAAACAGTCAGTGGTTTAAGTAGGTGATAGAAACGGAGCTTTAGGGCTCCGTTTTTTGTACGCATTGCGCGCCTAATTTTACGCGCAGATAGCTCACAAAGCTTCCAATCAACGCCAGATCACGGGATTTTTTAATGACTCCTGCGGCCTCAGCCGATCCAGTATTTCCAGCCAGCGACCGCTTAATTAGAAGCGGGGCGTACGTCATGGTGACGCTACTGTTTTTGTTTCTCATTAATGTCTATTTGACGCATTGGCAAGCGTGGCCCACCTTCACCGAAAGCATAAAGAACCTGGGCAATAGCGGTCTCAGCCTGTTCCATTTTGGATTGTTTGCCGTTATCGTCATTGCTGCGTTCGCTTACCCATGGTTAACCCCGAAACGCAGTTTACGGTTAGACTCAGACCGCTTTAGCGGCTTGACTGCATTTCTTATTCGCGCTGCATTTTGGTCGGTTTTTCTGGTGGGTTTTACCGACAGCGTGATTTCATTCCTGCGGGTCGAAAATTTATTGCCCGGCATTGTTGGCGATGAATTAAATAGCCAGCTTGGCAGAGCCATATTTCGTGGCACCTATGTGCATTATCCACTCATTGTATTGTCGCTGGTGATTGCTGCATTTACTCGATCGGTCAGCTTTGTATGGCTGGTTTTTCTGGTGGTTTTGGCTGAATTCAGCATCGTATTGTCGAGCTTTGTGTTCTCTTATGAGCAAGCCTTCATGGGCGACTTAGTTCGTTTCTGGTACGCCGCTTTATTTCTTTTCGCCAGCGCCTACACACTCATCGAAGAAGGCCACGTAAGGGTCGATGTGCTCTATGCCCACTTTAGTAAACGCGGCAAAGCCTGGGCTAATATTCTCGGCTGCTTGATACTCGGCTTACCCTTATGCTGGACCATTCTGATTCAAGGCATGTGGAACAAAGGTAGTAGCTTGATCAGCCCAATCATCAGCTTTGAAATTTCACAAAGCGGCTACGGGCTTTATGTCAAATATCTAATGGCGAGTTTTTTGACCATTTTTGCGATGTCGATGGCGATTCAATTCGTTGCCTATATTCTCGAAAACATTGCCAACTTGAAAGGTTATCCTGGTAAGCGCAAAAAGAAAAAGAGGGAGGCACACTGATGGAACTCCTGTTTCTCGGGATCTTATTCCTTTCAATGATCATCGCCCTGACGTCCGGGTTCCCCGTCGCATTCTCACTACCAGGCTCAGCGATTTTTACGATCGGTTTAGCTGCCTTAGCGGGGTACTTATTTGCCGGTGACCCGAGCGCCTATTTTGCTCAGGACGGGCCAGGACAATGGTTGAGCGCGGGCGTCACTAACTTTCGCAGCCTGTATTGGATCGTCGAACGCGATACCCTGATAGCAATCCCGCTATTCGTGTTTATGGGGATTATGCTGCAACGCTCGAAAATCGCCGAGGACTTATTGGTCGCGATGGCACAACTATTTGGCCCGGTGCCGGGTGGCTTAGGCATTTCAGTAGTTTTTGTCGGTGCCTTGCTCGCAGCGACTACCGGCATTGTTGGTGCCACCGTGATCGCGATGGGGATGATCTCGTTGCCCGCTATGCTGCGCAATAATTACTCCAAGTCGCTGGCTTGCGGCACCATTTGTGCCTCAGGCACGCTGGGGCAAATCATCCCACCGTCGATTGTGCTGATTATTCTGGCCGACCAGCTGTCCAGTGCCGCCGATCAAGCCAATACTGCTCGTAAGGCCTTGTATCGGGAAACCACGGGCGAGTTTTCGATGCCGTCACATTTCGACGTGGTTTCAGCAAGCGCTGGAGATATGTTTATGGGCGCACTGATCCCTGGCTTAATCCTGGTCGGTCTGTACATGCTGTATATCCTCATTTCGGCTATTTTAAAACCGGAAACCGCACCGCCGGTACCCATGGACGGCAACTATGACCGGCAGTTTGCCAAACGTGTTTTACTGACTTTAGTGCCGCCATTAACGCTAATATTTGTGGTCTTGGGTTCTATCATTTTGGGAGTTGCGACAGTCAACCAAGCGGGAGCCATTGGTGCTGTTGGCGCCATGTTGATGGGCAGTTATCGGCTGCATGAAGGCAAGCCGCGGGCTTATTGGCCCGCATTTCTGGCCATAGCTTCAATCATCGTGCTGGGCGTATTGCTCAGCCGTAACACGATCAATGTTAAGAGCATCTCAAGCCCCTCTGATGGGAACGCGATTATTCTCGCAGGCATCGCTTCATTCTTTCTAACGGTTGCGATTGTTTGGGCCGCTTGGCGCGCCTACAAGACCGATAACACGCTAAGCGCAGTTATGGTCGAAACCGCAAAAACCACCTCCATGGTTTTTATTATTTTGATTGGCGCCGCCATGCTGACTTCAGCGTTCCGCGCCTTTGGTGGTGAGGAATTGGTTAAACACGCATTAACCAGCTTGCCGGGTGGCTTTTGGACCCAGTTTATCGTGGTAATGCTGGTTATCTTCTTTCTGGGGTTCTTCCTGGATTTTATCGAAATAGCGGTCGTTGTGGTGCCGATTGTCGCGCCGATTCTACTCGCCAATCCTGAAGCAAATATCACCGCAGTTTGGCTGGGTGTCATGGTTGGCTTGAATATTCAAACGTCTTTTCTAACACCGCCCTTTGGATTTGCATTATTTTATCTACGCGGCGTGGCACCCAAAAGTGTCAAGACCACACAAATCTATAAAGGCGTGGTCATGTTTATCGGCTTGCAGTTGCTCGGCCTGGCAATCGCAGGCATGTACCCAATTTTGGTCAACTATTTGCCTAACCGCACTTACTTGACGTCCGAGACAGCGCCACCGCCGGTTAATCCGAAGTTGCAGTTGTGCTTGGAAGAATATGCCTTTGAACAATACAGCCAAAACCAATCCACACTACAACAGGCCATTGATACCGCCGCTAGGTTAGATTTATCTACCTTACCGGATAGCTATCAAACCAGTTTTACAGACGGTGTTACAAAAGCTGCTCAAAGCTTTGGTTTGATTGAAGCCATCGGTACGGCTGAAGCTGCGGTCGCAGCGTATAGTGAAGACTATGCTGCATTACACCACGAAGTTCGCGCGATCCAAGCCAGCGTTAAGAAGCTCGATTCCGACATGAAAACAGCAAAGAATGAACTACGCCTAGCTGAACCAAATAACCAGGCTGGCTTTCAGTCGCAGCTCGATTACCTGAGCGCAGAACGTGAACGTCTACTCAGCGAGATTCCAGCAGACTGGGAGCCATCACACAAAGTGTTTGTGGGATTATCCAGTGCTGAAAACAAGGCACGACTCACTTATCGACGAAATGCCGATGAGTCTTATGAAGTGGTTAAGCAGTTAAAAGGGGTGTTGTCTGATATTGACGCCGCGGCAACGCTGGAGACTGAAATCGATGCGCTGTATGAACCCACGCAAACATCTGAACCAGCGACCGCTATGGATACGATTAAATCCGTAGAAAATCAGTTTTCTGACTTTGCTGACATGGGCGCTGTCAAAACATTGGTGTCAAAAGCCCGCCGCGCACTCAAAGGCGATACGCCTGATCGAGATCAAGCTAAAGACTTGCTGGATCAGGCCAAAGCGGCTTTAGCGACGGAGCTGAGCTGGCGGAGTGCTGCTAAAGCAGAGCTTGAGTCTGCGATTGATGACTATGACTCGGCGATCAAGCACACCATAGGCTTGCGCCAGCAAGAGCGTCTCACGCTGAAACAGGCTAAAGAGATCGCTGTATGCCAGTCAGAACACAAAGATATCTCCTTGCAGTTCTAGCGACGACAGGGTTAACTAGCTGGCTATTTGGCGAAGCCAATTAGCCGTTTTTTAACCCGCTTTTAGATAAGCATTCCCGCAGCGTATATACCATGAAGTCCACGCTCATTCTATTGGCGCTATGTCAGGCGCTGGGCATGACCATGTCCTCGCAAATCATTTCCAGTGCGGGCCTAGTCGGTCTTGATATCGCCCCGAGTGCGAGTTTGGCTACCATCCCGGTCGGTTTGCAGTATCTAACCACCATGTTAGTGATGTATCCGATATCGATGTACATGCAAAACCATGGACGCCGCGCCGGGTTTACACTGGGCGCGCTGAGTATGATATTGGCCGGAATATTGTGCGCACTCGCGATCTACAGCCAACAGTTCTGGTTGCTGTGTCTGGGCATGATTGCGGGCGGTGCAGCCATCGCCACCTTTCAATTCTTCCGGTTCGCAGCATTGGATGTGGCTACCGCAGGGTGGGAAAGCAGGGCGATCTCTTGGGTGCTAGCAGGTGGTTTGTTGGCGGCATTTATGGGGCCTAATTTAGCGATCTTTACTCGTAATCTAATTGCGACGCACCCATTTTCAGCATCCTACTTGGCAGCCATACCCATTAGCTTGCTGATACTATTTTTGATTACGCGCATGGATTTGCCGACACCAAAAATAGTGGAAGTCGAGCATATCGACGAGCGCCCAACGCGTAGCATCATCAAACAGCCGACGTTTATCGTGGCAGTGGTATCAGCGACATTTGCTTATGGCATCATGAATCTGTTAATGACCGCGACGCCGATTTCTATGCGAAGCTGCGGGTTCGATTTCCCCACCACCGCCAATGTGATCCAATGGCACATTGTCGGCATGTTTCTGCCGTCATTCTTCACCGGCAATTTAATCAAGCGGGTAGGGGTGCTGCCGATTATGTTGATTGGTTCTGGACTATTGGGCGGCGTTGTAGCAATTAACTTAGATGGCCAGACCGAATCGCACTATTGGAGCGCACTGGTAATGCTCGGGGTTGGGTGGAACTTCTTATTTATCGGCGGCACCACCTTGCTGGCAACCACCTATCGTCCCAGTGAAAAAGGCAAAATTCAAGGCATTAACGACACACTGGTATTTTCGCTGACAGCATTAACCGCGTTTAGCTCGGGCTACTTACACGACAAAATTGGCTGGCAAGCCATGAATTGGCTGACTGTGCCGTTCATTATATTGGCCGCGAGCTTGGTGCTGGGATTAATCCTGCTGAGACGATACGGAAGAGGCTGATCGCACTATCAGTTGCTCTACTTTTTCTGGGTTTTAGTGCTGATTAAATAAGTATCTGACAAGATATCGTGCCAGGTTCGACCTTGTCGGTCGAAAATGCTCCAGAAAAACCCTAACCCGACCACCGCCCAAGAAACAAGTGCCACCAAATAGCGGATCAACGCTTGCTTGGCATTGATTCGATAACCTTCGTTATTGACCACCCCAATTTTCCAGCTTTTCATCCCCAGCGTTTGCCCTGAGTGGCACCAAAACCAGCCAAAAAAGGCATAGCCAATGCCCAGAATGTAGACCTGCTTGAGCAAGCGTATCACTGCGCTGGTTTGCAGTGCTTCGGGTATTAGCGGAAACCATTGTGCGCTTAAGAAGATCAGGCCAAAAACGATCAGGCCATCGTAAAGAATGGCGCCTAAACGGCGTAAAAAGCTAACCGGATTATCGAAATCTGGCTGTGTAACATTTTGTAGCTTCGCCTTACTATCTGACAATTACACCTCCTCATTTTACCGCTAATTGTCCTTCCCAATAGGATGATTATATCAATAGCTGAATAAGGCGATTATGATATTCTTCATCGCATCGCATCGCATCGCATCGATAGCGATAAGGTTACGGTCTGTACTGGCGCTAAACCTACGGCATAATCGACTTAGAAAATAGTGATAGAAATGATTGATTTGAGAAGAGAACCATCAGTTTAAACACAACTTCTACACAGGAACTAGTTGAATGGTGCTGACAGTGATGGACGCGGGAGCGGCTGTTATGCGACCGGTAGCTTCAAATAGTAATCCAGAACTACCCTGCATTTGAAAAGAGAATGCCCCGCCAGAAATTATTACTGTTCCGGGACATACACCACCCGTGCTAACAACCGCTGAGGCTACTTCCCCAGCAGAACCACTCACAAAAACCCGCTCAGCATCTGTTGACGACTCGTAATAAATAGTAATCCTGTTTGCAGCTTCGACATTAGTTGTTCCAGTCGTATATGTTGGTGCACATATATCCATATCTATGATATCAAACGATATTGTCTCAGTTGGTGAACGACAGCTAAAAGTGCGCCCAGGAATTAAAAGCTCGGGCCTAGCACACGTTGTTGTTTGTGCATGTGCCGGTAGAATTACACTTTCAATAACCGGTTTTGTCCAAGTGGCTGGTAATTGAAAAGCTCCAACGATACCAGCTGTAAGACCTAACAGCACTTGTCGTCGACTTGATCTAAAATAACATTTACGCATGAAGAAGACCTAAATTTAAATTATTACAAATACTAAAATCAGTATATACTAAATATTATTTAAAGCAATAAACAATGTAAGGCCTCTGGAAAAGTCGTAAAACTGCAACCCACCAGCGGGGTTTTAGTTTCCCATCATATAGTGGCCTTCTTATTCAGCTTATTAACCCACGGCTCAAATACCCTAATAGGCGTACTTGATTGACGGGTGTTGAAAATATGATTTCACTCGCTCTGGCAGGGCCTGAAGCCTACGCATGTGGCTCAGCACTTTCTTCTCCAGTTGCGTTTGGGTACGAGCCGGGGAAGACGCTCGGATTCCCTGTTTAAGGTCGCAATTTAGATATTCATCCGGATTCATGTCGGGACTATAAGCGGGCAAGTAGTAAACCTCGATCTTGTCCTGATTTTCGTCCAGCCACTTTTTTACTACCTTGGCGTGATGAACACGCAAGTTGTCGAGTATCAAAAACACTCTATCATCACTATCTTTGATCAGCCGCTTCATAAAGCGAATCAATACCTTGGCGGTCATATTTTCCCGGTAAGTCATGAACCGTAGCTTGCCTTGATTGTTGACCGCAGATATTAAATTGGTTCGAAAGCGCCGGGCACTCTTCGTCAGTACTGGCGTCTGACCTCGGGGGCCGTAGCCTCGCTCATGTTGGCATTGATTACTGATACCAGTTTCATCGCCCCAGTAGATCGTTCCACCCAGCAATGCTGCACGCTTTTGAATAAATGGGTAAGTTTCCTCCAGCCAATCTATGGTGGCCTTGTCTGACCGTTCATAAGCATACTTGGTACCTTTCTGGGGCGTGTAGCCCCAGCGTTTCATGTAGTCGCTTATGACTTGCTGGGAAACCAAAATGCCCCACATATCTTTCAATAGAGCGCGTAGAGCCGCGCTGCTCCACAGCGCAAATGGAAGCTGCAACTGATCCGGACATTTGCCAACAACAATTTCCTGTAAGCATTTTTCCTGCGCCGCAGTCAGTAGCCGACCATCGCCATTACGTCGACCGCGTTGCCCTATTTTCAGCGCCGACTCTCCGCCCGTCTGGTAACGGCTGATCCACTCACATATCGTCTGATAGTGAACATCTACAATTTCAGCTATCTGTTTCCGGCTCATCCCTTTTTGAAACAACCGAACTGCTTGGTCTCGGTTATGTTGCTGAACATCGGTACTACGTTTGCGAGCATCATTTTCTCTCATCACCCATTATAATACTTAAGGGTATTTGAGTTGTGAGTTAATATACTCTGAATAAACTAAATTTTAGAAATTCAAACTCCAACTTGTCAGGTCGTACAGAACAAGCACTTCGTGGCCGCTGCGAATCGACGAATATTGCCGGTGTAACTGAGTCCATCAGATTTTTTGTCGGCTTGAGCCACTGCTGATCTGTATTGGCCATTGTCAAAACAGGCAATCAGCTATAAAGATACTGCACGAAGTAAAGCACGCCCATGCCACCGAATATGGCGCCCAGGGTAGATCGAAGGAGGGCGCCAATCAACAATGCCGCAGCTGCTGCAGATAGGCGTACAGGATCCAGAGCGCCACCGGTGGCCTCAGGCCAAACCACCAATGGCGCGATCAAGCCCGGTAATACCGCGACGGGTACGTAACGAAGGTGACGCAGAACCCAGTCTGGCAAATCCCGCCCACCGAGGATTCCGAGAAAAGAATACCGAATCAGGAAGGTTCCGATACCCAGAAATACGATGACGATCCAGATCGTATGATCACTCATTTCTGGTTTCCAATCGTTGTTCTATTAACGCCCCTGTGACCATAGCTAGCACAGCCGCGATGAGCAGCCAAAGGTTGTACGGCATCCAAGCCAAGGCTAACGCTACGCTTACCGACACAAAGGCAGCGGCCAGGTGCGGAAAACTACGCAAACCCGGAGCGACCAGCGCGATAAAGGTGATAGGCACTGCAAAATCCAGTGCGTATTCGGGAGGAATGGCAGCGCCGGCAATCGCGCCGACGTACGTAAAACCATACCACAGGGGGCATATAGGCGTGACCGTTCCCAAGAAAAAGGCTAGCTTTTGCCTGAGGCTCATGTTGGGTGTATCGGTAAATTTCAGAATGGACGTAGCATAGGTTTGGTCGACCAAAAAATACGCGACCAGCATCCGCTTTCCGGTTGGTAACTGACCCAAATGCGGTGCCATAGAGGCGGAATACATCGCCATGCGCATATTGACCGCAAGCCCCGTAAGAATGGCCACAAATTCTGGCGCGCCGTCAGTCATCAGTTGAACCGCAGCAAACTGAGCCGCACCGGCAATAACCAAGACAGTCATCGACATGGTCTGAACGAGGTCCAATCCTGCCTCGGTCGCAACAGCGCCAAATAGTAGGCCAAAGGGTGCAACCACAAGTACAAAAGGAGCCCCAGCATAGAAACCTTGCCAGTAGTAGCTACGTTGCTTCTCGTGTTGTTTTTTCATACTACGATCCAAGTTGTCATCTTTGTGCCAAGTTCTAAGGAAAGTTATCCTATTTAGCCCGCTTTCAAATACCTCATATAGCAAATGAGAGGGTGTGGTACTAGAAACCTTTTTTGGCACGCTCGGGTAACGCTTGCAATCAGGCGGAAGACTTTTTTCTCCAGCAGTCGCAGAGTCTCGTCGCTGATGATGCTCGAATGGCCTGTTTGAGGTCGTACTTTCAGATAGTAATCCAGGTTCATGTTAGGTCGTCACCATCAACCGAACCACACATTCCCGTATTTAGGGGAACTATCCAAGCCTTCTTCTCATCGGCTAATTCTCTCAAGCTTAGTAGCCTCCGGCAAGTCCGGGGCGATTTAGACTGAGTTAGAGCGATCCTCAGCGCTAATGGTTTGCCCAATTGTTACTAAAGCAGGTAACAAACCCACTCAGTGTGCTCTTGATCTGTCCAATATCTCACAAACCGTAAGCACTAAGAACAGCAACGACCCCTCCCACCTATCAGCTGCAAAAGACAAGCCGCTATAGAAAGACTGGTTGCAGCAGGCTTTTTGACAATTTCAATGAGCCCACCGAATTGCAATTGCTAGCCCCTGTTGTTAAAGACATCCATGCCGATAGATAGCGTTCATAAAGGGGATTAGTCGCCGATCAACCTGAGGTGGTTGAAACGCTCAAAACCAATTCTTGATCGACTATTTGGTGTCTGGCACACCGATGGAAACGAACCAAAGCAAAACCACTAATCAATCATTTTATTCAGATTTATTTCCAGTATGCCTTCAGCTCCCGCGGCTTTTAGTGCGGGGATCAACTCGCGGGTATCCAAACGATTGACGACGGTTTCTATTGCCACCCAGTCATCTCCGTGCAATCGATTGATGGTCGGGGTGTGCAAAGCAGGCAATTGTGCGACGATTTGATCGACCTGCTTAGCGGGAGCATTCATTTTCAACAGTACCTTAGCGCGTGCCGACATCGCACTTTGCAGCATCAGCGCCATGTTATTGATTTTCTTTCGTTTCCACTCGACTTGCAGGGCGGCTTTATTCGCCACTAAAACGGTGCGCGTGTGTAGCAGATCTTCAACAACCCTCAAGCCATGCGCGCGAATGGTCGTGCCCGTTTCAGTGATTTCAACCGCCGCATCAGCCAAGCCCTCAACCACTTTGGCTTCGGTTGCGCCCCATGAAAACTGCACCAGAGCGTTGATATTGCGATCCTTTAGGTAGTTTTTGGTAAATTGAATCAATTCGGTAGCAACGATTTTCCCTTCAAGGTCTGCAACGGTTTTAATCGGTGAATCAGCCGGAACCACCAGCACCCAGCGGCAGGCTTGATTGGAGGCTTTGGAATACTCCAGTTCACAAATCTCTTCGACGTCAGCGGCGGTTTCCAAAATCCAGTCTTGGCCAGTCAGCCCACAGTCTAATGTGCCTTCTTCAACGTAAGCGCCCAATTCTTTAGATTTCACCAGCTTGCACGCCAGTTGCTCATCATTAACCGTTGGAAAATAATGCCGTGAGTGGCTGCGAATATTCCAGCCCGCTTGTTTAAACAGGCTGATGGTTGATTCTTCCAAGCTACCTTTTGGAATTCCCAGTTTGAGTTGATCTGTCATCAAGCGAAGGCTCATTGCTAAAGTATTGGTGATCGCGGATTATACCCAAACCACTCTGCCCGTGGGTAATAGCGCATAGCATCATTAATGAATCTTGCTTGTTGTTGCAGAGGCTATTCGGTACATTGGCACATTACTCATTTGTTCTACAATTATGACCTCCGAGTCTTCAACCCGTCCGCTTGAGCTGATTGCACAATGGGCATCACTTATTCGCCAAGGTCGATTTTCTGCGCGGCTCGATTTAGATGGGCAGCAAGTGGAGGGGCAAGAATGGGCTTCGGTACAGGACGATATCAATCGTCTGGCCGAGTGGCTGGAGTCTTTAGTCCAGGAACGAGACGATGATCTGCGTAATAAAACGGCTGAAATTCAAAGTCATACTCGCTCACTCAAGCTACTCTATGAATTCACTAACGGACTGGATAAAACCGATGATGTACAAGGGTTTATCTCGGGTTATTTACCAACGTTCAAATCGGTCACTCACGCTGGGCATGTGGAGGCGTTTCTGTATGACGACGAAGGTGAGGAACTGCTGCTCGCTACTTTAGGTGAACCCGATAAAAAGACAGGCGATTTAGCCGACCATTGTTTGGTGGTGCCGATTAAGTACCAGGATCGGATTTATGGTGAATACCGATTATATATGCCGCAACCCGTTCAGGATTTGCCGCAAAGCACCCGAGAGATGCTTGCCAGCATTGGCATGAACTTGGGTATGGCGATCGAAAAGAGCCATCAAGACAAACAATCCTTACTACTTGGGCGGATGGAAGAGCGCACTCGACTGGCGCATGAGCTGCATGACTCCATGGCGCAAACCTTGGCATCTTTACGTTATCAGGTGCGTATTTTAGATGATACGCTGCATTCCGAGGATGAATCGTCAACCTGGAGCCAACTCGAAAAAGTCGAACAATTATTAGAAGGCGCGCACGATGAGTTGCGCAGTTTGATTGGCCAGTTTCGTGCGCCCATTGAGAGCGGTGGATTAGCCTCTGGGTTTAAGAAAATCATGGCGCGCTTTAGAACCGAAACTGGGATACCGGTGTTTTTCCATAACCAGTGGGACAATATCGAGCTACTGGAAGAAACCGAAGTCAACATTATTCGAATTGCGCAGGAAGCACTTAAAAATATCTGCAAACATAGTCAGGCAGATACGGTGCGCCTACTGCTACGTAGGTCTGCCAAAAATGAGTATCAAATGATTATCGAGGATGATGGTGTTGGATTTGAAGAGCGGCCAGTTGAGCCAACCGCTGGCGAACATATTGGTCTGACCGTAATGCGTGAACGAGCAGCGCTTATTGGTGGTAGACTAGATATCAACAGTGAGCAGGGCGAAGGGACTCAAATTTTGCTATCCTTCAAGCCATGACTCGACACCACTTTATATGATCGATTTAAACAAGCTTTGGAGGTTTTAGATCAGTGCAAGTATTACTACTAGATGACCACGCCTTATTTCGTGAAGGCATTATTGGGCTTTTGGAGCGACGAGGCATTGAGATTCAGGCAACTGGCGATACTCAGGAAGGCTTCGAGTTAATCGAGTCGACCAAACCCGATGTAATTTTGCTGGATTTGCGTATGCCAGAAATGAACGGTATTGAAGTGCTGCAAAAATTAAACGACCAGGGTAACGAAATTCCGGTGGTGATGCTAACCACCAGTGCCGATGACAGCGACCTGTCTGATGCGCTACGCAATGGCGTCAAAGGTTACTTGCTAAAAGATATGGCACCAGATGAATTAGTGGCTTCGCTGCGCGATATAGTCGATGGTAAAACCGTAGTGGCGCCTGATTTAACCGGCGCGCTGGCCAATTTGGTCAAAGATGGTGATCCTTCTAATGCAAAAGTGGCTGCCTCACCTTTTAGCAGTTTAACTCCGCGAGAGATGGAGATACTGTGTCACTTGGCAGAAGGCGAAAGTAACAAAGTGATTGCCCGTAATCTCAGCATTTCTGATGGAACCGTTAAGCTGCATGTTAAAGCTATTCTGCGTAAACTGGAAGTGCATTCGCGGGTTGAGGCGGCGGTTATGGCGGTTGAGCGGCGCTTGTGCAATCGACAGATTCGAGATTAACCTCTAATTGATTCAGGAATAGGTAAGATGAGTATTGATCGCGTAGTTTTAGCGTTTGCGGGTGCTGTGATTTTGATTTCACTGCTGCTGGCAGCTAAGTTCAACCCAAATTGGATGTGGTTGACCGCTTTTGTGGGTGCAAACCTATTACAATCAGCTTTTACTGGCTTTTGCCCGTTGGCAATGATTTTAAAGAAAATGGGTTTCCGTGCGGGGCAAGCGTTTGATTAAAAACGGTTTGCTCCATTATGGTGTTGGAAATCTGAACGTTCAATGTCTACTTTTGAATTAAGTGCCTTTTATTTTGATTTTTCTGGACACTTAGCCTCAACCCCAGTATTATTACCCGTGTTCGGCGCTTTCGTGCCGATTTCCCGTTTACTCTAGAAAGAGTTCTTCAAGAAATTTCTCTAGAGTTTTTACCTGAGATTCCTGCCGAAGCGTGTGCTTTGTCATTGGTCGTTTATAAAGTGCCATTGACGGCAGCTCAGAAAATTTGATCATTAACCTTACCTGTTTTCCCCACTCGGGGTAGCTTCATTATTTTATGTCTTCATCATTAAACCTATCCGAATTAAAACGTAAGTCTCCCGCTGAATTAACCGATATGGCACGTTCGCTGGGGCTAGAAAACTTAACCCGTACCCGCAAGCAAGACCAAATATTCGGCATCCTCAAATCCGAAGCCCGTAAAGGTGTTGATATTGAAGGCGAAGGGACCGTAGAAATTTTACAAGATGGCTTTGGATTTTTGCGCTCAGCCAGCAGCTCCTATTTGGCAGGCCCGGACGATATATATGTCTCCCCAAGCCAGATTCGACGCTTCGGCCTGCGAACCGGTGATACGGTCGATGGACTGATTCGTCCACCAAAGCAATCAGAGCGCTATTTTGCGCTGTTGAAAGTGAATCAAATAAACGGTCAGGATCCGGAAGAAGCGAAACGTAAAATTCTGTTTGAAAACGCGACTCCATTGCACCCTGATCGACGTTTCCGCTTAGAGCGTGAGACGGGCTCTTCTGAGGATTTAACCGGCCGTGTTATTGACTTAATTGCACCGATCGGCAGAGGCCAGCGCGGACTGATCGTGTCGTCGCCCAAATCAGGTAAAACGGTCATGTTGCAGCAAATTGCACATTCGATTACCGCTAATAACCCCGAAGCGTATCTTATCGTCTTGTTGATCGATGAACGGCCTGAAGAAGTCACCGAAATGGCGCGCTCGGTGCGCGGCGAAGTGATTTCCTCTACTTTTGATGAGCCAGCGACTCGCCACGTGCAAGTCTCTGAAATGGCGATAGAAAAAGCGAAAAGACTGGTCGAGCATAAGCGCGACGTGGTGATATTGCTGGACTCGATAACCCGCTTGGCACGCGCGTACAACACAGTTGCACCTTCGTCAGGAAAAGTGCTGACCGGCGGTGTCGACGCTAATGCACTGCAACGTCCTAAGCGCTTTTTTGGCGCTGCGCGGAATTTGGAAGAGGGCGGTAGCTTAACCATTTTGGCAACCGCGCTGGTGGATACTGGCTCGAAAATGGATGATGTCATCTACGAAGAGTTCAAAGGCACCGGCAATATGGAAATCCATTTGGATCGACGCGTGGCAGAAAAGCGGGTTTACCCCTCTATCATCATTAATAAATCAGGCACACGCCGCGAAGAATTGCTGATGGAGCCAGATGAACTGCAAAAAGTATGGCTGCTGCGGAAATTGCTGCATCCAATGGATGATTTACAGGCAATTGAGTTCTTGCTGGATAAGCTGCGTGCAACTAAAAATAACGACGAGTTTTTCAAATCAATGAATCGTTAGGCAGTTTTTGGGCTAGTTATGCATACGATTTCGAGTCTTATTGGTAATGGCTAAAGTCTGGGCAATAGTTCCAGCCGCCGGGATCGGTTCGCGCATGGCGGCTGATCGACCCAAGCAATACTTACAGATCGGTGACCGAACCATCATTCAGCTTACCTTGGAACGGCTTTGTGCGTGTGACGAGATCGATAGCGTAGTACTGGGTTTGTGTGTAGATGATGCGTGGTGGCCACCGCTGAAGTTCTCTCACCCAAAGTTAGTAGCCATCGTTAAAGGCGGCAAAGAGCGAGCACATACGGTTCTGAATGGCCTTAAATATATTACTGACAATGGTGGCGCACAAGATGGGGTGCTAGTGCATGATGCAGTCAGGCCGTGTGTTCGTATTGCTGATATTCAGCGCTTGCTCCAGATCAATGACGAAAACGGTGCGATATTAGCACTACCCATCAATGATACCGTCAAGCGAGCAAGTCAGTCAGGTACTATTGGTGAAACGGTGAGTCGCGACCATTTATGGCGGGCGATGACACCGCAGTATTTCCCCGTACGAGCATTACAGCACTCCTTAAACGAGTCTATTAAGCAAGGTCATCTTGCCACGGATGAATCGGCCGCAATGGAGCGCTCTGGTTTTCAGCCCAAGCTAGTTGCCTGCGCTGCGGATAACCTTAAAATCACCCACCCTGACGACTTGCCGCTCGCCAAAACCATTCTTGATGCACAATCCAGTCAGATAGGAGAGAGCCGATGAGAGTGGGTCAAGGATATGACGTACATCGTCTCGTTGCTGGCCGACCACTGGTCATCGGTGGTGTTACCATTCCGTATGAACTGGGTTTGGACGGACATTCCGACGCGGATGTGCTATTGCACGCTTTATGTGATGCCTTGCTGGGTGCCGCCGGATTGGGCGATATTGGAGTTCATTTTCCTCCGAATGATGATGCCTATCAGAACATAGACAGCATGATTTTATTGCGCAAAGTCATGCAAAAACTACGAAGTTCAGACTATTCCGTTCAAAATGTCGATTGCACGATAGTTGCTGAAGCACCCAAAATGATCCCTCATATCAAGGTGATGCGAAATAATATTGCTGCTTGCCTTGAAGTAGACACGGAGCAAGTTAATATCAAGGCAACCACCACTGAAACTTTGGGTTATATCGGCCGTGGCGAAGGCATTGCTGCGCAAGCTATCGTTCTGATTACTCGAGCTAGCATCTAGGGCCATGTGTGTCTGAATTGAACCCGCAGCAGCACGCTGCTGTCCACCATATTGGCAGCCCGCTATTGGTTTTAGCCGGAGCAGGGAGCGGCAAAACCCGGGTCATTACCCGAAAAATAGCCTGGTTGATCCAGGCCCGAGAGGTTTCCCCTTCAGCCATCGCTGCGGTGACTTTTACCAATAAGGCTGCCCGCGAGATGAAAGCCCGTGTTGACGAGCTTACTTCTGGCGCCCATCAATCACGCGGTTTAACGGTCTCTACTTTTCATTCATTGGGCTTAAAAATGCTCAAGCTTGAGCATCAAGCTGCCGGTTTGCGACCGGGGTTTAGCGTGATTGACCCTAAAGATGCGGTTAGCATGATCGGAGAGTTACTGCGCTCTGACCTAACTGCTGATAGTGATATTTTGGAGGGAATTCATCGCCTGATTTCTTCCTGGAAAAATGCCGGGGTGAGCCCACAATCATTGCGGGTTGAAGGCACTAGTCCACTCCTAAATACCGCGATTCGGGTTTATCCGGAATATGAGCGTTATTTGCGCGCGTGCAATGCGGTTGATCTCGATGATTTGATTTTACTACCTTTACAAATACTAAAGGAAAATATCGATGTATCAGTACGTTGGCGTGAAAAGTTACGTTACATTCTGGTTGACGAGTATCAGGATACCAATGGCGCCCAATATGAGCTGATCAAGCAGCTTGTGGGTCAAGGCCGAGGCTTAACTGTGGTTGGAGATGATGATCAATCCATTTATGGCTGGCGAGGGGCAATGCCAGAAAACTTGATGCAACTGGCGACGGACTTCTCGGAGCTTGAAGTGGTTAAACTGGAACAAAATTATCGTTCGGTTGGGCGGGTACTAAAACTGGCCAATTCACTCATTTCTAATAATCAGCGGCCCTTCGAAAAGACTTTGTGGAGTGATTTGGGTTATGGCGATCCCGTTCGGGTAATTGCGTCAGCGAATGAAGATCAGGAAGCCGATCGGGTGGTTTCAGCGATTCTAAAGCAACAATTTCAGGGGAAGTCCAACTACAGCGACTTTGCCATTCTGTATCGCAGTAATCACCAGGCACGCGTATTTGAGCAAAAACTGCGGGCGATGCGTATCCCGTATCAAATCAGTGGTGGATTGTCTTTTTTCGACCGAGCCGAGATACGCGATATGCTGGCCTATTTGCGCTTATTGACTAATCAATCTGATGATCGTGCTTTTTTGCGTATCATTAATACGCCCAGACGCGGGGTTGGGCCGAATACCTTGGAAAAGCTGGCGCAGGTCGCCGCAGAGCATGAGTTGAGCCTATTTGATTCAGTTTTTCAAGCAGGAGTTGACGAGCTGCTGCGCCCGCAAACGTATAAAACATTACGTGCTTTTTGCGAGCGAATCGTTGAGCTGGGTTCTGACGCCGAGCGCGGTGATCCGGTAGTCATCTTTGAGCGACTATTGGGCGAAATTGATTATGAGAATTGGCTTAAGGATAAAGAGGATTTGGAGCTTGCCGAGCGTCGGTGGCAAAATGTTGCAGATTTATTACGCTGGATCGGCGACATTAACAAGAATTCAAGCGATGAATTACACCTGACCGATATTGTCTCTCAGTTATTATTGCGCGATATATTGGAGCGCCAGGGTGACGAAACTGAGCGCGATGAAATGAGCCTAATGACCCTCCACGCAGCTAAGGGATTGGAATTCAACCATGTGTATATCGTCGGAGTTGAAGAAGAGTTAATCCCGCACCGCAACTCAATCGCAGAAGACTCCCTTGAGGAAGAACGGCGCCTGTTCTATGTAGGCATAACCCGAGCGATGAAAACGCTGCATTTATCCTATTGCCAGCGCCGCCGACGTTATGGCGAGAGCATTGAATGCGAGCCTAGCCGGTTTTTACAAGAACTCCCGGTCGATGAGTTGGACTGGGATGAGCAAAGAGAAACCACCGAAGAAGATCGAGTGGAGATGGGTGAAGCCGGGATTGCTGGCCTGCGTGCCATGTTGGATGCACGAAAGAGTGGTGCGTAATAACTCGATTTAGAACCAGCAGCTAGGATAATGCCGAGTTGGGTCTTTGCTGAGGTTGTTGATCACAAGCGCAATCAGCAGCATAGTCACCGCACCTGTGGCGATTGGAAACAGCACGAACCAATAGCCCAGTTGGTGTACGTCACTGCTGCCAATGACGCTTATCAAGGCGGTAGCACCTCCCGGCGGATGGACGGTTTTAGTCAATTGCATTGCCATGATGGCAAATGATACAGCGATAGCGCTCAATAGACTTAAATCGAATGGCAGAAATTGATAGACGCTAACGCCCACCAGGGCAGAAATGATATGGCCACCGACCACATTCCGTGGCTGAGAGAGTTCGGCCCGAGGTGCTGCATAGATAAGTACGGCGGTGGCGCCAAATGATCCAACTAAATACAGCGTACTGATGTTATCGCCCAACCACCACGTATGCATCAAGGCTACGCACCAAATACCAATGAAGCCGCCTAAGCCAGACCACAGAATTACTGTTAGAGGTGCGCGTGGCGGGCAGGATTGCTTGCTTTTTAGGCGCTTTAGAAACGTATCCATCGGCTAAGTATTTAGGTCAGGAGCCTAGTTCGAGCTTGGTTTCAACCCATTCTTGCAATTGTTGCAAGAGTTGCGCTGCGTTGTCGGGTTGTACTTCAAAACTCTCAGCATCATCCAGCGCTGCCAGAAAATCATCGAGAGTAAATTCGCAGCCAAATTCACCGTCTAAGAGCCGACTTTGGCAAAATGTCTGCCATTGTTCTCGTTGCTCGTCGTTAAGCAGCTCTGGCCAGTTACGTCCCAGGTAGCGTGGGTAAATGGCTTGTAGGCGTGGGTCTTGAAATGCGGGTTTCCAGGTGACGAGTTGTTCGGGTGTTTTCTGGTGTAGCTGGTCGCAGATCCTGCGGTCTGAACGATCCAAAAAACCTTGGTACAAACCGGCATCCGGATCCTGTTGGTCAAATTGACCACGTAGCTCATAGATCGAACGGATTTTAACCTCAAGGTCTTTAGCCAGCATCAGTTGCAAACGATGACGTTTGACCAAATTCCAGTCGATACCCCAGCGTTCAGCCTGTTCGTCGGCGATCGTGCTGGTGGGGGCTAGGGCGGGCGACTTGTTGATATGTACGCCTTTCAATGCTGCGCGCTCAACTCCTTCAGGCAAATCATCTTTAGGGGTAAACAGAGTTTCGGCAATTGTTTCGGCGGATTGCTTGATCAGCTCGGTGGGGTCCACCCGCAAGTCATAAACAATATATTCGTTTTTATTGCGCGGGTGCTGCGCCAATGGCATTACCGGGGCGATACAGCCGATGCTGGATGGGTACATACCGCTGACATGCAGGATGACTTCGCGCTCCTTGAGATTCAGCATTTTCGCAGCAGTTTGTTTGTTTCTCAGCGAAAAAACGTAATCAAACAGGCGCGGCTGTTGAGTGCGAATTACCCGCGCAAGTCCAATAGTTGCGTGTACGTCAGATAGCGCATCGTGAGCACCGACGTGCTCAATATTGTTCGCTACTGATAGCTGGTCTAGCCGGAAGCTGGGAATCCCAGGCTCACGTTCAGGCCAATTGATTCCTTCGGGGCGAAGCGCGTAGGTCATGCGAACCAAGTCGATGATATCCCAGCGGCTATTGCCGTTTTGCCATTCACGCGCATAGGGGTCATGAAAATTACGGTAAAAGCCAAAACGCGTCACTTCATCATCAAAGCGCAGCGAGTTGTAACCCACGCCGCAAGTGCCTGGAACAGAAAACTGCTGATGGATTTGCTCAAAAAAATCAGCTTCGTTGATGCCTTTTTCGTCGCAAATTTGCGGTGTTAGACCCGTAATTAATGCCGATTGCGGGCTTGGAATAAAATCGAGCGCAGGTTTGCAGTAGATACTGATCGGCTCGCCAATGATCTCAAGCTCAGTATTGGTACGAATTGCCGCGAACTGTGAGGCCCGATCTCGCCTTGGGTCAACACCCCAAGTTTCGTAGTCATGCCATAGTAGCGTAGTTTCGGTCATGACTTAGGCAGAGCTATGCTTGGTTTTTCAGCGGCGCGATAAGCGACACCAATGCGACCAATTAGTTGTACTGCTTGTGCGTCGCATGCAGTGCAAATCGCACTCAAATTCGCCCGCTTTGCTGCTTTATCATCAGCCGGCAGCTTGATCTTAATCAGCTCATGCACAGCCAGTGCTTGCTTGGCTTCCTCAATCAGCGTGTCAGTGATGCCTTTCTGACCAATGCTAACAACTGGGTTTAAGTGGTGCGCTTTGGCGCGAAGAAATTTCTTCTGTGCGGGTGTGATTGGCATGTTTAACTCGATAATCTAATACGCCTCGGAGTGCATTCGAGGCGGAGGGTTGGTATCGCTTTACGGGATGTTTAGGCTTGTTCCAGCATGCGGTCGCTCATGCCGGTGATATTGAATCCACCATCGACGTAAGTGATTTCACCGGTGACACCCGAGGCTAAATCAGAACATAAGAAGGCGGCAACATTGCCTACTTCTTCAATCGTCACGACGCGCCCTAGTGGAGCAATTTTCTCAAACTGATTTAGTAACTTCCTGAAATCTTTGATGCCCGCAGCAGCCAAGGTACGGATGGGTCCAGCTGAAATGGCATTAACACGCGTGCCTTTAGCACCTAAAGACTGTGCCAGATAGCGCACGTTAGCTTCCAGGCTGGCTTTGGCCAGCCCCATGACATTATATGAAGGCATGGATAGCACCGCGCCGATATAACTCAGAGTTAATAATGAGCCGTTGCGTCCTTCCATGAGCGGTTGTGCGTACTTCGCCATGGCTGCAAAGCTGTACGAGGATATCTCGTGCGCTGTCAAAAATCCTTCGCGAGTGACGGCATCAACGTAGGTGCCATCCAGCTCTTCACGCGGCGCGTAAGCTATTGAGTGGATAACGCTATCAAGACCATCCCAATGCTCCCCCAGCTGCGCATACATCGCTTCTATCTGCGCGTCGGTGGACACGTCGCAAGGCAGCACGATAGTCGAACCCAGCTCATTTGCAAGCTTCTCGACCCGTGGCTTCATTTTATCGTTAGGATACGAAAAGGCGAGTTGCGCGCCTTGATTATGCATCGCTTGGGCGATTCCCCAAGCGATAGAACGATTGCTGGCTATGCCAGAAATAAGGATGCGCTTGCCTTCAAGAAAACCCATTTAGATACCTGCTTGGTTGCGTTATGATTCTGCGCCTTGTACCTGAAAGCCCATGCTGTGTCAAAGACATCTTCATTCTATCCTTGTGTGGTCCGGATAAACCCGGGATTTTCTCAAGAGATGCACGATTTAGCGGCCGCGAGTAGCTTGGCCTGTATTGATGCCGATACTGAAATTGACGCAGCTTTGGTGCTAGAACGGGATGCCAGTGGTTATCAAATGGTTGATGCTAGTGGGCAGATATTTAATAAGCCGTTTCAGCTTAATTTTAACCAACGTCGTTATCGCGCCAGCGGTCGAGATCCGTTAGTAAAAGCGATGGGTAAGCTGACGGCAAGCGATGAGCAAACGCAGATACTGGATGCAACCGCAGGCTGGGCGCAAGACGCTATTCATTTGGCTGAGGCTGGATTTAGCGTGACTGCACTAGAGCGAGAACCTTTGGTTTATGCGTTGGTGACGGAGGCTTTGGCTCGATTGGATGACGCAGCTTTGGCGAGCCGGATCACGCTAATACAGGCAGACAGCTGTGCCTACATTAATGCTTCGCCGAGTCAGAATAAGCTGGATATTGTTTATCTCGACCCAATGTTCCCTGATAAAAATAAGCCGGCAGCGAGCACTAAAAAGCCCATGACTTTGATGCAGTACTTAACGAACCCATTAACTGCCAAGGAGGAGTATGAATTACTGACGGCCGCGCGTAACTATGCGCGCAAACGAGTAGTGGTTAAACGGCCACTACGGGCTGAAGCTCTTTGTGGTGCAACACCGAGTGGGTGCATTAGAGGAAAATTAGTTCGGTTTGACATATACTCACCTAGTTAGTTGATATATATTGCTAATTAACATGACAGGGTCGAGATTGCTGACCGATTTAGTGCAGTGACATATAATCAATCAGGCCGTTTATAAAGCTCTAAAGTGCAAAATATTAGTCTCCGTTAGGGTGAGGTAATAATAAAAAAGGAGGAAGCATGTCTTTATTTGAGGCGCGGGTTAAAAGTCAACTGGAACCTATTGGTATACAGTTTTCTGGCGATGGTGATTTAGCTATCAGGGTCAAGCGGCCTCGGTTTTACAAACGTGCGGCCTTGCAGGGGTCCTTGGGCTTTGGTGAATCCTACGCAGACGGCGACTGGGAATGCGATCACCTTGATAAGATCGTAGCCCATATTTTACGCAATAGCGTTGGCATTGGTGCATTGCCACATTTATTCCTGTATCTACGCTCAGCGCTATTTAATATGCAAACCGTTGTGCGCGCCAAGCGAGTGGCGATGCAGCACTACGATATTACTACCAATGTGTTTGAATGGATGCTTGATCCGTATTTGCAATACACCTGTGGGTACTGGCCTGGTGCCAATACGCTAGAGCTAGCACAAACCCAGAAAATGGATTTGGTGATCAAAAAACTGGGGTTGGAGGCTGGAGATCATTTGCTGGATATTGGCTGTGGTTGGGGTGGATTGGCTCGTTATGCCTCAGAGCGCTACGGCATAAAAACTTATGGCTTGTCGATTTCTCATTCACAACTTGAGTATGCAGCCCAGCTGTGTGAGGGATTAGATTGTGAATTTCGGTATGGTGACTACCGTCATCTTGAAGAGATTTATCCACAACAGTTCGACGCCATTTCTATTATTGGCGTGACTGAGCACATTGGTTATAAAAACTATCGCTCTTTATATCAGGTGATGCGTGATCGCTTAAAAGAAGATGGCTTGGTATTACAACATTGCATCACTGATATGAAATCAAAGAAACACACCGAACCCTTTACCGACAAATACATTTTCCCAGGCGGTGTTGTACCCTCTGTAGCACAGCTCTCTGAAGCTATGGACAGCAGTTTCGTACTGGAAGATTTGCATAATTTTGGTGCAGATTATGACCTGACGCTAATGGCCTGGCATCGGAATTTATCTTCCGTTAAAAGTAAAATTATCAACCAACCCGGCTTGGACGAACGATTTTATCGAGTTTGGGAATACTATTTACTCAGTTGCGCCGCACTGTTTCGGGTACGAAAGGCACAATTGATGCAATGGGTATTATCGCCTAAGGGCGTTGAGGACGGGTATTCTCGAATTAGTTAGTTTGTGATCAATAGCCTTGATGCCAGAGGATTGAAGTGATCTTCAATTTTCCAGCAATAAATCCACTGAAGTTTTAGCGGTTTCTTCGACGCTGGGTGTATCTAAAATACTTTCAAGTGAGGCCTGCATTTTTTCAACCATTTCAGGCCCGTCGATATCCATAATTTGATCGATAGTCCATTTGTTAATTTGGTCATCACCCATAATAGTACGTGCGTTATCGCCGATCATTCGATACAAAGAATAGCCCGGCTCATCACCTTCGAATTTGCCCGTGGCGTAATGACCGAAACGTTCGTTGATCAGCTCGAAATAGGGCGCTTTGTAGTCGCCAGAACCCATGATCTCCTCCGTATTGCGCTGTAAATGATAGGCAGTATCTTTAGCTAGAGTGGCGATGAATGTTTCTCTCTCTTCGTCACTTAATCGCGTGTGGGCCATGCGGTCAGCGATATGTAACAGAAAGATCAAATACTCCCGAATCACGCCTACTCGCTGCTCATCACCATCGAAACGATAATCTTCTGCGTGCAGATTTTTTGTGCCAGCAAGCGCGATCTGCCAAATGTTGTAAGCCAAAATATTGGCTTTTTCTTCGACGGTGCGTGCAGCGCGGTTTTTGTGGGTATTGCGTATGCGTAACTTCATGGAATGCTCAATGGGCGAGTAGGGATGTAATATCCTCTTTTTATAGCGGGCCGGTCAAGTAGAACCATCAGGGCAGTAGACATCCAACTAAATCATTAAAAATCCCGACACTGTAGCTCGTTGATGTCTATATGTTTATTGACAATCGAAGGGCTAGACTTTTCTCAGATGACTAACGCTTTGATGCGTTCCCATAGGTTACAACTAAAGTACTAAATATTTCGTCCATTCTTTGACGATGATTTGCAGCCAGAAAATTCCTGTTTAAGTAGCACTATTTTTCGAGGAAAGGTCAGCCCAATACGCTTCACAAGCCTGTTTTAAAACCAACCCTAGGTGATAGAGGGGTTGGCGCAGCTAACCGTATTTGACCCCAAGGAAACAGCCGCGGCAAACCACATCGTAGGGAAAAATAACTGGCTAGAAAAATCTACTAAATTACTCTTCAGTGGCTACTTAACGCCTCCATACTCAACACCCGATAGGTCTGACATGTTCTTGTCAAACGTGGTGAGATCGCCGAGCGTAAAATCTTTCATTGTGCTGTGTCCACAGGCGCGCGCCAATAGGGACATTAAACGGGTGGTAGCCGTCAGGAAGTTATTCAGTCGTTCAGCTGCTTGATCAACAACAAGGCGAGCACGTAAGTCCTTTTTTTGTGTGGCGATCCCCACGGGACAATTATTAGTATGGCAGGCGCGCATACCTAAGCAGCCAATTGCCTGCAAGGCTGAATTAGACAGGGCCACACCATCAGCACCTAATGCCATCGCTTTAGCGAAGTCGGCGGCTGTACGCAAGCCACCGGTTGCGATTAGGGTGACATCACTGTTTCCGGTTTTATCTAAATGACGGCGTGCTCTTGCAATCGCTGGGATGGTAGGCACTGAAATATTATCTCTGAATATGAGCGGTGCAGCACCCGTGCCACCACCACGACCGTCCAGTATGATGTAGTCCACGCCAACTTCTAACGCCGCATCGATGTCTTTCTCGATATGTTGCGCAGATAGCTTATAACCAATCGGGATGCCGCCGGTCTGCTTACGTACTTCTTCTGCAAATGCCTTAATGTCTTCTAGGCTGTCCCATTCTGGAAAACGAGAAGGAGAGATAGCGTCTTGACCAGGTTCTAAGCCACGTACCTCGGCAATTTTGCCGATTACTTTATTCCCCGGCAGATGCCCACCGGTGCCTGTCTTTGCTCCTTGACCGCCTTTAAAATGAAAGGCTTGGCACTTTTTAACTTTGTCCCAACTAAATCCAAATCGCGCAGAAGCCAATTCGTAAAAATAGCGGCTGTTCGCTTCTTGCTCTTCAGGCAGCATGCCGCCTTCACCGGAGCAAATGCCAGTACCGGCTAATTCAGCCCCCTTTGATAGGGCCAGCTTAGCTTCTTCAGATAAGGCGCCGTAGCTCATATCAGACACAAATAGGGGTATGTCTAATGCCAGCGGCTTTCTAGCACGTGGGCCGATAATCAATTCAGAATTAACCACGGCGTCGTCTAGTAAAGGGAACGTTGACAGCTGTCCGACCACAAATTGAATATCATCCCAGGAGGGCAAATGGTTGCGCGAAACGCCCATTGCACCCATCGGGCCATGATGACCTGTCTTTTTTAAACCGCTGCCCGCTAGTTTTTGAATTAACTTGATATGGGGTTCATCTGCGGTACCAACTGGATCTTGAAAAGAGCCTTGATAAGCCGCTCTATCGTATGGCTGAGGATGTTTTGCTTCCCACGCTAAAATTTCCTCCTCATTCACCCATACATCATTGTCGTCTACACCGCTTTCAAACTTGTCCAAATATTCACTGTTGTTGTATTCGCTCACGCCCGTGTCGATGCGATAGTCCCAGCCATGCAAGCCACACATTAAGTTTTCTCCGCTTACATGACCATCTGCCATCAACGCGCCACGGTGAGCACAACGTCCGTATAGCACTGATATCTTGTTGTCGAACCGAGTCACGACAAGATCGACATTAGACACTCTAGCGGCAATAGGTCTGCGATCTTTGATTTGGTCAAATTGAGCGATTACAACTTTTTTCATATGTTTGGTGATAAATGATGGGTTATTAGGGCCAGTTTTGCGGGGTGGTCTTTCAAGGTAATAACAGTAGTCTAACAGTAGCGTAACAGAACTTTAAACTTTGTTGCTGGAAGGCGGAAACCTTAGCGTAAGTGCTATCTATAACGAACTCTTCGTCATACAATGATTCGCAAGAAAAAATATTTAAACGGCAATACTTGCTACAAAACAAGTGCTTAAACAGAAGCCACAGGTGTTACTAATAAAGAGTCCTCAGCATAGGCTGAAGCCTCGCGTAGATAAAGATTGGATGAAATAATGATGAGTGCAGACAAAGATTTAGATTGGCATAAAATAGCGGACTTGGATGAATTGCCAGAGGGCCGGGTAAAAACCGTGACCGCAGGCAGCAAGTCGATGGCGTTAACCCACATCAATGGCGAATTTGCTGCGATGGATAATAAATGCCCCCATCAAGGCGGGCCGTTAGGAGAAGGCTCTATAGAGAAGGGCAATGATGGTCAATGTATGCTGCGCTGTCCATGGCACGGTTGGGATTTCGACCCGCTGACTGGGAAGCCGCCCGGCGGGCATGAAGACTCTGGCCAAAAAATGTATGCTTTGGATATTCGTGATGATGGTATTTACCTCGGCTTAGAGCGAGAACAAGACAAAGCCGAAACCATTTCAGACGTGATGGCTGAGACCATGGTCAACTGGGGTATTAAATCAGTATTTGGAATGGTAGGGCACTCAAATCTAGGTTTGGCTGATGCGCTGCGCAAACAAGAAGTAAAAGGAACACTCAATTTTTACGGCATTCGCCATGAAGGTGCCGCCGCATTGGCTTGCTCTGGCTATGCCAAAGCATCAGGAAAGCCGGCTGCTGCACTAACGATTGCAGGGCCAGGCGCCACCAATTTATTAACCGGCCTATGGGACTGCAAAGTCGACAGAGCACCTGCATTAGCCTTAACAGGGCAGGTGGACGTCCAAGTGCTAGGGCCAGGCGCGTTTCAAGATATCGACTTAGCTTCGGCTTTTCAGGCAGTGGCTGGGTTTAGTCAAACTGTGTTGCACACCAGCAAACATGGCGAACTGATGAGTCTTGCTTGTAAGAATGCCATTGTCAATCGCGAGCCAACGCATCTTATTTTTCCCGATGACGTTCAAACCCTGCCTATTACAGCGCGAACAAAAGTGGGCTCTCCCGCTGGGCGCTTAGGAAACCAAAAGGTCACCCCAGCGGCTGAGTCGATAGATCAAGCGATGGATATGATCCATCAATATCATCGGCCGATCATCATTGTCGGTTATGGTGCTAAGAATACGATACCTGAAGTAATGGAACTAGCTGAACAGCTAAATGCGCCCGTACTAACTACCTTCAAAGCGAAAGGGCAGGTGTCGGATTCTCATCCGCTGGCTGCGGGTGTGTTAGGCCGCTCAGGTACACCCATTGCCAGTTGGTTTATGAATGAGTGTGATTTGATTCTGGTTTTCGGTGCTTCTTTTTCGAACCACACCGGAATCACAGAAAAACGCCCCATTATTCAGGTCGATTTTGATCCGATGGCCTTGGGCAAATTTCATGCGGTCAGCCTGCCTGTTTTAGGCGAAATCGGTACGACTGCTAAAGTACTCACATCCCGACTAGCAGCTAGCCATCAAACAGTTGACCAACGCCCAGAATTAGCCGAGCGCTGGCAAATCTGGCGCGACGAAAAGCAAAGCCGTACTGCCGACAATACTGGGACCGGCATCAATTCTGCTTCAATCTTTGCTTCGCTGAGCAAATTGGTGCCTGCTGATGCCATTATCGCTGTAGATGTGGGCAACAATACTTATTCCTTTGGGCGATATTTTGAATGCAAAGAGCAATCTGTGCTGATGTCGGGTTATCTAGGCTCTATTGGGTTTGGTTTTTCCGCTGCAATGGGTGCTTGGGCCGCAACACAGGATATCGAAGACCTAAAGGACCGGCAAGTGATCTCTATTAGCGGTGACGGCGGTTTTGGTCAGTATTTAGCGGAGTTCACAACCGCAGTAAAGTACAAAATGAATATTACCCATATTCTGTTGAACAATAGTCAATTGGGCAAAATAACTAAAGAACAGCGTGCAGCCGAATGGGATGTTTGGCAAACGTCACTGCACAACCCGAGCTTCGCTGCCTACGCTAAATTGTGTGGTGGCTTCGGTGAGCGTGTAGAGAAGCGGGTAAAGCTTGATGAGGCTATCTCTAAAGCGCTTGCACATAAAGGGCCGGCTTTGGTTGAGATCATGTCTGATGCTAATTTAATCTAGTGGACACCCAACTGAAACACTAAACAAATGAATCCCATAACTCGTTGATATTTAGTAATAATAAATTCATTTACAGCTAAAGTACTAAATTTTTCGTCCATTTCTTGTAGAGGAGAAGGTCAAGGGGAAGGGTTAGAACCTAATGCGAATCTATTAGCGGACCCAAAAACCTCATTATCAAATTAGCTGTTTGATTATGAATGTCTCTACTTTCTACTTTTACTAATTTTCGGGAGGATTACAACACAACTAAAGCGCTAAAGTTTTCCTAAAAACTTGACGTTTCAGTGCTTCTTAGAAGATTACAAGTAAAGTGCTCAACTTTTCGTTCATTTCTTGGTAAGAATGGGTAGAGCCTAAGCCAGCAGAATGCGAAAAGAAGGTATTGCATTAGTTGAAGTAGTTTCCGGGTATGTATACTAGCTCTATCAAATAGACAAATAGTTTTCCCGGATACCTATGTCAGACATTAGCCGACGAAGTTTTTTAGCCAGCGGATTAGGGTTGTATACGGCCGCTCTCGTACCCTCAAACGCCTTTGGCAAATCAAATGAACTTAGGGAATACACGTTATCCGCCCAGCAAGGTAGCGGTTATTTGCTGGGAGCCCCTTATCCACGTACATCAGCTTGGACCTACAACCAGTCTATACCAGGGCCGATTATCAGGGCAAAGCAGGGGCAACGCCTAAAAATCGAGCTGACCAATCAGCTGCAGCAGCCAACCACCTTACATTGCCACGGAATTCGTTTACCCAACGCTATGGACGGCGTGCCTGAAATGACTCAAGCGCCGATTAAGCCGGGTGAAACCTTTGTCTATGAGTTTGATGTGCCAGATGCAGGCACCTACTGGTATCACCCCCATTTTAATAGCGCTGAACAAGTCGCACGTGGACTGTACGGGGCTTTGATTGTTGAAGAAAAAGAGCCTATTAGGGTCGACAGAGAAGCGGTGCTGATATTCGATGACTGGCGAGTGACTGACGACTTACAAATAAGCGCCGATTTTGATAATGGTCACGATCGGTCTCACGGAGGTAGAACGGGTAATCTAATTACGACGAATGGGGTAATGAACCCTGAGGTCAATATCCGCAGCGGAGAGCGGGTTAGACTCCGTTTGATTAATGCCGCGAATGCACGAACATTCGTACTGGACTTTTCATCCCAAGATGCCAGTGTTATTGCGATAGATGGTCACCCAGTAACCCCACATAAACCAGAAAATGGTCGCATAGTATTGGGCGCGGCAATGCGCGTTGATTTGATTATCGACATGATGGCAGCGCCCAAAAGCCGCTTTCAGATCACTACTCAAGCCTATAGAGATGAAAATAGCAATGTCTTACAGCTGGTCTATAGTAATCAGTCAGCACTCAGGGAGCAGCCCCTAGCGTCCTCTATCCAGCTGGACGCCAATACACAACCAGAACCCAATTTGGATGAAGCCGTTCACCATAGTATCGAGATTGCTGGTGGCGCAATGGGCGGGATGCGAGAGGCCAATCTCAACGGTAAACGAACCTCGATACGCCAACTGGCGCAGCAGGGCTATCTTTGGGCATTAAACGGGGAAGTTGGTGTTGGACATACCCAGGCTCCGCTACTCTCACTTAAGCAAGGGCAGTCTTATGTGATGAGTCTCAGCAACAAAACCGCCTTTGCTCACCCCATGCACTTACATGGCTATGCATTTCGAGTAATATCCAGGGATGGCAACCCGACAAAGTATCGACAATGGCAGGATACGGTAATGATTTCACGTAACGAAACGCTAGAAATAGCATTTGTCGCCGACAATCCAGGTGACTGGATGTACCATTGCCATGTTCTTGAGCATCAAATTAGCGGTATGACCGGCTATTTGCGCGTCGCTTAATTCAGACACCTCTATGATTCAAAAAACAATTCTTCCCTTGGCATTATCGGCACTCTTTTTAGCCTCTGCATCCAATGTCTATGCCGAGCAGGACACTCGGCAGTTAGTAGAATTCCCAGACGTAATGCGAACTCATATGCTCAGCAATATGCGTGATCACCTAGTAGCGATCAGCGAAATTCTAAGCTACCTGGCACAAGACGAACTGGAAAAAGCTGCCGATGTAGCAGAGTATCGTCTAGGGTTTTCTTCTCTGGAAACCCACGGTGCTAGCCATATTGCTAAATTCATGCCCGCAGACATGGCTGCTGCAGGCACAGCAATGCACCGAGCAGCCAGCCAGTTCGCACGAGTAGCACAAGAAGGGGAGGCGTTGCCAGCCTATAAAAAACTCACAGACATCACCACTGCTTGCACCGCCTGCCATGCTAAATATCGGGCTATGTGATGATGTTTCTACGGTAGAGTCGTTATCTTGTAGATAGTCAACCCATCCTTGGTAACATCTACAAGTCGGCGGTTTCTCTGGGCTAAAAGCAGAATAGTACAGTTCTACTGCAATTTAGCTCGCTTTAAGCGCAGGGCATTTCCTATGACGGATACCGAACTAAAGCTCATGGCAGCGGCCGCGATCATCGGGGAAAGTAACAAACCAAAGAACGGGTAGAGAACACCCGCTGCGATAGGGACCCCTAGCGAGTTATAAATAAACGCAAAAAACAGGTTTTGTCGAATATTCTTCATCACCACTCGACTTAAACGTCGAGCTCGCACGATACCTTGTAGATCACCTTTTACTAAGGTAACGCCCGCGCTTTGCATAGCCACATCAGTTCCCGTGCCCATCGCAATACCAACATCGGCTTGAGCCAAGGCTGGTGCATCATTGATACCATCACCCGCCATAGCGACGATATGGCCATCAGCCTGCAACTGTTTGACAACCGCCGCTTTTTGGTCTGGCAAGACATCGGCTTCTACCCGATCTATACCGAGTTTTCCAGCAACGGACTCAGCAGTTTTCTGGTTGTCACCCGTCAGCATGATTACAATCAAACCTTCCTTGTGCAGTGCGCTAATTGCGGCCGGCGTAGATGCCTTGATAGGATCAGAAACACTAATCAGCCCAGCAGCTTGATGGTCTATTATTGCGAACATAACGGTTTGCCCGCCTATTCGTAAATTATTTGCCTGGTCGGGCAAATCACCAACATCAATACCTAACTCGTCACAGAGTTTTCGGTTTCCAATGGCAACGAGTTGGTTGTTTACCACGCCCGTTACACCCCGACCCGTTAAGGATTCAAATTGGGTGACTTTAGATAACGATAGACCTTTTTGTTTGGCTGAATCAACAATAGCTTCTGCTAAAGGGTGCTCACTAGCTTGCTCGAGGCTCGCGATAGCCTGTAATAGGTCATCCTCATTATGGTCTCCAACAGTTAGTACGCTAGATAGGCGCGGTTTTCCCTCCGTCAACGTACCTGTTTTATCCACTACCAATACATCAACTTTTTCCATCACCTCAAGTGATTCTGCATTCTTGATCAGCACACCGGCCGATGCGCCTTTACCCGTACCAACCATGATCGACATGGGTGTGGCCAACCCCAAAGCACATGGACAGGCAATAATGAGGACAGCAACCGCATTCACAACCGCGTACGCGAGCGCTGGTTCAGGTCCGAATAACCACCAGACGAGAAATGATAGGCTGGCAATAGCAATTACAACGGGTACAAAATAGGCCGCAACCAAGTCAGCTACCTTTTGTATCGGCGCACGTGTGCGTTGTGCTTCAGAAACCATTCGTACTATTTGAGCAAGCAGAGTGTCTGCACCAACCTTCTCAGCTTCAATAATGAGACTGCCTGTCCCATTAACAGTTGCGCCGATCACTACATCACCACTGCGTTTAGAAACCGGAATAGGCTCACCCGTAATCATTGATTCGTCAAGGTTGCTTTCACCATCAATAACGACCCCATCTACGGGTATTTTTTCACCGGGCCGAACTCTAAGCTGATAACCCACCTGAACTTGTTCTAGCGGAATATCTACTTCTTGCCCCGAATCGTCTATATGTCGCGCGGTATTTGGAGAGAGCTCCAGTAGTGCCCTAATCGCTGCATTAGTACTACTTCTCGCTTTGAGCTCAAGTACTTGGCCCAATAGAACCAAGACTGTGATCACTGCAGCAGCCTCAAAATAAACCGCGACAGTACCGTTTTGGTGTTGCATTTCGGGTGGGAATACACCTGGAAACAACATGGCGACTACGCTATAGATCCAGGCAACCCCGACTCCCATTGCAATAAGGGTAAACATGTTGAGGTTCCAAGTCTGAACCGATTTCCAACCACGGACAAAAAAGGGCCATCCTCCCCACAGTACAATTGGAGTTGCTAATATGAACTCCATCCATTGCACAGTTTTCATCGAAAGCCCATTCGGCAGCCATTGTGGAAATATATCTGCGATCATCGCTAATAGGAAAACCAATAGTGCTGGAATTAGGCTAAAGCGAAAGCGACGAGACATATCCTCGAGCTCTTCATTCTTTTCTTCAGTGCTAATAACTGACGATTCCAGAGCCATCCCACATATTGGGCAAGAGCCAGGGTTATCTTGAGCCACCTCCGGATGCATAGGGCAGGTATATTGCATTTGGATGATTGAGAGGGGGATTGTTTCTGGCTCTAGAGCCATGCCACATTTGGGACAAGCACCAGGGCACGGCTGCTTGACCTCCGGATGCATGGGGCAAGAGTGAATCACACGGCCTTTTTCTTTGCCTACTGTAACGTTCCCAGTGATACGTGTAGCCTCGTCACCATGCAGATGACCTGAATGGTGACAGCTTTCAGATTGGCCGTGCGAGCTCGGTTGTGCTGATTCATCTTTGATGTAGTCTTGCGGGGCTTTCTGGAATTTCTTTTGACAGCCTACAGAACAAAAATAGTACTGCTCACCCTGGTGTTTTGTGCGAATTTTCGATTCTTTGGTTACCTCCATTCCGCAAACAGGGTCTTGTAGACTATGTTTCATGTGAGCCTCGGCTTAAATCAGTTGAAGTCGATCAATGCTTCGGGTCTTTTCTTTATGCGCGCGTTTTGGGTCGCCTAAGATGACTGACTCTATCAAGCGGCAAACAGAGTGGCCGTTGGGAACACCATCTGGCATATCAACCCAACTTAGTAGTGCGCTTTCCATTCGCTCTTGCAGTCTAATAAGCTCCTGCAATCGATTCCGATTCTCGACGACTCGACGCTGCAGGGTGTCACGCACTCTGGTGCAGGGAGAATTACCAGCCTGCATATCATGCATGATGTCCTGTATCTCATGTAGTGTGTAACCCAAGGCTTTGGCCTGCCGTACAAAACGCAGCCAATTCACGTCGCTTGGTTGATACATTCGATAGCCATTGTTGGCATTACGAGTCGGTGAAAGCAAGCCTACACGCGTGTAATACCGAACCGCATCGGGTGTAGTCCCACTTGTCTTGGCGAGTTCTGAGACCGTCATCATGGCTGCTACCTCATTGTCTCTGCGGGAACTGGCTTACCACCTAATGCGTGTTTGACTCGCTCAAGGCGGTCGCGCACTTCTTCAGCCAATTTCGCAATATCATCCCGACCAACCAGCGTTAATACAGATGCGGGATCCATGAAGGCTACGATAAACGAGCCACTTTCAGATTCCCGAATCAGCACATTGCACGGCAGTAACAAGCCAATATTTGGTTCGGCCTCTATAGCTTGATGAGCGAGGGAAGGATTGCATGCACCTAGAATTTTGTAGGGCTTACCTTGAATTCCCAGTTTCTTTTCCATCGTCGCCTGCACATCGATTTCGGTCAGAATACCAAAGCCTTCTGCTTGTAAGGCATCTACCAGTTGGGTTTCGATGGTATTGAGGTCTCCCTCAAGTTCGGTAGAGAAGCTATACATGTTATTTCCTCAGTTTGTGAAAGATGAATAATGCTAATGAGCCATAGTCTACAACCTGTGTGTTAGGCATCGGTCAATGCCAAATTAAGCCATTTATTGTAACGACATTATTCGCGCGAACCGATCGCCGTATAAGGCCTGACTTGGCCTTGTTTTAGTATTCGCTAAATACCTCGGTATTTCCTTCTTTGTCGAAACTAACCACATCATAGTCCTTTGGTTTTGCGCTCATCATGCCTGGCGACATTGGTGGCATTCCAGGCGCGCTAATTCCAACAACATCGGGTTTTTCTGTGATGAGTCGACGAATATCTTCTACTGGCACATGTCCTTCAACAACGTATCCATCTATGATGGCTGTATGGCAAGATTCTATTGATTTATCTACACCGTACTGGGCCTTGATGTCGTCCATATTAGCTAAGTCATGGGTCTCAACGTCAAAGTCATTATCTTGTAGGTAGTCAACCCATCCCTTGCAACATCCACAAGTCGGAGACTTGTATACGGTGACTGTTTGTGCTGCCAAGAGCCCGGAAGTCAGTAGTGTTGCTGCTGTAAATAGACCCGTTGAGATTTTTCGAAAAGCTGAGTGTTTCATGTGTTTTACTCCGTTTGTAATGTTAAAAATTAGTCGTATCTGCTATTTTGTATCAAGCAAAAATGCTGCAATAGCGTTCAGATCATCGTCTGTCAAAAAGCTGGTTGATTCGTTAATCACCTCCACCATGGAGCCTCCAGCCACATCACCATCCGGCCGCACCCCCGTTTGAAAATAGAAAACAAGGTCTACCTTATCCCAAGTTTTGATATCGGCATTTGGACCCGAGATGGCTGGAACAGGCTGATTGTCTGGCCCCTGTTTGGTTCCTCTTAGATTTGCTTGCTTATCTAATCCCCCGATGAGGTTTCTATCGCTATGGCATTCTGCGCAATGACCAGGACCATTAACTAAGTACGCACCTCTATCTTCTTCAGGTATTTCAATCTTTGGATCGCTGGCCTCGAGGTTTAAGAATTTCCAAATTCCGAGCAGGTCGCGGTTGGAAAATGGCCAATTCAGTTTATGTTGTTTGGCGCTCTTTGCGATCGGTGGAACGGTATCCAAATATGCTTTGAGATCGGCGATATCCGTGATACTCATTTTCGAGTAGCTGGTGTAGGGAAAGGCAGGGTAGTAGTGTTCCTGCTCTGGAGTCAGACCTGCCGTTAGCGCAAAATAGAAATCCTCCAAGGACCATCCACCTATCCCAAAACTAGGATCAGGTGTGATATTGGGTGAGTAAAACTCACCAAATGGCGTATCAATCGCAGCACCTCCCGCGAGTAACTCCCCTTCGCTTTCACTATCAGTATGACAAGCGATACATCCTGCAGTCCTCATCACATACTCGCCCCGAACTGGGTCACCCGAGAACCCTTCAAAATTTGCAGCTGGTCGTTCCTTACTCATTAATGGTAGTGCAAATAAGTAAAGTGCGCCCACTGTGAGAACAAGAAACAACATGAACAAAATACGCATAATTTCCCTAATCTGAACGTTATAGATGTCTGAGGAAAGAACTATTCCTTAGGCTTGCGAAAGTCATCATGGCAAGCGGAACAAGCTTTAGCAGTTTTTGAAAATGCTAACCGGAGAATCCGTTTATCGTCACTTAGGGCTGCTTGGTTTAGATCGTCAACCACATCTTCCAATCCCTTAGAAAGCTCAGTAAAGCGATCCCAAGATTTCCAAATTGCCGGCAGCGCATCACTGGTCTCAGCATTTCTACTGTCATCAGTGTCTGGGAAATACTCGAGTATTTTTTCTGAGTGGCCTGAAAGGGTAATGGCTGAGTCTTGAATAATGCTTTGGTCATATTTCGATTTTCCTTTAACCATATCTGCCATCGTTTTCATCGCATCACCCATTTCTGACATTGAATCCATGCGGTGTTTCACAATGCCAGTGGCATCTTTATGCGCCGATGCCGTCACAGTTAGCAAGACAGAAAGGATCGTGCCGGCGATCAGGGTTCGTTTTAGAGTAATCATAGTTTTCTCTCAATTGTGTTTTAGGGTTAGATCACTGTCTTGATCGAAGCCATTTGCGAGTTCGTGAATGCCATCGACCCTTCTCGTGACCAGTTTAAATCCAGTAATTATGAATAGTCGTTCCCTATTTGATAAGTTCATCTACCATCGCTTGAAGTTTGTCTAGGGGTAGGGCACCTGAGACCACCTTGATATCGCCATTGGCATTCGTAATAAACGCTGCGGGTGTTCCAGCTATGCCCAGTTTCTTGCCATCACTGACATCTTGATTGACGCGAGCGGTCATCTCACCACTGTCATAGCATGCTTTGAATTTATCCGCATCCAGACCAATTTCTTTGGCTAATGGTTCTAGGTTTGCAATCGGAAACCCTTTGCCATTTGATTTAGTTCGTTGGTAAATCAGGTCCGAATATTTCCAAAAAGCCTCGTTACCTCCAATTTTTGCTGCACATTCTGAGGCTTCAGCCTGTTTTTGTGCTCCTGGGTTATGAAACCCTAGTGGGAAGTGGCGGTAAACCCAACGCACTTTGTCGGAATTATTTGCGATTAGCTTATCGACAGTCGGATGAAAGCGCTTACAGAAAGGGCATTCAAAATCGGAGTATTCAACCAAAGTGATCGGTGCATCGACGCTGCCTAGAATATGGTCTCTGCTGGTATCAACTGCTGGTAAGTTTTTGGCCAACTGCTCTTTTTGCTGGGCTTTGGATTGCTCTGCCATCTTTCTTTGATTATCAACGTAGGTCTTTATCCCTTTTTGAATGGCTGAATCCAATGTGCCCTCCGCATTCAGCAACTTGGTCAATTCATCTTTTACGATTTGTTGAATTTTAGCTTCGTCCAGCGTTTGTGCGAATGCTGGGGTGATGGCCATTCCAAGCAGTGCAATCACTGCATAGCCGATGTGTTTTAGTGGTTTCATGGTTATATTGAATACCTCAGTGTGTTGATAATTAATGTGCTTGCTTATGCATCGACCGTAAACTGCCCCATCATGCCGCCGTCTTCATGCTCTAAGATATGGCAGTGGTACATGTAAGGCTTTTCAGGATCGGTATAGTCGGGGAAGGGGACCAGCAAGCGAACTTGCTCGCCGGGATATACCAGAACCGTGTCTTTAAGGCCGCTTTCGGTAGCTGATAGACTTCTGCCTGTTCGACCTAGCACCCTAAATTGTGTGTTATGGATATGAAATGGGTGCGCCAGCATCGAGTTATTGCTGAGCTGCCACAGCTCAAAACTATTCTTACGCACCTGAAAATTAATGGTGTCCCTATCAAAGGACGCACCATTGATAGAGAATGGACTACCACCCGACATACGAGACATCATCATTCGTGGGCCCATCTGCATTTCAAGTTCAAACTTGCGTCTCGCGGCTATCGGCACATTGCTCCAATCGGGTAGGGGAGCCAACTCTTGCGGAAGCTTTAGGAGGGTTTGTTCAGCCTGAGATCGCGCAACTATTTTCATGATGGCGAACTGCGTAGTACCAGTGCCGCCAGTCATCATGGCCATCCCTCTGCCCATCATCCCGCCTCTCTCAGTACCGGAAGTTTGCTGGTTTTCCAACACCACATCTCGACCATCAGACAGGTCAAGCATAATCTCGGCTCGTTCTCCTGGCGCCAGCCTGAGCGTTGCTTGTAACACCGGTTTAGCTAGAAAGCCACCATCGGCCGCAATAATGGCCATGGGTCGACCATCGCTAAATGCTAAGTCGTAAACCCTTGCGTTTGAGCCATTCAATAACCGAAGTCGTATGACTGATCTCTGCGCTTTTAATGTTGGCGTCACAACGCCATTAACCAGAATAGTGTCTCCCTGCATGCCCATCATTTGCTCATGCATTGAGCCGAGGTATCTAAATGAGCCATCACGGTGAAATGCGCGATCCTGAATCACGACAGGAACGTCATCAACGCCATATTCAGAAGGGAGGTCCAGCGCATCACTCACGTCATCGTCGATAATAAATAGCCCGGCCAAGCCGTGATACACCTGATACCCAGTGCGCCCGTGGGTATGCGCGTGATACCAACAAGTGGAAGCTTCCTGATTGATTTTAAACCTGGGCGTCCAGCTATCAGCTGGCTTGATTGCCTGGTGCGGCCCTCCGTCCATCGCGGCTGGTAACTTCATCCCATGCCAGTGCAATGCAACATCCTCGTTCAGCTTATTTTTAATCAAAAACGACACGGTATCACCGCGTTTCGCTCGCAGAACAGGCCCCAGGTATTGACTATTTATTCCTAAAGTTGGGGTGGCCAGATTGCCAATAAAATTCGATTCACCCCAATCAATACCGAGCTTGAAATGGACTTCGGATCCGTTTCTGGTGCCTTCATCGAGTGGTGGAATGCGAAATGGTTGGGAGAACCGATCCGGCGCCGCTGTTTTCGCGAGCGCTAGGCCGCCAAATCGGGTAGCCTCGATCGCTGCGAGCGCCGAGGCACTTAAACTCAAAGTCGCAGATTTCACAAACGTTCGTCGTTTCATCATCGCTCCGTCACTATTTTTATTACCCATTTCTTTTCTTCCACGTTTCATATAGCTCAGCCGGCCACAGGCTTTTTATATAGGTGAGGACTGCCAGTTTTTCTTCTTTTGTTAGCGTGTCCTCAAAAGGTGGCATCGTCCCACCTAACGCAGCACCGCCTTTATTTATTGTTCTAAGCAAAGTTTTCTGATCGTGATGCCACGCATGCGCCGTACCGTTGAGTGGTGGCGCTGGAAAAGAACCATCCGCTAAACTTTTTTGCCAATCTCGAACTACCCCCCGGGCTTCGACCCCATGGCAAACCTGACAGTTAGCAACAAAGATAGACTTTCCTAATACGATTTGTTTGGCTTTGCTGGTCCCACTATTTGTTGTCCCGTCACATGCAGCGAGGAACATTATTAAGGTGAATAAAATTGACAACTTCATTATGCTTAGATCCTAAATCTGGCTTTTAAACTCACTACCAAAGGAAGTGAACGCGCTTAGCGTATGGCTGCAACAATCAGCAGGGCACACGTTACGTAGGCGTGTTAGATACTCACTTAAAGCTAGGCTAGCGACTTAGCTAGAACACAATCGAATGGAGACTACGCTCCGTATTTGCTTTTAAGCCGTTTGCAGTGAGCGATTAACAATCGCAATTAGGAATAATGAAAATGTGGGGGAGGAGTGTCGGGTGGTTCGCTGAGCGATTTATAGGTGATTTGATAAAAAGGGCGGAAAATGCCAAAAGAGGCTGGATGACTAAGCTCTGTGATACCTATGGAGCTAATTACCAAGGCTGAACATGTCACGCCACAATCGACCAAGCAACCTGACAAACAGCCATCCATGACTGTACTAAGATTGTTGTTGCAGCAATCATGGCCGCTTGATGCACCCATTTGAGCAGAGCTAGCATTTGCAGCCATTGGGTCACTTGTATGACTTATCTTGGCTACAGGGTCGGAGTCGACTGTGGTGATAGGCATAGCCCAGGCGCTCCAGCTAAATGGCTGAAGAACCAGTATCACTACAAGAAGTTTGACTAAATGCCGCATGACCTCATGCTATCAATTTCATTCACGTTAATCTACAGACCTATCTAAATTGTAATGATTACGCAAGAAGGTGAACCATCTCTTAAATTATGCTGATTATGATCCACAAAATTCTGACGACGTAGTCGACCCTAGCTAAATCGCTCCGGGTGTGTCGGAGGCCAATTTGATGACTGGTGTTTTGTATAAAAATCCCTTGGACACAAAGCGGGTGGAGCACTTTTGTGAGAATTTTCTACTTGCCACTCCTACTAATTTTCGGGGGGATTACAATCAAGCCTTTCATTTCTTGCCTGGACAAAAGGTTAAGGGGGTTAGTTGTAACGTAAGAGAGTTAGTTGTCAAATTGTAAGTACTTTAGTTGTACGTCCAAAGTTTGGACATCCAACCAAATCACTAAAGAACTGGATTTTGTAACCTGCTGATATTTAGTGAAAGTGATCAATTCATTTACAACTAAAGCGCTAAACTTTTCTCAAACGATTAACATTTCGGTGCTTCATAGAAGGTTACAACTAAAGTACTAAACTTTTCGTCCATTTATTGGGGCATATCACTACTGGAAGGCTAACTCAACTAGGATGATAGTCCAAATCATTCACAGTAGTTACAACTATTAGTTTGTATAAAATATTGTCGTCAAGTGGATGCCAGCGTATCGAGGTATGGCGAGTTGCGAGCAGCGAGTCGACTATTATGCAGGAAAAAGGTAGTATGCTAGATCATGTGCTATAAGAGGAGGAGAAAACAGGATCATATGGAATAGTTGTAGAGCCCATATGTTGATTCAAACCTGATGTTAATAGTTAAAGTTCTCCGCAAACAAAACCCATGCAAAAAGGCATGAAGAATAACGATAGAAAACTGTTTTTAAATCGGTTCACTTCACATATGAAGGTAGCTGCCAAACTTCCAGTGCTTTTGCTTGGCTTAGCAGGAATACTGTCTCCATGGGCGTCCAGCTTTGCATATTTCTTGCCTGAGTCGCCTTCAGGTCTTCCAGAAAATTACGAAAATATTCTCAGCGTTCCGCCAATTACATTAGCTGGGGCAGATGCCAATATGGATGATGCCAAAGCGAGCGATGGTTATCCTCTAGATATTTGCTCTGAATCATCAGGCTCGGTGAATTGTGAATTGGCACTAGCAATTCCTGGCAGCCATCCAATGGTGGCAAAATTGGCGCCCTGGCTTCGCCTGCGTTATTCATCGGACAACCTATCTTCCTCCATTTTAGGTCATGGCTGGCAGTTTCCGCTACCTAAAATTGCTGTGAATCTAGCGGATGGTGTGCCTCGTTTTGATTATAAAAATGAATCAGAACGTTACCTCGCTAATCAACAAAAACTATCCAATTGCGCTGACTTACAAGGGGTGGAAGAGAAGTGTGACCGTTTCTCGTACTTTAATTCTGGTCGCCAAGGAAGTATAGACACGCCTAAAATATATAGCAGTATGAGCGATGTCACCAACGAATGGCAGCGATTTGGTAACAGCCCAGACAGCTATTATTGGAAGCGCGAAACAGCGGGGGGAATAGTCCATTGGTATGGTGCCGAACGTAGTGAGTTGACAAAATCTGGCAACTCTCAATACACGGTAGATCCCAATGCACAACTGCTTTCAAGCAGTTGTGACAAAGATGACGATGGCCGTTGTAAAAAAAATGACAGCGGCGAATACGAATGGAAGCCCAATATCATGGAATGGTACCCAACTGTTTCCCTAGGGCCAGATCGTTGGCAAATTAATTACCACTATAAACATCGTGTCTGCAGGTTACCTTGGGCTCAGGGCAATTGTGCGGATGGTGATACGGCGCATGTAGCTTTACAAAACCTAAACAAAAAACCAGGAATCCTCGATCCAACAAAATACGCCTGGACGGTCTACCTTGACGAAATTGTTTTTAATATTGACCGGCACGATAAAAAGAGAGACAGCGCACGTTGTGCTAATGGTTACTACTGTATGAAATTTGAATACGAAGATCGTCACGACTCGGCAGATATGACTAAGCGTGATGTTGCTGTCGATGCTCGAGGCGGCTTCCTGAGAATATTGGATCAGCGATTAAAGCAAATTTCGGTCCAGTATCCCACATCAATAAAGTCTCATAAAGCTATCCTGACACCGGATTTAGATGAAAACAAACGGGTAGCATCGACCGAAAATTATGTGACACGATCAACCACTGTGCGAGATGCTCGCAAAGAAAAATATCGCTTAGCAACAATCCAGACAGTGATGCAACAGATGGGAACGGTCGCAAAAGAAACCATCACGCCATTCTCCGAGGGTCCATATGGTGTATCGAGAACCTATCATTTCAATTATAAATCCTACTCTGAACAGAATTTATATCGTACCCTGATTTCTGAAATCTCATGGTCGGGCATCCGCAATGGTGAACCTTTGAGCCCAGCCTCGCCTCGCATTGCTAGCCCTGGTTCTTATGCTTTCGAGTATCTAGAGCTTATCCCCGGAGATTTACACACAACAGCCTCACTGGAAGTGAAAGGCTCCACCAGCGGTGTTTCTTATGAACAAGGTAGCCTTTTCGGGTTGCTAACCGATGTAGTTGGGGCTGATATTGGAGGTATCGCAAATAAAGTTCATAGTCTTATCGGAGATGTGAACGATTGGGATAGTCCAGTCAAAGCTCCACTTCGAGACTTTTTAGGTAACCCTCAATTGCTTGGGACCAGCGAATCGAAAAATAGTAGCGAAGGCATTGATATTGGTTTTTTTGGACCCTCCGGAACACCTGGAGAGAAACCCAACTCGGTAGGTATCTCCCTCGGTGGGTCCGATTCAAGCTCATCCGACGTTATTAAGCTCGAGGATGTCGATGGTGACCACTATCCAGATTCAATCATCCGTAAGGGTAACATTTTTTATTACTATAAGAATTGCAGCGTAACCTTACTCGAGTTGGAGAAAGATGTGGCATTTCAACTTAAGACCCAGAATACAGAATTCGCCATGCGCGCTCGTCTATTACTAGCCGACTATTACGATAAATGCGCAAAGCTTGAGAAACGAAAAGACGGTAGTGCCCAGTTTTCCAATATACTGACGCCCATCAAGATTAGTGATGATGGCCTCACACAAATTGGTCGGAATTCTGGTGATGGATTCAATATCGGCTTCAACTTGTTTTTAGGCGTGAGCCTATCAGCTAATATTGGAAACTCGTGGTCAGAGACATCGGTATATCTTACTGATGTGGACAAAGATGGCCGCAGCGATTTAGTCAATGGAGGTGGGATTTGGATTAATTGCCCATTGGACGTAAATAAACAGAACGTAACAGTGAGTGAATTGGCAATCGATAGTATTCGTTTTGTGAAGCTTGGATCAGAAACGTTTGTAGATCAGTGTGGTGGAAGAGACTCTTATATACAAGGCGATCCTGCCTCACCCAGTGAGGCATTAGCTAATACCAAAGAAAAGGTTTTAAAACAAAAATTCGATCATTTAGATGCAATTCCCGTCTATGCTCCATCTCGGGTATGGGTAGCGCCAGCAAGCGGCCAAGTCAAGATTACAAGTCAGTGTGGAGAAAATATACTTAATCCCATTGCCGACACAACCAGCGATGGCCTTTCTGCAGCTATAGTGCATGGGCGTTCAAATCTAAAATTGGATGAAAACGGGGCTCGTATTTGCGCCGATCGCGCTCCGATTGGACGATTGGAGCCGTTAAATGACTTAGGTTATAGGGACAAAACTGCAAGTATTCTTCATCGTTGGGAAAAGGTCGAAGCAGGTGCCTGTATTTCAACTGAAGAGGCCGGTGTGATCGAGGCTGATCTTTGCGCTGGGGATGTTCTTGCCTTTATGGTCGACCCGGGTAATGACACAACAAAAGACGCCGTACAATGGGAACCAACCATTGAATATACTGATGCGGATTGCTCGAAAAACCCAGATAAAGATTGTCAGTATTCTGCCAAAGAGGATTTCAGTAGCGGCACAAGAGTATCGGGGGAAGATTTCTCTAGTTTCATAGACCTACCTAATCAAGATCGGATTGAAACATTATTGGACCGACAATGCCAAGGTGGTGGCATGAAGGATAATGGGGAAGTGCTAGTTGATGGCACACTTGAGATGGATCTTGATCTGCTGAATGGTTTGACTGGCAAAGACCTGATGGTGCAAATAGCTACCAGAAACTGTAAATCGGTGGCGCCAGTCAACCAGCCTGTTACTAGGGTGCCAATTCAAGCACTCGTAGAGTTCGCCGGTTGTGGAGCAGCGCCAGCTATAGGCCAGAAATGTCAAATTCGTGTTGATAGGGTTTTAAACCAATTTCACAACACGCACCAAGCGTACGATAATCTAAAAAGCAACCCGAAAGGTATGGCATTAGCAATTAACGTGCAAAGTGCATGGCGGTTGCACCCGGACGCGCTGATGCCACGAGACGTCCGCATTCGCTATACAAGAATCGAAAACAACGCAAGGATTTGCAATGGCATTGCTCCTGGAAAGACAGCTAGTGAACCTCCTGAAAATGCCTTACCTGATGCTGATTGCGATCAAGACCGGTTAACATGGGCTGCAAGAGTTACGCCAAAAACCGCTAGTTCCTTCTCCTACCAAGGAATGAACATTGGACCACTAAGCATTTTTCGTATCGATGCGAAAGGCAAGAAGAAGGGCATCTGCCCCAAAGTAACTTACGGACAAACTTGCATGGTTAATGTTGACTCTCTTGAAGGAGAGCCTATAGATCGTAAAATTACAATATTTATCAGACAATTGGAAAACGTAGCTGGTGTTGCCAGTGTTGCACCATTTACAGCTTCTGATTCGGTAGAAATCATACCTGGAGCGGCGAGCTACCAGGTGACCACAGTGCCAATGAGCCGCAATCATCTGGTTACGATTGACCGAAAGCGTAATTGGCTATTACCGCTTTCTGGTTTAGTTGCATTGCAATTGACCCCTGATCTTCCTGTACCTAAGGATAAAGCAGCGATCAATAACACCCGGATTGAGCTGGCGCTTCTTGATAACGCACTACAACCGATCGCCAACGAAACGGTCAACCTCAATTATCGAACATCGGGCGCCTCCTGGCAGTGCCAGAATGTGGCAGGCACTCACGGGGCTTTCGAAATTCTCGCTTCGTGTGAAGTTCGTTTATCTGCCGAAAAAATTCCTCAGGCAACTTTTGCCAAAGTTGAAGTACATCGTGATTCGGTTGATACATGGCTTAACACAATGCCGATGAAAATCCTGGCGTGTGAAGAATTGAGTTGCGCTAAAACTCGGGCGTTAGCTAGAGAAAACCGTCCGCAGCCCTCACGCCGTCAAGCTTTTAAGGCGGTTGCTGATGGCGAGTTGCGACTCGATGCGCTGGGTATGAAACAACAACCGGCCACAAATGCTCTTTGCAAAGATCTTCCCCACAACGACAGAATTGAAATACGCTTGCGCGTCACTTTTCCAAAATCTGGAAATCGACCGCAGGAGATTGTGCGTTGCGGTAATGACACAACGGGACGCCTGACCCAGTCAGCTCCCAGCCCCGTCTCGTTGTCGGGAGGTGAGGAAGTTCTGATCGAGGTGTTTACATCTGACGCTGCGTGGACACCCCACGTCACATTCACTGATAACGCTGGCAAAGTAAGTGAGCCACGCTACTTAGTCAGTACTGCACTAAGTAAGCCACCAGAATACCCTGCAAAAGTATATATTGAGGACATGGTTTTTGCTTTGGCACCCTGGCGTTCTTGGGGGAATATTGCTGTTCGAATGCCGAAACGCTGCGTGCCTGGGCCTAGCTATGCGACTGACTCGAATTGTTTATTTAATGTAGGGGCTGGTACAGTAGATCTAAATAAATCACTCGTATTTATAAAACCTTCACTGGACGCTTCCTGTGAGGTTAATGCCAAAGTTCCCGGGCAGCAGCTGCCAGCAGACGCTCCAATGGATAAAACGCCAGGCGTTGGAAACATTTCACTTCCCAATATTAATGACTGTGCGGCTAAGACGTTAGCTAACCTTGAAGCACAACCACTCCTAGGTCGCTGGTCGGAAACCGCAGATATGGGAAAAGTGCTTTATCGGCGTCCTTATGAAAAAATTCAAGTAGAACCAAGCAATCGCATATTACAGGGCCCACACGCTGATGTGTATTTAGACTCGCGCATCGTCTCGTCGTCGCGATTAGGAAAACAAGAAGCCATAGTTGATCCGACCACCCAAGCTGTTGCCAAGCCAGTGAATGCTGCAAAATCAAACTGGAATTGGGCGCCGACTCTACTTTCAGAAACTAAATCTGATGCTTTTACATTCGGAGTCCCGTTTCTATCCGAGTCCTTCTCGAACAGTAGTACCAACTCTTTAGTAGATTTTCGTGATATGAATGGAGATGGGTACCCAGATGTCGTGACCGCTAACGAGGTACAGTTGACAGGCCCTACTGGTGTCCTCAGCAAAGATCGATTAGTACGATCTATTAACATGGGGGAATCAGACATCGAAACCTTTAGTGCCAGTTTGTCTTATTCTCCAGTTGGTGTCGGCAAGCCAGTAAGTGGCAAGAAAGGGCGGTTTGGGTTTGGTGGGGTAACCTCGGTTGATCCGAGCAAAAAGGATACAGCTCACCTGTCAGTTAACCTTGGTTATTCTCAATCGAAATTTAAAACTGGCCAAGAACTAATAGATGTCAATGGGGATGGCTTGCCCGATATGGTAAGAGGAATATCTGTAGCCTACAATTTAGGTCATAGTTTTACTGAGGAGTTTCCATTAGAGGTCAAGAGTTTACTTAGCCAGGGAGAAGCCTTAAACGGTTCTTTTGGCGTTGGTTATAGCCATGCGCATGGATCTTTCGCAGTAGGTGCCTCACTGACGGCAGGCCGCAGTAAGACAGAGATTGAGAGTCGTGAGAATGAATTTCTGTTTGACATTAGTGGTGACGGGCGACCAGATTTAGTTCACGGTTCAAACAGCGAATTGATGGTTCGCATTAATACCGGAGCGGGATTTAGCGAAACACCCGTCAAGTGGCCAAACATGCTCAATGTGAACAAGTTAAGCCGCAGCGAGGATCGCGGGGTAAGCAATTCGGCATCTGCTACAGTCTCGGTGGACGCCGCTTTATTTAGGGCTACCTTTAGTATAAATGCGGGTTCGGGTAACAACGTAAACCGTCAATCCCATGGATGGCGAGATATGAATGCAGATGGTGCGCCAGATTTTGTGTCTTCAAAAGGCTCTACATTGAGCGTCAATGTCAATCCGGTTGGTGAGGTTAGCCGAATGAAGTTGGATGTTAATCCATTCGGCAAGAAAACGCGTTATCGCTATCGCACGACAGGCTCATCAATCCTCGGAGGAGGCACAAAATGGGTAGTTTCTAGCTCTGAAACTTCTGATGGTTGGGAGGATCAGTTCGAAAAAGAAGGTCCTTCGGATGAACCAAGTGACGCTACTAGCGTTCTATATGCTTACTTTGGAGCCCGCCGAGATCCCTTCAGCGGCGCCGACCTGGGGTTCGCCCGCACGCTTCGTTACGACTATGCTCAGCCTTCATGTAAAGAAGGTTCAGAATTAGCCTGGCCAAAAAGCTACCTCCGCCGTCATGAAAGCTGGACGCTAAACGCAACCCCTTGGTCAGCAAATCTACCCCTCCGACAGGAAATGTACGAAGGGCCGGTCATAAATGATTCAGGCTGTATTTCAGCTGCTTCTGTATTACTTAGTGGTCAAGCCGACCAACTGTTAGATAGCCAAACGTCACTGTGGCGCTTCTACATGCAAAAACCAAATTGGTTTTTTGGAGACCGCTCATCGCTAGCAAAAAGTAGTTTTAACAAGCGAGGCCGTTTAACGCCAGAAACCCGAGTAAATCTCCCGAGTTTTCTGAATTCCACGGAAAGCGGCTATAAACGCGGAAAAGCTATCACGACACTCGCCTACGGCGAGCCCGGTCCTGATCAAAAGACAGATTCAGGGCCTGAAGAGGAACAACAGAAAACTCCTAAGTCCAACCGTGATACGGTGAAGTTCTGGGAGAGGAGTGTGAGGGCGAATACGTGCAAAGAAATTTATGATGGAGATGAGGCAGTAAACTGCAAACTACAACCGCAAGCAGAAACTGGTAATGGACCAACTGAACTTGATGCACTGTATGAAAATACGCTTACCCAGTCCTATGATCGCTATGGCGAAACTCATCGTCTGATCCCGCAACAGCAATCTGTTTTGATCAGTCGTTATGAGAAGAAACTAGAACAAGATGGTACAGGTAAAAACTATCATCGTTTTGACACAGTCAAGGCAAATGCTTGGGATGAGTTAAATAATAATATTGTCGACGCGGATTTTGGAGAAATAGGGGATACCAGTGATGATCGCTTCCAGCATTTTACCTATGTGGGAACCGAAAGCCCGGACCATATTGCCTGTAATGGTAATCGTTTCTACCACATGGTAGAAGACTATCGTGTCTTCTCGGGTAGTGACAAAGAAAAACTCAATGTACCTTTATGGACAATGGGTAAAACTAGTTTTGCCCTCTCTCGACCCAAGGATATTGAATCGGAGTCGAACCAATTACTGCTACAGCGCAGCGGCGAATACCGCTGTCCAAACGAGGGGCCACCCAAAGGACATTTGAGGTTAATTCGAAAATATCTGGATTTCGCAGATGCTAAACATATTCGGAATCCACTCAACCACACGCAGACTAAATTTCTATATGATAAGTGGGGCAACTTGACCTCTGTAGCTGGACCACTTGCCAGCAACCATAACCTCATCACTCTACAGGCTGCGCTTGACCGTTCTGGTGTCGTGCCAGAAAGTTCTGATGCACGATATACTTTCAATATTCAATATGACGAGCACCTTAATTTTTATCCAATCTACATTGAGGATCAGCATAACCTGACTCAGCGCGCGGATTGGGATTTGCGCATGGGGGTGCCTGCGCGATTTATCAACGAAACGGGTGGAGTGACTAATTATTTCTACGACGAACTCGGGCGGCTCAGCGCACTGATTACACCGGAAAACTACCGCCGTTATATCTATAAGAATGCGGTAAATCTGAATAAAAAAAGGGTCACCAGTAAATCGCTAGATGCAAATGCTATTGACCATACCCAGCTATTTGAAGATATACACCTACGGTTGGCCTCGTCCGAACAAGCAACCCCGAGAAAAGTAAATCTAAATAGGGCAGAGCAATTCATATTGAAGAATGCCTTTGATTTGCAAATTGAAGCAGAGAAAGGAGATACGATGTTAAGCCAGGTTCGTTTCAGTGATCTTGGCCGCAACGCTTTGAGTACACAAAGGGCTGCCCTAATTCATGCTAAATCAACCGTAAGCCAAAAATTTCAAGTCGATGGTGTGGAACCGCCCATCTCTGATGCGAATACGGCAATAAAAACTGAAAAATGCGTGGATAGGGATGCCAAACCCAACCTCCCGCCGGGAGGTGCAGATGTCCCAGTCGACTATCTCAATTATGTAAATGAGAATGCAACCGTATTGATCGATCGCTATACGAGCCTGAATAAAAGTAACGGCGCTTGTACTCAGAACTTTTCCTTGCCAGCTGCAGCTGTAACCGTGCGCCGTGTTGGCCTCAACCCTTCTGACCATCGCTTAACTATCAAGCCTCAGCCAGTGCATTCAGTTACTTTGATCGATGGGGTAGGGCGTGTCATCCAGAGTAAATCAGAAGCGACAATCGCGGACGAAACAATTGCTGAGCCAACTAATCCGTTACCTGCGGGTGATGTTGACGCTAAAAAGGGCTGGCTGGTTTCTGGACGTATTGTTTACGACTCGCTAGGTCGGACGATTGAGCAACACTTGCCCGTATTCGAGGCCAGCGAAACACTTGATATCGATTTTGTAAAGAAACGCCACAAGGCTTGGACGCGTAAAAATGAGAAACCTATAGCCCCTCTAATAACTGAAAACAAGTCGATTGCAGACGCAGCATGGTGCAGCACGGCTGCGTTAAATCCAATCTGCACATTAGCCACAAAGGTGGCGCCAACGATAAGCCAGTACGATGCACGTGACCGGTTGATACAGCAAACTTTGCCGGATAAAACCACACTTCGTCAAAACTGGAATGCGATTAGCCCAAAAACGAAGAAGCTGGGTAAAGGTAAGAATGATACTGCTCCATGGTTAACCCGCATGACCTCATTAAATGCGAAGGATCAACGCAGTGAGCAGGATACAGATGTTCGGCAGCGTATTGTTCACAGCATTGAAAATTGGCTCGATACTGGGGTGAATACGCGCGCTACTAGTAGCTGCGGCAACGTGCAATCGATAGAAGGTGAACCTGGACATCGGCTATACACGCGTTATGGTTATGATGCGCTGGATCGATTGATTAAAGTAGAGGATGCACATTGCAACAATACCACCGTGGGTTGGGATGCGCTTGGCCGCCGCACGCAACTAGATAATCGTGATGCAGGCCTGGTCACATTCAACTACGACTACGCTAACAATTTGGTAGAAAAAACCCAACCGAATGATCGTGCCTATCAAAAGCTTACTCATGCAAAGGAAGAAGTGGGCATCCGTTATTTTTACGAACTGGATCGTCTGGTTGCGACGGTTCACCCCCCACGAAAACGACCGTTCAGACTGGCGCACAGCGCATCACCGTGGTTACAAGATCGGCAGCAATTAGTGTACTTTAATCGCTGGGGGAAAAGCCCAGCAACGAACGCCAATGACCCGCCTACCTGGGGGGCGAATTTAAATGATATGAAAAACTGGCTAGGGCCAGACTGTATATCGGATGAAGACGGTGGCTACACCGATGACCGCTTCTGTGATGATCGGGGAGATAAAGATTACAATGCGGCGGGCCGTATTCGTACCACATGGCTGGAATCAATCAAGCGTAAAGGAAAAACGATCACACGCGACAAGCCCTATGAAGATCAGTTTCGTTACGATGATATGGGTCATGTGTTAGCCAGCATGCGCAACTTGCCTGGTTTGGATGAACATCTATGCAAGCTGCGTGGTTTTAGTACTAAACAATGCGTGCCGCAATTTGTCGAAACTCGCTATCAATTGGATGATTTCGGCCGTTTACTTGCGCTTGATTATCCGTTGCCACCGCGAAGAAGTAATTCCGCTAACGTTGATAAGTCGGTAAAGCCGGCAATATATAGTGAAGCCCCGCAGCCTGACCCACTGCCACGACTCGCCTATCACTACAATGAAAATGGTCAGATTGAGTCGTTAGAACTAGAAAATGGTAAAGGTACTCAATTGTTGAGTGCGGTCAAGTTTGATCGTCTCGGGCGCAAAGTAGCACAGACTACAGGTAATCAGGTCAATACACGTTGGGATTATGGCCCTCAGATGCAACGTTTAAAGCGTATTCGCGCTACCGCGCCCGATAAACCGCCCGTTCAGGATATCCGTTACCCAAATTATGATGTGATCGGAAATATCGAGACAATCATCCATGATTTGCCCGTGCGTCGTGCCAGCAAGCCTGGCGAAACTGGGTTGCCCGGTGGCCGCTCAATCCAGAGTTTTGAATACGACTTTTTAAACCGCCTTACCGATGCGCGTGGCTACTATCAAAGCGGGGCGCCTGTCATGCCCGAAGTAGAGACGCCAGATGATAGGTTTAGTTCCAGCCGCGAGACGAGCTACACCCTCGCGATGGGCTATGACGCCATTCACAACATCACCGAACGCAAGCGAGACAACCATTATCGTCGTGATAATCAAGTGCGTGTTAATCCCGGTAAAAACGGTAAACCTGCCACCATTCTCTATGATTGCACGTTGCCGGTGATCGACGTAGGAAAAGTGGCCAGCGGCAATACTAATTTCAAGCGTAGAAATGCTTGTAACACAGTCGATAGTAATTTCGAAACCAACCTGAGCTTCGATTTTAAGTATGATCGCGAAAACAAACCCCATGCGGTGCGTAAGATTAAGAAACCTGGGTGGGGGGATATTGCCTTAGATTATGATCCCAATGGCAACCGCATCAGCGTGAAAAAATATGGCGTAACGAGCAAAGAATACTATTGGGATCCCGCTAATCGTATGGTTGGATTTGAGAAAGATCATCACAAATATTTTTACATCTACGATCATAACGGGCAACGCGTCGCCAAGGTCAAAGTAGATCGTGAGGATAGGAAAAATATCACGACAGCCTACATCAATCCCCATCTTGTGTTACAGCCGGATGAGAAAGAACTGCGCATCGAACGCAGTATCATGCTGGGTGAAGAGCGCCTGGCTTCGATTACTTTGCCCTATCGTTTTTACCCTCCTAGAGCTGGTGGTAAACCTGTTGCTGATCCAGTAGTTACGTATTACACCAGCGATCATTTGCGCTCGGTTAATGGTCGGGTGGATGATACAGGCGAGTTAAAGCGATATATGCTTAACTTTCCGTTTGGCGGGCAGTGGGTAGGTCAAGATTCAGAACAACCAGAATTAGGTTTGCTTGATTATCGACTCACCAGTAAAGAAAGAGATAAGGAGAGCAATTTATTATATTTTGGTGCGAGATATTATGATTCACGCGTAGGTAGCTGGATCACTGTCGATCCTTTAGGTCAAAGTTCACTTCACGTTAAATCTTATTCTTATACAGCGAATAATCCTATCAACTTTACAGATAAGTTGGGGCTGTTGGAAGGGAAGGCTGCCCTCGATTCAAATCTTTCAGAAGCATCTTATGACGAAAACCCCTTTTCAGCGATCATAGGGCTCCACGAAGAAGTTAATGTTGGCCCAATGCGATCTGAATACAAGTCTGGTCATAGATCCAGTACATATCAGAGTATTCTTACAGGTGACTACACCATTGCGAACAGAGGTACTCGTGATTCACCATTAGGTTTTCTAACGGATATGAACGATAACCGTATCTATGCTGTAACGGGGTCATCCCCGCAGCATGAAGATGCTATTTCGTATGCAAATACAGTTTCATCATTTTTAGGGGCTAAACCAAGTGCTACAGGACATTCTAAGGGCGGCCGATTGGCTGTTGGTCAGTCTGCGGCGTTGGGGAGTACAGCAAATACTTTTAACGCGCAAGGTTACAAAGGTACATTGCTCAATCCTGGAACCGTGAAAAACTACTATACGCCATTAGATCCACTTACTAATCTGCAACGTCTACCTGGTGTTCCTTCTGCAGCAGGAGAGCAGATTATGCATCTAAACATCAACTTAAGCGGAAGCGTGTTGTATCAACATTCTATTGATCGATTTACCGAAGGAACTAGCCTATCATTATGGTAATCGATTGCTTAGCTTTGAATACCTTAAATAGTGACCAAGGATTATTGAGCATGCAGAATCAATTACAAGTGAGGAATGTAATCAAGTATTTAGTTTTGGGAATGTTGATAGTTTTAATGTCAGCATGCGCTAGGAAACTGCCCCCCGAGCCGCCAATTCCAACCGATAGTGGTGGTGTGGAATGGCCTGAGCAAACCAAGCCGTGTCCAGAGCAAACCAAAGTGTGCCAAGGTAACGGGAGTGGTGCGAACCATACGCCAAGCACAACATTGCCAAACGAAGACAACCAATTTGGCCACGATTGCGTGGGCGGTATCGTCGGCGATCAGTATTTTCGATTTGACAAGGGCGCGCTCCAACTGGCTAACGATGACCAGTTAAGACTCGCCTACCACGGCAACTATCTGGGTGCGCATTCAAACGTTGTCGCCATACTCGATGCTTGTGGCAGCGAATACTCCAATGATGGCGCACGGGCAGCAGCACTCAACCATCGACGTTTGCGCTATGTCGTAGTCGATTTTCTTCAGAAGTTCCGAAAAATGGGCAACGAAGCACACCGAGCGATTGTTGAACAGCGATACTGGCCAATGGATACCCAGCACTGCCAACAATTGCTCGAGGATGGCGCGCCACAAGGCCATGGCGGGGGTGTATTAGCCTTTACCTACATAAGTTGCGACAAGTCTCGTAGTGAAAAGACCTTCAATGCCTCTCGCGATTGCCCGAGAGTAATTGAGGCGGAAAATAGCTCATGCAGCGCACAGGCACGGTCAGATTGACTAGCACAAATAATCAGGAGGAGTTATGACTCAATTCGAACACTCTACCGCAAAAATAGCCGTTTGGAATCTGGCTGGATTCAATGATATTTCAGACGAAAAGTTCAAAAATCAAGTGAAGGGCTTGGCGCTACTTGATGCTGAAATTGTTACACTAGTGGAGGTTAAACCTGCCAGTTATATCGAGAGAATTATAAGTGGCTTGGCCGATTCAGGGGTTGAATATGATCATATCATTCTACCGCAGTTCCGTGATCTTAATATCGGCGTTATTTTCAAGAAAGGTATAACAGCTCAAAACCTCGACTTTATTGAGGGCTCGGATCTCGACAACGAAGATTACCGAAAAGCATTAACGGTAGATATGAAGGTAGGCAATTTTGATTTCAAACTAGTAGGTGTTCATTTGAAATCTGGTCGTAGTCGTTCTAATCAAGCTGTGCGCGATCAACAGTGCAAGGTGATTGGTAGTTATATCAGTGACCTTAAGAATCAAAGTAATGAGGACGTATTGCTCATGGGAGATTTTAATATGATCCCAGGGCAAGATGTTAGTAACTTCCACTATCTTGGAGGCCATGATGTGATGGATTTTGTGTCGTGTTGGGATTTACAAGATCGTTTTTCGCATATTCTAGAGAAAGGCCGTGCTAATTTGCTCGACGGTTTTGCTATTTCACGAACATATTCTAAAGAATACATCAGAGGCAGTCTGCGTCTGTTCCCTATGCATTGGACGATGGATATGGGTAGAGAGCGTTATCGCGAAGAAGTATCTGATCACTTGCCCTTTGTGGCTTCTTTCCGAATTGATAGAGAGCGATAATGACTATTAGGATTCTTCATCAAGCAGAATCGCTGTAGTAAATTAAACTAGTGAGATCGTACATTTGGAGGAATGGTCAATGGACATGTTAACAAAAACAGATAAGGTTAACTTACGCTCAAGCCCAGACTTTGGAAATAATCGACAGACACAGTTACCCCTCGCTACTCGTGTCTTAATAACGGGAGACCAGGCAGGGGACCGATGGTTGCCTGTGACGGTCGTCGATTCTGGGGACAATGGATATATTTCTGAACGTGTCCTACGTGACCCTCTAAATGATGAAAAGGAGGTATTACTCCAAAAAACCATACAGCAATGGTTACGATTTAAGCGTGGGCTAAGCAAAGAGAACGAACATCCGTGGCATGAGTATGTCGGTGAATACTGGTCATTGCTGGGAATAAATTTAGATGGGCAAGATCGCGATGCTCCCTGGTCGGCAGCTTTCATTTCGGCGGTAATTCGATGGGCTGGTGCTTATGATGGATTTACCTACGCTGCCGCTCATGCTCGGTATTGCCACGCTGCGATTAGAGCTAAAATCGACGGTGATGAATACCCATTTTGGGGTTGTCGTATCGAAGATCATAAACCACAGCTAGGAGATATGGTTTGCAGATGGCGATTAAGGCGTATTGATTACGATTACGCCGCATCTACAAGGCATTATTCTAGTCATTGCGATATTGTTGTTGAGATAGCTGATAACAATGTTGTCACTATTGGTGGAAATGTGGGGCATAGTGTCAGCACAACTCGTTACCCAATTAACGACCAAGGGTTTTTGACCGGTGAAGGTAATGTCTATGCTGTGCTCCAAAATCGTCGATAATTATCCGGGCAAATTGCAAAAGTCTTTTTACATTGGTGCCATTCTTTCAGCATTATGGCTTGCCGCATGTAGTAAAGCTGGGATAACTCCAGTGATTGCAACTAGCAACTTTCAAGATGATGTTTGTGGCACTCTGTCAGTAACAGCTGTAGATAATATCGGTGTCAGGGCATCTCCAAGATTAACCGCAAATATTCTATCAACTTATCCGCAGGGAACGACTGTTAACGTATGCACTGTGAATGGTAGGTGGGCAGGAATAATTGTGAATCCGAACCTGGATTGCAATATTACAGCTAATTATCACGACACCAAAGGTTACCAGGGAAATTGCTTGCAAGGGTGGGTTGACGTTAACTCGTTGAACGTTTTAATAGAGTAGATTTTTACCAATTGGGTACCTGACTTGTAGAAATATCAGAGTATAAAAGAACTGTCTATTTGGTGTTTTCCAACCCTTGACAAGAGAGCATCAAAATACCAAACAAAAGGCGAACTGATCGATCAAATCTTTCAAAGACAATCGAAGCATGAAAACCTGCTCAGGGAAGACGTTCTATTGAGGAAACTCACCAAGCCATCACTGAACCCAGGTTCGACGAACATATAAGCCATCATCTGAGTTATAAAACCAAGGTCGGACTCAAAGACTGCAACAGGTCTCCACACTCTTTACAAAATACGCTTAATGTAAAGAGTGTGATATGGTTGCTCTATATTTCATGCGGGAGCTAGAGCATCTTTTGGTTAAGAAAAACAGGCGTAATGTAAAGAGTTCTTCAGATACAGTAAATGCTCACGAAAAAGACAAAGACTTTATTACCGAAGAAGAAAGAGACCTATTAGTCCAAGCGGCCAAGGGTAGCCGCCACAGATGGCGGAATGCTGCGATCGTATTGCTAATGTTTAATCATGGATTGCGAGTCAGTGAATTATGTGGACTGCGGAAATCTGATATAGACCTTAAAACGGGCAGGGTGTACGTCAGAAGAATCAAGGGAAGTTTGGACACTCATCAGCCCATGAATGGAATTGAGTTGAGAGCTGTTAAACGCTATCTTAAAGAGGGTCAAGAATTGAACCTTCCTTGGCTTTTCATATCTGAGCGAAAGGGACAGCTTACTCGGCAAGCAATTAACTATTTACTGACAACACTGTCAGTGGAAGCGAAACTGAACTTTAAAGTTCGTCCTCATATGCTTCGACATGGCTGCGGATACGCCTTAGCTAATCGAGGTAGAGATACACGCTTAATTCAAGACTACTTAGGGCATCGAGACATTAAACACACCACCCGCTACACGAGAACAGCTGCAGCTCGATTTGAAACGGCCTGGGATTAAAGGCTTCGTAAATCCACTTGAGCAGAGCCTCTCTACACCAATTATTGTGAAACGATTGAGCGGCGACCAGTCCAGCACGGTCCAAATGGAGCCTTTTTGAATCGTCAAACACAACAACTCCTGCTGGTCGTATAGTCTTTGGTATTTTCGCTTCATTGGCAGAATTTGAGCGTGATCTTATTTCTGAACGCGTCAAAGCAGGATTGGAGTCGGCGAGGGCACGAGGTCGTACGGGTGGTCGTAAACCATCTTTAACGCCAGCTAAAGTACGAACAGCACAAGCTGCCATGAAAAATCATGATACAGTGGTATCTGAGCCAAGTGAGGAGCTTGGCATCTCCACGATGACCTTGTATCTCTATGTTGCTCCAAACGGCGATGTGCGGGAAGCTGGCCGTAAAGTGCTAAAAAACTGTGGCCAAAAGAAATTATGATTGATATTGGAGTTGTAAGCATATGGGTCTGACTCACACAACAATTAGGTTAAGTAATCCACGCTTGCCCGAGCGTGATGCTATCGAAGTTAAAGCGTTGGCTGATACAGGTGTACTCCATTTGTGTATCCCTAACCATGTTGCAATCCAGCTTGGTTTACAGTCCGTTGAAGAACGGGAAGTAACACTCGCAGCTGGTACCAAAAAAGCTGTTCCCTACGTAGGCCCGATCCGTATGGATTACTTAAATCGAACTGGATTTACAGGCGCTTTAGTACTAGGTGATGAAGCCTTGATCGGTGCTATTCCAATGGAAGATATGGATTTGGTAGTTGCGCCCAGTACTCAGCAACTAATCGCGAATCCCAATAGTCCAAACGTCCCAACGTCTACAGCTAAGGGTATTAGAATCGAAACAGAATAAACGCCCTCGCTATTTTTGATAACTGATAGGCTACCGGCATGTGTGGCCGAATCAATATCATTGACGCAGAGCATATGCGTGTTTTCTTTGAAGGGATGGGTATTAAGCTATCAAGCAATATCGACGCACCACGTTACAACATCGCACCATCTGCTTATATCCCCGTAGTCGCCCGCCAAGATAATAAGCTTGTTTGCTCTAATATGGGCTGGGGGCTAACCCCGAAGTGGATGAATCCTGGGCAGCTATTGATTAATGCCCGGTCTGAAACGATACAAGAAAAGCCATCGTTCAAACGGCTATTTGAAAGCCAACGCGCCGTAATACCGGCAACAGGTTTTTACGAGTGGCGGCGCGACGGTAAAGCAAAGAAGCCCTTTCATTTTGTACCTAGCAATACTGATTTGTTCTTAATGGCAGGTATATGGAGCTCGACGACTAATTGCATCTAATGGCTGTCATACCTTAATGGCTCAAAAGGTTCAGCTTCTAGCTGCTCACCTAGCGCCATTTTTGGAACAGAGAGTTTGTATTCCCCTCGAACACACTCAATATACATTGGATAAAACTTTGAGCGCGGGGAGTGAATACATCTTCTTGGAAGCATAAGATGTAATTGGTAATTACTGAATGTAGGGGGTAATTCCTCATTTTTAAAACACATTTCACGCTGCCGAAAAGCATTGTAGATACTTCTCAGCGTTGTCCACAAGTCTACATAAAAGATTAGTTTTTGTGCCCTACGTGGTAAACCGACACGCACACATTCTCCTTCATCTTCTGTCTGTAGGTATGCAGGAAAATCAGGAAGCCTATAATGCTCATCATGAAATTCGATCAAACGGCTTCTTTCGAGCCAAGTATACATAGGTCTATCGTCACCATGAAAGCTACGGTTATCAACCGTGTCATCAAGTGTATTCCAAAACTCCCAACTGTTACAGCAACTACAACTTATTGAAGCATGTAGTCTCTCGCGAGAGCATTGTCCAAGTCGATGATTTCGCTTGCAGGCGGCCTTTAATACCCTTTTTACTATTTTTCTAAAGTAACCTAAATATTTTGTTCGGGATGACTCGAGTGCTAATGAAGCGTGGCTTTCTCCTAAAGCTGATTTAGCTCGGAAATACATTGTCTGGATATCATAGACTGGGATGCCACATCTCTCTAACAGCACTCTGTAGCCCACTACTTCATCGCCTGCACTATTGATTTCTAAAGACGGGTAAAGTCCTGACAGTTGGTTTAATTGCCTTCTATTTATCTTTTCAAGTCGATCATTTAGCAAACTGTATGTGTCTGGATATTTAGCCCTATCAACTCTAAATACCTCATGTAATTTGCTTAAGCTCTCATAGCCTTCCTGATCTCTAAATGCGCCACGAGCCACCAATTTATCGGTTGATAGTCTCACACCGCAGACATTGCAATCATGGCTATATAGCGTGTACGCAGTAGGCCACGTATTGTTGCAGTTGGTGCATTTATAAGTCAGAGGTTCGTTGTGTATCGGACAGGTTGATACCCACAAGATGTCGAACACGTCACTGTGATATCCAACTTCTGCACACCGCACACAATTCTTTTTAATAACGGTAGTAACTGAAGCAGCAAAAATCGGAGTTTCTACTCGAAGTGAATCTTCGCAGATTCTATTTTTCTCGTATTCTTGAGCTAATTGTACGCTTGTTATTCTGCCACTATAGCCACGGCAGGAGGATTGAGCAATCAACGCCATTCGTATTGCTTGATATGAAACGTGAAGCCCGTGGTTTGCTATGGCAAAACGGCGATATCGAGCATAAACACTTTCTCCAGGCTTTTTAAGAAGTATTCCGGTATTTAGCAATTTACCTCACCTCACCAGCAGTCTGTAGGAGTAGCGGTGTGCTTACCGATCAGAAACTCTAACTAGGTCTGGCACTAGGCCTGATATTTCTATGCTCTGCCTAATCATCTGCTCTAGATCATTCTGATCATCAACACCATATTTTGGCAAATAGTCGACCAATAGTGTTTTAATGGTAGCTACGAAATACTGCATTCCCCACGAATCAAGTTTCAAGCGAGTTTTGTATTCTTCGTTATAGATTGACCAGATTTCGTGACTCAAGGATGATAGCTTCCAGTTCATCTGAGAACTCTGTCCAACGAAGTACTTCGTAATGCTTGTTGGTAATCCTTTATACATTATCTTTGAGTCAAAAGCGCCTAAGGTTTTTTTGAGGTCCGTATGGCTTCTAATGCCATGATAAGTGTATGCTTTTATGAAGAAACGACCACGTATTAGTTCATTATGTGGTTCTAAAATAGATCTAATTAACGATCGGGATGACGCAGTATTTCCCACAAACACCACGAACAGATTTACCTCAATTTCTGCTAATTTATCGTATAGTTCAGCGAAGGCTTGCAGTTGTCTTAGATGAAGCCGCTGAAACTCATCGACGAAAAGAACGTACTGTCTCGTTGAATGTATCATTGCTGCCTCACCGAAATAATGGATTAAATCGTTCGCCATTTTGTCTGCGGTAGTAGCGGGTTTTGGCTCCATATCAAGCGAGAGACATAGATTTCTATATATACTCGCTATGGTGCTTTGATCTCTTTGGCTTACGGATATATGGTGAACTGGTATTATTAACTCACAGCTCAAATACCCTAAGAGGCGTACTTGATTGACGTGTGTTGAAAATATGATTTCACTCGCTCTGGCAGGGCCTGAAGCCTACGCATGTGGCTCAGCACTTTCTTCTCCAGTTGCGTTTGGGTACGAGCCGGGGAAGACGCTCGGATTCCCTGTTTAAGGTCGCAATTTAGATATTCATCCGGATTCATGTCGGGACTATAAGCGGGCAAGTAGTAAACCTCGATCTTGTCCTGATTTTCGTCCAGCCACTTTTTTACTACCTTGGCGTGATGAACACGCAAGTTGTCGAGTATCAAAAACACTCTATCATCACTATCTTTGATCAGCCGCTTCATAAAGCGAATCAATACCTTGGCGGTCATATTTTCCCGGTAAGTCATGAACCGTAGCTTGCCTTGATTGTTGACCGCAGATATTAAATTGGTTCGAAAGCGCCGGGCACTCTTCGTCAGTACTGGCGTCTGACCTCGGGGGGCGTAGCCTCGCTCATGTTGGCATTGATTACTGATACCAGTTTCATCGCCCCAGTAGATCGTTCCACCCAGCAATGCTGCACGCTTTTGAATAAATGGGTAAGTTTCCTCCAACCAATCTATGGTGGCCTTGTCTGACCGTTCATAAGCATACTTGGTACCTTTCTGGGGCGTGTAGCCCCAGCGTTTCATGTAGTCGCTGATGACTTGCTGGGAAACCAAAATGCCCCACATATCTTTCAATAGAGCGCGTAGAGCCGCGCTGCTCCACAGCGCAAATGGAAGCTGCAACTGATCCGGACATTTGCCAACAACAATTTCCTGTAAGCATTTTTCCTGCGCCGCAGTCAGTAGCCGACCATCGCCATTACGTCGACCGCGCTGCCCTATTTTCAGCGCCGACTCTCCGCCCGTCTGATAACGGCTGATCCACTCACATATCGTCTGATAGTGAACATCTACAATTTCAGCTATCTGTTTCCGGCTCATCCCTTTTTGAAACAACCGAACTGCTTGGTCTCGGTTATGTTGCTGAACATCGGTACTACGTTTGCGGGCATCATTTTCTCTCATCACCCATTATAACACTTAAGGGTATTTGAGTTGTGAGTTAATAACCAGTGATACACGCCCAGGCTTTAAGCCGTATATGGTTCGCAGTGTCCTAAATCTACCAAAAGAACGATTTAGATATTGGCGAACCAAGCTTGACCCAATACCCCAACGCGCAATATTTTCATACAAAGATATGCTTGTTTATCACTTAATGAAAAAGCTTATCGATCTGAAAAAGATCCCAGTCAAAGATTTGTCAAAACTAGACTTTTCAGAAATATTTGTCGTGTTCGCATCTTCAAATACTAAAGATCTTCGAAAAATGGTGGTAGTGCTTAACCAAAAAAAGGACACTATAAAAATTGCATTTAGCAAAGCTGATGCAATTAAGATGATGTGTACCGATGTTACAATGGTCTTTATTGATGAGCTTATTGATGAGCAACATGATGCACTCTCTGAGATCGGACCTATTGGTAATGTAGTGCCCATCTCAAGTTTTCTCAGCGCCTAATTGAGACCAAGGTATTTTCTCACTCCAGCTGAGTTGAATGAGTTGCTGTAATGTCTACAAATTTATAAGTTAGTGGACAAGACAATGCATACCTCATAGACTGTCTATTAAATCGCAATTCTAAATATAGTAGACATTTCGTCTATTATTCGATTTAGTAGACAATCTATATGAGACTATTTGGTTACGCCCGCGTTTCTACCAGTCAGCAGTCTTTAGATATTCAGATGAAGGCACTGACAGAGGAGCGCTATGTTTGGATTACATGTTGAGGCGCTGCTCTGAGTGCTTGATGCAAGAACAGTTGCCCAGTCATTTCATCAAGATGTTTATCAAGCATCCTTCGCCAACCGAGATAATTGGGTAGCCAGCGAGTTGCCACCCCATTAAACCGCCCCATCCAACGTTTCAGGCGGCTGTCATAAGCATTAACGTTTTGAACATGCCAAGTTCCTTTACCACCATGGCCATGATATCCCGCAACAAAATAGCCAGCCTCAAGGTTGAGGGATTTCGCCGCCACACCATAACTGGGATGTCCATCGGTCGATAAGACGGCATCCTTCGCTAGCGCAGGCTTGAGTACCTTTGTAAATGTTTTGGCTGTGCAGTCATCCAGAACAGCGTCACTGACCATTCGGCTGCCGCGCTGCATAACGATCATCACCGGCACACGCTCTTTGCCATCTACACCCGATGAACCGCCACGCTTCCTGGCCTGACGGGGTAAGCGGCGCTGACCCTTATAAGAACGCCGGAATATCGTTTCATCCGCCTCAACAATGCCAGTCAAATTCTCGGCCTTATGCTCACGCAAGGCATCCAGGAAACGATGCCGCCATCGAAAACTGCGATCCACTGCTAAGCCCACCCGTTCAGCAGCTTTGCGAATACTCAAGCCCTCGACCATGCATTCGGCGTAGGCCAGCAACTTATCTTTATCGTTCAAGCGACAAAAGCCTGTGCCGGTTAAAGCTGTAAACGTTTTCAAGCAAGCTTTACAACGATAGCGCTGCTGACCGTTAGTTCTTCCATGACGAAAAATGTCGTCCGCTTGGCAATGTGGACAAATCACTGCCCCGTCAAGACGCTCTTCCGTCAGTCGTAAACTACCGTGCTCGTCACTCATGGCCGACACCCTGCCTGATAGCAATTCGAACTGCTCCGGCGTTAAGCCTTCAAGACTGGCAACAAGTGCTTGATATTCGTCACGTTTCATAGCATTCTGTAAGTGGTTGTTATGGCTTGATTATACCATCTATTCAACATTGATTCCGAACAGAGCGCAGAGGAGGGAGTGAAGCCTTCTAGGATATTCTCCGACAAAATCTCTGGGAGCAAACTTGATAGAACAGGGCTCGACCTCCTAAGGGTAAAAGTGGAAGAGGGCGATTTAATTCTTGTAAAGAAGTTGGATAGATTGGGGAGGGATACTGCCGATATGATCCAACTCATTAAGGAATTCGACGCGATGGGAGTTGCTATCCGATTTCTGGATGATGGTATTAGCACTGAAGGGACAATGGGAAAAATGGTAGTAACCATATTGTCTGCTGTGGCACAAGCTGAACGCGAAAGAATTCTAGAACGTACAAATGAAGGAAGAATTGAAGCCAAAGCTAAAGGCATCAAATTTGGGCGTAAAAGAACGATTGACAGAAAAAAATCACGAATTTTATTTGATGAAGGTACCAGCGTTATAGAGATAACAAAACGACTTGGTGTTGGTAGATCAACAGTTTACAAGGTTTTGAAGGAAGATGATTAGAGGTATTTTGGTGGATCGTTAATCTTCATATTTATATGTATTTTTTCATATATACGTGTTACATTTCATTTTAGACATGCATACACATACAAATATGAGTTATATCGATAAATGCAACATCTACCCGAAGTACTAAAAATTATCGAAGGCGGCATTCAGAACAATTCGACCAAAGTAGTTTCTTACGCGAAATTATTGGCCGAAAAACTTGAGAAGGATGGTGAGGTAAGAAGCTCCTCGAGCATTCTCAGAAGACTGGCTACTAAGCAAAATGGTCGCTCCAACCAGAGCCTGGCACCTCAACTGATCGACAACACCGGGTATGAAAATCTACTCCCGATCGACCAAGATAGCCGATTGAGTCTCGCAGATGTTCATTACCCTCAAGAAGCATCAAGTCATGTACAGCTGCCTTCGGAAGTTGAGAGTGATGTAGACGAATTTCTTCAATTTATAGATAAGTCTTTTGTGTTATCTGAAGCTGGAGTAGGGATATCTCCCTCAATGTTAATTTATGGGCCGTCCGGATGTGGAAAGACAAGGCTGGCACACCATATTGCATCGAAACTCGGCCTCCCAATAATAACGGCGAGGTGTGACACGTTGATTTCTTCTTTTTTAGGTTCAACTGCAAAAAATTTAAGAGGACTTTTTGATCACGCTGCTAGTCGACCTTGTGTATTTTTTCTCGATGAGTTCGATGCTTTTGCTAAAGCAAGAGACGATCAACATGAGCTGGGGGAACTGAAGAGAGTAGTTGTTAGTCTGCTTCAGAACATTGACCAATTACCTGATAACACAATATTGATCGCTGCAACAAACCATGAAGAACTCCTGGACGAAGCAGTTTGGCGTAGGTTTGCTTATCGGCTCGAAATTCCCTTCCCTGATTTTGAAACCAGACAAGCATTATTAAAGCAGTTCCTTGGGAATTTCTATTCTTCCCCTGTTGAAGTTTTAGCAGAGGTGACCACAGGAATGAACGGTTCTGATATTGAGCAATTTTGTAAATCGGCTATTAGAAAATCAATAATCGAGGAAAAAGGGGAAGTTGAGTCCGATGAACTAATGGTCAAATTTTTGAAGCATAGATATGCTCATATAGTGAGTGACTCAAGTAAGAGCGATGAAGAGAAGGTAATCGAACTTCGAAGGACCGATAGTAAAATAAATACAATTAAGCGGCTCTCAATGATGTTTGGCATGTCGACGGGAAAGATTTCAAAATTAGGTGGTTAGCAAATAATAGGGTGATATTGTGACAAAAAGGGACAATCCAATAAAAGTAATACGAACCGGCGATTCAGATCATCGGCCTCCAGGAGCAATTACAGTAAAAAAGAAGGTCTTTGGAGATGGGGCTACTACTGGTCTTCGTCGAACACTGGCTCGCGAATCGATACAGCTGCTCAGGTACTTTCAGGATGACTTTAATCGTTGGCCAGCAATGCCCGCCGTTGCGAAAGTAGTATTGAGGGAGGAGGCGCTCGCAAAATCTCATCGCCCAGACGCTCTTTTTAGCCCAACATCGTGTCCAATTATTGGAACGCTTGGTTATGGAGAACTCTTAATAAGCGTAACTCGCGGTGGAATCTATGAGCTGATAAATAGGTTTCGAAATAATAAGACAAAAGTTCAAACTGCCAATATTTCTACAATCAAGAAGATTGTCCCATACACAGCCTCTGAGAGGCTTCTATGTTACCAACAAAACACTGACAAGCCGCCTAGGCCCATAAAGATCCGATTATTCGATCATAAGCATAATTCTAAAAACAATGCTATCCAAGAGGCATTAAATGAGTTTCTAGAGAAAATGGAGATTCCTTTTACCCAGCTGAACTACGGTAATGGAAAGATTTATGTCATTAAAGGAGAAAAATACAGCGACATCAGTGATAGGTTATCCGGATTTATTGGTCTGAGATCTATTGCACCAATGCCGTCATTTAGAGCGCTCAACTACCATCTGCAAATGACGACTCAAGGAGAGGCTGATATACTTTGTTTTCCACCACCTGATCCTAGCGAGGACTATCCGTTAGTTGGTGTGATCGACTCAGGGATTTGCCCAGAAAACACACTCTTGGCGCCATGGGTCGTTGCAAGAGAGAGCTATGTACCGCAGGGAAAGGAGAATTATTGTCATGGAACAATGGTTGCAGGTTTAATTGCCAATTCGCGCGCGTTAAATCACGGCGATAGTAGATTCCCTTCAGCTCAAGCGAAACTGGTCGATATAAACGTTTTCCCTGAAAAAGAAGATATTTCAGAAGATGATTTAGTAGCTATTCTCTCAGAAGTCGTAGCTAAATATCCTAAAGTGAAGGTCTGGAATCTTTCTCTTGGAGCTTCTGGTCCAAGCCAACAATATGATTTCTCTGACTTTGCGAGATTTTTAGATCGTCTACATGATGATCATCATTGTTTATTCGTCGTAGCCGCCGGAAATCAGAATGACCTCAAGAAATGGCCAACAGCACTCAGTGACCCCATGCAAAACAGGATATCTTCTCCAGCTGACTCCGTTCGAGCCCTAACTGTTGGTAGTGTAGCGCACATAAGTATTGATCAGTCACTGTCATTAGTGAACGAAGCCTCGCCATTCTCAAGAGTCGGTCCGGGACCTTGCTATATACCAAAGCCGGAAATCTCGCATTATGGTGGAAATGCAACTGCAGATGGGAAGTTCGCACAGCAGGGGATGCTTTCATTGGGACCAAAAAATAGATTGATTGAATCAATTGGAACGAGTTTCGCTGCGCCTATTGCTTCAAGTGTAGCGGCAAATGTGTATCACTTTGTGTCAAAAAATAATGAAATTGAAATGACTAGCGAGCTTGCAAAAGCACTTGTAGTGCATTCAGCTTTGCTCGGATCGGAAAAAGTAGACTCTACAACAATCAATCAAAAGGGATTTGGTATTCCTGGCGACGTAAAGGACAATTTATATTGCGATCCTAATTGTATTACAATGATATTTAAGACCGATGTGAGGCATGGCGGCTTTGAATTCGAGAAATTTCCCATGCCGATACCTGAGTGCTTGATTACTAATGACGGCAAGTTCCGAGGTGAAATGCTAATGACATTAGTTTATTCGCCTTTAGTCGACGAAAGCTATGCATCTGAATACTGTAGAACCAATGTCGAAGTTGGACTAGGAAGTTATATAGTTGATCCTAGTGCTCCAGAGAAACTAGGAAAATTCAGCTCAAAAATCCCTCTATCGCCTAAATTATCAAGTGATATGTACGAAAAGGAACAGATTAGCAATGGCTTCAAATGGTCTCCAGTAAAAGCGTATCGAAAGCAGTTTCCAAGAGGGATCGCGGTGGACACTTGGCGTCTACGCATGAAGGTCTCTCGTAGGGCAGAAGAACCTACTCCTCAGACTCCGCAAAAAGCCGTACTACTTGTGAGCCTGAGAGGCTTACACGGAGAAAATCTCGTCTACAACCAAACTGTCCAACTAATGAACCGAATTGGTTGGTCTTCTATCGATGTGGACCAGCACGTTAGAGTTCGGCAGCAACACCGGAACTAATCTTTGGTTGCGCGGATTATTGGACATGGATGAAACAGAAAGTGATAACGAAATGGATGTACCTAAAGAAGGGAAAATAGCGAGATATTCTAGAGGTGCGCTACAGGCCATTGGTGGTGGTGTTCCATTTGTAGGCGGTGTATTTTCAGCTGCTGCAGGAGCATGGTCTGATGGAGAACAGGAAAAAGTAAATCGTTTCTTCGAGCACTGGGTTCGAATGCTACAGGATGAGTTAAAAGAAAAAGAAGAAACAATAATGGAAATAATGGCTCGCCTAGACCTACAAGACGAGGCGATCGCTGAAAGAATAGAAAGTAAGGAGTACCAATCACTTGTAAAGAAAACTTTCAGAGAATGGGCTGGCGCTGAGAGCGATGAAAAGCGAGTATATATCAGAAATATTCTTTCAAATGCTGCGGCAGCATCAGTTTCAAGTGATGACGTTATAAGAATGTATATCGATTGGATTAATCAATATTCTGAAATGCACTTTCAAGTAATCGCTGCAATTTACAATAGCGATGGGATAACTCGTGGGGCCATATGGCGAAAAGTCGGCAAAGAGCCTGTTCGAGAAGATTCAGCGGATGCCGATCTGTATAAACTCCTAATTCGTGATCTTAGTACGGGCGGAATAATACGCCAACATAGAGAGGTTGATGGATTTGGAAACTTTAGACCTAAGCCAACTCAAAGAAGGCCAAAAGGCAGTGGCCCTAAACCACCAGTTTCAGCTTTTGATGAAAATGAGGGTTATGATTTAACCGGCCTTGGTCAGCAGTTTGTACACTACGCAATGTCAGAACTACCACCAAAAATCGAATTTAAACCAGAAGATGAAACACCATAATAATGGTATGCACATGTAATCCCCCCGAAAATTAGTAGGAGTGGCAAGTAGAGAATTCTCATAAACTTAGCGAGAGGGATTTTCTATGAAAAAGTCACGATATAGCGATAGCCAGATCATTGCGATCTTGAAACAGAACGAGTCAGGGCTCAGCGTGCCAGATCTTTGCCGTGAACATGGCATGAGCCAAGCAAGTTTTTACAAATGGCGGAGCAAATACGGCGGTATGGATGCCTCACTGATGAGGCGGATGAAGGAGCTTGAGGACGAAAACCGCCGCTTAAAGAAAATGTATGCGGAAGAGAAGCTTAAGTCCGAGATTGCACGCGAGGCCATCGAAAAAAAGTGGTGACGCCGTCTCGACGCAAAGAGATGGCGATCAAGGCCAGAGATCGATTTCCCGCGAGCATACGCTTGGTGTGTAGCGTATTTTCTATCAGCGAGACCTGTTATCGCTATCAGGCCAAATTGTCATCGGAGAACGCGCAAATAGCTGATTGGCTGCTGAGGCTAACGACGACTAACAAACGCTGGGGATTTGGGCTGTGTTTTCTGTATCTACGCAATATCAAAGGCTATGGTTGGAATCATAAGCGCGTGTATCGGATTTATCGAGAGCTAGAGCTGAACCTTAGAATCAAGCCTAGGCGTCGCATCAAACGAGATAAGCCTGAAGCACTGAGCGTACCGATGCAAATCAATCAGGTATGGTCGATGGATTTTATGAGTGATTCACTGGCTGATAGCCGCACGCTACGGACTTTGAATGTGATTGATGACTACAATCGAGAATGTTTGACGATCGATGCTGATCTATCATTACCTAGCGGTCGCGTGATTCGTGCGCTGGAACAGGTCATTGAGTGGCGCGGTAAGCCGAGTGCCATTCGCTGCGACAACGGCCCTGAATACATAAGTCATCAACTGATTGACTGGGCAAATAAGCATCAGATCACTTTGCTCTACATTCAACCAGGCAAGCCGACACAGAATGCCTATATTGAACGATTTAACCGTACTGCTCGTCACGAGTGGCTAGACTTGCACCTGTTTGACTCCGTTGAGCAAGCACAATGGTTGGCTACAAAGTGGATGTGGCAGTACAATAACGAAAGGCCGCATACAGCAATTGGTGGTATACCGCCAAGATATTTGCTGAAAGCTGCTTAAAAGGCTCTACTTGAAACTTCCATTAAAAATGGGGGGATTACACACACAACGCTTCAATCACTACCACTCCTACCGACCGAGTGATGGCCAACGCCATGACTTATAGAGAGAGATCGACAGGTATGAATAAAGAAAAAATGTTCCGTCGATTGGTTGAAAATGCTTTTGACTTCCTCTTTAAAGCTATATCAGAGATAGAAGACCAACCAAAGTACTCGGTCATTCACTTTTATGCGGCAGTCGAGCTTTTCGTCAAGGCTCGACTAATGAAAGAACACTGGTCATTAGTTATTTCTCAAAGACATGATGCAGATCGGGATAAATTTATCGCTGGTGATTTTCAATCAGCAACACTAATTGAGGCTAATAATAAGCTTAAAAAAGTGGTGCGTAGCGGCTTATCTAAAGCAGAGTTAGATGCTTTTAAGGAAGTAGCTAATGACAGAAACAAAATGATCCATTTCTTTCATGAAGCGCATTCCGCAGAAGAAAGTGAAAAATTTACACGCGATATAGTTAAGAAGCAACTAAAAGCATGGTTTTTCCTTCACCAACTTCTTATCGTTAAGTGGAAAAATGAATTTTCATCGTGGAATGACAAAATTGCAGAACTGGATAAAGAGTTAAGAAAGCTACATGAATTCCTTCAAGTAATATTCGATAACCTAAAACCGCAGATTAAGGGTAATAGGGAAAAAGGTATTCAGTATGACGAATGTCCATCTTGTGGTTTTGAAGCCCAGGAACTTTGTGAAGGTGTAAATGCGATCTATGAAGCCCAGTGTTTGGTCTGTGGTCTTACTGAAAAGAGCTTAAACATACAGTGCCCAAAGTGTGAAGAAAAAGTAGCTCTCAAGGAAGAGGGTATTGGTCAGTGTCAATCCTGTGGAAAGAGCCTCGAACCGGATAATGTAGCGAGGGCTTTAATTGATAGCGGCGCTGCATATATCGCAGCAATGGAAGGTGATGACTCTTGGAGTGAGGGCAACTGTAGTGAATGTGATGGCTACCATACTGTAGTACATACTGAAAATGATGAGTGGATTTGTGCAAGCTGTTTCGAAGTGTTCGAATCACTAGAAGCTTGTGGTTGGTGTAATGAACTCAATACTGACGATATGGAACACAGTTATGTTGCTGGTTGCAATTACTGTGATGGCATGGTTGGTTGGCACAAAGACGACTAGCACATAAAGAGAAGAGGCTTTGAGTACAAAATTTATTGCTCTACGACAGCTGGACAAAAAATGAAGTGGGTTAGTTGTAAATGAAGTGGGTTAGTTGGAGAAAATGAAGTACTTTAGTTGGACGTCCAAAGTTGGACGTCCATCTTATAGCGTCAGAACAGTCTACTTTACATAATATACATTATGCGCAGTTGTAGCTGTACGAAGTAGTCGGCCTATTCTTCTGAGTCTCTACGCCCTACCAGACGCATCAATTCAGTAGTTCTATTGGCATAACCCCATTCATTGTCGTACCACGCGTATATCTTGAGCTGTGTGCCGTTGATGACCATAGTCGATGGCGCATCAATGATGCTGGAGCGTGGATCTGTTTTGTAATCAACTGATACCAGAGGTCGCGTTTCATAGCCTAAAATACCGACGAGTTCGTTTTCTGCGGCTTCCTTAAAGAATGCATTCACTTCTTCGGCTGTTGTTGCGCGGTTTAATTCAAACACGCAGTCAGTTAGTGATGCATTGGCGATGGGCACCCGAACAGCATGGCCATTTAGTTTGCCTTTGAGTTCCGGAAAAATATGTGTGATCGCGGTTGCCGAGCCTGTGGTAGTTGGAATCAAGTTGGTTCCACACGAACGTGCTCGTCGTAAATCTTTGTGGGCCTTATCTAAAATTGTTTGTGTATTAGTAATATCATGGATCGTTGTCATTGAGCCGTGCTTGATGCCCAATTTCTCATGTACTACTTTAACTACAGGCGCTAAGCAATTGGTTGTACACGATGCTGCGGTTACAATTGGATGCTTGGAAGGATCATAGAGTTGATCATTAATCCCCATAACCACGTTGAGCACACCTTCTTCTTTAACGGGTGCGGTGACGACAACGCGCTTAACCCCTTGATCCAAATAAGCTTGCAAGAGTGCTTTGGTTTTCATCACACCTGATGCTTCAATCACCACATCACAGCCTGACCAGTCAGTCTCGCCGATGCTGAAGTTTTGGCTGCACTGAATAGATTGACCATTGACCAACATATGTTCATTCTCGGCGCTAGCTTCATGTGCCCAACGCCCGTGGATTGAGTCAAAATTGATCAGATGTGCGAGTGTTTGTGCGTCACCATAAGGTTCATTAACTTGAGTGAAGGTAACGTCATCCCAATCCCAAGCGGCGCGCATGGACAAACGCCCCATCCTGCCAAAGCCGTTGATACCTACCTTGATGGTCATTTAGCACCTCCCTTTTCTAATTATTGGTTGATGTATTTCGCCTAACTAACAGGAAGTTAGGGGTATTTAGCCCAATTTTACCATGGATTTATTAGGTGGTAGGTTCGATTAAAGCTGGTAATTATTGTGCGTGATCGCTATCGTTTATACTGTTGATCAAGCCTTGCACCTCGCCAGGCTTAAGATTGCGGTATTTTCCCTGACGTAGATTTCTTGGTAAGATTATGCTGCCGTATCGGACCCGTGTTAAACGGCTCACTTGGCAGCCAACCGCCTCCCATAATCGGCGCACTTCGCGGTTGCGCCCTTCCCCGATGACTACATGAACCCAGCGATTGCGCTTTTCTTGGCCATCATCCAGCAGGATTTTTTCGAATTTCATCACCTCGCCATTGATTTCAACACCATCCAGCAGCGCATGCATATCCTCTTTGGTAATTTCACCGTAAATACGACAGCGGTATTCACGCTTGATCCCCGAACTGGGGTGCATGAGCTGGTTAGCCAGATCGCCGTTGGTAGTGAACAGTAAAAGGCCGGTTGTATTAATATCGAGACGACCTACCGATACCCAGCGAGCATTGCGAATTTTCGGTAAATTCTTATAGACGGACGGCCGCTTACCGGGATCGTCGCGTGAGCAAATCTCGCCCTCTGGCTTATGGTACATCAACACCCTTCCTTCCATATTGTCCACCGGAGAACGTAGGCGTTTACCATCAATCAGAATAGAATTTTCAGGCGTAACTGCGGTTCCGATGGTGGCAACCTTGCCGTCTACCTGGACCCGCCCTTCTTTAATCCAGCCTTCCATTTTACGGCGCGAGCCATAGCCGCGCTCGGCCATCAGTTTTTGCAAACGGATACCCTTAGGTTTAATCCGATTACTCTTGCGGCGTGCGGCTGGCTTGGCGGATTTTGGCTTGGGTCGACTAGGTCGCGGCATGGTTTCAGTGTGTCGTAAAAGATAAAGGAATAGGCAGCTTTTTGCGTGGCGCCTCTTTGAAATGTCTAGCTGTCCAGGCCAGACTCGGGTGGATGTCGTACCGACTTATCCGCTATGGCCTGTGTCGTTTCACCGCGAATTGCGTCGCCTAAATCAGCCACGATTTGATCTAATTCTCGCTCTTCTCTAAGCACGGGCAAGTCTCTTAAAGAGCTTAGTCCAAAGTAAGACAAAAATTCCTGCGTGGTGCCATATAAGGCTGGATGACCGGGCACTTCTTTAATACCGATTTTCTTGATCCATTCACGCTCAAGCAGACGCTGCATGATATCACTACTAACCGAAACACCGCGCACTTCTTGAATGTCGCCACGAGTGGCAGGCTGCCGATAAGCTATGATCGCCAGCGTTTCAAGCATTGCTCGCGATAACTTAAGAGGCTTCATTTCAAATAATTTACCAACCCACTGCGCATACTCCATAGCGGTTTGAAAGCGAAAGCCATTTCCCACTTTGAGCAAATTAATCGGCCGATCCTGATAGCTTTCAATGAGTTCATCGATGGCTTGATTCACCGCTTCGGCAGTGGGCCTTGCATCTTCGGGAAACACATTCCGCATTCGAGCGACAGTCAAAGACTCGTCGCTGGCGTGCAGTAGCGCTTCGATGATGTTCGTTAGGGTGTGAGAATCGCTCATTGGGTCGCTATGTGAATAGGGGAATAAGGTCGGTTCTGAACGATATTCAACAAGCCGTCGCGCATCAACTCAAGGATCGCCATGAACGTTACCACCAAACCTTCGCGTCCTTCGTTCGCTTCGAAAAGGTCCTCAAAAGTCAAGTTGATGGCTTCAAGCTTGGCATTATTGAGTTTTTCTAGAACGACGACCATCCGCTCTCGCAGTGATAAAGCATCGCCAAAAATCTCCAAGCCTTTATTCTGTTTGGCCCGTAGCATGACGTTCCGAAAGGCGACTACCAAGTCGTTGAGTTCGGCATAAGGTAGCGTTTCTGTTTCATTATCAGGCACATACTCCGCAATGCTAAGGAAAAAGTCACGCTCCATTCGGGGCAGCTCGTCGATATCCCGAGCCGCTTGCTGAAACTGTTCGTAAATTTGCAACTGCCGTACCAATGCTGCGCGCGGGTCATCTTCCTCGTCATCACCTTCAGGCTCAGCCCGGGGCAATAAGAAACGTGATTTGATCTGCGCGAGCATCGCTGCCATCAGCAAATATTCGGCAGCCAGATCCAAACGGATCTTACGCATCAGCTCGACGTACTGCATATATTGCTCGGTAACCACGGCGATCGGAATATCTAGAATATCGATGTTCTGTTTACGGATCAAAAACAGCAATAAGTCCAGCGGGCCTTCAAACGACTCTAAAAACACTTCCAGCGCATCCGGTGGAATGAAAAGACCTTCTGGCAACTGGTTTAACAGCTCACCATTGATTTTAATCGGCTTAGCGTTAGACGCACTCATCCGAGGTATAAGGTACCTACAGCTTCGCGCACACCAATCATGGTTTTTTCAGCTATGCCATGCGCGCGGGCATTACCTTCGTCAATCACTCGGCTGAGCAAGGCTGGATTAGACTCATAGGGTGCCGCGCGCTCTTTAATATCTTTTTGCTCTTTCAGCACTTGCTCGATCAACGGCTGCTTGCAATCAACACAGCCAATGCCAGCACGGGGACATTCCTGCTTGATCCATTCATGCGTTTTTTCATCGGTATATACTTGATGTAATTGCCAAACAGGGCATTTTTCAGGATCACCCGGATCATCCCGGCGTACCCTTGCAGGATCCGTCGGCATACCACGCAAAGCCTTTTCTACACGGCCAGCGTCGTCACGCAATGAAATGGTATTCCCATAGGACTTCGACATTTTCTGTCCATCCAACCCGGGCATTTTTGCAGCTTTGGTCAATAGCGCTTCTGGCTCTGGTAACAATGTACGGCCTTTGTTTTCAATAAATCCACTCAATAATTCACGCTCAACGGCGCTGATGTTTTGCTGCCCTGCGACCTGCTCCATAGCCTGCATTTTGGCCTCAGCATTGCCCTCTTCATTGACAGCCTTGACCAAACGACGAAACGATTTGGCGGCATTCTTGCCCATTTTTGCAATGGCGGCATTTACCTGGTCTTCAAAGTTGGCACTACGTCCGAATACATGATTAAAGCGCCGAGCTACCTCACGGGTCAGCTCCACGTGCGGCACTTGGTCTTCACCCACCGGCACGCCTTGCGCGCGGTAAATTAAAATATCAGCGGCTTGCAGCAAGGGGTAGCCCAAAAAGCCATACGTCGACAAATCCTTATCTTTAAGTTTTTCTTGTTGATCCTTAAAGCTAGGCACTCGCTCCAGCCAGCCAAGCGGTGTGATCATTGACAAAAGCAGATGCAATTCAGCGTGTTGTGGCACTGCCGACTGCACGAATAAAGTGGCTTTTTCGGGATCAACCCCGGCTGCCAGCCAGTCAATCACCATATCCCATACGTGATCACGCATGGTCGATGGATTGTCGTAATGGGTAGTCAGCGCGTGCCAGTCAGCGACGAAGAAAAAACAGTCATATTCGTCTTGCAGGCGCACCCAATTTTTGAGGACACCATGATAGTGGCCCAAGTGCAGCATTCCGGTTGGTCGCATACCGGATAGGATGCGACCCTGATCATTAGCTGTCTTTTGCATCATAATTGGTGGTTTCTTATTTCAGTGGGTGTGTAATAGGTTTGGCAAGTGGCGGCTTATCGGAAAAAAGAGGCCTCGCCCTTCCCTTCTCGCGCCACCTGCGGCACACCGCTTTCAAGGTCGATCACGGTCGTAGGCGTCATATCACACGGCCCGCCATCAATAATTAAGTCAATTTCGTGCTCTAAGGCTTCACGAATATCTTCTGCATCATTCAACGGTCGACGCCGCCCAGGTAATATTAGAGTCGAGCTCATTACCGGCTCGCCCAACCCTTCCAGCAACGCTTTGACAATTGGATAATCAGGTACCCGCAAACCGATGGTTTTACGTTTTGGGTTTTGCAAGCGACGAGGCACCTCACGTGTGGCGGGGAGAATAAAGGTATAAGGGCCGGGAGTAAAGCGCTTGAGCAGGCGATAAACCTGATTATCCGTGCGCGCATATTGTGCTAATTCGGATAGATCACTACAGACCAAGGTAAAATTATGTTCATCACCCACCCCCCGAATACGGCGAATACGATCCAGCGCTTTGGAGTCGCCAATATGGCAACCCAAGGCATAGCTGGAATCAGTCGGGTAGGCAATCACGCCACCCTTTTTTAGCATCTTTACCGCTTGGTCAATAAGACGCTGTTGCGGGTTGTCAGGGTGAATATGATAGAGCTGTGCCATCGAAACGGTATCGTCGTGATTGTGCATTGATGCATTGATGCGTTAAGTCGTGCGTTTGCGTGACCGGCGTTTTCTCGGCCGTTTGCGGCCTGCTGTTTGCGGCGCTAAGGCTTGAATCATTTGCTGACGCTGCTCTTGCGAAACGTCCTGTATCTTGGTCCACCAAGCAACCAAAGCTGGATCAACTTCATCGATTTCAGCTCGTAAGCATAAGAAATCATAAGCCGCACGAAAGCGCCGCTCTTCCAGCAAACGTGGAATGCTTTTTGGTCGACGATTCTCAAGGTGCCACTGAAAATCCCATATTTCAGCAATCACCACGCCAATGCGTCTGGGAATCGCAATCGTCGGGTATTGCTTGGCGAATACTTTGTCCGCCACCAACTGAACACCCGCCTGACCTCGTGGTAGATTGTTATGCTGTGCACGTTCTGATTGATAGGCGTGCCATAAAATTACTGCGAAAAAATAAGCGGGGATCACAGGCTTATCTTGACGAACGCGGGTGTCGGTATTTTTTAACGCGCGTAAGATGAACTGATCGCTACGGCTATCTGGTTTTTTTAGTTCCTTTTCGGTCAGCGGAAACAGTAACCCGCGCATGCCAAAAACCGATAATTGTTCCCAACTTTCAACCGCATGTGCATGATGAAACATCTTAAAGGTTTCATCGTATAAGCGTGCATTGGAAACATCGCGCATCAAGCCAACGTTGTCACGCAAGGTTTTACTCAAAGGTGCCTCCAGCTTAAAACCCAATTTGGCAATAAACCGGATCGCTCTAAGCATGCGCACAGGGTCTTCGTGAAAACGTTGCTTAGCCTGACCAATTTGCTTTAGATTATGGTCCCCTATATCTTCGACCCCACCAAGAAAGTCCAAAACCTCGTGGCTAATCGGGTCGTAGTACAGTGCATTGGCAGTGAAATCACGGCGATAGGCGTCATCTTCCAAAGTGCCAAATACGTTATCTTTGGTCAGGCGGCCTTTATGAGTTTTTTCGTGGTGCGGGTGTGAATCATCGTCTGGTGGGCTACGATAGGTTGCGACTTCAATGACTTCCCTACCCTTGCGCACATGCACCAGGCGAAAGCGTCGACCAATGATGCGCGAAGAGCGGAACAAAGCCCGGATCTGCTCTGGCCGAGCATTGCTGACCACGTCAAAATCTTTGGGCTCTTTACCCATCAACCAATCGCGCACGCAGCCACCAACCAGAAAACCATCGAAGCCCGCTTGTTGTAGTGTTCTGCAAATATCGACAGCTAGCTTAGAGATGCCATCCGTTTGAATTCCCAGCTCACCCAGGGTGTAGCGCTTTGGCGTCATGACTTAAATTGCTGCTTCAAAGCAGGTTTAGCCCGAGACATAACAAATACGGTGTATAGGATCTGAATCAGGAAAAAGGGCAAGAAAATATAAATCCGCTGAGAGCCCGGGATTTGCACCAACCACATGGCCCCTAATCCTTGCAGAAATGCCATGCAATAGTGAATCAGGCTGACTTCGCGGTGGTTATAACCGGTACGAACTAAAATTTGATAGAGGTGCGAATGATGCGCAGTCATCAAACGCTCACCTTTAAGTGCACGCCGTATGAAGGTATAACTGGCGTCATAAATCAAGTTGAATAGTAATAAAGGCATCACTAAGAAAGACGTGTGTGACGCATCATAGCGCGCCGCAATGATGGCCAGAGTAGCAAAGGTAAATCCGAGAAACGCGCTACCTACGTCGCCTAGAAATATCTTTGCGGGATGAAAATTCCAAAATAGAAAACCGAGTGCACCAGCCAGTATCGTGTAGCAGGTCACATACACAAATGAACTGCCCTGATAATAGCTGATCACCATAAAAAACAAGCTGGCAATGACTGCCACACCCGCGACCAAGCCATCGATTCCATCCATGAAATTCATGGCGTTGGTAAGACCCAATATCCAAAAAAAGGACACGACAAAGCCAAACCAGCCAAGCTCGGTATAGCCGATGTGGGGCAATGCGATGTGATCGATCACAATGCCGGTAGATAATACGATAACCACGGCAACGATATGGGTGAGGAGTTTAAATATGGCACTTTTTCCTTGCATGTCATCGGCGAGCGAAATCGCTGCAATGATCAGCGCCGATAACACGAAACCCCACATATACTCATTCTTGATCAAGGTAATATCGCCAGAACCAATGATAAACACCATCCCTAACAGAAAGGTCAGAACAATGACGATCCCTCCTGAGCGTGGCAATGGGCGCACGTGTGATGAGCGCTGATTGGGCGTATCAATAATGCCACCATGCCGGCGCATGATATCTGTCCCCAAAGCTGCCAGAGCAGTCAATATCAAGCCGAATAAGATGTGCGTGAAAAACGCGGTATTAGTCATGTAAAAGCGAACGAATCCTTACAGTACCCGAGGGCAGAAATTTGGCGCCGATTTTACGTTATTTGTACCAGCTTTGCTGATAAACCTTAGGCTGTCTAGTTACTAGCGTATCTAACCGAACAGGGTTATTAGCTATGGCTGGGTTAGGCTTCGGTCAAAGCAGGATGACAGTCTGTTAGCGCTCTTTTATAATCGCGCCCCTAATAAATTGCCAGCGACAGTCTCATCGCCACTTATGGCCGACAAATATAGGGAAATCCCCTACAACTACACTTCATTTTCAGACCGAGAAATCGTCGAACGATTACTAGGCAAGGAAATGTGGGCGCATATCGAATTCCTGCGAAATAAACGCAAAACCGGCATATCTGCTCGTTTACTGTTTGAGGTGCTGGGTGATTTATGGGTAGTTGATCGCAACCCATTTATTTATGACGACTTACTCAGTAGTCAAAAACGCTTGCAATCACTGATTGACACGCTCAATGAACGGCTTGATCAGATCAAGCAACGTGCCAATGGCAATCAGAAAGTCTTGAGTTTGCATCAGATTGCTGAACGAGCAGTTGAACGCTTCGCCGCTGGATTCAAACGCACCCAACAAAAACGAGGCACAGTGATTTCGTGCCTCAAAAAGCTGACTCGAGCTGATAATATTTTATTTGATGGTCATGCTCGCGTATCCCACGTCACCGACGCTACTGACTGGCGGGTGGAATATCCGTTTGTAGTCATTACGCCGGACAGCGAAGATGAAGTCATCGAAATTGTTAAAGCCTGCACCGACAAAAAACTGGGGCTGAGTATTATCCCCCGTGGTGGTGGCACGGGTTATACAGGCAGCGGTATCCCGCTAGATCGCGATTGTGCGGTTATTAGTACCGAAAAGCTGGAAGACTTGGGTGGCATTGACAGGCGCATCCTGCCTGGCCTTGTCAGCGAAACACCCTGCATCGCAACGGGGGCTGGTGTGGTCACTGAAAGAGTAGCCAAACAAGCGCAAGCGGCTGGGCTGACCTTTGCGGTTGATCCAACCTCACAAAACGCGTCCACCATCGGCGGCAATATCGCAATGAATGCCGGCGGTAAAAAGGCGGTTCTTTGGGGGACAACGCTAGATAATCTTGTTTCTTGGAAAATGGTCTCACCTTCGGGTACCTGGATTGAGGTCGAACGGCTGAATCACAACCTGGGCAAAATTCACGATCAGGCAACCGTTGAATTTCGTGTGCGTGAGTGGAGATCTCAGCAGCCTGATATATTGATAGAAGATAAAGTCATATCCATCTCCGGTACTTCATTTCGGCAAGAAGGCTTAGGCAAAGACGTTACCGATAAATACTTAACCGGCATCCCTGGTGTTCAGAAAGAAGGCTGTGATGGTCTAATCACTTCAGCCCGCTTTATTTTGCACCGCTTGCCTGCGATCACCAATACGGTCTGCTTGGAGTTTTACGGTTACGATCTCTCCCAATCGGTACCCGCTATCGTACAGATTCGTGATTTACTCGCTGCCGATGCCAATTGCACCTTATCGGGCTTAGAGCACCTGGACTGGCGCTATATTAAGGCAGTTGACTATGCGCCCAAGTCGTCGCGTGGGCAAATCCCACGGATGATGCTACTAGCAGATATCAGTAGCGACGAGCAACATTGGCTAGACAGCGCTACTAGCAAAGTGGTTGAGCTGGCTGAAAAGTGTGATGGTGAAGGATTTATCGCCCACTCAAGAAGCGCACGCGAACATTTTTGGGCGGCCAGAAAACGCACTGCCGCGATTGCCGCACATACCAATGCCTTCAAGATTAACGAAGACGTGGTAATCCCACTTGATCGATTGAGTGACTACACTCGCGGGATTGAACAAATCAATATTGAGCAATCTATAAAAAATAAACTCACAATTATTCAATCATTTATAGATTATTTTGAAAGTGAATCCGATGGTATTGAGGGTTTTATTAATCAACACCAAAATGATATTGAGAAAACCATACTCAGTAATAAACGAGCCAATGCGCTTGACCAGCTTCAGGCCGTCGCCGACCGTTGGCAACACTTGCTTAAGCACTTGGAAGCACCTGCCGCCGATAGTGTTGCGTACATCGAAAATGCGCCAGACGATAAAACCACGTTGGATTTATTTTTGCACAATCAACTGCGGGTATCGCTAAAAGAAGAAGTACTGTATCAGCTCGATAAGCTGTTTGGCGGCCAATCGATGCTGCCCGTGCGCGAAGCGATTCGCTCAAGGCATAAAAAGCTACGCTATCAGCGCTTGTTTGTGGCTCTGCACATGCACGCGGGTGATGGCAATGTGCATACCAATATCCCCGTGAATTCCAGTGATTACGAAATGTTGCAAGAAGCCAACCATTTGGTCGACCGAATCATGGTGTTAGCAAAATCATTGGGGGGCGTGATCTCTGGTGAACACGGAATAGGTTTGACCAAAATCAAATACTTAGATCCAAAAGACCTAGCTGACTTCGTCAAATACAAAGAGGAAATTGATCCAAATCAACACTTTAATCGCGGCAAGTTGATGCCGGGATCAGGCTTGCACAATGCCTATACGCCTTCGTTTCGGCTGCTTGAAACCGAAGCACTGATTTTAGAAAACAGCGACCTTGGCATGCTTAACGAAGCAATCAAAGACTGTCTTCGATGCGGCAAGTGTAAGCCGGTCTGTGCTACCCACGTGCCCCGCGCTAATTTATTGTATTCACCCCGTAATAAAATTCTTGGAGCAGGTTTGATTACCGAAGCCATTCTCTACGAAGAACAAACCCGACGCGGAATTAGTGTACGTCACTATGCGGAAATGAACGATATTGCTGATCATTGTACCGTCTGCCATAAATGCGCTGAACCTTGCCCGGTTAATATAGATTTTGGTGATGTGACCGCCCTGCTACGTAAGATATTGCGCGACAAAAAGCAAAGACGCTCATCAGCTGGTGCCAAGTTAGCGATGCATTATCTCAATACCACTGGCCCACGCATGAATCGCGTCATGTACCAATTAATGGTGAACCTGGGTTATCGCCTGCAAAACAGAGGTAGCCAACTGACCCGCAGCTTAGTACCCAAGCGATTGCTGGGCAAAACACCCGGATCCACGACTGGTGCCGTCAAGGTTGGACAGCAATTGGTGCCATTTATGGTCAACCCCTTACCTATCCCGAAACCTGCGAAAACGCTGCGAGCCTTAATTGAATGCGAAGATGGTGGTTTTATACCCATCATCAAAGCCAACCCAGAGCGTATCGATCCCAAGGCCAAATCGGTACCCACCGTATTCTATTTCCCGGGTTGTGGCTCAGAAAAATTGTTTAGTGACATCGGTTTAGCAACCCTTTTTCTTCTGTCTGAATCGGGCGTTCAAACTGTTTTACCCGCCGGTTATGCCTGTTGCGGCTACCCCCAAAAAGCCAATGGCCAACCAGGCTTAGCCAAACAAATTAATACTGATAATCGGGTATTATTCCACCGCATGGCCAGTTCACTGACACATTTAGAAATTAAGGACGTCATCGTCTCCTGTGGGACGTGTTTGGATCAGCTACTGGAATATCGATTCGATCGTATATTCCCCGACTGTCGGCAACTTGATATACATGAGTATTTGATGGAGCTGGGCGTAGCCCTGACGGATGCAAACGATACGCAGTATATCTATCACGATCCTTGCCACAGCCCGATCAAGCAATATCAGCCACTTGAGGTAGCCGCCAAATTATTAGGGCAAGACGTCCTGCAAACTGATCGTTGCTGCGGCGAATCGGGTACGTTTTCGATCAATCGGCCAGATATTTCTCAACAAGTACGTTTTAGCAAACTGGAGTCGATTAACGCGGCCAGCAAGCAATCACGAGCAGCGACTAAGCAGCCAGATACTCCAATCAAGGTGTTAACCTCCTGCCCTTCTTGCCGCCAAGGCTTAAGTCGCTATCAGCCTGACACTGGCACTGATGTCGATTATGTCCTGACCGAACTCGCTCACCAACTACATGGCGATCAATGGCGAACACTGGCGCTAGAACACATTCAATCGGTCGGGGTTGAACAAGTGCTGTTGTGACCAAATGACGCTAACTCGAGCCATACAACTATGCCTGGATTTGCTGTTAGTGCTTATCTTGGTTGGCATCATTTGGATTATATCAACTGGCGGCACCAAGCTCGAAGTCGGCAATGTGGTAATTGGCTTAAGAAGCCCTAAAAACCCGGCCATTCTGTTTTTCTCATTGTTGGGTATTCGACTCTATTTTTTCGGCGGCATCCGCCACTTACACCATTCAAAAAGCATACGTGAGCTCTCCTATATTGGTTTGCTGTTCTTTATTTCCAGTGTTGTTGTAGTCAAGACGTTTGTCTCGTTAGTTGCAGACTTTCATTTTCGTCGTGTGTTGGATAATGAAGATTGGATGCATACCTATATGCCCGATCTGGCGATCGCTTTTTATGCGGCGGTGGCTATTTTTGTTGGCGCGCTGCTATTGCGTTACGCTAATAAAAGTAAGGCGTTGCTTCTCACTAGCAATATTTTTCTACTGTTTGTATTTATTGTGCTGCTTGGTGTTGGAACACTATATATCTTATTGGGTTATGCCTATTTTGAATGGGGATCGTTTCTTGAGCCGCAGCACTTCGAAGCGGTGCGGATGGCGGGAGTTGGCCCGGAATTCTTTGACCTGTTTTTCCGGTGGCGCACCTTGGTTGCACTGGCGGTAATTATTGGCCTTTATTTGACTTCAAAATGGTTGCACCAATCAATTGTCCAATATTCTCCACAAGGAATCGTCTCTGCGCTATTGGTGACTGCATTGCTCGCATCGACTTTGGTCGCAGCAACCGCAGTTAACAATAATCCCAGAAAATTCGCGCCCTCAGTACAGTCGCCTTTGCTAATGCTGCTAAAACCTATTGCTGGTAATGCCGCTGGCTTACAAAAAGAATTCCTTGCGGGGATCAAGCCAACAGATTTCATGGCTGAACCCGATAAGGAAATCCAGCCTCAGTATACAAAGCTGGCTGGCATTGCCAAAGGTAAAAATGTGATCTTTTTTATCATGGAATCAGTTCGCAGGCGTAGTGTTGGTCTGTATGGCTACCAACGCGACACTATGCCGACGCTAAGTGCATTGGCACAGAACTCGATTGTCTTTGATCAAGCCTATGTCATGCAACCACGCAGTAGTAAAGCAATGGCGGCCTTGGCGTATGGGGTCATGCCTGATCCACGCCTACGGCCTTTAGCTTGGGAGCATAAACGCGCATTCGGTTACGATAGTATTTTTAACCGACTGATAAATAATGGGAAAAAGTTCTATATCGGTACTGGACAGCCTTACGGCGGTGATAACCTGCAACGGTTCTTCAACGCGACATCCGACAATCGTGCTGACCGGATCACTGCATTTGAAGAAATTAAAGCTGATCCTGAACTGCAAAATGACGACCGCGGCCTTAGTCAAGATTTCCTAAACTGGACTAAGGACGTCCAAAATGGCTATGTTGCTTTGCTTTGGACCGAATGTGCCCACATGCCCTACCACACCGAGCAGACGCCTTTCGGCCAAACTTATTTGAATGATCGCTACGATAATTGTTTGCTGCAGGTTGATGATTCACTCAAAGTGTTGGTTGATGGGCTTAAGGAGTCCGGGCAATTAGATGATACCTTGCTGGTTATCCTCGGTGATCATGGCGAAGCCTTGGGAGAAAAATTTGACCGCGGCCATGGTAATTATCTGTATCAGCACTCACTGCGTGTGCCGTTTATCATTTACAACCCCAATCTCTTTGAAAGCCGGATTGACGTTTCCGCACGCTTCCAACTAAAAGACGTACCATCAACATTGCTGTATTTGTTGGGTGAGCCGAGCGAGATCAATCAATCGGTTAATATTTTTTCTAAAGGGGATGCCGATCAGCTTTACCTCAGCAACGTCTATCAAGACTTCAAGCTGGGGATGATTACTGACCAAACTAAATTTGTATACCGCCCTACCTACGACATTTCTTACGTCTTTGACCTGGACGCTGACCCCAACGAAAATGTCAATATCGTCAATCGCTATAGTAAAGCTGAGTTAAAAGCGATGAAAAGAAAGGTCTTGGTTTGGTATCGATATCAGACCCACTATATCGAAGAACACTTTCCCAAGAATAAGCAAAGCAACAATGGCTAGCTTAAAACGACGACCCTGGTTGCTGCAAGAATTCTAATTCCTCCGCCGTTGAATGCCGCCCTAAGATCATGTTTCGGTGAGGATAGCGGTCAAAGCGATCAATAATCGCTTTGTGCCTGATCTCGTATTCCAAATTGTTATCCAGGCCACTCGCTTGAAACAGTGCCAGTGCTTGTTTATGAACTTGACGGGATTCACTGTGCATATACGGCATCAACATAAAGGCTCGCATAGGGCCTTCAAGCCGTAGATGGCTGCCTGATCTGATTGCTTCTTGAGCTAACGCTAGTGCCATTGGGTCATTGCGAAAGGCATCAGCGTGATCGCGAAACATATTGCGTGAAAATTGATCCAGCACGATAATTTCGGCCAAGCGTCCGTCATCTGTATGACGCCATTGTTCGCATTCACCCGCAACCACCGCATGATAAACCGGCAGAAATTTGGCGTTGATGGTGTCATCCAATTCATCACTTTTTCGATACCAATCCGCTGGCATCAGTTCATCGAACCAAAATTCGAGAACTAAAGGTGGATCAAAATGGGTTTCTTTAGGCACAACTCACCCCCGTGCCTTTTAATCCGCAGTAGCCTGCGGGATTCTTATGTAGATACTGCTGGTGATATTGCTCTGCATAATAAAACTTGGGAGCGGCTTTGATCTCGGTAGTAATCTCACCATAATCAGAACCATGGATTGCTTGCTGATAACGAGTCTTGCTTAAAACCGCCTGACGATATTGTAGGTCACCATAGGTATAAATTCCTGAACGATACTGTGAGCCTACATCGTTGCCTTGGCGATTTCCTTGGGTCGGATCATGATTTTCCCAGAACGTGTTTAGTAGCATATCGAATGTGATGGTCGCAGGGTCATAAACCACTAACACTGCTTCTGCGTGTCCCGTTTCGCCGCTACACACCAGCTCGTAGGAAGGATTCTGCTGATGCCCTCCGGTATACCCAACTGCCGTTGTCCACACGCCGTCCAATTGCCAAAACAACCGTTCCGCACCCCAAAAACAGCCCAGTGCAAACACCGCAGATTCATAACCGCTGGGATAAGGCGGAGTGATTAAGTGCCCAAGTACGGCGTGTACAGCCTGGCTTTCGTTCATGTTACATCTACCTCGTCTGCTGCAATAACTTGGGTTTCAGCCCGCCCAGCGGTGATCCAACCTTGAATATGCTGATTACTGATAACGGTATCGATATACTCACTCGAAACCGTGTCGACAGAAACATCATAGCCGTGCAAGCGCATCACCACAGGGGCATACATCGCGTCGGCAATCGAAAAATCGCCAAAAAGCCAAGGACCTCGCTGGCCATAATCTCTACGGCAGCGCTTCCACAAATCAGTAATTCTCGCTACGTCCTGTTTGACAGCGGCGGTAATGGGATAGTTCTCAAATCGTTTGCGCACATTCATCGGCAAGGCTGCGCGAATTGCGCCAAATCCCGCGTGCATTTCATGAGCAATCACTCGCGCTAAAGCCCTATCTTTAATACCGACCGGCCAGCAATCGACCAGCGCGTGTTTATCTGCAACGTATTCCATAATCGCAATTGATTCCCACACTTGGAAATCGCCATCAATCAACACCGGCACCTTGAAATTGGATTGATATGCCTCCATTTCGCTGTGTGTAAGCGGGGTATCTAACCAAAGCATTTGTTCGTTAAATGGGACGTTATTTTGCTTCATGAAAAACCAGGGACGCAGGGACCAGCTAGAATAATTCTTATTACCCAGAACAAGTGTCAGATCATGCATTTGCGAGCGGTACTAATCAGGTTATACTAAGCTTTTATGATATACGTTATTGCTAAGGGATTTTGACAAATAATGAGCACCTCGAAAACCACGCCACCATCCGCAACAGCACCCCATTCACCCAGTACCGCAGTTAGTGTTACCCGGCCTACCCACTTACCTGGGTTTCTGCGTTTCATGGGTTTCGTGATGCTGGTTGGTACCGTTACTCTGGCTAGTTGTCAGGCAGTCCTCACTCATTTCTGATTCACACCTATGTCAACACCTTACCGCAAACTACGCCCCCGTAATCGCCACCCGCTTGGACCGATATTGCCCTTTTTATTGCCCTTGCCTTTAGTGCTAGTAATTTTTAAATCGCTGTCACAAAACGCCCTAATCCCCTTTTTGGCCAGCAGCATTGCTCTGGCGATGTATTTTCTATCAGGCTATTTCCTCCGGCGCGCAAAATACTATGAAACCAAAGGCCGCAACCGCAAATGGATGCGCCCTACTCGCGTACCATGGCGCTTTTCAGCGGGCGTATTTACCGCTATAGCGACCTTTATCGTCGCCTGGTTAGCTGCCGGAAACTCATTCTTTATCTCGCTGGGTTATGGCCTCACGGCTTGGGTCGGCATGTTCTTTTTGTATGGGAAAGACCCTCACTTTGAGGACCATTCAAAAGGACTGGTTGGCGTGACGGCTGACGAAATCATTGATGCACTGGATGAAGCAGAGGCCAAAATTGAATCGATCGAAGACGCCGCCGCTAAGATCGAAGACCCCATCATCCAGGGACGCTTTTTCCATGTTGCCGATCAGACTCGCGGCATCCTGAAAATTATCGAGGAAGACCCCAAAGACTTGCGCCGAGCGCGTAAATTCTTAAAGGTTTATCTCGACGGCGCTCGCAAAGTGGCGAACAATTTCGCCAAAGGCGACCACTTGCAAACCGACAGTACTATCAACTCCAACATTGTCGAAGTACTCGACACGATAGAATCAGTGATCGAGGAACAGCGCGAAAAACTATTGCGAGATGATATCCTTGAGCTGGATGTTCAAATCGAAGTATTGCAAACACAACTTAAACACGAGGGAATTAGCTAAATGTCTACCGAAACTATTGTACAGGACGCCGAAATTGAGGCAATCACCCAAAAGATGCTGCCCGCAGTAGCTGAAGAAATCAAGCCATTGATGGAGCTAGAGCCAAAAGAGCAAACCGAAATTGAAGCGCTGAAAGCAGAAATCGACCTCTCTGACAGCAACTCTATTTTATTTTTTGGCACCAAGGCGCAGGAAGACTTGACCGAACTGGCCGATAGTATGCTTGAGGGCGTACGCAACAAAGACATTGGGCCAGCTGCCAGCTCCTTAAGTGACATGGTCGCAACCCTGCGCGGTTTTGGTGCGGACAAATTGGCGGTTAACCCCGGTTTTTTCGCTCGCTGGTTTGGTGGCGCTAAGCCCGTCGTCAAATTTTTGCAGCAATACGAAGAAATTCGCAAGCAAATTGACGTTATTACCGACAAGCTGGAAGGCCATAAAACCCAGCTGTTGACCGACATCACTACGCTGGATCGCCTATACGACAGCAGCTTGGAATACTTTCATTCACTGGAGCAATATATCATTGCTGGCGAAGATAAGGCGCGCGAGCTGAGTCAGGATATTATCCCCGCACTAGACCGTGAAGCAAAAGAAAGCGACAACATGATCAAGGCGCAAGAGCTGCGCGATCTACGCACCATTCGTGATGACCTGGAGCGCCGCATTCATGACTTACGCCTGACCCGGCAAGTCACCTTACAGGGTTTGCCCAGCATCCGTTTGGTACAAGAAAATGATAAAGGCTTAGTCCGCAAGATTCAGTCGACGATTGCCAATACGGTTCCCCTGTGGAAGCAGCAATTAGCGCAAGCAGTTACGATTGAACGCTCGAAGCAAGCAGCAGAAACCGTCAAAGAAGCGGCCGACCTGACCAATGAACTGCTTGAGAAAAATGCTGAGAACCTACAAGAAGCCAACCGTACCGTGCGCGAACAAATTGAGCGTGGTGTATTTGATTTGGATGTGGTGCGCCGTTCTAACGAAAAGCTGATTGCAACCATCGAAGATAGCTTACAAATTGCTGACGAAGGTAAATTAAAGCGCGCTGCTGCCATTGCTGAATTGCAACGTATCGAAGGTGAACTCAAGCAAGCTTTAATGTCTGCACATGCACGCACCAGCACCGTTGGCGACACCGCAGGCGACGTTAAAGACGACAAGCAGGGCTAAATTATGGGTTTATGGGATTATTTGACTGGGCAGTTTATCGACATTATCGAACACCTTGAAGAGGCTGATAATGTCATGGTCTATCGTTTTGAGCGCGATGACGAAGAAATCAAATACGGAGCGATGCTGACCGTTCGTGAGGGTCAGGTTGCGGTATTTATCAACGAAGGCCAGATTGCTGACGTTTTCCCGCCTGGCTTATACCAGTTGGAAACGGCTAATTTGCCGATCCTGAGTGATTTGCAAGGATGGAAATATGGCTTCCAAAGCCCGTTTAAGGCAGAAGTGTATTTCATCAGCACCAAACAATTCATCGACCTTAAGTGGGGCACCAAAAACCCGCTGATGCTGCGTGATGAAGAGTTTGGCCCAACCCGGCTACGTGCGTTTGGAAGCTATCAAATCAAGGTGAGTGATGCCGCGAAATTCTTACAGGAAGTCGCGGGTACCGATGGCTACTTCACTACGGATGAAATTACCGATCAGCTACGCAACATTATCGTCTCGCGTTTTACTGATGTAATTGCCAACGCTCACATCCCTGTTTTGGAGCTGGCTGGTAATTACAACCGCTTCGGCGACTACCTGGCAAAGCAAATCAACCCTGAATTCGAAGCCTATGGGGTCTCTTTGACTAAGCTCTTGGTTGAAAATATCTCCCTGCCTGAAGCCGTTGAGAAAGCTCTTGATCAACGCACCAGCATGGGTGTGATCAAAGATTTAGACAGCTTCACCCAATATCAGGCGGGTGACGCCTTAACCAAAGCTGCGAGCAACCCAGGCGGCGGCGGTGATGGACTCACAATGGGAGTTGGCCTGGGGGTTGGCGCTGCCATGGCTAAACGTTTGGGAGCAAGTCTCACTGACGCCCCACACGTAAAGCAACCTATTCCGCCTCCGCCATTACCCAGTGAAAATGTCAGCTACTACCTCGCCATCGAGGGTAAGCGTGCTGGTCCTTACGATCATCACGAACTCCTAGATCAGGTTAGCGCAGGAACGTTGACCCGCGACACTTTAGTGTGGCGTGAAGGCATGCGAAAATGGCGTGAAGCACGAGAATTGAGTGAAATGACGCCTCTTTGGCGTACATTGCCACCCGCCATTATAGCGTCTTAGACGCCAGTTAGGCTGCCAACATATATGGCTGAGGTAGACCATCGCCATCGCTTTCCGTGTACCCAATGCGGTAGCCAGCTCAACTATGAGCCGGGTACGACTGAAATGGGTTGTGGGCATTGTGGTAATCGCCATCGGATTCGATTGTCTAGTGAACCGATCTTGGAATATGACTATTTTGCGACGCTAAACGACCTGCCAGAAGCTGCGCCAAATGCGGTTCACATGACCAACCGGTGCGAATCATGTGGAGCAGAAACTGAATTTGATCGCAATGTTCATGCCGATGAATGCCCGTTTTGTGGTACCGAGTTTGTACTTGATAGCGTCGAAGAACGCTTTATCCAACCGAAAGCCTTGCTGCCTTTTCGCGTCACCGGCAATGAAGCAAAGCAGCAATACAGCCAATGGCTAAAGCGCTTATGGTTTGCGCCGAATAAGCTCAAAAAATATGCGCGTCAGGACCAAGGTTTAAACGGCGTGTATGTACCGTATTGGAATTACGACTGCACCGCACATACCAATTACAACGGCGAGCGTGGCGATATCTATTACGTGCGCCAAAGAGTTCGGGTCAATGTTAACGGTCGTTGGGTCATGCGCGAACAAATGGTTCCCAAAATTCGTTGGACACCGACTCGGGGGCGTGTCACTAACCGCTTTGATAATACACTGGTTTACGCCAGCGATGCCCTGCCGCGCGAGATTGCTCGTGAGCTCGAACCATGGGATTTAAACGTCCTGCGCCCCTACCAAGAAGAGTTCTTGAGCGGCTTTCAAAGCGAAGTGTATCAAACAGATCTTGATGACGGATTCGAGCTAGCACAACATAAAATGCAACCGCAAATTTTGCATTCGATTCGTGCCGATATCGGTGGCGATGAGCAGCGTATTCGTGAAATCGACACACGCTACCAACAAGTCAGGTTCCAGCATATTTTGTTGCCCTTTTGGGTGGCTGGCTTTCGATTTAGCCGCAAAACCTATCAATTCATCATCAATGGTCGTACCGGAGAAGTACAAGGTGATCGACCTTGGAGCAAGTGGAAAATAGCCTTCGCCGCACTGGGTATTTTAGCGGTAGTGCTCGTTTTCATGACCTTGGCCAGCAATCAATCGGTCAATTTTGATTCAGGTGGGTTTCGCTTGCCCCAGCAATTTGATTGGTAAATTCAGCGGCTCAGGCGCAGCGTTTAAATGCTTCAATGCCGTGCCTAGAATGTGCTTGACGGCATACGATATGCTTAGCTATGAACATTCCTACCTTGCTTCTCAAGCGCTCCCCTATTAATCGCTTATGCTAATCAACCATCGGCTTGCCCCAGTGATGTTTGTACTGCTATGGAGCACCGGTTTTGTTGGGGCAAAATATGGCCTACCTAGTGCTGAGCCATTTACCTTCCTATTTGTCCGTATGCTGATTACGCTGGCCGCGCTACTGTTCATCATCAAATTGACTCGCGCAAAATGGCCTCGCAGGAAAGCTCAGATATTACACCTGGGCGTTGTCGGAATTTGTGTGCACGGCCTGTATCTAGGCGGCGTTTTTTCGGCGATTTACAGTGGGCTTCCGACCAGCATTGCTGCCATAATAGTCGGCTTGCAACCGCTATTAACTACTGGGCTATCTGCTGGATTTCTAGGAGAAAAAATTACAGCTCGCACTCTTATAGGTCTGCTGCTCGGGTTTATTGGGATACTGCTAGTCATAGGAGTTACAGATAACCTGAGTCCGTCTACCGCTCGCAACTATCCACTCAGCGCCATTATCTGGTGTATTGTAGCCCTGATAGGTATTTCTGTAGGCACGCTATATCAAAAACGGTATTGCACCAGGGTGGATTTACTCACTGGCACATTTTACCAATATCTTGCAACGGTACTGATGACGGGTGCTTTAGCCTGGCAGCTTGAAAGTAATAGTATTATCTGGAATACTTCTTTTGTCTTGGCGTTATTGTGGTTGGTTTTTGGCCTATCTATTGGTGCTATTTCGCTTTTGATGTATCTGATTCGGCACGGTGAATCCAATAAAGTGGCCAGTTTGTTCTATTTAGTTCCCCCCTTGGTCGCATTAGAAAGCTGGCTCCTATTTGATGAGCAACTAACTACTCATGTAGCGCTCGGAATGCTTATATGCATCATCGCTGTTTACTTGGTGATCTCTAAACCTCGAACTGCTTAAATGTATTTACAAAGCATCATATAATGTTACGAATACAATCCATTGTTATTTTTTTCCTATTCTCAACAAAAAAAGTTATACTACAAGCATGATCTAAGGATATGGATCATTTTTATTTTAACCAGAATAGAGCAGACTAATGAAAATTACAGATTTATCAAATTTATCATCATCCGAACTAAAAGAAGTCATCCGACAAGCAAAGTCTTTGATCTCCGCAAAGGAGGCTGCTGAGCAGCGAGAAGCAATGAATGCGGTAAAAGCCTTCGCAAAAGAGCAAGGCCTAAAATGGGAAGAGGTGGTCACCCAAACTAAAGGTAAAAAGCGTGGCCCTGTTGCGCCAAAATACCGCAACCCGAAAGACCCTAGCCTAACTTGGACTGGCCGTGGCCGCCAGCCTATATGGGTGCGTGACCACGTAGAAAGTGGTAAAAGTATTAAGAAGCTTTTGATCAAATAGCCGATTATTTAAGACCCAATAAAAACCCGCCCTATGAAGGCGGTTTTTTATTGCTTCACTTACAAGATTAGAATCTATCTAAACCATCGCGGCTATTTATAATTAGAGTCTATCTAAACCGTAGCGGCTATTTTTTAAAATGGATGCCCAGCTTACGCGGAGATAAATTAACCTCATCAAACACAGTGCCCTCTGCCGAATTAATAATACCTAGTATCGTATCTACGATCGTTTTTGTCTCAATGGCATTCGCACTATCGTCGTCTGGCCGAAACGATAACTCGTCGTAAAATTCAGTATTAACCATACCAGGATTGACCAAAGTCACCCGTACACCGCTACGCGCACATTCTTTGCTTAGTGCCTGAGCAAAACCACGCAAACCAAATTTGGTGGCACAGTAAATGGTTCCTTGTTGGCTTCCTTGCAATGCTGCTTCGGAGCCCAATAAAACGATCAAACCATATTTCTGTCTTTTCAATGTTGGAACACAAGCGCGCGCTGATAAGATGGGACTAGCCAGGTTTAAATCCAGCAATCGACGAATTGCTTGCTCATTAAGCTGCTCTAGCTGTCCAAATAAACCCGCACCTGCACATAAAACCAAACCTTCCAGCATGTCGATTGATTTCAAGATTCGTTTGATGGTTTGATCCACCGCTGTCAGGTCGGCTAAATCCGCACTAACCGCGGTAAATAGTGGGTGCTTAATCGGGTCTTGGCGCAAAAAGCGGGCGATACCGAATACTTCATAGCCATCGTCCAACAGACGTTGACAGAGTGCTCGCCCTATTCCCGAACTAGCACCCGTAACCATATACGCGCCACGCTGTTTCTCAACTGGCCTCAAAATAACTTCCGCCTATTCACTAAAGCGGACACTGGCTAGATAGCGTTGATTGTATGCATGCCATCGAAGTAGGGTTTGAGGCAGTCAGGCACACGAATCGAGCCATCAGCATTTTGGTAATTCTCAAGCACTGCGACCAAAGTTCGGCCGACGGCAAGCCCAGAGCCATTTAGGGTATGCACGTATTCATTCTTACCGGTCTGTGGATTTTTCCATCGTGCTTTCAATCGACGAGCCTGATAGTCCAAGAAATTGCTGCACGAAGATATTTCCCGGTACGCAGACTGTCCGGGCAACCACACTTCCAAATCATAGGTTTTAGCAGAAGAGAAGCCTAGATCTCCGCTACACAGGGTCACGACCCTATAAGGCAGTTCTAATCGCTGTAAGATCACCTCAGCGTGGCTCACCAGCAATTCTAGCGTATCCCACGACTCATCAGGCGTAACCACATGAACTAATTCCACTTTTTCAAACTGATGCTGACGAATCATCCCACGTGTGTCGCGCCCGTACGACCCCGCTTCACTCCTAAAACAAGGCGTATGTGATACGCGTTTGCTTGGTAAATCCTTCGCTTGCAGCAATTCATCGCGAACTATGTTGGTAACCGGGACTTCCGCCGTGGGGATCAAATAAAATTTAGGGTCACCTCGGGTTTGAAACTGATCTTCTTCAAATTTAGGCAACTGCCCGGTTCCATACAGGCTGTCGGCATTGACCAGATACGGTACATAGGTTTCGATATAACCATGCTCCTGGGTATGCGTATCCAACATAAATTGAGTCAATGCACGCTGTAACCGCGCTAACGGGCCACTGAGCACCACAAATCGGGAGCCAGCAATTTTAGCGGCACGGTCAAAATCCATTTGACCCAGCCCAGCGCCCAAGTCAACGTGGTCTTTTGGCTCAAAATCAAAATGGCGTGGATCACCCCAACGACGAACCTCTATATTGTCACTGTCATCATTGCCTTTAGGTACATCTTCATGCGGGATGTTAGGAACTGACAGCATAAAATCCGTGATTTCGCCTTGCAATGCTGATAGTGCCGATTCATTCTCTTTTAGCTGATCACCAATACTGGAAACCGCATCTAGCAGCGGCTGAATATCCTCGCCTTTGCTTTTTGCGATGCCAATATTCTTGGCACTCGAATTGCGCTTTGCCTGCAGCGCTTCGGTTTCACTTTGCAGTATTTTGCGACGTTCTTCCAGCGCTTGGAAATGTGGGATATCAAAGTCAAAATCGCGCCTCATCAGGCCATCGGCTACTGCCTGAACATCTTTACGAATCCGCTGTGGGTCTAACATGCTTACCTCTCAAAAAGCCAACTACCCAAGCCCAAGCCCGCTGCAACGCCAAGCAAGCAAAATGCCAGGTTAAGGGCAATATTTAAGCTTGCGCGTAACCACTGGCCACCGCTTAAGTATTGAATAGTATCGAGCGAAAACGTAGAGAAGGTCGTGAATCCGCCCAAAAAACCGACCATCAAAAATAGCCGAATTAACTCACTGTGTGATTGCAGCCTGTTTTGCACCAGCATCCACACTATCCCGATTATAAATGATCCCGCCGCATTAACGATTAAAGTTCCCCAGGGTAAATACAGCCCCAAGTAGCGAATAGCCCATTGTGCGGTGGCATATCTCCCTACTGAACCCAGTGCACCACCCAATGCTACCGCCCACCAGCTCATGGCTTTTGCTGTCGTGCTTGTTGATCAAGTGCGCGCCAATGCGCTAACCGTTCAGCAATTTTTATTTCCAAGCCCTCAGCCACCGGATGATAATACTCGCGTTCGCCCATAGCGTCTGGGAAATAGGTTTGCCCAGCAGCATAACGCCCCGGCTCGTTGGGCGCATAGCGATAAGCCGCACCATGGCCCATCGATTTGGCCAGGCGAGTTGGGGCATTACGCAAATGAGCCGGCACTTCTGCGGCGGGCGCGTTACGCACTTCTTTCAACGCGGCTTTGTAAGCAACATAACTGGCGTTGCTTTTGGGTGCGACGGCTAAATAGATTACTGCCTGCATAATGGCCAAATCACCTTCGGGGTGCCCGAGGCGATCAAATGAACTCCAGGCATTATTAACAATCTCTAGCCCACGCGGGTCGGCATTGCCAATGTCTTCGCTGGCAATCCGCATCAAGCGGCGCAATAAATAGTGTGGGTCACAGCCTCCTTCCAGCATCCGCAACCCCCAAAATAAGGCAGCATCGGGGTTAGCGCCGCGTATTGCCTTATGCAGTGCAGATATTTGATCATAAAAATGGTCGCCGCCTTTATCATATTGCGCCATTCTCCGTGTGATAACTTGCTTTAATAAATCAACAGAAATGCTTGTTACTTGGTCGGATTTTGATAGGTCAGCCGCCGTTTCCAAAAAACTCAACGCACGCCGGGCATCGCCATCCGCTGCACTGGCTAAGTAAGAAAGTGCTTTTGTATCAATGTCCAGTTGTAGCTCACCCAGGCCATTGTCTGCACCCAACGTACGTTCTATCAGAGCTGCAATGTCTGCCTCGCTCAGCGACTTTAATACATAAACCCGCGCGCGTGATAACAAGGCGTTATTCAACTCAAAAGCGGGATTTTCGGTGGTCGCCCCTACCAAGATCAGGGTGCCATCTTCAACGTGTGGCAAAAATCCATCTTGCTGAGCTTTATTAAACCGATGGACTTCATCAATAAATAACACCGATTGCTTACCAACCGTTCGGTTTAGTTTTGCGGCTTCTACTACCGCACGAATGTCTTTGACTCCACTGCCGACCGCCGACAAGGCGAACAAATCTGCATCAGAGCTATTAGCAACCAAACGCGCGATGGTGGTTTTACCGGTACCTGGAGGCCCCCACAATATCATTGAGTGCAAGGCCCCACCGCTTAAAGCGCGATATAACGCTTGCCCAGGCTGCAATAAATGCCGCTGCCCAACCACCTCTTCAACCGTGGAGGGGCGAACCCGCTCCGCGAGGGGGATAGTCCAGTCAGGCATCAGGGCTTAGCAATGACATTCGTTAATATTTATAACGCGTCATCAATCACGTCAACACCATCCGGCGGCGTAAAGCTGAACTGATCGGCGGGTAAAGTCGGGTTATGCACCACGTTGGAAAAACGAATGCGCGTAGTTTGGCCCAGACCATCGACCAGCTCCATCACCGCCAGCTCGTTATCAGCAAAGGCAATGCGTATCTCTTCAAAGCCACTTTGCTCGCTTTTGGGTATCGCTTTTACCCAGCTCAAGTCGCCCTGCACTCCTTGGTCGCTAATCTCAAAGTCACGTTTGGCTTCACCTTCACCCGCCAATAAAATGGCTGGTGACTGGCCCAGCGCTTGCTGCTGATCACGAACAATCACCTGTTTTAACTCTATGTCGTAAATCCAAACTTTATCGCCATCGCCAACAATCATCTGCTCGGCAGGCGGATCATAATCCCAGCGAAAACGTCCAGGACGTAAAATCGATAAACTGCCTGAGGCTTCATCGATCTGGCGGTACGATTCATCCAGCACGACTTGGTCGAAATCAGCGCTATAAGCCTCCGTGCCGTTAAAAAACTGTTCTAAGGAGGCAACTGCATCTGCAACAGCGGCTGCAGGAATCCATACCATCGCCAAGAAGATCCATCTGATGTGGCGCATTAATATCTTTAGTGTAAGCACGTTATTTATCCCGTCTTAGTTCATATTGGGAAAATTGAAAGCCTATCGAATAGCCTATAGAGATTTCAATATGACCATGTTAAAACCCATGCTACACACAGACGACTGAATACAGGCTAAATACATGGCAGAAAAACACATCGGCATACTGACTGCAGGCGGTGATGCACCCGGATTAAACGCAGCAATTCGTGGTGTCGGTAAAACCGCAATTTTACAGCATGATATGCAACTTGTTGGCTTTTTAAAAGGCTTTCAAGGGATTGCTCGCAATCGATCGATTCCGTTAACCATGTCTGCCATGTCAGGGATATTGACCAAAGGTGGTACCATTTTGGGTACCAGCCGCGATAAACCCTATAAAATGTTGGTGGCGGGCAAAAAACTGGACATGACCGACGCCATTGTAGAAACCTACCAACAGATGCATTTGGACGCCCTGGTTTGCCTGGGCGGTGGTGGCACTCAAAAAAATGCCTTACACCTTGCCAATGCGGGCTTGAATGTCATCAGCCTGCCAAAAACTATCGATAATGATGTTTACGGCACCGACACCACCTTTGGTTTTGACACGGCCTTATCAATCGCAACTGATGCAATTGACCGTTTGCACAGCACCGCGCACAGCCATCACCGGATTATTGTGGTTGAGTTGATGGGTCATAATTCGGGGTGGTTAGCCTTAGGCGCTGGGCTCGCTGGTGGCGCGGACGTTATCCTCATTCCTGAAATTCCCTATACCGTTGAGCGCGTCGCGGAAGCCATTACACAGCGTGTTCGCAACGGCAATCATTTTAGTATCGTTGCCATCGCTGAAGGTGCCTTAACTCAAAAGCAATGTGCAAAAATGGCTAAAACCGAAAAAATCCTGAGTGATGCAAACAGCAAGAAAACTCGAAAAAAAGCGAAACAGAATCTGGAAAACCTAGAGCGTGCGCATATTGATAATACGCTGAAGCTCTCAAGTAAGCTCGAAAAAGCAACCGGCTTGGAATCCCGAATTACCATCCTCGGCCACTTACAGCGTGGTGGCACGCCCTCTGCGGTAGATCGCATTTTAGCAACCCACCTCGGCTCGGCCTGTACAGGCCTTATCGCCCAGGAACACTATGGCGTAATGGTCGCGCTAAAAAACGGCTTGGCTGTTCCGGTGCCACTGACTGAAATAGCGGGCAAGAAAAAGACAGTGCCACTCGACAGCGAATGGGTATCTACTGCTCGCAATGTCGGCATCAGCTTTGGTGATAGCTAAAAGTAGCAAGAATCTGGCCGTCTACCCCACTACCCCACTACCCCATTTCAGTTTCATCTCGCTAGACTTCTTCCCTTTTAAAGCACGTAGCGCACCAATGTGGTTCACACCGTTGCCCGCTTGCCTGAAATGGGGCAAATGGTACTGCCCGTCGGCTTGGTTTAAATGTCACTCTAACCAAACAATATAATAGCTTTAATTAACAATGATTTATCTCCTATTTAGCTGCAATCTCTAAACGTCTGTTAGCACTGATTACTCATCAATCTTCAAGTTGGCACGACTATTGCTTTACCTGTATTGAATTCATTTTTCTTTTACGAGGTAAACGCATGAAGTTAATCACTGCCATCATCAAACCGTTTCGTTTGGACGATGTGCGCGATGCACTGTCTGAAATTGGTATTTCAGGAATGACACTAAGCGAAGTTAAAGGTTTTGGTCGTCAAAAAGGTCATACGGAACTCTACCGGGGTGCTGAGTACACCGTTGATTTTATTCCCAAGTTAAAGCTGGAAACTGCCGTATCCAACGAGAGGCTTGAAACGGCCATTGAGACGATTGTTCAAGCTGCCCAAACTGGCCAGCTCGGTGACGGCAAAATATTTGTCACTGACATCGAACGGACGATACGCATTCGCACCGGCGAGCTCGACAACGACGCACTTTAACTGCTTACACCTATTTCTGAGGACATTAATAATGGAACCCCTTTTTCATTTACAGTACGCACTGGATACTTTCTACTTCCTGGTTTGCGGCGCATTGGTCATGTGGATGGCCGCTGGATTTTCGATGCTTGAGGCTGGCTTAGTTCGGTCGAAGAATACGACGGAGATACTCACCAAAAATATCGTCTTATACGCACTTTCCTGTATCGCCTATTTAGTTTACGGCTATGAGCTGATGTACGACGGCGGTATTTTCTTGAGCGGGATTGCACTGGACGGCGCCGCGTCTGCAGATGCTTTAGTGGCGAGTGTGTTGGCTGAATCCGCTGAAGCCGGAATAGAAGGCGACGCGGTCTATTCAAATGCATCGGACTTTTTCTTTCAGGTCGTGTTTGTGGCGACCGCAATGTCGATTGTGTCGGGCGCAGTCGCTGAACGGATGAAGCTATGGGCGTTTTTTGCCTTCGCCATCGTTATGACCGCCTTCATTTACCCCATGGAAGGAGCGTGGACTTGGGGTGGTAAATCCGTATTTGGATTTTACAACCTTGGTGACCTTGGCTTTTCTGACTTCGCTGGTTCGGGCATCGTCCATATGGCGGGTGCGGCTGCTGCACTAGCTGCGGTGCTGTTCCTGGGGCCGCGCAAAGGCAAATACGGCGCTAACGGCACGATCAATCCCATTCCTGGTGCTAACGTGCCATTGGCAACGCTCGGCACCTTTATCTTATGGCTGGGGTGGTTCGGTTTTAATGGCGGTAGCGTCTTAAAACTCGGCGACATTGCCAATGCAAACGCGGTTGCGATGGTTTTTCTCAATACCAATACCGCTGCTGCTGGCGGGGTCATCGCTGCGTTATTAACGGCTCGTGCCTTGTTCGGAAAGGCTGATTTGAGTATGGTTCTGAATGGTGCCTTGGCTGGCCTGGTAGCGATTACCGCCGAGCCTTCGACACCCACACCATTGATGGCAACGCTAATCGGTGCTGTTGGCGGCGCACTGGTGGTTTTCGCCATCGTCGGTTTTGATAAACTCAGAATTGATGATCCGGTTGGTGCCTTGTCAGTACACGGCGTCGTAGGCCTATGGGGTTTGTTAGCGGTTCCTTTGACGAATGCGGACGTATCACTAGCCGCTCAACTGATTGGCGCCTTAACCATTTTTGCCTGGGTATTTGCAAGCAGCGCCTTGGTTTGGTTCTTGCTAAAAGCAACGGTCGGTATCCGCGTCAGCGAAGAGGAAGAATATGAAGGGCTAGACATTGGCGAATGTGGGATGGAAGCCTATCCCGAGTTCACCATGCGCTAGACGTACTGCGCTAACGCTAAAAAGCCGCCATCAAAGCGATTGCGGCTTTTTTATTTCATCCAAAACCACCCCAATACTGAATAGCCAGTCAAAACACGCCGGTACTCAGGTAACGATCACCCCGGTCGCAAATAATACCAACGATAGTGGCGTCATGGATTGTTTTACCCAATTCAAGCATCGCTGCCACCGCACCACCTGACGATATGCCACAAAATAGCCCTTCTTTACTGGCCAAATTTCGCGCAGTTTGCTCGGCCTGATCCTGACTGACATCAATCGTTTGGTCAATCGCAGATTGATCGAATATCGAGGGCAAATAGGCCTCTGGCCAGCGACGTATTCCTGGAATAGACGCGCCATCGGCGGGCCGAACCCCGACTATCCTAATGGGTGGGCTCACTTCTTTTAAAAAACGCGAAACCCCCATAATCGTTCCTGTCGTTCCCATCGCGCTGACAAAATGAGTGATTGTCTGGTCAGTTTGCGTCCAGATTTCTGGGCCAGTGCTTAAATAATGCGCCTCAGGGTTATCGGGGTTGGAAAATTGATCTAATAACTTACCCTTGCCCTCACGCTGCATCGACTCTGCCAAATCACGCGCACCTTCCATCCCTTCATCCTCACTGACCAAAATCAACTCTGCCCCATAGACAGTCATGGTCGCCTTGCGTTCGTCTGAAAGGTTATCCGGCATGATTAGAGTCATGTGATAGCCGCGGCTGGCAGCAACCATCGCCAGCGCAATACCGGTATTGCCGCTGGTTGCTTCGATCAAGGTGTCGCCAGGAGCAATATCACCGCGTTGCTCAGCTTTATTGATCATATTGAGCACTGGACGATCTTTAACGGAGCCACCCGGATTGTTACCCTCTAGCTTGACCAAATACCGATTTGAGTCCTTAGGAACGATATGATTAAGTTGAAGTAACGGCGTATTGCCAATGACTGAATTGATTTGTGTATGCAACATGGTATTTGACTGCATTATCGCTCGATCCTAATAGTGGTTGGGTCGTATATCAATGAACAGTGTCCTCGACAGGCTCCAAGTATTCAATAATCAATTGCACGGATCGTTGTCCGCGAAACTCGTTGACGTCTAACTGATAAACCGCATGTATGGTATCTAAACGTGGTGTTTCACCGGGAGTTTCCGCGTATCGAAAAGCAATTGCATCAACGCCTTTACCAGTTGCCCTGCTCCCTGTGAGTGGTTGCAACAGCAGTTTTAGGTGAATGCCACCCACTAATCGTTGACTTAATACCTTGAATTCACCATCAAATAATGGCGCAGGAAAGGCTTGGCCCCAGGGCAAAGCAACCCGCAGTAGGTGTGCCAAATCCAGATTGAGGTCATTCATTTCTAGATCACCGTCACTGCTCACCTGCGGTTCAATAACCGCGCCACCTAACGTATCTTGCACCGTTTCAGCAAAAAGGCTGGCGAATGCTTCAAAGTCATCGACTTTAATGGTTAAGCCTGCGGCCATCGCATGCCCCCCAAAGCGTATGATTAATCCGGGCTGCTTGGCATCAATCTCGGCTAATATATCTCGAATATGGACTTCTGCGACCGACCGACCGGAACCTTTCAGATAGCCCTCCTCGCCTGGTGCAAATACGATTGCTGGCTGACCAATGCGATCTTTAATTCGCGACGCAACCAAGCCCACCACACCTTCGTGCCAACTGGGGTTGTACAGCGCCAGACCTGAAGTTGCCTTGGAAAACTCGTTCCAGTTCAAAGCCTTAACCGCTTGTATGGCTTCTTGCTGCATGCCTTGTTCGATTTCTTTGCGTTCCTGATTGATTGAGTTTAGCTCTCGGGCCAAGGCATTAGCAGCATCGACGTCGGTGGCGAGCAAGCACTCGATTCCGGTTGAAATATCGGTTAAACGGCCTGCAGCATTCAAGCGCGGGCCAATCGCGAAGCCCATATCTGCAGAAACCAATTGGCGATAGTCGCGCTTTGCCACATCCAGCAAGGCAATGATTCCCGGCCGGGTTTTACCTGCCCGAATACGAGCAATCCCTTGTGCCACTAAAATGCGATTATTATGATCTAAGGGCACCAAGTCCGCGACGGTACCCAACGCCACTAGGTCCAGCAAATCGGCCAAAGCGGGCTTTTTACGACTGACAAACCACTCTTGTCTATCCAACTGCTCTCGCACTGCCAATAGCAAATAAAACATCACACCTACGCCACACAAAGCCTTGCTGGGAAATCGGCAACCCGGTTGATTAGGATTCACAATCGCATCTGCGTCAGGTAAAACGTCGCCGGGCAAGTGATGGTCAGTCACCACCACCGAAATCCCTGCCTCTTTTAACAGCCTTACACCATCAATGCTGGATATCCCGTTATCTACGGTTATCACTACTTTAGGCTGCAGCTCTATAACATGTTCAGCCATTCGAGTTGACAGTCCATAGCCATACTCAAATCGATTAGGTACCGAATAGGTGACGTGGAGTGCACCAAGGGCACGCAGCCCTTGTAAAGCAACGACCGTCGATGTGGCACCATCAACGTCATAGTCGCCAACAATTAAGAGGGATTCCTGTTGTTGAATTGCCAACACCAAACGCTCAGCCGCAGTATCAATGCCGAGTAGCTCAGAAGGTGGAATCAAGTCGCCCAGAGAATGATGGATTTGGGCACTGTCATGGATGCCTCTAGCTTTTAGAACACGGCGTAGTACCGGGTGTAAATCACCCAGATTATCCGACTCTGTGGGTATTTCACGGCGTACAATCTTGCGAGCTAACATCAGCCTAGCGGCTTAGCATCATTTTTAAGCTGACAAAGCCGTCTGCTTCGGGGCCAATACTGGCAGATTGCACTTTGATGTGTTGATCACGCAGTTGGTTAATCCATACCAGCCAATCATCAAACGCGACGTTATCAAGCCAGACTTGCACGGTTTGGTTGTCACCCGGTTTAATTCGGCTGATAGCTGTCCGTACCTCAGCATCGGCAGCGGTGGTTTCAATCACGGTTAACAAAGGACCGGTGATTGTCTCTACCTGACCTTTTCCTGCCTCAGGGCCAGCTTCCTTGACGGCTTGTCGCACCCAGGCAAGATCGGATGACGACTGTGGCAAATCCTGTGTCTTGACTTGCTTAAGGCGAATGGAAGTCGGCTCCCAAATTAATAAATAAAAAGCCATGGCTATGATCACCACCGCCAAAACGGATAAAAGCAACTTTTCGCTGTTTTTTAATGAGGTGAAATAAGCAAACATCAGCGCTCCCTCACAATTTTAATTTGACCAGTGACCTTATCGTCATTGGCCCCTGATGAGATCAAAATAGCGCTAACGCCTGGTTCTTGCTCAATCTCATTGGTAATTTCATCCAGAACCGAAAAATTCGGAACCGTCACCCCAACTTGTAAGCCTTCATTTTTATAGTTGACTTCATCGAAATCCGCATCGTACTTCGGCATCGTTTTAGCTGCAATATCAAGCATATATTGAAACACATAGTTGTGATCACCCTCAGCATTCAGCGATAACAAACTCGCTACTTGCTGGCGAGGTGCATCCAGATATTCTTGATCGGGGAAGGTTTGTTCAAAGAGTTGCTGCAACTCTTGTTGATTAGCAGCCACAGCCGTCTCTAAGCGCTTAAGTTCCCACCAATCCGCCGCCGCCAGCACCAAAAATGCCAAGGCTGCGATCGCGGAGGCGAGCATCAGCCCCAATGAGGTCGGCTTTAAATGCTCAGGCTCAAGCGCCCCCTGCAATAAGGACGCCTGCATCAGGTGGCTGTTATCCCGAGATTCCAGCCACGCATCAAAATGCTCGCCGATATCCCAAAAACTAACGTTTTCGCCACCTGCATCAATCAGCGCTCGCGCCATGGCCTTGTCGTTAACGACAATCCGTGATTGTTTGTCTTTGAGCGACGACCACCAGTAGTCAAAGGCCGTATTGTCTACTGCTAAAGCGTTATCGTTGTTTTGACGGATCAAAAGCCGATCATCCGCGGTGCGCGCAATGGTGACATCCGCATCTGCGTGTCGCGGCAATAAACTTTGCTCAGGCACAATCGCATCCACTTTGAGTTGGGCTGATTCAAATTCTTCAATCCAACCTTCAACTAAAGATTTATTGATCACCGCGACCTTGGCACTATCGCCCGGCACCCAGGACTGAATCGCAAAGTGCAGGTGTTCTATTTCTTCACTTAATTCTTCTTCCAGTGCATATGGTACCGCCAACTCCATGCTAGCACGGCGCTTAGTCGGAATATCTACCGAATGTATGGTGACCGCTTCTGCGGGTGCCACGCCGATAATCGACGTCACGTCTTTGGGAATCATCACGGCCAAGTCAACATCGATATTGAATCGGCCGCGATCAACAACCAATCCTTTGTTATTCAGTTTGACCCAGCGATAGGGTTTTTCTAATGTGACCAGTAATTTCATGCGCTCTATTCTAAACGGTTTGGCCTACCTTCGGTAGCGTCAACTCGCCGCCTAAGACGCTACTAGCCCTCTTCATCAGTGGCTTCTTGTTCATCTTTATCCTTTGGCTTGCCACATGTTTGATACACCCTTTGGCGCCCCCAAATGAGGACTTCATTTCTTCCGTTTTTGGGTGTCCGCTTCATTTGGCTATCCAGCGTCGTACTAATGCGGCCATAGTGTGCACAGCTGCGGGTCTTGAAGTAGCCGCTTTTGGTATCTAGTAATTGAGTGGGGTTTATAGTGCTCACTGCTCCCGCGTTTTGTAACAGATTATGAAATTGATTTAAATTCGACGCGTTTTGGTACGGGGTGCTTATTCGGCCTTGAGCAATAGTAGCCCATACAGAGGTATTGCTTGGTGGCGTGCTATATAGCGCCTTCAATACTTCTATCGGTGCCGTATTGACATTAATTTTAGTGGCAGTGGGCGGACTATTACTATCTACAGGTAATGCCGTTAACAGTTTTGTTAGGCCTTCAAGCAGTGGTGACGGTAAGGTATTAAAACCCGCTATCAGTGATAATTCTGCAATCGATACCATAGCCCGGTTGGCGGTGCGATAGGGCTGTCCGTAGCCTTGATAATAGTCATCCTCAAAGCCCTTTTTACCCGTCGGTTTGTTATCAGTATCGACCCAATCAACCACCGCATCTGCCAACTCTAGTGAGAAATCCGATGGAAATCCTTGCTGCTGCAAGAGCTGATAGAACATTTCGTACCAGGGGTTACAAGCTGGACTAGCCGGAGATGGGTTTGTATTATTAAGCACACAGGGAGGAGGTGGCGTTGTAGATGCCGTTGTAGGTGTAGGCGAAATATTTTTAGGACGCTTTAAATTATTAAGATTAAATTTCCCACTTTCATCTTCGACCGTTGTGACAAATCCACCATCTTCTACCGTCCCAGCAAAGTCAGTCGTTGCCCATGGTTCGTCTAGGCTATCGTAGTTAACAATCGCATCACGCTCAAGCTCTTTCAGGGCCAGCAGTTCACCCCCAATCGCCACCTGCAAGCTTTGCTCGTACTCACGCTGATTACTCAAACGTCGAATCGCCAAATTTTCGTCTTCAAGCGTATAAGCAGCAAAGGTTGCCAGGATAGCCAACATGAACAGTACGGTTAATAAGGCAGCACCGGTCTGCAACTTCAAGTCTGTCCGCGGGTTACGCATCAACTACGGACCATCTCAAAAACGCGCCGATAACTCACTCCATTCTCCAACGTCAATACCAGCTCCATGCCATCGGGAATGCTATTGGTAGACTCTGCTTTTGCGGTATTGACCGTGCCCGACGGAGTATACCAGTAATACTGAAGTTCGACCTCCTCAACCCCGGTTTCAATGATTTTTTCACTCGATTCGGAGCCTGAATCGCGATCGAGCACCTCCCAAACCACACGGGTTAATTCATCGCCATCCAAACGCCAAGCCACCCTCGCCAATGTTGTTCCGGTGGGTGATTGCACATCGGGCAAAGCCAAGGTCAGGCGAATCAATTCACCCCCTTTACCGACCAAAATAGCTTCTTCTTCATCACCGCTCTCGTTACGCACTGGCCGGCTGATGACAAATCGCAAATCCCGTTCAATCAAGATGAACAACCGCTGCAGGTTTTGAAGCTTAGTATAGTGTTCGGCCAAACGCTCACGATGATCCACATAAGTACTCATGGTCGTGTAGGACATGGCAGCGATCACCGCAAAAATCGACATCGCCACGAGGATCTCAATCAGGGTAAAGCCCGACTGCCTAGAGATCGAGCGCACGCTAATCATCTCAGTTCGGCTGCGCAACATAACCAAACAAGTGGGCGGCAACTTGCCCGGGTTCGTTTTCAGGGTACACATTGACGTCCACCCGAACCACCTCAGTATCACCCGTTGTGCTGTAATCTGATTCTACCCGCCAACGTTGGCCACCCATTTCGCGGTCATTATTAAAACCGCCAGACAACTGATATTGGCGTGCGATATGCATTTCAGCCAGCGTGTTGCTGGCAATCCAAGTGGCGACCAGCTTGTTGGACAGGCGCTCAGCAACGTGAATATTTTGATACAAAGAGCGCGATACCGCACCAAAACCCACCGCGGCAATCGATAAGGCAATCAAAATCTCAAGCAAAGTAAAGCCCAATTGAGTCCGTTTAGCGCTCATGACGCATCATCCTCGATAATTGCTTTGCCGTATTCGTCGAGCTTAATCACGTATTGCCGCGCTTTACCGGCTATGGTCGCGCTGAATTCCCGCATCAACCCAGTTGGCTCAACCAAAATCAAGTCTTCCTTCTCATATAGCGCGTGCTTGGTATCGTCAGAGTCACTCAATTCGCTCGAACCTTCGTCAAAAAGGCTACGATTTAACAGCTCATGGACTGCTTTCGGCGTAAATTTGTGTGCCCCACGGTCAGGCTTTTCCGGTGCTCCCGTCTCAATGTATTCTACGTTTAAACTGAGTCCTTCAGGCAACTGACGCTCGCGCAGGGATTCATCTTCGACCGCCTGCCAACCATCATTATAGACAAAAAATCGGTAGCTGCCGTCTTTTGCCGATAGTTCAATGCCCATCGGCTGGCCAGATAATATACTTTCGTCCTGAACATGATTAACCAAGGCTGCAAACCGACGTGCTTCCATATGAGTAATTTTAGCGTCACTACGATTGCCTATGCTAATGACGGCAAAAGTTGCTGACAGCCCAATCAGAAACGCAACCAGCATAATCTCAACAAAGGTAAACCCTTTTTGAGTCAGTTCCAGCCGCAGATTCGCTCCAATTTTCATCCACTCATTGCAGCACGTTGAATCATGGCGCTACTTTATTTCATCCATATTCCAGTTACCAATATCAAGACCCACACCGGCACCACCAGACGACCCGTCATTACCGAATGACCATAAATCAAAATCCAGGTGCGACCCTGAGCTGGTATATTGGTATTCATTGCCCCAAGGGTCCTTTGGCAAACGATCAAGGTAAGCGCTACTGCCACCACCTGTCGACACCAATTGACTCAAAGAATCAGGGTATTTGAAGTTATCCAATTTATACAGCTTGACCGCCGTTGATAGTGCTTGAATATCACTTTTCGCCTTGGCCACGAAGGCTTGATCCTGACGATTAAGCACCCGTGGCAATATCATGGTTGCCAGCATGCCGATAATGACCACCACCACCATAATTTCAATCAGGGTAAAACCTGCTTGACGGCGTTTTGTACGTTGAGTCAATGGTTTCAAATGCGTTTGCGTCTGCTGCTTATTAGTCACTGTATCTTGTCCTGTCCGGTTTAACCTACCAACTGGTTTAAATCAAAAATAGGCATCAGTATCGCCATCACGATCACCAATACCACCACGCCCATGACCAGTATCATCACTGGCTCAAATAAACTGACCATCACGGAAATTCGTGACTCCGCTTCACGTTCCAACGAGGTTGCCGATTTTTCCAGCATTAAATCTAGCTGACCACTGGTTTCACCACTAGCCACCATCTGTGTCAATAGCGGTGGAAAGAGCTTGCGCCGACCTAATGAACGACTCAAGCTAGCGCCCTGCTCGACCTCTTCTGCGGTAAGCTCCATCGCATCACGCATGACCAGGTTAGTTACGACCTCACTGCTGCTTTTAAGCGCTGACAGCAACGGCACACCACTGCCGATCAATATCGATAAGGTGCGGGCCATCCGCGCTGTATTCAAGCTGCGAGTCAAGCGCTTGCTTAACGGAAATTTCAATAAAAACTGATGCAGTGCATAGCGCGGGCCGCGATAACGCAGGGCAATGATGCAACCAGCGATGACCGCGGCGATAAGCAGCCCGATCAACCAACCGTACTTTACGATAATATCGCTGAGCTGAATCAACAGACGGGTCAACAAAGGCAGCTCCTGCCCTGTATCCTCAAATACGCGCACCACTTTGGGCACCACGTAGGCCATCAAGCCAACTACAATTGCGATGGCGACTAAGGTCAATATAGCCGGATAGACTAAGGCAGTACCAATTTTTTGTTGAAGTTCCTGACGAGTTTCAGTGAAATCTGCCAAACGCTCAAGCACGCCTTCAAGATGGCCAGTTTGTTCACCAGCAGCTACCGAAGCGACATAGATGTCGGGAAATGCTCGTGGAAAATCCCGCATCCCACTGGCTAAAGACCCGCCTTCCATAACCGTGGCACGAACGCCGGTTAATATCGATTTCAAGCTATGCCGCTCGGCTTGCTCAACCAACCCGGTTAAGGATTGCTCAATCGGCAATCCAGAGCCCAATAAAGTTGAAAATTGGCGCGTGGTGACAGCCAACTCCATCGTGCTCATTTTTTGTCGGCCACCACGGCTTTTAACGCTTGCGGCATCGCCTTTATAGCTGCGATTGGCGGCAACTGAATTAATTTCTAGCGGAATCAAGCCTTTTTCGCGCAGTTGCTGACGGACTGCCTTGGAGCTATCAGCCGTCGCGACGCCTTTTTGTTGGCGCCCTTTATCGTCCAGCGCAAGATATTCGTAGGCCGCCATGGAGTTTTAAGCTTATTGTTCGCGCGTTACGCGCACGATTTCATCCAGTGAGGTTTCACCAGAAATCACCAAAGCAAGTCCGTTGCTGGTCAAGCTTGGGGTCGACTGACGCACATACCGCAATATATCGTCTTCACTCTGCTGGTCGTGAACCATCCGCCGAATTTCTTCATCGATGATGACCAGCTCATAAATACCGCGCCGCCCTTTATAACCCACGTTATCGCAACGCGAACACCCTATGGCCTCGTAGATCTGCAAATCGGGATTATTATCGTTAAGCAATAATCGCTGTTGTTCGGTGGGCGCCACTGGCTTTTTACAATGGCCGCACAAAGTGCGCACCAGCCGCTGTGACAAAACCCCCAACAAGCTGGTCGCGATCAAAAAGTTCTCTACGCCCATATCTACCAGCCGGGTTACCGCACCCACCGCAGTATTGGTATGCAAAGTTGATAATACCAAGTGGCCGGTCAGGCTCGCTTGCACCGCTATCTCAGCGGTTTCCAAATCACGAATTTCACCAATCAGTACGACATCGGGGTCTTGGCGCAGAATTGACCGCAAGCCGCGGGCGAAACTCATGCCAATTTTAGGCTGCACCTGAGTCTGGCCGATCCCGTCCAAATCGTATTCAATCGGATCTTCCACGGTCATGATATTGAGCCGCTTACGATCCATTTCGGCAAGACCCGCGTACAGAGTAGTCGTTTTACCGGAGCCGGTAGGTCCGGTCACTAAAATGATGCCGTGTGGTGCTTTGATGAGATCGGCAAACCGCGCATGAATATTATGATCCATACCGAGTGAACTTAACTGAAGGCGTGCACTGCGTTTATCCAACAATCGCAATACCATCCGTTCACCGTACTGGGTGGGCAAGCTTGATACACGCACGTCAACAGGGCGATCACCAACGTGCAACGAAATCCGTCCGTCTTGCGGCAATCGCTTTTCTGCGATATCTAATGAAGCCATCACTTTTAAGCGAGAAACCAAAGCACTGTGCAATGCTCGCTTGGGCTCAACCACATCTTTCAGAACGCCATCCACTCGAAAACGCACCAGGGAGCGTTTTTCAAACACCTCCAAATGAATATCGGAAACTTCTTCGCGAATAGCTTGCGTCAATAAGGCGTTAATTAGCCTAACGACGGGTGCATCATCACTGGCCTCAAGTAAATCAGTGCTGGTCGGCACCTCGGCAACCAGCAAGCTTAAATCCAGCTCTTCACTGATGTCATCGACCATCTGGGTGGCCGCGGAATCTCCTTTCTCGTGGACCTTACGCAGCAAGTCGTCGAACTCGGATGCCTCTATGCTATGAAATATCAAAGGCGCTTGAACGCGGCGCTTTAATTCTGCATAGACTTCAAATGGCGGGTGTACAACGCTGACAAAGTGGACTCCGGCAGAATCTCGGTTGACTGCGACAACGCTGTTCCTTTTGGCATAGCTATAAGGCAGCAAACCTGCCTCTTCAGTCGAAATCTCACCATTCCAGCCGCCGTCATGATTGGTCGCCAGCGCAGATACAGATGGCTCTTCGGCTACAACATCCGCTGTCGTTTTTTCGGTGCGTTGCGTTTGGCCTGAATCTGGCATTATGTTTACCCTTAGCTACCGAGCCGCTAGCGGTTACCACCTTCTGGCCATTGGTAGGGAGCCAAACTAGGCAACGTGGTTTCCATCATATTGCGTGTATCCGGCAAGCTTTCCTCTTCTTGAGTTCTCAAGAATTCATAGCGATCTTGGGTTAGGCGGTCTAAGTCTTCGGCCGTACGAATAATCGTTGGGCGCAGAAATACCATCAAGTTAGTTTTACGGGCGGTTTTAGTCTTAGTACGAAATGCCTGACCCAAGAGTGGAATATCCCCGAGTATTGGTACTCGTTTATACGTGTCTTGTACGTCATCGCGGATCAACCCGCCCAACACAATGATTTGCATATCGTCTACCAATACCTTGGCGCTGATCGTTCGTTTATCGGTAACCACGTCAGATATTCCCGCAACCTGCGCCGATGAAACATTAGATATCTCTTGTTCTATCTCAAGGTGGATCGCGCCACCTTCATTAATCTGCGGAGTTATTTTTAAAGACAGGCCAACTTCTTTACGTTCGATCGTCTGAAATGGATTGACCACTCCGGTAGTGGTGGTGCCATCAGTATTGGTTGATGTATTGGTACTCGTGTTATTACTGGTATATCTGCCGGTTATAAAAGGTACTTCCTGCCCAACCACGATCTCGGCAGCTTCGTTATCCAATGTCAGTAAGTTTGGCGTAGATATCACGTTAAAGTTACTGTCGCTACGAATCGCATTGAGCACCAAGGATAAGTCAGGCACAACATTGCCCGCTATGTCTCGAACATACTTATTAACAAAGCCTAAGCTAAACCCATTACCGCGTTCAAGCGCGCTGGCAGTCCCTGCCGAGACTTCAGAATTGTCTCCATTCCGACGGGTTCCCAGCCAATCAATTCCCAAGGTTGAGTCGTCACTTTCAGATACTTCAGCGATTATTGCTTCCAAGAAAATCTGCGATCGGCGTACATCCAACTGATCAATCACGCCCTTAATATCCATATAGTCATCTTCTTCGGCGCGAATCACCAAGGAATTAGTGCTTTCATCCGCTTGGATTGAAATCTTGGTACTCGGTGCTGCCGCCCCATCTTGTACAGAGGCTTGCTTATCCTGAACAATTCCATTCAGCAGCGTGACCATATCCTTCGCTTGCGCGTACTTTAGATATTCGACATGTACGTTACCCTTTTCCGGACGCTCAACATCCAGTTGGTCAATGAGTGCTTGAAAAATGGGGTAATCCTTTTGATTAGTCCGAAGAATCAACGCATTTAAGCCTTCATCGACTTGAACCAAGGTTTGTTGAACGGGCTTACCTTGCGCGGCATCATTAGAGTTCAATGAGCCTGCCAGCTGAGAAATCACCCCTGAAAGTTTCTGTGCGTTGGCGTGCTTAAGATAGACGATATGGATTTCTTGCGATGCCTGCTCTTTATCCATGCGATGGATTAAAGCCAATATCCTGCGAATATTGTTAGCTCGATCGGTCAAGATGATCGTATTGCTGCCCGCATGCGGCGCTATGTGCGCGGTCGGAGGCAACAGGGGTCTGACGATAGGCAGTAACTCATTCACCGAGGCGTGTTCCAGCGTCACGATGTAAGTGATTTCCTGTTCGTTGTTGGGAACTTCGTCGTTAACAAACGTGGGAGTTGGGTTTTGTTTGACCAAATTTGCCGGTAGAATTTTGACCACATTCCCCGCTGGGATTGCGGCAAAATTGTACATTGCCAAAACCGACAAGAAAATATCATACAGCGCCTCACCGGGCACCGGGCTGCCTGAAACCAGCGTGACTTTGCCGTTTACTCGTGGATCAACCAGAAAATTCTTCCCCGAAACCTTGGCCACCAAATTGATCAGTGCGGAAATATCGGCACCTTCAAAATTGAGAGTGACTTGGTTATCGTCGTCCATCTCTACTGAATTCTGCCCATCGGAACCGACCATACGGCTACCCGCAGCTTCGCCAGACAGAGGGTTGCTCGTATTTTGAGCCAGCAAATTGCCGTAGACAAAGTCAGTATCAAAGGAGCCCGTTGTTGCATCGGCAATTTCAGCCTGTTCAACGATTAAGTCTAAAGTAGCAGCGAAATCATCAACGGACTCATCGGTTTGCGCGACAGCAGCGGTCAGCCCAAAACAAAGGCCGCCCATTAAACTAGCAATGAATAGACGAAATGGTATTAGTGGATTCAACACAGTTCCTTGCTTTTAATTAATAGTGCCCAATTATAGCTAAGTGAGCAAATATAAGGCTGGCTCATGATAGCTGCTCGACCCTAAAAGATACCGCCTGACCATGGACTGAATCTAGCGTATGTACTTGATTCATAGCTTGGTTAAACCGCAATTCTTCGGCCACTTGTGTCAGCATAATAATGCTGGCCATACGCTCGCTTTTATCTCCAGGCTTTTGCAATAATGCCTTAATACTAATCCCAGCAGCGCCAAAGATATTCGTAATATCGGCTAAGACGCCTGGTTTGTCCAGTACCGACAGACGAATATAGTAGGCGGTTTTAATCGCATCCATATCCAATATCGGCATTTCTGACAATTCACCGGGCTGAAAGGCCAGATGCGGCACCCGGTTTTGCGGGTCAACCGTCAGCACTCGCGCCACATCAATAACGTCCGCCACCACCGCCGATGCGGTCGGCTCTGAACCTGCGCCAGCACCGTAGTATAAGGTCGGGCCAACGGCATCACCGTGGACAACAACGGCGTTCATCACGCCATTGACGTTAGCAATCAAGCGTGATGCCGGGATCAATGTGGGGTGAACACGCAACTCAATGCCTGCATCCATCCGCCGTGCGATGCCTAAATGTTTAATTCGATAGCCCAATTCCTCAGCATGCAGCACGTCTTCGCGCGTCACTTTAGAAATACCTTCGGTATAGACTTTATCGAACTGTAAGGGAATGCCATAGGCAATCGAGGCGAGAATCGTCAACTTATGTGCGGCATCAATGCCTTCTACGTCGAAGGTGGGGTCTGCTTCGGCGTAGCCCAGTCGCTGCGCATCACTCAAAACCGATTCAAAATCAGCGCCTTCGGTTTCCATTTGGGTCAAGATGTAGTTGCTGGTACCATTAATGATCCCAGCGAGCCAATCGATACGGTTAGCAGCCATCCCCTCGCGAATGGCCTTAATCAGCGGAATTCCACCCGCTACCGCTGCTTCAAACGCCACCATCACGCCTTTTTCCTGAGCCGCAGCAAATATTTGATTACCGTGTTTGGCGATCATCGCTTTATTCGCGGTAACCACATGCTTGCCCATCGCGATCGCTTGCAAGACCAGCTCCAAAGCAATCGTTTCACCGCCGATCAATTCGACGACAATATCGATATCAGGACTATTAACCACTGCAAATGCATCGCTGGTTTTTTCTGCGTTACCGATTTTGCACTGATTATTTGGGTCCCGATCAGCCACCATCGCCACCTGAATATCGCGTCCGGCTCGACGTGCAATTTCTTTGGCGTTACGATTCAATACCGTCAAGGTGCCACAACCGACCGTACCTAAGCCCAGGACACCCACTTTTACCGCTTCCACTTACGCATTACCTCTGTTATTTTTCAACATCACCTTATGGGCAAAACTAACTCGCCGCCCGCTGCCCATCTTCAACCGACCGATCAGCCAAGTATTATGAAATTACACTTAGATAACAACCTGTCTGTTAATCGAGTCTTTACATTCGACGAACGACATATTTTGATCGGTGAGCAGCGTTTTGAGCAGAGTGTGATTGTATCACCGGATACCACCATCGGTTGGGAAATTGACAACTTTGAAGACTTGCTCGCCAGCCACTTCGAACAAGTCTTAGCGCTATCCCCTGAAATTGTCATTCTCGGCACGGGCTCTCAAATTCGCTTTCCAGATAGCGTCCTGAGCAAGCCGTTGGTAGCCGCTCAGGTGGGCTTGGAAGTTATGAATACCGCCGCTGCCTGCCGCACCTATAATGTGCTTGCCGATGATCGGCGGAAAGTGGTCGCAATGCTCTTGATTGAGGCGGGTTAACGTATTAACGGCTGGTGGTTGCCATTAAGGGTATTAATCAACTGAACGGCCATTGAAACACCGATGGAGCGCGAAATCGTTTCCAGCCAGTCTGCTTGGCGGGTGTAATCAACAATAATTTCTTCATTGAGTAATTCTCGCGCAGCAAAACCGACATCACCGAGGTGATCGATCAATCCCAAGGCGAGCGCCTCTTCACCGTTCCAAACTAAACCGCTAAACAAGCTCGGGTCATCGGATAATTTTGCCCCTCGCCCTGCTTTCACCGCATCAATAAATTGAACGTGTATTTGATCAATCAGTGCTTGCATCAATGCTTGGTCTTTGGCGGATACGGGCGAAAACATATCCATCATCGCCTTGTTTTCGCCCGCGGTTAACAGCCGCCGCTCAATCCCCAGTTTTTCCATCGCATCGGCCACCCCAAAGCCGTTGACCAGCACGCCGATGGAGCCCACGAGACTGGCTTTAGAGCTAACGATTTGATCCGCAGCGCTGGCAATATAATAAGCAGCAGAAGCGCCCAAATCCTCAATCGCAGCGATTACTTTTTTATCGGGGTGCAATTCTTTTTGACGCCGAATCTCTTCGTAAATCCGTTCTGCTTGAACCGGGCTGCCACCAGGGCTGTTGATTTTCAGTAGAACGCCGGTCGCGTTGTCAGACTCGAACGCATCTTTCAAACTACCAATCACAAAATCGGCGTCAATCCCACCTTCGGGCATCACCACGCCTTCCATCACCACCATCGCGGTATGCGCAACGCCCCGACTGGGGCCTAGGCGATTGCCAGCCAGCCAGGGCACTGCAAATAGGGCCAGCACGAATAAGGCCAGCAATATCCAACCCACCCAACGACCGCGACGGATGCGCCTATTTTCCTTCACCAACTCTCGCCCCAGGGTGGCCAGCTCTTGCAAACCAGCATTTGCGGCAGCGTTAGTTTGCGAGTGGTTCAGCCCACTATTTGTTTGATCTTCATTCATTGTCAGGTTCACAAGTTCGGGTTAAAGGTATTGGTGTTAAACGCGTGCCTTTACAAGGGCCTGCAACACAACGACCACTGCTCGGCTCGAATAAGGCACCGTGCGTGGCACAAATTAAAAATCGTTGTTGATGGTCAAACACCTGCCCCGGAACCCAGTCTAATTCAGTTCCTTGATGCGGACACCGATTGACATAGGCATAGACTTGCTTACCCAGCCGAAAGCCTACGCCTTTGGTGGCAAGGCCATCACCACATCGAAAACGTAAAGCCATCGGTGCTTTAGCCTGGGTGCACAACTGCTTAACCGTTAGCCGAGCCATTGTGCCAACTCGGGAAACGAGTCCACCACGCCCAACGTCGCCACTGGCGCCAATTCTTCGCGCTGGCCAACGCCATAACTGACGGCTAAGCTAGCCACATCCGCTTGTGCTGCCATTTGCAGGTCATAGAGGGTATCACCGATCATTAACGTTCGGGCCGCTTCCACACCACAAAAATCCATGATCTCCAACAGCATTTGCGGGTTCGGTTTAGAAAACGTTTCATCACCACAACGGCTGGTCACAAAGTGTGGACGAAGGTTGCTATCATTTAGCGACTTCTCTAAACCAAGGCGTGATTTGCCGGTCGCGATAGCGAGCAATCGCGGCGCTTGATCCAAGCACTTTAATCCTTCAATCACGCCGTCATAAAGTGGCGTCGGGGTAGGGTCAGACTGCAAAAAATGACGGCGATAAGCCGTAGCTAACTCTTCAATCTGCCGGTCTGATAATCCGGGCTTTAATGCGAGCCACGCTTGTTCCAGACTTAAACCAATGATCGATTGAACAGCTGTCTTTGGCGGCACGGTTAACGCACAATCTTTCGCCGCTTTATGAAAGCAACTGACGATTTTATTGGCCGAATCCATGATCGTCCCATCCCAATCAAACACCAATAATTCAAACGCATTTGTTGCAACACTCACAAACTGGCCTTCAATTTTTTAATAACATCCAGTAACTCTTTCGGCCAAGGCGCTTTAACTTTGAGGTGCTGTTCACTCTGTGGATGAATAAAGCCGTAAGACTCGGCGTGTAACAAGGTGTGCCGTACTCCAATTTTGTGCGCCAACCTGTTGATGTTAGCGTCCCCATAGACGCCATCACCCAAAATGGGCTTACCTATTGCCTGCGCATGGACGCGCGCCTGGTGCATCCGCCCCGTATGCAGTTGAATTCGCACCAAGGTAAAAGAGCCTATCCGTTCAATTGGTAAAAAAACACTTTTTGCGCTTTTCCCCTCTGCATCCACCCCAATACGCTTCCGCCCTTCTGCATCGTAAAATGGTGCCAGCGGTTCTGAAACTGTTTTGGGCGAATCTAACTCGCCCGATAGCAATGCCACATAGGCCTTTTCAATGCGTTGCCCGGTTTCACGGCGAAATTGCTGGTGCAGATGGTTGAGTGCATCACGCTGTTTTGCCAGCAACAAACAGCCCGATGTCTCACGATCTAAACGATGCACCAGCTCAAGATAGCTATACTGGGGATGCATTTTACGCAAGGCTTCGATCACACCAAATTGCAACCCAGAGCCGCCATGGACAGCCAGACCGCTCGGTTTGTTAACCGCCATCAGCACTTCATCCTCAAACAACGGTTGTCCCAATGCTTCAGTGACCCAATGCGGAATTAGAAAATCGTTAGCTGGGGCTTCGGCAATACGAACCGGTGGAATTCGTAGCTGGTCTCCAAGGACTAATCGGTAGTCAGGCTTAACCCGCGACTTATTAACGCGTACTTCACCTTTACGCACGATTCGATAAATCCGGCTTTTCGGGACGCCTTTAAGGTGCCGCAATAGAAAATTATCAACGCGCTGACCTTGCGCGTTGCTGTCTATATCAATGAACTGAACTTGAGGTCGCGAATCCCGTTTATCGCTCATAGCGAAGTTAATAAGGTTGATTTCGCTGGATATTATCAGTTGTGCCCTGATTGCGCCGCTCATTCAAGCGCATATACTCAGCTAATTAGACGTAATGCTTCGGTTCCGATTACAATCTGCCGCAATAGAAATAGATTTTAGGATAATGACAAAGCTACCCGAAACCCTCGTCACCCAATGCGCCTTATTGGGACGAGGAAAAAACAGACACAATGGCTTGGTGAATCCTGCAACGGAACACGGCTCTACCTACTTGTACCCAAACCTCAAAGCGCTGGAAGCAGGTGGCAAACAGTCCATGATTGCTGGCCAACTGAGTTATGCCCGTCATGGCACCGCAACCACCCGCCAGCTTGAGCTAGCAATGGTAGAGCTTGAAGGTGGCTACGCCGCAATGACCACGTCTTCTGGCTTAAATGCCATCACTACCGCCTTGTTGGCGCTGGTCTCACAAGGTGATCATATTTTGGTGGTCGACACGGTGTTTGGCCCGACACGGCGCTTTTGCAACACGCTGTTAAAACGCCTTGGTGTCAAAACCACCTATTACGCACCGGAGTTAGGTGCTGATATCGAGACATTGCTTCAGGAAAACACACGCCTGATTTTATTGGAGTCTCCCGGCTCTCTGACTTTAGAGGTGCAAGACGTTCCGAGCATTATTGAAGTGGCTACCAAACATCACATTACGACCTTGATGGATAATACATGGGCAACACCTCTGGGGTTTACGGCCATCAGCCGTGGTATCAATATTTCAATTCATGCGCTGACCAAATATGTTGGCGGCCACTCAGATATCGTTCTCGGTATGATCGTCACTGATGAGCCACACTGGCAACCCGTTCGCCGCTGCTTTCTCGAAATTGGACAGTCAGCCGATAGCGATGCTGCATCGCTGGCTTTACGCGGTTTGCGGACTTTGCCGCTGCGCTTGGAACAGCACGCAAGCACTAGCTTGCAACTAGCCAATTGGTTAGCCAAGCAACCAGAAGTCACACGGGTTTTTCACCCAGCAAGGCCAGACGGTGTGGGGCATCTTTTTTGGGAGCGCGATTTCTTAGTAGGTGCGGGCCTTTTTTCTTTCCTGTTAGCACCGCTAGCTAAAAGCAAGCTCGCCGCCTTGGTGGACCATTTGCAGTATTTTGGCCTAGGTGCCAGTTGGGGTGGTTATGAGAGTTTAATCTTGCCGGTCGACCCTAAGCCCTTTCGAACCGCTAAGCCGTGGGTTGAAGAAGGCCAACTCATGCGCATCAGCGCCGGGCTTGAATCAGCTAGTGATTTGCTGGCAGACTTACAACAAGGCTTTGATACGATGCGAGGGTGTAGCTAATGAAAAAGCCTGATGATCCTTTTCTCGCCGCCCAGCAATTTGCAGCGCCTTACCAGACGATTGTCCTTGCCACTACCGATGCTGATAGCACTCCACACGCGAGTTATGCGCCGTTTGTGGTTGCTGATCAGTGCCTCTACGTCTTCGTCAGCCAGCTCGCTGCACACAGCCGTACTTTGCTCACTGGTAAAGTCACCGCGCTGATGATTGAGGATGAGCAGCAAGCCAAGAATCTATTTGCGCGCAAACGTTTGACGCTGAGCTGCACGGTATCGGCAGTCGACAATAACAGCGTGGAAGGAATCAAACGGATTGATCAGCTGGAGCGAGAACGGGGTAATACTGTCAGCGTATTGCGCAGTTTGCCCGACTTTCAACTATTCCAATTACAACCTGTTTCCGCCCTTTTCGTAACCGGCTTTGGCGCCGCTTTTGACATCAGTGATCGGCTTAACGAATTGTGGCCAGCCCAAAAGTGATTCAATTAGCAGTAATGCAGAAGCGCTATTGCTCCAATAGTTCGATGATGTTGTGGTGATGCGCAACGCCTGAAAAACGGCTTAGCTCTTGCAGTCCGGTGGGGCTGGTAACGTTGACTTCAATCAGCTTACCGCCAATCACGTCGATACCCACAAAGAAGGCTCCTTGATCTCTGAGTTTCGGCGCCAGTGCAGCACAAATAGCCCTGTCGTTATCGTCCAGATTGACCGCTCGTGCCTCGCCACCGGCATCTAAATTATTAAGTTCTACGCCGTCGGCATGCACGCGTAAAATGGCGCCAATCGGTTCGCCATTCACCAATAAAATACGTTTGTCCCCTTCAGTCGCTGCAGGCAGGTACTCTTGGGCAATGACCCAATGCGCACCCTGGTGAGTCGCCTCACTTAGCCTCTCGACTGGACCTCCTGACTCAAAAAAGAAAATGCCTTTGCCACCAAAACCATCGACCGGTTTAATCGTTAGACGTCCCTGCTGTTTGGCAAATTCGGCAATCGCCTTAGGGTTATTGCTGACCAGTGTTTGCGGTGTCCATTCGGGTAATTCCAGCGCTGCCAGCTTTTCATTCCAGTTGCGTACTCCCTGAGGTTGGTTGACGACTTTGACTCGCGCCGGCAAGCGATCCAGGAATAGTGTGGTATAAAAATATCGACGATCAAATGGTGGGTCAGTCCTTAACCAAACCACATCCATATCTGCCATCGCGACCTCTTCCTGCTTAACCACCTCAAACGGCTGTTCCGAAGAATCGTGCGCGACCACCCATGTGACCGTAGCGTATAACTGGTCGTGACGGAGAGATAGATCGCGCTGATCAAGATGGCATACCTGATGCCCGCGCTCGCTAGCGGCCAGCATTAGAAAATAGCTGGTATCTTTCCACGGTTTAACCGTAGCCAGGGGATCCATGATAAAGGCGTGGTTCATGTGCTATTTCTTGATGATAAAAGCAATTACTTAGTAGCTAGATACGATCACTTGCGTCTTCAACCATTACTGCAAGTGACCTAGCTATTTCTTTGATTTGAAGGCTATTATCTCCTTCGACCATCACGCGAACCTTAGGCTCAGTGCCGGAAGGTCGCAAAACGATACGCCCGGTTCGACCCAAGCTTGCTTCTGCCGCTCGCACCGCCGCTAGTAGCTTATCATCAGAAACAATCGCGTCACCGCTATTGCGCGCAACCGCTACGTTGATCATGATTTGCGGAAACTTATCCATGCCAGCCACCAGTTCGTGCAAGGATTTCTTGGTTGACAGCATGACCCGCATCACTTGCAATGCCGCAACGGTTCCATCGCCAGTGGTATTTTTATCTAGACAAATAATATGGCCCGAGGTTTCACCACCTAACTGCCAATCGCGTTTGATCAATTCTTCCAAAACGAAGCGGTCGCCCACGTCTGTGCGCACGAAGGGTATACCCAGCTGCTCCAGTGCCAGCTCGCAACCGAGGTTAGTCATCGAAGTTCCAACCACTCCACCGTTCAGGGTATCTCGAGAATGATGAAACTTCGCCAAAATATACAAAATCTGATCACCGTCGATCTCCTGACCCTGGTTATCAACCAGCATCAAACGATCGGCATCACCGTCTAAGGCAATCCCAATATCCGCTTTGGTTTTCAGTACTGTATCTTTAAGTGCATCTAGTGCTGTTGAGCCGCAGCCTTTGTTAATATTAAAGCCATCGGGTTTATTGCCGATCACAATCATATCAGCGCCCAACTCGCTTAGCACTTTAGGCGTAACTTGATAAGCCGCACCATTAGCGCAATCGACCACTATGCGCAAGCCTTCCAGGTCGATTCGGTAGGGTAAGGTGTGCTTGCAAAACTCGATATATCGGCCTACCGCGTCTTCAAAGCGATGAGCCTTACCCAAGGATTCCGGGCTAACCGTATGCAGTGGCTGCTCCATTTTAGCTTCGATTTTAGCAATCAGCTCGTCGTTAAGCTTTAAGCCATCACCGGAGAAAAACTTGATACCATTATCTTCAAATGAATTGTGTGATGCACTGACCACCACGCCGATTGAGGCGCGGGCCGTGCGAGTCAAGTAGGCAATGCCAGGGGTCGGCATTGGGCCGAGTAGAGAAACGTCAACGCCGGCAGAAGCAAACCCTGCTTCCAGTGCAGACTCTAAGATATAACCCGATATACGCGTATCTTTGCCGATCAGGACGTGACTACGTTTACCTGAATCGCACAAAACACTACCGACCGCCCAACCCAGCTTCATCACCAACTCAGGCGTTATTGGTGCCTCACCAAACCGACCACGGACGCCATCGGTGCCAAATAACTTGCCCATCGACTTTAAATAGCTTCTTTTGGATCCGACAGATCATCGTCGCTGATACTGTCATCACTATCATCATCGGCTGAATCCTTCTTGCTGCTGGTAGTGTCGGTATCAGTGTCGGTGTCGGTGTCGCCATCGTCGGAAGAGGCGTCAGGGTTTTCTGATGGACGTGGTTGGTCGCCATTCATAATGTCGTTAATTTGGTCAGCGTTAAGCGTTTCCCACTCCAGTAGGGTAGTTGCCATCAGCTCAATTTTCTCACGCTCATCTTCGATGATTTGACGCGCTCGAGCATATTGCTCATCAATGATCCGACTCACTTCGCTATCCACTCGCTCTTGAACCGCTGGGCTCAAGTTTTTATGCGAGCCCATGTCGCGGCCCATAAATACTTCACTGTCATTATCGCCATATACTCGGGGTCCCAATTCATCACTCATGCCCCAACGCGATACCATTTTTTGCGCCAAGTCAGTCGCCACTTCAAAGTCATTAGACGCACCGGTGGTCATCTGATCCATAAATACTTCTTCCGCAATCCGTCCGCCCATTAATACCGCAATGCGCGCCAGCAAATATCGACGGTTATGGCTGTAACGATCTTCTTCCGGCAATTGCATCGTCACCCCCAAAGCGCGTCCACGTGGGATGATCGTCACTTTGTGAACAGGATCAGAATTCTCTTTCAATACTTTGGCAACGACGGTATGACCGGATTCGTGATAAGCCGTATTTTTGCGCTCTTCTTCGGGCATCACCAGTGAACGACGCTCAACACCCATCACAACCTTATCTTTGGCTTTCTCAAAGTGGGCCATGTTGACTTTTTTGACTCCCTCACGAGCCGCGAAAAGTGCCGCTTCATTGATTAAGTTGGCTAAATCCGCGCCTGAAAATCCAGGCGTACCGCGAGCAATCACTTTTGTATCAACACCCTTAGCCAATGGCACTTTGCGCATATGCACTTTTAAAATCGCTTCACGACCCAAAATATCAGGCAATGGCACCACTACCTGACGGTCAAAACGACCGGGGCGCAGCAACGCCGGGTCCAACACGTCCGGGCGGTTGGTAGCGGCGATAACAATAACGCCCTCGCCACCTTCAAATCCATCCATCTCAACCAACAATTGGTTCAGGGTTTGCTCACGCTCATCGTGCCCGCCGCCTAAACCAGCGCCACGCTGACGACCTACCGCATCGATTTCATCGATAAAGATAATGCAAGGGGCGTGTTTCTTGGCTTGTGCGAACATATCCCTAACCCGGGAAGCACCCACACCTACAAACATTTCAACAAAATCAGAGCCTGAAATCGTGAAAAACGGGACTTTTGCTTCGCCCGCGATGGCTTTGGCCAATAGGGTTTTACCGGTACCTGGGCTACCTGTCATCAATATACCGCTAGGCATGCGACCACCCAGTTTGCCGAATTTGCCAGGATCCTTTAAAAACTCAACAATCTCACCGACTTCTTCTTTGGCCTCATCAATCCCCGCAACATCATCAAAAGTAACGGTATTTTTATCTTCAGTCAGCAATTGCGCTTTACTTTTACCAAAGCTCATCGCTCCTCGACCGCCACCACCTTGCATTTGCCGCATGATGTAAATCCATACGCCGATCAAGAGCAAGAACGGGAACCAACTGATCAAAATCTGCATCAGCAAGCTTTGCCCTTCTTCCTTTTGTGCCTTAATGCGCACGCCGTTTTTATACAGATCGTTGACTAAATCAGGATCGCCGGGCGAGGTGGTTGTGAATGACTGCCCGTCTTTCATTTTTCCTTGAATCGTATCGCGGGAAATCAGCACGTCCTCAATATTGCCATTATCCACCTGCTCTAAAAAGGTGGTGTAATCCAATTCGTTGGCGGCACCTGCACCGTCAGGCGCGAAGCTGTTAAACACAGACATCAGCACCATTGCGATCATCAGCCACAAGAATATGTTTTTCATAAATGGAGGCAAAGTGAAATCCTCTTAGATTTAGGTTCAGGCAAATACTGCCCAGAATACTGCTTAGATTATAGCAACCTTATACTGAATGCTCGCGGGCAATCGCCGCTTTCGCATTTGGCTTCAGGTTTTGCGCTAACAAATACAGCTCACGAGAATGCGCACGAGAAGCATCGGGTTTAATCGTTTTCAGTGATTGAAACATTTGTTTCATCTGTCGACGAATGGTTTCAGCGCTCTCGCCTTCAAAAAATTTAGTCACCAAATTACCACCCGGCCGCAAATGATCTGCACAAAACCACAAGACTGCTTCTAGTAAGCGCTCGTAACGCGCTTGGTCATGCAGCGCTATACCACTGATATTGGGGGCCATGTCGGACAAAACAAGGTCAGCAGGCTGACTTTCCATCAGCTTTAAGACCTCGGCCTGAGTTTCTACTTCGGTAAAATCTGCCTGTATGAGATGAACCCCATCGATAGCGGGCATTTCAAGTAAATCAACTCCAACAATCAAGCCCTTGCCCTGCTGCTTACGCACGACATACTGACACCAACTACCCGGCGCAGCGCCCAGATCGATCACCCGCTGCTTGGGTTTGATCAAACGATATTTTGTATCAATTTCTTCCAGTTTATACGCAGCACGCGCCCGAAATCCGTCTTGCCGCGCTTTTTTGACGAACGGATCGTTGTTGTGGCGCGCCAACCAGGCGTTGGTCTTAGCGCCTCGTTTACGACTAAGCGCCACCACACACCTCAGCTTCGGAAGAATCTATTCGTCGCACTAATGTTTGAGAGTCGTGATCCCAAATGTCGATGTCGGTATTACTTTGTTTATAGCGCTTCAATGCACTCGCAGAATCATCTCCTGATAGAGCCACCTTCATCGCCATAATAATCGCTTGATGGGCGACGATTACAAGCGGCCCATCGCCTGCCTGTTGCACCCAGTTTGCCAGCGGCTCACGCACACGCTGAACCGCATCGACAAACGGCTCGCCATTGGGTGCAGGCTCAGTATGGTTAGTCGCGAGCCAATCATCGTAAGCTCCGCCCAATTCGGCTCGCAAATCAGCTTGATAGCGCCCTTCGAAATCACCCAAAGAAATTTCGCTAAAAGCAGGTTCTACGATTATCGGCACTGCTTGCTGCGCGAACACTATCTGGGCAGTTTCGGTAGCGCGGGATAGGGGCGATGTCACCACTTGGGTAGGTTCTACTGCCAAACACCCCATACACAGACGTACCCGAGCCGCTTGCGCCCGGCCAGTATCGTTCAGCGGGATATCGTTAGTCGATTGCCAACGTCCTTCCTTATTCCAATCAGTTTGGCCGTGGCGCAGAAAATATGTCAACATCAGAAATGAACTAATCCAGTGGTTTGTAATCCTACAGACTAGTTTGACATACGCGACTAAAAATATCACATGAATAGACAGAAACTTATTTTATTAGGCCTATTAATCGCCATCATCGCTGGAGTAATATTTTTGTTACCCGAAGGGTTTTTGAGTTTAGAAAACCTCAAGTCCCAACATACAGCACTTCAGGAGTACCGCGCCAGCAACCCAGTTTCGGCCTTTTTTGCCTTTGTGTTGGTTTACATCTTAACCACCGCACTGTCTATCCCTGGCGCCGCTATATTGACGATCGCAGCCGGCGCTACCTTTGGGCTAGCTGTTGGCACAGTCGCGGTATCAATCGCATCGACCATCGGTGCGACCATCGCGTTTTTAATGGCGCGTTATTTATTTCGTGATTCCGTCCGCGCAAAAATGGGCGACCGGCTAGCAGCGATCGAAGACAACCTTGAAAAAGACGGCGCCTTTTATTTGTTTTCCTTGCGCTTGGTACCGGTATTTCCCTTTTTCGCGGTCAACATTCTGATGGGCTTAACGCCGATTAAAACTTTAACTTACGCACTGGCCAGCTGGGCTGGAATGCTAGCCGGAACGATGGTCTATGTGAATGCGGGCACCCAGTTGGCTAAGCTGGATTCGCTCAAAGGGATTCTATCGCCAGGGATGATTGCGTCATTCGTGCTACTCGCCGCATTTCCTTACATCGCTAAATATGGGCTAAAACACTTAAGGCCCGCAGCATAAAGACAACAATACTTATGAATTTCGACAAACCCAAAAAATTCGACGCCAATTTAATCGTTATCGGCGCAGGCAGCGCTGGCTTAGTCAGCGCCTATATTGCGGCGGCGGTCAAAGCCAAAGTCATTCTGATTGAAAAACACAAAATGGGCGGCGATTGCCTCAACACTGGCTGCGTGCCTTCAAAGGCGCTTATTCGGTCTGCTAAACATTTATATCAAGTGCAACATTCGGATCGATACGGGTTTAAAACCGCCAGCATTGATTTTGATTTTTCAGACGTGATGGATCGAGTGCACGCGGTAATTGCTAAAATCGAGCCTCATGACTCAGTCGAGCGTTATGAGAGTCTAGGCGTTGACGTCGTTCAAGGAGAAGCCAAACTGGTATCACCCTACAGCGTAGAAGTCGAGGGCAAGATTATTACTGCGCGTGGCATTATTATTGCGACAGGCGCCCGCCCATTTGTGCCGCCGATTGAGGGCATAGAACACATGGACGTTTTAACCTCAGACAATGTCTGGTCTTTGCGTGAATTACCCCAGCGATTGCTGGTTCTGGGCGGCGGCCCAATTGGCTGCGAGCTAACGCAAGCGTTCGCCCGTTTTGGTAGCGATGTCACCCTGGTTGAAATGTCGCCACGGATCATGATTCGAGAAGATCAAGAAATCTCTGAATTGATTGCCGAACGCTTCCAAAGCGAAGGGGTTAAGGTGTTAACCGAGCATAAGGCGGTACGGTTTATACGACGTGATCAGCAAAAAATTCTGGTATGCGAACACTCTGAAACAGAAGTTGAAGTTGAATTCGATCAGGTGTTGGTCGCTGTAGGCCGCGCCGCACGCCTGGATGGCTATGGATTAGAACAACTCGAGATACCTTTCTCACGCACCATTGAGGTCAATCAATACCTACAAGCCGGGCACCCATCGGTCTACGCTTGCGGTGATATAGCAGGGCCGTATCAATTCACACACACCGCCGCACACCAAGCCTGGTATGCCGCCGTTAACGCCTTATTTGGGCGTTTCAAAAAGTTTAAAGTGGATTACAGCATTATTCCCTGGGCGACATTTACTGACCCAGAAGTGGCCCGTGTCGGTTTAAATGAACAAGACGCACAAGAACAAAACATTGTCTATGAAGTCACGCGTTATCCTTTGGATGATTTGGATCGTGCCATCACCGAAGGTGAAGACTACGGCTTTATCAAAGTATTAACGCCCCCCGGAAAAGACAAGATTCTTGGGGTTACTATCGTCGGCGCGTCTGCGGGTGACATGATCGCAGAATTTGTATTGGCCATGAAGCACGGCCTTGGCCTAGAGAAAATTCTTGGCACCATTCATATTTACCCCACCCGAATGGAGGCGGTTAAATTTGCCGCAGGCAACTGGAAAAAAGCCCATACGCCAGCCTGGGCAATGAAACTATTGGAACGTTTTCATCGGTGGCAGCGCGGATAGCGCATCGCATACACAGCTTATCTTGCTTCAAGCCGCCGTCAGCAATCTCTGACTGACCTGATCGGGAAGCTTAGGTATACTCGCCTGATGTTGTAGCGGGAGTTAACAAACGATGGGCGATTCAAACACCATATCAATCCATCCCGATGGGTCATTTTTGACTCTGGAGATCAGTGTTGGAATGGTTCGCTTTCACGCAGTTTGGCTACGCGACAACGCGCTTGATAGCAATACCCTCTCGGCCGAAAACGGGCAACGGCTCATTACGCTTTTGGATCAACCAAGGCGAAGCACTATCGAAAGCGCACAATTGCTGCCCGGTGACTGCCTCAAAGTCCGGTTCCATGGCGATGACACTGATTACCGTTACCCCTTGCCCTGGCTTGAGGCGCATCACTATGATCGCCCTCACCCCGGTTTAGCAGGCTGGACCGAAAGACCCATTCAACGCTGGGACAGCGAATTACAGGAGGACGTACCAAGCGTCGATTATGCAAAGGCATTAAACCAGCCAAAACAGCTAAAAACCTGGCTGGCCGCGATCAAACGCTGGGGCTTTGCTCGCATGACGGGCTTGCGAAAACACCCCGATGCCCTGCTAGATGCGGTTGCGCTGTTTGGATATGTGCGCGAGACCAACTATGGCCGCTATTTTGACGTTCGTTCTGAGGTTAATCCGGTCAACCTCGCCTACACCAGCCTGGGCCTACAGGCGCATACCGATAATCCTTATCGCGACCCGGTGCCGACACTGCAAATTCTATCTTGTATCGAAAACACGGCTGCTGGTGGTGAATCCATAGTGGTCGATGGATTCAAAGCCGTTGAAACCTTGCAACAGGAAAATCCTGAGCATTTTGAGCTACTATCGAGCTACTGCGCTCGTTTTAAATACGCTGGCTCGACTGATGTTTGCCTCGAAAGCAAGCAGCCAATGATTGAGCTGAACCCCAATGGCGAACTAATCGCGGTGCATTTCAACAACAGATCAGCAGCACCCTTCACGGATATTCCGTTTGAACAGATGCCCGACTACTACGCAGCTTACCGCCATTTCGCTGAAATCATCGAACGCAAACAAGGCGAAGTGTCGTTTAAACTCCAAGCGAACGAATTGTTCATTGTCGACAACACCCGTGTATTGCACTCCAGAAATTCATTCTCAGGCACCGGTTCGCGTTGGTTGCGTGGCTGTTATGCCGATAAAGACGGGCTACTCTCTAAGCTGGCCACGCTAAATGCACAACAGGAATTGACATGACTGAACTAAGCCACAACACGATCGTTGCCTTTATCGAAGACATTCTCAATCGCCGGGGTGGTGACTCTTACCTGGGTGAAAACGTCACCATGTTAGCGCATATGCTACAAGCGGCTGATCTGGCAGAAAATGCGGGCGCAGATGGCGAGTTGATTTGTGCGGCATTGCTGCACGATATCGGCCACTACACCAATGAGTTTGGTGACGACTATTTAGAGCAAGGCATCGACAATTACCACCAAGATGCCGGTGCGCGCATCCTGGAAGGATATTTTTCGCAACGTGTTGTTGATTGCGTCAAATATCACGTGGATGCCAAACGTTATCTCTGCGCCACGGACACGCGATACTATGAGCAGTTATCGGACGCTTCAAAGCTATCACTGAAACTACAAGGTGGGCCGATGAATCAGGAAGAGACGCAGACATTTTCAACGCTCGAGTATTTAGAAGATATTCTACAAGTACGCCAGTGGGACGATCGTGGCAAAGACCCGGCAAAGCAAACACCACCCTTTTCGCACTATCGCGCGCTGTTGGAAAATGCCGTGCAAATACCGTCACCCCAAATAAAGTAAGAAGCCTAAATGGGCAGTATGCGATTGAGCCTCAACCACTAATCTCTAACTGACCTAGCGAAAGCCTTCGGTTATACTCGCTCGCGACTTAATTTTGGCTAATCCTATGGTGACCGCAGTACCAGAATCTTATCAATCAGGCCCTGATGAATCCGGCCATTTCGGCATTTATGGCGGACGATTTGTCGCAGAGACGCTAATGCCGCTGATCCTTGAAGTGGAACAAGCCTATAAGCGCTATAAGGCCGACCCAGAGTTTCTCAAAGAATTTGATTACTATGCCAAACACTATATTGGCCGCCCTAGCCCGCTATATTTTGCCGAGCGCCTAACGGAAGAACTCGGTGGCGCTAAGGTCTATTTCAAACGCGACGAGTTGAATCATACCGGCGCGCACAAAATTAATAATACGCTGGGCCAAATCCTGCTGGCCATACGCATGGGTAAAAAGCGCATCATCGCGGAAACCGGCGCTGGCCAACATGGTGTCGCCACGGCAACCGTTTGCGCACTATTTGATCTGCCTTGTGTGGTTTATATGGGTGAAACGGATATTGAGCGCCAAGCACCAAACGTCTTCAGAATGCGGTTATTGGGCGCAGAAATTGAACCGGTTTCTAGTGGTACTGGAACACTCAAAGATGCCATGAACGATGCCCTGCGTGATTGGGTCGCGAATGTGGAAGATACTTTTTATTTAATCGGAACCGCCGCTGGCCCACACCCTTACCCGGAAATGGTGCGTGATTTCCAAACCGTTATTGGCCGCGAAGTGCGCGAGCAATTGCACCAAGCCGAAGGAAAACTGCCCGATGTATTGGTGGCTGCGATTGGCGGCGGATCGAATGCGATCGGTTTGTTTCACCCATTTCTGGATGACGCCAGTGTCAAAATTTATGGGGTTGAAGCAGCCGGAAAGGGCTTGGAAACCCCCGAGCACGCGGCGTCCCTAACCGGTGGTGAGCCAGGTGTATTACACGGCAACCGTACTTTTTTATTGCAAGACGACGATGGCCAAATCGCAGACGCGCATTCGATTTCTGCTGGGCTGGATTATCCGGGTATCGGCCCCGAACATTCATGGCTTCATGAAACAGGTCGGGTCAAATATGTATCGGCGACCGATACAGAAGCGCTGGAAGCCTTTCAGTTGTGCTGCCGAACGGAAGGCATCATCCCGGCTTTAGAGCCGAGCCATGCCTTAGCGTATGTGCGCAAGCTGGCGCCGACAATGGACAAAGATCAAATTATCGTCATGAATTTATGTGGCCGAGGTGACAAAGATGTGTTCACCGTCGCCAAAGCACTGGGGGTAGAGCTGTAATCATGGCCAATAACAACCGAATAGCAAAGCGATTCGCCGCCTTGGATGCCGCTGGCCGTAAAGGCTTGGTAACTTTTGTGACCGCCGGTGACCCGAATTTAAAAACATCGCGCGCTATTTTAAGTGGCTTAGCGCTTGCAGGCGCAGATTTCATTGAGTTGGGCATGCCGTTTTCTGATCCAATGGCTGATGGCCCCGCGATCCAGTTAGCCAATCAGCGCGCGCTGGGTGCTGGCATGACGCTTGCCAAGACGCTGGTAATGGTTAAAGACTTTCGCAAAACTGACGATGTAACGCCGGTTATCCTGATGGGTTATTACAATCCGATCTATCACTATGGTGTTGATCGCTTTGTTAGCGATGCAGTCGACAGTGGTGTGGATGGTCTCATTATTGTGGATTTACCCCCTGAGGAAGACAACGAGCTTTGCCACCCGGCTAGCATTGCCGGCATCGACTGGATTCGCTTGACCACTCCGACCTCCGATGACAAACGCCTGCCAACGATCTTGAAACAAGCGTCTGGCTTTGTTTATTATGTGTCCATTGCTGGTGTAACCGGGACGGCCTCAGCAGCAGCGTCTGACATCGCCAATGCGGTTGCACGAATTAAACGCCATACCGGCTTACCTATTGCAGTGGGGTTTGGAATCAAAACTGCTGCCCACGTTGCTGAAACGGTGCAGGTTGCCGACGCGGCGGTGGTGGGTTCAGCGATTGTGAATAAAATAGCCGAGTGTATTGAGGATGGTGCTAGTGCTGAACGCACCGCCGAAGTAGTCCATGCGTTTGTCGCCGAATTAGCGTCTGGTTGTCGTTAGCAGCATTGAGCACGCAATAGGGTAGCAACTGGCATCCAGTTTAGAGTGTCGCTAGCAGGCTTTTGGCTTCTTGTAGTACTTCACCTGTTCCATCGCGCAGCACATCCGACAAAAAATCTTTTGCGATCTCGATCTCGCCCAGCTCAATATAAGCTCTGGCCAATGCCAAAGCCGTAACCGGCTCGTGCTGATTAATCTCAACCGGATAGGCCGCTTCAAAGCCATCGGTATCGTCGCCCATCGAAGGTTTACCGACAGCCCCGGTTGCTGGATCAGAATCCTGATCAGCCTCCTCTGCTCCCAGGATTGATCGGGGCGATAAGACTTCATCAAAGGCTGAGTCGAAAACAGGGTCATTGTCTTCACTACCAGTTGACTCTGGGTGTGTTTCATCAGTATCGAATAGTTTGATGTCATACGGCTCTTTATCTGTGAGGTCTTGTGCAGCATCAGTCCCTATTTTGGCAACAAAACGATCAGCAAGTGCTGTAATTGAGGCTGCTGTTATCCCGCTAGTTAAGCCGGTTGCCTTATTCTTTTTTAACAATGCGGCAGATAATTCATCAAATGCCGGCCTATCGCCTTGCTGTTGGTAGAGCTGTAATAGCTTAAAAGCAATATCATCTCGTTCTGGTTGCTGACGATGGGCATCCTTTAGTCCGCGTATCGCCTGATTTGAATCGTTATTGGCAAGCGTATTTCTAAGCTCGATAGATCTGCCATTCCCGCTCGTACCAAACCCCTTGGCAGCTTGAGTGTCATTCCCAATGCCACCCGGCCCCGTGTCGGTAAAAATATCGTCGGATAGAGCTTCTGACGCCGGCATTTGTTCTAACTCTTGCTTAAATCGGTCGTCACTCCTAAATAGATCATCGCCCTCTAACTCACGATGCGAATCGTCCTCACGGCTAGCTATCGATGACGTTTCCTTGTCTTTCGCGCGTTTTCGCCGAAAAATACTAAGCCCCAACCAGGCAAAAAGAATAGGTAAAGCCCATAGACTCCATTGTCGAATGAAGGCCTGCTGTTCGGATAACAAAGATAGTGCTTTATCCGCCCAGCTGATCTCGCGGCTTTCGGACGGCTTTGATGAAGCGAGCATATGGCCTGACCGAGCATTCCTGTCTTCATCTAGATCGCCCGCCAGCGTTAGCGGTGTTTGTGATGAGCTTACCGCAATATTTTGCCCCCGCTCAAGTTGACCAGCCTCTGCCCTAGCATCATCAATTAACCTGCCAACAGGAGCCAATAACGGCACGTCGCTTGCTTCTGCCGTTATTCCACTACTTTGCGGCCCAGCGGTAGCAACTACTTGGCTAGGCTCGTTAACATCATTGTTACTCGCCAATAATTGCGTTGATCCAACCACACCGGTAGCGCTGGTATCTTTTGCCAATGGCTCAGGCACAAAAAGCGTAGCCTGATCGGACTTTTTGACAAAATCTTCAATGCCACTGGCTCGTAACATTTCGCCAATGGCTTCAACTTGAATTTCTAATCGGGTAAGACGCAGGCTTAACGGTTCATTTGCGGCGGTAACTTCGCCTAGTTGCTGACGTATTGCGCGCAGCTCTGTCCCAATATCAGTCAAGCTGGGCGCGACCAACTCCGTATCCGCTTGAAATTCACCCTCGCCAGCAACACTGAGGGGCACACCAACTTCTTCAGAGCTTGGATTAACAGCTTCATCACTAGTTATCGCTGCTGAATCCACCTCTGGCACTTCTGTCCCTTGGCCCTCAGCGGCCTGATCAACGACTGGCTCAGCACCCGCATTTTCAGTCGTCAGTTCTAATCGAGGTTCAGCAAGAATTATTGGTGCGAAGGGATTCAGCCCCAGCAGTTCACCACCGATCTCCTCCATACCCTGGTTGACGGGTTCAGAGGACGTTTCGGTACTCGTTACTTCGCTAGTTCGGTCGACGGCTGATGCATTATTACCATTATCCTCATTCGGTTCAGCGATAGATTGATACAAAGCAACAATGGTAGGAGTCTGAGCCAATATGAAATTAGGCACTGATGCTGCAGGCACAGGCGGTTCGTCAGACACGCTGGGTGCAGATTCATCCGTTGGCAGGCTTGCTATTCCTTGCTCAAGTGCGAATGCTTGGTGATAGGCGATTTCAGGATCAGTACTCAGCATCTCGTCTTTGCTTGGAATCAGCAAAATACTGTCCTTAATCAGATAATTAATATTGCCTAGATAAAAAGAATCGGGGTTCTTTCGGTAAAATGCTATCCAGCCTTGGTGTCGGCTCACCCCGGGAGGCAGCAGCTTATTCACCACGCTAGACAGCGTTTCACCCGCGGTAACAGGGCCATACGCTGATGTTTTATCCTCGGCTTCCGTTTGTGCTTGATTCTGTGAAGCCGATTGAGGTTTCTTTAGCATCCAGGCGTCAGCTTTAGACTGGCTTTGTGCTGTTAACTCGGGGGGATCCAGAAGCACTGAATATTGCCTAAAAAAGCCGCCGCCCTGCCAATCGAAACGAAGCAACAGGTGCAGATTCGGGTTAACCACTGCGCGGTCAGTTCCCAGCTTAACGGCATAAACGCCCTCTGACGTTTGCTCGACGTCAATGTGTAACTGGCTAATAGATTCCGGATAACCTAGATGCCGACGTTCATAGTCAGCTCTATTGGCAAGCGACACCTGAAGTGCCGTGGCTTCACTCGGTTGATTAACTCGCAGAGGAATCACCATCTGCAAGGGAGAGCCCAGTTGCGAATTCAGGAATGGCTCACCCGCCTCTAACGCCAACGAATGCTGGGGTGCTAACCATCCCACTACCACCGCATAAACGATTATTTTTATTTTGTAATTCAATCTATTAAACATTATATCTAATGTAATGTGTTGTCTAGAGGAGTCCCACCGACCATCGAAAGGCTAGGGTTTTAATCAGTAAATAACCACGGCTGCTGCTTACGCCTAGCTTGTTCGTAATTAGCAATCTTCGTCTGGTGTTGCAGGGTCAAGGCAATATCGTCCAGCCCTTCTAGCAAGCATCGCTTTCTAAAGACTTCAACCTCGAAGCCAATCACCTCAGCAGATGGCGTGGTAATTGTCTGGGCAGACAAATCAACCTGTAGTTGATAGCCTGGGCTCGCCTCAACTTGATCAAATAATCGATCAATGGTGCGGGTATCCAAAATGATGGGTAACACGCCATTTTTAAAACAGTTGCCAAAAAAGATATCGGCAAAACTAGGAGCTATAATCACTCGAAAACCATAATCTTCCAAGGCCCAAGGCGCATGTTCACGCGAAGAACCGCAGCCAAAATTCTCTCGTGTTAACAGAATTTTAGCATTTTTGTAACGATCTTGATTGAGCACAAACGACTCGTTAATCGGCCGCCCACTATTATCCATTCCTGGCTCACCATGATCCAGATAGCGCCATTCGTCAAACAAATTCGGGCCAAAGCCAGTACGCTTGATCGACTTCAAGAACTGTTTGGGAATAATCGCATCGGTATCAATATTCGCGCGATCCAGAGGCGCTACGATGCCCTTAAGTGATGTAAATGGTTTCATGATAATGACTCTGCTGCGGCCATGTGGCCCAGCACCGCGGTTGCCGCTGCGCTGCTGGGGGATACCAAATGAGTACGACTACCCTGCCCTTGCCGACCTTCGAAATTGCGGTTTGAGGTTGAGGCACAGCGTTCACCCGATTCTAGCTTGTCGGCGTTCATCGCCAAACACATCGAACAACCAGGGTTGCGCCATTCAAAACCCGCATTGACAAACACCGCATCCAAACCCTCTGCTTCAGCTTGTCTCTTTACTAAGCCAGAACCCGGCACCGCCAGCGCCAGCTTGACGTTGCTGGCAATTTTACGTCCTTTTAACACCGCGGCGGCAGCACGCAAATCTTCAATTCGGCTATTGGTGCACGAACCGATAAACACTTTATCGATGTTGATTTGATTAACCGGTGTTCCTGCCTCAAGCCCTGTATAAGTGAGCGCGTATTCCATACCCTCTTGGCGAATGGGATCAGTTTCTTTCGCTGGATCAGGGATTTCACCAGTAAGCGGCACCACCATTTCTGGCGAAGTGCCCCAAGTCATCATCGCTTGGATAAGAGTGCCGTCAATAACGATTTCTTTGTCAAATATCGCATCGTCATCGGAAACCAAGGTGCGCCAATAGGCAACCGCTTGCTGCCATTGCTCGCCTTTGGGTGCAAATGGGCGACCCTTCAGATAGTCAATTGTGCGCTGATCAACTGCCATCATACCGGCTCTGGCGCCCGCTTCAATCGCCATATTGCAGACCGTCATCCGGCCTTCGATAGACATTGTCTCAAACACTTCCCCGGCAAATTCAATCGCATGACCCGTCCCACCGGCGGTGCCTATTTGACCAATAATTGCTAAAACGAGGTCCTTAGCCGTTACCCCCGCTTGCAATTCGCCATTGACGCGAATCCGCATATTCTTGGATTTCTTCAATAACAAACATTGGGTTGCCAGTACATGCTCAACCTCTGACGTGCCAATCCCAAACGCTAAAGCACCAAAGGCACCGTGGGTTGACGTATGAGAGTCGCCGCAAACAACAGTCATTCCCGGGAGTGTTGCCCCTTGTTCTGGCCCGACCACATGCACGATGCCCTGACGTGGGTCGTGCATTTGAAACTCTTCAATACCAAAATGCGCGCAATTTTTGTCCAAGGTCTCTATTTGAAGCCGAGAAATAGGGTCATCAATGGTGGTTTCTGCGGTGGTCGGCACGTTGTGATCCGGCACCGCCAGCACGGAACTGCTGCGCCACGGCTTACGATCAGCCACATGCAGCCCCTCAAATGCCTGGGGAGAAGTGACTTCATGGACGAGGTGTCTGTCGATATACAGCAGTGTGGTGCCGTCTGCCTCTGTATGAACTACATGGTCACTCCAGAGCTTGTCGTAAAGCGTTTTGGACATGGGTATCCGCGTCTATATTAGGGCCGCAGATATTAGCATTTTTTTGTCGATGGATCGGTAATCGTGCGCTGACAACTACCGTAAAAAACAGAGCAAGCCCTATTTCATCACCACGCTATTGGCAATCAATTGAACTGCCGATTTAGGCACCTCTCCCATCGCAGTGATTTGGTAGTCGCCAGCTGTCCGAGTATAGGTATTGGTCGCACCCATGCTCATCGATCGTGCACTTTTAGCGCCAGAGTCAACACCCGCCTCCATCGGAACGACAAACACAGATATCGTTGCCAATCCGTCAGTTAAAACGATATGGTCTAGTGGTTTATTAAGCACTGGAGAAGTCTTTTGAATATATTGCTGCTGGCTAAAGTTAGCCGCTGATGCTTGCACAGTCCACCGTTGTTGCACAGCGTCCGCTTGCACTTCATGTCCCGCATCAGCATCTATTTGATCCATCCACAGCAAGTCCTGTGGGTTCGAAGTTGGAGCTACCGACATCATGGCCTGATCAAAATTGACACTCACAAACATATAGGTCTCTACACTATGACCCTGGTCATCTAGCAAGTTGGAACTTAGTAATAAATGACTTTCTTGATCAATACATAAATCATAGCCATAACGATAACTGTCTTTAGGAACGACTCTAATTTGCTCACAAGCACGATTAGCGACGCGCGATGCACCGACAGACTCAAAATCGTAGCTCTTTTCAATCATACCGAGGTCATCAGCAAATAGCATTGGGAATGGCGCATCTTCGGACTGCGAGGCTTCGCGCACACCGCTATTACTATCGGGCACAAAGCACAACACTTCACCAGAGTTTCGAATGATCTCTCTCGCCTCACCGTTGAGTGAAAACAAGCGTTGCACCGATTCATCATCTTCGGTCTTACGCGTGATTTCCATAGAGCCCACCATGCCTTCACGCGAGTACACAAAGGTGCCCGTGTAGTTAAGCGATTGGTTCGCCTCAACCATTAGCTTTAACAAATCCATAGGCGCAGCGGCATACGCCCCGCCCGCAGATAGGCTACTGACCAGCGCAAGCCCGACACTAAGGCCCACATACGATTTTAAAAACCTTTTGATGTTCACCGCTTTATCTCTATATCTCTCTGATTCGACCATTGGTTAACCATTGGTTAGCTATTTCGCAAACCATCATAGTCAATTGGAATTACCACTGAGTTGGTCGCCATTAACGAACTTGGCATACGCGACTAAGCCATTCAGTGCGGCCATGCCACCAAACTCACCATGAGACACCATCAAGGCTTGTAATTCCTGCTCCAGCGTCATACCCGCCACTTCAGCAACCTGACTTTGCGGCGCTGACGCTGCAGCTATCGGTGCCGTTGCTTGGTTATTGTCAAATAAGGCGCCGAACTTGGGCACTGCAGTAACCACTGCTAACGCCATCACTGACGCGGCGATTGCATACAAGGCGCCGTTTGCGCGCCGTGGTTGTACCGCCAACTCAGGCTCGCTCGCCATAGGCAATTTGTCTGTACCAATGGCATTCGGCGCCATTATGGCAGGCTCGTCATCCAGAGCGCTGGCAATTCGTTGAGCGAAGGAATCATTATCAGCGTCATCTACCGACTCAACATACTCACCGTGCAGTAGCGCGGAAGTCGTGTAATGAGCCGCCCAATCCTGCTGCAACTCAACATCGTTCAACACAGCATCAATAACGCGCTCACGCTCCTCGGGAGCAAGTTCACCGTCAATCAATGCTGATAGTAAGTTATGTTTTTGCTCGCTCATGATGCTGTACTCAATGGTCTGGAAATAGAGGTTCGCTGAGTTAGTCCGTATCGTTCCGCTTTAGTTCCCCAGAATTGTGGTTTTAGATCATTCATTGTCTAATTAACCCACATAGGGCCGCATGACCTTCTCTAGTGATTCTCTGGCCCGAAAAATACGCGATCTCACAGTTCCTACGGGGCAATCCATAATTCCCGCAATTTCTTCGTAGGTCATGCCTTCAAATTCGCACATTTCCAAGGCTTCACGTAATTTGTCCGGTAATTCGGCCAAGCCACGACGAATGGCAGCGGCTAGTTCGTCGTTCATTGCCACTGCTTCGGGCGTATTGGTTTCTTTCAACGCGTGCGGTTGCTCGCCTATATAGGCTTCAGTCGCATCGATATCTTGAGCAGGTGGTCGACGTTTTCTGGCAGCGAGATGATTTTTAGCCGTATTAATGGCAATTCGATAGAGCCACGTATAAAACGCGCTGTCTCCGCGAAAGTTAGGCAAAGCACGGTAGGCGCGAATAAAGGCTTCCTGGGCGACGTCTTCGCGCTCAGAGTGATCATAAATATAGCGCCCGACTAGGCTTAATATTTTGTGTTGGTACTTTCGCACCAGTAAATTAAAAGCATTCTTATCGCCTTTTTGAACACGTTTTACCAGTGCCAGATCAAGTTCTAGTTCGGACATGTGCCGGAATCGCTTTTTTCTGACTGAGATGAACTTATCATACTATAATTCCGTGCTGTATTTTTTCAAAAACTGTGACTTAAACCGTGCCTACTTCTACCCAACTCAGCACCGAAATCCTTATTGTTGGTGGTGGCTTAGCCGGTCTCGGCTTAGCCTTAAAACTAGCCGACCAAGGTTTCGAAATCTCAATCTTGTGTAAACGCAGCATTGATATTGGTTCTACCCGCCAAGCGCAAGGTGGCATTGCCGCAGTATTGAGCGATGAGGACAGTTTCAAAGCTCACGTCGATGATACCTTGGTCGCAGGGGCAGGATTGTGCCGACAGGAAACAGTAGAGCACGTTGTTAACAACGGCCCAGAAGCGATCCAATGGCTGATTGACCAAGGGGTTGAATTTACACGCGATGACGACAACGATGATTATCATCTGACCCGCGAAGGCGGCCACTCTGAGCGCCGCATCATCCATGCCGCAGATGCCACCGGCCGTGCCGTTCACGACACGCTGGCGGATAAATGCCGTAAACATCCGCAGATCACGCTATACGAATCTCACGTCGCGATTGACTTGATCACTTCCAAGAAACTAGGCGAAGCTGGCACCAATCGCTGCCTCGGCTTATACGCGCTGGATATCAGCCAGCGCACAGTCATTACCTTTAAAGCCGCACGCACCGTACTTGCCACCGGCGGCTGTAGCAAAGTTTATCTGTATACCAGCAACCCGGACACCTCTACTGGCGACGGTATTGCAATGGCTTGGCGTGCTGGCTGCAGTGTTGGCAATATGGAATTCAATCAGTTTCACCCCACTTGCCTGTATCACCCTCATGCCAAATCGTTCTTGATTACCGAGGCCGTGCGCGGTGAGGGTGGGCGTTTGCTGCTTGAGAATGGCAAGCCCTTCATGCTTGATCATCACGAGTTAGGTGAGTTAGCGCCCAGAGATATCGTTGCCCGCGCGATTGACTATGAAATCAAGCGCCACGGTAATGATTCGGTCTATCTCGATATTTCTCATCGTGACCCGGAATTTGTTAAATCCCATTTCCCGACGGTGTATGAAAAATGCCTGGAATTTGGGCTAGATATGACCAAAGAACCGTTACCCGTGGTCCCGGCAGCACACTATACCTGTGGCGGCATCATGACTGACCTGAATGCCCGCACCGACTTAGCGCAGCTCTATGCCATTGGCGAGTGTACCTTTACCGGCTTGCACGGCGCTAATCGACTCGCTAGTAATTCATTGCTGGAATGCGTCGTCTTTGCGCATTCCGCTGCCAAAGACTTAAAGCGCAATCGTGATTCGATTGAAATAGAAAACATCGCCCTGCCCGACTGGGATGAAAGCCAGGTTACCGACCCCGACGAGCGCATTGTGGTCTCACACAACTGGGATGAGCTACGCCGCTTCATGTGGGATTATGTCGGCATTGTGCGCACCAACAAGCGCCTAGAGCGCGCACTGCGGCGGATCGATTTACTACAAGATGAAATCCGTGAGTACTACGGCAACTTCCGTGTCACTAACGATTTAATTGAGCTGCGCAACCTCGTCACCGTCGCCGAACTGATTGTCAAAAGCGCGATGCAGCGCAAAGAAAGCCGCGGTTTGCACTACACGCTGGATTACCAAGACAGCCTGCCTGACGAAGAGATCAAGGATACGGTATTAACGCCTATCTGATTTGATTTACGGGTTTCTACCCTCAGGCCTTATTTTGGTCTGAGCCGGCAAAAATGGCGTTGAACTGTAACTCGGTTTTAACAAAGGTGGTGCATTTGCTGAGCCATTTCAGCTTTTTCGCGCCGGCGTAGGTACAGGTGCTGCGAATGCCACCCAGCAAGTCCTGGACCGAATTCGCCACTTTGCCACGGTAGGGCACCAGGACTTCGCGGCCTTCAGACGAGCGATAGGCCTTGAGGCCACCAAAGTGTTTTTCGTTCGCCGCGCGTGAACTCATGCCGTAAAACAGCACGAACTTTCTTTCTTCTACGACATCGACCCAACCCGTTTTCCCTTCTTCAACCTCACCGGTTTTAAAGTAGCGCCGCAGGACTTCACCACCGCCCTCATCATGCCCCGCCAACATACCCCCGAGCATTACAAAATCAGCACCCGCTGCAAAAGCCTTGGCCACGTCTCCGGGACTGGTGCAACCACCATCGGCGATCACATGCCCACCCAGGCCGTGCGCAGCATCAGCGCATTCAATGACCGCAGAAAGCTGGGGAAAGCCCACACCTGTCTTGATGCGCGTGGTGCAGACACTGCCGGGGCCGATACCTACTTTGACAATATCGGCACCGCTGAGTATCAACTCCTCGGTCATCTCTCCGGTCACCACGTTACCTGCAATAATGACAATATCGGGACACTGCTCACGCAATTGTTTGATAAAAGCGGAAAATCGTTCGGAATAGCCGTTAGCGACATCCACGCAGACGTACTTAACCTGGGTATCTGCATGTTGGTAGACGTTCAAAAACTTATCAAAATCACTGTCCCTGATGCCCATCGAATATGCAGTCGCATTGATGCGTTGCTGATTAGCCCGATTAAAAAAGCTGATCAGTTCGACTTCGGCATAGTTCTTTACCAGACAAGTAAACAGGCCGTGCTGTGACAGTTCATCTGCCATCGCAAATGTGCCCACGCCATCCATATTGGACGCCATAATTGGCACCCCCTGATAGTGCGTCTCCGCAGAGCCCAGCTCCGCATTTCTAAAGTTGAATACCCGGCTCAGTTCCACTTCGCTGCGACTACCCAAGGTGCTGCGCTTGGGTCGAATCAGCACGTTTTTATAGTCTAATTTGTTGTCTTCTTCAATTCTCATGGGTCAGTGTGTGGTGTGCTCCAGTTGTGTGGTTCTTGGTTCTTTTTTGCTGGGGCAGTTTAGCGAAACCATGCGATCACTACAATGCACTATGAATAGCGCGCAAACCGTAACTGGAGTGTCGATCACAAAACGCTATACCTGTCATTGCGAGAAGCGTAGCGACGCGGCAATCTATACTGCATCATAACTCGATAGATCGCCGCGCTGCGCTAGCGAAGACAAAAGGTATTCGGTCGATACTCAAGAAATTAAAGATACGGTGTCGACACATGGCTGACTTGGTTTCAAGACAAAAAAGGGTCGGATTTAGTAAGGCTCCGATCTCATCAGCGCGCTTATAATGCGGCATATCCGCGTAGATATTAATGAATTAGTCGTAAACAGCGAAGCGCCCACTCTCGATAAACCGCGTTTGGCTGTTGCGGTCATTTTTGTCTAAGCTACAACCCATCATTCCCGTTGTTATTTGGAGCATCACTCATGGCGAACTTCCCCACTAAAGCAAACGTTGTCATTATCGGTCAGGGCGGAATCGTTGGCGCATCAGTCGCCCACCATCTTATAGAAAGAGGCTGGGAGAATATTGTCGGCATTGATAAATCTGCGATTCCAACCGACATCGGCTCAACCTCGCATGCGTCTGATTTTTGCTATTCGACAGCGCATGACAACATGACTTGCTATACCACGCGTTATAGCATCGAATTTTTCGATAAGATGGGACATTACAGCCGTATCGGTGGGTTAGAAGTCGCGCGCCATGATGATGACGGGCGCATGCAGGAATTAAAACGCAAAGTCGGCTCAGGAAAAGCCTTTGGTGCGCGTGCCAAAATGATTGGCGCCAAAGAAGCGAAAAAGCTTTTCCCGCTACTGGAAGAAGACATGATCCAGGGCGCATTATGGGACCCAGATGCAGGCCTGGTGGTGCCGCGCTCACAAACCGTTTGCGGCGAGTTGGTCGAACAAGCCGAGGCCACCGGAAAATTGCAAGCTTTTGCCAACACTTCAGCCACCGACCTCGAGATTAAAGCCGGCCGAATTATAGGCGTTCACACCAGCCGCGGTTATATCGAAGCTGAACAGGTGGTGGTCTGCGCCGGACTGTGGGGGCGGCTCATCGCAGGCATGGCAGGCGAGGATTTACCTATCATGCCGGTAGATCACCCCCTATGCTTTTTTGGCCCCTTCAATGAGTTTGCCGATACAGGCAAAGAGATCGGCTATCCCTTGCTGCGCGACCAAGGTAACTCTGCCTATCTACGTGATACCGGTGACCCAAAAAGCTCCGAAGGCGGGCAGATTGAATGGGGCTATTACGAAGAAACAGAGCCTAGAATGTGCCACCCGCAGGATATTCTGGAGCCAGGTGAATCGCATTGGTCACCTTCACAACGAGACCTGCCGCTCGATCAAATCATGGAGCCACTGGAACGCGCGATGGAACTCACTCCGATACTCGGGGAGCTGGGTTTTGACGAACGTCACTCTTTCAACGGGCTGTTACAAGTCACCACCGATGGCGGCCCATCCGTGGGCGAATCACCCAAAACACGCGGCTTGTGGTACGCCGAAGCGGTCTGGGTTAAAGATGGCCCCGGTATCGGCAAAGTCCTGGCGGATATGATGACCGACGGCGAAACCGAGGTCGATATCAACAGCATTGACGTCGCACGCTTTTATCCTATCCAGAAAACGCCCACCTATATTCATGATCGTTGCTACGAAAGCGCGTTTAAAATCTATAACCCGGCGGTGCATACCCGCGAGCCTTATTCCAAAGGGCGCGGTTTGCGACGCAGCCCGTTCTGGCCACGAGAGCAAGAGTTGGGCGCCTATTTTATGGAACTAGCGGGCTGGGAACGCGCACATGGCTACGCGGCCAACGAGCATCTGCTGGAAAAATACGCCGATCAAGTTCCAGTGCGAGAGAATGAATGGGATAACCGCCACTTCTGGCGCGTCTCCAATGCCGAGCAACTGGCCATGTCTGACAATGTCGGCATGATTAACCTATCGCATTTTGCGGTGTTCGATGTGCTCGGGCCGGATGCAGAAGCTTTAATGGAATATGCCTGCGTGGCACCGGTCGGGGGCAGAGTAGCGATCGGTAAAGGGGTTTATACTCATTTCCTTGATCATAAAGGCGGCATCCGCGCTGACCTTACTGTGATTCGCATGGCCGCCGATAAATTCCGCGTGATTGATGGTGCCGATGCCGGGCATCGAGATTTGATTTGGCTGAAACGCATGGCTGAAGATCGTGGCTGGCACGTCTATATTGAAGATCAAACGGATCATGAGGCTTGCCTGGGTGTATGGGGGCCGAATGCGCGTAAAACACTGCAGGCGATTGCCGACCATCCTGAAGAGCTCGAAGCCGAGAATTTTGGCTTTGCCAGCACTAAAAACATCACGCTAAAAGGCATTCCAGTCATGGCGTTTCGTATTTCCTATGTGGGAGAACAGGGCTGGGAGCTGCACGTTCCGTTTAGTTATGGCCTGGCGTTATGGGACTTAATTTATGCGCAAGGCGTCACACCAGTGGGTATAGAAACCTATGCCAACACCCGGCGCATGGAGAAAAGCCTGCGTCTGCAAAACGGCGACTTATTAACCGATTACAACTTAATCGAGGCCGGATTAGCCAGACCTAAAATGAAAATAGCCGATTTTCATGGCAAAGAGGCTTATCGTGAAATTCGTAAACGAGAACAACAAGCTGGGTATCTTTGCACTTTCAGCATGGTGGATAACATCGATGCCAATGGCGTCGCGCGCTATCCGGTGGGACAGTGGCCGATCATTGATCCAAAAACAGGAGAAGTACCGGTCGACTCACGCGGGCGGCGTTCTTACATGACCAGCATGGCTTACGGGCCTTCTGTGGGTAAGAATATTGGTTTGGGCTATTTACCCGCCGAGATTGCCGAAGAAGGACGGGAAATGATCATGGAGTATTTCGATGAGCCCTTTCCAATTAAGGTTGAGGCGGTCGGCTATAAAGCGCTGTATGACCCAAATAACGAACTACCTAAGTCTTAAGCATCGGTTATCGGCCTAATACCCACGTAGTAACTGAAAGAAGTTGTTCAGTTTTCCACTTTTTTTGTGGGTGATTATTGCTATGATACTGGGTGAAATGGCTGATCAATGGAAATAAGGGCATCAAGCTGGTTGACCGCATGATAATTAAGTGTTGTGTCCCCCGAATCCAAGTGTTGTGTCCCCCGAATCCGAATCCGAATCCGAATCCGAATCCCTAAGTATTGTGTCCCCGGAATTCTTTGTGAAAAAAATGTAACATAGGAACGCAGAAATGAACATAAAAGCCTTTTTTATCACAACCATAATTTTAACCTCTCAGATCGCCTCCGCGCAGTGGGCCTACCAAAAACAAGGTGGCGCGTTCGATGATCGACCGAAGCATGTTATAGCAACAAGCTATAATGGTTATTCTTTTGGATTCATTTGTAAAGACATCCAATCCATACAAGCTGTTTATGTGACAACTGAACTGATTGGAAACACATCAATTGATAATCTAAATAGCGTCTACCCAGAACTACTCATAAGAGTAGACGATGGTGAAATATTGGAGCTTGACACGAAATTTAAAGATACTGGTGAGTACATTGGTGTAATTTCAACAGTTTCTAAAAAAGAACTTGAACAAGTAATAAATGCCAAGAGCAAAATATCTGTTGCCATAAGAGTTCTTTTAGATCCCGCGCATGAAAATAAATTTAGCGCGGAAGGCTCAACTTCAAATGGTACTAAATTTATCGCTCAATGTGAGATGCAATGATCAATTTAGGGGGAAACAATACTTAGAAGTTTGAGTTCGGGAATTCGGGGGACACAATACTTCGGGAATTCGGGGGAGGGAATTCGGGGGACACAATACTTAATTATACACAACATCAAGTACCACCCAGCTTTATAGTTCGGGGGACAAGAACCAATGGGGTCAGACTCGATTGATTAGGTCGGCTAAGGTTAAATCCAACTCCAAAGTGCACCAGTTGATGAGGAAGTAGGACACCAAAGTCAAAGCTTCAACAGATTAGTACGCCCTTAATTGATCGCTTTGCAAAGACATGCACAGGCGAAGGACCTAATTTGATTGAGGTGGTGAAGCAGGCTTCAATCGCCTTCACATGATTGAATTCATGCTGATGTCCCTCGCGCTCTGATACTATACGCGCCACTTTTCTAAACGCCTTAGTCAGCCATCATCACATGAAAATTTTAGTACGTAATCTCGATCGCGAAATAACTGAAGATGCCATAAAAAAGCTGTTCGAAGCGCATGGTAAAGTTGAGGCGTGTGACTTAGTCATTGATAAAGAAACCAGCGCTTCTAAAGGGTTTGGCTTTGTAGAAATGCCGAATGATACCGAAGCTAAGGCCGCGATCACCGCGCTTAACGGCAAAAAAATTGAACGTAAGGTGATCAGGGTTAAAGAATCTGAGCCTACAAAACCGACGCCTAAGAAAGCCCAAGCCTCAGAAAAACCTTCTGAATATCAGCAAAGAACAGAACGGGCTGCACGTATTTGGGGTGGTAAAAAATAAGCCCGCTTTAAAACGCAATTCCAAACTGCCAAAGCCAACTTCTAAAGCAAACTACCAACCCAAACAGCTAATGCAAACTACTTACGTGTAGTCGGCCACACAGACGCTGGTTTTTCGTCACTGCCTGGCCTTAGTTTCTGCTGTAAGCCCTGCAAGAATTTGCGTAATATTTGATCGTTGCAATCTCGATAATTCTTGTGCCCTGGCTTACGAAAGAAGGCACTCAACTCATGCTTGCTGATAGCCATATCCGTTGATTCCAATATCTCAAGCACATCTTCTGCTTTCATATCTAAAGCAATTTTGAGTTTGTTGAATATGAGGTTGTTGTTCAACCTGTTCTCAGGCTCACGCTTTGGCGCGCCTTCGCGCACACCTCGCTTCATGGCAATGAACGCATTTAAAAATAGGGCGAATTGTTTATCACCACAGTATTTAAAGTCTTCGTCGTCTTCCTTCTTAAGCCAATCGCTGATTTGAGCGCGTGTTGCTTTCTCTTCTTCGGTGCTGAACAAAGACATCATCTTTGTATCATTTAAAGCAAAGGTGTAGCGCAAGCGGCGAAGAATATCGTTATTTTCCATGAGTATCGTGACAGCGAAATATTTCTGAAAATGAGGCTATGAGTGTATATCAAGCGAGTGATTCGCTTTACCAAGCTTAACGCCCTTTGGTCAACTAATTTCGAATTAGACGGATGCCAGGTACACTGTGTTGGTTGAAGGTGTCTCTCTAAACGGATTGTCGAAGCTAACGATGTGAGACTCTACTTGTTGAAATAGAGTTCTTAATAACGCCTCGAACTGAGGCTCTGGTGGGTCATTTGACCATAAGCCAAAGCAACCGCCCGCTTTTAATTTACTCGCCATCGATCGCAAACTATTGTCTGAGTAAAACCCTTCATTCTGCGTATTTAGCCAGTGACTGGGCGAATGGTCGATATCTAACAGTATCGCGTCGACTAGCCGAGTGGGTTGCCCGTCGAAAAAACTGTCGTCTTGAGTCGCTAAGGCGAAAAAATCGCCTAGCTTAAGCTCACAGCGTGGGTCATTGCTTAACGTCTCGCCAAGTGGCACTAAGCCTTGTTGATGCCAGTCAATAACGGGCTGCATGACTTCAATAACGGTCAGTGCGCTCACCCTGGGGTCTTCCAACGCGGCTGCCGCGGTGTAACCTAAGCCCAAGCCACCAACAACCACCTCCAGCTGGTCACCCTTAAGCTGTTGTAGGGCGAGTTTAGCCAGTGCAATTTCCGCTTCGGGAAACAGGCTCGACATCAGAAAATCGTCGTTTAGCTTAACTTCGTACAATATCTTTCCGCCCAATCGGGGTTCGGCGCGCTTGCGCAGACTGATATCGCCCAACGGCGTTGCCTGAAAGTCTAATTCCTGAAAGGTAAACGCCATTGGTAATGCTTTAATTTAGTGGAATTTTGCCTTGAACTGCTTTAAAAAGTGTCCCACGCTAACTCAGGCCTTCGTAGCGTTATACCAGATCGAATATTGGTGCAGATAAATCTTAGCAGACCCCAGCAGCAATCTATCTTGATTCTGCGCGACGCCAATCACATGCTCAATCTGATGTTCGATTTCTGGGATTGATTGTAACAACTCCATGGCCACTACGCGGTCGTGCCAGTCGCCCAGCAATTTTTGTAGCATGTAAATTTGTTTAAGTTCTTCCTCGTCTGATTGGTGCCCTGGGCAGAACATAAAGGCGTCCATGATGTGCTGATAGCGCTTCAGCAAAATGCGCTTCTTATGCCACTGTTTAGCGGTTACCCTGCCCTCAGTATTGGAAACATCGGAAATAAGCGCGTCCAGAATAATTGGTTTTTGCTGAAGAATCGCGCGTTCGGAAATGCCCAGTGCTTTGACCGATGGCGTCCTGATAGATGATCCCGCTTCAGATTGGATATGCTGTGCAAATAAGCGAACCTCTTTGCTAATTTTGGCGTTGATGGCTTTCACTAGCAGTTGTTGTTCCGCCGGATCAAGCTCACTCAGATTCTGTATTAAATTTGCTGCGGTATGGCCGTCGCGAATTTTGCCAACGAATTTGAATGACGTGCGGTAGGGCCGGAGGATTTCTTTTGACTGAAGCTCGGGTTTGATCTGGTTGAGGAAGAAATAAAATGCCGTGAGCCTTTTCACCCCTACCCGGTATTCATGGATCGCCTCCTCTTCGGGTTTGTCCTGAATGGTTCTGAGGGAGCTATTTATTTCACGAACAAGCTTATTTCTATATTTATCCAGGCAATTCATTTAGTTGGCGGTCCAATTTTGTTGTTTTATGGGTAATACAATCTTGAGGTCAGAGACCTTGATGCTCTTCACTTTTTCCACCGCCCATCCTAGCACAGGGCAAATGTTACGCTGCTGCTTTCCTCACCTCAAATGCCCGCTCGTCAAGTTAATTTACGCAGGTTTGTGCTGACGAAACGGCACCAAGATGGACTCATTCAAAATATCAGTAGCAAACGGCAAATGGAGTGAAATCGCCCCCCAGCATGCTTCTAACTCTTACTGGATTGTCGCTCCTACCGTTAGAAGAACCGTCTCGCCATTTGCCATGGCTGCCAGATCGCAAGGAAAGCTATCATCAATGGCACAGTCACCGGTGTCAATACTGGGGTTATCAACGTCGGTAATCTGCACTGAATCTAAGCCAACACTATCATCACGAACGGTGACTCCAGTGGCTACGGAGGGTCCGTTGTTCACCAGTTTAATTAGGTAGGTGACTGACTGCCCCCGAAGATAGGGTGCTGGCGTGAGTATGGTCTTGGTTACTGACAAATTTACGGAGACAATTGGGATGGTTATACTGTCTGTTACGTTGTCGAGTGTGCCACTCGCAGGCGTGCCGCTCGCCGTTGCAGTATTTATTACGCTACCTGCAAGTGCCTCGGCGCCAGTCACTATGTGACTGCAATGATATGTCCAGGTTTCATCAGGACCGAGTATTCCAAGCGGAGGGCTATCACCACTATCCAAGCTGGGCACAGCGTCACAATTCGCGTCACTCAATGTGATACCAGAAATCGCCACCTCTGCCGTGTTCTCTAGTGCGAAGCTGTAGCTCACTATATCGCCTGCCTCCACTGGCATTGATGTTGAGGTTTTATCCAATGTCCACGATGGGGGCCCATTAAAGGTAAAATCACTCACCGAGATACTTTGTGGCCAAGGGTTATTGTTAGCATCGTCACTGCTGAAATACTCTACTCTGATTGTCGTAACCGGCACACCTCCGAAATCAAGGTCAATATTGCCTGCTGTGCTGGTATCAGCAGCATTATTGACCCCCTCGTAGCCCTGCATATAGTTTTCGTTATCCATGTTCACACTGCTACCGATAGCGCTCACTGCGGTGGTTCCTTGAATATTATTGCCATCGGCAAAAATCTCCACTGCGTCGACCATTTGATTACTTGGTGACGCACGGTCCACATCCAGCACACTAAAACTCAAGCCAGTAACGGGCTGGCTAAAGGTGAAACTAATAATCACCTTATCATTTGGATCATCATTTCGGTTGTTAAACCCTAGTTGCGCAATGCCAGATTGGTTGCCTTGTGTCCCTGCTTCGTAGCTGACAAAGTCATCGCCGAAAGCAGGGACAAAAGATCCGTTACCGACTATTTGTGTGGACCAATTCACCGTCATAGTAACGTCACCATTACTCCCGGTCATTGTAGTGCCCGATGGAATTGCTGCTTCATCGGCACTACTCAAGCTTTCCCAGCTGATCGTTGAAACTTGTGCCTGAGCAGATGCAATACTCCCGACAACCAATATCAGCATTGAGAGTACCGCCATAAACGTTACGCACTGGTGTTTTGAATTCTGATTTCTTGATCCTAAAGCTAACATCCTTTTTTATGTGATTACGACAACCCGTCGACCAGTGTAACAATCAACAGCCTGAAATCCTATCGAATACTGGATTGTAAGTCATGCTGGATTCGTACCATGAATTACAACAGTACACTTAGAATGGACGAAATCCAAGGTGCTGAACGGGTTGATTCATCCATATGCCGTGAAGGATCAAGCGGATATTGATCTTCACCATCTTTAAAATCGTCACCGTCTGTATCTGGGTTATTCGGATCAGTTCCCGCAAGAGATTCCTTGACGTCATTTAAACCGTCTGCATCTGCGTCTGGCGCTGCGCCTTCTAGCCAATCAGTAGGAATACAGCTACTCCCAAACTCACGCTCTTTGCCCGTAGCTGGATCCCATGCAAGGACTACAATAGTCAGACACGGCTGATCCGTATGTCGTGAAGGATCAAGTGGGTATTCATCTTCACCATCCTTAAAATCATCTCCGTCTGTATCTGGGTTATAGGGGTCCGTTCCAGCAAAGGATTCCTTGACGTCATTTAAACCGTCTGCATCTGCATCTGGCGCTGCTCCTTCTAGCCAATCGGTAGGAATACAGCTACTCCCAAACTCACGCTCTTTGCCCGTAGCTGGATCCCATGCAAGGACTACAATAGTCAGACACGGCTGATCCGTATGTCGTGAAGGATCAAGTGGGTATTCATCTTCACCATCTTTAAAATCATCACCGTCTGTATCTGGGTTATAGGGGTCCGTTCCAGCAAAGGATTCCTTGACGTCATTTAAACCGTCTGCATCTGCATCTGGCGCTGCGCCTTCTAGCCAATCAGTAGGAATACAGCTACTCCCAAACTCACGCTCTTCGCCCGTAGCTGGATCCCATGCAAGGACTACAATAGTCAGACACGGCTGATCCGTATGTCGTGAAGGATCAAGTGGGTATTCATCTTCACCATCCTTAAAATCATCACCGTCTGTATCTGGGTTATAGGGATCCGTTCCAGCAAAGGATTCCTTGACGTCATTTAAACCGTCTGCATCTGCGTCTGGCGCTGCTCCTTCTAGCCAATCGGTAGGAATACAGCTACTCCCAAACTCACGCTCTTTGCCCGTAGCTGGATCCCATGCAAGGACTACAATAGTCAGACACGGCTGATCCGTATGTCGTGAAGGATCAAGTGGGTATTCATCTTCACCATCTTTAAAATCATCACCGTCTGTATCTGGGTTATTCGGATCCGTTCCAGCAAGGGATTCCTTGACGTCATTTAAACCGTCTGCATCTGTATCTTGTCTTGTATTTAGACATATATCCAAAAGTTGCTCTTCTTCTACTAAAGGATAGGGACCACAGTCAATCCACCCTTCCGGTATGCAAGAATCAGGAAACTCTCTTATTTCTTTGGTATACGTATTGAATGCAAGTGTCATCACTGTCAAACAATAAATTTCTTGATTTTGAGCTAGATCACCTAGTGAGTTTTGACTGCCAGATGTCGCCGATGCTGCATGAGTAAATAATGTCAGCATTACATACCAAGTTAGCGACATTATGTATTTTACAATCCTCGCTTTGCTTGCTCCCATTACTAAATTCCCCTAATTTATTGGTTATTCTATCAAATAATTAACAATATATTGGATTGTCCATAGGTTACAGTCTATACGTATTTATGAAATTGATCAATTTCATAAGGTATTTATTTAGGCTTATATATAGCCATTAGGGAATTCAAGATGCCAAAGACTTTGATTCTCTTTACTTTTCTATCTCCACCACGAGACAACTATCACGCAGCCGCCTTCCCCATCTCAAACGCTTTCTGGTTAAGCTCCACCAACGCAGGTTTGTGCTGGCGAAACCGCTCCAAAATAGACTCTTTCAAAATATCAGCGGCAAATGGTAAATGGGTCGAAATTGCCCCCAACATAACGGTATTAACCAACTTAACGTTGCCTAAGTCTTTGGCGATACCGGTGGCATCAAAGGCGTGAACATCGATCCCTAAGGAGGTGATGGCAGAAACCGGGTCATCGGGATAAGTAAATAAACCACTGCTGACCACTGGCGGAACTTGCTTGACCACATTGACCATGACCACGCCGGTGGGTTTGAGCTGATCGAACCAGCGTGCTGCCTCTGCTGGCTCAAAACCGAGCAAGATATCGACTTCGCCTTTAGGGATAGCGGGCGAACTGACCTGTTCACCAAAACGCACGTGGGAAGTCACTACCCCACCGCGTTGGGCCATCCCGGCAATTTCAGTTTTCTTAACGTCGAAGCCCAGTGCCAATGCGGTCTGTGCCAAGATTTCAGCCGCAGTCATGACCCCCTGCCCGCCAATCCCAGCAACCATAATATTGGTAACGCCGCTAATCAGCGCACCTTTACTAGCCACGTTTGAATCCTTGCACAGGAACAATCGCATCCGGGCCGCAGGTTTTTGGGCACAGATCGCAACCGGTGCAGGCAGCTGACTCTATTTGCACAAAGGCCAGCTCTTTTTCGGAGCCATTCGGCTTAACCACCGTCTCGCGCTTAGTGACATAAATCGCGGGGCAGCCCACGTCCAGGCAATTTTTACAGCCGGTACATTCATCAACATTCACCGTATAGGCGGGCTGTTGCTTGTAGTAGTCCACCAGCACACAGGGCTGGTCGGTGATGATCACCGACGGCTCGTTGATTTTGATTTCTTGGCGGATCGCTTTAAACAGCGTCGGCATTTCATAAGGGTTGATTTCATGAATGCGCTCCGGCTTGACTCCCAGCGCTTCACACAGCTTGCGAAAATCCACCCTTACCGTTTCGTTACCGTTGAGATCACGCCCCGTACCCGGGTTTTCCTGCCCGCCGGTCATCCCAACCGCACGATTATCCAGTAACAAAATGGTGACATTGCCGCGGTTATAGGTGATGTCCAGCAAGCCTTGCATGCCCATGTGCAGGAAGGTTGAATCACCGATAGCTGCGAGTACAGATTTATTATCATCAGCGGGCGTTCGACCCTTATCCAGGCCCAGCGCCACGCCCATCGACGCACCCATGCTGAGACAGGTATCCATAGCGTTCCAAGGTTCTCCCGCACCCAGGGTATAACAGCCAATATCGCCCGCGATCAGCGTATTGCGCACTTTTGAAATAGTATAGAAGATCCCCAAGTGTGGGCAAGCCACGCACATGGTGGGCGGCCGTGGAAATAAGTCTTTGGCGATACTGGGCGGCTCTACTAAGATGGTCTCAATCGCCGGAGTCGTCGGCGCATTATCGGTGAATTCTTCGCCTAATAGTTCTGCAATCGCTGGACGCAAGACGGTGGGTGATAATTCGCCCTGACGTGGCAAAATATCTTTACCTGTGAGGCTTATTCCTGCTGCCTTAAGCTCCTGCTCCAAGATCGGCTCTACCTCTTCGGCGACGACTAAGGTATCAACCGTTTTTGCAAACTCACGAACCGTCTCAATCGCGGGCGGATAAGTAATGCCGAGTTTCAGTATCGGCGCGTCGGGAAAACTCTCTCGCACATTCAGATAAGCGGGGCCAGAGGTGACAAAACCGACTCGGGTATCCGAACCGGTGTCAATACGGTTCAACGGACAATCGCTGTCAGCATACTGTTGTAGTGCTGTTTCCCGCTCAAACATGATGGGAATCCGCACCCGTGCATTGGTGGGCGTCATCACTTTAGATTGGGGGTCTTTGACAAAACCGTCTGCCTGCATCGCCTCAACCCGTTCAGCGGTAACAACTACGCTCTTAACGTGACATACACGGGTAGTTAGTCGCAAAATTACGGGCGTATCGAAGCGCTCGGACAATTCAAAGGCGTCTTTCATCATGTCATGCGCTTCTTGTGAATCGCACGGCTCTAGCATCGGCAAATGGGCAAATCGAGCCCAAAAGCGTGAATCTTGTTCATTTTGCGAAGATGACAATCCAACATCGTCCGCCACTACCACCACTAAGCCACCTTTTGCGCCGATCAGCGTTTGCGTCATCAGGGCATCGGAAGCCACATTGAGGCCCACATGCTTCATCGCACAAAATGCACGACTACCCGCCATTGACGCGCCGATGGCGACTTCTAGTGACACCTTCTCATTCACCGACCACTCAGCGTACATATCCGGAAACTGACTTGAATATTCAAGGATTTCGGTAGACGGTGTCCCTGGATAGGCCGCGGCGACACGACAGCCTGCTTCCCAGGCACCACGGGCAACGGCTTCATTACCCGACATAAACGCGCGCTGCTCACTGTGCGCGGTGACCTTCTTTTTTTCAGCTATATTCACGGTATTAGTTTGCTTAGTCTTGATTAATCACAAGGGGTTGAATTTACACGATTCTAGCAAAAATACTATGGTAATTAGTCGGCCTGAAAGCAATCCAGTCGCCGCGATCGCAAAAAGCACGGCTAACTAACCTATCACGCGCATTTGGGTACGCATTTGACTTGCAAGACCCTAATGATTCTATAGAATAAGATGATCAATTGATCGAAAAACGCACAAGAATAATTAATAATAAAGAGAAATAAGCCATGACCAGTAAGTCGACATCGGCAGCACTTCCCCAAAAAGCAGCGTCTTCACCCCCTATTCCTCAGTACCTAAGTGATACCTACTGGTGGGCCTACTTACACCCGACTGCGGTCAAAATATTTGAGCGGCAATGGTTGGTGAATTGCATTCTGTGGGGGAATTTTACCAAGCTGCGTGATTTGGCTTTAAGTCCAATGGGTAATCCAATTACCGGTAAGACGCTACAAATTGCCTGTGTGTACGGTGATTTTACACCGCATATTGAAACCCGCTTGAGTCAGACTGCACACTTGGACGTGGTCGATGTCGCTCCCATTCAACTCAGCAACTTGCAAAAAAAACTAGCGGCGAACAGCCGTATAAAGCTGCATCACCAAAACGCGGCTAACCTCAGCTTTCGCAGCGACAACTATGACAATGTCATTCTATTCTTTTTGCTGCATGAAGTACCTGAAGACACACGCCGCACCATCATCCAAGAAGCGCTGCGGGTAATGAGACCGGGTGGAAAACTGATTATCGTCGACTATCATAAACCTCATGCACTCAACCCGATCAAATGGGTGATGATCCCAATTCTTAAACTGCTGGAGCCATTTGCGCTCGGCCTGTGGCAGCGAGACATCAGTGATTACTTGACGGACACTCAAAAAAGCCGCTTTTCAATCGAAAAATCAGCTCACTTTGGCGGCCTGTATCAGCGCGTGGTTATTCAATAGAGACACCCAGAAAAAGTCGTTATTGTCTCTGAATCGCTGGCAGCTAGCGCGAATCCTTCGATCCATAACATCAATCCTTCCATAGAATAAGCTTTCACTTGGCTAGTTCGCACCCTATAATGGTTCGCACTTGACCTCAATCAACCCAATTTACCTATGAGAAATTACCCCACTTTAACTGAGATGGGCATCTGTTGCCCCGAGCAAATAAAACGCTACTCTATGACCCAGACCAGCAAATCTAGCGACATGCTGCGTATTCTTTACAAGCGCGAGAAAGGCTCCCTCTTACCTCAGCGCAAGACCTTTAAGTTTGGGCGATCGGCCAAGATGATGAAGGCCAACTCTTCTGGAGACGGCACTCGTGAGGTTTTTGAAATTTCACCTTTTTTACAAAAAGCTGCCGCTGAGCTGGATCAACTATTAGGCACTGATCACACTAGCGTAGACGTCAGAATCAAGATTGCAGAAGAAATTGATTGGCTGGAAAAAGAGTCCCAGGAGCGAATCACACATTTGCGCCGTTTATTAGGACAGGTATAAGCGAGCTAGCACCCGTATTGACTCAAGCCTAGCAATAACAAGCTAACAGCCATAAAAAAACGCCAGCCCAGGCTTTCACCACGGGCTGGCGTTTTCTTTGAAGCTTGCGCCCCGCGGCGTTAGGCTAATTGACGCAGTACGTAATGCAAAATCCCACCGTGTTGGTAGTACTCCCACTCCTTCGGTGTATCGATACGGACCTTGGCTGCAAAGGTTTTGCTCTCCCCATTTTCAGCGGTTGCAGTAATCGACACTGACTTAGCACCCATCACCACGCCGGTGATATCGTAAGTTTCCGAGCCGTCCAATCCCAGCGATTCGCGGCTCTCACCTTCCTCGTACTGCAAAGGCAATACGCCCATGCCAACCAAGTTAGAGCGATGAATGCGCTCAAAACTTTCGACCATAACTGCCTTAACGCCCAATAAGTTGGTGCCTTTAGCTGCCCAGTCACGTGAAGATCCGGTTCCATATTCTTTGCCACCCAATACAATCAGTGACGTACCCGCTTGTTGGTACTGCATCGACGCATCATAAATGGTCATCTCTTCTCCGCTCGGCTGAAAGCGCGTCCAGCCACCTTCGGTGCCCGGAGCTAGCTCATTGCGTAAGCGGATATTCGCAAAAGTGCCACGCATCATGACTTCATGATTACCGCGTCGCGAGCCGTAAGAATTGAATTCTCGCGGGTCAACGTCTTGCTCAGCCAGATAAGCCCCAGCCGGAGAATCCGCCTTAATCGCACCCGCAGGTGAAATATGGTCGGTAGTAATCGAATCACCCAATCGCGCCAACACCCGTGCGCCGGTGATGTCACCAAAAGTACCTGGCGCCTTGGTCATACCTTCAAAATACGGCGGCTGTTGCACGTAAGTAGAGTTTGCGTCCCAGTCAAAGCGATTTGAAGGGGTTGATTCAACCGCTTGCCAACTTTCATCGCCGGCAAACACATCGCTGTATTTCTGCAAAAACGTATCGCGAGTCAGCGCTTGATTAATCGCCTCATTCACTTCTTTCTGGCTCGGCCAAATGTCTTTCATGAACACATCGTCACCGTTGGCGTCTTGCCCCAGCGGCTCAGTATTCAAATCGATGTTAGTTGTGCCAGCTAACGCGTAGGCAATAACTAGCGGCGGTGAAGCCAAGAAGTTCATTTTGACTTCGGCATGCACGCGGCCTTCAAAGTTACGATTACCCGATAGCACTGAACTCACCACCAAATCACCTTTCTTGATGCCTTCACTGACCGGCAATGGCAATGGCCCGGAATTACCAATACAGGTGGTGCAACCATAACCCACCACATCAAACCCTAACTCGGCTAAAGGTTCTAACAGCTTGGCATTGGCCAAATACTCGGTCACCACACGCGATCCTGGCGCCAGCGATGTTTTTACCCAAGGCTTAACCGACAAGCCTTTAGCTGCCGCCTTTTGGGCAACCAAGCCCGCCGCCATAATGACGCTGGGATTAGAGGTATTGGTACAAGAAGTAATCGCAGCGATGACCACATCACTGTCACTCAGTTCCACGTCTTGACCATTGATCACGGTTGATGCGGTTTGCACGGTTTGTTTGCCACTGAGATCAGCGCGGGCTGCGTCAATCATCACTTTAGCATTTTTCAGCAAGATACGATCTTGCGGCCGCTTGGGGCCTGCAATGCAAGGTTCTACCGAAGCCATATCAAGACTCAAGCTATCTGTATATTCAGCTTCCGGCGAGCCGGTTTCGCGGAACATGCCTTGTTCTTTCGCATACGCTTCAACCAAGGCAATTTGGTCTTCGCTACGGCCGCTTAGGTGTAGAAAATTAAGTGCTTCCTGGTCAATCGGAAAAATACCGCAAGTCGCGCCGTATTCCGGTGCCATATTGGCAATCGTCGCTTGGTCTGCCAGTGATAAATGATCCAAGCCATCGCCGTAGAATTCAACAAACTTACCCACCACGCCTTTTTCACGCAGCATTTCTACGATGGTCAACACCAAGTCGGTTGCGGTGACGCCTTCACGCAACTTACCGGACAACTTAAAACCCACGACTTGTGGGATTAACATGGTGATCGGCTGCCCCAGCATAGCGGCTTCGGCTTCAATTCCACCGACGCCCCAGCCCAATACGCCCACACCGTTGATCATTGTGGTATGCGAGTCGGTACCGACTACGGTGTCAGGATAAGCGCGTAATTTACCGTCTACATCACGGGTAAATACCACTTTGGCCAGATACTCAAGGTTGACCTGGTGAACAATGCCGGTTGAGGGTGGCACCACCTGAAAGTCGGTAAAAGCTGATTGACCCCACTTCAAAAAGGCATAACGCTCAGCATTACGCTCGTATTCTCGGGCTGTGTTTTGGTCAATGGCTTCTGGTGTACCAAAATGATCAACCATCACCGAATGGTCAATCACCATATCCGCTGGGCTGAGTGGATTAATTTTGTTTGGATCACCGCCCAAGTCTTGCATGGCATCGCGCATCGCTGCCAAATCAACCACAGCGGGTACGCCAGTAAAATCTTGCATCAACACCCGCGCTGGAGTAAAGGCGATCTCGACGCTAGGCTCAGCCTTGGCATCCCAATTAGCCAGCGCCTCTATATCTGCTTTGCTTACATTAACGCCGTCTTCGTAGCGCAATAAGTTTTCCAACAGGATTTTGAGTGAATACGGCAGGCGGTCAAGGTTGTATTCACCTTTAAGTGCTTGCAAGGTATTGATGGTGTAGTCCTGGCCGTTTACCGACAGGGTTTTTTCTGATCCGAAGCTATTAACCATAATGTTTTACTTATGAAAGTTTGCGATATGATATAAAGAACTTATAGTTTATCGTGTTTTAGCCAAAACGGCAAACACTTAAGCGCTGCAACGCCCTGCCTGTCACACTACAAAATACTCCAGCTAGCGACGTTAAGCGCGAGAAGCTTCCCGGGTCAAACGCGAGCGTTGCGCATCGCTATGGGTGTTGATCCAGCGTTGCCATTGTTGAAACAAAACTGGGTTCGCTGCCGCCACAGCCGATTGTTTGTTAAGGCCAGAGCCACTGATTTTCTTACCATCCAGCGTGGCTGCCTGGCCGCCCGCTTCTTGTAAAATCAAATGTCCGGCGGCATGATCCCAAAGCTGCTGGCCGCCGTGTAAATAGACTTGGATGCGGTCACTGGCCAGCCAGCACCACTCCAATACACAGGTGCCCAAGTTTCTTTGCGAGCGATAGGGTTGACGACTGACCAGCTCGGCCGCTAAATCAGAAGTTAGCCGCTTGTAGTCCACATTAGCCAGGCAATCACTCAGTTGGGTCACTACCGATGGCCTGAGCTGCTTATCATTTAGCCAAGCACCCTGGCCTTTTTTCGCTGAAAAGCACTCGTCACGAACGGGGTCATAAACCACTGCCAACTCGGTATTGCCATTTTGCACCAAAGCCAGAGAAATGCCGTATAGAGGCAAGCCTGAAGAGAAGTTAGTAGTGCCATCTAACGGATCTAACACCCAAACACCTTCATCGTCAGAATGATTGGTGGCGTCCAGGATTGCCAGCTGCTCACGACGTTTCATTTCTTCACCCAGCAGCCGAATCGTTGGCCATTTAGCGTGAAGCTCGCGGGCAATTTCGAACTGCAATAATTCATCCGTATCGGTCACGAAACTGCCGTCATCTTTACAGGCACGATCGCAGCGTTGCGAACTGGTCAGTAACCGAGCAGCTATTGACTTTATTATCTGAATAATATCAATAAGTTCAGGCTTTTTATTCATGTAGCTTGGAATTCCATTATAAAGCGATATTGGCTACTGCCATAGTGCATGAATTGAATGTGACAGATTATGCCATTGTTAGCGCACTCAGCGCAAAGATAAGTTATCTCTACTATTGTCTCCCTCATCTTGAGTTTTAAACAGGAAACCACATCTAATAGGTAGATCACCTTAACGCTATCAGGGAGAAACTCGTATAATGAACACTATGATGACTGAGAATTCGCTGGAAAACCATTTCTTAATCGCGATGCCTAATTTGCGAGAATCGCTGTTCGAACAATCAGTTTCGGTGGTGTGTCAGCATACAACCGACGGCGCCATTGGTTTAGTGATTAACAAAGCCATGCCGACACAAATGCATGAAGTATTTGAGCAAATGGGCTTGCCCGTTGATCATTTACCGAACCCCGACCAACTGATCATGGTGGGTGGCCCGGTGCAACCCGAAGTTGGCTTTGTCTTGCATCGACCCAAAGGCGAGTGGGAATCTACCCTAAAGGTCAGCGACCAGTTGCATTTAACCAGTTCGCGCGACATCTTAGAGGCGATCAGCCGTGGCGAAGGTCCACAAGAATTTCAATTCCTGCTTGGATACGCGGGCTGGTCTAGCGGTCAAATCGAAAAGGAAATGGAAGCCAATAGCTGGCTGCATTTGCCAGTTGATACCGATATGATTTTTCAGACTCCCATCGACGAGCTGTGGAAAAGCACCACCTCAAACTTAGGCTTTGATCCCAGCCGGATTTCCAACCAAATTGGTCACGCCTAGCTCTTCACCCAAAACCTATCTGGCGCTGGATTACGGTTTGCGCCGAATCGGCTTGGCTAGCGGTAATAGTCTGACCCAAACCACCCAAGGCTTGAGCGCCATCAGCGCTAATAACGGCACACCCAATTGGCAAGCGCTTCAGCAAATCATCAATCAATGGCAGCCGGATGCATTAGTTGTCGGGGAGCCACTAGGACCCGACGGCGAACCCACCCAGTTTAGCAAGCAAGTACGCCAATTTGGTGGCACCCTAGGCGAGCAAACCGCTCTGCCAGTGTATTACGCCAATGAGCGCTATACCTCGCGCCATGCTGAGGAATTATTGCGCGAAACGGTGGCAGCAGGAAAACGCTTTAACCGCCGTAAAATAGCGGCGAAAGATTCTCTCGCTGCGGAGTTGATTCTACAGACCTTTTTCAGTCACAATTGAGCCATGTTAGATAACCACCAAGTACGCGACCTTATTACCAATATTGCCAAGGAATTGGCTGCGCTGACATTCTCTCAAACACCATTAATTATCGGCATTCACACGGGTGGTGTTTGGGTGGCTGAACAGCTACACGCGGCACTTAATAACGACGAGCCGCTAGGTACGTTGGATATTTCTTTTTACCGCGATGACTTTAGCCAAATTGGCCTAAACCCGCTGGTGAAATCTTCTGAATTGCCTGTATCCATCGAAGACCGCGACATCATCTTGGTCGACGATGTCTTGCACACTGGCCGCACTATTCGCGCGGCAATGAATGAATTATTTGATTTTGGTCGACCGAAATCAATCGTATTGGTGGCATTAATCGAAAGAGACGGTCGGCAACTGCCGATTGAAGCCAGCACTTTTGGCATGAATATCAAGCTAGCGCCTCATCAGCAGGTCAAGCTAGCCAAACAAGACGGCGAGCTCAGCTTATCTGTCATTAACACTTAAATCACCTTCACCTAAGACCCTACATAAGGCTCTATAAATGTCTGTCGAAATCGATAAAAATGGCCGCCTGAAACACTTTCTCACCATCCGGGCTCACAGCAAAAGCACCTTGGAAGAAATCCTGCAACTGGCAGGTACGTTTATTTCTTTTGGTCGCCAAGAAATCCGCAAAGTACCCTTATTACGCGGTAAAACAGTCGTTAACCTCTTTTTTGAGCCCAGCACACGAACCCGCACCACCTTTGAATTAGCAGGCAAGCGCTTGTCCGCAGACGTCATTAATATGGACTCCAGCCGCATGTCGACCACTAAAGGCGAATCGGTGCTGGACACCATTCATACGCTGGAAGCAATGCACGTCGACTTATTCGTAGTGCGGGATTCATCGAGTGGCACCGCACAGCTCATCGCCTCACATTTGCCGGACAATGTCCGAGTCATCAACGCCGGAGACGGACGCCATGCTCACCCCACCCAGGCGATGCTCGATATGTTTACCATTCAGCACCACAAAGGTAGCTTCGAGAATTTGCGCGTTGCTATCATCGGTGACATTCTGCACTCGCGGGTAGCGCGCTCACAAATACACGCACTTAGAATCTTAGGGGTGAAAGACATTCGTGTGATTGCGCCACGAACCCTACTCCCCACCGGCATCGAGTCATTAGGTGTCACCCCCTATACCGACCTTGACGCCGGTATTGAGGGCGTCGACGTCATTATGATGCTGCGCTTACAACACGAACGGATGGACGGGCAACAAATCCCCAGCCAACAAGAGTATTACAATCGCTTTGGTTTAACTCAGAAACGGCTTGAGCTGGCACAGCCTGACGCGATCGTGATGCACCCTGGACCGATGAATCGCGGCCTTGAAATTGCATCGGAAGTTGCCGATGGGCCTCAATCGGTCATCCTCGAACAAGTAACCAATGGCATTGCTGTGCGCATGGCGATCATGGCTTTACTCATGGGTGGTAATAAGCCAGGCGGGAAGAAATCCACATGAGCATACTCATACAAAATGGTCGTGTTATTGACCCGGCAACCGATCGCGATGGCAGGCACGATGTATATATCGTTGATGGTCTAGTCGCAGCCTACGACACACCCCCTGACGGCTTTAAAGCAGAGCAAACCATTGATGCTGATGGCTTGATTGTTTGCCCTGGCTTAATCGACTTATGTGCACGGCCCAGATTGGCTGGCGGCGATATCATGCGCTCATTGACCCGTGAGCTGCAATCGGCGGTTGCCGGTGGAATCACTGGCCTCATTTCACCGCCGGACACGCACCCCGTTATCGACTTGCCGGCGACAGCTGCGCTTGAACAAGATCTGGCCAGGCAAGTCGGCTTGACCCGCATCCACCCACTGGCGGCAATGACTCACGGTTTGGCTGGCGAGCGCCTGACCGACATGGCGATGTTAAAAGACGCTGGCTGTGTCGGCGTCAGCAATGGCCTCAACCCTATTAAAGATACGCTGGTCGTTCGCCGCGCAATGCAATACGCGTCGACTTACGACATCCCCGTGTTTCTGACGCCGTTTGACCCCTACCTACAAGGCAATGGCTGCATCCATGAAGGTGAGACCAGCACCCTACTCGGCTTGCCTGCCATCCCAGAGGCAGCAGAAACCGTTGCGGTTGCACGTGATTTAGCTTTGATTGAGACGGCAAGAGTGAGCGCCCATTTTGTCCTCCTATCAGCTGAGCATTCGGTGGGCATGGTTCGTAACGCCAGAAAGCGAGGATTGCCGGTGACGGCTAGCGTTGCTGCTCATCAATTATTTTTGTGTGAGAAAGACATCAAAGATTTCGACACCCGCTATAAAGTGCTGCCACCACTGCGCAGCGAAGCGGACATGCTGGGTTTACGCGATGGGGTGGCGGACGGCACCATCAGCATGATCTGCTCAGATCACCAGTCTCGTGGCAAAGACACTAAACTGGCACCATTTAGCGAAGCATCATTTGGCGTGATTGGATTACAAACCCTACTCCCACTCACATTACGTTTGGCAGAAGAAGGTGTTTGCAAATTAACCCAAGCACTGGCATTGCTCACTATCAACCCTGCCCAGCGGGCGAGCATAAATGCAGGCTCCTTAGAAACGGGTTCAGTGGCGGATATCTGTATATTTGACCCAAATACCGAATGGGTCGTTGATTCAACCTCAATTGTGTCACGCGGTATTAACACTCCTTTTATTGGTCAGACGGTCAAGGGCCAAGTTGCGCACACGCTGATCGATGGCAAGCTAGTGTTTTCACGCTGATGGCAACCCTTCTTTGACGCCAAGCACGTCATCCCAAGGGGTCGCGATTTCTTCATGATCTGTAGATCAGACATTTGACTCAATTTGACTCCGGTAGCTTTAGAAAATTTACCGGTCAATCGTTTATCGGCTGAGTCAATGCAACCCGGGCTAATAGTTTAGGGTTTATTCTTCTTGATCAAGCTATTGCTCATACAACTCACAAGCACGTTGAAGCTCACCGCCATCCCCTCTACAATCGCCCCTCCTTCGTGATACGGCGCACCAACACATGCAACCAATGCTCAATATCGGGATCAAAGCAGCGCGTGAAGCGTCGCGAATTGTCCTCGGCTATATGGAACGGCTCGAAACCATTGATGTCGAACAGAAAGGGCTTAATGATTATGTCAGCCTGGTTGACAAGCAAGCCGAACAAGCGATTATTGAAACCATTCGCCACGCTTACCCTGACCATGCAATTATGGCCGAAGAATCAGGGGTCAGTGGAGACAGTGACTATGAGTGGATTATCGACCCACTTGATGGCACTACCAATTACCTGCACGGCTATCCTGTTTTCTCGATCTCTATCGCATTGCGGCATAAGGGCGTACTTGAACAAGCAGTTGTCTACGACCCAACTCGTGATGAGCTATTCACCGCCAGCCGTGGTAAAGGCGCACACTTAAATAGTCGACGTATCCGCGTTAGCCAAACCCCGAATTTCTCCCGCGCCTTAATTGGCACCGGATTTCCCTATAAAGATATGCAGTATATGCAGCCGTGGCTGAAGTCTTTTCAAATGCTCGCACCACACGTCAGTGGTATACGACGTGCTGGCTCGGCTGCGATCGACTTGGCGCAGGTCGCTTGTGGTCGCTTTGATGGCTTTTGGGAGTATGGCTTGCAACCCTGGGATATGGCCGCTGGCGTGCTATTAATTAAAGAAGCCGGCGGCATTGTTTCAGACACCAATGGCAAACATGATTATTTGCAAACGGGTCATATCATCGCTGCCAACCCTAAGTTGTTCAAGAAGCTACAAACTATTGTTGCTGAGCACGCCAAGCTACTCGACTCAAAATTCTAACGCACCGCTAGATTCGTGGGACAGGATTTAAGTAATCACACACCAATGATGCGCCAATATTTGCGCATCAAAGCTGATTACCCCGACACCTTATTGTTTTATCGCATGGGCGACTTTTATGAGTTGTTCTTTGAGGATGCCAAAAAAGCAGCCGCCTTACTCGATATCACGCTGACCGCGCGCGGCAAATCAAATGATGAGCCTATCCCGATGGCGGGCGTGCCGTTTCACGCCGTGGATCAGTACATCGCCAAATTGATTCGCGCCAATCGGTCGGTGGCAATCTGTGAACAAGTCGGCGACCCAGCCACCAGTAAAGGCCCGGTTGAACGCAAAGTTAAACGCGTCATCACCCCCGGGACGATACTAGAAGACGCGCTGCTGTCAGACCGTGAAGAAAATATATTGCTCGCTGTCTATCAAGGTCAAGATGGAATGTACGGGCTCTCAAGCGTCGATATCACTTCTGGACGCTTTAACGCCCAACAGCTCAAGCAAAGCGCTGAAGTGCGTTCAGAACTCGAACGCTTGCGTCCTGCTGAAATTGTGATAGCCGACGATCAAGCAGAAATGGCGCAGCTGCTCGCGGACAAAAACTGCGTGCAATCCATCCCCGGATGGTATTTTGAATCAGCCCGCGCAGCGGAAGCCTTGTGTGATTTATTCAAAATTCAATCGCTTGCACCACTAGAGGCAGAGCATTTCCCGACCGCAACAACAGCGGCAGGTGCTCTGGTCCAGTACATGCTGGAATTACGTCTGGATGGCCTCGGCCACATCAAGCACTTGAAGTATCAACACAACGATGAGCAACTCGTCATTGATGAAGTCAGCCGACTGAATCTTGAAATAGAGCGCAGCATCAGTGGAGAAACCTCACACACCCTAATCACTCATTTGGATCATTGCGCGACAGCGATGGGTGCGCGCCAATTACGCCGCTGGATCAACCTGCCGACGCGCAATCATCAGCGGATCGAAGCGCGCCATGCTGCAGTTCGTTTTCTGGTGGAATCATCGCGATATTCTGACCTACATCAGCATCTAAAGCCGATCGGCGACATGGAGCGTGTGGTTTCCAGGGTCGCTACCGGGTACGCGCGCCCACGAGACTTGGTTCGACTCCGTGAAGCGTTGATGGCAGTTCCTGCTTTACAGGACCGTCTGTCGCACTACGACCACAAATCGCTGCATGTTTTGGGTGAACATATCGACTCTTTTTCTGATCTGTGCACCCTGTTAATCGCGTCGATCAAAGATGAACCCGCTGCTGTGATTCGTGAAGGTGGCGTGGTTAAGGATGGGTTCGATCAGGAGCTGGACGAATATCGGGAATTACAGCGTGATTCGGGTGTCTATTTGCTTGAAATGGAAGCCCGGGAGAAGGCACGCACTGGGGTTGAAAACCTGAGAGTCAAATATAATCGTGTACACGGCTACTACATTGAAATATCGCGCGCGCGCGCGGACAAGGTGCCGGAAGATTATATTCGTCGGCAAACAATGAAGAATGCCGAACGCTTTATCACAGAAGAATTAAAGGAGTTCGAAGACAAGGTATTAAGTGCCAACGAAAAGGCATTGGCCAGAGAAAAGCTACTATATCAGCAGGTGCTGGATCAAATCATTCCCAAAGCCCGTGCCTTACTAGCAACTGCCAGCGCCATCGCCCAGCTTGACGTATTAACAAATTTTGCCGAACGTGCAGTTAGCCTGAAATTAGCCGAGCCTCGGTTATGCAATGACTCACTGATCAACATTGTCGATGGCCGTCACCTAGTGGTTGAGCAAACGCTAGAGCATGCCTTCATTGCCAATGATACGACGTTTGATGAAAATAGCCGCATGCAAGTCATTACCGGCCCCAATATGGGGGGTAAAAGTACCTATATGCGCCAAACTGCACTGATTGTATTGCTCGCGCATACCGGTTGTTTCGTGCCTGCCCGGTCGGCAAAAATCGGCAAGATTGATCGAATATTTACCCGCATCGGTGCGGCGGACGATTTAGCCGGCGGCCGTTCAACCTTCATGGTAGAGATGACTGAAATGGCACGCATCCTTCGCTATGCAAGCGCTCAAAGCCTGGTCTTGGTCGATGAGATTGGCCGGGGCACCAGTACCTTTGACGGACTCGCACTGGCGTGGGCCTGCGCCAGCGAACTCGCGGCCAATATTCGCTCATTCACTTTGTTTTCAACTCACTATTTTGAGCTGACCACACTCGCGCATCAGATGGATGGTGTCGTCAACAAACACTTGGACGCGGTCGAACACAATCAGCAAATCGTATTTCTATACCACCTAAAAGATGGCCCAGCCAGTCAATCTTACGGCATTCATGTTGCCCGATTGGCCGGAATACCGGATCAAGTCACTGCGCTCGCTGAGCAAAAGCTCATCACTTTGGAATCAGAAGAAATGCCGTCTGCGGATATCTCAACCGAAGCGCTTGATCAGCCCGACCTGTTTTCCACCCAGGAAAGTCAGATTTTGAGTGCGCTGGCAAATCTCGATCTTGACCAGCTAACGCCGCGCAGCGCCTTAGAGCAGTTATATCAACTCAAGGCCTTACTTGAAGAAAGCTGAATCGCCACGATATTGATCGCATTCGAGTGGCTCATACGATGTCACTTATTGTTTGTTTTGGAGAGACATAAATGACTTACGTTGTAATAGAAGGCTGCATCAACTGCAAACATACCGACTGTGTCGAGGTATGCCCGGTAGATTGCTTTCATGAAGGCCCTAATTTTTTGGTTATCGACCCTGAGGAATGCATCGATTGCAGCCTGTGCGAGCCTGAATGCCCTATTGAGGCGATAGTCGCAGAGGATGATTTGCCAGCGGGGCAGGAAAACTATCTCGAACTCAACGAAGAGTTGTCCCAAATATGGCCGGTAATTTCTGAAATAAAAGACCCGTTGCCCGATCACGAAGATTGGTTGGAAAAAACGGACAAGTTAAAATACTTACAACGTTAAGCCCGCTCCAAGCCTCTGCGTTGATTTAGCGACTATCTACTTACCAAAAACTGCGGTACTTAGTCCGTATACTCAGCAAACTTTTGTGATTGGATACCTAAATCATACCAACAAGCGCGCGAATCCCAGTAAATTTGGTCGTCCGGTATGACTTCGATAGGGTCGACCAAACTACCTGCGGGAATCACCAAATACGTCCCGGCCCTATTAACGTAGGGCAGCCCTGAGCCACATTCGATACAAAACTGTCGAGAAAAACTTTTCGCTTCAGGTAGCTGGTAACGTTTAATAAATGGCTCCCCACTGAGCCATTTTATGTTTTCAGGCTGAGTGAACAGGTTGGACGCATGCGCACTGCCAGTAGCTTGTCGGCAGCGACTACAGTGGCACAGGTGGAAAGCTTCTACCTTACCACTGACCACGAAAGTCACGTTGCCGCACAAGCAACCTCCCTTAACTGCCTGAAGCTGTTTATCCATTGATATAATTACACCGTTTTATATTCATAGCAATTGTACATCACCGCATACCACTTACTCTTTTGTGCCCTCAATTCCTAGCCGGGCGAGCAGTTGATCTTTGGGTAGATAACCACCGACGATGGTGCCATCATCGAATACCAGCGTTGGTGTACCGCGCACGCCCACTTGTTGACCGGCTTTATATTGTTCTGCAACGGGGTTTTCACAGGTTTTATCCACCACTTTATTGTTATTCTTAGCATCGTTCATCGCTTGCTGCTGATCGTCAGCGCACCAAACAGACACTGCCTTGTCATAGCTCTCGGAACCGATTCCAGCGCGAGGAAACCACAGGTACCGCACTTCAACACCTGCATCGACCAATTGAGGCACTTCCTTATGCAGCTTGCGGCAGTACCCGCAATCGACGTCAGTAAATACTGTCATTGAACGCTTGGTCTTTTCTGGGGCGAAGATAATCATCTCTTCCTCGGGCATTTCATTGACGATTTTAATCGCCTGCTCCTGCTTTTTCTCTTCTCCCAGGCTCACTTTACGATCAGTATCATAAACATCGCCTAACAACAGAAAAGAGCCGTTGCTGGTCGCATACATGGTGCGACCACTGAGGGTAATCTCATAAACGCCTTCCATTGGCGAGAGCTTCACTTCACTCACCGCCTGACGTGGACCAATCAAAGCATTGACTTTAGCGGTGATTGTCTCAAGTTCGCCATCTGCCTTTACCTGTAAAGACGTCACCAACAACACCGCGCTCAGCAGGGTTGAAACTTTTAGCGTATTCATAATGGATCCTGTTCAGTTAATAGTTTGAGTTGTGTTCGAGTATACCTGCAGAAAAGATACTCGCAGATTAACGAAAATTTAGACGGTTTTAAGCATAAAAAGTTCCACATTGCGCACGCAGCTACGCTGGTCGTAAGCTACTTCAACAAGGTTAATAAGCTGGAGGTATCCCATCGATTGCCACCCTGCTGTTGAACTTCGCTATAAAATTGATCAACCAAGGCAGCAACAGGCAAATGAGCGCCATTACGTCGCGCCTCGTTCAAGCATAGGCCCAAATCTTTGCGCATGTGGTCAACCGCAAAGCCAAATTCAAATTCGCCATCAACCATGGTTTCGCCTCGGTTTTCCATTTGCCAGGATTGCGCAGCACCCTTGGAAATTACGCTGATGACTTGTTTGCTATCCAGCCCGGCTTTTTGTGAAAAAGCGACCGCTTCGGCCAAGCCTTGCACCAAACCCGCTATACAGATTTGATTAACCATTTTACATAACTGTCCTGCCCCAGATTTACCCAGCAAGGTAACTGCTTTGGCGTAACACTGAATAATCGGCACGGCTCTGTCAAAAACTGGCTGATCACCACCTACCATGACGGTTAATGCACCATTTTCAGCGCCTACTTGCCCTCCTGAAACGGGCGCATCCAAAAAATGTACCCCATGCTCCTTGGCTTCAGCGCTCAAGCGATACGCGAGCTCAGCGGAAGCCGTCGTATGGTCAACAAAAACAGCATCATCTTTCATGGAAGCAAAGGCACCTTCATCACCTAAAGTCGAGTGATATACGCTGTCATCGTCACCCAGGCATGCCATGACAAAATCCGCGTCAGCCACCGCCTCCGCCACGCTGCTTGCGACTGAGCCTGAGTAGCGCTCGCACCACGCTTCCGCTTTCTCTTTAGAACGGTTGTAAACGCGTACTGTGTGACCAGCAGCGGCAATATGGCCCGCCATCGGCGCGCCCATAATACCCATCCCTAAAAAGGCTACTTTATAGACTGTCATAGTTCTAAGTTACTCCACATGTCGCATATATAAAATCGCAAATATCAAAAACAATACGGTTGGTGATACTGCTCCCAGCAAGGGCGAGACCCCATACGCCAGCACGACGTAACCCAGACCTTTGTTCAAGGCGTAAAACCCCAAACCCATCATGATGCCAAGAAATAAGCTGCGCCCTAAGTTTCCCATACGAATATTGGCAAACACAAAGGGGATGGCCAAAATTACCATGACTGCGGTCGATAGCGGCAGCACTAACTTGCTCCAGAAAGCCAATTCATAGGCGTCTGTTTTTTGTGCGTTTTCTTTCAGGTGTTGGATGTAGTCACGTAACTGCCAGATAGAAAGCTGGTCAGGCGTAATCAGAAAGGCACTCATAATTTGTGGGGTTACATCGGTTTGCCAAAATGCGCTGTTAATGGCTTGCGGCGTCGCCTTGCCGTCGGCACTAAAGGCGGTTTTTTTTACTTCTTCAACCCGCCACTCGCCCTGCTTAAAGCGCCCTTCTTTGGCATAGACCAGCGAACGAAGCCGCTTGTTTTCATCAAATTCAAACACTTTAATTCGCAGCAGACCCAAATCAGGCAATACTTCACCAACGTTGATATAGGTGGTGGCATCCCGCATCCATAAGCCAAAATTGGTATGTTGCTGAATATTATGTTGCAACGCCTCAGCACGATTGCGCTGCGCTTTGGTTTCGCTCCAAGGGGACACCACTTCGCCAATCAACATCGCGAATACTATAAAAATTACGCCCGTTTTAAGTACAGCACGAGTGAGCTGCATGATCGAAATTCCGCCGGCACGCATGACAATCAATTCAGAGTCATTCGCCAATATCGATAAGCCCAAGATAGTTCCCAGCAGCGCAGCCATCGGAAATAATTCATAGATTGTCCGAGGTGCTGTCATCACCACAAATTTGATCGCATCGACTAGCTTATAGTCGCCCTTACCAATATCGCCCACCTGATCAAGAAAGTTGACGAACAAAAACAAACCCAGCAACACCAGCAACACCAGCATGGTTTGGTTCAGAATAATCCTTCCCAGATAACGTTCTAATATCGCCATTACACGCCTGCCCGGGCAAACCCTGGAACCATGGATAAATCTTTACTACGGCGAGTGAAGCGCCAGATTGCGATTAGCGCAAATATCGCGTGCACGATGTACAGGCCCCAGTGGGCATCTATCTGGCCTTTTCGAATCATCGCAATACCAAAACCCAGAAAATTCAAATAAATGAAGTAAGTCACTAATGCAACCAACATACCCGGCAATCGCGCACGGCGATACATCACCGTGCTGAACGATAGCGCCATGATCGCCATGATCGGAATGGCAATCACATGGGCAATACGCCAATGCAGCTCACCGATCGCAGTCCGATGTTTTGAACGCAATAGCACTGGGGTCGGGTAGGCTTTGACAGGCAACTCGTAGGTTTTGTCTTCATGCTGCTTCAAACGCAGCGCATAAGTCTTGAAATTCAAGACCCCATAATCTGGCTCGCCAGGATTGCCTTCATAACGAGTGCCGTCCTTAAGCACCAAAAACTCATCACCGGTGATTTGGTCGACTGTTTTAAAGCCATTGTTCGCCACAACCACGCCTTCTTTCACCCCAGTGTTGTAGACGAATACATCGCGGTATTGCTTAAGTTCTTCATCATAGCTTTCGACAAAATAAACACCCTGCCCACCTTTCGATTCGCTAAAAACCCCAGGAACCACACCCGCTATATCGCTTCTATTGCGAAAGTTTTGTTCGATATTTTGGGCTATCTCTGATGAAAGCGGGCCTAAATACAGGGAAAAAGCCGCAGTCAGTAAGCCCACCAAGGCAACTAGGGTCAGTGCTGGGCGCAGAAATGTCTTAATCCCCGCACCACACGCTTGAATAACGATTAGCTCATGATCGCGCGTCCACCGATTCTGCACTAACAAAACAGACACATAGAAAACCAGAGGAATAATGACATCGACATTAGCTACCAGCTTAAGTGCTAGCAAGGTGAAGACACTATCCAACGGCGCATTGCCCTCAACCGCATCACGCAGAATAGAGACAACTCGTACCACCATAAAAATGGAAACTAAAATCGCCAATACAGCGGCCAGTGTTTGTAATACTTCGCGCACGAACGTGCGTTGAATAATCAATGTGGTGTTCTCAAATCATCCATTACCATGATACAGATTTCTTCGGTACAGACTGCAGAGCCTGATGTCGCAATAATGCCCAAACACAACCTTTCAGTAGCTGAACTAAACCCCATAGGTATTTCCAGAAGATAAGTTGGCTCTGTTTGTTATACTCCGCCGGACGGAATCCGGATTGGATTCTACCTGAAACTTAAACCTATTTGAGGGAGTGATCTGTGGAATTTTCTATCCAGCTGGGGCAAGAAGAGCACCTTGCAAGCAACTGTCTCATCATAGGCATCACGCAAATCAACGAAGCTCACCATCAAGACCAGCAGCTGTCCGCGTTAAAAGATCTACTCCCTGTAAAAACAATCGCGCTGCTTAACACCCTGATTGAACGTAAGCAATTATTGGGCAAGGCAAAGCAATGTGATTTACTCTATCAGCCTGACGGTCTTGAACAAGACTATTTGGCCATAGTCGGCTTAGGTAACCCCGATAAAATCACCAGAAGCACGATCTCTGAGTCCCTGGCCGTAATGCTAAAGGCGCTAAACAAGCGCAGTATTAGCTCGGCGGAGATTGACCTTCAGCAAATACTGGGCAACAGCGAGCTCAACCCTGCCGAAGTCGTAAAGTCGCTGTCACAATCTATCTACGACTGCTTTTATGAATATGACGACACCAAAAGTGATAAGGCTGACACCGTCATTTTTGAGCAGCTGACTATCTATGCTCCCTCGGATTCACACGCGACCTTAGAACGTTCCATTGCAACCGGGTGCGCGGTCGGTCGTGCGGTCAATTTAGCCAAAACATTAGCGGCTCTGCCGGGTAATATTTGCACACCCACTTATTTAGCCAAACAGGCGCAAGCGCTGCAAAAACAGTACGCGATAGCTACCAAAGTGCTGGATGAAGCGCGCATGAAGCGCTTAAAAATGGGTTCTTTATTGTCGGTTTCTATGGGTAGCCGCGAACCAGCCAAATTAATCGTGATGGAGTACAAAGGGGGTAAAACGGATGAAAGCCCTGTCGCTCTAGTAGGCAAAGGCTTAACCTTTGATGCAGGCGGTATCTCGCTCAAACCCAGCCCCGGAATGGATGAGATGAAGTACGACATGTGCGGCGGTGCGAGTGTCATCGCGACCCTGCAAGCGGTTGCCGAAATGGAGTTGCCGATTAACGTCGTTGGCATCGTCGCTGCCAGCGAAAATCTGCCCGATGGCGCCGCTAACAAGCCCGGTGACGTTGTCACCAGCATGTCTGGAAAAACCATCGAGATTTTAAACACCGATGCCGAAGGTAGACTGATTCTATGCGACGCTTTGACCTATGCAGGTCGTTTCAAACCCTCTGTAGTTATCGATATTGCCACACTAACTGGCGCTTGCGTAGTTGCGCTCGGCGATCAAGCTTCAGGCCTGTTCAGTAACGACGACAGCTTGGCAGAACAGTTGCTCAACGCAGGCTCCAACAGCGATGACCGCGCTTGGCGAATGCCGCTGTGGGAAGAATACCACCAACAATTGAAAAGCAACTTTGCTGACCTCGCTAACATCGGCGGTAAAGGCGCAGGCGCAATTACAGCTGCACGGTTTTTGTCAAGCTTCACTGAAGACTATCGCTGGGCGCATCTTGATATTGCAGGCACCGCCTGGGTCAGTGGCCGTGGCAAAGGCCCAACGGGCCGACCAGTGCCTTTACTGGTCGATTTTTTGATGCATTACCAAGCTGACTCAACCAGCAAGTGAGCACGCGTGTTAGCTTTTACATTACCGCTTGGAACCAGCCACAGCAAATGCTCGGGTTCGCTTGTCGGTTAATTCGAAAAGCTTATCAACAAAACTTAAACACTTTGGTCTACGCTCCCGGGCAAGCCGAGGCTTTGGATGATTTGCTGTGGACTTTCGCCGATCAAGAATTTATTCCACACACACTAATAAATGGCGCATCAACGGCAGATGACCCCACTAGCAATCCGATAAGAATTAGTTCGGCACTTAAGCCCGCGACTGATTCAGCCATGCTGATCGCCCTAGATGATGTTGATACACAGGCGGCTAACGCTTTTGACCGAGTCGCCTTGGTGGTCAGCAATGACGAAGATAAAAAAGGCCTTGCCCGCCAGCGCTACAGTGAATGGAAGCAGCTAGGCTTAACGCCCGAAACTCACGTCATTAGCCGTTAATGAATCATCAGCCTACCTTTGACGGTTCTATTATCACTTAAGCGCAATTGTCGAGCTTAACTGGCTGAAATTTAACGCCGCTCGGTTTACACTTCGCCTCTTTTCATCATCGCCTGACGCTTGTCCATGACGCTAGCTAAATCGTTCCCTCCCGCAGAAATCGAACAGAAATGGTACCAATATTGGGAGGATAATGGTCATTTCTCACCTTCCGGTGAAGGTGAGCCTTATTGCATCATGATTCCGCCGCCCAATGTCACCGGCAGCTTACACATGGGGCACGCCTTTCAGGACACGATTCAGGACGCGCTGGTTCGATATCACCGCATGCTAGGTTATAACACTTTGTGGCAACCCGGCACCGACCACGCTGGAATTGCGACCCAGATGGTGGTTGAGCGTTTGATCAATCAGGAAGGTCAAACCCGCCATGATTATGGCCGCGATAAATTCATTGACCGCATCTGGGACTGGAAGGCTGAGTCCGGTGGTCACATCACGCGCCAGCTACGTCGCATCGGTGCCTCGGTGGATTGGAAAAACGAACGATTTACCATGGATGAGGGCTTATCAGACGCGGTTAGCGAAGTCTTCGTTAAGCTGTATCAACAAGGTATTATTTATCGTGGTAAGCGCCTAGTTAACTGGGACCCAGTCTTGCACACGGCGCTATCTGACTTGGAGGTTTTAAACGAAGAAGAAAAGGGCCATATGTGGCATCTGCGCTATCCATTGGTTGGCGGCGGCAAAAATGACTATCTAGTAGTGGCTACTACCCGCCCCGAAACCATGCTCGGCGATGCTGCGGTCGCGGTTCATCCGGATGATGAACGCTATCAGCACCTGGTTGGTAAACAGGTTGAACTGCCGCTAACCGGGCGCGTCATCCCCATCATTGCGGATGAGCATGCCGACCCTGAGCTCGGTACCGGTTGCGTAAAAATCACCCCTGCGCATGACTTTAACGACTATCAAGTCTGGAAGCGCCATCAAAACACCGATGTTATGCAAGCGCAAGCCAATGGTGGCTTGATGAATGTGTTCACGGTTGATGCGGCTATTCGCGAAAACGACGCTGAAGACGATGGGTTAATTCCCCAGCAATACGTTGGCATGGATCGCTATGATTGCCGAAAGCAAGTGGTTAAAGACCTCGAAGCGCTAGATTTGCTGGATGCTGTTAATGAGCATACCTTGATGGTGCCGCGGGGTGACCGCAGCGGCTCCGTAGTCGAGCCCTACCTTACTGATCAGTGGTATGTCGATTTAACCCGCGACGTCCAGGAAGATGGGCGCCCCGGCGGCAAAGCCGTGATTACTGATCCCTCCATCAACGTGGTTAAATCCGGTAAGATTGAATTCGTGCCACAGAACTGGGAAAAGACTTATTTCCAGTGGCTGGAAAATATTGAAGATTGGTGCATCTCTCGCCAAATCTGGTGGGGACACCGCATCCCCGCTTGGTATGATGACGACGACAATTACTACGTTGCGCACTCAGAGGCAGAAGCACGCCAGCAAAACAATCTAGGTGACGACGTCGTTTTGCGTCAAGATGACGATGTCTTAGATACCTGGTTTAGTTCGGCCTTATGGCCGTTTTCAACCCTCGGCTGGCCAGAACAAACTGATCGATTGGCGACATTTTACCCCACCAGCGTGTTGGTGACAGGATTTGATATCATCTTCTTTTGGGTGGCACGGATGATCATGGCCGGTGTGGTTTTTATGCAGGAAATCCCGTTCCGGGAAGTCTATATCCATGGTTTGGTGCGCGACGCACATGGCCAAAAAATGTCAAAATCCAAGGGCAACGTGCTAGACCCAATCGACTTGATTGACGGAATCTCACTGGAAGATCTGCTCGATAAACGCACCAAAGGCATGATGCAGCCGCATTTACGCGACACAATCATCCAACAAACCAAAGACGAATTCCCAGAAGGTATCGCGCCCTATGGCTGCGACCCGATGCGCTTTACCTTCGCTGCGTTGGCAACTACGGGGCGAGATATTAATTTTTCGGTCAAGCGCATTGAAGGCTATCGTAACTTTTGCAATAAAATATGGAACGCTGCCCGCTTTGTACTGATGAACACCGAAGGCGAGGCTTGTGGCCAAAATGGTGAAGCTGTTGAGTTATCCATTGCTGACCGCTGGATAATCTCTCGTTTGCAACACGCAGAAACGGAAGTGGCGCGCGCCATGCAATCGTATCGCCTTGATCGAGCCGCCAGCGCCATCTATGAATTTGTCTGGAATGAATATTGCGATTGGTATTTGGAGTTATCCAAACCAGTACTTAATAGCGACGGCGCAACTGCAGCCGAACGGATCGGCACCCGCCGGACGCTGGTGCGTGTTTTAGAGGCCGCACTACGCTTGATGCATCCGATCATGCCTTTTATTACTGAGGAGGTCTGGCAGAAAATCGCTACGCTGGCAGGCAAATCGGGTGATACCATCATGACTCAACCTTTTCCGGTTGCTGAAAATAACAAAATAGACCCAGATGCTGAAGCAGAAATCGAATGGGTCAAGCAATTCATCTTGGGCGTACGCCAAATTCGAGGTGAAATGGATATTGCACCCGGCAAACCCTTGTCAATTTTGCTGGCCAATGGCTCTTCTATGGACCGCAATTATCTCGCAGCTAATCAGACCACCATTCAGTTTGTAGGTCGCATTGAAAGTATTGAAGTTATCGACGACGAGACCACTGCTCCTGAATCAGCCGTTACTTTAATAGGTAATGCTAAGATTTTGATTCCATTGGAAGGTTTGATCGATAAAGAAGCTGAGATTACTCGAATTAATAAAGAAATGGAAAAGCTCCAAGCTGAGCAGAACAGGCTGACAGGTAAGCTGTCCAATGCTAATTTCGTCGACAAAGCACCACCTGCCGTGGTCGAAAAGGAACGAATCAAACTCAATAACAATGAAGATGCACTGCGAAACTTAAGCGACCAGCTGGGCAAAATTGCGGGTCTATAGAACTCATCTGGAGATTTACGTCGTCAAGCACGCGAAAGCGAGCGCTATAATTAACAGCCTATGGCCGCTTCACACCTGAAAAAATTCAGCTGGCTAGGACTCGCCGTTCTGGTGCCTCTGCTCGCACTATTGGCCAACTTATTAAGTCAGCACCGATTATCGTCGCAACTTTATGTGCAAACTCGCATGGAACTCAATTTGGTGGCTAAAGAGCTACGCGATGATGTCGAAAAGTTTTCCTATTTACCCTTGGTAATGGCGAAAACCGGGCAGGTTCAAGACGCACTCCTGGACCCAAGCACCCTAGATCACCATACCCTCAATCAACATTTGCAGTATGTCAATTCAGTGGCGGAGACGGAAGACCTCTACTTAATTAATGCTGAAGGCCTCGCTATCGCTGCGAGCAATTGGGATCAAACACTCACCTTTATTGGTAGCAACTACTCGTTTCGGCCCTATTTCCAACAGGCGATCGCCGGCCAACCCGCACGCTATTTTGCACTGGGCGTAGATTCCGGCAAGCGCGGCTACTACTTTTCAGCACCAGTGGGTCCCAGTGACAATAAGCCCATCGGTGTCGCGGTTGTCAAAGTAGCAATGGACAAGATCGAAGCCAATTGGCGCGAGCACCCCCTAAAGCTATTGGTCGCCGATAACAATGGCGTGGTTTTTTCTAGCAATGAACCCAATTGGCTATTTTCCACTTTACGTTCAATAGACCAAGGCGAAATACGGGATATACAGAAAAACCAACAATATCCAGTCGACGCGCTTAAGCCACTAGACATCGGAGGTGACGCAACTTTTGCCGATCACAGCCTATTAACTATCAAATCGGGTAGCAATACCGATGAATATGCGGTCGTTGAGCAGAATCTTCCTAGTTTAGGCTGGACTCTTTACGGCTTGGCTGATACCGCTGCTATCAAACAACAAGCACTCATTCAAACCGCCGTAGCAACCCTATTTGGCCTACTGCTGTGGCTGTTAGCCATGGGCGTCTGGTGGCGACGTATTAATCTGACCGAGCAATTTGCGTTTCGCCATAAGACCGAAGCCGCACTAATAGAAGCGCGGGACAAACTCGAGCATCGGGTCAATAAGCGCACCGAAGCGCTCCGGCAGACTAATAGTGAACTCAAAAATGAAATTAGTGAGCGGCGACAGGCAGAGGATATGCTGCGCCGAACCCAGAATGAACTGATTCACGCTGCCAGGCTGGCAACCCTTGGGAACTTGTCATCCGGTATTTCACACGAACTCAATCAGCCACTCGCTGCGATCAGCCACTATGCAGATAACGCGTTGCACTTTTCCGAGCAACACCAAAAGGATGACGTTGAGAGTAATTTGCGTGAAATCAGCAAACTTACGGAGCGAATGGCCGAAATCACCACTCACTTGAAACACTATTCCCGAAAGACCGATGACGCACTTGAAACAGTTAATCTCGGTGATGCGGCCCGCAATGCACTGGCTTTACTGCAACCTCGGATTCAGTCTCTTGACGTAACGGTTGAAAATAGTGTTGCCAATGAGATCATGGTCCGCGCTAACTCAGTGCGCTTAGAACAAGTCTTTGTTAACCTATTGACCAACGCGCTTGATGCCATGATGCAGACTGATTCTAAAATACTACGGTTACAGCAACATGACTTTGAAGGCGAAGTCAACATTGAAGTGCATGACTCAGGCACTGGGATAGACGCTGATGCAATGGAACACATCTTTGAATCGTTTTATACCACCAAACCTGTGGGCATGGGCCTGGGCTTAGGCTTGTCGATCTCATATAGCATTGTGCAGCGCTTTGGGGGTGCCTTATCGGTCGAAAATTCCGAGCTCGGGGGTGCCTGTTTCTCCATGCGCTTAAAGTCAGCCCATGTTTGAAGTCATACTGGTCGATGACAATGCCGACCTACTTGCCTCTTTAAAACAAACCATTGGCCTTGCTGGATTCAAGGTTTCAGCCTTTTCCGCTGCCCCTTCTGCGCTTGGCACAATCGATAACAGCTTTTCTGGCGTCATCCTTAGCGATATAAAAATGCAGGGCATGGATGGCATCGCCTTGCTTGAGGAAGTCATTCGCATCGATAGTGACATTCCCGTTATTATGATGACGGGGCACGGCGATATTTCGACCGCCGTTAAATCGATGCAATTGGGGGCTTACGATTTTTTAGAAAAACCGTTTCGCGGCGAACGACTGGTTGATATTTTGTACCGTGCCTCTGAAAAACGAAAACTCGTCCTAGAAAACCGACAACTCCGCTCTCAGCTAGATACAGGAGCAGCAGATGATGTGGAAGACTCTTTTTTGTTAAAGGAAAATGATCCTACCGGACCAAAAATATCCTTGCCGGAGCGCATACAACGCTTCGAAAAGCACTTGATTGAGCAGACCTTGTCCAGAAATAGAGGTAACGTCAAACAGACTTACCTTGACCTCAACATACCGCGAAAAACGCTTTACGATAAATTCGCCCGCCACCAGATCGACCAAAAGAGATATCGCTAAGCGGCAGCAAGAAAGGTATTTCACAGGGTCAAATGTCCGATTTTACGCACATCCACCCCATTCCACCAAAGAGAACTTAGGGTTTATGCTTGCCAATCAATTGCTTGCCCGTCTTTGCCCCACAGCACAATTATTGCTATAAATAAGCGAGAGCTCACTTCAGTTTGCTTATCATTGGTCAAACCTATGTTTTGATCAATCACGAGAAGGCAGTACGAGCACTGCATCAGCTTGGTGCTTGCTCGTTTGACCCGTTTGAATCACGTATAACCAAGGTATCTAAAAATATGAATTTATTGAAACAATCAACCCAACTAGCAACCGGCATCGCTTTTGCAACACTCGCATTAACGGCCAACACCGTCAGCGCCAAAGAAAATTTGGTCTTTAGCGGTGGCCCTGCCGGTGGCACCTTTCAGGTGGTTGCCAACGCGGTTCAAGTTTACGACCCCATCAAAGCATCTGAGAAATATAAGGTTCGCGCACAATCGTCAGCGGGCTCTGTTGAAAATTTGCGTAAGGTTAACTCCGGTAAAGCAGATTTTGGTGTCGTTTATTCGGGCCATGTCTATCTTGGCCGTGAAGGCAAGATGAAAAATGATGAGAATAAATACGAAGACGTATTGGCGGTGTCGTATCTGTACGGTGCCCCAGCACAGCTAGTAGTCAAGAAAGACTCCGGAATCAAGAGCGTTAAAGACTTAGCCGGTAAAAAGGTCGGTGTCGGTAACGCCGGTTCTGGTGCATTCGCCAACTGCGAGCTATTCTTCACCCACATGGGTGTGTGGGACACGGTTGAACGCAATGCGATGGGTTATAACGATGCTGCACAAGCGTTTGGTAATAACCAGTTAGATGCATTCTGGTTGTTCACCGCTTTCCCAAGTGGCGCAGTAATCATGGCAGCACAAACCAACGACATCGACTTGATTGACTTGGGTAAAGACGCCACTGAAAGCGGGTTTTATGATGATTATCCGTATTTTTCAAAGCTAGCGGTCCCCGCTGGTACTTACAAAGGTGTTGATGTTGAAACGCCTTCATTTCAAGACTCAGCCTTGTGGGTTGCCCACTCTGGCGTTTCTGATGACGCGGTCTACGACATGCTGACCGCCATCTATACGGATGAAGGCTTAGCCCACATGAAAGAGCAAAAGAAAACCTTCAAAGAAATGGCGATCGAAACCGGCGTCAACGGCGTCGTTACTCCGATGCACCCAGGAGCTGAAAAGTTCTGGAAAGAAAAAGGCGTACTATAAGCCTGCTTAAAATCAAATCGGCCAGCACTTAGCTGGCCGATTTGTTTCCTGCCCCAAGCCACGGGTGTTTTTCATCAGCCTATACGATTCTAATAATCATTATGAGTAGGTTGATCAAAAACAATCAGTACCAGTAGCAGCGAATATCCCATATATTCGACTTAATCCTGAGGAGATCGTGCCATGAATCTAAAACTTTATAAGAAACTCACCCCGATCGAGCAACGCATCTTTGATGTTCTAGCCATCGGGCTGGTTTCCTTTTACATCTATGCAGCCGTGATTCAACCGGCGGCCACGCAATATCACCGTGGTGTTTACGTCATCATCACCTATTCCTTGGTTTTTTTGATTTGTCGCTCACAAACGCCCGCGATGCGCGTACTGGACTATTTTCTGATCCTGGTTTCGATCGTAACAGTCGGCTATTGGATTATGAATTTCGAGGCGATCAATTATCGATCTGGCGCGGAAACGCAATTAGATCAATGGGTGGCAATGGCTGCCGTACTGCTCGGCATCGAAGTCGCTAGACGTGTCGTCGGCACGGTTTTTGTCATTATCGGCACTGTGATGTTGCTGTACGGCGTATTTGGTGACTCCACTTGGATCCCCGAAGATCTACAACACGCTGGCGACAGCTTTGCTGGGCTGTGTACCAGTATCTTTTATAAAAGTGATGGCGTATTTGGGATCATGGCCAATGTCTTGGCCACTTATATCGTTCTATTCGTCATCTTCGGCGCCTTTTTAGAGCGCAGTGGTGCACAAAGCTTTTTCATCGATTACCCGCTAGCCGCCGTCGGCCATAAAGTCGGAGGGCCGGGAAAGGTCTCGGTAATTGCTAGCGGTTTATTCGGCTCAATTTCCGGTAGCGCGATAGCCAATACTGTTTCCACCGGCGCATTCACGATCCCGATGATGAAAAAAGCAGGGTTCGAAAAACACGTTGCTGGTGGCATCGAGCCAGCGGCGTCGATTGGTGGCATGTTCATGCCACCGATCATGGGTGCAGGCGGCTTTATCATGGCGGAGTTAACAGGCGTGCCCTATTCCCAAATCATGCTGGTGGCGATTTTCCCAGCATTGATGTACTTCTTTAGCGTATTCATGATGGTGCATTTCTACGCTAAAAAGAACAATATCGTTGGTAAGCGGTCGGAAAGAAAAGCGATGGATATTTTGAAATCCGAGTGGTATTACGTCATGCCCTTGGTGATCATCACAATTTTTATGTTGTCGGGCTATTCCCCAGGCTATTCGGCCGTTCTCGGTATCGTTGCTTGTATCGCTGTGAGTTGGGTAAAAAAGGATACGCGGATCGGTGTTACTGGTTTAGTTGATTCTGCCCGCAAAGGCACACTCAGCAGCTTACAAATTGGTGCTACGCTGGGTGTGATCGGCATCATCATTGGCGTACTGACATACAGCGGTTTGATTCTAACTTTTGCCGACATCGTGATCGAAGCAGCGAATGGTAAGCTATGGCTGACCATTTTGTTTATCGCGCTGGCCTCACTGGTATTAGGCATGGGTGTACCGGTTACTGCCGCCTATTTAATTACTGCCGTCGTGGCTGTTCCAGCGTTGACCCACCTGGGCGTCAATATGATCGCTGCGCACATGATCGTTTATTGGTTGTCACAAGATTCCAACATCACGCCACCGGTTTGCATCGCCGCATTTGCGGGTGCGACAATCGCCAAAGCCAATATGTGGAAAACAGCCTGGGTAGCATTCAAAATGGCTAAATTCCTATATTTAGCACCGTTCTTATTCGGTTATGTGCCGGGGTTTTCTCTCAATGGCTCCGCCACTGATATCGCGACCACTTTCGCTATGATAATCATCGGGACCTACGCCTATACGTGGATACTTAGCGGCATTTGGATGAATTATTTCAAAAAGGACAATGCCGCAGCCTAAGTAATAGGAGCCACGGCTAAGTAATCCACTCACAAGGGCGGCCTATAGTGTCGCCCTTTTTAGATCACTAATAGCTTCATACGATAACCTTAGCGCATCATCCAATTACCGTTGATAGACTAGTGGGCCTCGATGTCGCGGGACGGTATGCTTAACACTGGTCAGGTAAAGGGAAGGCCAAGCCCGTGCCTTCGATTGATTGGCCCGGGTTCATCGGATACAGCTTTTTCTGAGTCATACCGTTAAACCGAGCGCTCGCACCAGTAACTACTAATGTGGCATGATATTTTATTACTCGCTTATATCAATGATCAGCCTGCTGCTCCCGACTAGGTAACCGCTTATTTGGCTATGTTACATCAGCCCTGTTAGATGCTTCCCACACTATACCCAGCACCCAATAAAAAAGGCGACACCTCAACACAGCATCGCCTTTTTGTTTTGCGCAAAACCCCAGCTGGAATCATCATCCAGCAAAAGCAATCGAACGACTATTATCCGCCCAAGTAAACCGTATCACTAGCTTCGGTTGGGCCTACAGACCAAGCTCCACGAGATTTCGCGTGCATGACCGCTGCATCAATTTCAGCTTGTCCCATACCGCGTGGGATGTCCAGCGCTTGACCGGGATAAATTAAATCTGCATCTTTAATCTGGCCTGCGTTAGCTTTGTAGATCAAAGGCCAGTTGTAAGGTGTACCATAGATGGCATCTTGACTGGAGATTCCCCATAAATGGTCGCCTTTTGCTACGGTATAGCTGGTAACACCCAATGGGTCTGCAGTCAGCGGTGCCGAAGGAACGACCGCAGGAGCCGCTGCTGCAGTTGCCGCTTCATCACCGGGATTCATTTTTGCACTGACACAGCCGCCACTAACTGCGATGGCGGTAGCAAGAGCAGTAATCTTTAAAGGGGTTGAGGTGCGCATCGTCTATAGTCTCCGCTAGTATTTGGCTTGTTTCTCGAACCGATTCGAGAACTAAGCTCTCATTCTAATGTTTATTGCAGTGCGAAGCAATATCACTTACTTAATAGTTACTTAAGTATGATTATAATTACTAATACTTAACCCACCTACTTATCTCATTTTGATGTTCAGGTTTATCGTCGGCTTCCCGTCTACCGGTATAGTCGTTTTCGCTATTGTCTGTAATCTGGTTTGCGACTAAACAATGGCTGACATCGTTCTCAGCACGCTGAACGCGCGCTATTACCACAGTGCATTTGGGCTACGCTATTTACTGGCCAATTTGAGTGACTTACAAGCACGCACACGACTGCTGGAGTTTACGATTGCAGAGCGCCCGATGGATATCGCTGAACAGATTTTAGCGGAATCCCCGACTATCGTCGGCATAGGGGTTTATATCTGGAACGCTGAACAGAGCTTACAGGTAGTTAAATTACTTAGGCGAATCCAGCCCCAGTTAATCATCATCTTGGGCGGGCCAGAAATCAGCCATGAAATAGATCAGCAAACGATTACACCGTTGGTGGACTATATCGTTGCTGGCGCCGGCGAGATCGCCTTTCAGCAACTCACTCAGCAGCTGCTGGACAACACAGCAGCAAACCCGACAGAAAAAGTGCACCGCGGACCTGCGTTGGCTTTAGATGCTATCGAGCTACCCTACGACTACTACACTGATGAAGACATCAAGAATCGCATTATTTATGTCGAAGCATCACGTGGTTGCCCCTTCAAGTGTTCGTTTTGCTTATCTGCGCTGGATAAGACCGCAAAATCTTTTGAACTGAGTCGTTTTCTGTTGGCGATGGCCTCTTTGTATGAGCGCGGGGTTCGCAGTTTTAAATTCGTTGATCGCACCTTTAACCTCAACACTCAGGTTAGCGTGGCCATTCTCGATTTCTTTTTAGCGCATTTAGGTGATGAGTTATTTGTCCATTTCGAAGTGATCCCTGACCGCCTGCCTGCAGCACTTAAAGAACGAATTCAACGATTCCCACCCGGCACCCTACAATTTGAAATTGGTGTGCAAACTTTCAACAGCGATGTTCAAACCCTAATTGAACGCAAGCAAAATCAAGAAAAAACGATCGAAAATATTCGCTGGTTACGAGAACACAGCGGCGCACATTTGCACACCGATTTAATTCTCGGTTTGCCCGGTGAAAGCCTAGCCAGCATTGCCAGCAGTTTTGATCAACTGATCAGTCTGAAACCCCATGAAATTCAAGTCGGCATTCTAAAGCGGCTGCGCGGTATGCCAATGCGTAAGCTAGAAACCTCGCACGCGCTGGTATTTAGCCCCGATCCCCCCTACGAAATCCTCTCAAACCGGGATGTTGATTTTCTAACCATGCAGCGCCTGCGTCGCTTCGCTCGCTATTGGGATTTAGTCGGTAACAAAGCACGGTTCCCCAATACCTTGCCGATACTGCTGGGTGACAACCCCTTTCGGCGGTTCTTGCAACTGAGTGACTGGCTCCACGACACTACTGGCCAAACCCATCGCATCGGCTTACCACGTCTGATCAACCTGCTCTATCAAGCCCTGCAATCTGAGCTTGGCTTGCCCGAAGCGCACGCGAATGCCTTGCTGAGCGCAGATTTCAAACATAATCGACTCAAAGGGTACCCACGGTTTCAAGCAGCTAGCACAGAAAAAGTGGGTACTCATAGCAGTAACCGCAGGCAACAGCGACACCTCGCTGGAGAAAGCCCTTCAGATGCTTGAGCCACAGAATTTCCGTCAGATGACAACAGAACCTGGCTGATTCTCTTTTTATTCATAACGCAATGCGTCAACAGGCAGCAAAGCAGCGGCTTTACGGGCTGGGATCAACCCTGCTAGCAAGCCCGTAATAATGGCAACCGCTTCGGCCAGCAATACATAATTCCAATCGATGCGAATAGGAAACCCCGGCAGCACTAGCATGCCTGCTCCCGCAATCAACAAACCCAACACCAAACCCGCCAAGCCTCCTAACGCAGCGAGAAATGAAGCCTCTAACAGGAACAGAAAACTGATCTGACGCCTAGAAGCCCCGAGCGCACGCAACAGCCCAATTTCTGAAGTGCGCTCGCGCACCGAAATGGTCATAATGCTAAGAATACCAACCGCCCCCACAAAAAGAGATATCCCACCTAAGCCACCGACCACTGCCGTCAATACGCCCAATACAGAGCCTAAAATATTGAGCATGTCACTTTGGGTCATCAGGGTGAAATCTTCGTGACCGTGGCGAGATTTTAAGATTGTCCTAATCCGCTCTGAGAGTCTTTCTTCGTCTTGCCCTGCCGTATACAACAGATCAATTTCCATCACACCCGTGCGATTGAACAAGCTCATCGCCCGAGTGATCGGAATGTAAACCATATCATCCAAGTCAAAGCCCAGCACCTGACCTTTTGACGCCATCACGCCAATTACCCGAAATCGTTCTTGACCAATACGGATGCGCTGCCCAAGTGGGTTGTCGCTACCAAACAATTCAGTGCGCACTTTTGGGCCAATGACGGCTAAATTGCGAGCGGAATCAGATACCTGTTCAGGCAGAAATCGCCCCAAGGCAAGATCAATTTGCCACGTCTCCAGCACCTGATGGTTCACGCCCGCTATCGTCACCCAACGTGTACGATTACCAGTCTCGACCGATGAATTGCCAGAAATCACCGGCACCGAAGTCCGAATGCCGGGAATGTGTTCAAGCGCAGTAGCATCATCAATTGATAAGGGTCTTGTGGTATTGATCGCTGCGCCCGATATGCCAAAGGTGACATTCGTTCCAGGCACCACAGAAATCAAATGAGTGCCAAACTGAGTGAATTGTTTGAGCACGTATTGCTCCACTCCTCGGCCCATTGCAGTCAACAGCACGACCGCGGCAATGCCGATGGTAATACCGAGCGCAGTCAGTAAACTGCGTAGCCGACCATAGCGAATGCTTTCGGTCGAAAACGATAGGTAGTCACGCCATTTCATCAGCTTGATAGCGCTTGAACTGGGTCTAGGCGTGCCGCTTGGCGCGCAGGAATGGTGCCAAATATTAGTCCAGTGGCTAGCGTCATCAACGTCACCGCAAACCAGGCCCAAAGCGGCGTCTCGATGGGGAATTGGGGTAAGAATATTGCCAACAAGGTGATTAATGACAGCGACAATAACGCACCACAGATTACGCCAGCAATAGAAAGCAACAGCGCCTCACCAATAAACAAACGCGTCACTCGGGCGGTTGAGGCACCCAGTGCTTTCAACAAACCAATCTCGGCTTTGCGCTGATTGACCGATACCAACATCACGTTCATGGTTAATATCCCCGCCACCAACAAACTGATTGAACCGATCGCTGCGATGGCATACGTCAGCACCTTTAGAATGTCGTCAAAGGTGCTCAGCATCGCGTCTTGGGTCACCACAGTGATATCCTCTTCATCGTTATGACGCGCCTTGAGAATACGTTTAAGTGCAGTATTAGCAGCGTTCATGTCACTCTGCCGACGGGCAGAAACCATGATCCGCACTAGTGAGGGTGAATTCAACACAGCCTGCCCATTCGCCACCGGGATAATCAACATATCATTGAAATCCATACCAATCGTTTGGCCCTTATCTTTGAGCACTCCGAGCACACGAAAACGCGCATCGCCGATCCGGACTTTGGCCCCCAAGGCGTTTTGCGCGCCAAATAACTCCTGTTTCAATTCCTGCCCAATCAAGCACACGGGCGAATTAACGTGTGGGTCATCGTCTTGCCAAATCTTGCCGGTGGCAAGACTCAAATTTAAAACTGACAATAATGCGGGGGTGGAGCCGATCAACGTCACTTCCCGTTCCAAGGCGCCAAATGAAACGGGTGCATTGCCCATCACCACCGGTGCAGCGTGTGCTATTAGCGGGTGACGGCTCAGGGCAACGGCATCATCGATGGTTAAATCGCGTGGTGTTTGTCCGGTCAAGCCGGGGATTCCACCAGCCGTTTCTGTTTTCCCCGGGATGACGATCAGCAAATTGGTGCCCAGGCTTGTAAATTGATTGGAGACGTAACGCCGCGCACTCTCACCTAATGAGGTCAACAATACGACGGCGGTGACGCCAATAGCAATCGCCAGCAATATCAGTGCCGTACGCACCGGGTAGGCCATTAAGGCTTTGAGGTTGAACTGAGCCATATCGTACAGACGCATGTTAGTCGTTCTGATCGCGGGTAATTCGACCATCCTCCATGAATATGCGTCGACTTGCTCGCTTGCCCAGCTGGCTGTCATGGGTGACCACTACCAAAGTGATACCCTCTTGGTTGAGCTGCTCTAATACTTTCATCACTTCGTTGCCTGAATGGGTGTCCAGGTTACCGGTTGGCTCATCAGCCAGCAGCAAAGTGGGGTTCATAATGGCAGCTCTGGCGATGGCGACCCTCTGCTGTTGACCACCTGATAATTGATCCGGTCGGTGGTTCGCTCTGGATTCCAGCCCCAATCGACCCAGTAATTCTGTTGCGCGTTCGATACGCTCTGAGACAGGAGTTCCCATCAACATCAATGGTACTGCCACATTTTCTGCCGCCGACATCCGGCTGATTAAATGAAAAGACTGAAAAATAAACCCGATATGCTCACGACGAAACGTGGCCCGCTCTTCATCATGCAGAACCGTCAGCTCGCGTCCTTGAAAGCGAAATTGGCCTGAGCTGGGGGCATCCAACAGACCCAAAATATTAAGCAAGGTTGATTTGCCCGACCCCGATGTGCCCATCACCGAAATATAATCCCCTTCAGCGATAGCCATATCGACATGATCCAGCGCGTGCACCACATCATCGCCGACCACAAAATCACGGCAGATCTGGTCAAACTCAATCATCGATCTTATTCAGCAGCAGCCGGTTTAACGGTTGCGAGTGCGCCATCATCCACGCCCTCGACTCCCAGGCTAGTGACCACCTGATCACCCTCGCTTAAGCCATCCAGCACTTCAACATAACGCCAATTACCAATGCCTTTCTTGATGCTCACCTGTTGCAAACGCTGATTTGATCGCTCAAAACGTAGCACCTGGTCTGACTCGAGCAAAGCTTCGCTGGGAATACGCAAAGCATTGGCATTTGCTTCAATGATGATATCAACGTCTGCACTATAACCAACGCGTAAATCATTCCAATCCGTTTGATTGGTAAATTCAAGCTCAACCTCAACCGTACGCGCCTGTTTTTCCAAGTCAATAATATAATCACCAATACGCTGAACCGTGCCATCAAAAGCGCGATCTCGCCAGGCATCCAGCGTAATCCGTGCGGGTAAGCCAACCCTAATCTTAGCCGCATCCACTTCATCGATTGGCGCACTCACCTTAAAACAACCAGGCTCAATTAAGTCGATGACTGGAGTGGTTTGAATGCCTGGTGGTGATGGCGTCACGTATTCATTCAGCTCACCATTGATCTTGGCAATGATGCCGTCAAATGGCGCACGCAAAACTGTTTTCTCCAACTGGGTTTCCACTAACCTTAGCCGTGACCGCGCGACTGACACCTGATTCTCAGACGCGTCACAACGCAGTTGAGCGATTTGTTGATTAGCCTTGGCTTCGTCTGCGTCAGCTGCAGATACGGTGCGAGTTTTAGCCAACTTGCGAATGCGTGCTGCTTGCCGGGCGGCTTCTGCAGCCTGCTTACAAACCACTTTCTGATCTTTTTGGGCGGCTACTACTTGCTCTGCCGCTAAAATGATATCCGCCTGCGTATCCTCATTCCAAAGCTCCATCAAAATATTATCTGTGTTAACTTTGGCCCCTTCAGGAAAAGGTAGCGCGCGAATCTGGCCGCCTACAGAAGGTGATAAACGTGCGCGCCGACACGCTTCCACCGTGCCCGCACGGGTATTGGCAACCGTTGCTTCGACTAAGCCTTGTTCGACGGCGGTGACGCTGACCTCAACCGATTGTTCTTTGTTCTTTTGCCATATCAACCAACCAGCCCCAGCCAGTAGCGCTAGTAGTAGAAGGTATTTAATCAGGCGCATTTTGAGTGATTAGATGCCCATATCCGCCAAGGTTTGCATCAAACGATTGGTGACTCCAGCGGTAGTTGGGTGGTCCTCAGCAAACTTCACAAATTTAAGCTGCAGGCCATCAAGAAATGATGCCTGAGCAGCCTCATCGCCACTGCTCAGGGTTGTTTCGATTTCGCTAATCAGGCCGTCAAGTCGCGCCTTTTCTGTTTTGCCAGATTCATCCAGCTGATTGACCTCAGCATGTAGCTGTTCGAGTAGTTTTTGTAATCTTGCAGTTGGCATCGGCGTCACCTCTTAAATAACTCTAACTGGATCTTATCCCAAACCAAATGGGCGCGTATTGACGCAGAACAATATATCACAACCAAGCTGACACGCAGCGATACGGAGCGCGATAATGGACGCATCCAAGCTTGCGAGAAAAAGAAAATGGTTTACTGCTTTAGCTCAAAAACAGATGCAAAATGGGAATAAATTCGGCGAGCATAACCGCATGGTGGAACTATGAAAAACGTACCGCGACGATTTCAAACTCACGAATCCCGCCCGGTGCTTCAAACCGCACTTCATCATCGACTTCCTTGCCAATTAATGCCCGCGCCAAGGGTGAGCTGATCGAGACTTTGCCCTCTTCAATGCTGGCTTCCAAATCACCAACAATCTGATAAGTCAGTTCTTCTTCACTGCCAATATCATACAAATCCACGAACGTGCCAAACAACACTTTGCCGGCCACTGCGGTTTTAGAAATATCAATCACTTCAGCGATGGATAACTTGGCTTCCAGTTCCTTGATCCGTCCTTCAATAAAAGCTTGTTGCTCGCGTGCTGCATGATATTCCGCGTTCTCAGATAAATCGCCGTGGGCACGTGCCTCGGCAATCGCTGCGATCACGTTGGGACGATCTTTACGCTTCAGCCTTTTTAGTTCAGCATTTAAAGTCTCGGCACCCGCCGGGGTCAATAGTACTCGTTCACTCATGCTACGTTCCTGATGTTTAGATCGACTGGTGTAAATCTTGCAATCGATTCACCACAATGTGCTCGCTCGAAGAATGAGCTTCGACTGCAGCCTTGGCCGCAGCAATCGTGGTGTAGTAAGTCACTTTGCGCAACAGCGCTTCTCGCCTGATCGTATACGAATCTTTGAGGCTTTGCTTGCCTTCAGTCGTATTGACGATCATATCAAAATCGCTGTTTTTGATCCGATCAACGACATGCGGCCGACCTTCTTTGACTTTATTAACCACATCAACCGCAACACCCGCTGCGCTAATGGCAGCAGCCGTGCCATCAGTAGCGACCAACGTAAAGCCTGCATCAGCTAAATATTTCGCCATCGGCACCAGCAAAGGCTGATCCGCCTTTTTAACGCTAAACAGTACACAACCACTCGCTGGCACCGGCGCACCAGCGCCTTGCTGCGCCTTGGAAAAGGCTTCACCAAAGGTTTTACCGATCCCCATGACTTCGCCCGTACTTTTCATCTCCGGGCTTAAAACCGTATCAACACCCGGGAACTTACTAAACGGAAAAACCGCTTCTTTAACTGAATAATAAGGTGGTGTAATCTCGCCAGAAACACCCTGCTCTTTCAAACTTTGCCCGGCCATACAGCGCGCGGCAATTTTAGCTAAAGCACGGCCAGTCGCCTTAGAAACGAAGGGTACGGTCCGTGATGCGCGTGGATTAACTTCCAACACGTAGACTTCATCGCCTTTGATCGCAAACTGCACATTCATCAAACCGACCACGCCAATCGCCAGCGCCATAGCGCAGGTTTGCCGTTTCAGTTCGTCTTGCATTTCAGCACCCAAGCTAAACGGTGGTAATGAGCAGGCCGAATCCCCTGAATGAACCCCCGCCTCTTCGATATGCTCCATGATGCCGCCAATGACCACATCAGTGCCATCACAGATCGCGTCAACGTCAACCTCAATCGCATCATTCAAAAAGCGATCAAGCAATATGGGTGATTCGTTTGAGACCTGGATCGCAGTTTGGGTGTATCGACTCAAATCCTCGCGATTATGAACAATTTCCATCGCCCGGCCACCTAAGACATACGAGGGGCGCACGACTAGCGGGTAGCCAATCTCATCCGCCAACTCAAGCGCGACTTCGGGGTCAGTAGCGGTGCGATTGGGTGGCTGCAACAGGCCCAAATCATTCAATAGGCCTTGAAAAAACTCGCGGTCCTCCGCCTTGTGGATGGCTTCCGGCGAGGTGCCAATGACTGGTACACCTTCAGCCTGCAAGGCTCGCGCTAGGTTCAGGGGGGTTTGCCCCCCATATTGAACGATTACGCCAGTCGGCTGTTCAATGTGAGTGATTTCAAGCACGTCTTCCAGCGTTAAGGGCTCGAAATAGAGTCGATCTGAGGTATCGTAATCGGTCGAAACGGTTTCTGGGTTACAGTTAACCATAATCGTTTCAAAACCATCTTTGCGCAGCGCCAAGGCGGCGTGAACACAGCAATAATCAAACTCAATCCCTTGACCGATTCGGTTTGGGCCGCCACCCAAGACAATGATTTTCTGATTGTCGCTGGGTTTTGATTCGCACTCCTGTTCGTAGGAGGAATACATATAGGCTGTAGATGTATCAAACTCAGCCGCACAAGAATCTACGCGTTTGTAGACTGGGTGCACATCGAGCGCATAGCGTTTAGCGCGCAGCTCGGATTCGCTCACCTCAAGTAAGGCCGCTAAGCGCTTGTCAGAAAAACCTTTACGTTTCCATTCAAACAATTGCTCAGCGGTCAGATCAGTCAGGCTGACATGGGTCACTTCTGATTCGGTATCGACTAAATCTTTGATCTCCGCTAAAAACCACGGGTCAATTTTCGAGCACTGAAACACGTCTTCAATACTTAGCCCATAGCGAAAGGCATCGCCCACATACCACAAGCGATCCGTTTTGGGCGTACGCAAGTGTGCGCCAATCCTGTCCTTCACCTGATCTTCATCGCCGCTTAAATCCAATAGTGGATCCAAACCAGTTCGACCAATTTCTAGACCACGTAACGCCTTTTGTAAAGACTCCTGGAAAGTTCGACCAATCGCCATTACTTCGCCAACCGACTTCATCTGGGTGGTTAACGTATCATCAGCTTGCGGGAATTTGACAAAATCAAAGCGGGGCACTTTGGTCACCACATAATCGATGCTCGGCTCAAATGAGGCTGGAGTTTTGCCACCGGTAATTTCATTTCGTAGCTCATCGAGCGTATAGCCAACCGCTAGCTTAGCCGCGACTTTCGCAATCGGGAAGCCCGTCGCTTTAGATGCCAACGCGGACGAACGCGATACGCGCGGATTCATCTCGATGATGATCATCCGACCATCGTCGGGATTGATCGCAAACTGGACGTTGGAGCCACCGGTATCCACCCCAATCTCTCGTAAAACCGCGATGCTGGCATTACGCATGATTTGGTATTCTTTATCACTCAATGTTTGTGCGGGCGCGACTGTAATCGAGTCACCCGTATGCACACCCATTGGGTCTAAGTTCTCTATCGAACAAATGATAATGCAATTATCGGCGTGGTCACGCACCACTTCCATTTCGTACTCTTTCCAGCCGATGATGCTTTCTTCAATTAGCAATTCGTTGGTCGGGGATGCATCCAAACCTCGACTGCAAATTTCGTTGAATTCGTCAATGTTATAGGCAATCCCACCGCCCGTTCCGCCCATCGTAAATGAAGGCCGAATAATCGCGGGCAAGCCGGTCGTTTTCAGAACCTGATGTGCTTCATCTAGGCTATGAGCAACGTCTCCTCCCACAGAATTGAGGCCAATCGATTCCATCGCGCGCTTGAATTGCTCTCGATCTTCAGCTTTATCGATCGCTTTCTTGGATGCACCGATCATTTCTACGCCGTATTTTTCCAGCACGCCGACCCGATCTAAATCCAGCGCACAATTGAGTGCCGTCTGCCCGCCCATAGTTGGCAACAAAGCATCGGGCCGCTCTTTCTCGATAATCTTTTCAACTGCTTGCCAGTGGATCGGTTCGATATAAGTCGCATCCGCAAACCCCGGGTCGGTCATGATCGTCGCCGGATTGGAATTAACCAAAATAACGCGATAGCCCTCTTCCTGCAGCGCCTTACACGCTTGCACACCCGAGTAATCAAACTCGCAGGCTTGGCCGATAATAATGGGGCCAGCACCGATGATCAGAATTGATTCAATGTCAGTACGTTTAGGCATTGCGCGCTCCTTTCATCGAATCGATAAATTGGTCAAACAGGCCAACAATGTCGTGCGGCCCTGGGCTGGCCTCTGGATGGCCCTGAAATGAAAAGGCAGGGACGTCAGTTCGACGCACGCCTTGGATGGTGCCATCAAACAGCGATTTATGCGTCACCACTAAATTATCGGTTAGTGATGCCTCGTCAATGGCAAAGCCGTGATTCTGGCTGGTGATCAGGACTTGCCCGCTGTGTAAATCTTGAACCGGATGATTAGCGCCATGATGGCCGGTTTTCATCTTGAATGAATGCGCGCCGCTGGCAATCGCCATCAGCTGATGACCCAAACAAATCCCAAATACTGGAATCGCTTGATCCAAGATAGTTGAAATTGCTTCGACAGCGTAATCGCAAGGTTCTGGGTCACCGGGACCATTGGATAAAAATACGCCATCGGGTTTGAGCGCCAATACGTCGGCCGCTGGCGTTTGCGCAGGCACTACAGTCACCTTGCAGCCGCGATCCGCGAGTAATCGCAAAATGTTATGTTTAACGCCGAAGTCGTAGGCAACCACGTTAAATTGGCCTTTGTCAGTGGCTTGATAGCCCTCTTCCAGCGACCAAACACCTTCATTCCAGTCGTAGCTTTTGTCAGTAGTGACGACTTTTGCCAAATCCATACCCGCCAAACCTGGAAATGCTTGCGCGGCTTTAAGCGCCTTATCTGCGTCGATTTCACCGGCAACAATGCATCCTGCTTGCGCACCTTTTTCGCGTAAAAGCCGGGTTAATTTGCGCGTGTCGATATCCGCAATTCCCAGTATGCCTTTCTCAGATAAATATTCTTGAAGGCTGGTTTGAGCGCGCCAATTGCTAACGCGCTTGGGTAAATCACGAATGATCAAGCCCTTTGAGAATATTTGGCGTGCCTCTTCATCCTCTTCAGTGACACCAACATTACCGATATGTGGGTAAGTCAGAGTGACGATTTGATTAGCATAAGAGGGGTCGGTTACGATTTCTTGATAGCCCGTCATCGCGGTATTGAAAACGACTTCGCCTACCGATATTCCGGTGGCTCCGATCGACTTCCCCGGAAACAAGGTGCCATCGGCCAGGACTAAGAGTGCTGATTCAGTCAATGTGCTTCACAGAGTGAGAGTGATTCATAAAATTTGGTCAAAAAAAGGGGAGAAGCCTGTGCCTCTCCCGCTCTTTTTTGGGTTGCGCGATTCTAGGCGCTTATCGCCAAAAATTCAATGAAAACCCTTCGTTAGTGTTAGGAATAAATAAACTGCCCTGTCAATTAATTCATCACCTGCCAGGAGGCAGTCTATGCCTATTTGACATGCAGAAGTTAAGGCTACTGATCCTTGGTCCCGGGCCCTTGTTACTTTCTCGTTTCCCTTTTTGTTTTTGTGTTGTGTACTGTTGATAACATCGATACAGTTCCTAGGCATAATCAATGCTTCAAAGAGTAATCTCAAACCACAAAATTACTGCTTAATGACTAAGTAAAAAGCCATGCCGACGCTAAATTTAAGTGACGTTAATATTTACTACGAAGTCATGGGTGAGGGCCCTTGATCTCTTTTAGAACTTCTAATAGGTGATCATGATATTTTCCTTCTTGAAGCGACTTGTATTTTTCAACTAAAGTTCCAAAAGAAGTCTCTAGGGCTCTGTTAAATGTCTCAAAATTAGTAGTATCTGTAAGGGGCTTTTTGTCATATTTTGCCACTTTTTCATTCCATTCATGAGCGAGTGTATTCCTAGTGCTTGATAGTAGTTTTAACTTTTTTTCAATGGACGCATTGATCAAGTTGTAATTTTTAAGTGCCTCGACACGCCGTCGGAATGGTAAACTTTTGATTAATCTAGAAAGGTTTTCACTTCTATCATCGGGAGTGTTTAGGAAATATATATTTATACACTCATTAACCAAGAATTCTAGTTTGGCAAATGAAGATAAAATCTCCCCCCGATCCAATTTATTAATCGTTGCATATCCATACTCTGCTGCATAGAGAGCCCAAGTATAGTCTCCATCAATAACTCTAAGAATATGAGTTTCTCCAATTAAGAATATCCGCAAGTCATCAATGGAAGTATTAGAGTTTCGTAATGCAAAGAAAAGATCTTTGGCTAATTTCTCTGAGTTCATAAAATATTACTTATTCATAACGTTTGAGTTGTGGGGCTTGAGGCGCGAAGCAACGAAAGTCCCAACGAGCGAGTTGTTATAGGAAGTGTTACGACTCCTCAACAATAACATCACAGGTTTTGCCATTAGCTATAATTGGCTTGAAAATATAGACTTTTCCGGCCGAAAAATACTGCTTAATCTGGACTTTATTATGTAGCGATAGGTTCAATTTATCGACTAAGCCCCAAACCTTCCCTTAAGCTAAATCCAATACATCTTGCATATCATACCTACCGGCAGGCTTATCACCTAACCAGCGCGCGGCACGCACTGCACCATTGGCAAATATTTTGCGGTCTGTCGCCCGGTGGGTGATCTCTATGCGCTCTGAGTCGCCAATAAATAAGACAGTATGCTCACCCGCTAGATCACCACCACGGATGGTAGAAAAGCCAATCGAACCATCGACTCGCTCGCCAGTAACACCGTGCCGCGAAAATACGCCGTCTTTCTGTAAGTCCTTACCCAGCACTTTGGCCATCACTTCACCCATCGCCAAGGCTGTTCCTGACGGCGCATCCACTTTATGCTTGTGATGTGCTTCGATCACTTCGATATCGACTTGCTCGCCTATCGCGGCGGCGGCCATCTCAAGTAATTTCAGGGTAACGTTTACCCCAACGCTCATATTGGCCGCGAATAGGATCGGGATTTTTTCTGCCGCAGTGTCTAGTTGCGCGATATCACTCGGAGACATTCCGGTCGTACCAACAACGATGGGTTTACCGTGTTTGGCACAGCTTGAGATATGCGCCAAGGTCGACGCCGGATTTGAAAAATCGACCATGACATCAAAGGCGTCGGGATTGATTGAATCAGAAATCAACGTCCCGGTCGCTCCTAAGCCCGCTAAGTCGCCTGCATCGGTGCCAATGAACTCGGAACCAGAACGCTCCAGCGCTAAGCTTAGACTGATCTCAGATTCAGCCCTTACCGCACGAATAATCGCACCACCCATGCGCCCGGCTGCGCCCACCACTGCCAATCTCAACATATGTTTGCCTCATCAACTAACTATAATCTTGTCCGTAGCTTATCGATAACGCTCGGTATTTACCATAACAACCATCGCGCTAAGGCGCTATGAGTTCTCCCCTGTTCAAAACCAGCTGACTCAACGAGCATTTGACATACCAAACGGTCGGTATGTAGACTCGTCGCATGGAAAATAACCGACAACAAGCGCCTCAAGCAAAACAATGGTGGCTCAGTTGGTTCAGCCAAGATCATTTAGATACGCGGCAGAAAATCCTGCTGGCAGCATTTACTGAGATTCATCACTATGGCTATCAAGCCGCCAGCATTCAAAACATCATTAACCATGCCGGCGTGACTAAAGGTGCGCTCTATCATCATTTCAAGAGCAAGCATGAATTGGTCGTCGCGTTATTGGATGAGGTATTCAGCCAATACGTAGAGAACACCTTTATCACCCCAATGAATGACACCAATGATCCAATCACTACGCTGATTAACACATTGAACACGATCAAGGATCAAATGACCGATGAAGATATCGCCTTGGGTTGCCCATTAGATAGCTTAGCGCAGGAGATGGCACCGATCGACGAAGGCATTCAGTCGCAAATCTGTCAACTTTATGAAAACAAACAACAAGCACTTACCGCCGCATTTTTACGGGGTCAAAAAGCGGGGACAGTAATATCAGAGGTTAACCCGAAATCCATTGCTTTGATGATTATGGCGACCATGCAAGGCTGTATGGGCATCGCCAAAAGTGCCCACAGCATTGATAGTCTGATCCAATGTGGTGCTGGCTTGATTCATTATTTAGAACAACTCCGGCCCAAGCCACTCCAGAAGCCAAAACTGAACATCTAGCCTAAAAAACAGAGCATTTATTATGGAAAAACTTGGCGATATTATTGGCCATTGGGTTACCCAAAACCGCGTTCTTGCGATAATTTTGAGCTTATTGGTGGTGCTGGCGACAGCCGCAGGAGCGCAACGCTTGGAATTCACCAATGACTACCGGGTGTTTTTCTCGGGCGATGACCCGCATTTGTTGGCTTTCGAAAATTTGCAAGATACTTACACCAAAAACGACAACGTGTTGATTGCGCTCGCACCGGATGATGGCGTGGTGTTCAAGGCCGATACCCTAGCTGCAATCGCTGATATTACGGAACGTGCTTGGCAAACCCCCTACTCTATTCGAATCGATTCACTCTCAAACTTTCAGCACACCAAAGCCGAAGAAGATGATTTAGTGGTCGGTGATTTATACGAAAACGCCACTGAACTAAGTAATGAAGCACTGCAGCAAATCAAAGCCATCGCGCTGGCTGAGCCGCTGCTGGTTCATCGGCTGATTGCACCCGATGCCAAAACTGCTGCGATCAATATTACGGTTGAGCTTCCCGGCAAGGACTTAAATGCTGAAGGCCCAGAAGTGGTTGAATTTATTCGCGAGCTGAAAGCTTATATCGAACAGACTTACCCCACGCTAAAGCCGTATCTAACTGGCATCGTAATGATGAATCAGGCCTTCCCTGAAGCCACCATCTACGATATGACTCACCTGATCCCACTCGCGTTGCTGATTATTTTATTGCTGGTTTATCTGCAATTGCGCGGCCTGACTGGCACTTTTGGTACCTTTTTGACTATTATATTTTCGGTGGTTTCGGCGATGGGAATGGCAGGTTGGTTCGGGATTAAACTCAGCCCACCAGCGATGTCAGCGCCGACCATTATTTTGACCCTGGCGGTGGCTGATTGCGTGCATATTTTATCTAACTGGCTGCATAAGTTTCGCCAAGGTTTGGATAAACAAGCCGCCATGCAAGAAAGTTTACGGATTAATTTCAGCCCGGTTTTATTGACGTCCGTCACCACCGCAATCGGTTTTCTATCGCTCAATTTCAGCGATGCCCCGCCCTTTCGTGACCTCGGTAATATCGCCGCAATGGGCGTCATGTTTGCTTGGTTTTACGCCACCTTCTTCTTGCCAGCGCTGGTGACTTTACTACCAGTCAAACAAAAAGCCGAACACTCATTCGGCACTACACTGATGAATCGGTTTGCTAACTGGGTGGTTGATCAACGCCGTATTTTGCTGCCGCTAATTTCAGCAATTATCGTGGCTACCGCCATTTTCATCCCCAAAAATGAATTGAACGACGTCTATGTCGAGTATTTCGATGAGCGAGTTCCATTCAGAACCGACACCGACTTTGTGGTGGATCATTTAACCGGCATATATTTTGTCGGTTTTTCGCTCGATTCGGGCGAATCTGGTGGCATCTCTAACCCGGAGTTTTTATTACTGCTTCAGCAATTCACCGATTGGCTACGCGCCCAGCCCGAAGTCATTCACGTCAACTCATTGACCGATATTTTTAAGCGAGTTAACAAGAGCATGCACGGTGACGACCCCAACTGGTACACCCTGCCCGAACAGCGCGACATGGCAGCGCAATACTTGTTGCTTTACGAAATGTCATTGCCGTACGGCCTGGACATGAATAATCAGATCGATATCGACAAGCAACGAACGCGTTTATCAGCAACCCTAGAGACGCTTTCGACCCAAGAGGTTCTTGCTCTGGAACGACGAATCGACCAGTGGATGGCAGAGAACACGCCTGAGATTCAGGCCGTAGGCGCCAGCCCTACCGTTATGTTTTCGCATATTGGCATACGCAATATCATCAGCATGCTATTTGGCACCGCCTTCGCGCTGGTGGCCATTTCATTGCTATTGACCTTCAGCTTCAAGTCGATTCGTTATGGCTTACTGTCGCTAGTCCCTAATGTCGCGCCGGCGGCAATGGCATTCGGAGTCTGGGCGTTAATTGATGGCGAAGTGGGATTAGGCTTATCGGTGGTCGCGGCGATGACGCTGGGTATTGTGGTCGATGATACGATTCATTTTATGAGCAAATACCTGCGCGCACGCCATGAACAAGGCTTAGATGCAATCGGCGCAGTAAAATATGCTTTTTCGACCGTCGGCGTAGCTTTATGGACAACATCGGTCGCACTGGTTGCCGGGTTTATGGTGATTTCCACCTCGTCTTTTTCACTTAACGCCGAGATGGGCTTATTGGTTTCTGCGATCATTGCACTCGCGCTGTTTGTGGATTTTCTGCTACTACCCGCTTTGCTGATTCGGTTAGATGGTTGGCTTGAAAAGCCATCGTCATCCACTTAATACTATTTCGAGGTTTATTATGTTATTCACACTCCCAAAGCACTCACTATTGGGCTTGCTAATCCTTGCAACCGGCGGCGTGGTTTTTGCTCAAAGCGCCGAAGACAAAGGCCTTGAGATCGCAGTTGCAACGGATCAACGCGATCGCGGCTGGGGCAGTATGCAAGCTGAAATGGAAATGATTCTTGAGGATCGTTCAGGCAAAACCAGCACCCGTAAAATCGAATCCCGACAACTGGAAGTTGAGGGTGATGGCGATAAGTCCTTATCGCTATTTAAAGAGCCGCGGGATGTTTCTGGCACCGCAATGTTGACTTTCTCACATGGCCTTGAACCCGACGACCAGTGGCTCTATTTGCCTGCCATCAAACGCGTCAAACGTATTTCCTCCAAAAACCGTTCCGGGCCATTCATGGGCAGCGAGTTTGCTTTTGAAGACTTAGGCTCGCAGGAAGTCGAAAAGTATACGTATAAGCATTTACGCGATGAAGCCTGCGGCGAAGGTTTTGAGTGCAGCGTTTCGGAGCGTTATCCCGCTTATGACAATTCGGGATATTCACGGCAAATCACTTGGATCGACACCGCCGAGTATCGCCCAATTAAAATCGAGTTTTATGATCGCAAAGATGCCCTGCTGAAAACCCTGACCTTTAGCGATTACAATGAGCACAATGGTTATTGGCGCGCGAATCAGTTTCTGATGGTGAATCACTTGACCGGCAAGAAGACCATCCTGAACTGGCGAAATTACCAGTTTGGCATCGGTTTGGACGAAGGTGATTTCAACCAAAATGCACTCAAGCGTTTGATGTAAATCTACCTCTAGAACGGAGTTAAACCTATGTTGTGGCGCGGCTGTCTCGTATCGATCTCTTTGTTTTTCACCTCTGCTGGGGCAGTTGAAGTTAATTCGCAGCTAGACACCGAGTTGCAATTATTTTCCCAGCATGGCCCGTCAGGCACACACCGAGCGATTGGCAGCCTCGGCTTACAAGCTGAAATCACCCATGCGGTTGATGAGCAAGACCTTTATTTTACCTTCATTCCGTTCTACCGATGGGATCAGCACGATGATGAACGCAGCCATGCTGACATCCGCGAGCTAAAACTCGTCAAGGTGTTTGATCAATGGGAATTGGAAGCAGGTATCAGCAAAGTATTTTGGGGGGTTGCCGAAGCCAATCATTTGGTCGATATCATTAATCAGACCGACCATTTAGAGGGTCTGGATGGCGAAGAAAAGCTAGGCCAACCTCTGATTCGACTCAGCAGAATATTCGATCAATCGACGGTGAGCCTGTTTGTCTTACCTGGATTTCGAGAGCGCGCCTATCTGGGCGCTCAAAGCCGCTTTGCCTTGCCTTTCCCCATTGATACCGATAACCCGCAATTCGAATCTGTCGTCGAGGACCAGCACATAGATTATGCCCTTCGCTATAGTGGCTACGCTGGGCAAATGGATTATGGGGTATCCTGGTTTTCTGGTACCGCACGGGAAGCGCAGTTGGTGCCACAATCAGTCACACCAAACACCCTGCAGCCCTATTACGCGCAAATAGACCGTCTCGGTTTAGACTTGCAATACACCCAAGACGCTTGGTTATGGAAACTTGAAGCCATTCGCGAAGAAGGCTCAAAAAACCATCACTCTGCCTACGTAGCGGGCTTGGAATACACGCTATACGGAATGAGCGACGGCAGCTACGACCTAGGTTTAATCACCGAATACAACCAAGACTCGCGCGACGATGCCCGCTCAGTGTTTCTGCAAAATGACTTATTTGTCGGCACTCGCTTCGGGTTTAATGACGTCGAAAGCACCACTATCCTGGCTGGTGGCATCATTGACCTCGATGATGACTCCACCAGCCTGCGCCTAGAAGCCAGCCGCCGAGTATTTGACCAAGCCAAGCTCAGTTTAGAAGCCCAAGCGTTTAGCCATGTAGCTGAAACCAATCTCAGCTATCCGTTTCGAGATAATGACTTTCTAAAACTGACACTTAGCTGGTTTTTCTAATCATAATTGTAACAAACAGTACAGTTCATTCTGAAATTAATCAGGACGATTATTGGTGAACACAGGCTACCTACAGATTTTCGCCTTTCGCATTGAAAACCCAGCTCTGCTGCTCCATATAGAGGGTATCAATCAATTACAAAGGACTGGATTGTGACAAACATTTTTCGACGAATTGCCGCCGTTCACGCGAGCGTGGCCTATTTATCCATGCTTACTGGGTTTGGTGGCATTCTGTTCTCAGCCTTATTGGTTTACCTGCTCATCCCTGGCAACGCTGCTTGGCTCTTGCCCGCGTGCGACTTATGCCGATGGGCACTGCTTTATGTACTATTGGTAATTGGCCCAGGTGCCATCGCAATGGCTGCTTACTTTTATGTTCAAAGCCACAAGATTGACCACAAAACGCAATCTCGATAGACGGAGTGGTAGTAGATTAGCAATATTTATCTCAAAATATGCATTACGTGGCTTAAAATAGAACCTCCGTTACTGCCAAGTAGCTCACACTCAACCAACCCATCTGATTATGACTCATAAACTACAAAAAGCCGGTTTTATTGCAACAGCTGCACTGCTGGGACTTAGCCTACAGTCTTGCACTCAAGAAACTCAGAACAAGTTTGGCCGTGCTGTGCAAAACTGGACCGGCACCAATGGCATACTCGAGATCTATGCAGGTGATAAATTGATCAAACGATTTCTGGAAATTGACAAATTGTCAACTGCGGTGAGTACCGGCGGCAAAGCTCAGCGCCCGTATCGCTTTGGTTACGGTATTTTGGATGCCAACCTCAATGGCGTCAGAGATGCGGACGAAAAAAAGGTCTATTTTGAGTTCAGCGATTACTCCACCAGCTACATCTTTCACGACGACCCCAGCAAGCAGTAGCCCAAAAGCATAAGTAAATCTTTATAATTCGTATCACTTATCGTTAGTTTTCCTTATCGTTTATCTGCTCTATACTCTCGGCCAGATTTTAAAAATAACCTGACTGAGGTAACGACCCATGGCATTAGACCAATCTTCGCGTTATTCTGATTTAACGCTAAACGAGCAAGACTTGATGGACGGCGGCAAGCACCTACTGGTTGCCTATAAAATGAAACCAGTGGCTGGCCACGGCTATCTAGAGGCAGCCGCCCACTTCGCGGCTGAATCATCAACTGGCACCAACGTCGAGGTGTCCACCACCGACGACTTTACCAAAGGTGTAGATGCCTTGGTGTACTTCATTGATGAAGCCAAAGAAGATATGCGCATCGCCTATCCGATCGAGCTGTTTGATCGAAACATGACCGATGGCCGTATGATGATTGTGTCATTTCTGACCTTAGTCATCGGCAATAATCAGGGCATGGGTGACATCGAATACGGCAAGATTATTGACTTCTTCGTGCCAGAACGCGCGATCCAATTGTTTGATGGCCCTGCGCGTGACATCACCGACATGTGGCGTATTTTGGGACGCCCGTTAAAAGACGGCGGTTATATCGCTGGAACCATCATCAAGCCAAAGCTTGGCTTGCGCCCAAAGCCCTTCGCTGAAGCGGCGTATCAATTCTGGCTGGGTGGTGACTTCATCAAGAATGATGAGCCTCAAGGCAACCAAACTTTTTGCCCTGCTAAACAAGTCTACCCACTCGTTGCCGATGCGATGAAACGCGCTCAAGATGAGACCGGCGAGGCTAAATTATTTTCCGCTAACATCACTGCAGACGACCACTTTGAAATGTGCGCTCGTGCCGATTTCATTTTGGAAACGTTTGCTGAAGACGCTGATAAAGTCGCATTCTTGGTGGATGGCTATGTGGGCGGCCCAGGCATGGTGACGACAGCGCGTCGTCAGTACCCTGGTCAGTATTTACATTATCATCGTGCTGGCCACGGCGCGGTAACCTCGCCTTCGTCTAACCGCGGTTATACTGCGTTTGTACTGGCGAAAATGTCTCGTCTGCAAGGTGCTTCTGGCATCCACGTTGGCACCATGGGCTACGGCAAAATGGAAGGTGGCAACGAAGATAAAATCATCGCCTATATGATTGAACGCGATGAATGCCAAGGGCCAATTTACTATCAGAAATGGTATGGTATGAAGCCAACGACTCCCATCATTTCAGGCGGTATGAATGCACTACGCTTACCCGGCTTTTTCGAAAACTTGGGCCATGGTAACGTCATTAATACCTCTGGCGGTGGTGCTTACGGCCACATCGACAGCCCGGCGGCGGGTGCGATTTCCTTGCGCCAATCGTTTGAGTGCTGGAAAAGCGGCGCTGATCCGATCGAATTCGCTAAAGATCACCAAGAATTCGCCCGTGCATTTGAGTCATTCCCAGGTGATGCTGATAGCATCTTTCCAGGCTGGCGCGAAAAGCTTGGCGTTCACAAGTAAGGCGCGACACTGAGCTAACCCTAAAAGCCTCCGCAGACCTCCAGGTTGGCGGAGGCTTTTTTGTTAATTTGTATCTACCTTAATCATCCTGACTACCCATGAATAAACCAATCACAGAGCAATACCTCGTCGAGAAAGAGCCGTTTTACCTTGCACAGGCCGATGAAGTAGAGTTGTATCAAGCTGCTTATGCCTCGCGCATCCCCATGATGGTTAAAGGACCGACTGGTTGTGGCAAATCGCGCTTTATAGAACACATGGCGTGGCGCTTGAAAAAACCGCTAATCACTGTCGCCTGTAACGAAGACATGACTGCCTCTGACTTAGTCGGCCGTTATTTATTGGATGCAGACGGCACGCGTTGGCTGGACGGCCCGCTCACCACCGCTGCCAGAATTGGTGCGATCTGTTATTTGGATGAAGTGGTTGAGGCGCGACAAGATACGACCGTGGTCATCCACCCGCTGACTGATCACCGCCGCACCCTTCCCTTGGATAAAAAAGGTGAGCTGATTTCAGCACACCCTGACTTTCAGCTGGTGATTTCTTACAACCCGGGCTACCAAAGCCTGATGAAAGATTTAAAGCAATCGACCAAACAACGCTTTGCTGCGCTCGATTTTGACTACGCGCCAGAAGACGTTGAAATCACCATCATCACCCAAGAAACAGGCATTGATGCCAAGATAGCAGGCAAGCTGGTGAAGATAGCCCACACTGCACGTAATCTTAAAGGCCACGGCTTGGACGAGGGTATTTCTACCCGTCTGTTGGTCTATGCTGCTGAGCTGATGAATCAAGGTGTTGCACCGGTTGCCGCCTGCAAAATGGCTTTGGTACGGCCGATCACGGATGACGCGGATATCCGTGAGACCTTGGATAGTGCGATTGATGCACTAGGCTTTTAATTGCCGATTACTGCTGATCATCATCAACATCTAATGAAAACCGCCGAAGAGCGCAAACAGCTTGCTGCGACCTATCGCTCGCAATTTAATTGCAGCTTTAGCGAGATAGACGATATCTTTGATGGTTGTATCGAAGAAGCGACCAGTTTGCTGTCCGAGCAAGGCGTTAAAGACTATCTTGATGGTGCCTCACTGGTGTGCATGATCGGCCGCGGCGTTGACCCGGTCATCGCCTTTCTGGAAGAGATCCCGCAAATCGCTGACAAGCTCGGCGAGCCCGTCATTAAAACACTGTCGCAGGCAGTATGGCGCATTTCGCGCAGCCCCAATGGCAAAACCATCCCCCTATTTTTACAAACCTTGCCTGAAGCGGCGCGACGTTTAGGCAGCAAAAAACAACTGCAACATTATCTCGATGTGTTTTTTGAGCTGATGGATGCCACCACTGGCTCGATTCATGGTTTTCATACCACCATACCCAGCCCCGGCTTACCCAAATTCTTGGAGCAATCTGCTTTTTTGCTCAACAATTTGTCGATTGAAGGGATCAGAAACTGGGTACAACACGGGATCAAGCATTACCCCGATCACCCCGACCAACAGCGCGATTATTTTGCGTTGGTGCTGGCCGACTCAAAAGCCATTTTTCAGCGCGAACGCCACGGCACTTTATTCAGCGACAGTGAACGCAAGTTAGACCTCTATTTGCAAGCCCTATGGCGTGAACACACCAGTTTGGTGCCCTATTCACAAGGCTTCGATGTCTCCGAACACGTGCGCCCGCACTTTGATGAAGTCGGCATTCGGGTGCCTGACGTGTATGATGATCATCAGGATATCTCTGGCATCGATCGCTATCGAGCTCTGCTCGCTCACATTGCCGCGCACCGCCAGTTCACCACCCAGCAGATAGCGGATAACTTCAGCCCATTTCAGCGCTACGCGGTGGAAACGCTTGAAGATTGCCGGGTTGAGTATCTAGCGATGCAAAACTATCCAGGCCTGCGCCGCCTATGGCTGGGTTTGCATCCGGCTCCGGGTGAAGACGACTGCGATTCAAGCCAATACTCGTGTATTCGTCACCGCATGACGATGCTGTCTTGGGCGATATTAAATCCTGATCATGGCTATTCCAACCCGGACATCATTGCCTGCGCTGAACAATTTCACCAGCTCATGCGAGAGGAAATTACGCAGACTAAAGATATCGTCAATATAGCCATCTCATTCATTGCTCGCAGCCGCCGTCAAGAAGACCAAGCAGCAAAAATGTATTTTGATAATACCGAGATCACCTTCCGCGACGATAACCGTCACTTGTGGATTTATATCGAAGCCAGCGATGACGAAGAAGAATTTGAAGATCTCCGCGATAAGCAAAATGACGACAAGCAAAATAGCTTGCCACCACGTCATTACCCGGAATGGGATTACCTCAGCCAAAGTTATCAGCCCGACTGGGTGAGTTTGTACGAATCGCTGCACCCCTCTGGCGCAGCTGAAGATATTGATAAATTACTGGCTAAACACAGCGCGCTGGCAAAGCGGCTAAAGCAATTATTTGACTTACTCAAGCCACAGAATTTTGTGCGCGTGCGTTATCAGGAAGAAGGCTCTGAATTGGATCTCGACGTTGCCTTGCGCTCGCTGATCGACTACAAGGCTAATAATCACCCTGACCCACGCATCAACATGAGTCATCGCCACGATGACCGCGATTTATCCGTCTATCTGCTGTTGGATTTATCAGCATCACTGGCAGAAAAGCCAGCCAATAGCGACCAAACCATACTGGAGTTGAGTCAGGAAGCCGTATCAATACTGGCCTGGGCGATTGAAAACCTGGGCGATCCCTTTGCCATCGCTGGCTTTTATTCCAACACCCGCCACGAAGTTCGCTACCAGCACATCAAAGGCTTTAACGAATCCTGGGGCGACGTAGTTAAGGCCCGAATTGCAGCGATGGAAGCTGGCTATTCCACCCGTATGGGCGCAGCAATTCGCCATGCGGGGCATTATCTCGACTTCCAGAAAACAGACAAAAAACTGCTGCTCATCCTCACCGATGGCGAACCGTCTGATATCGACGCCAAAGACGCTGATTATCTGACTGAAGACGCACGGCGGGCGGTACTCGAATTGAAACAGAGTAACGTGTTCAGCTACTGCATCACCCTAGACCCCAATGCTGATGATTACGTCAGCCATATTTTTGGTAATCGGTACACCATCATCGACCATGTCAACCGCCTGCCGGAAAAGCTGCCTGAGCTATTTATTTCTTTGACCCAGTAGGGAATATTTCCATTTTAATCTGTCACCACCTATAATGATGTGGTTGACAAGTATGATGTAATGGTCTTTGCGGGTTAAATCAGTCCATCGGACGGGCAAAATATATGCAAAATGTATTTTTTATACTTTCTGTATTTTTACTAACCAGCAATATGTCGTTTGCTGGTGATTTCTTCAGTCCACCAGAGCCCATAAAACTGGCATATGAAAACAGATCGTGGGTTTTTGTCCTAAAGCTTGACGAGAACAGGGGCAGAATTCTTTTTGAGTATAGGGTCGATGGTGTCATAGAAAACACCGGAACCTTACATACAGAAATGTATTCAGAACTTGGGCCAACAGCAGTTTTAGTTGATGGCACACCTTTGATTGCTTGGGTGTCGACAAAAACAGCGACAAGTGATGATAATGTTTATTTCAGCCACTGGAAAGGCGCTAGTTTTTCCAAAATTAATATGGCTCATCACGAAAATGATGTTCCTGATATGAGTCCACAGTTAATTGAACGAGCTGATGGGGGTGCTGAGCTTGTTTGGTATCGAAATACCGGTAATGATGTAGTAGAAAAAAGTGTGAAGTTTTCCAGTTCAGGAGAAATCTTGGACAAAGAAGACAAAGCATTTCCCCCCCCAAAATCCCTGCGACCGTCTGTTAGGAGCTTCTATTCTTCGATAAGTGAACGATGGATCACAGACCCAATTAGATGCATAGCTTTTGGCGACAGCATCACATACGGTTTGAAAAGAAATTCGTCAGGCCAAACTTGGAATAGTGATGGATATACAGGAGAACTCAGATCTTATCTTGGTTCCGTCAGCCCTAGCCCAAGTGTTTACAAACGTGGCTATCCCGGGGATAGAAGTTATAATGGAGTATCCCGCATTGACGGCGTTATCTCAGACCATTCTGATGCGAATTGTATCTTAATCATGTTTGGTGCCAACGATCGATATCAAGGCTTGAGCCCAAACTCGACGGCATCAAACATGAGGACGATGGCAGAAAAAGCCAGAAGTCGAGGAATTCCACCAGTTATGGCAACAATCACCCCAAACACAAAAATTGGAGGCATTGAAAGTTACAACAGTGCTCTTAGGAGCATGTTTTCATCGCAAGAATTAACATTCGCTGATCAGTACAATAAAATGATTAGTAACGGTTGGCCACATTCTGGCGATGGCCTGCATGTCTCTGATAGAGGTGATGGTTTGATGGCACAAGAATGGTTTCGAGCCATGAAGACCAATAATTGGATTTTTCCGCCAATAGACCATGACGGAGATGGACTCTCCTCAGCATCTGAAGGTAGAAATACTGATACGGACGGTGACGGTATAAAGAACTACCTTGACCCAGACGATAACAATGATGGGATATTAACCAAAGATCAGATTAGCGAAGACAAAGATAAGGATGGGATACCCGACTATATAGACATGGATATCAATGACATAGGTTGGTTACCAGGAGTTTTGTTGCTTCTCGACTAGTAAAAAGCCCAATTATCAAAAAATGAGCCATACGCAACCCTTAATACTAAAGCGTTTTTGGTGCCTAATCCTATTGATGCCAAAGGTGCTGATTATCTTACCGAAGACGCGCGACGAGCCGTACTCGAATTGAAACAGAGTAACGTGTTCAGCTACTGCATCACCCTAGACCCCAATGCCGATGACTACGTCAGCCATATATTTGGCAATCGCTATACGATAATCGACCACGTCAATCGCCTCCCGGAAAAGCTGCCTGAGCTGTTTATTTCTTTGACCCAATAGCCCTAAAACCCCGTCATTGCGAGGAGCGCAGCGACGCGGCAATCTTTATAACGCGCTTCAATCCAACAGATCACCACGCTACGCTCGCGACGACCAGTGCATATTTGATCAAAATACGCGCCAGATTATTATCGATATTGTTCCTCATTTCTCTAATTTTTGCCCTACTTAACCATAGTATTATTAGTGTTATACTTGCACCCAACACGAGTTTTAGTCGGCCCTATACGTATTCGCGCAGAAGATATCGCTACTTGAATCGCAGTGATTGAGGGCTTGTATAGCTAGGACATTAGTATTGTGAGACCCAATCATATATTCGATTTCCGATATATTTTGACCTAATATGCTGACTAATTAGCCGGATTATTGAGTTGTATATCTAAATCTAAAGGAAATAATATGAAATCAATTGAAGAATTAGAAGTAAAAGCTGACGCATTACTACGAACTGTTGGAGAATTAACACTCGCACAAAAAGTGATACTAACGGGACTCACTACTGCCGTTGCCGCGCTCTGTTCGGAATCAATGTTGAATAGATGGTATAATCAAGCCATAACAACCACTTACAGAATGCTATGAAACGTGACGAATATCAAGCACTTGTTGCCAGTCTTGAAGGCTTAACGCCGGAGCAGTTCGAATTGCTATCAGGCAGGGTGTCGGCCATGAGTGACGAGCACGGTAGTTTACGACTGACGGAAGAGCGTCTTGACGGGGCAGTGATTTGTCCACATTGCCAAGCGGACGACATTTTTCGTCATGGAAGAACTAACGGTCAGCAGCGCTATCGTTGTAAAGCTTGCTTGAAAACGTTTACAGCTTTAACCGGCACAGGCTTTTGTCGCTTGAACGATAAAGATAAGTTGCTGGCCTACGCCGAATGCATGGTCGAGGGCTTGAGTATTCGCAAAGCTGCTGAACGGGTGGGCTTAGCAGTGGATCGCAGTTTTCGATGGCGGCATCGTTTCCTGGATGCCTTGCGTGAGCATAAGGCCGAGAATTTGACTGGCATTGTTGAGGCGGATGAAACGATATTCCGGCGTTCTTATAAGGGTCAGCGCCGCTTACCCCGTCAGGCCAGGAAGCGTGGCGGTTCATCGGGTGTAGATGGCAAAGAGCGTGTGCCGGTGATGATCGTTATGCAGCGCGGCAGCCGAATGGTCAGTGACGCTGTTCTGGATGACTGCACAGCCAAAACATTTACAAAGGTACTCAAGCCTGCGCTAGCGAAGGATGCCGTCTTATCGACCGATGGACATCCCAGTTATGGTGTGGCGGCGAAATCCCTCAACCTTGAGGCTGGCTATTTTGTTGCGGGATATCATGGCCATGGTGGTAAAGGAACTTGGCATGTTCAAAACGTTAATGCTTATGACAGCCGCCTGAAACGTTGGATGGGGCGGTTTAATGGGGTGGCAACTCGCTGGCTACCCAATTATCTCGGTTGGCGAAGGATGCTTGATAAACATCTTGATGAAATGACTGGGCAACTGTTCTTGCATCAAGCACTCAGAGCAGCGCCTCAACATGTAATCCAAACATAGCGCGTTGCCGAACTATACCCAGAGCCAATCAAACGTATACAGGTCTTGATTAACGACGCTAATAATTTTTTTGTAGAAAATTCTAAAGCGATTGGAGACGAAACAAAGTATGCAGAGAAATTTGTAGACGACGTATATTCTTCAGCAACTAATAATTTCAAAAATAGCTGATATAACAACTCATTCGTGTGGAACTTTCGTTGCTTCGCGCCTCAAGCCCCACAGCTCAAACATTATGCACCTCAAGGGATAAAGAATCGAAGTGGCTAACGGTCGCGGAATCATAGACGAAGAAGCTTTGAACATCTTCACCGATGGCTCATCGTACCCACTGAAGCAAAGGGCGGCCGGAATTGGCATTCGCTATGTATGGGTAAATAGTACAGGAGATGAGGAGACGGATGACTACGCGCCACCGGGGTGGTCTTCTGCAACAATTGATGAAGTGGAAATAAAGGCAGTTACAGCCGGGCTAATCGAAGCAAAACGAATGTTCGGAAATTTGGTTAAATTTAAAAGAATCCTAGTATTCTCAGACTCACGTTATGTGGTCAACAACTTCATTAAAGCAATGAATATTTGGCCTAAAACTCGATGGCGAGGTGCTAATGGTATGCCGGTTTCAAACATTGAACTATGGAAGGGGCTTGGTAGGGCCGTAAACAGCATTCATCTTCGTGTTGACGTGGAATGGGTAAAAGCCCACAAGTCAAACCTTCACAATCGAGCGGCTGACAAACTTGCGAAAACATCTGCTTCAACACCAATCAACAAACGGTTCTCAATTAGCGAAACCACAAAAAAGTGGTCTGATCGTAAGACCGTCAGAGGATGTATCGCACCCAAAGCTCAGTTACTGAAGGTTCGGGTGATTTCTAGGAAGTTCATCACGAAAGCGAAGACCAGTGAATATCGCTATGAAGTCATTGACTCCGAAGCCCCCTGTTTCAAAGATGTTGATTTCGCATACAGTGAGGCTACTCTCAGTCGGAATCATTGTTATGTAGTTCGCCTAAATGATGATTCGTCCAAGCCAACATTCTTGGAAATCTTGGAGGAATTAGACATTGATGACTACAAGTACTAGCTAGGCACATACCAATGGGATCAGACTCTTAGAATCCGCTAACTGACCTTGCAATGCTTGGCTGCTGGATATGCCGCCCAAAACACCAACGGCATGATTGTTTAGAAAAAACTGAGCACCGTGATCAACGTCAATACTGATACAATCCGCGGGTCGGAATCTATGCTCGCCAATGAACCTCATACTCGCCTCTTCTTCGTCGTACCGAAAGATGCTTTTGCAGCGCTTGGAGCTGGAGTTTAGCTGCATCTCACCCGATATCGACGAAAGCCCACTTGCAGGCGAACAACCGCAGGAATTGGTGCTGCGGCTTGCGGTTGAGAAAGCAAAAGCGGTTGCTGAGCAAGAGCCTAAGGCGCTGATTATCGGCTCTGATCAAGTCGCCGTGCTGGATGATGAAATAATCGGCAAGCCACGTGATCATCAACACGCGGTTCAGCAATTACAGGCATCTTCTGGGCGTGAATTGCAGCTCTATACCGGCCTGTGTTTGCTGAATAGTAAAACCAAAGAATTACAGACCACGGTGGAGCCCTACCGGGTCGGTTTTCGGCAATTAACACGTGATCAAATTGAGCGCTATTTAGCCAAAGATCAGCCTTATAATTGCAGTGGTAGCTTAAAATCAGAAAGTCTCGGTATCGCCCTTTTGACTTTTTTGGCCGGTGAAGACCCAAATACGCTGATTGGCCTGCCACTAATCCGCTTGGTTGATATGCTCAATAATCAAGGCGTAGAAATAATTTAGCCCCACATGATAGAAGTCACACAACACACCGAACAGATCAGTCATCAACAGCGCCTGTATCTCGCCTTAGATGAAGTGCTGCGTCAAACCAGCTTTCAGTCCGGCGCTGCCGAAGCGCATGGGATCGCCTGTGCGCTGATCTGCCGGAATGTCGCAGCGAATGCGCTAACACCGCTGGCTGCATTGCTGCGGGTGGAAGAACCCCAAGCACAAGAAGCTGTTGCCAGTTTGATGGAAATGTCCGTGCGTGACTTGGCAAAAACAGATTTTGATTTCACCCTTTGGCTGCCAGAAAATGTGTCCCTTGCAGCACAAACTGCCGCACTGGCCAGCTGGTGTGAAGGTTTTGTGCTTGGATTTTGTCATGATGGCGATCATGCCCTACTTGAGTTAGGTGCTGATGCACGCGAGCTGATCGACGATTTCATGGAAATCGCACACGCAGAATACGATAGTGAAGATACCGTCGCGTCAGACAGCCCCACTGGCCAAGCGCCTGATAGAGAAGGCGAAATCGCCTATATGCAACTCAGCGAATACGTTCGCATGGGTGTACAACTCATTTTTGAAGAAACCGCAGCAACAACCCAAACCAGTCACGGCGAAGCCTGAGGAGAGACAGATGGAAGCTAAGATTTTTGAACGCAGGCGCCGTGGCGTGATGCAGCTCATGGGTGAAGGCATTGCCATCCTCCCGACTAACACCCACCACCCGCGTAATGGCGATGCCTTTTATCCCTTTCGCCCCGATAGCGACTTTTACTACCTAACCGAATTTCCGGAACCGGACGCGATGGCGGTATTAATTCCAAACCGCGCTGAGGGTGAATACATCTTATTCTGTCGCGAAAGTGATGAAGTTCGCGAAAGGTGGGAAGGTCGACGCGCTGGCCTTGGTGGTGCTAAAGCACATTTTGGTGCTGATGAAGCCTACCCTATTGATCAAATGGACCGCATTCTACCCACTTTGCTAGAAAATCGTGACAAGGTTTTTCACTTTCCAGGCCGCTATCCAGAATTTGACCGCTCCTTGTTTGAGTGGATTAACGACATCAAGACCAAAGTTCGGGGTGGCGTACATGCTCCTTCTGATTTTGTTGATCTGAGTCATATCTTGCATGAGCTACGTCTGGTAAAAAGGGCCGATGAATTGCGCGTAATGCGCCGCGCGGCCAAGCTGTCAGCCAAAGGTCACGTTCGTGCGATGCAACGCTGCAAGCCGGGCCTATTTGAATATGAAGTACAGGCTGAGTTGGAATATGAGTTTTATCGCGGTGGTGCGAAAAGCCCCGCCTACACCTCCATCGTCGCGTCGGGAGCCAATGCCTGTGTCTTGCACTATACCGAGAACGACTCTAAATGCAAAGATGGGGATTTATTGCTAATTGATGCTGGCGCAGAAATAGACTGCTATGCTGCTGATATCACGAGAACTTTTCCAGTCAATGGAAAGTTTACAAGTGAACAACGTGCCGTCTATGAATTGGTGTTGGCTGCGCAAACTGCCGCCATTGAGGTACTAAAACCTGACGCTGACTGGATGACTTATCACGACGCAGCGGTTGAGGTGCTAACCCGCGGCATGATTGAGCTTGGGCTCCTGAAATGCGGTTATGACGAGGCGATTGAACAAAAGCACTATCAACGTTTTTATATGCACCGCACCGGCCACTGGCTGGGAATGGATGTGCATGATGTGGGCGATTACAAAGTCGACGACGCCTGGCGTGTATTAGAGCCTGGCATGGTTTTAACCGTAGAGCCAGGGCTATACATTAACCCCAGCAAGGACATCGATCAGCGTTGGCACAATATCGGTGTACGAATTGAAGACGACGTCGTCATCACCAAAAAAGGTAATGACATTATCAGCCGCGATGTGCCGGTTGATCCCGACGAAATAGAGGCAATAATGCGTGATGGCTAAAGCCAAAAAGACACATGACTACGATCTAATCATCGCTGGCGGCGGCTTGGCTGGTGCCAGCTTAGCCTGTTCCTTGCGCCAAACTGACCTACGGATCGCTGTGGTTGAAGCATTTCCGTTTGATTCTGCAGCGCAGCCCAGCTACGACGAGCGCACCATCGCCCTCACCTACAGCTCAAAACTGGTGTTTGACACCATTGGCGTGTGGGACAACGAGGTTGAATCTGCTGCGTGTGCGCTGGAGCGCATTCATATCTCCAATCGCGGCCATTTCGGGATTACTCATCTGGATTGCAAGCATGCCGGAACTCCAGCATTGGGTTATGTTGTGCCAACCCGCGCATTAGGGAAAAGCTTGAATAAGCTGATGCAAGACGCTGATAATATAGATTTAATCTGTCCCGCAAAAGTGGTGACAGCCGCGCCTGGTAAGCAATCTTGTGAAGTTTCCATCAGCGATGGCACTGAGCAGGAAACTGAAAATAACAAAACACTAACAGCACCGCTGTTTGTCATTGCCGATGGCGGCCGATCGGGTTTGCTAGAGCAGCTCGACTTTCAAACCACCAGCCATCAATACCAACAGTCTGCTCTGCTGTGCATCGTCTCCAGCGATGAGTGGCATAACCACCAAGCCTTCGAACGTTTTACCAGTTCAGGGCCGCTGGCATTATTGCCGATGAACGACCAACGCTACGCAGTGGTTTGGACATTGATGCCGGACGAGCTTGAAACAACACTGCGCCTTGATGATGATGCCTTTATCGATGCGCTACAACACGCTTTTGGCTGGCGCGCCGGCAAACTGAGCCTCCCTACCGCTCGCAAATCTTATCCACTTTCACGCAATCACCTAGAGCAATACACCCAGCAACGAGTGGTTGTACTCGGTAACGCCGCCCACACCGTGCACCCAGTCGCCGGACAAGGCTTTAATCTGGGCTTACGTGATGTCGCTGCTTTAGCGGAATTAGTCCACAGTGCACAGCAAGCAGGGCAAGATATCGGCAGCACTTCACTTTTAGAAAGCTACGTCAAATGGCGTAAACCTGAAACCCAACGCGTTAGCCGCTTCACCCACGGGATGATCCAGATTTTCAGTAATGATTTCGCCCCATTGGCTGTGGCGCGCAATGCCGGATTGGCCGCCATTGAACACCTACCGATGATGAAACGGGTTCTATTGCGCCGAACCATGGGTTTGGCCGCCCACCAACCGAAGCTGGCATTGGGCAAACCCTTACAACACTCATGAGCAAAACCAACAATTTTGACGTCATTATCGTCGGTGGTGGGATGGTCGGTGCGGCGACTGCACTGGCTGTCGCGAAAACGGGCTTACAAGTCGCGTTAGTCGACAATAACCCCAAGGCAGTTGATGCGGTCACTTCTGACTCGCCCTACACCTTACGCGTCAGCGCCATTAATCTTTCGTCGGTACAGTTATTCAAACACCTGGGCATTTGGGCTGCGATCCGCTCTACACGCGTCAGTCCCTACACTGATATGCGTATTTGGGATCAAGATGCGAGCACCGCGCTGGAATTCCACGCCCACGAGCAAGCACTAGCAGAGCTGGGGTATATCGTTGAAAACAACCTGATCAGTCACGCAATGACTGAGGCAATCAAAGACACCGCCAATACCAAACTGATCTATGGCCAAACTCTTGACTCAATGACTCAGGGCAATGAGTGCGTTGAAGCTCATTTTGGACAAGTAACACTTCGCACAAAGTTATTGATCGGTGCGGATGGACAGGACTCCAGTGTCCGGCGTCTAGCAAAAATTCCCACTGCCTATGGTCATTTTGATCAAGCCGCTATCGTCGCCCAAATCAACACTGAAAAACCCCATCAGCAAACCGCCTATCAACATTTCCTGGATACCGGCCCGATTGCCTACCTACCGTTGGCGGATGGCAGTTGCTCCATTGTTTGGTCGTGCGATACCACCTACGCAGATGAAGTCATGGCCATGAATGACACAGAATTTTGCGCGGCGGTCAGCACCGCGATGGATTCAAAGCTGGGCGTTATCACGTCAACCAGCCAACGCGGCAAATTCCCGCTAAAACAGATCCATGCCGAACGCTATATCAGCCGTAGAATCGCACTGGTGGGCGACGCCGCACATCGGACCCACCCTCTGGCGGGCTTAGGGGCCAATATTGGCTTTTTGGATGCTGCGGCTTTAGCTGAAACTATCGGCGCTGCAGTGGATGCTCGTCGTGACTTTGCCAACCAACGCACTTTGCGAAAGTACGAGCGTTGGCGTCGTGGGCAAAATCAGCTGGTTCTGAATATGATGCAAGCCTTCAAAACCGGATTTGGCAGCCAGCACCCATTGATCCAGCAGACCCGCCAATTTGGCTTAACTACCGCTCAGCGTGTGCCAATGTTGAATCAGTTCTTCATCAAACAGGCGACTGGCTTGACTGGCGACCTACCACAAGCTTGTCGCTCACGAACTTAACCGTCATCAGCCTGTCTAAGCGCTAATGAAAGACACTTTGTCAACCTTGGTGTTTGTAGTGCTAATGGCCCTCGCGCCTCTATCCAACGCCAATACAGCAGCACCAATCGAGCCACTGGTCAGCCCCGCATGGGTCGCCGAGCACCTGAACGATGAGGGATTAGTGTTACTGGACATACGCCCCTTAGCTTCTTTTATTCAAGGACATATCCCGGGCTCTGTGCAAACGGACTACGCAGCTTGGCGCAGGCCGAACGCAGATGGTGTGAAGAAAATGCTGCCGTCACAAACCTACTTGGAGCGCCTACTCGGTAGCCTAGGGATTGATCAAGACGCTCACGTAGTCATCGTGCCGTTGGGCAAACAGGCCGATGAACTGGCCGCAGCGACACGTATATTCTGGACGTTACACGTCGCCGGGCTTGATAAGCTGTCAATCTTAAACGGGGGCTTGCTGGCTTATTGGAATGCCTATCAACAACAAGGCATTGTTCGGGGCACGAGTGCGGTTGAGTCAAAAATCGTTACGCTAACGATGAGAGCCGATCAAACCCCTGGCATTGACGCAGTCAAACAAGCGCTAGCGGGTAACCACACCATTGTAGATACGCGCAGTCCCAAAGAGTTTCTAGGAAAGACTAGAGCCCCCGGCGAACGCCCTGGCGCCATGCCGCGCGCGGTCAATCTGCCATTTGATTCACTCACCATCAAACGAAGCGGCATTTTTCCAAGCACTGATGTGCTGAAGGGCTTGTTTGAGCAGTCGGGTGTACCATTAGAGGGAGAACAAGTGGCTTACTGCCACACCGGTCACCGAGCTGCATTGGTGTGGTTTGTCAGCCATGAGTTATTAGGCAATAAACAAGCGCGGCTGTACGATGGGTCGATGCTGGAGTGGGCATCAACACCGGGCTTACCCGTGATCAAACCCTAATCGAGTAATGCCCAAATCAGCGGTGCTTCGCAGTATTCCGGTCGCTGTTTATCACCTTTCTGAATCGCTCCGCGTTTGTCGGAGACAATTTTATCTGAGTCATGCTACCTTGACTCGGTTCCCAAATAATACCTGTTTTCATACTTGGCCAGGACAACACCACCAATTGATCTTAGCAGGCGTCGATGAAAACCAATTGACCTAGTCTAAAGTCGCTTGCTCACATCATCGACACTCCGACAAGGCCCTTCTTTGTGGGTAATCCATTACCCACAAGTCCGATTAACTAAACAGAAAGTATATTCTTGTGACAACGCGTGATTGGCATGCCTAGCTTTCTTATTTGATGGGTCCGGCGGGTTCTACTTGTTCCATCAAATCATTATTCCATTTACCTTCAACAGAAATGTGCCCCGCAGCACCTAATTGGATTGCCTCAATCAAGTTATGATTTACGTAGGCGTAGATACCCGGCTGCACGAACGTATACACTGCGGCGACCGCCTCACCTCCGTTAACACGCCAGGTTTCGCGGGCCGTACTTGGTGTATCGTTAAATGATCCGCCAATCCAGACTAGATCGCCATGACCACCAATAATGTGAACCCTGGAGTCGCGGTTTGCTTGCGAATGAACGAATAAGACCGTTTCACCCACTTCAGCTTTCATCGCATTTTCCCCAGTTAGGGCACCTACTTTCCCATTAAAAGTGATGTGTGTTGGTAAAAGCGTTTTAGTGGCCTCTAATGTGTCCGCCAATGCGGCACTAGGCGAGTCATATCGCTTATAGTTTCCTTCCGCATCCCGTGGAATGTAAAAATCCTGTTCTCCAATATAGTAGGCACGGTCATACTTGACTGGCTCACCGTTTCCATCCTTCAAACCCTCTCTAGGCAAAACGGTCAATGCACCATTCATACCTGCCACAACATGATAAGGAATCATGGTTCCTCCAGGAGCACAATGGTAGATAAAAGTACCGACCTTGATTGCTTTAAAGCGCAACTTAGCCTGTTGCCCAGGTGACACAAGAGTCAACTGACCACCACCTAGAGCACCTGTTGATGCGTGAAAATCAATATTATGAGCCATGGTATTGGTTTCTGGATTCTTCAGAGTGAGCTCAACATAGTCGCCTTCATGGACAACAATCATCGGACCAGGATTGCTACCATTGAAAGTCATTGCCTGTATGAAAACACCTGGGGCTATTTCCATTTCTTTTTCTACAATTGTTAGCGTGACCTCAACAATTTTAGGCTCACCTTTGGCAACTTGATTATGTTTAGGAAAAAATGGGGGGGCTACCAATTCTTGCTTAATCCGCTCAAGACCTTCGATCTTTGCTTCTGAACCTATTTCAAATCCTGCTACTCCCCCCTTTGCCGCCGCATGTGGAGTAGCAATCAATAGCGCAGAGGTAGCCAACAAAACCAGCCATGACTTCGAGCTTAACTTTGAAACATTTTTCATGATAATTCTCCCAAATAATGTATATGTTAAACATGTTTACAATTTTCTTTAAGCAACTGCAAATATTAGCTGCATAATTGGATTGACGGTAACACTTTTAAAAATGCTTTGTCTATACATGTTTTAAGGTGGTGGCTTTAGTATGAATGCCGTGCTTAATTATTAGCGGAATTTGCCTTTGGTCAAGAATGATTGCGCCTTTGAATTCAGTCCTTGGTTGAGCCAAGTCAGCCCGTAATATCACTTACACCCTTCTCACTCTTGCCTTTTGCCGCTCTGAGTCGGCGAGCTGCTACCCGTTGCAATTTTCTCTGGACTCTAAACCCAGCGACCTTAACTTGATGTTTTCACGACAATTTCACCACACATACGCATTATTATATTGTCAAGCCATAAGCATTCTACAAACTATTGTTACGGCTTGATTGTATCTTCTAATCACTCTTACACCTAAGAGGTAGCGAAGAGTTAAAGTATTTGCAATAAACCCAATATACGTACAATATGGATAATATTTCACTGAATATTATTGAGGATTTAATGCAGCTTACGAAATTTACAGACTATGCGCTTAGAGTACTAATCTATGCCACCTTAAACAGAGATCGACAAATCACGATTCAGGAGCTGTCTGAAAAGTATCAAGTTCCTAAAAATCATTTACTGAAAGTGGTTCATAAATTATCAACACTTGGATTGCTGCGTTCAAAGCGAGGCCGTGGTGGCGGACTTGCTCTAGGTAAGAATCCAAAAGAGGTGACAGTCGGCTATGTCGTTCGACAGTTCGAGCCAACGCTTCTTATGGCAAATTGCTCTAACCCCCGCTGCGCCATCATAGTCGGTTGTGAATTAAAAGTTTCTTTTGATAAAGCCCTGGTTGCCTTCCTTGATGTTCTGGATAGTTATTCCATTGCAGACTTAACTAAGGAACCCGCTCGATTACGCAATCAATTTGGCCTCACAGCAATAGAAAAACCAACGGGGGAAACCAAATGAAAATCAACAAAAAATCAATGGCGTAGTGGCTTACTGCCATACTGGGCATCGAGCAGCATTGGTATGGCTTGTCAGCTATGAATTGTTAGGCAATAAACTAGCTAGGCTATACGATGGATCGATGCTGGAATGAGCATCAACATCGGATTACTCGTGATCAAGCAATAATCGAGCAGTCTCTTAACCCCCAAGTAGCTCTGATCACTACTGATCAGCGTTCCTGTGTACAAGCTCGCCCATTACATAAGTCGCTTTAATCGCTCGATCATCGCCTAAAATCATCAGTGCAAATAGCTGTTCTTCGATGGATTGCGCAGCTTTCATACGCCGAGTGATGAGGGGTGTTGATTCCAAATCTAGCACCACAAAATCGGCTTCTTTTCCCACTGCGAAATTGCCAATTTTATCGTCCAAATAGAGTGCTTTAGCACCACCCAAGGTGGCCAAGTAAAGCGCCTGATATGCAGATAGCTGCTGTCCATTTAGCTGCAACACTTTGTAGGCTTCTGCAATTGTCCGCAACATATTTAGGCTGGTTCCGCCACCAATATCCGTAGCCAACCCCACTCGAATTCCTTGCTCGCGCGCGGCGTCCAAATCAAATAAACCACTGCCCAAGAATAGATTAGAGGTCGGGCAAAATGCCATCGCCGCGCCTGCGTCGGCCATCCTAGTTCGATCATCGGCATCTAAATGCAGGCAATGTGCGAAAACGGCTCGCTCGCGCAGTAAATGGTAATGATCGTAGACGTCCAAATAGCTGCGAGCCCACGGAAACAGTTTAGCCACCCACGCCACTTCATCATGGTTCTCTGCGACATGCGTATGGATATGGACATCGGGATACTCTCCCGCCAACTCCCCGGCACTTTGTAATTGGGCGTCCGTTGAGGTGGGGGCAAATCGTGGCGTAATTGCGTAACCCAACCGGCCCTGACCATGCCAGCGCTCGATCAGTGCCTTACTCTCCTGGTAACCGCGCTCAGGCGTGTCGCACAAATAATCTGGCGCATGCCGATCCATCAACACTTTGCCCGCCAACAATCGTAGATTATGCCGCTGAGCTGCCGTAAAGATTGCATCCACTGAACCAGGATGGACGGTCGCCAATACCAAAGCGGTGGTAGTGCCATTACGCAGTAACTCGCTGACGAAAAATTCCGACACCTCTTCAGCATAGGCGGCCTCTTCAAAGCGTGCTTCGGCTGGGAAGGTGTAGGTATTTAGCCACTCTAGCAGCTGTGCACCATAAGAGCCGATGATATCAGTTTGTGAATAATGGACGTGCGTATCGACAAAACCAGGGACGATCAGACGATCACGGTAGTCCATCAGCTTTGTGGCAGCAGGCAAGGTCAGCAATACTTCATCAGCGGAGCCTAAACCAGTAATGACTCCGTCGCTAAGACATAGGATCCCATCAGCGTAATACTCAATGGCATCGTCTGCCGATGCGCTGGCAGGGTCACCTAAGCAATGAAGGAATGCCCCGCGAAATGCGATCGGTTTTGATTCCTTCATCACTAGGTCAAATAGCCGCTGTAAATAAACAACTGCCGACTAACAGGTAGTCGGCAGCAGCATCTTTCAAGGCTCAAATTGCAGGAACTATTTAGGCAACTTACCTTGTACGCCTTGCACGTACCACTCCATTTTTTGCAATTCGTCGTCAGTCATGGTCGCTCCTTCAGCAACCAATTCCGCGCCTTCCTGGTCCAAAATGGGCCCTTGGAAGGGGTGTAAAGAACCCTCCTTGATCGCCGCTTCTTTTTCTGCAACTAATGCCACAACATCAGCAGGCACGGCTTCGTTCAACGGTGCCAGCTTGATCATGCCCTCTTTAATGCCACCCCAAACGTTAGTGGTTTCCCACGTTCCATCCATGACTTGCTGTGCAATTTTCGTGTAGTAATCACCCCAGTGATGGGTAACCGCAGTCAAGTGCCCTTTAGGGCCATATTTAGACATGTCTGAGTGATAACCAACCGACCACACCCCTTTCTCGTCAGCCACCTGCACTGCTGCCGTTGAATCCGTATGATGCGTAATCACATCAGCACCTTGGGTAATGAGGACGTCGGACGCTTCACGCTCACGGCCCGGATCAAACCAAGAGTTCGTCCAAATAACCTTTACTTCAGCATCGGGATTAACGCTACGCATACCCAAAGTGAAAGCGTTGATTCCGCGCAAGACCTCAGGAATGGGGAACGCTGCTACATAGCCAGCGACGTTGGATTTGGTCATTTTGCCTGCCACTATCCCGGATAGATAACGGCCTTCATAAAAGCGCGCCACGTAGGTTCCAACGTTCTTGGCACTTTTGTAGCCCGTCGCGTGTTCAAACTTGACCTTGGGGAAATTCTTGGCGACTTTGATGGTGGGGTTCATATAGCCAAATGAGGTGGTGAACACCAAACCATAATCGTCAGCTGCAAACCCACGGATAACGCGCTCCGCTTCACTACCTTCGGGCACACTTTCGATATATTTGGTTTCGATTGCATCGCCCAGGGCGCTTTCCATTTCTAGTCGACCAATATCATGCTGATAGGTCCAACCCGCATCGCCGATAGGACTGACATATATAAAGCCTATTTTTAGCGGGCCTTCAGCACTCGCTGAAACTGACGACAGCATCGCAGCCGACGCCAGGCCAATGGCCAATTTTCGAAATTGAATCTTTTTCATGGATTACTCCTAATTTTAAACACTGGGGTGAAACGCCTTGCCAAGCGAAGCAGGCGCATTTAGACGAATGAGATTAGCATCTCGTGAGATAAAAACCAGTACAACAATGGTCGCAATATAAGGTAGAGCAGATAGTAACTGCGAGGGCAATTCAATACCAAGCCCTTGCACGTGGAATTGAAGAATAGTGACGCCACCAAACAAATAAGCACCGACAACTACTCTAGCCGGACGCCAAGTCGCAAAAACCACCAGGGCCAGTGCAATCCAACCTCTTCCGGCGGTCATCGACTCGACCCACAGGGGCGTGTATACCAAGGCTAGATAAGCACCACCAAGGCCTGCCATCGCGCCACCAAACAGCACAGCAGCATAGCGTATCGCGATCACCGGATAACCGAGTGAAACGGCAGCCTGAGGCGATTCCCCAATGGCTCGTAGCAATAAGCCTGATTTGGTTCGATACAAAAAATAGCTGATCGCCGCCAACGCTATAAAAGACAGATAGAGCAAAGGATCTAGCGAAAATACTAACGGCCCGATCACGGGAATATCACTCAAACCCGGGATATGAATCGGCTGAATACCCGTTAAGGCAACACTCGTATACTCCAGGCCAATATAGGCACTCAAACCAATTCCAAAAATGGTTAATGCCAGGCCAGCTGCCACTTGATTGGCTTGAAAGGTGAGCGTCAGCACCGCAAACAACAGGGCCATCCCAGCCCCGGCCAAGACCGCCACGGCGACTCCCAGCCACAAATTGCCGCTTTCAGCTGCGACTGCAAATCCACAGACTGCACCGACAATCATCATGCCTTCCACGCCCAGATTCAAGACGCCTGATTTTTCAGTAATTAGCTCACCAAGCGCGGCAAATACCAAAGGAGTTCCGGCAGCTAATGTAGCCAAAATGATGCCAATAATCGTTTCTGTCACGCTGACTCCTCCAAGCTTACCGTAGGAGTGGGCTTGGCTGACCGCAGACGATAATTGATAAAAAGATCCGCCGCCAGTAAAAAGAACAACAATACACCCTGAAAAACGCCAGTAATTGCAGAGGGTAAACCAAGCTCCATTTGCGCGCTTTCACCGCCCAAATACAATAAAGACATCAACAGGCTCGCCAGCAATATGCCAAAGGGATGCAAGCGGCCCACAAAAGCCACGATAATGGCGGCATACCCATACCCCGGCGAAACCGAGGGCAACAGTTGGCCAATTGGGCCAGCCACTTCGCTTAGGCCCGCGATACCGGCAGCTGCTCCACCCACCAGCAGCCCAATCCAAATCATTCGATTACGCTTAAAGCCGGCGTACAGTGCCGCATTTTCGGCTAAGCCAGCCACTTGCATTTGATAGCCAATAAAACTTTTACGTTCAAACACCCAGGCCAATACCACCGCGATTAAGGCTAAAATCAAACCGAGATGAAGTCGTGTATCTTCCAGAATGACTGGCAAGGTTGCTGCATCCGAAAAAATTTCAGATTCTGGAAAGTTGTAACCGCCAGGATCTCTCCAAGGAGAATGCACTAGATAGCTCAGGATTAAGATCGCGACGTAATTCAGCATCAAGCTCACTAGTATCTCGTTGGTATTAAACCGGGTTCGCAAGAATGCGGGGATCGAAGCCCAAGCCATGCCGCCCAGCGCACCGGCAATAATCATCGCTGGAAGCAGCAAGGCACTGTCCGTTTCATTGAAATACAACGCTAGCCCACCACCGAATACCGCGCCCATCGTTAACTGGCCTTCGGCACCGATGTTCCAAACATTGGATCGAAACCCTATTGCCAAGCCCAGTGCGATCAGCATCAGGGGGGCAGCCTTAACGCCTAATTCCCCCAAGCCATACAAGTCGTCGATAGGTGCAATGAAAAAAGCATGAAAAGCACTGAGTGGGTTGAGACCAACAAACGGTGCAAATACCATCCCCATCAACAAAGTCAAACCGACTGCAATCAGGGGTGACATATAACTCATCAAACGTGATGGCTGGGGCCTTGGTTCAATCTTAAATAACATGAGAGGCCCCTGTATGGCTACCGGATTGAGCTGATTCCGTTTCAAGAAATAATCCACTCATCCACAGCCCTATTTCTTCGACATCGGTATCGGTCGTTGCTTTCGATGGCGACAAACGCCCTTCTGCGATAACCAAAATGCGATCGCTAATCTCAAACAGCTCTTCAAGCTCTTCAGAAATAATTAAAACGGCCGTACCTTGATTGCGTAAATCAATCAGTTGCTGGCGAATGGCCGCAGCCGCACCCACGTCAACGCCCCAAGTCGGTTGCGCTGCAATCAAAATCTCGGGTTCTTGGATGATTTCTCGACCAACAATAAACTTTTGTAAATTCCCACCCGATAAGCTTTTTGCCGCGGCCTCAACACCACCACAGCGAACATCAAATTCATCAACACAACGTTGCGCAAATTGCTTGACCTTGCCTCGCTTAACCAAGCCATACTCCACCATACCGCCACGGTGAGCCGTTAAAAGGGCATTTTCTGATAAGGACATCAGCGGTACTGCACCACGCCCGAGCCTTTCTTCTGGGACAAATGCCAAGCCACGATTACGCCGCTCAGAGGCATTGAGGTGGGCGACACTGACCCCGTCAATCTGAATTGAGTCAGCATCTTTAGCAGGTAAAGGCCGTTCTCCACTCAGCGCCGCCAATAGCTCTTGTTGACCATTACCGGAAATCCCAGCGATACCTACTATTTCACCACTGTGGACAGTCAAGTTCATGTCGTGCAAGTCGGTACCGAAAGGGTCATTTGAAGTGGCTGACAAGCCTGAAATAACCATACGTGGCACGCCACTGGTCTCGGGTGTTGGGTTATGACACACGGGCAGCTCGCGACCAATCATCATTCGAGCCAAACTCGCTGAGGTTTCCTCTGCCGGTTTGGCTTCACCGGTAACTTTGCCACCGCGAATGACCGTAGCGACGTGACACAGTTCTCGAATCTCATCCAGTTTATGGCTGATGTACAGGATGCTGCAATCCTCCTCAGCTAGCTGTCGCAACGTTTTAAAAAGGGTTCGTACGGCTTGGGGTGTCAAAACTGAAGTGGGCTCATCCATGATCAGCAGTTTCGGGTCTTGTAATAAGCAGCGCACAATTTCTACACGTTGTCGTTCCCCAACCGATAAAGAGTGCACCAGGCGCTGCGGATCTAGCGGCAAACCATAGCGCTCGGAAACCACGCTGATCCGCTCAGCGAGCGCATCCATACCGATCTTTTCGTCAAGGCCCAACGCAATATTTTGTGTGACGGTCAAGGTTTCAAACAGTTTGAAATGCTGAAATACCATCCCAATCCCGAGCCGCCTGGCTTCTGCAGGTTTGTTGATGGTCACTGCTTCACCATTCCAAAAAACCTCACCTTCATTGGGCTTAGTAACCCCGTAGATGACTTTCATTAAGGTACTTTTGCCGGCGCCATTCTCCCCCAAGACGGCATGAATCTCACCCGGTTGAACGATTAAATTCACTTTATCATTGGCGATGACGGTAGGGTAGATTTTGGAAACGTTGCGTAGCTCTAAGCGCGGTGGCACAGCCGTATTCTCCTGTGTTGTAGGTCGCTTCATTTCGGTACTGCTTGGGGTCATGCGCGTTTCTCTAATTCTAAGTTAACACTCGGCACTGATTGCATAGCGCGGCAATTAGCTTCTTGAAGCACCACCAATTCGGCAGCGACAGCAATAGCGATCGCCGCTGGGTGTTTACTGGATATGCCCACGGTACCAATCGGACAAATCAAGTCCGCTAGGCGCTGCTCGCTGATCCCGGCTTTGCGCAACCGATGGTTAAATTTATTACGTTTTGATAAAGACCCGATCAATCCACAATAGGCAAATTTATTGCTGCTAAGAATACCCAAGCATATCGCAAAATCGAGTGGATGGCTGTGGGTCATGACCAAAAAATAGGTGCCATCTGCAGCGGCCCCCACCTCCGACTCTGGATTCTCGCTCACTACGATCCTTACGTTATCCGCAACTGTCTGCGGAAATTCATCCGGACGATTATCTACCCAGGTTATGTCACACGGCAAGCCTGCCAACACGCTGACCACTGCTTTACCGACATGACCGGCGCCAAACAACATAATTTGAAAGTCCACAGGGCGCATTAATTCAAGCGTTAGCGTTACTTGCTCAAACGGTAATTCTGCTCCAGACAGCATTATGATCTCATCGTCTGTATGATCCAAAAGCGTTTTAGCTGCTGTTATGGCTTTGTCGTGCAGTTCTTTGGGCAATTGCAAGCTTGGCAAAGACTGCTCAGTGATGACCCATTTGTTAATTGTGTTTTCTTGCTGCATCGTCATCAATACTGCAGATGTTTGCGTTTTCCGCAAATCCATCAATGGGCTAAGCCAATTATTGCTAGATTGGTTCAGATATTCAAAGGCAACCGTTACTATCCCACCACAACACTGCTGCAAACCCGGCCCCAGAGTAAATTGTTGGACAAATCGAGCGGGTGTGCCTGTTTCAGCACTGTCCAATTGCCGGCGTGCTTGTTGAATACATTGATGTTCAAGCGCTCCACCGCCGATGGTCCCCTCAAGCCTGGTGGGAAATACCAGCATCCGAGTGCCGCTACCCCGTGGCGCTGACCCTTTGGTTTCCAACACCGTCACCAAAACCGCCACTTCGTCACCATTGATTACCGCCGATAATGTGCTGATCCAATCACTCATGCTGATAACCCCGGCGGAGCCTTGCGACTCTGTGTAGCGCGCTTCAGCTCAGTAATCGCATCGAGGATGGCTTCAGGGGTAGCGGGGGCATCTAAGTCCGGATTGGCCGAGTAATCAGCCACGCTGGCAATGGCATCTCGAATTGCAAAAAAGACAGAAAAGCCGAGTAATAGTGGCGGTTCACCAACTGCTTTTGATCGCATGATGGTGGCTTCGTGATTGGGATTATCAAACAAGGTGACGCGCAAATCTTGGGGACAATCATTTACTGCAGGAATTTTATAGGTCGATGGCGCATGCGTCATCAGTCTGCCTCCGGCATTCCAGACCAACTGCTCGCAAGTCAGCCAACCCATCCCTTGGACAAAGCCCCCTTCAACCTGGCCGACGTCTATCGCTGGATTGATTGAACTCCCGGCGTCGTGTAATAAATCTGCACGCAATAATTTCCATTCGCCAGTCAGCGTATCAATGACCACTTCAGAGACCGCCGCTCCGTAGGCGAAATAGTAAAAAGGCCTGCCGGTCAGGGAGTTGCTATCCCAGTGCAGTTTCGGTGTTTTGTAAAATCCATCCGACCACAGCTGCACCCGCTTGAGATAGGCTAAGCTCACCAGATCAACAAAAGAAACCCGCTGCTTATTCACGCTCACTTGATCGTTGGCGAAAACCACCGCTTTAGCCGTACCACCATAATAGCCAGCCGCAAACTCAGCCAAACGTTGTTTGATGGTTAGCGCTGCATTTTGGGCAGCCTTTCCGTTTAAATCAGTGCCCGAAGATGCTGCGGTCGCGGACGTATTAGCTACCTTGCTGGTGTCAGTGGCAGTTGCTTTTACATGGCCCAAGCTAACGCCCAACGTTTGCGCAACCACCTGCGCGACTTTGGTATTCAGCCCCTGACCCATTTCTGTCCCGCCGTGATTAACCAAGATTGATCCATCAAGGTAGACATGCACCAAAGCACCCGCTTGATTGAAATGAACCATGTTAAAAGAGATGCCAAATTTGACCGGGGTTAAAGCGATTCCTTTCTTTAGAATGAGGCTGCTTTGGTTAAATTGGTGCGTTTTAGCACGTCTTTGTTGGTAGTCACTGGACTGCTCAAGCTGGTCGACCAGCTCATGGATGACGTTGTCTTCTACCTGCTGACCATAAGGGGTGATATTACGCGGCCCTACTCCGTAAAAATTGATTTTACGGATAGCCAGTGCATCTTTGCCCAGCGTGCGCGCGATATTATCAATAATGTACTCTATCGCAATAGCACCCTGCGGCCCGCCAAAACCACGAAATGCTGTGTTAGATTGGGTATTGGTTTTGCCGCACAAAGCGCGTATATCGACGTCGCTTAGATAATAGGTATTATCAAAATGACAGATTGCGCGAGTAGCGACTGGCGGCGATAAGTCAGTGGAAAATCCCGCCCGTAGCAGCATCTCAACTTTAGCAGCCAGGATCCTGCCGTCATCGTCATAGCCCACTTCATATTCGTACTCAAAACAATGCCGTTTGCCAGTGGCGAGGAAATCATCATCACGATCCAGACGAAGCTTGATAGGCAGCTGCAACTGATCAGCACAGACTGCTGCCACGCAAGCAAACAGGCCCGATTGTGACTCTTTACCACCAAATGCACCCCCCATGCGCCGTGTCTCAACAACTACCTGATTAAAGTCACGATCAGTCGCATGGGCGACTAAATGCTGCATTTCGGTCGGGTGCTGGGTAGAACAGTAAACCAGCATGCCCGTATCTTCTTTGGGGATAGCGTAGGATATTTGACCTTCTAGATAGAACTGTTCTTGACCACCAACCGAAAATGCCCCCCTTAACTGATGTGGCGCTGCTGCCAACTGCGCGGCTGGATTACCCCGTTGCAGATGCATCGGTGGCACTACCATTGAATCTTGCTGCTTCGCCTCGGAAGGCTTGATCATTGCAGGCAAATCATCATAGGTGATAATGGCTAGCGTAGCCGCGCGGCGTGCGATCAAATAGGTTTCAGCCACGACTACAAATACCGGCTGACCGATAAATTGAACCACACCATCGGCCAAAATAGGGTCATCCTTATTGATCGGCCCGCATTCATTCTCCCCCGGGATGTCTGCCGCCGTCAGTACTGCAACCACCCCTTGGGTTTGCGTGACCGCAGCAAAATCCATGGATAGAATTCGAGCATGTGCGCGTGTGCTCAAGCCTAGCGCCGCATAAAGCGTTCCTGCTAGCTCCCTAATATCATCGGTATAGGTGGCTTCGCCCGACACGTGCAAATGTGCCGACTCATGCGGATGTGACGCAGGCGCCGCTGACTCTGAGTTCTTATTTGAATGGGCGGTTGCTGTCATAGTACTTGATCTAAACCAAACACATCTAACTGCTCCCGAAGCAATGAATTTTCATCTCGGGTTTCCAAGTAAAACCGATACAACAGATTTTGCGCCGATTGCATCCGATTTTGTGCGGTCGCGCGCATATCGCTCATTGGTGAGAAATCCAACGAAAGTGCCTGCATGGCGGCTTGTACGGCCTGTTCTGACCACAATTCGCCCCTTACCGCAGCCTCACATTGCTTTGGCCTGCTGGGTGTTGCTGCCATTCCACCGTAAGCGAACCGGCAGTCAGTCACTTGCTCACCTTCTCGGGTAATGGAAAAAGCCGCAAAAACTGCTGATATATCAGAATCATGCCGTTTAGACAGCTTGTAACAACGAAACGTCTGCTCTGGGCGCGGCAGCGGTAAGTGAATGGCCTCAACAATTTCATCTGCTGCCATCGCCTTTTGCATATAGCCCAGATATAATTTTTCCAGCGGTATTCGGCGAGTGGCGGTGTTATTGCGCAAGCTCACTTCAGCGCCAAGCGCTATCAAGGCAGGCATCGAATCGCCAATTGGCGAGCCATTGGCAATGTTGCCGCCTAAAGTTCCCACATTACGAATGGGTACAGACGCGAAACGTTCCCACAGTTGGCTCGTCTCTGGGTAATACTGGGTGATTTCCTGATGTGCGGTTGTCAAAGTCACCCCCGCACCAATGTGTAATTCGCGATCAGTTTGGTATACGTGTTTGAGCTCCCGAACCTCACCGATAAACAGTATAGGGTTTAAGGCACGAAATTGTTTGTTGACCCAAATGCCAATATCGGTACCGCCAGCAAGAATCGTCGCTTCGGGATGATCGGCTCGTAACCTCATCAATTCAACAATCGTCTTGGGCGCAAAGTACTGACTGTCTGCGTGAAGATATTCCAAGGAGTATTGCCGCTGTATCGATTGCAGCTGGCTACGTAGTTGCTCAAACTGCAGAGCTACAGGTGGTAATTTGAACATGCTTTCAGCCGCATCCAGAATGGGGCGATAGCCAGTACAACGGCATAAATTTCCGGTCAAAGCACTTCTGATTTCGCCTTGATCCGGTAAGGAATTAGCACGTTGGTGCTGGTTGTAAAGCGCCCAAAGCGACATCACAAAGCCGGGCGTGCAAAATCCACATTGGGAAGCATGCTCATCGACCATCGCTTGCTGAACGGGGTGGAGACTTTGATCTGCTTGGCGTAAATACTCCACTGTAAACACTGCCTTGCCATCGAGCGTAGGGACAAACTGGATACAGGCGTTAACTGTTTTTAGCTCGATTTCTGCATCATGCAGCTCGGCAATAACGACGGTACAGGCCCCGCAATCTCCCTCCGCACAACCTTCTTTAGTGCCTGTTTTACCCTGATTTTCACGCAAATAGTTTAAGACAGTGTGAGTAGGCTCAACATCAGCAACCGTCACTATTTCGCCGTTTAATATAAAGCGTATCGAATCGGCAACAGAACCTTCGATAGAAACACTCATGAAACCAAGTTTTGAATGAGAGATAGGCGAAAAGAGGCTATGTTTGTGTCTCGTGTTTAGTGATATAGGGCATCAACCTATCACAATACACCAAAATTCGGTAGAACTGATTGGCCCTCGATTGATACCGGCTTAAACTCACTATTGCCACATTGGATTAGCGATAAAAAGGTATCTAGCTAGCCGCCAACAGTGCTTTAGATAACGCATTGTGTTGTTGAATCAAGGGCTTTACATCGACCGACAACAAGCGCCCCTGACTAACGACTTGTTTGCCATTAATGAAACTATAAGCCACCGGACCAGGCGTGCAGAACAGCAGCGCGGCAATGGGGTCTGACAGACTCCCAGCAAAGCCAATTTGGTTTAAATCAAACGCGATAATATCGGCTGCCATTCCGGGTGCAAGAACGCCAATATCATCCCGACCAAGCACACTGGCGCCCCCTCGGGTCGCCAGCTCTAACGCTTGTCGTGCATTGAGGGCTGCAGGCCCCGATTCTACGCGCTGGAGTAACAAGGCTTGACGCGCTTCAGACAATAGTTGCGCACCATCGTTAGAGGCACATCCATCAACCCCCAAGCCTACTTTAACGTTGTTGTCTAGCATGGTACGGATAGGGGCAATACCTGAAGCTAAGCGCATATTAGAACAGGGGCAATGTGCAACGCCAGTACCGGTTCGAGCAAATAATTCGATCCCATAATCATCCAGCTGAACGCAGTGTGCGTGCCAAACATCGTCGCCCAGCCACCCTAGCGCTTCAACATATTCGGCTGGCGTCTTACCAAAAACCTCTAAGCTATAGGCGATGTCATTGGTGTTTTCTGCAAGATGGGTATGCAGCCCCACTCCATAGGCACGCGCAAGCTCTGCCGATTCTCGCATTAGGTCCTGACTCACTGAAAAAGGCGAGCATGGTGCGACGCCAATACGCAACATCGCATACCGGTTGGAGTCATGATACGCCTCAATCACCCGGCGGGTGTCACCCAGAATATCAGCCTCGCTTTCAATCAAGCTATCGGGTGGCAGCCCACCCAAACTCTCACCGACGCTCATACTCCCGCGACACGCATGAAAGCGCATCCCGATCGCTTTGGCCGCTTCGATACTATCATCCAATCGAGAGGCGTTTGGAAACACGTACAGGTGATCGCTACTGGTTGTACAACCACTCAACATCAGCTCCGCCATCGCAGTCAGTGTCGAGACTCGGATCATTTCAGGCGTCAACCCTTGCCAGATCGGATACAGCGTTTTCAACCACCCGAACAGTTCAGCATCTTGCGCTGCTGGGACGGCACGAGTCAAACTTTGGTACATATGGTGATGAGTATTCACCAAGCCAGGTAACACGACGTGGCCCGACAAATCAAAGACCTCATCAGCCTCAGCTGGCAAAGAGTCGCTTGGCCCGACCTGTTCAATAATATTATCCCTGACGAACACACCACCATTGTCAATTTCGCGTCGCTCATCATCAAAGGTCGCGACTACTGTGGCATTTCTGATCAGCTTGGTGCTCATGAGCAATACACTGGGGCCATCTGCTTCAACGCACTAAATGGCTTTGGGTAAGATGATAGACCTTGTGGCTCACCATTCGAGAAATATCTCAATCCCCGGAAACCGCCGCTCTTCACAGTTATCCCCCGCTCCACCTCGATCTACCACCAGCATTTGCTGCTGACGATTTAGAAAAATTGCTGGCATATGCCAAGTTCCCGCTTTGTAATTGACCCCCTGGCTTCCGTTCGACACAAAGGCACGAATATCGTCAGGCTGGACCTTATCTCCTGGCGGCGCGACTGCAACCACAATCGGTGTGTCACCCATCGGGATAAATGCCTGTGAACCGATGGGATGGCGCTCAATACAGCTTAATGGGTGCGGCATGTGTGCCAACACGTTACATCGAACGATGCTGATCAGCGCTCTGCCAGGCACGTCATCACCTAACTCAATAGTCGCTAAATCGTGATACCGCTCAACCGTGCCTTGATTAATACTGAAGTGTTCAGCCCCCTCCGTCTCAATCACGTCGCCGTACGGGGCAAAAACGTCTTGTGTCAGTGCCTGTGCTTTGAGGGTGATTATAGACATGTTTGATTCACAGAAACCTATGTGTCGATACGCCCAAATAGTCGCAATCGACTAACACCACCGTCTGGAATGATATTAAACCGAACATGGCTGATGGCACCCATATCTTGAATTTCAGTGTCATAGCGGTGGACGGCATCCATCTGCATCTTCTGTGGCGGCAGTAAGGTTTGCCAAAACATGCTCTGGGTTACTAACGAGTCGTGGGTTCCGCCGTTGATGTTAGCCGCTTGCAGGCTGCATTGATCGGGGTAATTCCCCTTGAAATGCGCGGTATCAATCTCAACCGATGAAATAAAACCGCGATGACCTAAAGCAAGAATTGCCCAATCGTTACCGGGCTCACGGCGCCGGCGCGTTTCCCAGCCGTCACCCATATTGATGCCACGTCCTGGCATGTTTAGGTTTTGAATAGTGCCATAGTGTTGGTTATTGCAAATGATGGCACGGCCACCATTTTCTACTGCCAACAAGTCGACGATATCATCAGCGTCTCGCTTATCCCAATCGCATCGAGGCTCACCATAGACCCGCAGGCGAGCAACACCGCCATCGGGATAAATATTTAGGCGCACGTGACTAAAGGCTTTTGGGCTCACTATTTCATGGAAGTGATGGGCATCGCCTTCCAAACTCACTGATGGCAGAATTTCAATCCATTCTGTTTTTTCATTAGGATCAGTGTCGTGGCTATAACACCCATCCAACGATGCCGCCGGTGGGTAGTTACCGGTAAAATGTGAGGTATCAATATCAACCCCACGAATTCTGCCCGACTTACCCAAGCGGACAATACAATAGTCAAAGCCCTCATCACGTTTTCGACGGGTTTCCCACCCATCCATCCACTTGCCGTGATCGTCGTATTTATCATCTATAAATAGGGCAGGAGCCGCCTGCAGCATTCGGTCTTTGCTGGCAAACCACTCGTCAGTCGCAAATAGTACCTCTGCTCCCAAGCGTGGCTCGGCTAAGTTGGTCCACTGGGAAAAAGGGTTGCTCTGCTTGTCTACATTCATCGAATTATCAAAGGGGGTTAGTTTTTGGCGGCTAGTGCTTCTAAACGAAATCGGGCGATTTTGTGAATTTCTTCGATGGCTTTTTCTTTTTCTGTTTTCAGGTCATTTCCTAGGCGCTGTTCGAAGGCAGCAAGAATCAGGTGACGGTTGCTACCTTTGACAGCCATAATAAACGGAAACCCGAACTTAAGTTGATACGCTTCATTGTAGCCTTGAAAGCGCTCGAACTCTGCATCGCTACACTGGTCGATGCCGGCTCCGCTTTGTTCTGAGGTTGAATCCTCAGTCAACTCACCACGAGCAGCGGCTTTACCGGCTAAATCAGGGTGCGCCTTAATCAAGGCAAGCTGAAGGTTATCGTCGGCTGCCATAACTATCGCCGCCATCGTTGCAGCCAGAGTATCAACCGCACCGTGCTGGGAGCCCAAGCCTTGTTGCCAGGTTTTAAGCGCAATCCAAGGTGAATGTTCATAAACCCCACCAAATCGCGCTACAAATGCGTCGACCTCCATCGTATGGGGTGAAATGGCGAATCGCTTAACGATCATTACAACGTTGCACACGGGTGGTGCGCAATCCAGTGCCGCGCAATATCTATCCGGCGACACACCCAAACTGAATCGTGGCCTTGAACATAATCCAGAAATCGTGCCAAGGCTGCCGCACGTCCAGGTCGACCGACTAAACGACAATGCAAACCGACTGACATCATCTGCGGCATCGTCTGCCCTTCAGCATATAAGACATCAAAGCTGTCTTTGAGATAATGATAAAACTGCTCCCCGCTGTTAAAGCCTTGTGGGGAAGCAAACCGCATATCGTTGGCATCCAATGTGTAAGGAATCATGAGCTGCGGCTTATCATAGCTGGTATCCCAATAAGGCAAATCATCCGCATAGGTATCCGAGTTATACGCAAACCCACCCAGCTCGGCAACTATCCGGTGCGAATTAGGGCTACAACGCCCTAAATACCAACCCATTGGTCGACTGCCAGTGGCGATCGTATGAGTTTCCAGCGCTTGTTGCAGATGCTCTCGTTCAACCGCTTCGGGAACATTTTGATAATCAATCCAGCGATAGCCATGACTAGCGATTTCCCACTCGGCATGCTGCATCGCCTCAACCGCTTTAGGATTACGCTGCAATGCCATCGCCACGCCGAATACAGTGACGGGAAGCGTACGCTCGCTAAACATCCGCTGTAGCCGCCAAAACCCTGCCCGCGAACCATATTCGTAGATCGACTCCATATTCATGTGCCGCTGCCCTGGGTACGCCTGTGCACCGACAATTTCCGAGAGGAATGCCTCGGAAGCAGGGTCACCGTGGAGGATGCAGTTTTCACCCCCTTCCTCATAATTGACAACGAACTGAAGCGCAAGACGTGCACCGTCTGGCCAAGCAACAAGTGGCGGCTCTCCACCATATCCAACCATGTCTCTTGGGTATTTATTATTCATATATTCAGTGGCTTAAGGCGCTAAATTAATCTAATTATTTATGTAACATATGTGCAAGTGTAGTGCAATTACTCAGCTTTGGCACCTGCTTGAACCCACAGATCAAGCAGTTGCCGCTCTTGTTCGGTCATTTGAGTCAGGTTGCCAATCGGCATAATTTTAGTGACTACCGCCTGCTGATGAATTAAGGGCGCTTGCTTAACAATATCTTCAGCGGTGTCTAGAACAAAGCCTTTCGGTGGCGCAATGAAACCCGGCTGGGTCGGTTTTGCGCTATGACAACTCACGCAACGCAACTGTACCACTTGCTGTACCTGCGCGAATAATTCAGCGGGGTTAAGCGACGCGGTTGCTGCAGGGTCAACGCGCTTGGGCAGCATGAGTAGTGACGTCAAAAGCAATAGGATGGCAGCTGCGATCAAAAACACGGGCCGGTTCTTATCAAAATGTCGCTGCACAAAGTAGATGCGAATCAGAGCTCCAGCCAAGCAAATCGCAACCAATACGAGCCAATTATAAGCATGCCCATAGGTCATCGCGTAGTGATTGCTGATCATCACAAACAAAACGGGCAAAGTGAAGTAAGTGTTATGAACCGAGCGTTGCTTTGCGGTTAAACCATCTTTAGGATCAGGTGCCCTGCCGGCCTGCGTCGCTGCAACCATCGCTCTTTGTCCGGGCATGATCACAAAAAATACGTTTGCAACCATGATCGTGCCTAGCATCGCGCCAAAGTGAATATAAGCACCACGCCCACTAAACACTTGGCATAAACCCCAGGCCACTATCACGATAAAAGCAAACAACACCGCACCCAGTTTACGATCATCTTGATTCAACTTCGACTTGCAGAGTTGATCATAAACCAGCCAACCAAGCACTAGTGTCAGAATCCCGAGAAAGACTGCAACTGGCTGGCTAATGTCGGCAATGCTTGGATCAATCAGGTAGATTTCTGCACCATACCAATACATCAACGCCAGCATGAATATGCCTGATAACCATGTGGTATAGGCTTCCCACTTAAACCAGTGCAAAGTTTCTGGTAATTCAGGTGGTGCCAGCGAATACTTCTGCGCGTGATAAAACCCGCCGCCATGCACTGCCCAGAGTTCTCCACCAACGCCCTTGTCTGAATCTGCCGGCAGTTTGGCTGGCTTTAGATGATTATCCAACCAAATAAAGTAAAAGGATGCCCCAATCCAGGCTATGCCGGTGATCATGTGCACCCAGCGCCCTAGCAGATTAAGCCAATCAACTATCAATGCTTCCATCTCACTCTCTTTGGTTTAGTTGGTACGATTGCGGTTTTCTTATCGTCCGCCGTCTCTGTTTATGAATTATTTGGCCTTTTGCTTAACTTCCGCGATAAGTCGAATAGCTCCAGGGTGAAACCAATAGTGGCACATGATAGTGCGCGTCTGAGTGAATACCAAACCGCAGCGGTACCGTATCAAGGAATAGCGGCTTGGAGTTCGGGTCGGTTGCCCCGGCAAAATACGCGCCCACATGAAAAACCAACTCCCACTCACCCTGCTGGAATTCACTGTCGCTCAACATGGGCTCATCGGTACGCCCATCCGCGTTGGTCATCAGAGTTTTAACCCATCGACGTTGCTTACCGATATGATACAAATCAATTGAAATACCTGCTCCCGGGATGCCGTTAGCTGTATCCAGTACGTGGGTTGTCAGTTGTTTCATCAATCGTGGAACCGGTTAAATGTTACTGCACTATGCTTGATTGGATCAGTATCGCTCTGAAATCATTGACGTTAGTCAGCGTCGGCCCCGTTACCACCAAATCATCAAGCTTTTCGAAAAAATGATAGGCATCATTATCAGCTAACAACCTATTCGCATCAAGCCCCTGGGCTATAGCACGATCTAAAGTGTCGGGCGTGACCAAAGCACCCGCGTTATTTTCAGTGCCGTCGATTCCATCCGTGTCGCAGGCAATCGCGGATACGTTATCAAGCCCGTCAAGGGCCACAGCGAGCGCCAAAGCAAATTCAGCATTTCGACCACCTCGACCGTTCCCACGCACCGTCACGGTAGTTTCTCCGCCTGATAACAACACACAAGGGGCGGCTAGGGGCTGCCCAGTTCGTAGGATTTCTCGCACGATTGCTGCGTGCTCTTCAGCCACATCTCTCGCTTCTCCTTCTATGCGGTCGCTTAAAATGATGGCTTGATAACCGTGCTGTTGAGCAACAGCTGCCGCCGCCTCTAATGACTGTTGCGGCGTTGCAATTAGCTGGCTCTCAGCACCCAACAAGCGACTATCTCCATGCTTGGGAGTCTCGTCACTAGAGTGAGCTAAATGTTCGCGTACGCTTGCCGGAACGGGGATTTGGTAGCGATCGATAATCGCACGAGCGTCCGCAAAGGTAGTCGGGTCAGCGACGGTAGGGCCAGAAGCGATCACTGACGGATCATCTCCCGGCACATCGGAAATCAATAAAGTCACTACTTTTGCCGGGGCACAGGCAGCAGCGAGACGCCCGCCTTTGATGGCCGATAAGTGCTTGCGGACACAATTCATTTCAACAATACTGGCACCACTTTTGAGCAAGGCCTGATTGACTGTTTGCTTGTCAGGTAAGGTCAAACCTGGGGCAGGCGAGCTCAACAGTGCCGAACCCCCACCGGAGATCAAACACACCACCAAATCATCTTGCGTAAATCCTTGCACTAGATCCAACATGCGCTCAGCAGCCTGCTCTCCCATCCGGTCTGGAACAGGATGTGCTGCTTCAACAACCTCAATTTTCTGACACGGCACTGCGTAGCCATACTGGGTGATGACCAACCCACTGAGAGGTCTAGGCCAATGCTGCTCAAAACTTTGCGCCATTGCCGCTGATGCTTTACCTGCACCAATCACCAGCGTCCGGCCTTTGGGGATGTCTGGAAGGTAAGCGGGGACAGCTCGTGCTGGCTGCGCGGCAGCGACCGCTGCATCAAACACCTCTTTCAGCAATAAGCCACCTGCCATCAACGCACCCCTAAGCTAAATCTTAGTGACATTTAACCATAGATCATCACTGTCGATTAACGCGATTCAATCTCAATGCTAAGCAGTAATAGAATAAGCTCATGAAACGCATCGCCGATGATGGATTTGCTTTCGCGATACTTTTATATGGGTCAAGGTACGCTCGTCATTCATCATTCTCCATGATAGCAATTTCTGTGCGTATTCCAGCATAATGTTGGCATAATCTGGATCATCGGCTAAATTATTTAATTCTGAGGGATCATTAGACAAATCAAATAATAATGGATGTAATCCATTAAAATATATATATTTATAGTGTTTATCTCGAATTACGTTGAATTGAGATTGATCCATCGTGACGCCTAATTCTCGCTCGAGCTGATCATCACAAACATCTCGATAATCATATTCCCAATGAACCTCACCACGCCAATTATCAGGCTTATTGCCATCAACGAACGGCAATAACGATTGACCATCGCATTGCCGAGGAATATCTAGGCCCAGAGTCTCCAGCACCGTCGGCATAATGTCGACAGACTCGGTGAATGCGTCGACCAGTTTCCCCTGCCTCTGTTGGTCGTGCCCTGGAACCTTCATGATCAGTGGAATGTGATAGCTCGCGTCGAAATAGCTGCGCTTATTAAATAGCCATTGATCACCCAATTGTTCGCCATGGTCGGACGTCAGAATAATCAAGGTGTTTTCGTATTCTCCACTTGCCTTAAGCTGCTCGATTACTCGGCCGATATAGTGATCCACCTTGCTTACCAAGCCGTAATAAGTGGCGCGCAGCTTGCGGAGCGCCGCATCATATTCGGCGCTGCCCAGCTGTAGGTACATCCAAGGCTCGACCCAATCTCCATTAGGCCCCATGGCAGTGGCTAGCCACGGGTGTTGCTGTGATTGAATCGATGGAGTGCTTGCTCTGGCGGGCATCGGCACGTCATCGGGGTCAACCATGCGGTTATAAGGCTCTGGTGCGACAAACGGAGAATGGGGGCGTAGATACGATAAATGCGCAAACCACCCTGCTTCAGCCTCTTCGATATAGTCCAGCGCCCGCTGGGTCAAAAATGCGGTTTGTGAATGTTCAGCGGCGTATCGTGTCGATGAATTGGTCCTGCTGCGGCGGTAGTCGAATCGGTCAGCATCAACTGGTCGCAATGCATCATCAGCATCACTAAAATCATAGCCTTGGTGCTTCAGGTAATCCAGCCAAGGCTGTGGCTCCTCAGACGGGAGCAATACGCCTTCGTCAAATCCCGGCAGCATGCTTTCATAACCGACTGCCATGACTTCATCAGCTTGATAGCTGCGCGGGTCTAAGGAGGTGTCGGTATAGCCAAACAGCTTGGGCTGATAACCAGCAAGCCGGGCTTCTCGAGCGATATTGGTATGCCGATCATCCAGTGGCGTGCCGTTTCTAACCGAGCGATGATTCTGCATATACATGCCGGTTAATAAGCTGGCGCGCGACGGGCCACAGGGTGCGCACACGGTATAGTGATTCTGAAAAGCGATACCGTCAGCCATCAAGGCATCAAAGTTTGGTGTTTTCACACAAGGATGCCCGAATGCGGAGAGGCAATCCGCGCGCCACTGATCAGACGTAATCAGCAAAACATTGTATTTCCGATTGCCCATAAGCTGGCTTCCGCTTATTAGTAATGACGACTGGATAGTAGCAATTATCTCAATAAGCGCAATAGCTTTTTGATCCCTGCCATGATTAAATTAATCAGCCTAACGGAATCAATGCACCGTGCAGACCATACACGGGTCGAACGACCGAACTATGTGTTGAACCGAGACCGGGTCAGCTTCACCCGACTGTTTAATTGCGCCTACCAGCGCTTGCTCCAACGCGCCGGGCGCTCCGTGCGTATCGCGCGGCGAAAAATTCCAGGTGGTCGGCGCAACAATTTGATAGTTAAGAATCCGGCCATTTTTGATCCGAACCCAATGGCCTAAACTGCCGCGTGCAGCTTCTAACAGTCCACTGGCATTAGCCTCATCGGGCATGGGTGCATGCGTACAAAAGGTGTCGTGGGGGCGAATTGCCCTTACCCAGTTTTCCATAGCAATCACCACTTGCGCGACTTCAATCAGCCGAGCAATTACCCTGTTCTGCACATTACCACCCGTTCGCCCCACCAGATCCAGCAGCAATGGATTACCATTGACCAATTGACGCGCCAGCGCTCCTGTTTCAACAACCTTTCCATCTAGTCTCGGCGCTTTGCACCAGGTATAACCCGCCTCAACATTCGGGTCCGGTAAGGTTACGCCTTCAAAGGGATGTTTAGGAGAATTCTGATGACTCATCCAGCTATGGCTAGAATCCTCAGCAATCTGTGTGGTGTCGAGTGGCTGCCACTCACCATCATGACCATTCCAGCAACCTTGGCGCAGCAAAGGTTGATCACCCGTGTAATACACGCCATAACTCATAAAATGGTCTGTCGCGCGGCCCAGTTGGTCTAACGCTAACGATTCTGAAATTTCTAAAAAGCGACTGAAATCAGAACGACTTGAAACTTTACTGTGCTGCCAATGCATTAATTCTTTCTGCGACGTCAGCGCCAAAACCTGCTCAAGATCATCACCATATACCGTCAGCTCCAGAAAATGCCTAAACTGATGCAACATCGCCGACAAGCGCATTTTCTCATCGGCTTTAACTGCTCGAGTAACACCGCCCGGTTGGATACTAAGGCTGTGCGGCCATTTTCCTGCGAGCATTCCCATCATGTGCATAAATTCTGCGCGAGCTGGTAGGAACGCTTGCGTGGCGCTGCCCTCAATCGACTTGAATTGTTTATGAGTCGCCTCAAACCAGGGCTGGGTCGCGTACACTTCGCGAGCAAAATCCGGCATAAAAAACAAATAGAAATGGGTTAAATGATCGATAATGTTTTCATTGGCCAATATCAGGTTACTCACTAACTGACCATTGGGTGGCGCGCTTATGCCTTGCGCCTCTGCCAATGCCAGTGCTGCTGCAGTGGATTGTGCAACCGAACAAATGCCGCAAATTCTGGGGGTATAAATTAAGGCATCATTGGCTGCCTTACCGTGCAATATTTGCTCAAAGCCTCGGTATAACGGCGAAACCACCCAAGCTTCGCTGACCCGATTACCTTCATATTCAAGCTGAACCTCGAGATCACCTTCGACGCGGTTAAACGGCCCAATAATTTGCCGGCTCAATGTTTTCTCCGTAATTTAACTGCTGGGGCAATCCGCGCCTGCTCAGAGGTGGCATTTTGCTTTAGCCGCTCGGGCGTGGCTGCCTTGGATAACGAAGCGAGTGCAACGAACCACGCTTTAGGCATATCAATGGGCAAGCCCATAGGAATACCTCCAATTTTTGGCGTTTGCATGAATTCATGACCAGGTTCTTCAAATACCGGTGCGGTGCAATTAATACAAGAAAAGCCCCCCCGCAAGCAAGAGCCCTCACCATTCCACAGGCGGGTATTGCAATCACCATGGGCTTGTGTGCCGATACAACCCAAATGCTCCATCAAGCAACCCAACTGAGAGGGTTTGCTGGCACTGGCTTTAAATTCGTAATATTCATTCCGCGGACAACCATGATGAACCAATTGATCGGCATAACTACGCGGCCGACCCAATTCATCAAGGCATTCTTCACCAAAATCATCTATAGCCAATTGCATCAGCGTTTCGGTAATCCAGCCAGGATGCGCTGCACACCCAGAGATATTGATCACCGGCAAGCCGCCGGTTGACACAAACGCTTCGCCGAGCAAACCACCTCGATACTCGCCATCGTATTGCAGCCCAGTTGATTCAGAAGGATTCCCCCCACCCGCAGTAATTCCACCATAGGCAGCGCAACTGCCTACCGCAACGACGTATTTAGAAACACCCGCCAGCTTGGCAATCCAATCACGCATCGGCTGATCGGTGCCAGCCAGCAAATGAAAGCGCCCACTGCCATTCGGCCCGTGAACCACCGTGCCTTCCAGGCACAAAATATCGATAGCCATCTTGCCAGCAAGGATGTCCTTGAGCATTGAATGAAACGATTGTCCGCTTGCCTCACCCAGCACTGGATGGCCAATCAGCTTAATCCCTACGCTGGCCAAAGTGGTCAACAGGTCTGGGCTTTCCGCGCCCAATAAAGACATGCTACAACCACCGCAGCCGCCGGACTGAAGCCACAGCAAATTGCTAGTAGGTTTAGGCATCAATTTTTGAGGGGCTACCTGTTTGAGGAAGCTGTAGTGTAAATATCGCACCGCCCCCTGCTGCATGGGCTGCATTGGCCGCACTCAAACTCCCGCCCAATTCCATCGCTAAATTATAGCTAATAGATAAGCCCAGCCCAGTACCCTTACCTACTGATTTGGTAGTAAAAAATGGATCGAAAATATCTGTTAACCGTTCTGCAGGAATACCAACACCATTATCCTTTACACGGATAAAAACATGCTGCACATCAGATTCACAAACGATAAGGAGTTGTGGGTCAGGACTTGTCTCAATCGCATCCATGGCGTTTTGAACCAAATTGACCAGTATTTGATGCACATAGCCTTTGACCGAATAAAGGGCCAAGGTCTCGGGCAAATCCAAACTGACCTCTATTTTAAATCGCGTTGCATTCTGGACCCAGTGCACCGCAGTTTGAATCAGCTCGGGCAAGTCAAAGACTGAATGAATTTGCTTTTGACTGGATGAAAATTGACGCAAATCTTTAACGATATCACTAACCCGTTCGGCGCCTTCTAAACTGCCATCGATCAAGGAATCAAGATCATCCAGCACTCGTTCAATCTTGAACTCCTTTCTTTGCTGGGTGAGCTGGTCTGCATCCATTCCATTTTCTAACCGTGTGATATAAGCCTCAATTTGTTGACCGTATTGCTTGAGCGTATGCATATTGCCAAATACGAAGCTAATCGGATTATTTAATTCATGCGCCACACCCGCAACCAAGCGACCCAGCGAAGCCATTTTTTCTGAATGAATCAGCTGCTGCTGGGTATCCTTTAGCTCTTTATGAGCGGTATGTAACTCATCATAGGCGCGACGCAGTTCACCAACGGGCCGCCCAATCAGAACCATCCCCACTAATCGGCCCTCACGATCATATCGGGAGGTGCAATTCATTGCTAAAGGGGTGGCCTCATTACCCGCCGTTTTGAGATAGACCTCACAATCAGCAATGGTATCAGCACGGATTTTACTGGCGAACTGCTCAATCAGTGGCAAGGATTCGCGAGCGAACAGGTTGACGATGGTTTGGCCAACTAACGCCGATTCATCCAAGCCGGTTAACGCTTCCAGCGCTGCATTAACGCGTTGAACTCTACCACTGACGTCGCACACAATCAGCACGTCAGTCATTGACCCAATCACACTGCCAATAAAATGTTGCGCGTTTTCTAACTCGCCATTTTTTTCTTCTAATTCAACCTGATAATGGACTAAATCAGCGTACACTTCATCCATTCGTCGGATAACTTCGACCCAGACGTTTTCTGCATCCGCTTGTAAATCCAGTAAATCAGAACCGCCCACTTGCTCAATTAAATTTGGCTTGATTTGTCGTTTGCTGGCCATCACATCCGCTTAGTATTCTCGGGTTTTCCCGCAGCAGCTTTCGCAGGCAAACCCTCAATTTTCGCTAGACCGTAGCGCTCCAATTTGCCGCGCAAACCCACACGTGATAAACCCATCTCTTTGGCTACGCGGGTTTTATTCCAACGGTGTCGAATCAGGGCCTCTTTAAGAATCCTGCTTTCGATCAAGCCGACCCGCTCTTTTAGAGTCCCTTCATTACGCGACCCAATATTAGAATCTTGCTGTTGATCAGGAATGCCTTGCAGTACGCGCGCGCTCAGCAATTCAGCCCCTAAAACCTCTTCCTCAGCCATCACCAACATATGCTGAATTTCGTTATGCAGCTCCCGCACGTTTCCGGGCCAATGATACTCCTGCATGCACGCCAGTGCCTCAGCGCTAAAGCCAGAGGCTGACTTCCCCATCGACTTGACCGCCTGTTGCAACAGTGCCTCTGCCAACAAGGGGATATCGCCCTTGCGTTGATGGATAGGTGGCATATCAATTTCAACAGTTGCGATGCGGTAGTATAAATCTTCTCGAAAGCGCCCGGACCGGACATCCGCTTCCAAATCACGATTGGTAGCGGCAATGACGCGTACATCCACATACCGGGTGCGGCCGCTTCCTAAGGGTCTGATTTCTCCTTCTTGCAATACGCGCAGCAACTTCACCTGAAATGCGGGTGATACTTCACCAATCTCGTCTAGGAATACGGTGCCGCCATTAGCACGTTCAAACAATCCTACTCGGTCTTGAACGGCACCCGTATAGGCGCCGCGCTTACAACCAAACAATTCACTTTCAAGCAATTCATCGGGTAAAGCTCCACAATTTTCAACCACAAATGGCTTATCCCCGCGGTGACTATTATAGTGCAGAGCGCGTGCCGCCAATTCCTTGCCAGTGCCCGAGTCGCCGGTCAACAGAACTGAAACATCATAGGGCGCTACCCGTTGAATTTTGTCGCAAACGGCGTTCATACAGCTATCTTTTGAGCGCACGATGCCATCATCGCAGCTAAATTCCTTTTTCAGTAGTGCTGCTTTTTTTGCTAAAACTCGCTCTAAATACTGCGGCGAAACACGCATTTCTAGTGACAGGATTTCATTTTGGCGCTGTAGTTCAAACGCGCGCACCGCATTCTTTAGCGTCAAAATCAAGTTGTCGGGGTGCCACGGCTTGGTAATGTACTGGTAAATACCTGAGTCATTTACTGCCGCAATAATGTCCTCGGCATCTGAATAACCAGAAATAATCATGCGAATGACATCGGGCCATTTTTCACGAACCTGCTTCAGGTATTCGACCCCGGTTGTTTCAGGCATGCGTTGATCGCACAAAATAATCCGCACCCATTCTTCTTGCAATATTTGATCAGCACTTTTTATGTCAGATGCAGTTTTAACATCAAAATGGTCTTGCAGAATACGTGTCAGTGATTCCAGCCCTCTCACTTCATCGTCAACGATCAAAAGGATGGGCAGGTTTGCATCGCTCATGACACTTTCCTCATGGTCCGGTTCCTTCGGTGTTCAGCAATCGTCAGGGGCGTGCGCGATTTCGGGATTTTATAAACAAAATTGTAACGCGCGACGTGATAGCTCGGATCAAAGCCAAAAAAGTTCATTTTCATCCGCTCTAATTCTTGCTGCCGATAGGATTCTAATGGTTGAATCGATTCGTGCTGTAATCTTAGCGTGACTTTAGCATCAAGTTGCATCACATAGTCTTCGGCAGATGCCAAAGCCGATGCTTTCTCACTCACCGCCTCAACAAAGGACTGAATCGAATCACCAAAATGTGCATCGATCAAGCCTAATTCTGACGCCTCACGCGAACCCATTGGCAAACGCGCCTGAGTAATGACCTTTGCATTATCTTCGCCAACCAGCGATGGCAGCAAATAGGTCCAGTATTCAGACCCATAGAGATTGCCCATGTCTTTATAATGGGGGTTCAGAATAACGTTGGATCGTGCCCATACCTGATCACAAGCGCGCGCCAAGAAAACACCTCCCGCACCCGCATTGCCTTGCAGCGCGGCAACCGTAATATGTGATTCTGTCGTGATAATTTCTTTGGCCAAGTCGTCAATCGCATTGATATTTCTCCACGACTCTTCTGGCGCACTGGTTGCACATTCAATGTGATTTAAGTGCATACCATTGGACCAAAAATCTGGGCCACCCATTAATACAATTATTCGCGTAGCTTGCTGCCTGGCTAGGCGGTACGCGGCTAGCAATCGCTGGCATTGCTCCGTCCCCATCGCGCCATTATAAAAGGCAAAATGTAAATAGCCGACCTGGTTGATTTGCTCATACCAGATATCACGATACCCAGAGCGCTCGCTGCTTTTGATTTCTGGCAATTGGTCACACTGTTTCTTAAGCACTGTCGTCGCTGCTAGCTTAAATGGATGCGCTGATTGCCGATCTCGACAATGGCCGATCCAAACCGCACCGTCAATCGTCGCTCGACAAATGGCCGGGCCACAACGACCAATCAACTCCCCCGGTTTACCGCGTAACTGAGCTTCAGGCTGGGCATCATATAAATAAAGCTTCTCGCCACAACAATGGTCCAGCACACCCGGGTAACCATCAGCGCTGCGGATTTTTCGCAGAACCGCCTGTGTGTCGTCTTTGTGCCAATCGATTTTTCGATCAGTCTGTTTCATCTGTGGCCGCAACTGGCCCTCGGCTGAGCTTTCAATTACTGATAACACTGATGGAGTGAAATTACCGCTTTGGTAGCGTTTAACCGCATGAAGCACCGCCTGCGTAGCGGCTTGTGTAACTTCGTTGCGGTATAAACTTGCCTTGCTCGCTGCACGCATGGGAAATTCAACACTGGCCCAGATATCCCCTGCATCCATCTCGGCATTAGCTGCCAATACCGTAACGCCCCAGGTGTGCTCCTGATTAAGGATTGCCCAATCCAATGATGACGGGCCACGATCTCCGACGATGCCAGGGTGAACGATCAAGCACAGGTGATTTTTCCAAATAGCGCTGGCAATTCGGCGCTTTAAAAACGGTGCAATAATCAAGTCTGGCCGAAACAAGTCAACCGCTTCAGCCGTGACCGTGTCATTGATATCAAACTCAACCGAAACTTCGTGCCCCTCGCCCCGCAACACTACGTACAAGCGCTGTGTCAGGCTGTTAAACGAGTGGGCAAGAAACAAGATACGCATCAGCAAATCCGGGGTAACTGCTCTCCTGTCAACCAATCAACGATTCGGCTTCCACCAAAACTGGTTTGCATTTGCACAAAGCCGTGATCATCAGCGATCACCTCTCCAATAATTGACGCTTGCTGACCCAGTGGATGTGTTTGCATGGCCACCAATAGTGCCTCGGCCTGCTCCATTGGACAAATACAAATCAGTTTGCCCTCATTGGCTATATAGAGCGGATCTAACCCCAGCAACTCACAAGCAGCATGAACCTGTGGCTTGACCGGAATCGCAGATTCGTTCAGCTTCATGCCAACACCCGATTGCTGACATATTTCATTCAAAGTGGTCGCCAAACCACCGCGGGTGGGGTCACGTAAGCAATGGATATCTGCTGTAGTTGCTATCAGGTCGGCGACTAGCGTATGCAGCGCTGCCGAATCAGATTCAATCGTGGTTTCAAATTCAAGGTTTTCTCGGCTCGACATGATCGCGACACCATGATCACCCAAGGTACCACTCACTAAAATGGCATCGCCCGGGCGTGCTTGATCACCGGAAATATGTAGGCCATCAGGCACCATCCCAATCCCGGTAGTAGTAATAAAGACACCGTCGCCTTTGCCTCGCTCAACCACTTTGGTATCACCCGTGACAACCGCCACACCCGCGTCTTTCGCCGCAGCTGCCATGCTGTGCACGATGCGATCCAAGTCAGCCAAAGGAAAGCCTTCTTCTAAGATAAATCCGGCAGATAAATACAAAGGTTTGGCCCCCGACATCGCGACATCATTAACCGTGCCATGCACTGCCAACGAGCCGATGTCACCACCCGGGAAAAACAAGGGTGAAATGACATGCCCGTCCACACTGATGGCCATTTTGCCAGCGGGAATATCAAACAAAGCTTGGTCATTGCTTTGGCGCAATAAGGCATTGTCGAAGTGCTTAACAAACAACTGTTCTACCAGTTGCGCCATCGCCCGCCCACCGCTACCGTGGGTCATGTCCACCGTGCCATTGCGCAGATTCAAACGAGTGGAAAAGCGGCTGTTTGCTTTGTTCATGCTGCCACTTCGGCTTTAGCGGCTGCTTGACCACGAAACCGGCCATAAGTCCAGTAAGCCGCGCATGCGCCTTCTGAAGAAACCATGCAAGAACCCATGGGGTTTTCGGGCGTGCAAACCGTGCCGAATAGTTTGCAGTCAGTCGGCGTTTTTACTCCACGTAATATCGATGGACACTCACAGCCTTTAACATCTTTGGCTTGGCTCGGCTCAATAGTAAAGCGTTTTTCGGCATCAAAATCAGCATACTCGGCTTTAATTTGTAAGGCGCTATAAGGCACCATACCCAAGCCGCGCCACTCGAACTGACGACGAATTTCCAACACCTCGCTGACTAATCTCTGGGCTTTCAAATTGCCCTCACGAGTCACCACGCGCGTGTATTCGTTTTCGACTTCAGCTCGCCCTTGGTTCAGCTGCTGAATCAACATTAATGTCGACTGCATCACATCCAGCGGTTCAAACCCCGCAATCACCACTGGGCGCTGGAACTCTTCAGCAAAGAATTCATACGGCTGACTGCCAATAATTGAGCTGACGTGTGAGGGGCCGAAAAAACCATCGATGGAAACTGACCCCATCTCCCGCACTTCAGGTGATTCCAAAATGTTCTGAATCGCGGCGGGTGTTAAAACATGATTACAAAACACCGTAAAATTATTAAGTTGCTGGGCTTTAGCCTGCTTAATCGCTACCGCACTGGGAGGCGTAGTAGTTTCAAAGCCAATCGCAAAAAACACCACCTGCCGATCAGGGTTGTCTCGCGCGATTTTAAGTGCATCCTGGGTCGAGTAAGTCATGCGTACATCGGCACCTGCAGCTTTGGCCTTCAATAAACTTTTTTGCCCACTGCCGGGAACGCGCAACAAATCGCCATAGGTGCATAAAATAACCTCTGGATCCTCCGCCAAAGCAATCGCATTGTCGATTCGACCAATCGGCAAGACGCACACCGGGCAACCCGGGCCATGCACAAAGTTAACATTATCCGGCATTAAGTCTTGCACGCCATAACGGAAAATCGCGTGCGTGTGCCCACCACAGAACTCCATCAGATTATATTGTCGATCAGGGTCAACCGCTTGATGAATAGCCCTAGACAAAGTCGCGGCTAAATCGTGCTGACGAAATTCATCGACATATTTCACGCCCAGTCCTCCAGCAGCTCGGCTTCTGAAAACAGCGCTAGTGTTCGCTCAGCTTCAGCAACTGAAACTTTATTGAGCGCATAACCGACGTGAACCAAGACATAATCATCAATCACCACATCATCCACCAGTGCTAGCGAAATCTGCTTTTTCACCTCTCCTAGCGATACGGTTGCCATATCGGTTTTAGGGTCAATAGCCACTACTTTTGCAGGCAAAGCTAAACACATAATTCTCTTCTGGGTTATGTCCTGGAGTATGTTTTGGATTAAGTTCTGGCTGCGCCAGAGACTTGGCTGGCAGCCGGGTGACCAATCAAAGCTAGCGAACGGGTCGCTTTGATCCATTGATACCAGCTGTCCATGCCTTCACCAGTGGTTGCAGACACTTGAAGAATCTTAATGCCTGGGTTGACCCGGCGGGCGTATTCAATGCATTGATCGACATCAAACTGCACATACGGTAGCAGGTCAATCTTATTCAATAGCATCAAATCTGAGGCATGAAACATGTCTGGATATTTGAGCGGTTTATCTTCGCCCTCAGTCACTGAAAGAATCGCTACTTTATGCGCTTCGCCCAAATCAAATGCTGCAGGGCAAACCAAATTACCCACGTTTTCTATCATTAAAACAGCGCCTGCCTCTAGGGTTAGCGATTCCAACGCATGCCCCACCATGTGCCCGTCTAGATGACAGCCCTTGCCCGTATTAATTTGCAAGGCGGGTGCGCCAGTTGCTCTGATTCGCTCAGCATCGTGGGTGGTTTGTTGGTCACCTTCGATCACCGACAAAGACAGCTCGTCTTGCAAGTCAGCAATCGTCCGCACCAATAATGAAGTTTTGCCAGAACCGGGGCTGGAAACCATATTTAAGGCTAATACGCCGTGCTGCGCAAAATAAGCACGATTTGCTGCAGCATACTGGTTGTTTTTACTGAGTATATCTTCCTCAATTTGCACCATACGTGCCTGGCTTAACCCGGGCGCATGTGCGTGGGCAGCGCCTTGACCATAATCGTGATGATGGTGACTATGCTCATGCTCATGACTATGATCGTGCTCGTGGTGTGAATGCCCATGATCATGGCTAACGCCTGTTTTTTTACCTTTTGCTGTCTCTTCGATGGTCGTTTCACCTTCCCCACACCCACATACAGTACACATTTAGATCACCTCTAGTTCTTTCACTTTCAACTCTTCTCCGCCAGTTACCTGTAGTTGGTAACTGCCACAATCCGGACAGGCATCAAATCGTCGGCTAACCAATACCGTTTTAGCACAGTGCATACACCACGCTTGTCCGGGTATTTCAATAATAGTAAGGGCTGCGCCGTCCGCCAAACTGCCTTGCATAACCGCATCAAAACAAAATCGCAAAGCCTCAACTTCCACTCCGGCTAAACCACCGACTTCTAACCATACTGCTTCGACTTTATCAAATTCCTGGGAAGCTGCGTGATTTTCCAACACCTGTAAAACGCCTTCACATAATGACATTTCGTGCATTACTGTAACACTCTCAAATCATACCCCACACAAGGGTCAATTGCCGCAATAATCAGATCAGCCTGAGCCTTGATTACTGCTTCATCTCCTTGAATACCTAAGAGTGATTGCTTAAGCACCCCATTCGGATGGAAGTTCCACTCGGTAGGTGCCAGTATTTGATAACTAGCCACCAAACCGTTATCAACGGTGACCCGATGAATCAACCGCCCTCTTGCTGCTTCAACCTGACTGATGCCGACTCCAAGTGGTAATGGCTCGTTTTCGTCAAGTATCGAGTCGTCATGGAGCTGACTAGCCAGCAACCACAAATGGTTGGGAATACTTGCTAGCTCCGTTAGCAAAGCCAATAAACGGCCTTGCAAATGACTATCAAACGTCTTCTTTGCCGAATTGATTCTGGACAATGGTGTGGTCTCAAAACATGCGCCATTCCAGGTGGGCAAGGCTATGGTGTTGTCAGCGGTCTTTGCGCTTAACAAGGTCTCCAACTCACTGAGTTTCAATGCAGGCAAAGCTGAGCTTTCGCTAAGCCCACTATTGCTCCAACCTCGACCGGCTAATGATCGCAACAATCTGGCTGCCTGCGTGTTGCAGGTGCGTGACCAGACGTCAACATCGGTCGATTCTAACCATTCCATCGCTGGCATCTCAAATATAGCCGTCTCAAGTAAGCGTTCCAGCTCAGCAATTGAGTTTCCAAGCCCAGTCTCATCAACGGCTAACGTTGCATCTAATGAGAAAGCACTATCGCTAGAAAAGGTAGCTTTGCACAGCTTGGGAACCCTATCAGTCAAGTCTCCAAGAAACTGGGGCTGTGGCTTTTCCTCAATGAACTTTGGCCAATCGATCAATACGCGCCAAAGATGTTCGCGCGCAGTTTCCATCCAGACCAGCATATTACGGGCGAGGCTGAGATTTTTGGGCTGTGGCACTTTTAAGGCTTGAGCAATAGCAGTTACCGAAGCGCAAGCTTGTGCTGTGCCGCAAATGCTGTAAAGCAGAGGGACTAGCTTGAGTGTATTGTGTGGGGTCTTGCCAACCAAAACCCGAGACGCATGCACGGGGCGTGTCGACCCAATCGTAACTTTATCGACTACGCCCTCACGTAGGTATAAGTCCACCGATAACTTACCTTCAATGCTCATGTGAGCGTCAATCCCTCATGGTCAAGAAAAATAAACCCCTATAAAGTCAACATGAATCACGAATTCAGATCGAATATTACCGGATAGAAACAGACATTGACCAACACCCTAATCGCCGATCTAGCCACAAAGACCCAATCAAACGACAAAGAATAAGTTGTTTTGATGAATCATCCAGATTCCCAAGCCAATCGTCAGTACGCCCGTCAACACTTGAAAGGCATTATGCGCCCACGTTAGTCGTTTTTCGGACAAGCGGAGGGGCACCGATATTATAACCGATAGCAACGCCATCCCAATCATTGAGCCTAACCCAAATATCAAGATATACAGCAGCCCCTGGAAGGGCGATGAAATGGTTTCGAGTGCTAATAAAATAACCACTGCTGAGCCAGCCATACCGTGCATCAAGCCGACCAGCAATGCCCGAATGGGAATGCTGGTGCGATGTTGATGGCGATGACTCGATGTAGCATGTGCGACTTTAGGTTCCCCGGCGTGGGAGTGTGCGTGAAAGTGATGCGCTCCATTGTCATGCTGATGACGATGAAAGTGGATTTTGTCACGGATGACTCGGCGCAATACATCCAACCCAAGCACCAAGAGCATAAATCCTACCGCCATTTCCAAACCAGAGACCAACGTTTTGGATAGTGATACGTCGATAAAAAGCACCATCGAGCCGAACAGCAATAGCGTAGTAGTATGTCCAATACCCCAGGCACTGCCCTGCCTAAGTGCCTGCTTTAACGAGTAGTTCTCATTGCTCAAGGAGGCAATGGCGGCAACATGATCTGCTTCCAGCGCATGGCGCATGCCAATCAACAGCCCCAGAAATAATAGGCTACCCATTTACTCGCTGTTCAGGGATTATTCGCTCACGCATCTTTGCGCACACCTCCCAGTAACTCGCGTCGAGACAAGGTCTTTTCAACTCGAACACCCGGCTCAGCTAATCCACGAACAGGCGCTGCACCAGCTTGTGATAAGCCCTGCTCGCTAAATCCATCTAAGGCAACGTCAAGCCCCTCCTCACCACGCAAAATCCGACCCAACAGCTCTTCGTCAACCAAATCTTCCTCGGTAGGCTCTCGCTCTTCCATCAAGGCATCTAAAAACTGCTCTGCGACTCGAACCGCTTGCGCATGACTGGCGAACTCTCGCATCGGTGAATAGAGTGAATGCGTTTGGCACGGACCGATTCCCTCTATATCGTTCACCATAAATTTGTAAGTTTTCGACGGGAATCGGTGGGGCTGTTTATTCCCCAACTCCATTTGGCTCCAATCCTCATCACTTTTGGGTAGCATAACGACGTTCATCAACCAAGGCGTGATCATCACACCCAAAATCCTGCCCTCATGATAGTGAAATCCCACGGCTTCCACCTTAATCGCCGGATTGAGAATGGGGATCCCCTGCATTTGATTCTGCAGAATGTTCTTAAACGTGTGCTCCAATGTGAGCACTACAGTTTGCAGGTCTTTCATTGATTCTCCCCCCTATTTACCTTGATATCTGGGAAATAGTGGTCCACATCAATATCTTCTTCCCCCGCCATGATGGCACTCAAGCCATCCAGTGCTTTATTGACGTTCTGTGCATCCCGCTCGGTCAGAATTTCCCGCGCTGAACCGAGAAAATTTAATACCCACGTACCCACTGGTTGTGCGCCGATAAGCATCATATTGACGTGTTCTTCTCCGTTCCGCCCACGGCAAAGTGCCATAAACTCACCTGACTCGATGACTTGAACCGGTACGCCTATGCACATGCGTTTTTGACTTCTAACTCAGCTTCCTTACGCCAATGGCCAATGCGGTGGCTTTTGCGTTTTTGTAGATTAACACCCAGGCTTGCCAATTCCGCAACGAGCAATTCCACCATGCTCGCCAAACCCGCCTCAGCCTCGTCAGTCAAACCCAGCTTATTTTCTAATGAATGCGGTACCATTCCGACGATCGCCACGTGCTCAGGCATCTCGCCCTTAAGCGTCAATAAAGCCAGCAAGTCAGACAACCCCAGCTGATGGTTAGAAATTTTTGTTTGAAAAAACGCGGGGATTTCTTGATTAGCAATGCGCACCAAAGAACCATACGGGGCACCCGTATTGATTGCGTCTGCAACGATTAACTGGTCGCAATTTCTGATCGGCTCAAACAGCTCCATGCCTGTGGTGCCACCATCCACTAGAGTTACGCCTCTAGGAATGGTGTAGGTATTTTCAAGCTCTTCAACCGCGCGAACACCCACGCCCTCATCTTGCATGAGCACATTGCCCATGCCAATGACTAAAATCTGCTGGTCTGAACTAGTCATGGCTGTCCAAACTTAGCTGATTAATACCCATGATCGGCATAATCATAACGCTTTGACCTTAACAATTTCTTTTTGTTCGGTATCAACCATATGGATCGCACAGGCGATGCACGGATCAAACGAGTGCACCGTGCGTAAAATCTCAAGTGGCTTTTCCGGGTCGGCAACCGGATTATCCAGCAATGAAGCTTCATAAGGGCCGGGTTGATCGTCCGCATCACGCGGGCCTGCATTCCAGGTGCTGGGAACAACCGCCTGATAATTTTTGATTTTGCCGTCTTCGATGACGACCCAATGCGACAACGCACCGCGCGGTGCTTGATGAAAACCAACACCTTTGATCTCGCCTTTGGGGAAAACAGGAGGGTTAAACGTGTCTTCATCACCCGTGCCGATATTATTGACTAACTTCTCCCATTGCTGATGAAGTGTATCGATCATAACGCCACAGCGAATCGCACGCGCAGCATGGCGGCCAATGGTTGAATGTATGGCTGCTAATGGGATATCGGAATTGCCAGAAACGGATTTTAGGATACCCATCGCATCATCGAGATACTTTTTGTAACCTTCGTGACCACTCACCACACCAACCAGCACATCAGCCAACGGCCCCACTTCAGCTCGCTTACCATAAAAGGTAGGGGCCTTAACCCATGAGTATTTGCCCTCATCCTGAAAATCAGTATATTGCGGCTCGGTTTCGCCGTCCCAAGGATGCAAGGCGCTGTCGCCTTCATACCAGGCGTGCTTGGAGCTTTCCGCCACACCGTCTCGAAAATAGGCATCATCAAAGGTATTGATTGGCTTCATCGTTGATAGATCCGCGTTGTCGATATAGCCCCCGGGTAAATCGAACACCGTACCTTTGGAGTCTTGCGGACAATCCGGAACGGTCAAATAATTATTCACACCACCGCCAACACCCGCCCAATCTAGATAAAACGCGCCGATCGCGGGCACATCGCTCATATAGGTGGATTTAATAAAATGATCGAGCTTGTCAATATAGTTCTTGATCAACATTAATCGCTCAATATTCAGTACTGAAGGTGCGTCGTGGCTGATCGAATTGCTAACCCCGCCCACCGCAACATTTTGGATATGCGGACTCTTACCACCCAATATAGCTACAATTTTATTGGCAAAGTTTTGCACATCCAGCGCCTGCATATAGTGTGCCACCGCCAACAAGTTGACTTCTGGCGGTAATTTCATCGCCGGATGTCCCCAATAGCCGCTGGCAAACGGTCCAAGCTGTCCACTACCGACGAAAGTTTTAAGCCGGTCTTGCACCGCCTTCATTTCGTGTGGGCCGTTCAAATGCCAATCGGAAAGCGATTCAGCCAGTTTTGAAGCAGCCACTGGGTCAGCATCCAAGGCAGAAACGACATCAACCCAATCAACTGCAGACAGATGATAAAAGTGGACGATGTGATCTTGAATCGCGTGAGCTGTTTGGATGATATTTCGAACCAGCTGTGCGTTGACAGGAACCTCTAAACCGAGCGCATTTTCAACCGCACGAACCGAGACAATCGCGTGCACAGTCGTACACACGCCACAAAAGCGCTGGGTATAAGTCCAAGCTTCTCGCGGGTCACGGCCGACCAGGATTTTCTCGATGCCACGCCACATTTGCCCGGATGACCAGGCTTTGCTGACTTTGCCATCATCGACCTCAACATCGATACGCAGATGGCCTTCAATTCGGGTAATCGGATCAACGGTAATTCGGGTAGTCACAATAAATGCTCCTTAGAATAATTCTTGTTTATGCATGCTCTTCTTGATGCAACACAGGTAAGGTTTTAACCACGACGATATAGATCATCAACTCCAAGGCGACGATCGACAGGGTAATCATGATTTCTGGCACTGACGGGAAATAGGTATAACCCGGCCCAGGGTTGAAGGTAATCAAAAAGGCGTCAAACCGATATAAAGTGCCCGCAAATAGCATGCACACCGCCGCAATCAATAACTGACTGCCTTGCTGTCGGCGTGTTGGCGACAATAGAATGATCAGCGGAATCACAAATAAAGCAGTTTCCAGAACAAACATCAGCGACGCAAAATCGCCAGCAAATATCAGCCCGAGCTTGCCCTGAACCGCTAATACAATGGTGCGAATGATCAAAAAGCCTGCCAGCAGGCCAATAATCGCCTTACTTAAACCTGAAAGCAGTGATGATTCTGACGCCCGCCCAAAACCGACTGCTGAGGTCGATGCTTCAAAGATCACAATCGAAAAACCCATGATGAGCGCGGTAAGCAGAGCTAACAAAGGTTGCATATGCATCGACTGCCATAGCGGATGAACCTTATGTCCCATGGTGATCAACAACGAACCTAAAGATGATTGATGCATTGTTGGCAGCAGCACACCCAAGGCGATAAAAAAGAACAGGACTTTCTCAAGGGAATTCTTCAGGCCGTGCATGCCGAGTTTCTCCAGCAATATGGGCGAAAACTCAATTACCAGGATCAAAATATAGATCGCCACACACAAGCCCACTTCCAGCATCACCGAGTTAAAATTCCAATTACCCGGCAGGAATATTTCGTAGAACTGCCAGAAGCGGCCCATATCAAAGAAAGCACCAAAGCCGCCCATGGCATAACCCAACAGACTGGCTAATATGGCCGGGCGTACCAAGGGGTGGTATTTACCCTTATTAAACACATAAACTGCAAATGCCAGCGCGTAACCACCACAGGCAAATGCGGTGCCAACTACTACGTCGTATACCACCCAAATACCCCAGGCAAAACCACCGTTGAGGTTGCTGACCGAAGCCATCCCACCACTGGAGAATCGCTGAACTATAAATACGCAACCGATCAAAAAAATCAGCAGCAATACGATAAATGGGCCCGTGAAAATTCGTCCACCCAAGGCGCGATAGTTACTCATGCCTCACCTCCATCATTTCTATTACTATCGCTATCAGCATCGTCTTGCTGGGTATTGCGGCGTACCACATAACTCAAGCCCGCCAATGCCAAGGCTGGCAATGCCAGATAGCTGTACACTGTATGCTGTACCGTCTCTGCGACCGAAGAAGCGGAGCGATCTTCGAGCGGTGGCATGCCGAGTTTTTCAAATGAAACTGAAGAAATATGCGTGACGTTGGTGCCGCCCGCCTCTGTTTCACCCCAGATATGATCTTTATAAACGGGTACTTCTTTTTCGTGATGGCTATCAGGCTTGGTAACGTCGCCCAGCGGATAGTCGTAGGTCTCACCCGCAGTAAGCGTCATCCGCTTTTTTGCTTCTTCCAATAGTGCCGTACGTGGCCCAAACAAGGTCGCACCCGTCGGGCAAGCTTCCGCACAGCCGGTCATCTGCCCCTTATCGATGCGCTCTACCCCTTCCTGGTTACACATCTGGCATTTGAAGATTTGCCCGAATAACTCGTTATATTCAAACTGCGGAACATTGTACGGACAAGCGACCATACAACTACGGCAACCAATACACACATCCGGGTGATGCGTGACGATGCCAGTGATTGGGTTATGGCGCATTGCCGTACACGGGCAGGCCGAAACGCAACCAGGATCGACGCAATGCATGCAGCTACGCTTTTCAAAGCAATAGCCGTCTACTTCCGAATCTTTGGTTTCCGCCTTGCCATCTTGATAGACCTTGATCACGTTCAAGGTATCACCCGACAAATCACGAGCCGAATCCCAACCCAGCTCATCACCATCGATGACTGGGGGCATATCATTGACGCTCTTACACATCGATACGCAGGCTTTACAGCCTATGCAAAGGGTTGAATCAAACAGCATACCCACCGCTTCTGGTGCTGGCTCCAAGTTTGGGCGCGCCTCGGCGCTAACACAGACCGACGCAGCAGTCCCACCCAAAGTCGTTTTAAGAAAATCTCTACGTTTCATAGCGCCCCCTCAAGATTTGTCGGTTTGGTCGCTTTCTTTCTCACTCAGCTTTTTAGCACCCATCGCCGCGGCGCCCACTGCCACCCCAACGGCCGCTCCAGCTAGTGCTGCAGCCCCGGCCGATAAGCCGCCTGACTCTTCCCTATCGTCAATTGACGGGAACATATTAGGCGGGGTATGAGTCTTAACGTCAGCTAAACTAAAGAGTGCCTTTTCAAACCCCACTCCTTCCTCTGAACAACCAAAGCAGGGATGGCCTACACCGATCGGCCAAACACCACCACCGATGTTGTTATATTCTAGGCTGGGGCAATTGTTGTAGGTTTCCGGTCCTTTGCAGCCGAGCTTGTACAAGCAATAACCCTTTTTGTGACCTTCATCACCAAATTCGGTAGCAAATCGCCCCGCGTCGAAATGTGGGCGTCGGTAACAATTCTCGTGGATCAAACGACCGTAGGCCCATTTTGGTCGGCCTTTATCATCAATCGGTGGCAACTTACCGTAAGTGACGAAGAACAGAACGGTACCGATAAAATTGGCAGGATTTGGTGGGCAGCCGGGTATAGTTAATACCACTTTGTCTTCCAGAAATTGCGGCGCGCCGGTAGCCCCGGTTGGATTAGGTGACGCCGACTGCACACCACCCCAACTAGCACAAGAACCAAACGCAACAATCGCGGCCGCGTGTTCTGCGGCTTCGCTGGTCAGATCCATCATGGTCTCACCCGCTATTTTGCAATAGATGCCGTTATCTTTAAGCGGTATTGCACCCTCAACCACTAGCAAATATTTGCCCTGATTTTCTTGCATCACCTGCTTTTTGATGTCTTCCACTTGGTGCCCGGCTCCCGCATCCAGTGTTTGGTGATAATCCAATGAAATCAGATCGAGTATCAAATGCTCTAACGAGGGTTGCTCAGATCGCAACAGCGATTCGGTCGGGCCGGTACACTCTTGTCCGTGCAACCAGATAACCGGGGGTCGCCTTTTCGGATCAGCAACTGCTTCGGCCATCGCAATTGCTGACGCGGTTGGCAGGCCTAACGAAGCAGCGACACCTGTACAGAATTTCAGAAATGTTCGGCGTGATACGCCCAATCGTTTTTCTATCTCTGAAAAATCAAAATCAGTTTCTATCATTCGTTCTCCTCAATATTTGAGCCAATCTGTGCGTCTATGGTCGCCCACTGGTTTTCGACAAAGCCTAATCGACGTAGGTATATCAGAGCTCAGCTTTGGTCTATTTCGAATTTTTAACGCGTTATTCCTAACGAGTTGAGCAATTTACGTGCCAAATACTTTTCTATACGAGATTTCAGGGGATTACAGAGCTTTGACTATGGGGTACGAATATAAATCGGAAGTATTCCGTCCTATTTCTTCGTATAGAGGATACTTTTCTTCCGTCGCCAATTTATCACCTACATCAGCGGTATACCGGCAAGTGCCGTAGGGGCATCCGGTGATGTACTAAGCCATATATGCGCTACACTTTTGGCGCAGCTGCATTAGCAATGTGTGGAGCGGCGTTAGTAAAAGATATTTAAAACCACCATTAGCACGATCAAAAACAAGATGGTCATAATCCCGCCAGCACGGAAAAAATCAGTTACCTTATAACCCCCAGGGCCCATGATCAGTGCATTAACTTGGTGGGTAGGAATCAGAAACGAATTTGAAGTCGCCAAGGCGACGGTTAGGGCAAACATCGCCGGGTCTGCGCCTGAACTGAGGGCAATATTAACCGCCAACGGCACCAGTAGCACGGTGGCACCAACATTAGACATCACTAAGGTAAATGCAGTCGCCAGAATAGCTATCGCCAGCTGCAACACCCAGGTGGACGTTTCACCGATAAAGGCTAATAAACTGTCCGCTATCCAGGCCGCCGAGCCAGTACTCTCTACCGCCGCACCCAGCGGTATTAAACTCGCCAACAGAAATACTGTTTTCCAGCTTACCGCGAAATAAGCTTCTTCGGCATCAAGAACGCCAGTGATGATCATGCCCAAAGCACCCACCAACAGCGCCACAGACAGGCGTAAATCAGTAAACAACACCAAGCTGAGCGCCACTACCAGAAAGATGAAGGCATTGAGCGCTTTATGTGCCCGCACTTCATCCTGCGGGTAATCGGTCGTCACCACCGCGTAGTTACGGACCATGTGCAGATTATATAAACTCTTCCAATCTGAGTAGGCAATCACCGTATCACCCGCTTCAAACTCGATACTGCGTACATCATCACCTTCACGCCGTGTGCCATCAGATCGAATAATCGCCAGCGCAGAAACGCCAAACTGGTTACGCAGCTTTAAATCACGCGCTGACTCGCCGACCATGGGTGACGTCGGCGGGATCACCATCTCTGCCAAACCAGCGTTCTCGGCAGAAAGAATTTCAGAAAAGGAAGCGATTTCTGGCGCGACTTTCATATTCATGTCACTAGCAAATGCATCTAGCGCCGACTGCACCCCAATCAATGCAAAAATGTCGCCCTCAACCACCCTAATATCCGGCATGATTCCACTCGTTCCCATGCGTAACTTTTCTTTATTGGTGATCGCAATGGTTCTAACTTTGTGACGCGTTTCAAAATCGTCAAGGACTTGGCCAATCAGAGGGCTGCCAGGCAATACCTGCATTTCCTTTATTTGGTAGTCAAGCCCATAATGGGTTTGAAAATAGGCCGCTTGATTGGCGCCACCACTTTGGGTTAATGCACCTTTTGGTAAGACAAATCGACCAAAAATAATAAAATAGGCGATTCCAGTAGCAATCAGTGCAACGCCAACAGGTGTCACCGCAAATAAGCCAAAAGGTTCCATCTGCTGCCCCCCAGACAATTGCTTATTAGAGTTTGCAATCAAGTCATTCAGCAAGATCAGCGGACTTGAGCCTACTAGAGTCAGAGTACCGCCTAGAATCGCGCAAAAGCCCATCGGCATCAATAATCGCGATATGGGGATATTTGACTTTTGTGATATCCGCCCCACTACCGGCAGAAATAGTGCCGCAGCCCCCACGTTCTGCATAAAACCAGAAATGATTCCGACCGTACCAGAAATTAACGAAATCACCCTTGACTCCGTGGTTCCACCGACGCGCATCATGTATTTTGCGGCGATATTCATCACACCCGTTTTATCCAGCCCATGGCCAATAATCATGACCGCGATAATGGATATCACTGCGTTACTGGAGAATCCAACAAAGAGTTCATTAACGTCCACCAGCCCTGCCGTCAACCCCATTAAGGGCGCGATTAAAGACGTCAAGCCCAGAAAAACCATGACTGACATTGCCGCTACGTCGATAGGAACCACTTCGAAAACAAATAGATAGACCGTGAATATTAATATTCCCATCACCCATGCGATTTCAATACTCGGCGCCACGCTGCCTATGTAAAGTGCCAACATCCCAAACAGAGCAGCCGAAGCTGCGAGAATAGTCATGCGCTTTTTATTATTCATTGATCGATCATCCGATTAAGGTTTGTAATGAGAACGAGAAATAGTGGCAAGATGATGGCTGGGTATCGACAATCGCCCTACTCCTTAACCGATGGCGTGTATCTCTTTTCTGCAAAAAGTGCATTGATCTCATCGACCACTTTGTCGATTTGCTCCACCGATAATCCCTCTCGGTGCTCACGTGGGCCGAGTATCTGCAGCGCTCTAATTCGACCATCTATTAACGAGCCTTCTTTACCACAATCAGCCAAATCCACCAGCAGCGGTCCACCACCCAGTATTGACCGATGCAAGCCATCGGAATCGCCAATAAAATCAAGACACATCCCTCGCTGGTTTTGCACCGAGCTGTGAACTTCCAATTTCTTTAGGACAAAGGTTTTAAACCGATCTTGATGCGCCTGTCCCCGAGTTACTGCCAATTCGTCGAAGGTTGGGAGATTGTCTTGTGCAGCCACAGTTGATGTCCCAACAAGACTGCTCAGAAAAAATGCCAGCATAAAGCCACAATCGGGAGTATTAGATTTCATGGATTTCTCTTTCAACGTTCTGTTCAAACCCTTTTCAGGAACCATTAAACACATTAGCGCATCAAATCGCAGCTAACCCAACCCTACACCAGTCGCTGGTTTTTCGTCCACCTGAAACGTATTCCAGACGCGCGTCCGCCATTAGTGTGCCAGCATTTGGTCCAAAAAGGCCTGGGTACGATCCATTTTGGGATGGGTAAAAAACATTTCTGGTGTACTGTTTTCGACGATTTCACCGCTATCCATAAACACCATACGGTCAGCAACTGAGCGCGCAAAACCCATTTCATGGGTCACACAAATCATGGTCATGCCGTCTTGCGCCAGCTCAGTCATTACGTCTAGCACTTCCTTGATCATTTCAGGGTCCAGCGCAGAGGTTGGCTCATCAAACAACATCACCTTGGGTGCCATACATAAAGAACGGGCAATGGCGGCTCGCTGTTGTTGCCCGCCCGAAAGTTGCCTAGGGAATTTATTATGCTGATCGGCAATATCGACCCGCTCTAGGTAGGACATGGCCAACTCTACTGCATCTTTATGCGGCATCTTATGGACCCAAATCGGCCCTAAAATTAAGTTATCTAAGATAGTCATGTGCGAGAACAGATTGAACTGTTGAAAACACATACCCACTTCTGAGCGTACCGCCCTGACTTCTTTAAGGTCCTCCCCAATTTCAATGCCATTAACAATAATCTTGCCCTGTTGGTGTACCTCCAAATGATTGATACATCGGATCATGGTTGATTTTCCAGAGCCCGATGGCCCACAGACCACAATGCGCTCACCCTTTTTCACACTCAGATTAATATTTTTAAGCACATGGAAATGGTCATACCATTTATTGACATCAATCAATTGGATCATCGCTGGCGGGCCATGCGCAGCTTCAGTGGTGTGCTCATTTTTATCGTCTGGACTCATAACAATCTATTGGGTTAATTCTTAGAATATTCGTATAACTCTATGTTTAATTAGTGCTTTTTAGATGCGCCTATTTTTTCCAAGCTTCGTCCGTAACGACTAAGTCCGAAACACATCACCCAATAGACAGCGGCACAGAAAACAAACGCTTCTGCTTCAAACCCCAACCATTCTGGATTCTGTGATGCAGCTTTCGCGATCCCTAAAAAGTCCAGCAAACCGATAACAATTACTAGGGTTGTATCTTTTAGCAAGGCAATGCAGCGACCAACTAAAGGGGACAGCACATTAGCCAATGCCTGTGGCAAGATGATAAAGGCGGTCGTTTGCCAGGATGAGAGCGCTAAAGCGTTGGCTGCTTCTGTTTGCCCCCGATCAACGCCTTGCAACCCTCCGCGCACGACCTCAGCGATATACGCCGAGGAAAAAATAATAATCCCTATCTGCACCCGCATTACCGTTCCCAACTGCACACCGTCGACTAGAAACAGCGGTAATAATATGGTCGCCATAAATAAGATGGTCACCAGTGGAATTCCGCGAATGCATTCGATGATGGCGGTTGAAAGAAAGCTAACCGCTGCAAATTTTGAACGCCTGCCCAAGGCGAGCAATATCCCAAAGGGAATGGAGCATAAAATGCCAACCACGGATAGCATCAGGGTGAGCATCAACCCGCCCCATTTGGTAGTTGACACCGCTTGTAAGCCAAACCCACCTGCAAATAGCCAGTAAGAGACAACCACTAATAGTGTCCAGAGCATAACGATACGCCGGACTGAAACCCACCGGAACGCAGTAATCGCGAACGTGCTGGCCAACAACACGCCAGCCAGCGAAGGCCGCCATAGCAGGTCACGTGGATAGGGACCAAACAGAAACAACCGTACCTGCGATTTGACAAATGACCAGCAAGCACCACCCGCCTCCTTACAGGCCTGGGCATCACCGCTAAACTCTGCATCAAGCAGAAACCAACTCAGAATAGGCCCTGTTATTTGATAAACGAATATCAGACCAAGCACGGTCAGAAAACTACTTAAGGCATCCTTGAAAAAGCTTTGTTTTAACCAACGCAGAAAACCCACTTGCCCAAGTGGTGGTGGCAGATCAGGCGCGGGTTGAAAAATCTGAACGGCCATCGCTAACGCTCCACAATCTGAAACTTACTGTTGGCGATATTCATGCCAACAGAAATAACCAGATTAATCGTCAGGTAAACCGCCATCCAGATCGCAATCACCTCAATCGCCTGACCATTTTGGCCAATCATGGTGCCGCCAACAGAAACCATATCGGCAAACCCTATCGCGATCGCGAGTGATGAATCTTTGACAATACTGGCGTAATCATTTGTGGTTGCCGGGATGATGGTCCGTAGCGCCTGCGGCAAGGTGATCGACCGCATCACCCGACCGGGTTCCAAACCTAGTGCGTTAGCGGCTTCCGTTTCACCTTTGGAAACAGCCAAAATGCCACTTCGTACGTTCTCTGCAATGAACGCCCCGCGATACAATGACAGCCCCACAACCAGTGCAATGAATTCCGGCGTTAGTTTCATCCCTCCTTTGAAATTAAAGCCCCCAAGTGCCGGAGTATCCCAGGCAAGTGGCTGCCCCATCAGCAGGAACGCAATTAACGGGACTAGCAACAAAATAGCCAGATTAGTGCGGATAACTGGCGAAATATGACCGGTGTTGTACTGTTTTCTGTTGGCCCAGCGTGTATATAAAATAGCTGCCACGATAGCTGCCACAAACGTACCGATGACGATTCCAAATCCTTGGGTAGGAATGGGTTTTGGGAAATAGATTCCACGCTGGCTTAGAAACCAACTGGGCAAGAACTCCCAGGCATCACGAACTGACGGCAACCCAGCCAACACTACCCCATAGATAAACAGCAGCGTTAACAGTAGTGGGATATTACGTAGGATCTCGACATAGATTTCAGCTAATTTAGCGATCAGTAAATTGCTGGATACCTGCGCGACCCCCATGACAATACCAATCAGCGTTGCAAAAATAATGCAGAAGATCGAGGTATAAATCGTATTGACGATACCGACCAAAAAGGCTCGCCCATAAGTATCGCTTGGCGAATATTCTATGAGTGACACATTGATCGGAATCCCGGCACGCTGCGAGAGAAACTCAAAGCCAGATTCGACATGACGTGCTTCCAGGTTCGCCTTCGTGGTCAGCATGAGCGCATAAATCGCCCAGACGATCACCGCCATAAACAAGACTTGCAGCGCAAATGAATTAAATCGCTTGAGCGTCATTTTGAACTCAAAACAACTAGCACACGCGGGACAAATTCCCGCCAGCTAGTCTATTTTGGCGCTAATTCTATCGACATTCGGATGAGCATATGCAAAGCACAGGGCTGTGCAGCTGTGCATATGCCCAGAACGTTGAATTATCGAAATGCTGGAACGTATAACAAACCGCCGTCTTTCGGTAAGGCATTACTGCCGCGATCCATTTTTAAAGCGGTCTCTTGTCCCAAATTCCGCTCAAAAATCTCGCCATAGTTGCCCATATTTGAAATTACCTTTAGCATCCAGTCATTTTCAAGACCAATATAACTGCCATAGTCTCCAGAAGCCCCCAACAGACGTTGTATCGTCGGGTTTTCTGAGTTTGCCACCCTCTCGGCTGCGTTAGCCTGAGTGACCCCTAACTCCTCTGCAGTAACCAAGCCATTGATGACCCAAGTTACCAAGTCTTTCCACTTGTTGTCGCCGTGACGCACCAAAGGCGCCAGTGGCTCCTTGGAGATCAATTGCGGCAAAATAACGTGAGCATCAGGATCTTCCATAGTTGAGCGAAACGCCGTCAGTTGGCTGGCATCCGTCGTCAACGCATCACAGCGACCCGATTGATAGGCATTAACCGCCTCTTTCTTACCTTCAAAAACAACCGCCTCAACACTTATGCCATTTGAAGTAGCGAAATCGGCGAGGTTAAGTTCGGTGGTTGTACCTGAAGTGACGCAAATCGACGCACCATCGAGTTGCTTGCCATCGCTAATACCATTTTCTTTTCGGGTCATGAATCCCTGACCATCATAGAAAACAACCGTGGTGAAATCGACCCCTTCTTTGGTATCGCGCTTCATGGTCCAGGTGGTTGTACGCGATGTTAAGTCTACTTGACCAGTCACCACCGCTAAAATCTTTTGCTTTGACGCCAATGGCACAAAATTAACTTTACTAGGATCATTGAAAATCGCTGAAGCGACAGCGCGGCAAATATCTGAATCCAGTCCTGCCCAATTACCCGCTTCATCAGGATTTGAAAAACCTGGAACTCCTTCACTCACGCCACAATTAAGTACACCGCGGGATGTCACCTCTTCCAGCGTATCTGCATAAACTGGTGTAACTGTAGCCGCTATAACTGCTCCTACACAAACTAACTTTTTTAATATCATTCTCTTTCTCCTCCTAATTTTTATCACCAACGACTCCTCAAACGATCGTCGTTTCGTAAGATCGCCCAACGAGCTACTAATTCTCGAGTTTGACCCTACTCGGATTATGATTGTTAGTAAACCACATTATTAATTAGCGAATGGATCGTAGGAGCGACACTTACGGCGTTACATCGGTGACTCGAAATTGCGGCGGGAATGAAGATAAATACATGATGCTACACACCATTTCCCGAGAGTTTTAAACGACAATCCAATGCTCTAAGTGTAAGAAATGGCGTCCCTGACAGGAGTTGAACCTGTAACCTACGCCTTAGGAGGGCGTTGCGCTATCCAATTGTGCCACAGGGACTGATGCCAAGAATTATATCAACTGTCGCTCGTGAGGCCAGATCTAAATCACCCCACCATTCCTTGATTCGCTTCAAGCCGGTGCGGTCATTTCCTGGCGTCGAAACATTAAGGTTTCCGTATTCGGTCTCAATTTTTTTTGCTGCTGAAATAACCCAGCACCTCACACCTGCAAAGAAAGCCCTAAGATCAATTGAAGCCTTCCAATCACGCACCCAACCTGCTAACGGATACTATTAGCATGGTAACCAACTGAAATTATCGGAGGAACCTGCTCAGATAGTAATTTTTTGAAAGGCACTGTTTGATCAAAAACGGACGCCCTGAAATCATGTAAGTTATTGATTATATGGTGCCGGAGAGAGGATTTGAACCTCCGACCTACTGATTACGAATCAGTTGCTCTACCACCTGAGCTACACCGGCAGGGTGACTTATCATGTATAAGATTAGCGCTGCTTTGGTCAGACATCAATAGATCCAATCCATTATCTATCCTGCTAACGAAACAGCGCTGTTTTATAACTCAAACGCTATCTCATTGCACTCTGTTTTCTGAGTTATCCTGACTAAACCTTCGCCGGCGTCAGTTTCACGCTCATTTCGGCCTACAGACCAACAAATCAAACTGACAATGGCTACAATCCGCAAATCCAACACAGGGCACAGAACTCGCACTGATTTTGATCAAGGCCAGAAGCTAGATATTGGGATTTAATGAGTGCCGTCAAGGCTATAGCCAAGTGTCAATGAAACCATTTAGAATATCACGTAATGGACATGCGGAATGTCATCTTCCAAGCCGTTATCGACCTATAAAACACAATATAAATACTAAATAACAAAAACATACAGTTTATTATTAATAGTGATTCTCCCTTACGTACAGATTGGTTTACCGGTGGCACTTGCGTTAATTATGCTCAGCATGGGCATGACATTGCGATGGGCTGATTTTGCCAGAATTGTTGAGTATCCGCGTGCCTTCCTGATTGGCATTAGCGGCCAGCTACTGCTGGTGCCTTTAATTGCATACGCAGTTATTTACGTATTTCACTTGCCACCACTACTTGCCGCTGGCTTGATGATCCTGAGCTTCTGCCCAGGTGGCACCACCAGCAACTTATTTAGCCATATCGCTAAAGGCAACGTACCGCTATCCATTAGCCTGACCGCTTTTGCCAGTATCATTACGCCATTCACCATTCCTATCTTAAGCGAGCTGGCTCTCTTGCACTTTGCTGGCGAAGCCAAAGCAATAAGCATACCTTTGCTGCTAACTATTAAGCGCCTTGCAATAATCACTGTGCTTCCTGTCACTATAGGGATTATTTGGAATTCAACATTCAGCGACCAGTGTAGGCACTGGCAACCTAGAATTTATCGCCTTTCGGTACTGCTTTTTATGAGCGTTATTGCAGCAATGATCTCTTTGTATTGGCACAATATGCCCATGATGCTTGAAACCATCGGGCCTGCAGCTATCGCCATGATTGTCTTCGCCATGCTACTTGCTTGGCTCATCGCCAAGGTCGGAAAGTTGACCCGCCCTGACCGCAAAACCATTGCCATCGAAGTAGGGATGCAAAATGGTGGCATGGCACTGGTGGTCACCCAAGGCGTGTTACACAACCCGGCTATGTCCGCCGCACCCATTATGTACGGCTTGCTCATGCTGATCCCTGTATTTGTCTATAGCGTAACCAACCATGGCTAAAGATTACCGTTTCATCAAAGCACTACGCCCTTTTTCCCTGGCGGTTGCTTTGGTCGCGTGCGGCGTGGGCGTTCGTTTGGCCTGGCTTGATGGCTATCAGTCAGCGTGGGTCGCGTTAGGTATTATTGCGGCGGGCTTGCTGGCACAGGCGGGGATGAATTTAATCAACGATCTTGAGGATCTGCCGCTACTGGGGACCGATCATTTAGCTGAACGACGCATTATTCATATCAATGCATGGGTGGGTATTGCCATGATTATTGGTGCGGCTCTTATTGGCATTGTCTTTATCATCCTAAGAGGCTGGCCACTACTGTTGGTATTCGGTTTATCGGCAATCGCTGCTTTAAGCTATAACTTCGGGCCTTTTAACTTTAAGCAACGTGGCTTTGCGCTGATTTTGGTGGTGATATTGATGGGCATTACCATGATCCCCGCCAGTTACTACGTCATGAGCGGCCAGTTGGGCTGGCTAGTCTTTTGGCTTTCCTTACCGATCAGCGCGTTGATTGCATTGCTCCTCCTAAGCAATGAAATCCGCGACATCAGCCATGACCGCCAACACCAGATGCACACTGTCAGCGTTCGGTTAGGCTTGGATAAAGCGCGCCTCCTGTATTGGGGCCTTGTGTTACTGGCATATTTATTGGCACTGGCGCTAGCGCTTACTGGCCTAATCGCCCCACCCTATTTATTGCTCCTGCCGCTGGTTTTACTGCCTTGGTTGTGGCGCTCGCTTTACTCTGAGCAACGACAACGCTTAACACCGCTCACTGGTCGCTTTTTTCTGCTATTTGGTTTGGCCTATCTTGTTGGCCTATAAGCAAATTTGATCTCCAAGGTTGACGTATATCAAGGCTTCGAAGCAGTCCTGCCGTTAGGCTATTATGCGGCTGTGGGGCTCTCTATTTATCCCGCACAAATTAGCACCTAGCAGAAGTAAATGTAGCCAACATTGCATCGCGTGAACCACTGTCATTAATGGGGTCGCGCGGATTTGCGAGCTTCTTTTTACCATTAGTTTAGAGTAAATTTTATATGAAATCCTTCCAAAATATTCTGATGGCCTCTGTGGCCACCTCAGTGCTCGGACTTGCCGCAGGCTCCGCACTGGCACAAGATGCGCTGCAAGATGTTATGCAGGCGCGCGGCTTGACCGAGAAAGACATCTTGGCCGCCGCTAAAACGTACACCCCCACCGGTGGACGCGACGAATACCTCGCCTTTAGTTCAGGCGGGCAAAGTGGACAGATGATTGTTTATGGTGTGCCCTCAATGCGCATCTTAAAGTATATCGCTGTATTCACTCCCGAGCCGTGGCAAGGCTACGGTTTTGACGATGAGTCAAAAGCAGTCATGGCCCAAGGCCGAACCAACGGCAAAGATATTACCTATGGTGATACTCACCACCCTGCGTTCTCTGAAGCAGACGGCGAATATGACGGTCGATACGTCTTCATTAACGACAAAGCAAACCCCCGGATTGCCGTCGTCGACTTGCACGACTTTGAAACTAAGCAGATGGTCGTCAACCCGTACTTTAAATCTGCCCACGGTGGTGCCTTCGTTACACCCAATACTGAATACGTGATGGAAGCCGCGCAATACGCTGCACCCTACAGCAAGGAGTTTGTGCCACTCAGCCAATTCAACGATGAGTATCGCGGTGGCTTAACTTATTGGAAGTTTAATAAAGAAATCGGTCGATTAGAGCCTGAAAATTCATTTACCTTTGAAATGCCTCCTTATAGCCAAGACTTGTCCGACGCCGGCAAAGGTCCATCTATGGGCTGGGGCTTCACTAACTCGTTTTGCTCAGAGCGTTATATTGGTGGCATTGAAAAAGGCCGACCACCTTTTGAGGCAGGTTGCTCCTCCAAAGACACCGATTTCTTGCACGTCACTCATTGGCAAAAAGCCGCTGAGCTAGTCGCTGCGGGAACGATTGGTAAAGAAGTCAATGGCTCTACCCTAATCTCTATAGAAGAAGCCGTTGCTAACGACCTCTTGTTCTTAATCCCAGAGCCAAAAAGCCCCCACGGTGTTGATGTCACCCCGAGCGGTTCTCAGATCATCATCAGTGGTAAGTTAGACAGCCATACCTGGGTATACAGCTGGGAGAAAATCCAAGGTGCGATTGCCAACAAGACATTTGAAAGTAATGACGACTATGGTATACCGATCATTGCGATCGACACCGTGCTAGATCTATCGGTCAGCGTTGGCCTTGGCCCACTGCACACCCAGTTTGATTCCAAAGAATGTGTCGCCTACACCTCCATTTATGTGGACTCAATGATCACAAAATGGGATTACTGTGAAGGTAAAGTATTGGATCAGCTAGCCATTCACTATAACGTTGGCCACTTGATGACCATGGAAGGTGACTCCAAGTCTCCTGATGGTAAGTACTTGGTGGCGTTAAACAAGCTGTCAATCGACCGCTTTAACCCGGTTGGCCCGCTACACCCACAAAATCACCAGTTGATCGATATCAGTGGTGACAAGATGGTGTTGTTGTATGACATGCCAGTTCCGCTGGGTGAGCCACATTATGTATCAGCGATTAAGGCTGACAAGCTGACCCCTATCGTTCGCTACAAGTCGGGCACTAACTCACGTACCGATGAGAAATCACAGTGGAAGACACGTGCGGGCCGCGAAAAAATTGAACGCTCTTGTGAAGGCGATAACTGTACCGTTCATGTATACGGCACCACCATCCGTTCACATATCACGCCGGAAATTATCGAAGTGACGGAAGGCGACACCGTTTCTATTCACTTGACGAACCTCGAGCGCGCTCAAGATGAAGTACACGGTTTTGCGATGTATGGGCAAAATGTTCAGTTGTCTATCGAGCCAGGCAAAACGGCAAGCGCCACTTTCGTTGCGGAAAAAGCGGGTGTTTACCCTTACTACTGCACCGAGTTCTGTTCTGCACTGCACCTTGAAATGCAGGGTTATCTGTTAGTTCAGCCTAAGGGCTACGTAGCTGACGATGTCGCGCTGGTTGAGGGTACACAATACACCGAGGAAGATTACAACACGCAGGTGAAAACTAACGTGGCGACACAAGAAGTTATTGATTCCGTGGTCGGCTTTATCACCAGCCGCAACTTCAAAGACTTCCCCATCGTGGTTGCCTTGGTAGAAGACGCGACTGACCAATTGGGCTTTGCTGAAGACGCCAAAACTAAAGCAGAAGGTTTTGCTACAGAAGGCGATTGGAACAAGGCGATGGGTTGGGCCAACCAATGGTGGCAGTATCAAGTTAAGACTGCTGACTTGGGTCTGCGAGCTAAGACTCACCTTGAAGAAAATGGTGCTACAGTCATTGAATAATCACAACTATAATTAGCCTCTGGGTCAGAGGGAGGCCATCCGTGGGTCTCCCTCTTTTCCCTTTAATAATCCTTAATAAACACACTAGAGATAAATCATGAAAAAATTGACGAAAATTGGTATTGCGACCATCGTTGTCGCACAGCTTTCTATGACCGGAATTGCTCTGGCAGCAGACGGTGCATCACTTTACACCGGCAAAGGCTGCATGGCATGTCATGGCGCCGATGCAAATACCCCTCTCATGCCGCTGTACCCTAAAATTGCTGGCCAAACAAAAGAGTATCTGGCCCAACAAATGACTGATATCAAGAGTGGCGCTCGCAATAATGGGCAGTCCATCGCGATGAAAGCCATTATGGCATCGGTATCGGACGAAGAAATCGCTGCACTGGCAGAATATTTGTCGGAGCTATAGCCATAACACCAAACCTGATAGCGATCCACTAGTGATCGCTATCAGGTTTTTTATTTCTACCTATCGCACGAGGAAATGGGTCACATGTCCAAAATTCTTAGTTTTCGTTTGCCGTTAATCGCGGCAGTTTTTGTTGCAGTGAGCAATACCGCATTAGCTGCAGATCTGGACGGTGCAACACTTTTCACCGAAAGAACCTGTCATACCTGTCACGGTAAAGATGCGAGCACGCCAATATTGCCTGCCTACCCGTCTATTGGCGGTCACAGCAAAGAATACGCCCTGCAGCAAATGAAGGACATAAAAAGCGGTGCGCGTAGCAATAGCAACTCGCAAGCGATGAAAGACATCATGCACCTCGTCAGTGCCGAGGAAATGGAAGCTATCGCCACTTATCTCGCCACGCTTGACTATAAACCGGGTCGCGCTGTTTCTAAAGTCGCCGCTCCCGCTGCAGCCGCACCGGCAGCAAATGCTGCTACTGGCGAAGCTGCCGATGGCAGTAGTGAGCGCGTCTGGATGACCGCGGGTGGAGAACGTGACCTAGCAATGGACCTTGAGCCTGATCGTGAAAACGGCTTGGAAGTCTATGAAGTCTGCGCGGGTTGTCACCTCACCGAAGGTTGGGGCAAGCCCGACGGCACCTTCCCTCAGCTCGCAGGTCAACATAAAGAAGTGCTGATTAAGCAGCTATCAGATATTCGCAGCAAAAACCGTGATAATCCAACCATGTACCCATTTGCATTACCAGAAGCGATTGGCGACACGCAAGCGTTGGCCGACGTAGTTGACTATATCGCCAAGCTGCCAATGAACCCTGATCACGGTAAAGGCGAGTGGGAAGAAGGAACACCTGAATTTGACCAAGGCAAGCAGCTGTACGTCGACAACTGTGTCAAGTGCCACGGTGAAACCGGTGAAGGTAAAGCGGAAGAGTTCTATCCCTTAATCCAAGGCCAGCACTACAACTATATGCTGCGTCAGTTCGAATGGATCCGTGACGGTAAACGCCGTAACGCTAATCCTGACATGATTGAGCAAATCAATGCCTTTTCCGACAAGGATATGCAAATGGTCGTTAACTACGTAACTCGTATTCCGGTTCCCAAGGAAAAGCAAGCGCCATCAAAAGACTGGTTAAACCCTGACTACGACTAGTTAGCACTAACGACGCACAACACCAAAGCCCTGCCAAGCAATTGGCAGGGCTTTGGCGGTCTTTATCGCTGATCCAGCAGCGCTAAGCCCTTACCGACTAAACCGACACGCTGAATTTCGTCATGGCTATGAGCAATAACCGTGGAGTTCTCTCCACCACACTAATCCTACTATCCACCGTGTTGCTGGTAGTGATTTACTTCCTGCCCGTTTGGTGGGTGGCGTTGACCGCACCCAACTATCCGGTTGAAGCCTTTCCCGATGGCGTGCGCATCGATTTTCACATGAACGGCGTATTTAACGGCTGCGAAAAAGTTGATAATGCGGAAATTTTGGAAGACGAAGCACTGGACTGCGTGCACGAGATGGACACCATCAACCACTATGTCGGCATGTATCCGATCGCAGCTGGTGGTGTGATTGAGCGGGTATTTTCACCCTTTTTGGTGGCTATGATGACAGTCATGTTGCTCAGCTTTGCCGTAACCAGTACCAAACTACGGCTGCTGACCGCCACCATCGGTTTCGCTGCGATAGCTGCTTGGATGAGCATGGTCTGGCATGGTAACGATGGGCTCAACTACCATAACGCCGGATACCTATTTGCGCTGGTCACTTCGATGGATCAGGATACCGACAAGGATAGCGCGGAGACCAATAATCGTTTTGGCTCAGGTAACGATATTATCGATCGACTTAAAGCTTCGCTCGCCCAGTCGGAAGGCCGCACCGACGACACGACCCATAAGCAAGCTGCCGACAAAGAGCAGTCAGATAAGCTCGCAAATATCACACACCTAAAAAGTATCTTTGACATCGACCAGGCCAAACAACCCCTATCCAGCCGACTGGTCTGGGATGGCAGTGCCTCTCAAATGATGGCTTGGCACTATCAAAAGAATCTGGGACGCTATTTCAATAATCAAGCAGAAATCGTGCCGATGGTGAAAACCATGAGCGCGGTGGCTGAAGTTGTGTATTGGGGCATTCTTGCAGCCATGTTGTTGCTAGTGTTTGGGATCTGGAAACAAATCAGTTTACTCAACTGGCTGTTGATTTTAGTGCCTATGGCGTTGCCATTATTTTTCCTGACCGAATATTCAGGCTGGTTATATTGGTATGGTCATACGCTGAACGACATGGGTGCATTTACGGTCAAGCCATTTATGCCAACCGTATTCGGGCAAGGTAAAGTTGCGCAGTTTACGACCCATTCCTACCCGGCAATTGGCTTTTATTTGATGCTATTGCTGGCGGTTCTGTTAGCCTTGGCAGCTATGATTCGCAGTAAACAGCTCAAGGCCAGTGAGAGCGAATAGCGCTATTCGCCCGCTTCTATTCCGGCCCAGCCGAGTCGTCCAACGGCGCTTAGCAGCCAAGCGAAATCAGCAACATTTAATCCAAGCCATAACGTTCTGCGTATTCGGGCTTTGTGTCGCAATTGCTCAAGCAGCCGTTGAGGCACCTCTGCCCTCTTTTCAAGCGCTGGTAGACGCTGCAGAACCCGGCTCAACGCTGAAACCGCCAGCGGGCGTGTACGCTGGTCCAGTGGTAGTGGATAAACCAATCGTCATCGATGGCGCCAATGGCGTGACTATCGACGGTGGAGGCAAAGGCACTATCATCTTGCTTGATGTCGATGGCGCGACCCTACAAAACTTGCGCCTAACCAATTCAGGTGAGTCTGCCAATGATATCGACTCCGGCGTGCAAGTTCGTGGCAATTACAATGTCATCAAAAATAACGTGATCGATGACTGCCTATTTGGGGTGGATTTACAGCAATCTGAAAATAACATCGTCAAACGCAATACGATCAGCTCCAAGGATAATTTTGGCCTAGGTCAGAAAGGCGATTCGGTACGGCTATGGTATAGCTTTCACAATAAAATCACCGACAACGTCACCTTCAATGTACGCGACATGGTGGTGTGGTATTCGGCCAATAATGAAATCTCGCGCAATACCGGCTCTAACAGCCGATATTCGCTGCACTTCATGTACTCGCGCTACAATCTGGTCGAAGGCAATAATTATTACAATAATACCGTCGGCGTTTTCTTGATGTATAGCGACGGAGTTATTCTTCGCAACAATACGATTGCCCATGCCGCCGGACCCACTGGCGTAGGTATTGGGCTCAAAGAATCATCTGACTTAACCGTAGAAGGCAATAAGATACTGTATTGTGCCAGCGGCCTATATATCGATGTTTCGCCCTTTCAGCCTGACACCACCAATACCTTTACGGATAACTTGATTGCCTACAACGGCATTGGTATCCGTTTTCTAAACGACTGGACCGGCAGTGTTTTTAAGAAAAATCAATTCTCCGGCAACTTGGAGCAATTAATTGTTGCGGGTGGCAAGACCGCCAATCGAAACATCTGGGAAGGCAATTACTGGAGCGACTACCAAGGCTTCGACCGCGACAACGATAATCAAGGCGATACCCCTTACGAGCTATACGCCTACGCTGACCGATTATGGCGAGACGCTCCTCATGCACAATTTTTCAAAGGCTCGCCCGTGCTTGAAACCTTAGATTTCTTGGAGAGACTAGCACCCTTTACCGAACCGAATTTATTAGTTCGCGACACCACACCCGTCATGGCTAAATTCATCGAGCCACGCGACTTCAATACCAACACAACGGAAGATGATACGGCGGTAAAATTAAACGGTCAAAAAAGTGCCTACGAAAAGCTGCTCGAAGCGCAAAAGAATTAGCTTGTGAACAGTTAGCAGAATATGACAACGCCAAGACCTAAGCGCAAACCCGGCCCCAGACAACGCAGAATGTTCCTGCGCTCTATTGTCTATACTGCGGGAATTACCGCCTTCGCGCTATTGGGCTATGTGCCCATTATCGGCCAATGGGCCAAGCGTTTGCGACCCCCTGGAGCACTGCTCGAAAAAGAGTTTTTATCCTCCTGCATCAAATGTGGGCAATGCGTGCAAGTGTGCCCAGTCGAAGCGATCAAGCTGGCTGATCTGGATGAAGGGTTTGGGGTGGGTTCCCCTTATATCGATGCGCGCACACAAGCGTGTGATTTTTCTTGTGATGGGCTGCAATGCGTATTGGCCTGCCCCACAGGCTCACTCACTCACGACATTAATTACCCCGCACAAACCAATATGGGGGTGGCCAGGCTGTCGCAGCCTAAAATCTGTTTGGCAACCCAAGGCAAAGGCTTCAAGGGTGCAGCTCGGGGTTCAGAATTCAAAGGTGTATTACGTTTTAGTGAAGTTGACCGTTGGAATGCGGTTCCTTTGGCCGATCACCCTTTTGATTTGGAGATTTGCGATCTGTGCGTACGCTTGTGCCCGATTGAGATTCGAGCTAACGAATGTGAAGCCGGTAAACCACCCGCTGGTGATGAAAACCAATGCCCCCCCAAAAGAGCGATTCAGATGGTCACCATCGAATCAACCGACGGGGTAAAGCGAATGCAGCCTGAAGTATTAGATGGCTGTGTGGGCTGCGGGGTCTGCGAGATGGTCTGTCCCACCTCAGAGGCAGCCATTGTGATCGAAACCAATGACAATCGTGGCAAGGGCTATATCTGATGAATAAGTTAGTTGAGTCCTTGAGTGTTTTGTTTGGTAACCCGCCCGCACGCCCCGACAAAAGCCAGTTTAGTGAAGCAGTCACCGAACTGCATAAGCATAAGAAATTTGATAAAGCACGGATTGCAGCCATTCACAAAGAAATTGCTGAAAAAATAAAACTGCCACAAAAATGGCGGCGGCGGCGCTGGGCGGTGCTGATCACGGTTAATTTACTATTTGTCGTATCGTATTGGCTAGACATCAGCGTATTGGAAGGCGCGCTAACCGGCTCGCGCTTTGTCGGCTTTCACATGGCCGATTTAAACTCAGCGCTGCAAGTGATGTTGGCGTATAAGCAGATCGTACTTAACCTGGTGATTGGCACCGCGACGGTGTTCATCATGTGGTGGCTGCTCGGTGGGCGCACCTTTTGTTCCTGGGTTTGCCCCTACCACTTATTGGCCGAGTGGGCTGAAATGCTGCACCTGAAATTAGTCGATCGTGGCTGGGCGAAAGATCACCCCTTTGATCGCCGCACCCGTACCTGGTTCTGGCTTATTTTTGGCGCCTTAGCATTGATTAGCGGCTACACGGTATTTGAAACGATTTCCCCCACCGGCATCCTCAGCCGCGCGCTGATCTACGGCCCTGGATTGGCACTTATCTGGGTGTCGCTGCTACTCTTGTTTGAGATTTTCTATTCCCGCCGCGCTTGGTGTCGATATGGTTGCCCGATTGGCTTAACCTACGGCTTGGTGGGTTCTATCTCGCCGTTCAAGGTGCAGTATCATCTAGTAGATTGCCTGCATGAAGGTGAGTGTCGCAAAGTCTGCCTGGTCCCTCACGTTCTGGACACCGTGATCAAAGGCAAAGCCAATGCGATGGATGTCGATATTGGCTCAGATTGCACGCGCTGCGGGCGCTGCGTTGAAACCTGCCCTACCGACTCGCTGACATTCGAGTTCAAAGGATTTGGAGACAAATTATGATCACCATCAACAACGTCTCAAAAGCTTTCAGGCGAACTCGGGTTCTCGACACTATTGACCTGAATATTAAGCAAGGTGATCGAATGGCGTTGGTGGGCTCCAACGGCGCGGGTAAAACGACCCTTATTCGTTGTCTGTTGGGCGAATATAACCATGAGGGAGAAATATTAATAGAGGGTCTGCGACCCCGCGACCATCGTGAAGAACTGCTAAAACACATCGGTTTTGTGCCTCAGCTACCCCCGCCATTGAAAATCCCGGTAGGTCAATTGATTCAATTTGCCGCTGGTGTCTGCGATAGCGACCCTGAAGAAATGTATATCGTCGCCAAACAGCTAGGGCTAGATGCCAAGCAGTTCAACCGGCATGTGTTTGTTAAGCTCTCCGGCGGTCAAAAACAAAAGCTTTTGATCAGCATTGCCTTGGGCCGAGACTGCAACTTACTGATCATGGATGAACCGGCCGCCAACCTGGATCCGGAGGCACGTCACGCTTTTTTCAAATTGCTGGCAAAAAAACAACAAGACACCGCCATGATCATTTCCAGCCATCGTCTGGATGAAGTCGCGGCACTGGTCAACCGTGTTGTAGAGTTGGATCAAGGTAAAGTTGTGCTCGACGATCAAGTGGCCGATCAAGTTGATATGAGCAGTGTACTGGACTGCACCATCATCTTAAGAAAAGCAACACCCGTTTTTTCTGAAACCGTACGTGAGTGGGGCTTTGTTTCTGAGGGGGATGAGCTGCGCTGGCGAGGCGTTATCACCGGCCCAGACCGGCTGCGTTTTCTCGGCGTATTATCACGTTATGCCGGGTTACTGAGCAGCATACACATGCAGGAGTCCCCATAATGCCCACTCAACTTCATATCGCCTTATGGCGATATTTGTGTCTGACTCCTTTACTGATACTACTGGCGGCATGCGGTGCTGAAGAGAGCACCGGCGCAGGTAAAGTCCGCTGGGATCGTGAAATCTGCGTACGCTGCGCGATGGCGGTCAGCAGTCCCAATTATTCAGCACAAATTCGCGGCGGTGAGGCTGAGCGAAAAACCAAACTGTACAAATTCGATGACGTCGGCTGTGCCGTAATCTGGCTGGACGAACAACCCTGGAAAGATGATCCGCGCACGGAGATTTGGGTCAATCATCACAACACCAAAGACTGGATCGATGCCAAAACAGCTTGGTACATCCCGGCTAACAATACGCCAATGGATTATGGTCTTGGCGCACAAGTCGAGCCTCAAGATGACGCGCTTAGTTTTGAACAAGCGAAGACACATATCTACGAGGTGGAAAAGCGATTCAATGGCCACAGCGGCCAACCGCTGCCAACCGATACAAACCACGCACAATGAATCACTTAGCACTCACTGCTCTTGCGGATATCAAAGAATCTCTGCATTCACGCTGGTTTGCGGTTTACACCATGATCTTCGGCGGTATCGTGGTTGCACTTTTCATTACCGGCCTAACTGAATCACGTGTCATGGGCTTTACCGGCTTATCACGCGCTTTGGTGACGTATTTACAGATCACCATGGCGATTCTACCGATATTTGTCTTGCTCACGACGGTGCGCTCAGTGGCAGGGGATCGTGAAGCCGGTATTTTTGAATATTTGTTATCGCTGCCGGTTGGCTTAGCTGCTTGGTACTGGGGCAAAATCATCGGCCGCTTTACCGTGGTTTTCCTGCCGGTATTTCTCGCCATGATGCTCGCAGTCACCTGGGCAGCTTTAAAAGGGGCTGACATACCCTGGGGCCAAGTCACGTTCTATACGGCATTGTTATTGGTACTGGCCTGGTGTTTCCTCGGTATCGGCATGCTGATCTCCAGCCTGGCACGTTCAACCGATATCGCTCAAGGTGCGGCATTCTTGATATGGCTGGTGTTGCTGTTATTTTTGGACTTGATCTTGTTAGGTATCATGATCAACGAAGGCGCCAATGCCGAATCAGTTGTCCTTATCGCTCTGCTCAACCCCTTACAGGTTTTTCGCACTGGTGCGATGATGCTGTTTGATCCACAGCTGGTGCTTTTAGGCCCTTCAGCCTGGGTTATTCTAGAAACCTTTGGCCATAATGGTTATTTGATTTGGGCGCTGATTTATCCGCTAATTCTAGGCACTCTCTGTGCCGCTGTTGGCTATTGGATATTTAGACGCGGCGATTTGCCCTAAGCACTATTTGACCGATTCATCTGTTGCCAGTTAAGGCGAAACATACGCAAGCCACTGAAACAGTAAAGACACACAAATTCTTTTGATTTTAGTGTTGCATCACGCACCAAAACTAGCTATCTTCCCTGCCCGTGCCGAGGTGGCGAAACTGGTAGACGCGCTGGATTCAAAATCCAGTGGTAGCGATACCGTGCCGGTTCGATTCCGGCCCTCGGTACCATTATTCAACTGACTCAAGTCGGTTCAGAAAGCTCTCATCTATTGGCTAGATTGAGAGTTTTTTTATTTCAGGAAGATTCCAACCATCAGGCACTGACTGCTTTGCGGTCGGAACTGGCCACATCAGTTAATATGCTTTTGGGTTGATAGCCCTTGACCGACGCCAATAAAGCTTTTTGGATAGCCGCCGTATCTTCGATCTGAATCGCCTTTTCCAAGTCATCTAAATAACTGTCCAGCCGAGACAAAGGCAGGTACTCCTCATTGCCTTCAAAAATCCTCCGGTGCTTGGTTTTCTTGGGGTTGCCGCTGATCAAAAGCTCCTCGTACAGCTTTTCCCCAGGCCTTAAACCGGTTACTTCTATCCGAATATCACCATCAGGGTTGGTGTCGTCTTGAACTTCCAAGCCACTTAGCCGAATCATTTTCTTAGCCAAGTCCATGATCAAAACTGGCTTCCCCATATCTAGCACAAATACATCACCGCCCCGGCCCATTGCACCGGCTTGTATCACTAACAATGCCGCTTCTTCTATGGTCATGAAATAGCGCACCATGTCTTCAGCGGTAACGGTTATTGGGCCACCTTTGCGAATCTGTTCGCGAAATAGTGGTACAACAGAACCCGATGAGCCCAATACGTTACCAAAGCGGACCATTGAGAAACGTGTACTGTCTTGTTGCTTTCCTTCATCATGTAAAGCCTGATTGAGCGCTTGCAAAGTTAACTCTGCAAAGCGCTTGGTGGCACCCATGACATTGGTTGGACGCACAGCTTTATCAGTGGAGATCAGCACAAAAGATTTGACCTTAGTTTCAATCGCTGCACGGGCCGCGTGCAAAGTGCCGAATATGTTGTTTTCAACCCCCATCACTGGATTGCTTTCGATCATCGGTACGTGTTTATAAGCAGCAGCGTGATAGATGGTATCAATCGCATAGCGCCAGCAGACAATTTTCATCCGCTTTTCATCCACCACTGAACCGAGCACACAAACGATGTTGTGATGTCCAGCAGAGTTCAGCTCTTGCTCAATTTGGTATAGGCCGTATTCGCTTAATTCGTAAATAATCAAAACCGCCGGACCACGCGCGATAATTTGGCGGCATAGCTCAGAACCGATGGAGCCACCGCCGCCCGTGACCATTACCGCACAACCACGAATATTGGCATCCAATAACGCTTCATCAGGCGCCACCGCTTCTCGCCCCAATAAATCCGCAATATCAACATTGCGAATATCATCAATTTTGACACGTCCCTGAGCGATCTCAGAAACAGCTGGCAAGGTTCGAACTTTAACTGGCAAGGGTTCTAATTCTTCCAATATCTGCTTTCGCCGCTTTCGGGCCAATGAAGGAATGGCCAATAGAATTTCATCGACGCTGTTGTGTTTTAAATACTCGCCGACTTGATCGGGGGACATCACCACCAACCCATTGACGTAGTGCCCGTGCAGCTCTGCATTGTCATCAATATAGGCTATCGCCCTTCTACCTGGCTCGTAGTGCAACAACAGGGCGAGCTGTACCCCAGCGGCTCCCGCACCGTAAACGATTACATTTTTGTGGTTCTGCGCGGCGCCGGTATTAAACATCAGCGGCGTGCCAACGAAATACCAACGCACGAACAAACGACCACCCATGACCAGCAACAAACAGATCAGCCAATTCAGGAAAACAACGGTACGAGGAATCAGTGGAAGCCCCGACAAAAAGGCAAAAATACCCCATAGTAGTGCGTACAAGCTAACGGCCTTGAACAGTGACCACAGTGCCTGAAAGCCCATGTAGCGAATAATTGCGCGGTACAAATCAAAATAGATGAACACGGGTAATGCCAATACTGGAGCAGCGATCCAAAGCCAGTACTGAGAGTCAAGCGGAACATAAAACCTGTCAAACCTGAGTGAATAGGCGACCCATAGGCCAAACATCACTGAGACAATATCGACAAATACTAATACCGCTTGTTTGCGATTACGGGGTAGTTGCGATAAACGCTGAAAAAATGCAGTTAACACAGAACGTTAAATTCCTTGGAAACCATCAGTTGTCGATTGATCCTAACCTGAACACTCCATTGACCTACAAAAGCTTCGTAACCTAAAGAGGGGTCAAATAAACTCACCATTGCAGCAGCACCGCCGCGATCAAAGCTGATCCAGCGAGACAAATAGTGATCGCGCGCTTGATACATGACAGTAAGCTGGTCCCGAATGCGTTGTTGCAAGCTTGAATCTGGCCCAAACCAAGTGAATTCAAGTTGATGTTCACCTACCGGCAGCTGGGGCAGATAGACCGTTGCATAGACGCGGTCACTGCAACTGAACTGTGCGGTTTCTACAGTCGCTGCAATTCGACCGCCTAAATAATGTTTTACCGAGGCGGAAAGGCTAACCACCCCTGATTCAGCAGGAACTACATTGGCACTGGCATTGACATTGCCTATCAATGCCAGCAAGCCAAAACTTAGTATTATGGCTTTACGCACTTGAATTCTGTGCCATTTCCTAACACCTCTGGCGCAAAAGGATCGAAACACGCACCAACCTTAGGCGTCAGTGAGGGCAAAATAATTACATTACTTTTTCGTTTCAACACAGAGAATCTCTGGTTTGAATCAACATCGTAGACATTGATGTTCTTGTCGCAGGTATTGTGAATCGTGTGCCGATAGCCACTGCTCAGTTTCTCTGCCTGGCCAAAGGCTACGCATTGCGTGGCAACGTGGTCGCTACCGCTGTTGGATTTGCCACTATCACAGCTACTTAATGCAACTGTGGTCAAAACCATTGCCAATGCTGATATTTTTTTCCTATTCATATCAATAATCTCGTTAAGTGTCTATCGAGGCCCCATGCCGGGAAAGCCTCCGCCGCCCATACCACCACCGCCACCCATGCCGCCCATTTGCTGCATCATCCGGCGCATCATGCCTTTGTTGTTCATCTTTTTCATCATTCGTTGCATTTGCGTGAATTGCTTTAGCAAGCGGTTGATGTCTTGAACTTGGGTACCAGAGCCGTTCGCAATGCGTTTTTTACGCGCCGCTTTAACCAAGGTTGGATAACGGCGCTCTTGTGGCGTCATCGAATTGATAATCGCAACAATCTTGCCAGTTTCCTTTTCGCCTTGGCTGAGCGCTTTTTGTGAAACGCCGCTCATCCCTGGCAATTTATCAACCATACCCGCCATACCACCCATTTTTTCCATTTGCATGATTTGGTCACGGAAGTCTACTAGATCGAAACCTCTGCCCCGCTTAACCTTACGCGCCAATTGCTGCGCTTTTTTCTTGTCAACTTTGCGTTCAACTTCTTCAACCAAAGTCAGCACGTCACCCATACCCAGTATGCGTGATGCTACCCGCTCCGGGTGAAACGGCTCTAATGCATCGATCGCTTCACCGATACCGAGAAATTTAATGGGCTTGCCCGTCACCTGACGGATTGATAATGCCGCACCACCGCGCGCGTCACCGTCAGTTTTAGTCAGGATAAGCCCCGTCAGCGGCAGTGCTTCATCAAATGCCGTTGCGCTGTTGACCGCATCTTGGCCCGTCAGGCTGTCAACTACAAACAAGGTTTCTATCGGCGTGATTGCCGCATGCACTGCTTTGACTTCATCCATCAAATCAGTGTCAACGTGCAAACGCCCTGCCGTATCAACAATTAGCACATCAGCGGCAGATTTTTTGGCTTGATTCAGCGCGCTAGTAGCAATCGCAACTGGTTTTTGGCTGGGATCGCTTTCGATAAATGTCGCCCCAACACTGGCGGCCAATTGCCGCAATTGGTCGATGGCGGCCGGGCGGTAAATGTCTGCACTCACCACAGACACCCGCTTTTTCTCCCGCTCTTGTAGCAAGTGAGCCAATTTCGCAACGGTTGTCGTCTTACCTGCACCTTGAAGGCCTGCTACCAAAATGACCGCTGGTGGTCGGGCAGCAAGGTTGAGCGAATCATTAGATTGTCCCATCAGGGTCACTAATTCATCGTGGACAACGCTAACCAGCGCTTCACCAGGGCTCAGGGTATCCAGCACTTCTTTACCAACCGCGCGCGCTTCAATTTGCGCGATGAATGGTTTCACCACTGTCAGCGAAACGTCCGCCTCAAGCAAGGCAATCCGCACTTCGCGCATGGCGTCTTTAATATTCTCTTCCGTCAGCCGCCCGCGTCCGCGCAGCGTTTTGAAGGTAGACTTTAATCGATCTCCGAGTTGTTCAAACATATTCGCTAATCAGTTTTATTGGACTAAACAGGACTTCCCGCAACGAGTATAATTACCGGCGTTCAAGCAATGCGACTATTCTCATCGACATGTTAACCGCACTATCTGGGGCTTCATTGATACTCTACGCCGCTGGCGCAATGATCTTATGGAGCTATGCGCGATCACGTCGAAACCATACCCCACGCATTCGTCACACTATTATTGCATTAGTCGCAGGTGGACTATTATTACATGGAGTCGGATTATACTCGACTCTGTTCGGTACGTCGGGATTGAACCTGACGCTCGGCCAATCATTTTCCGTGGTCGCCTGGACAGCCGTATTTTTGTACCTGATCGCCGCCATCGTAAAGCCTGCGGCCAACCTGGGGCTAGCCGTTTTACCACTGGCGATCATTTCGATAGCAACGGGACTCGCGCTGAATAGCCCGGTACCGATAGCTGTAGATAGGCCGCCCAGTTTCGGCATACATTTACTCCTTGGCACCGTCTCTTTTGGCATCTTGACCCTGGCACTCGCACAGGCGGCATTGATTATTTTCCAAGACCAACAACTCAGGCAACCTAAAACTCACGAAACGCGTGGTTTCTTCTTTCCCTCCTTGCCCGCACTGCAAACGATGGAATCCATTTTATTTCAGCTACTGGTGTTAGGCTTTATTTTGTTAAGCGCGAATTTGGCTATTGGTGTTATATTTAATCGGCAAGTAATTGGTTCAAGCGTCAGCTTCAACCACCACATTATTTTAAGTGGCGTCGCTTGGCTTGGATTTGGCGTGGTACTTGCAGGACATCATTGGCTCGGATGGCGTGGCAACCAAGCAGCCAAGTACACCATTTTAGTTTTCGCTATCTTTTTACTCGGTTTTTTTGGACCGAGGATCGTCAACGAATTAATATTGTCACGCGCTTAAAAATAGCAACAACACCATACCTGCTTAGTTTTCATACCACATGTCTAATCATTGTTACTTAACCTCCGGAAAATTCCTGACCATACTGGGCTTACTTGGGTTGCTCAGCGCTTGTAGCAGTAGCAGCACGGACTCTGGAGGTGGCTTAGGCCTAAACACCTCTGGCGCCTGGACAGGTACTTTTTATGTTGGTCGAACAGCGCACACTGGTTTTGCAATGAATTTGGGGCAAGCCCAAACTTCCGTTGATGACGGCATCTATTCCTACTCAGTGTCAGGAGCGTTGACGACCAGCTCACCTTGTATTGGCGGTGGCAGCATTAGCGGTGAAATCATTGGTAAAGCTATTTCATTGACCATAGACCACGCGTTGGGTGACATCACGATGTTTGGAACGGTGCACACCAATCGAACCATGACGGGCACTTGGGTCAATGCCGTTGACACCTCAGCATTTCCAGTAAAAGAGGTGATAGAACCAGAGCCAGAGCCAGAGCCAGAACCAGAGCCAGAGCCAGAGCCAGAGCCAGAACCAGAGCCAGAGCCAGAGCCAGAGCCAGAGACTGTCGCAAGTGCCCGATCAACAACACGTCAGGCACCTATTTATTCTGACGTGGCAACTGAAGTATGTTCACTATCGGGTGACTGGCGCACGGGAAGATAACTCAAAGCAATTTCGTACTTAGACATGATCACTTTAAGGAAGCTGACCTATATTTTTCTGATATCGTTGTTAGGGCTGGTTGCTAACGCGGCAGAAGTAACAGACGAAGCGAGGCCGGACAAATCAGAATACCAGGCCTACCTCACCGCCGACACCAATAGCAACGTACCTGCCCACGACGGCAATGATGATTTTTCTTGTTCGGATAAAATATACGCGGTGATTGAAGCCTCTAATCTGACAGGGAAAATGCACGTGCTGGAAGTTCGTTGGATCGGCCCAAGTGGCAATATACAAGAACGCACGCATTATGAATTTGCCTTTCACGGTGATAACACCCGTATCTGGGCATGGCTCTCTTTGTATGGCCCTACTGGTGCAGTCATTGGACGCTTATTCGACCCCTCTTTTGGTATGGGCGAGTTTATCGGTGAATGGGAAGCTGAAATCCTGGTCGATAAAAAACAGATCGCATCACTACCCTTCCACATATTGTGTTGATCTGGCTGGGCAACTAAAGCAGCGATTTATTGCTAATGGCCGCTACTTGGTTACGCAAATAGACCGGCGTCAAGCTGGCCGCGTCTAACCAGTTTTCTTGGCTTGAATGGCTCGCTAACGTCACCACTTCACGGGCTGAAGGGAATGCCTTTGCTTGCCAAGAACAGGCGCCAGCCAATGCAGTTGTTAACTCTTGGTGATAAACGTCCCAACCACTGCCAACACCCATCACCGCTGAGGACTCACAGCTGACTTGATCGGGTTGGCTGACGCAAAAATCGCCGAATGGCTGGGGCACTCCGGCTTGCAAAACAAAGCTGCCCCAATATACCTGTCCCATACGTGCGTCAATCGCTGCAAGAACAACATCTCCTTCGTTCGCCTCCAGTTTGGCTGCCAGAGCAGTTAGCGAAGAAATCCCCACTACGGGTTTATTAGCAGCATATGCTAGACCCTGGGCAACGCCTATCCCAATTCGCATTCCGGTAAACGACCCTGGGCCGTGATCGGTTGCGATTAGGTCAATATCCTGTAGTTGCAGCTTGGATTCATTGAATATTGACTCCACCATTTGCAAAACCAACTTAGAGTGCCCAGTGGGATCCAGCTGCTCACGTGAAAAAAGCCGGGCTCCTGCTTGCAATGCCACCGAACAGAGTTCTGTTGCCGTATCAATCGCGAGGATGTTCATTGAAAAAAAGCTTGCACATCACTCAGGTCATTGGTCTGCGCCATCGGCGGTAATGCGTCCACGAACCTGGACCCATAGCGTTTGGTATGCAGCCGTGCATCGCACAGCATCAATACGCCTTGGTCATTTTCATCACGGATCAAACGGCCAGCGCCTTGTTTGAGAGAAATGATGGCCTCGGGCACTTGCAGCTCCATAAATGGATTGCCGCCCGTGGCTTCCAATTGTTTGGCTCGCGCACGCATAACGGGGTCATTCGGCGGCGTAAAAGGTAGTTTGTCGATAATCACGCACGATAAGGTGGCACCTTTAATATCAACTCCTTCCCAAAACGATGCGGTGCCCAATAATACAGCGTTGCCAAGGCGTTTGAATTCGTCAATTAACTCACTGCGCGGCGCTTCTCCCTGTACGAGTAGTGGCCATTGAATGCTATTGCGCAAGCGATCACGCAATTGGTGCAGCATCTGATAGCTAGTAAACAGCACAAATGCCCTGCCCTGGCTCGCCTCGAGCACTGGGATGATGGCTTCAACCAATGCTTGCGGGAACTGCCGAAAACCGGGCTCTGGCAAGGTTTTAGGTAAATACAGCAGCGCATTGTGCGCATAGTCAAAAGGGCTATCGAGCAATAAGGTCTCAGGCTCCACGCAGCCAAGGTGCTGGGTAAACACCCCAAAATCGTGGCCTGCTGCCAACGTTGCCGAGGTAAACACCCAGGCTTTGTTCGGTTGTTCCAAGACGGTACGCATCTTATTGGCAACGTTCATGGGCGTTGCAGTTAAGCGAGTATTATTACGTCCCACTTCATACCAACACACCAGTTGATCAGTGCGTCGACCACCATCCATCCAGTCGAGTAAATAGCCCTGCTGCAACAAACAACGCTGATGACAACGCTCCAGCCCCTCTCCCGCTACTGCCGCTTGAGACAAAGCAGTTTCCAATTCTGCCAACGCCTCTAGCACTTGATTGAGCGCGTACATCGTCGGTGCGTGCCCTAAAACCAAGGCGCTTTCACCCCGCGATTGATCGCTCTTGGCAAACGCCAAGTCCAACTCAGCTAGGGATTGCTTGAGTGCCGCCGTTATATCATTCAGTGGCACACCGCTTTTTTCTTTGGCTTCAGAGACTAATATATCTCTGCAAAGTTCGCTTAATTGCCAGGTCGACACTGAAAACCCAAAAAAGCGCGACGCGATTTCGGGAACTTGATGGGCTTCATCAAAAATAACCGCGTCATAGGCAGGCAGTAGCTCACCAAAGCCTTGTTCTTTGAGGGAAACATCTGAAAAAAATAAATGGTGGTTAACCACCACCACGTTTGCTTTCATCGCCCTTTGCCGGGCTTTATTGACGAAACACGCACTGAAGTCGGGGCAATCCCCGCCCAGACAATTATCTGCGGTTGATGTCACCTCGCGCCAAACGGGGTCAGACTCTTCCAACTCGCCTACTTCAGCGGTTTCACCGACACGGGTTTGTGCCGACCACGCTTCGATAATGGCGCGCTTTTTCAGAATGCTCGTATCATATCGGCCCGCAGTTTGGTTGCCCAACTGCGATAAACGCCAGAGGCATAGATAATTAGCCCGCCCTTTCAGTAAAGCGATATCAGGGGCCACCCCGAGCACCGTTCGAACCGCAGGCAAATCTCGATAAAATAGTTGATCCTGCAGGTGCCTCGTACCCGTAGAGACGACGATGCGCTTACCTGATAATAAAGCAGGAACCAGATAGGCAAAAGTTTTACCGGTACCGGTACCTGACTCGGCAACCAGTACGCCTCCGTCTTGAATAGTAGCTTCCACCCGTTCAGCCAATTGCTGTTGGATCGGTCGGACGGTAAAATCGTTGACCTGCTGAGCAAATGGCCCATTCGCACCGAGTACCGCTTTGCTATCCACGATGCTAGCCTTCCCGCCTAAGACAGCGTACGTGCCAGCGACTGCTGCCAATCAGGTAATTCGATGCCGAAGTTTGCTTTCAGCTTATCGTTACACAGCACTGAATAGGCCGGGCGCGGCGCAGCCGTGGGGTATTGCTCGGTGGTCACCGGAATGACCTCCACTGTCAAACCTCGCAGCCGAAAAATCTCGCTGGCAAACTCGTGCCAATTGGTGGCGCCCTTACCAGTAGCGTGGTAAATGCCAGCAGCCTCTGCCTGAGGTTGGCTTGAGATAATGGCGACGCTCGCCTCTGCCAAATCGCTTGCAAGTGTTGGAGACCCGAACTGGTCGGCCACCACCGTCAACTGATCGTGCTGCGTAGCCAGCCGCAGCATGGTATTCACAAAATTCTTGCCCTCTTTTGAATAAACCCAGGCTGTGCGCAAAATGATCGTCGTCGGACAGGCCGCCATTACCGCTCGTTCACCGGCAAGTTTGGTGATGCCATACACGCTTTTCGGATTAGGCTTATCGTTTTCGAGATAGGGAACCGTGGCGTTACCGTCAAACACGTAGTCGGTGGAATAGTGTAAAAATGCCGCACCCATTTGCTCACAAGCAGCGGCCATTTCAGCAGGTGCAATCTCGTTGAGCTGCTGTGCTAACTCAAGATCGGCTTCAGCATTATCCACAGCAGTGTAAGCTGAGCAATTCACCACCCAATCCGGTGAGCGCGAAACGATGCACTCATTAATCGCCGCACTATCACATAAATCAAGCTCTTCTTTATCCAGCGCAATCACTTCGTGCGCGCTATCCAACAAGCGACAGAGTGCACTACCCACTTGCCCATTCTTTCCAAAAACAATGATTTTCACGTTAGTGGCTCACGTTAATGTCTTTCAAAAAAGGTGCGTCGGCATCTTTCGAAGAAATGATTGGATCGCTAACCGGCCAATCAATAGCAACATCGGGGTCATCCCAACGAATACCCGCATCGTCTTCGGGTTTATACAAAGTGGTGCATTTGTAGGCGACATCAGCGACATCACTCAAGGTCGCAAAGCCATGCGCAAACCCGGGAGGAATGTACAACTGCCAACGATTGTCGTCATTCAGCTCGATACCAAACCACTGTGAATAGGTCGGTGAGTCACGGCGCATATCAACCGCCACATCATAAATGGCACCTGAAATCGTCCGTACCAACTTGCCTTGCCATTGCGGAAATTGGTAATGCAGACCACGCAATACCCCCTTAGACGATCGGGAATGGTTATCCTGCACAAACGCGCCCGGCAAGCCGACTTCTTCAAATCGCTGTTTATTATACGTCTCCATGAAAAAACCGCGTTCGTCACCGAAAACGCGGTTTTTCACCACCACCACACCGAGTAATGGTGTCTTTTCTATTTCAATCATCAGTTCTTCAGCTATTGTTGTCTGGCACCTTTATCATTGCCCAAAAAAGCAAGATTAACTGCCGTTATACCACCTTATCAAAGAACGATTTTATCTTATCTGTCCACGTACTGCCGTGTGGACTATGCCTTTTCCCGCCTTTATCTAGTGATTTTTGCAATTGCTTTAGCAATTTCTGCTGTTCACTGGTTAAATTAACTGGTGTTTCGGTCATCACCTTAATAAACAAATCGCCGACATGACCAGAGCGGACGTTCTTGATACCCTTACCACGCAACCTGAAAACCCGATTAGGCTGAGAGCCCGCTGGCACCTTAATACTGGCTCGGCCACTTAAGGTCGGCACTTCAAGATCACCGCCCAAAGCCATGGTGGTATAACTAACCGGCACATCACAGGCTAAATCATCACCTTCGCGGCGAAAAATATCATGGCTTTTGAGTCGAACCTGAACGTATAAATCGCCAGGGACAACGCCTTTGCCACCGCCCTCACCTTCACCACTGACGCGAATTTGATCGCCTTCATCAACGCCGCCAGGGATTTTAACCTTGAGTTTCTTTTCTTCGCGTAGGTGACCCTGACCACCGCAGCTACCACAAGGATCTGAGATTTGCTCCCCCGTGCCACTACATTGCGGACAAGTTTGTTGTACCGAGAAAAAGCCTTGCTGCATCCGCACTTGGCCCTGCCCTTGGCACGTCTGGCAAGTAGTTGGAGAGCTACCCGGTTTTGCACCGGTACCATCGCAGGTATTGCAGCGTCGAGAGCGTGGGATTTTGATGACCTTTTCAAGACCACTAACGGCTTCTTCCAATGTTAGTTCGATTCTAATACGCAGATCAGCGCCCCGTGCTTGGCGTTGGCCACCACCACGCCCGCCACCAAAAATATCGCCAAACATATCGCCGAAAATATCGCCGAAACCACCAGCTCCACCACCCATTCCCGCAGACGGGTCAACCCCAGCATGGCCAAATTGATCATAAGCGGCACGTTTTTGCTCGTCACTTAAAACCGAATAAGCTTCCTGGATTTCTTTAAACTGTGCCTCAGCCTCTTCACCGCCTTCCGGGTTACGGTCCGGATGGAATTTCATCGCTTGGCGACGATAAGACTTTTTAATTTCAGCTTGTGATGCCGTTTTAGAGGCACCGAGCACTTCGTAATAGTCTCTAGCCATGGAATGGGTTGCTAATCATGTTTTTGCTAGTGGGTTTATCAAAAGGATAACTAAGAGTTCTGCGGTTGATCGCCGTGCCTGAGTCGCTCGAAAAAAGGTGGGTTAAGCTAACTCAACCCACCTCATATAAACGCTCAAGTACTTAATCTAGAAGTCTTGCCAAATAATCTGCTTATGTCTTTTTGTCGTCGTCAACTTCTTCAAACTCAGCATCGACGATATCATCGTCATTAGCAGTATCTGATTCTGGCTCAGCTTCACCTTCAGCCGCCTCGGCTTGCTCGGCATACGCTTGTTCAGCCAATTTTTGTGAGGCTTCCGACAATGCTTGCGTTTTAGCATCAATATCCGCTTTGTCATCACCTTTAATCGCTTCTTCCAGGGCTTTTGCTGCATCTTCAATAGCAGATTTGGTGGAATCATCCGCTTTATCAGCCAAGTCAGTCAGCGACTTTTGGGCCTGATGAATCAAAGCTTCGCCCTGATTGCGAGCATCGACCAATTCGCGCAGCTCTTTATCCGCATCGGCATTTTCTTCCGCTTCGCGTACCATACGCTCGATTTCAGTATCGCTGAGACCAGAGCCTGCGGTAATCTTGATCTTGTTTTCTTTGCCGGTCGCCTTGTCTTTAGCCGACACATGCATAATGCCGTTCGCGTCAATATCGAAGGTCACTTCAATCTGCGGGACACCACGCGGTGCCGGAGGAATATCCGATAAGTCAAAGCGCCCTAAAGACTTATTGTCATTTGCCATTTCGCGCTCACCCTGCAAGACGTGGATCGTAACCGCCGGTTGATTATCGTCGGCAGTCGAGAAGGTTTGGCTTGCCTTGGTCGGGATCGTCGTGTTCTTTTCGATCAACTTGCTCAATACCCCACCGAGGGTTTCAATCCCCAAAGACAATGGTGTAACGTCAAGCAATAAGACGTCTTTGACATCACCAGACAATACACCACCTTGCACCGATGCACCGACCGCAACCGCTTCGTCAGGGTTAACATCACGTCGCACTTCTTGGCCAAAAAACTGAGTTACCGCTTCCTGTACTTTAGGCATGCGTGACTGCCCACCCACCAAGATCACGTCATCGATTTCACTCGCACTGAGGCCTGCATCTTTAAGCGCTATTTTGCACGGCGCAATCGAACGCTGGATCAACTCATCCACCAACGATTCTAATTTGGCGCGGCTAATTTTCATGTTAAGGTGTTTTGGGCCACTGGCATCAGCCGTGATGTACGGCAGATTGATCTCAGTTTGAGTTGAGTTTGACAACTCGATCTTGGCTTTTTCAGCGCCTTCTTTAAGACGTTGCATCGCCAAAGGATCACCCGTCAAATCAAAATTCTGATCCTTTTTGTATTCTTTAACGATGTAGTCAATCAAGCGCGTGTCAAAATCTTCACCGCCGAGAAAGGTATCGCCGTTAGTCGACAATACTTCAAATTGCTGCTCACCATCCAGATCGGCTATTTCAATGATAGAGACGTCAAAAGTACCGCCACCCAAATCATAAACCGCGATGGTTTTATCGCCTTTGACCTTATCCAAGCCAAATGCCAACGCTGCCGCAGTCGGCTCGTTGATAATCCGCTTCACTTCCAGGCCAGCGATCTTGCCCGCGTCTTTGGTGGCTTGACGCTGCGAGTCGTTAAAATAAGCAGGCACGGTTACCACCGCTTCGGTAACTGGCTCACCTAAATAGTCTTCTGCCGTCGACTTCATCTTTTGCAAAATTTTTGCCGATACTTCCTGTGGTGACATTTGCTGACCACCCACTTCAATCCAGGCATCACCATTCTTTGCCTTGACGATCTTGTAGGGCATTAGCTTGATGTCACGCTGTACCACGTCTTCATCAAACTTGCGGCCAATTAAACGCTTGACCGCAAAAACGGTGTTTTCGGGGTTAGTGATCGCTTGTCGCCGAGCAGCGTCACCGACCAATACTTGATCATCATCCGTGAAAGCAACCACTGACGGCGTCGTACGGCGGCCTTCTGAATTTTCAATAACCTTGGGCGTATCACCCTCCATCAAAGCGACGCAGGAGTTAGTTGTCCCTAAGTCAATACCAATTATTTTACCCATTTTAGATTCCTCTAATAAACTGTTCGATTAAACTCTGTCAGAGAATATGGGGCAGCCACACGGAAATTAAAGCCCCAAAATCTGTGCGTATTTATGCCCTTGTTTTACTCTTTCGGCTTACCGCTGGATACCAGCACCATCGCTGGCCGCAGCAAACGCTCATTGAGCGTAAAACCCTTTTGAATGGCGGTCAGTATTTTATTGGCTTTGACTTCATCCGACGGCTGCATCGCCATCGGCTGATGCAATTCCGGATCGAGATCGTCACCCACTTCCGGGCTAACTTCTTCTATATGGAATTTCTCGAATGCTGATTCGAGCTGGCGCGTCGTCAAGGTCAAACCCTCCCGCATTTGAGTGACCACCTTTTGATCGGCATCATCATCCAAATTGACCAAAGCAGCTTGATCGAGACTATCCTTGACTGGCAGCAGTTCTTTCGCAAATGCTTCCAACGCAAATTTTCGCGCTTTTTTGACTTCAACATCAGCAATCCGGCGCGTATTGTCCGTTTCTGCTTTGGCGCGTAAATATTGGTCGGCTAGATTAACGTTCTTGCGTTCTAGCTCTTGGACGCGATCGAGCAGCTCTTCATAGGTCAGCGACTCTTCAAGCACGTCGTCTTGACCCTCAAGCTCGCCTTCTTCGGACTTTAGCTCGTCACCGATGACCTGTTCCTGTTCCATTTTTTGTTTGTCTTTACTACCCATTGGTTAACCGTTTTTAACTATTTAGAAACTCTACAAGGCAACGCCCTGCAATAACCCGACGCCTAATCTGGGGGCCAGCCGGTACTTTACAAGCGTTTTACACCACAAAATTAGTAGTAATTCGCACCGAGCACGGCAGCGCCCAAACCCGACCGATAGTGCAAGCCCATCTATTAAACCAAACTAATAATTAACATTTGCTAATATAGTAATATTTATGTAGAATCGCCCAAGCTGTTAGGCCCACGCTGGGCAGGGGTTTAGCCAATGTGCACAGAACTTTTCTGACATAGACTTATCGACGTTTTTTTGCTACAAAGTCAAGCTACTACAAACATATTAAAAGTACCGATTCAGGAGCGACGAATGCACTTTAACGATATCGCATCATCATTTCGTTACCTCGAGCCTCGCTCGACTTATCGCCGCCTCGGGGCATTGGTCTTCGCCTCCACGCTGATGCTGGTTGGCTGCGGCGAATCTGATGCCGAAAAAGATCAACGTGCTCAAGCTGAAACCAAGGCACTGCAAGCGACGGCTGCCAATATAAACAGCGCCCATCCATATGAAGTGATGGTGGCTAACCCGAGCGATAGCCACGCCACCATTTCCCTGGGCGGGACGGTTATTCCAAAAACCGAACTAACCATACGTGCCCAAGCGCCCGGACGCGTAGTCTATATTGCAGGTGAAGAAGGCACCGCAGTACGCCGTGGTCAAACCATAGTCGACCTTGATGAAAAGAGCTTAATCGCCCAGCGTAGTGCTGCCGATGCTGGCCGCCGCCGCGCACAGGCGCAGCTAAGGAATGCCTATATCCAGCTTGATCAAAATATCATTTCTGACGGCTACAACGGCCGCGGCGGCATGGGCATGCCCTCTATGTTTGACTATTTCGTCACTCAAAATATGGGTGATGCGGCTGGAATTGGCGACTCGGACTACGACCGCTATGCCAGTATTTCTTCCAGCCGTAACGCGGTTGAGCAGGCCAAAAGTGCGGTATTGGAAGCAGAATCTCAGCTCGACCAAATTGACGCCATGTTCCGCGACAAACAAGCCATAGCCCCTGCTGACACCATCATCCTTGAAAAAATGATCGAGCTTGGTGATGCCGTTCAGCCTGGACAAAGCCTGGTTCGGATCGGCGATATTTCAGCCCTGCAAGTTCAAATCGACGTCCCCTCTCGGCTATTAACCAGCTTGAGCGAAGACATGGACATCGACGTCAGCATTGATACGACCAATACCCGAGTGAAAGGCAAGATCGTTCGCATTTTTCCATCGGCAGATGCACAACGACACACCGTCCGCGTCAAAATCAGCCTACCTCCGAAAACCAATGCCTCGCCAGGAATGTACGTCAACGTTGAAGTTCCCGACACCAGTCGCGTTGGTCAAGAAACCATCAGCCTGCCCTCGTCTGCGATTGTTTGGCGTGGTAGCCAGTCTTCGGTTTATATGGTTAATAATGATGGTAAAGCGGAATTACGCATGGTTCGTACCGCCAGCGCAGGTGCGGGTGAATCTATTGTAGTTTTATCGGGGATCACTTCGGGCGACCGGATCGTCGTCAAACCCGACTCTCAAATTCGCTCCGGGCAATTGATCCAGGTCTTATCATCTCAACCGTCGGCCCAATTTGGTTCGCCCGCTTCTCCTTACAGCACTCAGCCTAAATCATAACAAACAATAGGTTTAAAACGAGAAAACTAACGTGATCCAACGGTAAACAGACATATGAGTGCAAACAATAACCATAATACTGACCCTAAGCACCACGAACACAATTTAGGCGTTGCCGGCAAAATGGCGCGCGCATTTATCGATTCCCCCCTGTCACCTATTCTGCTAATCATTTCTCTGGCGGTGGGGATGATTGGTTTATGGATCACTCCGCGCCAGGAAGATCCGCAAATATCAGTGCCGATGGTCGATATTTTTGTGCGTTACCCAGGCGCCTCATCTGAACAAACCGCCCGTCAAGTGGCTGACCCGTTAGAACGGATCATGAGTGAAATCCCCGGTGTCGACCACGTTTACTCGGCATCAAGGCGCGGTGAAGCGATGGTGACTGTACAGTTCATCGTTGGTGAAAGCATGGGACCATCACTGGTCAAGCTATACGACAAACTGCAATCGAACATGGATATCGTGCCCCCCGGCGCGTCACCGCCACTGGTCAAGCCCAAAGCGATTGATGATGTCCCCGCCTATGCCATCACGCTTTGGTCAGAAGACGTCGACGATGCCATCTTGCGCAAGCTGGGCACCGATATACTACAACGCGTCAAAGAACTGCCCAATACCGGCCCCGGCTTTATCATCGGCGGCCGCGAAGAGCAGGTGCGTGTAGAGCTCAGCATCCCCCGATTAGCCAGTTTAAATATCAGCCCGGGACAAGTCGCACAAGCGGTCAAATCAGCTAATTCTGAACTCAAAGCGGGCAGCTATGAACTGGGCCAATCGAACTTTAGCGTTTATACCGGCACCTTTTTAGAAAGTGCTGCTGATGTCAGTAAACTGGTCATTGCTGTTCGCAACGGAGGGCCAGTCTATCTCTCAGAAGTCGCCACGATTATTCCTGGCCCCTCTGAAACCACTAACTTGGTTCGCCACTATACCGGCCAGTCTTATGAAGGCCCGCTGCCCGCTGAAGGCTTTCCTGCGGTCACCATCGCCTTTTCAAAAACCGAAGGCTCAAACGGCATCGACGTGACTAAAGCGATCGCGGCCAAAATCAAAAGCCTGGAAGGATTTTTGATCCCTGACAACGTTCACTACGAAGTCACGCGCAACTACGGCCAAACCGCCGAAGACAAAGTCAATGAGTTGCTATTTAAACTATTCATAGCTACGGCGGTGGTGACACTGTTGGTCTGGTTTTTTCTAGGCATGCGTCCCGCTATTGTTACCTTAATCATCATCCCCATCGTTATTCTGGTGACCGTTTTTGGTGCTTGGATGATGGGCTTCACGGTTGACCGGGTGAGCTTATTTGCTTTGATCTTTGCCATAGGCATACTGGTCGATGATGCCATCGTGGTAGTTGAGAACATTTATCGGCGCTGGCTAATGGCAGGTGAAACCTCAATCGAAGTCGCAGTCGATGCGGTACGTGAAGTAGGCAACCCAACCATCGTCGCGACCTTTACGGTCATAGCAGCTCTGCTACCGATGGGGTTCGTCCGTGACATGATGGGGCCATACATGATGCCGATTCCAGCGCTGGGTTCAGTCGCCATTATTTATTCCTTATTCGCCGCCTTTGCGTTCACCCCGTGGCTGACCTATAAGCTACGGCCAACCATGCAACGCTTGCACGACGGCGAAGAAAAAGAGCAACGCTTTCAAGAATTCGTCGGCACGATCTACAGCAAGTTGGTTTTTTCTCTGATGAAAAGCCGGTTGCTGTCCTGGGCTACGTTAATAGGCATTTTGGTGGTATGGGCGATATCAGTCTCTTTGTTTTACACCAAAGTTGTCACCGTTAAAATGATGCCCTACGACAACAAACCCGAATTCAACGTCGTCGTCAACATGCCCGCTGGAACCGCGCTAGCGACGACCCAAGGTGTGGTTCAGAAGCTCACCGACGCGATTCGCAAAGAAGTACCCGAAGTCATTAATCTGCAAACCTACATCGGTACGGTGTCGCCCTACAATTTTAACGGTATGGTCCGTCATTACTATTTACGCCAAGAACCATGGCAAGGCGATATCCAGATACGATTACTCGATAAAGGCGAACGTGAGCGTCCTAGCCATAATATCGCCATCGCCACTCGTAAGATCTTGACCCCGTTGGCCAAACAACTCGGCGCCAGAATAACTGTCGCAGAGATGCCTCCAGGCCCACCGGTTTTGCAGACCATGGTCGCAGAAATCTACGGCCCCGATGCTGATACCCGGCGCGAGGTGGCAGCACATATGACTAATGTGTTTGAGCAAGCCGAATCGGTTGGCGACGTCGATAACTACATGGAGGCGCCCCACTATACGACCGAGTTTCGGGTTAACGTCGACAAGGCGATGCAAAATGGCATTACAGTTGAAAGCATCAATCAAAGCTTAGCCATGGTGATGGGCGGTTTCGTGGGTGGCGTGATTAAAGATGAACACTCTTCTGACCCGGTCAAGATTGTGATCCAAGCCGCTCACGGCGAGCGTGCACTGACCAATAACATCAGTAATTTACCCATCCCATCACCCAATGGCCGCATGGTACCGCTGTATGAGCTCGGCACTTTTGAGCAAGTACTAAGCGACCCAATCGTCTACCAGAAAGATTTACGCCCGGTTGAGTATGTGGTCGGTGAATCAGTCGGCAAGTATGCCGCACCGATCTACGGCATCTTTGAAATCAATGAAATGCTGGAAGATTACGTCACTCCAGACGGCGTTAAGCTCAAGCCCTCGTGGTGGAGCGCTCCAGAAAGCGACCAAGTATCGGGCTTTCGCTGGGACGGCGAATGGCGAGTGACGTTTATCACTTTTCGCGATATGGGCATGGCATTCGCGGCAGCGATGATTTTGATCTATATCCTGGTAGTCTGGGAATTTGGCAACTTTAAAGTACCACTCATTATTATCAGCCCGATCCCTTTGACCATGATCGGTATCATGTTCGGGCATTTCCTGCATGGCGCCGAATTTACCGCCACCTCAATGATAGGTTTTATCGCCTTGGCCGGCATTATCGTCAGAAACTCGATATTGCTGGTCGATTTCGCTCAAGAGGCCATCGCCGAAGGTGCCGCCCCACGCGAGGCATTGGCGATGGCAGGCCAAGCGCGGATTCGCCCGATCGTGATCACCGCTTTGGCGCTGATGGGTGGGTCTTCGGTAATTCTGTTCGACCCCATTTTTCAGGGAATGGCGATCTCGCTACTCTATGGTGTATCGATTGCCACGCTGTTAACTCTGGTGGTCATCCCGATGGGTTGTGATACCTGGCGATCATCTATTTGTGGTCATCCCGATGGGGGCAATGGCAACGACGGCGGTTCCTGCACGCCGCCACCAGCGGGAAAAGATACCCCTAAGAAAAAGCTCACACTAGAAGAAAAAATCGCGCTAAAAAAGGCGGGTAAATACGACGCAGCCAGCAATAAAGTGTACGACCCTGCACCTAAGCCAAAGCTTTCATTAGAAGAAAAAATCGCCCTTAAGAAAGCGGGCAAATATGAATCAGCCAGCGCCAAAGCAAATTCCCCAGCGCCTACAAAAAAGCTAACACTGGAACAAAAAATAGCACTAAAAAAGGCCGGTAAGTATGAATCAGCCAGCACCAAACTAACTAAGGACGCACCGAAACCCAAGCTAACGTTAGAAGAAAAAATAGCGCTTAAGAAGGCGGGTAAATACCCTTCTGCGGCGACCCGATCAGCGTCAGACAACGCTGAGCCGCAAACAGCCTCAGCGGTAGACCGAGCAGCGCCAGTCTCTGCGGCAAAAACTTCCTCAAAAAAACCTACCACCACAAAAAAGATAAGCCGAAAAAAGGCCGCTAAAAAGTTGACAAAAAAAGTGGTTCGTAAAAAGATTACGGCAAAGCCCACCACCAAACCAATCACCAAAAAGGCGAGCCGCCCAGCGGTTTCCAAAGCGACTCGCAAAAAAGTTGCCAAGAAACCCCGTGTATCCAAATCCAGCACACCGCCCGTTACCAGTAAAGCCACAGAAAAACCGACGGTTACAAAGACGGTTACAAAGACGGTTACAAAGAAAGTGAACCCAGCGACACGTAAGCGTCGTGGGATTCGCTTAAAAACCTGACCATGGCGATCTGTTAATGGTGTATTGACTGACACATATTATAGTTGTAGCAGACCTGAATCTATTTATTGATAGGAGTACCACTTCATGAAAAGAACTCACTTAACCCTCACCACACTAGTTGTCTTAGCAATCAGCACAAGCGCACAGGCCCAGCAAAATAGTCCAGCCAAAGGTGCTGAGCGCCAATCCGCCCCACCACCGGGCTACTATGACGACTATTACCAGAACCGAGGTTATGGTCGGGGCTATGGTCGTAACTCAGGCCGTGGCGCTGGAAGTGGTCAAGGCAATTTTGGCTTTAGCGGCAACTTTGATGGCGATTTCGATGGTGATTATGAAGGCGATGGTTACGGCAATAATCGTCGGCATGATAATCGCAGCCAAGGTCGTGGCCGCGGTAGTGGCCAGGGAAATGGCAGCGGAAATTTTGGCTTTGATATGAATGCCGATGCTGACTCAAATTGGGACAATGAGTGGGACAGCAATTGGGAAGACAACGGTTATCCTCCACGAAGACGAGCCGACAAGCCCCGCCGCCGCTATGACCAAGGTCGCTCCAACAATCGCCCCGCTTCCCGAGTTCCGAATCGAGCAGATCGTCCACGCCGCGCTCCAAACAGCGCGCGTCCGCCTGCGCGTCAGCAGAGACAGGACTACCGCCCCCGCAACAGTCGCCGCTATCGTAATGACCCCTACTACGACGACCGCTACTCAGGTAGTGGTCGAGGTCGCGGCTCAGGTAACGCCCATGGGAACTTTGGTTTTAACGGTAGCTTCGATGGCGATGCTGATGGGGACTTCGATGGTCGTAATGGCTACAACCGTTATCGTAACGATGGTCGTGGTCGCGGGAGTGGCAACGGTGCCGGTGGCTTTAACTTCGGTGGCGATGTGAGTGGCGGTGCCGATGGTGATATGAGTAACGAACACGATAACAGCCGTTATTCTTATCCTGAAGCTGACCCATTAACTATCCAAACAGAAGGTGCTGCTGAAGCAAACACGGTAGAACAGCCTAAAGCTCAAGCCGATGCAAGTATTACCGCTGAAACTACAGCACCAGCGAACTCCGATGCCGGCATCCAAACTGAAGCTGCCGCCTCTGAATAGACCAATCACCAATCAATTTTATGGAGTAAAGCAATGACTATTCCAAAACTACTGAAAACCAGCATGCTGAGCGCACTGCTTGCACTATCCGCCGGAAGTGCTCAAGCATTTAATTTTAGCCCTTTTGACTGGGATGATGGCGGCGATTCTTATCGCTATGGTGGCCCCGGCGGTTATGGTGGGCCCGGCGGTTATGGCGGCCCTTTTCGTGGCCGCTCGTATGACCGCTGGCGCGATTACGATGAGTGGGAACCTAATTATTGGCGCTATCGATTTTTTGATAATGACAACGGCGACTGGGGCGGTAACGATTGGGATGATGACTGGTTCTCAGATGGGAATTGGTTCGGTGATGGGCGTGGCCGAGGCCGGTTCAACTTCAATTTTGACGGCGATCTTGGTGGTAGTTCAGATTATCGGGGTGACTATCGAGATGATGGCGGCTATGGATATCGAGACCGTGGCTATCGTGATTATGGCCGGGACCGTGGCAGATATGATAACTTGGACCGTGACAGAGGTTATGGTCGCGGCTATGGCCGTGACGATGGTGATGACCACTACAATGACCGCTATTGGCGCGATTACAGCCAACGTAATAGCGAGAGTTCAGGCCGCCGCCCGCGCCGAGAAGATCGCTATGATCGTCGACAGGATAGCCGTGATAGATACACGACCCCTTACTGATTCATTCAGTGGCAGCGCCGCACTAGACCTGCGGCGTTTTGCCTAATTTCACCTTCCCTTAATCTGACTACTAGCATCTAACCTTATGATTACAGTCATCGGTAGCCTCAAAGGCGGCTCAGGCAAAAGCACCACCTCGTTCAATTTAGCGATTTGGCTATTGTCTCAAAAATTCACGACCGCAATATTTGACCTCGATCCCCAGGCCACATTGACCGATGCCTCCGATTTTCGCTCAGAAGATGGCTATGAACCGACATTGGAAACGATCACGTCAGATCAGATTGATGATGCTGATATCTATTCAGCATTGCTTAAAGCAGGCAAACACTACGATGAGGTGTTAGTTGATATCGGTAATTCCGATATGGATGCGGTACTGGACGCCTATCGCGCTGCCGACCGTATCATCATCCCGGTGCTGCCAAGTCAATCGGATATATGGTCGCTTCAGCGCTTTATCAAATATATCAAATCGCTAAAGAAAACTAAACGCAGCTTGGAATTGGTCACTTTTGTCAACCGTGCGGATACCCACTACGCGGTGGTTGAGACCGCAGAAACGGTTGAGGTACTTAAATCAATCTCCGACATTACCTGTATCGATCAAACCTTGGGCCAACGCACCGATTTTCGGCGTGCGTTTAGCGAAGGCTTAGCGGTTTATGAGCTCGAACCACGCAGCAAAGCCGCTGCCGAATTTCTATTTTTGGCGCGGGCACTCTATCCAAAACGATAGCACCAAAATGGGGTTTTAGTGGATAGATTCAGGCCGCTGCATTAGTTTCATGGTCTGATTTCGGCTCATCTTTTGCCACCAATTGCTGGCTTTGTACTTCGACCATATTCTTGCCTGATGGGCTGGTATAGCGATCATTCAGATTCTGCACATACTGGTCCGCCTCGGCCCGCACTTTATCGACTCTACGCCGATTTAGAATTGACCAGCCTTTCGGATTCATCGTAAATATCGAAACCCACAGAGCCGTACTTCGATCGAATGCAGATTCGAAATTGAGGTGATGCCCGGAAGTGTTCTGTAGCGTGCGCAGCCGTTTACGAAGACTGCGTTTAGCGAGTAATCGTGCAACGATATGCCAACACCAAGCCATCAATAGCAGCCCCATCAACGCCGCTGGAGCGCTAACCGTCATCATACCGCCAAACAAATTAACCGGGGCATTATTGATTAGTTTACTACCAACTCCGCTCAAGAATACCGCACCGATCAAAGCCATGAAGCCCATCGCATCGAGAATAAAAGTGCGCCTTTTCCACAGCGACAACAACCCCTTCAGGGCAGGCATGGCTTTAGTTTCAATTTCACGCGCGGTATTTTCAAGTGAGCCAACGATGCGATAGGCACGTTCCACTTCAATTTGTTGCATGCGGTTATGAATTTCGCCCAAATCAAGGTCCCGTTTTTCTTCATAGCGCTGGCGCAAGGCAGTATCTGCGATGGGCACCGCAACGTCCGGGCTGTAAATGGTATAAAAACGCCCTGCGGTAAGCCCGCGCTCACCCAGTGCACGCTGCCAGGCCGCCACCACTTCTTCAGAATTATTATCGTTTGCTGATGTATCTATTTGATTCAATATATATAAAAACTTACTCGAATCGTCTCTGTTTATGGTGTTGCTAACCAAGTGGTCCAGCGTGTCACGCATTGCACCCGGTTCTGGATGACGAGCATCAAAAAACACCAAAACCAAATCAGATAAGTCGATAATGTGATCAGTAATTCGCAAAGTCGAGTCACGCTGCTTGTCTGCATCGAATCCTGGCGAGTCAATGATGATTTTGCCGCGTAGCTTTTCACTGGTGCTGGTCTTAAGTTGGATATATGAGTCGATTCGACTACCCTCACCTACTGCCACCTTTTCTATATCATCGCTGATTCGATAAAACGGAAATCGCGGATCAGCATCCAATGCCACCCCCGGCAAAGCTTGAAAATTGGTTTCGGGGCTATAGCAAATCACGGTAAATTTATCGTCTACCGCCTGATTACCACTGCGCTGCACTGACTCACCAATAAAGTGATTAATAAATGTCGATTTTCCAGCTGAATATGTACCCAGCACTGCCACCAGTGGCCACCACGGGATTTGCACTGCGAACGATTCTTCTTTATCCAACAGCCCCGTGCTATACCCAACCTTATCAAGCTTTGTGAAGCTGGCAATGGCATCCAATAAAATAGGGTTTTCTTGGGACAGATGCGCTTTTAGAGATTTAAGGCGGGTTCCAATCGGTGTTGATGCCATGAGTTTTATTCAACCATTGTGAAACAGCTATCTTAAACTGAAAATCGTTCAGACAGTCATTGAATTCACCTTTCCGTGACCAAATAGAACTTGCAAGCGAGCGATTAATCTGTAGTATGTTCATAGTTACTTAAGTGATACAAATCATATATTTATACTGATATAGAATCTAATAATACCGATGCGAGGATGAGCTTATGAGTGATTTATTTGACGATACTTGGATGAAAGCATTCAAAGAAGAGTGGAACGATGAAGAAGCCTTATCAGATGCACTAGCTGAGATTGGTTTTAACAGCGTCATTGGTTACGGATTTCCCGGTGATAGCGGCCCAATAGGGGTGCTGGTTGTAGAAAATGGTATCGCCACCGATGCCGGCGCCTACGATGGTCAGGATTTAAATTGGGATATCCGTGCAAAACGCGAACAATGGGAAAAATGGATGAATAAACCGCCCGGCATGATGGGGCTTGGCACTGCCTTCACGACGCGCAAGATGGTTTTTGAAGTGGGTGATTATGGCGCAATGATTAAAGACCCACGTATGGCCGGGCCGTTTATCAAAAGCTTCGGGGTCATGTCTTTAGTCTAAACTTTGATTTTAAAAATGCCTCCGCTTGGAGGCTTTTTCCCACGCAGCCCTCAACAAATGATCGTGGCTAGGAGACGATGTCAAAACAACTGGCGTCTCCCAGCCCGAACCTATCTCTTAATCTATCTACTGGGTAACATTCCATTCGTAGATGTTAGCTAGTATGGTTACGCTGGTCCTATCGATATATTTCTCATCATTAATAAACACTTCCCCACTGATCAACCATGATGTCCAAGCAAACTCTACTCAAGCTATTATTGTGCAGCCTTCTTTGGCCGCTATCAACCGTTCAAGCTCAGGAAACTGGCCCCGCTTATAACGACTCGGCGCCCATGAGTGCGCAAGCACTACATGATGCAACACGTACTCGTTATGAGGCTTGGAAAAGAAACGGAAGTGATGCTTGGGGTCAAGCAGACCAATCGCGGCGTAGTGCTCAAAATCGGATTGAGAACGAGTGGCGTCGAGCGGAGCAGCAAAATCGCGCGCGTTATCAGCAAGAACGCCGACAGCGCCCGCGTCAATATCAACGGGGTTACGAGAACAACCAAGAGTATGGCTCCTCCTATAACGACCGAGAGTACGATCCCTACTACGATGATGAATATTATCGCCAACAGCTAGATCGTCGCCGGTGGCAGCGTTATTCGCGCCGTTTTCAGCCTTGGGATTATGGCTACACGCAATTTTCGCGTTTTCCACGTTATCGGCCCGAGCAATACTACTATCAAAACCCGATCACCGATGAGCAGTTACCCGTTCTCGAACCCGATTGCCCCACCCCGGAAAGCGAAGAAGCGGTTGCTGACAGCGATAACGATGGCATCCTGGATGCCGACGATGCGTGTGATGATTCGGCTACCAATGTTGCGGTCAACGAATATGGTTGCGAGTTAGATTCAGACCAAGACGGCCTGCCGGATTCAAGTGATAAATGTCCCCTATCTGCACAGAATGCCTCCATTGACGCTGAGGGTTGTGAACTTGACAGCGACGCCGATGGCATTCTCGACTCTGCGGACCAATGTGCCGACTCCACTGCTGGAAT
>CBDFKV010000006.1:685000-768296 GCA_965249035.1 Candidatus Poriferihabitaceae bacterium | reverse complement strand
TTCTACGTTGTATGTTCTATGTTCTATGTTCTATGTTCTATGTTCTATGCTCTATGTTCTATGTTCTACGTTCTACGTTCTACGTTCTACGTTCTACGTTCTACGTTCTACGTTCTACGTTCTACGTTCTACGTTCTACGTTCTACGTTCTACGTTCTACGTACGCCTCTCTTGAGTGCAGGTATTAACCCGGCTCGTACAACGCTTGACTTTCCACTCCCGCTAGGTCCAATCACAGCCAAGAATGGCACCTGGCTTGTTTCCGCAATCTTACTATCCCGGTTTTCGCTATCAAGACGGGATAAGAGAAGCTCGACAAACGCCTCTCGCCCAAAGAAATCGCTTGAATCCATTTCTAGAAAAGGCTGCAAGCCCTTGTATGGATTTTCGGGCTCAATAAAGGATAGCCTGCTGATAGATGGTGTCGCCAGACCAACAGGCTCGAGTATGGTCTTAAAATCATCCCCTAATCCAAGGATATTTTGATATCTTGCATGTGGATCCTTTGCAGTTGCCTTTTGGATCACATTATCCAGCATTGATGGAATTTTGAGATTCAGCTCGCTGAGAGAGGGTAAGGGTTCGTTTAGCTGCATGAAGCGCATTTCTTGATAAGATAGGTTCTTGAAAGGATGGTCACCAGTTAGCATTTCATAAATCACCAGACCTAAACTGTATATGTCTGTCTGGGGCGTTACTGGCTCTCCCAATAGCTGTTCTGGAGAGATATAGGCTGGTGAGCTGATTCCTCCAGGAGGTGATGGTGAACCTGGCAAACCCTCGATTTCTTTAGCGATCCCAAAATCGGAAAGGTAAGCATTACCTTCCTCATCAAGAAGTATATTGGCTGGCTTGATATCACGGTGGATTACCCCGCGACGATGTGCACTTGCCAGTGCATCTGTGATTTGACGCACGAGTTTTCCGGATGGCTCTAATTTCCAGGGGCCTGTCTCAAGAGATGCACCCAGACTGCCAGCCCGTAACCAGCGCATAACCAGGAAGGCCCCATCGGGCTCCCGCCAGAAATCATACAGGGGCACAATATGTGGGTGTTCTAGGCTGGCCACAAGGTGTGCTTCATTCTCAAATCTTCTAATAAAACCTACCTGGTTTGCAAATTCCTTGCGGATTACCTTTATAGCCACCTGGCGGTCTGTGCGGAGTTGGTGGGCCTGGTACACAATCCCAAAAGTTCCTTTACCGATACACTCATCCAACTCATAGCCTCGAATTGAAAACTCTTCACGAATAGGTTCACCAGCGAGAAGACGTTCGTGAAGAGAGCGTGTCTCTTGGACAGGATCGATCCCCAACTCAGCTTTTAAAATCTTGGAACAACTCTGATACTGTTTTAGAGCAGCGGCGCGATCACCATTCCAGGCATATAACCGCATCAACTCACGGTGTGCTAATTCTCGAAGCGGATCGAGAGACAACCAGCGATTGGCCTTACTGATCGCGTTTCGATAGTCTCCCTGCGCGGCGTATATATCTACAAGCAGCTCTAAGATTTCCTCGAAATCCCTTTGCAGACGTTGGCGTTCATCTAGCATCCACTCTTCATACAAAGGCGCATTAGAAATGTGGAACCCCAATAAAAATTCCGCACGATATAGGGTTACTGCTTCCTCTAACAATTTGATTTCCGACCGCGCCCACTGGGATGGCGGTTTCCTGGTCTTGCGTGCGTTTTCGGCGATATTTGAAAGGACTCGGCTGTCTACAACAACGCAGGGCCCTTCACTGAGGTCAACCAGTTGGCGGCTGATTTGTATATAATCCACAAAGAGGCGGCGCAAATTGGATAGTACGTCTCGCAGGTTTCTCTTAGAAGTTGATTCTGGCACCTCGCTCCACAAGATGCTCGCCAACCTGTCGCGCCGCTGAGCCTGTCCCGAGGCAGCCAGATAGTATACAAGCGCCTCAGCCCTGGATGAGACGTAACCTGTTACTGGTTTATTTTCAATGCTCGCTAGCGGGGTTCCCAGTAAAGAGATTTCTAAATTTTCAGTCATATCACAATCCCATCCTACATTTCTCAGGTACTGCTAAGACTGATTGGGGATGTCTGGTTAATAGGAGATCAGTCTGCCAAACATCAAATCCCAATTTACTCTTTCAATCCTCGACGTTTTATCGACGACGATCCTGTATATAGAGTATATCAAATGACCTAAAATCTTCAACTCTTTCGCAACCAATTTAACGAAGCTAAATATCTGGAGGTGATGGTATAGAATAAAGAAGACTGTTTACCTAAACATAGTTTAGATAGAATTTGTAGTATCGAGGAGTTAAAAATGAGTACACAAAATATCACATTTTTCTTTCTGTTGTGGGTATTGCTATTCTCCCTGGCTGCATGCTACCCAACGCCTGATCCCGAATCGGCAGTCAAATCCTGGAATGATGACTTAAACAACGGGGATGTCGATGCTGCCCTCGAGTACCTGGATGACAACGCTACGATTACAATAATTCCACCCCCGCCTGGAATGAGCGGCGTCTTCACTGGTAAAGATCAAATCCGGGGATGGTACGAAGGCAACGCAGCCCAGAATGGTTTCAACGAATTCATCGAATTCCAGGTCGCTGGAGAGGTGGTCAGCTGGACTTCGAATTTCGGGATAGATGAGTGGCGGAACTTAGGTATAGATTCTTTGGAAACCACAGGAGAAGGCATTATTAAAGACGGGAAATTCTTGTCCTACACCGTTACTATCCCCCCGGAATCGCTTGCTAAACTTCCTCCACCACCAAGCCCGGAATCTGAAACAGAATAAACGCAAGTTAGCGCGACCGAGATGAATGACGTAGTCGTTATATGGGGCGGTCAAGAACGGCATGTATGTGCAATACTGAGAATTAACACGAAACGAGGGAAGGATCAAGAAGAAATTCTCTCAAGTTCCTTCCCTCGCTATCAGAAACCGGGTTTATGCAAGATTGTGCTTGCTTACGAACTCATCTAAGACATCCTCCAGATTTGGATGACCAATCTCCTGCAAATTGTAATGAACGCGCGTGGCTGGTTTTTCAATATTGATAATACGGCTCAGGTCAATCGGTGTGCCAATAACAACACCTTCGCAGTCAGTCTGGTTGATTGTGGTTTCAAGATCCTTCAACTGCTGCTCGCCGTAGCCCATGGCCGGCAGTACCACGCCGATGTCGGGATAGAGTTCGAAGGTTTCGGCTAACCTTCCGACAACATACGGTCTCGGATCTACCAAGCTTGCTGCGCCATACTTCTGCGCCGCAACGACACCAGCCCCAATCTTCATCTCTCCGTGCGTCAGCGTCGGTCCATCCTCAACGACCAGGACGTGCTTGCCTTTGACCACCGATGGATCATCCATATCCAGCGTCGATGCAGCATCAACCACAACAGCATCGGGGTTCAAGAGGGCGATATTCTTTCTGAGTGTCTCGATACCGCTGTAGTCCGCGCTGTCCACTTTGTTTATCACCACCACATCAGCCATCCTTAGCGTGACCTCTCCAGGGTAATATGTCAATTCATGCCCTGGCCGGTGAGGATCCGTTACGGTCACGTGCAGGTCAGACACGTAGAACGGGAAATCGTTGTTTCCACCATCCCATACAATTACATCACAACCATCCGGATCGTTCTCTGCCGCCCGAACTATGGCCTCGTAATCAACGCCGGCATAGATGACGTTACCGCGCACGATGTGGGGCTCATATTCTTCCATTTCTTCAATCGTGCACTTGTGCTTTTCCAGGTCTGAAAGCTGGGCGTAAATCTCTGCCACTGGCGAATTGACACCGGGTGTTGCTGAAAGCTGGAGCGCAAACGATGAAGCCTCAGTGTGGACGTTTAAATTGCGTCCAGGTGTCACTTTTCACAGCGGCAAACCACTAACGGCTGATGATGTTATCGCTTCGATAAATCATCACCGTGGAGAGAAGTCTACTTCTGCAGCAGCACCTCTCGTTTCAGATATCGTAGATATCCGGGCAGAAGGTAAAAATGCTGTCGTGTTCGAACTTAAAGCCGGTAGTGCGGATTTTCCATTTATACTGGCAGACTATCATTTGGGTATGGGCCCTGCGAAAGATGGTAAAGTAGAATGGACGGGCGATGGTTGTGGTGTCTATAAAATGGAGAGTTTCGATCCAGGCGTCGTTCTGAATCTTAGTCGCAATCCTAACCATTGGGACGACAATCGCGGTTATTTTGACGCTATTGAATTACGCTCTATCGTTGATCCAAATGCACGCACCAGTGCAATGGTTGCAGGTGATCTGGATGCGATAGATAAAGTTGATCTCAAGACAGCAGCATTGCTCGGGCGTAAACCTGGTATAGATCTGAATGTTGTGGCTGGCAACCAGCATTATCCGTTTGCGATGTCCACCAACCAGGACCCATTTAAAGATAACAATGTTCGTTTGGCACTCAAATATGGCATTGATCGCGAAGCATTGGTCGAAAAAGTTCTGTTTGGTTATGGTTCCGTCGGCAACGACCATCCGATTGGCCCAGGTCAGCGTTTTTTCAATAAAGACTTAGAACAGCGTAAGTATGACCCGGACAAAGCAAAATGGCACCTCAAAGAAGCGGGCCTTGATTCATTGACGGTTGATTTGTCTGCGTCCGATGCCGCATATGGTGGCGCGGTGGATGCCGCCATTTTATATCAGAACTCTGCTAAAAAGGCGGGGATCGATATTAAGGTGGTGCGCGAGCCGAACGATGGCTACTGGTCAGATGTATGGATGAAAAAGCCATTCTCAGCTGTTTATTGGAGTGGACGTGTGATCGAGGATCAAATGTTCGCGATGGCGTATCAAACAGGGGTTGCTTGGAATGACACGTTTTGGTCCAATGCGCGTTTTGATGAGCTGCTACTCGCCGCTCGTGCGGAGCTTGACGAAGACAAGCGTCGCGCGATGTATTACGAAATGCAGGCAATCCTGAATGAAGATGGTGGAGCTTTGATTCCTATGTTTGCATCCTACGTATTCGCCACTACTGATACCATAGGCCACGGTGATTTTGCCTCAAATAGTGAAACCGATGGTGATCGCTGGATGGAACGCTGGTGGTTTACTTAAACGGCTACTTAAACGGCTACTTAAACGGCTATTAATTAACGAGCCGGTCTGCGTTAGCAGACCGGGTTTTGTTATTGAGGCTTGGTTCCAACGGCTAACGACGCGTAGTCGAATCTATTTTCATCTATCTCGATTAAAGTGGGGCAACGCTGCTTGTTGGCCTTTTCTAGAGCCAGTCTAAGCATCGTTGCATTTTCAATAAAGTCGTAAGCTAATTTAAAAGCGACGCATAAGGTCTCGAAATCTGGTGGACTAACCTTTACACCCACCGGGGTTATATCGCTTTCGAGCATATATTTTTCTATTTCTCCATAACCTTGGTTATTCCACACAAGGAATATCACGGGCGCATTTTCGTCTACTGCCGTACCTAACTCGGCCAGGGTAAATTGAATTCCACCATCGCCAACGATACAGACGACTGGCATATCCGGTTTGGCGAGTTTTGCACCAATCGCAGCGGGCGGCCCAAACCCCAGCGTGCCAAACCCAGTTGCAGAATTGAACCAGCCACTCACATATTCGATTTCACTATATAGGTTGCCAGCGTAGATAAGCTGTGTTGAATCGCCGACCATAATGCAATTTGGTAAACATTCTCGAATGACATTTAGAATAGTAACATTTCTTTGCATCAGGTGACCGATCTCATCCCATGCCTGCTGTTTGGCGTGTGTTGCCCGGGATTCGCCATCATTGTCTGCGTTCATTTGTTTTGTTGGTAACAAGTCTAGAATATCGCTAACGGCATTTTCGGCACTCGATAGAATCCGAATAGCTGGAATCTGCCCTCGGGACAGTTGTTGAGCATCGATATCGACCCGAATAAAAGAATTGAATTCAAAAGTATGGCCTTCGTCATAGATATCATAATCAGTAGCGCCCATTTCCGTCCCAATCGCCAATACGCAATCCGCATCTGCTAATAACGTTCGTACGGCTTGCAGGCTGGGGCAGGCTGGCACACAAAGTCGGTGGCCGCCAAGAATGCCGCGTGCGTTTGTGGTTGTGATGACTGGTGAATCAAGATATTCAGCTAATGTTTGAATACCTTTGGCGGCTAATTTAGCCCCGCCTCCGGCAAGCAATACCGGCTTTTTTGCTGCAAGGAAACGATCAACAGCGGCGCGGATCGTTGTTGCATCAGAACGGACTTGAGCGCGTCGGCCGCAATCTGTTATCGGGACTTGTGTGATGGCAGACATTAAATCGATGGGCACTTCGATATGAACGACACCTGGCCGGGAAGATTGCAATAAGGAAAAGGCGTAATTCACCACCGAAACGATATCATCTGCATCCAGTATTGTGTGAGTGTGTTTCACCAGGCTTTTGATCAGCGCGCTTTGATCTGGCAATTCGTGCAACAACCCACGACCATGATTAAGGTTAGCGCGTGCATTGACGCCTGAAATCACAAGCATAGGGCTGGAGTCTGCCTGAGCTTGAGCCATCGCTGTGATGGTGTTTGTTAGCCCGGGACCGCTGATTACCAGGCACACGCCAGGTTTCCCTGAAACCCGGGCATATCCGTCAGCCATGAAGCCTGCAGCCTGTTCGTGTCGCGGTGTAATATGTCGAATCCCGGAGCCTGCCAAGCCACGATAGAGCTCGCAAGTGTGCACGCCCGGAATGCCAAAAACGAGTTCTACCCCGTTGGCTTTAAGTGTTTGAATGAGTGCTTCACCTACCATTTTCATCGGCACATATCCGGGTTATAAATTTTGATAAACATCAAATGCCTTTACTTGCAACGAAGACGATTATTTAAGTCCTAATGTTATCAATCAAGATGCTGCACAAAAGCACGTATTCTTTTACAGGCTTCGGCCAATAAATCATCCGGAACCGACAGGCTGAGCCTGATAAAGCCGGTTGCTTGATCGCCGAATGAACTGCCCGGCATGGTGGATACTTTTTCGCGTTCTAATAACTGTAAGGAAAAATTGTTGCCATTCATACCAGTATTTCGAATATCCACAAATACAAACATGCCGGCTTCAGGCATATGCGGAAAAATTACCTTATCGGCCGAAAGTGCTTCACACACTAATTTCGCTCGGCGTTTGTAAGCTTTTTTCATTCTATTCGAGGTATCCTGCTTGTGCGTCAACGCATAAGCCGTCATGTCTGCAATAAAGGGCTGCCCCCCAAATAACATGGATTCGGATAAGGGTAAAAGCATGTTGAAAAAACCAGCAGGGCCAACGGCCCAACCGCTACGAAAACCGGGTACAGCATGAGATTTTGAAATTGAAGAGACCACGACAGTCCGGTCAATTAGGTCTGGAAGATCGAATGGTGAATGATGCTGTTCGTTAAAAATGAGTTCTTCGTAGACCTCATCAGAGACAATCCAGAGATTATGTTTTCTGCAAATTTTGCCAATTTCCAGCAGTTCTGAATTACTTAATACTGCGCCAGTTGGGTTGTGCGGATAGTTTAGTAGCAGTACCCGACATTCAGGCGTAATCGCTGCTTCCAAATCTTTGGGCTGTAAGCGAAATTGATGGTTTGCACGGAGCGGAACAGAGATAATATCTGCGCCAGTGGATTTAATGATGCCGGCGTAGGTCGCATAGTAGGGATCGCAAACCAGAACTTGATCGCCCACTTCGACGAGGCCGGTCATCACGGCGAAGAGGGCAGATTGCGCGCCGGGAAAACAAAGTATGTTCTCTGCAGTCAATTTATTCTGGCTTCGCAACTGATACTTGTCTACCAGCGCTTTGACTAGATCGGGCTCGCCGCGGCCATTCGAATAACGTGTACGGCCCGCATAAATCGCTTTTGTGCATTGATCCAGCATCGTTTTATCCGGGCTAATATCGGGTTCACCGATTGTCAGCTCAATCACATCCTCTCCACGGGATGCGAGTTCACGCCCCTTAATATGTACAGACCACATATCAGACCCGAGCCCGGATAGCCGGTTGAGGACGGATGCATAGTTATTCATTGATATAATCTCCGGCTTGTAAATCGTATGAGCGTAACACCAAGTATTGCTTCAACTGTTTCTATACTGCTTCGTTTTAGCGAATCTTCCTCAAATAAATCGTTGGCCAGACAACCTTCAAGCCAAAGATCATCGAAAATGGCATTAATTATTACCGGATATTCTGCTGCTTGATTTTTGGTTACCGGTTTTTTCAAATCTGCAAATATTTTGATGACCCGTTGTTCAAGCAATCGACGAAATGCCAAATGAAATCAATAGGGTTACTTATAAGCTGCTTAATGTCAACACGCCAAGTTAAACCTATTACGAGTAAATTGCATGGCTATCCGCATTACTCAGGCATGATATACTAATTCCAGTAAAAACAAATACTTACACAGATTAGTCAAGAAAGAAAGGTGCTCTTTTGAGGTCATTTCCGAAGACTTTGCCAGCGTTTAAACACGTTTTCCTGATGAGGCCCCATGTCACGAGTACTTGCTAGAACTCAGGTGGGATAGAACACCATATTGCGCCAAACGTGGTTTGACCTTCCCCCCAGAATTAGAGCCATGGCAAGGATGAGATTGGACTTACCCCCGTTTAGGTTTGATGCTTGCCAATCTGGCGTAATACGTATTTTTGAATCTTGCCTGTTGCGGTTTTTGGCAATGGGCCAAACACCACTTTTTTAGGCTTTTTAAAGCCAGCCAAATGGTGTGTGCAATGGGTGATGATGGCTTCCTCAGAAATGTTTAAATCATCCTCAAACTCAGGCTTTAGCTCAACAAACGCGCACGGCACCTCGCCCCATTTTTCGTCAGCCAGTGCGACGACGGCGGCATCACCGACCGCGGGGTGTTTATATAAGGCATTTTCGATTTCGACAGAGGAAATGTTTTCGCCACCGGAAATGATGATGTCTTTAGCGCGGTCTTTGACTTGGATATAGCCGTCGGGGTGGATGACTGCTAAATCGCCACTCCAAAACCAGCCGTCTGCAAAGGCAGTTTTGGTGGTTTCCGTGTCTTTGAGGTAACCGCTCATGACGGTATTGGCGCTGACCACGATTTCGCCCATAGATTGACCATCGTGCGGCACCCGCTCTTTTGTTTCGGGGTTGATTACTTCGACTGACTCAGTCATAGGAAAGCGTACACCCTGACGTGATTTCAGTTCAGCCACTTCATCTTGAGGCAATGCTGCCCAGCTTCGTTGCGGGGTTCCTTGGAGGATATGGCCATAGGTTTCGGTGAGGCCATAAACATGCATAACATCAAAGCCCATGCCTTCCATCCGCGCCAACACCGTAGCGGGTGGCGGTGCACCGGCGGTCATGCAGTGGACGAGTCGATCTTCAGCAATCTTTTTTGGACAATCAGGTGAGTTGGCGAGCATATTAAGCACAATCGGCGCACCACCGAAGTGGGTAACTCTGTGCGTCTGTATCTGCTCAAATACGCGCTTAGGCTCAATAGCGCGTACGCACACAATAGTCGCAGCCATTGCCGTCATGGTCCAAGCGTGGCCCCAGCCGTTGCAGTGAAACATGGGCACGGTGTACAAATAAACCGGGTGCAGCGGCACTGGCCAGCCAGCAATTGTGCCCATCGTCATCAGGTATGAGCCACGATGGTGATAGACCACGCCTTTGGGCCTGCCGGAAGTGCCGGAGGTGAAATTAATCGCCAACGGATGCAACTCGTCATCCACGCGAGCAGAGCAATAGTTTTCTTCTGTGAGTGGCTGGGCCGCCAGCAACTCGTCGTACAGTACGACATCGATGTCATCGGGAATATCAGCTTGCTCGTTGGCGTAAGCATCATCAATCAAGATCACCGGAATATCACGCCCACTAGCGCGTAACTCACGCAACCCTTCTAGCGCTTGGGGTAGTAGTGCTCGGTCAACTAGCAATGCTTTTGCTTCAGCAAAATCGAGGATATACGTGATCGTTGCTGCGTCCAGACGAGTGTTGATGGTATTCAGTACCGCCCCGGCTAGCGGTACAAAAAAATGTGCTTCAAACAGGTGCGGAGTGTTAAAGGCGAGAACGGATACCGTATCATGTGTGTCGATCCCTAGAGTCTTGAGCGCGGCGGCCATTTGTTGGCAGCGGTGATGGGTTTGTGACCAGCTAAAGCGTTGTTCTTCGTAAATCAAGCTGGTGTGGTCGGGATAGATTTCTGCCGTGCGCGCCAAAAAAGAAATCGGGCTTAGCGGTGTATAGTTTGCAGAGTGTGCGCTAAATTCTTGTAGCGAATCATACATTGCAGGCAAAGTTTGTTTAGCTTCCATCGATTAATTCCTTAGGCTGCGACCAAGATCCAGCATACTATCGATTCGCGCCTGCGTTTCGTCGGTTTGTGCCAGCCGTAAAAAAGCCCGGCGCTCAGCATCGTATAGATCTTGTTCGCCCCACTCAATGCCCGCTTCAATGTGGCCACCTGTCATGATGCTGGCGACCGCTCGGCCGACAGTTACATCATGCTGCGTTAGTTGGCCTTTTTTTTGTGCAGCATCCAACCATGCTCCCATTGATTCATACACGGCCTGACCCGGCATGGTGAGTGTAGGGCGTTCAAAACGCTGGGCTTTTGGGTGTTGATTAATGTATGCCAGTGCTGTTGGCAGCAAACGATCGCGATTGATTAAGTGGTCATCTATGCTGCGTATCATCGCTAATTTTGCTGCAGCATGAGGTGAGGCAGCAGTGCGCCCGTAGCCAATACTCATAAAGCCTTTCCAGGCGGCTTGGTCAATGTCTGTGGTGGGTAAACTGAGTTGTTCGACCCAACGATACAGCGTTTCTTTGCAGCCGCCACCGCCGGGAATCAAGCCAACGCCGCTTTCAACCAGGCCCATCACTGAATTAGCGTGGCAAATAACGTGCTGCGCATGTAGCACCACTTCAAAACCACCACCAATTGACATGCCCGAAGGTGCAGCAATGACCGGGAAATTGGCATTTGCCATGGCGTGTACGGTTTGCTGAAAGTCGGCCAGAAAAGCATCTAAACCCAGAAAGTCGTCGTTGCGATAAAATGAGCGCACTGTTTCCAGATTAACGCCACAAGAAAAATGCTGCGCGTCATTGTGCACGATTAGGCCTTTTAATCCGAGCTTGGGAACACTTGCCAAGGCGTCCGCCAGAATAGCCATCGAATCGCCGTCAAGCGCATTGGCTTTGCTGTGAAACTCGACTAACGCCACGCCTTCATATTCGTACCAGCTTGCGACCGCATTGCTGTTGGTGGGGGTTAGGCTGCGACGGGTATCGTTAAAGCGGATGATTCCTGGGGCGTAGGTAGTCTCGTGCCATTCTGGGTCATCAGGCCGGGTTTGCCAAAGTCGATGTTGTAACTGCCCTCGGTGGACGCGATAAAAGCTAGGCTCTGAGCGTGCTAATGCCTGACTTAGTAATGGCGGTATCACTCGCTGCTCAGATTTTAGGCGGTTAACCAAATAACCCAACCCAATGTCATCAATCAATTCAAACGGGCCTGAAATCCAGTTGTAACCCAGTTTCATCGCTTCATCAATCGCGCTTGGGTTGTTGCCGACCTCAGGAATCAGGCTGGCCGCATAGCACAGGGTTTGTGAGATCACGCGCCAGGCATAACGGCCATAGTCGCTATCATCATCCAGCAAGTGCTTGAGTCCTCGTTGCTCAGCTTGCAAGGCAATAGTGATCTCTGGTCGATCGAAATCGACGTACTCGCCTGTATCAAAATCAAGCACTTGCTTAGCGCTGCTAGGGTCAGGTTGATAATAAAAGCCTTTGCCTTGTTTGTTACCGGTTTTACCCTCGCTAATCATTCGCGTCATCAGGTCGATCGGTTGAGAAACCGCGTGAAAAGCATCTTCCTCTGGCAAAATACTGACCAGGCTCTTCACCACGTCCGACATCAAATCAATGCCGATTAAGTCATATAAGCCGAACACCCCAGTTTTTGGAATACCCATCGGCCGACCAAACAAGGTATCAGCGATGGGGGGTGTGAGGCTGGCTTGAAATGCTTCGTGTAAGGCACGCTGAATAGCATAGACCCCAACCCGGTTGGCCAAAAATCCGGGAGTATCCGCGCACGGCACGACCCCTTTACCCAAATTTTGTTCGCAAAACTGCGCTAGCTTTTCCATCACCTCATCGCTGGTATGCTCGCCGCGCACCAGTTCCAGCAGCCGCATAAAGCGTACCGGATTAAAAAAATGAGTGATCGCAAAGCGTTGTTTCAGCGTGATGCCCATGCCCTCCGTGAGCAAAGCAATTGGAATGGTAGAGGTATTAGAGGTCAAAACAGCATCAGCACTAAGGTGTTGGGCTACCTGCTGGTAAAGTTGGTGTTTAATCTCTAAACGCTCAACCACCGCTTCAGCCACCCAGTCACAGCCAGCAGTGACGGCCAAATCATCTCGAATATTGCCCAGGTGAATGCGTGCTTCAGCCTCTTCGCTAACCAAGCCGGGTTGATGGGGGTCTTTCAGACGATCTAAGCCCCTGCGGGCAATAGCGTTAACGTCATCACCGTCACTGGGTAAATCCAGCAGCCAGACATGGATGCCAGCATTGGCAACCTGGCCGGCAATACCGGCGCCCATGGTTCCCGCACCGATAACCGCTACTTTTTTGAACATAGGTTTTTAATGATGTGTCAACGAGGTGATGAATGATTTCAAGGCACTGAGGCATTGCTCGGGCGCTTCGATTGGTAGCATGTGGCCGACCTGCTTAAGCTCAACCAGCGAGCGCACATCCGGTAATGTGGCAGCCAATGCTCGGCCTGCTTTGATGGGCGTCATTTTGTCGTGTTCGGCTAAAATAAGCTGCGCAGGAATGTTGAGGCTGGCTGCAATCTCTATTCCGCGCTGATAATTATTGCAAGCATTCAAGTCGGTAAGCAGCGGGTTTTGAAGCATAATCCGTGAGCCGATACCTATTGGTGCTTGCCCCGGCAGTGCAGAGCGGCCGAATTGATACGCTTCGCCAAAGCCCCAATTCATCATGGCATTGACCGCAGCGGCTTGGTCAGATTTGGCGAGGTTCAATAAGGTTTCGTTGACCGGGATCGTCGCGCCCGATGCGATCAGGCTGATCGAACGCGTGCGCTGTGGTTTGAGTGCGGCGGCTTCCAATGCGATCAAAGCACCTTGTGAATGACCCACCAAACTACATTCTTTTACCCCCATAGCGTCGACTAACTGCCACAGCCATTCGGACATATCACCGATGCTGCTAAGGGGTTCACCTTTGGACAAGCTGTGTCCCGGCAAGTCGGGTGCGATCACGGCGTAGCCATGAAAGGCAAACCAGCGAGTTTGCAGCGCCCAGCTGCGATGATCCAAGCCACTGCCATGGATAAATACTACCGTAGGGAGGCTAACATCGAAGGCTTTGCCACCCGTGGCGACGTAGGTGGGAGCATGATTAATATCGATATACATGCTACGCCCCGCCTTCGGTATTTAGTTGTCGTTGCGCCGCCTTCAAACCAAGCGAGAAATCTTGCTGGATGTCTTTGATTGCCTCAATTCCGACCGAAACCCGAATTTGGTCTTCACTGATACCCGCGGCTTGCATGGTTTTGGCATCCAGACGCGAGTGGGTGGTTGAAGCAGGATGCATCACCAAGGTGCGTGAATCACCGACGTTGGCTAAATTAGTAGCTAATTGCAGCGCATCCATGAATGCCGCTCCCGCAGCACGTCCACCTTTGACACCGAAGGTTAATATGGAACCAGCCCCCTTTGGGAAGAGTTGACTAGCTAACGCCGCTTGGGTTTTGTTTTGTTCGGGATAATTGATCCAGGCAACCATTTCCTGTTTGCCCAGCCAAGTGCTTAAGTCGCGGGCATTAGCCACGTGTTGGGCCATACGCAGCTGCAAGCTTTCTAAACCTTGCAGCAATAAAAAGGCGTTGTGAGGGCTTAACGACGCGCCAAAATCACGCATCGCTTCCGCACGGATTCGCATCGATAATGCGCTGGGGCCAAATTCTTCCCAAAAATTAATACCGTGAAAGGGCTCATAGGGTTCCGCTAAGGTCGGGAATTTGGTGTTGCTGTCTGCGGTTTGGCATCCCCAGTCAAAATTACCGCCATCAACAATTGCGCCGCCAATAGCATTACCGCTGCCACCGACCCATTTGGTTAACGAGTGCACTATTACATGCGCTCCGTGCGCGATCGGGTTACACAGCGCGGGCGTTGCAAAGGTCGCATCTACAACCAAGGGGATGTGGTGGGTTTCTGCTAATTGAGACAGGGCGGGGATGTCAGCGATGTCCAGGCCGGGGTTACCGATAGATTCACAAAATAGCAAGCGAGTATTGTCTTGGATGGCTTGCTCGATGGCTTCATGGTCGTTGATAGAAACAAGGGTGGTTTCAATCCCAAACCGCTTTAGTGTGTGCTTGAGTAGCGTGGCAGTCGAGCCATAAATCTGTGCCGCCGAAACGATATGGTCGCCAGCCGAACACAGCGCGGTGAAGGTCGTAAACAACGCGCTCATCCCGGATGCGGTACATACGCAGGCGACGCCCCCTTCCAGCGCTGCCATACGTTGCTCTAGCACGGCAACCGTGGGGTTGGTCATGCGGCTGTAAATATGGCCGCCTTGTTCGACATTAAATAGCGCTGCGCCATGGGCAGTGTCTTTAAACGCGTAGCTAGTGGTTTGATAAATAGGAACAGCCCGGCTGCCGTATTCAGTATCAGGCTGGTAGCCCGTATGCAAGGCAATGGTCGCTGGGGAAAAGAAAGAAGAATTGCTCATGAGTGCGCGGGATTGTTTGGTTAGGAGCTAACGCGGTTGAGGCGTAAGCTTAAGTGCAGCCCAGTCAAAGGGCAATGGGGTGGCTTTGATCGGAACAGCAGCATGATCGATGGTGATGGTCAGGGCTTGGTGAATCGCATGGGTGTCGAGCATCGCAAACCCGAGCCAGGTATCGTAACGGGCCGATAGGCACTGCGAGGTAATCTCGCCAACGATTTGGTCGCCAGCATGGACTTCAAAGCCGGTACCCAGCTGGTTTAGCCCCGGTGCGAACAATCCCATCAATTGACTCTTGATCCCAGCGGCTTTCTCGGCGGCTAAAGCCGCAACGCTCATGCTATCGAGGTCACGATCAAGATGGCAATATCTGCCCAAGCCACATTGCAATGGGCTGTGTTGGCTGTTTATGTCGTTGCCATAAGACAGCAACCCCGATTCAATTCGCTCGATATTATTTGGTCCACCCGGCCCGACGTTTAAGTCCTTGCCTAGTTTAAACAGTTCGTCCCACAACTGGCAGCCAAGCTCAGCATCGTCGACATACACCTCAAACCCGCCCTGCTTAGACCAACCCGAGCGCGCGATGATAAATTCATGGCCGCGATAGCTAAGGCGCTGGTAGCGGAAAAATCGAATCTGCCGTACTTGATCGCCAAACACACGAGCCATCAAGTCATCCGCTTTTGGTCCTTGGATAGCAATCGGCCAAACGCCGGCTTCGGTGATCTCCACCTCCAGCCCTTTGCCCAACGCCAAGCCTTTGGCCCATAATGCTACGTCAGAGTCAGCAATGCTGAGCCACCAAGTATCCGCGTCTATCCTAATAGCGATAGGATCATTGATCATCTTGCCGTTTTGGTCGCACAGTGGCAAATAAAAGCACTGGTCACTCTGGGCTTTGGAGACATCGCGCGGCGTCATCCATTGCACCAATCGAGTGGCATCCGGGCCTTTGATTTGGACTTGGCGTTCACAGGAAACATCCCAAATCTGGACGTTTTCACACAAGTGCCAGTAGTCTGCCTCGAGTGAGCGGAAGCCGGTCGCTAACAACATGTGGTTGTAGACCGTATAAGACTTTACGCCGAGTCGTTCGACACGACTGCTAAACGGGGTTGACCGCAGGCGTTTTGAGACGGTTAGTTGCACCATGGTAGCGATTTGGCCAAGCAGGTGTGTTTAGGCGTTTACGTCTACCACTACGCGGCCTCTTACTTTGCCTTTTAATATATCGGCACCTAACTGCGGTAAGTCAGACAGGGTAGCAGGCTGGATCATCGATTCCAGCTTGTCCATGGGCAAATCTTTGGCGATCCGCTGCCAGGCCCGCACGCGGTTATGGTAAGGCTGCATCACCGAATCAATGCCTAATAAATTAACGCCGCGTAGTAAAAAAGGGATAACCGTCGCCGGTAAGCCGACACCACCCGCTAGCCCCACTGCTGCCACCGATGCGCCGTATTTCATTTGCCCCAGCACGCGCGCGAGCATGTCGCCGCCGACCGCGTCTACACAGCCAGACCAGGTCTCTGCTTCCAACGGCCGTTTGGTGGTTTCGTTGATCTCTTCGCGGGCAACAATTTGGCTTGCGCCGAGGCTGGTCAAATAATCGCTAGCTTCGGGCCGGCCAGTCACCGCAGCCACTTCATAACCTAAATTTGATAGCAGGGCGGTTGCGACTGAACCAACGCCACCTGCTGCGCCGGTCACTAAAACAGGTCCATTCCCTGGCTTGAGGCCATGATCTTCCAGCGCCATAACCGCCAACATCGCGGTAAATCCTGCGGTTCCAACCGCCATTGCATTGCGATTGCTGATGCCGTCAGGCAGCGGCACTAACCAATCTGCTTTGACCCGCGCGAATTGGGCATAGCCGCCCCACCAAGCTTCGCCCACTCGCCAGCCAGTCAAGGCGACTCTATCGCCCGCCTGATAGCGAGAGTCATCAGAGCTTTCAACCGTCCCTGAAAAATCGATTCCCGGTACATGGGGGTAGTTCCGCACTAAGCCGCCACCTGGGCCAATACATAGGCCATCTTTATAGTTTACGGTTGAATACTCAACCGCTACGGTGACATCACCGTCAGGTAAGTCAGATAGGTTTAAGGTAGTGACAGCGGCTGAAGTTTTACCGTCTTCGTTTTTTTCGACGAGTAGTGCGCGAAAGCTCATGTTTTTGTTCCAAATTATTGATTGAGTAGTTACAGATGATACAGGATTAACTCATTGTCTCTCAATGCAGCTACCCGGTCATCGGCCAGAATTGCTTCATCTTTGGTTGGCCATTATCTCTCAAAAGCATAGCAGGTAATGGATTCTAACCAAAATACCGGGTGGCTGTGTCTTAGCCATAACGGTGAGCTACATTGAGTAGTGAAATATAACCCAATGCAGGGCGATACAAACGGTCATGATTATTCCATCGGTACGGTAAACAGGTCAGGTGTTACTTTCGCTCAGTCGGTATTCCGCGCTTTTGATTTTGGTAAAGACCAGCGAGAAACAAATCAATGTTGTAAACAATAATCAGGCAAAGATCAGGTGTCTCTCAAAACCGCTAGTGTTGTCTCAAGAGTAGCTCGGCAGCTTAGGCGGGGTTGGGAACAACGCGACACCAAACGCAACACCGCGCCTGCGTGGGCAATCCAATTGTCGCCAGCTTTTTTATTGAATGAGTTAGCTATGCTGTTCTTCTAGTCTCGCTTACCTAGATTGTTTTACGATCCGGTTGAGTTGGCGTAGATTATGAACGCTTCTCTACATCATCAACAGTGTTTCAAGCAAAAAGGCGGAGGCAAGAGGCACGCAGGTTGCGCTCCTGAGCGGTTGAAACCATCGATACCAGCATTGTTTAGCGCTAGTGGCGCACCAAGATGGTGCAATATCAGCATTCTTGATGTGTATAAGTTGTCTATGAGCGGTATTTGCGGCGTTATTGTCATGAATCAGGAAAATATTACTATAAACTGAACGTAAAAGGGTTGTGCTCTCTTCTTCGTGTCATATAATCCGTCCACGAACAAGGGCAGTTGACGAGATGCGAACCCATCAAGAAGCGCATCAGGAGCCTGGTTTCTAGTGAAAGGAAAGCCGATTTTTGTAGGCAACAGCCGTAAACAGGCTAAATCAAGATAACGAGGAAAAACGTGAAAAACACAATATTTAAGAGAACAACCCTAATGGGTTTGGTGGCTTCATCTATCGCGGTGTCTGGCTGCTCTACATTGCAGTCTGCCACAGACGGCGGAAGCGACATGAACGATTTAGAAACGCGCACAGCAGAGCTTGATAAGCGTGAAGCTGAATTGAATGCACGAGCAGGTGCTTCTGCCGGTGCTTCAATGGCGGGTATTGATAACGAACTGTTGCCACCTAATGCTGTTGCAGGCGAGTGCTATGCGCGTGTTTGGGTTGATGCACAATACAAAACAGTAACGCAAGAAGTGGTGACGCGCGAAGCTAGCCAATCTGTTTCTATTATCCCAGCTACCTATGAGACTGGTGAAGAAACCGTTCTAGTCAGTGCCGCCTCAAGTCGTCTTGAGACTGTACCTGCACAGTATGGCACCGAGTCTGAAACGATCAAGGTGAGCGATGGTATGCGCGCCTGGAAAGTAGGTTTGGGTAATGGCGATGCGCCAGCAAGCCGGGCATTACTTGATGCCGCTACCGCTTCAGGCATTGATTTAGCCGCTGCTGCACCAGGTATGTGTTTTCACGAGCATTATCGTCCCGCCCAGTACACCACTGAGTCTCAGCAGGTGCTGGTAAGACAAGCGAGTGAAACCGTTGCAATTGTTCCTGCTAAATACGAGATGGTTGAAGAGACTATGCTGGTAAAAGAAGCATCGACTCAACTGGTTGAAGTGCCCGCTGTCTACGATACCGTGGAAGAGCGTATCGTCGACAAACCCGCACACACTATTTGGAAGAAAGGCACGGGCCCGATCCAGCGCATCGATGAAGCGACTGGTGAAATCATGTGTTTGGTGGAAGTGCCAGAAACCTATAAGGTAATCACCCGAACCGTAATGAAGTCACCGCCGACGACTAAAGTAATTGAAATCCCTGCGGAGTATAAAACGGTTAGCGTGCGTAAAGAGACCAGCTCTGCATCTGAACAGCGTAGTGCGGTTCCTGCTGAATACGACTCGGTGTCTAAGCAAGTAAAAACTGGTGACGCTACTTTTGTATGGCATGAAATCCATAACATGGACGAGCCAACTTCTACTCGTACTGGCAATAAAATCTGTCTAACAGAGACTGAGCCAACCTATAAAACAGTGACTCGTACTGTGGTAACCGCACCAGCGACAACCAATAGAATCGATATCCCTGCTGAGTACAAGACGGTAAAAGTGACCAAGCTGGCTAGCCCGGCTAGTGAGCAGGTGACAGATATTCCGGCTGAAACTGGTGTCGTTGAAAAGCGTGAGTTGGTCAAAGAAGGTTACATGGATTGGCGTTCAATCTTGTGTGAAACTAACATGACTGTTACTCGCATTTCTGATATCCAGCGTGCATTAGCGGCTGCAGGTTACAACCCTGGACCGGCTGACGGCGTTATCGGTAGTGGAACCATCCGTGCGTTCAACGAGTTCCAATCGGCCAATGGATTGCCAGTTGATAAGTACCTCAACGTTGAAACGATTAAAGCGCTTGGGGTTTCACCTAACTAAGCTCTGTTTTTCGTAGAGACGTCTTTAAGGTAGCCTAAGCTGCCTTGAAAGATAAAAGGAATGACCGCGACTTTGTTCGCGGTCATTTTTTTGCCTGATGCATCCGTTATCGAGCAATAAAGTTGGATGCCAAGTAATATAGCTTCATCCTAAATAAGGAAGCGCCTATATTGCGTTGACTAGTTGGGCTCACTACGATCATTTTAGTGTAATCTGCCTCCGCAAATAAGTAGAGTTGATTGCCTGTGTCCTTGTTGACGATACAGGAGAAATAATCCGGAGCCAGGGTCTTTTGTTCCTGCACTACCACCGGATTCCCGTAGCGGTCTTTTGTCTCAACGTGAAACGATACCGGGCAGCCATAATAATTATTAGCATGTCGCGCCGGGTGCTGCTTGAGTGAATCTGTGCACATCTCCTCAGAAAAGCGATACCGCGGTGCTTATATCCAGGCGTTTGTTAAACAACCCCCCTCAAAAATGTGCGTTGAAATCTCAGTATTAAGCAGTGTTGCTCGTGATTCTTGCCGTTGGTTTGGCTGACAGGGCATAAGCTTCATACGTACCCAGACACGAGCCACAAGATAAGTGGAATGCTGACCATAGAAACAACAGTTTGAATCGAGGCGGTGGCTGCGTACAATTCGGCATCACCGCCCATCTGACGGGCAAGTACATAGCCATTCATGGCGGTTGCGACTGACGCTGATAGCATCGCGATTTGCAGCGTTAAGCCGCTGACTCCAAACAGCATGCAGCCGATAAAAACCAGCAAGGGAAACACGAATAACTTGGCAATGATTCCAATCAATACGGTGGCGCGCGCATTCAGCATCGCGTGCAGGCGCAGCCCAGCTCCTACCGTTAGCAGGCCGATACCCAAGCCCGCACGACCAACGAGATCAAGACCAACCATGAGTGGTTCATAAATAGGCACTTGAGTCAGGTTGAGTGCCAGACCTAGCAAGGCACCCCAGATTAGTGGCACTTTGAGGGTGTTGATGGCGGTCGTCTTGACGGTAGGTTTGGTATCCGAGCAGCAGACTGTCAATACGACGATATTGACAAAATTTAGGATCGGGACGGTGATCGCCATGATGAGTGCAACGATCGCTAATCCTTGGTCGCCTGCAAATTTGCTAGCAATTGCCAGTGCGACAAAACCATTCCAACGCGTAGCAGTTTGGAATATTGAGCTGAAGGTTCGATCATTAATATTTAGGCGGCGACTCAGTGGCCTTCTTAGGAACCAGATGACGGTCATCTGTACCAGCACGGCAAACAAATAGCCTTTGGTGATAGACCCTAAGTCAATGTTGCCCAGATCCATCCTGATCAGTGAAACCAGCACCAGTACCGGAAATAATAACCAGTAACCCAGTAGCTCAATGCCGCGCCAGTGCTCTTCCGGTACCAATCCGGATTTGCGCATGCCTAAACCAATCGCGATGACCAGAAATACGGGTAACAGGCTTTCAAAAACAATGACTCCCACGGCGGACCCCAGAATTTAGTCGTTAATTACCATTAGCCACAAGGCCAAGGAAGGATATAGCTGGTGGAAGATAGCAGAATTTGCAACGCTGTTTAGCGTGACAAATACTCTATTTTTCCTGCTTAGCTATTCGCCTTTTGCGTTCGTCAGTGAATGCCCACCAAGGTTGGGCATTGCCACCTTCCATAAAATTTACCGCAGCGATGAAAACATCCAATACGCAGGGATCATGAGTTTGGCGGGATTGTGTGCATAGTGTTCGATAAAGTGTGTAGGGGTCTTTGCCGATTAATTGCTTGGGGTGATCGATTCCGATCAGGTGTAAATCTTGGGCAATGGCTTTACCAATATTGGGCAAAGCTTCAAGCTGTGATACGGTTTTTCGGTTGGGGTTTTTCATTGCCAGTGCTCAGGGTCAATGCTCAGGGCCAGTGTTTAGGGTAAGGGGATCTCTCCAATATCTGTTGGCACTTTATAACCTCTTTGCACGGCGGGTCGTTTGGCGATCGCCAGATACCATCGTTTGACGTTAGGGAAGTCGTTGAGGTCAACCCGTTGCCACTCAAAGCGGGAAACCCAGGGCCAGGTGGCGATATCAGCGATGGAATACTCACCAGCCAGGAAATCATGCTTGGCTAGCTGCCGATCCATGACGCCCATCAAGCGCAGTGCTTCTTGGTGATAGCGATCTTCAGCGTATTCGCACACGCCCGGATTAAATTGCAGAAAATGATGCGCCTGTCCCAGCATCGGGCCAACGCCACCCATTTGGAACATCAGCCATTGAATGACGCTCCATCGGTCAGCATCTTTAGTCGGCAATAGCTGCCCCGTTTTTTCGGCTAGATACATCAAAATAGCGCCGGATTCCATCAAGCTTTGACCGGTGTCATGGTCAACAATCGCCGGAATTTTATTGTTAGGGCTGATCTCAAGAAATTCTGGCTTAAATTGCTGGTTATCCATGATATCTATTGTATGGACGGTATAAGGCAAGCCAACTTCTTCTAGCATGATAGATGCCTTACGCCCGTTGGGTGTGCCAAATGTGTACAGGTCGATCATGATTCTCTCCTGATTGGGGTGCTAGCTAAGTGTGATACTTTATCAACTAATGGTCAATGAGCCATTACCCTAAGTTGATGATCCAAATTTGGAGTGGACGCCGGTCAGTAGCTAAAGAATTGAAGAATTACGCTGTAGAGCAGACCGGGTACTTTTTTTATTGCACCGCCTGTCATTCTGTTCTTGCTAAACCTGAGTGAAACCTGTCCAATATGCCCACGTTCATAACTGAACCAGAGTGATATAAAAACAAACGTATAGAGGAATTTAAGATGGCAAAAGATAAGAAAAGTAAGAAAGCAAAAGCTATGCAAGTACATCCAGTACACGTCGACGGCGTAAAAGGTGACGTGCCTGCTCTACTCCTTCAAGCCAGTGACAAGGCGCCCGAACCGATGGATTTCGGTAAGATGCTGCAGAAAACAGAATATACTAATAAGGGCAGTAACAAGAAGATGTACCGCGTGGCTTTTCGTGACGCAGATACTAAAACGGGTAGCCTGATTGGTGCTGGTTTCTTTGATGCGGTCGCAATTATTGGTGACTTCTTCAGAGATGGAACTATTCCCAAAAAGCTGAAGTAAGGCAACCCTCCCAATTACAATCCCAGGCGGACTTAGGCTAGATTGCTGGCCCTATTTTCGCTGTGTTTTTGTTCTATATCTGGCTGTCCAGCGGTAGCTCCATCGTATCCTTGATCTTGGTGATCGCTACGTGGGAGTGCATTTCTCGAATATTAGGAATCTGTGCGATGTGTTGGCGCATAAAGTTTTCGTAGTGGCGCATGTCGCGGGCGATGATTTTTAGCAGGTAATCGGTTTGTCCGGTCATGGTGTAGCATTCCAACACTTCCGGGAAGGCGCTGACTTGTTGCTCAAACTCCTCCAAGGCGGTGCCGGTTTGTGATACCAGATTGACCATAATAAAAACCACCACCTCTATTCCCAGCTTTTCACGATCCAATAAAGCGACGTTACGTTTAATGATGCCGTCTTGGTGCAGACGCTGAATTCGACGCCAGCAAGAAGAGGGCGATAGATTGACCGTGTCAGCGATTTTGTTAATGCTGAGGCGCGCGTCAGCTTGCAGCAATTTCAGGATTTCTATGTCAGTGCGTGTCATCAAGTGAAATATTATTTCATATTCTAATTAAAAGTTAAATAAATTTCCCATTTTTTAAGAACTAAGTGCGATTTTCGATGCCCAATTCCAGGTAAAACCCAGTAGCATAAGAATATTAGATCATTATAAATTCAACCGTGATAGGTACTGCGGTGGAGGGCGCGACAATGAGCATATTGAAATGGGCATACTGAAAAATATTTCGCTGGATGATAAATACGCGCTGGACGCAGCACGCGCTTATATGACTGGCATTGAAGCCTTAGTACGCTTACCGATCCTGCAACATCAGCGTGATTTGGATGAAGGGCTGAATACGGCAGGCTTTGTTTCTGGCTATCGTGGATCCCCGGTTGGTACGGTTGATCTGTCGATGTGGAAAGCCAAAGCTTGGCTGGATAAACACCAGATTCATTTTCATCCGGGGGTTAACGAAGACTTAGCAGCCACGTCGGTGTGGGGCACGCAGCAAACTCATTTATTGCCTGGCGCGAAACACGATGGGGTGTTCGCAATGTGGTACGGCAAGGGCCCGGGTGTTGACCGTAGTATGGATGTGATCAAGCACGCCAATATGTTCGGTACGACCAAATACGGTGGCGTGTTGGCGGTCGCTGGTGATGACCACGCTTGTAAATCGTCCACAGTGCCACACCAAAGTGAACACATGTTTATCGGCGCGGGGGTGCCGGTGTTGAATCCAGCGAATGTGCAAGATGTGCTCGATTACGGTATTTATGGTTGGGCATTGTCACGTTACAGTGGTTGTTGGGTGGGCCTGAAAGCGATTACTGAAAATATGGATTCGGCGATTTCTGCTGATATCGACCCGAATCGAATTCAGATCATCCACCCCGATTCGTTTGAAGAACCGATCGGTGGCTTGAATGCGCAATGGCCGACCACACCATTAGAGCAAGAGCGGTTGCTACAAACCTACCGCATTTATGCCGCGCGGGCGTTTGCTTACGCCAATAATCTGAACCAAATCATGCTGGATTCTGACAATCCACGTTTGGGTATCGTCACCTCAGGTAAGTCGTATTTGGATGTCATGGAAGCGCTCAAAGACCTGGGCATCGATCAAGTCATAGCCAGCGAGATTGGGATTCGAATTTATAAGGTGGGTATGAGCTGGCCATTGGAGCCGATAGCTACCCATGAATTTGCCAAAGGGCTGAAAGAGATTCTGGTGGTTGAAGAAAAGCGCAGCGTTCTGGAAGATCAGATTACTGGGCAGCTGTATAACTGGCCAGTTACTGAGCGCCCGGTGGTGGTTGGCGAATTCGACGAAGAGGGTCGCAGCCTACTCACCAATTTGGGAGAGCTGACACCCGCCGCTATCGCCCGTGTGATTGGCAAGCGCATTATCCGGTACTACGATAGCGATACCATGCGCAAGCGCTTGGAATTTTTGGACGCCAAAGAGCGACGCCTATCACGTCCGCGTAAGACCTTGACTCGGACCCCGTATTTTTGTTCGGGTTGTCCGCACAATACGTCCACCCGGGTGCCGGATGGCAGTGTGGGGATGGCGGGTATTGGTTGCCACTACATGGTGACCTGGATGGATAGAAATACAGAAACCTTTACCCAAATGGGCGGTGAGGGCGCGACCTGGATTGGCCAGGCACCCTTTACAGAAACCCAGCACGTCTTTCAAAATTTGGGTGACGGCACCTATTTTCACAGTGGCATCTTAGCCATTCGCGCGACGATTGCGGCCGGGGTCAACATTACCTATAAGCTGTTGTTTAACGATGCGGTGGCAATGACTGGTGGTCAGCCGATTGATGGCACTCTGACATTGGCCGGTGTGGTAGCGCAACTGCAGGCTGAAGGGATCAAGCGAATCGCGGTGGTTTCAGAAGATCTGGATAAAGCCAAATCAGAGCTAAGTGATTTGACAGATTTAAGTTTTCACCACCGTAGTGGGTTTGATCAATTGCAGTTGGAAATGCGCGAAGTTAAGGGCACCAGCCTGATCGTTTATGACCAAACGTGTGCGTCCGAGAAACGCCGTCGACGCAAGCGCGGTCTGATGCCGGAAAGCCCCACTCGCGTGTTTATTAATCCAGATGTGTGCGAAGGCTGTGGTGATTGCAGCACGAAATCGAACTGCTTGTCGATTTTGCCCAAAAAAACCGAGCTGGGCACTAAACGGCAGATCGATCAAAATGCCTGTAACCGCGATTCAAGTTGTCTGGATGGCTTTTGCCCCAGTTTTGTGACCGTGACCGGCGCGACGCCGAGAAAACCAGTTGGTGTAGAGTCGGGTGATTTTGATCTGCAATTGCCTGAACCAACTTTGCCGAAGCTGGGTCAGCCCTGGAATATCTTAGTGACAGGCATTGGCGGAACCGGAGTATTAACCGTGGGCTCATTGCTGGCGATGGCGGCACACATTGAAGGCAAGGGCTGTTCGACCCTAAATCAAACCGGCTTGGCACAAAAATTTGGTGCGGTGGTCAGTCACGTGCGTATCGCGAAAGCCCAAGAAGAAATTCACGCGGTGCGCATTCCTGCCGGGGATGCGGACTTGCTGCTGGGCTGTGACTTGGTCGTATCTGCGACTTCTGACGCGGTGGCGAGGTTGGACCCTGAGCGATCACACTCTGTGGTTAACAGTTTTGAAGCGCCTACTGCTGAGTTTATCCATAACAAGGAATACCGCTTTCCAGCCCAGCAAATGCAGGAACTGATCCGTGAGGAAACCGGCCCCGAAAAAACTCAATTTGTAAATGCGACTAAAATTGCACGAGAATTGTTGGGCGATTCGATTGGGAGCAATTTATTCTTGATGGGCTTTGCTTACCAAAATGGCTTGATCCCAGTTAGCGCTGAGGCGATTCACCACGCGATTGAGCTAAATAACGTGGCAATCGAGTTTAATCAGCGCGCATTTTTGTGGGGGCGCCGAGCTGCGGTTGATTTGGCGGCGGTTGTTGAAAAAGCCGGGACTGATCTCAACAAACATAAGCCATTGACGGATATAGATGAAATCATTGACTGGCGCGCTAACTATTTGCTGGATTACCAAAATCAAGCCTACGCCGATAAGTATCGAGCACTGGTTGAGCAAGTCCGACAATTTGAAGGCCGGTTTTGTGCCGAGTCTCTTGATCAAGCTGAACCTGACCACGATTTGACCGAAGCGGTTGCGCGCAATTATTTCAAACTGATGGCGTATAAAGACGAATACGAAGTGGCGAGACTGTATTCGGACGGTGAATTTCTCAAGAAACTGGAAGAACAGTTTGTGGACGCAGACAAAATTAAGTTTCACCTGGCGCCACCGCTGCTATCGCTCAAAGACTCACTGACAGGACACTTGGTTAAACGCGAATACCCGGGTTTTACCTTGAAATGGTTTGCGATCATTGCCCGCTTGAAGTTTTTTCGCGGCACTTGGTTTGATCTGTTTGGCAAGTCTGAAGAACGACGTCTGGAACGGCAATTAATAGTGGACTATGAAAGCGATCTTGCTCGTTTGCTGTCTGAAATAACACCGGATAATTTTGCCAGTGCAGTGGAGATTGCGCGTTTGCCTGAAGCGATAAAAGGTTTTGGTCACGTCAAAGCGACGAGCGTGAGGCAGGTTATTGAGCAAAAAACCGCCTTGTTCAAGCAATTCCAGGAAGCGCGAGCGGATCGGTTTGTGGTTTAATGCCGCAATCATCGCGCCATGCTGAGAGCAGGGTGTAGCCTATTGTGAACACTTAAATTGATCGATACAGAAAACTATGACCAAAGCCATCATCATTGATAAAACCGGCGGTTCAGAGTCGCTCAAACTGCAATCAGTCTCACTGGCTGCACCCGCTGCTGGCGAGGTGCGGGTTCGTCACGAAGCCATTGGCCTAAACTTTATCGACGTTTACCACCGCACCGGTCTCTATCCGGTGCCCAGTTTACCGAGTGGTTTGGGCATGGAAGCGGCTGGTGTGGTCGAGGCTATTGGTGAAGGCGTGAGCGAAGTAGCGGTCGGTGACCGCGTTGCTTATGCGGGTGGGCCTTTAGGCGCCTACAGCGACGAGCGCATCATTCCGGCTAGTCTATTAGTCAAACTGCCGGACAGCATTGATTCCGAAACCGCGGCAGCGATGATGTTGCAAGGGATGACTGCTCAGTATTTGATTCGCTCGACTTATCGAGTTAAAGCAGGTGAAACGATTGTATTGCATGCGGCAGCGGGCGGTGTTGGATCATTACTCAGCCAATGGGCTAGCTCATTGGGCGTTACTGTTATAGGTACGGTTGGCTCTGAAGAAAAGGCCCAGCTTGCCCAGGCGAATGGTTGTGCGCATACGATCTTATACAATGAAGAAAATTTTTCTGATCGTGTGCGAGAAATAACCAATGGCGAGGGTGTTCCCGTGGTCTATGACTCAGTCGGTAAAGATACGTTTGAAGGCTCGCTTGATTGTCTATCGGTGCGCGGCCTAATGGTCAGTTATGGCAATGCCTCAGGCGCAGTGCCGCCATTCTCGCCCGGGATTTTGGCCCAAAAAGGCTCGCTGTATTTAACCAGGCCAACGCTAGCCAGCTACACCAGAAATCGAGCAGAGTTGAGCGCTTGTGCGGGTGAACTGATGTCGGTGGTATCATCCGGAACGGTCAAAATAAGCGTCAATCAACGCTACGCGCTGGCTGATGTGGCATCTGCGCATGATGATTTGGAGGCGCGTAAAACTACGGGTCAAACCGTTCTAATTCCGGATTAACTCGTGAGTTGGTAGGATAAGCCGCAGTGATTAAAGATTGCTTCCGGGTATGGCGTCAAACACCAAGCGGTTTTTGGCGTTAAGAGCGGTGAACTGCCGGCTTTTGGCCCGTGAAATCAACATAACGCCCAATTCCTCGGCCAGCTCTACACCCATCTGGGTTGCGCCGTTTCGGGAGATAAGCGTGGGAATACCCATGAATGCGGCTTTGATGACGATTTCTGAGGTCAGCCGCCCGGTGGTGTAAAAAGAGTGGCCGGTGCCCTCAATATGGCGCAGCCACATTTCTCCCGCAATCGAGTCCATGGCGTTGTGACGGCCGACGTCTTCTACAAAATAGCGTACCTTGCCGTCTCTACATAAGCCGCAGCTGTGGAGAGAGCCGGTCTCTCGATATAAACGATTGTGCTGCTGCACCGCACTCAGTACGGCATATATCTCAGATTGCTTCACCTGTGTTTTCCGCAGGCGGTAGTGATACATTTTATCCATCGTGCAACTTAGCATCGTGCCTTGACCGCAGCCGGTAGTGACGATGCGCTGCGATTGATCTAGCGCAGCGATGCCATTGCCATGATGAGTGCTAACATCGGCGACTTCACGGTTCCAATCCACTTCGATGCTGGCGATTTCAGTTATGCTTTCAAATAGTAGTTGATTGCGTAAATAACCTAGGGTCAGGCGTTCGGGGTGAGTTCCAGCTGTCATCAAGGTAACCACTTCTTTGCCGTCAACTTTAATCGTCAGCGGTCGCTCACCGATGATAGAAACGGTGGTTTCGACGCCATTCTGATCCAGCCTGACGGCTTGGTGAATCGGGTTAATACCTTCGTCGCTGAGCGCTGGTAGCGTGGCGGCAATCGGTACATCAGCCTGTTTGTTCACGGTGTGCGTCGTCATCTTGTTATCAGCGGCAATAATAGATTAGTATTATGGCTTAGCGCAACCTATACCCATATAAGCATTTTGTTGTGAAGCCTGTACCGAGCCAATTTAAGCCAGAGAGCATCGTTCAACCTGAGTATCGCTATGTGAGCGTGGTGATGGAACGTTACGCAGTCAAGCACCAGCGTTGGGCTGACTGGCAATGGCGTGCGGTATCGGCGTTGGTGAATAGTCAGCAGCGTGATCGCGGCGCTGCGACCTGTATCCATGAAGATGATGACACAGCTCGGTATCTGTATCCGGGCTTTCGCTTAAGCCTGTTTGCCGATGAGCTGGAGAGCTATTATCAAAACTTGCTGAGCGACCAACCGAGTTTGTTTGTGGTCTCGCAGGATGACGAAAATGGTATTTCAACGCCATTTCAAGTCAGCTTGGCATATGACGAAGCAACGCGCTGGACGGAAGTGGAGGCGCAGGTGTTCAGATTGCCCATTCCACCAGATATTTATGTCTGGACAGAGGCTTTTGTGGTGCGATATTACGCGCCAGAGATCCCTAAAAAGCGTAAGCGTAAGCGCTGGTTTAAAGGTCAAGGCGATCAAGGAGCGGCTAAACCATGAGTAACGACGACAGCATTCAGTCAAGCGGGCGACTGCGCCGTTGGGCGCAGATGAAATCAGAGGAGTTTGATCAGCCGTCATTGCCGGAACCGGTGATCGCCGACGGCGTATGCCAAGCAGAACCGGTAGTGTTGTGCGATGACGATATGCCCAATTTGGCCACGCTGGATGAATACAGCGACTACAGCAGCTTTTTGTCCGAAGGGGTTAGCAAAGGTTTGCGCAAAGTAGCGTTGCAGCAATTATTTCGCGCATCTAAGTTTAATGTGGTGGATGGTCTCGACGACTATGCAGAAGATTTCACCCAATTTGAGCCTCTGGGCGACATTGTCACCGCTGATATGAAGCATAGCATTGAGCGCGCAAAGCAAGCTTTGGCTGATTTAATTGAGGATGAGCCCGCTACAGATCAAGCGGCAGTTGAAAAGCCACTGGCAGTCGACGACCATAGCGAGGAGCCCGAAGCTGATGACAGTTGAAACCGTGCTGGGTTTTAGCCCAACTGCGACCACACCAGCAGATAGTCAACGGCTGGAAGCGTTAATTAGAGCTATTGAAAAAACACGCCCATCGCTTGCTCAAATCCCTTATGACTCTGACGGCAGTCTACTCGTTATTGGGCCACAACCAGCGTTCGCAGCAGTGGTGGAGTCGCTGCCAGCACTGGAACGTATTGTTTTTTTGGATAGCGAAAACACGGATGGCTGTGACTTGCCCAAACAGGAAAAATACGCTATCGACGGACGTGAATTTTGGAAGGCGTCGAACCTGCGAGCTGAGCTCAACGGACATTTAGGCGCTTTCAATCTAGAGACAGAGCCAAAGCTGAGTTGTTTACAGCAGCCCTTTGCACTGGCGCTGGATTTGCAACGCCAGCCCTTGATTAGTGACCCCTTATTGCCGCCGGGTTATTACGCGCCAAAGGGCGATCACGATGCTTTTTTAGAAGCGCTTGAGGAAATCCCCTTGCGGCAAGGGCATTTTGAAAAACCTGCGTACATAATGGTTAATGCACAAATGTGCGCCCACCAACGCAATAGTATTGAGGGTTGTAGCCGCTGTATCGACGCCTGTCCAGCGAGTGCGTTCAGTAGTTCGGGTGATACGGTCGAAGCTGATCAGCATCGTTGTCATGGCGTGGGTGTGTGTCGTGCTGCTTGTCCCAGTGGGGCGATTCAGTACAGCGCTGCGAATGCCAATCAAACTGCAGTAGCATTATGCAGCTTGATTGCAGAATACGAAGTGGCACCGCAAATTATTTTTTATCACCCGGACAGCAGTGCGTCAGTTTTGGCTGATTTAGCTGACGTGTTACCAGCGCATTGCTTGTATTGGCCGATGGAAGAACCGGGCGCAACCAGCCCGGAGCTATGGCTGAGCGCTATCGCGGGTGGTGCTGGTAATATTGTTATCCTGATTGATCAGCAGGTACCAGACTCAGTCCGAAGCGAACTGGAAAAGCAGGCGGATGTGGTTAATCACTTGTTGGCAGGCGTGCTCCCTAGCGATAGTCAGCAGCGAGTTCGCTTGATTGATGATCAATCTTTTGGTGACGCGGTAGCGGCCCAGCCGAAACCACTGGCGGCACTGTGCCCGCCGTTAACCTATGCTTTGGTAGGTGAGAAACGGGAATTGATACACCTGGCGATGGACTATCTGGTGAGCCGTGCAGACCGAGCTTTAATAGCGGAAACGATCGAATTGCCCGCGCACGCTGCATTTGGCGCATTAGAAATTGATGTTGATGCCTGCACCTTATGTGTTGGCTGCGTGTCGTGTTGTCCAGCGCAAGCCTTGAGTGCGAATAGTGAAGAACCCAAGCTACAATTTGTTGAAAATCAATGTCTTCAATGTGGTCTGTGCGTCGAAGCCTGCCCAGAATCGGCGTTGCAATTGAAGCCGCGGTATTTGACCAACCGCCAGCAACGTATTCAGCATCGCACCCTCAAACAAGAACAACCGTTCACCTGTATTCGTTGTGCAAAGCCGTTCGCGACGCGAAGTATGGTCGACAAAATAATGGCAACGTTGGCGGATCATGTGCAGTTTCAAGGCGAGGCAAAAAATCGGTTGATGATGTGCGAAGACTGTCGAGTTAAGGACATGATGTAATCAGATGTTGTAACAGCCCATAAATAATATCCTTGCACAATATAAGTATATTCGATATAAATGTAGAGTAATGCAAGTAGGCTCCGTTGAAATTCGCAAGACCACTCCCAATCCGATCCTTCTATCCGATAGGGCAGCCAGAACTAATATCTATGCTTTACTCAGCCAACTACTACTCGCACTTCCCAGTTCGGAACTGCTACAGCAGATTCGCGGCTTTTCACAAAATAACGACAATAGCCAAGAGCAGGGAGAATTCAGCGTTGCCCTTAGCCAGTTAGGGCTGGTATCTGCAAGTGCGCTACAACATCCCAACTTACTTGAGTCAGAATTTAACGCCTTGTTCATCGGCGTTGGTCGTGGGGAGGTATTGCCGTATGGGTCAGTCTATCTGTCTGGATTTTTAAATGAACAGCCGTTGGCGGAATTACGCACCAGCTTGCAACATCTCGGTTTTCAACGAGACTCAAATCGATTTGAGACAGAAGACCACGCAGGACTGCTCTGCGCGGTTATGAGCAGTCTGATTAGTGATGCGGGTGATGACGCAGTGGGCTTTGAGCAGCAAAAAAAATTTTATACGGCGCATATAGAGCCGTGGATAGATGAGTTTATGCAAGATTTACAAACGGCTAAACGGGCACAGTTTTATAAAGCAGCGGGACAATTTGGTGCTGTTTTTTTTAAGATTGAAAGCAAATATTTTTCTTTGCAAACATAAGTTTATGTAACTGAATTTGCCAAGGTAAAACGAGGAGAGAAAATGAAAACTAAAGATCAAAAAAAACCTAAATCCCGGCGTCAGTTTTTACACACCATGGCTGTGGGCGGTGTCGCCAGCTTGGGTGCCGAAGCGGTAACGCAAGAAGAAGCGGTGCCTGAGGCTGAAGCTACGCAAAGTGGCTATCAGGAAACTGAGCATGTTAAAGCTTATTACCGCGCGTCGCGCTTCTAATCTGCCCTCAGGAGGTCAGGAATGAAATTACAGAAAATTGATCAGACGCCTGCGGCCACTGTTGCTGGGCTAACCAGTAATCCACAACCACTAAAATCTCGCGCCGGAGTTATTGATCGACGTACTTTTTTGCACCGCTCAGGGGTGACAGCAGGTGGGTTGGGTGCCGCGGCATTATTGCCGATCGGTATGAGCCGTAAAGCGCAGGCCGATACCGGTGAGGCAGCTGGTTCAGCCAAGAGAATAAAGACGGTTTGCACACACTGTTCAGTAGGTTGCGGCATCATCGCTGAAGTTGAGAATGGCGTATGGACAGGTCAAGAACCAGCTATGGATCATCCGATTAATATGGGTTCGCACTGCGCCAAAGGGGCGTCGGTACGAGAGCACGGCCATGGTGAGCGCCGTCTTAAATACCCGACTAAACTGGTCAACGGTGAGTGGAAGCGCGTTTCCTGGGAAGAGGCAATTAACGAAATCGGTGATAAGCTGTTGGAGATTCGCGAAGCTTCCGGCCCGGATTCAGTCTATTGGTTAGGGTCTGCCAAATACAACAACGAGCAAGCGTATTTGTTCCGTAAATTGTACGCGATGTGGGGCAGCAATAACGGCGATCATCAAGCCCGTATTTGTCATTCGACCACCGTTGCTGGCGTTGCCAATACCTGGGGTTACGGTGCAATGACCAACTCCTATAATGATATTCACAATTCCAAAGCCATTTTGATTATCGGTGGTAATCCGGCGGAGGCGCATCCAGTCTCGATGCTGCATGTGATGAAGGCTAAAGAACAGAATAACGCACCGATTATCGTTATTGATCCACGGTATACACGAACCGCAGCACACGCTGATTTGCATTTGCAGATTCGCCCTGGTACTGATGTTCCCATCGTCTGGGGAATGATGTGGCATATCTTTGAAAATGGTTGGGAAGATACCGAATTTATCCAGCAGCGAGTTTGGGGGATGGATCAGATTCGAGAAGAGGTGGCTAAGTGGACCCCTGACTTGGTAGAAGAAGTCACGGGTGTGTCCGAGGCAAAAGTGCGCGAGGCAGCGAGCTTGATGGCGAACAATACCCCCAGCACTTTCATTTGGTGCATGGGCGGAACGCAACATACCATCGGTAATAATAATACCCGCGCCTATTGCAACTTTCAGCTCGCGCTGGGCAATATGGGCAAGTCTGGTGGCGGGACTAATATCTTCCGCGGTCATGACAATGTTCAAGGCGCCACCGACTTTTGTGTATTGAGCCACTCCTTGCCGGGTTACTACGGCTTATCAGAAGGTGCGTGGAAACATTGGTCCAAGGTTTGGGATGTTGATTATGACTGGATTGCTGGACGCTTTGATCAAAATGGCTACGGTGATAAAGAAGCCAAGCCGATGAATTCAGCCGGGATCCCGGTATCGCGCTGGATTGATGGCGTGTTGGAAGATAAGGAAAATATTGCTCAAAACGACAATTTGAAGGCGATGATTTTCTGGGGACATGCGCCCAATAGCCAGACCCGCGGTCAGGAAATGAAAAAAGCGATGGAAAAGCTTGATCTGATGGTGGTTATCGATCCTTATCCCACGGTCAGCGCGGTCATGCATGATCGTACCGATGGCATGTATTTGCTACCGGCGTGTACGCAGTTTGAAACCTATGGATCAGTTACCGCCTCGAATCGCTCCTTGCAATGGCGTGATAAGGTGATCGATCCCATGTTTGAGTCCTTGCCTGATCATACGATTATGTACAAGTTCGCTAAGAAGCTGGGTTTCGAGCAGGAAATGTTTAAGAACATTAGCGTCAACGATGACGAGCCTCTGATTGAAGATATCACCCGAGAGTTTAATAAGGGTATGTGGACAATTGGTTATACTGGCCAAAGCCCAGAACGTCTGAGGTTGCACATGGAGCATTGGGGGACGTTTAACACTACCACCCTGAAAGCGGAAGGTGGCCCCTGCGATGGTGAGTATTTTGGCTTGCCTTGGCCGTGTTGGGGAACACCAGAAATGGGGCACCCCGGTACGCCTAATTTGTACGACCCGAGTAAGCCAGTAGCTGAAGGTGGGTTGAATTTTCGTGCGCGGTTTGGGGTTGAGCACGACGGCGATAATTTACTGGCTGAGGGTTCCTATCCGGTTGGTAATGAGTTGCAAGATGGCCATCCGGAGTTTTCAGCTGATTTGTTGAAGCAGCTGGGATGGTGGGGTGATCTTACTGCTGAAGAACAGCAAGCAGCAGAAGGCAAGAACTGGAAAACTGATTTGTCCGGCGGTATTCAACGCGTGGCAATCAAGCATGGCTGCGCACCCTTTGGAAATGCGAAAGCGCGGGCGGTGGTGTGGACATTTCCAGACCCAGTACCGATTCACCGAGAACCGTTGTATACCTCGCGGCGCGATTTGGTTGAGCGCTATCCTACTTATGAAGATCGAAAGTCGCATTATCGATTGCCGACACGCTATAAGTCCATTCAAGAGGTGGATCATGCCAAAGACTATCCATTGATCCTGACTTCCGGCCGTTTGGTGGAATACGAGGGCGGCGGCGATGAGTCGCGCTCCAACCCGTGGTTGGCTGAGTTGCAGCAAGATATGTTTGCTGAAATTCATCCGCGGGATGCGAATAATGCAGGGGTCAAGGAGGGCGATGATATTTGGGTGGAGGGCCCAGAGGGTGGTAAAATTAGAGTCAAAGCGCAAGTCACCCGGCGTGTTGCAGCGGGGGTTGTGTTCTTGCCGTTCCATTTTGGCGGACATTTTCAAGGCAAGAACCTACATGATAAATATCCTGAAGGCGCCGCTCCTTATGTATTGGGCGAAGCGGCAAATACGGCACTAACCTACGGCTACGACTCGGTCACACAGATGCAAGAAACCAAAGCATCTCTGTGCCGTGTTAGCGCTGCTTAAGAGGAGATTACGATGGCTAGAATGAAATTTCTCTGCGATGCTGAACGCTGTATCGAGTGCAATGGTTGTGTGACGGCTTGTAAAAATGAACACGACGTACCCTGGGGTGTCAATCGCCGCCGAGTGGTGACGATTAAGGACGGTGAACCCGGTGAGCGATCGCTGTCTGTGGCATGCATGCATTGTTCGGATGCGCCCTGTGCGGCGGTTTGCCCGGTTGATTGTTTTTACACCAGCGACGATGGGGTCGTATTACACAATAAAGATGCCTGCATTGGTTGTGGCTATTGTTTGTTTGCCTGTCCGTTTGGGGCGCCGCAGTTCCCTGAAGATGGCTCGTTTGGTTCTCGTGGCAAAATGGACAAGTGTACTTTTTGCGCTGGTGGACCAGAAGAGGATTCCAGTCCTGCTGAACATACTAAGTATGGACGCAACCGCCTAGCCGAGGGGAAGCTGCCTATATGCGCAGAAATGTGCTCAACCAAGGCATTGTTAGCAGGTGATGGCAGTACCGTCTCCGATATCTTCCGAGATCGTATCGTGCGTCGAGGTGGGGGGTTTGGCCGCCGAGAACGAAAACGTGGTGGTGCCAGCAAAAAATCGGGTTGGGCCGAAGCATATGGATCAGATTCATAAAGCATATGTTGAGCGATCTGTGCGAGAGTGCGCCTGCTAAAGGTGGTTTTAAGGCGTTTATGCAAAGACGACACTCGATAGGTTCTGCTCAAGTTATGCGGTTGGTAGGCGCTATATTGGTTTTAGTTCTGTCTTTGGGCATTGTAACGGCCGCAGCTGCAGGTCAGTCGAATGAGCCGAGCAATAATTATGCTGGCACCAGTCTGTGGGAGTCTGTAAGGCAAAATAATGCCGCGCTTCGCAGCCAGGTAAATTCGCCCGATGGCGGTGCTTTGGTCTATACCGAAGGGCGAGACTGGCTGAGTTACAGAACTACGATGTTGGTTCCTTATTCCGGTTACATATTTGCTGGCGTGACTCTTCTCTTACTACTGTTTTGGCTGATCCGCCGCTCAATTGAAGTTCCGGGAGGCGAGTCAGGTAAAGATATCCAGCGTACCACTTATTATGAGCGAGTCCTGCATTGGTCGTTGGTGGCATTATTTCTGCTGTTGGCCATCACTGGTTTTACGGTAACGTATGGTCGATCACTATTAGTGCCCTTGATAGGGTCGGATGGGTTTGGGCAAATTGCGGCTATCGGGAAATTTCTGCACAATTGGTCTGGCCTAGTTTTCCCTCTGGTGGTGTTGTTACTGCTGGTTCAGTTTGGACGGCGAAATATCTATGAAAAAGGCGATCTAAGTTGGCTGCTTAAAGGCGGAGGTATTCTTACTGATGCCCATCTCAGTGCCGGGTTTTTTAACATGGGTGAAAAGATCATGTTTTGGTTGATCATGCTGTTTGGCTTGTTAATATCCATTTCCGGACTCACGCTTGATTTTCCCATTTTTGATTTAGGCCGAGCGCAGCTGGCGGTTGCCCACGTTGTCCATTCAGTGATAGCGGTATTTTTTGTGGTCTTGGTATTTAGTCACGCATTTCTCGCTGCAATTCTGGTTAAAGGCACGTTACGCGCGATGACAAGGGGCACCGTGGACAAAAACTGGGCGAAAGCGCATCACGAGCGTTGGCACGACAGCTTGGAAGCCAACCAGAACGAAAGCAAGTAAAGGGATCAGGAGAGTAATCTAGAAAGGATTATCTAAAGACGTCTTTTGAGTGCCATCGTCGAAGATGCTTTAACCCACGCGAACCTCCATCTCTGGTGTATTTTTCGGTGCGAAAAGTGCCGCTCAATTATCGGGCGGGTACGACAGCATGGCGCCGAATTAATTGAATCGTAATGAAAAGGCGTTGACGCTAAGATGGTAGTAATTACAATCAGCCTCGATTATATAGTTACCCCTAACACAATGGATTAGTAGGCCTATGGAACCCTTGGTTCGCGTCTCGCATTTAAGCAAATCATTTATTGGTCGCCGAGTGGTGGATGATGTTTCGTTTGATATCTGCAAGGGCGAGGTGTTGGGTTTTCTGGGTCCAAATGGTGCGGGCAAATCCACTACCATGAAGATGATTACTGGCTTTCTAGCCCCCGACAGAGGGCGGATAGAGATCGCTGGCTTAGATATGGAAAAACAACCTATCGCTGCGAAGCGAACGATCGGTTATTTGCCCGAAGGTGTGCCGCTATATGGCGATATGACGGTGCTTAAGTTTCTTGCTTTTGTCGGTTCGATACATGGTTTACGAGGTAAACCATTGCGGTCACGGCTGGATGAAATATTGAGTCGAATTAATCTGCAGTCGGTCGCTTATCAAACGATCGAAACTCTATCAAAAGGCTTTAAGCGGCGGGTGGGCATAGCGCAGTCACTGATACATGATCCTGCCATTTTGGTGCTGGATGAGCCAACTGACGGCCTTGATCCCAATCAGAAGCACGAGGTTAGGAACCTGATTCAAGAAATAGCGGCGGATAAAGCGATCATCTTATCCACCCATATATTGGAAGAGGTTGATGCGGTGTGTACGCGAGCGATCATTATTGCTGAAGGCAAGATTTTGGCCGATGGCACGCCTCTGGAATTAAAACAGCGCTCGCCGCTGCATCAAACACTGAGCTTGACTGTTCCGTTGGCAGATAAGGCGTTGGCCTTTGGTGCGGTCGTGAGTGTGGCTGGCGTGAAGCACGTGTCGGTTGAAAGTGAAAGCCAGCAATTGGCTGTACTGCGGATTTTGACCGATGGGAGTGCCTCATTGTTAGAGCCGGTTTCGGCTGCCTTGCGACAAAAGAATGTGACTACTACCGAGCTCTATTGCGAGCAGGGGCGGCTGGACGATGTTTTTCGTAATATCACCCAACCAGAGACACCCAGTAAAGATAATAGTGAAAGTGATAGTGGCCCTGCGGGTGAGCTAGCATGAGTATCATCAAGACCATTTTCAAACGCGAGCTGGCGAGTTATTTCGTAACCCCGGTGGCGTATATTTTTATCGTCGTATTTTTGTTTCTTGCAGGCATCATGACCTTCTATTTCGGCGATTTTTTCCCGCGAGGCCAAGCCGACCTTAACTCGTTTTTTACATTTCATCCCTGGCTGTATCTATTTTTAGTGCCAGCCTTAGCAATGCGAGCGTGGGCTGAAGAACGAAATAATGGCACGATTGAAGTACTGTTTACCTTGCCGGTTACGCCAATGCAGGCGGTATTGGGCAAGTTTTTCGCGGTATGGGTGTTTACCGGGGTGGCTTTGCTGTTGACGATGTCACTGTGGATTACCGTTAATGTATTAGGTGAGCCAGATAACGGGGTCATTTTAGCCGGATACTTGGGGAGCTTTTTAATGGTTGGGGCGTTCTTGGCGATTAGTTCAGCGATGTCAGCCTTGACCCGCAGCCAAGTGGTCGCGTTTGTGCTGTCGCTAGTGGTGTGTTTGCTGTTTGTGCTGAGCGGCTTTCCCTTAGTACTGGATTTTTTCAGCGGTTGGGTACCAGAACCGGTGTTGCAAGCCATATCGAGTATGAGTTTTTTGACCCATTTCAACGCCATTAGCAAAGGTGTGATCGACTTCCGTGACTTGATTTATTTTATCAGCGTGATGGTGTTTTTCCTGTTCGCGACGGTGGTGATCATCAATCTAAAAAAGGCGGACTGATCATGCGCGCGAATTATTTGAAAAACAGCTTGAGCTGGGGTGGTTTGGCGATTGCACTACTACTGCTGTTAGCGGTCAATATGCTGGCGGGCACTAGCCTAACTAGCACGCGCATCGACTTGACTGACAACCAGCGCTATACCTTGACAGAGGGCAGCGGCAATATTCTTAATAGCTTGGATGAACCGGTTAACCTGCGCTTCTATTTGTCGCAGACAATGGCGACCCGCTTACCCGGCTTGAGCCCTTATGCCACTCGGGTGCAGGAACTGCTAGAGGAATACGCGCGCAAAGCCAACGGCAAAATTCGCCTCAGTATAATCGACCCAGAGCCGTTTTCTGAAGCGGAAGATCAAGCAGTTGCTTATGGTTTACAAGGCGTACCGATTGATGAGGGTGGCGAGCTATTTTATTTTGGTCTCGTTGGTACGGGTGCCACCGATGAAGTGGAAGTCATCCCATTTTTCTCGCCTGATCGTCAGTCACAAATCGAGTATGACCTCAGCAAGTTGGTCTATCAATTGACCCAGACCAGCCAGCCAAAGGTGGGGCTATTGACCCGCTTACCCATGAATGGAGGTGCCAGCCCTGCTGCAGCATTGGCCCAGCCTGGGGCGGCACAGACTGAATTGCCTTGGGTGGTGATCGACCAAATTAAGCAGCTATTCGAGCTCGAAAGTATCGACCCGGGCGTTGGTGAAATACCCGGCGATATTGATGTATTGCTGGTGGCTGCCCCCGGCGAGCTTGATGTCCAGATGAGCTACGCAATCGATCAATTTGTACTGAAAGGTGGCCGCGCATTATTGTTTGTCGATACGCTGATTGAAGTGGCTGCAGCGGGGCCAACACCAGAGAATCCAGCAGCCGTTGATGATTCACTGAATGAGTTGCTGGCGGCTTGGGGTGTTGTGATCACGCCGGAAATGGTGGCTGCTGATATCGACCGGGGGCTCAAAGTTCAAACCCAGGTGGGGCGTAACCAAGTGATGGATTATCCGGTTTGGATGGGCTTGTTGCCAAGCGAGATGGATAGCGATGATATTGTTACTGCTGAGATCAATAAACTAACCTTACTGAGCCCCGCGGCTTTGGAGTTAAATCCTACGGATGAGGTCAGTGTCACGCCGCTGATTCAAACCACAGCCAGCGGTACCCTAATTGAGAAATCTCACATTGGATTTGGGCAAGACCCGCGTGCCTTACTACAGAATTACCAGCCCAATGGTGAACCGTTGGTATTAGCTGCGCGAATTGCGGGCCCGTTGAAATCGTTGTATGCAGACGGCATTCCTGAAGGAATAGATTCACAAGGGTTTGTGAAACAAGCGAACAATGCACAAGTGATCATTGTCGGCGATATTGATATGTTGCATGATAGTGCCTGGGTTCAAGTGCAACACTTATTTGGCTCGCGTCTGGCCATTCCGAATTCAGGCAACGGTGCCTTCGTCATCAACGCGGTTGAGAATCTGATTGGCAATAGTGATCTGATTAGCGTTCGTAGTCGTGGCAAAATCGACCGACCGTTTACATGGGTGGACAAAATCACCAAAAATGCGGGTCTGCAATTCAGCCAAAAAGAACAGGAATTAACCGCCCGCCTAGAAGAAACCGAGCAACGTCTGAGCGCCTTGCAGTTGGAGGAAAGTGATGGCAATCAATTAGTCTTGAGCGATGCGCAAGCGCAAGAAATCGAGCAATTCCGGTTGGAAAAAGTACAAATCCGTAAAGATTTGCGCGATGTGCAGCATGCACTGAACAAGGATATCGAACAGGTCGAAAAAGTCACCAAGCTGATTAATATTGGCTTGGTGCCACTGGTGGTGGGATTACTAGGCGTGCTGATGGTATGGATGCGTGGCCGTCGTCAACGCTCGGTTTATGAAGGCGCAGTGAGATGAGTAAGAAGACCATTGCACTTTTGTCACTACTGTTAATACTGGTATCGCTCGGTTGGTGGCTCAATCAGAATGAGGTAAAGGATGAGCCTGTAGCCAGTGAGTTTGGTGTGCTATTTCCTGACCTAGAATCACAGTTACCCAGCCTAACAGGTGTGCAGTTCCAGAATAAATCGGGTAGTTGGAGCTTGGCTCAAGCTGATAATGTCTGGGGTGTCGTTGAACGTCGTCATTACCCTGCTAATGTCACCCAGCTACGCAGTCTGGTTCAGGCGCTTGCTAAGCTGAGTATTGTTGAGCCGAAAACCAAAAAGCCGGAGCGATTTTCGGAGTTACAACTGCAGGACATTGATGCGTCTGCAAGCCAATCTTTCGGCATTAATTTGCTGGGACCCCAGGATCAAAGCCTTGCATCGCTATTACTCGGCAAGCGTGCCGCAGACGGGATTAGCGACCGCTATTATGTGCGCAAGGTGGGTGAGGCGCAAACCTGGTTAGTTGAGGGTGGGTTGGATATTCCGCGCACACTTATCCAGTGGTTGGATCAATCCTTGCTCACTATTGAGACTGGCAGATTGACTCAGATTGAGGTTCAAATGCCCGACGAGGTGGCGTATTTTTTGGATCGAGACCCAGAAGATGATGAGGCTTGGTTGGTGCGAGATTTGCCGGTTGAACAGTTAGTATCGCAATTCGACCTCAATCAAGTGGCGAATACGCTGGTTAGCCTTAGCTTAGAAGAGGTGGCACCGGATAAACCAGGAGCGCAGTCTGGTTTACTGCGAACAACCATCGACGATGGCTCAATTATTGAAGTAGTACGCTGGCAGGGCCGGGGTGAAGAAGAGGGTGGTTATGAGAATGCTCAGGCTTGGCTGACTTTAGATGTTTCAATTGGCGCGGATGCCGATGATGCGGGCAAAGCCGAGTGGGAGCATCGGCAGTCTCTTTGGTACCAACGGTACTTTTTGGTTAGCGACCACGTGGCCAGCCAGTTGTTTAAGTCGCGCGCGGAATTCATTCAAACGCCAACAGCTGATGATAAGCTAGCCGAACCGGATAACTCAAACTCAATGGACACTCAATAATGGCTTTAATGGAATTGCAGTCACCACCAGTGAAATCTGCCCCGATACTAAGATTGATCACCTTGCTGGTGATGATGTTTTTGAGCGCGTGTGTCAGCTTAAAACACTTCGAATCTGACGTTATTACCAGCCCGCTCGATACCAACCAATATCGCTCGCTGTCGCTGGAGAATGGTTTGCAGGTAATGCTGGTGTCTGACGCGGATGCGGATAAAGCCGCCGCCGCATTGGATGTGCACGTCGGTAGCGGCCACGACCCCGAGGACCGGCAAGGCTTGGCGCACTATCTTGAGCACATGCTATTTCTTGGTACCGAAAAATATCCTGAAGCGGGGGAATACCAGGCTTATATCAATCAGCACGGTGGTACCAATAACGCCTATACGGTGATCAACCACACTAACTATCATTTCAGTATTGACCCCGCATTTTTACAGCCAGCTCTGGATCGGTTTGCCCATTTTTTTATTGACCCGCTGTTCACTGAAAAATACGTGGAGCGTGAGCGGGCGATTGTGCATTCCGAGTTTATGGCGCGCCGAACCGATGAGCCGCGACGTTTGTGGACTGCGCAAAGTTTGGCCTATAACCCCGCGCATCCACAAACGCATTTCTCGGTAGGAAGCGAGGAGACCTTGGCTGATCGGGAAGGTGATTCGGTGCGCGATACTTTGATCGAATTTTATCAGCGTTACTATTATGCGGGCAATATGGCTTTGGTGCTGGTGGGTAATCAGTCTTTGGATGTGCTAGAAGCCATGGCGCGAGACGCCTTCATGCCTATACGGGATCAAGGTGTCTCCACGCCAGCGTTTGACGTGCCCTTATTGTCTGCGGGTAGTTTGCCCCTTCGGTTGGATTTAGCGCCCATTAAAGAAATCAGAAGGGTGTCTTATAACTTCCCGATTCCAAGCACGCGTGCGCACTATCGTAGCCGACCATTGCAGGCGATTTCTAATTTGCTCGGCCATGAGGGTGAGGGTTCGCTACTAGCTGCACTGAAAGCAAAAGGCTGGGCGGAATCTTTAAGCGCAGGTATTGGCTATATGGATGAGTTGCAAGGCGTTATGAGTGTTTCAGTTAGCCTGACGCCTGTTGGCAGCAAGCACCTGGAAGAAATGGGCGAAATGCTGTTTGCTGAGGTCGCATTGATCCGAGAGAAAGGGATTGATCGGGTTTATTTTGAGGAACAGAAACAATTGGCAGCACTTGATTTTCAGTATCAAGAAAAGAGCGACGCCTATCATCTAGCGCAATCATTGGCCTCACGCTTGCATCGTTTGCCAGCCAAAGAGGTGATTAGCGGGGTGTATTTGCTGAGCGAGTGGCAGCCAGAGTTGATCCATGAAATGCTGGCTGAAGTAAGACCTGATAATCTGTTGATGGTGGTGGTTGATCCGGAAGTAACTTCAGATACAAAAACCGACTGGTATGATGTTGCGTATCAAAAGTCAGAACTGGATCCAGGCTGGCTTGATCGTTGGCAAAAGGCCAGTACCAGTACAGTGCGATCAGGGTTAGGGGTTAAGTTAGCCTTGCCTGCGCCGAATCCTTTTGTGCCGGAGCGGCTTGATTTGGTTGATGCAGAAGGTGACGCTAGCCCGACTCGACTGGAAACAGACAGCGGCATAGAAACCTGGCATCAAACTACAACCCAGTTCGGGCAACCTAAGGCGAGCTTCTACTTTTCTGTGCGCTCGCCGGTTGGCAGTGATACGCCGCGACACGCGGTACAGACCGAGCTGTTGGTGAAAACCATCGAGGAGCAGCTGAGTACGAATTACTATCCAGCGTATTTGGCTGGGCTTAGTTACCAACTATATCGGCACAGTCGTGGGTTTTCAGTGCGAATTAACGGCTATGCTGATAAACAAGATGAATTGCTGAACCAGGTGGTGACGGCGTTAAAACAACCACAATTCACCTCTGAAACATTGCAGCAATATCAGCAAGAGTTGGCTCGCCATTGGGAGAATAGTAAAGAAAACAGGCCCTCCGACCAGTCGATCAGCACGATCTACGAGATCTTGTTGGAAAATAATTGGTCCGATGCCGAGCTGCTAGACGCTTTAGAGGGTATCGATGTAGCGTCGATGCAAACGCACGCAACAGCTTTAATGAATGATAATTCTGCCGTGGCACTATCCATCGGCAACGTGAGTGAAGCGGATACGCGAGAAAAAGTGGCTATTGTGGCATCGGCATTATCGAACTCTAATCAGCTATTAGCCAGACCAACACTACGACAGATTCCCACCGGGAAATCGATCAACAACCGATTAGTGCTCTCACAGCCGGATGCAGCGTTAGCCGTTTATGTTCAAGGTAGGGATAGTACGGTCGAGGAATTGGCGCGCACTCAACTGCTGGCGGCACTGATGCAGTCGCCGTTCTACCAAGAGCTGCGTACCGAGAATAAGGTGGGGTACTTAGTGTTTGCTAGCGCATTTAATATTGTCGATGTGCCCGCGATGTTGTTTAGCGTTCAGAGCGCTTCGCACTCGGTTGACGATATTAATGCCTTGCTGGATGCGTTTATTGATACCTATCAACAGGACTTGGCGAACATGGATGGTGCTGGGTTTGAAGCGGCTCGTGCAGGATTGATTTCTGAGTTGTCGCAAAAGGACAAAACTTTGGCACAGCTCGCGGGCTATTATTGGCGCGAGATCGACCGAAGTGCGTATCAATTTGATTCGCGTCAGCAGATGATTGAGGTTGTTTCGTCGCTGAATAAAGGTGACATGCTTGAGTATTATCATCAGCTTTTCGGTCCTGCTCAGCGTCGACAAATGCGCGTTTTTAGCACTGGTGACAAATCTAAAGCGTGGCCATTGGCTGCCAGCAATTTGGCTGTTGATATCAACAACGCACGAGCGCAGTTACCCAATACGTTCTAGCGATGAAGGTGGACAAAAGCATTGCGTACTGGGCTGAGCAACTCGCTGAGCGGCTGATGGCTACTGATCGCATGATCGTAACCGTAGAGTCTTGTACCGGTGGCGGGGTGAGTGCAGTGTTGACTGATATTGCGGGATCTTCGAAGTGGTTCGAGCGCGGTTTCGTGACCTATAGTAATTTGGCAAAGCATGAATTGGTCGGTGTGCCAGCTAGCTTGATTGACCAATATGGTGCGGTCAGTGAGCCGGTAGCTTCATCAATGGCTGAAGGTGGGTTGGCAAATAGTCCGGCAAGCTGTGCGATTTCGATCACTGGGATTGCTGGCCCTGAGGGAGGAACAGCTGATAAACCTGTCGGCACGGTATGTTTTGGATGGGCTGGGTTTGATCTGCCAACGCAGGTGGATACACGTTGTTTTGAGGGTGATCGAGGAGCTGTACGCTACCAAAGTATTCTATATAGTCTGCGTGAGTCGGTTAGGTTGTTGCAGCATTAGTGGTTTATTGAGTCATTTTCTAATTAAAATGCTTTATAGATCAATTCTTTAGGCTGATGGCGTTTGCGATATATTTACGAGTGGATTGATTGCGCGACGTGCTATTATCTCGTCAGGTCAATCGTCGAATTGTTGCGTAGCGCGGTGTCGTGCTAGTCAGTTTGACCATTTTGGGAATACGTATGACAACGAAACAGAGTGGTAAGTCGAGCAAGCCCACAGACTTAAGGGTTAAGTCCGGGCCGGAAACTATCGATGACGTGTTCCAGTGTGGCTCTGCTGTGGATACCAACGTCATGGAACGGTATTTGGCTCATCTCGAGACCAGCTCCAAGCGTTGGGAGAAAATGGTATTTCCCGCAATGTTTGCCTTTATCTTGCTCGCTGCTTACGGTTTCTTCTTGATCTATAGTCTATCGCAAGACATGCGTATCATCGCCACGGTCGTTGATCAGGACATCCGTCATCAGGTTAATGCAATCGGTGAAGATATCAGCACGATGTCAACAGAAGTCACCAACATGCGTGCAAAAGTCGCGGAAATGTCCGATAAAATGGATCCCTTACAAGACATGACCCCATTATTAGCTGAGATTACCAAGTTGGATAAATCGGTCGCAGGCATTGGCAAGTCAGTCAAAGGTATGGATGGTGCCATGCAGCGAATGGATGAATCAGTTTATCGTATGGGCGATGATGTGGATAATATTGGTGACAGCTTTTCTGGCCCGTTCGGACCATTAGGTAATATGATGCCGTGGTAGGGCCAGTATTTAGGGCCGTTATATCGTCGATTTCGATAATGCCTAGCTCGCAAAAAAGCTAAAGCCCGCAAAGCGGGCTTTAGGTACTCTACAGGTTTCCGATTATCGAGCCATGCATACATCCATTTATGCAATTTCCTTATTTTTAGAATACAGAGAGCAGTACCATATTCAGCCGACTCGATCCTAACATAACCACCTGTTGAGACGCTTCGTTTCCATCTCAGCGTATCCTTGTCTTCGCAGTGGCGCGACTAGCGCGACTACCTGCGATCTGTTCTTTCGAGCAGTTCACATCCGTTCGATGCAGCTATTGTAGAGTGATGGAATAGGTAAAATATGTGATAAAAGTCACATTTTTTGAAAAAAATTGGAAAATTCACTCAATCTATAATCATTATCGATATTTCCTCAAATACCACCGCTCTAGGCCAACTTTTGCCCAATGCATTAGCCGTAGCGCAGGCAGCATGGTGCCGCCTTTTAGATTACGTGAAATATAAATACCTTTGTCACCAGAGTCGACCACGCACATGAGTTCGACTTTGTAGGTTTCGGTAGGTGGCTGATTGTTGAGTGCTTTGAGTAAATTATGTGCAGCGGCTTCCGCTTGTAAGTCTGCCATGTGGGCTTGTTTGGGCAACCACCCTGGGCCAGGAAAACTGCCAGAGTCACCCGCCACATAGACTCTTTCCGCGCCCACAACCTGGCAGTATTTATCCGCTGCGAGCAAACCCCCGGGCGAGCGTGACAGAGCAGTTTGATCAAACCATCGGTTGCCGGTCATGCCGGGCATGAATAAAATTAAATCCGCAGGAAACTCCCCACCCTCGGTAACAACCTTGTCGGTGTCAAAGCGCTTTATTTTATGCCCTAAGTGAGTGTCTATTTTGTGTCGTTGCATGGTCTTTAGTAACCCATCCACGGCTTTATCGCCCAAACGCTGGCCTGGTCTTTCGGCGGGGGTGAAAAAGGTGAGGGTAAACTGGTCGCGTCGGCCTTCAGTGCGTAGCTGGCGTTCAATCCCAAATAGAAACTCAAACATTGGCCCACCCCGCATAGCGCTGGGTTCATTGGGGTTGCCGGAAAAACCAATCGCAATATGGCCGCCCTGCATGGTTTTTAGGCGGTCTCTTATTTTGGCTGCTGCATCCCAGCCTTCACAGGGTGTTATTGCGTGTTCAATCCCGGGAAGTTTCTTGATAAAGCGGCCACCAGAGCAAATAATCAGAGCGTCGTTTTCGACTTCACCGTGATCGGTAAGTACGGTACGACCATCGTCGCTGAGGCCGGTTGCCTTAGCAGCGATGTGATTAACCCGCATGCGCTTAAAAAAGTGGTCGAGCGAAATGATAATATCGTCGCGGCGGCGCTTGTTCTCCGGGACCCAAATGAGGCTGGGTAAATACTGAAACTCGCACTTTGGTGAAATAACACTGATGTTGATCTGTTTGTCCTTTGCTCGCAGGCAGCGAATGGCAGTTAAAGCAGCGAATCCGCTACCGATGATGACGATATTTTTCATGAGCATTAATTGGTTAAAATTCAGTATTCTTGCTGGCACTGTCAAGGCGTGTGCAGCTTGATTGGTTCATTTCAGTAAACCTTATCATAGCGATTTATCTAATAACATTCGCCTAATGGCATGATTGGCGTGATAATTAATAATAAGACAATATGAGCAAACCCTCTAAAGGCGTTGTTGCCTGTGGTCACCCCTTAACGGCGGAAGCTGCGGCGGATGTTCTTGCCGACGGTGGTAATGCATTTGATGCAATGATCGCTGCTGTGTTTACTGCCTGCTTGGCAGAGCCAGTGTTGTCTTCGATTGGTGGGGGTGGCTTTTGCTTGGCGCGCCGCGCATCAGAGGTCAAGGTGTTCGATTTCTTTACCCAGACACCGAAGCTTCGCCTGAAACCCGAGGAAGCTGAGTTTTACTCAGCTACGGTAGATTTTGGTAGCACCACGCAAGAGTTTCATATCGGCAATGCAGCAGTGGCGGTGCCGGGAATCGTGCATGGGTTGTTTTCGATCCACCAGCATTTGGGCTCAATACCAATGCCCCGATTAGCAGAGTATGCGATCAACCTGGCTAAGCGTGGTGTGATGGTTAACGAGTATCAAGCCTATATCTACAGCTTGGTGTCACCCATTTTTTTAGACACAGCATCATCTCGTGCCTTGTTTGAAAGCAAGCGGGAGCCGGGCCAAATCGCCAAAACAGGTGAAGTATTAACCAACCTAGAATTTGCCGACTTTTTAGATGTTCTATCACGCGAGGGTGCGGACCTTTTTTATAAAGGCGAGATAGCGGCACTCATAGAGCGCGAGTGCGCCGCTGGCGGTAGTTTGTGTCAAGACGATTTAGCCGCTTATCAAACCGAAATTAGAGCGCCATTTGAGTTCGATTTTAATGGCTGGCGGGTGTCTACCAACCCACCGCCCTCAGCGGGGGGTAGCTTGATCGGGTTTGCGATGAAGCTGTTGGAGTCCGGCCTGGAGGCTAGTGATGGTTTTGGTAGTTTGGCGCATTTAGGCATTTTGCGTGATGCGATGGCATTAACCAGCGAAGCCCGATTGGCGAGCATGGATAATCACGCTGATTATGCCGTGCTACACGATAATGATTGGCTCGCTCGATATCAAAAATCCGTGATGAGTCACGCCCGCGCGTATCGCGGAACCACGCATCTTTCAATTATTGATAGGCATGGTGACGTGGCTGCCTGCACGATTTCTAATGGTGAGGGCTGCGGCAGAATCCTGCCCGGCACGGGTGTGATGCTCAACAATATGCTGGGTGAAGAGGATTTAAACCCCGGCGGGTTTTTTAAGTGGCAAGCTGATCAGCGGATGAGTTCAATGATGGCACCAACGCTGGCTCAAGGCGCTCATGGTGAGTTACTGGCGACGGGTTCAGGCGGCTCGAACCGCATTCGCTCTGCGATTACGCAGGTGCTTCTCAACAAACTGCATTATGATTTACCGCTGCAGGCGGCGGTCGACGCACCACGGATTCACTTTGAAAATGAAGTGACTTATATCGAAGGTGGGCACGATTCAGCACTGTTGTCGCAATTGATTCCTCATTGCAAAGCACATAAGGTGTGGGATGACAAAAATATGTTTTTTGGTGGCGTGCATTCGGCTATGGTGGGCCGTGACGGCAGAGTTGTTGGTGCCAGTGATCCACGCCGTGGTGGCGCGGTGATGGTGGTGTAGTGTTGCTTGCTCAGCGCGAGTCTGACCGCAAGAGGTATTGCATTACCAAGCAAAACCCTCAAGAATAGCGATAGTTGAGATTAATCGAAAACCCATGAGCGAAGAAACCTTAAAAGTTAGCGACAACGCGGTTGCGCGGATCAAAGAGCTGTTGGAACAAAAACAGCAGCCAGAACTAAAATTCAGGGTTTATATCCAGGGCGGTGGGTGTTCTGGATTTCAGTATGGCTTCCAGTTTGACGACAGCCAGCTAGAGGATGATATTGTCCTGCATGAGGGCGGAATTGATGTGTTGGTCGACCCACTGAGTATGCAATATTTAGAAAATGCCGAAGTTGAATTTAAGGATGATATTCAAGGCAGTCGGTTCTTGGTCAGCAACCCCAATGCGTCTACCACCTGCGGTTGTGGGTCGTCGTTTTCTATCTAGGTGAGGAATTGCCTCGACAGTAAGCTTATTTAAAAGCTTTGCCAACGGGACGCCCGCCGATAAATAGCTGTCGTCTTTCGACTGCGCGAATTTCAATTTCGCCTTCGTTGATCGATTTTGAAACCGATGATTTTTCGGCATCCCGTTCTTGCGAGGTAGTTTTAGCTTTGTGCTGCGATTGATAAGCTGGCGAATATTCAATTTTGCCGAACTCCCACCGGTCACCATTTTCGTATAGTTCAAGAACTGTAGGCGGGCATTTTGAATAACCATCAGTGTCGATTAGCGTCATATTGCCTGCACACGCTGAAGTCACTAGCTTGGCTGTTTTGTCTCCTTGGCTCCAAATCAACAAGCAATACTCGCCAATACATCCGCCCTCGTTATTAATGGCATCCATTAAAGGCCTTGGTACCGGGACCGACTCAGGAAAAACTTTGAGTTGGCTTATAGATAGTGCCGTAGATTTTGCGGTTTCGATGTTCTTATGCGCGCTCCACCGGTTTTCAGTGGCAAATGCTATTTTTGCTCCCGTTGCCAAGTCATTATCGTTTGATTTTAATAATGCCTCTAAAGCCTTTCTCCCCTTGGGTCCGAAATCATAGGCGAACGCAGCGAAATCCAACTCATTAGGCTTGGTTCTTCCATCCGCTAATCTGGCCAGTTGATTGGTTACCGCTAGACCGCCAAAATCTATGATTGGCATGGCCAAAAAAACAGTAAGGGCACACAGAGCGATCGCTAAGCGTGTATTGTTAGCCCGAATGTGTTCCATCCAATTTGAGCGGCCGATGAGCAGAGAAGCCAAGTATGCAACACCACAGGTAATAGCGACGGCTATAGCTATTAGACCCCATATTCGGTCGGGCGTTATTCCATACTGAGATATCCGTTGCTGCATTGAAATAATTGCGATAACAGCCAGCGGCAGGATACAGCCTGCTAGTCCTATCGCACTATAGCGAAGGATTTTGTTCTTCGTCACTTCTAGAGAATGACTGCGGATGATTGAATTGCTCAAAAGAATCGCGCCCACCGCACAACTGAGCAATATTGGCGTCGTTTCCCGAGTCGCATCCCACAGTGGTTGGAGCCCAGTTAGTGGTAATAGAGCTAGAAACAAAACGAGGCTAATGCCGAAGGCGGGTGCCAATATTGACAATACCGTCATCACTAGATTTTGCAGATGCGCAATGATACCGTGGTTTTCCTTTAATACGCCTAGAGAGGCACCAAAGCTGGCGCCCATAAACATCCACGTAAACCAGTCTTTCTTCAATAATTCCCTAATAAAATCCAGGCCAATTAAATTGAAAAGTGCTGCGAGCAAATACGCAAGGGCGAAGCTGAGACCAACGAATAGAAGCGCTGAGAGCCAACAAACAGTGTCACTCCATGCATGTCCATGCAGTTGTTGATAGGGGAGCTTAAAACGACCTCGATCGCGGATGGTTTGAAATATGGGTAAAGCAATTGCTGTAGCCAGTAAGCCTGACCAGAAGGGGAAATCAAAAGTAGGGCGGGCACTACTGACGGTGATCGCCCAATAGCCCACTCCAGCTAAGATTGCCCCCCAACCAAGCGAAAAGAACAGGGCCCAGATCCAACGGTTTGGCTCGATAGCGAAGACTAGCGATAGGGCACAAACCATGATGAATACAGCTGTAGCTGATCTCAATTGACTAAACTCGTTTGGATCAAACGATAAATCGTCGATTACTAAATAATAAGAGAAGCCAGCTAGACTCAGAAATAGAGCCAGGACCCAAGGGCGTGCCGGCCAATGATCAGTTTGGTTATTAATGTTGAGTTCCTCTAGTCTATGGGTGCTGATGTCCTTCGCTTATTAGTGAGGCCTATCTCGGAAATTAGAAACCAACTTCCGATTTCTTCCATTTATCCGTCGATCCCTTAATCCTGGCTATTGATTCGTGCTTCCAGTTTTTCAACCTGTTTCTCCAGCATCTCAATGCGCGCCAAGATTGCCTCTAATGCATCATCACCCACCGCTGGGACAAACTCAGGCGCTGGTTTATTCTTGACCGGGGCGCTTATATCGATTGGCCCACACAGTAAGTGCATATAACGGTCTTCACGTTGGCCGGGGCCTTTGGGGATGCAAATCACCAGTGGTAGCTCATCGTGCTCAATCATCGTCTCGACGATCAGCTCAATTTCATCCATATCGGTAATGCCGAGCGAGCGTTGGGTTCGGGTTTTTAGCTCATTCAGAGTTTGAGGGCCGCGTAGGAGCATCACGGTCAGAAATGCTTGCTGTTCTTTGCTGAGGTTGAGTTGGCTGCGCATTGTGTGCTGGATTCGGTGCGCTCGTTCACCGTATTCAATCCGAACCAAATTGCGCTCTTCCAGGTTCTTGGCAATTTGCCCACATTCGCCTTCGGTCATGTGCATGACTGGGTCGCGGTTGCTTTTTTGGTTGCACGCCAACATCAACGAGTGCGGTGTTAGCGGGTAGCTATCCGGAACGGTGAGCTGTTTTTCCATGAGACTGCCAATAACGCGTGCTTGTTTGGCATCAAAAAAAGCGGTTTCAGATGCGTCTGTTGGCTCAATATGCGTGTCGTTTGAATCGGTCATTAGTACAAAGAGGTGAAGGGGTAAACGATAACAGTATCGCCAATTTCGATGCCTTCTGACTCATCAGGCAAGACGATAAAACAGTTGGCACGACTCATCGAATTGAGTAGGCCAGAACCTTGGGCGCCAGTCAGTGTGACACTGAGTGTGCCAGCGTTGTTACTGCTGACAACCGCGCGTTGAAACTCAGCACGACCGGGCCGTTTCTTTAAGCTTGACTCGCATCGGGCTTGTAGCGTCAGTGCTTGGAACTCAGTTTCACCAGCTAGCTGTCTAAGCGCCTGCGAGACAAACATCCCAAATGTCACCATCACCGCAACCGGGTTTCCGGGCAACCCAAAAAAGACGCTGGAGTCAAGTTGACCGAAAGCAAGCGGTCGGCCAGGCTTGATTGCGAGCTTCCAGAAACTAACCGAGCCTAGAGAATCCAAAATTTCGTGGACGTAGTCGGCATCACCGACTGAAGCACCGGCTGAAGTAATGACCATATCCGCGATTTGGTCGCCCGCGATGAAAGCATCACGAAGCGCAGCCGGGTCATCCGCGATTAAACCGAGGTCGATTAATTCAGCGCCCAGTTGTCGCAGCATGGCGTGTAGGGTGTAGCGATTGGAGTCAAACACATCACCGATTTCAAGCGTGCCGCCAATGCTTCTTAATTCATCGCCGTTAGAGAAAAAAGCCACCCGAGGTTTCCTGAAAACCGCTAGTTCACCAATACCGAGTGAAGCCATCAAGCCGAGGTCAGCAGCGGTCAAACGCCTGCCTGTGGCCAAAACGATGTCACCCTTTTTGATGTCTTCACCTGCTTGGCGGACGTTTTGGCCCGCCTTGGCCGACTCAACGAAACGAATTTGTGCGCTCCCGTCTACCTCAACTTGTTCGGTGTGCTCCAACATGATGACCGAATCGGTTTGCTCCGGCATCACTGCGCCGGTCATGATACGAACGCACTCCCCTACGCGCACTTGACCGGCATACGGTTTACCAGCCAAGGATTCACCCGTTACGGTTAGAGCTGCGTGTCCATCGTCACCCAGATCATCGCCCCGAAACGCAAAGCCATCCATAGCTGAGTTACGGTGATTGGGCACATTCACTTTAGAATGTATATCTGCACCCAATACTCGACCGAGCGCGTCGCGTAGCGCCACTTGTTCACTAGTCGTGATCGGTACGATAGACTCTAAAATGAGTTGCTGCGCGACTTCCCAATTAAGACTATTGGGATCAAAATCGCCGCAGCCCGGCGTTGCTGTGTTTGTTTGTTTTAGGCTCATCGTTTAAGTAGGGCTTTGCCAGTCGCCTGATCGGCCACCGGATTTAGACAGCAAATGAATATCAGTCATGTGCATATCGCGGTCCACGGCCTTACACATATCGTAGATCGTCAGCAAGCCCACTTGAACTGCGGTCAGTGCTTCCATTTCGATGCCGGTTCGTTCGCGGGTTTCGCAGGTGACGGTACAGCGAACCGCGCTAAGTTCAGCCTCAATTTCAAATTCGACCCCGACTTTAGTCAGCATGATGGGGTGGCACAAAGGTACCAGCTCGGCGGTTTTTTTGGCTGCCATGATGGCGGCTATACGGGCTATTCCGATCACGTCGCCTTTTTTGTGATCACCCGCCTGAATTTTTTGTAGTGTTGTGGGCAACATGGTGATGATGCCCTCGGCAACTGCGCGGCGCGCAGTGATGGCTTTCTCACCAACGTCGACCATATGCACCTGACCTTTTTGGTCGAAATGGGTTAAATCCTGCGGGCTGCTTGGGTTTTTTGTCTGTTTTGTCATATTTTCTTGTTGCGATGGTCAGTGTAGACTAGCGCTAATTATAAATCACGCTGGAAATATTGCCATGTCGCGTACTGAGTCTACGATGCTAGAACTAGGTGTTAAGGCGCCGAACTTTTCTTTACTGAATACTCACCCAGGGGTGGGCGGGGAAACCGTCACATTAGGTGATTATGCAGGCTCCAAGGCTTTATTGGTGATGTTTATTTGTAACCATTGCCCTTATGTGATTCACCTGCGCCAAGCACTGATTGATTTTGCCACAGAATTTGAGGACCGAGGCTTGAGTATGGTGGCGATCAGCTCCAATAGCGTTGAGTCGCACCCGCAAGATGGGCCAGAGGCGATGGCCGAGTTGGCAGCTGAGTTTGATTTCCCGTTCCCGTATTTATACGATCAATCGCAACAAGTGGCCAAATCATACAAAGCCGCGTGTACACCGGATTTTTTCTTATTTGATGGTCAGCAGAAACTGGTTTACCGAGGGCAGTTTGACAGCTCGCGTCCCCGCAAAGAAATCGAGGTGTCGGGTGAAGATATGTACGATGCGGTTGAGGCACTATTGGCCGGTGAGCCTATTACCGACGATCAAACGCCTAGTATGGGCTGCAATATCAAATGGATAGAAGGCAAGGAGCCCGATTATTTTGGTTCGTGATTATGGGGTTATTGAGTCGCCCCCGAAGAGCTAGAGTAGGCTTAAAACCAATCCACAAAACACAAAGGCGCCATACCAGCTATTGCTGAGGAAGGCTTTGAAAGTCGGTGCAGGTTCGTAAATGCGCATCAACCATTGCTGGCCGCAAGCATTAGCCAACGCAAAGGCTAAACCCAGATAATAGTGCCAGCTCAGGTCTAGTTGCTTGCCGATCATCAACAGACAGGCAAGCGAGGCGAGGTGCAAGGCAAAGATAATGGCGCGGTCGTAGCGGCCGAATAAAATGGCGGTGGATTTAATCCCTGCTTTGAGGTCATCAGGCCGGTCGACGACCGCGTAAACCGTATCGTAAGCAACCACCCAAAAAACATTGGCTGCGATTAACCAAACTACGATTGGCCATAGCGGCGCTTCCTGAGCGGTAAAGGCCATGGGTATGCCCCAGGAAAAAGCAATCCCCAGCACCAATTGCGGCAAATTAGAAAAGCGTTTGGTGAAGGGATAAATGCTAGCGATTGCCACCGCACCCAGTGATAGCACTATCGTAGTGCGATTCAATTGTAAGACTAAAAGTAGCGCCAGCAACAATAAAGCCACGAATAGCGTAAGCGCTTGTTTTTCAGTAATTTCTTGAGTAGTAAGTGGACGGTCCTGGGTGCGTTCAACCAATTTATCCCAATGCCGGTCGGCATAGTCATTAATGACGCAGCCAGCGGAGCGCATGACGAAGACACCAGCGATGAATATTAAGGCAATGCTTGCGTCAGGGCGGCCCATGCCAGCAATCCACACGGCCCATAGGGTCGGCCACAACAGCAATAAAGTGCCGATCGGCCGGTCAATACGCATCAGCCGGATAAACGCGAACATGGTTTTTAGCATACGGTGGGGGCTAGGAAAGCAGCCATCTAGCGGTTAAAGTTGGCGTATCTTAGCGTAGCGTTGCACTGGGTGCTATCGATCTTCGCTATTTGTCAGCCGGATTGACTATATTAGAGCGGACATTACTGAGCTAAACAGAATTGCCAATAAACCATGCCTGAACTACCCTTTTATCAAAGCGAAATGCTGTCTAGCCTGAAACGGGTTGAACATGGTTTTTTTAGCCGCGAGGGTGGGGTGTCGAGCGGTGAGTTTTCCAGCCTGAACTGTAGCCCCAGCTCTGGCGATGACCCAGACAAGCTGGCAGTTAACCGTAGCCGAGTAGCTGCTGCACTGGAACTTGATAGCAGCGCACTGGTGAGCTTAAAGCAGATTCACTCAGATACCGTCTTCTATATTGATGAGGGGAGTGCTGAGGAGCCATACAGGCGTGGTGATGGCATGATAACGGATCGAGGTGGAATTGGCTTGGGCGTATTGGGGGCGGATTGTGCGCCGGTACTGTTTGCGGATGCTGAAGCGGGCGTGATTGGTGCTGCTCATGCGGGTTGGAAGGGTGCGTTGACGGGCATCTGTGATGCGGTAGTCAAAGCTATGTGCCAGCGTGGTGCTGAACGTCATCGTATTTGTGCAGCGATTGGGCCTGCGATTCAGGCGCAGTCGTATGAAGTGCAAATGGAATTTTTTGAGCGGTTCAGGCTGGAGTCACCGATCCCTGCGGAAGCCTATTTCAGTAAAAAAGATAGAAAAATCGTGTTTGATACGCCAGCTTATATTGTTGCACGATTAAAAGCGCTGGGCCTCCATCAAATCGATTGCAACAGCGAAGACACCTATACCCAACCGGATCGGTTTTTCAGTTTTCGCAGAAGTATCCATAAAGGGCAAGAGAACTACGGTCGGCAGATTTCGGTAATCGCACTCACCGTCAATTCGTGAATCGCACTGCGCTCGGGTTTGTCGTGCTAACGATTGCGTGTTGGGCCACCGTTGGTACGGCTTTTAAGCTAACGCTTAAGCATATTGACGCTCTGTCGTTGGTCTTTTGGGCCTCACTTTTTTCGGTCGTGGTGCTGACCCTTTTATGCTTCTGGGGCGCTCGGTTTCGTCAGTTGAAAGTATGGCGACTGCAAGATTATGGGCGTTCGGCAATGCTAGGTGGGATTAATCCGGTCATTTATTATCTGTTACTTTTTAAGGCCTATTCGCTGCTACCCGCGCAACAGGCACAAGTCCTGAATTTTGCTTGGCCAGTAGTATTGACGCTATTAAGTGTTTGGTTTTTAAAGGAAGAAGTGAGTGCCAAAGCCTGGTTGGCAATCGCGATTAGTTTTTTGGGTGTGGTGGTCATCGCTACCAAAGGAGAGGGCTTTTCCTTCGCTGATAGTGATCCCCTTGGTGTCAGTCTGGCGCTCATCAGCACCATCGTATGGGCAAGCTATTGGCTGATTAATAAGACCGATTCGCGTGACCATTTACTGCGCTTATGGGCTAATTTTGTAGCGGGCACTGTGGTGATGGCTGCGGTGATGACGGTGAATACTGCTTGGCAACTGCCTAGCCGTGAAGCGCTATTGGGTGCAGCTTACATTGGCGTAATAGAAATGTCGTTGGCATTTTTCTTTTGGCTGCAGGCGCTAAAGCAAGCACAGAATACCGCGCGGCTCAGCAATATGATTTTTATTACGCCGTTTTTATCCCTGTGTGTGATCGCGCTGGTCTTAAAAGAAGCAATCCACCCCTCGACCGTAGTTGGCCTTTGTCTAATTATTGCGGGGATTGTGTGGCAACGACGGTTGAGTCGGTAAGCAATAGATGCCAGTGTAACAGGCAGAACTTAGGTCAGTGCGTACCATAAAAAAGCTGGCGTGATTGCGCCAGCTTTTAAGGACGGAAAAAACGAAGCTTTAACCTGACTGAGTGAGCAGTCGATTAATTCGTTTCACATAGGCTGCGGGGTCACGCAAATTAGCACCTTCAGCCAGCGCAGCTTGATCAAACAAAATATTAGCCCAATCTTCAATATTGGCGTCATCAGCCTTTAATCCACTAATGATCTCGTGCTCGGGATTAATTTCCAGAATCGGCTTTTCCGACGGCATGTCTTGGCCCATCGCTTTCATGATGCGCTCCATATTGCCACCCATTGCGTGTTGATCTGCGACCAAGCAAGAAGGAGAATCAACCAAACGAGTTGATATCTTGACGTCTTTGACATCATCAGCCAGTGCTTCCTTTATTTTCTTGATAAGCGGCTTGGCCTTTTTAGCTTTTTTGGCCTTTGCCTTGCTTAGCTTTTCATCTTCTTTGACGTCGCCGAGGTCGATATCGCCCTTGGTGACGGATTTCAGTTTCTTACCTTCATATTCAGGCAGTTGGTTAGCGACCCATTCATCGATCGGGTCAGACATCAACAGCACTTCTTTGCCGTGCTTTTTGAAAATCTCCAGGTGCGGGGAGGCTTTGGCTGCTGCATGGGTTTCAGCAGTAATGAAGTAAATATCTTCCTGGTCTTTCTCCATGCGGCTGATGTAATCATCCAGCGAGGTCGTTTGCTCGGCAGCATCGTTAAAGGTCGAAGCAAACCGCAGCAGTGGTGAAATTCGATCATGGTTTTCATGATCTTCAGCAATACCTTCCTTAATGGCCTTGCCAAATTCGTTCCAAATAACTTGATATTTTTCTTGATCTTTATTCGCTACGCGCTTGAGCTCTGTCAGCACTTTCTTAACAGATGCGTTGCGGATGCGGGTGAGTTGTGGGTTCTCCTGCAAAAACTCGCGCGAAATATTCAGAGGTAAATCATTGGCATCCACTAAACCGCGCACGAAACGCAAATAGTTTGGCATCAGATTTTTGGCGTCGTCCGATATGAATACACGACGGACAAATAGCTTAACCCCGTGGCGTTGCTCACGATCCCATAAATCGAATGGTGCTTTAGCCGGGATAAAAAACAGCGAGTTGTATTGTTGATTGCCTTCAACTCGATTGTGCAAAGTCAGTGCGGGTGGCTCGGGATCGTAGGTAAGGCTGGTGTAAAAGCTGTTGTATTCCTCTTCCTTAACTTCGCTTTTTATCTTCGCCCAAATCGGTGTGCCACCGTTGATTTGTTCCCATTCAGGTGCTGCTTTCTTTTTTTCTTTTTTCTCTTCATCGTCTTCTGCTGGCATTTCCTGCTTTAGCATCATGATCGGGATAGAGATATGGTTGGAATATTTCTTAATGATGTCGCGCAAACGAAAATGACTAGCAAACTCTTCACTTTCGTCTCGCAAGCTCAGCGTTATTTCTGTCCCACAACCAGGTTTTTCAACTGCTTCAAGCGTATATTCGCCGTCGCCAGACGAAATCCATTTCCACGCTTGTGTGTCGCCTACTTTGCGAGTCACCAGCTCAACATTGTCTGCCACCAAAAAAGAGGAATAAAAGCCACGCCAAATTGGCCGATTAAGTCAGACTGTTCTTGTGTGTTTTTGTTCTTATCTTTTTTATCTTCTTTCTGGGCGGCATTCATTTTTTCTATAAAATCGCGCGTACCAGACTGAGCGATGGTACCAATGTTGCTGATCACGTCTTCTTTGTTCATGCCGATACCATTATCGCGAATGGTCACGGTTTTGGCTTTTTCATTGAAATCGACTTCCACTTGAAGTGGGCCATCGTCTTCGAGCAGCTTGGAATCTGTCAATGCTTCAAACCGTAGTTTGTCGCAGGCATCCGATGCGTTGGAAATCAGCTCTCGTAGAAATATTTCTTTATTGGTGTAGAGCGAATGGATCATCAGGTGAAGTAACTGGGTTACTTCTGTTTGAAAGGCGTGTTTTTCAACCGTGCTTGTTTTTCCCATCGTGAGTTCAGCTAGATATCAGTTATTAACCTTGCACAATTTGGGGCTGGGGCGTGGCATTTCAAGCGTCTCAAAGCGCAAGAATCGTTAATGTCCGTGGGTAAATTAGGTTCGAGAAGAAATACCGAGTATTATTGTGGAATTTTTAGCGTGTTTTCACTACGCTATGTGCAGGAGATTTGCTGGTCTATTGCTTGGGTTCGATGCAATGTTGAAATTAATATTAGTGGCATTTAGCATTTTTATGGTGAATGGGGCTGTTGCTGAAAATAGTTGGCTCGTGTGGTCAGAGTTCGATGACAATGAGCAAAATATTGACGTTTATTTGGAGCATGCAGCCGACGGGGAAAGGAAGTTAGGCAGGAAGCTTAGCGCTGGTGGAAGCCACATTACTCCTACTCTAGCTGTAGGATCTGATCTCATATGGGTCGCGTGGGTTGATCGAAAGAATCCCGATCACTATGTTTTGCACTACTCTATTCTTAATCCTCAGTCACTCGATATCGTAGAAACCGGCAAAATTGATACCAGTGACGACAGGGTCTATTCACCCTCAATGTTTGTTTCGGACGCTGGCAGCACGTGGCTGGCATGGTCTGGGTTTGATGGAAACGATGAAGAAGTTAAGTTGGCCCGTTACCGTGGTAATGGTTGGGGAAAAATACGCCAAATCACAGATAACCATTTTGCCGATTCTTTGCCACAGCTAACAACCGATGGCTCTCGAATAGTGCTGTCTTGGGAACAAATAACATCAACTGAGATTCTAAATAGAGAGTTTCTTGTTGAACAAGAGGGGCCAACAAGCCTGCAAAAACAGTCAAAAGCGAGGACTGCGAGTAGTGATAAAAGTACCGCATCGAGCCGAAGCAGCTTTAATCCAGAAAAAAGATTGCCTTCATCCTTGTTAAGCAAAAAGAAAAGGGTGCTGATGGGCGAGCGTGTAGAGGTGGCACGATGAATTTGAACAGCGTTTTGGCGAACGTATGGAAGATATGGGTCTCGCTGATCGTTGTTGGATTTGTATCTCAAGCCAGCGCAGTGACAAAAGTCGCCTGTGTTGGAGATAGCATTACCCAAGGGGTTCCTTACTACAATAGCAAAGGTAACGGGTGTACGGGCTGTGGGGGATATGAGCCGAAGTTGGAAGCTTTATTAGATGGGAATGGCTGGGCAAGTTCTGTACATAACTACGGTGTCGCCGGTGAATGGAGTAATACAGGTGCTGGTAGAATTCCCACTATTATTAATAGTATTGATCCTGAATATGTGCTGTTTATGGAGGGGACAAATGATCTTGCATTCAGCGCACCTGATACTGTCCAGGCACGGATCAGAATAGGTATCAATAAGATCCTCGCAGCGAACAAAATTGCTATTGTGGGCACACTCCTCCCAGACACCCGCGGTAATTATAATGCAACAAAAAGGATACCCATTGCAAATACGTTGATACGAAGTATGCTGGCAGAGGAATTTCCGGAATCGCAGCTAGCCGAGCTCTATAATGCGACTTCATATGGGGGTTGGGCCAACAAAATGGCTGACGGGCTCCACCCCAATCAAAGCGGTTATCAATTAGTGGCAGGCGTTTGGTACGACGCTTTGCAAGAAGCCAAGACCAAGACAAGTGTATTATTTCTACCTGCGGTGTACTTACTATTGCTGGAGTAGTTTGATCTGTCTATGTCGAGCGCCAAACTGCCTTCCAATTCCGGCACCCTTAGAGGGAATAGGCAAAGACCTTTTCTTAATGGGAGTCAAGAAATCTACTTCTGGCCGCTTTGATTGCGGGCGTGTTGTTAGGTGGCTTATTCAGTACGTACATGCTGAGGATCTCTTGGATCACGAGCTGGGGTTTTAGGTACTCAATTGGGTCAGGGGCAAACTGCGTAACGGCACGATAGTTGTATACGGTTTTTGCGTGGGCACTAAAGTAGCCCAACATTTTTTCGGAAAAAGAATCACCAATCACAAAAATACGATTCAAAGTGCCTTTTTGATTTTCTAGCGTGCGTAACGACACTTGATTACTGCCGTATTTAACGGCTTGATCTCGAGGTATCGTGCCATCAAAAATTCCCTGCGTGTAAAACGGACTATTATTTTCGTAGATGGTTGTATCTAAAGGGTATAATTTTAGATAGGTATCATTCTTATGGGCAGCTGGGTTCAGGCCTGCAAGCCTTAAAAATGAGTGATGTGCCCATTCATTGTTAGATTCGATACGAAATTCTTCAATCGGTAAGGCTGCAATTTCGTAATCTGGATAATGCTCGTTGATTGTTTTAATGGTTGCTTTGTAGGCATAGTAAGAACCCAAGTAGTTCCAATGAAAGTCAGTGCGATAGTAGAGAGGCCAGGGGTGGGCATCTTTCGATGCGACTAGCTCACTTTGTAGGTCAACGACAGGTACATCGCTGTAGCGCTGCAGATACGCTACTAACTGATCATAGCGTGTTGGTTTGTTAAGTTGGTTTTTCAAGTTACCAATACGTTCTGGCAATTTTTCTGGATATACCAGTGCCTTGGTTGGGGCTAATACAAACACATAATCGATGCTTCTTTCCTTAAGCCAATAATAACGCTCTTCAATCGCAACTCTCCATTGTTCCAACTCGTCGGTATTGAACGGAATTAGGCCCATATAGTCGGTAATATTGTCATAAGACTGGACAATGTCTTGCTCAACTCGACGGCTGCCATGCCCCTCAAAAAACCATTGATCTTTCCCTAGTATACTTTTTGGATTAGGCGTAAAGCCCAAGCCAAAGACCTTTAGTCTTGCGTCCCAATTAATCAGCTGTTTGCTTCCCGCTAGATATTTGGCGTAAATTTGCTCGAACTCATCCCGAAATTTAGTGATTTTTTTTATCACGGAGGTGTTTTCATCTGGTTTTGGAGAAAGAGTGTTACCAACTTCTTCCAACAGCGGTTTCGTGGTGGAGAAGGTAAACCCTAAGGTGATGACAAGAAAGCTGACTACGATAATGATAGCGTGTGAAATGCTCTCGGAGCGATTAGTCACTAAGCCGGCTAGCCCCAATACTCCGAAAACCATGGCCAAAGAATACGCTACTGATTCAACAATCTTGGCATAGGGTGACGCACTGTCCAGAAGAACAAAATAGAGAATGGTGTTAATCGCGATTATGGGGACAATAACCGCAAGATACGATGGCGCTACCGATCCGTTGTGGCGGAAGAAGTAAGTTATTGGCACAAAACACAATAGCCCCACAATTAATGCTAGCGCTAACATTTTCATCAAAGAAATAGAAGGTACTACTGATCCACTAATTAACAATTTTGGATCGTTCCCAGTGGCATCAATCACTAGGGCTTCATTCTCTACTAGGCAATTAGCTTGATCACACTTTGCAACAAATGGCATTAATTCAGCGCCCGTGAACACGCGCGTAAAACCCAAGTGCGAGAAGGAAATCTTGTTTATTGCTACCTTGCCTATCTTGGCGGTGGGATCAAATCGAAACGGGTATTGGCTCGGTTGGTATCTGAAGCCAAATCGATGGCCACTGCTTCCGTTTGGAAAACTGACTGTTCTCGAAGAATCAGAGTGGTAAGTGCCATCACTTTTTGGAAGAAAAGTGGTCGCGGCACCAGCGTGGTCAGTATCAATATACAAGTCAACTTGTACCAGACCGAATAACGGACGAAATACACTCAAATACAACAACAAAAAATAAACCACTAGCAGCACAAGTAGCAGCTGCCAGAAGTCAATTTCCTTTTTTAAACCTAACACTTAGAACCTGAAATAAAGAAATGGATTGTATCCGCTGGTGAGCAGTTGAGCGGTGCTCACACCCAAAATGAGAATGATCCAGGCGGAAATAAAGAGCCCTTTACTGGTGTAAAGCAGGGCTTGATTCGGGCCGCTCGGCTTTAGTTTGTTGTCCATTCTGATCAATAGATTTCGCGTCAAAGGGGTGCTCAACAAAATGGCGATGACCAAGGTGATATAGAATTGCTGATTCATGGTCGCAAACAGGTCGGCATTTAGGTAAAGCACTTTTTTGAAGTCGAATAGTCTGCCGGTGTATGCAAAGCTTTGTTCCAAGGTTTCTGCTCTGAAGAATACCCAGCCTATCATTACCACTAGTAAGGTATATACGTGCCGAAGCACAACAGGGCAATAGGAAAGGATCCGGTTTAAGCCTAATCGCTCAAGCACCAAAAAACTTCCGTGAAACAAGCCCCAAAATACAAAATTCCAGCTGGCTCCGTGCCATAGACCGCAAAGGAAAAACACAATCAACAAATTAAAATAAGTACGTGCGCTACCCACCTTACTTCCCCCTAAGGGGATGTAGAGGTAGTCTCTAAACCAGGAGGATAGGGAGATATGCCAGCGCCGCCAAAATTCCTGAATGGAGCGACTAATATACGGGTAGTTAAAATTTTCAAGAAAATGAAAACCAAAGATTCTTCCCAGCCCAATTGCCATATCTGAGTAGCCTGAGAAATCAAAATATATTTGCAGCGTGTAGGCAATGATGCCGATCCAAGCTAACCCGGTAGAGACGTGTTCCATGGGTAGAGAGAAAATCTGATCAGCTACGCTGCCCATGGTGTTTGCGATTAGTACTTTCTTGCCGAGACCTGCGACAAACCTCAGTGTGCCGCTGCTGATGTCTTCGATGCGGGTGGTTCTGTTTGATATTTCTCGGGCGATGTCGTGATATCGCACTATTGGACCGGCAATTAGCTGCGGGAATAGTGAGATGTAGAGCGCTAAATTTACTACGCGGTTTTGAACGGTTGCTTCGTCTCTATAAACATCGATGATGTAAGAGATTGCCTGGAACGTGAAGAATGAAATGCCGATAGGCAAATGCAAGGAGGATATTTCTATGCTGGGCCAATCAACCGAGGTAAGTAGTTGATTGGTATTGTCTATTACAAAATTCCCATACTTGAAAAATGCCAGCGGCAGCAGATTTAGGAATACTCCAATAGCTAAGACTCCCCGTGCGCTAGTCCCCCCTTTTTTCTTTTCGGCTATCCCTAAACCGATTAGCCAATTAACCGCTATCGATAGCAGCATCAGTAGAACATAGCCCATTTCTCCCCATGCATAGAAAATCAGGCTCACCGTCAGCAGCACGTGATTTTTGTACCGCTGAGGTACAGAGAAATACAGGAGTATGGTTATAGGCAAAAAGCCGAATAAGAAAGCAATAGAGCTGAAGACCATATTAAGTGAGCAGCTAGATTGGGAGTGGAGGTCGGCGCAATTGTTGGCCTGATCTTAGGTTATCGGTAGCGTTAGATTTATGAGTCAATCTGTTGATCGTATCAAGCCTAAGTAATTGGCGTTAGCTATGAGATCAAACACTCGGTCGTAACATGATGAGCACCTAGATGAAGCGATCACCACTTACGAAACACCAATGAACAATTAGTTCCGCCAAAGCCAAAACTATTAGACATAGCCGTATTGATTTCAACATTTTCTTGCAGCTCTCGGACTATGGGGAAAGGCTCTGCTGTTGGGTCGATGCTATTAATATTAGCGGATTCGGCTAAAAACCCAGACTCCATCATCAGCAGTGAGTAGATGGCTTCGTTCGAGCCAGCCGCACCCAGCGCATGGCCGGTCAGCGATTTGGTTGAACTGATTTGTGGGCATTGGTCGCCAAAGACTTCTTTGATGGCTTCTAACTCGCGAGTATCGCCGATGGGTGTGCTGGTGCCGTGGGCGTTGAGGTAGTCAATCGGGGCGTCGATATCTTGCATCGCTTGGCGCATGCAGCGAGCGGCACCTTCGCCAGAAGGTTGCACCATGTCATAGCCGTCAGAAGTGGCACCGTAGCCCACTAATTCGGCGTAAATCTTAGCGCCACGGGCTTGTGCTCGCTCTAGATCTTCCAGTACCAACACGCTGCCGCCGCCGGAGATGACAAAGCCATCTCGGTCGACATCGTAGGCACGGGATGCTAGTTCGGGGGTGTCGTTATATTTGCTCGACATCGCGCCCATACCGTCAAACAGCACTGACATCGCCCAGTGGACTTCCTCGCCACCACCGGCAAAAACTATATCTTGTTTGCCCAGTTGAATCAGTTCTGATGCATGGCCGATGCAATGCGCGCTGGTAGAGCAGGCTGATGAAATCGTATAAGAAACGCCTTTGATCCCAAAAGGTGTACTGATGCAGGCAGGGATGGTGCTGGCCATGGTTTTAGTGACCATATAAGGGCCAACACGGCGAATTCCTTTGTCGCGCAACGTATCTGCTGCCAGGACGATATTTTCAGGTGAAGCGCCGCCAGTGCCCAACACCAAGCCAGTGCGCTCTGAGCCCACTTCTTGGGGGCTTAAACCCGCGTCAGCAATGGCTTCTTCCATGGCGATATAAGTAAATGCGGCGGCGTCGCCCATGAAACGGTAGATTTTTCGGTCAATGTGCTCTTTGGGGTCAAGCTTGATATTACCGTGTACCCGCGAGCGCATGCCCAGTTCTGCGTAATCCTCAGCAAAAACGATGCCTGATTTTCCAGCCTTGAGTGATTGACGAACTTCTTCTTTATTGTTACCGATACTAGACACAATGCCCATGCCGGTGATGACGACGCGTTTCATACAGGGGTCTCGCTAGAAAGAAGTGGTGTCGGTGAATAGTCCGACGCGAAGGTCTTTGCAGGTGTAGACCTGACGGCCATCGACTTCAACACTGCCGTCGGCAATGCCCATGTATAAGCGACGCGAGATAACGCGTTTCAAATCGAGCCGGTAGGTGACCAGCTTACTCGTCGGTAGAATTTGGCCGGTAAATTTAACTGCCCCCGCACCCAGTGCGCGACCACGGCCGGGCCCGCCTGCCCAGCCCAAATAAAAACCGACTAATTGCCATAGCGCATCAACGCCTAAGCAGCCGGGCATGACAGGATCGGTTTCAAAATGACAGTCAAAAAACCATAGCTCGGGTTTGATATCCAGCTCTGCGATAATCTCACCTTTGCCGAATTCGCCGCCTTCATCACTGATACGGGTGATGCGATCAAACATCAGCATATTCGGCAGTGGTAAGCGTGCATTACCGTCGCCAAATACTTCGCCATGGCCGCAGGCAATTAGTTCTTCGTAGCTATATTGGTTCTGTCTATCCATCTAGTTCGCGATATTGCTGTAGGGGATCAAGCGCGGCATTCTACCGTTATCACGACAAATTGTCCTGTCAAACCTATGGTGATTCATGTGCTTTTTAGAGTGGATCGCCCGATTGTGTGCCAAATGTGCAAATTTTATTCTATCTAAACTATGAATATTCCCCACTCTTCTGACCTCTATGCGCTACACGACGTGCAGCCTGGTTCCTTTATTTATGTGGTTGATGACGCCATTCCACTGGATGCTTGTAGCGAAATGACCAGCCGGTTTGAACGACATCCAGAACAGCACTACGAGGGTTTAATCGGCGAAAACCAAGAGCTGCACGATGAGGTCAAGAAATCGACTGATTTGCGGATTAGTGGTAGGCCCGACTGGAAAGAGTTTGATCAGTTGCTATTTCAGTCGTTGCAAAAGGCCAAGCGCAGTATTGCCATGATCCACCCGTTTTTTTCGAGCAATCATTTCAAGGACATGGGCTATAACTTGCAGCGTACGCAGACTGGCGAGTATTACCATTGGCATGTCGATCATGGTCCGGGAGGAACCACTAGTCAGCGCGCATTGGTAGCAATTTGGTACTTAAATGACGTTCCTGGCCCAGGTGGCGCCACCGAATTTATGCATCAAAACTTGTCGATTCAGCCCAGCGCTGGCAGACTAGTTTTGTTTCCACCGTATTGGACTCATCTGCATCGTAATTCTACTTTGGAGCAAGGGGTTAAGTACATCGCTACAACTTGGATGTGCTTGGCTGATTAATCTGTCTGACTAAAAGCGGCTGCCTCAGCGGGGACGAAGAGAAATAAGATGGCGGGTGGTCGTGATTAAAGAGGCAGCCCAACCCAAAACCGCGCCACCGATCAGCAGTAGTGTGGCGACTTTCCAATTCATCAAACTTTCTAACGGGTTGGAATGATATAAGGCAATCAGCTCGCGGATGGGCTCTGCCAGTAAAGTCAGGGTTAGCGTGCTGACTAATAAAGCGACCAAGCCGCCCAGTAAGCCTTGCAAGAAGCCCAGATAAAGAAAAGGGCGTCGAATAAATGCGGGGGTCCCCCCGAGCTGGTCAATCACGTCAATTTCAACTTTACGACTGGTGATTTCCAACCGAATCGTATTCGAGATTAATAAAATGACGCCAATTGCCAGTAAGGCGGCCAAAATTAAAACGGCACGTTTTAGAAATTTACTGATCAGGTGGAGGCGCTCAATCCAGGCTAAATCATATTGTGCCGACTCAACCAAGGGCAGTTTGGTCAGCTCCTCTTTCAATGAGTGAATGGCCTCTGGCGTCAGGGCTTTTGCCGGGTAGACGACGATCAGTGGTGGTAGTGGATTACTATCGAGTAAGTCCAACGCGGCTCCAAAATCTGAGAACTGCTTAAAGTCTTTAAGGCCGGTTTCGGGTGAAACGTACTGCACTCCTTCGATATTGGGCAGCATTTGGACTTGTTCGAGTGTTGCCTGTATCGCGGTCTCATCGGCAGATTTTTTTACAAATAGCGATATTTGTGGCCGCGCTTGCCACTGGGCGCTGAAGTCCGCGAATTCGTCAACCAAGCTATATAAAATAGCAGGAATGCTCAATCCAATCCCCAGTGCCAATATCGTCATCAAGTTGGCAAAGCCGTTGCGCCACATGCGCCGCAGCGTATCGCCTAATACTAGGCGGTGCTGCTCTACACGATTAATCATCGTCTAGCAGCTCACTCGCGGCGATATCTTCGACTAGGCGTCCATCTTGCAATGCCAGCTTGCGAGCCGTTGGGTCTTCTAAATAGCGCGTGTCATGGGTGGCCACTAATACGGTTGTGCCAAGTGCATTCAAGTTATAAAACAAATCCATAATGTCGTCTGACATTTGTGGGTCCAGATTGCCAGTTGGTTCGTCGGCCAGCAAAATATCGGGACGGTTGACAAAAGCACGGGCGACCCCGACTCGCTGTTGTTGACCGCCTGAAAGCGTGATGGGTGCCGCATCCTTTTTGTCCAGTAAACTGACCATCCGTAGAGCAGAGTGGACGCGTTTTGTGATTTTTTTTGGGTCGATACCGGCGACGATCAAGGGCAGGGCAACATTATCAAGCACACTACGATCAAACAACAATTTATGGTCCTGAAAAACAGTGCCTATCTTGCGCCGATGTGCGGGAATTTTGCTAGTGGGCAAACGAGAAATATTAGTACCATCAACGATCACTTCGCCGCGGGTGGCGCGTTCACTCAATACAATCAACTTTAGCAATGTGCTCTTGCCCGCTCCTGAGTGGCCCGTCAAGAAATTCATCGAGCCGCGTTTCAGGGTGAATGTTAATGTACGCAGTGCGTCGTGACCGCCGGGGTAGCGTTTGCTGACGTTACTGAACTGGATCATTCTGAATTTTGGTTGGCTTTTGAGTCAGCGAGGGAGGCTGGGAGTAGGGCAGCAGTGAATTCTTGCGCATTAAATGGGCGCAAATCATTCATGCTTTCACCAACGCCGATAAAGCGAACCGGCAAACCAAACTTCTGTGCGACTGAAATCATGATGCCGCCTTTTGCTGTCCCATCCAGTTTGGTGACGCATAAGCTGGTGACGTTGACTGCGGACTTAAAATGTTCGATTTGTGACAATGCATTCTGGCCTGTGCCAGCGTCGATCGTCAGCATGACTTCGTGGGGTAAATCGGGGTCGATCTTTTGCAGCACCCGAGTGAGCTTCGATAGCTGCTCCATCAAATCACCGTGGGTATGCTGACGACCGGCGGTATCGATCACCAATACGTCAATATTTTTGGCGCGGGCCGACTGCCAGGCGTCAAAAGCAACTGCGGCGGCATCAGAACCGTGTTGTTGTGCCACTACTGGAATGTTGAGTTGGTCACCCCAGCTCTGTAATTGTTCAATCGCAGCGGCGCGAAAGGTATCAGCCGCGGCGAGCATGACCGTTTTGCCTTGGGTTTTAAGGTGGTGTGCCAGTTTTGCGGTGGTGGTGGTTTTACCAACGCCGTTGACCCCCACCATCAGAATGACGAAAGGCCGTGTCTCGCTATCAACCTGAAGTGGCTGCTCAACTGGCGCCAGGATATCCAGAATGCCGGCTCCAAGTGCTTCCAGTAGCGCCTCGGCATTATCAATTTTTTCGCTTTTAGCTGTTTTGCGCAGGCGTTCCACCAAAAGCTGGCTGGGTTCCGCCCCTAAGTCAGCCATGATCATCGCATCTTCGATGTCGTCAAATAGCTGCTCGTCAAGTTGGGCATTTTTTTTGAATAAACCAAACAGTCCGCTGGACAACGATGTGCGCGTTTTGCCCAAGCGACCGAACAGGCCGCCCGATTTCTTTTCTGTCATGTACTATTGGGATGGTTCGCCCGGTTGATCAAACCGAGCAGGTTAATTGCTGGCAAATTGCCGTGTACTCCATTAATGTTGCTTGATGTCGCTATAGCGATTCGTCTCAGCCGTGTATTGCTGGGACGAGGTGAATTATAGGCCATCATATCAGTTTAGTTAACGTTATCATTACCCATGAAACATTCTAATCGACTGCGTATTATCGGTGGGCGGTGGCGCAGTCGGGTCCTGCACTTTCCTGCGATCAATGCTTTGCGGCCCACACCTGATGGGGTGCGTGAAACGGTATTCAACTGGTTGGCACCTGATATCAGCGGTCGCCAATGCTTGGATCTGTATGCAGGCAGCGGTGCGCTGGGCATCGAAGCAGTCTCTCGTGGTGCCGCATCTGCGATTTTGGTTGAGAAAAACCCTAAAGCAGCTAAAGCGTTGAGTTCAAATGTGGAGCTGCTCTGCGCAAACAGCCATATTCACGTGACTTGTTGTGCGGCTTTACACTATTTGTCGACCACCGATCAGCAGTTTAACTTGATCTTTTTGGATCCGCCCTTTGCCAGTGACGAGCTAAAAAAAGCGTGTTACCAGATCAATAAAATGAATGTAATCAGCGACGATGGGTTGATCTATATTGAATCACCGAGCAACCAAATAGAGCTGCCCGTGCCGGAGAAATGGCAGATCATAAAACAGGCGACAAAGGGTGAAGTGCGTTATACAATGCTGCACTGCAACTAAAGCCATCTTTGATTCACTATTATGTCTGACATCGCAGTATACGCAGGAACTTTTGACCCTATCACCAATGGGCATATTGATTTAGTTGAGCGCGGCGCTAAACTATTCGATCGCGTGATTGTCGCGATCGCCGAAAATAGTGGTAAAGGCCCATTGTTTACTATTGAAGAGCGGGTTGAGCTGGCGCAGGAAGTCTTGAAAGACATCGATCACGTCGAAGTGATTGGTTTCGACAATTTACTGGTTGATTTCGTCCATAGCATGGGAGCGCGGGTGATTTTACGTGGCTTGCGCGCGATGTCGGATTTCGAATTTGAATTCCAGTTGGCTACAATGAACCGGCAATTGATGGCAGATGTTGAAACCGTTTTCTTGACGCCCTCGATCAATCACACTTTTATATCCGCTTCTTTGGTTAAAGAAATTAGCCGTTTAAGCGGTGATGTCTCCCGTTTTGTGCATCCAGTTGTATATAATGCGCTGCGCGAAAAATTTGGAAACTAAATCATGGCTTTACTCATCGACGAAGATTGCATCAATTGTGATGTGTGTGAACCCGAGTGCCCGAATGAGGCCATCACTATGGGTGATGAAATCTATGAAATCGACCCCGACAAGTGTACTGAATGCATTGGCCACTATGATACACCGCAGTGTGTGGAAGTATGCCCGGTTGACTGCATTCCTAAAGACCCTGATCGCGAAGAGACCGAAGAGCAACTGCAAGCGAAATATGATCGCATGTATCCCGATGGTTAATGGTGGTTAACATCACCAACTTATTGTCTTACTCTTAACCTTACCCGGCTTTAATCCAATGAAAGCAATGATTCTTGCCGCGGGTAAAGGTACCCGCGTACAACCTTTGACGTATCAGTTGCCCAAGCCAATGATCCCGGTGGTCGGCCGACCGGTGATGGAGTATTTAATTGAGCTCCTGGCTGAGCATGGTTTTAACGAAATCATGATCAACGTTAGCCATCAAGCGCATCATATCGAGAATTATTTCGGCGATGGACACCGTTGGGGTGTCGATATCGGCTACTCGTTTGAAGGTCATATTCAAGCCGGTAATATCGTCGCTGAGCCGATTGGCTCTGCGGGTGGCATGAAGCGGATCCAGGAATTTGGCGGCTTTTTTGATGACACTACTTTGGTGGTGTGTGGTGATGCGATCATAGACTTAAACCTTACTGCGGCAGTACGCAAACACTGGCAGTCTGGCGCCAAAGCGAGCATTGTTACCTATCAAGTGACCCAAGATAAGGTGTCTGACTACGGTGTCGTGGTTTGTGATGATGACGGGCAGGTGATTTCATTTCAGGAAAAGCCCACGATCGAGGAAGCTAAATCTAATTTGGTCAATACCGGTATTTATTTCTTCGAGCCAGAAATCGTAGAGATGATACCGTCAGATCAAGAATACGATATTGGCAGCCAGCTGTTCCCGCGAATCGTAGAAGAAGGGCTGTCGTTTCACACCATTAACTTACCATTTAACTGGATCGACATCGGCCAGTTACACGATTACTGGGAAGCAAATCAGCGTTTGATGCGTGGCGAATTACGCTCAGTTGAAATGCCAGGGCGAGAAGTGTTTCCCGGTATTTGGGTCGGTGTGAATGTCGATGTGGCCTGGGATGACGTACGGATAGAGCCACCGGTATATATTGGTTCGAACACGCGGGTGGAGAAGGGTTGCGAAATTATTGGTCCGGTGTGGATTTCGCACGGCTGTCGCTTGATCAGCGGCGCCAGAGTCACTCGCAGCCTGATTTTTGAACATACCTATTTGGGGCCGACTGCATTTGTACAAGATGCGATGGTTTTCGGTCATCGTTTGGTTGATAAGGAAGGTCAGCGGTTTGAACACGCAGCCAGCGATATTTCCTGGGTGGGTGATGCCCGAGATAAAGAGCTGGGCGTCGCTAAATAAGGCTTAGAGCTTAGAACCACTTTTTGCCGCGCGCTGGATTTGATTTCGCTATAATCCGCCCGCCTGTTCGCATTGGCTTTGCGAATTGGCCTATTTTGCTGGCTTACCTAAGTGTTGCCAGACTTTAAATTCCTAGTTCTGCCCTTACAAAGAAGGGATTATTTTCAGAGGTCAAATCCATGCCTATCTATGAATACGATTGCGGCCACTGTGGTCATGAATTGGAAGTCATTCAAAAAATGTCGGATGAACCCCTAGCCTTTTGCCCCGAATGTGGGAAAGAAACGCTAAAGAAGAAATTATCGGCAGCGGCATTTCAGCTTAAAGGTTCTGGCTGGTATGAAACAGATTTTAAGGGCGGCAGCAAAAAGGCCGAGAACAAGGCTGAAACTAAGGTGGCCTCAACTGATGCTAAGCCAGCAGCCAAGAAACATAGTTGTGGCGGTGGCTGCGCGCACTAGCCCAAGCACCATTCAATAAACCCCGACTACAAAGACTCAATAAGGAGACATTGCATGCGAACGCATTTGTGTGGCGAGATTAACGAAGCCCATATCGGCGAGACGATAACGGTTACTGGCTGGGTACAAAATCGCCGTGATCACGGTGGGGTGATTTTTGTGGATTTGCGTGACCGCGGTGGTTTGCTGCAGATCGTAATCGACCCCGATACCCCGGAGCCTTTTCAAGTGGCTGACAATGCCCGTAATGAGTTCGTATTAGAAGCAACGGGTATCGTTCGCAATCGTCCTGAAGGCACGACCAATTCAAATATGCCCACTGGCATGGTTGAAGTCTTGATTAAGCAGCTAACGTGTTTGAATCGTGCGCAGCCCTTGCCGTTTCAGTTGGATGATAAGGATACCAGCGAGTCAGTACGGCTCAGTTATCGGTTTCTGGATTTGCGCCGACCACAGATGCAAGCGCGACTACGCACCCGGCATCAGGTCGTCAAGACCTTACGACGCTTTTTAGAAGACCGGGAGTTTGTCGAGTTAGAAACACCCATTTTGACGCGCTCAACGCCTGAAGGCGCGCGCGACTATCTGGTGCCAAGCCGCACCCATCCAGGTGAATTTTTTGCCTTGCCGCAGTCGCCGCAGTTATTTAAGCAGTTGTTGATGGTGTCCGGCTTTGAGCGCTATTATCAAGTTGCGCGCTGCTTTCGTGATGAAGATTTGCGCGCCGACCGCCAGCCGGAATTTACTCAGCTGGACATCGAAATGTCATTTATCGACGAGGATGCCATCATTTCTATGATGACGACAATGACGCGAGAGTTGTTCCAAACTGTGCTTGGCGATGAATTGCCAGAAACCTTTCCACGTATCACTTACGCTGATGCGGTTGCTCGTTTTGGCACTGATCGCCCGGATATGCGGATCAAGCTTGAATTGACCGAAATTACTGACCTGATGCAGGCGGTCGAATTCAAAGTGTTTTCTGGGCCGGCGAATGACCCTAAAGGCCGTGTGGCGGCGATGAATGTACCGGGTGGTGCCAGTTTAAGCCGCCAGCAAATTGATAAATATACCGAATTTGTTAGTACCTATGGCGCTAAAGGCTTGGCGTACATTAAGGTTAATGATGCTGACACTGGTCGTGAAGGCTTACAGTCGCCGATCTTAAAATTCCTGCCCGATGAAGTGGTTGCTGAAATTATGAACCGTACCGCTGCGAGTACGGGCGACTTAGTTTTCTTCGGCGCCGATCAAGCCAGTATCGTTAACGCAGCGTTGGGTGCGTTGCGAGAAAAAGTCGCAAAAGATCTTGATAGGGTCGAGCCGGGTTGGCGGCCCATTTGGGTGGTGGATTTTCCGTTGGTCGAATGGGACGAAACCGAAAAGCGTTGGCAAGCGCTACACCACCCGTTTACCGCGCCTGCGCCTGATCAGCTTGATTTGTTGGGCGGCGAGCGTACGGGTGATATTCTATCGCGAGCCTACGATTTGGTGCTTAATGGCTCTGAAATTGGGGGTGGTTCGATCCGTATTCATGATACCAAGGTGCAGCAGCAAGTGCTGGATGTGCTCGGCATTGGTGAAGAAGAAGCGCAGAACAAATTCGGCTTTCTGCTTGAGGCTTTGAAATACGGAGCGCCACCGCATGGCGGTATTGCGTTTGGAGTTGATCGGATCGTTGCTATGATAACCGGCTCGGAATCGATTCGCGACGTGATTGCTTTCCCGAAAACTCAAAAAGCATCTTGCCTGTTAACTGAGGCGCCGAACGAAGTGGGTGAGCGGCAGTTGAAAGAGTTAGGGATTCGTTTGCGAAGCAAACGCACATAAGACACAATGGAGCGGATTGCCGTAGATTTTAAATAACCAAACGATAAAGACTAATGGCCGGACACAGTAAATGGGCGAATATTAAACACCGCAAGGCGGCGCAAGATGCCAAGCGCGGCAAGGTGTTTACCAAGCTGATTCGTGAAATCACAGTGGCTGCACGGGCAGGCGGCGGCGACGCCGATGCCAACCCACGTTTAAGGGCGGCGGTGGATAAAGCACTGAGTGCCAATATGACCCGCGACACCATTGACCGCGCTACCCAACGTGGTACGGGTGAGCTTGATGGGATGGAAATCGAAGAAGTAAGCTACGAAGGTTACGGCCCGAATGGAATTGCGGTGCTGGTTGAATGTGCAACCGATAACCGCAATCGTACCGTGGCTGAAGTGCGCCACGCCTTTTCCAAGCACAACGGTAATATGGGCACCAGTGGCTCGGTTGCGTACCTGTTCAATAAGCAAGGCTCTTTGGTCTTTAGTGGTGTTGATGAAGAAGAAATCATGGATGCTGCGCTCGAAGCCGGTGCGGAAGACATTGAAAGTGAGGGTGATGTGACTGAAGTCGTGACTGCCTATGAGGATTTTTTCCAAGTGCGAGAAGCCTTGAAAGCGGCGGGGTTTGAGCCGGAAATGGATGAAATTGTGCAGCGAGCCGAAATAGAAACCGAGCTTGAGGGCGAAGACGCAGAAAAGGTGATGCACTTGATCGATGCGCTGGATGAACTCGACGATGTCACCAATGTTTTCACCAACGCTTCCTTCCTCGACGACGAATAAGTCACAGAATCCATGCGAATTTTAGGCATTGACCCAGGCTCGCGAATCACTGGCTTGGGTATTGTCGAAGTACGCGGCCGTGAGTTAAAAGGAGTTGCCAGCCGCAGTATTCGCCTACAAGGTGGCGAGCTATCGCCTCGTTTGGGCAAGATCTATCAAGCTGTCAATGACATTATTGAAGAATACGAACCCGACCTGGTGGCGGTCGAACAAGTCTTTATGTCTAATAATGCCAAGTCGGCATTAACGCTGGGGCACGCGCGCGGAGCTGCCATCTGTGCGGCGGTGAATTTAGGCAAACCCGTTTCTGAGTACAGCGCTAAGCAAATCAAGTCAGCGGTCGTTGGTACGGGTGGTGCCAGTAAAGAGCAAGTGCAGCACATGGTTCGGGTATTGCTGGGCTTGACAAAAACCCCACAAAGTGACGCAGCGGACGCACTGGCTTGTGCCATTTGTCACCTGCATTCGGTATCATTTGAGCGCAAGTTGGGCGCCAAGCTCGGCTAAGCCTCAGTTATGGAGCAATTACCAACACGATGATCGGACATCTACGCGGAACTATTATTGATAAACAGCCCCCGTGGCTGACGCTCGACGTCGCCGGGATAGGCTATGAAGTCGAAGCGTCAATGAATACCTTTTATCAGCTCGCGGAAGCCAAGGACGCTAACGATCAGAGTGTTTCCTTGTGGGTGCATATGGTAGTGCGTGAAGACGCGCAATTGTTATACGGTTTTGTCACCCAATCTGAGCGTCACCTTTTTCGAGCTTTGCTCAAGATCAGCGGTGTCGGTCCCAAAGTGGCGCTAGCCATTCTGTCAACCTTATCGGCTGCTGAGTTTGCCGCCTGCGTGCAACACGATGATGTGGCGGCCTTGGTGCGTGTGCCGGGGGTTGGCAAAAAAACCGCCGAGCGCCTCATTATTGAGATGCGTGATCGCTTGTCTGAGTTGGGTCATTCGGAGGCAGTGACCACTGCGGCCGGGAGCGGAATGGGTGAGCAACCTATTTCTGCATTACAGGATGCAGTGAGTGCTTTAGTGGCTTTGGGCTATCGCGCTAATGATGCAAATCGGGCTGTGCGAGCGGTGCCTGATGCGGACACGCAAAGCAGCGAAGTATTAATTCGTTCAGCGCTAAAAGCCTTGTCAGGCTAAGCCGATGACGAGCCACGACGATATCATTTCACCCACGGTTGATAACGAATCACTCAACGAGCGCGCACTGGATCGCAGCCTGCGCCCACCGCGATTGGACGAATTTATTGGTCAGGAGCGCCTAAAGGAGCAGTTGTCGATTTTTATCGAGGCGGCAAAGAATCGCAAGGACGCGTTGGATCACGTCTTGTTGTTTGGTCCGCCGGGTTTAGGAAAGACTACATTAGCCAATATTTTGGCCGCTGAAATGGGTTCTACGATGCGACAAACGTCTGGTCCGGTCATTGAAAAGGCAGGGGACTTGGCTGCGATGTTGACTAATTTGGAAGAAGGTGACGTTCTTTTTGTCGATGAAATCCATCGATTAAGCCCAGCGATTGAAGAGATTTTATACCCGGCAATGGAAGACTATAAGTTGGATATTGTCATTGGCGAAGGTCCTGCTGCTCGCTCAATTCAGCTCAATTTGCCGCCGTTTACCTTAATAGGCGCGACCACGCGGGCGGGCTTGTTGACCTCGCCGTTGCGAGATCGTTTCGGAATTGTGCAGCGCCTGGAGTTTTATGGCGTTGATGATTTGGCGATTATCGTTGAGCGTTCAGCGAGTATTTTGGGAATTCCTACCGAGGCTAAAGGCGTCAAAGAAATTGCCCGCCGCTCGCGTGGCACCCCGCGAATTGCCAACCGTTTACTGCGTCGGGTGCGCGATTATGCGGAAGTTCGGGGTGATGGCGTTTTGACTGCCGATATGGCGCAGCAAGCGTTAAAAATGTTGGAAGTTGATGCTGTCGGTATGGATAATCTTGATCGCAGCTTATTGCGTGCAATGATTGAGCGATTTGATGGTGGGCCAGTTGGGGTCGATAGCCTGGCAGCCGCGATCAGCGAAGAGCGCGGTACGATCGAAGACGTGATCGAACCCTATCTGATTCAACAAGGGTTTATGATGCGCACACCGCGTGGACGGGTAGCGACCAAGCTGGCATGGCAGCATTTTGGATTGTCGATGCCATCCCCCGCCCACTTATCTCAACCGAGCTTATTTGACCCTGAATAACGGCCCTCAATTATGGGCGTTGCGTCATCGATTTGGAGAAATCATAAAAGTTAATATCAAGTTCAGTTCTGATCGCTAGTATCCGGCGCTAATTATCGATGTTGATCTTCATGCTAATCAATGACTAACAATACGCCGAATCGCAACGCGTTCGAGTGGGCACTTAGAATTTATTACGAAGATACCGACGCCGGCGGGGTGGTCTATCACGCTAATTATTTGCGCTATATGGAGCGCGCGAGAAACGAATGGCTTCGGGCATTAGGACGCACGACCAAGCAAGTAGCTGATCTGGATCATTGCTTATTTGTGGTGCGTCGCTGTGAATTAGATTTTCGGGCGCCAGCACGGCTAGATGATGAGCTGATTATGACCGTATCCATCGAAAAACTGCGACATGCTTCTATGGTTTTGAATCAATCCGCTCGCGTGGGTGATCAGCAATGCATGCTAGCAACAATTGTATTAGCAATTGTTGATATCGATACCTTTAAACCAACTGCCATACCAGCTGCGCTGAAATCGGTGGTCAACGAATTATTGTAAATTCGGCAATCCAAATATGCAGGAATCAGACTCAATTTTCAGTTTAATCCTCAACGCCAGCCTCATCGTCCAAATCGTGATGCTGTTGTTGTTGTTGGCGTCGTTCTTTTCCTGGTTTCTGATATTCAAGAAATCCGCTCAATTAAAGCGTCTGACCGCCGAGGCCAACGGCTTTGAGTCAGATTTTTGGAGCGCCAGTGATATGAACCGCCTACACCACGATTGGGCGGGTAATGGTCGTGAAGTTGAAGGCATGGCAGCGATTTTTGTGGCTGGATATCGAGAGTTTTCTCGCCTCAGCCAAAAGCGAGGCATGGGTCGGGCAGAAACCATTGAGGGCGTACAACGTGCGATGCGGGTTGAGATGAACCGTGAGATCGACGAGCTTGAATTACATCTGCCCTTTTTGGCAACGGTCGGCTCAACCAGCCCTTATGTTGGCTTATTTGGTACAGTTTGGGGCATTATGAATTCATTTCGCTCGCTGGGAGCGATGAAACAAGTGACGATTGCAACGGTTGCGCCGGGCATCGCTGAAGCCTTGATCGCAACCGCGATGGGTTTGTTTGCGGCAATTCCCGCAGTTATTGCCTATAACCGTTTGGCAACGACTGCGGACAATCTAAGTTCACGCTACGAGATTTTTATGGAAGAGTTCGTCAGCATCGTTAATCGCCAGTTTGAAACCGCCAAAGGCGACGACGATTAGAGTTTGACGATGGTACAACGCGCACATCATCGCCGAAGAAAACGCCGACTAATGGGTGAAATCAACGTCGTACCTTATATTGACGTGATGCTGGTGCTGTTGGTGATCTTCATGGTGACGGCACCGCTGTTGAGCACCGGCGTTGATGTGGATTTGCCACAAGCCACCGCAGAACCACTGGAAGATGATCAGAATGAGCCGTTCGTGGTGACCGTGACTCAAGAGGGAAAATATTATATCAATGATGAGGCTGAGCAGGCGGTTGAGGATATCGCCAAGATACAACTGCAAGCGGCGGCAGTGTTGAAGCACAACCCTAAAACGCCTTTCATGGTGCGTGGTGATCGGGGTGTGGTCTATGGCAAGGTGATTGATGCCTTGGTCAAGTTACAAGCGGCGGGTGTGCCGAATGTCGGATTGGTGACTGATGCGCCTGATAGTTAGTCGTTTTGCGGCCCATCGATGGTGTCGAAACTGAGGTGGCGAGCCGGTTTAAAAAAGCTTGGTGGAATACCCGTGCGGGCATCTTAGCGATCGTTATTCACGTGCTACTGTTTGCGCTAATCGGCTGGAGTTTTAATTGGTCAACCCCAGAAAAGGCCGGAGTGGGGACTCCGATTCAGGCGACCGTGCTCAGTGAAGATCGTATCCAGGAGGCGGTGGATGCGCTTAAACAGCAAGAAGCAGAAAAGCAGCAACAAGAGTTAGAGGCCGAGCAGCGGCTCGAAGAGCTGGAACAAAAAAAGGTGGTAGAAGAGCAAGAAATTCAGAAGCTGGTCGAACAACGTGATGAAGCTAAGCGGCAGGAACAAGAGGCGCTAAAACAAAAAGAATTGGCCGAAGTGCAGAAAAAGGAGGCTGAGCAAAAAAGATTGACTGAAGAAAAGCGATCAAAAATCGCGGCTGAAAAGCACAAGAAAGAAGAGGCTGAGCGCACGCAGCGTGAGATCGAGCAAAAGCGTTTGGAAGAAGAAAAACGTGAAAAAGAAGCCGCAGAGAAAAAACGTAAAGCAGAAGAGCAACGTAAAAAGGACGAGGCTGACAAGAAACGTAAAGCCGAAGAAAAGCGTAAAGCGGAAGAAGCTGAAAAGAAGCGTAAAGCGGAACAAGCGCGCAAGCGTGAGGCGGAGGCCGCTCGGCGGCGAGAAGCCGAGTTAACTGCTAGAATACAGGCCGAGCGCGATGAGGGTGATGCCGGTCAAGCGCTAGGTTTTGCAACTGGGGCTATTCGTGACGCTGTCACTCGTTATTTTAGTACTCAAGCGGGTTGGGTTGGGCTAGAAGCATTGGTCCGAGTAAAAGTACAGCCCAGCAATGGTCAAGTGATCAGTGCTCGGGTAATACAAAGTAGTGGTAACCCCTATTTTGATGCGGAGGCTGAGCGTGCAGTCAAGAAGGCATCACCATTGCCGATTCCAACTGAGCCACGGTTTTACCCTTATATTAATGAATTTGATTTTCGATTTAATCCCAATGGATAGAAGCAACGATAAAGGTGGACAAGCAATGATGATGAAACAGCGAATTTTGCGACTAGCAGCAGCAGCCTGCTTGTTGATGGCAAGCCAAGCACAGGCGGTTTTGACGATTGACATCACTCAAGGGGTCGACAAAGGCATCCCAATCGCCATCGTGCCATTCGAAGTGACGCCGGCGCAAACATTGCCGGAGTCAATCTGGGATGTGGTGCAAGCAGACTTGGGCCGGAGCGGGCGGTTTGAGCCAGTGCCGCAGGGCGATTTTTTATCTCAGCCACATACGGTCACGCAAATTCAATACAAAGATTGGCGCTTGCTCAAAGCCAACGCTTTGGTGATCGGTCAGGTTCAGCAAATGGGTGCGGATAACTATCAAGTTGAATTCCGCTTGATGGATGTATTTAGCGAGCGCCAATTGGCGGGCAACCGTTACGTAGTTAGTGGCAAGCTGTTGCGTAAAGTTGCGCACAAGATCAGCGATATGATTTATGAGACGCTGACCGGTATTCCGGGAGCTTTTGACACCAAGATTGCTTACGTGACCAAAACAGGCGAGGGTGCGGCCCAGCGGTTTTCGTTGAAAGTGGCCGATTCCGATGGCTATCGGCCGTTTGAATTATTGTCTTCCAAACAGCCAATCATGTCGCCTGCTTGGTCGCCACAAAGTGATCGTTTAGCGTATGTTTCATTTGAGAAACGCCGCTCAATGATCTATGTGCAAAATTTGCGTACCGGCACCCGCGAGGTTATTTCTGAATACTCAAGGATTAATAGCTCGCCAGCCTGGTCGCCGGATGGCAATCGTTTGGCGCTGACATTATCTAAAGACGGTAATGCCGAGATTTATGTCAAAGACATGAATTCGGGTAGTTTGCAGCGCTTGACCAATCATTCATCGATTGACACTGAACCATCCTGGTCGCCCGATGGGCGTTCAATCGTATTTTCATCCGGTCGTTCCGGTAAGCCGCAGGTGTATCAAGTCAGCGCCAATGGTGGCGGAGCTAAGCGCTTGACCTTCCAAGGCAGCTACAATGCCGCGCCTTCTTATTCGCCTGATGGCAAGCATATTGTGATGATCACTGATGTCGGTGGCGGCAATAAGGTGGGGATTTATTCGGTCGCTAGTCGCACCACGCGGGCATTGACTGATACCCGCTTGGACGAGTCACCCAGTTTCGCGCCAAACGGCGATATGATTTTGTATTCAACCTTGGTGGGTAGCCGTAAAGTGCTATCGGCGGTATCGGCTGATGGCCGGGTTAAGCAAGTGTTGCGATTTGATCAAGGCGAAGTACGTGAGCCCGCCTGGTCGCTGCGGTTGCCGTAGGCGGCTTTTTAGAGTGAGCTTCAACCAGTGAGTGTAGAGATTGGCTGAACGCCAAGCACGTTTTTGGCTACAATCGAACTAAGTGGCTAGGTATTGATTTTTTATTGAGGAGTAAATAAAGTGAACATTAAAAAAATTGTGATCGTATTATTAATGAGCGTTTTTGTTAGCGCTTGCGCGGGTAAAAAAGTTCAGGAAAGCATTCAAGTGGGTGGTATGGATGTCAATGAAGAAGGCATGGCAACTGGCATGGCTGGCGATGACTCGTTTAGTGGGTCTGGTTTATCTGGCCCTCAGGGTTCTAGCCCCGATGATCCGCTTGGCAAGCGTGTGGTTTATTTTGAATACGACAGCAGCGCTTTGACGCTGGATGGTGAGTCAGTCGCACAAGCGCACGGCCAATACCTGGCAGATCACCCTGAAGTTAGCTTGACCCTTGAAGGTCACGCTGACGAACGCGGAACCAGCGAGTACAACCTGGCTTTGGCTGAAGGGCGCGCTCTATCAGTATCGTCTATTTTCGGTGCTTATGGGGTCGCGGCTAATCGCGTGCAGATAGTGTCCTACGGCGAAGAGCGACCAGCAGCATTGGGGCATGACGATGCTTCGTACTCACTGAATCGGCGTGTCGAACTGATTTATCACTAAAGTACTCAATTAAGGGATGTTGATTGATGATTGAAAAAAGCAAGAATCTGGCCTGGATTGGCTTGGTAAGGGCTGGGCTGCTGGTCTGCAGCTCGGTGGTGTTGACTGCCTGTTTGGCAACTCAACGCGCGCCAGTGGTTGAGGATGCGACTGCTGCGCCACCTACGCCAGTGCCTACACCACAGGCGGTGCAAACGCTGGGTAAGTTGAATGCTTTGGAGGCGGAACTGCAGTCTTTACGCAATACGCTAGAGCAGCAGCAGTTTGAATTGGACAATTTAAAGCAGCGCCAGCAGGACCTGTATCAAAGTGCGGACCAACGCCTGCAGCAGATCGAATCAACGTCGCGCTCAAATGGGGGCTATGCGGTCAAAAACCCAGGCTTAAGTGATGCCGTAGGTAGTCAAGGTGGTTATCAACAACCTGACGCTCAGGTTGGTGGTCAGATAGGAGTTGAAGCGCCCTTAGACGGCGCAATAGTGCCGGGCGGCGGTTCGCCAACCACAGCATCGGTTGTACCCTCAGGG
>CBDFKV010000006.1:0-680000 GCA_965249035.1 Candidatus Poriferihabitaceae bacterium | reverse complement strand
GCTCACTGGTCGAGTCGGCGCGCGCGGAAGATTTACCGGGGCTCAAGCTACATACCGAAGCTACGGATGCATGTTTACATGCATGGTAGAGGAGCGTTCTGTAAGCCGTTGAAGGTGATCCGGGAGGATTGCTGGAGGTATCAGAAGTGCGAATGCTGACATAAGTAACGATAAAGGGGGTGAAAGGCCCCCTCGCCGAAAGCCCAAGGTTTCCTGCTCAATGTTAATCAGAGCAGGGTTAGTCGGCCCCTAAGGTCAGGCAGAAATGCGTAGCCGATGGGAAACAGGTTAATATTCCTGTACTGTTCATAACTGCGATGGAGAGACGGAGAAGGCTAGACGAGCCAACTGTTGGATTAGTTGGTTTAAGCGCGTAGGCGGGTATCTTAGGTAAATCCGGGAAACCATTAACGCTGAGACGTGATGACGAGCACCTCTTTAGGAGCGAAGTCGTTAACGCCCTGCTTCCAGGAAAATCTTCTAAGCTTCAGGTTATGATCAACCGTACCCCAAACCGACACAGGTGGGCGGGATGAGTATTCTAAGGCGCTTGAGAGAACTCGGGTGAAGGAACTCGGCAAAATAGCACCGTAACTTCGGGAGAAGGTGTGCCCCTTGTACGTGAACGTATTTACTACAGTAGCGGAAGGGGGTTGCAACAAAGAGATGGCTGCGACTGTTTACTAAAAACATAGCACTCTGCAAACTCGCAAGAGGAAGTATAGGGTGTGACGCCTGCCCGGTGCCGGAAGGTTAATTGATGGGGTTAGTTCTTCGGAACGAAGCTCTTGATCGAAGCCCCGGTGAACGGCGGCCGTAACTATAACGGTCCTAAGGTAGCGAAATTCCTTGTCGGGTAAGTTCCGACCTGCACGAATGGCGTAACGATGGCCATACTGTCTCCACCCGGGACTCAGTGAAATTGAACTTGCTGTGAAGATGCAGTGTACCCGCGGCTAGACGGAAAGACCCCGTGCACCTTTACTACAGCTTTACATTGATCTCTGAACATGTATGTGCAGGATAGGTGGGAGGCTTCGAAGCGGTAACGCCAGTTATTGTGGAGCCACCCTTGAGATACCACCCTTGCCTGTTTGGGGATCTAACCCAGGCCCGTTATCCGGGTCGGGGACAATGTATGGTGGGTAGTTTGACTGGGGCGGTCTCCTCCTAAAGAGTAACGGAGGAGCGCGAAGGTACTCTAAATACGGTCGGAAATCGTATGGTTAGTGCAAAGGCATAAGAGTGCTTGACTGTGAGACAGACACGTCGAACAGGTGGGAAACCAGGTCTTAGTGATCCGGTGGTTCTGTATGGAAGGGCCATCGCTCAACGGATAAAAGGTACGCCGGGGATAACAGGCTGATACCGCCCAAGAGTTCACATCGACGGCGGTGTTTGGCACCTCGATGTCGGCTCATCACATCCTGGGGCTGTAGCCGGTCCCAAGGGTATGGCTGTTCGCCATTTAAAGTGGTACGCGAGCTGGGTTTAGAACGTCGTGAGACAGTTTGGTCCCTATCTGCCGTGGGCGTTTGAGACTTGAGAGGAGCTGCTTCTAGTACGAGAGGACCGAAGTGGACGTACCCCTGGTGTTCCGGTTGTGATGCCAATTGCATTGCCGGGTAGCTATGTACGGACGGGATAACCGCTGAAAGCATCTAAGCGGGAAGCCTCCCTCGAGATAAGGTCTCACCAGAGCTTAAAGCTCTCTAAAGGGTCGTTGAAGACTACAACGTTGATAGGCTGGGTGTGGAAGTATAGTAATGTATGAAGCTAACCAGTACTAATTGCCCGTGAGGCTTGATCATATAACACCCAAGTGGTTTGTTATTATGACAACTCAAGTATAAAAGACCGTTGACTACCCCAATTTAGGACTGAAGTTGATTATTAAGTCGCAACTTCAGATTCCTTACCAGTTTTCCTGGTGACAATAGAGCGTTGGTACCACCTGATCCCATATCGAACTCAGAAGTGAAACGACGTATCGCCGATGATAGTGTGGGGTCTCCCCATGTGAAAGTAGGACATCGCCAGGTTATTATTTGCAAAAGCTCCCTCAGTGAGGGGGCTTTTTGTGTTTTTAGCGTTGTGCTTTGACCAAGTTAGTGAGTAACCGGTGTTGTCTTTGCGGGTATAGCAAGGCAGTCTCCTGTTACAGTGACGAGGGTAGTAGTATCTTGGCCCTAAACAGATCGTCGCCAAAAATGCGAAAGGCTTTTTAACACTATCGCGCCACAAAAAGCTCACTACATTTCAAACAGTCTGGTTGCCAAGGGTGCTCACAGCGACCATTGTCGATTATTCCCTATGTCTAGCCAACAAAAACAATTGCCCTTTCTAGAGTTCGTGCTGCTGATCGCGAGCATGATTTCTATTGTGGCACTGGCAATCGATGCTATGTTGCCCGCGCTACCGAGTATGGGTGACGATTTGGGTGTGGCCACTCCCAACGACCGGCAACTAATCATTTCAGTATTGTTATTGGGTATGGGTGTTGGCCAGATCATTCTCTCGCCCTTATCTGATTCAACGGGACGCAAGCCAGCGATATTATTGGGATTTTTCCTGTTTTCCCTCGGCTGTGTGCTGTCAATCTACGCAACGACGTTTAGTGCGATGCTGGCCGGACGGTTTTTACAAGGATTAGGTGCTGCCGGACCTCGTTCAGTAACCATGGCGCTGGTTCGAGATGGCTACAGAGGCCGGGAACTGGCTAAAGTGATGTCGTTTATGATGTCGGTATTTATCTTAGTACCCGCGCTGGCGCCCACGATAGGGCAAGCGTTGTTGCTGTGGTCAGGCTGGCGATCGATTTTTGTCGCATTTCTAGTTATGGCGGTTGCTATCAGCATTTGGTTCTACTTGAGGCAGCCCGAAACGCTAGCACCCAACGCACGTAGCCGATTGTCTCTGCGAAAATTCAAAGGTGATGCGTTAGAAGTGCTTAAGCACCCGCTGTCATTGGGTTATGCCATCACCGCAGGGTTGATATTTGGGGCCTTCCTCGGTTACCTAAACTCTTCTCAACAGCTATTTCAAGATATGTATCGCGTCGGCGATCGATTCCCATTGTATTTCGCCGTGTTGGCATTAGCGATTGGTGGTGCCTCATTGGTTAATACCCGCCTGTTAAACCACTGGCGGATGGATAAGCTGTCACGCGCGGCATTAATTGGTATTGTGCTGTGGTCGCTGTTATTCCTCGGCTGGATTATGCTGTACTCCGGCAACCCACCGTTCATACACATGATGGTCTACTTCATGGTGAATTTATTTGCGATTGGTATATTATTTGGTAATGTTAACGCAATCGCAATGGAACCGATGGGTCATATAGCTGGTGTAGGCGCTGCGGTAATTGGGTCAGTATCAACCCTAGTTTCGGTACCCATCGGGATTCTGATTGGGCGCTTGTTCAATCAAACCTTATACCCTCTGGTGGCTGGGTTTATCATTCTATCGCTTTTATCATTGCTGGTAATCCGCTTTATCGACCACTCTTCTTTGGAAGATGAGTCATAGGCTTTCCCGCTTGGCTCTGGCACAATTGTCTCCCAAACAACGCTTATTGAGTATCCAATCCTGTGCCTCTGCATCGTGCAACCCACATTGATCAAAATCACTACGATCTAGTAGTGGTTGGTAGCGGCATTTACGGTGCATGCATCACGCTGAAAGCCAGTCAGGCGGGTTATCGGGTGTTGTTACTCGAAGCTGAAGATTTCGGTTCGGGTGCGTCAGCGAACTGCATGAAAGTCTTACACGGCGGCTTTCGTTATTTGCAGCACCTCAATTTTAAACGTATGCGCCGCTCCATACGTTCTCGGCGGTTTTTTCAAACCATCGCCCCGCACACGATAGACGTCCAAGCATTTGCGATTCCACTGAAAGGCATTGGTACGCGTAGTCCGTTGGTGATGAGTCTTGCACTGGGGTTGAATGCGATAGTGAGCTGGGATAGGAACCAGGGGTTGGATGAGGATCAAAGAATCCCAATTGGGGAAATCCTTTATGAAGATGATTTTCAAAAGGAAGCTGCTGGGTTTAAGATAAATTCTGACGAAGCTGGAGGCAAAGGGGCGGCAGTCTGGCACGAGGCGGTGGCGACCCAAATCGAGCGTTTGATCGTTGAAGTGCTGAAGCATGCTACTGCATCTGGTGCTGCAGCGCTTAATTATGCTCGGGTCCAGTCGATTAAGAAGGCGTCTGATGGCTTTATTGAGTTGACAGTGGATGATAAACACGCTGAGCAGACCTTAGACCTGCGTACAAAATGGGTAGTTGATGCGACCGGCAGTCATCTCGGTGAAGCCTTAACAACGCAGCAGCTCCCGACTCCCTACGCTCGTTCTAATAATGTCATTATTAACAATCGTTTCAACCCAAAATATGCACTAGGTCTACCCGTACGAGACGATTTAAGAGATCGTAAGTCACTATCAAGCACCAAGGAGCGTATGCTGTTTTTTGTACCGTGGCAGGACAAGACCATGGTTGGAACGTTTTATGCCAAAGCGCAGCAGCAAGAGGCGCTTACGGGGCAAGATAAAGCGGCTATGCTCGCTGATATCAACAGCTGCTTGTTTGAAGACGAGATAACATCTGCTGATGTCTGCGGTTGGCACCACGGATATTTGCCCTCTGTGGCTGGTGATGTAGGTTCAGAGATCGAATTAAGGAATGCATCTGAATTGACTGTTTTGGCCAATGACGTGCCATCAGCCCAATCCAGTAGCGGGATCATTTTAGTATCCAGCGTTAAATTCGCGACGGCGCCTGCCGTTGCTGATGATGTTCTTAAGCTATTAATGAAACGCGGCGCTACCAAAGGGGGGGATCCCTCCCCTACGGATTTTGTAGGCTTACCCCCAGCACACAACTTCCGAGAGAGTCAGCTCAGGCAACGGTTTGGTATCGAGTGGCCGGCGGTCGAGAGCTTGATTGATTCTGACACCCTGAATGGCCAACCGTTGGGCGCTGATCATTATGAGGGTGAAGCGCGGTATGCTATTCGCCACGAAATGGCAGTGCACTTATCTGACTTGCTATTTCGTCGGCTTGGCCTCATGGCGTGTGCCCCAAACTTGTTTGCACTGGCACAGCAGTGCGGCAAAATCATGCAACAAGAGCTGGGCTGGGACGACGGCAGACTAGCGGACGAAATTGCTACCTTACGCTTGAATGATGCCAAATAAGAAGCATATTGATACGATGAAAAATCACTTAACTACCGTCAAAAAGACATTATTGCAGCCGGGTGGGTTGGGCGTTGGGGATATTGAGCAAGTGCTGAGTAACATCATGGTGCCCAGCATTGATTTTGCCGATTTATACTTTCAACACGCCAGCCACGAAGGTTGGGTGCTGGAAGAACAAATCGTTAAATCGGGTTCTTATAACATCGACCAAGGCGTGGGTATCCGCGCTATCAGTGGCGAAAAGACCGGTTTTGCTTATACCGATGAAATAGAGCGCACAGCCTTGCTGGATGCAGCCGGTGCTGCGCGTCAGATAGCGGCCAGCGGGCAAGAACAAACTCGTTTATTGCCCTTCGGTAAACAAGCAGGCAAGCTTTTATATCAACCGCATAATCCCATTCGCAGCCTTAGCGATCAGCGTAAGGTTGAATTATTACAGCATGTCGATACCGTTGCGCGGGCGGCTGATTCACGAGTTAAAGAAGTAACGGTCAGCCTTGCTGCGGTGCGTGAAGAAATATTAGTCGCCGCCAGCGATGGCACCTACTGCGCTGATATTCGTCCTCTTATTCGCCTCAGTGTGAATGTCATCGTCGAGCAAAATGGCCGCCGTGAAAGTGGTAACTCGGGTGGTGGTGGTCGCTACGCATACGATTACTTTCTGGAGGGAGATAAGGGCGCCGAATACGCTAAAGAAGCGGTGCGACAAGCGTTGGTCAATCTAGAGGCGCAAGCAGCGCCAGCGGGTGAAATGACGGTAGTGCTTGGTGCAGGTTGGCCAGGAATTTTATTACACGAAGCGATTGGCCATGGCCTTGAAGGCGATTTCAATCGAAAGGGTACATCTGCCTTTAGCGGCAGGATTGGCGAACAAGTAGCCTCTCCACTGTGTACAGTGGTCGATGATGGAACCATCGTGGATCGCCGCGGTTCGCTTAATGTTGACGACGAAGGTACGCCCAGCTCGAATACGGTTCTAATTGAAAAGGGCATTTTAAAAAACTATATGCAGGATAAGCTGAATGCGCGTTTGATGGGTATGGCGCCCACTGGAAACGGCCGACGTGAATCTTACAGCCACTTGCCGATGCCGCGCATGACCAATACCTATATGCTGCCAGGCACCGATAAAGCTGAAGATGTAATTGCCTCGGTTGAGAATGGTTTATATGCAGTTAATTTTGGTGGTGGGCAGGTTGATATTACCTCCGGCAAGTTCGTTTTTAGTGCTTCCGAAGCCTATTTGATTAAAAATGGCAAAGTCACCCACCCCGTTAAAGGCGCGACGCTCATTGGCAATGGTCCTGATGTGTTGACGCGAGTCAGTATGGTGGCCGATGATTTAGCTTTGGATAGTGGCGTTGGCACCTGCGGCAAAGACGGCCAAAGCGTGCCAGTGGGGGTCGGCCAGCCGACCTTACGAATTGATGGCTTGACCGTCGGGGGCGACGCACAATGAGTCAGAAACTGCCCAGCCACAGCCAGGCACCCCTCAATCAAGAGGAAGAAGCGTTGTTGGCGGTGGGTGAACAAGTGCTAAGCGAAACAAAACGATGCGGTGCTACTAGCGCAGATATTTCACTCAATCAAGTCGATGGTCTATCTTATACGGTTCGCAATGGTGAGCCGGAAACGGTGGAGAAGAATAAAGATAAGGGTTTGAATATCCGTGTTTTCTTTGGTGACCAAACGGGCTCAGCCTCAACCACTGATTACAGCCATGCTGCGCTTAAAGCCAGTGTTGAAGCGGCTATGGCGATTGCCAAAGTCACGCAGGGTGACCCTTGCCTGCGGCTGGCGACACCCGACTTATTCCCTAAACAGTGGGTCGATCTAGATCAATTACACCCGCAGGCCTGGACGGGTGAACATGCTGCGCAGGCGGCACTAGATTATGCGCTGCGATGTGAGCAAGCTGCGCTTTCGGTTGATTCGCGGATCACTAATACCGAAGGTGCGACGTTCAATGCCCATGCTGGCACCACATTGACGATGAGCAGCGAAGGGTTTTGCGGCTTTTCTCGTGGCTCGCGCTACGGTCTGAGTGCGTCTGTCATTGCTGGCGAAAAAGATAAGATGCAGCGTGATTATTGGTACGACGGGGCTTGCAGTCTGGATGATTTACCCAGTGCTGAATCGATCGGCAAGAAAGCTGGCCAGCGCACTGTAGCGCGCTTAGGCGCGAAGAAGATTAAAACCCAAAGCGTTCCGGTGCTCTATGATGCGACCGTTGCGTCGAGTTTATTGGGGCACTTGATGCGTGCCATCAGTGGGGGGGCGGTCTATAAAAAGGCGAGCTTTTTAGCGGATAGGTTGGGCGAAGTAGTGTTCCCCGAATTTATCAATATTCATGAATCACCGCACTTAACGCGGGTGTCGGGGAGCAGTTTGTATGACAGCGATGGCGTTGCAACCACAGCGCAGCATTTCATCGAAAATGGCGTGCTCAACAGTTACGCACTTAGTCTCTATTCGGCCTGTAAAATGGGCACAACAACGACTGCAAACGCTGGTGGTGCACGTAATGTAAGCATTAGTTCATCCGGCAAAACTCAAGCCGAACTGCTAAAAGATATGGGCAAAGGCTTGTTGATCACCGAAATGATGGGCTTTGGTTCCAATATCATAACGGGTGATTACTCCCGCGGTGCATCCGGGTTTTGGGTTGAGAATGGCGAGATCCAGTATCCGGTTGAAGAAATTACCGTTTCGGGCAATCTGAAGGATATGTATCAAGGCATCGTGTCGGTCGGTAACGATGTCGATCTACGCGGCAATATTCGCTCTGGATCTATCTTGCTTGATCAGCTCATGGTGGGCGGGCTGTAGCCGAATGTGTGTGCTACCTGAGCTGAAAAGACTGCTGGTAGCTGTTCTATTAGTGGCTGCTTTATTGCCAGCAGCCACCCAAGCCGTGGCGTTAAGTGACTTCGAGCTGATCGCTGCGAAGTTGCGTGCTTTAGTCCAGAGCGGGGACATTACCCCCGCCCAACAAAAACTGCTTGATGCTTTAGTGTTGATTGATCAAGTAGCGATTTTGAAGCCAGGCAAAGGCTTTGCCAGCGTTTCGTTGGGAGATAGTTTTGCGAAATTGGAGCAACGCTGGGGCCGCCCCTACAAAGTAGATAAAACAGGAGTCTCTAGGCGAATCAGTGCGACCTATCGTTTGGACGCGCATACCTGGGTCTATTTTGAGGGTAAGGGCGAGATTGATTCGATACGTGCCGAAGGTAATAGCCAATCCTTACTAGTGACGATGCAGGGAGCGGCTTTTGGTCTGTCTCCGGAAAAAGTCATGCAGCAATACCCGGGGCACCAACCCAAGCTAAAGACGAACTTAATTGACTATCCTGCATTGGGCATCAGTTTTAGGTTTAAGAATAGACAGTTAATAGTGATGCAGGTCACAAAGTCTACTCCTTAAGTCTGGGCCCAGCAGGCCTCTCGTGGGTGGTTTATAATGTAGGCGTCTCACTACTCATTGGTTTTAATTTTTTTATGGGGCCTACAATCTTGAAGCGACTATCCATTATCTTTGCGGTGTTGATGCTACTAAGCTCTGGCTCAGCTTGGTCTGATACCGCACCGGGGAAGGTGACCGGCGGCAATGCTTACTCCCTGCCTTCATGGTTTAAGTCGAGTTTCATGGATGTGCAGGAAGATGCCGGGGAGGCCAGGGCGCTAGGCAAGCACCTGATGGTGTTCATGCACCTTGATGAGTGCCCGTACTGTGACAAGATGCTGAAAGAAAACTTTATAAGCGGCCCAACGCAGGAATTTATGGATCAGAATTTTGAGGTGATCGGCGTTAATATACGTGGTGATCTCGAAGTGACTTGGATAGATGGCTCGGTCTATACTGAGATGGAATTAACCAAACACCTTAAAACCGTTGCCACGCCGACCATGGTGTTCCTTGATTTGGAAGGAAATAAAGTGTTGCAGCTAAACGGCTATCGGGACACACGCTCATTTCAGTATGCGCTTGAATACGTGCAGTCAAAAAACTATCTTGAGCAGTCATTCGCTGATTACCTCAGCCTGCGAGAAAAACCCACGGTTTACGCATTCCGGGAGCACCCGCAATTGGCGACCACCACATTCTTCAAGGGTTTTGACAAACCGCTCGCGGTTTTGTTTGAAGATCAATCTTGTGTGACCTGTGACCGGTTTCATGAAAAAACGCTGAATCATCCCGATGTGCTGAAAGCACTAGAAGCGTTCTTATTTGTTCGGTTCGATACGGACTCTGATCAACGCATTATTGATATGCAGGGACAAACAACAACCCCGGCCCACTGGGTAAAGGATCTCGGCCTAAGCTATCGGCCAGCAATCGTATTATTCAATCAAGGCAAAGAGATGATGCGAGCCGATGGGCAGCTGTATCACCAACACCTCACCGAGTCATTGCGCTATGTGAGCGAAGGCTATTTGCAGTATGACACGCCGCGGGAATTCAAAGATATTTATCGTGAAGCGCAGTTAAAAGCAGGGAATGATGTTGATTTTGCAGAATAGAATTGGCGTTTGGGCCACTCAGCAGGATGTTACTCTAGTGCTGGCAGTTGCTTGTTCTTACCATCAATTCCAATAAGCGATGTCGTACGGTCTCCGTGGTGAGGCACGAGGAGATCAATCGGGGGTGACTCAGCTCTGCGAGTGACGCTGTGCCCCAGTTGAGAGCAATAAAAAAGCCAGCCTTGAACGGCTGGCTGGCTGCTTGTATGGGGTTGAAGTCGGTTACAGAGATTTGCCGTAAACTTCTTTGTAAGCCTTTTTAGCGCCCTTAGGCCAATTATCGCGAGTGACACGGTCTTTGAAGGCACCGAGTGCCGAAGCTACCGTATCGATTTCATCCGCGCCAAAGCTGGCTACTTGCCGAAAGCTGGTGATGTTCATGTCGTTTAATAAGCCAGCGAATTTAGGGCCAACGCCGTAGATTTTGGTTAAGTCATCAGTCTCATCCGTTTTCCCCATGCGCTTGACCAGTTTTTCAACTGCTTTGCGTGCAGTGGCTTGAGTCTCAGCTTGAGTGGCGTCCTCATCGGCCTCGTTACTACTGTCCGCTTCAACTGCGACAATTTGCGATGATTCCAGCTGAGCAACGGCTTCGCGTCGCGCTTTTTTGCATTTACGCAGCTCTGAGCGTAAATCAACCAGCTCGATTTGTTCATTGCTAAACAGGCCGCGTAGAACCCAGCCCAGTAGGGCGCCCAAGAGCGCCGCAGCGATCATAAATAAAACGATTTCCAGTGCTGTCACTAACATGCTATGGGCTCCTATTCAGAAATGTAGAACACGATTTCGGTCGGCTCATCGTAAGCGTAACCGGGGCGTAAGGGTTGATTTGAGACGCGATTTTGATCAATGCCTTTGGCGACTAAATATTCTTGTACGGCTCTTCCACGATAATAGCCCACTTGTGCGCCTTCCGCACCAGGGCGACTAAAGTCAAGGTTGCCGACAATACGAAGTAGTGCCTGCGGGTTGTCTTTCATTATCGCTAGCAGTTGATCAAGCTGTTGACTTAGCGATTCAGCAATATAAGACTCCCCTGCCTCAAACCATGACTGCTGGGCGAGATCACTATTGAACCGGGTAATGTGTTCGAACAGTGAGGGGCCATTGGGTTGATCCACTGGCGCTTCAGTTTTCGTGGTTTCAGGAGCTTGATCTGGCTCAGGAGCGATCTCTGTAGTTTCTTCTGCAGTTTGCTCAGAGGTTTCCGTTGATACCTTCTCTGCTGAAGATTGCTCTTGAGTTGGTTCAATACGATCAGTGGGTGTTGTAGCCGGGGTGGCCTCAACAATTTTTGGTTCGGCGACCTCAGGCTCGGCCAGAGGAATAATCTGCACCCCTTCTAGATCGGAGCCAATTATCTTTCCGGTTGCGTCGTCTGGGACCCCTGCGACCGCTTCGAGGAAATTACCGCCCCAATCCAAATTCGAAGGGTTTGAGCCTGGCTTGATATCAATGTCGATTGGGCCAAATCGTTGCAGCGTATTGCTGATCGCTTTGATGAGTTTAATATCTTGCAATGCTCCTTCAACCCGAATGGTGCCATTATGATAATGCGCAACCAGATGAGAAGGACCTGTGCTGGCGGTAGGTTCTACTGAGTTTTCGGGGATATCTTCGTTGTCGGTGATTGCGCTATCGTTAACGGCAGCGGCAGCGGCAGCGGCAGCGGCAACTCCAGATACTGACGCCCCATCGGCGAACACTTGAGCATTCACCATGGGCGACATTTGATCGTTGAAGCTAACCTTGAACACGCCACAAGTTTTTTCAAGTAGCGATTGGATTCGGATATTTTCTTCGTCGCTATCCGTTGCTGCGAGGCTGATTGAGCGGCCATCTGCTTGGGCGGTTTCAGCCAAAGCTTGTGAGTAGCCTTCATCGATCAGCGTTTGTTGGCTGTGTGTGACCACACTTTTCTGGATTTGCGGCAAGCCGAAATAAACCGCCGCGGCGGTCACGCCGACGATTGCCCACGCTAGCAATGCGGGGATCAAACCTGCTTGGAAAACAAAGGACTTTGCCAGTGCCTTAATCATAGTGAGTTCCTGTGGCTGTGCCGGTCAGTGAATGCTGCCGGATTGGTTAGGGTTGCGGCAATATAAGCTGGTTAACTCTTCCAGCAATTCTGAGAGTTCTCCAGCGGGGTCATTCAATGAATAAACCACGTGTCGACCTTCGCGTTCTCCTTTGACAAAACCACGGTTACGAAAACGGGTCAAGTGATGGGTGAATGATTGCCAGCTCAAGCCAGTTGCAGCCACCATACTTTCGGTGGTTTGATTCCCTGATGACAAGAGCAAGGCGATCTTTAATCGATGCTCGTTGCCGAGTAGTTTTAGTAGTGTTACTGGATCGCTTTGCATCCTTTTCAATCCTCTAGTTCGATAGGCGTACTGATCGCAGTAGTATATAATTATATGCTGTGAAAAGCAATGGTCAAGTTCGCCCGATTAATGGCTAATTTGGGCATGGAAGCGTTGGGTGACTGTCTAACTTGCTTGATAAACCAACGGGATATAGGCAAAAAAAACGAGCGCCGCAGCACTCGTTTGGGTATCGTTGATTGCCGGTCACTGAGGACATGAGCAAATAACGTAATGGATTTAGCGTTTTGAGAATTGTGGACGCTTACGCGCTTTGTGCAAGCCAATTTTCTTGCGTTCAACTTTACGTGCATCACGAGTAATAAAGCCTGCTTTACGCAGCTCTGGACGCAGTTCTTCATCATATTCTAATAAGGCGCGGGTAATGCCGTGGCGAATAGCGCCGGCTTGACCGGTGTTGCCTCCGCCTCTTACGTTGACCTTGACATCAAACTTATCGGTCATTTCCAGTAGCTCGAGTGGTTGACGAACAATCATGCGCGTGGTTTCTCGACCGAAGTATTGGTCAAGCGTGCGATTGTTGATATTGATATTGCCACTACCACTGGAAATGTAGACCCGTGCGGTGGACGACTTGCGTCGGCCGGTGCCGATATAAGATTGTGTTGCCATATATATGTATTCCTGCCTCTGCCTTAAATATTTCTGTCTAGATATTCAGAGTTTGGGGTTGTTGTGCTTGATGCGCGTGCTCTGCACCTGCGTAGATTTTCATTTTCTTGATCATCTGGCGACCCAGTATATTTTTGGGCAGCATACCTTTAACCGCTGACTCGATGATCCGAGTAGGGTGCTTTTCAAGTACTTCTCGGAAGGTTGCTGTTTTCAGTCCACCCGGATAGCCTGTGTGATGATGATAGAGTTTATCTTCAAACTTTTTGCCCGTAACCGCAACTTTGTCAGCATTGATGATGACAATATAATCGCCAGTATCAACGTGAGGTGTGTACTCTGGCTTGTGTTTGCCGCGCAAGCGGGCAGCCACTTCAGTCGCGAGGCGACCGAGCACTTTGTTCTCTGCATCAACGACGAACCATTCGCGCTTGACGGTATTTGGGTTGGCTGAGTACGTTTTCATCTCAAGTTTGGGCCAGAAAATTTGGGCGGCGAATGGTACTAAACGCTTAGGGTGGTTACAAGCGTTTATTCTGATATTTTTATGGACACCGAGCTGCGCTGTCGCTGACAATTCATTGGTGTGCCGCGATGTCGCTAAAAAGTCGGTGTGACAGCCTTGATTATATCCGATATGATGCGCGCCTGGATCGCATTAAACGCCTTTAAAATACTACGCGTTATGAATAATAAATTTCACTATTTTAGTCACTTACGACTGTTTGCCTGTGCAGCATTGTTGTTCGCGTCGACGGCAGGGGCAAAGGATGTGGTTCGATATACGGTCAAACAGGGCGATACGCTATGGCAGATTGCCGAGCAGTTGCTGGCGGAACCCTGGAATTGGAGAGGCCTATGGCGCCAGAACCCCTCGATTGACCACCCCGATTTAATTTATCCCGGTGACGTGTTGCTGGTCTCTGATGAGGGTTTGAAAGTCGTGCGCAATACCCGTCTAAGGGTCGAGAAAAGGGTGCCTGAAGTTCGAATACAACCCACCACCTATGCAATTACGACGCTAGACACTACCTATATACAGCCATTTTTGACCCAATCAATCATTGTCGATGCCGCCGAGCTGAACCGTATGGGCTATGTGTTGGAGGGCATTGATGGCCAAATTTTGCTGGGCCGATTGAGTGCATTTTATGCGCGCGGCATCAGTGGTAAGCAGGGGCAAATTTTTTCGGTCTATCGGTCCGGCCAGGAGTTTCGCGACCCTGTCTCCGGGATTGATTTTGGTGTGGAAGGAGATTACCTTGGGCGGGCGATGATGATTGAACCGGGTGAAATTTCACGCTTAGAGTTGATTGAGGCTAATCAGGAGGTTCGCCCCGGTGATCGTTTGCAATTGACTGTAGGCACAGCTTTGATGCCACATTACTTTCCACAGCCAGCTGATGCGGGTTTGAACGCACGCGTGATGGCGATACCAAGGGGCGTGAGTGAGGCTGGACAGTACGACGTATTGACGCTGGCAGTGGGAACTAACGATGGCCTTGAAGTTGGTGATGTTGTACAGATTACACGTGAATCGGGGACCACCAAAGATCCGGTTACTGGTGAAATCGTCCATTTGCCAGTACAGCGTAGCGGTACCGCGATGGTATTTCAGACGTACGCTCGGCTTAGTTATGCCGTCTTAATGCGAGCGATCAGGCCGGTACATATTGGCGATAGGGCGAAAGCACCTTAGCAGGGCATGAGTGCCGATTCACAAGAAGTTCGCCAATGGTTACGTTTCGCCCAATTGGCCGGCGTCAACCATATCAATCGGCGTCGGTTGCTGGCCTCATTTGGTAGCGCTGCCGCGCTATTTGACGCCAGTGATGCAACAATCAAGGCGACCACCGGTGCCAATCAACGCTTAACGAGCTTGATCCGCGTGCCCTTTGATCAGAGGCGGTTAGAGGCGCAATGTGATGCCTTAGAGCGTCACCAGATTACACTGATCAATTGCACTGAGGCTAATTACCCCGCGCAATTGGCTGAAATAGCGGACGCTCCCGCTGTTTTGTTTGTTCGCGGCTCGGTGGATTTATTGAGTGGCCCACAGTTGGCAATCGTTGGTAGTCGCAATGCCACTCCTGCCGGGGTTCAAACGGCAGAAGCGTTTGGTGAAGATTTGTCGCGTTCTGGGATCACAGTGACCAGTGGCTTGGCGCTTGGTATTGACGCCGCCAGCCATCGGGGCGCGCTTGACCAGGTCGCTTCTACCATAGCCGTTGTGGCGACGGGCTTGGATCAGGTCTATCCCAAACGTAACGCTAACCTCGCGCAACACATAATAGAAAAAGGAGCAATGGTGTCAGAGTTCGCGCCGATGATGCCGCCGCGACGTGAGAATTTCCCGCTACGTAATCGTATTATCAGTGGCCTATCGATGGGGGTGTTGGTGGTTGAAGCCGGTATTCGCAGCGGTAGCTTGATTACCGCGCGCCTGGCTGGGGAGCAAGGCCGGGAGATTTATGCGATACCGGGTTCGATCCACGTGGTGACCTACCGGGGTTGTCATCGACTCATTCGCGAAGGGGCAAAATTAGTTGAAACCACCGCAGACGTCTTGGTTGAGTTAAAAAGCGCGCCACAGCTTCAGCAGTGGTTGCCGGAAGCGATAAAAAGCCGCACTGAGCCTGCAGGGGAGCTGGCCAATTCCGTTTCAGATGATGATTCTGATACCGTCCGGCTGTTGAATCTGGTAGATTTCGAACCAATTTCATTCGACGATATCGTGGCTCACAGTGGTTTGCCGGTTGAATCGGTATCGTCGATCCTTCTTCAGCTCGAGTTGACCGGCGAAGTGGCACCACTTGCCGGTGGGCGATATCAACGACTGCCTAAGCGTTAATTAAATTGACCCGCGCTGCGTACAGCCGCTAGCGGGTGGGATACTGGGACGTAATGGAAACTTTTGTGAAAGAAAACGTACTTGACATACTAATCTACCTCTTTGAGCACTATATGCTCGAGCATGTCGAAGATGAGATGGATGAGAATGTGATTATGCAGGAACTGGTGCAAGCGGGCTTTAGCCACACCACCATCGACCGGGCGTTCGATTGGCTCGAAAATCTTGCTATCATGTGTGATGAGCACGAAACCAGCACGTTAATCGCTGACCAGCAAGGCGATGATGTAGCGACCTCTGTCGTGCCCATTTCAATGCGCCATTTTGCACCGGACGAGCTAGATCGAATTAGCTTTGAAGCGCGAGGTTTGTTGCTGTCGTTGGAGCAACGCGGCTTGCTCACAGCCGTTTCGCGTGAAATGGTGATTGACCGGCTGATGGCTTTAGACGATGATGAAATAGAGCTTGAGCACGTTAAATGGGTTATCCTGATGGTGCTGACTAACTGCTCCGATGACTTTTCCACTGAATGGACCGAAGCCTTGGTTTTGGATGGTTCGGTTGAAAGAACGCACTGAAATATCAATTAACAAACAATTATAAGTAGGTAACTATGGGACATAGTTTGATCATTGTTGAGTCGCCAGCGAAGGCGCGCTCAATGACCAAATATTTAGGAAATTCATTTACTGCGTTGGCTTCTTATGGCCACGTGCGTGATTTGCGCTCGGGTAAAGACGCAGTTGACCCGGATGATAATTTCAATATGGAATACGCCCTCGTCGAGCGTAATGAAAAACACGTTAACGCGATTGTGCGGGCGGCGAAAAAGGCAGATGCGATCTACCTCGCGACTGACCCGGATCGCGAGGGTGAGGCAATTTCCTGGCATTTGCACCAAATTCTGGAAGAACGCGGTCTTTTGAAAGACAAGCCTGTACATCGCGTTGTTTTTCATGAGGTGACCAAAAGCGCGATCAACGAAGCGGTTGAAAACCCACGCGAGTTATCTATTTCTCTGGTTGATGCCCAGCAGGCCCGGCGGGCGCTGGATTATTTGGTGGGGTTTAATTTATCGCCGCTATTGTGGAAGAAGATTCGGCAGGGCTTATCAGCCGGGCGTGTACAAAGCCCTGCGCTGCGCATGATTGTCGATCGTGAAGCTGAAATTGAAGCTTTCGTTGCCAAAGAATATTGGACGATTGAAGCGGACAGCAGCAAAAGTGAGCAACCGATTCAAGCTAAATTGCTGGAATATCAAGGCGAGAAGCAAAAGCAGTTCACCATTACTGACGAAGCGACAGCAACCGCCGCGCAGCAAGCACTGACAACCGCCGCGAACGGTAAGCTCACGGTTGCCGAAGTCACTAAAAAACAACGTCGCAGAAACCCAGCGCCGCCTTTTACGACGTCGACCTTGCAGCAAGAAGCCGCGCGTAAACTCGGCTTTAGCGCCCAGCGGACCATGCGTACCGCGCAGCAGTTGTATGAAGGAATTGATTCGGTCGGCATGATCACCTATATGCGTACTGATGCGGTCAATTTGGCTGGCGAAGCGGTCGCTGAAATACGCGATTACGTTCAGAAAACTTATGGTGCTGATCAAGTACCTGAGCACCCCAGGTTGTTTAAGTCCAAGTCTAAAAATGCGCAAGAAGCGCACGAAGCCATTCGGCCGACGTCAGCCAAGCGCAGCCCGCAAAAGATGGCCAGCCAAATGACGCCAGATATGCTTAAACTGTATGACTTGATCTGGAAGCGTACGCTGGCCTGCCAAATGATCCATGCCACCATTGATACCGTTGCGGTTGATTTGGCGGCAGGCGATGCCGGGCTTTTTCGTGCGACTGGCTCAACGGTGCGGATCCCAGGCTTTCTAGCGGTATATGAAGAAGGTAAGGACGATAAGAAGTCCGATAAGAACGAAGGCAAACTATTGCCGCCGATGGAAAAAGGCGACGAACTGGTATTGCATGCAATCCGCTCAGAGCAGCACTTTACCGACCCACCACCTCGTTTCTCGGAAGCGTCGTTGGTCAAAACTTTGGAATCGTACGGCATAGGCCGTCCATCAACTTACGCCTCAATCATCAGCACCTTAGTAAACCGTGAATACGTGACCCAGGAGCAGCGCCGCTTTTATCCGACGGATATCGGCAAGATCGTCAGTAATTTTCTGTCTAAGCACTTTACCCGCTACGTCGATTACGAGTTTACCGCGCAGATGGAAGATGAGTTGGATGCGATCTCGCGTGGCGAAAAACAGTGGAAGCCGTTGATGCAAGATTTCTGGTCGGATTTTGCGCCGCAAGTTAAGGACAAAGACGAGTCGGTCACTCGTGCCGAGGTCATGCAAGCGCGAGAACTCGGTACAGACCCCAAATCCGGTAAGCCCGTTTCGGTGCGGATGGGTCGCTTTGGGCCATTTGTGCAAATCGGCACCAAAGACGATGAAGAGAAACCTACCTTCGCCAGCCTATTGCCGGGACAAAAGATTGACGCGATCAATTTTGCGGATGCGATGGACTTGTTTCGTTTGCCACGTACCTTGGGTGAAACACCTGAAGGTGAGCCGGTTTCAACCAATTTTGGTCGCTTTGGCCCGTATGTTCGTTACGGTAACAAGTTCGTTTCCTTACCCGAAGAAGACAGTCCTTATGAGGTCGAGTTAGAGCGGGCATTGGAGTTAGTGGCTGAAAAGAAAAAAGCGGACGCCGAGCGGATTATTAAAGTCTTTGAAGAGCAAGACATTCAGATATTGCGCGGTCGCTATGGCCCGTATATCAACAAAGGCAAGCTGAATGGTCGAATTCCAAAGGATGAAGCACCAGAAAGCCTGTCGCTCGAGCGTTGCCTGGAGTTGTTGAAAGAAGCCGAGGAGCGTAAGGCGTTGCGCGGCGGCAAGAAAAAAGCATCGAAGAAGAAAACGACTAAAAAGAAAGCCAGCAAGAAGAAGGTAGCCAAGAAAAAGGTGGCCAAGAAAAAGGTGGCAAAGAAGAAAACCGCCAAAAAGAAGGCAACTAAAAAGAAAGTAAGCAAAAAGAAGGTGACGAAGAAGAACGTATCAAAATAAACGATTTTTCTCTCGCAGTCCGGTGAGAAAAGGGGATGCTCCTGGTGGTTTAGGGTCGAATTATTTTTGCCTTATATTTAGTTTGGGATGTGCCCGCAGACGGTGTTAATTGATACAATCATTACCTGATTTAATTAGAGGCATTTCCAAAATGACGACGAACAAAACGCACACCGATATTCCCGCAGACGAAACAATCGAAATCGACTTGGCAGAAGCGATCAGCGACGCTGAGTCAGATCCCGAGCCAGAAGAACCAAAAGAGCAGAAAAGCGCAGAAGAAATCTTTTTTGAAAGCGAAGAACTGCAAGCTAAAGTCGAGAAGTACGGCAGTAAAAAGATCATCAAAACGCTGAAGACGGCAGCGCAAGAAAAATCGCTAAAACCTTACCAAGCCGAATTGATTTCGATGCAGAAGTATTTGGAAGAAACCAAGCGTCGTATGATTATTTTGTTTGAGGGTCGAGACGCGTCAGGCAAAGGTGGAACCATCCGCCGGGTTGAGCGCTACATGAACGAGAAGCACTATCGCATCGTCGCCCTCGGCAAGCCCAGTGATGCGCAGCGTACGCAGTGGTTTTTTCAGCGGTATGTTGAGCAATTCCCACGCGGCGGTGAAGTCGTGTTGTTTGACCGTAGTTGGTATAACCGTGCGATGGTAGAGCCAGTGTTTGGATTTTGCACACCCGAAGAATATCAATTATTCATGAAAGGCGTGGTTGGCTTTGAAAAGGATTTAGTGCGTCAAGGCACCATTTTGGTGAAGCTGTATTTCAGTGTGACTAAAGAAGAACAAGCACGGCGGTTTGAGCGGCGCAAGACCGATGCCTTGCGACAGTGGAAATTGAGTGAGGTTGACTTGCAAGCCCAAGAGCGTTGGGACGATTTCACCACTCAAAAGTATGAAATGCTCAAGCGTTCACACTCCAATCACGCACCGTGGACGGTGATTCGTTCTAATGATAAGCACCAAGCGCGTTTAAATGCACTGCGCACGATTCTGAATGCCGTTCCTTATGAGCGCACTAATCACGATATCGACTATGTGCCGAATTCTGAAGTGGTTATTTCCGGTTCCCGCGAAGTTGAGCAAATGGAAGCGGAGCGTATCCGCCGAGGTAAGTTTACCGGTTAATTCTAGGCGGTTTACTTCCATCAATTGTGATTGGCGAAGGTCGAGATATCTTCCCGAGCTTTCGCCTTTCAGGTGCTGTACTGAGCGAGCAAGTGAATTTTATTTACTTGCTCGAGAAACGGTATGAATATGCCGCTCTATCCATTGGGACTAGCTGATTGTGTTAGTTCTCAGAATTCGGAAGTTGTTTTAGTTGTTGGATAGATGGAATATGTTTCGGCAAGCTTGGGGGCTTGGTTCTAGTGCTGGTGCTGGTGGCTTTTCGTTGAGCGTTCAGATAATCCTGATACAGAAAATGATGGCGGCTTGATGCTTTTTCGGTACTAGCCTGTAAAGATTTATAACTATTTGAAAGGCGCTTCCCAGTGGCTGGACTTCCTATCGGCAGTATCGAGTCAGTCAAGATGTTGTAATAATAGTGAGTCACGCCAAACGTACCGACCGTAGCGTTAAAAAAGTATATGCTGGCTACTTCGTAATTAGGATCCCAATAGTCTATGATGAAGTAATTTGTTGATGAGTTCCACGAGCCAGCAATATCGTTCCATTTATAACTGAAGTTAGAGGAACCGTGGCTTTCGCCTAAAATCCCATAGTCATTTGAGTTGTCAATTTTATAGACGGTATTTTTGTCTAATCGATAAAACTCTTCAAAAACTCCTTCGTCCCACGGTCGATTAAAATACCAGCGGCCAGCTAGCTTTTCAGTATTTATCTGGTTGGTACTCTTATGTTTTGCTGATGCCGCAATAATTGGCACTAGCGTCAATAGCAGGTCATCCTCCTCCTCGATGGCGTAACATGGCACTGATATCGTTAGGAATATCGATATTAGACAGAATTTAAATATTCGCGAAATGCCGGGCCATAAACAATTATAAGTTTTCATAATTTATCCCTGATGCCAATTGGTGCAGTGTCAATTAAATGATGGCTGATAATGCTATCAAAAGTTGTGTAGGTTAGATACTTATAAAAACTACCTAGAATAAAGAGGAGCTTAATTCCTCGACCACAGTTAACATTTCTGGATCATCAGTCAAGGCTTGGCTGATCGCCCCTTGGCAGGCGTCGACTGGGTTGATCCCACTGACAATCAGTTTGGCAGCATGTACCAGCAAACGCGTACTGGCACCTTCATCTAAGCCATTGCCTTTAAGGTTGCGAGTCATGCCGGCAAACTTAACCAGCTTGGCTGCGATGGTTTCGTCAACCCCTGTTTCCTTTATGATGATTTGCGTTTCCAGCACGGCATCTGGGTAATCAAATTCTATTGCGACAAAACGCTGGCGCGTACTTTGTTTGAGGTCTTTAAGAATACTTTGATAGCCGGGGTTATAAGAAATGGCCAAGCAAAAATCGGCGGTGGCATGGATTAGCTCGCCAGTTTTTTCAATCGGTAGTACGCGACGGTCATCGGCCAGTGGATGAATGACGACGGTGGTATCTTTGCGGGCCTCAACCACCTCATCTAGATAACAAATAGCACCATGGCGCACGGCCCGAGATAAGGGCCCGTCTGTCCAACGGGTCTCTCCGCCAACGATCAGATATCGCCCCAGCAAGTCCGATGAGGTTAAATCATCGTGACAAGAAACCGTGATTAATGGCCGTTGCATACGCCACGCCATGTGCTCCATGAAGCGGGTTTTTCCACAGCCAGTCGGGCCTTTCAATAAAAGGGGAATGCCATTGGCGTAGGCTGCTTCAAATAGTTTGATTTCATTGCCTTGTGTGGCGTAGTAGGGCTCATCTTGAATCAAATAATCATCGATATCGGCGGACATGGCGTGGTTTTGTGGGTGGCTAATAACTGTTTCGAGTATAACCTGAAGGGCGAGGATCAGGCTGATGGCGCATTCAAAAAATTCACGCCAATTGTGAGTTTTATCGCTGTTCTATATAGTATATAATGGTATTCTTATCTAACATACACTGAATGAGAGCAACACTATGGGCAAGTCAATTGAGCTGACACAAAAAAACTTCTCAGAAGTTATCGACAACAACGATTTAGTGTTTGTTGATTTCTGGGCAAGTTGGTGTGGGCCGTGCAAGTCTTTCGGGCCGGTGTTTGATGCGGCAGCGGATCAAAACAAAGATGCAGTCTTTGCCAAAATCAATACTGAGGAACAACAAGAGTTAGCCCAGATGTTTCAAGTGCGGTCTATCCCGACCTTGATGGTCTTTAAAGAGCAAATTGTGGTGTTCTCACAGGCGGGAGCCTTGCCAGCCCCAGGCTTAGATCAATTGATCAATAACGCTAAGGGCCTGGATATGAAAATGGTTCGCGCAGAGATCAAGAAAAAGGAAACCGACAGTAAAGAGGCAACTGCTTAAAGTCGGTTACCGATTAAGCGCAGATTAGCTGGGTATGGTCGAGACGGGCGCGATGCGCCCATTTTTATGCGGCTGAGGGTTGTGAATAAGCAGCTAAAACAACAATACCAATATCCAGCAAACCGCAACGAATACCAGAGCAATAAAAACCGCAGCGGAACCCATATCCTTAGCGGCACCACTTAAGGTGTGACGCTCGTCACCAAATCGATCAACCACCGCCTCTATCGCTGAGTTGGCTATTTCTGCGATTAATACCAGTCCTAACGGCAAAATCAGCATGGCGGCTTCTAGGCCAGTGTTAGCTAACCACAGCGCAACGGGGGTCAAGACAAGCACTAACAGCAATTCTTGACGAAAGGCGGCTTCGTGCACCCAGGCGTAGCGCAAGCCTTGTGCCGAGTATCCAGCGGCGTGCAGGATACGGCTAAGGCCGGTGCGGCCAGGTTTGTTAGTGCTGGACATGACTTTTAATGGGGACTATTCAACGCAGCGCCAGGACTTGGCTTTGATGTTCTCTTCACCCAGAATCCATTCAGTGCCGTGTAGCAGTTTTTCTTGAGGTGCCGCACTATCAATGTCTGCACGTCGATACTCCGATCCACGCCAGATTGCAGGAATGATGGATTCAGCGGTGCACTCTTTTTCGGTGTGAACCGTGCAGTATTGATAGTTGATTACCGCAACTCGATAAATCTTAGCGCCGCGCCAGCGTAAGGTATGACAACCCGGTTGGTCTTCATCACTCACCCTGATGCGCTTATCACCTTCGTATTCAGTAGTCTTATAAAACCGTACTGTACCAGCATTTGCCATTTGAATTAACAGCGTTAGGAGTAATGTACTCGCTATCTGTAGGGGTAGCCGATGTGGTTTAGACCAATGCTTTGTCACTGACTAATTCCCAAGTGTCCACACACGCATCGTCGGTCGTGAGCCTAAGCTCTCACCTTCGTCGTGATAATACGAACCGTCACGCTCAATGTAGGTTTGCACCGCGCCACCGTTTTTCTGAACTTCAACACGATCCAGTCGTCCGCGTTCACGAACTTCATTGATGGTTAATCCGCTAGTGGGAACTTGGGTCGTTACGGCAGCCTCAGTTGCTGCGGCATCGGTAACCACTTCGGGTAAGGCTGTTTCGGCGGCATAAGCGCCACCCGCTATCAAACTGCTTGCGGCAAGAGTGGATAAAATAAGTCGGTTCATGGCCTGTGTTTCCCTCGAATATCTAAAACATGTTGTGGGCGATGAAACCCACGTTCGCTATAAAAATCAAATATGGCGTCACAAATACCTTCCGGTTCATCGATTATCTGGATTAAATCCATGTCCTCGGGGTTGATGGTGCCTTCGCGGACCAAAGTATCTTGGAACCAATCTACCAAACCCGACCAAAACGAGCGATTAACCAAAATGATGGGTATGGGCAATGTTTTGCCGGTTTGTACCAGTGTTAAGCATTCACTCACTTCGTCCAGTGTACCGAAGCCACCGGGCATGACAACGTAAGCGGCTGAATATTTGATAAACATCATTTTACGCACGAAAAAGTGATGAAAATTAACGCTGATGTCTTGGTGCGGATTGGGTGTTTCTTGCTTATTGGCCAAGAAAATGTTTAAGCCAATGCTATCTGATTTTCCGGCTTTGGCGCCCTTGTTGGCTGCTTCCATAATGCCTGGACCACCGCCACTGATGACCGCAAAGCCGCTATCTGATAGGTGCCGCGCGACCTGTTCGGTGAGTTGGTAATAGGGGTGGTCTGGTTGGGTGCGTGCAGAGCCAAATATGCTGACCGCCGGATGCACGTTAGTCATCTTATCAAAGCCATTGACGAATTCGCCCATGACCTGAAATATCTTCCATGATTCTTCGTTTAACTCCGCTGATGGCGAACCAGGCCAGTTGGTGAAATGGTTGTTTTGCTGCGGTTTATACATCGCTGTGAAACTCCTTGAGATAAGATATGATTGCTCGCTGACGGCGCGAGATTTCTACGCTAAAGTATCGCATTTTTCACCCTATTAATTATCGTTTTTATGTCTGCTCCTTTAATTTTGGTCGATGGCTCGTCGTTCCTGTTTCGTGCGTATCACGCAATGCCAGACTTACAAACTGGCTCTGGACAATTAACCGGCGCGGTCTATGGTGTCACCAACATGTTGCGCCGTTTGTTACGTGAATGTGATCCCGATCACATTGCGGTAGTGTATGACGCAAAAGGCAAGAATTTCCGCCACGAGCTGTATGATCAATACAAAGCTAATCGTCCGCCTGCACCACCGGAGCTGGTGAGCCAGATTCAATATGTGCATGAAATTACCGAAGCGATGGGTTTGCCACTGATCTGTGAGCCCGGCGTGGAAGCGGATGATGTGATCGGCACCTTGGCCTATGAAGCGGCTGCGGTGGGTATGGATTGCCTAATCGTTACGGGTGATAAAGACATGGCTCAGCTGGTTAATGAGCAGGTCACACTGATCGACACAATGAAAGGCCAAACCACTGATATTGATGGCGTTATGCAAAAATTCGGTGTGCGTCCCGACCAAATTATCGACTATCTAGCCTTGGTAGGGGATACCTCGGACAATATTCCGGGCATCCCTAAAGTGGGTCCTAAAACCGCCGCTAAGTGGTTGGCGGAATACGACACGATCGATCAATTAGTCGCGTCGGCTGATTTGATTACCGGCAAGGTTGGGGAATATTTGCGCGAGAATTTGGAGCAATTACGGGTGTCGCGCTTGCTGACCACAATCAAGCTAGATGTGGCACTGGAGGTCACCCCCGAAAGCCTTGTCCTGAATGCACCTGATGCTGAGCGGCTGAGAGCCTTGTATTCGGAGTTAGATTTTCGTGGCTGGCTGCGTGAGCTGGATGATGGTGAGATGCAAGATGGGCCAATACCTGCCGCCGAGCCAGAGGTTGCAGCTGATTATCAAACACTGCTGACCGATGCTGGGCTAGATCATTGGTTGGAAAAATTGGCTGCCGCAGATTACTTTGCGGTGGATACCGAAACTACTTCATTGGACGCACAGCAGGCCAAGTTGGTAGGGCTATCCTTTTGTATTGATGCCGGTGAAGCGGCTTATTTGCCGCTGGCGCACAGCTATCCTGGTGTGCCGCAGCAACTGCCTTTTCTGCAAACACTGGCGAAGCTAAAGCCTATTTTGGAAAATCCAGCGATTAAAAAAATTGGCCAGAACCTGAAATATGACCATATCGTTTTGCAGCACCACGGCATTGAATTAGCTGGGATTGCCTATGACACCATGTTGGAGTCGTATGTGGTGGAAGCGGGCGAGACGCGCCATGATATGGATACCCTGGCACTGCGGCATCTGGGTAAAGAAACGATCTCCTTTAAGTCGATTGCCGGGATTGGCAAGAATCAACTGACGTTTGACCAGATTGGCTTGAAAGAGGCCGCACCGTATGCAGCTGAGGACGCTGATATCACCTTACGCTTGCATCAGACTCTGTATCCAAAAGTAGCTGAGGTGCCTAGCTTAGAGACTTTATTTGAAGAGATTGAAATGCCGTTGTTACCGGTATTGGCGCGGGTTGAAAGTAACGGCGTGTTACTGGATGTGCACGAGTTGGGTTTGCAGAGCCGTGAGCTGACGGTGCAATTGGACGAAATGCAGCGCCAATGCCATGCGGCGGCAGATGAAGCGTTTAATATTGCCTCACCCAAGCAAATCCAAGCCATTCTGTACGACAAGCTCAATTTGCCGGTCTTAAAAAAGACCCCCGGTGGTCAGCCATCCACCGCTGAAAATGTATTACAACAGTTAGCTGATGAAGGGCACGAGTTGCCCGCTTTGATCTTGGCGCACCGCAGCCTGGCTAAGCTGAAATCGACGTATACCGATAAGTTGCCTAGACTGGTCAATCCTGAGACTGGGCGGGTGCACACGTCGTACCATCAGGCAGTGGCAGCCACCGGGCGCCTATCGTCGAGTGACCCTAATTTGCAGAATATCCCGATCCGCACGGAGCAGGGGCGGCGCATTCGGGAAGCCTTTGTTGCGCCTGAGGGGCATGTTTTGCTGGCAGCGGATTATTCGCAAATTGAGCTGCGTCTGATGGCGCACTTATCAAAAGACGAGCGCTTGATCGCAGCTTTTCAGGCCGGTAAAGACATTCATAGCGCCACTGCGGCAGAAGTGTTTGAGGTGCCGGTTGATGAAGTCGATGACTCATTGCGGCGGCGTGCCAAAGCAATTAATTTTGGCTTGATTTATGGGATGTCAGCCTTTGGTTTGGCCAATCAAATCAAGGTTGAGCGCGCTGAAGCACAAGCCTATATTGATTCATATTTTGCACGTTATACCGGCGTTAAAGCCTTCATGGATGCCATGCGTAAAAAAGCCGCAGAGCAAGGTTATGTTGAAACCCTACACGGGCGGCGCTTGTATTTGCCAGAAATAAAATCGCGTAATTTCAATCGCCGTCAATACGCTGAACGCACCGCGATTAATGCGCCACTGCAAGGTTCGGCGGCGGATTTAATCAAACTAGCGATGATTGCTACCCAGAGCTGGTTAGATCAACAGTGCCCGCAGGCGCGTATGATCTTGCAGGTACACGATGAGCTGGTTCTGGAGGTGCCCAAAGCCCAACTGGATCTGGTTCAATCCACCTTACCGGGCTTAATGACCGACGTAGCAGACCTGGCCGTGCCGCTGGTGGTGGACGTGGGTGTGGGCGCCAATTGGAGTGTTGCTCACTAGGCAACACCCTGGGTTGACCAGGGTTGACAACGGCTGACAGTGGTGGTGTTTGATGTTTATTCCTGCTGACCTGATTCCTGCATTCTGGCTGATTGCCAGCTGGGCTGTGCTGTTGGTAGCGCTGATTTGGAGTTTTCGGACTTTACCCGCCTGTATTTGTACCGACAGTGCCTTACGCATTTATCCCGCCTTTGTGGTTGGACTGCTAGTGTTTTGGTTGTTGAAGGCGGGGGTGCACGAAGGCTTGAATGTGCACTTATTGGCGTTGACTGCTTTTACGCTGATGTTTCGTTGCCGCTTGGCGATCATTGCAGTGCTTGCAATACACATTACATTTGCCTTGTTTGGTCAGCTGGATTGGGCATCGATTGGTATTAACACTTTGCTGATTGGTGTAGTGCCGGTACTGATTTCAGCTCGAATCCACTATTGGGTGCAAAGTTATCTGCCCAAAAACGTCTTTATCTACGTGTTTCTAGGGGGCTTTTTCAACGGTGCGATCACGATCGGCTTAACTTTGCTGATTACCACCGGCGTGGTGCACTTAATGGGCGCTTATGCCTGGGATATATTGTCAGCTGAGTTATTGCTATTGACACCATTGATGATGTTCCCCGAAGCTTTTGTGAATGGCGGGATGCTAGCGATCTTGGTGATGTTTCGGCCAGATTGGGTGGCGACTTTCGATGAAGACGAGTATTTGCGTAATTAGCCGCTAGTAAGCTAGTAGGTTTCCGGATATGGTCACTCAAAGGCCATGATAAAAAACCCACGATAAAAAGCTAGGCGATTGCGGTAAAATCGCGCGCTTGCAAAAAATGATCACAATGCGATGACGGTAGAATATGATTTCGCGCGGATTGAATCCGACGCGCAGGCGTGGTGGGACGCGCAACACAGTTTTAAAGTAGTTGAAGATTTTGACGGCAGTACAGGTCGTGAGAAATTTTATTGCCTGTCGATGTTACCGTACCCTTCGGGGCAGCTGCACATGGGACATGTGCGCAACTATACGATTGGCGACGTCATCAGCCGCTATCAGCGCATGCAAGGCAAGAATGTGTTGCAGCCGATGGGCTGGGATGCGTTCGGCTTGCCGGCTGAAAATGCCGCAATCAAGCATAAGATGCATCCGGCTAAGTGGACCTACGAAAACATTGCTTACATGAAAAAGCAGCTCAAGAGTTTGGGTTTTGCTTACGACTGGAGCCGCGAACTAGCGACTTGTGACCCCAGCTATTATCGCTGGGAGCAGTGGTTTTTTACCCGCTTGGTTGAAAAAGGACTCGCTTATAAAAAAATGGCAGTGGTCAACTGGGACCCCGTTGAGCAAACTGTGCTTGCCAACGAGCAAGTGGTTGACGGCAAAGGTTGGCGCTCGGGGGAGCCGGTTGAGCGCAAAGAAATCCCACAATGGTTCTTGGCGATCACAAAATACGCTGAAGAACTATTAACCGACATCGAAGGCCTGGATGGTTGGCCGGATGCGGTGCGGACGATGCAGCATAACTGGATCGGTCGGTCTGAGGGTGTGGAGTTTTCTTTTGAGGTCGAGGGCAGCGATGAACCGCTTGGGGTGTATACCACCCGCCCTGATACGATCATGGGGATTACTTTTGTATCGGTTGCAGCCGAGCACCCGCTGGCGTTGGCGGCAGCCAAAGATAATCCAGCTTTGGCGACGTTTATTGGCGAGTGCAAAAATGTCAAAACCGCTGAAGCTGATATGGAAAAAATGGAAAAAAAAGGTGTGCCGCTTGGAGTTAATGCGATCCACCCAATTACCGGAGAAGCAGTGCCCATTTGGGCAGCAAACTTTGTGCTGATGGGTTACGGCACCGGCGCGGTGATGGCGGTTCCGGCGCACGATCAACGTGATTGGGAATTTGCAACCAAGCACGATATTGCGATCAAGCCAGTGATCAAAACTGATGAGGCGCACGACTATGGGCAGTCGGCCATGGTCGACAAAGGCGTGTGTATCAATTCTGACGTGTTTGATGGTCTGGATTTCAGCGCTGCGTTTGATGCGATCATAGAAACACTCAACGCAGCGGGAAAAGGCGAGCGTAAAGTGAACTATCGCTTACGCGATTGGGGGGTGTCTCGCCAGCGCTACTGGGGTTGCCCGATCCCCATCGTGTATGATGAAGATCAAGGCTTACACGTGGTGCCAGCCGATGATTTGCCGGTGACGCTGCCTGAGGGAGTGGAGTTTACCGGGGTGCAGTCACCGCTTAAAACCGACCCTGACTTTATCAACACTACTGTGCCTATTAGCGGTACGCCAGGCCTGCGGGAGACGGATACTTTTGACACCTTCTTTGAGTCGTCCTGGTATTTTGCGCGTTACACTTGCCCGGATGCCACTGAGGTGATGTTGGATGAACGCGCAAATTACTGGATGCCAGTGGATCAGTACGTCGGTGGCATTGAGCACGCGGTGTTGCACTTACTCTATGCACGGTTTTTCTTCAAATTAATGCGCGATGAAGGCTTGGTGGAGGCAGATGAGCCATTTACCAAGCTATTGACGCAAGGCATGGTGCTGAAAGACGGCGCTAAAATGTCCAAATCAAAAGGCAATACGGTTGATCCACAAGCGATGATCGACCAATACGGTGCTGATACAGTGCGTTTGTTTATGATGTTTGCCGCGCCACCTGAGCAGTCGTTGGAATGGAATAATGATGCAGTGGCTGGCTCACACCGGTTCGTCCGGCGTTGGTGGCAATTTACTGAAAGCAATTTGGCTGCTATCAATGTAGCCAAATCAGCGCTTAACGATAAGGGCTGGGCGGAAGTTCACGATGAGCAAGCTAAAGCGCTTAGACATCAGGTGCACCATTTGCTTGAGCGGATTGACCGTGACTACGACAAGTATCAATATAACACCGTTATCGCCGCGACGATGGAGCTGTTAAACGCGCTAGATAAATTTAATGTATCTGCTAATGCCGATTGCGCGGCAGTGGCCCGTGAAGCGCTGATCATGATGACTAAGGTGTTGTCTCCGATGGCGCCGCATCTTGCTCATGATATTTGGCGGCGATTGGGTGAGGCAGGCGATATCATCGACGCCAGTTGGCCACTTTTGGATGCGTCAGCTTTAGTTCAAGACACGATCACGTTGGTGGTGCAGGTTAATGGTAAAAAGCGTGATGAGATTACCGTGGCGGCGGATGCGTCAAAAGATGAGGTCGAAGCGGCAGCAATAGCCTGTGGTGGCGTTGAGCGTCATCTTGGTGGCAACTCACCTCGCAAAGTAATCGTTGTGCCCGGGCGTTTGGTTAACGTGGTTGCTTGAGTTCTTTTAATGTTTCGTCGTTGAGACATACGAGATGGGTAACGATTTTCAGGGGAATTTGAACTCAAACTGGTTATAATTGCCCGTGGCTGGCGATGGTTGTCAGGTGCTTCCAGGCAACCGAAATAAAACGAGCGATATAAAACAGGATCAGATTATGCTTACCCGTACCCGCGCTTCAATGTTTGCAACTTTGCTGACCTTCAGTTTGATCGTGACCGGTTGCGGGTTTCATTTGCGCGGAAAAGTAGTTGTTCCCGATGAGTTGATGTCGATGTCAATCCGTGGTGGTGAGCTTGAATTCGTGCAGCGCTTGAAAAAGGGTTTGGCCTTTAGTGACATTGCCGTGGTTGAAGAAATGGATGGTATAAGTATGCTCGATCTTAGCCAAATGACTTACGAAAAAACGGCTAATGCGACTGATGACCAAGGCATTACGACATCCTATAGATTAGAGTACACAGTGCCGTATGAAGTTAGCGGCCCTAAAGGTGTTTCGTGGCACAAGGCTAACGTCAACGATTCACGTACCTTTAGCTTTAATGCGACTGATGCTTTGCTGTCCGAACGAGAAGAAGACTTCTTAAAAGAAGACATGCACCGGGAGATGGTTAATCGCCTGCTGCGCCAGTTAAGCCGCGTATCGCCGCCGGTAGCCAAAGCCGAATCCTAAGCCCTTCATGCGACAAGCCTTCGCATGAAGATCGCCCCCCAAGCCCTTGCGCAGCACTTGTCCAAGGGTATTGCACCGATCTATCATCTATTTGGCGCAGAAGTCTTAATCGTTGAAGAAACCCTGAGCGAGTTACGCGCAGCCTGCACTAGCGCAGGGTTTAGCGAACGCGAAAAGTATCATGTCGAAGCAGGCTTTGATTGGAATCAGTTGCTCGACAGCAGCCAAGCCCTGTCGCTATTCGCTACTAAAAAAATTATCGAAGTGCGAATGCCTAATAGCTCCCCGGGGGATAAGGGCGGGAAGGTGTTGACCGAGTATTGCCAAGCGCCCTCACCAGACAATGTATTAATCCTGGTTTCCGGTGCGATAGAAAAACGCGCACAAAACACCAAATGGTTCAAAACGCTGGATCAAACAGGTGTGAGCCTTGAAGCCGCAGAAGTTAAAGCGCATCAAATTCAGCAGTGGATAGAGCGCCGCTTGCAACAGAAAGAGATGCGCTACGAGGCAGGCGTAGCCCGATTTATTGCTGACTATGTCGAGGGCAACTTACTCGCGGCATCTCAAGAAATTAACATGCTAGAGCTGTTATTAGGCAAACAAGCGCGTACCACGCCGATGAGCCTGGAGTCCGTACAAGCAATAGTTTCTGATCAAGCACGATTCACCAATTTTGCCTATGTCGACGCCTGTTTGGCGGGCGATGCAGCACGCAGCGTGCGGGTGTTGGAAAGTCTTAAGCGCGATCAAGCCGAACCGATTTTATTGATCTGGGCTATAGCCCGCGAAACGCGGCGTTTAGCGCGATTGGCGAGCGCGAAGATTAATGGTAAGCCGGTGCGTCCCTTGTTTCAGAAACTGGGTATTTGGTCATCACGTACGTCACTGATGGATAAAGCCTTGAGCCGTCACTCACCTCGCGCTTGGTTGAAGATTCACGCAACCGTTGCTGAGCTGGATCAAATGTTAAAAGGCCAGGTACGCACACGCAGGGCTAATTTATGGGCGGAAGTCGAGTCGCTTGGGCTAAAAATTTGCGGTGTGCATTGAGCCTTTTTATACGCTTAAAGACTAGGCCCCGTAGTTTGTGAGCAAAGTATGGCTCCGGTTCGAGGCGTTTTATATGAGATTTTTAGTAGAGGAAAGTACGCATGTCCTGGTTAGATCAATTCCCCCTAAGCATGATAGTGATCATCTGTTTGACTCTAGGCTTGGCGCCATTTTTCCCAGAGCCGCATGTGTGGGAAAAACTCAAGATGTTGTTTTCTGGTCAGCTGGTAAAACCATTAGATTGGTTTGATTTCGCTATGCACGGCTTGCCATGGGTCTTCTTGGTAATTAAATTGATCCGGCGATAAGGCCTGGCCCACAAAAAAAGCGGCTCGTAAGCCGCTTTAGGGGTTGATATTGTAGCGACTTAAACTAAGCCATCAAAAATCTGTTGGGTGATTTCTGCAACTGAGCCAACGCCGTTGACGCGTACGTATTTGGGCGCACCCGCTTCGTTGCTGTCGCCATAGTCGGTATAATATTTAACCAATGGCTCGGTTTGGTCGTGGTAAATTTTCAGGCGCGCTTTGACCGTGTCTTCCTGATCGTCATCGCGCTGAATCAATGGCTCGCCAGTGGCGTCATCTTTGCCTTCTTGTTTGGGCGGATTAAAAGTGACGTGGTAGGTGCGCCCAGAGGCCAAATGTACTCGACGTCCACCCATGCGCTTAATGATCTCAGCGTCGTCAACGTCGATCTCTACGACTGCATCGACATCAATCCCACCCGCTTTTAACGCTTCTGCTTGAGGAATGGTGCGTGGGAAGCCATCAAATAAATAACCGTTCTTACAATCGTCTTCGGTGATGCGTTGTTTCACCATGCCCATGATGATTTCATCAGACACTAGGCCACCCGCGTCCATGATTTTTTTGGCAGCAAGACCCAATTCAGAACCGGATTTGACGTGTGCGCGTAGCATATCGCCGGTTGAAATCTGGGGGATGTTGTAGCGCTCGGTAATCTTCGCAGCCTGGGTGCCTTTGCCCGCGCCGGGGCCGCCTAACAAAATAACTCTCATAGTGTGTTCCTCATCAATGATGGATTGTTCTAATTAAGTGCCTATTATTCCTAAATTGGCGTGAAAAGCTAGTTGAACCCTTCGATAGCGGGATAAGTGCAGTGTTGCCAAGTGTGTTTAAGGCAGCTAAAGTAGGCGGTTAAAGGAAAACCCACCTAGGTTTATCCAGCGACGCTCGGCAGAGCCTGAGGTATTGCTGGAGATAATGACACAAAGAGCAGCCGACCCTATGCACCAATCATCCAAATCTCAACACCAAAATGAACCGCCACAAATCAATAATATGTGGACGTTTCTTGAGCCCTCACTGGTCAAGTATAAAAAACGCACTGCTTGGGTGTGTCGTGAAGGCCGGAAGCAAAAGCGTAAAGTCACCTACCGGGAAATCTCCCGAGCTGCCTTGGCGAATGCCGCTTTGTTGCGGTCTGAAGGCGTGGGGCCGGGTGATGTGGTGGGTGTGACCGCACCCAACGGACCGGAGTGGGTAGTGGCTGCTTTGGCTATCTGGAAGCTGGGAGCAGTGGTAGCACCCATTCATATCGGCAACAGTGCGGCGGAAATTCAGTCTCAAGTGGAGGCGATCAACCCCAAAGCGATGCTTGGGTTTGGAACCACACAGTTGACCGACAACCAGCATTTGATTTCACTGGAAGCCGACACAGAAGTGATCCGCGTCGAGCGTGAAATCCCGGTGCCGGATGAACCCGATAAAGAGGCTTTGCTAATCTATACCTCGGGTAGTACGGGGCAGCCGAAGGTGGTGCGATTGTCGCACCGAAATATTGGCACCAACGTATTGGTTGCCAAGAGATTAGTGGTCATCGACTCAGGAGACCGGTTAATATCACTATTGCCCTTATCACATGCGATGGGGATTACCACCACATTCACGTTGCCGACCTATTACGGCGCAATGGTTGTGGTGCCACGTATGGTTGCAGCGAATGAAATCTTGGCCACTATTGAAGAAGAAAAAATATCGATCGTGGTTGCGGTGCCACGTTTGTTTAGAAACATCATGCTGGGCTTGGAGAAGAAGTTCAACGCGGGTAGTAAAGGGTTGCAAACCTACATTAGCCTACTGCGTAAAATGCCTTTGTGGTTGCGACGACGCTTGAATGCGCCCATTCGTAAGAAGCTAGGTGGCAATATTAATTGCTGGGTCAGTGGCGGATCTCATCTGGATGGCAAAATCGTTGAGTATTATCACCAGCTGGGCATTCCGTTGCGTCAGGGTTATGGCTTAACCGAAACCTCGCCTATTCTGTGCGGGCAGGAAGAATTCGATCCGGCGATTGATAGCGTCGGCCGACCGGTGTCGTGGTGTGAAGTTAAACTGACTGATGTTGATGATCAAGGTCGTGGCGAGCTATGGGTGCGCGGATCTAACGTAATGCTGGGCTATATGGACGAAGCTCAGACAGCAGAAGTGATGGATAACGGCTGGTTTAAAACGGGTGATTTGGCACGTATTGACGGTGAAGGCCGGGTCACATTGACCGGGCGCAGCAAGCGCTTGATCGTGACCGACGCGGGCAAGAATGTCTACCCTGAAGAATTGGAAACCTTGCTAGAGCGTGACCCTCGTCTGTTAGAGGCGGGTGTGTTTGAGCTGAAAATGAAGCCTGCAGTGGTGTTTGCAATGGAAGGGGATAGCCCCGAAGAAACGGCGCGTGATGTCTTAAAAGGGTTTAACAATTTTGTCTCGTCGCATAACCAGATCACCCGTTTTGCGGTAGTCGAAGAATTGCCACGCACTCCGCTTGGAAAAATCGCTTTACCTGAGTTACCCAAAATGTTTGCCAAGCACGAAGTAACCGCTAAAACTGAGCGTAAGCGGCGTTAATTTCTAGCACGCTGTGATGCGCTGATTCCTACTCTAGGGTTGATCGACTGCTGAAACTCATCTGGACAAAATCCAAGCGCTACTGCATTGGGGAGACTTTCAATTTTGGCTGAAATCGGCTATATTTCAGCGCGCAAAAAGGACAACAATTTTTGGTCAATTCTTCTCTGGGGAGCTTGTAATTATCAAGGCTCTGAAGGGCGGCTATTGGTAAATCCGACATCACAGACTAACTTAAAAAACCATAATCATGGCAACTGCAAAAACAATCGATTTAACCCAATATGGCATTAACGGTACTCAAGAGATTTTCTACAACTCATCGTACGATGACCTCTACACAGCGGAGATGGATTCCGCGCTTGAAGGCTATGAAAAAGGCACGTTGACCGATCTGGGTGCGGTTGCGGTCGATACAGGTATTTTTACCGGCCGTTCGCCTAAGGACAAATACCTTGTTAAAGACGAAGCTACTGCCGATACGGTTTGGTGGGCGGATCAAGGGCGTAACGATAATAAATCGATTTCCCAAGAGGTTTGGAAGGACCTTAAGTCGATTGTCGTCACCGGGCTGTCAAATAAGCCGTTGTACGTCATCGATGCCTTTTGTGGTGCCAGCAAGGCGACACGCTTGGCGGTACGATTTATTATGGAAGTGCCGTGGCAAGCGCACTTCGTCAAAAACATGTTCATTCGTCCGACGGATGAAGAGTTGGCTGATTTTAAGCCAGACTTTGTGGTCATGAATGGCTCAAAAACGGTGAATCCGGATTGGCAAAAGCAGGGGTTGAATTCAGAGAACTTCGCTGCATTTAACTTGACCGAGCGGGTGCAGTTAATCGGCGGGACATGGTACGGCGGTGAAATGAAAAAGGGTATGTTCACCATGATGAACTACTTTTTGCCGCTGAAAGGCATCGCTTCGATGCACTGTTCCGCGAATAGGGGTAAAGACGGTGACACCGCCATCTTTTTTGGCTTGTCAGGCACTGGCAAGACGACGCTGTCTACCGATTCCTCACGTGCGCTCATTGGTGACGATGAACACGGCTGGGATGATGAGGGTATTTTCAACTTTGAAGGCGGTTGCTACGCAAAAACCATCAACTTGAGTGCCGAAGACGAGCCGGAGATTTTCCATGCTATTAGGCGCGATGCACTGCTTGAGAATGTGGGCGTTCGCGCTAACGGTTCAATAGATTTTGCGGATAATTCGAAGACAGAGAACACTCGAGTTTCTTATCCAATTTATCACATCGATAACATCGTTAAGCCGGTTTCCAAAGGTGGTCATGCTAAGCAAGTGATCTTCCTCACCGCTGATGCCTTTGGTGTATTGCCGCCGGTTTCCAAGTTGAGCAGCGAGCAAACGCAGTATCACTTTTTATCGGGTTTTACGGCTAAGCTGGCGGGCACTGAGCTGGGTGTGACCGAGCCGACGCCGACCTTTTCTTCGTGTTTTGGTGCAGCCTTTTTGGCCTTGCACCCCACCCAATACGCCGATACGCTGGTCAAACGCATGGAGGCCGTGGGTGCTAAAGCCTATTTGGTTAACACCGGATGGAACGGCACCGGCAAGCGTATCTCGATCAAAGATACACGAGCGATTATCAACTCGATTCTGGATGGCTCGATCGAAAATGCCGATACTAAGTCGATTCCTTACTTTGATCTTGAAGTGCCCACGGCATTGCCCGGTGCTGATTCGAGCATACTAGATCCGCGTGATACTTATGCGGATGCGAATGAGTGGGAAGAAAAGGCGAAAGATTTGGCCCAATTGTTCACTAAAAATTTTGAAAACTTCACCGATACGCCCTTAGGCGCAAAACTGAAGGACGCAGGGCCTAGCATCTAGTGTTTCTTCGTTAATCGCCTAGGCGGTTTAAGTATGTAACTTAGTCAAACCCGCACTAGTCTGTGCGGGTTTTTCTTAATTACCAATTCATTTTTATCAGTGTAAGCTCGCCTGATGAAACGGATTTATCAAGCGGCGGATTTAATCGATGCGGAATTGCTCGCTGAGCGACTTCGTTTCGCAGGGATAGAAGTTGAGTTGAACCAGCAAAATCAATCAGCGGCACTGGGAGAATTACCGATGGTTTATCCCGAAGTATGGATTAGGGACGAGGATGATCTTGAGCGCGCGTCAGCGCTGGTTTCTAAGCATGAGGCACGGTCGAGCGCTTCGCAGGCGGAGTGGCACTGCAAGCATTGCGGTGAAGTCAACCCAGGTTCTTTCGAAGCGTGTTGGTTATGCCAACGAAGCCCGTAAAAAAACAACCGGTGCAGAGGCGCCGGGCTAGAAAACCGTCCCCAAGCCAGCGTCGGAGCAAGAATAAATCCAGCGTAGGTCGATATCTGCGTGGGCTATTTATGATGGCTTGCCTGTTATTTGTCGGGTTTATGGTGATTTGGGCTTTTTTGCTTGATATCGATATTCGCGAGCGTTTTGATGCGCCGTTTGAATCGATTCCCGCTCATTTGTATTCCCGTCCATTGAGCTTGTCTGTGGATAAGTCCATGACTGAAGCGGCATTGATTGGTGCCCTGAAAAGCCGAGGCTATAAACCGACGGCTAAAATTAATGCGCCCGGTCAGTACCTTGCTAAGGCTTCGGTAATTGATATCGCCACCTTTGATGGTCAACCCTGGAAAGTGCCCGCCACTACTCAAGTGGTACGTATTATTTTTCAAAAAGGTCATATCCAAAGCCTGACCGACCACCAAACGGGGAAGCTCATAGGGCAGTTGGAATTAGCGCCTGATTTATTAGGGAGCCTGGATACTGGCCCGATGAAGGATCGCTTGAAGTTGCAGGTTCATGATACGCCACCAGTGCTATTAGACGCGTTGATGGTGATGGAAGATCGGCGGTTTACCCAGCACCACGGTGTTGACCCGAAGGGGGTGTTGCGAGCGCTGACTAATAATGTACTTGGTCGCGCGTCACAAGGTGGCTCAACTCTGACCCAACAGCTGGTTAAAAACCTTTACTTAACCCCCGAGCGCACGCTCAAGCGCAAGTTCACCGAGATGGTGATGGCGCTGCTGGTCGAGCTGCACTATAGCAAGGGTGAAATACTGGAGCGCTACCTCAACGAAATATTTTTAGGCCAATCGGGCAATCGTGCTATTCATGGTTTTCGTTTGGCATCACGGTTTTATTTCAATCGCGAATTGGTGGATTTGCGCGCCGACCAAATTGCAACCTTGGTGGGTTTGATTCCAGCTCCTTCTGCCTACAACCCGGTTAGTCACCCCGAGCGCTCTAAGCAGCGCCGCGACCTGGTGTTAACCAAGTTGGCTGAGAATGGCTATATCAGCCCGTCTGAGTATGAACTCTATATACAGCGGCCGATGGATGTGGTGCCGGGACATCAGCGGCCGACCTCGCACTATCCTGCTTTTTCTGAGTTGGTGAACCGACAAATCTCCAGCGACTACGCCAAGGCCTATTTTGATTCGGTGGGTCACTCTTTATACACGACGCTTGATCCGAATATCCAAGCAGCAGTAGAACACACTGTCGGCACCAAGCTGAGTGAGCTAGAACAGCAGCATAATATTGATACGGGTTTCTTACAGGCAGCAGTTATTGTGCTGGAGGCTCAAACCGGTGAAGTTGTTGCGATGGTGGGTGCGCGTAACCCTAAAGAAGCAGGATTTAACCGCGCGTTGACTGCCAAGCGCTCGATTGGATCATTGATCAAACCAGCGGTGTATTTGTCTGCTTTGGAAAAGCCCGGCCAGTATTCTTTAGCCACCCGGCTGGATGATTCCCCGATTACGGTACCCCGCAAAGGGGGGGCAGATTGGCAACCCACTAATTATGATAATGAATTTCATCAAAATGTCAGTGTTTACGACGCCTTGGTGAAGTCCTATAACGTCCCAACCGTACGCGTCGGCCTGGGCGTTGGGGTGCCAACGGTCATAGAAACGTTGCGACGATTGGGCGTAGATGCGCCGATAAAACCCTATCCATCGTTGTTGTTGGGTGCGGTTGATCTGAGTGTATTAGAGGTGGCGCAGATGTTCCAGGTCTTTGCCAATGACGGTATCTATCAACCACTGCACGCGGTTCGCAATGTGGTTAATCAGCATGGTGATCGAATCATCGGCTATCAAAGTCGTGGCACTCGAGTGGTTGACGCCAACGTCAATTACTTATTGAAAGCGGCATTAAGTGGAATAACCCGAGAGGGGACGGCGAGGGCATTAACACGATTGTTGCCCGGGATTGACCTCGCTGGTAAAACGGGCACCACTAATGATTATCGAGACAGCTGGTTTGCTGGGTTTGATAAGAATTACACCACCGTAGTTTGGGTTGGTAACGATGCGAATCAATCAACGGGGCTGAGTGGGTCTTCCGGCGCGCTTCGGGTTTGGGCTGATGTGATGGGGCAGGTTGAGTTACACTCAATTAACTTGACGCCACCTGCACACATTGCGATGGCTGATGTTGATTTAAGCAATGGTCAATTGGCCATTTCGGGATGTACCGTGGACAGCCGACGGCAACCGTTTATAGAAGGTTATCAGCCCTTATCAAATACAGCATGTCAACGGGTGACAGATACTTTGGGCAGCTGGCTTGAAACCTTTTTCTCCAGCAAAAAACCAGAACCAGAAAAACCAGAACAAAAAAAATCTCAGGAAACTAAAACACGGGCGACTCAACCCCAAAAATATGGTGAACAAGATTATGCAAAATAGGCAAGGCGCGCTTCTGGATGAGGCCAGCTTCAACAATAAGGACTTAAATCTAGAGCGCTTGCTCAAGCAGCTGGGCCACTGGCAGCGTTATGATAAAACAGCGGCGGATGAAGTGATTGAGCGCCTTCGGGGCGTAGACATTGCGGTGGCAAATAAAGTGGTGTTTAGCCGTGAAGTGTTGGAAGCATCACCCGCGCTTAAGTTGATTTGCTTGACGGCTACGGGCACTGATAATGTTGATTTGATCTGTGCCAAAGAGTGCGGTATTGCGGTAAGAAATGTTACCGATTACTGCACCAACACGGTTGCGCAACACGTGTTTGCTTTGATGCTCGCGCTGACCACGCAGCTTTTCAAGTACAGCCGGGATGCGACTGATGGCTCATGGTCGAACAGCGATCATTTTAGCGTGTTGGCTTATCCGATCCATGATTTGGCGGGCAAAACGTTGGGTTTGATTGGCTACGGGACGCTTGCCCGTGGCGTGGAAACGCTAGCGCGAGCATTCGGTATGAATAGTGTTATCGCCAATCGCCCCGGGGGTGAACCACAAGCTGGGCGGCTTGATTTAGACGATTTGCTACACACCGCTGATATTGTCAGCCTTCATTGCCCACTCACTGACGCAACCCGGGGTTTGATCGGCGCGCGCGAATTTAGCTTAATGAAAAGTAGTGCGTTCTTGATTAACACCGCACGCGGCGCCATTGTCGACAATGCAGCGCTAGCCAATGCGTTGATCAATGGTGAGATCGCCGGAGCTGGAATTGATGTGCTAGAAAAAGAACCGCCACTTCCCGATCACCCACTTTTAAACTCAGGTGTGCCAAATTTGGTGCTAACTCCGCATATCGCCTGGGCAAGTATTGACGCGCGCCAGCGCTTGCTGGATGCGGTTGCTGATAACCTTCATAATTGGCTGATAGAGAATCATGATTAAACCCACGCAAACAGTAATAGATAACTTGGTTAACGCGTGTTTGGCTGAAGATATTGGTGACGGCGATCTGACCGCGGCCCTAGTGCCTGAGACAGCGATGGCTAGCGCGCGGTTGATCTGCCGCGAATCGGCAGTTTTATGCGGTCAACAGTGGTTCGAAACGGTTTTTCGTAAGGTTGACCCCGCGATTCAGCTTGAATGGTACGTCGGTGAAGGTGAGCGTATGCAAGAAGACAGTTTGGTCTGCGAAATTAAAGGCCCAGCACGAACCGTATTAACGGGCGAGCGTGCGGCGATTAATTTGCTGCAAACCTTGTCAGGTACCGCTACGACTGCCAATGAATATGCGCGACGCTTGGATGGGTTGAAAACTCAAGTATTGGATACGCGCAAGACCATTCCTGCGCTTAGGGTTGCACAAAAGTATGCAGCCGCAGTCGGTGGTGCAGCCAATCATCGGGTGGGTTTGTATGACGGCGTATTGATCAAGGAAAATCATATTGAAGCTGCGGGGTCGATTACTGCAGCGGTAAAAAGTGCGTTGGCAAGCACACCTAGCGGCACATTGCTGGAGGTAGAAGTTGAGTCGCTTGAAGGCTTGCGCGAGGCGATTGATGCCGGAGCAAAACGTATTTTGCTGGATAACTTTAGTATTGATGAGCTAAAGCAGGCGGTTCTAGAAAACAAGGGCCGAGCGGAGCTTGAAGCCTCTGGCAATGTGACTCTGGAAACCTTGCGCAGCATTGCAGAAACAGGCGTTGATTATATTTCAGTGGGGGCGATCACCAAGCATTTGCGGGCCGTTGATTTCTCTTTAAGGTTCTCGCAGACGATTGCTGGATGATTGCTTGGCTTGACGGATAGTTTATTCCCGCTCGTTAATAGTACTTCCCTTAACTTGCTGGTGAACAACACCTGCGTCTAAGAGTTGTTTTGAATCTGGCTGCCAAATTTGTTCTGCAGGGTACGCAAACATTTTTGCTATAAATTCGGGATTAACGCCTTGGCGGGCAAATAGCTGGCTGTCTTTGGCTTGCTGCGCTTCAACATCAATCGGTGGAAAGGTCGAGTAAGTCTTATAGCGGTGAAAACCAAGCCGGCCGTCAGTACCCAGGTAGCGAGTGTTGCCTCCGATAAATGCGGTCGTACAGGCGGAAAGGCAGTGTTTAAACACGTAGGTGTTGAGCTGATGTTGCTTGATTACCTGAGCGAGTCCACGCCCTTCAAAAACTCTACCACCACCGCTATCGAGGACGATTCCTGTGACGCTAGGATTTGCTTTGAGAAGCTGCTTTACCGCCTCACTAACGCCAAGAGCTATTGCCCCATTGAGTTGGATTTGTGTTGCTTTCTGATTGAGGCTTAGCGTGTAAGTCTTTGGGACAGGGGATACTTGAGATTCTTTAATCACCCGTTGGTAGATCAATAAATCTTGCCCAAATCCCAGCAGCGACAAGATGATCGCCGCGCAGCCGATAATGGTTACGGCTTGTATGGGTATGATCCACGTGCGCTCGTTTATTCCCGCAGCTGCTGGATCGCAGCAACGCAGGACGCCGACTACCTGCCAAACGGTAATAGCCGCATGGATCACAGTGATTGCAACCACAACCAAGCCGGTTAGCGCTAGGCTGGCGTGCCAGTAGGGTGGGAACGCATATCTCTCAATCCCAAACAACAATACCGCCAGTGCGATAAAATTCAGCCAGAAAGATTGAGCGAGTGGTAAGTGGCCGCGCCAGTGATTGCTTAGGTAATTCATATTTTATATAAGACCTTTCATCCTAGCGTTATATTCATCGCAACACAACGAGGTGTGAGGGGCATCTTACGCAGTTTACGCATAAAGAAATTGCCTGTCAGGGCGGGGCGTGGCACTCTACAGCGACTATTATTGAACTGAGCTTCTTATGCCTCCAACCTCTGTAGCGCGCGCTTTTCCCTATACGCGCACCCGTCGCATGCGATTTGATGAATTCTCTCGCCGGATGATGCGTGAAAATGTGTTGACTGCCAATGATTTAATTCAGCCCGTATTCGTAATCGAAGGCAGCAATCAAACCAAGGCGATACCGTCCATGCCCGGTGTGGAAAGGATGACCATTGATGTATTGGTGAAAGCCGCTAAGCGTTGGGTGGACTTAGGCATCCCAGCGACGGCGCTGTTTCCAGTTACCCCACAGTCAGCCAAGAGTGACGGCGCAGAGGCTGCTTACAATCCGGACGGTTTGGCACAAAATGCGGTACGCGCGCTCAAAGACGCCGTGCCTGAGTTAGGTGTGATTACCGATGTGGCGTTGGATCCATTTACTTCGCACGGCCAAGATGGATTGGTTAATGATGCGGGCTATGTGGTCAACGATGAAACCGTCGATGTGTTGGTTAAGCAGGCTTTATCACATGCCGATGCCGGTGCTGATATCGTCGCGCCGTCGGACATGATGGACGGGCGAATTGGCAGCATTCGCGAAGCACTCGAAGAAACAGGGCATACTAATACACGTATTTTGGCCTATTCCGCCAAGTATGCATCTAGTTATTACGGCCCCTTTCGCGATGCAGTCGGTGCGGCGGCTAATATTGGGGGTGGCAACAAATACAGTTATCAAATGGACCCTGCCAATGGTGATGAAGCGCTGCAGGAAATCGCGCTCGACATCGAAGAGGGTGCGGACATGGTGATGGTCAAGCCAGGCATGCCTTATTTAGATGTAATTTGGCGTGCTAAAGAAGCCTTTGGTGTGCCGACTTTTGCCTATCACGTCAGTGGAGAATACGCGATGCTAAAAGCAGCGAGCTTAAATGGTTGGCTGGATGAAAAAGCAGTGGTGATGGAAGCAATGATTGGCTTTAAGCGTGCCGGGGCAGATGGGGTGTTGACTTACTACGCCGAAGATATAGCCAAGTGGCTGAACGATTGATTTGAAGGCGCGTGACGCCGCTTAAACGGCTGCGCTATCGGCACTCAACTTGAACGAGATCACTAATTCGCTAGGGTCCGCATGGACTCTGATCACGACCTTTGACCCGCAGTTCGTTGAAATCGTAGGTCTATCGTTACGGGTGAGCTTGAGCGCCGTTTTCATTGCTGCACTCATTGGCTTGCCGCTGGGCGCCTTGATGGCTTTGTTTCGTTTCCCAGGGCGCCAGTTCTTGATTGTGTTACTGAATGCTTTAATGGGTCTGCCACCGGTCGTGGTGGGCTTAATTTTGTATTTATTACTATCGCGTTCGGGGCCGCTGGGCGTATTTGGCTTATTGTTTTCCCCGGCGGCGATGATTATTGCCCAGGTGCTATTGGTGACGCCAATAATAGCGGCATTGACACGCAGCGTCGTACGTGATATTTGGGTCGAGTATCGTGAGCAGTTAGTGTCATTAGGAGTAAGTCCATATCGGGCAGTCCCTACTTTGCTATGGGATGCGCGCTATTCCTTGATGACCTCCTTGCTAGCGGGGTTTGGCCGCGCGAGCGGAGAGGTCGGTGCGGTGATGATTGTTGGCGGCAATATTGACCATGTAACCCGCGTCATGACCACCGCGATTGCGCTAGAAGTCAGCAAAGGAGATTTGGCCTTGGCATTGGGTTTAGGGATCGTTTTGATTGCGCTATCGGTGTTAGTCAATGGCGCGGCGTACTTCCTGCAAGAATCATCCAGGCAGGCGGGTTGATGGCGTCGATTTTCCCTTTGCGATTTGAGGATGTGGTCTTTCAGCCGAGTGGTAAAGGCCATCCGCTGATAAAAAATATCAGCATCGATATCGAAGACGATGGCATCTTGGTGGTGGTGGGCCCAAATGGTGCGGGTAAGAGCTTATTTTTGCGTCTCGCTCATGGCTTACTTGAGCCTACTTCAGGGGCCATATCGTGGAATGGAAAAACCTGTGACCAGGTACGCAACCATCAAGCGATGGTATTTCAGCGACCAGTGATGTTGCGACGTTCTGCGTATGCCAATGTTGCCTATGCCTTGTCGGCAAAGGGCGTATCACGGCCGCAACGCAAAGTAAGTGCTATGGATGCATTAGATAGACTGGGCTTAAGCCCGCTTGCCCATCAGCCCGCGCGGGCTTTATCATTTGGTGAGCAACAAAAGCTGGCAATTGCACGTGCCTGGGCACTGCGACCCGAGGTGATGTTATTGGATGAACCCAGTGCCAGCCTGGATCCATCGGCAACCTACGAAATTGAGCAAGTCTTGCGCGAAATTGTTGCTGACGGTACCCGGATTATCCTGACTACTCACAACTTACCCCAAGCGCGACGATTAGCTGAGCGGGTCTTGTTTGTCCATCGTGGTCGGGTTGAGGCATATACCGATGCGACCAGTTTTTTTAACGCGCCAAACAGTGAGTTGGCACAAAATTTTATTGATGGTGAGTTACTCTGGTGGAAAAAACGGAAACCCCAGTAGTTGTAAATACATGGCTAAAGCGAGGAAAAATAATGAAAAACCTACTTAGTGTTGGTATTGGCGCCGTATTGCTGGCGATGACGTTAACTGCCTCATCTGCGGATGTTCGGTTTATCACGGTGGCATCAACTACGTCGACCCAAAGTTCTGGCCTATTTGATGAATTGTTACCCCAATTTACCAAACAAACCGGCATTGAAGTGAGGGTGGTTGCGGTAGGAACCGGTCAAGCGATTCGCCTGGCAGAGCGGGGCGACGCTGACGTATTGTTCGTACATCATCGAGCATCAGAAGATCAATTTGTCGCTGACGGGTTTGGGTTGGAGCGATTTGACGTGATGGCTAATGATTTTATTGTCATCGGCCCTGAAAAAACTGAAGTTGCTGAAGGCAGTGAAGATGATGCCAGCCAAGCTTTCGCGGAAATAGCCGCGAAGCAGCAATTATTTTTCTCGCGCGGTGACGACAGTGGCACCAATAAGAAAGAGCGTTTTGTCTGGGCGCAGGCTGGGGTTGACCCAAACACAGATTCTGGCGGCTGGTATCGAGAAACTGGAGCGGGCATGGGCGCGACTTTAAATACGGCAGTAGCCTCCGGCGGTGTTACTTTGACCGATCGGGCGACCTGGATCAATTATCAAAATAAAGCGGACTATCGTGTTTTGGTGGAAGGTGATGAGGCATTGTATAACCCCTACGGTGTGATTCTGGTGAATGCCGAGAAGTTCCCACACATTAAAACCGAAGACGGACAAGCATTCGTGGATTGGCTGGTCTCAGAACAGGGTCAGGCTGCGATCGCAGGCTATCAGATAAATGGCAAGCAGCTATTTTTCCCCACGGCTAAATAGTCAGGCAACAGATAGGCAATGGCTCTGGAAACTAACGATGACGATTAGCTCCGAGATGATTACGCTAGCGCAGCAGGTGGCGCGGCGTATCGATTTACCGCGCATTACCGAACTATGGTTGCCTCAGCCCAAACCTGCAGGTGTGATCAAAGATGATTTCGGGTTCGTGTTTCTCGAAGATGGTACGGCCGCACCTTTTTATACTGAACTGCCAGGGACTCGTGATGCACTCACGCGTGAATACGCAAGCTTTGTGGAAGTGGATTGGAGTGTGCTCGAGACAGTCGAGGCATTGTCATCGCCTGAACTGGGTGAACGTGCAGTTGCGCTTGGCGCATTTAATGCCATGAGCCAGCACGTGATGACGCGAGCGGGATTTGATCCGACGGTGATCAGCGCGAGTAAGCACCAGCCAGCTGCCGATGCACCCATTGGCATGGTAGGGTTCTTCCCGCCGCTGGTTGAGCGTTTGGTGGCTGCGGGCCACCAAATCATTGTGTTAGAAAAACAGGCTGAACGCATTCCCGATGATTTGCCCGGTTTACTTCGTAGCGAAAATCCGCGTGATTTAGCTGGCTGTGCACAAGTCTTGTGTACAGCATCGACACTAATCAATGGTTCTTTAGCGGATCTATTGAACGCCAGTGATGGTGTTCCCTCGTTTTGCTTGATTGGTCCGAGTAGCAGCGGGTTACCAGATGTCGTGTTTGCGTACGGGGTCGATGAAACCGGTGGCGTACTGTTTCCCGATACCGATAGCTTAAGACGGCAATTGAGCGAACACGAAACGTGGGGCAAGATGGGGCTTAAATATCAATTAACACCCGCGATTTATCCCGGAGTGGATGAATTGCTCAGTGCGGTCAGCAGCTAAGCTTGTAAAATGTCGGTATCGATCCGCTCGATGGTCATGCCACGCATACGTAACGCCACTAATACTACGCTTGATTCTTCTTTATCGAGATAAAGCCGGTTGGCTGCTTTGAACATATGATGTCGATCCATGTACAGCTGCTGGATGGGTGGCTTTTTGTTCAACCCCTTATACACAGCCTGCAAGATCTCAGTGATGGAAGCGACGGGAGAGTCGACAAAATACAAAAAACCGGTGGTCGAGTGATACAACACCCGACCGATACAGAGTCGATAGAAAATCTCTAACTCAGACGCCGTTGCCGGGATGCTTTTGCTGCGCGCCGCTAATTCAAGAATATTTCTTAAATCACGGTTGGTGGGGCCTGCGCCTGCCATGAGACTATTGAGTCATTGGAGTGATTGCTCTCTACCGCGCAAGCAACGCCAGCGCGCTAGAGGGCCGGAATCAGTCCGCGTAACCAAGCGTTTTTAGCGACTCAGTAATTTCATCCAATATAGCAGGGTCGTCAATCGTTGCGGGCATATTCCACGCCGTTTTGTCGGCGATGCTTTTCATCGTGCCACGCAACACTTTGCCCGAGCGAGTTTTAGGCAAGCGCTGAACTACGGTTGCGAGCTTGAATGCCGCCACTGGGCCAATTTTTTCGCGCACCAGCTTGACGCATTCAGCGACAATGTCAGCCTCGTCGCGGTCAACACCACTGTTAATGACCACCATGCCCAATGGCAGCTGGCCTTTTAGTTGGTCTTCAACCCCAATTACGGCGCACTCAGCGACATCCGGGTGTGATGCCAAGACTTCTTCCATGCCGCCGGTGGAGAGGCGGTGTCCGGCGACGTTGATGACATCATCGGTGCGTGCCATCACAAAGACATAGCCGTTATCATCGATGTAACCCGCGTCGCCGGTTTCGTAGTAACCCGGAAAGGTCTTGAGGTACGCGTCAAAATGTCGATCCCGTGCGCGCCATAGCGCTGCAAAAGTGCCTGGAGGCAGGGGTAGTTTAGCAACCAAGGCGCCGATGTCACCGGGTTCAATGGGGTTGCCGCCTTCATCCAACACCGCCATTTGCCAACCCGGTGCTGCGCGTGTGGGTGAGCCATGAATAACAGGTAGTTGCTCAATTCCGAGGCAGTTAGCGCAGATTGCCCAGCCGGTTTCGGTTTGCCACCAATGGTCGATAACGGGCACGCCCAGCTTTTCTTCGGCCCATTCCAAGGTGTCTGGGTCGCTGCGTTCCCCGGCCAGGAATAAAGAGCGTAAACCGGATAGATCATATTTCTTCAGATACTCGCCAGTGGGGTCTTCCTTCTTGATCGCGCGAAAGGCTGTGGGTGCTGTGAATAATACTTTGACATCGTGTTCTTCGATAACGCGCCAGAATACGCCAGGGTCAGGTGTGCCGACCGGTTTACCTTCGAACATGATCGTTGTATTGCCGTGAGTAAGCGGCCCGTAAACAATATAAGAGTGGCCTACCACCCAGCCCACGTCAGATGCTGCCCAGAACACTTCTCCGGGATCAACGTTGTAGATATTTTTCATCGACCAGTTGAGTGAGACGATGGAGCCGCCGGTATCGCGTACGATGCCTTTAGGTTGACCGGTGGTGCCGGAGGTATAGAGAATGTAGAGTGGGTCAGTGGCTTGCATCGGTACGCAATCAACGGGCGCTGCTGCAGTTTCCGCTTCCATCCAGTCAAAATCACGGCCCTCTTGCAGCTCGGCGGTCACTTGCTCGCGCTGAAAAATCAACAGGGCTGATGGCTTGTGAGTGGCAATTTCAACGGCCTGGTCAAGTAAGGGCTTATAAGGGATCACCCGGTTAGGCTCTATCCCGCAGGAAGCGGCAACGATTGCTTTGGGTTCTGCATCGTCGATTCGAACGGCTAACTCGTTGGCCGCAAAGCCACCAAAAACGACCGAGTGGATCGCACCAATACGTGCGCAGGCTAGCATCGCGATCGCTGCTTCGGGGATCATTGGCATGTAGACGATGACGCGATCACCTTTATCAACGCCTTTAGCGCGTAGCGCACCAGCGAATTTGGCGACTCGCGAATGCAGCTCAGAATAGCTTAGCTTGCTCTGAGTGCCGGTGATCGGGCTGTCGTGGATGATGGCCAGCTGATCGCCACGTCCACCTTCGACGTGGCGGTCGATGGCGTTATAGCAGGCGTTAGTTACACCGCCAGTAAACCATCGATAAAAGGGTGCGTCCTCTTCGTCTAGAACCTTATCCCACTTTTTATACCAAAACACCTGATCCGCAGCCTCGGCCCAAAATTGGTCAGGATTATCGATCGATGATTGATAAACGGTGTCGTAGATTTGGCTCATAAGGCAGCTCCTCGAATTTAAAATTAGTGGTTAGTCTGATCCAGGTCTAGCGTTTTGGTACGGATCGATATTATCGGTGTGAATGGCCGATTTGTCGAAATTTATTGTGTTGAGTTTGGGTTCAACTCTGCGTCGTTTCACACCGGACACGATTTTGACCGCTTGGTACGAACTTTGCGAATAAAAATCATAAGCATTTAGTTATGGCCGTAATTGAATAAATAAGCTTGTCAATATGCTGAATGCTAACTTAATTGCTTTTCATTTTCACGTCTTTAGTGGTAGACTCAGTCGATCGGATTAGTGGTTTCTATTAAAAACAAAGACTTAGAAGCCACCCAGGAGGACAAAAAATTGATTAATTATCTAGAGGAACAACTATGAGTGATTCAGCGGCGTATTGGAAAGCCAACATGAGACTGGTTACGATCTGTCTCATAATTTGGTTTATCGTATCGTACGGCTTTGGCATTTTGTTGGTCGACCAACTCAATACAATCCGCCTCGGCGGGTACAAGCTGGGCTTTTGGTTTGCTAACCAAGGTTCGATATACGTATTCATTTTGCTAATCTTTTTCTATGCCTCTCGCATGCGTGCGTTGGACAAGAAATTTGGCGTTGACGAAGGCTAGGGGACAGATACGATGGAATTACGAACTTTAACTTATATTGTTGTTGGTCTAACGTTCGCGCTCTACATTGGTATCGCGATTTGGGCCAAAGCTTCTACCACTGGCGAGTTTTATGTCGCGGGTAAAGGCATACACCCCGTTTTGAACGGCATGGCTACTGGCGCGGATTGGATGTCAGCTGCTTCGTTTATTTCAATGGCGGGCTTGATTGCTCTTAGCTTTGGCGGCTATGGCGGCTCTGTCTTCTTGATGGGCTGGACCGGCGGTTATGTGCTGATGGCTATGTTGCTGGCACCGTACTTGCGTAAATTTGGTAAGTTTACCGTTCCCGAGTTTATCGGCGAGCGTTACTACTCCAACGGCGCACGCGTGGTCGCGGTTATCTGCTTGATCATTGCCTCGGTGACTTACGTAATCGGCCAGATGAAAGGCATCGGCGTAGCGTTTTCGCGCTTCCTCGAAGTAGATTACGGCACAGGCTTGATCGTGGGTATGGCGATCGTATTCTTCTACGCGGTGTTAGGCGGCATGAAGGGTATTACCTACACTCAAATCGCTCAGTACTGCGTTTTGATTCTGGCTTACACCATTCCTGCAATCTTTATTTCACTGCAATTGACGGGCCACCCACTGCCACAAATCGGTTTGGGTAGTAAGTTGGTCGGTAGCGAAACCTTTTTGCTGGATCGACTCGACCAAATCGTGACCGAATTAGGATTCAACGAATATACGACCAATAAACGTGGCAGCACGCTCAATATGTTTGTCTATACCTTATCGTTGATGATCGGTACTGCAGGTTTACCGCACGTTATTATCCGTTTCTTCACCGTTCCTCGAGTTCGTGACGCGCGTGCGTCAGCAGGTTGGGCATTGGTGTTTATCGCGATTTTGTATACGACAGCACCAGCGGTAGCAGCGATGGCGCGTTTGAATCTGATTCAGACAATGCAACCAGCTCCGGGCGAACACTTAGTTTACGATGAGCGTCCTGACTGGTTTAAGAACTGGGAAAAAACCGGCTTGCTGAAGTACGAAGACAAGAATGGCGACGGCATGGTGCAATATTCAGCCGATAAAGCCACGACAGAAATGGTCAAGATCGATAACGATATCCTGGTGTTGGCAAATCCTGAAATTGCGAAGCTACCTAACTGGGTAATTGCGCTGGTTGCAGCTGGTGGTTTGGCAGCGGCATTATCAACGGCGGCAGGATTGCTTCTAGCCATTGCCTCGTCGATATCGCATGACTTACTTAAAGGCATATGGACGCCGAATATATCTGAAAAACAAGAGCTGTTTTACAGCCGGGTGGCGATGGCAGGCGCAATCGCGCTAGCCGGGTACTTTGGCTTTAACCCTCCCGACTTTGCCGCGGGGACGGTCGCATTAGCCTTTGGTTTGGCGGCATCGTCGTTGTTCCCGGCGCTCATGATGGGTATCTTCTCCAAGAAAATTGGTAAGAAGGCAGCTATCTGGGGCATGTTGTCCGGTATCGCCGTCACCTTGCTATACGTCTTCCAACATAAAGGCATCATGTTTATGAAAGAGACAGCATTCCTTGGCGATATGGCACCTAACTGGTTCCTCGGCATTGAGCCCAATGCTTTTGGTGCGATTGGTGCATTGGTGAACTTCGCGGTTGCTTTTTCAATTGCTAAGATCACGCAGGAAGAGCCACCCGAGCATATCCAACACTTGGTTGAGGACATTCGTGTTCCGCACGGTGCTGGTGGTGCTGCGGTAGGACACTAGTCCTTACCTGGCAAAACAGTTCAAACTGTTTAATTAGGGCCCCGAACCGGGGCCCTTTTCTTTGGCCCTTTGTCCTCTTTGCCAGCCCCTTTACCAGGGCAATGCGGTACAATTTGCAACCTTGCTCCACCCGGAGCGAAAGCGCAACATACTACTATCACGCTTATGTTCTTAAAGAATAAACACGTCGTCATCGCTATGTTGATTGCGCCTATATTGTCCATTATCGCCTGGTATGGCGTCGATAAAATAGTGGTCGAAGAACCAACGGCCCCAAAAACGGGTGAAACCTATCGACTGGCTGAAAAGCCCAATTGTCGTTGGGAGAGCAATACTTGCACCCTGATCAATAACAATTTTGAGCTGAATATGACGGTCAAGTGGCAGGATGGTGGCAAGGCATTGGTCAATATGACCTCTAGTTTTCCACTGGAAGGTGCCCAAATCGCTTTATTCATCTCGCCGGATGAGGAACATGCGACGCCAGTTGTGATGCAAACCGCCGATTACAGCATGACCCGGTGGTCGGCTTTGCTAAATTGGGCGGCCACTCCAGACAGCCGTTTGCGCTTAGTCGCTAAACACAACGGAATTGATTACTACGGTGATGTCGCCACGACGTTCACCGTCAGACAAACACCGATCAGTCATAGACACGATGGAGATTGAATTACTTGAAATTCGCGACTTCCTGCAGCGTTCCGCGCCGCTGGAGGATTTATCCAATAGTGATTTGGATGAAGTAACGCAGGCGCTTGAAATAAGCTATATCCGCCGTGGCGAAGTCGCTAAACAGTTAGGCGATCAGAACGAAGAATTGTTCTTGTTACGTACTGGCGCCATGGAAGCGCGTTCCAAGAAAGGCAAGATGCAAGATCGGCTCGACCAACATAACTGGTTTGGCTATACCGCAATTTTGGGTAACGGCTTGATGCGCCGAACAGTTGTTGCGATTGAAGATTGTCTGGTATACGTCATCCCTGGCGCATTTTTGCGCCGGTGGGCAGAAGACTATCCGGGTGTCCAACGGTATTTTTCGAAGGCAGATTCGAGTGCAGGTATTGATGCCGGGGCGCTGAGCCCGATGGAGCAAACTCAGCTGATTAGCACGCCGGTCCATCAAATCACTAATCGACCCGCTGCGGTTGTGTCTCCAGACACCTCTATCGTGGACGTAGCACGATTAATGACCAATCAAAACCGCACCTCAGCGCTGGTTTGTAAAGACGGTAAATTAGCGGGGATCGTGACTGAGCGCGAGTTTTGCAAAAGAGTTGTTGCTGGTTTGGTAGACCCGGCTCTACCGATCTCGACGGTGATGACTACTAACCCGGTTACTATTGAGGCCAATACCAGTGGTTCAGAAGCGCTATTGACGATGGCGCGTTACAATATCCACCATCTTCCTTATCAGCTGGAAGAAAAGACCATGGCGGTGATTACCGCATCAAATATCGTTCAATTTCAATCGAATAATCCGGTTTTTCTGATTAACGATATCCATTCGTCCAATCGCATCGAGACGCTGATTGATTTCACCCAAAAAATCCCCTCGGTCTTGGTGGGTCTGGTTCGCTCTAATATGACGGCTTATGATATTGGCCATTTAATCAGCTCAGTCGGTAAGGCAGCAACGCAGCGTTTGCTCGTGATGGCGGAAGAAAAACTGGGGCCTCCGCCCGTACCGTATTGCTGGGTGGCCGCTGGTTCGCTTGCGCGGGCTGAACAAACCGCACATTCAGACCAAGATAATGGCCTGATTTTGTCGGATGATTACCAACCTGAGCGTGATGGCGAATATTTTAAGGCTTTGGCTGATTTTGTCTGTGATGGCTTGAATGAGTGCGGCTATATTTATTGTCCAGGCGATGTCATGGCTAGCAACGACCAATGGCGTCAGCCGTGGTCGGTTTGGTGGGGTTATTTTAAGAATTGGATTAAGGAGCCAGAAAAGAAGTCGCTGATGTACGCCAGCATATTTTTCGACTTGTATAGTATTTATGGGGATGATTCCCTACTCGACTCTCTGCGTAAAAAAGTGCTAAAAAAGACCCAAGGCAATCAGTTGTTTCTTGCATTGCTGGCAGGCAATGCCCTACAGTTTCAGCCGCCTTTAGGCTTATTTCGTCAGTTTGTGTTGGAAAAAAGCGGCGAAGAAGAAAAAGCGTTGAACTTGAAAAAGCGTGGGGTAGTACCGGTCACTGATTTAGCGCGGGTTTATGCGCTGTCCGCGGGGGACCCCAGCTTGCATACCGAAGACCGGCTAAAAGCCGCAGGTGAGAATGGTGAGATCAGCCAGAGTGGAATGGCTGATTTAATTGATGCCTATGAGTTTATCGGGCGGGTTCGATTGGAGCATCAATGTCAACAAATTGAGAGTGGCGAAACTGCCGATAATCACCTTCCGCCTGAGCAATTGTCTTCGTTTCAACGGCATCACTTAAAAGATGCTTTTGACGTGGTGCGAACGATGCAGAAAGCTTTAAAGCACCGCTATCAGTGAAGCAGTTCTGGCAGGAACGTAAGCGACGTAGATTACTAAAACGTAGTGATAGCGGGCCATTTCAGGATTGTTTAACTGCACCCCTTATTGCATTGAATCGGCCAGTTATTGAGACTGACTTTCTGGTTTTGGATTTTGAAACGACAGGCTTAGATCCCAAATCATCACACGTTTTAAGCGTCGGCTTTATTGAAATATCGGGTGGTCGCATTGCGTTGGCCTCGGGGCAGCATTACTTTGTTCGTTACGATGAGCAAATCCCTGATCACAGCGTCGCGGTGCATTTGATTACCGAAGAAAAGGCGGCCCAAGGCGAGCCAATCAAGCCTGTACTCGACCATTTGCTGAATGCATTGGCGGGCAAAGTACTGGTGGCGCATTATTCACCCATAGAACTTAACTTTTTGGGCCGTTTGTGTGACCATTTTTATGGTGCGCGTTTGCCTTTGTCGGTGGTCGATACCTTGGAAGTGGAGCACCGGCGTCGGGTGCGGCGATCAGGCTTGGTCAGCTCTAACGAGCTACGCTTGTTTAACTTGCGTGATGAGTATCGTTTGCCACGATATAGAGCACATGATGCCTTTGTTGACGCGCTATCGACGGCTGAGTTGTTTTTAGCTCAAGTCCATCGTTATGCAGGTGGATTGGACGCTCCCGTAGGTGATTACACGCTTTAGGTACATTGTCTTAGTATTAATCCGGCAGCACAATATCGGCCAAAATAAGCGTTGGTCATCGAGAGCGCAGCGCGCCGATCTATCGGTTTAGATTGCCGCGTCGCTACGCTTCTCGCAACGACAGATGGGGTGTTTCGCTCCCGACCCTTCGGTTGCAAAATGTACGCAATTAGAATGCCGGGTTGATACATTGTATAATTTTGTTAGCAACATATTTAGGATAGTCACATTTTGGAGAAGAACCTTCCACAGACCCCCGGGGAACTCGTTCCGGATGAGTTAACCCCGGAACAGCTGGCTAAGGAGCTGCGCCAATCAATGGCCATCCACTTGCAGCAAAAGGCCCAGGAAATTATCAGCAAGTTTGGGCCGATTAATTATCAGGTTCTGCAAGCAGTGATCCAAGATCGGAAATATATTCGTTACCCTGTGACTGTGCTATTTGATTCCAGCCGTATTGAACCAGGCTTATTTGCGATCACCGAAGACAAAATGTCAGACTCTGAGCGGCAAGCAGATGAAGACGATGAATATGTTAAACCTGCTGACCGTAGTTACGAAATGATCATTCACGAGCATTTTAAAGACCAACCGGAAAAACTATTGCCGCTGGTGTTGTATCAACTTCCGATTGTTAACTATGGGGATGTGGTCACCTTTGAGGATTCAGAGGTGTTTGGGTCTGAGATGATGGAAATGTCTCAAGATGACTACTATGAACTGATATGTGCTTTGGTAGATAGCATTCCCTGATCAATAGTCAGTAAGGGCTTTACAGCCGGTGTAGCCCTAATTTAGTCTACGATTCTTAGGGGGTTGCTTGCATACAGAAAACCAAACGCTATGACCTTGGTTTTTCTCTACTCTAAAGGCGGCTGCTTTCGCTAATTAGGATTTGCAGGCTTTATGGAAGGCAATGGTACCTCCAAGCGCTGACTGCCCGACAACATCGGAAAAGCCCAGTTTTGAAAGCAAACGCGACAGCTCTTCTGTGGAATAAAATAAACGGATGGCATCCACGAAATATTTACGACAGGCAAGGGCGTCAGGCCCAGATCGTATTGCCCAAGAAACTGATTTAAGACAGCCGGTCAGGTAGAGGCAATAAGCCTCTTCAATTAGTTTGTTGGCTGGCCGTAACATATCGCAATGATAAAAATGTCCGCCTGGCTTCAAAACCCGGTTGATCTCTTTAAAAACATCAATAACACGAAGATGTCGTGTGGCGTATTGTAGTGTGACTACATCAAAGTGATTATCCGGGAAGGGTAGCTGATGCACATCACAGATGCGCCCCTCAATTTCAAAACCTTGTTGCTTGGCTCGTTGCTTGCCCACCTCTTGCATCGCATCGCTACGGTCAACAGCATAAACTTCCAGTTCCGGCTGCTTCTTTAGTAGTTCAATTCCGATCACGTTGGTTCCAGCACAAACATCAAGTACCCGCTGGCCCGGCTCAACATCAATCGTCGCGATGAAACGACGACGTAGCCCTTTTAGCATCCCCAGGCTGGCATAGTCGTTGGCTTTATCATAGACCGCTGCAACATCAGCGAATACGGCGTTAATATTTGAATCCCAAATCTCTTCAAATGATTCGCGTCGAGCTTGTTCTTTTTGTTCAAATTCTACCATTTTATTCTTCTTCTCTAAGGTAACTATTAAAGAGCCACAATAAGCTCTGATTCTGGGTGTACTTGTAATATCCAGAAGTTTTCGGGGTCTAAACTGGAAGGGTATCACAGGATAACGACCACCAGCGAAGCGGCCAGTAAATTAGTCCTGAACGGGTTAGCTGATAGGGGCCTCTAGCTGATAATCATCTAAACCAATCATATTGGAAATCTCATTGCGTAGGCGTTTTTCAATGCCTATGCCTTGCCAGCCAATGCTGCCGGTTGCGCTATCTATCTGGCTACTCGCCATCGCAACCGGTAGAAGTTGTTGATTACGAATGACCAAGCACTCAGCATCGGCATCAATCTCTCGAATCTGCTGAATGATTTGTTGGCCGTAATAATCCTGATAGTCAAATTCACCTTCACCGTCTTTATCCCAGTTGTCGCTCTGCTCCGTGTCAAGCGTGACGACCGTCATAGTCAGCCCTTCCATATCCCGCATGAAGGCGATCAATTCGTCCAGTACCTCCTGGCGATTGTCTTCAGCGGGTTCTTCGGTGAACTTAAGTTGATACTCTGACATTTAGCTGGCTCGATAATTATTGGCTTTGTTGAGACAGCCATTTGGCCAGTGACGCCATTTCTTCGTCGGAAACAGTATTCATGATGTTAGTCATCGCCACCGCATGGCTATTGTTTCGTGCGCCCGATTTAATGTCCTTCATTTGAGCCAGCAAATACAGTTCTGTTTGCCCAGCAATCTTCGGGTAGGCATTCATAACAGGCGCGTTGCCGTTTGCGCCATGGCAGGCAATACAGGCTTTATCGAAATACAAAGTGTTTGTAGTTGCTGGTGCTGGTGCATCCGCCTGAGCTTCTGCAGTCGTCTCTGCCTTTACCGCAGTTTTGGTATCGGAAAGATGCAGGGCAATCATTCGCATCTCATCTTCACTTAGTGCGGCGACAATGCCGACCATAATGGCTGCCTGACCACTATTGCGTGCGGATGCCTTAAAGTCTCTCAGCTGATTAAACGTGTATTCAGCATTTTGTCCAGCAACCGTTGGGTAGGTTGGGGTGAGCGGTTTATTACCATCCAGACCATGACAGGCAAGGCAACCTTTGGCTGTATACAATACTTTTCCGTCAGCTTGGGCCTGGGTCAATTCGGCTTGAGCTTGTTGAGGGGGCTCTTGCTGTGGCGGCTCTTGTTGAGCTTGCAGATTAATGCTGAAACCATATAACAGGCTCATGAAAATAATTTGAGTTAAACGCATCATTTGTTCTCCTAATTAGTGTGCTGCGTTGGCATCAGCATTGCTAGCCGCCGCGTGCTCATCACCACCCGTAAAAGCACTCCACATATCAAGCCACCATGGCGAATCACCATGCTCCAAGTGCTTCTCATGATCTACATTTTTCATGCCTTTGGGTAATTCAGGAGCGGGTTCAGGGCGCAACTGAGCAAAGCCAGAATTACGATCACCTTGCTGTACATCGTGTGGGTTATGGCATTCGGTACAAGTCCACCACCGTTTCTTACCATCGGTTTTCCACATGCCGATACGTTTGCCGTGAATGCCATCACGCCAGTCTCGATAAATCGGGCCATGACATTTACCACACAATTTTTGTGGCTGATTGAAACTGATTTCATTACCAAAATTATCGACCAGTTTGTCACGTTGGGTGGCGCTGTGGCAGCTCAGACACCATAGAGCACCGCGACCATGCTGCAGATCCATTGCATCTGGGACGATATCCTGATGCATCGCTAATGCGCGTGGCTCCATGCTAGTCGGAACCGGAACGTATTTTCCGTCGTGACAGGCGGTGGTGCAGATTGACAATAACTTATTTTGGTCGATTTGTTCATCTCGTGGCTTAACCACTGCCTCGGCGTGCCAATAGTCAGCCTCAATCGGCATCTCACCCATTGGGGCGGTGCCGTCAAATGGGTCACCCCACCACAGTACGCCATCCGTTCTTTCGGAGCACTTGACGTTTGGTAGGCCAGGGCTGATCTCTCGCTGCACGACTTTAGAGCGGTCTGCACGGCTTTCAAAACACGTGGTATCTTGGTCCGCAGCAACGCTTTCTCCCATTAATAAAATCAAGCTAGTAATGCCAATTAATGATCTAAAAATGGTTGTCTTCATGATGCTTCCCCCTGTTTCTTTGCGTAGCTAACGTCGCCCAACAAGACTCCAACCGCCCCTTTTACCAAGACGCTCAAAATGATAAAGCCGATGGCCCAGTTGCCCAGCGAATTGCCAATTTCTATCCAGGTCGGGGAATATTCGGTCATCTCACCGATGGGTGAGGGGGAAAAGCCAGGTAGTAATAAGCCCATGCCCTTTTCAATCCAAATGCCTGCAAACACGACCAAACAGAGATAGGGCAGTATTTTTAGGTTCTTTCTTATTTTGGGAATCATTAACAAGATGAAGGTGATAAACAACATCAAAACCGATATCCAGAAAAATGGCACCAGCTTGTTCAAGCCCTGATAACCAAACACCAGATAGCGTAAGCCGGAGGTATGTTCGGTGGGGTGATAAAATTCGGTCACCACTTCAGACAGGGTCAGGAATAAGGCGACACCTAGGCAGGCGGTAATGATGGTTGAGAGCAGATGGAAGACCGAGTCATCAATCTCAAATTTAGTGTGCTTGCGAATCAATAAAAACACGATCACGATCACGCAGGGGCCGGCTGCAAAAGCCGTGCTGATGAATCGAATCGGCATCATGCTGTGGAACCACGATGGCCGTGCCGGCATGGTATTGATCAGAAAAGCCGTCACCGTATGGATACTGAATGCCCAACCAATGGCCAGGAAAACCAAGGGGATGTACCAGGTATTATTGATTTTACGCCCGGTATATTTCTGGTGAAGATAATAAAATCCACAGATAACGTTGAGAATCAGATAACCCACCAGTACCAGCACATCCCAGGTCAACATGGAGTGGGGCCAGTTATAGATGCCAATGTAGGGAATCATATGCCATAAGCGATCCACCCGGCCCATGTGATTCAGGACAAACAGGATGCACATGATTACCGCAGCAATGGCCATCATCTCGCCCAGCACGGCGACCTTATGCATGCCTTCATGTTTGTAGACGTAGGCAGGGAAAACCACCGTCACCGCTGCCGCTGCGAAACCGACCAGGAAGATAAAGTTGGCTAGGTAAATGCCCCAGCTGACTTGGTCGGTCAAGCCGGTGACTGTCATGCCCTGGCTCAATTGCTGATAGTTTCCGTAGACCCAAACGATAAGGAATAAGCTTAAGAAGCCCAGCCATGCCATATATTTGGCACCACCTTTAAAACCGTAGCCTAGCAGGTCAATAAATAGAGAAAAATATGATTTCATGATTGCGAAGTCCTGACTAATCTACAAAATAGAAAAACTTAGGGTAGGTATTCAACTCTGCTTTGAGTCTAAATACCCGCTTCCTGTCCAGTACCTTACGCACTTCACTTTCTGGGTCCAGCAGGTTGCCGAATTTTCTGGCGCCGACCGGGCAGACTTCAACGCAGGCAGTGTACCGGCCTTTTCTCGTTCGTTGAATACAGAAAGTGCACTTTTCAACCACCCCTTTCATGCGAGGCCGGTTGCCCAGATAATGCGTGTCTGGGTTCATCTCTTCCTTGGGCAGGTTGGGTTCGCCCCAGTTAAATCGTCTGGCCCAATACGGACAAGCACCAATACACATTCGACAGCCAATGCACCAGTTGTAATCCACTACAACAATGCCGTCAGGTTCCCGGTAGGTGGTCCTCACCGGACAGACTTTGACGCAGGGGGGTTTTTCACACTGCATGCATTGAATGGGGAAATAAAAGGCATCTTTCTCCGGCACTAAATCCGGCTCGTAGTAGTGTTGTCCTTCCAGAACTACACCGGCGGGACGATAAGCGTTACCGCCCACCTGTACGCCGTAATCTGCGGGGAAACCCTGATCCATCTTGCCGGCATCAAAACTGCCTTTCTCCATTCGAATGACGCGTATCCATTCGATTTGAGCATCATTTCGAGACTGATTGTTTTCCCGTACGCAGGCTTTAACGCAGCGACGGCAACCAATGCACTTTTGGATATTGAGCGCGTAACCAAATAAAACGCCTTCTTCAGCCTCGGTCGTATCAACCGTAACATTTTTGCCGAATTCTTCGCTGTAGCGTTTTTCAAGGCGCTGGGCTGCTTCTTTTTTCTCCTCATCGGTCATCAATCGGTAGTTGCCTTGAAACCATTCGGCCCAGCTTGATTTTGCCTGCGCATCATCGGTATTGGCCATTAAGCCCGCCGCCGCAGTAAATGTGGCTGCGCCCATGGTGGTCGATCGGCGTAAGAAATCTCTGCGTGTGACCGTGGTTGGGGGCTTGGAGTCACCGCCTTCGGAGCGACTCGAATTACAATTGTCTCCAGCTACACCGCCACACTGGCCGGGATGGTTAGCCTGATATTCGGTATTCTTTTTTTGCACTGTATTATCCAAAGGGTTAGCTAGCAGAAATAGGTTTAATGAATCAACGTTAAGCAGACTTTCTTAGAGCTGTCTTAGGCCTGTCGTTTATGTTCATAATCGTTAATGAACATTTGCACCATTTCCTCAGTTTCTTCGTGAGAGATTTCTTCAAATCCATTCTGTTGTAATATTTTATCGCCAGGCAATACATCCTGGTCGTAAGCCGCTTGAGGGTCTATTTCCTGTTTTGATTTGGAGGAAATCCCTATCCAACCACCGATCGCCGTGGCCGCAACACCTGCCGTAGCGACGCTTTTGAAAAGCCAGCGCTTGGTCTGTGACACTTCGCCCAATTGACCTGCTTTATCAGTGAATTTTTGGCGTTTTTTAAATAGTTTAAACATAGAGTTACCTATCAATTTTCAATACTTAAGTCGGTTTTGTTGCTGCCTATGAGCGTATTTCTCAGCTAATCATTTCTGGGGTAATAGCCCACCTGACCGAGAAATTTTCGTTGTTGTTTTCGTCCTCGAGACAGACCATGCCGCCGCGCTGGAAAAATAAAACCTGTTTGTTCTCGTCTTGAGTGATCAGGCTGGAGGCTAGGCGATTCAGAAAGGGCAGATGTCCCACCAAAACCGGGTCAGCGTCGCTGCACAAGGCCCGGTTAATCCAAACTCCGATATCGTCGTTTGGGCCAAGGAAGTCCGTTTCGTGAACCCCCAGGTTGTGATTGAGGTATTTACCTAAGATAGCAGCGGTTTGTGTCGCACGCTTTTTATCGCTATGGAAAATCGCTTCATATTGCAGGTTCATCTTGCCAACAAACTGAGCCAGCGCTTCGACGTCGCGAATGCCGTGTTCAGTCAAGCCTTTGTCAGGGTCATCTGCTTCGACGTGGTTAATGCCGTGTTGAACGAGATAAATTTTCATACAAGATCTGGGGCTATCGGAGTTATTATTGTTTAGAACTGTCTTATTCCAGAGGGCTCGATTATACAACACAAAAAGTGCTGTTGTCCTTACGCTATTGTTATCGCTTAAGCGGTATTACTTTATAGATGCCTTTGGCGTAATGCGTGCGGGCCAGAATGTCTTGAAATGCGATTTCTCAGTGGAACAGTTTTTAGCAAAGGCTCAGCGCGTAAGCTGCCAGTTATGATGAAACCTCTTGTCATAGCGTTGTGGTACAGTTGAATTCTGTGAAAAGGGTGGGTTCAGCTAAACCAATTCAGTTGGTGCTGGATCACTTACTGAATACGATGACGATTCCCCACGATGAGTAACAGGCCAACCTCCTTTTGACCCTGCAAAAACTGATGGAATATCTCGTTTGTATAAGATTTCAATTCGATATTTTCGCTATAATTCGGCGCTTATTTTCAAGCATTGCTTTGACCGCTATCGGTGGTTTTTTTGGGCAACACCGAGCGCGTGTGAAATACACTAAAACAGAGGTTAACAATTAATGGGTAACGATCAGGTAGATTCGAGGCCAGAGCGCGGTCGACGTCGATTGCTTACCGCTGCTACGGCAGGGGTCGGTGCAATCGGAGCAGCTGCGCTGGTGATACCGTTCGCGTGGAGCTTAGCTCCCAGCGAGCGCGCCAAGGCAGCGGGGGCACCCGTAGAAGTGGATATCAGTAAACTTCAAGACGGACAGCAATTAACGGTTGAATGGCGCGGCAAGCCCATTTGGATCGTCAAGCGTTCGCCGGAAATGATGAATGTGCTACCGAGCTTAGATGACAAACTAGCGGATCCAAACTCTAATAAAGACCAGCAGCCTGAATACGCAAAAAATGCGGTTCGTTCTGTGGATGAAAGTCCCGTGATTGTATTGATTGGGATTTGTACCCACCTCGGCTGTTCGCCGACTTTTCGGCCCGAATTGGCACCGGCTGATTTAGGTACTGAATGGCAAGGGGGTTATTTTTGCCCCTGTCACGGTTCCAAGTTTGATTTGGCAGGACGTGTTTATAGTGGCATGCCCGCACCGACCAACTTGGTGATCCCGCCATATCAGTACCTTAATGCGGAGAAAACGCAGCTCATCATTGGCGTTGATGGAGGATCCGCGTAATGGATAACCTCATGAACTGGATTGATGATCGTTTCCCGGCCACCAAAGTTTGGAAAGAGCATTTGTCAGAGTATTACGCGCCGAAAAATTTCAACTTTTGGTACTTCTTTGGTTCGCTGGCATTACTGGTATTGGTGCTGCAAATCGTCACCGGCATTTTACTGGCGATGAACTATAAGCCCGATGCTAAATTAGCGTTTGAGTCGGTCGAATACATCATGCGCGACGTGCCAGGCGGTTGGTTTATTCGCTATATGCATTCCACCGGTGCATCGGCATTTTTTATTGTTATTTATCTGCACATGTTCCGGGGCCTGATCTATGGCTCGTTCAAAAAGCCACGAGAGTTAGTTTGGCTGTTTGGTATGGTGATTTATGTGGCGATGATGGCAACGGCTTTCTTTGGTTATTTGCTGCCATGGGGCCAAATGTCTTATTGGGGCGCGCAAGTAATCGTTAACTTGTTTAACGCGATTCCGGTAGTCGGAGAGGCGTTATCCGTTTGGATTCGCGGAGATTACGTCATCTCTGACGCCACCTTGAATCGCTTCTATGCGTTTCACTATTTGGTGCCGTTTATCTTGGTTGCGCTGGTGTTTTTGCATATCGTTGCCTTGCACAAAGTCGGTTCCAATAATCCCGACGGGATTGAAATCAAGAAAGGCCCAAAAGGCAATCGCTGGAGCAAAGAGGCGCCGGCGGATGGCATTCCATTTCACCCTTACTATTCGGTAAAAGATCTTGTGGGTGTGGTGGTTTTTCTCGCCTTATTTTTTGCAGTGGTCTACTTCGCGCCAGAGATGGGTGGCTATTTCATTGAGGCACCAAACTTTGAACCAGCTAATCCACTGAAAACACCCGAGCATATCGCGCCAGTTTGGTATTTTACCCCGTATTATGCGATGTTGCGTGCAGTGCCTAGCTTTGTTGGCACCCAAGTTTGGGGTGTGTTGGCGATGGGTGGTGCTATTGTTGTGATGTTCTTTCTGCCCTGGTTGGACCAAAGCCCGGTTAAGTCAGTTCGCTATAAAGGCCCGACCACCAAAATCGCAATCGCCATTTTCGTGGTGGCGTTCTTAGTGCTGGGTTGGTTAGGTACCCAGCCAGCGACCGCTTCATTAACCTTAATGGCGCAATTTTTTACGCTGGTCTACTTCCTGTTTTACTTCTTGATGCCTTCTTACTCACGAGCGCGAGGGCATCCGTCGGCTGGAATATCAGCGCTGTTCTGGTTTGTTGTGTCAGCCGTGATGACGGTTGGAACCGTATTTTACTGGTGGACAACCTCTGTGCCTACGGATGGCTCGTTGACCATGATGGTCAGCGTTTACTCTATATTAGTATTGGTGATTTTGTTTATCTTAGGGGTCAAGCCCCTGTTCATCAAGCCAGATGCCATTAAAGCCATTCCAGAGAGGGTTACACAATGAAAAAGCTAATCCAAACACTGGTACTCGCAGTGCTCACAGCCGTACCCCTGTCGGCGATGGCATCCGGTGGTAACGCGAATCTAGAATCTGCCAATATTGACTTGTCTGACAAGTCCGCGATGCAACGCGGGGCACGCTTGTTCGTCAACTATTGCCAAGGCTGCCACAGCGCTAAGTTTATGCGGGTTAATCGAATCGCCAAAGATTTGGGGATTCCAGAGGATCTGGCTAAGCAGCACTTGCTACTGGGTGACAATAAAATCGGAGACCCGATGACCATCACCATGCCGGCTGATAAGTCGGCTCAGTGGTTTGGTACTCCGCCGCCCGATCTGAGCTTAACCGCTCGCTTGCGTGGTTCGGATTGGATTTACAACTACTTAAAAGGTTTTTATCTGGATCCGGGTGCGCCCAGTGGTTGGAATAATACGGTATTCGATAACGTGGCGATGCCGCATGTACTGAGTAATCTGCAAGGGGTGCAAACTTTGGCCGAAACGGCTGATGGTGGTCATGAGCTGAAGCTGGTTTCGGGTGGCTCGATGTCTCCAGAAGAATACGACGGCGCGGCGCGAGACTTAACTGCATTCATGACCTATGTCGGCGAGCCAGCTTTGCTGGTGCGCAAAACATATGGTCTCTATGTCATGGCTTTTTTGGCCATTTTGTTTGTATTGTCATACCTTCTAAAGAAAGAATACTGGCGTGACGTACATTAAGCGCGGTATATTGACCTGCTAGATTGGGGTTGGTGGATTTCCATCAACCTTTTTCGCGCTTGTTAGCCTGCTTGGTGTAGTCGGCGTTATTACTCAGTTTAAGACTGAATTAAATAAGAGTAGAGATTGGCTTAGACTCAATTTGTCTCACTAAGGAACTTGAAATTTGACCGATTGCCCTTAGTTTGAGACGCTCGCGCTGCCAGTTTGCTAAAAGCGAAACCTACCAAATAATAAGGAAACTCCTATGTCTAACGATTTAGCGAAAAAATCAGCGATGTCGCTGTACTCGGATGTCAACAGCCTCGTTTCGCACACTTTGCGGATATTATTACGCGATAAGGACGTTGAGTGTGACATGAAGTTTGTTAACTCAACCGAACGCCAAGAGCGTTTGGCAGAATTAAATCCCTACGCGGAAACGCCTGTATTGATCGACCGTGAGATGGTGCTGTATGAATTCTATCCGGTGGTTGAATATTTAGACGAACGCTTCCCACATCCACCCTTGTTACCGGTTGATCCGATTGGTCGGGGTAAAGCGCGGCTGACCATTGCCCGTATGCGGCGTGATTGGTTAGAAAATATTGATGCTGCTGGTGACGCCAATAAACCGCTGCCTGCGGAGCTCAAGCAAAGTATCCGCGATGGTTTAACCTCATTGTCTCCGTTATTTGAGCACCAGCTGTTTTTTACCGGCGATGATTACACCTTAGTAGACGTGGTGATTGCACCGCTGATGTGGCGTTTGGATTCCTTTGGTATTGAATTACCTGAAAGCGCTGAACCGATTAAGCAATACGCCGAGCGTCTATTCGCGCGCGAGCAGTTTCAGTTGAGCCTCAGCCCTCAAGAAATGGAGTTGCGCGAGGAATTCTGAGGTGGTATCGACTACCCCGTACATGATTAGGGCGATCTACGAATGGTGTGCAGACGAAGCGCTGACACCCCATTTGCTGGTGGACGCCGAGCGAGAAGGGGTGGTAGTTCCTGCTCAAGTGGTTGAAGATGGTACGGTCATATTAAATATCGATGACAGTGCTGTGCAGGGGTTGCAGTTGGGCAACGAATGGATACTGTTTTCAGCACGTTTTGGCGGTAAAGCGAGTAATATTTCAATTCCTGTTGAGGCGGTGCGTGCAGTTTATGCCGCTGAGAATGGCATCGGATGCGCATTTCCAGAAGAAGCGGTTGCAATTGATGCGCTTGAAGATGATAAGTCAACGCCAGCTGAGTCGTCTCCCCGGCGTCAATCTACACGGGGTAAGAACTCCAAGGCTAAGCCATCCAAGAGGCCCAGTTTAAAGCTGGTTGAATAAGTACTTGCCGGACCACATCACATTTGGAGGCGTCGAATCACCGGCGCATCACATAATCACGAGAAACTAACCATGCCTCAGTTTAGGGGAACGACTATTTTATCGGTGCGTCGCGGCAATACTGTCGTCGTTGGCGGCGATGGACAAGTATCGATGGGTGACACCGTCATGAAAGGCAATGCACGCAAAGTGCGGCGCTTATTTCATGACAAAGTGTTAGCAGGTTTTGCCGGTAGTACTGCCGATGCATTTAGCTTATTTGAGCGCTTTGAAGGCAAGCTGGAGCGCCATCAGGGACAGCTGGAGCGCGCGGCGGTGGAGTTGGCTAAAGACTGGCGAACCGATCGTAGCATGCGTCGTTTAGAGGCATTACTAACCGTCGCCGATGAAACAGCTTCCCTCATTATTTCGGGTACCGGCGATGTAATTAAACCCGAAAACGACATCATGGCGATTGGCTCTGGTGGTTCTTACGCTAAGTCGGCAGCGATCGCCTTAATGGAGAATACCGAATTGAGTGCACGCGAAATTGTCGAGAAAGGCTTAACCATCGCAGCCGATATTTGCGTGTATACCAATCATAACCTGACCATCGAAGAGCTGAGTTACGCATGAGCGAAATGACCCCGAGAGAAATTGTTAACGAGCTTGAGAAACATATCGTTGCACAGCATGATGCCAAGCGTGCGGTCGCCATCGCGCTAAGAAACCGCTGGCGACGCTCGCAGGTTGCAGCAGAATTACGGGCAGAAATTACGCCAAAAAATATCCTTATGATCGGCCCGACTGGTGTGGGTAAAACCGAGATTGCGCGCCGCTTGGCTAAGCTTGCCGACGCACCCTTTATTAAAGTGGAAGCGACCAAGTTTACTGAAGTGGGCTATGTTGGCCGTGAAGTGGATTCGATCATTCGCGATTTAGCCGATATGTCGATTAAATTGACGCGTGAGTCTGCTACTAAAAAAGTGCGTACCCGGGCTGAAGATGCGGCTGAGGAGCGGATACTGGATATATTTGTTAACCCTGGCAAAGACGCAGAAAGCGCCGATGGTGCTGCGCGTCAGCTATTTCGAAAAAAACTTCGTGAAGGTGATTTGGATAACAAGGAAATAGAGATAGATATCGATGTGTCGCCACCACAAGTTGAAATTTTCGGCGCACCGGGGATGGAAGAAATGTCGAGCCAATTGCAGGATATGTTCGGCAAGATGGGCGGCAAAAAAACCAAGCCTCGGAAGATTCGGGTGGAAGAGGCGATGAAGCTGATCACCGAAGAAGAGGCAGGTAAACTCGTTAATGAAGATGATATTAAAGCCGATGCGATCGAGCGGGTAGAACAGCACGGCATCGTGTTTTTAGATGAAATCGATAAGATTGTCGGCCGTGGAGCAGACGGGCGTGGCGGCGCGGAAGTGTCTCGCGAAGGCGTTCAGCGCGATTTGCTGCCACTGGTCGAAGGCTCAACCGTATCGACCAAATATGGCATGATTAAAACCGACCATATATTGTTTATTGCTTCGGGTGCATTTCAATTAGCTAAACCCTCTGATTTGATTCCTGAATTGCAAGGCCGGTTACCGATTCGGGTAGAGTTGCGCGCTCTAGAAACCGAAGACTTTGTGCGCATCCTGACCGAGCCAACTGCCTCACTCACTGAGCAATATATCGCCTTGATGAAAACCGAAGGTGTTGACTTGAGTTTTACCGATTCGGGTATTCGGCGGATTGCCGAGGTCTCTTGGCAAGTAAATGAACAAACTGAGAACATAGGCGCGCGCCGCCTGCATACGGTGCTTGAACGCTTGCTGGAAAGTGTTTCTTTCGAGGCTGCTGATCAATCGGGGCAAGCCGTGGAGATTGACGACGCTTACGTTGATCAACAACTGGGCGATTTGGTTAAAGATCAGGACTTGTCGCGCTATATTTTGTAGCGCATTGGGCAGCACTCGGTGGATTACGATTCAGTTTATGCTTGGGTGCGAAAAATCCCTTCAGGCAAAGTTGCTACCTATGGGCAACTAGCCACTTATGTCGGCTGCACTGCTCGCCAAGTCGGTTATGCCATGGCCAATACGCCCACCGATGAAGGGATTCCCTGGCACCGGGTAGTCAACAGTCAGGGTAAGGTCAGCGTACGCTCCGAGGGTGGGCCGGATCCCCGTCAGACAGTTTTATTAAAAGCTGAAGGAGTTATTTTCAAGGCCAACAGTGCTTTGGATTTAGATCAGTATCAATATTCATTTCCGCCAGATGCTGAGGATTGGATGGAACCACCTGATGTGCCGGGTCTTGGCTAGCCAGCCGTTTTCCTATTGTTTGTGATCGGTATCGTCGAGTAATAAAGATTTATACGGAATAAGGAAACGCTCATCCGAAGTCTGGGCAACATCAGGTTTCAATGAAACCCATGAATTGCTGTTGTATACTGCGAAGCCGTCATTAGAACAGTCAATTGAGATACGATTTGGGTATTCGGAGGTTTTGCTATATTGTTCACTGCAATCAATGATCAGCATTTGCGCATAATTAATGTTGATGTCCCCCGAACTGTATAGGGGGTATCATGATTCAACTTTATTATTATCCCGACAATGCGAGTCTTGCGCCTCACTTACTTTTAGCCGAGACAAATGTCGATTATTCGCTGAGGCTTGTTGATCGTAATACCAACGCACAGAAATCAAAGGAATATTTGAAGCTGAATCCCTCAGGCCGTATTCCGACACTAGTGCATAATGAACTCGTCCTATTTGAAAGCCCCGCAATTTGTATCTACATATGTGAATTGGACACCAAGTCGTTATTTATCCCGCCTGTTGGTCATCCCAAGCGCCCGCTATTTTTTCAATGGCTGACCTATCTTAACAATACTCTTCAAGCAGAGTTCATGGTGTGGAGATATCCCCATAATCACACAACAGACCCTAATGCAACTGAAGGGATAATGACTTCGCAAAACCAGAGATTAGTTGACGTGCTTGCGCTCTTGAACAAAGAACTCAGAACTAAAACATTCTTGCTGGGCGACCATACCTGTGCTGCAGATCACTTCCTGTTTATGTTGGCATTGTGGTGCGAAAAACTCTCCCGACCACCAACTTCATTTCATAATCTGCAACGTTTTATGTATGACATGTCTTGTAGAGAAGCTGTTCAAAAAGTGTGCGAAATTGAAGGAATCGACTTAAGTCGATACTCTGGATGATGTTTTCCATATAGCCGAAAAGGGCAAAAAGCAGGCAGGCCGAAGGGTTGCTAATACTAGCGCTGGACGCTTTCAGCATGAGATTTTGTTACTCACCATCGGTATCAGCTAACCAGGCTGCACCACGTACGCCCGAGCTATCGCCATGGTGGTTGGCAACGATTCGGGCGTGAATTGTGTCACTAAATATATGTGGCAGCATTGCTTCGTAGCCTTGCTTGTACAACGAGGCGATGTTGGATAAACCCCCGCCTAGTACAATGATATTTGGGTCCAAAATATTGACAACGCTAGCGATCGCTCGGCCAAAATGGTCGTGGAAAACACTCATGGTTTTAAGTGCTTTTTTGTCGCCAGCCTGGGATTTGGTAACGATAAATTCGACGGGTGTTGACGCCACCCCACCAAAATGTTGGTAGCTTGCGCGAATACCCGCGCCCGACAAAAAAGTCTCAACACAATTTTGTCGGCCGCAGTAACAATGCCGAGGCGGTAATTCATCCACAGTCAGCGGATTGTGGCCCCACTCGCCAGCAATGTGCTGGGCGCCTTGTATGATCTGTTTTTGAACCACAATGCCCGCACCAACTCCGGTGCCCATAATCACACCAAACACGACTTCTGCCTCACTACCGGCGCCATCGGTCGCTTCCGATAATGCAAAACAGTTGGCATCATTGGCGATGCGAATAGGTCGATTGAGTATCGCTTGCAAATCTTGTAACAAATGACGGCCATTCAGGCACGTGGTATTGGAATTGCGCATTGCCCCGGTTTTGGGCGATAACGATCCGGGTGTGCCCATGCCAATGGGAAGTTGCTGTTTACCCACCTTGGTTTCGAGGTCGGCAACCAGCATTTGGAGTGCGTTCAATATGGCGTCATAGCCTTCTTGACTGGGCGTTGGCACTCGGAGCCGGCGCAGGATTTCGCCGTTGGCGTCCATGACCACACCTTCGATTTTGGTGCCGCCGAGATCAATACCCATTCGGAAAGAAGCAGTCATATTATGATTTTAGTGATACGTTTGAAGCCTAATGGCTTGGTTTTCATATGGATCTCAACCAGATAGTCGATATTTTGCTTGTGGGTCATTGATCGGATACAATTTTTCGCTACGATATTATTCAGTGAGCAGAGCGATATGGTAATTTTTGTCAGCGGATTAGTGGGTGCCGGAAAATCGACGATCGCGAAAGCACTTGCGCAAGAAATAAATAGTCCTTGCTATGAAGTGGATAGGGTCAAAAGAGAAGTTTACCAACAAGATCCTGACTATGAGAGGAAATTTCGGGAAGGGATCCCTTTTTCCAACGCAATCCGATCCAAAGTCTACAAGCGAGTAGCGACCGATCTCGAGGCCTTGAGCGCTCAACATGACTACGTGGTGGTAGATGAGGTTCTTTATTCACGTCAATTGCGCCACAAGCTTTTTCGTGCGGTGGAAGATATTTTCGGACACTTTATTATCATTTGGGTTCGAGCTGATGAAGCCGTTCTTCTCGACCGCCTGCGTACTCAAAAACGTGAAGGCCACTTACTGATGGAAGACCCAGTGCCTATGCACGAAGCGATAAGGCGGCAGTTCGAAGGTTTTCATCGCAGTGTTATCGTCTGCAATAATATGGGTACTCCGCAAGATTCGGTCGCTAGCCTTAAAATTCTATTGAATGGCGCGAGTCGTTTGTCTCAATTGATGCCTTAGGCTGTATCCGGCATTGCCCATATCATATGGGTAGTTCCAGGCGCTATAATTCGTGCCAAGCACCCAACAGATGGTAATTCCGGAGATCATATGATCGGTACAACAATCACACAGTTCCTAATAGAGGAACAACGAAATATACATGGTGCAACGGGCGATCTAACCTCCGTGATTAATGATGTTGTAACCGCGTGCAAGGCAATTTCCTCGGCAATGCGCTACGGAGCACTATCAGATGACGATCTGCTAGGGGTGAGTAGTTCGGAAAATGTTCAGGGCGAAACCCAGCAAACTCTTGATATCGTTGCCAATGACTTGTTCTTGCGGCGGACTGAGTTTGGCGGGCACGTCGCGGCCATGGTGTCAGAAGAAATGGAGGATATTTACGAGCCACCTGCGCGTTATTCAAAGGGGCGCTATCTATTGCTCTATGATCCGGTTGACGGGTCTTCCAATATTGCGGAGAACGCGGCTATTGGCACTATATTTTCTATTCTTAAACGGCCTGATAATGCTAGCGAACATCCGCAGTTAGCAGAGTTTCTTCAACCTGGCAGCCAACAGGTATGCGCGGGATATGCCATCTACGGGTCGTCGACTATGATCGTGATGACCACCGGTAATGGAGTCAACGGTTTTACGCTTGATCCACTGATTGGTGAGTTTGTCTTAAGTCAAGCTGATATGCGAATCCAGAAAGACGGCACACGATTTTACGCAAACTTATTGCATAGCCCACACTGGGATCAACCAGAGAAAGACTATCTTGCCGACTGCATGGCCGGGCGAGAGGGGCCACGAGGTCGCGACTTTGACTTGCGTTGGTCGGCCGGGGCTGTGGCTGATGTTCATCGCCTGTTTTTTTCAGGTGGGATTTATCTTTACCCGGGTAATGCCCGCTTTAGGGAGCAGGGCTTGGTGGCAAAATTGCGCTTGTTATATGAAGTCAATCCCTTGGCATTTTTGGTGGAACAAGCGGGTGGAGCAGCGAGTGATGGTGAGCAACGGGTGTTAGACATCGAGCCTGAGTCATTACATCAACGTTCCCCAGCGGTTTTCGGGTCAAAAGCTGAAGTGGAATACTTCCTCAAAGCGACCAGCAAGCACGCAAATCAGTCTCGATCGTAATGATTGGGTAACCCATCTGCTAGGCTTTTTGCCGCATTAATAGTAAAACCTTGGTTTCCAGTGAATGAATAAACCCCCTTTACCTGTATTGGCATTGACGCCGGGTGAGCCGGCGGGGATTGGCCCGGAATTAGCGCTCAAGCTTGCCACGCGTGATCTTGATTGTTGTCTATTGGCGATTGCTGACCCTGATGTTTTGGCTGCGCGGGCACAAGCCATCGGGTTGGATATTGAACTTAAAGTTGATTGCAGAGACCCACATCAAGCCGGCAGTCTTTGTGTGCTGCCGATTGCCGAGCAATGTGACGCTGTCACTGCGGGTGAAGTAAACCCGGATAACAGTGCCTACGTGTTGGCGACAATTGCACGAGCGGCAGATGGTTGTAAGGCCGGTGAGTTTGATGCGATGGTGACTGGGCCGGTGCACAAGGGCATCATTAATGACGCGGGCATTCCGTTCTCTGGGCATACCGAATTTATCGCGGACCGAACCAATAGTTCGCAGCCGGTGATGGTGCTGGCCAATAAAGCCATGCGGGTGGCATTGGTGACGACCCATTTACCGCTGAAAGACGTGGCCAAAACGATTTCCGCTAAACGCATTCGAAGCGTGTTGACCGTACTGCATCACGATCTGCAGCATAAATTTGGCATAGTCAAGCCGGTGATTAGCGTCTGTGGGCTGAATCCACACGCAGGCGAAGGCGGGCATTTGGGCCGAGAAGAGGGCGATATTATCGAGCCACTATTGGAGCAGATGCGTGAGTCTGGTATGCAATTGATTGGGCCGCTCCCTGCAGATACAGCGTTTACCCCTGAACAGTTGCAACGCTGTGACGCGACTCTGACCATGTATCATGATCAAGGTTTGCCCGTGATTAAATCGCAAGGCTTTGGTGAGATCGTCAATATCACGCTGGGCTTGCCCATTATTCGCACCTCGGTTGATCACGGCACTGCTTTGGATTTAGCCGGCAGTGGCAAGGCCAGCGAAGACAGTTTGATTGCGGCAGTTAACCAAGCACTGACCATGATTGCCATGCGTGGCAAGCAAGCTAATGGCACATAAGCCGCGTAAGCGATTTGGGCAGAACTTCCTGCAAGACCCAGTTTATCAACAAAAAATTGCCAGTAGTATTCGGCTCCAACCTGGCAGCCAATTGCTCGAAATCGGCCCGGGTAAAGGTGCGCTTACCCAGCACTTAATCAAGCGGGTGGAGCATCTGCACGTGATTGAGATGGATCGGGATTTGGTGGATTTTCTGCGCCAGCAATATCCGTCAGAAAAACTAACTATCTACCAAGGTGATGTGCTCAATTTCGACTTTAGTCAGTTGGCATCCGGGTGGTCGGTGATTGGTAACCTTCCGTATAATATTTCTACGCCGCTGATCTTTCGCTTGTTGGAGTTTATCGACCACATTGACGACATGGTATTCATGCTGCAAAAAGAAGTGGTTGACCGGCTAATCGCTGGGCCGGGGAGCAAAACGTATGGCCGGTTAAGCGTGATGGCGGGCTTGGATCTTAAGTGTGAGCGGCTGTTTAATGTACCGCCAGGTGCCTTTTATCCTGCGCCCAAAGTGATGTCGAGCGTGGTCCGCTTCACGCCCTTGAGGCAGCGCCTTGCACTTGAAATTCGGCCACAAATAGCGAGCATTGTCAGCGCCGCATTCGCTCAGCGGCGTAAAACACTCAGGAATGGTTTGAAAAAATGGGTTGATGCTGCCGGATTTGAAGCGGCGGGGGTTGACCCTTCCGAGCGCGCGGAGCAGTTATCCATCGAAGAATTCATCAGCTTGGCCACAGTTAGCAAGGAATTGCCATAGCGTATGCAGATACTGGCAGATTACGGCATAGTGTGGGTTACGGGCGTAGTGCTGGCTTTGATTATTGCTGGCGCATTTGCAGGCATTTTGGCGGGCTTATTGGGCGTTGGTGGCGGTATTGTGATCGTGCCCGTTTTGTACCACTTGTTTACCCTGATCGACGTGGACCCAGCAGTGCGGATGCACTTGGCGGTGGGTACCTCATTGGCGACGATCATTCCCACCTCGATTATTTCGGCCTTGGCGCATCAGCGCAAAGGGGGGTTTGACCTCGACCTGTTTAAGCGATTCGCGCCGGGGGTCTTACTCGGTGTATTGGTCGGTGCGTTACTCAGCCGCTACTTAAGTGGCCATGTACTAACGCTGTTATTTGCAATGGTTGCCTCGGTATTTGCCGTTAACATGATCACTCAAGAGCAGAAATTTGTGTTGGGTGATCAATTGCCGGGTGCTGCAGGGACTTCATTGATGGGTATCTTGACCGGTGCTGTGTCGACCCTAATCGGTATTGGTGGTGGGACGTTTACGGTGCCGTTTCTAAGCGCATTTAAAACGCCTATACATGTTGCCGTCGGCACCGCGGCGTCGATAGGGTTGGTGATTAGCCTGCCGGGTACAATGGCTTATATCATGAATGGTTTGGGCGTGGCTGATCGCTTGCCGTTTTCGTTGGGCTACGTGAATTTGGCTGCCTTGGCAATTATCGTACCGATGACCATGCTGATGGCGCCTGTCGGTGTTCGGTTGGCACATGCCTTGGATGCGACTCGACTGCGTCAAGTGTTTGCGGTGTTTCTTGGCTTAACCTCATTACGTATGTTTTATGGAGTTTTCACCACTTGAAATTGTTGTTTCACGCGATATCGCAAGCGCAGGGAAATACCCGGATACCTAAAAAGATTTCCAGCGCCAACCATAAACCGTGATCCCCCCATGGCGACACTGCTAGCCACTAAGTGAGTTAATAGGCAACCAGACAACAGAAACTACCAAGCATTATTTTAGCAGAGCAATACGAAGATAGGCTCACTCGTGTCTCGAGTGACCAAACTGGCTGCGCATGGCGGTGATCGGAAGAGTGAGCAGTATAATAAGCAGGGTTCTTGATTTACATCAAATCAAGCTGGCTGACCCCATATGGTTTTCTAGGGCTACGACTAGCTCCCTCTGAGCGATGATGGGCGTGAGTAAAGAGGTAGCTGTTTAGTCTGGTTTAATTGTAAAATAACATTTCGTTAGACTCTGTTTAAACGATTCCTAATTTAGTAGAAAACTTCATTACTTGGTATGCCACTTTATTACTCATCTACAAAAAATTATTTTTGCGTCGTTAGAATGATGCAATATCACCCATTTATTGACTCGCTAGAACCATTGCAACCTTCTGTACGCTTGAGTGCTAAAAATGTCTCGCAGGAACCAAACTGTCGGGAAGTGCTACAACCAATTTCTGAATGAGCATGTTACGCTTTATTCCTGGCATCATTATTATCCAGCTCGCGACCGGCGCATTGATCTATGCGCTCATAAACGCCCCGCTTGAAGGTGATCAGTTTTTTGCCATTGCCTTGCTGGGTTTGATCATGAGTGTGCTTGCCGCGTTCTGGTTTGCGTCAATTGCCAGGCACATACATAAGGACTCTCTGGCCAAAACTATTGATAAACATGTTAAGGAACGTGAAAACATTCGGGTTAATGCAGAGCGCCAGAAAACGAAACTAGTCAAGGATAGTCACAAGCAAATTACTAAGGAGACCAACCGCGCGCATGCCAAAGCCAATTTAAAGGTCGGTGCAGTATTCGCTGCTGCTATCGGCGCGGGGGGCTTAATGTTGTTTACTCAGTTCGTCACCATAGGCCTATTAGTCCTGACTACTAGTGGTGGCGCGTTGGCAGGTTACCTGACCAGGCTAAAGCAGGAACGAAGCGCTGTTTCGCGTCTTCCTCAGGAAGATACTACCAAGTATATTGAATCGACCAATATAAATGAAGAAAACGCGAACTAAACAAACCCGATTAAAGTGAAAATAACTCGCAAAAACAGATACTTATAATTGATCAAGGTGCGACCAGTACGCCCACAATTGTTGAAGAAGATAGGCTCACTCGTGTCTCGAGTTACAAAACTGGTTGCGCATGGCGGTGATCGGAAGAGTGAGCAATAGAATAAACAGAGTTCTTGTTGATTTACATTAAATCAAGCTGGCTGACCCTAAGAATTCCGAAACGGCAGGAGCAGGAAATATATGCTGCAACGGCTAGGGGAAAAGCCTTAGGTGGTGATTCGTTTCATAGGAAGATAGGTTCATTAGTATCTCGAGTTACCAAATTGGCTACGCATGGCAGTGATCGGAAGAGTGAGCAGTATATTAAACTGGGTTCTTGATTTGCATCAGATCAAGCTGGCTGACCCCATGAAATTGCTGACCCCATGAATTTTAGCTTAACCGCATTACGCATGTTTTATGGGGTCTTCACCGGTTGAAATTGTTGCTTCACGCGGTATTGCAGGCGCCAAAGTAGGGTGACGCCACGGATACCTAAAAAGGTTTCCAGCGCCAACCATAGGCCGTGGTTGCCCCATAAAGGCGTTGCTAGCGACCATACGAGTAGGTAGACCGCCATAGATACCAACATCATGTTGCGCATATCGCTTGACCAAGTTGAGCCAATAAAAATACCGTCCATTTGAAACGCCAGTACGCCGATCAATGTGGTGAGTGCCGCCCAGATTAAATAAGTATTGGCCACTTGTTGCACGTCTGGGTTGGTAGTCAGCAGTGCTATCAGCGATGGTCCCGCCAGCCAGAAAATGGCGCACAGCACGGCCGCGAATAGAAATCCCCAAGCCAATGTGAGGCGTACCGTGCGATCAAATGCAGGACGATAATTGGCGCCGATCGCGCGGCCGGCCAACTGTTCGGCGGCGGTTGCAAAACCATCTAATAGAAAACCACCCATCATGAAGAAATTCATTAAAACGGCATTGGCAGCGAGCGTGGTTTCTCCCAAACGGCTGCCTTGTGCGGTAAAAAATACGAAGGCAAACAACAGGACAAACGAGCGGATTAAAATGTCGCGGTTCAATGACAAGGTGCTCAAAATCTTGGCTTTGTTGAAAATTCGGTGAGCTGAGGCAGTGGGTCGTAAGCGCATGATGCGCCAAACCATGAACAGACCAGTAATCATCGCAATGCTTTCTCCGATCACCGTTGCCCAAGCCACACCGCTGATGCCGAGTTGTAAATGCAAGCCCAGGTAGATGGATAGCACAATATTGGTGCCGTTTAAGATCGTTTGCAGAAGTAGGCCCAGCCCAGCGCGACCAAGCCCCAGAAGCCAGCCAAGAATGACATAGTTGGCCAGTGCAAAAGGTGATGAGAACAGTCGTATCGCACCGTATTCCAAGGTGGCTTCTGCGACTCCGAGCGTAGGCTGCATAAAGTACAAGCCGACGTGTAACAATGGTTTTCCAAATAGGATGCACAGTGTGCCGCCGACCAGAGCGACGATCAGTGCGCGAAAAAAAACCGCTTGTTGCTCTTTGTCGTCAGCCGCGCCCAAAGCTTGGGCGGTTAAGCCGGTGGTGCCAGAACGTAAGAAATTAAAGGTGGTGAATACGAGGTCAAATAAGATGGCACCTACTGCCAGACCGCCTAACAATGCCGCATCGCCCAAACGGCCCACCACAGCAGTATCAACTATGCCCAGTAAGGGGGTTGATAAGTAGGCCAAAGTCATCGGCAGCGCGATCGCAAATACCTGACGGTGGCTGACCGTAAAAGCGTTAGGGTTTTTTTGTTGGTTCATTGTAGCGCAGCCTAGCAAATACGCTGATTTAAGCCAGCCGCAGGGTTAAGCCTGATAGGCTTTGCGCACTTCTTCAGCAATCATTTGAATGCCGGTTTCCACGGTGCTATCGTCACCGGCATAACTAACTCGGATGCACTCATGTTTATGCTGCCAATCTTCCTTAAGCCCCGGAAAGAAATGATGGCCGGAAATCACATAAACGCCGCGGGCTTTGAGGCGTTGATAGAGTTCGTCGCAACTAATGGGCAAGCCTTCAAACCACAGCCATAAAAACAGCGAACCTTCGGGGTGGTGAATGTTGACAGGCAAGTCGCGCATGCTATCACGAACTTGGCCGACTGCATGGCGGACTTTGGCTTGATAGAACGGCTTGATTTCTTGCTCACTGATGTCAATAATTTCACCGGAGCGAACCAAGTTTGTCATCATTGAAGGGCCGACCCGGCCAGGTGCTAGTGCTTGTATGCCGTTTGCACCGCGTAGCTTATCCACCATTGCTTTCGCCGCAATGACGATCCCGGTACGAACGCCTGGCAAACCGAGCTTGGAGAGGCTTAGGCACAAAATAATGTGCTCATCCCAGATCGGAGTGGCTTGGTCAAAAATAATACCAGGGAAGGGTACACCGTAAGCACCATCGATAATCAGTGGGATTTCTGCTTTTCGGGTGAGCCGAGAGAGCTTGGCGAGTTCATTGTCGGTAATGACGTTGCCGGTCGGGTTGGTCGGGCGCGAGACGCAAACGGCGTTAATGTCTGGGTTGAGGTCGAGTTGATCAAAATCAACCCGGTACTTGAAAAAACCATCGTTACGCTTTTCGATGATGGGCTTGTTGGCAGTAAAGATGGGCCGTTGGCTATAACCGACATCGCTGTAGCCGATGTATTCGGGTGTCAGTGGCAGCAAGACTTTCTTAAAAGAACCATCATCAAATTCGCCCGCTAACAGATTGAACAAAAAGCCAAAACTGGATTGGCTGCCGTTGGTGATGACGATGTTATCAGCGCTAATGGGCCAGCCATAGCGGTCGTTCAGCAAGTTGACAAGCGCATCGATAAAAGCTTGATTGCCTTGGGGTGCATCGTACTGACCAACCATTTTCTGAAAGCGCAGATCATCAGCGACCAGATCAGCCATTTCAGTTTGAAAGCGCTTAAACACAGGTGGGATAAATCCAGGGTTTCCGCCACCCAGCATATAAACCGGCTGCTCGCTATCGAGCGCAGAGCCGAGATCATCCATTAATTGAAGGGTGCCGCTATCGGCGTCGAAGTGGTGGGCAAATGAAGAAAAGCGCACGGGACAATAAGCTCAATGCTAAAGCACGTGAGTGTAACCAGCTGGCAGCATAAAGCCAACCGTAAAGCCATTATGAAGTGCGTGATTGGAAATAAAAAATGGCACCCGTTAAGGTGCCAAACGTGTTGCCCAAGAGGAGGTAAGGGCGTTAGTGCTTGTCTGCGGCAAACCCCTTAATATTAGGGGCTTACCTAACAGGCTTCATCTTTACTGTACGCTAACCTTAGCTTCAGCCTTTGGTGCAGATGCAGTAATAGTTGCTTCGCTTTGAGTGGTTGCAGTGGTTACTTCGGCAGCTTGCTCAGGCTTGATGCAGCCTTCTTTTTCAGCAGAAACGGGTGCGGCTTGATAGTGGCGTGGTGCTGGATAACCTGAACGATAGTGATCGTTATCCCAGTTGCTATCGAAATCACTATCCATATCGGCGTTCATGTTAAAGCCAAACGAGCCATTTCCACGTCCACGACCACGGCCATTACTGTCCCAATCGTCACCGTTGCGATAATCGCTATTACCATCAAAATCGCCATCAAAGTCAGAATTCATATTAAAACCGAATGAACCATTACCATTACCTCGGCCACGGCCGTTGCCAGCAAATCGGTCGTCCCCTTGATAATAACGGCGCTGATAGCGTGGTGCTGATGATTGCTGGCGTGCTTGCGGCTTAGCGATGGGCGCTTGGCCTTCTACGGCAGGTGCTGCAACCTCAGCAGTTTGGGTTTCAATTTCGGCTTCTGGTGCGGCATAAGCTTGTGCTGGTGCGTTTCTGTAATAGCCGCGAGGTGCGTGACGGTAGTTATTTCCGCCATCCCAATCGCTATCCATGTCGGTATCCATATCGGCGTTCATGTTAAAGCCAAACGAGCCATTTCCACGTCCGCGACCACGGCCATTACCGTCCCAGTCATCGCCGTTTCGATAGTCACTGTTTCCGTCCATATCGCCATCAAGATTCATCGCGAAGTTCATGGAACCACGACCCTTACCTCGGCCATTGCTGCTACCGTTGTTGTCGCCGAAAAAAGGCATGTCCCAATCATTGTCATCCCAGCGGTTATTGTCGCCAAAGAAGGGCATGTCCCAGTTATCATTGTTGCCGTTTGAAAAAGGCATGTTCCAATCTGCTTGAGCAGAAGTAGCTGAAACAACGGCCAGTGCGATTACGATTTTTTTGATGTGCATATCTCTATCTCTCTGTTGTGTGTGGGTTTGCTTAGAGCAAGTGTTAATAAATAATCCGGTTGAGTCAGATGGTCATGACTTCAATGGCGATTAGTATATTAGTAAATAATAATATGCGCAAGGCCTGTTTATATAAATATTATGATATGCTTATAAAGAAACAACTATTGGTTGTATATCAGTTAGATATAGCTACAATTGCATGTTAGTAATCAGAAAATATTGTAGAAATCAGAGTGAGATTTATCAGATTTCTAGATATGATGAAGCCTAGGATCCGCCAGTAAGAGCCACCAGGGGAACGGTCTAAATCGGTCGAACCGTCAAAATAACACCGAAGTGCGGATGATCAAAATAGTGGATTTCTTTTAGCTTGAGACGACGTTGTTCGCGCAAGAATGTCAGTCCTTGACCTCGGAAGCGCAAGTTTAGCTCGGCAAACAGCAAATTCGGCGCATACACACGTACCACCCCGTCGAGTCCGTTACCGCTGCTAGAAACCGCCACTAACGGTGAGCTGGCATAACCCGCTTGTCGTTGTGTCCAACTCATCGATTGCAAGATGCGATGCTGGGAGGACGTCGCGAGTGTATTGCGGATACCCCCGAGCACCCCAAGCCCCGGCTGGCCGTTATGGCGGGCATTGGCGATCAGCGCGCTGATTTCTCGCGACTGCTGCTCTGCATTGGCAGGCGTTGCTTCTGCGCTATTGGTGCCTTCATTGCTGAAAACGATCATCTCAACTTGGTAGGTTCTCGCCATCGCGTTTCCGCTGATGAACAGCATTGCGCTTAGAGCAATTAGGCAAGCCATGTTTAGCTTGCCGTGGTAAGTATTTATTTTTGAATGAAATAGGGCTGTAAACATGGCGTATCTATGTGTCTTAAGACTCTTGTCTCCATTGGTTGAGTGGGGAACCGTACAACAAAGTCGCTCTAGGTGCCAGCGGATTAAAGCCTGCGTCCAAATGGCTAGTCGATACCGGCTTGAAACGTACGGATTAATTGCTCGACCAGCATAAAGCGCGGCTCGACTGTCTCAAATTCTTGGTTGATGGTCAGTTGATGGGGGCCACTGAGTCGATACCTACTGGGATTTTGCTGCACCAAAGCGATGATTTCACTAATATCAATGGGTGGTTCATGTACAAATTCGATGGTTCCACCGTCTTCGTCCATATCAATTTTCTTGATGCCGAGCGGGCTGGCTTTGAGCTTGATCACGGTCGAGCGGAACAGATATTTAGCCGGTTCTGGTAACAGACCAAAGCGGTCGATGGTCTCTATCTCCAATTCTTTTAATTCATCCAAGTCAGCGGCGCTGGCAATGCGTTTGTACATCACTAAGCGTAAGTGAACGTCGGGCAGGAAGTCGTGCGGTAACAGCGCGGGTGCGCCCATAGCTACCTCAGTCTGCGGTATGGGTTCGGCAACTGCTTCAATATCTGGGTGATCAATATTCTGTTTGATCGCCTTAATCGCGCGCTCTAGATAGTCGACGTATAGGGTAAAGCCAATGTCATCGATTAAACCACTTTGGGTTTCACCGAGTAACTCGCCCGCACCACGGATTTCGAGGTCGTGTGAGGCCAGCGCAAAACCCGCGCCCAAATCCTCAAGCTGTTCGATGGCATCCAGACGCTTTCTGGCATCGTTGGTAATGCTCTTGCGGCTTGGGATCATTAAATAGGCAAAGGCTTGATGATGCGAGCGCCCAACCCGGCCGCGTAATTGATGCATCTGAGCTAGGCCAAACTTATCCGCGCGATTTAGGACAATCGTATTGGCCGAGGGTACGTCAATCCCCGATTCGATAATGGTGGTGGCTACCAGGATGTTGAATTTCTGGTGATAAAAGTCGCGCATAACGTGTTCAAGCTGTAGCTCGCTCATTTGTCCGTGAGCAAACGCGACCTTCGCTTCTGGAATGAGCTCAGCCAAATCTTCAGCTACGCGCTGAATAGTTTTGACTTCGTTATGGACGTAATACATCTGTCCACCACGATGAATTTCGCGCAGCGCAGCTTCGCGGACGATGGCGTCATTCTTATCCAGCACAAAGGTTTTGATCGCCAAGCGGTGCTCGGGTGGGGTGGCGATGATTGAAATCTCACGTAAACCCGACATGGTCATGTTCAGCGTTCGGGGGATGGGAGTGGCGGTAAGTGTCAGAATATCGACTTGTTTACGTAGCTTCTTGAGCGTTTCTTTTTGGCGCACGCCAAAACGATGCTCTTCATCGATGATCAATAAGCCCAGCCGTTTAAACTGAATGTCTTTCTGTATGAGGCGATGAGTGCCAATAACGATATCCGGATAGCCCTCTTTGAATCGTTTGACTAATGAAGTGGCCTCTTTGTTCGCCGTAAAGCGCGACAGCATTTCAACCGAAATAGCGGTGTCGGCAAAGCGATCTTGAAACGACTCATAATGCTGCTGCGCGAGTAGGGTGGTGGGCACCAGAATCACGACTTGTTTTTTGTTATAGACCGCAACAAAGGCGGCACGCAGCGCAACTTCGGTTTTACCAAAGCCAACGTCACCACAAACCAGTCGATCCATGGGGTCGGGTTTGGCCAAATCAGCCAAAACCTCGTCAATTGCTCGGCTTTGATCCGGGGTTTCTTCAAACGGGAACTTATCGCAAAAATCACGATAGGCCCGTTTTGGTATTTTAAACGCGAAGCCTTTACGGGCATTGCGCGCAGCTTCGATGTCGAGCAATTCGGCGGCGACATCGTAGGATTTTTCGCGGGCCTTGGCTTTGGCACGTTCCCACTGTGGGCTGCCCAGCTTATGTATGGGCGCTAGCTCCGGATCACCGCCGACAAAGCGGCTAATCAGGTTTAATGACTGAATCGGCACGTACAGCTTATCGTTACCCTGATATTCAATCGTTAAGAACTCTTCTTCAAAGTCCGCCAGCGTTAATAATTGCAAACCTTGATAACGGCCGACCCCATGATCGATATGAACCACCGGTGCACCGAGTTGCAATTCAGCCAATGAGCGAATGATGGCTTCAGGGTCTTGGCTGGCACCTTTATTCTGGCGCTGTCTGCGTTGGAATACGCGGTCACCATATAGCTGGTTTTCAGTGATTAATTCCAGCACTTGATTGCCTAGACGCATGCTGCGTTCTAACGGAGCGACGGTGATTCCGTATTGAGTGGTCTGATTGACAAATTCGTGCCAGGTAGCGACGTGTTCAAGCTCGATGTTGTATTCACGCAGCGTGCCTTCCAAGGCTTCACGACGGCCAGCGGTTTCAACTGCCAGCAGGGTGGGTGCCTTTTGTTTTTGCAGGTGATCAGCCAATGCTTGATACGGTCGTTCGGATTTACTGTCAACAGGGTAGTCTTTGGGCGGCAAACTCGGTGCTGACCAATTGACGTTCTTTCGGGTCGAGGTGAAATGGGTAACGACGCGATGCTGCTTTAGGTTTTGGCTGTATTCTTCCTGAGTTTGAAACAAATGTGTTGGTGGTAATATCTGTCGGTCAGGGTCAGTGTTGCGTGCCAGATAGCGGCTTTTAATGTCCGCCAAGGTGGTGCTGACGTAATCTTGATGACCGCCTTCTAACACCACCACTGAGTCGGTGGGCAGATAATCAAATAAGCTCGCAGTGTGCGAGAAAAACAGCGGCAAATAGTATTCTATGCCCGGCGGTGCAATACCATTGCTAACCTCTTCGTAAATTAATTGTCTTGAAGGATCACCTTCAAATACCGCTCGAAATGCTTGTCGAAAGTGGCGGATACCGTCTTCAGTCAGCGGCACTTCGCGTGCTGGTAGCAGCTCGATTTGGTCAGTTTCTCGGATCGATTTTTGCGTATCAGGGTCAAAAAACCGAATGGTTTCAATTTCGTCGTCAAACAAGTCTAGCCGAAATGGCGAGTGGGTTCCCATGGGGAATACATCAACGATGCCGCCGCGTACGGCAAACTCACCCTGGGTCAATACTTGGTTGACCGCGTGGTAGCCCACGTATTGCAGCCGGTGGCGCAGCGCCTCGATATCAATTCGCTCACCGATACTTAAGCTAAAACTGTGTCCTAAGACATAGTCCACTGGCGGTAAGCGTTGCAGCAAATCATTGGTGGCGGTGATGATAATCCCGCGCTTCAGGTTGGGCAGATTTGCCAACAAGCGTAGCCTGCTGGAGATGATTTCCTGATGCGGCGAGAAAATATCGTAAGCCAGCGTTTCCCAATCAGGAAATACGTGAACGCCAATCTCGTCTTGGCTGTCAGCCAGGAAAAAGCGCAATTCTTGCTCAAGAATTTGTAATTGACGCGGGTTAGAAATGGCGACACAGATAACGCCTTCATGCTGTCGCGCGGCCTCGGCTATAGCAAGTCCTAACGCCGCACCGTGCATCCCACCCCAACGGATAGGTTTGTCGATAGCGGTAGGCAGTTCGGGCGTGAGGATAAAGGCCACAGCGTTAATGGAGCTGAAAAATTGAAGGCGCGATTGTATGCATTGCAAGGAGGAAAGGCAAAGCGATGTTATGCGGATCTTACCGGATTATCGATGCGGTATTGGAGGGGCTAATTACTGTTCGCCTCGCCCAATGAGGTCGTAGCTGGTGGATGAAAGCCGTACCAAAAATAGCCCATCGCCAACACGGCCGCGCCTGCATAGATGGCACGCAAAGCAGTAGGTGGATCAGCAAACTGGTTCAGCAAGACAGCGATTGCGAAATACCCAATAGCGATGATGAATTGTGAGTAATAACTTTTGATGATTAAGTAGCGGTGACCGCTGGTTTCAAGCGCGTTATCGAAAAAACGTTTGTTAAAACTGAGACGAAAAAAGGAAGTGCAAAAGGTAATCAGCACTAACAGCAGGAATAAGAATAGCATCGGTAATTGGTCGCTGAGGGTGGCGCGCAATATCCAGGACAGGATGTAAAGTAAGGTGGCGGTGAGGTAAACCGTTTGCCGGGAGAGGCGGTCGATGGTGCTGCGAATAAAGAAAAACAACCCGCTAAAGGTAATCCCTAAAACGATGACCAAAATACCCAGCTGCCAAAAACTTTCGTGGGCGAGCAAAAACAGGGAAATCACCCAAAAATAGCTTTCTAGAAATAAAAACAAACCATCGAGTAAAAATATTCTGCGAGAGTGTAGCGCGTCTTTAAACTGCATCAAATCAGGCAATGATATCGGCGGGCTTTGACGTAGCTGCGGGCTGAATTGAATGCTTTTGTTGAGGCGTGCAAAGCCAATGGCACTTGCTAGAGTGATGATGATTGAGATGAGATAGACTGAGGTGAATCCATATTTTTCAAGCAATATTCCGCCGGCAAACACGCCAATTTTTAGCATAATGACGACAGCGATTTGTAGGTTGCCGTATTTCTTTCCAGAATTACTGGTATCAATAATTTCCAGAAATAGGGCGCGATTGGTGATCCAGAAAAAGCAATTGTAGAGGCCGTAGAGGAGTGCCATTAATGGCAGAAACGCAATATCGGCTTGCAAGAAAACGGAGCTGAGTAGTATAGACTCGAGTGCAAACGAGATCCCGATCAGCGTGTTAAGACGGGCTGTTTTACGCCATCGATCCCACAGCCACAGTGCGGCACAAAAGCCCGCGCCGGAGAGCGAGATATAAAGGGAAATGCTGCTGAGGCTGTATTCGTTTCGCCACAAATAAACAGGAATAAAGAACGGGAACAGACCGATCAGCAGTGAATGCAGGCTGAGATAGCTGTAAAACACCGAGGAGGCAGGTCTGCGCTCAGAAAATATCGCGATCACTAACGGAGAGCTGGTCTAGAGATTCGTAATGGGCACTTAAGTCGGGTTTTTCTCCGTAGCGTGGGTAGTCGTGCATTTTTAAATAAGGGCGGGAGTTGACTTCCAGCATAATACATTTCTGTTGGTCGTAGTCGACATCGATGCCCTGCTCCATGATGATATCGATCCCAAAAATATTGGCGTCAAAAAGATCCAGTACTTTTAAAAAGAGTGCTTTATTTTTGTCGGTAACTAAATCTTGAGAAATGGTTTCGACAATGCCGCCAGTCATCAGCGCGACTTTATGGTGCACGTCGATACATTCACCTTGGGGAGGCACGCTTTCCAAGGTCAAGCCTTGTGCCGCTAAATGCTCAATTGTCGGCCACTGCTGGCGATGGGGTACATGGTGGGATACAACCCCATGGTCTTGCGAGTGGCGTTTTCTTGTTCAATGAGTAGAGCGACGTTGTGTTCGCCATCACCCGTGACAAAAGCGGCATAGCGCTGGATGACCGACATAATCTTGCCGTCAATCACGACTACGCGGTAATTCTTACCTTTAAGATATTGCTCAACGATAGAGGTCGGCCACCAGACTTTTACTAGAAGGGCTGCTTTCCAAAGCTGTTTGTAGTTGGTGATTGGGAAATGACTGCCCCGCGAATAGCCGCTGACATTAGGTTTGATTACCAGTGGAAAACCGTGTTGTTTGGCAAATTGGTGTGCTGTCCAGGGGGCGATAAACAGACGACCTTTGGCGTGTGGGATGTTGTGTTGCTCAAACTTGGAGCGCGCTTGCAGCTTGCTACGGCAGCTCTTTCGTACCTTAAGCGAGTTGTAGTTGCTGCAGCCATCCATGAAGGTTTTTTCGATCCAGCTGTACAGCCATTTTTTGAGTGCTTTCATGGTTTGACTTTATAGTGCATGGCAATGGTATTACGAAAGACGTTTTTTGATTTTTGTTCCCGGGGGATGGTCTTGGTGATTCTTGCCAGCGCCCGCATTGCTTGGCGAATAAAAGCGCTATTAATTTCCGGTGAAGCATTTCTTGCCAGCAGGTTCAGAGGCATCGGCGCGAATAGGTTGATTTCGACGATATGGAATGCGCTCGCTAGGAACGCTGCCATCGAATCTGCCCTTAAGCACACGCGCGCAAAGCGAAAGTGACCGATTTTTCCCAGCATTGACCAAATATTTTCTAACTCAGACTCGGTTAGCCCATCGGAACGATCGAAATAATAAGTGTTGGGATTGAAAATGCCGTTGATTGGATAAGCAGAAGATTGATCATTTTTGGTTTCAATCACCTTCAAAACTGCAGGCTGGTTATGATCGACGCTGCGGATATAAAAGATTTCATACTCGTGCTTGCCTGGCGCGGCTTGTTGCACCAGCGTGTCTCCTTTAAGCGAGTCAATATCCAAGGCGTCGAATTCATTGCGGTTGTCGATGCGCTGGATTCCATAGGAATTTTGGCCCCACTCAGGTTTGATAAACACCGGGAAGTCCAGTGGGTCGACGTCATCGATTAAAGATTGTTGCAAACGCCACTGGTCGGGGATGTATTGGTCTATGTCGAGCTTGGAATAAATCCGTTTGGCATCGTTGAAATAGCTAGAATTCAGCTGAAAATACTGCCAAGGCTTGACGCCTATACGTATACAAGAAAGGATGTAAGCCGTTACCATTCTTGGTGTATACATCGCATTCATCGGTGTAGGCATGGCAAAGCTATATCGGGTTGGCATTGGCTGATCAATAGCCCGCCAATTGGACTGGGGTCAGCAGTTACAAATAGAGCCAAATTATAGCATTGAGTGGTTTTTTGGGCCTCCACACTAAGCTCCGATTCATGCCGCTTTGTGATTGAGCAAAACTAAAATAATGCCTGAAATAACTACCGAGATTGCTGCGTAGAATAAGCTACCACCGTCAGATTGGCCTTCGAAAACCACATTAACACCGAGTGGTGTCACTAAATGGAAGAAACTTGCGCCAGCCATCAAGGCGGTGGCGAGGGCCCCGCCGGCTAAATGCCAACGACTACGATTGACTCGCGTACCTGCGCTTAGCTTGCCCAATAGCCATAGAATTGCTGGCAACAATAGTAATATCGATGCCAGTAACTCAAAAGAGCCGATTACATAGGGGCCTATGGCACCAAATGTGCCGCCAAACGCATCACCTAAGAAGCCACCCATCCAATCACCGATGGTAGTAAATATGTGGGTAGTCATCGGGTGGCCGCTGAATTTGAATGGAATTGAGCCAAGAAAAACCTTGGCGATCCACAGCGAGAGTATCCAACTGATAACGGAGGTGATTTTGTTCATAATCCTAATCTGTAGCTGCTGTTAAATAGGGTAGTTAACCGGTGGATCAATCGACAACTTTAGGCCAATTAGTGTCAGCTCTCGTGATCATGTTGTCGATATCAGCCAGCCACTCAGCGCGAATTTCAGCATTGACGTTGAGGTAGAGTTTGTCATTTTGAATGTGCCATTGTAGGGGGTCACCTTTGGCCGTGGTATTCATCGCTACTGCCCAAGCACAATAGCCACCATACTGTGGTGCGTACAGATTTGGGTTGGCCTTAAAGGCAGCCAAGTTTTTCGCTGATGAAAAATACCAGTCTGCACCTTGATGCTCGGTCGTAAAGGCATCCGACCCTTTGACGGGCGTACCTTCGGTGAAGTAAGCCACTGGGTCGTAGCCACTAACCGCTGCACTGCTGAAAATACTGGTGTAAATGGGTTGTTTGGCAAACGCACTTTGAGTTGTAAACAGCACAAGGCTAAGCACAAAAATACGAAATATCTGGGTCATAGTGAGTATCTTAATAGTGGGCTTTTCTAAAGTGCTGAGAGTGCCATTTTATCGGAAAGTTCCTTGCTGGCAGTTAAACAGTCGTAACTCACCCTAATTTATAACGACGGCTTACAATCGGAGGGGAATATCGCTTGATATACGAGCCGTATTTGCCTATAGTCCGCGTCCCTTTTTGGGGTCATATCCATAAAGGCGAATTCATCTACTGAGGAAAACATCATGAAAGCCAGTATTCACCCGAATTATGAAGAAGTAACCGTGACTTGTACGTGCGGCAATAGTTTCGAAACACGCTCTACCAAAATGGACGAAATTCGAGTTGACGTATGCGCTGCTTGCCACCCATTTTATACGGGTCAACAACGGGTAGTTGATACTGCCGGACGCGTTGGTAAATTCCAGGCACGTTATGGCCGAAAGTAAGATCATCAAGCTGGCGTATCGCGATGCGTCAGAGCAAAAAAGGGCGCCTTTTATCGGTGCCCTTTTTTATATCTGTCTGATTGGTTTAACCACTGCCAGCTTTTCCACGCAAGCGTTCTGGTGGAATAGTAAAAACGATGATAAGCACGACAGTCAGGAGGATCGTCAAGGCGAGCGGGTAAAGGTTAAATACGTTATTGATGGCGATACCTTTACGACGCGATCAGGTGATAAGGTGAGGATGCTGGGCATTAACACCCCCGAGCTATTTCACGGTAAACAGCCCGATGAGCCGATGGCTAAAATTGCCCGAAAGACATTACAAGGCTTAATTGGTAATCGCAGCGTGACTTTGCAGTTTGCCAAAGAAAAGCGGGATCGGCATGGGCGCTTGATTGCTTTCGTCGAAACCAGTGATGGAAAAGATGCCCAGCTCGAATTACTAAAAACTGGTTTGGCATTTGCGGTAGTGGTCGGCGAGGCTCATGACCGCGTGGATGAATACCTGGCTGCTGAGAAAGCGGCGCGGGAAGCTGAAATGGGCGTGTGGGGCTCTAACTATTTCAACCCCACAACTATCGATCGCGGTATACCCGATGGGCGCGGCTATCAACGCGTTATTGGCACGATCAAACGGGTGGACCGCAGCCGAAGTAAGTTTGGCTTGTGGTTCACGGACCGGTTTCGGATTTTAGTTGATCGGCGTGTATGGAATCGTGAGTTTGCAGGCAAACCCCAGTCGTGGGTTGGTAAGCGCGTCGAAGCGCGAGGTTGGGTGTTTAAATCAAAAGGAACGGGTGGTATTAATGTCTATCATCCGTCAATGTTGGAAGCGCTCGAGCGATGAAGCTGAATGCGGGAAAGCCTTTACATGATCTGGCTGAAGACATTGAAGCCGCGTTAGATTCGGCTGATCTGTTTTTTGGTCATAGCACTCAAAATGCCTGGGAAGAGGCTGCCTGGATAGGGCTTTATGCAACCAAACAGGATATTGGTGCGGCTTCAGATGATGACATTGATGCGCCGGATTTTGATTGGGAAGTTCAGCCGAGTGATGATCAAGTGGCGTTAATGCAAAGCCTGGTGGATGAGCGAATAAAAACACGTAAGCCCTTGGCGTATTTGGTCAAGGAAGCCTGGTTTTCTGGTTTGCGTTTTTACGTCGATGAGCGGGCGATTGTTCCGCGTTCGTATTTTGGCGAATGGATCAACGATCAGTTTTCGCCATGGCTGGATGCGTCGAAAGTCAAAACGGCACTGGATTTATGCACTGGCACGGGCTGCATCGCTATTGCGTTGGCTTATGCCTTTCCCGATGCGCACGTCGATGCGACTGAATTGTCCGAAGATGCGTTGGCTGTGGCTCGGATTAACGTCGATAAACATAAGCTCGAAGATCGAGTCAGCTTGTATCAGGGTGATTTGTTTGGCGAACTGAGTGGTACTTACGACCTGATTTGTTCTAACCCACCTTACATCTCCAACCAGCGTATGGACAACCTACCTGCAGAATACCTGGAAGAGCCAGACATGGCATTTCGAGGTGGTGAATTGGGCTTGGACATCGTTGACCGAATGCTGGCAGAAGCCGTGGGACACTTAAACCCTGGTGGTGTATTGATCGTCGAGGTGGGTACCTCTGCGCTGGATTTAGAAGCACAATATCCACGTTTGCCATTTACTTGGCTGAGTACTGCCGACGAAGCAATGGCTTTGTTTATGCTTAGCCGAGAAGAGTTGCTGAGTGGATTAGCTTGAGTGACTTAATACACTACAGATAGTAAAGAATAGGTGAATAGCACTGGCACTATTAATCCACTTATTAATACACCTGTCCAGCGAATACGGTAGCGATAATTCGCTGCCCAGTATCATTAGGATGAAAACCATCGCTAGATATATCGCTAGCACTCATTGCCGCCCTTACATCCGCAATACGTGCGCCAGAAATGCCCCGGATTGCTGCGCTGATAGTCGCTGCACGACTATTGTCTGCACTTGAATTCAAAATTGGCGGTAGTGTACCTAAAATCGGGATAATGCTGTGTTCCTGCGCGATGCGGGTTAAGTACCTCATATTGTTTATGGCGCCTTCTACGGTCGATGCTCCTCGGGCGTTATTGGTGCCTAACAGTACGGCAATATATTTTGGATTATATCGATCAATCACTGCCATGGCGTCTGCTGAAGCCTGTCCTGCGGTGTAGCCTGGGTGGCTTTGATTGATGACTTCGAGTCCAGTTAAGCCCTGCAGCATATCAGGAAATCTAACCGATGCGTTCACGCCGACGGCGATACTGTCGCCGAGCACAATGATCCGTTCTGCTTTGGGCTCTTCTGCTGGCTCCTGATTGTCTTCTTCCTGTCCCGCTCCACTATTGCTGTTGCCGCTGCCACCGCAACTAATGACAAAGAATAGTGAGAACAACGAAATCAATATCAGTCGTCTCATTTTTTTGACTCTTATTACCTGATTAGAAGTCGGGATTATACGCGCTTTTTAGGGATTCTAGTGGTCGTGGGAACCTAAGGGGAGATTTAGCGCTTTTATCGTAGCAGTGAACCCACTTTATTCGAAGTGTTTATGCGTCAGGCGGCCCAATCCAGCGTTTAAACTCAGGGTGTTGTTTGAGCAATTGCTGGCCAATTCGTATCACCGCATCGGCCTGGCTTTTCGGTAGCGATAAACTGGTGGGCATGCCTTGCATGGCGTCACGGTCTAGCGGTTCGAGCTGGTCAAAGTTAAGGTGGATCACATAGGCTTTGCGGCCATCGCGTTTAGTTTGCCAGGTTCTAAACTGATTCCGCAGCAACGTCAGCGTCTCCTTATTGTATTCAACCAGCGGTGCTGAAGTTGCAGCCGACACGATGTCTTCAAGCTTGGGTTGATCCAGCGCTTCATCCATTTCGGGAGAAGGCCAGTTCGCCGCATCAACCACGATAAAAACGACGGTCTGGGTATGCCCCAAGCCGCGTTGTTCAAGTGCGGGTTCCAAACCACCGGCTGATAAGCTGCGTGCGATTGAAGCACGAACCCCTAAATTGTCGACCAAGCCGCCGTCCAGCAAATGAATATAACGACGCTTACCCGGCTTAAGGTAGGATAGGATGCGCTGGGATTCAGCATATCGGCGCGCGTCTTGCTGGGGGTTGACTAAAGATTGGTTGACCCATTCAGGAGTCTCCAAGTTGCAGTGTTTGGCATGATTTTCTATGGCGATAGGCGAGAAAATGGCGGGTACCGCGGAGGAGGCTGCAACTGCTCGGGCGACAGGAATGGACGCAGGGTCCGTACAAATATATTGCAGTTGCTTCTTACTAAAACTGAAGCGCGTGCCACGGCTGATATCGACAGCATTAATGTCAACCACCGGTCCACTATTTTGGAACAAGTCTTGCAGCGTTTTATGTTGAAACAGATGGGCATCGTACCACTCTGCCAGCGCATCGCTGACACCGTACTGCTTAGAGCTTAGTTGGCGTAGCTGCTGAATATGAAGCAGGCTACGTTTTAGCGCACTATTAACGTCGTTATGTAAAAACTCGGGCTTAAAATGGGTAAATAGACGATCACCGAATAAGGCGAAATAGGCGGCGGTAAAGCTGCCTCCCGATACTGCGGTGATGTAATCTACTTGGTTTACTAAACTAACGTTGGCGTGGTTGCTCGGGGTATCACGCAAGGCTTCGAGCACACCATAAGCCAAAGCGCTGGCACGCGCGCCACCGCCTGAAAAACTCATCATTAAGAGTAAATCATCGGCTTTCGTTGTAACGGTTGATTCTCGCGTGGTAGTGGGTGCCAGCGTGGGTAAGGCTTGATTTAATTGTGGCTGGGTCTCTACACTTGCGCAGCTGGTTATTAATGTCATAAAACCTAGAAAAACCACTGCGATTAAGTGTGGCTTGGTGTAAGTTCGTTTTAGATATTTTTTAAACATTAGGCTGTGTAAAATAAATGAATACGACCGAATTCTTCGCAAAATTATGGGCGAAATACGTTGCTATGGCGCCGCAAGCTGAACAAATATCAGGGTTATTCACCGAAGCGGGTGAGGCAGTTATCAATGACCATGTCGCCTTTCGTACCTTTAACCATCCCTCTTGCAATATCGCCCAGCTAGAGCCGTTGATTCTATCGTTAGGTTACCAAGTATTTGATGAATACGAGTTCCCCAATAAGCATTTGCAAGCCAAGGCATTTATTCACCAAGACCTATTGGTTCCAAAAATATTTCTGAGCGAATTAATCGTACAAGAATTATCTGCTTCAGCGCAGCGTATTATCTCGCGTTTGACCCCGCAAATCGACACTACTAAGGCGGTAGATCACTCGGTATTTTGGGCGGGTCGCTTATGGCCGATCGTGAGTCATGAGGAGTACGAACAATTATTGGCAGAAAGTGAATACGCAGGTTGGCTAGCGGTGCATGGTCTGTGTGCCAATCACTTTACCGTCAACGTCAACCAACTGACCTCTTTGGATAGTGTGGCTGCGGTGCTTGAGTATGTAAAAGCAGCGGGTTTTGAGGTCAATACTTCCGGTGGTGAGGTTAAAGGTGGCCCGGATGTGTGCCTGGCGCAAGGCTCTACGATGGCTGATCAGCAACTGATAGAATTTGCAAATGGCGACAGTCACCCTGTTCGAACTTGCTTTTATGAGTTTGCTGAACGATTTCCGCAGGAAAGTGGCGATCTTTATCAAGGGTTTGTCGCCGCATCCGCAGATAAGCTGTTTGAATCAACCCATCGCTAGTAATTAGTAAGTTCGGTTAGCTGAAAAACCCATTAGCTTAAATATTCCCGTGCTTGTTTGGGTGTCACCGCCGAATAGGGTGCGCTACGAACTTTGCCGTGTAAATCCATCCGAAAGTGGACGAAATCTTCGGCTTGGTGAAAGTGTAAAAAGGGGTTGCCGTCGATTTCCTGGCTGAGTGTTGAGCTGCTTTGAACCGCGTAATTGTGTCCTGGGCGAATGATCGTCTGCGCAGGAAGGTTGGTGCGAATTTTACGCAGTGTATCAAACATCACATTTGGGTCGCCACCCGCTAAATCGCAACGACCGCAACCGAATACAAACATCGTATCGCCAGTGATTAATTCATCACCAATGTGGTAGCAAGCAGATCCTGGCGTATGGCCCGGCGTGTGCAATACCTTAATGTCAGTGTCGCCCAGTTGCAGGCTATCGCCACCGTGATGCAGCCGTGGCTGGGCCAGTGCGGCTCCCCAGAATTGTGACTCTGCCTGAGTCAAGTGCAATTCGGCGTCGAACTCTGTCAGTACGGCGTCGATGGCGTTGATATGGTCGTGGTGACTATGCGTGAGCAGAATGTCGGTAATGGTTAAACCCTTTGATTTGGCCAACGCGAGAATGGCATCCGCATCCCATGCTGGATCAACCACGGCGGCACGCCCGGTTGCCCGGTCTTCGATCAAGTAAATAAAGTTTTCCATCGGGCCAAGTTCAAGCGCGTGGATCTCAGTGGTTGTAGTCATATCGAAGTGCGAAGTAGCGGGACGCGTACATTAGTGTAATTGTTTGCCGTTTTCAAATATCGTCTTCTATGTCGTTTGCTTTGGGCTTACCAGCCGATAGTGTTTTGACCTTTTGCACGATGCGCTTATCCAGGTTATCAACCCAAGCGCGAATTCCACTGCTTTTCTTGCCAGCGCCGACGGCTGCTGTGCTAATGACCATTTCTTCACCCTTTTTAACCATAGTTTTTCGAGTGAGGTCAAAGCTAAAGGAAAATAATACTAACAATAGTAATAGCGGCAAATTTGCCACCGCAATGATCCAGCGTTCAACTCGATTGAGAGAGAGCCAGAATGTGCGCAAGCGGCGCCGAGCGCGAAACATAAAACGCCCACTGACAACTCTTAGCGCTCTGATGGAACGCCAGCGTCGATGTGAATAGTAAAATCCGTAGCGCACGCTGACGATTTTTAGCAACTTGAGCAGCAGTAGCTTCATCAAATGCCAAAGCAAGACCAATAACGATTTCAGCACGATCAACAGTTTGAGGGCGATGATACGTTTGAAGATAGTCTTGGTGAATACCAGTAATAGAGAAAAGGGGTGGGCGCTGATCCACTCCAGAATAGGCGTGTGGTTCGCGTACAACCAAGCCATCTCAATGGCCAGCATCACGCAGGAAATCGCGAGGACGACATGTTTAGTGGTAATCGGCATAAGACTGTGTTTTACCGCAAAAAGCCGGTGTTTATCTAGATAAAGTAGACACGTGCACAGAGGCCACGTTTATTTCTCCCTCGGCTGAGGGCTAACTTGGCTTGGTAGATATCAGCAATACGTTGGACAATAGAAAGCCCCAGCCCACTGCCGCTGGCCTGAGTGCTTAAGGGGCGATAGAAGCGTCGGCAGATTTTTTCAATCTCATTACTGTCCAAGCCTTTACCGTCATCACAAACTGATAGGCTGGGTTTGCCTTGATATGGCGCTACGGTAACCACTACGGTGGTGCCCGAGGGTGTGTGTCGAATGGCATTGTCGATCAAGTTGCGCAGCATAACTCGCAGCAATTCGGGCTGGGCTTGAATCCGTTGCGGTGAGGTGCTGTTCAATTCTAGTTGAACCTGTTTGCTGACTGCTTCGGGAGCCATCTCGGCGACCACCTCGCTGGCTAGCCGAGATAGCTCGCAGTCTTGCAATTCATTGCTACCAACACTTTCCAGTCGTGCCATCGACAGCAATTGCTCGATCAGGTGGGTGGCTTGATTACAGCCCGCTACTGCTTTTTCTAGCGCAGATTGGCGGGCCTGGTCATCGGGGCTGTTTTGCGCTACTTGGACTTGGGCTTTGATTGATGCAATCGGGGTGCGTAGTTCATGTGCAGCGTCGGCCGTAAATCGTCGCTCGTTATCAATCAATGCGCGGATCCGATCAAATAAGTGGTTGAGGCGGTTAATTAAGGGGGTCACTTCGCTAGAAGCCTTGATTTCTAACGGGGCTAAATTTTGCGGATCACGGCGTGAAATCGCTGCGGCCAGATTCTTAAGCGGGGCTAACCCAGTCGCTATCGCCCACCACAGTATTAGCCCTAATAAAGGTAACGATATCCATAGTGGTGTTAGTTGGTGTTCAATGATTTCCTCTGCCAGTTCATCGCGCACGTCGGCACGCTCTGCAACGTGAATGAGAACAGTACGCGCTGAGTTCCATGTGCTGAAAACGCGCCAACGCCGATCATCGATTTTATGCGTGCTGAAGCCAGTGGTAATATGGCCTAGCGGTGTTTGGGGCGCATTAGATGAGTGCAGCACCAGCTCTGTTCCGCCTTTCCACACTTGAAACGCCACTAAACGAGAGTAGGGATGTGCGTACGAAAAGTGTTCATCGTTGTCATCGTCATCGTCACTTTCTTCTTCGCCTTCCTCATCGTCATCACCCTCTAAGTCCCAAGTCTTATTGACTTTCTGGTATTCGTCTGCCGAGCCGATTGCTTCGTCAAAATCATTCGCGATTTGTGCGGCCACCAGAGTTGAAATCTGGGCTAAATGTGCATCTAAAACTTCATTGAGCTCACGCCGGGAATCGATATAGGTGAATACAGCAGTTGCCAGCCAGATCAGGCTGACGGTACCGAGAACCATCAGCAATAGGCGCTGTTTTAACGACAAGTTGGCAAGTTTCATTGCTATGGCTGGGTCAATGGAATCAAGTAACCAACTCCCCTAATAGTTTTGATTAGATCGGTACCGAGTTTGCGTCGCAGGTGATGGATGTGTACTTCGATGGTATTGCTTTCAACTTCATTACCCCATGCATAGAGCCTATCCTCGAGCTGGGTACGTGTCATCACTTTCCCAGCATTCAGCATCAGTGCTTGTAGTACCGTGAATTCGCGCCCAGAAAGATCGACCCCTTCACCGCGGTTTTTGACGGTATGTGCTGCGGGGTCCAGCTCAATCCCCGCTACAGAAATGACCGATGAAGCAAAGCCGCCAGCACGCCGGATCAGCGCGCGCACTCGAGCGGCTAATTCGTTCATGTCAAACGGCTTGACCAAATAATCGTCAGCGCCACTGTCCAGGCCTTTGATACGATCATCGACCGTGTCGCGCGCGGTCAGAATTAATATGGGTATTTTTAGATCAACTCGGCTGCGCTGATTACGGAGGATTTCTAAACCAGATAAACCAGGTAAGCCAAGGTCGAGAATTGCCGCAGCATAGGGTTCAGTTGACAGCGCCTGATCGGCTTGTACGCCATCTCGAATCCAGTCGACTGCGTAGCCTGCTTGGGTCATGCCGACTTGGATGGCGTCGCCCAGCAGAATGTCGTCCTCAACTACTAGAATGCGCATAGGTTTTGATGTTATTGAATCTTTGTTTGGGCGGGTTTGCTCTATATAGATTATCCGGTGCCGGCCACTTAGTACAAATACACTACCAAAAAGGTGGCAGTGGATAGAGCGATTAATAGTCCTAGCCAAAGATGCGCTTGGTCTATACCGTGCCTCGAGTCTGCCATTTTATAGCCGTTAAACATGGCGCGTGCCAGATTTTCTTTATGTAGCCAGCTGCTTACCAAGACGCCAGCGATATGAATCAGGACAATCAACAACATCAAGTTGGATAGTAATTCATGCCCTTCTTCGATAGCTTCTATCAGAGTTTCTCCGCCACCGAAGTCCCACCATAAGCCGACCCCAGAAATTGTGGTGAGCACGCCAAACGTCAACAGTGCAAAGATTGCGACTGCTCCTGCGGGGTTGTGACCCACGTAGTGGTCGGCGTGACGTTTGCTAAGCGAGCGAACATACTCGACCACAGCTCTGCCTGAATACGTAAAACTGCTGAAGCGTGCATAGCCAGTGCCGACGATTCCCCAAATGACTCTAAAGCCGATCAGTCCCAGCATTACAAATCCGAGGGCTTGGTGGATATCACGAAAATACTCCGACTCGGAAGTCAGATAAGCGCCAACAAAAGACAAGGCCAGCGTCCAATGAAATACCCGGGTGGGAATGTCCCAAACTAAAATTCTCTGTGTCATTGTAACGGCCTTAGTGTGGAATTCTAATTCGGTGCTCGTCAAAATCACCCTCGGCTGCGCTGGTATGACACGCAGAGCAGTCGGCTGGCCCTTGGATTTTGGGGTTGTTCCAAATTCGGCGCGGTATTTCGTCATGTTCATGGACAAACCAGCGTGACTCGGTGATACGCAGCCTGGGCTTGCCCCAAAACGATCGCCCATGACCGGCATTGGATTCCAGAAAGGCTTGGATTTCCGTGCTGGTTTCTTGATCCAAACTAGCGTCGCTGCCAAAATGATTGTCTAGGTTCTTCATCATCGATCGCCAAGAGTCCACCGGCAACATTGCTGGTGGGAATACGATATGGCATTCACTGCATTCGGTTTGCCAGCTGGAGTTCACCATCATGCGGCCACTGCGGCGCCCGTGTTCAAAATCGTCATCATCGCTCTTGAACCAGCCGTCTGCATAGAGACTGGTCGTGCTGAACGCTAACATTAGCGCGGACAGGACGATAGGAGAAAATCGTTTAGTAGGGGATTGAATAGTCATCATCATTTCCTGTTGTGAATTTAGCTAAGGGCGGTCATCAAGATGAATTAAGAACGAACGGAAAGCAGGTAAGTCAGTACGTCACCTTTTTCAGCCGGCGTACACTGGCGGCCGAAGACGTCATTACAGTTTCTCTTGAACCATTTATTAACCTTTTTAGAGCGAGTAAAGCGTGCAGGATTAGCCGCTGGCGCCAGTGGCTTAATGACTTTTCCGGTTTTGTCGTGTTCACCTAATGCGGCGGGGTCGGTGGTATGACAGCTCGCACAGCTCCAGCGCTCACCACTAGTGAGGTTAAAAAGGGCTTTGCCGCGCTTGGCTGAAAACCCGCCAAACCTTGAATTGGCCTCAGCAGCTTGTCGCGCGTATTGGCTCAGAAATGTTTCAGGTGTTTCCGCCAGTGATGGCGTGGTGGTGATTGCAGCCGCAATAAGGGTAGATGCGAATAACCAGGTGTGAGGTTTGATGTTCATAGTGTCCTCTTTGAACGTTTGAGCTTTTGCTTGGTCGACGCTTAATCGGTTGGTTAAGTGGGTCAACCGCTTTGAGACAGACAATACTTGGGTATTCTTAAAAATGACTTAAATGGGAGAAAAAACAGCCGCAAGACATGATTGCCGAGGGTTTGGCGGGACGAGAGGAGGCTTAGGCAAATGAAGAAGGTGGATACTTGACGAGAACTACCAGCGCGCGTATGGTTGATAATTCTTTAATTAAACACTAATGGAGTGAGTTATGACCGCGCGACAAGTCTTCCTATTGATCATCGCTGTGTTTATTCTGCTGGGTATGCATGTGTTGCCTGGCTGGTTTTTATACCTCCCCGCGCTGATGTGCGTTTTGGCCGCTTTCAACGTGTGCCCGGCAATGATGGTATTGAATAAGCTTGGATTTAAATAAGTCCTATTAGCGTTCAGCTAGAAAGGGGGTGTTTCGCCCCTTTTTTAATGGGCGCCGTGAGGCTCGTTGCTAACTAAATTCCAATACTTGCTGAGTTTTAATCTGAGCCAAACCCGCTGAATGATAAAACTGCAAGGTGTTTTGTCGTGTTGCATTACACCGAACCCGTAGTGTCAGGTGATTTGCCAGCGCCCATTGCTGGCTATGGTTGAGCAGGCGGGTACCAATGCCGTCGCGTTGGTGTTCGGGGTTGATGGCAATGCCACCGATTTCAGCGAACGGCTCAGACGCTAGCCGATAAGCGATAAAGACATGTATCCAACCCAAGATATGGCTGCTCCCGTCGAATACCCAAACCTGATGCTGCTTGGATTGAATCAGCTTAACTAGCCATTCCTTGGCGACTCGATCCGCTACCATCGAGTAATCCAATTGTTTGGATAGGTGATTAATTGCTTGATAGTCATCAGGCTTGGCTGCGCGGATTTTAGAGATCATTTGCGTAATCGGAAGTGTGTTGGACTCAGTGAGACAGTAGTCGAATATAGCTCACCAACGCTTCGACTTCACTTTGGCGAAGAATGCCGCGCCAAGCAGGCATGAATCGGCCCGTGCCATCCCGGATGCTCTTGATCAGTTCATCATTATCAAGCCGGTTGGTTTCATTGGGGTTGGTGTGGTCCATCGGCGTAATGCCCATGAGGTGCGTCATGATCCCGTCTCCATCTCCTTCTTCGCCGTGACAAACCTGGCAGTATTTTTGATACAGGTGGATGCCTATTTCGGGGTCTCCCATTAGGGGGTGTTTTGATTTGCTAAGAAACCGAAGATAAGCAATCAATGAATTCAGCTGGTTTGCGTTGAATACACTTTCCCATTCTGGCATGGCATCGCTGAGTAAGTTATGCCGATCACGTCCGGTGATGGTTTGGCGACCTTTTCCAGTAATAATTTTCTTTAAAATGGTATCGCTGCGGGAGCGAACGGTGGTGGTTAAATCGGCGGGGTTGATTTTCATGGCTTTAGCCAGCGCGCCGTCCCCTTGGCCGTTTAGGCCATGACATAACTGGCAGTACGAAACGTATAAACGCCAGCCTTCATAGGCTAGCGGCGGGCTGGCGAAAGCGTGGGTATTGATGGTGATAATGAGACCTAAAATGGTCGCCAGGCGGGTGATATAGTTCATTGCCATTCTCCTTAGGTTCACAAAAGTCTTCATTTAAGGTGGATCAATTACTAATATAGGCGCATCAATCGCCCTAGTTTCCACGTATGGTTATCGGGACGCTAAGTGGTTGGTGGTCACTTCAGCGATCAAACGCTCATCCTGCCCGGTGATGAGTGTTTTGACGATGCTAATGGATTTGCCACGTTTAACGTAGCTTGCGCGGGCTAAAAATACGCCGTCAGTTTGGTTGCCGATCAGGTTGCCATTTAAATTGATCAACAGTGGAAAGCCTTGCATACCCTTTTCGAGCGGCCTGCCTTGTAAGGCAAGCATGGTAGCGGTGACATCCGCAAACCATAGTATTGCGCCGGCGTGAACCGTGCCAAACGGGTTGAGGATGCCGGATTGAATCGGCATTTCAGCGGTGACTTGTTGTTCATTTTGTTCGGTGATCGTAAAAGCAATTTGTCCTGAATATTCCATAAGATTATGTTTCTTCGAGCTGATCTGATTGATTTATTGAGATGCTGGCACCGATATGAGTGATCAACCTATCACGGACTTCGAGACCGTACCCAGGTAGCCTATCACAGAGTTTTTGGTGAAGGCAGTGCCTGCTGTAAAGGGGGTGTGATACATTTGCTGGTCTATTAATAGCGCCGGAGGCGCAAGGCATGACTAGAACCCGTTACATTGCTTTACTCGTGTGTGGTTTGCAGTTGATTTTTGTGGCTGTTACTCATGCCGATACGACACCTATCCTGAGCAATCAGGATCGCTTCAAGCCTGAGGTTGCTAAACAGGGCATGGTGGCGACCCAGCAAGCCATCGCCACCCGAGTCGGATTAGATATCTTGAAAAGCGGTGGTAATGCCGTCGATGCGGCGGTTGCGGTGGGCTTTGCATTAGCGGTCACTTTGCCTCGTGCCGGAAATTTGGGTGGCGGTGGCTTTATGCTGATCCGAAAAGCGTCAGATAATCAGGTGGTTGCAGTCGATTATCGAGAAAAAGCACCCAAATTGGCTAGCCGCGACATGTACCTCGATGAAGCGGGAGAAGTGGTGAAAAATCGATCTCGCTTTACGCCATTGGCCGTTGGTGTGCCGGGAACGGTTGCTGGTTTAGCCTTGGCGCAGCAGCGTTATGGGAGTATGCCATTGGCGGTGGTTATGCAGGCGGCGATTGACTTGGCCAGCCAAGGTTTTGAAGTTGACCGAGATTTGGCTGATTCCTTGAGTGGCGCCAAGAAGCGGTTGCAGCAGTGGCCAGCGAGTAAAGCAAATTATTATAAAGCGGATGGCAGCAGCTACGCGGTGGGTGATTGGTTTAAGCAAGCTGATTTAGCGGCCAGCCTGAAACTGATCGCGCGAGATGGCCCACAAGCCTTTTATCAAGGTGTACTCGCACAGTCGATCAGTGATTATATGGTTGAGTCTGGCGGCTTAATTACGCGTGAGGATCTGGCTGACTATCAAGCCAAGATTCGTCAGCCGGTGCAGGGCAATTACCGTGGCTATGATATCTATTCGATGCCACCGCCCAGCTCAGGTGGCGCCCATATCGTGCAGATGCTGAACCTGCTTGAGCCTTACCCCTTGAGTGAATTTGGGCAGAATTCTGCCGAGAGCATTCACTTAATGAGTGAAGTGATGCGTTTGGCTTATGCAGACCGGTCGAAATATTTAGGCGATAGTGATTTCGTAGAAGTGCCTATCAATGGTTTGATTTCAAAAGATTATTCCAAGCAGTTGGCCAACAAAATCAACCGGGATCAAGTGACTCCCAGCGCATCGATTAAGGCAGGCGATCCTAGTGCTTATGAAAGCAACGAAACCACCCATTTCTCGATAGTGGATCAATGGGGGAATTCGGTATCCAATACGTATACGTTGAATTTCAGCTATGGCAGTGGCATCACGGTGCCGGGAACGGGCATCTTGCTCAACAATGAAATGGACGATTTTTCTGCCAAGCCGGGGGTGCCTAATGCCTATGGTTTGATCGGCGGCACTGCCAATGCAATTGAGCCAGAAAAGCGAATGCTGAGCAGTATGTCGCCAACCATTGTTACCCGCGATGGACAGCTGTTCTTGGTCACTGGCAGCCCGGGTGGTAGCCGTATTATTACCACTACATTGCAAATAATACTCAATGTGATTGACCACCAAATGAATATCGCTGAAGCCACTAATGCGGTGCGCGTACATCATCAATGGCTACCCGATGAGCTGCGGATTGAAGAGGGTTTAAGCCGGGATACGATTCGCTTGCTGGAAGCACGTGGTCACAAAGTTAAGATGAAACGGACGATGGGTAGCACGCAAAGTATCATGCGAGTTGATGGTATGTTACATGGTGCATCAGACCCCAGAACGCCGAGCGCGCTAAGTTTGGGATATTGACCGGATTAGCTAGCTGGTACGATCATGCTTGCTCGATTGGCACTTTTACCAGACACACTTCATTGTATAAACTGCGCGGCTACTTTCAGTGCGCTGATAATACGATTATGGACGTCGAGGCTGGCCTAGTGAGGCAACTCATTTGTGGGATGATTAGCTAACCGCACTATACAAATACGATTGACAAGAGGCAATAGAATGACCGAACAAGTGGATAACATCATCAATGGCGAAGTGGTGCGTACCAATAGTGGGCGCGTTGCAGATATTTTTAATCCCGCAACCGGCCAAGTTAGTAAAAAGGTGGGGCTGTCATCCGCTGAAGAAACGGCCGATGCGATCGCCGCGGCTAAGGCAGCATTGCCTGGTTGGGCGGCAACGCCGCCATTGAAACGCGCTCGAATGATGATGAAGTTTAAGCAATTGCTCGATGAAAATGTTGAGGAAATGGCGCGCATTATTGGCGAGGAGCACGGCAAAGTCTTTGATGATGCGATGGGTGAAATCGCACGGGGCATTGAAAATGTTGAATACGCTTGCAGCATACCAGAACTGCTGAAAGGTGACTATTCACGTAATGTCGGGCCACACATCGACACCTACACCTTACGTCACCCGGTGGGTGTGTGTGCGGGAATAACGCCGTTTAACTTCCCGGCGATGGTACCCATGTGGATGTATCCCAACGCAATCGCTTGTGGCAATACTTTTGTCTGGAAGCCCTCAGAGCGCGATCCATCGGTATCAACCTTCGTTTATGATTTGTTTCGCCAGGCAGGGTTCCCCGATGGCGTATTGAATATCGTTCAGGGTGATAAACAAGCAGTTGATACGTTGTTGACCCACCCTGATGTGGCAGCGATTAGCTTTGTGGGTTCTACTCCCATCGCTCAGTATGTGTATGAAACGGGTACGGCTCATGGCAAGCGGGTGCAAGCTTTGGGCGGCGCCAAGAATCACTTGGTGGTCATGCCTGATGCGGACATGGACCAAGTGGTCGATGCATTAATTGGTGCAGGTTATGGCTCCGCCGGTGAGCGATGCATGGCGATTTCGGTAGCAGTGCCAGTGGGTAAGGAAACCGCAGATATTTTGATCGAAAAGCTGAAGCCGCGGGTTGAAGCGTTGAAGGTTGGCCCCTGCACCGATGGCAGTTCTGAAATGGGACCATTAGTCACCGAAGCGGCTTATGACAAAGTCAAAGGCTATGTTGATGCGGGCGTTGCTGAAGGCGCGGAGCTGGTGGTTGATGGGCGTGATTTCTCATTAGAAGGACATGAGGATGGCTACTTTATGGCAGGCTCTTTGTTTGACCACGTGACGCCAGAAATGAGTATCTACAAGGAAGAAATTTTTGGGCCAGTGCTGTCAGTAGCGCGAGTTGATAGCTTTTCTGACGCGGTCGATTTAGTCCACAGCCATGAGTACGGTAATGGCGTCGCTATTTTTACCCGTGATGGCGATACCGCCCGCGAATTTGCTGATCGTATTGAGATTGGCATGGTCGGGATTAACGTGCCGATCCCGGTGCCGGTTGCCTATCATAGCTTTGGCGGTTGGAAGCGCTCGCTATTTGGCGCGCACTCCATTTATGGGCCAGAGGGGGTCCATTTCTATACTCGCCTGAAAACCGTTACCGAACGCTGGCCTACAGGGATTCGTCAGGGTGCAGAGTTTAATTTTAAGGGTGGCAGTGAGTAGGGTCACAACACGCCCCTAACAATAAGAGCCAGGCTTGTGCCTGGCTTTTTACTGTTAACCACTCGAAAATCCTGACTGTTTCGATCAAGCACGGCTGATCCTGTCGGCTGATATATACTCTGTGCTATTGGACTCTTGGACTCTTGGATTAATTGATGGGTAATTATACGTTTTACATTATTGGCGGCCTGGCGTGGTTGGTCTCGATGGGCATTCAAAGCTGGCTCAAATCAACTTACCGCAAGTGGGGCGCGATCAAAAATTCCCGTGGTTTAACCGGCGCAGAAACTGCCACCGCTATTTTGAAGGAAAATGGCTTAGATCATGTAGGCGTTGAAGCGGTTAAGGGTCAGCTGACTGATCATTACGACCCGCGTATCGATAAGGTGCGATTGTCTATAGATAATTATCGTAATGACAGTATCGCTGCACTGGCGGTGTCAGCGCACGAAACTGGGCACGCTTTGCAGGATGCGCACGGTTATCGATTTATGAAGCTGCGCACCTCGTTGGTGCCGCTGGTTAATTTAAGCGCCAAGATTGGCCCTTATGCCTTTATGTATGGTGCGGCCAGCAATGCCACTATATTGATCCAAGTTGGGGTGGCGATGTTTGCGGGTGCGGTATTGTTTCACCTAGTTACTTTGCCGGTTGAGTTTAATGCCAGCCGTCGTGCCCTCAAGCAAGTTGAGGCTTTGGGCTTGGTCTCAGAGGAAGAGAAAGAAGGCGTCAGGAAGTTGCTGACGGCTGCGGGGATGACGTATGTGGCGGCGGCCGCGACTTCGTTTGCGTACTTCCTGTATATGTTCGCTCTCAGCCGCCGAGGCGGTGGCGGCATGCGTCGGCGACGCTAGTTAAGGTAATCGTCTGGCTGGGCAAGGAAGCGGCTGGGTAAGGAGCCGGCTGGCTTCACTCCTGATGCTTAAGCCTTTGATAAGGGGGCTGGTTTAAGATGCGCTTCAATTGCAGGGATGACAATGCTGACAAGGCCAGCATCATGATAAGCGGTAGTGCCAGGACGTACTTCCACGGCATTTCCCAGGGTAGTTCCAGCACGCGGGTGCTGATCAAATAGGAAACTAAGGTCAGGCATAAGGCACTGAGCAAACCCGCGAGCAAACCAATCATCAATTGCTCGGTAATAAAGCGCATGCTGACATTACGACGGCTGGCGCCCAGCGCGCGCAGCAAAGCTGCTTGTTGTTGTTTTTCATCAAACGAAATCAATAAGGCGGCCCAAAATACAGCCAGCCCAGCAACGATAGCCATTGAAAAGGTCAGTTCCATTGCCGAACTCACTTGATCAAGAATACGGCGTATGCGCTTGAGCACATAGTCAACATCAATCAAGGTGGCGCCGGTAAATTGCTGGTTGATTTGTTTGTCTAGGCGGGTGTTGGTGCTAGGCAGATAAAAGCTGCCAAGCCCACTGTGACTGAAGTTATCGAGAGTGCCAGACGGAAACAGCATATAAAAATTGGGCCGGAAGTTTTCCCAGTTCACTAGGCGTATGCTGGCAACGTAGGCATTAAGTGTCTGCCCTTCGATTAGGAACTCCAAGGTATCATTGAGTGATAAAGACAGGTTTTCGGCGAGCTTTGACTCCACCGAAACCGGGATTTTATCTGTGGCACTTCCGCTGAAGTTACTGACAAACGTTCCAGCCGTGATTTCATTCTCGTATGGCAGTTTTGCAACTTGAGTAAGGGATAGTTCGCGGTTTAAAGCTTCATCAGATTGGTCTTTTTCCTTGCTGACTGCCGATTGCACGATCTTGCTATTTATTTTTATTAGACGGCCTCGCACCGTGGCATATAAATCGGTTTCAATGTCATTCGTTTCGAGCAGGGAAATAAAAGCCGCCGCGTCATTGGGGAGTATGTCAAACACAAAGCGATTGGGTGCATCGACTGGGACTTGCGCATTCCATTGATCAAATAAGTCATTGCGAAAAAAGATGATCAAGACAATTGCAAACACACTGATCCCAAAGCCAACAATCTGCATGGCGGTCAGTGCCGGTCGTGTCATGATATTAGATAGTGCGCCACGCACAATCGGTTGGTTGATATTTCGGCGCGCAACCATTTTGAGCATCAAGACAATGGCTCCCGCCAACGCGACGATGACTCCGAGTGTGCCCGCGACGCTGAAAGCCGCAAGCTTGAAGTTACCCGTTTGCCACCAGGCGATCAGACTGAGTGCGACTAGGGCGATGCTGGTGCTGAATAGAGGGGTGCGCGTGTTTGGGCCTTGTTCTTTACGAAAAACGCGAGCAGGCGGTGTTTGGGCAAGGCGTAATAAAGGTGGCAGTCCAAAGCCCAGGGTCATACACAATGCAGTGATGGGGCCGCTCAGCCACGCACTGATAGAGGCTGCGGGTAGCTCGCCGGTAAATAACTCGGCCAAGAGCTGCATCAGCGATGCGTGCACTAAATATCCGATTAGCAAGCCTAGCAAGATGGCCGGGATCGCAATAAAGATAAGTTGTAGGGCGTATATGAGGTTGACTTCGTTTGCCCGTAAGCCAAAGCAGCGCAGCAAAGCCACTTGATTGATGTGCCTGCGCGCGTGTCGCGAAGCTGCTAGCGAAACCGCGATGCCACATAAAAGGACTGAAAGCAGGGCACCAATATTCAGAAACGCACTGGCGCGCTCTAAATTTCCACTGACCTGGCTTTCACGGCTTTGGGGGGTGGTCAATCGCTGGTTAGCGGTGAGCTTCGCTTTGGCCTGCTTAGTAAAGCGGGCAACGTCATCCGGAGTCCCGCTCAGCATGAGTTTATAACGCAGCCGGCTGCCGGGCTGCACAATCGCGGTGTGTTCTAAATCTACCCAGTTGATCAAAATCCTTGGGTTAAAGCTGTAAAAGCTACCGCCTCGATCGGGTTCAATTTCTAATAGTCGAGTGATGGTGAAGTGGGCGTAACCTACCTCAATCGTTTGGCCAACAGAAAGCCCAAGCCGCTCAAGCAAGCGTTTTTCGGCCCAGGCCTGCCCACTCGACGGACGGGCACGCTCTTCGACGGTGTCTGCATCACGACTAACGCGGGTGCCGACCTTACCTTTCAGTGGGTAGTGATCGTCGACTGCGCGGATGCTCGATAGGACAAAATCATCGCCATTGCTGACCATGGTCATGCTGCTAACGGAGAGGGATCGCTGCAGTTGGTTGGTGTCTGCTGTATTTAATAAGTCCGCGTTGATGGGTTCACTGGAACTAATCACCAAATCACCGCCGATAAAATCAGCTGCTTGACCTAGCATGGCGTTTTGGATGCGCGAAGTGGTCAAGCTCAGTGAGGTGACAGCGGCAACGCCAATCAGCAAAGCAAACAAGGTTAGCCGGTATTCGCCGGAGCCAAATTCGCGGCGAATGAGGGTGAGGGCGTGCTTAAGCAGTTGGGCGGGGCGCATCAAGCTTCTTCAATCTGGCCATTTCGCAACTGCAAGCGCCGCACACAGCGCTTGGCTAAACTTTTTTCATGCGTGACTAATACCAACGTGGTTTGTCGTTCGCTATTGAGCTCAAACATCAAATCAGCGATCACCTCGCTGGTTTTTGGGTCCAAATTGCCGGTCGGTTCGTCAGCAAATAAAATCCGTGGCGCACCGACAAAAGCGCGCGCTAAGGCAACGCGCTGCTGTTCACCACCGGATAATTGATGTGGGTAATGCGACAGCCGCTCTTGCAAGCCAACTCGGGTCAGCAAAGCTTCGGCTCGTTGGCTGATGTCTTGGCCTTTGCCCTGTAATTCCAATGGTAACATCACGTTTTCCAGCGCGGTATAAGTGGGCATTAACTGAAAGGATTGAAATACAAAGCCCATAGTTTGTGCGCGAAACTGTGCCCGACCATCTTCATTCATCTGGCAAATATTTTCCCCATCAATGATGATTTCACCGCTGTCGGCCTGATCCAGCCCAGCGAGCAAGCTCAACAAGGTGGATTTGCCAGAACCCGACTCACCTATGATGGCGACTGATTGGGCATGGTCAATTGTGAAATTGACCCCATTAAGTATGGTAATCGACTCTCGCCCAGTGGTTAAGCTGTGCGATAAATCATTAACCTGTAGGAGTGATGCGTGATTCATAAAAGCGTGGTCAAAATAGTCTTGCTGATCAATTTATTGGGGTTCGCTGGGTTGCCGCACATGGCCGCGGCAGAGAATCAACGGATTCTGGTGGTCGGCGACAGCATTAGTGCCGCCTACGGCATGAGTATATCTGAAGGCTGGGTCACGCTTTTACAAGACCGCCTTATTGAGCAGGGGAATGACTATAAGGTGATTAATGTCTCGATTACTGGTGACACCAGTGCATCGGGCAAACAGCGGATTGCCGCTTTGCTAAAAAGGCACCAACCCGCGTGGGTGATTATTGAGCTCGGTGGTAATGACGGTTTGCGTGGATTATCGACCCAAGCTTTGCAAGCAAATTTACGCAGCATGATTGATCAAATCCAAGCGGTGGATGCGCAAGTTTTATTGGCAGGTATGCAGATTTTCCCAAACTATGGTCCGCACTATACCCAAGCATTCAAACAAGTGTATATTGACCTCGTCGAACAAACCGAGATATATTTTGTGCCCTTTATTTTGGAGGGGGTAGGCAGACAAGAAGGTTTGATTCAGACTGATGGGGTACACCCCAATAAACAAGCACAGCCCGTTTTACTGGATAACGTATGGCAGGTGCTGGGAGGTCTGTTGTAGGCTGTTTCGCCACCTAAATAATATATCCGAGCTCTCTGTCCATTCAGAGGCAAATCAACAAAATGAGTTACCTACTTAAAGTCCTGATAATCGTCTTTTCTGTGTTGAGCGTTCCATTCGTGGCTGGCGCTCAAACCCCGCCTTTAGCAGCGACGGAAGCATTGCAACGTATGCAAATTGCTTCCAAGGGAACAATGCGTAGCTCCATATCTCCGGTTACCGGTTTGGTCAATTTTGTATCGATTGACTCCAGCCCGACGATTAGATTGCCGAGTGTTGCCCAAGCCAACGCAGAAACGATAGCGGTTAGTTTTCTCAATACTTTTGCAGGGGCTTTTGGGCTATCCCGCTCGAGAAACCTTCGGGTAATGAAGGTGATATCCCGCGACGAAGTTGGGATGGAGCATGTCAGGCTGCAACAAACTTACGAAGGAGTGCCTATCACTGGTGCCGAATTTACGGTGCATGTTAGAAACAATGGAGTGAAGTCAGTGCTGGCAAAAGGATTGCCGATAACCGAGTCTATCGATATCAATCCCACGGTTTCCATCAGTCAGGCTCAAGCCGCCGCTCGGCAACTACTACAAAAACACCATAATAGTCGCGATGCTGAATTATCTGCGCCGCGATTAGAACTACTGAATCGAGGGTTACTTGAGGGAGGCTTTCACGTCACTCGGCTTGCCTGGTTTATTGAGGCAAGCAAAAAATATTTGCGTGAATTTATTTGGGTTGATGCTAACTCCGGAGCAATTTTACTCAATTTCAGTCAATTGACCGATGCCAGAAATCGTACGGTTTATGACGGACAAAGTACTGCAACATTGCCGGGGTCGGTTATCTGCCGTTCTGAAGGTGGGGCCGTATCAGGCGACCCAGATTGTGACCGGGCCTACGACTACTCAGGTGATACGTATAACTATTTTTTCAAGATACATGGCCTAGACAGCTATGACGACGCGGGGGCTGAATTAGTCTCAACCATAAATCACTGCCGCTCGGGTAGCCCATGCCCTTATCCCAATGCGTTTTGGAACGGCTCTCAAGTGGTTTATGGTAGTGGGTATGCCGCTGCTGACGATGTGGTGGCACATGAGTTGACTCATGCGGTCATTGACCATTCAGCTAATTTATTCTATTACATGCAGTCGGGTGCCTTAAACGAATCCTATTCAGATATTTTTGGTGAAGCCGTAGACCTGACTAATGGTGCTGGCAATGATGCCGCCGGCTTGCGCTGGTCTATGGGTGAAGATATACACGCAATCCGAGACATGGCATACCCCCATCGTTTTGGTGATCCAGGGAAGTTGAGTGATACTGAGTTCGTCTGTCAGGACCCTGGGGACGATCAGGGTGGTGTTCATACCAACAGTGGTGTGCCTAACCGGGCTTTCTCTTTGATGGTCGATGGCGGCACATTTAATGAGGAAACGGTGGTCGGTATGGGTCTCACCAAGGCGGCTAAGATTCAGTATCGTGCCTTAACCCAATACCTTACCTCGGGTTCTGATTTTCTCGACAATTATCATGCCTTACAGCAATCGTGCAGTGATTTAATTGGGACCGCAGGCATTACCGCTGGAAATTGTCGTGAAGTTTCAAGAGCCATTGAGGCGGTAGAAATGAACGACCCTTGGCCCTGCCTCCCCGCTCAAGTTGCGGGGCTTTGTCCTGCAAATCAGTTGGTGTCCAATACCTTTTTTGATGATTTAGAAGTGACCAATTCAGGCAATTGGTCATCCTCAATTAATGTGGGCACCAACCATTGGTCCTATCCGGTTGCTTTAGGATCCAGCTTTGCGACAAGCGGAGTACAAAACCTGTTGGGTGAAGGTGACTCTATTGGTAATCCCGCAGATTCTTCAATTTCGCTGAGTGCGGGCGTAACCATACCAGCCAATGCTTTTCTGCACTTCAATCATGCTTACGGTTTCGAAAACAATGCGACTATTGAGTTTTCGGATGGAGGGGTCATCGAATACAGCGCTAACGCTGGGCCATGGGTCGATGCAGGCAGTTTAATTACAGCCGGAGCGGCTTATGGCGGTGTTTTGGCCAGTAATAATCCTTTAGGTGGGCGGCCTGCCTTCGTGGGTGATAGCTTTGGATATACTTCCAGCAAACTTGATCTGGAGAGTTTGGCTGGTCAGAGCGTTCGTTTCCGTTTTCGTATGGGCACTGACCAACACATTGATGATTACGGTTGGTTTATCGATGACGTTCGTATCTATACCTGCGGTGCAACCGTGATCCCCCCGCTTGGAGACGATGACGAGTTGTGTTTTCCAATAACGGTTAGTAATGGTAAGGTTGCTATGATTTGTCTGTGAACACTTTGATGTCGTGATAATGGGCTACTTCAGCAATAACTTTGGGATTTCTCGTAAAGAGTGGATTTTCTGGCAGTTGTCGTCAACGTAGCTAAACCCTAGCGAAAAAGAGCGCAAGCCAAAGTGGACCGCAAGATCACTATCAGTGCTTGAATCTCCCACTAGAAAAGAGTCGCTCAAAACAATCTCAGGGTATTTTCTCAATGCTTGATGAATCAACCCAGGTCGTGGTTTTAAGCACTGGCATTTAGCATCTCTGCGATGAGGGCAGTAAAAAATATCTAACAGCTGTATGTCTTTGGTCGCTAGAGCTGCTTTAAATTTTAGTGTGAAATTGTCGTAGTCTTGTTGGGAAATAAAGCCTTCATCGATCAGATATTGGTTGCTGACGATAATGAGCTCATAGCCTAGGCTTTGGATCGCTTTCAGCCCTGCAAGGGCGCCTGGTAAGAATTCTGGGTTGGTGATGCTAGGCCATTGATTATCAGGGTAGTCAGCAACAATGGTCCCATCTCGATCAAGAAAAGCGGCTTTCATATTTTAGGTAAGGCAAGCATTGTTAGTTTTGGGAGGGCGATTTGGTGACTAGCTCTTTATGTCTCAGCTATAGTGTTCAGCGCTGTCTAAAGCTACGATTGACATTATTTTCTCACCTCAGGAAGGAGCACGACCCATTAAGCATTGGTTAGTGCTTGAATTTCCCGGAATCTAAAGCAATCAGTCGTGTGATCGTTAACCATCCCGGTTGCCTGCATGAACGCGTAGCAAATGGTTGGGCCGACAAAGTTAAAGCCATAGCCCTTTAGGTCTTTACTCATCGCAACAGACTCGGCCGTTTGTGCGGGGATATCAGATAGTTTCTCCCGGCTATTTTGCAGCGGAACATCATCGGTATAACGCCATAAGAAGGCATCTAGTGAGCCGTGTTCTTCTTTGATCGCCAAAACACCACGTGCATTTTTGATCGTCGATTCGATTTTGAGGCGATTTCTGACAATCGCTGCATCATGGCGTAATCGCTCTTGGTCATCATCGGTGAACTGGGCGACTTTTTGGACGTCAAAATGACTAAATGCCTTACGATAACCCTCGCGCTTTTTAAGAATGGTCAACCAGCTCAAACCCGCTTGCGCACCTTCCAGTATCAGCATTTCAAATAGTTGCTGGTCATCATGAACCGGCACGCCCCATTCATCGTCGTGGTAGGCAACGTAAAGCGGGTCAGTTCCGCACCATTGGCATCTGTTTTTCATGTCTTATCAAGCGGCTTAGTGTCGATATAATGACACCAGTCTACGCTAATTGGTCACAAGCGCAACTTGGCTGCCAACGTTTTAGTTAGCTCCGACGCGGGCACCGTTTGGCAGCCAGTAGTATTCTGCCCACACCACAATGGCGAGAAATCATCGCTACCCTTGGCTTCAGCTGCTTGTCGCAACAGAGTTATTTCGTGGGATGCGTAAGGAAACTCAGCCACATTGGGTGGCATTGCGCCCAATTCTTGGATGACGCGATTGACAATTCCGCGCGCTGGGCGCCCTGAGAATAGCGTGGTGATTGTCGTATGTTGGGCGGCGCCATTTTGGATGGCAGCGCGGTGCCATTGGCTGGTTTGCGCTTCGTCACATAAGAGATAAGCTGTTCCCACTTGAGCGGCCATTGCGCCTAGCTCCATCACCGCCTTAACTCCACTGGCATCTGCGATGCCGCCAGCGGCTATCACTGGAACGTGGACGCTACTGACTATTTGGGGCAATAAAGCTAGGGTTCCGATTTGGGTGCATACGTCTTTGCTCAAAAACAGACCCCTGTGCCCACCAGCTTCGAGGCCTTGGGCGATAATGGCATCCACACCCTTGGATTCCAAATAGAGGGCCTCTGCCACGGTGGTTGCTGAGGATAAAACTTTGGTTCCCCAGCTTTTTACTCTGGCCAGTAAGGCATCTTCAGGCAGCCCAAAATGAAAGCTGATGATCTCAGGTTTGAATGGCTCGATAATGTCAGCGGTTTCATGATTGAACGGCCTACGGCTAGCGTTTGCAGGCTCCTTCGGGCAAATAAGCCCCAGCTCCTCAAAGTAAGGCTGCAGCATTTTGCGCCATCGTCGTTGGCGACTGTCATCATAACTCGGCACGGTATGACAGAAAAAGTTCAGGTTAACTGGTTGGTCACACGCGCTAGTAAGTAGGCTCACCTCTGATTCAATTTGCCGAGGCGATAACATACCGCAGGGCAGTGATCCCAAGCCACCACTGGCACCAACAGCAATGGCTAAAGCACTGTCCTGAACGCCGGCCATCGGGGCTTGAATGATGGGTAGATCAGCCCCCAGAAAATTTCGGTGATTCGGCTTAATCATGAAGCAGCTCTTAAAACTTTGAGTGACGTTATTTGCTTAGTAATTTGCCTATTCGGGCAATTTATATTTGAACCGGTAGTAGTGTTGGCCATCTTCAATATTGATCTTCATTTTTCCAAATAAGCCGGTTAAGTCGCTAGTTCCTGAGCCGGGTACGACTTCTAGAATTAGTCGATCTTTGCCTTGATCCATTGTACCGTAGTGTTGCAGAACAAAGCTGCCTTGCCTACCAGATAGTGTTCCGACTACTTGTTCAATCGCCACATAGCCAGCTGAGCCTGGGACAGCAGTCATTGCACTTAGCATTTCACCTTTGCTGGTTGCAGTTAGGTCGCCATGAAATATTTTATCAATAGACATGCGCCCGAGCTTGATTCCGATCTCACCTTTGGCATAGCTTTCCAAAGGCGTAACGTTAACCTCAAACTTCCCGGATGCTTTCATGTCATTTCCTCGATGTTTTGTACTCAATTACCGATCATTTATGGGCGTCACATCAATCAACCACCCAATTTGTTGATTTGGCTGAGGCTAGTTTATTGCCATCACCGTCCTTAACGACCGCGTCGAAAAATAGCTGACGCTTCTTGTTACCAATAAAGGTTGCTGTGACATAAATATAGCCGAGATCAGGAGTGATGACCTTGGCGTATTTTATCTCCATATAGCGAGTAAAGTTGGGTGACGAGATCAACAGACTAAGTGGACCAATCGTATTATCAATTGCCGCGGCTATAATTCCGCCTTGCATGGTTCCATACGGATTTAATTGTTCACCTAAAACGGGAAAACGGACGGTTAGAGTGGATTTATCGATATCAAAATCAACCATCTCTGCCTGCATGGCATCAAATACCGGCGGTGGCACAGTAATTTCATCATCCCGTCCTTGGAGTTTGCGTTCCAGTAGCGGTAATAACTCCTTTGGAATCCTGTCTTTATCTATCATTATTGTTTTTGTGGTGATTGTGTTTGGCCCTGCCATTTTATGCTTATTCGAAGATTTGTTTGTGTTAAATTTTAAAGTCAATGCTCATCTATCGAGGCGTCAAAAGCGGATATTAGGGTGCCATAGGGGGTGTTTACAGTCTCAGAGATTTGGAATGAAGTATCTGTTTATTATACTAAGCACCTCGACTAACTCAGACACCGACAGCGAAGTGCCGGTCTCAAGATAAGAGCATGCCTTTGCAAAGAATGACGGTACGATTTCGGCTGCGTAATTAAGGGTGTATAGGTCCGCCACCACCCTGTAAGCTGTTGGCTCTTGAGGTGCCTATACTGAACGAGTTACTCACACAAAAATATGATTAAAGATTCAAATTCCATTGACGTCCTTCAAAGCACGCTGGAGCTTCCTTGCGGTACGATTCTAAAGAACCGACTTGCAAAGTCGCCAATGTCGGATTCGCTTGCGGACGGTGAAGGTAATCCCACGGAGACGCAAATTCGATTGTACGAAAGATGGGCAGAAGGTGGGGCCGCTGTGTCCTTCGTTGGTGAAGTACAAGGCGACCCCCGCTTTCCTGAGAAACCGGGAAATTTGGTGCTTGGGGCACACTCCAATCAAAATTTGCTTCGGTTATTAACCCGCCGGGCGGTGATCGAGGGTGCTCACCTATGGCCGCAACTGGGTCACGCCGGAGCCCTTTCCCACTTGCCGATCAGTCAGCCGAGGGGGCCGTCAGCTATTGATATCGAGGGCCTTCAATGTGCAGGTATGTCTATTGACAAGATTCGCGAGTTACCCGACATGTATGCAAGAGCCGCATTACACGCAAAGACTGTAGGTTTTAGCGGTATTCTTATTCACGCAGGTCACGGGTTTTTACTCAGTCAGTTTCTTTCCCCTTTGTTTAATCATCGAAGCGATGGTTACGGCGGTTCAATCGAAGCACGAAGTCGCATAGTATTTGAAGTCATCAATGAAGTCAGGCGTGCTGTTGGTCCGTTGTTTCCCGTTGGAATCCGGCTCAACTCAACGGATCAACTGGAAGGTGGATTGATAGAGGTCGATGCTTTGGAGGTGGTACGCCTTCTAGATCAAACCTCGATCGATCTGATTGATATTAGTGGAGGGACATACTTCCCTGGAGCGAAGGCAAGCTCTGAAGGTACCAGTCGAGGACCCTATTTTCTTGAATTTGCCCGACTCGCAAGGGGAGTAACCAATATACCCCTGATGTTGACGGGTGGATTTAAAAGGCGTGATCAGGCTATTGATGCCGTAGCCTGTGGCGCTGTTGATATGGTGGGATTAGGACGAGCCATGGCTCTTAATCCTCATCTTGCGAATACCTGGCTAAGCGAGGAAGGGGGTGATCCTGACTTTCCGAGGTTTGAATCTACACCTCCAGGCGGAATAACGGCCTGGTACACCATGCGGCTAACGGCATTGGGCGAGGGTCGGGAGAACGAGTTTGAGATGGACCTTCCAGCTGCTATTCGAAAGTACGAGGAGCGTGATGCGAAACGTTGCATTTCATGGCAAAATAAATTTTCTCATTTGTAAGCATGGCTTTGATTACTGAATGTAATCCCCCCGAAAATTAGTAGGAGTAGTAAGTAGAGAATTCTCATAAACTTAGCGAGAAGAATTTTCTATGAAAAAAGCACGATACAGCGACAGTCAGATCATTGCGATCTTGAAGCAGAACGAGTCAGGGGTCAGCGTACCTGATCTTTGCCGCGAACATGGCATGAGCCAAGCCAGCTTTTATAAATGGCTCAGCAAATACGGCGGTATGGATGCGTCATTGATGAAAGAGATGCGGGAGTTGAAGGCGGAAAATGCGCGCCTCAAACGCATGTATGCAGAAGAGAAGCTGAAGGCTGAAATCGCGCGAGAGGCCATCGAAAAAAAGTGGTGACGCCGTCTCGACGCAAAGAGATGGCGATTAAAGCTAGGGAACGTTATCGAGCAAGCATACGTTTGACCTGCGAGGTTTTTTCTATCAGCGAGACCTGTTATCGGTATCAGGCCAAGTTGTCATCGGGGAACGCGCAAATAGCTGATTGGTTGCTGAGGCTAACGACCGCTAACAAGCGCTGGGGGTTTGGGCTGTGTTTTCTGTATCTGCGCAATATCAAAGGCTATGGTTGGAATCATACGCGCGTGTATCGGATTTATCGGGAGCTGGAGGTAAACCTTAGAATCAAACCCAGGCGTCGTATCAAGAGAGATAAGCCTGATGCTCTGAGCGTGCCTAAGCAAATCAATCAGGTATGGTCGATGGATTTTATGAGTGATTCCCTGACCGATAGCCGCACGCTACGGACTTTAAATGCGATTGATGATTACAATCGAGAATGCTTAACGATTGACGCTGATTTATCATTGCCCAGTAGCCGTGTAATTCGTGCTCTGGAACAAGTCATTGAGTGGCGTACTCAGAAAATTGATCAAGCTTTTCTATTAAATTTACCGCTTTGTATGTCATTTCTTTATGCTCCATTCATCACATAACGCCTCATTCAGTCGTGCCGTAGGTTAGCTACCGATTACTTTGTGTTGCTGCGAGAAAGCAACCCGCGCCAATAAACGTTGAGCCGAATACCTTACCTAGCAACAAGCTATTTGACGCTTTTCTCCCAACACCTTTGGCTCTTTGAGCAAGCAGCGAATAGGTTGATAAACACAGGAATGAAAGCGTCATGAAACTGGCTACTAACAGGCTGAATTGGGGTAACAGTGGTTCAGAAACGACCACAAACTGAGGAAATAGTGCAGTAGTGAAAATGATAGCTTTGGGGTTGGTCAGCGCCACCAAAAGCCCTTGAAAATACAAGCTAATTATTGAGACATGTGTTTTTCCCGAACTTTCAGATTGAACCGGTGTAATACCATTTTTCCAAAGCTTAACCCCCATATAGACAAGATAAATTGCCCCAAGAATTTTTATTATCGTAAAAGCTACCGCAGAATGTAGAACTACAGCACTCAGCCCAAGAACAGAAAAAGCAGACATTAGCAGCAGCCCAGTGACATTGCCCAATATCGTTATGAGTGATTTTTTGAAACCAACCATAAGGCTATTTGTTGTTACTAGCAATGCTGCTGGGCCAGGTGTTGCTGTTGCCACCAATGCGATTGAACAGAATGCTAACCAACTTTCAATTTGCATTTAACCCTCCTGAAGTAGCTAACGCCTAGGTAAGCAAGCGTGTGTTAATGCATTTGCTTGTCCTATTTGTTATGAGATTAGTCTCGCCAGTAGTTGTTGGCCGCAGCCACTGTTTGGAAATTGATCGCTATTACCTGAGAGGACGCTATCAAACTATCTGCATCTTCCCCATAGGCAGGTCTAAGCTTTTGCCGAACTTCATCTGATGGTTGGGTGTATTTCACGCCCATTCTGGACAACTTTATTGCTAGCTCATAGCCTAGTTGAGCATTGTCAGTTATTAAACTACTTAACCATTGGTCTGACATATTATATTTCTCATTGTTTCTATTGGATTTATCCTTACGCACCCAAAAGTGGAGTGCCACATGGTTCATTGTGGTTCGAGTTTATTCGATTACTAGGCTTTGATTTTACCAAGAAAATCTTCCCAAGCGCTGTTAATTGACTTGCCAAATGCTTTTTTAAAGGCCGTCTTAAACTCATTCCCAGCGAACAAAATAGTCAAGAAATTCTTGAACTCCGATGGATAGCTGTCACTAAGATAGCGCACAAATATTGAGCTTTGACGATAGAACATATGCGGTTTCAAACCAAACGAATAAGCAGTTCGAGGAAAGAAAAGACTGCCTGAATCATTTGGTGCATAGGAATGGCCTGATAAAATGCTTTCCTTGGCCACATCGTAGGATACTTTCTCCGCTCCTCCGCTATCAGAAACATTAACTGCTAATCCCTCTTGAAACCAAGATGGAATATTAGATGCGTATCGGCGAGTGCCAAGATATTGATTAAATTGTAAGTGTGACATCTCATGAACAAGAATACTTTTTAGCGTTCCGGTTTGTGACGCGCGAGGAGCAACAAAAATCTTTTTGTTAAATGTAGCACCTCTTGCCATTTTGGAGGCGCCGGAATATTTTGAGAAACTCTCTTTGCTCGCACAGATATAGACAGTAACTCTTTCTTTAAATGGCCTAAATTGCTTGCGTTCAACCTTCGAAATTGCACCAGGAATATCTTGTTTAACCATTACAGCAATATCTTTTGTCCCGGCTTCGTAGTAGATCCCACTATCCTCTAACTCTTTAAAGCCGTCTAAGGACTGAAAATAGGCTAAGCCTCCCCTGACCAAGCCACAACCAGTCAATAAGACAATCAGCGTTCCAATACTGAAAAGGCGGAGTATATTCACACTTTATCCTTGGGCTTGGACATTAAGACTAAGGGGATTGTAAAAGGACTAAAAATTTCCCCCATAATACCCCAAAACACAGGATTTCTGCCGCGCCTATTTGCAAAAGAACGGCAAAGTAAGGTTGAGATCAATAACACCATGCCTATCACTAGTGCCACCATCATTCATATTCCATTATTGGTTTGTAAGAAGCCTAACGCCACAATTCAGCCGACACTAAAAGAGCGGGAGTAACTATAGCGGCCAGGTGGAATTGAATATTATGCCATATTCAACATGGATGAAGCTGCCCATAACCCTGTTTCCGCTGCACCTTCCGTAAATGGCATACCTAAATAGTCTCCAGCTAGAATCACCTTATCGTGATTTTTTATTGACTCTCGATAATCGTATATTATTCTGCATCGTCCAATAGGGGACATTGGCTCAGCATTTACCCATCGATAAACTCGCGTAAACACCACACTCGATTACGCAACATTTGGTATGGACTTTTTTGTCTAGCAAGTTGACACATTGTCGTTCCACACGATATATCGATGATTAGCATTAGTCCATTCGTCATCAATCTCAATCAGAATGGCGCTGACTAATCGTAACAAAGCCTCTCGGTTAGGAAAAACTCTGACCAAGCGGGTTCGGCGCTTAAGTTCTTGTTGAACCGTCCGTTCAATGCTGTTGGAGGTTCGCATTTTCTTTTGGTGCCTATCGGGTAACGCAAAAGCATTTAAACCTTCAGGCACGTTGTTCTCTAGCCAATCCGCTAAGTGAGGGTGCTTTTCTTGGTACTGGCTTACAAGGGCTTTTAGGTTGGCCTGAGCTGCCACCATATTGGGTGCATTCCAAACGCTGCGCAATTCAGCACCAATGCGCTGCTTGATTTTGTGGTTAGGTGCATGATGGATAGCGTTCTGCGCCAGATGAAACTGACAGCGCTGCCAAAGGATGCCTGGGAATATGGCCTTTCTAGCGGCCTTTAAGCCGCTGTGATCGTCGCTGACAATAAACTCAAGGCCATGTAAGCCCCGGTCAACCAAGCCCTTGAGAAACTCTCTCCAGTTAACTTCAGCCTCATTAACCGCAATCGCTGTTCCCAATATGCAACGCCGCCCACAAGACAACACGCCAACGGCACTCAACACCGCCATATCAATCACTTGATGCCCCTCTCGCACCTTTTCATAACGCGCATCGAGGATCAAGTAAGAGACCTTACTCAACGGACGATTTCGCCAGGCTTGCAACGCCTCATCCATCGCCTGATTAGCCCGTGATACCTGCGTAGATGAGATATTTTCAATACCCATACTCTGCATGACCTTTTCGACTCGGCGCGTACTAACGCCTGTCACGTACATCTCAGCAACGGTTAACATCATCGCACGTTGACTGCGTAAGCCGCGTTCTAGTGATTGAGGGTAAAATGGTTCATCAATGTGTTTGGCTGTCTTTGGAATACGTAGCTTGAGCGTACCTGCTTGGGTATCGATACGCTTATCTTGGTAGCCATTGGCAAAGCCTAGCCGATCTTTACTATGCTCATAGTGTGATGCGCCTAGAAACTGCTCTCTTTCGATCTTCATCGCCTCATTGAGTAGTGCGGTGAGCACGGGGCGCATGGCATCGGGGCCTTCTGATATTAATTGTTCCACTACTACGTCAAATACGTTATTGTTTGATTGGGTCATTTGGGTGTCTCCACGTTGTTTATTGCTAAAAAACATGGAACGCACAAATGGCTCAACTTACAAGACACCAGATGCGAAAATTTGAATAAATCAAAAATTTCCCCCTAGGGGGAAAGATAAAACAGATCTATCTAATATAAAAGTCCATACCTGAAGTTACAGTATCCCACACTCCCGGAAACCGAAGGAATGTACTGTTCAAGTTCTGGTAATATGGTTGCAAGAATTGTATCTTCATCTTGGTCTGCCATGCTTTTACCTGCTTCACCAGACAGCATGACATGAATTAATTCGCCGGACTTTGCTCTATTGCTATGCTTTGCTGTTTCGATGGTGAAGGCAGCAATTACTTTGCGTTCTTTGTGCGGTATCCATACACCGTATATGCCATTCATAAACCCTTTTTCAGGCAGCTTATTTTCTAATGCAATTACGACATTAACTGTACTGCTGTAACTCGTAGTTAATAGCTCTCTTTCAAGTGCATTTGGGAATACATAAATTTTACTGGATACAGGCGCAGGAGTAGCTAAGATGACTCTATCTGCCATAAACTCTTGGGTCTCTGTACAGACCAACACCTTATCACCTTCTACCGATACCCTATTTATGATGGTGTTAAGTCGCACATCGAGTTTATTGGCAATAGATTCCGGCAACCTGCCTATGCCACTTGACAGTGTCATTGTTTTTGCGTTATGCGCCCTAAATGCATTGATTGCTATTGGCAGTGCTTTAGATGTGACACTCGGTGACTGAAAATAAAATGCTTCAAGTAACGGCTCAATGAAGTAATCTGTAATGGCCTTTCCAAAATAACGGTTACTCCAGGACTCGGCAGATTCATCATCAAAATCTTTCCATGCAGAGTAATTATTCAGTGGAAGCACATTTGTCTTTTTCCACAGCCTTACGCTACCAATAACAAATGATAGCCATTCATTAATGCTTAGCAGGCCACCGAATAGAAGACTGAGCGGCCTGTCATATCTAAACTTTCTGATTTTTCCGTTTCGTACTATCCCAACTGAGCAGGAAGTTTCTACATATTCAGATGCAATACCCAATTCTTCTATTAACTCGCACAGAATAGGGTATTCACTCGAAAGAAACTGTGCCCCTCCATCTATGAGGTATCCATCAGAAGAATCGGTAATCATTCGGCCACCAACCCTCGGTGAAGCCTCTAGCACGACGGCATCAATCCCATTCTTTCCAAGGTGATAAGCAGCAACCAGTCCGGCAATGCCAGCACCAACCACGATAACCTGTTTATGCTTCATCGCAGTTCCTTTGGGGCACAACGCCCCGCGTCAGCGGCACGGCCGCGTTAGACTGCATGCGTTTGTTATGCGTCATTACCTCCATTCTTCAAATTGCAGTGCCGGTCCACCAATGTGATCCCAGGGCGCTTTTGAACCGACGAATATATGTTTTTCAATCTCTATTTCCGGGTCTCCATCTATTGTCCCCAACGTGACACCCAAGACATTGCCTTGATACAGGCTATAGATACAGCCCGCATTAAGTTGATCCACAAACGTTACTAAATCCCAGACCCCAGCCATTCTCAGACTCGTATTACTGAACTTTACCTTTGCCATCAATCCATTTAAATTCATTCGAATCACCTGTACCCCGTCAACACCAGTTGGACAGTTTAAGGTGATTGTGTAAGAGAGTTTTCGTTCATTGACTTGGGTGCTCCATCGTCTCTCTGTTGTAATCCTCCAAAAATTAGTGGCAGTTTAATCTGCACATATTTCGAAATACTACGCTTCTTTCGCTACCATGGACCCAGCCGCTACAATCATTGCGGAAGCTGCACCACGGTGAAGGATTTTTTGTGCTTTTTCACTCGACAATATATGCCGAACACCAATTGCACCTAGAATAAAAACAGCACCAACACAAAGCAATACTATAGCCGTTAAAGGTACTAACATGACAGCCCAACTTTGTACCGTGATCATTTCTAAATCGATAATCACTGGTAGCAAAGCAAGATAAAAAGCAATGGTTTTTGGGTTTCCCAGTGTGATCGTGTACCCAGACAAACCTGCTGATAGAAGGTCCTTTCGTTTGGGGGGGGTGGTTTGGTTTAACGGCTGATGATCAGCCGTCCAAAACAACCAAGCAAGGTAGCAAAGATAAACAACAGCTCCCCATTTCACCAAAACAAATAAAATACTGAAACTCTTGGCTAAAACGGCAAGTCCGAAAACGGCGAAAGACAAATAAGTGAGGTCCCCCAGAATAAGCCCTGCAAGCATAGCAAACCCAGCTAATGCCCCAGAGTTCACACTGCGAGCAACAAGAGCAGTCATTCCCGGCCCTGGTATAGCAGCGGCTACTGCAAGAGCAGCAATGTAAGTCAGTATATGTGTTAGCTCTAGCATGATACTTTTTCCATTTCTAAGGCTGCTGTGATTGGCCTTCTAATGTATTTGTAACGGGTCAGAAAACGCGAAGCTTTTGGAGGCTCAGCCTGAAGGGTGATCGATGACACACTTTAGGTGCACATTTACCTAGGAAGCAAAAATAGTTAGGGGCGTTTAAGCTCGACATTTTCAGAAATAAGGCTAAAGTGATTTCCTCCCATTTTACCCACGGAGTCAACCAACTCTTGGTTTATAGTCCCGTTTATATACAAATCATTTCGGACATAAATGGACTTTACATCTAAAAGTATCAGCGTGCCACCCGCAGGTAAATCACTAATAGGGATGGTTTTCCTTAACGCACACTCGTAACGAATGGGTGATTGTTTAACAGAACGAGGTATGACTTTATAGCTAGCACAACTATCGATGTCAGCAAAAGCAAATTCGCTGTCATTAATTTCAAGAGCGGCGCTGGTAGCGTTCATTTTTTCTAGCAAAGCAGCGCTTACTATATTGACTACACATTCACCTGTTTCAACTAAATTCTGTAGTGTATCTTTATCAACACCACTTCTCTGAGTGACCTGCGTATAAAGAAGTATAGGAGGGTTACAGCTTGCAACGGTAAAAAATGAATAAGGTGCTAAATTATCAACACCATCACTTGAACGTGTACTTATCCATGCAATGGGTCTTGGAGTGACACCACCATTTAAGAGGTGATATTTTTCTTGGCTTTCTAGCTCCGACACATCAAAAAACATGTATTTCCATCGCGTAGTGCCGAGTTTTATAGAATATACACTTTACAGCTAACGCCTCAAGCAGCTGCGTCCAAACCGACCTGAAACGACGGGTTGGACGTCAGACTAGCTTGATTTGTTAGGTCTAGCTACCTAAATAGCAACCACGTTATTAGCACATGGGCCTTTTTGACCTTCGCCAACTTCGAATTCAACTTCTTGGCCATCATTCAAGGTGGCATACTCACCGCCCGCTTGAATTTCTGAATGATGGACAAACAAATCCTTGCCACCATCTTCAGGGGTAATAAAACCGAAGCCTTTAGCGGCATCGAACCATTTAACTGTACCTTTACTCATTTTCTTTACTCATAAATGTTGGTGAAAAATAAAAATTACATCCGAATTCACCCGTTCGAATATAAAGTGAAAAACACACATAACGCGTCGCATTAGAGGTCAACAAAAAGGCGTAGCCTTTGGGTGTTCCGATTGCATGCGTTCGTGAGGGCGACACTATCAGATTTCCAACAGAAATTTTTGCTCATTGACAGGGATATTCGACCGTATCCTGGACTTATCCGTTCTATTTGAGCTTTATACATCCTACCTCGAGTCTGAGAACCTCAGGGGTTCGGCTCCCTACAGTTTAAACAGGCTTTCAAATAGTGCCTGCAGTTTGTTGTGACCCAGGCTATTCATTAGCGCCACGTTTCGTGCTGGAACTTGATCAACATCAGGATATTCCACAATAGCGCTTTCAAGACTCGCTTCCCGAATAAGATGCAACAAGGGGTAGGGCGAGCGGTTGGTATAATTCTCTGCATCGTCCGGATTTGTACCGTCAAACTGGTAATCTGGATGAAAACTGGCGACTTGATAAGTACCTTCCAGTCCCATTTCCAAAAGGAGTTTATCGGCATAGCTCAAAAACTGATTGTAGTCATAAAAGTCCTGCAATACATGTGGGTGAATCAGCAGCGTAGTTTCAACTGACGGATCGCTATTGAGCAATTCCAGCTCGTCTTGCAAAGACATCAACAATTGCTTTTCCGTTGTCGCTCTGGTGGTAGCAAAGCGCACCCGGTTGTTCAGCATCTCATGCTTGGCAAATGGGCAAAGAGTCATATCCACCACAAAAGTGTTAACCCACTGCCGTACCGATTGAACAGCTTCCTCGTCATTTCGAAGCTCACTTGATCGTGATGTTTTCTTCATTCGCTTTTCATATGCCGCCTACATCAGCGGCTGACCGTAGGCCAGGCCAGCTGCCTGTTTTGTTAGGTGAAATTTTAAGGGCCTCGAACTCTACGCGATGTGATTTATGTGCTTTATGCATTGTATAAAGTAAATGCACCTATGGCGATAAAGCCTATACCCGCTGCATAATGTAAGTATTTTTCGTTGATATACTCTGACATTAAACTACCTGCCAAAACACCTATAGCCGACGCAACAATCAGTGCTGCTGAAGCAGCAAAAAAGACAGTGTATTTACTGACCGCTTTATCTGCGGCAAAAAGCATCGTTGCTAACTGAGTTTTATCACCCAGCTCCGCCACGAAAACCGACGCAAATATGGTTAAGAATATTTTCCAATCCATCTGCTTTATATAACCTAATTACATGAATTCATGACACATGACGCCTTGCATCAGCGGCATAGTGCGTGGATAGCGGGCACTTTGTCCGGTTGAGTGCGCTTTCTAAGTGTAAGTGATTCTATTTGTCGCTAGTGTACGTCGTCAAAGCATTTCGGGCAGATCAGGCTTTAGCTTTGTGCGTCGTCCTGGCCCAAAAGCGCTTTTCCCAAAGTGGCGCGATCACTTTGGTGCCAACTGGCACCAGCGCCAGTCCCAACGCCAAGCCGAACAACCCGTCCATCGTGGCTTTGGCACTCCATTCGACAATGTGTGTGGCCTGCTGCGGCACGGCATGACCCACCGCAGCGGCCCAATCGTGGATATGGTGGCCCACCCAGCTATAGCCCATCTGTTCCATCCCGTGAATCACAATGCTGCCTCCGACCCACAGCATTGCTGCGGTGCCAATGATCATCAACAGAGCCAACACCTTCGGCATCGAATGTACAATGCCACGACCCAATGCGCGCACCATGCCAATCCGCCCCTTGTCGGCCATCAACAAGCCCAAATCATCCGCTTTGACGATTAAGGCCACACTGCCGTAAACCAATACCGTGATCCCTACCGCGACAACTGCTAATGTCGCCGCTTCCATCCAAAAGGAGCTTTCGGGGATCGCTGCCAGCGCAATGGTCATAATCTCGGCCGACAGGATAAAATCGGTCTTGATCGCCCCCGCCACTTTTTCTTCTTCCAAATGCGCCGGGTCTCCCTCGTCTACATCTTCGTCGTGTGACTCGTGCGGGGATAGCACGTGCGCCACCTTTTCAGCGCCCTCAAAACATAAATAGGCCCCCCCTATCATCAACAGCGGCGAAATCGCCCAAGGGGCAAAACTCGACAGTGCTAATCCGGCAGGCAGCAGGAAAATCAACTTGTTCTTGATCGATCCCCAGGCGATACGCCCAACGATGGGCAATTCGCGGCTGGCGTCAAACCCCTGCACATATTTTGGGGTTACCGCAGCATCATCAATCAACGCACCAGCGGCCTTTGAACCCGCCTTCGCGGCTTGGCCAATCACATCATCCACCGATGCCGCTGCAACTTTTGCAATCGCTGCCACATCATCAAATAGGGCCAGTAAACCGCTCATCTCACTTCTCTCATTTGTTTTGAACCACCGGGTGCCTTTTCCTTCGTGGGCAAGGCGATTAGTCTTCCTATGTTAGCGCGACGCTGTTGGGCTTGCACTAAATCGATTCGACTTTCTAAGAATAGCCACTATGTAATTTGTCGAGTCTGATCCCATTGTTTTTCCATTGTTCTCAACAAATCTAACGTGCTGCTAACCGGCGCGCGCTTTTGCCGCGCGTTCAGTTGAGCTATGGATTAGGCGACCACTTAAGTTGGCACTGGTTCAACCTCATGGTAAGGGTGGTTCAAAGAGGAGGTGCCCATACTCGGCGAGTTCGCGCCCGTTTAGTATGTGACCTTTCCTAGTCTCGGGGATTTGGTCGGATTCCCAGCTAACACTAGGAATCATGAAAGGGTCTACATCGATTTCAATGATTCTATCAATGGGCACGATGTAGGATAGCGGATTCTTTTCGTGTTCGCCGCCCCGAAAATCCCAGCCCCGGCAATTGACTCCGATTACTCGACCTTTGGAATCAAATACAGGGCCACCGCTCGCTCCGCTCCGAACTTCGACGGTAGTCTCGAAATATGGGAAAGGTAGAAAAGGATGCTCTGGTTTGTCGACGAAACGAAGGAAACCTCCTTGGAAGTAGTCTCCAGCAATGACCGGGACCTGACCTTCGTGATTGAAGTCGAGGATCGCGTTCTCGGGGTAGGCATACGTCCTAAGAGGAGCCCCCTCAGGCGGAAGTTGCGTTGAAAGAGTTGCTCTTAGGTTTTGGAGGGGGTTAGCAGGAAAGGAATCCAAAAAATTGTCAGCCTGTGCAATGCCAATATCTGCCTTTTTTAGAAGATGGGCCTTCCGAATTGGGCGAAGATAAATGGCGTTTTCCGGAGCGAGGTGACAGATGTAATTCCGAACAAGCGATGTACCATTCTCGGCGATTAGATCCTCTAGAACATGTTTCGCAGTAACTAGTAGGCCGTACCTTGTTACGTAGAAGCCGGTACCAATTATGGAAAAACGTTTCTCGCCCACTTCTTTCATTATCGGAACGATACCTGTTCCCGGATGAATGAGTTCACCATTACCTCTGTGGGAAATTGGTGTATTGGTCTTGGACGGTTTGGCTTTTGAATTCACCCAGTAATTCCGGCATGGCTATGTGGGTGCCTAACGCCTGAATCAACCAGAGCTGGTGGTTTGGCATAGTATTCCCGCAGCTTCGGTTTTTCAATCTTACCCGTTGCATTGCGCGGAACGGGGTCAAAATAGACGCGGCGCGGACGTTTGTAGCGGGGCAATGCTTCGGCAAAGTTAAGTGCTTCTTCATGGCTGAATGCCTTGCCCGGTTTGAGTTGGATGACGGCGGTGACGAGTTCACCCAAGCGCTGGTCTGGGGTGCCGATGACGGCGATATCTTGAATCGCGGAGTGCGTCATAAAAAAGTGCTCTATTTCTACTGGTGATATATTTTCGCCACCGCTGATGATGAGGTCTTTTTTGCGGTCTACCAGCCAGTAGAAGCCATCAGCATCTCGCCGCGCGATATCACCTGTATACAGCCAGCCATCAATTACTGTTTGTTGGGTAGCGTCTGGGTTTTTGTAGTATTCCTTCATCAGGCCCGGCCCTTTGACCAGCAGCTCTCCGGGTTCACCATTGATGACCGGTTGGCCTTTGGCATCAATAATCTGGCATTCCCAGTCAACGCCGGGTATGCCAATCGCGCCGATCTTGTGGGTGTTTTCAAGCCCCAGATGTACGCAGCCTGGGCCGGCACATTCGGTTAAGCCATAGTTGGTATCATAATCGTGATGTGGGAATAGCTTTTTCCAGGCATGGATTAAGTTAGGCGGCACGGGCTGTGCGCCAATGTGCATCAAACGCCATTGGTCGAGCTGGTATTGGCTGAAATCCAGTTCATCGTTTTCGTCCGCGATTAGTATATCGTGCGCCCACGGCACCAGCAGCCAGACGATGGTGGCTTGTTCTTCTGAAACCGCTTCAAGAATCCACTTCGGTTTCACGCCTTTCAGAATAACGGCTTTGGCACCGACGATAAAACCACCAAACCAGTGCATTTTCGCGCCCGTATGATACAGCGGCGGGATGCACAGAAAATTGTCATCGTGCGTTTGATGGTGATGCTGGTTTTCCACGTAGGCTGCGTGTTCCAGACAGCGGTGCGTGAGTAATACGCCTTTGGGTTGGCCAGTGGTCCCCGAGGTGAAATATATCGCAGCATCGTCGCTGAGTTGTATGGGTATGGCGGGGTTTTGCTGAGAAGCGCTGAGGATGAAATCAGTATATTTTTCAGCGTACTGCGGGCAGTGATCATCTGCGCCGATATAGACAAAGTGGAGCACCGTATCGCTGAGCTGCTGTTTGATCGCTGAGACACAATTGACCAGTTCTTCACCAAATACCAACACGGTTGGTTCTGCAAGCTGACAGCACGCGAGGATAGTCTCTGCTTCAAAACGGAAATTTAGAGGGACGGCTAAAGCACCGCTGCGCAGAATGCCGAAATAACTCGGTAACCATTCCAGGCAATTCGTCACCAGATGCGCAACTTTATCGCCCTTGCGCACGCCTTTTTGGATCAGTGCATTAGCAAAGCGATTGGCATCTTGATCAAACTGCGTCCAACTGATTTCTCGCCGCGTACTATGCACTGGGTCACGCTCGATCAGCGAGATTTCATCAGGGTAGGTTTCGGCGTTTTTGGCTAAGGTTTCAGTGATCAGCATATTAATCCGGCAGCAAAATATCGACCAAAATAAGCATTGGTCATCGCGAGCGTAGCGTGGCGATCTATCGGTTTAGATTGCCGCGTCGCTACGCTCCTCGCAACGACAGATGGGGCGTTTCGCTCCCGACCTTCAATTCCAAAACCGGCGACTTATTGAGGCTTGCTGTGGAAATCCAAGCAATACCTTAGTAAAACAGTGGAATTGGCTGGAGCCTAATACAATCAATCCAACATCGCAACAGAAACGATCAAGAACCAGATCGTTATGCTGCTGCTCGCGCGCACGAAGTTGTGCACACTATAACCGCCTGGGGCTATTAACCCAGCATACTAACAGGGTACATTTGACGACCGAAGTGTCGAGAGCAAAACGCCCCATCTGTCGTTGCGAGGAGCGTAGCGACGCGGCAATCTAACAGATAGATCGCGGCGCTAGGCTCGCGATGACCAGCGCCTATTTGGGCCGGTATTTTGCTGCCGAATTAAGATCAGTGACCTGATGCACTTGATCCCGTAGGCGATGGTGTGCACTCGTAAAATGAGGAGTAACCCTTACTCGCGAAATCCTAACAATTTGTGCTTAACAATAAGGTCGGCGACTCCTTCCGGCAAATACTGCTCCCAATCTCCACGACCATGGGGTAACTGGTTGAGTATTTGACGAGAGAAAATATTAAACAGCCCATGGTCGCCAGGTTCAATGCCAAAAATAAAGTTGTTCTCCAGCAGGTGCTTGTACAGGTACTGAAGATTATCGGGCAGAACCACGTTGGTGTAATCCTGTAGCTCACCGGATTGATCAATTTCTGGATAAACCAGCAGGTGGGTATGGTCAGGAAATAGCTTTCCAAAGCCCTCTAAAATCCCGCCCTCTACGCCACGATAATTGCTTTCATCAAAAATTTGTCTAATATTGACAATTCCCAGGACGATACCGATCTGCAATTTAGTAAATTGTCTGAAATAAGCCCGTAACGTAAAGTAGCGCGTATAGTCTGAAATCATGACGCTATAGCCAAGCGTATTTAGTAATTGCACACGATCAATGATATCTGTCTCGGCGGCCTGCAAGTCATTCCCGCTGGTATCATTCAATGATATTTCTGCCAGTGCGATACTGTTGTCTTGGGTAACGCCTTTCATTTCGGTAAAGGACTTGAGACCCTGTTCAATCATATCGACATTCAGTTTAGTGACCGGCCTGAAGGAACCCCGAATGGTCAGCACATTTTTTTTATAAAGCATTTCTGCGGGTACAACAACCTTCCCATTTGGCTTGAACATGATTGCTCGAGTTTTCCAACTGCGGATGAGATGCAGGTTGATAGCTCGGTTATCGACTTCCTCGAAATAGGGGCCGTTAAATTCGATTGAATCGATTTCAATTTGACCTTGCTCCAAGTTATCAGTGAGTGAGTCGATCGCTCTTTTGGGGTCCTCAAAATAATAGTATCCCGCATAAATCAGGTTCACACCCAGCACACCCAGTGACGATTGCTGCCGATCGACATCTCTATCGAGCATGCGTATATGGATGACAATTTCTGAAGGCTCGGCGCCAGGATACATTTGAGTTCGAATGCCGCACCATGCGTGGCACTCATTTTCGGACTGGTAGCTTTTAGCTGCTACCGTTGCACCATAAGCAAAATACCGGGTCGTTTTGGAGCGAGAAGTGCCCACGCGCTCGATTACCAAGCTAAACTCTTTTTCGATCATTGCTTTGACGCGCGCCTTGCTAACGTAACGCTTGTCTTTCTGGATGCCGTAAATGGCATCCGAGAACTTCATGTCGTAAGCGGACATCGTTTTAGCAATACTGCCCGCTGCTGCCCCAGCTCTGAAGAACTGGCGTGCTACTTCTTGGCCAGCACCAATCTCTACGATTGTGCCGTACTTTTTGCTATCTAGGTTCATTCGCAGTGCTTTATCAAGCGTACTGCGGCTGCTTGTATTCTTATCCATCTATCCTCCAATACATGTGTATCACCGTTTAAGACTCCTGTTTTCCATCTTTACAGTCGATGACCAATGGCACCCTGTTTCTTTCTCGCTGAGTGCCATGCGCGGGGCCCTGGTTCGATTAGTGTGGTTTCATCAGGGTGGGTTTAGACATTTTTTGCTAAAGCTTCTGCTCGGCATAACGACCATAGCCGTTGGCAGAAGTAGGCCGGTTCAACACCAGACCGGTGGTTTATTGTGATCTTTCTGAGAAAGCTCAGCCAATACCCTGATTAAACAAAGGAATCGGCTGAAGCCTAATACAATAAATTCAACATCGCAATAGAAACGATTAAGAACAAGATTGTCATAACGCTGCCCGCGCGCATGAAATCGGGCACGCGATAGCCGCCAGGGCCCATGATCAGGGCGTTGACTTGGTGGGTGGGGATCAGGAAGGAGTTGGAGGTGGCAATCGCGACGGTGAGTGCAAACAATGCTGGGTCGGCGCCCACGCCGATTGCGATATTGACTGCCAATGGCACCAATAAAACGGTTGCCCCGACGTTCGACATGACTAGGGTGAAGAATGTCGCCAGCGCAGCCATTGCGGTTTGAATCACCCAAATCGGCATGTCACCAACAACTAATAAGGTTTGGTCAGCAATCCATTTGGCGGTGCCGGTTTGCTCAACCGCCATGCCCAGCGGGATTAAGCTGGCCAGCAAGAATACCGTTTTCCACGATACTGCATCGTAGGCTTCATTGATGCGCAACACGCCTGAAAGCACCATGCCGATGGCGCCCGTCAGTAATGCAATGGATAAACGGATATCGGTAAACAGCACCAGCGACAGCGCAATGGTAAAGAATATCCCTGCCCACACGACTTTATGCGGGCGTAACTCTTCGCGTGGGTATTCGCTAGTGACGACCACGAAGTCGTTGTCTTTCTCAAGCCGCAGTAGTGCTTCCCAGGTCGTATGGACGACCATCGTGTCGCCGGAATGAAACGGGATGTTGCGGATGTCTTCCACCTCACGCATGGTATGGCCGTCGCGATGCAAGGTAACCATGGATATGCCGTAAGTTTTACGCATCCAGACGTCGCGTGCGCTTTGGCCGATTAACTTAGAGCTGGGTGGGATGACGATTTCAGCGACCCCGGCTTTATTACTGGCTAAATCTTCTGCGAAGGTGCGTAACTGTGGCCGGCGGCTTAAGTGATATTTTTCAACGAAATGATCGAGGTTGTCAGGCTCAGCAATAATGCCAAGCACCATGCCAGCACTTAAGCCGGTATCGCGGTCTAGCGCGCCGGGGCCAACGCGGGTGGCGTGGCCAGATTGCTTGGTGGCGATCACGCGCAGCTGGTAGCTGTCTTCAAAGTCGTCCAGGTGCATACCGATGATATCGCTGCCGTCAGTCACCACGACTTCGTAGAGCTCATAGTCAACGCCGTAGACATCATGGAAGTAGCTCATGGTGTCGCCAGCGGAGGTGACGCTTTCAGTTTTTGGGGTGGGTAAGACGTAGCGGCCGAACAGGACGAAGTATAAGACACCCGTAATTACCAAAGCGATGCCCACTGGCGTGACTGAAAATAAACCCCAGGTTTCCATTTGCTGGTCAGCGGCCAAGGCAGAGTTTGAAGTCAGGATTAAGTCGTTGAGCAAAATCAATGGCGATGAGCCCACCATGGTGACGGTGCCGCCTAGGATCGCGCAAAAACCCATCGGCATTAGCAGGCGTGACATGGGCAATTTGGCGCGTGATGATATTCGCGACACCACAGGCAAGAACAGCGCGGCTGCACCGACATTTTGCATGAACGATGAAATGAAGGCTACGGTGCCTGAGATGATGGGGATGATGCGCTTTTCAGACGTGCCACCGACGTTGAGGATAAACGTCGCGACCTTGCTCATGATGCCAGTCTTATCTAAACCAGCACCGATGATCATGACCGCGATGATCGACATCACCGCATTACTGGAAAAGCCGTCAAATAAATGGGCGGTGTCGACTAAGCCTTGTTCCAGCCCCATGTAAGGCGCAAACAGGCTGGTTAAACCCAGCACTACCATGATTGTTATTGCGGCTATATCAACGTCAACCACCTCAAATGCGAACAGATAAATGGTCAGCAATAAGATGGCGGTAACCCAAGCGATTTCGACAGTAGGCTCTTCGTACACCAAAAATGAGCCCAACATGACAAATATTGCCAGCGATGCCATGCGTTTTTTGATGATGCTGCGGGTGCTGGGTGGGAGGGAAATCTTTCGCATAGTTTAAGTGACCAAATCGCCAGTTTTGGTGAGTAATGGCAGCGCATTATATTGCGGTGCAAAAAAGGTGGCTATTATCAAGAGTTAACCGTTTGAGATCAAATGCTTAGGCATACCGATTTGTGGGTAACCACGGTGGGGTGGATGAGGTATAAGATTTTCTATATTGTGGTTTATCAGTGAGATAGCACAGAGCTTTGAAAGCCAAGACGAACGGTAACGATTTCTTATGGTTTTAATCATTTTGAGCTATTGCATAAGACATCCTTATGTTTTAGCATCAAATCATAAGTTGAACCGGAGATTTATCAATGAGTAATACAAGTCCCGTTCGTGTACTAGCGTCGCTGGACGATGAAGCACGGTCCGTTGTGACGGATGAAGCGCTACAATTTATCGCTGATTTACAATACCAGTTTGGCGAACGCATAGAGGCCATGTTGGCTGATCGACAGGCGGTGCAGGCCCGTTTAGATGAGGGCGGTACGCTCGATTTTCTGTCTGAAACCGAAGCCATTCGCGAAGGTGACTGGACCATCAAGGGCACCCCCGATGATTTGCAAGATCGGCGAGTAGAAATCACTGGTCCGGTCGATCGTAAAATGGTGATCAATGCCTTGAATTCAGGCGCCAGTGTATTCATGGCAGACTTCGAAGACGCGCACTCGCCAACTTTTGCGGGCACCATTGCTGGACAAATCAATTTACGTGATGCTAATCGTGGTGAGCTGGATTATGTATCGCCAGAAGGCAAGGAATATGCGCTTAGCGATAATCCGGCCATTTTGTTTGCGCGCGTTCGTGGCTGGCACTTGCCCGAAAAGCACCTTGAGTATGACGGTAAGCCGGTATCAGGCGCGTTGTTTGATTTTGCACTGTATTTTTTGAACAACTTTCAAACCCTGCAAGATCAAGGCAAGGGGTTGTATTTCTATCTGCCAAAAATGGAACATCATCAGGAAGCCCAAGTGTGGTCTGATGTGTTTGCGCTGGCAGAAGATCGTTTTGGCTTGGATAGCGGCACCATCAAGTGCACCGTGCTGATTGAGACGATTACTGCTGCGTTTCAAATGGATGAAATCCTGTATGCCTTGCGTAATTATATTGTGGCGCTGAATGCGGGCCGCTGGGATTATATTTTTAGCTTTATCAAACGGTTTCGCGGCCATGCCGATCGTTTGATGCCAGATCGTGCTGAAATAACCATGGAGCGGCATTTCTTGCGTTCGTATTCACGGCTGTTGATAAAAACCTGTCATAAGCGCGGCGCGCATGCGATGGGCGGCATGGCGGCACAAATACCGATCAAGAATGACGATGCGGCCAATGAGGCGGCGTTTGACAAAGTTCGCAATGACAAGCTGCGTGAAGTGACCGATGGTCATGACGGCACTTGGGTCGCGCATCCGGATTTGGTGCCGGTTGCTAAAACCATATTTGACCAACACATGCCGGAGCCGAATCAAGTGGGTAAAAGTTTGCCGGTTGATACGATGGAATATACCGCTGCAGATTTGCTGAAAGTGCCCGAGGGTAATATCACCGAAACGGGTGTACGCATGAACGTCAGCGCTGCTTTGCACTATATTGCTGCATGGCTAGCGGGTCGCGGTGCAGTGCCGATCCATAATTTGATGGAAGACGCGGCTACGGCAGAAATCTCGCGCGCCCAATTGTGGCAGTGGATTCGCAATAAAAACGGCCTCTTGGAAAACGGCGATAAAGTGACTGCTGAACTCTTTGAAACCTATCTCAACGCAGAGCTGGCTGACTTACAAGCGCAGCACGGGGTTGAGGTGATGAACACAACTCGATACCAGGAAGCGGCTTTGCTTCTGAGAAAACTCGTGCTGGAAGACGAGTTTTTAGAATTTTTAACCTTACCTGCTTATGACTTAATTGTGGAGAACACACTATGAATCGCCAACAACAAATTGATGCCTTGAATAAGGATTGGGAAACTAATCCACGCTGGGCCAATGTAAAACGCGGCTATACCGCTGAAGACGTGGTCCGCCTGCGTGGCTCACTCAACATCGAGCATTCGCTAGCTACCCGTGGCGCTAACAAGCTATGGGAGCTGGTCAATGGCTCATCCAAAAAGGGCTATGTGAATTGCTTGGGCGCGTTGACCGCTGGGCAAGCGGTGCAGCAAGCCAAGGCGGGTATCGAAGCGATTTATTTATCGGGTTGGCAGGTAGCCGCGGATAACAACTCGTCTGAGACCATGTACCCTGACCAGTCGCTATACGCTTACGATTCAGTGCCTACGATCGTGCGCCGAATCAACAATTCGTTTGCGCGTGCTGATGAGATTCAGTGGGGACGTGGTTTGTCGCCTGAAGATAAAGAAGGGATTGATTACTTTTTGCCCATCGTGGCTGATGCTGAAGCCGGCTTTGGCGGGGTCTTGAACGCCTTTGAATTAATGAAGAACATGATCCGCGCGGGTGCTGCGGGCGCACACTTTGAAGACCAACTGGCAGCGGTGAAGAAATGCGGTCACATGGGCGGCAAAGTATTGGTGCCTTCCAGCGAAGCGGTACAAAAGCTGATTGCTGCGCGCTTGGCAGCTGACGTGATGGGTGTGCCCACTTTGGTATTCGCCCGTACCGACGCACAAGCAGCCAACTTGCTGACGTCTGATATTGACCCGAATGACGCGCCGTTTGTTACCGGAGAGCGTTCTACAGAAGGTTTCTATCGGGTTAAAAATGGCTTGGATCAAGCAATCTCTCGTGGCTTGGCTTACGCGCCTTACGCCGATATGGTTTGGTGTGAAACTGATAAACCTGATTTGGGTGTTGCGCGTGAATTTGCCGAAGCGGTACGGGCTGAAAACCCAGGTCAATTGCTGGCTTATAACTGCTCGCCTTCGTTTAACTGGAAGCGTAATCTGGATGACAAAACTATTGCCAAGTTCCAAGAAGAGTTGGGCGCAATGGGTTACAAGTACCAATTCATCACCCTCGCTGGCATCCACAACATGTGGTACAACATGTTCGACTTAGCGCACGATTACGCGCGTGGCGAAGGCATGAGGCACTACGTTGAGAAAGTTCAAGAGCCAGAATTCGCCAAGGCCAAAGATGGTTATACCTTCGTTGCGCATCAGCAAGAAGTTGGGGCGGGTTATTTTGATGATGTGACTACCACCATTCAAGGCGGCGCTTCATCAGTAACGGCTTTGACCGGCTCAACCGAAGAAGAGCAGTTCTAAACCCACTGCCTAAGACGAGGCTCGTGGGACTCTACGAGCTTCGGCTATAATCCAAAAGCGAGCTTCGTGGTGAGGCTCGCTTTTTTTTGCGACATTTATTAGTAAATTCAATATGGCTTCACAAGCAAAACGAATTGCCAAGGTCATCATCAAAGGCTTTGACCGACACTTCCAGCTGTTCACCAAAATAACCCGTGGCGCTAAGCAGCGATTCGAAAGTGCCGACTGGGAGGCAGATGATAAAGCTCGAGTCGAGCGAATTGACTACTACGATATGCGCGTGCGTGAAGCGATTCAAAAGTTGCGCGAGAAGCGAGAAGCGTCGTTATCGTCGCCTGAGTTATGGCGGGAAGTTAAGTTGCAGTATATGGATTTAGTTTACGACCATAAGCAACCAGAACTGGCAGAAAGTTTCTATAATTCAATGTTTTGCAACTTATTTCATAGAACTTACTACAATAACAGAAATATCTTTGTGCGTGCTGGTTTGGCAACGGATAGCCTGGATATGGAGGCGCCGGTTTATGACAGCTACTACCCGCGGGTGGACACCTTAGATGAAGTGCTTGAGAAGCTCTTACGGTCATTTAGCTGGAATCTAGCATGGGAGGATATGGCGCGTGATATTGGTTTGATCCGACAACGGATGCTACCGTATTTCAGTCAAAGACAATATGCCTTATTGCCTGCCCAAATAGAGATCCTATCGTCACCATTTTATCGCAATAAGGCGGCGTACCTGGTGGGGCGAATGGTGGTTGAAGGTAAATACCAGGGCTTTGTTTTGCCGGTATTACGTTCTGAGGTGGGTGAGTTGTACGTTGATGCGATGCTCACCGACCCTGATCAGCTGGGTATTGTATTCAGCTTTACGCGTGCATATTTTATGGTTGATTGCGCGGTTCCGGCCGCATTGGTCGAGTTTTTGGAAAGCATATTACCCAGTAAAACCAGTGCTGATTTGTATACCGCGATAGGGTTTCAGAAGCAGGGCAAGACACTATTTTATCGTGATTTTTTGAATCACTTGGCCCATTCTCGTGACCAGTTTATTACCGCCCCTGGGATCGAAGGCATGGTCATGAGCGTATTCACTTTGCCGTCCTATCCCTATGTTTTTAAGCTGATCAAAGATAAATTCGCGCCACCTAAAGACGTTGATCACGCAACTGTTCGGGCAAAATATCAATTCGTCAAAACCCGTGACCGAGTCGGGCGGATGGCAGATACATTGGAGTTTTCTTCGGTTGCGTTCCCGATTGAACGTATCTCTCCCCCATTACTCGAAAAGCTAAAAAAGGATATTCCTTCTCAATTAGAAATCGATGGTGACTATCTGATTATCCAGCATTTATATATCGAGAAACGTATGGTGCCGTTGAATATCTTTATCGAATATGCGACCGATGAGCAGCTTGAAGAGGCGGTGAGAGATTACGGCAATTCGATCAAAGACATGGCGCGTGCGAATATTTTTCCGGGCGATATGTTGATCAAAAACTTTGGCGTGACTCGTCAAAACCGCGTTATTTTTTATGATTATGATGAATTATGCACGATGGAAGAAATTAATTTTCGGCGGATTCCTCCGCCCCGAACGCCTGAGCAGGAAATGGCAACCGAGCCTTGGTATGCGGTTGCACAAGAAGACTTCTTCCCGGAGGAGTTTGAGCGATTTGTGATGAGCCACCCGAGGATGCGAGAGTTATTCCGTCAGCATCACTCCGACTTATTGGACCCGCAGTGGTGGAAGGATACGGTGATAGATATCGACCATGGGAAACGAGCCGACGTATTCCCGTACTCACAAAAAGCCCGCTTCAAAAATCTAGTACAGGATGTCGTTTAATACCTAACCAAGCAATCCTGTCCAAGTAGTCAATCAATGTTGCTTACTTGAACAGGGTTGTTGTATGCTGCCACTCGCAGGTAAGAATCTATAACCACAGCGAGGAGAGAGTGATGAAAATCCGTAAAATTATGGGGCTGTTAGGTGCCTTGGTTGGCCTAATACTATTGGTGACAGGCACAATCGCGCAGGCTGAAACAATTAAAGTGGCTGGAATTTACACGCAACCACTACAACAAAAATGGGACGCGCGGCTGCATCTGGCTTTGCAAACTGCGGCTGACGCAGGGGAAATTGAATATGTCTACTCCGAGAAAGTAGCCAATTCTGATTACGTTCGAGTATTGCGCGAATACGCAGAAAAAGGCATCAATCTAGTCGTTGGTGAAGCCTTCGGCATCAGTAAGGAAGTGCGTAAAGTTGCTGACGATTATCCAGAAATGGCCTTTTTGATGGGTGACTCTTTTGATGAGTACGGTAGCAATATGTCGGTATTCGATAACTATATTCATGAGCCATGTTACTTAATGGGTATGATCGCGGGCAGCATGACCAAAAGCAACAAAATTGGTATGGTCGGCGGCTATCCCATTGGCGAAGTAAATCGTTTGTTTAATGCCTTTATGCAAGGCGCTTTGGCGGTTAACCCCGATGCCCAGTTTAAGGTGAGCTTTATCGGCTCTTGGTACGACCCACCTAAAGCCAAAGAAGCAGCGTTCGCGCAAGTTGAGTCAGGTGTCGATGTGTTGTACGCAGAACGTGCCGGGGTAGTCGATGCCTCACGAGAAAAAGGCATTATTGCGTTTGGCAATGTCAACGATATGAATCAAGAAGAAAATGGCACTGACGTGGTGGTGACTTCGGCATTGTGGCATATGGAAAGTGCGATCAATCATGCCATCTCACGTGTTAAAGACGGCAGCTTTGCTGCAGAAAACTATAAAGACTGGACCATGATGGCTAAAGGGGGTGCAAGCTTGGCGCCTTACTACGAGTTTGAAGATAAGATCGATAGCGATATCAAAGCCAAAGTGGCTGAGCTTCAAGCTCAAATTATGGATGGCAGCTTTGAGGTCGAGATTAATGATGAAGAGCCTAAGTCTACCTACTAGCAGCGATTGAATCGACGCAGCTCAGGTGAAACGCCGACAGCTTAGCCTTTAGCAAAACTAGCGTGCGACTGCAGATATCCAATGTCAGCAAACGCTTTGGCCGGGTAGTGGCTAACGATGACATTTCTTTGTCGTTAGCCAAAGGCGAAGTACTGGCCTTGCTCGGTGAAAACGGCGCGGGCAAAACCACCTTGATGAACATCTTGTTTGGCCACTATGTTGCCGACCAAGGCTCTATTGAAGTTGATGGTAAGCGTCTAAAACCCGGTGCACCGCAGGAAGCCATCAAAGCGGGTATCGGCATGGTTCATCAGCATTTCACTTTGGCTGATAATCTTTCGGTTTTAGATAATATTACGCTGGGTACTGAGCCACTATTTCAACTGTGGCGCAATAAAAAAGCTGCGAAAACCAAGCTCAAGACATTGGCAGAACGCTTTGGTTTGGTGGTTAATCCCGATGCGATGGTGGCGGACTTATCTGTTGGCGAGAAGCAGCGGGTCGAAATACTTAAGGCATTATACCGAGATGCCAGTATCCTGATTTTAGACGAACCGACCGCCGTACTCACTCCGCAAGAAGCGGAGCAGCTGTTTAAGACCTTAAAAGAAATGGTCGCCCAGGATTTGTCAGTCGTATTCATTTCGCATAAGTTGCACGAAATCCTGTCAATCAGCGATCGCGTTGCCGTGCTTCGCCACGGCAAAATCGTCGATGAAGTGATTACCGCAGAAGCAACCAAAGCGTCGCTGGCGAAAAGCATGGTCGGCCGCTCAGTCACCCGACCTAGGTCAGAACGAATGGTGGTGGGTGAGGTGGCGGTTGAATTGCGCGATGTCTCGCTGCCCGCTATGACTGGCTCGGTAGCGCTGCAGTCCATCAACCTCAAAATACATCAGCACGAAATAGTGGGGATCGCGGGGGTCGCAGGTAATGGACAAGCTGGTCTGGCTGCCATCTTAAATGGTCAGTCGCGGCCAAGCGCAGGCGAGTTTTATCTATACGGCAAGGTGCTTAAAAAATCCGATGCTAAGGCATTGATTAAAGCCGGTGTTGCGCGGATTCCTGAGGATCGCGGCCAAGATGGTGTCATCGGTGAAATGCGGGTGTGGGAAAATATGATCGGTGAGCGTTTGCGGGATAAGGCCAAGGGCGGCGTGCTGATTAATCACGATAAAGCATTGGCTGAAACTGAGCGCTTAATTGAACAATTCGATGTTCGTTGCGAAGGCCCTGAAGCACAGACTTCTCTACTGTCTGGCGGTAATATTCAGAAACTGATTCTAGCTCGGAATTTGTCGAACCAACCCAGATTTATCATCGCCAACCAACCCATTCGTGGCTTGGATGAAGGTGCCATCTCCTATGTGCAAAGCCAGCTGATACAAGCGAAAGAACAAGGCGCAGGCATCTTGTTGATCTCCGAAGATTTGGACGAATTGTTTGATATCGCCGACCGAATTGCAGTCATGTTTCATGGCTCACTACAGGGGCCATTTAATAAAGATGACGTAACTACCGGCTTGATCGGCTTGATGATGAGCGGTACGCCCTATGCGGAAGCGCAGGGCAGTAGCAGCGGTGCTGCGGGGGCGTCCTATGCGCCTTGAGCTGAGAGACGCAAGCCCCAAGTGGTTTACTGCCATCTCGCCTGTGATTGCAATGGCGGCGGCTTTTTCATGCTGCGCATTGCTGATTATCTGGGCGGGCGAGTCACCTTTGATTGCCTATTGGGCGTTAATCAATGGCGCCTTGGGCTCTAAATTTGCGATTACCGAAAGCCTCACTCGAGCGATCCCATTAATCTTTACCGGCTTGGCGGCGGCGGTTGCGTTTCGTGCCAAGTTCTGGAATATCGGCGCTGAAGGCCAGCTTTATTGTGGTGCTTTGATGGCGACCTTGTTGGGTACAGGCTTAATTTCCTTGCCCGCCCCGCTGTTGATCCCGCTGCTATTTATAGGAGGGGCGCTGGCGGGATGTTTTATGTTGCTGTTGCCGGTGTTTCTCAAAACGCATCTTAAAGTCGATGAAGTGGTGACCACTTTGCTGCTTAATTTCGTGGTGCTGCTTTTCGTTAATTATCTGCTTGAAGGCCCGATGAAAGACCCAATGGCGATGGGCTGGCCACAAGCCGCACCGATCATTGATCAGGGGATACTGCCAGTTTTGGTGAGCAAAAGCCGATTGCACTTGGGCTTTATTGTTGCGGTGGTGATGGCAGTAGCGTTGTGGTTTTTACTGCGATTTACCGTTTGGGGCTATGAGATTCGCGCGGTGGGTTACAACCCAAAAGCGGCAGCATTTTTTGGGATATCGATCAATAAGTCCGTATTGTTGGTCGCCTTAATGAGCGGTGGCTTAGCGGGGATGGCAGGGGTCAGTGAGGTTGCGGGCCTCAAGGGTTATTTGACCTTGGACATCTCCCCAGGCTATGGCTATACCGGTATCGCGGTGGCGATGCTGGCGCAGTTGCGCCCGATTGGGGTGATTTTCTCAGCAATCTTTCTGGCGGGGATTTATGTGGGTGCTGATGCCATGAGTCGCGCGGTGGATATACCCAATTACATCGCCGACGTGCTGGTGTCAGTGTCTCTATTAGCCATTCTAGTCAGCACCATGCTGACCCGGTATCGCATTATCTGGCGGGAGCGTAACTATGTTTGAGTTGCTGGATTTATTTCTCACCACCGGCTTTTGGGCGGCGGTTGTGCGCATTGCCAGCCCGCTTATTTTTGCGACATTGGGCGAGTTGATCTGCGAAAGGGCGGGCGTATTAAATCTCGGCATTGAAGGCATTATGACCATCGGTGCGATGGCGGGCTGGATGTGGGTTTATCAAGGCGGAGACCTTTGGGGTGGGGTGCTCTTTGCGGCCATTGTGGGGATGATATTTGGCTTGCTGCACAGTATTTTTACGGTCTATTTGGGCTTGTCACAGCATGTCAGCGGTATCGGCATCACCTTATTGGCCTCATCGCTCAGCTATTATGTGTATACGATGTTGATCCCGGCCAGTACCACACCACCAAAAATCGAAGCCTTTACTAATTACGCGATTCCGTACCTGTCCACGATCCCGATCTTTGGTCCAGCCTTCTTTAATCAAACCCCGATGACTTATCTAGCTTACTTATTGGTGCCAGCGACCATTTATGTGCTGTATCAAATGCCGATAGGCCTAGCGGTCAGAATGGCCGGGGAGAACCCAGTCGCTAATGAAGCGCAGGGTATTGACGTATTATTGGTGCGCACCGGCGCAGTCATGGTCGGCAGTGCGCTGATGGCCATCGGCGGGGCGTACTTGACCATGGCTGCCTTCGATGCCTTTTATTTTGGCATGGTTAATGGCCGTGGCTGGATCGCCGTTGCGCTGGTAATATTCGCTTCTTGGTCACCCGGCAAAGCTTTTTTTGGAGCCATTCTATTTGCCCTGTTTGAGGCACTGCAGCTGCGCGCGCAGTTGATTGGAGCGGCATTTATTCCGTATCAATTGTTCTCGATGATGCCGTATTTGTTGAGCATCGTGGCGATGATGGTGATGGCGCGGCGGGCAACCTACCCGAAAGCGTTGCTAGCGCCGTTTCGTCGTGGAGACCGAATTTAGACTACGAGGATCCCGCTATCTACGATTTACTCATCAAAAACGCTAATCTTGCCGACGGTCGTAGCGGGGTGGATATCGGCATCATCGACCAAAAAATTGTCGCGTTAGAACCGGGGATTAATGAGCAAGCCGGGCAAGTCATTGATGCCAACGGCTGTCTGGTAACGCCGCCCTTTGTTGACTCGCATTTCCACATGGATGCGACCTTGAGTTTAGGTCAGCCACGACTCAATCAAAGTGGCACTTTGCTAGAAGGCATTCAGCTATGGAATGAATTAAAGCCGGAGTTGACGGTCGAGCATATCAAACAACGCGCGCACCAGATTTGTCGATGGGCGATAGCGCGTGGCACCTTGGCAATTCGCAGCCACGTTGATATTTGTGATGATCGGTTGCTGGCAGTTGAAGCCTTGCTTGAAGTGCGCGAAGCCATGAAACCCTGGATTGATATTCAGTTGGTCGCCTTTCCACAGGACGGTTATTTACGTTATGCCAATTCGCCGGACAATCTAAAACGCGCGCTGCAAAAAGGCGTAGACGTGGTGGGTGGGATTCCCCATTTTGAGCGCAGCATGAGTGACGGCGCGGAGTCAATCCGGCAGCTGTGCGACATTGCTGCGCAGCAAGGCTTGATGGTGGACATGCATTGCGACGAATCGGATGATCCGCTGTCGCGGCACGTGGAGTCATTGGCTTATGAAACCCAGCGGATGGGTTTGCAGGGCAGGGTGACCGGTTCTCATTTGACTTCGATGCATTCGATGGATAATTATTACGTCAGCAAGCTAATGCCGCTGATGCGAGAAGCAGAGCTGCACGTAGTTGCTAATCCACTGATAAATATCACCCTACAAGGCCGTCACGATAGCTACCCCAAGCGCCGCGGGATGACGCGAGTTAAAGAGCTCATGGAGCAGAATATTAACGTTGCCTTTGGCCATGATTGTGTGATGGATCCTTGGTATAGCCTCGGCAGCCACGACATGCTGGAAGTCGCACACATGGGCTTACACGTTGGCCAAATGACAGGCGTTGATCAGATGCGCCAAACATTCGCTGCGGTCACCGACAATGGCGCAAAGGTAATGGGCCTGAGTGGCTACGGCTTGGAGGTTGGCTGCCATGCTGATTTCGTTATTCTGCAAGCCAAAGACCCGATAGAGGCCATACGCTTAAGGTCGACACGGCTCTACGTAGTCCGGCGTGGTGTCGTCATTGCTCAATCAGAGCCAGCACAAAGCCAGTTAAGTTTGGGCGACGAAACTCAAAGGGTAGATTGGAGGTAGCAACCAATCCCAACTAAGCAACAGCCTGATCAGTCGCTACATACCGTTGCTTGTGGCGATAATTTAAACACCTAGGTTTAATGTAACTGGTCGAGCTAAATGGAGTTAGCCTCAACAATCTGAAAATCACAGTCGCTTAAATGCAGTATGGGGTGGGAAATAAAGCCAAAACCGCATAATAATAGTGATATAGGCCATGCCACTCGGGCTGCACACGCTTTATAATACCGCCCGTGAACGACGTACTCATTCTAATTGTCCTACTCATCCTTTCAGGGATATTTTCCGGGTCAGAAACCGCACTGGTAACGCTTTCTATGGCGCGTGCCGAGGGCTTAGTGAAGGAAGGCCGCCGCGGTGCAAAAGCACTGCTGGAACTTAAACGCGACCCATCCAGGATGCTGATCACTATTCTGATTGGAAACAATGTGGTCAATATTGCAGCCTCTGCACTCGCGACGGTGATCGCCACTGAGCGATTTGGGAAAATAGGCCCTAGCATCGCGGTGGGAGTGCTGACTTTTTTGATCTTGGTGTTTGGTGAAATCACCCCTAAAAGCCTAGCGACACGCTATTCCGAGCGCATCTCTCTGTTTATCTCGCCGTTGATGTTGTTGTTCATGCGCCTGCTTTTTCCGTTTGTATGGCTATTCGGTCAGCTGACCACATGGCTAGGCAAAAATGTAGGGGGCGATGAAGATCCAACCGTGACCGAACTGGAACTGGTTAGCCTGGTTGAGCACGGGGAACGAGAGGGAACCATCGAATCTCATGAACGCCGGTTTATTGAGCGTGTATTTGATTTTACCGACCTTAAGGTAGAGGATGTTATGACCCCGAGGCGACAGGTTTTTGCTCTGGATGGGCGTAGCAAAATAAAGGATATTGCGACAAAGATTATCGGTAAACCTTTTTCCCGTCTGCCTTTGCACGGGAAAGATCCCAATGAAATATTTCATGTGCTCTATTTGCGCGATATGATCGACGCGGTGCTCCGAGGGAAACTGAACATAAAGGCTAAAGATATTGCTCATGAGCCGTTGTTTTGTCCTCTAAATCAACCCATTGAAGAGCTTTTTACCACGCTGAGGCGACGCAATCGGCATATGGCGATTGTGGTTGATGACCATGGTTTAATGGTCGGGGTGGTGACGCTTGAAGATTTGATGGAAGAATTGGTCGGCGAAATCTACGACGAAAGTGATGAGCCTCCCAGCGAGTTTAAGGAGCTATCAAAGCATAAAATTGCGGTAGATGGTGCAACCGAGTTGCGCGTGATTGAACATTATTTTGATATCCTGCTTCCGGGCAAATCGACTGATACGGTTAGTCGCTGGATATTGAATCATGTCGAACGCATCCCGAGCATTAAGGAGAAATTTTCCTTGGATGGTCTCGATATCACCATCCAGAAAGCGTCTCAACGACGTATTCGCCAGGTTATCGTTAGTAAAGTCTGAGCTAGGGCCAGGACTTTCGGTCTATTGGTAAATCTCTACTTCAGGATTAAACGCGAGCCAGGCGAAGGCAAAATGGATTCCGCCGTGAACTTGTTCGAGTGCTTGACCTTCGAGGTCGCCGGATGTCGCTTTGCCCAGATTATTCCAATGTGAACCAGTTTGCTGGTCAATGATCGCACTCTCCTTGATTTCAAAATCCAGTATTTGATCGCCCAATTTACGCGCATACGCTGTCACTGCCTGGATTTCACGCGATTGATTGATTGTACTGGCATCTAGCACAGAAAGCAGTCCGGCGCGGCTGAACAAAACGATCGGTGTATCGCTGATCGTATCATTTACAACCCCTTGGTCTTTTAATGTGGAAAACGGATAAAGCTTCGCACCGTTAGCCACTTCAATGTGCATCACGCGCTCCATGGGCGGTAAGCGTGGGTCGAGTTCATCCCGAAATAGAAAAGGTGTCTGATCTATGGCATCGTATCCTCGATAGGGATTATTGCCGTAAGGGCGGCTGTGACCGGTTTCCCGGTTAACCACCTTGCCATTTGGGTGCGCTTTGGCGAAATCCGCAAAACTAACGATACTTGAAGGAACTTGCGTCAAGCGGATGCCCGCATACTCGCCCACAATACCTTCGCCGATAATTTGTTGCCACCAGCTTTCAGTTTGACGGTCATACATCACCATATCACTCATGCGCAGCATGCCGGTGGTACCGAAATCAAGTATCCGACCATCCAGGCGCCGATCAAACACCACCGACGAATTGCACAGCGGACAAAAGGTTACGCTGATGGGTAAGTCTTCAATTTGGTCGTTTACAATTTCATGGTAGATCAATAGCTGCAGTGGGTAGGCGCGTGCCTCGCCAGCATGTTCGACCCGGATAACCGGTTCACGAAGGTCTAGCCACTTTTCGGCTTGCTGTACGTTATCAAACAGCGGTGTATCAATTGCTGGAATCCCATCTTTCGGTGGCCCTCCAGACATCACCTCGGATAGCTCGATGGTGGATTGGTCGAAATTAGTAGTCGGCCATTTGGCTTTAAGCAAAGGGTTAGCCAGAACGCCTGTGCTGACAAAAGTGATACTCACTACCAGCGCGAAAAATAGTATGTTTGTTTTCATAAAACATGTGACCCTATTTCTTTCATGCAGTTCAACACGCAGCTAATTTCATTGCGGGCTTTAGGTAAAATTTGTCCATGAAAGTCAACCAATGTCAGCCTAGTTCAAGTCAATCGGTTTCCGATAAACCCGGGGTGATTCATTGTGTGATCGAGGTCATATTTAGGTCAAATAAAGGTAATCAAATCGTCGTCGAACGACTGATTTAAGAGGCTTCGACGTATAATAAAACCTTTAGCGGTATTGCGGGTGACATGAATACGATAACTAGAGTTTTTGTCCTCTCTTTTCTCTTGTTGACCGTTGCGCTACCCGGCCAAGCAAAGATTGAAAGAGCGGCGAATCCAGCCCCATCAAGTACCGCCGACCATAGCCTGTTTGAAGCGCTGCAAAAGGATTTTGCCAACGGGCCAGAGGTGACCAAAGCCTGCCTGAGTTGCCATACCGAAGCGGCCAAACAACTACACAAAACCAGCCACTGGACTTGGTCATTTGAGAACGAGTTGACTGGCCAGGTGCTGGGTAAGAAAAATGTAATCAATAACTTTTGTGTGGCAACTGCAACTAACTGGGCACGTTGTACGTCTTGCCATATAGGCTATGGTTGGAAAGATGCATCGTTTGATCTTAGCTCTGAAGAAAATGTTGATTGTTTGGTGTGCCATGAGAGCACAGGTACCTATAAAAAATTTCCTGTAGGAGCTGGGCATCCCAACTATGAGCCAAAAAAGTGGCCACCTAAAAAAGGTAAAATACGACAGCCGCCCGATTTAACCAAAGTTGCACAAAGCGTAGCGCAGCCGGGTCGATCCAATTGTGGTGCTTGCCATTTTTATGGCGGCGGTGGTGATGGTGTGAAACACGGCCATTTAGACTCTTCGATGCACAATCCTTCCAAGGAGTTGGATGTGCATATGGATGTAAACGGCTTGAATTTTACCTGCCAGACATGCCACACCACTGGCAGTCATGAGGTCGCTGGTAGCCGATACGTGACTAAAGCATCGGACGATCGTGGCATTGTAATTCCAGGCCAGGAAGATCAAAGTCGTGCCAGTTGTGAATCATGCCACGGCACTGTTCCTCATCCGCCCGAGGCCGATGAAAAGCTGAATGAGCACACCAACAAACTCGCTTGTGTGACCTGTCACATTCCTGAATTTGCCCGTGGTGGTCGTAAAACGAAGATGTGGTGGGATTGGTCAACGGCAGGCAAGAAGACGCCCGAGGGTAAGCCTTTGGTCATTAAGGACGAGCAGGGCTATGATACTTACAACTTCAAGAAGGGCGATTTTATCTGGGAAGCTGATGTGCAGCCTGAGTATTACTGGTTTAACGGCGATATTCAGTACTCCTTGCTGGAAGATCAGATTGATGACAGTGGTGTCGTGCCGATCAATCGTATCCAAGGGAGTTACGACGATGAAAAATCGCGCATCTGGCCATTCAAAGTGATGCGCGGCCGCCAACCTTATGACAGCAAAAATAAAATCTTTGGGGTGCCGCATTTATTTGGTAAGGATAGCGATGCCTATTGGAAGAGCTTTGATTGGAATACCGCCTTGGCCGCCGGCCTGAAAGAGCGAGGTATGGAATATAGTGGTGAATTTGGCTTTGTTGAAACTGAATTCTATTGGCCCGTTACCCACATGGTTGCGCCGGCTGACGCTGCGCTAGGTTGTAGCGATTGTCATAGCAAGGGAGGCCGAATGGCCAATATTCCTGGGGTCTATTTACCCGGACAGAGCAGATATCCCTGGCTTGATAGACTGGGTTGGTTGGTGGTGCTTGGTACTTTAGGTGGGGTTTTGCTGCATGGCTTTGGCCGCTTGGTGGCGGCCAATAAAAGAAACGGAGGGAAATCGTAATGATCAGAACTTTAATGTATGCTCGTTTCGAGCGTTTCTGGCACTGGGCGCAAGCCGTGCTCATCATTCTAATGCTAATTACGGGCTTTGAAATCCACGACAGTTATCAGCTGTTGGGCTTTGAGTTGGCGGTAACCGTTCATAGTACCGCGGCGTGGGTGTTAATCGGCCTATGGCTTCTAGCTTGGTTTTGGCATCTGACCACTGGCGAGTGGAAGCAGTATATTCCTTCAACTAAACAACGCCTATTGGGTATGGCTAAATATTATGCCTTTGAGATTTTCCAGGGCAAAGCTCATCCGTTTCATAAGGATCGTTCGCACAAGCTCAACCCTCTACAACGACTGGCTTATCTGTCTTTGCATATACTTATCGGCCCGGCAATTTGGATCAGTGGTTTGATCTACTTGTTTTATAAAGACTGGGCAGCACTTGGCTTATTAGACTGGTTGCCACTTAGCGTCGTTGCATTGGTTCACACCGCTGCGGCGTTTTTAATGCTGACATTTTTAATCGCGCACCTGTATTTGGCGTTGACCATGGATGAGCGGCCATTATCTGGCTTGCGAGCGATGATTACAGGCTATGAGCAGCAAGACTAATCATGGAATATTTACTGGGATTTGGCATCACTTAGGCATTGACAGCTAATGGGGTGGATCCCATTGATATTCACCAAGCAGATCACTAAATCTTTGGGATCATAATCAATCGAGCCTGCCTCATTGGTTATGACTCTACTGGTTCAATTTGCTGGCTAATCACGTTCTCCAAACTTGGGCTTTTGACCAAATATTTGCTCAACCATGGGTTGGAAAAAGCTTAAAGATTTGTTGGGATAGTTTGGGTCAAAGCAATTTTGGTCGTACAGTTCGCAGAACTGAACTGCTTCGTCGTACCAAGGATGGCCCAAAAATCGATCACGTGCATCGCGGTCGCCTCCAATGTGATGAGCATAATAGGCCATCTGAAAAATGCCATGATGCTTGATTATCCAGTGTAACTTATCATCCACGTACGGGCGCAAGATAGCCGCCGCCAGCTCACTATGGCATAGGTGCCAGCTCGTCGCCAATATCGTGAATCAGCGCTGCCACCACGTAGTCAGTGGGCTTGCCATCGTGATAGGCTCTGGTAGTGGATTGAAGAGAGTGTTCCAGGCGCGTCACCTGATACCACTAAATGAATGCTCTAAACGCTCCAGAGCTTGCAGGATCCGCATCGGAAGACCCTGTGCGTATCGTGTTTCCAGCGCTTCTAAAAAGGCATATTCTTCGGCGGTGCCGTTTATTGCGAGTCTAGGGGCAGAGACCTTGATATTTTGTTGGTAACATTTACGGTAGAGGCAGATAGTTGATGAAATCGCTGGCCCAGTAATCTAAACTAATAAAATCAATCGAGTCTGACCCACTGCTGTCCCACTTAGTCACATAAAAAATGGCTTAAGCCTCAATAGAGGTGAATCCAACTCCAAAGTGCACTTTTGCATCATCCCCTCATTGCGTGCTGATTTGGCCAGCCGCCCTGTGTGCACTACGCCCATGCCTGTTAGATAGAGGCTCCTGAATTATTTGCTAATTTATACGCTAGCATACACATTTCTGACTCCGATTCAGACAACATCCAACCACGGAGTATGATACTTTTCTCATCGGAGAAATCTTGTTTCACGCGTGCTCGTAGACGGTTATCAAACAGATTTAAATCCTCAGGGCTCTGTATCGATCGATCAGTTTGGGTCTTCAAAAGCAATGAACTAACGATCTGCTCCAGGTTTGAATCACCTAGCTCAGGATATTTTTCAGTGATCGCTTGCCCAAGTTTGCTCGCTTTCTCAGGATATGCTAATAAACCAATGATATGACTAGAAAGTTCGATTATGGAAAGCCCAGAACTTCCACAACCAGTTAACAATAAAGAAGTATTGGCGGTAATGAATGAGGTAGATGCAATCATTTTCATCAATGATCGACGAGAAACGTTATATTTATTCACGTTGTGCTTGCTCCTTAAGGTGGTCAACCAATCTGAGCGCCAAAGCTAGCAAATTAAGCGTGGGGTTCGTGTGGCTAATCGTCGGAAATACCGAACTGCCAGTGAGGAAAAGGTTGTCAAGATCAAAGGCTTTACAATTACTATCAACCACTCCGGTCTCTGGGCTGTGAGACATTCGTGTTGTGCCACAGTGATGCTTCCCTGGTTGAAATGCTTTCGGCCATTCTTTAGGGTTTTCCAATATTGGGGCGTACGCTCTACCAACTCCCATTCGAGCGAACTCTAGAGCACATATTTCAATAGCTCTATGTGCATTCCTTAGTTCCTGATCACTTACCTGCCAATTCACCTCAATTTTTCTTTGACCTAAAAAATCAGTTTTATTCGATAACCTAACAAACAAATCTGGGTTCGGTATTGGCTCCATAGCCATATGTACTGCAATTGAGTTTCCACGTTCTCGACTAAGACTAGCTGCTTCGTCGGCACCGTCCAAATAAGAAAACACACCCCCTATTGCATCACCGTATGTTGGCGAATTATTATATAAATGAAAACGAAATCGAGTTAACTGCTCTCTTCGAGTTAACTCTTCTGAGGCAGTCAGTATCGCGAATACCTTACCACCATTGATATCATGACCAAATGTATTGGTATAGAAACTAATATCTCGGCGAGTACCAGACAAGGAGATATCAAGAGCGGGACGTACCAGTATGTGATCGGTATAGTAGCGCCCCACCAAGCCGTTACTATTACCAACACCCTGGGGAGAAACCGTATCTGAAAGCAACATAAGGCGGGCATTCTCTAGCCCACCAGTCGCTAATACATACCGTTTTGCCTTTACTTGGTAGGTAGGCCCTTCGATACATCGCACATCAATATTTTCGATATGATTAGCATTCGCATTAGAATTAAGTCTCAGAACATTTGAGTAAAGGTAGACATGGACATTCTTAGAGCGCTCAAGTACCTCCTTGTATTCCGGTCCAAATCTTGTTGGAGGGCTTTGATGCTTCATAACGTTTACTAAAAAACGCTCATCAAGCGGCAAAAGATCTAGATCGAGTTGTTTAGCGTATTCTTGCAAAGAGTCATAGTCATATTTCCCTAGACCCAGAAGTGGCTGAGCCTTCTCTAAATAGGGTTCTAACTCCTCAATCTCGAGTGGCCACCCACTATGAGGAATCCAGTCTCTCTTTGAGAAATCAAACGCATCAAAAGGTCGGCAGTGCCCAGCCCAGTGGCCCGTAGTTCCGCCAAAATAACGAAGCCGATTTCGACCTATTGGGTAGTTTTTCCTGCCAATATTGTCACCCTCATAAAGGGATTGTGTTTTCTCGTCATATAACAAGCCACCACTTTCCAGAATCACTACTTTTTGGGAGCTACTATTTAAAGCAACCCCCATGGCTATTCCGACAGCACCTGCACCTACGATGCATATGTCTGCTTCCACCAGTGTATCTTGTTCAAGTTGCCTTGCATCAACAAGCATTTATCAACATTCTCGTTATGATAGTTATCATGTTAGCGTTTCAACTGCTTATTTCAGCAAAGCTAGTTAAGTTTGGTATTATTTGCACTTGACTCCACCGATTTTACAGTGGTTAATTTTAACGTAAGTCAATGATAATGTGTAAATAATTCATTAAATTGCAACCTGAAAAACTCATCCATAAAATGACATTTATACGCCGCCTTTAGATTATACCATCCGCGACAGAAGCTTTCTCTTTCTGTGCACAACATCTTCTTCCGACCAATGGGGTCAGACTCACTGCTGTCCCAGTTAATTTAATCACGCCCATAATTCCCGCTGAACAGCACTGATTTTGTGTTCGGGTGTCGGCCTGAATAGCTCAATTAGCGAGCGTCTCAAGAACAAGTTGACCTGTACCAATCGGAAGATTTGTTGCAAGCTTTGTGTCAACCTGGATTGGAATTTCAGATACGACAGCATCAAATAGGTGCACAAAGCAACCATCACTTGGGTCATTACGGCGTTGTCGCTGTTGCCTACGAAGCTCTTGATTCTTAGGTTCTGCTTGATCCACTTAAAGAACAGTTCAACCTGCCAGCGCTGTTTGTAGATATCCGCAATCGTTTTGGCTGACCATTTCTGATGGTTGGTAATAAAGACATAGTGCTTTTTAGTTTCCCGGTCGTAATACCCGACCCGCCTGACCGGCTTCAAGTGGTATTGTCTCGCCCTGATCGAAGTATACTGAATGGTTTGGTCGCTGGTAATCCCTTGGGTTCGGTCCGCATGACGACGCTCAAGCACCCTGTATTTGGCATTGCCTCGAATCCGTGTGACAAAGAATATCCCTTGCTGAGTCAATTGGTTATGCCATTCGTAGCTACTATAGCCCCGATCAAATACCACGACACTGCCTTTGGGGAAATGCATTAATCGAGCCTGCTGGGTATTACCCACTTTTCCACCAGTGATGGCGGCAAAGGCGGGAATCATGCCATCATGATCCAGCCCTACATGCAGTTTATAAGCCCCTTTCATGCGATTGTATTGGGCTCTGGGAAATATCTTTAGCGACACATTGATCAGTGACGCATCCAGTGAAAATAGCTTAGCTTTAAAACGAAAGCGGTGCCCAGGCAAGCGTTTGGCACAACGCTGATACAAGGTGGAGAACAGCGTTTGGTAAAAATCTGCGGGTAGTTGCTGATTGGCTCGACTCAAGGCTGAGCGCGAAACGCTATGAGAACCGAGGTGGTACCGAAGATGCTTTTGGCTCACGAGGGTGGGTTCAATATCTCGCAAGCTGGAACGACCAGCCGAGTGATTGACACTCATGGCGACAAACTGCGTCCAGCGCTTAAATGCATCGGTCCGGCGCTTACTATCATGGTGATTGGCGAGCCGTTCAAATTCATGTCTCGGCAACAGTTGAAGTATCTGGGAAAGGATTGTATTAACGTAGGCCACGGCTTGGATCTCCTTGTTTTTACAATGTTTGTTCACACTTCCATTGTATCAATCTGTTGAGGTTTAAGCCGTTTTTTATGTGACTAAGTGGGACAGCAGTGGGTCAGACTCGACTGAAATAACTTGAGCCTCGGGTAATGGTACCTAATTAGGCCTTTTATGTTCTAGGCAAACCCAGCTGGGGCAGTGGTCTACCCAGTCAAATTCAGTACAAAACAACTAATAATGGGGGGTTAAGTCTGGGTAGTCGGGTAGAGGCAACGGCCTAAAACAAGCAATCAAACAAAAAAGTTGACTACCTAGACAGGATTGTTGTACCCTTGGTTTTCGACAGACCTGCTTAATCGGTAATTCGATCAAAAAAAGTGGGCACAGTTTCGTTATAACAATCTATAAGATTTGGCGCGAAGCCCGTTCCAAATCAGGAGGCAGTTCATGAGTAAGTTAGTATCCGGTTTGATTCAAATGGGCCTTAAAGGGGACGCAGCAACCATGTCTCCGCTGGAAATTCGTGACCACATGATTGAGGCACACTTGCCTTATATCGAAGAAGCGGCTGCTAAAGGTGTGCAGGTTCTGTGTTTCCAGGAAGTATTTACCCAGCCTTACTTTTGCCCCAGTCAAGATAAAAAATGGTATGCCGCCGCAGAAGCGATCCCTGATGGCTACACCACCAAGCTGATGCAAGAATATGCCCGCAAGCACAATATGGTGATTGTGGTGCCGATCTACGAAGAGGTTATGCCAGGGCTGTACTACAACACTGCAGCGGTGATTGATGCCGACGGCAGTTATCTCGGTAAATACCGCAAAACACACATCCCACAAGTAGCCGGTTTCTGGGAGAAATTCTTTTTCAAGCCGGGTGCTTCCAACTGGCCGGTGTTTGATACAGCCTACGCCAAGATTGGTGTTTATATTTGTTATGACCGCCATTTCCCGGAAGGTTGGCGCGCACTAGCGCTGCATGGTGCTGAGATTATTTATAATCCATCGGCTACAGTCGCGGGCTTGTCCCAATACCTGTGGGAGCTTGAGCAACCCGCATCGGCTGCAGCCAACGGCTGTTATATTGGCGCCATTAATCGCGTTGGTACCGAAGCACCTTGGAAAATTGGTGAGTTCTACGGCTCTAGTTATTTTGTCAATCCGCGCGGCGAGATTATCTCGCAAGCTAGCCCGGATAAAGACGAGCTGCTGGTCACCGAGTTGGATATGGATTTGGTTCGCGAAGTGCGTGACGGCTGGCAATTTTTCCGTGACCGTCGACCGGAGACTTATACGCCATTGGTTGAGCTATAGTCTGATTTCACCTAAATCGGGGACAATAACATGTCAATACTAATCAAAGGCGGTACGGTAGTGACCGCTGAAAATACGACCCGCGCTGATGTTTACTGTGCTGACGGTAAAATCCAGCAAGTGGGCAAAAAATTGGATATTCCCGCTGGTGCCGAAGTGATTGACGCCGGTGGCCAATACGTAATGCCCGGCGGCATTGATCCACACACGCATATGCAATTGCCTTTTATGGGCACCGTTGCGAGTGAAGACTTTTATACCGGTACCGCTGCTGGTCTTGCGGGTGGAACCACCTGCATTATTGATTTCGTGATTCCAGCGCCGCAGCAACCGCTGATGGAGGCGTTTCATCAGTGGACTGAATGGGCGCAGAAATCGGTGTCAGATTACAGCTTTCACGTGGCAGTGACGTGGTGGGATGATAGCGTTTATGAAGACATGGGCACTCTGGTTAAAGAGCACGGAGTGAATAGCTTTAAGCATTTCATGGCCTATAAAAATGCGATCATGGCCGATGATGAAATCCTGGTGAATAGTTTTAGCCGCGCCTTAGAGTTGGGTGCGATGCCTACCGTACACGCTGAAAATGGCGAGTTGGTTTTTCAGCTTCAGAAAAAGTTGCTGGACATGGGGATTACTGGCCCTGAAGGTCATCCCTTATCACGTCCACCTTCAGTTGAAGCTGAAGCTGCGAATCGCGCCATTCGAATTGCCCAAACCTTAGGTGTGCCGGTTTATGTGGTACATGTGTCGACCAAAGATGCATTGGAAAGCATCACCCGCGCGCGTAATGAAGGCCAGCGGGTGTTTGGCGAAGTATTGGCTGGACATTTGGTAATTGATGACTCGGTGTATCAGGATACTGACTGGGGCCGGGCAGCGGCTCACGTGATGAGCCCGCCATTTCGTTCCAAGGAACATCAAGAAGCGTTATGGCATGGCTTGCAGTCTGGCAATCTACAAACCACCGCGACTGATCATTGCTGCTTTTGTGCAGACCAAAAAGCGGCAGGGCGAGATGATTTCTCATTGATCCCAAATGGCACGGCAGGTGTTGAAAACCGCATGGAAGTGCTATGGCACACCGGGGTGAACACCGGCCGTCTGACCATGAATGAGTTCGTCAAAGCAACCTCAACCAATGCCGCGCAGATTTTTAATATGTATCCGCGCAAGGGTTCGGTGTCAGTTGGGGCAGATGCAGACTTGGTGGTTTGGGACCCTGCGGGCACCAAAACGATTTCTGCTAAAACGCACCATCAAAACATCGACTTTAATATCTTTGAAGGCATGCAAGTGACAGGCATTCCCTCGCATACTTTGAGCCACGGTAAGCTGGTGTATAAGGCGGGTGAATTGATGGTCGAGCGGGGTGCGGGTCGTTATGTTGACCGACCGCCATTTGCCGCGTTTTACGATTCGGTCCACAAGCGTCAGGCGCAAAATGAACCTGCCGCTGTAGCGCGATGATCGCGTGAGCTAACCCGAAGCTGCAGCCAACGTGCTTGGCTGCGATTCATTCGGGAAATCATTATCGGTAGTGGAGGAGAGGCAGTGACACTAATAATTATTATATCCGCTCAAAACGATACACACGGTGCGATTAAACCGCAGGTCACTCATGGCCTGGGAGGATTGCAATGAGCGAATCATTATCCAACGCGGGTGCTGTTGATATTCAAAGTGCCCGGCTAGATGCACAAGACTACGCGAACAACTTCGCTGAAATGCATCCCCCTTTGAGCCCAGTGGCGGCGCTGGTCGAAGCAGACCGTTGTTATTTTTGTTATGACGCGCCTTGTACGAAGGCGTGCCCAACAGGAATCGACGTCGCGGGCTTTATTCGCATGATCGCCGCCAGCAATGATATCGGTGCAGCGCGTCTTATATTGCAGGAGAATATTCTCGGCGGCACTTGTGCTCGAGTTTGCCCGACAGAAACCTTGTGCGAGCAAGCCTGTGTGCGTAATGATCAAGACCACCGGCCGGTGAATATTGGTTTGCTGCAACGCCATGCGGTTGATGCAGCCATGTCTGCCGACAAACAGTTTTTTAGCCGCAAGCCTGATAGCGGAAAGCGCATTGCGATTGTGGGCGCTGGCCCAGCCGGGTTGGCGTGCGCGCACGGCTTGGCACGTGAGGGCCATACGATCGATATTTTTGAGGCTCGGCCCAAAGGCGGAGGCCTCAATGAGTATGGCTTGGCGGCCTATAAAATGCTGGATAACTTTGCCAGTCACGAGTTGCAATGGTTGCTTGCGATCGGCGGTATTGAGATTAAATTTGGTCAGCAGCTGGGGGGCAATTTAGCGTTGGATCAGTTGCGCACAGACTATGACGCGGTGTTCGTCGGGGTTGGTTTAGGCTTAACGAATCGCCTGCGAATTGCTGATGAAGACCTTAACGGGGTTATGGATTCAGTCGATTACATCGCCGACTTGCGACAATCCGACGATTTATCAAAACTGCCGGTAGGCCGTCGGGTGGTGGTGATCGGCGGCGGGATGACGGCAATTGATATTGCTACTCAAATAAAGATGTTGGGCGCCGATGAAGTGACTTTGGTCTATCGTCGTGATCAAGCGCAAATGAATGCAAGTAAAGAAGAGCAAGAATTTGCCCAGACCCATGGGGTTAGCATCCGCCATAATGCTCAGCCCCATAAGCTGCACGCGATTGACGGGCAGATTAGCGGGGTCGAATTTGAACGCACTGAAACTAATGCTGAGGGCGCTCTAGCGGGAACCGGCACTTATTTCACTTTGCCGGCAGACATGCTCTTTAAAGCGATTGGGCAAACCCTGGATGACAGTGGCTTTGCTGACGTCTTACCCGAAACCAAGCGAGGCCGTATTTTGGTTAATGCTGATAGACAATCCTCTCTAGACGATGTCTGGGCCGGTGGCGATTGCGTCTATGAAGGTGAGGACCTGACGGTTTCTGCGGTTCAGGATGGCAAAGTAGCGGCTCATTCTATCCATCAATTCTTGAGCAGCCAAAGCTGAGGACAAACCATGGCAGATTTAACTTCGAACTTTATCGGTATTCAATCGCCCAATCCTTTTTGGCTGGCTTCAGCACCGCCGACCGACAAGGCCTATAACGTCATTCGTGCCTTTGAAGCGGGTTGGGGCGGCGTGGTGTGGAAAACCTTGGGTGAAGATGGCCCACCTCTGGTCAATGTTAATGGCCCACGCTACGGCGCGTGGCACGCGGGCGATCGGCGTTTGATGGGTTTGAATAATATTGAACTGATTACCGATCGTCCACTCAGCGTTAACTTGGAAGAAATTACCCAAGTGAAGCGCGACTGGCCTGATCGTGCCTTAGTGGTGTCGCTGATGGTGCCGTGTGAAGAACAAGCATGGCGAGATATTTTGTTACGGGTTGAAGATACGGGTGCCGATGGGGTTGAACTCAATTTTGGCTGTCCGCATGGCATGTCTGAACGTGGCATGGGTGCGGCGGTCGGACAAGTGCCGGAATACGTTGAGATGGTTACGCGCTGGTGTAAGGAAATGACCAAAATGCCGGTGATTGTCAAACTGACGCCCAATATTACCGATATTCGTCAAGCCGCACGCGCTGCGAACGACGGTGGTGCCGATGCGGTTTCAATGATCAATACAATCAACTCGATAATTTCAGTCGATCTGGATACTTTTTCGATTTATCCGTCCACCGGTGGCAAGGGTACACACGGCGGTTACTGTGGCCCGGCGGTGAAACCGATTGCATTAAACATGGTCGCCGAAGTCGCGCGCGATGAGCCGACACGTGACTTGCCCATTTCCGGTATTGGCGGGATTAGCACTTGGCGAGATGCGGTAGATTTTATCGCGTTGGGTGCGGGTAATGTCCAGGTCTGCACTGCAGCCATGACTTACGGCTTTAAAATTATTGATGATATGACCATGGGCCTTAGCGACTTCATGGATAGCAAAGGCATTCAGGCGGTTGATGAGTTAGTCGGTAAAGCCGTCGCTCAGGTAACCGACTGGCAATACCTGGATCTCAACTATATCGTCAAAGCCGAAATCGACCAGGAGAGCTGCATCCAATGTGGTCGCTGTCATATTGTCTGTGAAGATACTTCCCATCAAGCAATTACCCAGCAGAAAGGCGGTGAGCGCTATTTTGAGGTGATCGACGAAGAATGCGTTGGCTGCAATCTATGTGTGAGTGTGTGCCCGGTGGATGATTGCATTAGCTTGCGTGAACTGGCACCTGGCGAAATCGATAAACGTACCGGTCTGCCGGTATCGGGCGAGTACGCCAACTGGACCACGCACCCGAATAATACGCAAAGCGGCGCCGGATGAAACAGACAATCTATTTGAGCCGACCAAAGTGGTGGGTATAGACAATCGAGCTTAAGCGATCTAACATCAGATATAACCATTAGCCAGTAACTTTAAAAACTCAAATAGAGCATCAAAGTTAGTATAAAAATAGCATTAAATGTAGTTGTTAACTCATTGAATGATAATTATCTTTATTTTACATCATTACAAGAAACCATTGAATAGGCACTGTCACTGCACTACCAAAATAACCAAGCTTTATAACTATTAATTCCGCGGGAGGAAAACATGGCTTCAGAAAGTACAGTCAATCAGGTGGGTGAATTTGTTGAAATAAATGCGGGAAAGGATGTGATATCCAGTCCGCGTTACAACAAAGATATTGCCCCGACCAAGCTCAGCCAACGTACCTGGAAAACCAGACACATCGCAGCACTCTGGGTCGGAATGGCAATCTGCGTACCCACCTATACTCTAGGTGGTGTGCTTACCGCTTATTTTGGTTTATCGGTCAGTGAAGCCTTATGGGCGATTTTTGTCGCCAACGTGATCGTTTTGATTCCATTGGTGCTGAATGCTTACCCAGGGACCAAATACGGCATTCCTTTCCCGGTAGTGTTGCGGTCATCTTTTGGGATCATCGGTTCTAACATTCCTTGCCTCATCCGCGCAATCATCGCCTGTGGTTGGTTTGGTATTCAAACCATGTTTGGTGGCTTGGCGATCCACTTATTATTCTCCGCCCTATCCGATAGTTGGGCCAGCTTGGGTGGAACCGGTCAAGTCATCGGCTTCTTTATTTTCTGGGTATTGAACTTGGCGGTGGTTATCCGCGGGTCCGAGTCAATCAAGAAGTTGGAGACGTTTGCTGCACCAATGTTACTGTTGGTCGGGATTGGCCTATTGTTTTGGGCTTACCCTAAAGCGTCGATTAGTGAGCTTTTGGCGCAAGCGCCGAACCGACCAGAAGGGGCATCATTCTGGGGTTATTTTATGGGTGGATTGACCGCAATGGTTGGTTTTTGGGCAACCCTATCACTGAATATTCCTGACTTCAGTCGATTTGCCGATTCGCAGAAAAGTCAAATTCGAGGCCAAATAATTGGCTTGCCAGTGACGATGTTTCTATTTGCTGCTCTAGGCGTAGTGCTGACCGCCGCTTCGCCTCAGCTGGTGGGAGAAACCGTCTCAGACCCGATCACCTTGATTGGCAAAATCGATAGTACCTTCTGGGTGGTGATTTCCATGATAATGATTATCATCGCGACCATATCGACCAACACCGCCGCCAACATTGTGTCTCCGACCAATGATTTCCAAAACATTGCACCCAAGAAAATCAATAATACGGGTGGCGTTATCATTACCGGCATCATTGGCGTATTGCTGATGGCTTGGGAGTTACTGAAAAAGTTGGGTTGGATTACCTCAGACGTTAGCGTCGAAAGCATGTATTCGAATTGGTTGCTAGGCTACTCAAGCCTGCTTGGACCAATCGCCGGGATCATGATCGTTGACTATTTTCTGATTAAGAAGCAGAACCTAAACTTGCCAGACCTGTACAAAGACAACGGAGTTTATCCTGCTTGGAACCGCAATGGTTTTATCGCTTTTTTGATACCCGTGGGTTTAACCCTAATCGCGATCACGACGGGCATGCTCGGTTGGTTTTATGACTATGGGTGGTTTACCGGATCAATCCTTGGTGGCTTGATTTACTATTTCATTAGTAAAAACTCATCCAGCTACTAGCCTAAAGATGCGCCAAACTCAAATAGGGATTGGCGTTTCGGTGGGTAGATCTGACAGGTTGGCTCTAATGGGTAGAGTCAGCCGCATATCGTTATGACGCCTTGGTTGATCGTACTCGCAGTGTGCGTGGGCGCGTTGCTACCGATCCAGGGTGTCTTAAATGGTCAACTCGGGCGGGCCTTGGACAGCGCCTTACTCGCCGCTCTGATTTCGTTCGCTTTTGGTACGCTGACTCTATTTGCCGTATTTATGATTCGAAGTAGCGAATCAGCTCCAAGTCTTCAAGGGTTTCGTGACATACCACCAGTACTGCTGTTAGGCGGATTACTGGGTGCTATCTATGTGGCTGCTGTAGCAGGTTTGGTTCCAAAAATAGGTGTGGCGAATGTCACCATCGCGATAGTCTTCGGCCAAGTGCTATTGTCGTTACTGCTTGATCAATTCGGAGCGTTTGGGATTGAGGCAAGAGTGATCAGCTTGCCCCGAGCAATGGGTGCTGGTCTGGTATTTCTGGGTTTATTGCTGGTGGTCAAATATTGAACAGTGAGAAAGTTCCAGTATTACAAACTGCGTATAATTTCAGCTAACCCGTTAAGCCTTGGCTTCGTACAATAATCCGTTCAGGATGATATCGATAACAGTTTTCTTGGCTTCTTCAAAATCCTTGTCTGTCAGTGGCTGGCCGTTGTTTAACGCCGCAATCTGGGTATTGAAATCTGCATAGTGTTGGGTGCTGGCCCAAATCATATACAGCAAATAGCGCGGGTTGGTGGGGCGCATTTTACCTTGTTCAATCCACTGTTGGATCAAGGCTTCTCGCGACAAACACCACTCACGTAAACGCGTCTCCAGATCACGCTGAATCATTGGCGCGCCGTGAATGATTTCATTGGCCCAGACTTTTGAGCCATTGGGTCGGCTGCGCGATAAGTCCATTTTGGCACTGATATAGGCGGTCAAAGCTTGACGCGGATCATCGTAATCTTCAAATTTATGAGCGGCGTCTAGCCACGTACTAAACACGTCGTCGATAACGCGCTGATACAGTTTCTTTTTTGAGGAAAAATAGTAATGGACATTGGCCTTGGGTAATCCAGCACGAAGGCCGATTTCAGTCATGGTGGCGCCCTGAAAACCACGTTCAGCAAAGATTTCTTCTGCCACCTGCAGGATCAGCCGCTCACCCCGCCGTCGCCGTTCGGCATTGGTTACTGAGCTAGTTTTTGCAGATGGCTTAGTCACTTGAAATTTTGGAATAAATGCGATATTTAATGCCAGTAATGGTAACAAATATCGCTGTGGATGAGGAGCTTATGCGTATCGATGAAGCGCTGACCATCGGGATTGATTTTTGTAACTGTGCATCGGTAAATTCAGATAGGCCGTGGCGGATTTGACTAGCCCATCAAAAGAAGCCAAATCTAAGCAAGCTGCTAATCGGCTTGCATTATAATCCAGCGCACTATCAAGCTTAGCGCACGGACATTGCTGCACGATTCATGAAATTATTTTCTTCGCTCTACCAAAAAGTACTGAGTTGGTCGCGTCATCCGCAAGCAGAACGCTACTTGGCGGCAGTTAGCTTCGCCGAGTCTTCCTTTTTTCCCGTTCCGGTGGTGTTGATGATGGCGCCGATGGCACTGGCCAGACGAGACCGGGCTTGGTGGTTAGCGACACTGACGACTATTGCGTCAGTGCTGGGCGGCATTCTGGGCTACTTGATAGGTATGTTTCTGTTTGATTCGGTCGGGCAGCCCATCATCGATTTTTATCATGCGGGCGATAAATTCTTGCAGCTTAAAGGCTGGTTCGATAAATGGGGTGTCTGGGTCGTGTTTTTGGCGGGGGTATCACCGATCCCGTATAAATTGTTTACTCTGTCGTCTGGCCTGATGGGTTTGGCGTTTATTCCGTTTGTGTTGGCATCCATTGTTGGGCGCAGCATTCAATTCTTCATTGCTGCAGCAATTGCGGTATTTGGTGGCGATAAATTGGAGTCGGGATTAGAGCGCTGGATTGAGTGGATTGGCTGGGGCTTTATCGCTATCGGTGTGGTTGTGTATTGGATGCTACGCTAATAATGAGTGGATTTCTGGGCGGCTTACGCTGGATCATTCTGAGTGGACTCATTGCTGGCCTTAGCGGCTGTTTGAGTCACCCGACCGCGCCTGTCAGAGATCTATCGCCCGTCAAAGTTTCGCAGGGAAGCTACGCTGTGCAGCACGGCGATACGCTGTATAGCATTTCATTTCGGACTGGTTTGGATTACAAGCAGCTCGCTCGTTACAATCAAATTAAGTCGCCGTATACGATTTATGTCGGCGAGCGCTTACGCTTAGCCGCACCACCGCCGAGTTTACGACCCAAGCCCAGACCGGTTCCCCCGAAGGCGCCCACAGCGGTAGCCCAGAAACCCATACAGCAAACACCCGCCTTGCCTGCGGTAAGCCTGCCCAAGCGCGTGACCGGCTGGGTCTGGCCGACTAAAGGTAAACTGCTGGCTAAGTTCTCACAAGCAAGTGGTAGCAACGGCATCGACATTAACTCCAGCCGTGGTGCGCCGGTAGCTGCATCGGCGGCTGGGCAAGTGGTGTATGCCGGCGAAGGAATTCGGGGTTATGGCAAATTAATTATCGTCAAGCACTCCGATGAGTATTTGTCTGCCTATGCGCACAATGAACAAATGCTAGTTAAAGAGGGCGCGACGGTTAAGCAGGGGCAAACTATTAGCACGGTCGGCAGTACTGGCACGGCTAGCCCTAAATTGCATTTTGAAATTCGTAAATCGGGTAAACCGGTTAACCCACTGAAATATTTGCCGTTGCTTCGCGGCTAGGGGGCACGGCTCGGTTCGTTGATAATGGCGAGCTACCCATTGATGAAAATGGTGGGTTGCTTGATCCAGCGCGGGAGAAAATACACCGCCGTCGAAGCCACCCGATTCACGGCCTTTTTGCATACCTTCGACGGGCCTTATATCTTCTGAAAATACGACTTTCCAGGACTCTAATACGGCTGCTCGACTGGCTTGATAGTCTGAGTTTTCAGCACCATCGTCGATGTAAAATATTTCTACTTGTTCTTCTGTAGTGCTCGCTGAGGTGGGTGTCAAAATAATCGCAAAGCCGTGATCGGCTTGAATGCCTAACAATACATTGGGATAAAAAGACAAGTACTCGCCCGTTTTAATTTTCCCCTCGGGCCAATGGCTAAATTGCGGCAGGGTTATGCCCGCTGTCTCTGCCAAGGTGTAAGCGTGAGTTAATTGGCCGGAAAAACCGCTGCCGACAATAATTGTTTCGTGGACTTTGAGCGGTGAATAACGATTCAGGTCTGGGTGAATCATGGGCAAGTGATAGGCCTCACAATAATTTTCAACCGCAAGCTTCCAGTTACAGGCGAGTGAGATACCTAACTGGGCACCATCGATGCCGGTGCGCTTCTCTTTCCAGCCTTCGTCGCCCAAGAATTCTGACCAGCGCTTAATCAGTGGATCTGCATAGTCGTTGAATTCAGGTGCATTGCCATCCAGATTGACCCACAGCATGCCAAACCATTGGTGCGTACGGATACGCTTCAAACCATGCTCAGCTTTATCAAAACCAGCGATGTTTGGCTGACCAACACCGCCGATATTAGGCGTCGCTATCAAGCTGCCATCGGGTTTGTAGGTCCAGCAATGATAGGGGCAGGCGATGGCGGGTGGTGTTTTACCCGCTTGATCGACCAATATCATGCCGCGATGTCGGCAGACATTGTGAAAGACGTCAAATTGGCCGTCGTTGTTAATCACTAATAATGGCATACCCATAAAATCAATGGGCTTTAGATACCCGACTTCAGGTAGTCGACTCATAAAATCGAGCGCCACCCAGCTGCAGGCCATTACGTGATCGCGCTCGAAGCGAAAAGCCTGTTCACTGGTATATGCCTCATTCGGCATGCCGCTGGCATTGCCAATCGGTTGCTGAACTTTTTCCAGCAAGGCTGGGTCTATTGAGTGTAGTGGGTCCATCGTTCGTCCTCTGATTTTTCTGCAATGGCCGATAGCACGACTATTAGGGTTTGTGGTATTCAAATAGACGTTACCAACAAGACTATAAACCTCGGTGCCGGTATTGGTTTATCTGTCAGCGCCAGTGGTTACTTACTTGCGTCTTGTCGACGACATATCACTCAAGTGAAATGAATCATGTTCAGAGTTGTGCCTCAATAGCATCAACTCCTACGGCTTTCCCCTTCCACTCTTGCATGGCATCCACCAAGCACATCCACAGATAATCGCTGGAGGCAGCGTCGGCCAATAGGTAGAACAGGTCGGTTTTGGCGGCGGGTGGTCGAATCACGATAGCACTAAGGCGAGCGACCGATGTTTGTGCCACGCGGCCTTCGGCAAATACTTTTTCACGCAAGTCAACACCGCATAATTTTGCCAACATCGCGGCTGCGTGTTGGCCACTAATTGCCAGCCAAGTATGGCTGTGTGCGCGCGGTAGTTGATAGCATAGGTGGTCGTCTTGCTGATGCCAATCGGCGTCGAGCGTTTCTATTCCAGTAGCTTGACCATCAAGGGCGCTTAATATGAGATGTTCATCGTTGGACAAACTAGCGACCAGCGAACCATCAGGCTGAGCGACGCACTGGTTAGGTTTGTCTGGAAGGATTACTTCTTGGTTTTGTAACCACTGGGGTGCGTGTCTTGACTTATATCCAGTACGCGGTAGTGCGCACAAATCAGCAATTGCCAGGGACTTTGCTTGGTTTATTTCTGCAGCGGGCGAATCAAAATGGCTAACGATAATACTGTCATTGACTGCTTTGAAGGTGGCCCCTGAGGCGCGGTGTGATCGCTCTAACGGGCTGCGAAGAGGTGGGGTGGAAGTCATGATTTAAGCGCTTGACGGGCATTGTCAGGATCGTAGAAAGGCAGCGTGACGATTGTGGCGGTCACTAACACGCCACCGGTTGATTTGATAGTGATGGCAGTGTCAGGCTCGGCTTCCTCAGGTGTTACGTAAGCTAGGCCAATGGGCTTTCCTAATGTGGGTGAGAAATAACAGGAAGTAACTCTGCCACTCATGTGCTCACCCGTCATCACTAAGTGCGCTTCTCGAGGTATCGGTGCCTTGAGGTCGTCAACCACAAAGCCCACGAGTCGGCGTATAGATACCTGCTGACTTAACTCTTGTAAGGTTCTCTGACCGATGAAAAAGGGCTTGTTTTTGCCCAAGGCCCAGCCCATATTGACTTCATCTGGAGTCGTCATCGCATCAGTATCTTGGCCGATGATAATGTGACCTTTTTCCAGCCGTAACAAACGCTGTGCTTCTATTCCAAAGGGTTGAATTCCTTCTGGTCTACCCGCTTCCATCATGGCATCTAATAGGGCTTCGCCGTAGTGTTGCGGAACGTGGATCTCATAACCAAGCTCACCGACAAAACCCACCCTTATCAGTCGCGCAGGGATTCCCGCAACAGTGCCTTCACGAATACCCATATAGGGGAATGCATCAGCCGAGAAATCAACATCACGGCATACCCGAGTGATGACATCACGCGACTTTGGCCCGGCTATGTTGATGCCGCACCAAGCCGCGGTAACGTTCGCCACGTCAACATCCAGACGCCACTGTGCATTCCATTTCAACATAGATTGATACACGCGATCAACGCCACCAGTGGTAGCGGTGACATAGTAGTGTTGCTTGCTTAACCGGCAGGCAACGCCGTCGTCGATGACCACGCCTGCTTCGTTACATAACAGCGCATAACGCGCCCGGCCGGTGGGTTGTTTGGCGAAATTCCAGGTATACAAGCGCTCCATCAATACAGCAGCGTCGGGGCCGCGCACTTCAATTCCGCCCAGGGTGGAGACATCAACAATACCAACATTATTGCGCACATTGACGGACTCATCAGCCATGCATTGGTCGCGCGCACCGATGGGGCCAAAGTAGGCTGGGCGCAGCCACGCACCTGCCAACAGCATTTGTGCACCCATTTCTAGATGACGATGATGCATATTGCTGTGGCGTTCAGGATAAAATGAGCGACCAGCGAGCACGCCCAGTTTTTCCGGACCAAACGGCGGTCTGGCGGTGGTAACACCGGTTTCGGCAACGCTGCGGTGGGTGGCTTCGGCAACCAATCGTGCGACTGTTAATGCTGAATGCCGGCCTTGTGACGGGCCCATACCCACGGTTGAATAGCGTTTGGTCAGTTGAACATCGCGGTAGCCGTCTTTGACTGCATTACGAATATCGCTGATGGTTAAATCTTCATCATAATCAACGAATTCTTTGCCTTTAGGGTGCGGGAAAATGGGCCAAGAGTGGTTCACCTGCTCTGAGCTGGAGAATGTAGGGATTTGTGGCTCCGCCCCTGCGGCTAGATTCAGTTGCCGCAAAGCTTGCCAGCCTGCGTGGCGTCCTTCAGCGCGGACTGCCGCTAAATCACTGCGGCTATTAACCGAGCCGGCGATCAATAGATGGTCACCCAAATTGTTGATGGAAAACATGGCACGATCATCGTCGTAGTTAAGGCTAGCGCCCGATTGGCACAATAGCTGATAGGTGGGCGTGTAACCAGTCGACATACAGACCAAGTCGCAATCGATCAGTGTGCCTGTTTTACCGCATTCGCCTTTGCCGATGATGGGGCGAATCTCAACCGCTGTGACGTGATTACGACCGGCATTTTCTACCGCAGCGTAAATCGCGTGTTGATGTATGATGTTGAAACCGCGTGATTGTGCCTCGCTGGCTAATTCTTGATGGCTAATAAAATCTGTTGTTTGGCTGCGTAAATCAACAATCGCTGCGATGCGGACTCCCGCTTCATCCAAGTCCAATGCCACTCCATACGCATCATCATTGGCGGCTAATACCACCGCAGTGTCGCCTGGTTTAGCGCCATAGAGTTGAATCAAGCGCTGCGCTGCGGAACCTTGCATGATACCAGGCAGGTCGTTGTTATGAAAAACGGCGGGTTGTTCAATTGATCCGGGTGCCATTACGACCAATTTAGCGCGAACTTTGTACAAACGATTACCAGTGATGACGGCCAGCCAATTATCGGCGTACCAGCCGTTGCAGATTGAGTCAGTCATCACTTCAATATTGGGCTCGCCGTTGACGGTATCAGCCAGCTCATCACGAATGACTGTGGTTTGATGGCGATCAGAAAAGAAACGGGCGTAGTTGAGTGAGCCACCAATCCGCGAGTTTTCGTCAATTAATAAGACGCTGGCGCCATTGTTACCGGCTAACAGTGCAGCTTCCATTCCGGCAGGGCCAGCGCCCACCACTACCACATCGTAAAATCGATATTGCTTGTCGTAATAGGGCGAAGAGGCCAATTTGTTGATCACGCCGAGCCCGGCGCTTTTTCGCACAATCGGTGCCCACAGCTTTTCCCACACACCTTTGGGCCGAAAGAAGGCCTTGTAATAAAAGCCCACCGGCAAGAAGCGTGAGAATTTTTCCACTACCGCAGCACGGTCTTTTTCGAGCGAGCCTTTATAGTGCTGCGCGGTCGCGTTGAGGCCTGGAGTAATAGCCAATTTGTCGGCCAAAACATTGGCTTCGGTCGGCAATTGCACTAGGCTGTTGGCATCTTGGCCTGCGGCGGTCAATAAGCCGCGAGCGCGGTGGTATTTAAAGCTACGCGAGATTAAGTGTTGGCCGTTGGCGATGAGTGCACTGGCCAGCGTATCACCTTGATAGCCCGTGTATTGTTTACCTTCAAATTGAAAATGGATCGGTTGATCTCGGTCAATATTGGAGCCAAAGGGTGCGTCGAGACGGTAGCTCATGAGGCATCTGCCGCGACAGCTTGTGCAAACTCTAGTCGCTCTGAAAACAACTCGTTGGCTGGAAAGGTACGTAGTATGTCGTCGCTCAAGGTATTGCGCTCGGCTATAAACCAATACGAGCTGGCTGTATGGCACCACCACTCACGAACGATACCGGCAGTGTTGTCATGGAAAAACAAGTACTCAGCCCATTCTTCGCTGGAGCAGTGCTGATGGTCCGGCATCGCATGGACTTCACCACCGTAGGTGAATTCAGATAGATTGCGCTCACCATTTAAAGGGCAGGTCATTAGTTTCATTGCCTGAACTCCTTAGTGGCTGGCCGCTGTGGCGCCAGCTTCGTTAACTTGCTGAAAGCGATAAAAGCGATCCAGGCAAAACGGCGCAATCAAGTCGGGGACGCGACCGGTAGCGATTAGCTCGGACATGGTTTTGCCAACGATAGGCGTGGCTTTAAAGCCCCAGGTGCCCCAGCCTGCATCCAAATAGTAGTTGTCGACGGGGCTGATGCCCATGATTGGGCTGTAGTCCTGGGTCATGTCGGTGATACCGGCCCATTGGCGCATTAAGCGGACTTCGCTCATGAACGGAAATAGTTCCAGTACAGCCGCCGCCAGCGATTCTTTCATCTCCAGCGTTGAGCGGGTGTTATAAAGCGCATATGGATCAGAGCCACCGCCAATCACCAGCTCGCCACGCGAAGTCTGATGCACATACACGTGTACGTGCGGGGCGCTGACGTGTGGGTTAAGAAAGGGCTTTAAGGGCTGTGTTACCATTGCCTGTAGCGGATAGCTGTGAATGGGCAGTTTAATCCCCGCCATTTTGGCCACGTGAGAACTCATCCCGGCGACCGCTTGTACAGCAATCCCGCACTCGATATTGCCGCGGTTGGTCTTGATTGATTTGATCTTGTTGTTGGTAATCTCAAACCCGGTCACTTCGGTCAGTTGGTGGATTTCGACGCCATTTTCAACCGCACCTTTGGCGTAGCCCCAAGCGACCGCATCGTGTCGTGCCGTGCCCCCATCAGCGTGCCATAAGCCACCTAAAATCGGGTATCGGGCCTGGCGCGATAGATTTAAGTCGGGTACCAGTTCACGCACTCCCGCTTCATCCACTACTTCTGAGTTCACTCCCAGCTGTTGATTGACTTCAGCTCGCCAACGCATCCCACGCATAGCGGCATCGGTGGCAGCGAGTGTGAGTTGGCCGCGCTGTTCCCACATGATGTTATAGCCCAGCTCATTACTGAGATCGCGGTATAACTTCAGGGACTCATGATAGAAATTGACCCCCGCTTCGGTGATGTAATTGGAGCGAATGACCGCGGTATTGCGAGCGGTATTACCGCCCGCTAAATAGCCTTTTTCCAGGATTGCGACGTTTTTAACACCCTGATATTTAGACAGGTAATAAGCGGTAGCGCAGGCGTGACCGCCGCCACCAATAATCACAACGTCGTAGTGCTTCTTTAGGTCAGCAACAGGGCCAAAGTGTGGCTTGGTCGTATGGGTTTTGCTAAAACCGTGCTTGAGCAAAGCAAATGGCATGAGTGGCTCGCTAACTCCAGGGGAAAGGGCTGCTTGATGTTGGGTGCAGCGCCCCCTCGGCATAACGCGCCAATCGAAAGGGGGTTAACAAAGCACTGTTGCTACCGCAGAGGGTTTCGGCCACCAACTTTCCGATCCCAATCATTTTGTAGCCATGGTTCGAATCGGCTATGAAATAGCAATTGTCGCGAACGTAGTCAAAGACTGGAAAGCTATCGGGCGTGAACGCGCCAATACCACCCGATGCCTCATTTTTATAGTGCTTGATTTGGCCTTCAAAGCGCTTTTGGCAATGTGCGAGCGCTGAGCACCAAAGGTGCGCAAATTCGTCGCCAACAATAAACTCGGGTGAATCTGGGCCATACGGATCAACTTTGACTGCATCAGGGTGGGTGCCTATTTGAAACGGAGCAGCACCCCCTTGGATGCCACCAAAATGAAAATCAGGCTTGTAGTAAATACCCCACATATCATCGGTGATCAAGGAGCCATCGACGTCGGAATACAGAGGTGCATCGGAGTCAACATGAATCACCGGCGGGAATGTGCCATCGTTGGTTTTCTGTAAATCAGGATCAACCCCCAAGGTACCTTCTTGCAGTGACCAGTAAACCCACATCGGGACGTCGGTATGCAAGTGGCCATCCGCATCTTTAATGGTGGCGGTTGAGGGCAACTCCAGCATGTCCCAAAATTGCTTGGCCCAGGGGCCAGGCGCGATGATGAGTTGCTCACAGGCAATCGTGCCTTGGTTGGTTTCCACGGATTTAACACTATTAGCGCCATCGTCACTATGGATATGAATGACTTCAACGCCGGTCAAAATTCGCACGTTTTCAGCTTCAGCCTTGTTAGCGAGGCCGTACAGTGCGCGGGTGTTGTTGGCATAGCCGCCTTTCTTTTCGTGCAAGACAGAAGTGATGCCTTGTGCTTGCCAGTCATGAAACAGCGTTTTCATGTAAGTCGTTGAGTCCTGTTCGCCTTCGATGAATACCGAGTCATAGCCAATTTCTCGTTGCTGTTGGGCGATACTGGCGACGTCTTCATGCATCGATTCTGGGCTGATTTGCATATAGCCCACCGGGTGGTAGCTATAAGCGCTGGCATCACTGTCCCAGACGCTGACGCTATGCGCCATCAATTCGCGCATGGCTGGCTGAAAGTAATTGTTTCGCACTACCCCGCAGGCAATGCCGGAGGCTCCCGCACCAATGGCGCTTTTATCGATAACCAAAATATCGCTACCGCTGCCTTTTCCTTTGGCTTTGAGTTCCAGCGCCAAGTGGTAAGCAGTGCTTAAGCCGTGGATGCCAGCACCGATAATGAGGTAAGGTGCATTTACTGGGAATGCCATGAATTTCAGCTGGAAGTAGTTAGAACCCGATTGTGGTGTGCTGCCGTAGCTAAGGCTTTGCTAAAACAGACAAAAAATATCCTGAATACGCCGCATTAGCTTGGTGTGCTCGCAGCAGGCACACCGGGCCGCAATGGTAGGTGGATGGCTGCGGCCAATAGGCCGAGCGCAGCACTAATCATCCAGGCTATGTCGTAGGACTGGGTGAGGTCGTAAATCCAGCCAGCGAGCAGTGCACCAACGAAGGCGCCAATTTGATGGCTGAACATTACCAGCCCAAATAAGCTGGCCAGCTTTTGGGTGCCAAAATATTGCGCGACTGCGCCGCTGGTGAGCGGCACGGTCGATAACCACAGCATGCCCATAATGGCTGAAAAGCTATAGAACACCACCTCAGTTTTGGGTGCAAACAGAAAAACGATGATCAGTAGGGCGCGAGCGCCATAGATGCCAGAAAGCAAATAGGGCTTATGAAAACGCCCACCTAACCAGCCTGCGCCGATGGTGCCGATGACGTTAACCAAGCCAATGAGTGCCAGTGAACTGGCTGCAACCGCAGGTGCGAGCCCGCACAAGGCGACCAGATTGGGCAAATGAACGGTAATAAAAGCGACATGGAAGCCACAAACAAAAAAGCCGATAGCTAGCAACCATAAGCGCTGATCTCGGTAGGCATTGCTGGCTGCATTGATGGAGGCTTTGCTGGCCGTTACTTCGCTAGTGGCGTGGTTGCGTAACGCTGGGGCAGCTAAGACAATTAGTGCGATAGCAGTAGCCATCAACCAGATTGATAATCGCCAGCCGTAGTGGGTATTACTCCATTCCGTTATCAGGGCGAACGCGAATTGACCGAAGGAACCACCGGCGCTGACTACCCCAAGCAGCAGTGAGCGCTTGGCTTCGCTGACTCTTTTTCCGACTGCAGCCAACACAATTGGGTAGGTGGTCGCGCCAGTGCCTATGCCGATCAAGAGGCCGTTACTGGCATGATATAGCCAGGGTGATTGGGTGACGGCGGTGCCAGCCAAGCCCAAAGCATAGATTATCGCACCCAGCCACAGTACTTTGACGGTGCCATAGCGTTCTGCGAGCAGGCCGGCAATGGGTGCAAAACCACCCCAAACTAAATTTTGTACCGCAAAGGCGAAGGATAAATTGGCCATCGACCAACCCAGCTCCATTGCCATATTAGGGATTAATAAGCCCATCGCCTGGCGTACACCCATATTGACTGCCAGGATTAAAGTGCCGGCAATAATGATAAGCAGTACGGAACGAGAGGCCGATTTAGTCATCAACTACGGCCTAGCGATGAGAGCTTGGCGGGGCATACAACTCAGCCCTATCAACGTAGCAAAAAAGCAATATAGGCTTCGTAGATTTGATTGCCCCAAATCAGCGTCACCAACAGACCCAGTGCGAGGTAAGGGCCAAATGAAATAGCGGTGTGGCGGCCTTTGTCTTGAAAAGCCATCTGAGCGATACCGACAATACTACCAACCACCGCAGCAATCAGAATGACGATGGGCAATGATTGCCAACCCAGCCAGGCGCCAGCCACAGCGAATAGCTTGAAATCCCCATAGCCCATGCCGTGCTTGCCGGTTGCTAGGCGATAAACGTGATACAGCAACCACAACGACAAATAGCCGATCGCAGCGCCGATGATGGCGTCGGCCGGGTCTACTAAAGTGTCGCTGCTGGCGTGATAAATTAAGCCAAGCCACAGCAGCGGCAGGGTGATAATGTCGGGTAGGAGCTGACAGTCAATGTCGATAAACGTCAGGCCAATCAAAGCCCAGCTCAGCACCAGCATCCACGGCAGTGCGGTATTCGGGAAGGCCGAGCCAATCAGCACGGTTAGCGCCGCGGTGAACAGCTCTACCAAAGGGTAGCGCAAGCTAATTTTTTGGCCGCAACTGGCGCATTTCCCGCGCAAGAACACATAGCTGATCAGTGGGATATTTTGCCAAAAGCGGATGTGGGTTTTGCACTCGGGGCAACGTGAGCCGGGGAAGGCGATATTGTCTGGAGGCGGCTTATCGAAGGGTTGCTCGAGTAGTTCGCTGCACTGCGACTTCCAGTCGTGTTGTAGGCTGACCGGCAGACGGTGAATGACCACATTCAAAAAGCTACCAACGATCAATCCGAGCGCTGCAAGCAGGGCATAGTATAGCGCGGGTGAGGCGATGTAGAATTCAGTGATCATTATCAGTGGCCCTTAAAACAGGGAGGCCAATTTAAAAATGGGCAGGTACAGCGCAATGATGACGACTCCGACGATAATGCCAAGCGCGACAATCAGAATAGGCTCGATTAAGGTGGTGATTGAATCAACCGCAGTATCGACCTCGTCCTCATAAAAGTCAGCCGCGTGATTCAGCATGTTATCGATTTCACCCGTTTCTTCGCCGGTTCGGACCATTTGTAGGATCAATCCTGGAAAAACTTTGGTTTCACGCAGCACTGGCTCAAGCTGACGGCCGGTCGCGACCTCGCGGCTCGCGTGCTCTAACGCTGTGGAGTAAACGTCGTTACCTGCCGATTGAGAAACTGTTCGGAGGGTATTAACCATCGGAATGCCGGCCCGAAACATGATCGCAATCGTTCTTGAAATTCGAGCCAAGATGCTCTTGCGTAGTAAGTTGCCAAAAATAGGTATTCGCAGTTTGATCCGGTCAATTAGATGGTGAAATTTAGGGATTGACCGATAACTGAGCATGATGAGAAGAGTGATTGCCAATACAGCACCAATCACCCATAAAAAATGGTTTTGCAACAGTTGAGAGGTGTCGAGTAGTCGTTGGGTAATCCACGGCAATTCGGCGTCGAAGCTGGCGAATATCTCCTGGAATACGGGGACTATTTTGATCAGCAGGCCGGCAACAATAACTAACCCTACGGTTAAGACGATGGTGGGATAGCGCATTGCTCCTTTGACCTTTTTGCGCAGCGATGCGGTCTTTTCCAGATGACTGGAAATATTGCCTAAAATAATATCAAGCGAACCGGACTCTTCACCCACCGCGATTAAACCGCAATATAGCCTATCAAAATACTTAGGGTGACGCCGCAATACAGTTGATAGGTTGTCGCCGGTTTCTATCCCATGTCTAATATCATTGACCAGTCGGGCTACTGATGGTTTGGCACTTCCTTGAGCGACCGCCTCAAGTGCCTGCACCAAGGGTATGCCGCTTTTGATCATCGTCCCTAGCTGGCGGCTAAAAATAACAATGTCTTCGTGCTTAATATCTTTGCTAAATAGTGGTGTACGTTGCTTGACTATTTTTTTGGGGGAAATGCCTTGGCTACGTAGCCGTAACCGCGCTGATTTGACGCTTGGCGCTTCAATCATGCCCTCACCACGGCTACCATCGTTGTTAATGCCACGCCATGCATAATTGTGAAGGTTTTGGGCGGTTCTTGATTGTCTGGTTGCCATGATGGATGTGCTGAACGTGATCGGTGCGTCTATTGTTTGGTGACGCGCTCAACCTCTTCGAGGCTGGTGATACCTACCGCTGCTTTCTCTAAACCATGTGCTTTGATCAATAAAATGCTCTCGCTGTGAATTTGCCGACTAATCTCTAGTTGGTTAGCGTTATTCATGATGAGCTCACTGCTCGCCTCTGAAATCGGTACGACTTCAAAAATGCCAGTACGGCCACGATAGCCCTCGCTACAATGGTCACAGCCGACCGGCTCGTATAAATCAATATGGGGTAATTGCTCTGGGGTGAAGCCCGCGTCTAACAGTGCTGATTCGGGAAAGTCAGCAGGCTGACGGCAATGGGTGCACAACTTACGAACCAGGCGTTGGGCAATAATTAAGTTGATCGTCGAGGCGATATTGAAGGGTGCAACACCCATATTCAGCAGGCGTACGATGGTTGCAGCTGCATCATTGGTATGTAGCGTGGATAGTAGCAAGTGGCCGGTTTGTGCGGCTTTGACCGCAATTTCAGCCGTTTCTAAATCGCGTATTTCTCCCACCATTAAAATATCCGGGTCTTGGCGCAAAAAGGTGCGCAGCGCGACCGCAAAGGTCAAGCCAGCCTTTTCGTTGATGGATACTTGGTTGACCCCTTCGGCATAAATCTCGACCGGGTCTTCAGCAGAGCAGATATTGCGTTCAGCAGTGTTGAGTTTAGCAATAGCCGCATACAAGGAAACCGTTTTGCCGCTGCCGGTGGGGCCGGTCACCAGAATCATGCCGTGTGGCTGGTTGGCTGCGTTTCGATATAAGGCTAACTGAGCGGGTGACATGCCGATCGTTTCCAGCGACAGGCCAACACCACTTTGGTCAAGAACTCGGATGACCACTTTTTCACCAAATATGGTGGGTAAGGTACTGACTCGAAAGTCGACTGTTTTGTGGTCAAACTGCAACTTGATCCGCCCATCTTGTGGCAAGCGCCGCTCTGCAATATTGAGCTCGGCCAATACTTTGATCCTGGAAGCAATATTGCGCACCAGCTTGAGTGGCGGCTCGCCAGCTGGCTCCAAAATACCGTCAATTCGGTAACGAATGCGGGCACGCTGCTCGTAGGGTTCAATATGGATATCAGAGGCCTGATGTGCGATCGCGTCTTTAATGATTTTATTAACATATTGAACGATTGGGTTATCTGATGCTTCGATGCTAATCGCATCCAACCGCTCATTGGCACCTTCATCCGCGTCACTGGTGTTGGCGCGGGTCGAGGCAGATAAATCAGGGCTATGACCGATACTGCGTGAGCCGAGCCGTTCAATCGTTCGCTGAAGATATTTTGCGTGTGCCAGAATGGGCACGATACGCCGACCAGAATGAAAGCGCGCTTGCTCTAGTGCAGTTTTATCGCTGGGCTCTGATATCGCCACGATCAAACGCTGTCCGCGCACCAGGATCGGCAACATCTGATAGCGGCTGATCATGTCATACGGCAACAGTTGAACGGCCTTTTCATCGGGCTTAATGCGGCGAATATCAATCAAGGAAAGGGCATAAGTTTCGGCTGCGACCAGGTTGAGTTTGTCGTAGGAAACGGATCCTTGGTCTATTGCCAGCTGATAAAAGCTGGTGTGCTGGGTGCGTGCATTTGCTTCGATTTGCTCGGCTTGTTGTTGGTTCAATAAGCCAGCGGTAACGACTTTAGCGGCGAAAATAGACAGTTCTGAGGTGGGCAGCATGTGCGGTTGGTATCAGTGTTTATTTTGGGTCGAATTCATGAGGTGACTTTGGGGGGAATGGTTTGTTTTATTAGGTTAGTAAAAAATTTATTCAGACGAGCGTTGGTTAAATCAGGCCGACAAATAGACAGTAAGCCTGCTGTGATATACTATCCCACTAATAGGCTTCGATCACAATCGAGTTTGGCGCATTTTGGGGTGGAGATCAACATTTACCCTGTAGCGGGACGCCTCCTCGGACAGTTATTGATGTCAGTATATTCGGGATTAGACTATCGATGGCGCAGATATCGGTTGTTAAATGTCCTAGCCTAAACAACTAGGATCGAGCAGATAGGGATTAATACAACGAATAAGGGTTGCGGTATGAAAAGGCACACATTAAGGCAAGTTAAGCAGCAATCAGGTTTCAGCATTATTGAGCTGATGATTGCTTTGGTGATTATGGCGATACTGGCTTCCCTAGCAGTACCGTTGTATCAGGACTATTCGGTACGTGCTAAAGTGGGCGAAGTGTTTAGTGTAATTGGGCCACTGAAGCTGGCGGTTGAAGATACCTATGTCTCGAATGGAGCATTTCTATCAGGTGCCCCATCATGCGCCACATGGAGTGCTTTATGTACCACTGCTAATGGTGCATCGTCTATGACAACCAAATATATACAGAATACCTTTATTGGGCCAAATGGAGTAATCATGGTCGAATTAGATTCAGCAGTAATTCCTCAGCTAGTCACGGACACTACGAATTCTGTCGTTCAATTTGTACCGATGACGAATACTCATACAGCAATAGCAACTGGTTACAACAACGGTGCTACCAAATCGGGTGTTATCGAGTGGAAGTGCGTGGGTGGAGGTTTTTCCAAGACTATTGTAGATGACTCTAATGCCGATATGACAGCTTCTGTGGGAGCTAACCAACTAGTTGAGGCAAAATTTTTACCCAGCGAGTGTCGTAATTAGATTTTCCTAAAACATACTGATTCGCATTAAGAACAGCCGCGCTTGCGCGGCTATTTTTTTGTCGTTCTGGCAATGGCGTAAACTGATACTTGGGTGGCACTGGATTTTTGTTTTAAAAGCCGGGCCAGCGCATTGACCGTTGAGCCGGTAGTGACAACGTCATCGACCAAGGCGATATGCGAATACTCCGTCAGTGGCGCGCTCACCTCAAAGGCATGACGGATATTTCGCCTGCGTTCCTTTTTCGATAAGCCCGCTTGAGGCGGTGTGTCGATGACTCGCTCAACCGCATGTTTATGCACGGGAATGCTTAAGGCTTTGCCGATATGGCGGGCTAGCTCATAAGACTGGTTAAAACCGCGCTCACGCAGACGCCGAGGGTGTAAGGGAACGGGAATTAATAGGTCAGGCTGTGAGTTCTGTTGTGCGACAAATTGGATGATTGATTGGCTGAGTGCCGCTGCTAGCTCGGGTCGCTTTTGGTATTTATAGCGTAAGATCAGATCGCTGATCGGAGTGTCGTAGCGATAAGGCGCAAGTATCTGATCAAAATAGGGTGGCTTTTGCAGGCAGTTTCCGCATAAGCCTGAACGGGGTAGGTTGATCCCACAACAGTCGCAGCGGTTCTGTGGCGTCAGCGGCAGTGTGGTGATGCAGCTATCGCAAAATACTGCGCCAGGTTTTAGCCAGTGGGTGTCACAGTTTAGGCATAAGCGCGGAATAACCGCTTGAGCCACTCGCCACAGTCGCTTCGTCCAGTGTCTCCAGTGTCTTATTCTGTCCATGAGCTCCGATTATCAATCTGTACTGGCTAAGAGTATCCTAGCAATTCCCTTAGCAACACCCCAGCCAATACACACAAAAAAGCCCGGGCTCAGCCGGGCTTTTTTGATCATTTAATGTGCAGCAACTATTGACGCTGACTCGGTGTTTGAATCGGCACGCCGCTAGAGATAATCGCCTCGTACACTTCCAAAGCGAGGTAGTCATCACTAAGTGCTTTAAATGGCTCGGCGCGGATATTCTTATTACAGCCACCATAACGACGATGCATCGTGCCGAGTGGCTTGCCTTTGGCCTGAACGTCCCACTTGGTTCTGAAAACTGGGAAGCCAGTACCATGACCCACTCCGGCACTCAATACGTCACCACGAACCGAATTGCCCGCATTGAGCACGTGGCAATCAGCGCAAGAAAAATTCAGTTGGCCACGCTTTTGCCAGTAAAAATCACGGCCCTTGGCATACCAATCGCGCATCGCTTCACTGCTGTAATCCACCGTGAGTGGCTGACCGTTAGCGCGTGATTTATAAGCCATCGTCAGGCGCGCCATCTTTTGGCTTTTACCTTTGATGGCTTCCTCGCCGTTGGCTTTTAAGCAATCACGAATATCTGTCTCAATCGTGTGCAATTGGTTATCACCATCGACATAGGGGTATTCATTCCCTGATGGGCTATTGGCGAAGCAATCTTCGAAGCTTGTGCCATTGGCAAACGGAGTCGCCCATTCTTCGTTGCCCTTGTCGAGGAATTCCTCATAGGGTGGGAATTCCATCATCATTTCCCAGTTGGCCCGACGGTCAGCATATTGGGGCAGCGCGTTCACGCCTATGGAATAATCTTCAAGGGCGACTTCAGGGAAGCGTTGCTTGAAGTAGCCTTGTATCGCTTCCACATCTGCGTTGACTTCTTCAACAGACGGGGTTGCGGCGATTGCCGTATTCAGGCTCAGCAGCAGTGCGCTACTTGCGATCGTAGTCGCTAAGGTTAATACTTTTTTCATTATGGTCTCTCCTCCACGCATTTTAGGTCGACGAAAATCGTCTGCCAGTAATTGCCAGCAAATATCTTTAAGCGCTATTTGATGGCTGCTTCAGCGGTCTCAGTGCCGTCTTTATTATCTACCCAGCTAACAGTCACTGTGTCGCCAGATTTTCCACCTGAAATGCTAATGCCGACCAAGGGGTTGGTTGATACGGCTTGGCTCAGGTTGACGGTTGCGACGTTAGTACCATTCAATGCGAAATCCATATTGGTAATGAAGTGCGCAGGAATGACTTCGCCAGTTGCCTTGTCTTTGCGGTTGCCGGTTTCCATTGGGTGCTTAGCCAAAACCAGTACGTCGTGGCCGTTATCAGTCGGTTTTACTTTAATTTTAGTTGCCATGTCTTGTTAATACCTTTCAGTAATCCTGTATTGTGTTGGGTCGGAAATGGTTTGCTAGCTTCTAGCCGCCGCAGCCACCGACAGTGACTTTGACTTCCTGGCTGGCTTTAATAACCTTGCCACCCATTTTGGCGTAAGCCACGACGTTTGACGATTTACCCATTTTGATTCGGCCGCTCAAAAAGCCGTTGGTGTTTTCACCCAAATGAGCTGCCAGAACCAGTGGTTTAGGATTCTCTTCCACCACTAAAGCGATGAGCTCTGCGGGTCCTGAGGTGGTGACCTTCATCGGGACTACTGCGCCATTTTCGGCTTGTACTGGTGCTTTTAGGGTGATGTCTGCGCTGTCGGCAGCGTCACCGCTACCCATCATTTCTGCAACGGCCGTCGCCGCGTCATCGGCGTCAAATGCTGCGGTGGGGTAGTCAGCCGCTAACACTTCGGTTGGCTGTAATAAGCCAGCGCCCGCGGCAATGCTTAAGGTGCTGGTGGCAAGAGTGCCTTTAAGAAAACTTCTACGTTTCATTGAATGTTAACCTCAAAAATTGATTGGTCTGTTTGTTATCGTTCGGAGCGAGCTGACTAAATAGACACTAGAAATGCAACGATTTTATCGATTTCTTCATCGCTCAGGATTCCGTGCTTACCCATTGGCGGCATCACCGAGTTAGGGTTTGCAATCGTCGGGTCGCTAATTTGTTCATGTAATTTAGCAGTGTCAGGGTAACGCGCATTCATTGATACCAATGGAGGTGCAACGTTACCGGGTAATGCTAAACCTGCTGGCCAAGGCCGTACTATAACGGTATGACAGGCGAGACAATTGCCTTTGCTACGGTTGATTGCAATGCACCAGCCCTGGATTTCTGTACTCGGGTTTTCTAAAGAAGCACATTGCTTTTCAGAGGGGTAATGATCAGGGTGATCGGCCGAGGCAATCGGCGCTGATAGTGCCGCTGCGCCGGTCAGGAATGCCGCGCTTAGCAATGATACGATGCGTGTCGTACGCATAGGGTTATCCTCCACTGTCTAGTTAGTTATTGAAGGGAGCGTCTGTGCGAATGCTCCAAGCAATAAGCTATGCAACTTATCACGCTCAGCAAACCTCATCTCTCCATTCGGTTTTTTATGTTGAGAAGAGACTCGCAATTGAAACGCTACTAAAACTGTCGTTCTGCTCGTCAAACTACTGCGTATCACTTCCCCGTGCATTCTAAGCATAAACCAAAAATGGCGTTCAATTCAAATATTTTGAACGACTGAATCTTAATTGTGGCATTAATTTTATCGATGAAAGAGAAGCGATTAGTCGATCGTTAACGCTTTTTGATACCGAATCTGCCGTTTGGCTTGCTGCAATAAAGACTGGATGCGTGCATTTTCGTAGTCGCTGGTAGGTGCCTTACCTTTCTTAATTTGAGCTAATGTTGCATCAGCTGCTTCGGGGTCACCTTGGGCTAGTTCGTATTGGGCTTGCTCAATTGATGCGCTAGCCGTTTGGCCATCACTGCCATAGGCGCGGACTAAAATGGGGGTGAGCTGATGGTGCTCTGGGTGGCGCCGCAAGTGCTTGCGTAAAATGCGAATGGCGGTGGGCGTCTGCGCGTTAATGATCAAAGCAGTGGCGTAGCTGGCGACTGTTGCCGATTGGTTGGAATCCTGCTGATACAACGGTGTCAAAATGGCTAGCGCCGCATCCAGGTCTTGCGCTTGAATCTGTATGTCGGCCAATGCCAGCTTAAGATAAGGCGGTGTCGATGGGTCTGTAAGTAATGGTTTTAGGATGGCAATCGCTGCCGGATATTTACCCTGCCGTTGTAGAGCCAGTGCGGCACCATAAGTGGCTAAAGTATCATGGGGTTGGCTTTTCAGGCGCTGCTGAAATGCCTGCAGTCGAGTTTGTGGGGCATCGCTGTAGAGCGCAATAATTCGGGTTTTTAGGGCGTCATAATCAAGCCAGGTATTGCTGGGGTGGGTATCTGTTGAATGCGAAGGGCTGAGTGCCTCTGCTTTAGCGCGGCTATTAGCGATTCGATTACTCGATAAGGGGTGGGAGCGTAAAAACTCGGGCACGTCGCTACCACTTAAGCGCGTTTGCTGTTCCAGTTTGGTAAAAAAGCGGGACATTGAGTGTGGGTCAAATCCGGCCTTGGCGAGTATACTGATGCCGGTAGCGTCAGCTTCTTTTTCAAACCCGCGGCTGTAAGTCAGCTGGTCAGATATGAGCGCCGCATTGACCGAGGTGATCGCAGCCACCCCCGCTTGGCCACCAATCAGTAAGCCACCGATTAGGGCTGCAGTCGCGGGTAGGGTATGTTCCTTGGAGCGTTCCAGAATCCGCGCGATATGGCGTTGCGATTGGTGCGCGATTTCGTGGGCGATAACGGAGGCTAATTCGCCTTCATCCGCACTTTCGGCGATTAAGCCGCTGTTAAAGGCCAAATGTCCGCCCGGCACCGCAAAGGCATTAATGCGTGAGTCGATCACTAAGTGGGTGGTGGATTCACCAAAGGCTCGCGGCGCATGGGCTGCGAGCCGGCGTGTGAGTTGCTTTAAATAGTCGAGTGCCAAATAATCATTCTCAAAATGCATGCGTCGTTTGGCGTTGCGCATGATTTGTTGGCCCAGTAACGTTTCTTGCTCTGAGCTTAGCAGTGTCGCTGCGCTATCACCTAGCTCAGGCAAGCTGTCGGCACGGCTGGCTGATAAAGGTGGGATTATCAGAAAAGCAGATATTGCCAAAATGGTTAAGTGGCGTAGTGATAAGAGCATTAGGAATTTGGAATAGAATAATATAGTTTTACTAATTAGCTATCTTCTAATATACTATGAAGAGCCTACGCAGAGTAGTTGCGGTAGTTTGTTTGTAAAACAGTTAGTTAAGCAATCAATCTAAAGTAAAGCTACATGCGAGGCAGTGTTTAGAGCAAGCTTTTAATCCACGCTAGGCTGCTGTTGAGACGATGATTTGTATCGCCGAACAGTGTATGGTGGAGGGATGAATAGACACTGAAATTGAACTATTACGATATTTTGGAGACCATATAACATGGCTGATTTCGATCAAGAACTGGACGCACGTGGCTTGAATTGCCCATTACCTATCCTACGCGCAAAGAAAACATTAAATGGCATGAGTGCTGGTGAAGTGTTGAAAATTGTTTCAACCGACCCCGGGTCTGTGAAAGACTTTGACGCATTCGCGTCTCAAACTGGTAATGAATTACTTTCTTCTAGTGAAGAAAGTGGGGAATTCCACTTCTTAATGAAGAAGTCGTAATCACCCTAAATAAATATATAGTTGAGGTGGGCCGTTTGTTCGGCTCGCTTCATTCCCACATCAAAGAGGTAAACACATGAGTGATGGAAAGAAACTAAGCATCATTGCAACCAAAGGTACCCTGGACTGGGCTTATCCGCCGTTTATTTTGTCGTCGACCGCTTCAGCGCTGGGGTACGACACCACCATATTCTTTACCTTTTACGGCTTGCAGCTGTTAAAGAAAAAGCTTGACCTGAAGGTCAGCCCCTTGGGCAATCCAGGTATGCCAATGCCGCTGAGTATGGATAAATGGTTCCCGGTTTTGGGTACGGCGATTCCTGGCATGGAAGCGATGATGACGTCGATGATGAAGAGCAAGATGAAGAGTAAAGGTGTCGCATCCGTTGAAGATTTGCGCGACCTCTGCTTAGAAGCGGAAGTGCGTATGATTGGCTGTCAAATGACGATTGACTTGTTTGATATGGAGCCGAACGAGTTTATCGACGAGATCGAGCTTGGCGGCGCCGCGACTTATTTTGAAGTGGCGGGTGAATCAGATATCAATTTGTTTATCTAAACGCTGACTGCTAAAGCGAAAACGGGGATTGCCGACGGTAAAACCCCGGCGACAAAGGCGCTGCTTCGGCAGCGTTTTTTGTGTTGTTAAAGCGTGGGCATAGCGATTCACGAGAGATAAAACATGGATGATGAGCAGTACCGACAACTAAAGGATGGACTGGAATCTCCACCCTGTGTCTATGAAAAGGCGCTATTGCAAGGGTATTTTGTTTGTCGATACAGTCAATCTATCCGAATGGGTGAACGCGAAGCGATACGGTGTAGTAATGGCCGATATGAACAGCGCTGCCTACAGGTATTTCAAGCCATCGCCCAGCGGTCTGGCTTTGCGGTAGGTCAGGCCGTTTTACCTGCGCATTTGCCGTTTGCGCAGGCAATGAAAGTTCAGATCGGTGGTTTGCAGGGTTTGAGCGCTGCTTATGCGGCCCAACAAAAGGATGTTGCGGCGCTAATGGATTCGGTTATCAGTCAATTATCCGCGCAAAAAGCCGACGTCTTTTCTACATTGGATTACGCGACTATTGTAAAATGCGTCGCTTATTTTTCTTTGCCACGCCGAAAGCACTCGAAACCGACCGAATGACAAAACAGAGCCCTAAATCGCTGCGACAGCAATCGCTGGATTACCATGAAAATCCGAAGCCCGGAAAAATTTCGGTTGATGCGAGTAAGCCGTGCGCCGATCAGGACGATTTGTCGCTAGCGTATACCCCGGGAGTGGCTGCGCCAGTACGCGAAATTGCCAAAGACCCCGAGGCAGCTTACCGTTATACCTCAAAGGGTAATTTGGTCGGCGTGATCACTGATGGCACTGCGGTACTCGGGCTGGGGAACGTTGGTGCTTTGGCCGGTAAGCCGGTGATGGAAGGCAAAGCGAACTTGTTTAAGCGCTTTGCTGATATTGATGTATTTGATATCGAAGTCAGCGCTCCGAGCCCCGAAGCCTTCGTTGAAACCGTCGCCCATATCGCCCCCACTTTCGGTGGGATTAATCTTGAAGATATTGCTGCACCTCATTGTTTTACAATAGAACAATCCTTGCGTGAGCGCTTGGATATTCCTGTATTTCACGATGACCAGCACGGCACGGCTGTGGTTGCCTGCGCCGGTTTGATCAATGCGCTAGAGATACAGGGCAAGCCGATCGATGCGGTGAGTATTGTCATTGTTGGCGCTGGTGCAGCCGGGATTGCGATTGCAAAATTACTGCTGGCGATGGGCGTTTCCCGTGACCAGCTGGTGCTGTGTGATAGCAAAGGCGTGATTTACACCGGCCGCGAAGACCTCAATATGCACAAAGAAGCATTTGCGATTGATACCCCTTTGCGAACTTTGAGCGAAGCCATGATTGGTGCCGATGTATTGATTGGTGTTTCTGGTCCTGGCACGATTACGCCGCAGATGATTAAGGTGATGAATAGTCGCGCGATTGTGTTTGCGTTATCGAACCCTGACCCGGAGATCATGCCTGATGAAGCGCTTGCTGCCAAAAAGGGATTGATTATGGCAACCGGGCGGTCAGATTTCCCGAATCAGGTCAATAACGCCTTGTGTTTTCCCTTCCTGTTTCGCGGTGTGCTAGATGCTCGGGTCAAAAAAATTGATAATGCAATTTTGCTGGCGGTGGTGCACGCTTTGGCGGATTTAACTCGTGAACCGGTACCCAAAGAAGTCTTGAGAGCGTATGGGTTGCGCAGCCTGAAATTTGGCCCTGAATATTTGTTACCCAAGCAATTCGATCCTCGTTTGCGTGAGCGCATTGTCTCGCGGATTATGGAAGTAGTTGCGCAGCGACGCGAGCAAGAGCGGCTGAATAAATAGCAGGTGTGGGTGGGATTTGGCACTTATTAAGTGCTCAGTCTGAGCCCGATTTCCGCTTTTTTGTGCTTTGCAGCAAAAAAGCATTGCCAAGCTTCAAGCGCTATGTTTCAATCTTTGCGCATCCATAAAGATAACTTATTAATTAAATAAATAAAGCTGAATGAATATACACGAATACCAAGCAAAGGCGCGGTTACGAGAATACGGTATTGTCACGCCAAGGGGTATCGCCTGTTTTTCGGTCGATGAGGCAGTTAAGGCCGCACAAGATCTGGGTGGGAAACTTTGGGTGGTTAAGGCGCAGATTCACGCCGGTGGCCGGGGTAAGGCCGGCGGTGTGCAATTAGCACGGTCACTGGATGAAGTGCGAGAGCATGCTGATGCCATTCTGGGCAAAACCTTGGTGACTCACCAAACGGGGCCAGAAGGCCAGGTGGTGCGTCGTCTCTACGTTGAAACGGGTGTTGATATCGCTGATGAATTGTACGTAGGTTTGGTCGTTGACCGCTCTAAGCGGCGAGTCACTGTGATGGCAAGCTCTGAAGGTGGCACTGAAATTGAAGAAGTAGCGGAGAATTCGCCCGATAAAATCCATAAGGTTTTCGTTAATCCAGAAACCGGGTTGACCCGTGATGAAGCGCTAGGCCTAGCCGCTAATATTGGTATTCCAACCTCGCTGGTTGAAAAAGGTGCTGACTTTATGCAAGCCCTATACCAAGCGGTTTGGCAAGAAGATGCCTCGCTGGCAGAGATCAATCCTCTGGTAGTGACCAAAGGTGGCGAAGTGATTGCCTTGGATGCGAAAATTAATTTTGATTCCAACGCGGAATTTCGTCATCCAGAATGGGCTGATCTTCGTGATAAAGACGAAGAAAACGAAAAGGAAATCGAAGCATCAAAGTATGACCTCAACTATATTGCTTTGGACGGTAATATTGGTTGTTTGGTCAACGGTGCGGGTTTAGCCATGGCGACGATGGATATCATCAAGCTATATGGCAGTGCACCGGCCAACTTTCTTGATGTGGGCGGCGGCGCGACCAAAGAACAGGTCACCGCAGCGTTTAAAATCATGCTCGGCAGCGATAATGTCGAGGCGATTTTGGTTAACATCTTCGGTGGCATCATGCGCTGTGACGTGATCGCTGAAGGCTTGGTCGCAGCGGCGCAGGAAGTGGATTTATCGGTGCCACTGGTGGTTCGACTGGAAGGTACCAACGTCAAACAAGGGCGTGACATTCTGGAGAAATCGGGCGTTAAACTTATCACTGCCAGCACCATGTCAGATGCGGCAGAAAAAGTGGTAGCAGCAGTAGGATAAAGACATGGCAATATTAATAGACAAGAATTCACGCGTAGTTACCCAAGGCATCACCGGAAAAACGGGCGCCTTTCACACCAAGCACAGCATTGATTATGCCTTCGGCAAAGACTGCTACGTCGCCGGAGTCACACCCGGCAAAGCCGGGCAGGAAGTTGAAGGTGTGCCTGTGTATAACACGGTCAAAGAAGCCAAAGAACAAACCGGCTGCAACGTATCGGTCATTTATGTGCCACCACCGTTTGCGGCTGCGGCGATTGATGAAGCGGTCGATGCTGGGATCGAATTGGTAATCTGTATTACTGAAGGGATTCCGGTGCGCGACATGATTGCGACCTCGTATAGACAACGGCAGAGCAACACGATCTTAGTTGGGCCGAACTGTCCAGGAGTGATTACTCCGGACGAGTTGAAGATCGGCATCATGCCGGGCTACATCCACAAAAAAGGTAACATTGGAGTGGTATCACGTTCTGGGACCTTGACCTATGAAGTAGTCCATCAGCTGACTGAACTGGGTATGGGCCAAACCACTTGTGTGGGAATTGGGGGCGACCCGGTGAATGGTCTTAAACACCTTGATGTGATGAAGCTATTTAATGATGACCCGGAAACTGAAGGTGTTGTCATGTGTGGCGAGATCGGTGGCTCAGATGAAGAAGAGTGTGCGGAATGGATTAAGGACAACATGACCAAACCGGTAGTCGGCTTTATTGCGGGCATGACCGCCCCTCCGGGTAAGCGCATGGGGCATGCGGGTGCGATTATTTCTGGTGGCAAGGGGACAGCGATCGAAAAGATTAAAGCACTTGAAGAGGCGGGTGTGCACGTGACTAAAAGCCCAGCCGATATGGGTAAGCTGATGAAGTCGGTGATGCGTTAGGTTCTAGTCATAAATCCATTAAGTTTTAGTGCGACGTAAAAAGCCTCGGTTTGATCGGGGCTTTTTAATATGAAAAATTCAGTAGGCGACTATCAATCGAGGGAATTCTTGGCTTGATTTGCGGTTGCCGCGCTGTGTAAGCTAGTCGCATGAGTTCCTCAACGGAAGAGAACCTAAATCTGGGTCATCGCCAACGCTTGCGCCAACGCGCTCGGCGAGACAGCTTGGATGGGTTTGATGATCACCAAGTGCTAGAGCTGGTGTTGTTTTATGCCATTCCACGCGCCGATACCAACCGTATTGCGCATCGACTGATCCAGCGATTTGGCAGTTTATCAGCAGTATTGGAAGCGGACTATGCGGACCTCATGCAAATCAAGGGGATTGGTGAACAAGCGGCTGTTTTAATTCATCTGTTGCCACAGCTAACGCGGCGCTATTTTGTCGATCGGATTACACGTGACAAACCGACTCTAAATACGCCAGACAAGGTGGATGAGTACATCAAGCCATTGATGGCCGGACGACCAGAAGAAGTTTTTTATCTACTGTGTTTAGATAGCCAGTGTCGTGTTGTTCATCCAGCACTAATCTCGCGGGGAACAGTCAAAGATGCCTATGTGCATCCACGCAAAGTAGCTGAGGCGGCGTTAAGGCATAATGCGGCGAGTGTAATCTTGGCGCATAATCATCCCGGTGGTGGCGCTCATCCTTCGGCACAAGATCATCGCTTGACTCACCAATTGGTGCAAGCGCTAGGAGCACTGGATATCCCGGTGTTGGATCACCTCATCGTGGCTGATGATCTTAGCTATAGTTTTGCTGCTCATGGTGAGCTGCCCACTTATCAAGCCGTGGAGTATTAGTGGAGTTTAGTGGATAAGCACAAAAAAAGCCCTGTAGAAGCTACAGGGCCTTTGGAGTGAAGTGTCCAGGCATTAATACCCGGACACGGTTCACTTAAAAGATCGGTTTAGATCTTTATTTTCAACGCTTCCAGTGTCTGGTAAGTCAGACCACCACGGTTCAAGTTATTCTTGATCTGGTAAGCTTCAATCGCACGTAGCGTTGCACCACCCAGAGAACCGTCTGCTGGTCCTGGCTCGTAGCCTTCGCGTGCCAGTGTTTTTTGCAGATTAAGAACGATGTCCTTGGTCATATTAGTCTCACAAAGAACACGTTTCCACTCGAGTTTGGAATCCGCAACTTTAACCTGTTTGCTGACAGCCTTCACAACCGCGGGAATCGTGGTGCGTTTTTCTTCCGCGGGGGTGAGAAGCTTATTCACTTCAACCGTATTGTATTCGGCTGGAACTTCTACCACCTTAAATGAAGCAGGCGTCTTTACCACTCTTCTCTTAACTGTCTGATATTCCGCTGGCGTTGCCACATTACAGATACGCTGGCTAGTGGCTACTGCACCCTCGGGAGCGGCAGCATTAGCGGTAAGCCATGCAAATTGTGGGCCTTGAGCCAAAACTTGCTTCGTCACTTCAGTGTACTCTTCCGGAATCTTGATGCGGCTTTCTACTGCATCTTTAACCATTTTTCGCACTGTGACGGTCTTGTACTCAGCCGGCACTTCCACCACTTGAGTGGTAGCAGGCGTCTTTAACACTTTCTTTGAGACGGTGGCGTATTTTGCAGGAACTTCAACCAGACACATGATTTCACCGGTTGTGTTATCCACACGCTCAATTAAACCGTTGCCTTTCTTCCAAACACTTTTTGCTGGTTCAATCAGAATCTGTTCTTCAACAGTCTCAAATACGGCATCAATGTTAATCACTTTAGTCGATGCTTCTTTGACCAATACGCGCTCTTCAACTTGTTGGTATTCAGCGGCAGCGACTTCTATCGTTTCCGACGCTTCACTGAGCAATACTTTTTCAGCCACTTGCTTGTATTGCGCTGGTTTGTAGTATTCCTGATAGCACGTCCCTGCAGCGCTGGCTGCCAGATCAATACCAGCATTGGTCACTGTGTCGAGCAACAATGAGTTGGTTGGTAAGCCTTGACGGTTGAGTGCCTTACCCGTCATGCTAAACCATGCTTGGCTAGCGGGCTTGATTTCAACCTGCTCTGTAACCGTGCCGTAAACCGGTTTGGTAGGTACTAACTTTTTACTGGCTTCCTTGACTAATATGTTCTCATTAGCCAATTGAAACTTTGCTGGGATCGTCTCGATCTGCTCAGAGGCCTCCTTAACGACCACTTCTTGAGTTTCAGTTGTGTAAGTGGTGGGGGTGATAACTTTGGCATAGCACTCGCCTGGTTTGGCGTTTGGCAAGGTACCGGTGTTATCGATGGTCTGTGCCAGTGCAGATTGCCCAACTAAAGTTGAACCGATGGCAATGGCTAAAATATTGACTGCAAGTTTCATGAACTTAATTCCCTTTTCCTAATAATGAATAATAAACTGAACCCCTACATTGATTTTTCAATCAAATTAACACTTTCCTAGTAGGCATTCAAACTTAAGCCTCGAAGTCTACCACGTAAGCTGGCTATTGATAAAAGGTTAATTTCTGTGACCGAGTTGCGGCCTGTGGGTGTGCTCTTTTATTCGAGAGGTATGTCTACCTTGACCAGTGCGCCACCGAGAGAACTGTTGTGAAAACTGAGTGAGCCGCCGTAGGGGCGCAAAATATTTTGTACCACAGCTAGTCCGATCCCCTGTCCAGGCGTTTGTAAATCACCGCGCACCCCGCGGCGGGTAATTTCTTTTGACAGTTGCTCAGAGATGCCAGGGCCATCGTCTTCAATATTGATGATCAGTTTTTTTCGCTCGGGATGTGCTGAGATGAGCGCCTCTTTTTCAATGTAGCAATGGATGGATACCTGCCGTTTGCAGAGCTTAAAGGCGTTATCGCACAGGTTACCGACTACTTCGTAACAGTCGTCCTTGTCGCCGGGAAATCGGAGTGCATCATCGCCTTCCAATGAGCACTCAACGGCTTTGTCTGCGTACACTTTCAGCAGAGAAGAGCGAATGCGTGTGACGACAGGCATCAGTTCGGTTTGCGTTTTGGCCAGCGAGGTCTGGCCAGCGGTCGCAGCGCGTTTCAGCTGATAGTCGATGATTTCTGTCATGCGGTCTAGTTGTTCGCGCAACTCATTACCATTGTGATCATCACGCTCAGTGTGGTCCATGCCGCGAATCACTGCCAATGGGGTCTTTAAGCTGTGAGCGAGATCATCCAGAGAATGCCGATAACCATCAAGCAAAGAACGCTCTTTTTGAATAAAGCCGTTGATACGCTGACTGAGTCGGGCTAATTCGGCAGGGTATTGGCCTTTGATGCTAAGGCTGCGGCCTTGATCAATGTCGTCAATTTCGCGAACAATGCGTGCCAGTGGGCGCAGTTCCAGTAACAAAATCCAGCCGTGAATCAGTAGCAATAAAATGGCGCCTGCACTCAGCCATTGCACCAGCGTTTCCCGATAACCGCCTATTTGCTCGCGATATTGGCTTTTATCCTGAATATAGACAAAGGTTAGAAAGATATCATCCAAACCCTCCGCGCCCCACACCGTACCAAAACGAAAGATGAAGGGCTTTTCCGAAAAATCTTTATTTGGCTCAAAGTCGGCGTGACCAGGAGCCAGTGGTTGCAGCTGTTCGAGGTGGACCCCTAATGAAGACGGTGAACGCCAAACGGGTTTGCCGGTGTTGTCGACAATCACTGCGTAGCGACCGGACTCGGGGATCGTAATATCGCTTTGCGGTAATTGCGGAGGGATTAGGATTTCTCCGCCGGGTGAAATATCGGCCGAGGCCAGTAGGGCATAGGTGAGGTTTTTGAGTTGGCTATGCGTATTTGATCGCACCACTCGTTGAAAGGCTTTGTCCAGCGCGTAGCCCGCAAACAGCAATACAACAATAAAGGTAATAAAGGTGGTTGCGAGAATCCGGCGGCGCAGTGAAGTCCGTGGTTTCATGCGGCCTCAGCGCCGATGGGTAAGGTCGTGAAATCCGAGATCAGGCCTTCACTTTCGGTTTGACGAAACGATAGCCGCGACCACGCAGGGTTTCTATTGGCTCCAGCGTATTTTCTGGGTCCAATTTCTTGCGTAAGCGGCGGATAAAGACTTCGATAACATTGGAGTCACGGTCAGAGTCTTCGTCGTACAGATGCTCGGTCAGTTCCATTTTGGAGATAACCTTGCCCGCATTCAGCATCAAGTAGTGCAGCAGGCGGTATTCATAGGCCGTTAAATCCATTGATTGCTCGCGCAGAAATACTTCTTGAGTGGTGGAATTCAGGCTGATTACGCCATGAGTAATCATGGGGTCAGATTGCCCAGCAGCCCGTCGTATCAGGGCTTTAATTCGAGCGGATAACTCTTCAAAATGAAACGGTTTGGCGAGGTAATCATCCGCGCCAGCTTCCAGGCCTTCGACCTTGTCTTGCCAGCGGCTGCGTGCAGTCAGTATGAGAACGGGCACGTCTTTGCCCGCAGCTCGTAACTTCTGAATCAGCTCGATCCCGGACAGCTTGGGCAGGCCCAAATCTATAATCGCCAAATCCAGTGGATACTCTTTGGCATAATACAAGCCTTCTTCGCCATCGGCAGCCGTATCAACCGCGTAACCAGATTGACGAAGCTTATCCTCGAGTTGGTTGCGTAGGGTGGGTTCGTCTTCGACGATCAGGATGCGCATTTATTGTAGTCCTTGAAAATTGGGCTTAGCAGGGTCGATGACGATTACCTTAACGCGACCCCGTTTACGGTTCAGTAATTTGAAACGATAGACTGTTTTGGCTTCTTCAACTCGTGGCTCCGCAGCCAGTATGCGCCATTTGGCATTGCGATTAATTTGGCGTGCAATCGCGTCAACGCTTTGGTCTGCATTGGGCTGAAGCTTTTGTTCTATGGGTTGATTGTCTTCCTGCAACGCCATTGACGGTGCGTTCAGCGCCATCGCTGCCAGTGCAATGACAGCCGGTAACGGAAAGCTTATTTTATCAGGGCGATGGCGCATCAGTAGGGCAGTAACGGCTTTAGCTTGAGTAAAATTTAATTTTAGCATGGTTCTCATCAAACGCGGTGGTAGAGATGGTCTACGCAATTCCACGATATCAATTAGTCGCGCCGAACTATACGCGTCGTGTCTGAACAAACCTTGAATCGTAGCTTAATCGCACTTGAATCAATTGTTTAGCGCGCACTTTAACCAGGGGTTTTGGCAGGTATTGGGGTGGGTGTTTTCAGGTTTTTGGCGGGGTTGATGCTTTTTCCTTCCGAATGGCTGGTAGAATTGGTGTGGATTGCTGTGTCTGTAGTCTGCCTCTGTTTTTTTGGCGGCCAAGGCGCTTAGCATTGTTTTCTGATCGACATTAAGATTGACGCTCTGTAAAGGATTATGACCCAAGACCAAATTATTTTATTTTCTCTGCTAGGTGGCGTATTTGCGCTGCTTATTAGCGGCAAGGTTCGATATGACTTGGTGGCATTTTCCGCTTTAGTGGTTGGTATTCTCACCGGCGTTGTTCCTGAAGAACACGCGTTTGATGGTTTCGGGCATCACGCGACGATGATTATTGCTTTGGTGTTGATTGTCAGTCGTGGGCTGATGAATTCGGGCGCGGTGGATTTGATTACCCGTGCGGTATTGTCTGCTGGCAAGACGCTGCCACGCCATATTGGCTTGATGTCGGCTTTAGCCGCGGCTTTATCTACGGTAATGAATAACGTCGGTGCGCTGGCTGTCTTAATGCCAGTGGATATTCAGGCGGCGAGCAAGGCTAAACGCAGCCCGTCTCTCAGCTTGATGCCGATTTCTTTTGCTTCAATTTTGGGTGGATTAGTGACCTTGATCGGTACCCCACCGAACATCATCATTGCTGGTTATCGTAAGGAAGCACTAGGCGAGTCTTATGCCCTGCTTGATTTTGCACCGGTAGGATTGGCTGCCAGCGTCGCGGGTGTATTGTTCATTACCTTGATCGGTTGGCGTTTGATCCCCGCTGCGAGGGTGAGCCATGACGCATCAAAAAATCGATTTAATATCGATGAGTACGTAGCGGAGCTTAAAGTGAATGAAGACTCTGGCATTGTCGGTAAGCAATTAGCTGAGTTAGATGACTTGGCTGATGAGGCGGGCATTTCAGTGGTTGGATTAGTGCGGCGCGGTAAACGTTTTCCAGGTGCGGCGCGCCGGCAAATCATCCGTGCCAACGATGTGCTGGTGATAGAAGCACCAGCGACAGCGATTGACGAATTTGTTGGGGTGGCTGGTTTAGCCTATTTTGGTGAAGAGCAGCACGAAGGTCTATTGTCTGAAGGCGTTTCTCTGATGGAGGTGGTGGTGCCCGTGGGCGCCCGGATTGATGGGCGTTCAGCCTTGTCAGTTAAGCTGCTGTATCGTCATGGAATAACGCTATTGGGCGTATCGCGCCAAGGTAAAAAAATCGTCGAACGAGTGCGCAAACTAACCATTCTGCCTGGGGATGTATTGCTATTGCTGGGGCCAGCCGAAAGGCTGGAAACGATCAGCCAATGGTTGGGTTGTTTGCCACTTAAAGCGCGCGACGCCAAAGTTATTCAGCGCAGTAAGGCGGGGATAGCGGTTGCGTTATTTGGGAGTGTGATTGGTTTAGCTGCTTTTAGCGTGATTAGCTTGCCGCTGGCATTGGCGATCGCCTGCGTGGGGATGGTGGGTTTTGGGATTGTCCCGGTGCGGGATATCTACACCACGATTGAATGGCCGGTTGTGGTGCTGCTTGGCTCCATGATTCCGATTGGGGCGGCCTTGGAGACTTCAGGCAGCACTGGCATGATAGCTAACTTCTTGGTCGACGTAACGGAAGGATATGGGCCTTTGGTTGTGTTAACCCTTCTGATGGTTGTCACCATGACCTTGTCAGACGTGTTGAATAACACCGCTACCGCGGTCATCGCTGCGCCCATTGCGGTTGATATTGCCAACCGCCTATCGGTGAGCCCAGACCCTTTCCTGATGGCGGTTGCGGTGGCGGCATCCTGCGCTTTTTTGACGCCTATCGGGCATAAGAATAATACGCTAATTCTCGGCCCTGGCGGTTATCATTTTGGTGACTATTGGCGTATGGGCCTACCGCTGGAGATTATTGTCATCACCGTTTCGGTGCCGATGATTGCCTGGGTTTGGCCGTTCTAAGCTGTGTATTCACTGATCCCTTGGCTGGTTAGATAATCGTCATAATTACCCTGGAAATGCACCACTTTATCACCCGATAAGTCAATGATTTGGGTTGCCAGCGAGGATACGAATTGGCGGTCGTGGCTGACGAAAATTAAGGTGCCAGGGAAGTTCTCCAGCCCCATATTGAGTGACTCGATCGATTCCATGTCAAGGTGATTAGTCGGCTCATCCATTAGCAGGATGTTCGGCTTTTGTAGCATTAAACGGCCGAAGATCATTCGGCCTTGCTCTCCGCCGGATAGAACGTTGACCGGCTTTTTAACGTCGTCTTTGGAAAACAACATACGCCCCAATGCGGCACGAATTGACTGCTCGTCGTCGCCTTCCTTGCCATGGCTAGCCATCCAATCAAAGGTATTAGTGGTGGTGTCAAACTCTTCTGCATGATCTTGAGCGTAATAGCCAATATGGGCATTTTCCGACCATTTCACAGCACCGGTCTTGGGAGCCATTTCGCCCGAAAGCGTTTTCAGTAAGGTAGTTTTACCCGCGCCATTGGGGCCGATGATGGCGACTTTCTCGCCGACATTGAGCATTAAGTTGAAGCGCTCAAACAGCGGGGCATCATCAGCGTAAGCTTGACTCAAGTTTTCGACTTCTAATGCCAAGCGATGCAAAGGCTTGTCTTGTTCAAAACGAATATAAGGGTGGACACGGCTGGATGCCTTAACTTCGTCCAGTTCAATTTTTTCAATTCGACGTTGTCGAGAGGTGGCTTGCCGCGCCTTGGATGCATTAGCCGAAAAGCGGGCAACAAAAGCACGCAGCTCGGTAATCTGAGCTTGTTTTTTAGCATTTTGAGCCAGCTTACGCGCACGTGCTTGCGTTGCTGCCAGCATGTATTCATCGTAGTTACCGGGGAAGACTTGTAAAGCACCATAATCCAGATCGGCCATGTGGGTACACACGCTGTTAAGGAAATGGCGGTCGTGCGAGATGATCACCATCGTGCTTTTGCGTTGGTTGAGGATATTCTCAACCCAGCGAATGGTGTTGATGTCGAGGTTGTTGGTTGGTTCGTCAAGCAATAAAATATCAGGGTCCGAAAACAGTGCTTGGGCGAGTAATACGCGCAGTTTCCAGCCGGGCGCAATTTCACTCATTGGGCCGAAATGCTGTGATTCGGAGATTTCTAAACCTTGCAGCAATTCACCCGCACGTGATTCTGCGGTGTAGCCATCAAGCTCGCCAAATTCAATTTCGAGATCGGCCACTTTCATGCCATCGGCTTCACTCATTTCTGCTAATGAATAAATTCGGTCGCGCTCAGCTTTGACCTCCCACAGCCGTTCATTGCCCATGATCACCACGTCAATGACCTTCTGGTCTTCATAAGCGAATTGGTCTTGGCGTAACTTACCGACCCGCTCATTTTCACTAATGACAACAGAGCCGGAGGAAGGCTCAAGATCACCGCCCAGTATCTTCATGAAAGTTGACTTGCCCGAGCCATTGGCGCCAATCAAGCCGTAGCGCATCCCCTCATCGAATTTTACTGAAATATCCTCAAACAAGGGCTTGGCGCCGAATTGTATGGTGATGTTGGCTGTTGAAAACACAGGCAGACTCCGCTTAAAGGTGGTGAACTAAAAAAGGCCGCGGATTATCGCATCTAGTGGCGCCTGACTCACGCACTAAATGCAATGGCTTAAACTGGGGCGATGCTTGGCAGTTTGCGCCATTCGTGATAGGCTAAGCGGATAATTTAAATAAAAGGTCAGAGATGGATTTCAAACGACTTATTCACAGCTGTATTCTTAGCGCCACACTGTTATCAAGCGTTGCAGGCGCCGCAGATTGGGCCAATCAATCCAAACCATTGCAGGTCGGCAGCGACCCGTCAGGGATTGAAATACGTTCTTTCGAATACCAACGCCCCGGCTCATTAGGCGACTCGCATGCGAGTGTGCAATTTGATTTCACCAGCGCTAGTCAACCATGGCAAATATCCAGTTTAATTGCTCAGGACGAGCAACGTCTGCAATTGGGTGTGCAGTCAGGTCAGAACCAATTGTCACTAATATCGGGGCAGGGCGATGGCTATTCTCAGGTTGAGCATGCATTCGCCGGAACAGACCCTTATTATTTTCACGGCGGTAGTCGGCTAGAGTTTCAATATCATGGTGCGTCTATGCTGCACCAATTCAGCGATTCTGTTACGACCGCTGCGGGTTTAGTGCGCATTCAGTCTGATGGGGTGGAAGATCGCAGTACCTGGTTTAGTGGCTTGCAAGTCGGTGCTGGACAAGCGGTCTTGCTAAGATCTTATCGTGGTAATGAAGTGGCGGGTCATGGCTTGGATTTAAACCTGGGATGGGCGGACTTTGATGCGAGCTTACAAATGCTCGAAAGTACCGCTGGTGCTCGCGCTACGCAATGGCAATTGGGCTTTACCCCGACTGCGGTTGATCGGTTTGAGTTGAGGTGGCAGCGTAACCAAAACCCACTCATTGATGATGTCGATGGCTCACGCCTGATGTTCAATTATGAACGTTCACTGGGTGCTTCGTATGGTTTATACGCGACCGACCAAACGGAGGAAGATGCAAAGAAAGCAGGAGTTAATCGCACTGTTGCTATCGGTGCAGCTGCACTGGGTGCGGCGCTGGTATTGAGCTCCGGATCCAGCAGCCAGGACAGTTCTGATAGAAATGCTGAGCAACACACTGCCGCGCGTAATGTGTTGAATAAATATAACCCGCGTTCGGTGCGAGAAAACCGCGAATATGGGGGCTTGATATATCGTACCCCGGATGGTCGATATGCGGCCACATCAGTGACCACGGGCGATATTGATAGTGTTCAAATTCCATTTAGCCTAATCCCTGCAGGGAATACAGCCACAGCGAGCTTTCATACACACGGTGGCCCCGACCCACGTTATGCCAATGAAGTTTTTTCCCCACAAGATATCACCGTTGACCAGTACTATGAGATTGACGGTTATTTGGGCACGCCGGCTGGTCGTATGCTTTGGCACGACTATAGCGGGAGAAAAGTCAGTGAACTGGGGAAAATTGCCAACTAATGAACAAACATATTGCTCTATCCAGCGGGTTGATCGGGCTGGTTTTGTCGGCATGTGCTATGAGTAATTCGTTGCATGAACAAGCACTTAGCTATGTCAGCGCCAACGCTGGCGACTGCACGCTGCAAGACGGTTACGAATGTGCGCCGATCAAGGAAACCGACTTTTTATTTGAGCAAGATCGCATGCTTGCCGGGAATTATCTTCAAGTCTGGCCAATTGTTTTGGCCGATTTTTCAGCGCGCGACGATTTAAGCGCCGCGCAAAAGGAATTGAAGCACTACAAAATAGGATTTACCGAGAATGAAACGCACTATGTGGTGGTGTTTCGCGCCTTGCTATTACCCGAAATCAAGGATGGTCAGGTAGTGGGCGTATTGCGCTCAGGCTTGGGTAAGTCGATGCGCTATGAAGTGGATAAAGCCAGAATGCAAGTCGATAAGGCCCTGTTTTATCGCTAAGCCATCATACACTAGGGGTTATGGGATGATCCAGGCTAGGGGATGCCGCTTTGCTTGATCTGGTTTTAGTCCCAATCGCGCGCAGAAGATGTATCGATATCCAAGGAAGAGATATCGTCATTAGGGTCATCAAAGGTTTCAATTTCATCGCTGGCATAGTCCTTTGCCTTGCGTCGTTCTAGCAAGTTCATAGCCACTTCAACAAAATCATATTCAGTCACAATCCCGACCACTTTTTCATCGTCAACGATAGGCAAGCAGCCGTTACGAGAGCCGTGGATGTATTGAGCGGCTTTCAGAGTACTTGAGCTGGGTGACGCGGCAACAACGTCTTCGACCATGATTTGAGCCAGGGGCGTGTCACTTTTATCCGACGGGTTTGCGCGCAGCACCGAACCACTTGCCGCAAGTACATCACGATGAGTGACCAAACCCAGCAAACGAGACTGATCATCAATAATGGGGATGTGATGAATATGTTTATTCTCCATGAGATCATGGGCGTCTCCCAAGGTGTCAGTCAGTTTTAGACAAACCGGGTTGGGGGTCATAATCTCGTCGATAGTAATCATTGTATAACCTTATTTGCTTGAATCGGTTAGCACAGTTTATGTCTTTGCAGCGGTGCGTTCAAGCGCTATTGGCTGGCAATTAGAGGTTCTACTGGGCTGTGTGTGTGCCAGCACTGGGTTTCAGTCGATAAAAGGCGCCGCGCTGCTTCATCGTACCCGCACCTTGCTCGGCTTGGTCGCCGGTGCCCCAGAACAAATCCGCCCGCAGCTCACCTTTGATAGCACCGCCGGTGTCTTGTGCAAACACCAGATGTTGCAATGGCTTGCCGCTAACTGGAGAAGTTGTATCAAGCCATATCAAACTACCTAATGGAATCATGTCGCGGTCAACGGCGATGCTACGCATCGGGGTTAGCGGAGTGTTCAGCGATCCAATCGGACCTTGGTCGACGTCTTCACGTAGACTGAAAAATACATAGCTGGGATTTTGGTTGAGTAACTCGGTAGCTTGGTCAGGGTGGTTGGTTAACCAATCATTGATGCTGAATAAGCTAACGTCTTCGCGTGCGATTTCTTGACGATCGATGAGCACTTTTCCAATCGAGCGATAGGCGTGACCATTTTGATCGGCATAGCCAACGCCCACAATACGACCATCCGGTAATTCCACCCGCCCTGAACCCTGCACTTGCAGGAAAAAGGCTTCTGCCAAATCATCAACCCATAGCAATTCCTGTCCTTTAAGCGGAGCTTCACTGCCATCGATTTCGGTGCGGTTATAAAATGGCACGACTTTATTGCCTTCAATGCGGCCACGAACCCGTTTGCCCTTCAGGTCGGGGTATAGCTCATCAAGATCGACTATCAGCAATGAATCAGGGCGTTGATACAAGGCAAATTGATGGCGGTCATCCGGCTCTAAACTGCCGTGTAATAAGGGCTCGTAATAGCCAGTAATTAAGCCGTCTTCTTTGCCATTGTCTGCCAACAATCGGTAGGGTTGAAAATGAGCCTCGAAGAAAGCTTTGGCAGCAGCGTTATCAGGAGTATTAAGTGCTTGTGCCGCCGCGCAGATGGTTTCCCAGTCGGGTTCTGTGCCCAATTTGTTGCAATTGTTCAACAGCGCAGGCCAAACTTCGGCGTGTTGGTCTTGATTCCAGCCTGGTAGATCAGCCCAGGAAACCAGTTTTGGCGGATCAGACCGGGGTTCGGTGGGTTCAAGCGGTTCCTGATCACAGGCACTGAGCGCCAATAACAAGGCGAGGCTTAGCCAAAAGTGGTTTCGTATCAAAGCAAGAATGGATTATGTAAACGCTCTTGACCGAAGGTCGATATAGGGCCGTGACCAGGGATAAACTGAATATCATCACCCAACGGCAGCAATTTAGCTTTGATTGAGTTGATTAAGTCGGCATGATTGCCGCGCGGGAAATCAGTACGTCCGATTGAGCCTTGAAACAAAACATCGCCAACGATCGCGAGCTTACTAGCTTGCGAAATAAAAACGATGTGGCCGGGGGTGTGTCCAGGGCAGTGCACCACGTCCAGTTTTAGATTGCCGAGTTTGACCGTATCACCATCGCTAAGCCATTGATCAGGAGAGAACTCACCGGAGTGCGTGAGCATGGTCATGCCGGCGAATTGATCCAGTGTGGTCAACAAGAAATCATCGTCTGGATGAGGCCCAATAATGGGCAAATCAGTTTGTTCTGCCAACGCTTTGGTATAACCGACGTGGTCAATATGACCATGCGTGAGCAAGATTTTGGTCAGGGTAACGCCTTCTTCTTTGACCGCATCAAGCAATCGAGGTAAGTCGCCGCCAGGGTCAGTAATCGCGCCCTCCATAGTGTCTTCACACCAAATGACGCAGGCGTTTTGTTCAAACGGCGTGACCGGAACTATTCGGTATTTCATGCAATTATCGATAGTAAAATAGCCGGGAAGTGTAACCCGTTAGCCGCCGTTTTTCAGTAGCTGGCAGCGTGCCAATGCCAAATTGATGGCCTTGATTAATAGCTTTGATTAATAGCCTTGATTAATGGCCTTGATACATGGCCTCGATTTCTTGCTCATAGCGTTGTAAAATTTTAGGGCGCCGTGCTTTCAGCGTCGGTGTCAGGAGTTCATTATCGATCGACCATTCCTCGTCGATAACCGCCGTTTTGTAAATCCTCGCGTGGCCAGGGAAATTTTTAAGACGCTTATGAATGCGTCGGTCTATCTCTTTTTGAACCAAGGCGCGATTTTGCTGGTCATCGCCATAGGCTCTTAGCGTTTTGACATAGCGCTGCCTTTCTTCCTCATTGAGGTTAACCAGCGCTGTGAGAAAGGGACGACCTTCGCCGACCAATAATGTTTGCTCGATCAAGGGGTCCAGGATCAAGGCTGACTCAATATCAGCGGGTGGTATTTTTTCGCCGTTGGCGAGCACCAGGATGTCTTTTAACCGGCCGGTAATATAGAGAAAACCATTGTCGAATTTGGCGATATCACCGGTTTGCAGCCAACCATCTTCTGAAATTGTTTCGGCAGTGGCGTTTGGGCGATCCCAATAACCCTGCATAACACCGGGGCTCCTGACGATTAGCTCACCACTGTTTTCGTCAACGCGCACTTCGACATCCCGTAAGAGGGCGCCAACACTCGATGGGTCGTTTTTGTCTTCGCGGTTAACGCTCAAAATAGGGCTGGTTTCGGTAAGCCCATAGCCTTGATAAATAGGCACGCCCAGGCCGATAAAGACTTTCGAAATTTCGCTCGACATGGGCGCGCCGCCGGCAATTGCGATGCGGACTTTTCCACCTAGACGGTCGCGAACTTTTTTGCCAACCAGTTTATCCAGTAAAGGCCTGAAAATTTGCCGTAGGCGTGATGATGCTTTGTCTTGTTGCATCAAGAAATCGTGCCAACCCAGCGCAACGGCCTGTTCGAACAGGAAGCGACTGATGGTAGAGCCGGTCTCCAGTTTTTCCTGAATTTTGGCATACACGCGCTCAAAAATGCGTGGCACTGCGATTAGAATCGTCGGCTGAATGATTTGCAAATCTTCACCCAGCTCCGGGATAGAACGGTTATAGGCAACTTTTGAACCAACCATCATCGGCAAATAATAGCCGACCGTGCGCTCCAAGGTATGCGACAGTGGCAGGAATGATAAATGCTGGTCTTCTGGGTAAAGCATCATACTGTGTAAACCCGCCCAGGCATTCCACAGCATGTTTTTGTGGCTGAGCATCACACCTTTAGGCGCACCGGTAGTGCCTGAGGTATACACAATACTGGCTAGGTCGTCGGCTGCGTGTTCGCTGACAATTGCCTTGCCCTGTTCGGGCAGCCAGGTTTCGATGGCTTGGATATCAAGGTCGGTGATGTCGACAGGCTGAACCGAGCGGACTTTTATATGGGTGATCTGATCCGCAATTTTTTTTAGGCAATCAGCTTGTTCTTGGGTTTTTATGAGCAGAAATGTTGCGCCGGAATTGTTCAGAACAAAGGCCACATTATCAGCACGATCATTAGAAAACAGCGGGACTACCACTAAGCCCATTCCCAACGCAGCTTGGTCGAATATCGGCCAATGGACGCAGTTTTCCATCATCACGGCGACCCGATCACCTGCTCGGAAGCCTTCCGCTTCCAGGGCAGCTTGCCAGCGCGCGACTTGATCGGCTACTTGTTGCCAACTCATCGCTTCCCAGCTTTGCGTGATAGCATTGAAATCTCGATAGGCTTCAGCATCAGGTGTTCGCTCAACCCGGCAGCGAAACAGGCCATCCAGCGTTTGTGCTTCGCTGAGCGTGATCATGTGTGGTGGCACCGCTGATTCGTCAAATCCAGCGTAACTATTGTGATTGGTCATCATTGCATCCTGCTCCGGTTGGGGTTGATTTGGTCACGCCAAGTATTAATACCAAAAATATCTAAGATACCTAGATCACTCCTTTGATATTGAGTTCGGGCTGATCAGTTGCAGTATCGGCTGGGTCAGTCTCGTCACTGGTTTGAATCGGTTCAGCTGTCTCTTCTAGCTGGGGGCGGTACTGCGTCGCAATTTCCGGGTCGTGTTCTGCGGGCGATTCTTCGTGTCGTTCTGCCCATGGTAAGTAACGGTAATAGCGCGGTTCTGCGCTCGAAAAATAAGGGAATTTGACGATATTAAAGAAGGGTGAGATATCGAAATCAGACGGAGCAAACAGGCGCGAATTACGTTTGAATAAGCGATTTTTCCCCGATGAGCCCTTGGAATAAATGGGCAGCACTGGAAAGCTGACCATTTGAAAAGCATCAGCGATTAGGGTTGAGCAGACAATTTTGGTTTCCGGTCCGGCGTTATGCTGAAACAGAGTAGAGCGCCAAGTACGCGGTAATATGCCGTAGGGGAATAAAAACCGTGCCAGATCGGCGAGCTGACGTACGTTGTAACCCGCACCCAGTCGGTGTAGGGCATAGCGGCACACGCGTTGACGATCATGGCCGGTAATGCCGATAGGGCGACAGACCCGAGAGCGGAAATCGTGATAGGCATCTAGTGGGGTGAGGATGGTGCCTTTGCCCAGTTCCGCTTCGATGACGTAACTCTTGTCGGTTTTCAATCCTGATTGGTCAAACTCATTGGGGAGGTGCTCCTGTATTTCAGTCAATTTACCCACGTATAAGGCTGAATGTGACCAACGACTGTGAGTCACCATCTGGATGATTTGGCTGACTTGGGTTTTTCCTTCAACCAACAGCACATCACCTGGCAGAATTTCCTGACTCAATCGCTCGAAGTCGGACAAAGAACCGCCATAGACATCGCGAGGCTTATTCAGCCAAGCGATCAAGCGTTTCCCTATCACATCACGTATCGTTTGCAGCATTGCTAATAACACCCTCCAAGGCTATGCCAAGCAAATTTGATGCTCAGTTTAGATAATATTGGGACAAGCTGCAAATTTGATAGTTCAGAATGGTGTTTTAGGTGGCATCACGGCCTTTCTTTTGTCGTTACGGCGCATGCGATACATAGGTGTGCGCTACAATTCGGGCCGTTTTAGTAATCTGTCTGGACCATGAAAATACATTTGCCCAAAGCCCATGCACTTGAATTGTCGGCGTTTGATGCCGAAGGTTTTGATATCAGCGGCGCTAACCCCGCCCTCGAATTTACTGCCTTGGCTATGTTTGTGGCTTCGCTGGCACGGTGTACGTTTTCGGTGCTGGCGGTCTACGGTGAACGCTTTGACGCTGATCCGGATACGATTACTATGGCGTTAAGCTGGGAATTTGATGGTCCACCCTCCCGATTTAGCAAGATTGAGATGAATATCCACTGGCCATCGTTACCCGAAAAGCGCCTGAAAGCTGGGCAGCGGGTCGCCCATCATTGCACGATTCACAATACGATTCATGACTGTGTTGAGGTTGAGACACGGGTGAGTAATTAGGTTTACGTGGGAGTTTCGCGATTGATGCCAATCACTTAGTATTGAGCTGATCTAATTAGAAAATGGGGTAAGTCAATGAAAGGTAGTTGTTTGTGTGGCACAGTAACGTACGAGATCGATCCACCATTTCGGACGTTTCAATACTGTCATTGCTCGCGTTGTCGTAAGGTGAGTGGCAGTGCTTATGCGCCGAATATTTTTGTTCCACCTGAGCAATTTAGGTGGCTGAGTGGTGAGCAGCAATTAGGGCGATTTGAGCACCCAACGGCCAAATATTTCGCGTCGAGCTTTTGCAAGAATTGCGGCTCGTCATTGCCTTGGGTGGTTAAGGGTGGGATGAATGTGGTGGTGCCCGCGGGGACATTGGACGAAGACCCTGGCATTCGCCCAAAACGGCGAATATTTTGGGAATCCAGAGCGCCGTGGTACCAAGAATTGTGTGACCTGGCCAAGTACGACCAATTCCCACCACGGAGAAAAGCTAAGTAGCCATCGCGATAGGCTGTGCTTGATCGGGTTAGTTTATACAGGATTGATTAGTATGCGTTTTACCAGAGCTATTGTTCGAACGCCAAGTGCTAGCATGGTTGATGGTTTGACCAGCGCAACCCTTGGTGTGCCTGATTTCAAGCAGGCGCTAATTCAGCATCAAGCCTATATTCAGGCACTCGAGACTTGTGGGCTGGCAGTCACGGTGTTGGAAGCAGACGAGAACTATCCTGATTCGACTTTTATTGAAGATACAGCGCTGCTGACCCCGCACTGTGCCATTATGACAAACCCTGGCGCGCTATCGCGGCGTGGTGAAGTCGCGACTGTAGAGCCGGTGATGCGTGAATTTTATGCCAAGGTAGAACAGATTCGAGCGCCTGGGACTGTCGAAGCGGGGGATATTATGATGGTAGGTGATCATTTTTATATCGGGCTGTCATCACGAACTAACAATGCTGGAGCGCAGCAACTCATTGACTTATTAAACCAATATGAAATGACAGGCAGTGTCGTCAACATGGGAGAAATGCTGCACCTGAAAACCGGTGTATCCTATCTCGAGAATAATAATTTATTGGTATGCGGCGAGTGCTTGAATAACCCTGAGTTTGCCCCATTTAACCTGGTCATCGTGCCTGACAGTGAAAGCTACGCAGCCAATAGTGTTTGGATTAATGGGACCGTCATCACGCCCAGCGGCTATCCGAAAACCCGGCAGAGAATTGCTGATTTAGGCTATTCGATCATTGAGTTGGAAATGTCCGAATTTCAAAAGTTGGACGGTGGATTGAGTTGCCTGTCGTTGAGATTTTAGTGCGATACTGATGGGCGTAAGACAATAGCGACTACTAACCTTTTAGCCTTTCAGGGCACTGCATAACATGCGTCATTCCTCTCTTCAAAAATCGACTGATCAGTCATTATTTCGAGGCGTAGTGGCGAGCTTCGTGATTATAGGGTCGCTGCTGTTTTCGGGGTCTGTACTGGCGCAGGACGAAGATCTATACACGGCTTTAGACAATAGTTTTACTCAGCTCAAAAATAAGTTTTCCACGGTGCAAACGCAGGCTTATGATGCTGACGCCATTAAAGCCATTCATTTCAGCCTGTCGAAAAAGGACACCGACGCTGGAAATTGCATCCAAGCTTACGAAACCCGCTTGGAAAACGCGTCTAAATTGTTGCCCAATCCTGAGGCGCTTGACGATGTTGATGAGGCGGGCGAAAACCTCAAAGCAATTCATAATACGATCAAACAAATCGAAGAAAATTTGGCAGGGTGTCGCCTGATAAAAATTGAAATTGAGCAATTGTTGGATGAGGTTGCGAGTTATCGAAAACAACGCATGACCGATCAATTGTTAGATAAATCGACCAGCTTCATTGGTGCCCTGACTGACGGTGGTACTCCATTTAGTAAGGTGGCTTCGGCCAGCGGCGCTCGTAGCGGTCTTGAAGATTTAGTACAAGCACTTAAAGGTTGGCGTGGTTGGGTTCAACTGCTGATCAGTGTTGCGGTTGGATTTGTGATCGGCACCTTTTTGATGGTGGCGGAAAATCACAAACATAAGCGACGCAGCGAAAGCAATACAGACACTTTGTATTCGGTTAAAAGAGGGTTTTCACGAACAGCACCGTGGTTGTTAGCCATCTTTTTCGGCTTGGCATATCTGTTTGCGCGTGATCAGTCTCCAGTCATTTTAAAGCAGCTGGCGCTTGCGCTCGGTGCCATGTTTTTGGTATTCGCTGCGGCCAGGGGCATCCTTAGGTCGAGCATCATTAACGAAGACGCCACGCGCAAACCACAGCTCAATGTGCTGCGAGTTCTGGCTTGGGTTTTGATATTGCTAACGACCGCGAATTATCTGCTCAATACCTCACCAGTCGATGCGTTACCGAATCAACGCGTCAATTATATTCTGTGGTATCTCACTCTGGTCGGATCGGTTTTTACTGCGATCGTATTACTAAACAAACTGCTCAAGCTGGCCCGGGCGCGCGTGCGATTACCTTGGGTGGCGCTATTGAGTCTTGGGCTGATGGTGCCGGTGATTGCAGGGCTATTAGGCTATCGTAGCCTCGCAGCATTTTTGTTGACCGGGATTTACGCCACTACGATGATCGCTATTGTTGCGTCTTTGCTATTGAAACTCAGCACTGAACTCATGGATGGCTTGGATAGCGGTGCTTCACGCTGGCAGCAACAGATTAAAAGCCGCCTCGGGGTTGAGCGTGACCAGGTAATCCCGGGCATGATTTGGCTGCGGGTGTTGGTCTTTTTTGGCATCTTGGCGGTGTCTGCCTATCTGTGGTTGCTGGCTTGGGGCGTGTCGACCGAAGAATTGAACACAGGTGCAAGCGGGTTCTTCAGCGGCTTTGAAATCCAGGGTGTGCGCGTTGAACCCATGCGCTTGCTAATCGCCATCTTGGTAATTGTGTTGACCTTTGCACTGTTGCCATTGTTCAAACGCTTGATCGGCGATAACCTGCTCAGCCGTGGGCGCTTTCGACGTGGTGCCAGGGATGCCACTCAGACGTTGGTAGGCTATGTTTGGGTAGCACTGGGCTTTCTATTTGCGCTGAACGTCGCTGGTGCTAATTTCCAGAACATCGCCATCATCGCCGGTGCCTTATCGGTGGGTATCGGCTTTGGTTTACAGAATATCGTTAATAATTTTGTGTCAGGGTTGATTTTGTTATTTGAGCGACCGATCCGACGCGGAGATTGGGTGGTGGTGGGTAATACCGAAGGCTATGTACGCGATATCAGCATTCGCTCGACCCGGATCGAAACCTTTCAGCGTGCGGACGTGATTGTTCCAAACTCTGAGTTTATTGCTAATCAAGTCACCAACTGGATGCTTGACGATGGTTATGGTCAGGTTCGTGTGCCGATCAGCGCGTCTTACGATACTGACCCACAATTGGTAGTGCGCCTGTTACAAGATATTGCGACTGAGCATCCGGAAGTGATTCAAGACGTGCCTGATTTCCCTATTCGCGCCTACTTTTTGAGCTTTGGTGACAGTGCTTTGGAGTTTGAACTTCGCTGTTTTTTGGATAATGTGGATAACCGTATTAGGGTATTGCATGAGCTGAATCTCGAAATTTATCGCGTATTCAAAGAAGAAGGGATTGAGATTCCGTTTCCACAGCGGACCCTACATTGGGCCGATAAAGGTCAGGCTGTGGGTAGCTCAGAAAAATCGTAATACCTCGAAATTCTTGGCTCAAGCGGTTTATCGTTTGCGGTGAATATGCTCTAATCCGCGCCTTGGGCTTTCGTCGTGCTGATAGCGATGTGAGGTCACTCACTAATTCCGATTACACTAATTTCGATTAAGGGTTTAACATGAAAATTGCAGACAAGAGCGTGGTGCAAATGCACTATACGCTGACCAATGACGCGGGTGAAGTTATCGACTCCTCAGAAGGCCGTGAGTCATTAGCATTTTTGCAGGGTGCAGGCAATATTATCCCAGGCTTGGAGCAAGCCATGCTGGGCAAGAAAGCAGGCGATGAATTCACCGAAACGATTGCGCCTGAAATGGCTTATGGCGAATATCATGCTGAGTTGAAGCAAGAGGTTCCGAAAGAGGCGTTTGAAGGTATTGAAGACTTGCAAGTTGGCATGATGCTGCAAGCAGATACGCCTAATGGCCCGGTTCCCATTCGGATCACCGCCGTTGAAGGTGACACCGTGAGCGTTGACGGTAACCACGAGTTAGCTGGAGAAACATTGCATTTTGCGGTGAATATCGTTGAAGTGCGGGTGGCCAGTGAAGAAGAGCTGGCGCATGGCCACGTTCACGGCGAAGGTGGGCATCACCACTAAGTAGGCGAGTCATGCTTGAAGCTTGACGCCGATTCTAGTTAAGACTAACTCGGAGTGCTGCGGCAGTGGCTAGCGGCGCCAGGCTAATAGCAACCAACAGGGCGGCGGCTAGGATATAGATTTGTCCAAGGCTGTTTAAGCCCATTGCCGCTGCTTGCACGCCGCTGGCACCGAATATCAAAATCGGGATGTACAGCGGGATGACCAATAAAGACAGCAGTAAGCCGCTGCGCTGGATGCCGATGGTCAACCCTACGCCAACTGCCCCAATCAAGCTGAGCGCAGGTGTGCCCAGTGCTAGGCTGATCAATAGGGTTGAGTAGGCTTGTAGCGGTAAATGCAGCAACAAGGCAAGCAAAGGCGATACCACTATCAGCGGTAAACCCGTTAGCAGCCAATGGGCGATAATTTTTGATAGCACCAGCAGCGTGGGTGGGTGCGGGCTGAGCATCATTTGCTCCAAGGTGCCATCGTCGTAGTCCGACTGGAACAAATTATCCAAAGCCAGCAAGGTGGCGAGTAGCGCCGCGACCCACAGTACGCCGGGTGCTATGTTACTGAGCGTGCTCGGCTCAGGGCCTACCCCAAATGGAAACAGGCTGGTGACCATAATAAAGAACAGCAATGGATTAGCTACCGCACTGCGATTACGATAGGCCAGCTTAAGGTCGCGCTTGAGTAATTGCCAAAAAGCTTGTCGCGCAGATACCTTCATTGCACGCTGACCTCACGAGGCTGGATGCCAGGGAAGTTGAGTGACTGATGACTCGTATAAATGACGATTCCGCCGTTTTGAGCGTGCTCAGTCAATACGGCTTCGAATTCACTCACACCCGCTGCGTCAATGGCGGTAACAGGTTCATCAAGAATCCATAAAGTCGCTTTGCTCAGATACAGTCGGGCTAAGCCAACCCGGCGCTTTTGCCCGGCCGATAGCTGAAACCCGTAAACTTCTTCATAGCCGCCTAAGCCCACCTTTTCAAGTGCTGCAGCGGGCGACACGTCATAAGCTGTGTCTAGCAATGACTGGTGCGCTTCGATGTTTTCCAAGGCGGTTAACTCGCCTTTGATGGCGTTGGTATGGCCGAAATAGGCAAGCTCGCTGTGAAAAGTGCCGCGTTGCCGATAGATCGATTTACCCTCCCACAAAACATCACCAGACTCGGGTAAGCTGAGGCCGGTCAAGATGCGCAACAAACTGGTTTTACCACTACCATTTTGGCCAATTATTTGGGTGATCTGTCCGCGTTCTGACGTAAAACTAAGATTAGAAAACAAGGCGTTATGGCCTTTTACGCATTCGAGTTCAACGGCAGAGAGCATCAGATGATTAGCCTATGTTTTGGCTGTAGAGCCAGATGTTCTCTGGCTTAGGCGCTTATAGTGCTCAGCCGAATAAGGCAGGAACTCAAGCTCCTTTTGGGTCAGCTTACGGGCTTGCTTGACCGGGCTGCCCACCCATAAATAACCACTTTCAAGACGTTTTCCTGGTGGCACCAAAGCGCCAGCACCGATGATGGTGTCGGACTCAACTATGGCGCCATCCAGCACGATCGCGCCCATGCCGATCAAACAGTGGTCGTGCAACGTGCAGCCGTGCAGCGTCACGTTGTGGCCGATGGTGACTCCGTCACCGATTTGTAGTGGCTCGCCCCCCGGTTTTGAAAAGGGGCCATCATGCGTGGTGTGTAACACTGAGCCATCCTGAACATTGCTATTGGTGCCAATTCTTATCCAATTCACATCGCCTCGAACTGAAGCCATTGGCCATATCGAGCTACCCGCACCAATGCTGACATTACCGCTCACAAACGCCATTTCATGCACAAAGGCGGTGGGATCTATCTGCGGAATTTGGTCTTCAAACGGGTCAATCATGGTAGCTAGATATCGTAATGTTGCGATGTGCGCAATTGAGCGCTTTATTCGATGAGTATGGTAAGGCGTTGATTTTACCGCTCCGAACAGAAATAGTTAGAGTTTCCTTGCTTTTGTTACGCAGTCTTCACCTGAAAATGTCATTGACTTGAGCAACAGGCAGGTAACTAGTGGTTAATTTTGTATTTTGTTGATGCTAGTATAAAGCCAAGTATTGGGGGATAGACGCTAATCACCTTAACCGGATAAAACCAATGACAACCTTACCCAAATTAACCATCGGAATCGAAGAGGAGTACATGCTGGTGGATTTGCAGACCAAGGAATTGGCCTCGCAAGTGCCGTCAGAAATGATGCCTGCACTGAAAGCAAAACTCGGCGATCAAGTATCACCTGAATTTTTGCAGTGCCAAGTTGAGATTGGGACCAAGGTCTGTGGGTCGATAGCCGAAACGCGAGATAATTTGGCCTATTTGCGGCGTAGTGTCTCTGCAGTGGTTAAGAATTATGGTTATGGCATTATCGCTGCATCGACCCACCCCTTTTCACAGCCCAGTGAGCAACACCGCACCCAAAAAGCCCGCTATGAAGCGCTGGCCAATGATTTGCAGGGTGTGGTGCAACGCTTGCTGATTAGTGGCATGCATGTTCACGTCGGCTTACCCGACGATGATTGTCGGGTCGATTTAATGGGGCAGGCGGCGTACATTTTGCCGCATCTACTCGCGCTCAGCACGTCATCACCGTTTTGGCGGGGTAAAGATACCGGTTTAAAATCTTATCGTATGGCGGTTTGGGATGAAATGCCTCGCACCGGCTTGCCGCCTTATTTCGAAAGCTACAGCGAATATCGCCGTCACGTAGACGTGTTAGTTCACGCCGGAATTATCGAAGATGGTACTAAAGTTTGGTGGGATTTACGTCTCAGTGATCGCTACCCAACCTTAGAAATGCGTATTCCTGATTTGTGTACCACGATTGACGATGCGGTTGCTCTGGCGTCGTTGTACGCCTGTTGGCTGAGTATGTTGTATCGATTACGCAGTAAAAATCTGCGTTGGCGTCGCTATTCCTTGATGCTGTTGAATGAAAATCGTTGGCGCGCGCACCGGTATGGAACCGACGAAGGCTTGATTGACTTTGGTAAAGGCGACATCGTCCCGTATGATGAGTTGCTGGAAGAAATTCTGGAGCTGGTTGAGCAAGATGCGATAGCGCTTAATTGTGTCAATGAAGTCAATCACGCACGTACGATTGTTAAACGTGGCTCCAGCGCGCATCGGCAGCTGGCGGTTTATTATAAAGCGGTCGCTGAGGGTGATAGCGAGGAGCAAGCCTTGAAAAAGGTCGTTGCCTGGTTATTGGAAGAAACTTTGGCTGACACCGGTTGATACCTTAAAACTGGCTTTTGCCGCTTTTCTCGTTACATGTTGCCGTAAACCGGCCCGCCGCCGCCTTCAGGTACTGCCCAGACAATATTCTGTGTCGGGTCTTTGATGTCGCAGGTTTTGCAGTGCAGGCAATTCTGGGCATTGATTAGCAGTGTTGGCTTTAGCTGACCCTGGTCATTGGGCTCTTCAACAATTTCATACACGCCAGCCGGGCAATAGCGCTGCTCAGGCGCGTCGTACAGCGCTAGATTAGTATCGATTGGCACCGATTCATTTTTGAGCTTTAAGTGCGCTGGCTGATTTTCTTCGTGGAAGGTGTTGGATAAATAAACCGACGATAGGCGATCAAAAGTGATTTTCCCGTCCGGGGCTGGGTAGTCTATTTTTTTTGCCTTATCGGCTGACACCAGCTGCGCGTAGTCGGAATGATGCTTAAGTGTCCACGGTTCTTTGCCTTTGGTCACATAGCTGATTAGGCCTGCGTTCATCATCCCGAACCAAAACCCTTTAGCGAAACCAGGGCGGATATTTCTGACGGCTTTTAATTCTTCGTGAACCCAGGATGCTTTTAGCGCGTCCTTATAAGACACGCGGACGTCATCGGCTTGATCGCTGACAAAATAATCATGGACTGCTTCGGCTGCCAACATGCCACTTTTCATGGCAGTATGCGCGCCTTTGATTTTCGGCACATTCAGAAACCCTGCGGTATCACCAATCAGCATACCGCCGGGGAAACTAAGTTTTGGCAGCGACTGATAACCCCCTTCAGAAAGCGCCCGGGCGCCGTAGCTTAAGCGCTTGCCGCCTTCGAGCAAGGGTTTGACGGTAGGGTGAGTTTTAAAGCGCTGAAATTCTTCGAACGGACTCAAATAGGGGTTTTTGTAATCAAGCCCGACCGCAAAGCCAACCGCAACTTGATTATTTTCCATATGGTAGATAAATGAACCGCCATAGGTTTGTGAGTCAAGCGGCCAGCCGACGCTGTGCATAACGCTGCCGGGCTTATGTTTTTCAGGTTCGACCTCCCAGATTTCTTTAACCCCAAGCGCATAGGTTTGGGGCGAGGACTTTTGTTTCATTCGGAACTGTTCCAACAGTACATTGGTCAATGAGCCACGGCAGCCTTCAGCAAACAAGGTCAGGCGGCCGTGTAGTTCCATGCCTGGGTCGTAATTGGGTGAATGGGTGCCGTCTTTATTCACGCCCATTTCGCCAGTGGCAATTCCTTTGACCCTGCCACTGTCGTCGTATAAGATTTCTGCCGCCGCAAAACCGGGATAGATTTCTATGCCTAACGCTTCTGCTTGTTCGCCCAACCAACGTACCAGTAACCCTAAGCTGATGACGTAGTTACCGTCATTGTGCATTTGTGGTGGGGTTGGCATTTTGATTGCCTTGGATTGGGTGAGATAAACAAACCGATCATCACCGACAGCGGTCGTGACGGGCGCACCCTTATCTTTCCAGTCTGGAATGAGTTCATCCAAGGCGCGTGGTTCAAATACGGCCCCTGCCAGTATATGTGCGCCAACTTCAGCACCTTTTTCGACGACACAAATGGATAGTTCTTTGCCGGATTCTTGGGATAGCTGGGCGAGCCGTATCGCTGCGGAAAGGCCAGCAGGGCCAGCGCCCACGATAACGACGTCGAAAGGCATTGATTCGCGAGTCATAGGTAAGATGGTTGGGTTAAGTTAAGTAGCATGCAGTTGGATGTTAATCATTCACCACCACGGGTGCAATGACATAATCAGTCATGTAGTGGCAATGATACTTAGGTGCGGCAATTTCACTTTTGCAGTGGGTGAAAGCAGGCCAATTGGCGTTGATTAACTAAATGGCTTTCTGGACGATTTTCGCTACATTCCTTATCAGCCCACTCACAGCGCTCATGAAAAGCGCAACCACTGGGAGGGTTGATCGGTGATGGCAGCTCTCCACTTAGAGTGACGCGTTCGCGGCGCCGGCTGGGGTCAACAAAGGGTGTGCTCGATAGTAAGGCATTGGTGTAGGGGTGTAGCGGTTGGTCAAAAATGGTTTTGGTATCGCCTTGCTCAACCGGTCGGCCCAAATACATCACCATCAGTTCATCACCGATATGCCGCACGACGCTAAGGCCGTGAGAAATAAAGACCAGTGCTAACTTCATTTCTTCCTGCAAATCCATCATCAAATTCAAGATTTGTGCTTGAATCGAAACATCTAGTGCTGAAACCGGCTCATCAGCGATGATCAGCTTTGGGCGTAGAATTAAAGCTCGGGCAATAGCAATACGCTGGCGTTGGCCGCCTGAAAACATATGTGGATAGCGGTGGCGTTGCTCGGTCCGTAAGCCCACTTTTTCTAGCATTTCATCGACTAAGCGATCTCGCTCTCCCTTGGTCTTATCGGTATTGATGACCAGCGGTTCAGCCAGAATCGTGCTGATTCGTTTGCGGGGATTGAGTGAGCCGTACGGGTCTTGAAAAATAATTTGTACTTTACGGCGCAGACGTTGGATTTGCGCCTTATCACGATGGTCTACTTTTTCGCCGCAGATGAATAAATCACCTTTGGTGGGCTCCTCTATCAGCGTGAGTAAGCGCGCCAGCGTTGATTTACCACAGCCGGACTCACCCACCACCGCCAACGTTTCTCCTTCGGAAACGCTGAAACTCGCGCCGTCTAAAGCCTTGAGCTGATGGGGCGGCTTAAATGCCCCTTGTTTTATGTCGTAATAACGCGCGAGCTTATCGCCACTAACGATCACCTCACTCATGATGGGTTCTCCTCAGTGCCGAAATGACAACGCACATTAGTCGTTGGATTCCATTCGGGTTCTTGTTGATGGCAGATATCTGCAACATCTTGGCAGCGGGGGTTAAATAAACAACCTTCGGGCCGGTCGAATGGTCCTGGCACGATGCCCGGAATGGTTGGCAGTCGCTTGGCGTTGACATTCCGTTCCGGTAATGCGCTGATCAGGGCGCGGGTATACGGATGTCGTGGCGAGTTGAATAAATCGTTAACTGGCCGTGTTTCGACCAATTGGCCAGCATACATAACACGCACGGTTTCTGCGGTTTCTGCAATCACACCCATATCGTGCGTGACCAGAATTAGTGCCATATTGTGCTTCTCTTGCAAGGAAATAAGCAGGTCCAAGATTTGTGCTTGAATGGTTACATCCAGCGCTGTGGTAGGCTCATCGGCAATCAGCAATTTTGGCTGGCATGCAATGGCCATAGCGATCATTACGCGTTGGCACATACCGCCAGACAGTTGATGCGGGAAGGCCCCTAGGCGGCGGGCAGGGTCAGGGATGCCGACTTGTTGCAACAAATCAACCACACGATCGTGTAGCTCTTTGCGCGAGCCGCCGACATGTGTTCTCAATGATTCCATCATCTGGTAGCCAACCGTAAAGGAGGGATTCAAGCTGGTCATTGGCTCCTGAAAAATCATTGAGATTTCCTTGCCAATAATCTTTCGCCGATCTTTATTGCTGATATCGAGCATGTCACGCCCGTTAAATAACAGCTTGTCGGCAGTGATGACACCTGGATAGCCCACCAGGCCCATTAAGGCGAGCATGGAAACGCTTTTTCCGGAGCCGGACTCGCCAACTACGCCCAGCAGCTCTCCGGCTTCCAAAGTCAATGAAAAGCGGTCAACTGCGACGAAGTCGCTGAAGCGAACGGTCAAGTTTTCAATTTCTAGTAGCGGTGTACTCATCGTTGGTTAATCCTAAGGGGCCACTAGTGTTTGAGTCGCGGGTCGAGCGCATCGCGCAAGCCATCGCCCATTAAATTGAAGCACAAGACGACGGTTAAGATCGCCAGCCCAGGAAAGGTTACTACCCACCAGGCACGCTGAATAAATTGCAGGGCATTTGAGAGCATGGTTCCCCATTCGGGCGTCGGTGGCTGTGCACCCATGCCAAGAAATCCCAGGGCCGCTAAATCTAATACCGCGTTGGAGTAGCCGAGTGTTGCTTGAACGATCAGGGGTGCCATACAGTTGGGCAAGACGGTAATACACATCAAGCGGATGGGGCCTGCGCCCGCTACCCGTGAAGCGGTGACGTAATCTTTACTCATTTCACTGATTGCCGACGCCCGCGTGAGTCGAACAAAGTGTGGCAATTGGACAATGACGACTGCCATGGCCGCATTGGTTAAGCCGGGGCCAAGAATCGCGACGATAACAATCGCCATCAGTAAGCTGGGGATCGCCAGCATGACATCCATCAGGCGCATGATCGCGGTTTCAATCCAGCCGCGGAAATAGCCAGCGACCAAGCCTAAGGAGATGCCGCAAGTCAGCGCCAGCACTACCACCATTGAGCCGGTTGCCAATGAGACGCGTGCTCCATGCATGATTCGAGATAAAATATCGCGACCGATATCATCAGTGCCCAAAGGGAATTTCAATAAACCGCCCTCAGACCAAAAAGGGGGTAACAAAAAGGCGTCGCGATATTGTTCGTTAGGCGGGTGTGGTGCAATGATGGGCGCAAAAATTGCTGCGAGAGTGATCAGAATAATAATCACCAGGCCGACCACCGCGCCTCGATTGATCCGGAATGAATTCCATGTTTCCAACCAAATGGATTCGTTTTGAAAAGCGCTCATGATTTGTGCCGGATTTTAGGATTAACCCAGCCATACAGCAGGTCGACGATCAAATTAACAACCATGACCACGGTTGCGACTAGTAATACACCGCCTTGTAATACGGGATAATCACGGCGCCGAACGGACTCCACCAGCCACTTGCCGACACCTGGCCAAGAAAAAATGGTTTCAGTCAGAATAGCCCCTGCGAACAAGGTGCCGACTGCCAAACCGATAACGGTCAGCACGGGGATCAGGGCATTGCGTAAGGCGTGTACACCAATGACACGAAAGGGCGATAAGCCCTTGGCTTTAGCGGTGCGAATGTAGTCTTCACTCAGTACTTCGAGCATAGAAGAGCGCGTCATCCGTGCGATGACGGCCAGTGGTATGGTGCCGAGCGCAATCGATGGCAGGGCCAAATGGCGCAGGGCCGACAAAAAAGCGCCCTTCTCATCAGACAGCAGGGTATCGATCAGCATAAACCCAGTCACCGGTTGAACCCAATACATGACGGATATCCGTCCAGATACGGGTGTCCAGCCTAGATGGACTGAAAAAAATAAAATGAGCAGCAGAGCCCACCAAAAAATCGGCATCGAATACCCGGTAAGAGAAATACCCATACTGGTGTAATCAAAGAAAGATCCGCGTTTGACTGCGGCGATGATGCCAATGGGTAAACCAATAATGATCGCAAATAGGATGGCACACAGCGAAATTTCAATGGTCGCGGGAAATAGTGCCATGAATTCTTTCATGACCGGCTGTTTGGTCACGATCGAGGTGCCAAGATCACCTTTGAGTACATTGCTGATATAGCTAAAGTACTGCTGGATGAATGGTTTGTCCAAGCCCAAGTCGGCTCTGAGCATGGCGTGGCGTTCGGGGTCGATACCACGTTCGCCAACCAATAGTTCGATCGGGTCTCCTGGAACCAGATGGATGAGCGTAAAGCTCAGTATGGTGACTCCAAGAAAAGTGGGGATAAGCAGAGCTAGCCTGCCGAGGATAAATTTAAACATTAGCTAAAACCAGTTACAAAAAAACCAAGTGGGGGTTAGCCACTTGGTCTATTTGTAAAGTTAACGGATCAATTATTCTTCGATGTCGACGCCGTAGAAAGGGTGTCCACCGAATGGATCGATCTTATAGCCTTTAACTTTTGAGTTAACGGGCATATACACAACTGAGTGAGCGATGGTGAACCAAGGCGCTTCTTCTTTAAAAATAACTTGCGCTTGCTCATAAAGTTCGGTGCGTTTGGCAAGATCACTCGTGCGACGAGCTTCTTGAAGCAAACTATCAAATGGCTCGTGACACCAGCGTGCCCGGTTAGCCCCATCGGCTGCGGCACAACCCAGCAATACGTTTAAGAAGTTATCGGGGTCACCATTATCACCGGTCCAGCCCAGCAATACCGTTTGGTGCTCACCCGCTTTTGAGCGCTTCAAATACTCGCCCCACTCAAAGCTAACTACCTCGGCTTTAACGCCAACTTTAGAGAAATCCTCTTGCATCATCTCAGCCATACGGCGCGCATTAGGGTTGTAAGGCCGCTGTAATGGCATCGCCCATATATCGGTTTCAAAGCCATCTGGATAGCCAGCTTCAGCTAATAGTGCTTTGGCTTTTACTGGATCATAAGGATAGTCTTGGACTGCGTCGTTATAGGACCAAATAGTTGGCGGGATTGGATTCTTGGCTGCGACACCGGCGCCTAAGAAAATTGCATCAATGATGGCTTGCTTATTAATAGCCATATTCAAGGCTTGACGTACGCGCTTGTCGGTAAACGGCTCTTTCTCCGTATTAAAGGCAAGATAACCCACGTTTAGACCTTCCTGCTCCAGCATGTTAATGCTCTCATCCGCTTGCATCTCTGCAATGTCAGCAGGGTTTGGGTACGGCATGACGTGGCACTCACCCGCTTTTAGCTTGGCGTAACGCACGGCGGCATCGGTAGTGATCGAATACACGAGCGTATCAATGGCTGCTTTACCTGCCCAGTAATCAGGGTTGGCTTTGTAGCGAATGATCGCGTCTTTCTGATAATTGACTAGCTGAAATGGGCCAGTAGCGATCGGCTCATTGTCGATTTTCTCTGGTGTGCCGGCAGCGTTCATCGCTTCTGAATACTCAGCCGATAGAATCGAAGCGAAATCCATGCCCATATTGGCCATGAAGGGTGCCTCAGGTTCGTTCAAATCAAAGCGCACCGTGTAGTCATCGACTTTAACGATGTCTTTCAGTAGTTTTGGCATGTCCATGCCGTTGAAATATTCGTAAGTGCCGCCTGATAATTTATGATCTGGGTGATCTTCTTTCAACTGACGGTTAAAGGAATAGAGGACATCATCCGCGTTGAAGTCTCGAGTCGGTGTAAAGGTATCATTGGCGTGGAACTTAACCCCTTTACGTAAATGGAAGGTATAGGACTTTCCGTCTTCAGAAATATCCCAGGTCTCGGCCAGTGCTGGCTCTAACTTGGTGGTGCCACGCTCAAATGCGACTAAGCCGTCCATCATCGGGCGCGAGCTGGCGTCAAAGGTCGTGCCAGAGGTGTATAGTGATGGGTTAAACCCTTCTGGGCTACCTTCTGAACAGTAAACCAGCGTCTTACCCATGGCTGCAATTGGCAGCATGGATAGCGCTAATAAACTGCCGGTTAGCAATTTTTTTGTATTCATCGTGTCTCCTACAAAGATTGTATTAATAGATGCCAAATACGTCAGGGGACGAAAATAGACGACGCATGGATCGAGGATTGCGGTCGATGCGATTTATTACTGTGCACTCGACTCGGTGGAGAGATTATAGAGGCACCGCCAGTCAACAACAAGCCTGAATAATACGGGCATAAGCATATTAGATATTGCTGATATTTGATCTCCGAATAACCCCTCTCATCTGGTCCGCTTCTTTATCAGATTCTAGTTCCGTTATAATCTGCGGTTTACTTAATTAACAGAAAGGAAAGGGTTGTATGCGTCAGAAACCACTAGCGGGTAAGATTTGTTTGGTCACCGGAGCAACACGAGGGATCGGTGCCGCCATCGCCACAGAATTGGGCAGCTTGGGAGGGGTTGTGATTGGAACGGCAACGTCCCAAACGGGTGCAGACGCAATCGGAGCCCGACTTCAGGAACAAGGGCATACTGGTGCCGGTAAGGTATTGGACGTAACCAACGCAGAGCAATTAAACGAGGTGATTACAGATATCGTTAACGAATTTGGCCCGGTTAGTGTACTGGTGAACAATGCAGGAATAACACGGGACAACTTAATGCTGCGGATGAAAGAAGAAGAGTGGGACGCGATTATGGATACCAACCTAAAGGCGGTATTTAGAACCAGTAAAGCTTGCTTGCGGGGCATGACTCGTGCACGCTTTGGTCGTATTATCAATATATCGTCAGTAGTTGGAACCACCGGCAATGCAGGCCAGGCCAATTATGCCACCGCAAAAGCAGGCTTGATTGGTTTTAGCCGCTCACTGGCTCAGGAAGTGGCTAGTCGTAATATTACGGTTAACGTGGTATCACCCGGTTTTATCCAAACCGACATGACTGATGCACTAGATGATAAAACCCGTGAAATATTAATGGCCAAAATACCCTTGGCACGTCTCGGTACACCAGCAGATGTTGCAGGTGTGGTTGGGTTTCTGGCGTCCCCAACTGCGAATTATATGACCGGTACAGTTTTGCATGTAAACGGTGGAATGTTCATGGGATAGCGCTAAACTAAGCTGTAATTGATTGAATTATATGAATAATAAATTCAAAAAAACACCGTTAAAAACCCAGTAGAATTAGCTTGAGATTTTCCCACCCTGTGGGCAAGTTTTGATACAATGCCGCGCTCGTTGTTCCCGCAAGACGGGTACGAAACAAGTAAGGCTTAGGTTTCTTGGTCAATAGCTCAAGAGACTTCAGTATCTAACCTAATTAGAAACGCTGTTTGATTACGAAAGAGCAGCGATACGCATTTTTATCCGGAGGTAAAGCCCATGAGTAGTATTTTAGAACGTGTAACAAAGATCGTCTGTGAGCAGCTGGGCGCAAGCGAAGACAAGGTTTCTGCTGAGGTCTCGTTTGTTGATGACTTGGGCGCAGATTCTTTGGATACGGTGGAGTTAGTGATGGCCCTCGAAGAGGAATTCGACATGGAAATTCCTGACGAGCAGGCCGAAAGCATCGCGACGGTTCAAGATGCGGTTAGCTATATAGAAGCGCACACCAGCGCTTAACACCGATCGCTTTCATGCTGCCCAGTTGAGGGCGGCCATGGCGGAATGCGGATGAGCTGAAATTAAGGCCGTCGCTCATGTGAGTGGCGGCTTTTGTCGTTTAGTGTTTGGGTAATTTTGGGATGAGTAAAAGACGTGTAGTGATTACAGGCTTGGGGGCAATTACCCCTGTCGGGCAAACGTGCAGCCAGTCTTGGGATGCAATGATGGCGGGGCAGTCAGGTATTGCTCAGATATCGCATTTTGATCCAACCGGGTTTCCCTGTACGGTGGCGGCCGAAGTCAAGGATTTTGACCCCACCACTGCGCTTGAACCCAAAGAAGCGAAAAAAATGGATCGCTTTATTCAAATGGGTATGATCGCGGGTATTGAAGCCATTGAAGATTCGGGCTTGCAGGTCACGGATGCTAATGCTGAACGTTGTGGTATTTATGTGGGTGCGGGAATTGGTGGGATAGAAACCATCGAGAGAATGACTGACACGTATTTGCAACGTGGCCCACGTCGTGTATCACCGTTTTATATCCCGATGGCGATCATCAATATGATTTCCGGCAACTTGTCGATTCAATATGGCATGAAAGGTCCGAACTTATCGATGGTGACCGCCTGCTCTACCGGCACCCACGCGATTGGTGAAGCCAGTCGGTTAATTGAATACGGCGATGCAGATGTGATGGTAGCGGGTGGTGCGGAAGCCTCGATTACCCCGACCGCGATTGCTGGCTTTGGTTCGGCACGCGCGCTCAGCCGTCGCAATGAGGCTCCACAAGAAGCCAGTTGCCCGTGGGATACACGCCGCGATGGTTTTGTGATGGGGGAAGGTGCTGGAATTATGGTGCTGGAAGAATATGAACATGCCAAAGCCCGTGGCGCCAAAATATATGCCGAGTTGGCGGGTTTTGGTATGAGTGGTGACGCTTATCATATGACCAGCCCATCGCCGGGCGGTGAAGGAGCGGCACGCTGTATGGAAAATGCGATGCGCAACGCTGGGATGAATGCTGACGAAATTGACTATATCAATGCTCATGGTACCTCTACGCCGCAGGGAGATATTGCAGAAACTATGGCGCTTAAGCGGGCTTTTGGCGCGCATGCAAATGCAGTTGCGGTGAGCTCGATTAAATCTATGATTGGCCATCTGCTAGGAGCAGCCGGTGGGGTGGAGGCGGTTGTTACTGCCTTATCCATTTATCATCAAACGATTACGCCGACGATTAACCTGGAAAACCCAGACCCGGAATGTGATCTTGATTATGTTCCCAACCAAGGGCGTGACGCTAGCATCCGTGCCGCGCTGTCGAATTCTTTCGGCTTTGGCGGCACTAATGGTACGCTAGCCTTCCGGCGAGTGTAACTGTCGAGGTGCCTCAGGAAGCCGCTGCGCCTGAACAAGCGCCGCTCAAACAGGGCGTTGGTATTATCGGAAAACTGGCTCGTTTAGTTTTTGGTTTGCTATTGATCGGCGTTTTGGCCATCGCCGGAGCCTATTGGTATTTTCAGCAACAGCTGATACGACCGCTTAGTTTTGATCAACGGATTTATTCCATTAATCCAGGTGATTCACTCAGCAATTTCAGTCAGTTGTTGATAGATTCTAAAGTTATATCTGAATCATATTCCTTGCGTCTGTGGGCCAAGCAACAAAATTTGTCAGGCAAGTTACACACGGGTGATTACCGCTTCGCCAAAGATCAAAATCTTAAATCGGTACTCGAACAAGTCACCACCAGCGGTGGCCAAGTGGTTGAAACCATCACGTTAGTCGAAGGTAATACCTTGCATGAATGGCGCCAGCAATTCGCGGCCAGTAAAGCTGAGTCAACCATCGCAGATTGGGATGATTCAGCCTTGGCAGAGCGAGTTACTGGCGATGCCAGCATCAACCTGGAAGGGCGTTTATTTCCAGACACCTATCAATTTACTTCGGGTACTAGCGATGTAGCTATTCTTAAGCGCGCCTATACCATGATGGAATCTCAGCTCGAATCCTTATGGGATGAGCGGGATAAGGATTTACCGCTTAAGTCTGCGTATGAGGCCTTAATTTTGGCGTCGATTATCGAAAAGGAAACTGGCCTTGCGGAAGAACGCCCACTGATTGGAGGTGTGTTTGTGAATCGTTTACGCAAAGGGATGTTGCTACAAACCGACCCGACCGTGATTTATGGCATCGGACAGTCATTTGATGGCAACATCACCCGCAAGCATTTACGCACCGATACCCCCTATAACACTTATACTCGCAAGGGTTTGCCGCCGACACCGATTTGTATGCCCAGTTTGGCTGCGATCAAGGCAGCACTACACCCGCAAGAAACCGATGCTTATTATTTTGTGGCGAAGGGTGGCGGTGCGCATCAATTTTCTGAAACGCTTCAAGCGCATAATCGGGCCGTGCGCAAGTACCAACTGAAGCAGAACTAGGGCCATGACTATCATGCGTGGACGTTTTATTACGATTGAGGGTGGTGATGGCGCGGGTAAATCGACTCAGTTGCAAACCATTCAGGACTGGTTGGCGCAGCATCAGATCGATGCCGTATTTACGCGCGAGCCGGGCGGCACATCGCTAGGCGAGTCATTACGGGCGTTGTTACTAGGCGAAGGCGGTCATGCGATGGGTGCCGATGCTGAGCTATTAATGATGTTTGCAGCGCGCGCGCAGCATATTGAGTCAGTTATCCAGCCGAATCTGGATGCTGGCAAATGGGTGGTCAGTGACCGATTCACTGATGCCAGCTTTGCTTATCAGGGTGCCAGACAAATGACTGCTGAACGAATTGCAGCACTTGAACAATGGGTTCAAGGCAGTTTGCGCCCAGACTTGACTTTGCTGTTTGACGTGCCGGTTGAGGTCGGTCTTAAACGTGTGCTTGGGCGTGGCGCCGAAGATCGCTTCGAGCAAGAGTCATTGGCTTACAAGCAGGCAGTTCGTGATATTTATCTCGCTCGTGCTGAAGCCGAACCGGATCGGATTGTCGTGATTGATGCAGATCGTCCGCTGGCGTCTGTCAAAGCGGGCGTGATCAATGCTTTAGAGCAAGCGCTTGAGGAAGAAGACCCATGAGTTTGTTCCCTTGGCAAGACGCCGATTGGCAGCGTTTTTTGCAATTTGGCGAACGCCAGCCACACGCTTTGCTGATTGAAGGGTTGGCGGGAATCGGTAAATCTCAATTTGCTCTGCATGTCATTGCCAATGCCTTATGCGATAAGGGAAGTAATTGTGGCCAGTGTCGTGGGTGCCAGCTATACGTAGCCGGCTCACATCCAGATTTACACGTCATTAGCTCAGAGTGGGTCGCCAGAGCTGACGATGCCTTATTCGGTACTTACGCTAAACGATATCTTGACTCAGCGCCCGCAGCCCTGAATCGCAAACCCAAGCGGCAGATTGCGGTTGATCAAATCCGCGCACTGATTGATGCATTTGGCTTTTCTCAACACTCTGCGGGCCAACGAATTGCGTTGATCGCGCCCGCAGAAGCGATGAACATCAACGCCGCCAACGCCTTATTAAAATTGCTGGAAGAGCCACCAGCGGATTCATTGATGCTGTTGGTGTGTAGTGATGTTTCTCGCTTGCCCGCCACCATTCGGAGCCGCTGTGTGCATTTTCCAATGACAGCGCCGGACGCTGACACTGCGAGCCGTTGGCTGCAATCCCAATCAGCATATTTCGCGTTAGCCGACAATGCCAAACACGCACTGAGAATTGTTGGTGGTGCGCCACTATTAGCAGTGGCAGAGGGATTTGCGGATCGATCATCGCGCTTTAGCTTAATTTTAAGTGGGCTGCAGGGTTTGTCATTAGGCAATATCGATGCGATTGAAGTTGCCGAGCAGCTCAATAAAATCAGCGCTAATGGCGATATCGGAATCACCTTGGACGAGTTGCAGTGCGTTTATGTCCGCTTGATTCGTGCGCGTCACGATGAGAGTTTTATGGCCAGCAACGATAGCGATTTTTCAGCGTTGAACCGAGCATTCTCTTCAGTGTCGGAAGCGGTACTGCATATGCTGTATGATCAAATTTGCCAACTAAAATCACATGATGTGACGCAACTCAACCCGCAGCTAGTGCTAGAAAAGCACTTGTTGGGTCTTGAACAGCAGGCACGCGCGGCGAAAACGCATTAGAATTCAGCCATGACCCAGATACATGACCCAGTTATTTGATCAGGAGCCAAACCAGCGGTGAGTCCCAACAATAAACGTCCGGAAGTGATTCCGTTGCTGATACGCGACCAAGACCATTTGTACAAATCGTTCATGCCTTTTTTGGATAACGGCGGATTGTTCGTGGAAACGTCAAAGCCATTTTTAATGGGGCAACAAGTGGTTATGGTGGTTTCTTTACCCGATTCTGACGAGAAAAAACCGGTACAAGGTGCAGTGGCCTGGATCACACCTGGTGCTGCGCAGGGCGGCATGAAGCGAGGCGTTGGGGTGCACTTTATCGACGACAGTGGTAAGGCGCTATCGCAGCGTATTATCGCCATGCTGGGGAAACGTTTGACAAGCGATGAACCGACTTACACGGCATAAGGAATAATAGTCTGGTTGGAATTTGACCAGTCGCAACCAGTGGATAGAGAGCAGCGAAAGAAATGGGATTAATAGACTCACATTGTCACCTTAACTTTGAACCGATGGGTGACGATTTGCCCGCGGTATTAGAGCGATCAGCTGAGGCGGGTGTCGATACTATCCTGTGCGTATCGGTTGATATTGAAACCTACCCGGAGGTATTGAAAATTGCCGTTGAACACGAACATATTTATGCGTCGGTAGGGGTTCATCCAAACCATCAGGATGTGCACGAACCCAGCGTCACAGAATTACTTGGATTGGCCAAGCATCCAAAAGTGATCGCTATCGGTGAAACGGGGTTGGATTATTTTCGCAGTGAAGGCGACCTTGATTGGCAGCACCAGCGTTTTATTCGTCATATTGATGCCGCGAAACGCTGCGATAAGCCACTGATTATTCATACCCGCTCTGCCGCTGACGATACCCTGTGTATGCTGCGTGACAATGGGGCCGAGCAGTGTGGAGCGGTAATGCATTGCTTTGCCGAAGATTGGGAAGTGGCGAAGCAGGCCTTGGACTTGGGCTTTTATCTGTCATTTTCCGGTATCGTGACTTTTAACAGCGCTAAAACCTTGCAGGAAGTGGCGCGCAAAGCGCCGGCTGATAGGATTTTGGTAGAAACCGATGCGCCGTATCTGGCGCCAGCACCCATGCGTGGTAAACCGAACCAGCCTGCTTTTGTGCGTCATACGGCGGAGTTTGTCGCCGAACTTCGGGGGCAGTCGCTGGCGACAATTGCCGAAACCACCAGTGCCAATTTTTATCGCCTGTTTAAACACGCCAGTGCACCGGCCCAATCAGCAGTGTGAATAGTCGCTAGCATGAGCAGAGTTCGGTTAGTCTGGCTGACTCTTGCTCTGGCTTTGGGCGCAACGCCAGCAGCTAGCGCGGATGCAGTAGCGGAAGTGAATCGAATTCGGGCTGAAGCAGGTATGACCACGCTGCAAAAATCCAAAGCCTTGACCAATGCCGCTGCAAATCACGCAAGTTATCTGGCGGACCATTTTTCCCTACAGCAATATAGCAGTCAATCGGGGCACGATGAGGTGTCCGGCTTACCCGGGTTTACCGGGAAATCACCGGGCAACCGTGGCCGTTTTGTTACTTACCCCCATCAGTTTGTGACCGAGAACGTCAGTATCGGCAACGCCGACACTAAGGCGTCGGTAGGCAGCTTGATGACGGCGATTTATCACCGTTTTGGTTTTCTGGATTTTGATATCGATGAAATCGGTACTGCCGATGAAGACCAGCGTTATGTCTATAATATGGGCCGCCGCGATTTCTCGCTAACTTGTGTTCAGCAGCCAGAGCAAGCAAAATTGAAAAAGGCCGCCAACTGCAATGGGCGCTTGATTATTCAGTCACAGATTGACGCCATTTGTACGCAGCCACCTGTTGGTGCCTTATTTTCAGCGCCGCATCCTGAAGGGTGTCCTAATGGTACATTGATTGATGCGGATTATATGGCGTCGGTATGTGCGCAACTCCCACAGGCTGCAGAGTTTTCAGGAGGTGGTAAATACTATGAGTTATGTCGGCAGAGCCGTAGTGGTGCCAAGCGAGTTAACGCGCGCTGGTATGATACCTTGTGTGCAAATCCACCCACGGCTGCGCGTTATCGAGGTGATGGTCGGTATTACATGCTGTGTGGGGTGCCGGGTCAGCGATTTCACGCGCCGTGGTTTGAGTCTTTCTGTGCTGATCTACCGGCAACAGCCAGCTATCAGGATTCGGGTCATTATCAATCGATTTGCTGGAATAAGGCTAAGATACGGCTTGAGTATCTTGAGGAGCTGAACGCAAAGCGGTGGGCACAAAACCCTGGATTTGTCATTTGGCCTGCTAGCGGCGGCTCCAATATCCCACCCGCTTTTTTCAATGAGCATCCACACCCAACACCGGATTTACCGGTCACTGGTTATCCGATTTCCTTGCAGTTCAATCCAGGCGTGGTGGAATCAGTGATCATCAATCAATTCCAACTCGAACAGCGAGTACCCGCAACAAAGCAGCGGCCTGCTTATTGGCAAGCGGTCGAGCCGATCCGTCAGATTGATCAATATTCTGACATTAACCATCAATTTACGTTGCGTGAATTCGCCTGGTTCCCGGTCCAGCGCTTGCAGTGGGCGACGCATTATCGAGTGGCGATCAGCGCGTTGGTTAATAACCAGCTCGAACACATATATACCGACTTTACGACTGCCGAACTTGGGGTGCCCATGATTACCATCGACGTCGGCACAAAAGCGATTAATACACCCTTGAATCAATGGTTTGCTGTGTATCAAAGACACTCAGACATCGACCTAGAGCCATTTACCGAAGTGCGGTTATCGCATCGATCAGACGCTACGGTTGAAGTCAAACTGATTGATCCGCAAACGATTAAATTGCGAGTAAAATCAGATCACTGCCAGGCTGCGCAGTTGATCGGCAAGAATAATCGGCAGATTACCATCAATGCTTGTGGATAGCCTTTGTTGCATTTGACCATCAGCTAGCTTATTCGAAGAATTGGCAAAAGCTATCTACCGCTTCGCGTGGTGTACGATAGTGGTTGACCGCCGCCTCGGTATCTTCATAACCCAAGGCCATGCCGCACAGCAGTAGCTGATCATTGTCCACACCTAATATTTCTCTGACGATGTCGGGATATTCTGCCAGTGCAGCCTGTGGGCAAGTTGCGAGACCCAGGCCTTTGGCTGTCAGCATCACGGTTTGTAAAAACATGCCGTAATCCATATACGAGCCTTTTTCCATCGCCGGGTTAATGTAAAACAACAGCATCACCGGTGCGTCAAAAGTACGGTAATTATTAATCCATTGCTCTCGACGACGCTCTCGGTCACCGCGCTGAATGCCTAAGGCAGCATACATTTGCATGCCGCAATCGCGTCGCCGGCCCAGGTAAGGTTCGATCCAAGTGTCAGGGTAATAGTGATAGCCAATATTGCTATCAACCCCTGACCGGAATGCCGTTTCGATGGCCGTCTGTAATTGCTGTTTGGCGTCGCCAGTAACAACGAGCACTTGCCACGGCTGCGTGTTCGCGCCCGAAGGTGAGCATCTGGCAATATCCAATAGCTGTTTAATGGTTTCGGTTTCGACCGCTTGTTCGGTAAAGGCACGAACCGATTTACGTTGGCGAATTGCAGTGATGACATCCATAAGCAGAGGCGGGAAGTTTTGCGGTAGACTGCGGCGATTGTAATGGACGAGTGACGTAATGCAACAATTGGTCGATTATCTGCATCGTACTGTGCCGATTACCGAAGTGATGAGAATCAGCGCAGGCACGCGCACAGAAACCAGCTTGAGTTTGCGAGCACCGTTGGCACCGAATATCAACGATAAACAGTCGGCTTTCGGAGGCACGTTGGCTAGCTTATGTACGCTAACCGCTTGGGCCACGGCTTCTTTGATCTGTCGTGAAGCTGAGGTTGAGGCTGATTTGGGCGTGGCGGAAAGCCAAATCCGGTATTTGGCGCCGGTGCGTTTGGACTGGTTCGAAGCGATTGCGCAGTGGCCAAAGTCTGCTAGTGAAGCCGTATTTATTGAGCAATTGCAAAGCCAAGGGCATGCCTCGATAACGATTGACGTCTCTATTGAAGCGGATGGCCACCCTGCGGTTGAGTTCAGTGGCCGAATTTTCGCGCACGATAGGGAATAGCCCGTAAAGTATTCACAGGGGTAAGCCGTTTTTTATTAATGACTGCCCAAGCCCGGTAGCTTATGTGATAATTAGCAGCAGTAACTAACCAGTAATCGAACAGCCAAAGATGAGGATATTCTGTGACCAAAAATAAGGACGCCAATCGGGCAAAAGCATTAGAAGCTGCACTAGGGCAAATTGAGCGTCAGTTTGGCAAGGGCTCAGTGATGCGCCTGGGTGATGATCGCGCCGCACAAAATATTGAAGCTTATTCAACCGGTTCGTTAGGCCTAGATTTAGCGCTTGGCATCGGCGGTTTGCCGCGTGGACGGGTGATTGAAATCTATGGGCCAGAATCCTCGGGTAAAACCACACTGACGCTTTCAACCATCGCTGAAGTACAGAAAGTGGGTGGTACTGCTGCGTTTGTAGATGCCGAGCACGCGCTTGATCCGAGTTATGCAGAAAAGCTAGGAGTGAATCTGGATGATTTGTTGGTATCACAGCCTGATACCGGCGAGCAAGCACTGGAAATTACCGATATGCTGGTACGTTCCGGCGCGGTAGATATAGTGGTTATTGACTCAGTGGCAGCACTTACGCCCAAAGCCGAAATCGAGGGCGATATGGGTGATACCCACGTGGGCTTGCAGGCGCGTTTGATGTCACAAGCCTTGCGTAAACTGACTGCAAATATCCAGCGCTCGAATACGATGGTGATTTTTATCAATCAAATTCGGATGAAAATAGGCGTGATGTTCGGCAGCCCCGAAACCACCAGTGGCGGAAATGCCCTCAAGTTTTACGCCTCCGTGCGTCTTGATATTCGACGAATTGGTGCGGTTAAAAAGGGCGATGAAATTGTTGGCAACCAAACCCGCGTTAAAGTGGTGAAGAATAAAATTGCTCCGCCATTTCGGCAAGCAGAGTTCGATATATTGTATAACGAAGGTGTCTCCAAAGAAGGTGAGTTGATCGATATTGGAGTGGAAGAAGGCTTTATGCAAAAGGCAGGTGCTTGGTATAGCTATGGCACCGAGCGAGTCGGCCAAGGGCGTGATAATGTGCGCCAATATTTGAAAGATAATCCTGAAGTGTCCGCAGAGCTGGAAGGAAAAATCCGTGAAGCACGCGGCCTGGATAAGCCAGAAGCGCCTGTAGTCGAAGCTTCGGATGAGGACGAATAGGGCTACTCATTGGTGAAACAGCCTGCTGAGTACGCCAAGCTCTGGAATAAAGCCTTAGATGCGTTGGCGCGGCGCGAGCACAGTGTGCACGAACTGCGTCGAAAACTAACCCATGCGGCAACTGATGCAGAGGTGGCGGCGGCCGTGATGACCCAGCTACACAGTGATGGTTTGGTTAATGATGAGCGCTTTGCCGAGCAGCTGTGTCGCTCTAAATATCGTCGTGGCTTTGGGCCAGTCCGCGTTAATTATGAGTTGAATCAGCACCATCTGACACCAGAAATTATTGAGCAGGCAATGGCGGCATATGAGGGTGAATGGGCTAGTCGGGCCGTAGAAGTGAGAGAAAAGAAGTTTGGCGTCAGCCAACCCAAAAATTATAAAGACTGGGCTAAACAGGCACGATTTTTACAAAGCCGTGGCTTTGGGTCAGATGAAATAAATTGTGCTGTAAAACGGCTATAAGCAACCTAAAGAAACTATGAAAACCACTGAAATTCGCCAAAAATTCCTCGACTATTTCAATCGCCATGAGCATGAAATTGTAGCCAGCAGCCCGCTGATTCCGGGCGATGATCCAACGCTGTTGTTTACCAACGCGGGTATGGTGCAATTTAAAGACACGTTTCTGGGATTGGAGCAGCGGGATTATGTGCGTGCGGTTACCTCTCAGCGCTGCGTACGGGCCGGTGGCAAGCACAATGATTTAGAAAATGTTGGCTATACCGCGCGGCATCACACTTTTTTTGAGATGTTGGGCAATTTCAGCTTTGGCGATTATTTCAAGCACGATGCCATTCGCTTTGCCTGGGATCTGTTAACCAAGGAGCTGGGCTTATCTGCCGATAAGCTATGGGTAACGGTATTTGAAGAAGACGATGAAGCGGAGCAAATTTGGCTTGAAGAAATTGGTGTACCTGCGGATCGAGTCGCGCGGATTGGCGCCAAAGACAATTTTTGGGCGATGGGCGATACGGGGCCATGTGGCCCGTGCAGCGAGATTTTTTATGATCACGGCCCCGATGTCGCGGGTGGCCCGCCGGGAACGCCTGAAGAAGACGGTGATCGCTTCGTCGAAATCTGGAATTTGGTGTTTATGCAGTACAACCGGGATGAGTCCGGCACGCTCAATCCATTACCCAAGCCATCAGTTGATACCGGCATGGGCTTGGAGCGAATTGCTGCAGTGCTGCAAGGCGTACACAGCAACTATGAAATTGATTTATTTGAGCACTTGATCAGTGATGCTGCGCGGGTGCTAGGTGTGGAAGCCACCCATGATAATAAATCGCTGTTGGTGATTGCTGATCACATTCGGGCCTGTTCATTTTTAATCGTTGATGGGGTGACGCCGTCGAATGAAGGACGGGGTTACGTGCTGCGCAGAATCGCCAGACGAGCCATGCGTCACGGCTATCAGCAAGGCTGTCGTCAGCCATTTATGCATAAACTGGTGGCGGGTTTGGTGCACGAAATGGGCGAGGCATATCCGGAACTGGCAGCCGCGCAAACGACCATTGAACGGGTGCTGAAAAAGGAGAATATTAAGTTCAGTGAAACGCTGGAACACGGCATTACCATTCTTGACGATGCCTTTGAACGTTTGCAAGGCGACCGATTGCCGGGTGACGTGGTGTTTAAGCTGTATGATACTTTTGGCTTTCCGGTTGATTTAACCGCAGATTATGCGCGGGAGCACGGCAAGCAAATCGACCACGAAGGCTTTGAAGTGGCGATGAATCAGCAGCGCGAACGGGCCCGTGCGGTGAAAAAATTCAGCATGGATACGCAAATCAATGTGGATGCGCCAAGAACCCACTTTAGCGGTTATGAGGATCTGGCGGGCGATAGCGTCATTCAAGCTCTGGTTGTTGGTGGAAAACCGGTTGATCATATTGAGCCAGATACCGAATCGATGGTGATTTTAAAGGCATCACCTTTTTATGCTGAGAGTGGCGGTCAAGTGGGTGATCGTGGCGTTATCAGTGCGGGTGAAGCGAGGTTTATTGTCTCTGATACGCAGTATCTTGCGAATAAAGTGGTTGGCCACATGGGTACGCTAATGGCTGCGCAGCTTAAGGTGGGTGATGACGTATTAGCCGAAGTGGATGCAGAAGCGCGTCAGAGTGCGGCAATCAACCATTCAGGCACCCACTTATTGCACGCGGCTTTGAAGTTCGTGTTGGGCGAGCATGTACAGCAAAAGGGTTCTTTGGTGGCGCCAGGCCGCTTGCGCTTTGACTTTTCTCATTTTGAACCCATGACGGCCGATCAAATACAGGAAGTGGAAGCCATCGTCAACGCTCAGATTCGCGGCAATGTGCCGGTTTCGACCACGCAGATGGCATTGGACGACGCGAAGGCTAAGGGTGCGGCGGCGCTATTTGGCGAAAAATACGATACCACCGTGCGAGTGGTGCAGATGGGTAACTATTCCTTGGAGCTGTGTGGCGGTACGCACGTCAGTCGGACCGGAGATATTGGCTTGATGAAGGTGATCTCTGAAACCGGTATTGCTTCTGGGGTGCGGCGGATTGAAGTTGCTGCTGGTCAAGCGGCTGAGGCGATGGTGAATCGCCTGCTGGATTCACTACAAAGTGCAGCGACGCAGCTTAAATCGGCGCCGGATGAGCTTGCTGCCAAGATAACCACTTTGATGAGTCAGCAAAAATCGTTGGAAAAACAAGTTAAAGATTTGAAGTCCAAGCTGGCGATGTCCGGTGGCAGCGGCGGTAGTAATGCGGCTGAAGAGATTAACGGCGTTAAAGTCCTCACCATTCGCCAGGACGATACCGATGTGGCGGGTATGCGTGCCACGGTTGATCAGGCAAAAAACCAAGTCAGTGATGGCTTGGTAGCGGTCGGCGGGGCGCATGAGGGTAAGGTGACACTCATTGTAGCGGTGGGTAAACGAGGCCCTGAGTGGCTGCACGCGGGCAAAATCATTCAAGCCGTCATGCCGATTGTGGGTGGTCGTGGTGGCGGTAAAGCCGAAATGGCGCAAGGTGGCGGCTCGGACGTCAATAGTTTGGACAAAGCATTGCAGGCGGTTAAAACAGAGGTTACCAAGGCGGGCTAAACCTTGGGGCTGATTGATACGGCTGATATCTTATTGAATGCGGTGCTGTCCGCGTAGGCCTGATTGCCCCAAGCTACCTCTGTTTGACCATTTAACATTCGCTTCAGTTGTGATTTAATCTCGCGCCCGAGCGATAGGGCGCACAGATCGCACCTTTGTATTTCAATTCAGTTTAGGATTGCAGATGGCATTGTATGTCGAAAAATATGGCGGCACGTCAGTTGGTAGCATTGAGCGTATTACTGCTGTAGCGCAGAAAGTGGCTAAAGAGGTTGCAGCAGGCAATCAAATGGTAGTCGTGGTTTCAGCCATGAGCGGAGAAACCAATCGACTGATTGGTTTAGCGCAACAACTCAATGCCAATCCGCCGGCCCGCGAAATGGACGTTTTGGTGTCAACCGGTGAGCAAGTCACGATTGCATTATTATGCATGGCATTCGCCAATATCGGTGTAGATGCACGCTCTTATACCGGCGCGCAGGTACGAATTCTTACCAATGAAATCCACGGCAAGGCACGAATTGTTGATATCGACGCCGCTGCGGTAGAGAAAGATTTATCCCGTGGTCGGGTGGTAGTTGTAGCTGGGTTTCAAGGCGTTGATGCCGATAACAATATCACCACGCTAGGTCGTGGAGGCTCAGACACCACGGCAGTGGCGATGGCAGCGGCGCTGAAAGCCGATGAATGTCGAATCTATACTGATGTTGATGGTGTTTATACCGCTGATCCAAGAATCGTTCCGGAAGCGCATCGCTTAGACCGAATAACTTTTGAAGAAATGCTGGAGCTGGCGAGCCTAGGTGCCAAAGTTTTGCAGATACGCTCGGTCGAATTTGCGAGTAAATATAATGTTCCGCTGCGGGTATTGTCTTCGTTTGAAGATGGCCCGGGCACTTTGATTACAGATGAGGATAAAGACGTGGAACAACCACTGATTTCTGGAATTACATCGACGCTAGACGAGGCAAAAGTAACTGTGCGTGGGGTGCCTGACACACCAGGCATTGCCTATCAAATTCTTGGGCCGATTGCCGATGCTTTTATCAATGTCGACATGATCGTACAAAACATCAGTGCCGATGGTTTGACCGACTTTACCTTCACGGTTAACAGCGCGGATATGCAACAAAGCCTTGATTTATTGGCGCCTGTTGTTAAAAAGCTAGGCGCGGAGACAGTGGTCGGAGATACTGATTTGGCTAAGATATCGGTGGTCGGTATCGGCATGCGCTCGCACGCGGGGATTGCCACCACGATGTTTAGAGCCTTGTCTGAAAAGGGCATCAATATTCAAATGATTTCAACTTCCGAGATCAAGGTATCGGTCACGGTTGATAAGGAATTCACGGAACTTGCGGTGCGAACCTTACACAAAGAATTTGGCTTGGGTGATCTTGCTTAGCATGTGCTTTTCGAATGAAATACAGCGGTTTGTAAGGTTTGGGTGTTACCAAATACACTAGATTAGTTGTATAATCGCGGTTCTCGTAAGTGAATAAAGGGTACAGGGCGGTGTTTTTGCGGAGTCGTGCAGGAGTCGGGATTTTCGATACTAGCATTGGTGGCTATTTTTCATGCCAGATTACCCCTGTAAAACGGTACTTTAACTAGATAAATAGGAACAGAGCAGTGTTAATTTTAACTCGGAGAATAGGAGAGTCAGTCCATATCGGTGACGATATCCGCCTGACTGTGCTGGGCGTGCGGGATACGCAAGTACGAATTGGTATTAACGCACCGAAAGAAGTACCCGTACATCGCGAAGAAATTTATTATCGAATAAAAAGCGAACAAGAAGCTAAATCGGCACAAGCACAGGCCCAGATTGATGGGGAAGGGTTTGACGACGAAAGTTTTGGCAATAAATAAGTACGGATCGACACCGTAAGAGATTGAGCAGTAACACATTGATGGTTAGAACTTGTCCTAAGTTTTAACCGAGCAGTTTTCCCGGAGAGGTGGCCGAGCTGGCTGAAGGCGCTCCCCTGCTAAGGGAGTATGGGGTTTATAGCTTCATCGGGGGTTCGAATCCCCCCCTCTCCGCCACACTATTCAGCTATCACTGATAAAGGACTAGCCAAGAACGGATTTGAGCTGGCTGATGTCATCAATGACGTAATCCGTGTATTGGGCAAGATCATCATGGCGCTGCCCACCACTAAGGACGCCGATACCTATCGCACCGGCATTTTTTGCCATTATTAACTCCCCATCGCTATCACCGATCACTGCAACTTGTCGCGCTGGAATGCCGGTCTGGGCGCAAAATGCTTGCACCATGCCGGGCTCAGGTTTGATCCCAAAGCCAGAGTCTGCGCCACAGACAAAGTCAAATAATTCGTTGATTTCCAAGCCTATTAGTGTTCGATGAATGTTGCGCTCGTCGTCCATAGATGCCACTCCCAAGGTGTATTCACCGCTGAGTTGCTTAAGCAGTTCAGCGGTATCAGCGACGATAGGTGCCGCCTTGCGTAAGCCTTGATCAACGATTGATTGGGCGTCGTTTAGCAGTTGATCATTTATTTCCGCCCCGGTCAATTCGCTCCAATAATCGAGTAACTCTCGGTTGGTTCCAAAAGCAATGATGGAATCGGCACGCCAGCTGTGGGTTTCGGCCTGCCAACCTCCCACCTCCAGCAATTTGCCGAGATCGCAGGGAAGTGTACCGCGTTCCAACATGAGGTCACCAATTTGGGTGATGGGCGCTAGCCAGGTTTTTGTCAAGTCAATCAGAGTGCCGTCTTTATCAAATAAGAGGCCCGTAATGGGTTGTTTGATCATTGTGTGGACAATGCTTTGTTAACGATTTCGCTGACATTGGATGACAGCGTGGGGGTCTGAGCTATTCTGCGTAGCTGTGTCAGCATTAGCTGTTGGCGAGCGTCATCATAATTGCGCCACAGATTAAAGCAGCTGACCAGCCGCGCAGCTATTTGTGGATTGATTGCATCCATCACGATGATTTGCTCAGCAGCAAAACGGTAGGCCTCACCGCTAGCGTCGTGAAAGCGCACCGGATTAGCCATAAAGAAACCCGCCAGCAGCGCGTAAACATTATTGGGATTGTGTTGGTCGTACGTGGGGTGTTTGGTCAGCTTGCGAACGACTGCCAGCGTGTTTTCTGCGCTTGATCCTGCTTGGATTTGCAGCCACTTATTGACTTGCAAAGGATCGTGTTGCCAGCGTTGATAAAACTGATCGACACGTGCACTTTTATTCGGTGACTGAGAATGTACCAGCAGGGCCAATGCTGAGATGGTATCACCCATGCATTGGGATTGATCGTATAACTGCTCTGCAGTGTGCCAAACATCTTCTTGATCCAGTCGCATTAAGGTCGCCAGGCAAGTGTCTCGCAAAGCGCGGGCGCCTGATTCGGTGTTATTCCAAACACCGGTATTTTTTGCTTGAGCTAAGGCATAGACTCGTTCGTAGTGAGGGCGTAGCTTGCTAGCCAGATGCTGTAGTACGGCTTTACGTGCTTCGTGAACGGCGTAGGGGTCAATGATGTCTAGGTGTTGGCTGACGTAGGCTTCAGTCGGCAGAGTGAGTAGCTGAGCTTTTAAAGCGTCTTCAATATCATCATTGTTAAGCACGCTATTCATCACAGCGACGAAGTCTGGGTTGAGTGCCACGGCATCGTTGTTTTGAATGGCCCTAACACCACTCAGAATTTGTTTTAAACCCCATTTTTGAGCGGCTTCCCAGCGATTAAATGCGTCGTCATCGTGCGCCATGAGTGTAGCTAAGGCTTGATCGCTCTGATCTAGTTGCAAACGCACTGGTGCACTAAAGCCACGTAGGGCCGATACAATAGGTTTGCCAGACACTGGCTGATTGAGTATCAATTCACAGTGTTGCTCGTCTTGAGTGAGTTCAATCAAATGCTCATCATCGGTGTTACCGAGATAATCGCTTTGAAGCTTCTTGCCACGATAGTCGAATAGGCTTAAACGAACAGGGATGCAAAAAGCCTGTTTAGTAGTTTGGCCGGGGGTTGGAGGTGTTGATTGTTGTAAGCGTATGCTCAATTTGTTCGAGTCAGCATCCCAATCAGAATCGACGCGCAGCTCAGGCGTGCCGGACTGAGAATACCAACGTTTGAACGGGCCTAAGTCTCGGTCGCTAGTTTCTGCTATGACAGCCACAAAATCATCGGTGGTTACGGCTTGACCATCAAAGCGTTCAAAATAGGTGTCAGTCGCACGCCTAAACGTGGACTGACCCACTAAGGTCTCTAGCATGCCGACCACTTCAGCGCCTTTTTCATACACCGTCGCGGTGTAAAAATTATCAATCGCTTGGTAGGAATCTGGCCTGACCGGGTGTGCCATCGGGCCAGAATCTTCACGAAACTGCACATTGCGCAACTGGCTGACATCAGCGATCCGTTGTACACCAGCGGAACCCATGTCCTGACTGAATTGCTGGTCACGAAAGACGGTAAAGCCTTCTTTCAGGCTGAGTTGGAACCAGTCACGGCAGGTAACCCGATTGCCAGACCAGTTGTGGAAATACTCGTGGCCGATAATCGATTCGATGTTGTGATAGTCCTGGTCAGTTGCCGTTTCCGGACTGGCTAAGACAAAACGGGTGTTGAAAATATTAAGGCTTTTATTTTCCATCGCGCCCATGTTGAAATCATTAACGGCGACGATGTTGAAAATATCCAGGTCGTACTCGCGGTTGTAGGCGGTTTCATCCCAGCGCATTGCCTTGATTAGTGAATCCATCGCGTGTCGGCTTTTGTCTTCGTCACCAGGCCGGGTGTAAATATTGAGGTCGACGTGACGACCATTCATGGTGATAAACTGATCGTTGCGCACTGCTAGCTTGCCTGCTACCAGTGTAAATAAGTATGCAGGTTTAGGGAACGGATCATCCCACACGGACCAGTGTTGATCGCCATTTTCGCCTTGGTCAACACAATTACCATTGCTGAGCAAAATCGGGTAATCAGCCTTGTTAGCTTCAAGCGTCACGGTATATTGGCTCAGTACATCCGGTCGATCCAGCGACCACATGATTCGCCGAAAGCCCTGTGCTTCGCACTGCGTGCACAGCATATCTCCGGATTGGTACAAACCCATGAGTGCGGTATTGGTTGCGGGTGCTGTTGTGCAGGTAATTTCTAACGAGAATTCAGCGGGTGTTTCATGAATCGTTAATATGTGTTCGCCGAGGTCATAGGCATCTGTGTCCAGCTCGATTCCATCGATTGAAATGTGCTTGAGGATCAAAGCTTCACCATCAAGAGCCAACGACTGTTGGTTTGGGCCATTGCGTTGTAGGGTGTAAGTAGCGGTGACTTCGGTTTCATCGGCAGCTAAGCTAAAGTGCAATGCCGTATGACTAATCAGATGGCTGGGCGCCTGGTAGTCTTTGAGATAGACGGTTTTGTTCATGGGTTGAGTCGGTTCCAATCAATGTGATCGAGAGGTAAATGGGCTGAAAACCAATGGCTTATCGCTTGTAATTCGTCCCGAGCTAAAGATCGTTTTAGCAGGCGGATCACTCGTGGTAAGTGGTTTAGGTAGTGTGGTTTTTGGTCGCGTTGCCACAGTCGTACAAAAATTCCTGCGACCTTGCAGTGGCGTTGCGCGCCTAAAGCCCAATACCACTGTAGGCTGGTTTGGCGCTTGCTTGCGACTCGTTCGAAGTAGTAGTCCAATAGGGTTTGCTCCAGTGAGGGACTGATATCGCGACGCGCATCTTGCAGCAACGACATCAAGTCGTACATCGGCGAACCAATTAGGGCATCTTGAAAATCCAGCAACGCGCATTGCTCATTGCCCTCAGTGTCAGCGATAACCATCAGGTTGTCGATATGAAAATCACGCAGCACTAAAGTTGAGGGCATGCAGGGTAGATCAGCATAAATCTGGTGCCATGCTTTGAAATACGACGCACGGGTGGCCTCGTTCGCTGGCTTAGCCATGACTAGCGGGTAAAACCAATCCAATAGCAGTGCAGTTTCTTGATCCAGGGTTGGTACGTCATAGTCAGGTAGGTCGATGCTGCTGGCTTTGGGGTGTTGATGTAGGTGAATCAGCGTGTCGCAGGCGATTTGATACAAATGAGATTCGTCGGTGCCATCAGCCAGTGCGCGGGTAAAGGTAGTGTCACCGAGGTCGCTGAGGAGTAACAAGCCATGGCGGTTATCTATCGCCAATGGTGCAGGGGCATGCAAGCCTAAATGGTCGAGGTGCTCAGCGATGCGGGCAAATTCGATGACCGCACGTTCGGGTGGAGGCGCATCCATTAAGATTGCGGTACGATCGACAAGCTGCAACCGGAAATAACGCCGAAATGAAGCATCTTGTGCGAGCGGAATCAGGCGGGCATCTCGCCAGTCCGTCGTATTTAGAAATTGTTTGATTGCTGCTTTTCGCATATCAAACCACTTAACGCAATCTTTCTAGCGCTTTGCTTGTCAGGCATTGCTTTTTTTCATCCGAGAGTGCTATGTGGCTGTGATGATCGCAGATAGTAAACGTGTCTTTGGCTTTTTCTCCGTGAGTATTGATCCGCGCAGACAATAGCTTGACATGGCATTCAGCGAACAGATTGGCCACTTGGTGCATTAAGCCAGGTTGGTCCAGTGCGGTTAACGTTAGTGTCGTTTCGCCTTTATCAAGGTCATCTTCAAAAGCCAGGTGCGGTTCAACTTCAAATTGCTGTAAGCGTTTGGGGATAAGTCGCTTGCTCGGCTGGGTGGTGCTGCGGGACGTAATTAAGGCTTGTCGCAGCTGGTCGATGTGTCTATCGATGGTTTCATCGTCAAGCGGCTTTTGGTGGGAATGAGTGAGATGAAACAGCAGTAGTGTGTAGCCGGGGTTGCCCGCATGAATGCGCGCATCTTCAATGTTGAGGCTGAGTTTGTCAAAGGTGCGTGTTATGGTGCTGACTAAGTGCTCGGTTTCTGCGGTATAGATCAAAAACTCGGCCACTTTCAGGGTTGAACGGTAGCGCCCAACGACCATGGGTAAATCCAGCGCGTGGGTCTCACCTACGCTTTCAGCGTGCCAAGCGATCATGCGTGGTTCGTGTTGCAAAAAATAGTCTGGGTCGTGCATGGCCCAATATTTTTTGAGCAAAGATTTGGGGACGCGGTCACTGATGAGTTGCTGTGCTTCTGCCTGAACCTCCAAAATATGTTGTTCTGCCGATTTCTCAATCGCTTTATTTGACTTAATAAATTGTTGGGATTTGTCGTATAACTCTTTTAATAAATGGCCTTTCCAGGGTGTCCAGGTGGTTTGGCTGGTCGCTCTGATATCCGCGACGGTTAACAGATAAAGATTATCCAAGTGCTCACTATCGCCAACCAACTGGCAGAAGTCTTGAATAACTTTAGGGTCTGATAAATCCTCTCGTTGGGATACTTTTGACATCTGTAAATGGTGCAATACCAGCCAGGATATGAACTCCGAATCCTCCCTTGATAAGCCTATGTCGAGACAGAAGTCTAATGCATCCCGGGCACCTTTTTTATCGTGGTTACCGCCACGGCCCTTAGCAATATCATGAAATAGGGCCGCTAGATATAAACGGTCATGACGAGGGGTGCGCTTGATCAGTTCGGATGGAAATGGTAACTCTTTGCGGTGGTATTTGATCGTCATCCGGCGAACATTACGCACGACCAATAATGTATGTGCATCGACCGTATAGGCATGAAACAAGTCGTGTTGCATTTGTCCAACGATACGCCCATAAACGGGCAGGAACGCAGCGAGAACCCCATAGGAGTCGAGCTTGCGAATGGTGTGGGTCAGGCGCTTTTCGTAGTGAAAGAAAGCATAAAACGTCGCTTTATGTTGGGGGTTAGCGCGGAACGCATCATCTATATGGTGGACATTGGCAATCACCGCGCGAATAATTTCAGCTGAGAATCCTTTGCTCCCTGGGGTTTTTTGATAACACTCGAATACTGTCAGTAAGTGATGGGGTGAGTGATCGAACAAGTCGGGGTCGCGGTGGTGGATATAACCGTTGACCAACTCGTAGTGCTCATCGATCGGTTGGACTTGTGTGATATCAGCGTGATTAATTAACTCGTCAAAATACTGCAACGATAAACGATTCAACAGGTCAACGTCTTTAGCCGCGCGATAATAGCGTTGCATCATGATCTCGACGGCGCGGTGAGTGTCGGTATCTTCATAGCCTAACGCGGATGCCAAGTCACTTTGCCAGGCAAAAAGCAGCCGGTCTTCTGGCCGCTTGGCTAAAATGTGTAGCCCATTTCGAAGTTGCCACAAAAGATTTCGTGCGTTGATAAACCGCGTGCTTTCTTCATCACTTAACAGTCCGTTTGAGTGCAAAATTTGAATATCATCGGTGTGATGAACACGATTAGCAATCCAGCCGATGGTCTGTAAGTCACGCAAACCACCCGGGCTATTTTTGATGTTGGGCTCCAGGCGGTAGGCGGTATTATCCGCTTGGTGATGGCGGTCTTTTTGTTCTTGATGCTTGGCTTTGTAAAACTCAGGTGCCGGCCATAAATCTGCTTGATGGATGCGGGCTTGGAAGGCATCGAATCGTGCCTGATCACCACATAATAGCCGGCTTTCCAGCATATTAGTCATGACCGTAATATCGGCTTTACCTTGTTCCACGCAGTCGTGGAGGGTACGAACGCTATGCCCGACTTCTAGCCCGATGTCCCACAGAAATTGGATAACCACACCCAGCTCAGTAGCGATATCTACACTCGGCTCTTTCTTGCTCAGGATCAGTAAGTCGATATCAGAGCGTAGGTTCAGCTCTCCTCGACCATAGCCTCCCACCGCGATCAAATCGGTGCCTTGTTGCGCTTGTGATGATAATTGGCCTTGCCAGGCTGTTTTGATCAGTTGGTCAGCCAGCCATGCAGTTGCATACACGATCGTGTCGGTAGGCTCGTTGGCATGGTGCGCTTTGCTGAGCTGTTCCCGGCCAGTTTTCAGCGCAGCTCTAAATGCCGTAAGCGTATCGGTATTTGAAGCGTGCGTTTGTAAGGCATCCAAATCCAATAAAGCGTAGCGTTTAAGAAAAGCGCTGTCGACAGAGCTCATGCAGCTGACTCAGTGGTCGTCAAAATTTGGCTGCCCGTCGATGTGACTAAAATGGTGTGTTCCCATTGCGCCGACAGCGAGCGATCACCGGTCACCACGGTCCAGCCATCGTTTAATAAGCGCGTATTTCGCCGCCCGGCATTGATCATTGGCTCAATGGTAAAAGTCATGCCCGCTTGAAGTTCAAGTCCCGAGCCGCGCTTCCCGTAGTGCAATACTTGTGGGTCTTCATGAAATTGCTTGCCGATGCCATGGCCACAATATTCACGAACGACTGAGTAATTTCGTGAGTGCGCGTGATCCTGTATGACTTCGCCGATGTCGCCCAGGTGGGCGCCGGGTTTGACTTGCTCAATCCCCAGCATCATACATTCATAGGCGGTTTCACTGAGGCGCTTAGCCAGTATTGAAGGCTCACCGACATAAAACATCCGGCTGGTATCGCCGTGGTAACCCTCTTTGATCACCGTGATATCAAGGTTAATGATGTCACCCTTTTTTAGTTTTTTGGGGCCAGGAATGCCATGGCAGATGACGTTGTTGACGGAGGTACAAATAGATTTTGGAAAACCGCGATAGTTTAAGGGTGCCGGGATCGCTGCTTGTTGGTCGACAATATAGTTATGGCAGAGCTGATCCAGGTGATCCGTGGTCACGCCAGCCTGAACGTGTGGCTCAATAAAATCCAGTACTTCAGCCGCCAAGCGGCCAGCTACGATCATTTTGTCAATTTCTGCAGGCGTTTTTATCATGATAATCCTAGGGTGAGCCCTGTTGTTACTTGGCTTTACAACCCGGGCTGTTGCTTGGGCCGTTGCTAGTCTGAGTGCTGGTTTAATGTAATTTTTCTCGACGCTTAATTATGCGGGTTTTTCTAGCCTTTTAAAGCAAAAAGCTATTTCGCATCAAACCGACGCGAATGCTCGCAAATTTGCTTTCGTTACGCAATAGCTTAAGGTAGAATCGCGCCCTCGTTTTTTCTGGTCGCCATGTCTGCCATGCTAGGCAGCATTTAAGCGGCTAAATACGTACGCGGGGGTTTGGAGCAATCCGGGTGCCACCGTCGCCAGAGCCTAGTCGGCTCTAATGACGTGGTCGGTTGCTGTACCTGCGGACAATAAACCCAATCTGAGATTAAAGCATGTCTACTACGATTCGTCAGCTATTAGAAGCTGGGTGCCACTTCGGCCATCAAACGCGATATTGGTGCCCACGCATGGCGCCTTTTATTTTTGGTGCGCGCAACAAACTCCACATTATCGATTTACAGCAAACACTGCCGATGCTGAAAGAGGCCACCAACTTTGTCGGCAGCATTGCCGCCCAAAACGGTTCTGTTTTATTTGTTGGCACCAAGCGTGCCGCATCTAAACTGATCCGCCAAGAAGCCGAACGCTGCAATATGCCTTACGTCAACCATCGCTGGTTGGGTGGTATGTTGACCAACTACAAAACCGTGAGTAGTTCAGTCAAACGGCTAAAAGAAATGGATGGGATGGTTGAGTCAGGCGAAGTGAATCGTTTGCGCAAGAAAGAAGTCCTACAGTTTGAGCGCGAGCGGGCCAAACTGGAATTGAGCCTATCGGGCATAAAAGAGATGAAGGGCTTGCCTGATGCCTTGTTTGTCATTGACCGCGAGCACGAATATATCGCTGTTAATGAAGCCAACAAGTTAGGGATTCCAGTGGTTGCTGTGGTTGATAGTAACTGTTCACCGAAGGGTATCGACTATGTCATACCAGGCAACGACGACGCGATTCGCGCGATTCGTCTCTATTTAGCTGAAACGGCTGACGCGATCAATGATGCCAAGCACCAAGCGTTGTCAGAGCAAATGGCAGAAATGCGTGCACCGAGCGGTGATGTTGAAGTAGAAGCAGCTGAAGTGGCCGTAGCTGATATTTCAGTCGCTACTCCTAAGGAAGCGTTAGCCAAAGAGGAAACTCAAGCAGCGCCGGAAGCGGTAGCTGAAGAAAAAGTAGCGGTTGAAGCTGAGCCCGCTCCCGTGCCGGTAGTAAAAGTAGCGAAGAAAAAAGTAGTAAAGGAAAAAGTAGCAAAGAAGAAAGTGGCGAAAAAGAAAGTGGCGAAAAAGAAAGTCGTGGTCAAGCCTGCGGCAAAGAAGTCTGCGCTAAAGGCAGATAAAGACGGCGATAATTTGACCGAAATCAACGGCATTGGTCCAGTCATCGAAGGTAAGCTGAAGGATTTGGGTATTTCAACTTTCGCTGAAATTGCTGCATTCGATGCAGCACAGATCGCTGAAGTCGACGAAAAGTTGGCTTTTAAAGGGCGAATCGAGCGGGAAGAGTGGATTAAACAAGCGAAAAAATTGGCTAAGTAGTCAGGTTTTTCACACCACATCAAAACATAGAGAGTGAAGCAATAATGGCAATTACTGCATCAATGATAAAAGAGCTGCGCGAGCGTACTGGCGTTGGCATGATGGATTGTAAAAAGGCGCTGACCGAGGCGGGTGGCGATATGGATACCGCGATCGAGAATTTGCGTAAAGCAGGTGCTGCCGCTGCCGCAAAAAAGGCAAGCCGTATTGCCGCCGAAGGCGTAATTGCGGCGGCTGAATCTGCCGATAGCAGTGTTATTACCTTAGTTGAAGTGAATAGTGAAACAGACTTCGTTGCCAAAGACGATGGTTTTAAGAACTTTGCTAGTAGTGTCGCTCATCAGGTGATTGACGCCAATCCTGCCAGTATCGAAGCGCTGAATGGCAGCGCGATGGATGGACAAACCATAGAAGAAGCGCGTCAACAATTGATCACCAAAATTGGTGAAAACGTTAGCGTTCGTCGCTTCGAGCGGGTTGAGGCGGGTGATGGAGTGTTGGGCGTATATTTGCACGGCGCCAAAATTGGCGTGCTGGTTAAACTCAACGGTGGTAGCGTAGGCGTTGCTAAAGATGTGGCAATGCATATCGCAGCGAGTAACCCGACTTGTATTTCAGAAGCTGACATGCCGCAAGAGTTACTGGCTAAGGAAAAAGAGATTTTTATGGCGCAAGCTAAAGAGTCCGGCAAGCCCGACGAAATTGCCGAAAAGATGGTGGTTGGTCGGATGAATAAGTTCTTGAAAGAGAACACTTTATTGGGACAACCCTTCGTCAAGAACCCTGATCAAACCATTGAGCAACTGTTAAAGGAAGCAGGCGCTTCAGTGGTTTCTATGGTTCGCTTAGAAGTGGGTGAAGGTATCGAAAAGCGTGAAGATGATTTCGTTGCCGAAGTTATGGCTCAGGCAGGACAGGCCTAGACTGAATGAAACGGGTTTAAACCCAATCATACAATGACTCAAGCACCTGCCTATCGACGCGTGTTATTAAAGCTGAGTGGCGAGTCGTTGGCAGGTGATGCCAAATTTGGCATTGATGGGTCGATGCTGGCATCGATTGCTGACGAGGTTCAACAGATCGTGCAGTCTGGGGTGCAATTGGCGATTGTCGTTGGTGGCGGTAATTTCTTTCGCGGCATGAGCAACGCCGCTGCCGATATGGATAGAATTGGCGCTGACTATATCGGTATGCTGGCGACGGTGATGAATGCGCTGTCGTTACAGCAAGCATTAGATGCCTGTGGTCAGCCCAGCCGGGTGATGTCAGCGATTTCCATTGATGGCGTGGTTGAGCCCTATGTCCGCAATCGCGCGCTCAAGCACCTTGATAAAGGCCGGGTGGTGATTTTTGGCGCAGGCACGGGCAACCCACTATTTACCACCGACACCGCATCCAGCTTGCGGGCGCTGGAAATGGGTGCTGATTTAATGATCAAAGCAACGCGGGTCGATGGCGTTTACGACGATGACCCCGAACAAAACCCTAACGCCGTTAAGTACGATCGCCTTACTTTTGACCAGGTCTTGGAAAAGGGCTTGCGCGTGATGGACGCTACCGCGATCACCTTGTGTCGTGAAAACGGGATGCCGATTCAAGTATTAAATTTTCATAAACCGGGTAATTTACCGCGCGCTATCGCAGGTGAAAGCATCGGGACACTCGTGACCCCAAGCTAATAGCGCTATAATACTCCACCCCTAGAGCGGCTCGCAGCTTGATAAATGCGACAAGACAGGGGCCAATAAAGCCTTTCAATTAGGCAATACCTTCGGAGGTGAGTCCCATGATTAACGATATTTTGCAAGACGCCGAACAGCGAATGAAGAAGAGCGTAGCAGCGGTCAAAGATGAATTTCAACGCATTCGTACCGGTCGCGCCAATACCAGTTTACTGGACCACATCATGGTGGATTACTATGGTAGCGCAACGCCCTTATCACAATGTGCGACTGTCAGCGTTCAAGACGCCAGGACCTTAGCGGTACAGCCTTGGGAAAAGAACATGGTACCAGTGATTGAAAAGGCTATCATGACTTCCGACTTGGGTCTAAACCCAGTGAGTGCGGGAGACAATATTCGTATTCCCTTGCCACCTATGACCGAAGATCGTCGGCAGGAGATGACTAAAATAGTCAGCCACGAAGGTGAAAATGGTAAAATCGCGATTCGCAATATTCGCCGTGATGCGATTAGCATGACCAAAGATTTAGAAAAAGAAAAAGAAATCTCCGAAGATGATGAGAAGCGGGCCTTGGATCAAATCCAGGGAAAAACCGATCAGTACGTCCACCAAATTGAAGGCTTGGTAGCTGCCAAGAACGAAGAGGTGATGGAAGTTTAGGCTTTGGACGTATAGTCAACCATTAGTAGCACGCATCATGCCCGCGACAGACCAGCTACCAGCGCATATTGCTATCATCATGGATGGCAATGGCCGCTGGGCGAAAGCCCGCAATAAGCCCCGTGTATACGGTCACAAGCAAGGTGTGGCTGCCGTTCGGAAGGTTGTTGAGCACTGCGCTGAACGGGGTGTTGGTTATCTCACGCTGTTTGCGTTTAGCAGCGAAAACTGGAATCGTCCACCGGCTGAAGTTAAGCTGTTGCTTGAGTTGCTCGTCACTGTTCTGGAAACTGACCTGCAACGTTTGCACAATAACGGCATTAAGCTGAATATCATTGGTGATCTAAGCGCCTTTTCCAAACGGATTCAAAAAAAGATCACTGCAGGTCTGACGTTAACTGAGAACAACACAAACATGACGCTGACCATCGCCATTAATTACGGTGGCCGTTGGGACGTTATGCAAGCGAGTAAACGCATCGCAACTGAAGTTGCGGCAGGCCATCTTCAGGTCGAAGACCTGGATGAGCGGCGTTTCAACAGCTATTTGGCGACGCACAACCTGCCCGACCCCGACCTCTTAGTTCGCACGGGTGGAGAGCAACGGATCAGTAATTTTTTACTGTGGCAAGCAGCCTACGCGGAATACTATTTTACCGATTGCTATTGGCCAGACTTCGATCAGCGGGAGCTTGACCTAGCGATTACAGGTTTCAGTCAACGCCAACGTCGGTATGGGAAGACAGACGAGCAGATTGACGCTAAATGTACTTTGAGTACTTAAATACACTATGTTAATGCATCGAATCTTAACCGCCATTGTGCTATTAGCACTGGTTTTATGGGGGCTGTTGGGCCTTTCACCACATCTGTTTAGTTTGCTGGCTCTGGCTGTATTTGCAGTCGTTTTGTATGAGTGGTCGCGTCTGTGTGAGGCGGGGCTGCAATCGATGCTCATCTCAATGGTCGTCTACCTCTCTCTGGGGGCGATGTTTTTGCTGGCCTCCCATCTTCCCGCGTGGCCCATCTTATTTGTGGGAGTCATTTATTGGCTCACCAAAACCTTACGGCTGGGTAAAAAATGGGATAAAAAGCATCGATACTTGTGCCTGACTCAAGGAGTGTGGGCATTGTTTGTCGCGTGGCTAGCGATATTTTTTCTCAAGTCACAGCCTGAAGGCGCGAAGATACTATTGCTTGGCATGTTGATTGTTTGGAGTGCCGATTCATTGGCATATTTTGGCGGCAAGCAATTCGGTAAAAATAAGCTGGCTCCCGACATATCACCCGGAAAAACCTGGGAAGGGTTGGTGGCAGGCTGCCTTGGCGCAATACTAGTGGCGCTGGCTTACACCGTATTTGTATTTCCAAATATCACCGGCTGGATGTCTTATCTGTCGGTTGCTTTGGTGGCGTTATTAACCAGTCTGATTTCAGTGGTGGGTGATTTGACCGAAAGTAAGTTAAAGCGCTCAGCGGGAGTGAAAGACAGCGGTGTTATTTTACCGGGCCATGGTGGCATACTGGATCGCATCGATGGTTTGATTGCCGGGTTGCCACTATTCGCGACTTACTGGCAGGCTGTTGTCTGGTCATAAGTCTTATGCCAAGACCCATTACGATCCTCGGTTCAACCGGCTCAATCGGTGTTAATACGCTAGATGTGATTGCTCGGCATCCCGGTAGATTTAGTGTGTTTGGCTTAAGTGCTCATTCCGATGTTGAGCGGATGACTGAGCAATGCCTTCAGTTTCAGCCTCGTTATGCAGTGATGGTTAATCCGTCAGCTGCAAGCTCATTGCGCGATCAGCTCAATCAGAATAGCTGTCAAACCGAGGTGATTAGCAGTAGTGATGCCTTGGTGGCATTGGCAGCGATGGACGAGGCTGACGTGGTCGTTGGCGGGATTGTCGGTGCCGCGGGCTTATTGTCGACGTTGGCAGCCGTACGCGCAGGGAAAACCGTGCTGATTGCTAATAAAGAGCCGTTGGTAATGATGGGGCCAGAAATCATTGCCGAGGCGAGAGCAGCCAACGCCACTTTGCTGCCACTCGATAGCGAACATAACGCAATTTTTCAGTGCCTGCCTGCTGATGCGATGCAGCGTGATTTGGATGCCAGTGGGGTGCGAAAAATATTATTGACTGGCTCAGGCGGGCCCTTTCGGACGCTTGATCAATCTCAGTTTGCAAGCGTTACTCCGGCTCAGGCTTGCGCGCACCCCAATTGGGGACATGGGGCGAAAGATATCAGTGGACTCGGCGACAATGATGAACAAAGGTTTGGAACTGATCGAAGCGTGCGCCTTGTTTAATACAACGCCGGAGCGGGTTGACATCGTGGTCCACCCGCAAAGTATGATTCATTCTATGGTTGAATATGTGGATGGTTCGATCTTGTCACAGATGGGTAGCCCGGACATGCGTATCCCTATCGCGCATGCTTTGGCGTGGCCTGATCGCATTGAGTCAGGCGCTGAACCATTGAATGTAATCGCATTAGGTAAGCTTGAGTTTGAAGCCCCTGATCTGGATAAATTCCCATCGTTACGATTGGCGCGCCAGGCTGCGGAGGCAGAAGGCACTCTACCCACCATACTTAATGCGGCCAATGAGGTGGCGGTTGATGCTTTTTTAAATGGGCGCTTGGCGTTCGATCAAATCCCGATAGTGGTGGAGTCAACCATGGATACGTTGCCTGCGACGAGCAAGCGGGATTTAGACAGTGTGGTGGCCTCAGACCAACAAGCAAGAGTAATAGCTAAGGTACGAATTGAAGCTTAGTTGCGGCTAATGGCTATTTAGCAATCTAAAGAACCAATGTTCGGTAATCGAATTCAGGGTTTACGCGTTAGATAGGATAAATAGCGTTTTTCCAAGTGCTTGAAGATCAGAACGATCATGAAAGTCAAGCAGAGGTAGAACAAGCCTGCGGTGATATATGACTCGAAGGGGATGTAGTAACGTGAATTGACGTATTTCGCGGCACCTAGTATATCGACAATCGTAATAAAGCCCGCTAGAGCGGTTCCGTGAAGCATAAAAATCACTTCGTTGCCGTAAGCTGGCAGCATGCGCCGGAAGGTGCTGGGCAAAATAATTCGACGATATTGAGTGACTACTGACATACCAGAAGCTTTGGCCGCTTCTATTTCTCCGCGTGGCGTTTGTTTGATGGTGCCGCGAATGATTTCGGCCGTATAGCCAGCGGTATTCAGTGCAAAGGCGATTAGCGCGCACCAATACGCTTGTTTGAATACAGGCCAGATAAAGCTTTCACGAATGGCTTCGAATTGTCCCATGCCATTATAGATCAAAAAAATCTGTACTAATAACGGCGTGCCGCGCATGAAGTAAATAAACGCACGTGGAAACGCATTGATCCAAATTGAACGAGATCCAGCAGCAATACCAATCGGTAGAGCAATCAATAAGCCAAGAGCAAGCGCCAATACCAGTAGTTGAACAGTTACCCAAAGGCCCTGAAAATAAAGTGGCAAGTTTTCGATAACGTGAGTGAAATCCATTAGTCAGTCTTTACGCCACCACTATAGCGTTTATCAATCCAGCGGATTCCATGATTGGAAACAGCGGTGATCAGTAAAAATAGAAAGGCTACCAATAAGTAGAACGTAAATGGTTTACGGGTCGCACCGCCAGCGACACCCGCGTTAAAGACCATATCGTGTAGACCAATTAGGGATACCAGCGCAGTGGTTTTAACCATAACCAACCAATTATTACCAAACCCAGGCAGCGCGTGGCGCACCATGGCGGGCAGGGTAATCCGTAAAAAAGCTTGTTTGGGTAACATGCCAAACGCGTGCGCTGCTTCAATCTCACCTTTGGGTACAGCCATGATGGCACCGCGAAAGGTTTCACCCATATAGGCACCAAAAATGAAGCCGATGGTTAGTACACCTGCGATAAATGGGTTGACGTCGATATAATCCCACCCCAGTTTATCGCCAATGCTATTGATAAGCATTTGGCCGCCAAAGAAGATCAGTAGCATCAATACAATATCAGGAATTCCACGGATGACAGTCGTGTATACCCCAGCCGTTAACTGTAATGGTTTGGATTTCGAGAGGCGAGCGGTTGCCGCTAACATGCCCAGCACTAACGCGATCAGTAGCGAGAGTAATGCGACAGCAATTGTTAGGCCCATGCCTTTGATAATGAATGGCAGATAGCCTTCGAAATCGAACATTTAGTCGCTAGAGTTTAATGGTTGCATTGGGCAGATATGAGTGGGAGTTGATAGTAAGGAAATGGGGCTAGTCACAAACCAGCCCCAAGAACACGCTACTCGCCATAGACGTCGAAAGTGAAGTACTTATCGTTCAATTCTTTGTAGACTCCATTAGTGCGGATCGTATCAATCGCTTGGTTGAGAAGATCTACCAGATCGGCATCCTTTTTGCGGGTTGCGATACCAATCCCGGGGCCAAAGTATTTCTCGTCGCTGAAGAGGGGGCCGACAAACTCAAAATCAGCGCCTTGTTCCGTTTTTAGAAAACCGTCGTCCATCACTAAAGCATCTGCCAATAGAAAATCAATACGTCCTGCAATGGCATCGAGATAGGCTTCGTCCTGGGTGCTGTACCGCTTGATTTCAGCGTCGCCATATTCGCCAGTCGCGAAGGTATCACTAACCGTTGCACGTTGTACCCCAATAGCTTTGCCCTTGAGGCCTTCTTTGCTAGTGTCAGAGGCAGATCCTTTTTTAGCCGCGAATCGAACCGGTGAAGTGTAATACTTATTGGTAAAAGCAACTTTTTCTTTGCGCTCTTCAGTAATCGACATTGAGGCAATAATTGCATCGTACTTGCGCGCTAATAACGCCGGAATGATTCCATCCCAATCTTGCGTAATCAGCTCACACTCAGCGCCGATTTCCGCACATAGGGCGTTGGCGATATCAATATCAAATCCCACCAAAGAGCCGTCGGGTTCAACTTGGCTGAATGGTGGGTAAGCACCTTCAACGCCAATACGGACTTTGCTCCAGTCGCCTGCTTGGCTGAGAGTGGCAAAGCCCAGCAAGGAGCTAGCTACAACAATCCCTAATAATTTCTTTAATACATTCATACTCTAAAAATCCTCTTTAATAATGTGGAATGGATAAGGCTGTTATTTGAGCACGCCCGACAGAAAGTCGCGAAAACGATCTGACTTGGGTTGCTCGAATACCTGTTCGGGTGGCCCATCTTCAATGATTAGCCCCTCGTGTAGGAATAATACTCTATTTGAAACATCTCGTGCAAAACCCATTTCGTGGGTGACGACCAACATTGTGCGGCCTTCCTCCGCCAAGCCATGCATGACTTGTAGCACTTCCCCGACCAGCTCTGGGTCAAGGGCAGAGGTGGGTTCATCAAACAGCAATACCGCTGGTTCCATCGCTAGCGCCCGGGCAATAGCCACGCGTTGCTGTTGGCCACCCGATAACTGTACTGGGAAATAATCTTTGCGATCCCACAAGCCAACGCGCTGCAATTGTGCTTCTGCGCGCTCTATGGCTTCTGCCCGAGATAACTTGAGAACATGGATCGGCGCTTCGATAATGTTTTCTATGACGGTTAGGTGGGCCCACAAATTAAATTGTTGGAATACCATTCCGAGTTTGGCGCGAATTCTGGCGATTTGCTTGGGGTCTTTGGCAACGCGTTCACCGCGCTTTTCGACCATCTCGATCAATTCGTCCTGGACGTAGATATCGCCCGAGGTCGGTGTCTCTAAAAGATTGATGCAACGAAGCATGGTGCTTTTACCGGAGCCACTGCTACCCAGTATCGAAATGACATCATGCTGCTTAGCCTCACAATTGATCCCTTTCAGGACTTCGTGAGTGCCAAAGGATTTGCGTAGTTCGCGTACGGAGAGTGCGGTTTCAGTCATGGAGTGCCGTTTATCATTATCGTTGCTACGACCGCACGATAACGGCTTTTGGCATTTTGGTCAACGCAAAATCGACGATGAGCCAACTGTAGGGTATTAGTAATAGGGTGGGTGGGATAAAACAGAGTTAACTGTTTCGGTCAGCAGTTACGTTACCATTGCTTGCTGAGGTGAATGGCTACACCATATTGTTCACCGTCATCGGCGTAGGTATTGTTACGATAGACCAAGTGGCTATTAAGCGAAAATGAGCCCAGTGGCCGGGAATAACCCAGCTCAAGACGCGTTTCTGGGGTGCCTGCTGCACCCAGGTTTACTCGCTCATTCTCGTAGATCGGCGAAAACTGGCTATCCTGAGAAGTGGGCGTGTGCAGATCAACCCAGCCTTGGCTGACGTGTAGCGGTTGCGAAACTGACAGCGCCAGTTGATCTTCCGAGTGGAACAGCTTTTTGGCGCTTAACCCCAGTGCTGCCGATTGGCTATTCAAGCGCGAGAAGCCATTGAGCAGCGAACCTTTTTCGGCTTGAACCGCCGTAGTACCGTAGGCATATTGCCCAAATAGCGTGACCCGCTCGCTCAGGGCATAGTGCCCCGACAGGGCTATCGATAAGGTTTGCGCACCGCCCACGCTGAGCGGGCCATTGTCTGCACTGCCAAATAAAGCATCAGTTTCTTCGGTATAAGCAAGCTGTAAGCCGACCGAGCCTTGGTCTTTTTCAACCAAGGTTTCTAGCAAGATAGCGTCACTGGAAGCACCATGTCGACCTTGATCATCATTGCTGGATAAGCCAAAACTAGTCTTGAGTAATCCCAGGGTTGAGCTGTTTTGTTGACCAAACCGAACACCCACATTTTGGCCTGCGTAGCCTAAGAAAGGAGAGGCGAACAGTTGGCTTGAGCTTAAGCCACTCAATGCGGCCGATTGACTGGCCGCACCAAAGTGTAGTGCCAGTGGTTGGTTTAAGACCATACTCAGGCTATCACCATCAGCGCTGGTTTGGTCTAAAGCAAAGCTAAGCTGGCTGTCGCGCTCGTCCGCTTCCATCGGGTTAAACCAGTCACTCACGGTTGTCGGCCGATTCGCTCCAAGGCTGAGGGTTTGGCTGTCAAAGCCAGCGATGCCGGTGTGCTGTTGATATTGGGTGATTTCAGCAGAGGTTTGTTTAAACCCAAGAATGCTGGTCGTATCTTGTAAGCCGACCTTGGGTGCGCGTGATGCTAAGTCAAAATAGTAGGGTCGATCATAGCTATCCAGCACCAAGGTTTTTTGTAGCGTTTTAGATCGGTTCATCAATGCCCAGCCGATCGCGCCGCCAATCGCTAATGCAGCAATTGCACCACCGCCGCTACCGCCGCCGGAGCCATTTCCTGATTCGCCGCCAACCGACCCTAGCCCTTGAGGGCTTAATGCGCGCTCGACATTGAGTTTGCCGTGGCCATAAATGGGGTCAACTCCTACCTCTCCAAGGTCGGTAGCGGTAGTCTTAATGATCTCAACGACTTGCTTGGCGCTCAAATTGGGAGCCGCTTCGATCAGTAACGCCGCTGCTGCAGATACGTGGGGTTTAGCTAGTGAGGTTCCTTGTGTATCGGTGAAGCTATTAAAGGCGGGCGCGACCACGTAATGATCTGCTAAGTCGCCCGCTCGGTTACTGCTTTGATGAATTTGGTCGTTAGAGTCGAGTCCGCCGACAATTAAACCACCGCCATTTAGCAGCGGAATTAAGGTTGCCCCCAGATTAGGACTGTCAAGGCTATGGTTGCCTGCTTGGGTGACAATCACTTTGTTTTGTTTGACAGCTTGCTGCAACAGGCTGACATCAATCGGTTGTAAATATTGAAAATCGATGACTCGCACATCATCAAGCGTAAGGATATATCGCATCGCAGCGTTGCCTCGCTCTAAATCCCAGGCATAGCCTGGTGCGGTGACTTTGATCGGTACGATATTAGTGACTCGGGTGTCATTTAGTAGCACTTGTCCAACGCTAGTACCATGCTTGTTGGGCGATTCGTCATCGGGAATATCGTCATCGTTAACGAAATCAAAGCCAGCTAATACGCGGGGGATATCCGCCGCGAAATCTGTGTCAATGCCATGATCAAAATAAGCAATGGATGTAGCATTGGCGCCGGTGATAGATCCCAGGGCTAATAGACTGCTGAGGGTGCTAGTGATCAATAGCTGGCGTGTGTTGGAGAACAAAGTTGATACCGTCATGCGAATTCAGTGAGTTGACAATCTGTTGGCCGATTCTACCCAAAAAGACTGAACATAGGCAGAAGCGTTAACTATTTGCTGGCCAAACAAAATATCCAGACAAACAGTGGCGCTTTAACTCGGTTAAAAAGGAGCGATTTAGTTATAATTTGAGGCCTAATTTTTAGTCCTATCAGAGGTGGTTTCAGCATGGCACAAATAACGGATATTTCGGGTCGAGAGATTCTGGATTCCCGGGGCAACCCGACGATTCAAGCAGACGTGATTTTGGCGTCTGGCGCACGCGGTACCGCAGCAGTTCCTTCGGGTGCGTCGACGGGCTCATTGGAAGCGCTGGAGTTGCGCGATGGTGACAAAAAGCGCTATTTGGGCAAAGGTGTTCTCAAGGCCGTGTCTCATGTTGAGAATCAGATCAAACAAGCGCTTGTCGGCCAAAATGCCAGTGAACAACGTGTGATTGACCAAATAATGCTTGAGCTTGACGGGACCGATAACAAGCGTCATTTAGGTGCCAATGCAATATTGGCAGTATCTCTGGCTACAGCGAAAGCGGCGGCGGCTGATGAGCAATCACCGTTGTATCGATATTTAGGTAAGCTGTACGGCAATCAGCAGTTTACGATGCCAGTGCCACAAATGAATATCATCAATGGCGGTGAACACGCAGATAACGCGATTGACTTTCAGGAGTTCATGATTCTTCCTGTGGGCGCGCTAAACTTTAGCGAAGCCTTGCGCTATGGTGCTGAAATTTTTCACACCTTGAAGGCTGTATTGCTGGATCACAAGCTGAGTACAGGTGTGGGCGACGAAGGCGGCTTTGCGCCTGAAGCGGAATCTAACGAAGCGGGTGTTCAATTGCTGATGGAAGCGATTGAGCGCGCCGGTTATGAAGCGGGAAAAGACGTCATGCTCGGATTGGACGTGGCGAGTACCGAGTTTTACCGCGATGGAAAATACCACTTGGGCGCAGAGGCAAAGTCACTGACCTCTGATGAGTTTTCTCGCTACTTAAGCGATTGGGTTGCAAAATATCCGATTCTGACCATCGAAGATGGCATGGCCGAGAATGATTGGGACGGCTGGAAGACGCATACCCAAGCGCTGGGCAAGCAAATCCAACTAACCGGCGACGATTTATTTGTGACCAACACTGCCATTTTAAAGCAGGGCATTGAGCGCGGTGTGGGCAATTCGATCTTAATCAAGTTTAACCAGATTGGTTCGCTGACCGAAACCTTGGATGCCATCAAGTTGGCGCAGGATGCGGGCTATTGCGCGACCATTTCACATCGCTCAGGTGAGACCGAAGACACCACCATCGCCGATCTTGCCGTTGCTACTGCGGCGGGGCAAATCAAGACGGGTTCCTTGTGTCGTTCTGAGCGAGTTGCCAAATACAACCGTTTGTTACAGATCGAGGCAGAATCCAAGGCTGGATTTCCGGGCATGGCTGCGTTCAGCAATCTCAGTTAGAATAGGGCGGTCTAGGACTACGCGAACCGCATAGCAAAAGAGGAATATGACCAGCAATCAGCATTTGGCACGGACGATTTCTGTTGTTTTGTTAGGCTTATTGTTGGCGTTACAATTTGCGCTGTGGGCAGGAGATAAGAATGTATTTGATCTTTTCCGGCAGCGCGATAAAGCGGTGGAATTGTCCCAAGAAAATAAAGAATTGATGGCCAGGAACGATCGCTTGCTGATTGAAGTGACCGATTTAAAACAGGGTGGTCAATCGGTAGAAACCATCGTTCGACAAGAGCTTGGCTTTATCAAAGCGGGTGAGACATTTTTTCAGGTGGTTGATTAAACACATTTTTTCTTCGTGTTTTTTCTTCGTTGCAATCTCAAAATTCTGCCGCTAAACTAGTCGCATGAAGCAAGATCACGCACAATACACCCGTTTAGACCCCGCATTCGCCGGTGTCCGCGTGCTATTGTCTCTTGCTACGCTGCTCCTACTGCGCCCGCTGGCGCAATAATACTCTTACCCTACATTCCGGCTTTATTATTGGTATCCACGAGATACCAAAAAACCTTGTAATCGTATTTTAGTTTTGGAGAGCGCTCATGAGCGATCAATTAATTATTTTTGACACTACCTTGCGCGACGGCGAACAAAGCCCCGGCGCATCAATGACTTTGGATGAAAAGTTGCAGGTGGCCAAGCAGCTAGAGAAAATGCGCGTCGACGTGATCGAAGCGGGTTTTCCGGCCGCTAGCCCGGGTGATTTTGAGGCGGTTTCGACCATTGCCAGAGAAATCACCGACAGTATCATTTGCGGCCTAGCGCGTGCGCATCTCGGTGATATTGAACGCGCGGGCGAGTCGATTAAATCGGCGAAACGTGGCCGTGTACATACCTTCATTGCCACTTCGCCAATTCACATGCAGCAAAAACTGCGCCTACAGCCGGATGAGGTGGTTGAGCGGGCAGTGGCGGCGGTCAAACAAGCGCGTCAGTATACTGATGACGTTGAGTTTTCTCCGGAAGATGCCGGCCGCTCAGAGCCTGATTTTCTGTGTCGCATTCTGGAGGCGGTCATTGACGCGGGCGCGACCACGGTGAATATCCCCGATACTGTCGGTTATGCAATGCCGCAGCTTTATGGCAAATTGATTACCGACTTAATGTCGCGAGTGCCCAATGCAGATAAAGCGGTATTTTCAGTGCACTGTCATAACGACCTAGGTTTGGCAGTGGCAAATTCTCTGGCGTCGGTAATTGCTGGCGCACGTCAGGTTGAGTGCACCATCAATGGTTTGGGTGAGCGCGCCGGCAACGCCGCTTTGGAAGAAATCGTGATGGCAGTTCGCACTCGCCCGGATGTATTTGATTGCACGGTAGATATTGATACCACCCAATTGGTGCCAGCGAGTCGTTTGGTTTCCGGTATTACCGGCTTTCCGGTGCAGCCGAATAAGGCCATTGTTGGCGTTAATGCCTTCGCACACGAAGCAGGTATCCATCAAGACGGTATTTTAAAGGCGCGCGAAACCTACGAAATTATGCGTGCTGAGGATGTCGGTTGGTCAGAAAACCGGATGGTGTTGGGTAAGCACTCGGGTCGCAATGCCGTTGCTGATCGCCTGAAAGAGTTGGGGGTTGAGTTCGACAGTGATGATGCGTTAAATGAAGCCTTTGCTCGATTTAAGGACATGGCGGATAAAAAACATGAAATCTTTGATGATGATTTATTGTCGATTGCATCTGAAACCTCGATTGAATCGGGTCAGGAACGCTTCAAGCTGGTTAGCTTGCAAGCCAGTATTGAGTCTGATGTGCGTCAACCTGAATCAACCATCACGCTAGAAATAGATGGTGAAGTCAAAAAGCTGACCCAGAAGGGCAACGGTTTGGTGGATGCCTCCTATCAAGCGATCAAAGCCTTGGTAGGAATGGATACACAGTTACGGCTGTATTCGGTTAATGCGATTACCAGCGGCACTGACGCACAGGGTGAAGTGGGTGTGCGCCTTAAGCATGAAGGTCGTGTGGTCAATGGCCATGGCCGTGATTTGGATATTGTGATTGCGTCGGCCAAGGCGTATGTCAATGCGCTGAATAAGTTGGTGAGTCTTGAGCCAAAAGCGCATCCACAGCTGACTATTTAGGCGGTTTCAGGGCAAATCAAGATGCAGCTCGACGCACGTAAAAAACAGATACTACGCCAAATGGGCATAGATATTTGGGTGGAACGTGCACCGAGCGATGTTGTGTCTGTCGACACGATTGAAGCGCCGCCGCGAGCCCTCGCGACCCAAGTGGTCCCAGCGAATAAGGACATTTCTAAAGCGAGCGACGTGCCTGATTTAGGTAGCATTCAGTCGGAAGTTTCTGCCTGTGAGCGTTGTGAATTACATATAACACGCAAAAACACCGTGTTTGGTGCGGGTGCCGATAGCGCGGATTGGCTTTTTATTGGCGAAGCACCGGGACAAAACGAGGATCAGCAAGGCTTACCCTTTGTCGGTCGTGCTGGGCAGTTGCTGACAAAAATGGTTGAAGCGATTGGTGAGCAGCGCGAGCAAGTATTTATTGCGAATGTGCTTAAGTGTCGGCCGCCGAATAATCGAGACCCGAAGCCAGAAGAAATAGCGGCTTGTGAACCCTACTTGCACCAACAAATTGCGCTTCTGAAGCCAAAAGTTATCGTCGCTTTAGGGCGGATCAGTGCCCAAGCATTACTCAAAGAAACCAGGCCTCTGGGCCGTATGCGTGGGACTGTCTATGCCTACGGTGATGCCAAGACACCGCTGGTGGTCACCTATCATCCCGCTTATTTACTGCGGACGCCGATCGATAAACGCAAAACGTGGCAGGATTTGCTGTTAGCGAAGTCAGTAGTGGATAAGGCTAATCATTAGTCAGTTATGATTAGCTGGCGACAGGCAGTGGGCGATGATGTGGATGTCATCGTTGATATGGCGCGTGATGCTGGCACAGCTACTTGGTCAGAAGTCGCGATTCGATCAAGTAGCAACAACCCAGTGCATGAGGTTTTATTGGCTTGGTCAGAGCATGTGGCGGCAGTGGCGTATGCAGTCATAAGCTGCGTAGGCGATGAAGCTGAGTTGCTCGATTTTGGTGTGCGAATTGACATTCAGAGCCAAGGATTTGGCCGCCAGTCTCTAATCGCGTTGATCAACCATTTGCGGCAGCAAGGCATTACTCGATTTCATTTAGAAGTACGCGAGTCAAACCCTGCGGCGCAGGGCTTGTACGGCTCGTTAGGTTTTAAGCAGGTTGGCCACAGGGCAAACTACTATCCAACTAAAGGCGGGCGAGAGGAAGCGTTGCTGATGTCGCTGGATATAGCGAATGCTTCACCATCCATGGATCAGTCCAGCTAAGACCGTCCAGGGAATACGACCAGTCGTTGCCCTGGTTTAATTCGGCTGCCTTTGATGCTGCGATTCCAGTTGCTCAATTGGGCAACTTTGACCGAATACTGACGCGCAATCTCCCACAATGTTTCTCCTCGACGTACTCGGTGCGTGACTTTCTTTGTTGATGGGCTAGGCGCTTTGGCTGCCGTGTTAAGCGGCTGATTCATCGGAATCAATAACTGATTACCCGGGTGAATAAGGTTGCCGCGAATTTTATTAGTGTCACGAATTGAAGCAACACTAACTCCATGTGTCTTGGCAATTTTGCCCAATACATCGCCTTTTTTGATTTGATAGCTGGCCCAATACATGTGGTCGTGCTTACTCAGAGACGCTAGCTTTGTACGCGTCAATGCGGCTTTATCTGCCGGGACGGTTATCAAGTGGGGGCCTTGGGGCGGGGTGATGCCGCGGTGGTACGCTCTATTCAAGAACTGCAGGGTTTTATCGTCAACATCGATCAATTTAGCCAGTAATCGAATATTGGTTTGGGTGCCGGTATCAATTTGCGCGAATTGGGTATCAAGCGGCATCGATGGCAGCGTGATGCCGTAGCGTTGTGGGTCACGTACGATATTGCGCCAAGCGATTAACTTAGGGACGTAATCGGTTGTTTCTGTGCGAAGTTTTAAGTCGACAAAGTCAGTGCCTTTGTTGTTTTTGCGATTACGTTTGATCGCCCGCTCAATGGTCGTGCCACCAGCGTTGTATCCCGCAAATGCGTGAAACCAGTCGCCATCAAAACGTTGTTCCAACTCGCCAAGAAAGGTCATCGCGGCTTCAGTCGCCAAGACTGGGTCGCGTCGGGCGTCGTACCACTGGTTACGATCCAGCTGGTATATTGTTGCAGTGCTGCCGATGAATTGCCATAGACCCGACGCCTTAGAGAAAGACAGCGCATCGGGTTTAAATGCGCTTTCAACCGCAGGTAATAGTGCCACCTCTGCAGGGAAGCCTCGGGCTTTGGTTTGTTGATAGATGTGTGGCAAAAACCAGCGCGCCCGATCAAACACTCTTTTTACATAGTCGGGGTGTCGTGAAAAACGTTTTTCATAGTAGGTGACTCGATCGTTGTTGAGTTCGGGTAGAGCGAAATCAGTGCGTAATTGGGTCCAGAAATCAGGAGGAGTAGCTACTAATTCACGCTGGGAAGCAATACTTGGCTTTGGTCGTTGCTGAAACGCGTCTAGTTTTTTTGATGCCGCTTTTTGAGCGATTGGTTGTGCATTCACCTTCTTGTCAGAATTCTTGCCGGGCTCGCCAGTATGGGCGCAAGCACCGAGCAATAGTGATACAGAGCCAAGCAAGAAAAACCGTTTCAATACCATCATTATTTAATTAAACCATCATTTTTAAACATTTGGCGAATGCCACGAATTGCCTGCCGCGTGCGGTGCTCGTTTTCGATCAAACTAAAGCGCACCGAATCATCACCGTAGTGGCCGAAGCCGATTCCGGGAGAGACTGCAACTTTAGCATCTTGAATCAGCTTTTTGCTGAATTCTAGTGAGCCCATATGTGCATATTCAGGCGGAATTTTTGCCCAGGCAAACATGGTCGCCTTGGGCCGTTTAATAGTCCAGCCGATCGAATCCAAGCCGTTGCAGAGTACATCGCGGCGGTCTTGATACATATCTCTAATCTCGTGAACGCATTCATCTCCGCCATCCAGTGCTGCGATCGACGCGACTTGAATGGGGGTAAACATGCCATAGTCGAGATACGATTTCATTCGGGTCAGGGCGGAAACCAAGGTTTGGTTTCCCACCATAAATCCCACTCGCCAGCCGGGCATATTATAGCTTTTTGATAAGGAGAAAAACTCGACAGCAATATCTTTGGCGCCATCGGCTTGAAGAATCGACGGTGCCTTGTAGCCATCGTAAACGATATCGGCATAAGCCAGATCATGCACTACCCAAATATCATGTGTGCGGGCGATATCAACCACTTTTTGGAAAAAGGTTAAATCGACGCATTCGCCGGTGGGGTTGGAGGGGAAGTTGAGTACCAACATTTTTGGCGCAGGCCAGGTGTCGATAATGGCTTTTTCCAGCTCAGCCAAAAAGTCGTTATCAGGCGTCATCGGCACGTGGCGAATGTCTGCGCCGGCGATCACAAAACCGTATGGGTGGATCGGATAAGAGGGGTTTGGAACCAAAATCGTATCGCCCGGGCCGGTGGTTGCCAGGGCTAGATGTGCCAAGCCCTCTTTAGAGCCAATCGTGACGATGGCTTCGCTCTCAGGATCAAGCTCGATGTCGTAACGACGCCCGTACCAATCACAGATGGCTTTGCGTAGGCGGGCAATGCCGCGAGATTGCGAGTAGCGATGGGTATCACTGCGTTGTGCCGTTTCAACCAGCTTATCGACGATGTGCTGGGGGGTTGGTTGGTCCGGGTTGCCCATACCAAAGTCAATAATATCTTCGCCACGTTGGCGCGCATTGGCCGTTAACTCATTGACAATATTGAAAACATAAGGGGGAAGTCGGCTGATACGCACAAACTCTTTGTCGCTGGGCATGGGCAGGCTATGGTCTAAAATTTGGCGATGATTATAGGGTTCCGACCGGTAAAAAGCGAACCTATCCCGCTGACAATAAGTGGTATTCAGCTTGGGTGGGTGGCCGCTAGCCTGTGGGCTAAGCTTTCGGTGCTAGTCGCTCGTTATAACGCTGCGAAAGAGATAGAATCAATGCTCTATTTCAATTCAACAACATCATGGCACATCGACCTGATATTGAGGCGCTGCGTGAAGCCTATGCCGACGAGGGCTTAAGCCGGAGCAGTATCAACTCAGACCCTTTCAAACAATTTGAAGTGTGGTTTCAGCAAGCGGTTGAATCGGGCATGCCGGAGCCCAACGCGATGGTGGTTGGGACTGCCACAGTGGGAGCGGCTCCTTCACAGCGTACTGTTTTATTGAAGTCCTACGACCACGATGGCTTCGTGTTTTATACCAATTATGGTAGCCGCAAAGCCGAACAGATCGCTGAAAATGATCAGATCAGCCTAATTTTTCCTTGGATTGGCTTGCACCGGCAAGTGATTGTCGAAGGACATGCTCGCAAAGTGTCTGCGACGGAATCACTACGCTATTTCAGCACGCGTCCGCGCGGTAGCCAATTGGGCGCGTGGGCATCCAACCAAAGCGACGTGATTTCAACCCGTGGCTTGTTGGAAGCCAAGCTTGACGACATGAAGCGACAATTCAAGCAGGGTGATATTTCTTTGCCGTCATTCTGGGGTGGTTATCGTATTAAACCCCATCGAATCGAGTTTTGGCAGGGCAGGAATCACCGCCTGCATGATCGGTTTTTGTTTGTCCGCAGCGATCAATCTGATTGGGAAATGGATCGGCTTTCGCCCTGAATTAAGAATTGACTTCTCGTATCATGCTGACCATTTATTTAGATTAAAACGCATGATAATAGAATAATTCATTAAAATAAATCCTGACACGATGTAGTACGACCTACATCCTGTCTAACGCTTTTTTCTTCACAAAATACCATCGTCAGTAAACCATAGGTGGTGCCTCATTAGGCGTGTCACCGTTTCGGATTTCAGTGCGTCTCAGCGACAATCAAACACAGTATGCCGTGCGTCAGCACGGCTTTTGTACGTAAGCCCTTTTAGATTGACGAACAAGCTTCGAGTCATCACATTGTCGTGCAGATTTTCAACGTACCATACTAATTATGCGGGAAATTATAAGTAGAGTTACGGCAGATGAAAGGGGGTGATAGAAGGATAATAGTGTTAAGAGTAAATAGAACTGTCCGGAATGGCACTAAGTTAAGGCCCTTTAGCATAGCAAAATAGGTGAGGAAATAAGCGCAAAATGAGATAATTGGGCATGAAATATACCAACTTATTCTTGCCCGGTTTTCACCTCGCTTCGTTGCGCCGAAAGCCCCGATCTGCGAGCCAAATATTGGCAGATAAACACCATCAAATACAACGGAAATCCATTAGTCAACTGGCTAAATGCTTTACTGGTTTTATCCCAACTCAGGTGCTTGCTCCACATCGTAGTGGGCTACAAAGTAGACGTAGATTGTTCAGCAAAGAAAATACTTTCTGGGGGTTTTTTTCTCAAATACTTAATTCCGACGGTGGTTGCTCTGAAGTGGTGAGGCAATTTCACGCCTTTGCAGCAAGCCGATCACTAACACTGCCCTCAGTATCTACCTCAGCGTACTGTCAAGCTCGGTCAAAGTTGGAAGAAACTGACTTGCAAATCATTCTGTCTCATACCTCGCAGGCCTTAGCTAAGTACTCAGCCAAAAATGACCTGCAAAATAGACGTGTAGTGGTTGTCGACGGCAGTGGCATCAGTATGCCAGACACCATAGAGAATCAGCAAATATGGCCCCAAACACGGGCACAAAAGCCAGGCTGTGGATTCCCTCAAGCATTCCTGTGTCCCTGTTTTGATCTTCACACAGGTGCGTTGTTGAGCTACCGAATGGGTAACAAAAAGAGTCATGAATTACGCCTCTTACGTGATCAATGGGATACGTTTAACGCAGATGATATATTCCTTGGGGACAAGGGATTCTGTAGCTATTACGATGTTCATCAACTAAGTCAAAGAGGTGTTGATTCAGTTATTACGTTGGCAAGACGAACGCCTGTAACAGCAAAAGACGCGGATAAAATACTAGGCGAAGATGACCTTCTGATTTATTGGCCTAAGCCAAAATGGCAGAAGAGAATAAGTTACAGCAAGGCACAATGGTTAGCATTACCAGACAAGCTTGTCTTGAGGCAAATCAAAGTCACAGTAACCGAGCCTGGCTTTCGCTGCAAATCATTTTACATTGTGACGACACTAACAGACCACAAACTCTATAGCGCAAAGGCGATAGCTGATTTATATTTGCAGAGGTGGGATGTGGAGTTGTTCTTCCGTGACATTAAGACGACGATGGGAATGGATATACTAAGATGCAAATCGCCAAGCATGATTCGAAAGGAAGTGTCGATGCATTTCATTGTGTACAATTGTCTGCGCTTACTGATTCTCAGGGCAGCAGAAAAGGCCGATGTTCCCGTTCGTTTAATCAGCTTTAAGGCAAGTATTCAAACATTACGGCAATGGGAGCCACTATTAAAAGCAGAAATTAGTTCTAAAGAGCTGGCTCGTTTGCTGGCATTGCTTTGCGATAGTTTAGCCGCAAGTGTTCTAAACCAACGCCCGGGGCGTAGAGAGCCGAGATGCACGAAACGAAGGCCGAAAAACTATCAACGAATGACTAAGCCGAGGGCTGAAATGCAGGAGTGCCCACACCGGGTAACCGTTCAGCCCCCCCCTCTCTCAACCAGGCAAAACTGGTGCAGGTAATCGAGGGGCCTCTTTTTCCTGACGACGCATATTAATCACCTCTTTGATGTACAGCAAAGGCGAGGCATTACGCAACCGACAGGTGGTAATAATACTAGCAAACAAAGCCAGCGCCCGACTTCCCATCTCAGAACGTGTACCCTGAGTGATTTTTCGCATGATAACCCAGTGACGTAAAGCTCGCTCGGCTTCATTGTTGGTCAAAGGCCATGCGGGGCAATCCAGCACACGAAAGATTGCCTCCCAATCGTTGAGGAATTCTCTACCAAGTTCGCGTGATTTTTTATGTGAAGAGGCTGACATGACTTCACAAAGTTCTCGCAAGCGTCCAAGTTCACCCTGATGCTGGGCAGCAATTGAGACCTTGCCCTTATCCGGGCCTTCACGCGCTTGATAAACTGCGGCCATTAGCTGATTCAAACTTTCAAGCATCTGTTTTCCATATTTTCTGGAGCTTGGGGTAAAACACTCGGCAAGCCCTTTGGCTTTACGCTTCAGGTGCGCCCAACAGCGTAAACGATTAACAAAGTCCCGGTAAACCAGATAACCATCGCTCATCAGCCAGCCGTCAAACCGTATCGAGGATGATTCCAGCATATGGGTGAAAATTTCTTTGCTGCGTGGTCCGACCAAGAATAACGCCGTTGCAGACGTGATGAATACCCACAACCACAAGCGTGTGCCAGCTTCATTGTGCGAGGTTTCATCTGCGTGTAACAAAGACCCACCAAGTAGTTCATCAACCACTTGGTTTTCGACCGGAGCCAGTGCCCGTGCAGATTCGATCATACAGTTCTGGATAGTGCCAACGCTCAACTTCAGACCAAGAACGTCGTACAGAAACAGCTGTACCTTGCGGCGCGTTATGCGCATTTCCATCGACAGATAAACGATCAAAGCAGCCAGATCAGGGCCAATCAACCGCCACTCGGTCATTCCCACGCCGGCCCAGTTTGTCGTATCTTCAGGCGCGCGCTTGGGTTGCGAACGATTTTCCAGCCCACAATTCAGACAGGTGCCTGAATAATAAATGTGGTGCGTATTCGTTAGTTGAATGCCCGGTGACGCCTCGTCACCGAACTCAATGTTAATGCTATAGAACCCGGTATAGGCTTTTTCAACCACGCTCAGACTTGTATTGCAAACACTACAGGCATCGCAATGGTGGTGTGCCGTGTGGCTTACCGACAGCTTTTGGGTTCGACCAAAGCCCTGCGAATTTGGTTGTCGGCCAGGGTGACGTTTTTGATCCGTCGAATCCTGGGTTGTGCTTTGATCTTTCTTTTTGTCTGGCGTATTGTCAGCTTCCATGGTGACGTCACTGTCGTTGATAAATTCCGGCTCTGCGGTTTGATCGGCTTCTGGCTCCTCCTCATCTGAAGCCTCTTTATCCCATGGTGGCAAGCTGCTAGAAGGTTTGGAGCTGTTGGAAGGATTTTGATTTAGGCGTTCGCGGGCTTCTTTCAGGTCATTAAGCAAAGTAACGCTTAACCCGGCCAATGCGGTCGGGTCTTTTTTCAAGAGCGTGTCGATGAAGTTTTCATCGATTTGCAGTAGTTCCTGATCATCAAGAACCATAAGAAACTCACACCTGTGTTGTTTAACTAGCTTAATTATCGCATGGGTTTTCAGGGCGCAATTTTGCCGTCTGAAAATACCTTCAAGCGACGTAATTATTTTTAACGAGGAGTGAGGTGTCGTGTGATTAACGAGCCTGCGCAAGTCCTTACATTGTCTCTCAAGAAGAATTGAGGCCACTTTAAAAGTAGGTCACAAATCTAGGAAATATCCGAAAAATAGTGTCAAGAACTTTTTTTGTTTTTTTGTCGGCAATCTCTTTAGAATGCTATTTTACATGCTCGTGGCGGTTACAAATTCGTGTGGAAATCTCAGGGGTGTGAACGGTTACAGCCAATCTTCACCGAATAGTTGCTAAATGTTATAATCAGGCATGCAAAAATCATTCACAACACAGCCCAGACTATTTGTTTCTAGCGCGGAGATGAGTCACCCTATTTTGTGCTCGCTAGACGATACAGAGGCATTATTGGATTGGTCGGAGTTAGAAAGTCTGATGTCTTCAATCTATGGTTCTAGCACGGGTCATCGGAGTTATCCGTTGCTGACGCTGTTTCGAAGTTTGTTGCTTGGCGTATGGTACAAACTATCAGACGTTCAGTTGGCGCAAAGTCTTTATCGTGATCTATTATTTCGCAAATTTTGCCATCTTGAGTTAGGTGCAGAGGTGCCAGAAGCTTCTACCTTGGGACGTTTTCGCAACAACCTCGTTGAACATGACTTATGGGATAAATTATTGGGTGAGATTAACCGCCAACTTGAATCTAAGAATATTATTATGACCGAAGGGCGCATTAACATCATAGATGCAACGCCCATTGAGGCGGCTCAATCTGGTTCAGGTAAGAATAAAGAGGGTAAGCCTACGCGTGATCAGGAAGCAGACTGGCATGTAAAGAAAGACAGTCGTGGCCGAGCAAAGTCCACCTACGGTTATTCAGTTCATACAGGCGTGGACGAAGATGGATTTATTCATCGTCAAAATGTCACGGCTGGCAATGTGCATGATAGTCAGGAACGCGATACCTTATTGTTAGGAGATGAGGCGGCGTTATTTGCAGATTCTGCCTATAGCTCTGAAGAGACGCGGACTAAGCTAAAAGGCTTGGGGATTGAAGATCAGGTCCAACGAAAAGGCTATCGAAATAATCCATTGTCAGAGTCGGATAAAAAACGTAATGCACAGATTGCCGTTACACGCTCTGGCGGTGAACGCCCCTTTGCAACCTATAAGCAACACTATGGTTTAGCGAGAGCTCGCTATATGGGGCTAGCGAAGAATATAACGTTTTACGGGATTGCAGCGATGGCGTCCAATATACGTAAAGGCGCAAAATTTCTGATGCTTTATGGTTTGCCCGATGTCGGTTACGCGGGATAGTTGTGTCTAGAATTGAAGAAAAATGCCGAAAAGCGACGGATATCGCAATATTAGGCCGAGTATGTTGATAAAAATGATTTATTTCGCTAATTTTTTAGAATTTTCAGGATATTTCTTCAAGACCAATCAAACCCCGCGGTTATGCTGAGGTCTCATTCAGTTGTTTAAGTTGCTCAGGTATAGAAGTTCAAACTTGATCTGACGGTCACCCGTTTTTCAGGGACATCGTAATTCACTCAGAAAATGTGGCTTCCATTCAACTGGCAAAAGCCAAAGGCGCGAAGTTTGAAAAGGAGGTTCAATGTCGTGGGGACCCTTTTTACATCTATCGACACCCGACGTGAGCTGTATTGGGTCAACAAGGTTAGCTCTGTGATCGCCCTTGAGAACTAAACCCAATTTGTTTCATCTGATTCACCATACTGACCAGCCCGTTTGAGCGGGTTGGTGAGAGATGCTGGCTCAAGCCGATCTTGTCGATGAAATACAAATCCGCCTGACTGATGGCCTTTGCGGTTTGCTCCGAAAGAACACGGATCAATAAGGCGATGATGCCCTTAGTAATGATAGCGTCGCTGTCAGCAGTAAACTGGATGACATCACCGTCACGCTCGGCGCGCAGCCACACTTGGCTTTGACAGCCAGGAATGAGATGACCTTCGGTCTTATAACTGGGGTCGATCAACGGCAGTTTTTTACCGAGGTCAATGATGTATTCGTATTTATCCATCCATTGATCGAATAGGCCGAACTCTGTGATGATGGCGTCTTGGGTTTGGTTTATCGTAGACATGGTTATGATGATAGTTATGGGCTATTGCAACATATTGGCGGCGCGCTCGGTAGCGCTCAGAAAAGCGTCAACATCGGCCAAATTATTATAGAGTGTAAATGAAGCGCGGATGGTTCCCGGGATGCCGTAATAGTCCATTAGCGGTTGGCAACAATGGTGCCCGGTGCGCACTGCAACCCCTTGTTGATCAAGCAGCGTACCGACATCAAACGGGTGGGTATTGTCGACCAAAAATGAAATGACGCTGGCTTTGTTGGTGGCTGTACCAATAAGGCGACAACCCCTAATTTGCTTGAGCCCTTCTGTCGCGGTTTGCAGTAATTGTTGTTCGTGCGTCTGAATGGCTGGTTGATCCAGCGCTGCTAAAAACTCAATGGCTGCGTGCAAACCCAAGCCACCAACAATATTTGGCGTGCCTGGCTCAAATTTATGTGGCAAATCGTTATAAGTGGTTTTTCCAAAGGTAACGCGCTTGATCATATTGCCGCCGCCTTGGTAAGGTGGCATAGCGTTCAAGAGTGCTTCTTTACCGTACAAAATGCCTACCCCGGTAGGACCAAACAATTTGTGCCCTGAAAACGCATAAAAATCCGCGTCCAGCGCTTGAACATCAACCGGAAAGTGTGGGATGCCTTGCGCGCCGTCAACCAGCACTTTGGCGCCCACTTGGTGCGCCTGTTCGATCAGTTGCTTCACGGGGTTAACCGTGCCTAACGCATTTGATACGTGACTAATCGCGACCAGTTTGGTTTTTTTTGTGAGCTGTTGCTCAAACGAGTCCAGATCCAATTCGCCAGCTGGGTTGATATCAATTACTTTGAGTATCGCGCCACTTCGCTCGCATAACATTTGCCATGGCACGATGTTGGAATGATGCTCCATTGCTGAAATTAAAATCTCGTCTCCGGCGTTGATAAATGCTGTACCAAAAGACGATGCCACCAGGTTAATGCTGTGGGTGGTGCCTTGGGTGAACAATACTTCGTGGCCGTGTTTGGCGCCAATATATTGGCGGATCGCCTCGCGCGCTTGCTCGTATTGAGTCGTGACCTCTTGGCTCATAGTGTGCACACCACGGTGGATATTGGAGTTTTGCTGCCGATAATAGGCGTTGATCACGTCGATAACAGTGTTCGGCTTTTGAGTGGTGGCGCCGTTATCTAGATAGACTAAGGGGCGGCCATTGACTTCTCTGCTGAGCACAGGAAATTCATTGCGAACGGTATCGATATCAAAAACTGAAGACATGGGATTAGGGGAGCTCATCAGGGTTCTGGGTGGTCAGTGGATTGTGCATGACTCCATCTCAAGCCGCCAGCGCGAATTAACCGGGTACGGAGCGAAACGTCCCATCTGTCGTTGCGAGGAGCGTAGCGACGCGGCAATCTAAACCGACAGATCGCCGCGCTACGCTCGATGTAATGGTCTCCTCCCTCTTTTTAGTCGGCATCAAAAGTGCCATGATGGAGAGATTGAACCTAACACTCATCAGAGAGGAAGAAGACCATGAACAAGATTACAACAATCGGCCTGGATACTGCAAAGTCTGTTTTTCATCTGGTAGGCTGTGATCAGCGGGGTAAGATCGTTAACCGGAAAATGTTACGACGAGCCCAGCTGCTTAATTTTTTCGCCAATATCCCAGCTTGTCTGGTCGGTATGGAAGCCTGTTCTGGCTCCCACCATTGGGCACGAGAACTCGACAAACTCGGGCATACAGTCAAGCTTATCCCCGCGCAGCATGTCAAAGCGTACCTTCGCGGCAACAAAAATGATTACAACGATGCGTTGGCTATTGCCGAAGCAGTGGCTCGCCCAGAAATGCGTTGTGTTCGCATCAAGACGATTGAGCAGCAAGACCAAGCCCTGATTGTGTACAAGCGCCAGCAAGTCATTGATGCACGAACTCAACACTGCAATCGCATTCGTGCAATGTTGACAGAACGAGGCTTGGTTATCCGAAAAGGTATCAATAATCTGAAACGAGCCTTACCTGAGTTGTTGGAGAATACTGGCCAGCTATTCAGCCAAGGGTTTATGCTGGTCTTGCATCAGGACTATGCCTATCTGCAGCACCTGGACAAATGCCTCGCTGCGTATGATCAACAAATCAAACGCATTAATCGTGACTCCCCGGCCTGCAAGCAACTGAATAACATTCCCGGATATGGGCCCATTGTTGCCAGTGCTTTCTTAAGCCACATTGGCGATGGGCAGCAGTTTAGCAAAGGTCGGGATGCCTCAGCTTCATTAGGTGTCGTGCCTGCCCAGCATAGCAGTGGCGGTAGAGAGGTCTTGCTGGGCATCAGTAAGCGCGGCAATAGCAGACTACGCAGTCTCGTCATACATGGGGCTCGATCGGTCGTCAGTAATATCGGCGATAAGCAAGACCCATTAAACCTCTGGTTACGGCAATTGGTTCTGCGCGTTGGCATTCATAAAGCCATCGTCGCCTATGCAAACAAGATGGTCCGTATCGGCTGGGCGGTGATTCGCTATGGCACCGACTATGACCCACACTTTGCAGCCAGATTTCATCTGCAGACTAATTAAACCCTGTTCAATACGATCCACACCAAAGCACAAGCCATATTTTAGCAAACTGTTTCTTGCCAGAAATTGCGAAGTTGAATGAGAAAGATGACACATAAGGTCAAACCTACATACCGGAAACCCGATCATCGCGATGAACCTCGAGTTCGGACGCTCGTAAGGGACGGTATGGGCAGATTACATCAAGGTCAGAGCAACAAACTGCTCATTCTAAGACCGGATATACGCATGCAATCTATCCCTGTCATTAGCTCTTTTCTACCTTGCAATTCGGGAGGAGACCATATACGCGATGACCAACGCTTATATTGGCCGACATTATGCTGCCGGATTAATATTTACAGGTAATTGGCGTTTCTCTTGGTAATCAGTGCAATGTTTCATTGAGGGGTGCTGGGTTCTGTTCTTGGGAGAAGATTAATAATATGGGGGCAAATTGTGCTGGTAGAAGGTAGCTCAAAAGGTGTAGATTCACTATTTAGTGAGCAACATCAGTTTTATAAAAATAAAGGCGGCCATAGTCGCTCGCACTGATTGTTCGAGTTAAACTGAATCAGTAAAACACGAGAGTCCATCATGTCTGGAAATTTAACATTTAAGGCGCTTAAAGCCGCTGTCGCGTCAGGGGAGATCGATACCGTATTAACCGTGCAAGTTGATATGCAAGGGCGCTTGATGGGAAAGCGTTTTCACGCACAGTTTTTTATCGACAGCGCCTGGGAAGAAACGCACAGCTGTAATTATTTGCTGGCGACCGATATGGAAATGGAGACGGTGCAAGGCTATCGCTCCACCAGTTGGGAGGCGGGCTATGGCGATTATGTGATGAAGCCCGATTTAGAGACATTGCGCCATGTCCCTTGGCTTGAGGGCACTGCGCTGGTGTTTTGTGATGTGCTGGATCATCACACCCATAAAGACGTGCCACACTCGCCACGCGCAGTATTAAAGCGTCAATTGCAGCGCCTTGAAAAAGCGGGTATGACTGCGATGATGGCGACTGAACTGGAGTTTTTTATCTTTGAAGAAGCGTATGCCGAAGCGTGTGCATTGGGGTATGACGACCTAAGTTTAGTCAGTGCGTATAATGAGGACTACCACATTTTCCAAACCTCAAAAGAAGAAGAGCTGATGCGCGCGATTCGCAATGGATTGCACGGTGCGGGGGTGGTGGTTGAGTGTTCTAAAGGAGAGGCCAGCGCCGGGCAGGAAGAAATCAACATTAAGTACGCCGGCGCTTTAGATACGGCTGATGGTCATGTTTTTACAAAAAATGCCTGCAAAGAAATTGCGCACCAGCAAGGAAAATCAGTGACCTTTTTGGCCAAGTGGAATAATGATGCGGCGGGTTCGTCTTCTCACGTGCATCAGTCCCTATGGTCGCTTGATGGCAAATCCTTGTTTGCCGATGCTAAGGGTGAATATGGCATGTCAGACTTGATGCGCGACTATTTGGCAGGGTTGCTGCATAACGCCTCTGATATTACCTATTTTTTGGCGCCCTACATCAATAGCTACAAACGCTTTGCCGAAGGTACTTTTGCGCCGACCAAAGCGATTTGGTCGCTGGATAATCGCACCGCTGGGTATCGAATTTGTGGGCAGGATAGCAATGCGATTCGAATAGAGTGCCGGGTCGGTGGTTCAGATTTGAACCCTTATCTCGCCATGGCTGCACTGATTGCGGCGGGACTGGATGGGATAGAAAACTCGCGCAAGCTTGAGCCTGAATTTAAGGGTGATGCCTATGCGGCCGAGAGCGCGCGTTCGATTCCAACGACGCTGCGCTCAGCAACCGATACGCTGAGAGACTCGATCATGTTACGCGCAGCATTTGGTGATGAAGTGATCGACCACTACGTGCGAGCGGCTGAATGGGAGCAGGAAGCATTTGACCGTCGGGTGACCGACTGGGAAGTTGCGCGTGGCTTCGAGCGTGCCTAATTGCGTCATCAAACCAACAATGAGAGCACAGTAAATGACAAAAATGATTCAGTGTATTTCCCCGATTGATGGGTCGGTTTATGCCGAGCGGCCCACCATGGACTATGAAGACGCCACGGTGTTGGTTACGAAGGCGAGTCAAGCGCAGAAAGCCTGGGCGGACAAACCGTTGGATGAGCGGGTTGCATTAGTCCGCGCTGGCGTTGCACGATTAGGCGACATGTCAGACATTATCGTGCCTGAGCTGGCACACATGATGGGACGCCCCATTCGCTTCGGTGGTGAGTTCGGCGGCGTTGAGGAGCGTGCATCGCATATGGCGGATATTGCCAAGCAAGCGTTGGCGCCGGTGGTGATTGAAGACAGCCCCGGTTTTAAGCGTCAAATTATGCGCGAATCGCATGGCGTGGTGTTGGTGATCGCCCCTTGGAATTATCCTTATTTGACTGCGATCAATACAGTTGCTCCCGCATTGATTGCCGGCAATGCCGTGGTGCTAAAACACTCCAGCCAAACCCTGCTTGCGGGTGAGCGTATGGTGGAAGCATTTAGCGATGCAGGCTTACCTACGGAGGTGTTTCAGAATATATTTCTAGATCACGATACGACGTCACAGCTAATTGCTGATGGCTTATTCGGTTTCGTAAATTTTACCGGTTCAGTGGGAGCAGGTAAAGTTATGGAGCGGGCGGCCGCGGGCACTTTTACTGGGCTTGGGCTTGAGCTGGGTGGAAAAGACCCTGGTTACGTGATGGATGATGCAAATTTGGAGGCGGCGGTGGAAACACTGATTGACGCAGCCATGTTTAATTCCGGCCAGTGTTGCTGTGGAATAGAGCGCATTTACGTGATTGATAGCTTGTTCGACACCTTCGTTGAACAAGCGGTGGCAATTGTTTCGGGCTATAAACTCGGTAATCCGTTGGATGCTGACACTACGCTAGGGCCGATGGCACACCTGCGCTTTGCGGCTGAAGTGCGAGCACAAACCCAAGAAGCGATTGCAGCGGGTGCCAAGGCAATGATTGACCCTAAGCTATTCCCCGAAGACGATGGTGGCACGTATTTGATGCCACAGATTCTAACCAATGTGAATCACGACATGCGCGTGATGCGCGATGAGAGCTTTGGGCCAGTGGTAGGAATCATGAAAGTGAGTGGCGATGAGGAGGCACTTCAGCTGATGAACGACAGCGAGTTTGGTTTAACGGCGTCGTTGTGGACAAATGAGGTAGATCGAGCATTCGCTTTGGGCGCAAAAATCCAAACGGGTACGGTTTATATGAATCGCGCTGACTATTTGGACCCGGCTTTGTGCTGGACTGGCTGTAAAAATACGGGGCGTGGTGGCGCACTGTCTGTGATCGGTTACCAGAATCTCACCCGACCAAAATCCTATCACCTGAAGGAATTATCATGACAAATCTAACTGCTAATTGGTCGTATCCGACCAGTATTCGACTGGGTGCTGGGCGCATTGCTGAGCTGGGTGATGCCTGTGCTACGGCAGGTATTAAAAGGCCGTTGCTAGTCACAGATCGAGGGCTGGCCAGCCTTCCTGTTACGCATTCGACCTTAGAAGTGATGCAGGCTGCGGGTTTCGAACCGGCTATTTTCGCCGACGTTGACCCTAACCCCACTGATCAAAACTTGTATGCTGGAGTAGCTGCATACAAAGCGGGCAATCACGATGGTGTCATTGCTTTTGGGGGTGGTTCGGGTTTGGATTTGGGCAAAGTCATTGCCTTTATGGCTAATCAAACCAGACCGGTTTGGGATTTTGAAGATATCGGTGATTGGTGGACGCGTGCCGATGCAGGTGCGATTGCGCCGATTATCGCGGTGCCAACTACCGCCGGCACTGGCTCTGAGGTGGGACGTGCCAGTGTCATCGTTGATTCACAAACGCATGTTAAAAAGATTATTTTTCACCCGAAGATATTACCGAGTGTGGTGATTTGCGACCCGGAGTTGACGGTCGGACTGCCGCCAATGATTACTGCCGGCACAGGTTTGGATGCGTTTATTCATTGCCTTGAGGCCTATAGCTCGCCATTTTATCATCCGATGTCTCAAGGGATCGCGCTAGAAGGCATGCGGCTGGTGAAAGCGTACTTGCCACGTGCTTATACCGATGGCAGTGATATTGAAGCACGCAGCCACATGATGAGTGCAGCAGCGATGGGGGCGACTGCTTTCCAAAAAGGCTTAGGCGGCATGCATGCACTGTCACACCCGATCGGTGCGGTTTACAACACCCATCATGGCACCACCAATGCGGTGGTTATGCCAACGGTGTTACGCTTTAACCGTTCTGCAATTGAAGGCGGTATTGAGCGGGTGGCGGCGTATTTGGATATTCAAGGCGGTTTTGATGGGTTTTACGATTTTGCGTTGCAGCTGCGTGAAGACTTGGGTATTCCCGATAAACTGGCGGAGCTGGGCGTAGGTTCTGATCGTATGGAAGAGTTGGCGGCGATGGCAATCAAAGACCCGAGCGCCGGAGGAAATCCTATCGAAATGACGCTTGAAAATACGACCCAATTGCTGGAGCAGAGCATTTAGCTTATATTGTGAGACCTCAGCACAACTCAGCCAATCTTCACCGAATAGTTGCTAAATGTTATAATCAGGCATGCAAAAATCATTCACAACACAGCCCAGACTATTTGTTTCTAGCGCGGAGATGAGTCACCCTATTTTGTGCTCGCTAGACGATACAGAGGCATTATTGGATTGGTCGGAGTTAGAAAGTCTGATGTCTTCAATCTATGGTTCTAGCACGGGTCATCCGAGTTATCCGTTGCTGACGCTGTTTCGAAGTTTGTTGCTTGGCGTATGGTACAAACTATCAGACGTTCAGTTGGCGCAAAGTCTTTATCGTGATCTATTATTTCGCAAATTTTGCCATCTTGAGTTAGGTGCAGAGGTGCCAGAAGCTTCTACCTTGGGGCGTTTTCGCAACAACCTCGTTGAACATGACTTATGGGATAAATTATTGGGTGAGATTAACCGCCAACTTGAATCTAAGAATATTATTATGACCGAAGGGCGCATTAACATCATAGATGCAACGCCCATTGAGGCGGCTCAATCTGGTTCAGGTAAGAATAAAGAGGGTAAGCCTACGCGTGATCAGGAAGCAGACTGGCATGTAAAGAAAGACAGTCGTGGCCGAGCAAAGTCCACCTACGGTTATTCAGTTCATACAGGCGTGGACGAAGATGGATTTATTCATCGTCAAAATGTCACGGCTGGCAATGTGCATGATAGTCAGGAACGCGATACCTTATTGTTAGGAGATGAGGCGGCGTTATTTGCAGATTCTGCCTATAGCTCTGAAGAGACGCGGACTAAGCTAAAAGGCTTGGGGATTGAAGATCAGGTCCAACGAAAAGGCTATCGAAATAATCCATTGTCAGAGTCGGATAAAAAACGTAATGCACAGATTGCCGTTACACGCTCTGGCGGTGAACGCCCCTTTGCAACCTATAAGCAACACTATGGTTTAGCGAGAACTCGCTATATGGGGCTAGCGAAGAATATAACGTCTTACGGGATTGCAGCGATGGCGTCCAATATACGTAAAGGCGCAAAATTTCTGATGCTTTATGGTTTGCCCGATGTCGGTTACGCGGGATAGTTGTGTCTAGAATTGAAGAAAAATGCCGAAAAGCGACGGATATCGCAATATTAGGCCGAGTATGTTGATAAAAATGATTTATTTCGCTAATTTTTTAGAATTTTCAGGATATTTCTTCAAGACCAATCAAACCCCGCGGTTATGCTGAGGTCTCATTGTGTAATAGAGGCGGGTAAAACTACTACGAGGGCAAATCGATGAAAACAGGAGTTATTAGAGTACTAAAACAGCACCTCAGTTTACTGACATTCTTGTTGTTGATGGTGGTGTTCCGTAGTGCGGTTGCTGATTGGAATGTGGTGCCTACTGGCTCGATGAAGCCAACCATTGTTGAAGGAGATCGGATATTGGTCAACAAGATGGCCTATGATTTGCGCGTGCCATTTACGCACGTTTCTTTACGCAAGTTTGATGACCCACAGCGCGGCGATATCGTTATTTTTGACTCAAAAGTATCTGGAAAGCGGCTAGTTAAAAGGGTGATTGGCTTACCCGGTGACAGCATTGAAATGCACGATAATATACTGAAAATTAACGGTAAAGCTCTTCGTTATAAACCGGTTGAAGCGAATCTGCGTAATGAAGATTTGTTGGGCACTGGCCACTTTGTACAGACGCGCAAATCTGGATCAAGGCTATCCAGTTTCTATCCTGTAACAGTGCCCGACGAGCACTATTTTGTGATGGGTGATAATCGCGACAATAGTGCTGATTCCAGAGTGATCGGTTTTGTCCCGAGACATGAGGTGGTGGGTAGATCAAAGACAGTCGTGATGTCGCTTAACTACGACAATCACTATTTGCCGCGGATGGACCGCTTTTTGCGAACTTTGTGATTCAGCAAAGATACTCGCTCCGCCTTTTGGGTATCCTTTTCATCGCTACACTGCCGATACACGACTTTGACGTTTTAAACTCGTTCAATGACGTGGTACGGTAAACTGAGCCTCCATAGGAGAATTGAAGGAATTTAAATAATGAAAGATATTGTCAAGCGTTACACTAACGATGAAGTCACTGTCGTATGGCAGCCTGCCAAATGCATCCATTCAAAAAAATGTTTCCACGCTTTGCCAGCGGTGTTTAATCCTGAAAACAGGCCGTGGATTCAGCTTGAAGGAACATCCAGTGATGACATCACGGCTCAAGTCAAACGGTGTCCATCAGGTGCGCTGTCGATAGAAGGTGACCAAGAAAAGTCAGCAGCAGAGCCAGTCACCCTATCAGTAACTAAAGGTGGCCCATTATTGCTTAATGGTGCGGTGGTGATTACCACGCCCGATGGCGAACACATTCAAAAGGAGGGTATGACAGCACTCTGTCGTTGCGGTGCGTCAGCCAATAAGCCTTATTGTGACGGTAGTCATAGCAAGATCAAATTTGATACCTGAGTTATAATAGTGGTGTATTGATTAAAGGTTGGAGAGGGCTTGTTTGCGACACCAGCATTGAATCGTTTAGAGCACAATAACTGAATTGCCGGGCAGTGCATTATTGCTGCAAAGAAGAATAATTTCCGGGGTGAGCGAATGGAAAGAATAGATGCTGACATCATCATTGTGGGTGCAGGTGGTGCTGGTTTGCGCGCGGCGATTGCGATTGCGGAGCTGGACCCCAAAAAACGAATTGCGCTGATATCAAAAGTCTACCCCATGCGCAGCCACACCTGTGCTGCAGAAGGGGGTGCGGCTGGAGTGATCAAGCCTGATGACAGTTTAGACACGCATTTTGACGATACGGTCGGTGGTGGCGATTGGCTGAGTGACCAAGATGCCGTAGAGTATTTTATCAAGCAAGCGCCGAAAGAATTATTGCAGTTGGAGCATTGGGGTTGTCCTTGGAGTCGTGAGCCCGACGGCAGCGTTGCAGTACGTCCATTCGGTGGGATGAAAATAAAGCGTACTTGGTTTGCTGCGGACAAAAGTGGCTTTCATATATTGCATACGCTGTTCCAAACCTCACTGAAATTCCCATCGATCAAACGATATGATGAATTTTATTCGACCGACTTATTGGTCGATGAAGGTAAGATTCAGGGCGTCACCGCGATCGACATGCGTGATGGCACGATGAAGGAGTTTCAGGGCTCTGCGGTCATTATCGCTACCGGTGGCGCGGGTCGGATTTTCCCCTTTTCGACCAATGGCGCGATTAAAACCGGCGATGGTATGGCGATGGCATACCGCGCTGGGGTTGCCTTAAAAGACATGGAGTTTGTACAGTACCACCCCACGGGCTTGCTATCGACAGGTATTTTATTAACTGAAGGTTGTCGCGGTGAAGGCGGGGTGTTGCGGAATAAGGACGGCTATCGTTATTTGCAGGATTACGGCATGGGGCCGGAAACGCCTTTGGGCGATCCGGTGCTGAAAAGTATGGAGCTTGGCCCACGAGATCGATTAAGCCAGGCGTTTTGGAGTGAGCAGAAAAAGGGCAATACGATCAAAACGCAGTGGGGTGATGCCGTGCTGCTGGATATGACGCATTTGGGTGAAAAAAAGATCAATGAGCGCTTACCCTTGGTGCGTGATTTATCCATTAGCTATTCGGGAGTTGACCCGGTTACAGAGCCCGTCCCAATCAGGCCGGTAGTGCATTATATGATGGGCGGGATTCATACCAACATCGACGCTGAGACGTCAATTCCGGGCTTATACGCGATCGGTGAATGCGCCTGCGTCAGTATAAATGGTGCTAATCGATTGGGGTCAAATTCTTTGACGGAGCTGTTGGTGTTTGGCAAGCGTGCCGCACAGAATGCAGTCGAATACGTGAGTACGCATGTTCCTCTAACAGGGGATAGCACGACTAGCAAGTTGGCCAAGCAAGCGCAAGATCGGGTGCGAGCCTGGTTTGAAAAGCCTGAAGGATCGCAAGCCGTCTCACACATTAGGCGTGAGATGATGGATAGCATGGAGGCGGGTGTTGGCATCTACCGGGATGAAGCAGGCATTCAAAACACTTGCGATAAGTTGGCTCAATTACGCCCAACTCTGGCAAACGTCTCGTTGTACGATAAAAGTAATGTCTACAATACCGAGTTGTTTCAACTGCTTGAGCTTGAAAACATGTTGGATGTGTCACAAGCGGTGGCGGAAGCCGCCCTGGCGCGCAAAGAGTCTCGCGGTGCGCATCAGCGGCTTGACTATGTTGAGCGTGACGACGACAACTATTTAAAGCATTCCCTGATCTATTTTAAAGGTAAAGATCAGCCCAGCATCGATTATCAGGATGTGATTATCACCCGATCAAAACCGGGCGTGCGGGATTATTCAGGAGATCAGAAATGAGTGACCGAATGATTTCGCTGGAAGTCCTTCGGTACGATCCTGAAACCGATAAAGAGCCTTATTTTCAAACGTATACCGATATTCCTTGCCCGGACGAGTGGGTGGTGCTGGATGCGCTGAACTATATCAAAGACAATATTGATACCACATTGAGCTATCGCTGGTCTTGCCACATGGCGGTTTGCGGCAGCTGTGGAATGGTTGTTGATGGTGAGCCTATGCTGGCTTGCAAAGCGTTTATTCGTGACTATGGTAGCCAGATCCGGGTTGAGCCCTTAGATCATTTTCCAATCGAGCGGGACTTAGTAACACAAATTGACGATTTTATCGGCAAGCTCGAAAAAGTTAAGCCCTATATGATCCCAAAGGTCGACACGCCCAAAGCGGCGACTGGAGAAAACAGGCAGACGCCACATCAGCTAAAACTATTTAAGCACAACCACCCTGTGTATCAATTGCATGCTGTGTTACGCCGCATGTCCGCAGTATGGACTGATCCCGGGCTTTATTGGCCCCGCAGCATTGGCCCTGGCGCACCGATATAACAGCGACTCACGTGATGGCGGCAGAAGTGAGCGAGAAGAAATCACCGCGACTAACGAAGGAGTGTGGGAATGCTCGTTTGTGGGTGCTTGTTCAGAAGCTTGCCCAAGTCACGTTGACCCGGGCGGTTCGATACAACAAATGAAAATCAAAAGTACCATTGACTGGTATACGGAGCGCTTGCTTCCGGGGAGCAAAGGATGAGCGAATCAGCAAGAAGACCCTACCTGCGGCCAGTTTCAAAAACCGCTTGGTGGCTGAAAAGGCCTCTATACCAGCGTTATATGATTCGCGAGGCTTCGTGCCTGTTTATTGGACTGTATGCCTTGTTATTAATCTATGGAATCAAACAGATAACTGAAGGACCTGAAGCGTATGGTGAGTTCTTAAGTTTGCTGGGTAACCCGCTGATGATTGGTTTTCAGCTCGTGGCTTTGTTGCTGGCACTGTACCATTCGATGACTTGGTTTAACTTGATGCCACAAACCACTCCGATACTAATCGGCGAAACTTTTTTGCCTGCCTGGGTGATGATCGTCGGCCAATATTCGGCCTGGATTATTGTTTCGCTGCTGGTGTTGTTCTTAGCAAGGGTATTTTAAGATGGCTAAATCAAACAAACCCATTTTCTGGGGTTTATTCGCTGCTGGCGGGACGGTAACGGCCTTTATTATTCCCGTGTTGATCGTGCTGACGCTACTAGCTGGAATAGGCCACGTACCCGAGGCGCTTAGCTACGCACAAATTGGTCAGTTTTTATCATCATGGCTGGGTAAATTGATGGTGTTCGGCGTGATTTTTTTATCGCTTTGGCATGCAGCGCATCGCGCCCGAGTCACGGTGCACGACTTTGGCTTGCGGCAAGACACATTGATGGCTTGGTTGCTGTACTCGATGGCGGCCATTGGTAGTGTGCTGACACTCGTATGGCTGCTGCAGATTTAGACAATTTCTGTGCTCGCCGTTACCGCAGCGTTTGGAGTTAAAGGTCGCATTACCAATAGCCACACCTTAGATAATGCGTTATAACGATTCAGAAGATTCCTAAAACATCTGACGCTGAGTCATGAATGATACTAGCAAATCCCCAACTAGCTGAACCACCTCGCGGGTTTCCAGAAGTCGAATTTGCCGCACGTACCACCCAGATGCAGGTGCAGATGGCGGCTGCTCGCCTTGATGCGATTTTGCTGACTACTGAGGCTAACGTTCGCTATTTTTCAGGCTTTCAGACTCAATTCTGGGAAAGTCCAACGCGCCCCTGGTTTCTAGTGATTCCCGCAGTCGGAAAGCCTGTTGCGATCATTCCAGAAATCGGCATTGCCGGGATGGAAGCGACTTGGTTGGACGACATCCGTACCTGGGCATCGCCTTGTCCAGAAGATGACGGTATTTCGCTGTTGGTGGATTTACTGCAATCGATTCCTCGCCGCCATGGGCGCCTGGGCATAACGCTCGGCCCTGAAAGCCAGATTCGCATGCCGATTGCCAACTTTCAGTACTTGATGTCACGATTGCCGCAGCTTGAGGTGATTGATATCGCTGAGCTTATGCATCAACAGCGGATGGTGAAATCTGCCAGAGAGGTCGAAAAAATCCGCTATGCTTGCCACTTAAGCTCCTCAGCTTTCTTGGCTTTGCCTGGTTTGATGAGGGCAGGGATGAGTGAGCGGGAGGTCTGTCAGCAATTTCGTATTGATTTGATCCGGCGTGGTGCCGACCATTCACCCTATATCGTCGCGGGTTCGGGGCAAGGCGGTTATGACAGTATTATCATGGGGCCGGGCGATCGCGTACTGGCTGATGGTGATGTGTTGATCATTGATACGGGTACGGTTTGGGATGGCTATTTCTGTGATTTCGATCGCAATTTCGGCTTTGGTCATCTATCAGCTGATGCTGAGCGCGCGAATCAAGTGGTATTTGATGCGGTGGAAGCAGGGTTTTCTGTGGCACAACCGGGCAAAACCACCAGCGATATTTGGGCCGCCATGAACGCTGTCATGGTCGAGGGTGGCAGCCTGGGGAATGAAGTAGGGCGGCTGGGTCATGGCTTAGGCATGCAGTTAACCGAACGGCCATCGCACACTGCGACAGACAATACGGTGTTGCAATCAGGTATGGTGTTAACACTGGAGCCGGGCATGACTTTTGCGCCCGGTAAGCAAATGGTGCACGAAGAAAATATCGTGATCACGGATGATGGCGCAGAATGGCTGTCCGTTCGTGCTGCACCTGATATTCCTATCATTGATTAATTCGATGCCGACCGATAATTCGCACTTTCGCCTTGAACAAATTGCCCACCCCAAGCGGCTGGATGTGATTGCGCCAGCGGGCCGGATTGGGTTTATTGCTTTAGCGACCGATTTTAATTCTGAGCAAGACCTGCGCCGGATGTTGCCCAAGGAAGTTGAGGTTTTCACCAATCGAGTCACCAATCAAAATCCGATGACGCTAGAGAATTTGCGGGCTATGGCAGGCGATATTGAGCGTGCAGCGGGAGGTATCCTGCCTGGCTTGGGCGTTGATTTGATGATTTATGGTTGCACTTCAGGGACCGCCGCCATTGGGTATGACCGAATTGTTGAGCGCATTCATCAGCAATGCCCTGGAATTCCGGTGATCACGCCAGCAACAGCAGCAGCGGCTGCGCTGCAAGCACTTGGCGCAAAAAAAATCTCAGTCTTAACCCCGTACATTGATGAAATCAATCAAGCACTGGGTGAGCTGCTGCGAAAGCAAGGCTTGGACGTGATCAATGTCTGTGGTTTCGGCTCAGAAGATGATATCGAAGTGACGATGTTTCCGTTGGCTGATATTGTTTCAGCGGCCAAACAAGCCTGTTCGGATGAGGCTGAGGCACTTTTTATTTCCTGCACTGCGCTTCGCGCTTCATTGGTGATCGACACCCTGGAAATGGAGCTGGGTATCCCCGTTGTTACCAGTAATCAAGCGTTGGTATGGCAAGCACTGACTCTTCTTAATTGTACTCAGCCGGTTGAAGGTTTTGGCTCATTGTTCCATGTTAAGGCTTAGTGGTTTGATATATTTTGTTTTTAATAAAGAGGTTATAGGTGATACCTAAACTATTTAAGCATAGGCAGGTTGGCTTTAAAATGAGCAAGCATTGTGCAGCAAGCTCGCATTATCCTGCTGAGCTGGCGGCCTTACTCAACCCAGAAGCAATGGCAGCAGCTGGTCAAGAAATCAGCACTTGGCCTGGATATAACCCAACGCCGCTTCGTGGCTTGCAGGAGATTGCCGAGCAAACCGGTGTTTCTGAAGTGCTATATAAAGATGAGGCTGAGCGTTTTGGTCTGGGCAGTTTCAAAGCCTTAGGCGGCGCTTACGCAGTGTTTCGGGTTTTGCAAGCTGCCATCAAAGAACGCACCGGTAAAACGCCGAGCAGCGAGGAGCTTGCCAGTGGTGCCTTTCAACACGCCGCCAGCCAGGTTACGGTCGTAACCGCCACAGATGGTAATCATGGCCGCTCGGTTGCTTGGGGTGCGCAGCGATTTGGTTGCCCCTGCCGGATTTATGTGCATGCCGAAGTGAGCGAGTTTCGTGCCCAAGCAATGCGAGATTTAGGTGCAACAGTGGTTCGAATCGAGGGCGACTATGATGACTCGGTGCGGTTAGCCGAAGTAGATGCCGCTAAGCATGGGTGGATCGTTGTATCGGATACGACTTATCCCGGTTACGTTGAAATCCCGCAGTACGTGATGGCCGGGTATAGCGTGATGATGAATGAAGTATTTGCTCAATTACAGCACGACCAGACCATTACCCACGTTTTTATACAGGGGGGGGTGGGTGGTTTGGCAGCATCGGTGTGTGCCTATTGCTGGCAACAAATGGGTGAGAATCGCCCTAAGATGGTGATAGTTGAGCCTGAGTGGGCGGCGTGTTTGTATCAAAGCGCTGTCAGTGGTGAGGCAACTGCGGTTGAGATTGAACAAGAAACGTTGATGGCGGGTTTATCGTGCGGAGAGCCATCTATCTTAGCGTGGGAAGTATTAAAAGCCAGTTGTCACGCCTATATGACGATCACCGATGAATTAGTCGCCCCCGCAATGCGATTGCTGGCTACACAAGCACACACCGTGGTCGCGGGCGAGTCTGCGGTAGCTGGTTTAGCGGGATTTTTGGTGGTTGCTCAAAACCCTGAAATGGCTAAACACCTCGAACTGGATCAGGACAGCGTCATTCTGCTACTCGGCACTGAGGGCGCAACCGATCCAACGATTTACCAACAGTTAATCGATGGCGGCTAGGTCGCCCTACGCCGGCGCAACGGATCAACCATTCAGGGTTGGCTTTTTGATGGTTGATGGGTTTGCACTGATGTCTTATTCAGCCGCAATCGAACCGTTGCGCGCGGCCAATCTAATCGCGAATAAAACGATCTATTCGATTCATCATATCGCCGCAGCAGGAGATCACAGCGTTAGCTCTAGCGGCGCCTACGTACCCGCGTCAATAGCACTTGGTGAATCGAGTGATTTTGATTTAGTGCTGGTTGTGGCGGGCGGTGATCCAATTAGGTTCGATAACAAGACCGTATTTGAGTGGTTGCGACATCTTGCCCGAGACGGAGTGAAATTAGGTGGGGTCTCCGGTGGACCCGTAATTTTAGGTTTGGCTGGAGTTATGACAGGGCGACGCTTGACGGTACATTGGGAACATGCAGCGGCATTCGCAGAGCGTATGCCGAAACTGATGCTTGAACGCTCTTTGTACGTGATCGACCGAGACCGAATGACCTGCGCAGGCGGGGTCGCGCCGCTTGATATGATGCACTCACTATTGGCCGAACATCATGGCCCAAGCTTTGCCAGGCGTGTGAGCGATTGGTTTATGCATACAGAGATTCGGCCCTCTGGAGGGCCTCAGCGAGCGGGTTTAGCACAGCGCTACGCAACCAATAAGCAGTCGATTATTTTAGCGATTGAGGCAATGGAAAATCATATTGCCGATCCCTTAGACTTGACACAAATCGCTCAATTATCTGGTGTTAGCACGCGCCAGATCAATCGCTTGTTCCAACAAGAAATGGGGCAGACTACGATGCGGTTTTATCGCAGCTTGCGGCTAGCTAAAGCGCACGATTTGTTGAGCAAATCTACGCTGTCAGGCACTGAAATTGGTATGGCAGCCGGGTTTGTCAATCCCGCTCATTTCTCCTCTGTGTTTCAGCAAGAATTTGGTTTCCCGCCTTCGTCTCTGAGAAAAAGATCGGTAGGCGCAGTTTAGCCCACTAAATAAGTGGCACCTGCTCCGGCTAGTGCGAGCACTGCAGTGATGGGAATCATCGTCCGGCGCATGGCTGCAGCGCCAAGCCAGATAGCCATGCCGCACTTGACCATCGTATTGGAAATGACTGCGATGACAATAGTACGAGCAGCCGCTGCCGAGCTGCTGGGGTCTTGCTGGGCGAGATTGGCCATTGATAATGCAATTGCGTCGACATCGGTTAAACCTGCCAGCGCTCCGGCCAGATACAAACCGTTATCGCCAAAATAGACTTGGGCAGCACGGGCGACGAAAATAACTACTGCAAATAGCACGCCAAACTTGATGGCATCACCTAGCTCGAATGGATTATGCCCAGATTCCACTTCGGCTCGTTCTTCGTTGCGCCCACGTCGCCACAGCAGTAAGCAGATCGCGAGGCTGACCGCGCCCATCAGCACCATTCCCAAGGCTAGGTTCTTAGCTAGTGATAGGTTGACTACGCCCACTTCGATAACTACACGAAAAAACATCACTGTCCAGGCCAACAAAATCGCCAGGGCCAGAACGGGAGCGAGATTAGGTTCAGTTCGGCTGCGTTGGGAAAAGCTCAAGGTGACGGCTGTGCTGGATACCAAGCCGCCCAGCAGTCCGGTGATCCCCAGCCCATGTTCTCGACCCACAACCTTAACCAGAATGTAGCCGGCAAAATTAAGACCAGCGATCAACACCACCATCAACCAGGTTTTGTAGGGATTGATGACCTCAAGCCCCGGCGGCCCAAAATTGGTGTTCGGCACCAGCGGTAGAATGATCAGGGTGATGATGGCGAATTTAAGTGTCGCTTCGACGTCCGAAGCTTCAATCCGCCCCGCGAGGTTATGCAGCCAGCCCTTTAGCGCAAGCAGTAGCATGACGATCACCGCGATAGCACCTGCAACGTCGACTTGGTCCCAGACGCACATCCCACCGATGAAAAAGGTGATGAGTACGGAGACTTCAGTGGTAGCACCGATATAGCCTTTTTTAGACGTGACGTAGTAAGCCGCCACTACCAGCGCCACAACCGCAAGAAATACCAAGCCAACAATCCAAGGCAAGCCGGACTGCTCTCCGGCATACACAGCTGCAGCACCGAGTAATGCTATCAACGAAAAAGTTCTGACTCCGGCGAATGCTTGTTCATCGCCACGAGTGCGTTCACGTTCCAGCCCAATGAGCATCCCCAGCCCAAGAGCGACGCCAAATTGCCATGCAGTGTTGAGTTCCATTATTTGCTATTTCACCAAATTTCCTGGATTAAGAGTTGCCGCCTGTTGTTATGGATACGACTGGTTAAATTTTACGATATCAGGTTGTTCAAAAACTGGATACTGTGGTATCCGGTTCTTTATAACACCTAGGTTGAGGTGCGCGCAACGAAGTGGAGTACCCGAAGGAACCCAACGTTACAATTGAATTTTCTAACGTTCCTGGGTTGTTACATCCCAACACCGGAGACTATGAAAACCTAGCGTCCCCTCATTGAATTGCCTGTGGTCAATGACGGATCTAACCGGGAACGCAATGCCCTTTTGATCCAACAGCACTTTGATTTTGTTTCGTATTTCTTTGTCCCGAGCCACAGGAACTCTGCCTGAGACGGTGATAAGGAAATTGCGGTGATCTGGAAAAGTAGCTAAATTGCGATAAGCTACTGCTCAACCCCGGGTCGAGTGAGCCCTGTTGGTGTTCTAATCTAGGTGGGTACATTCTGTGGCGGCTAACCGCCCCGCAGCATAACGCAGTGCGGGTAGATATTGGCGCAGCTCGCTGAGTGATTTGCGTACCGAGGGTGCGTGAATAGCGATAGCAAAGCAAATTTGCTTGTTTTCACCAATCACTGGTACCGCCAGAGATACCAAGCCGTCAAGATACTCGCCATTGTCTTCACCAACGCCTTCGGCGGCAATTTTGTGCAATTGTTCATCCAGTACATCGACTTCTGTAATGGTTTGCTCGGTATGACGGGTTAATGTAAGGCTTTCGATCATACGCTGGCGTGCTGCTGGTTTCATATGGGCAAGAAATAACTTGCCTGTTGCTGTGCAATGCAAAGGCAAGTGTGAGCCAATCGGTAAATGAATACGATAGGGCCAGTTGGTCTCGATACGGTCCAAATAAACGATCTCGTTACCTTCCAGCACCGTTAGATTGCAGGTCTCGCCCACTTCCTCCGACAAGGCTTGCAGTATGGAAGTGCGATGGGCGTTGAGCACTGAGTTGGACAGGGTCGACATCGCCAGATTACGCAGTCGTTTTCCGCCGGTAAACCGCTTTCCGCCAGGCTCCCGCTGGATTAAACCTTCTTCCTCAAGTTGCTGAGCTATACGATGAACCGTTGCTTTCGGAAGGCTGAGCTCTTCAGCCAGGAAGGCGCTTGATACCGGACGATCAGCCTGCACAATGGTCTCAGCGATCAAAAAACCGCGGATCAAAGTCGACTGGGTACTACCATCTTTCATAATTATTTAAACCTTTCTAGGGTGTATGTGCGGATAAATCTCAACTACTCAGCGCGAATCTGCCGAATAACTATCCGCATGGCAATGGTCTAATATATCTCAATTTACGATGTTTTTCTGCATTGCAATGCATTGACTTTTAAAATCGAGACGTTTAATATCGATTTTATTCCATTTCTGCTGGGTAAATCAGTGATTACAACCGACGAGATGGCTTGAAGGCTAGATTATTCCTGGCTTTCATAAAGAACAGCACTGAGCTGACCACCTAGACAGACCACCTAATATCGAGGAGAAACCACCATGAAAATGACCACTGAAGAAGCGTTCATCAAAGTGCTACAAATGCACGGGATTGATCAATCATTTGGCATCATTGGCTCTGCTATGATGCCGATTTCAGATCTGTTTCCTGCCGCAGGGATCAAATTTTGGGATTGTGCCCATGAATGCAATGCGGGCATGAGTGCTGACGGTTTTACCCGTGCAACAGGCAAGATGAGTATGGTGATTTCTCAGAATGGCCCCGGCATTACCAACTTGGTAACTCCGATAAAAACGGCCTATTGGAACCATACCCCTTTGTTGTTGGTCACTCCGCAGGCAGCCAATAAGACTATCGGCCAAGGTGGTTTTCAGGAAATTGAACAGATGGCTCTATTTCAGGACATGGTCTGCTATCAGGAAGAGGTGCGCGATCCGACTCGTATCGCCGAAGTGCTCAACCGGGTGATTGAAAATGCATGGCGTGGTTCCGCTCCTGCACAAATTAATGTTCCCCGAGATTTTTGGACCCAGGTAGTCGATATCGAGCTGCCGCAAATCGTAAGGCTGGAGCGCTCGCCCGGTGGAGCGGCTGCGATTGCTGCCGCAGCAAAATTGTTATCTGAGGCCAATTTTCCGGTCATCCTTAACGGTGCAGGCGTCATTCTTGCTGATGCAATTGAGGCATCCAAAGCATTAGCAGAACGGTTATCAGCAACGGTGTGTTGTAACTATCAACATAACGATGCTTTCCCTGGCTCGCATCCGCTAGCCGCAGGCCCGCTTGGCTATAACGGCTCAAAGGCTGCGATGGAGTTAATTTCCAAAGCTGATGTTGTATTGGCATTGGGCAATCGTCTCAATCCATTTTCAACGCTGCCAGGCTACGGCATCGACTACTGGCCTAGAGAGGCGAGCATTATTCAGGTGGATATTAATTCCAGTCGCATTGGTCTGACCAAAAAGGTCGATGTCGCTATCCAAGGGGATGCCCGCCTAGTTGCTGAGCAGCTTTTATTACAGCTGTCTGACACCGCTGGTGATAAAAATCGCCAATCTCGTCTCAATCTCATTGAAAAAACCAAAGCTGATTGGGCCAAGGAATTGGTGACGATGGATCATGAAGATGATGATCCGGGCACCACCTGGAATCAACGTAGTCGTGATCGTCAGCCAGAACATTTATCTCCTAGAAAAGCCTGGCGCGCTATTATGGAAGCTCTGCCTAAAGAAGCAACGATATCATCTGATATTGGTAACAATTGCGCGATTGGTAACGCCTATCCAAGTTTTGAAGAAGGCCGAAAATACTTAGCCCCAGGATTATTCGGCCCCTGTGGATACGGGTTCCCCGCTATTCTTGGTGCAAAAATTGGCCGACCCGATGTGCCGGTAGTTGGGTTCGCGGGTGATGGTGCATTCGGTATTTCAATGAATGAGATGACCTCTTGTGGTCGTGATGATTGGCCAGCCATTACCATGGTCATCTTTCGCAATTATCAATGGGGCGCGGAGAAGCGTAATACAACGCTCTGGTATAACGACAACTTTGTTGGCACAGAGCTTGACCTTGACGTTGAATACGCCAAGATTGCAGAGGCGTGTGGTGCCAAAGGCGTCCAGGTACAAACGGCAGAGCATCTCACAGCCGCGCTTAATACGGCGGTCGCAGCGCAGATGGATGATAATGTTACCACCTTCATTGAAGTGGTCCTCAATCAGGAACTGGGTGAGCCGTTCCGTCGAGATGCAATGAAAACGCCCGTTGCTGTTGCTGGGATTGACGCTAGCGATATGAAGCAGCAATAAGCTAATCAAGCTTTGCATTGGCTTGCAATCGCGCTGGATAGATACAGCCAGCGCGATTTTTTATGGCATTCACAATAATTGGTGGGTTCGACGAATGCTTATCTTGAATCTGAATCAAATTAATGCACTGATTTTAGGCAAGTGCAAGAGCCATTGGGCAGGAATCTGATGCGGCTCTTTAGCAATGCCTTCAGATAGATAGCGCAGATAGATAGCGCCGCGAAACTGCCAATCGTAACTTCTTGGTGCATTAAAACTTTTAGCTCGCGCTACCTGGCGACAAGGCGTCTAATAGCCGCCTGTCATAGCGGAGTAGCTGATGAAACAAGCCAAAGCGCCCACCCCGGTTTCAGGGGATAACGTCATTAGAGAAATCAGGATTGACCCCATCGTTCCATCAGAATCGGTGTTGATCGCGACTGCGCGCGGAATGCGACCGAAAAACGCTGAAGAAGCGATTGAGCGAGATACGCGTGAGCACGCCGAGAATTGTCCGTTTTGTCGGGGTAATGAATACAAAACCCCGCCCGCGATTCGCACTTGGCCAGAAGGCAAGGATGAAGATTGGGCGGTACGTATCGTTGAAAACCTCTATCCAGTATTGGGCGATGATCAAAATGACCAGAGCTATAGCTTTGGGCTGCAACAAACGATTGAAGGCTATGGCCGCCACGAAGTAATTATCGACCATGCTAACCATGGGATTGCTTTGCATGAAATGTCGCCAGCCCATCTGGCAATGTTGTTCGGTGCCTATCAAACACGGATGCAAACGCTGTATAACCGTGATGATCGACTGAAATATGTGCTGATTTTTAAAAATTATGGTATCGCCGCCGGCAGCAGTATTCCGCACACGCACAGCCAGTTAATTGCCACACCGGTAGTGCCAGAAAACGTCTATCTAGAAGTGACCAATAGTCACGAGTTTTATAATAAACGGGGGCAGTGCGTTTTTTGTAGTCTGATTGACGAAGCGCTGTCGTTTGAAGCAACGATTTACGACCGAAGCTCGGGTGAAGTGCGTCGCAAGATTGACGTGGGCCAGTATATCGTTGAGCGTGGTGAGCGATTTGTTGCGATCAAGCCGTTTGCTAGCCGCTTTGAATGGGAAGTGCATATATTGCCGCTCGACCATAGCGCCGATTTTTTGCACGCAACACCGGAAGATTTAGCCGACTTTTCCAGCGTGCTGAAACGCACCATGGCGCGGCTGAATGCAGTGCTGGGAAATGTGCAGTACAATTATTTTATTCATACCTTGCCGCATATGGGGCGCTTTGATGCGCACGAAGGCAGTTATCACTGGCATTTAGAGATTACCCCACGCACCAGTATTCCAACCGGCTTTGAACTCGGGTCAGGGTTTTATGTTAATACTGTCAGCCCAGAGGAGGCAGTTATTGATCTTCGCGCGGTGGAGTTATCGGACTAGTTGTGACTACTGCTTAGTAGCTAATCCCTTTAATTTTAAGGCTAAAATATGCTGTTTACTGTACCGGCCCTTGAGCAACGATTCTTGGGCCGAATAATAGAAACAACTTAAAAACGAATCTATCTATTATGAGCAGCGCACTTTACGAATCAAATTTATCTGGTCTGGAAAAAATCAATCAGGGCAAAGTCAGGGATATTTATTCCGTGGATGATGAGCATTTACTCATCGTCACCACTGATCGCCTGTCTGCCTTCGACGTCATTCTGCCTGACCCGATTCCCGGTAAAGGCGCTGTGCTGACTAAGCTGTCAAATTTCTGGTTTGACCGCACCGTTAGTATCGTACCGAATCACCTTAGCGATCTGGACCTCACAACGGTTATCACTAAACCGGTGGAACGTGCCGAAATAGGCGAACGCGCCATCGTAGTCAAACGTTTACAACCGTTACCGGTTGAAGCCGTTGTGCGCGGCTACCTGATTGGTTCTGGCTGGAAAGATTATCAGACGACCGGGGCTGTTTGCGGCATCGAATTACCTGCCGATCTGGAAATGGCTGCACAATTACCGGAACCCATCTTTACACCCGCCACCAAGGCAGCGGTCGGTGATCACGATGAGAAATCGATTTCGCCACCATGTGCGACATGATCGGCACTAAACTGGCTGAGAAAGTGCGTGATCTGAGTATTCAGATTTATCTGCACGGTTCTGAATATGCCCGCACCAAAGGCATCATTATTGCCGATACCAAATTCGAGTTCGGACTCGACGATGACGGTAAGTTGTATTTACTTGATGAAGTACTGACCCCGGATTCATCCCGCTTCTGGCCTACGGAGAAATATGCCACCGGTACCAGTCCGCCAAGCTTCGACAAGCAGTTTGTCCGCGACCACCTCGAAACACTGAACTGGGATAAAACCGCACCCGGGCCGAAACTACCCGATGAGGTCATTAACCACACTGCCGATAAATATCAGCAGGCACTCGACACGATCACGGCCTGAACTGGACTAGCTTCCCGCCCCTGATGTACAATCATCTCTAGTGTCATCGGGGGTATGCAGTGCGTGGATGAATATCAATCGAGTCTGACCCTATTGAAATTGTAGAGAGGCTTTAGAGCCTCTTGTGGTTGGTGGAACTGCTGTTTCAAGCGCCATTATTGGGCGTGGAGTTGCAAATTTGATCATTAAGTATCCAGTGCAATTAATTCGGTTATGGGAGGCATTTACGGTTGATCGCACCAGTATTGAGCCTTATTATATGGAGCCTTCCGTTCGTCAACCAACCACAATTTCTCGTCCAGTTGATTAGAGCCCATCTTAATGTCAATAGTTAAATCCACCATCGAGCGACTATTAAAAATAGCTGTGAATACTTCTTTATCACAGATTAATCTTGTGGGTAAGATTAGTATTAAAACTTCGCAATCTCAAGATACGGAAGAAAGAGAAATTGCGGATCATCTAGCAAAATCAATCGATGTTATTCGTAAGATTAGCAAATCTACCTTGAGCGATCTTGAAGGAGCAATTAAAGAAATAATAGTCTTAAGGAATTATCGGATGAATGTTAATTATATATGCCAAAAAAAAGTGCTGATTTTGAGAGTGCCGTATTTCCTTGATTTGAACGAAATGAGTGACGAAGAATGGAGTACAGGGCTAACAGCTTGTTTATTAGTTCGGGTTGCTAACTTAAGCAAGTACTCAGGTAGGGGTGATGCTGTTGCTCTTGCCAGTCAAAAAGAAACTGAGTTTGCAGGTAAAGTTGGTGAAAGCTGGCGTAAATTTTATGAAAGCGAGGATAAAATATTGTTACCCTTTGTATTTCCTTTTGAAACCAATGAAACCAATAGGGTAAACCAATAGGGTCAGACTCGATTGATTTGATCGACTGACCCTGCTAGTATGAGCTGACTCCAATTATCACAGTTCGGGGGACACAATACTTAATTATGTTATACTCGACTGATGCCAAGACTCGCACGAATCGTTTTACCCGAATATCCTCACCATATTGTTCAACGGGGTAATCGTCGCCAAGACGTATTCTTTAACGAAGGCGATTATCAGGCATATCTGTCTTTGCTCAAACAATGGTGCGCAGAGGAAGGGATAGAGGTGCTAGCGTATTGTCTGATGACCAACCATGTTCACCTGGTATTGGTGCCAAGCAAGACATCCAATTTGAGCCGAGCGGTGGGTGAAGTCCACCGACGTTATACCCGTAGAATTAATTTTCGTGAAGGCTGGACGGGGTATTTATGGCAAGGTCGTTTCAGTTCGTATGTTCTGAATGAGCACTGGTTGCTTAACACGCTGGCGTATGTAGAGCTTAACCCGGTTAAAGCTGGGATGGTGAAGCAGGCCTGGGATTATCGATGGAGTAGCGTGCATGCGCATTTGGCCGGTGTTGACCCTAGTGGATTGGTCAGCACGGGTTATGAAAAGCGATTTGTGGACTTGGGTGATTGGCGAGCCTATCTAGGCGACGCGCTTGAGCAGGATGATAAACTTTTGATGCAACATGAGCGCACAGGCAGACCACTCGGCACAGTGGGATTTGTTGAGCATGTTGGACGTTGTTTAGGTCGTGATCTGAAAAAGAAGAGGCCCGGGCCGAAGGTAGATCGTGGTAATTAAGTATTGTGTCCCCGGAATTCCCCGGAATTCTCCGGAATTCTCATTGATCTATTTGATGGTTTAGGTTCCTCTGCGCCGGTGATGCCTACAAATTCTGACCCATGCCCTCTACCATGCATATAGAACTACTGAGATGACACTACAAAAACTAAAGATACTGACTTTATTTGCTCGGCATTACCCTGAGTACTTTTTCTCAAAAACAGATGAAAAAGATATTTGGAGGTGGATATATAAAATAAAATTAAAGAATTATAAGAATGAAAAAGAAAGAGTAAATAAATTTTTATTGAAAACAATATTTATATTTTCACTTGCAGATGAAAACTCAATATTTATAAATGAGATATTCAATGATTTTGGAGGTATTTTATTTAAAGACAATAACATTAAAGAGAAATATATGCCCCTTATTAATGAACATATAGAAAAATCTAAAATTTATGAAAAAATGGAAAGTGGGATGCAAGAACTAGAACTCATCAATAATTCTAATCCTAATCCCAAAAAGAAAACCAATGGGGTCAGACTCGATTGATTTTATCGACTGACTTCGCTAGCATGTCCTGACTCCAACAATCAGCTAAACACTGTGGCCCGACAACCTCGATACAACCTACCCGGTCAGCCACAACATGTCATTATTCGCGGCAATAATCGTGAGCCCATTTTCATTGCTGATGATGACTATCACCAGTATTTGGAGCTGCTTGAAAAAGCGATTAAGAAATATCCCTGCGAGCTACACGCTTATGTGTTGATGACCAACCATGTGCATTTACTGATTACGCCTCAGGCTGAGGGCAGCTTATCCAAAGCGATTCAGTCCATTGGCCGCGGTTATGTCCAGTATTTCAACTTCAAATATCAACGTACAGGCACGCTTTGGGAAGGCCGATACAAAGCAACATTGATCGACTGTGATACCTACGCCTTGGTTTGTTATCGCTATATTGAGTGCAACCCCGTTCGCGCTGAGATGGTTGATCATCCAGGTGAATATCCGTGGTCGAGTTTCAGGTGTAATGCGTTGGGTGAACCTTGTTCATTCATAACGGCGCACACGCTGTATAGTGAACTGGGCAGCAACACTGAGCAAAGATCTGACAATTATCGCGCTTTGTTCAATGCCCATATTCCGATCAAGACGCTACGAGAAATCAGAGAAATGACCAATAAGTCCTGGGTGCTGGGCGACGATCATTTTAGAGCAAGGATTCAGGCACAACTTAAGCGGCCTGTCGCGCCACTACCCAAAGGCGGTGATCGACGTTCTTCGGCGTATCGCAAACAAGGAAGTGCTAAACCAGCTTAATCTCCTTGAGAAATAGTTGCTTTTAATCAGGTGATTGATCGATCTAAGCTTCAAAGTTGGATCGCTCCAGCAAAATGTGCCATTACTATTTCCTTACTGCCCGCAAGATCAGCAATCGTAGGCGATACTTTCGGCATGCGCGGCATTTCCACGTGTAAGTCGATACGATTTTAGTAGCTGCAGAGATTGGAATAAGTGTTGCATCTCGGGGTTGTGGATGAATGAGATATTGTAAGGGTGTTCGGCGGTTAATTGCGGAAAAGCAGTACTTGCAGGAATGTGTTCTATTGTTGTTGCTACTTTGCCCCACAGCACCAAAGTGGGTGCTGGCTTGGTGTATTTTGGCAGCTCGTGTAGCAAGCATTGAATAAAAGGCTGCCAATAGCGTGCCTCTACTTGAGGTTTACGGTTGAGGTGCAACACCGGGCTGGCATTCAACATTAAAAATCCTTTTATTTCAAATTGTTGAAATAATTGATAGATGTTGTTTATTAGATTAGATTTGTCGATCTCGGCGATACTTTCTTGAGATATCTTGCCAGCGCTGTCGGGCTTCAGTAAACCTTCGGACAACAATAGTGTTTTGATCAGGTTTCTTAAGGAAGTAGCACGATTAACCGCTTTCGATAAGCCTGAATCCGACCACAAACTACCAACTGCTGCATCATAAAATGCAATACCGTTGGCTGACTCTGAACGCGGGTAGGGTGATTCACCAAATAGAATATACCGTGTACCTTGAAGGTCACGCCGAAAGGCGGCGAGCAAATTCTGCTGGCCGGGAAGCCAGCTGTTATCTGCAAGCAAGGATGCCAAATAATTGGTGTCCATCTTGCCGAGTGCGGTTTCCAGAATCGGCTGCCATTCGGGGTGAACCTTAGCAGCGGTGATTAGCCCGGCTATGGGTTCAGGCATAGTCCGCACTATAGTACAGCAACCTTAGCGCGCAAAATACTCGGCCATGAACTCATCAAATGTTTGCGTGTCGCTGGCTTCAATTTCGAGCTGTTCGGCTAGCGATAGCGTTGCCATCTTTTTAAAGTCGGCCTTGGTGGATTCATTTAGATGCAGATGTTTGAAAAAACGTTCATGCTCTTCCGCTTGGTTCTGCGCAAACTCGAAAAAACTCCAATCGTTGTTAGCCATTGTCGCTAAGACTTGGTCTGAAGGCGTCAGCTCGGGCTGATTGATTTTAGCCAATTGCTGATCGAGCACATTGTTGTGATGATTGGTGAACTGAACGGAATCAAGGATAGCCGCAATCGGCCGTAGCTCGTCAATGAGCTGCGCGCCCCAATCGGTCAGGCTGCGTTGCTGGCCATTATCGGATAATTCAAGTCCTGGCTTGCGTCCTTCCAAAACGGCTTTGGATTTATTGTTGGCGATGTGTTCATTTTCTGTATCGTCAATATCCGGGCTGGCACTCAGCAAGCAGTGCAGCAGGAACATATCCAAAAAGTGGATGGTTTCCTGGTCAATGCCGATCGGTACAAACGGGTTTAAGTCCATGCAGCGGACTTCGACGTATTCCACCCCACGCTCGCGCAGGGCATGAACCGGCTTTTCACCACTGGCAACCACGCGTTTGGGGCGGATGACAGCATAAAATTCGTTCTCAATTTGCAGCAAATTGCTGTTGAGCTGTTGCCACGAATCGCCCCCATCGGTGCCGATATCCGCGTAGGGCGTGTGTTCGGTCGCTAAAGCTTTTTTTAGCGTGTCGATATAATCATCCAGATTGTTGTAACAGACTTTGATTTGGCTTTGCGCTTTGTTGCTATAGCCGACGTCACTCATGCGCAAGGAGGTGGCGTAGGGTGCGTAAAAGCTGCCATCACTTGAGTCGAGATGATGGTCGCGGCCTTTGAGGAAGGTTCTGCACACCGCAGGCGAGGCGCCGAACAGATAAAAAACCAACCAGGCATGGCGATGGAAATTGCGGATTAGGCCGAAATAGGCAACAGAAATACCCTCTCGGAGTTCGGTTTTTGATAAATCTTTGCCGAGGTAATAGGTCCAGAACTCATCGGGCAAAGAAAAATTGTAATGAATGCCCGAAATAGTTTGCATCAAGCGGCCATAGCGATGCCCCAGTCCGAGACGATACACTTCTTTCATTTTGGCAATATTGGATTGGCCAAAGCGCGCAATCGGGATGTCATCGTCGCCTTCTAACATGCAGGGCATGGAATTAACCCACAGCTTTTCCTGGCCAATATTTTGATAGGTGTAATGATGCGCAGCGGTTAAAAAGCTGGTGATGCCCTCAATGTCTTGCACCACCGGCGAGACAAACTCAAGCTGCGCTTCGCTAAAATCCGTGGTGATTCGTGGGTGGGTGAGCGGCGAGCCCAGCGCTGCGGGGTGTGCAGTGTTAGCGAGGGTGCCGTCATCACTGGTGCGCAAGCTTTCCTTTTCGATGCCACGATTGATCTGGTTGAATAAAACATCAATCCCAAGGCTGACAATTTTGTCAAGATTTTGCTTAAGAGTTAGTAATGGTTGGGTCATGTTATCGCGCACTCAAATCGGTTAAGCTGTTGGCTTGTCAACCAACTTAAGGCCGGGATTATAGATCATGTCGCTGCTCTCAATCGCACCGATGCTGGATATTACCGACCGCCATTGCAGAGCCTATCTGCGGCTGTTTTCGCCTCATATCAAGCTGTACACCGAAATGATCCATATTGGCGCGATTTTGTTTGGAGATCGCGCACGGTTTTTAACCTATAACGACAGCGAGCACCCACTGGCGATACAGTTTGGTGGCAGCGACCCCACGCAATTGGCGCAGGCGGCAAAGATTGCGGAGGACTGGGGCTATGATGAAGTTAATCTCAATGTCGGTTGTCCCAGCGATCGGGTGCAGGCTGGCAAATTTGGCGCTTGCTTGATGGCTGAGCCCGAATTAGTGGGTGAGTGTGTCGCTGCAATGCAAGCTGCAGTGTCAGTCCCGGTGACGGTTAAGCACCGTATTGGGATTGATGACCAGGATGAGCTAAAAGATTTGAGCCATTTTGTCCAAGTGGTGCGTGATGCGGGTTGCAACGAATTTATCGTTCATGCACGAAAAGCCTGGCTGAAGGGCTTAAGCCCGCGCCAGAATCGTGAAGTGCCGCCGCTTAACTATGAGCGGGTGTACGCGCTGGCAGCGGCATTCCCCGATTGTTGTTGGAGTATCAATGGCGGGATAAAAACCATCGCCGAGGCGCAGCAGCATTTAACCCAAGTTGATTCAGTCATGCTTGGGCGTGCGGCGATAGAGAATACTTGGGTGCTGAATCAAACTGATCCCCTTCTGTATGGAGGTTCAGCCCGTTTTCAGTCGCGCCGTGACATAGTGCTGGCCTATTGTGATTACATTGAGTCTGAGCTGGCAAAGGGCGTTTGGCTAAAGCATTTAACGCCGCATTTAACGGGCCTTTATCATGGCCAACCAAATGCCAAGAATTGGCGCCGCGCAATGAGTGAAGGTGTGCGGCCACCCGAAGCTGGACTGGAAGTAATCAAAACCGCGCTGGCGATGATGGCGGCTTAATTGCCCTAACTGCTGGCGTCAGGCTTTAAAATAAGGACGTGAATACACCCCATGAAATTAGTCAAAGTTTTGTTCTTCCTGGTTTTGTTCCTGGTTGTGGTATTAGTCGGCGGCGGCTATTTTTTGATCAATAATGTCGACCCAAATGACTACAAGACCCAAATATCTGATGCGGTGTTCAAGCAAACCGGGCGCCAGCTCAACCTAGCGGGTGATTTGAGTTGGTCGTTTTATCCGTCGTTGGGAATAAACGCTAATGAATTCAGTCTGGCCAATCGCGACGGCTTTAAACCAGCCAATATGGTTTCTGCAAAAGAAGCACGGATCAAGGTCAAGCTAAAGCCCTTGCTGCAAAAGCGGCTTGAGGTAGATCAGGTAACCTTGGTTGAACCCGATATCAATCTGGCGGTGAACGCTGCGGGTGACAGTAACTGGGCAGATTTGCTCGGTGATCATGCGGATAGCATTGAGCAATCATCATCAGAACAGGCAGGGCTATTGGCTGGTGGTTTGATTATCCAAGGGGTCAATATCGAAAACGGTAAAGTTAGCTGGAACGATGACAGTGCGGGCCAGCACTATCAGCTGGAAAAGCTTGACCTTACAACAGGTACGATTGAGCCGGGGCAGCCCACTGATATAGAGCTTTCGGTATTGGCACAAGGCGATGCCTTGCCGGGACCGGCATACATCAAAGCCAATACCACCATTTTACTCAATGATGGCATGGATGCGGTGAAGCTGAGTGACTTCACGGGCAACGTCTCGATGACCAAGCGAGAGGCTGATATTGCCTTTGATGTGCTTGATTTTGGCTTGAGTCAGCAACAAATAGATATCAAAGGCCTGACTCTTAACCATACCGCAGAAGCTGGGGCAGAAATGATCGCGGGCAAGCAAACGTTACGGGCCGGCGACGTGAGCATTAACTTGCAACAAGAAACCTTGTCGGCTCCAGCACTGGCGCTGGATTCGGGTGATTTAAATGCCAAGGCTGATTTGAACATTACTAACTTACTATCCGCACCCATTCTGTCGGGCGCATTAGAGACCTCAGTGTTCGACTTACAAGGGTTGCTGACTAATCTCGGTGTTGACCTGGGTTTGGGCGATGGTGCTTTTAAAGCGGTACAAATTCAAGCGCCGAAGTACCGCTTTGATATGGGTAACGAAAGCCTCAGTTTGCCTGCATTTGTCTTGAATGCCGATGATGCCAAAGTGACGGGTGGGATTGAAGCCAGTGGACTATTATCTAAACCAAAACTAAGTGGCTCGCTTCAAACCTCAACCTTTTCCTTGCGCCAGCAGTTACACAATGTAGGCATTGATTTGGGTTTGGGCGACAAGGCATTTAATGCAGTGAGCATTGATGCACCACAGTTTACGCTGGACCTAGGTCAGGAAACTGCCAAGTTACCGGCATTCACGTTGAAGTCAGATGATCTTGAGGCGCAGGGTTCTGTAACACTGAGTCAGTTAATGTCAGATATAAAGGCTGAGGGTTCGCTTAAAACCTCAACCTTTTCCTTGCGCCAGCAGTTACACAATGTAGGCATTGATTTGGGCGTGGGTGACAAGGCATTAAATGCAGTGAGCATCGATGCGCCACAGTTTGCGCTGGATTTAGGCCAAGAGACTGCCAAACTATCTGGGTTTACGTTGAAGTCAGATGACCTGGAAGCGCAGGGGTCTGCAAACATTAGTCAGCTCTTGTCTAATTTGAAGGCCGAGGGCTCGCTTAAAACCACTTCTTTTAATTTGCGTGAGCAGTTAAGTCGCCTAGGTATTGACGTGGGTGATATGCCCGCCGCGGCGTTACAACAAGCGTCGATTGATGCTAACTATGTGGGCGGGCTGGACTCAATTGAGTTGGCGAATATGACCGCGATAGTAGATGAATCGACTGTGACGGGTAATGCGTCGGCATCATTTAGCCAGCCACGCTATCGCTTTAACTTGAATTTGAATCAAATCAACGCAGACCATTACATGAGTGCGACGCAACAAGCGGCTGCCGAAGAAGCGACACCAGCGGCTGCGGCGGTGGCGTTGCCATTTGCGGTGCTGAAAGGGGTGGATGCCAAGGGCACACTAAAAGCCGGGTTGTTGAAATTGACGGGCATTACCTCCGAAAATGTAGTGCTCAATGTAGACTCTGCATCCGATAAAATTTCTATCGCCCCACTCAAGGCCAGCCTGTATCGCGGCGTGATCAGCAATGATTTGACTTATGATATCTCTGGTCAGGTGCCGAAGGTGACGGTTAAATCAACTTTAGATAAGCTTAATTTAGGCCCCTTCCTGACAGACATGGAACTGACAGAACGATTGGAAGGTTTAGGTAATGTATCGCTCGATTTAGTGGGTTCAGGCGCGACCAGCGACGACTTGATTGCCAGCCTTGCTGGTAAATTGAACATCGACTTGAATGATGGTGCGATTATTGGGGCTAACATCCAAAAAGCGTTGATGAGCACCGCGCAACTGGCAAAGCAATTAAAAGGTAAAGATTACTTGGCCGATGTCGCCGTTGGTGATCGAACGGAGTTTTCCAATTTTTCAAGTGGAATTGTCATTAAAGACGGCGTGATGCGAGCTAACAGCATTGACATGAGTGCGCCGTTGTTCAGGCTAAGTGGCAGCGGCAATATAGATTTGAAAAGCCTAACCATCGACCTGAGGCTAGTTGCTGCGGTGGTTAAAAGCTTGGAAGGCCAGGGCGGTGCAGCATTGGCTGATTTGAAAGGCGAGAAAATCCCCTTGTCGATCACTGGCTCAGTGACTGACCCTAAGATACGTATTGATGTGGCGGCGCTGGCTAAGGCGCAGCTTAAGCGTGAAGTTGAAAAGCGTTATCTCGGCGGCGAAAAAATCAGCGAAAAGGGCGTGCAACAGACCGTTAAAGATAAAATTGCCGAGAAGGTCGCCGAAAAGCACTTGGGCGGTGAAAAGCTGAACGAGGTGGACGCCAAAGCAGCGTTGAAAGAAAAACTACAAGAGAAGCTGGATGAAAAGCTGGGTAAAGATGATGACCCAGATGCTTCGCTGGAAGATAAGCTGAAAAAAGAGATATTCAAGAAGTTATTCCAGTTTTAATGAAATGATAGTGGCCATTTAGTGTCCCCCATCAACCCAAGCTCACCGATTAGATGGAAGCCCCATTGTGCTGCCCAATTGGAGATCAGTTGGAACACCTAAAGTTCTGGGGCTTTCGCGTGTCAAGAATAATCACTATGACGAAGCGAATCACAACCTCCAGCCTAGCCTTGTTTGCAGTTATTGGTTTTTTTGTACTGCCACTTTTAAGCAATACTGCGCAGGCCAGTGGTGAGCTAGCGCGTTACGTTTACCAAGCTGACTCCGCCTTTAGTTATTACAAGACAACAACGGTATCCGAGTTTGGCTACAAAGCCCATGTTCTAAGAATGTCCTCGCAGCGCTGGCGTACTGCCAGCGAAGTCCAGCCGACGCTATGGCAGCATCAGTTGTCGATTATCGTGCCAGCGACTCTCAGCAGCAATCGCGCACATTTGTATCTTCATGGCGGCAGGCAATCGACCATCGGTAATACCAGTCTAGTTTCAGATATCGCCCCCATCGCCATCGCTACCGGTGCGATCATGGTGATACTCGAACAAGTGCCCGCACAGCCCTTGAAATTTATCGATGAGCCACAGCCGCTCACCGAGGACGCCCTAGTAGCGTATAGCTGGGATAAGGTGATGACTACGGGTGATGCCACCTGGGCAGCGTATCTACCGATGACCAAAGCAGCTGTGCGGGCGATGGATGCCGCGCAGGCTTATGCGCGGTCGAATTTGGGGATAAGCATCTCTGACTTCATTGTTACCGGATTTTCTAAGCGTGGTGCCACCGCCTGGCTGACCGCAGCCATTGACCCACGCGTCAGCGCGGTCGCCCCTGGGGTATTTAATGTGCTGAAAATGGATCAGCAGCTTGAACGCCATTTTAATGCCTATGGACACTACTCAAGCGCGGTCCATGACTATGTTGATCGAAAGGTAATGCAACGCCTTAAAACCTCCCAGGGTGCCTTCTTACGATCGATTGTTGACCCCATCAGTTATCAGCGAACCTTGACCATGCCGCACTATTTGCTAACAGCTGCGGGTGATGAGTTTTTTTTGCCAGATGCCTCTGAGCTGTATATTCATGAACTCCCTGGCGAAACACTGCAGCGAATTATCCCTAATACTAACCATGGAATGGACGGCGCTGAGGTGACAGCACTTTCGGGTTTGCTGGCGTGGTATCAAGCGATTTTAAATAATATTGCTCGACCGAATCTGAGTTGGCGCCTTGACTCGGTGGGGGCGCTAGTCGCGACCAGTAATCAAGCCCCAGTAAGTGTGCGCCTTTGGCAGGCCACTAACCCTGATGGGCGTGATTTTCGCCTAGATACGATTGGAAGCGCGTGGCGTTCCCGTCGAATCTACGCAGATAGCCAAGGTCGGTATCGTGCGGCTATCAATGCGCCAAGTGCTGGTTTTACCGCTTCATTATTGGAGTTCACCTACCCCGATGTGCGTGGCTTTCCGCAGATTTACACCACCTCGGTTTTTGTTACGCCTGATACCTTTCCATACAAACCGGTGCTGCCGCTTGGTGCAATTCTATTGCTGTTGCTTGATTAAAGGGTGGATGGCTTAGTTCCTGTTCACCAAGCTTTGGTATTCCCTGCTGGAACTTGGCGGTTCTGTTGCCACATTTTTATTTTCTGTATTCGTTCTTCATTTTCCGGGTGGGTGGAGAAGTAGTGACCAAATCCTCCTCGGCTAGTTTCTTCGCGCTTTAATGCCTCGAAAAATTCGGTAGCGCCACTGACATGGCCGTAGTAGCAGTTCAATATTTCCAGCGCGGTTTGGTCGGCGGCTGATTCTCGCTTTTGCGAAAATTGCGCGGTGCTAAGCTCAAAGCTCGGGGTTAAGAGCTTCGACAGGCTTGAGCTTGGGCCAGTCAATAAGCTGGATAAGCTGGCTAATACGATACCTCTGCCCATGCCTTTGAGATGATCGCGGTTGATGAAGTGGCCGAGTTCATGGGCCAGTACAAAGGCAAGGCCATTTTCGGACTGCACATGGTCAAGCAAGCCATCAAATACCACCATATCACCACCCGGTAGCGCCATCGCATTGGGCTCTTTGGTCGTGACGCTGTAAGCAGTGATGTGAACCGGCAAAGTGGAGCATTGGCGCAGCTCATCAACCAATGCTTGCAATTTAGTATTGGGCTTGGGCGAATCTCCGACTATCTCACCTAATTGAAACGGTATCTTGTTAAACAAAGCCGCTTCGTGCTCATAAGAGAGTTTGTCTGCGGCGTAATCAATAGTGGCGCCTAAGACCAAATAAACCAGAAAAACCGCCCCCAACACGCCCGCGAGCAGAGTGGCAAATTCTTTAAAGGGTGATTCGTGACTGACATTGCTGTTTGGCTCTGGCAGCCCGGGTTTGTAAGCGGCCATCAGGCTTGCTGATTCTGCCCAGGCTGTCGATACAAGGCCGTTGCGTATGCCAACACTTCAACCGAACCGATTTTGCTGCTGGCGCCTTTGGATATTGAGGAAGTTTCAATTCTAAGATTAATAATCTCATCGGCGTTGCTACAGCTCTCTTTAAGCCGTAAAACCGCCTCACGTCGAGCGCGATCAACTAAGGTTTCATAAGCTTGTACCGAGCCACCAAATAAGTTGCGCAAACTAGCCAGGATGCGTTTGAAATAGTCAACTGAGATCACTACATTGCCAGTGACCAGCTGTGTATCGACAACATCGTCAGCTTCACCAATAGGGTATTTACTGCTGGTCGTTGGTAGCCCGACTAAGGTTTGCTCGCGCCGATTAATTGAACGGTAATGCTTGGCTTCATTGATCTTTCCAAAAATAAATCCAACCGTAATCAGGGCGACCAGCAGATAGAGTTCGTACATTAATCTAGCTCACTATGCGCCAGCGTGACGGCAGTGCCATAAACGTAGATTTCTGACGCCCCGGCGGTAATAGAAGAGGTGGAAAAACGGACGTTGACCACCGCATCAGCACCCAGTTGGGTGGCTTGATCAATCATGCGCTGAGTCGCTTGTTCTCGCGATTCGCCCAGCAATTCGGTATAACTACCGAGTTCGCCGCCGACAATATTCTTAAGGCTGGCGAGTAAGTCACGGCCAAAGTGCTTGGCACGAACCGTGCTGCCAGAGACCACCCCTAGGCACTCGGTGATTTCTTTGCCCGGTATCGTTTCCGTATTAGTCAGTATCATCCTTATGTTCCTTACAAATTAAGCGATTAGTCTAGCATGGTTGATTAGATTCTACCCGTGTAGCGCACCAAAGCAGCAACAGGCATTTGACTTGTCCGTTTAAGAGCGGGATGCTGATGGTTCACCGGTATAAAAATCAGGCCAATAAAACTCAACCACTGGGCTGTCTGACGCCAAAGCCACACAGCGATTGAGAATCCCTGGCTGTTCGCGTTGACTCTTTTGTTTCTCACGCGCTTCCAGCTCATGGTGCAGTGTTTGATAGCCGGTGGTCGCAATCGAGCGGAGCATTTCGTACAAGTGAGTGCAGCCGCTTGCCTGGCCGATTCGATCAGCGGCTTCAGCCATCCAGCCTGGGCCGATCTGTAGCCCTTCCAGACGCTCCATTCGGCTGACCGCTTTAGGGCAAATCCCAAAGGGAGTGTCATCCATGCTGGCGCTGACTTCATGAATCTTAAAATCAATGTCAATGCTGACTCTGAGTGTCATATCGTGGATCGGTGTACCCGGTCCGATTTCACCGCGATAGTAGTTTTCCATCGAATAGGTTTTATCATCGATCAAGCGTGCTTCGATATCCCAAAGGCCATCTTCTCGTTTAAAACCCTCGCAGTGAATACGTCGGGTATGCAGGTGTTTTCTGGGCTTTGCTGCGGGTAGTGGCATTATTTGGTGCCAAATATCTTATCGCCGGCGTCGCCAAGCCCCGGCAGGATATAGCCAGCGTCATTTAAGTGGGAATCGATGGAAGCAGTATAGATTTCGACATCAGGGTGTTTTTCACGCAGTGCGCTGATGCCTTCAGGAGCGGCGACCAGGAATATGCCAATGATATCCTTGCAACCTGCGGCTTTGAGCATATCGATGGTGGCGATTAAAGTACCGCCGGTGGCCAGCATTGGGTCGATGACCATTGCTTTGCGATCGGCGATATCTTCGACCAGCTTTTCAAAGTAAACCACCGGCTCGAGCGTTTCCTCGTTTCGATACAAGCCCACAACTGAAACCTTGGCACTTGGGATCGCTTCTAGCACGCCATCAAGCATACCGATACCAGCGCGAAGAATGGGCACGACGGTTATTTTCTTGCCTTTAATTTGATCAACTTCAGCGGTGCCAGCCCAGGTGGTGATGCTGATTTTTTCGGTCGGTAGCGAACGGGTGGCTTCGTAGGTGAGCAGCATCCCGACTTCGGAGCTCAGCTCACGAAAATGCTTGGTGCTGATATCGTGCTTGCGCATGATCCCGAGTTTGTGTCGAATCAGTGGGTGTTGGATCTCGTGGACGGTCATAGTTGCTCCTTGTTGGGTGTTATGCAGATTTGCTGTTGTCGTCGTGGTAGATCATGCGGTTTTTCGAGGGACCATCATCACCGCTTCGCCACGGATAACATCGGTCTCACCGACGCTACAAGTGGTTTTTAGCGTTACAAAGCCGCGTCGGTCGTTTAATTCCGTGACTTCAACTCTAGACACGACGGTATCACCAATATGAACCGGCGCACGGAACTGTAAGCTTTGACTGACATAAATACACCCCGGGCCAGGCAATCGTGTACCTACCAAAGCTGAGATAAAACCTGCAGACAGCATGCCGTGGGCGATACGCTGACCAAACTGAGTATTTTTGGCGTACTCGTCGTCCAAGTGCATTGGGTTGACGTCGCCAGATACTTCCGCGAAGGTTTGAATGTCGGCATCAGTAACGGTACGCGTATAGGTTTCGCTCATGCCCAAGCTGATTTGTTCGTAGGTGTATGATTGTAGTTCGCTCATTGATGATTTCGGTTTATTATCGTGGGCCGCAGTATATTGCGCTGCAAGAAATACTTCATCCATTTTGTTACCCAAAACTGTCATGCCGAACTTATTGATTGTTAGCCATTGCCCGTCACCCAATATGCAGGCCTTGCACGATGCTGTGGTTGAAGGGGCAAAATTGGGGCAAGGGACTTCGGTGGAAGTGATTTCCAAGGCCGCGTTTGATGCGGACGCTGGTAATGTGTTGGTAGCAGATGCCATTATTATCGGCACGACCGAAAACTTTGGTTATATGAGCGGCGGGATTAAAGATTTTTTTGAGCGTATTTATTATCCAGTGTTGGAACAAAAACAAGGCTTGCCAGCGGCGGTATTTATCAAAGGTGGGCACGATGGCACCGGCGCACGTAAGAGTATCGAGCCTATCCTGACGGGACTACGTTGGAAGCAGGTGCAAGAGCCGGTGGTGATGCGTGGTGAATTTCAGCCGCAATGGATTGAAGACATGCGTGATTTAGGCGCAGCGATGGCTGCTGGGCTTAGTCTTGGCGTATTTTAGGCCGAGGTATTAGCTGCCGGTATTTAGCCCAATCACCTACTTAGCCAATCACTTCAAGCATTTCTTCAGTGGCTTGACGTAAGCCAACAAATAGCGCGCGGGCAACGATGGCGTGACCGATATTCAACTCTCGAATTTCAGGGATGTCAGCTACTCTGCGCGTATTTTGATAGTGCAAGCCATGACCAGCGTTGACATGAATGCCTAATTTGTCCGCGTATTCAGTGGCTTTAACAATTCGATCAAACTCTTTGTCGGCAGCCGCACCTTGGTCGTGCTCAGCGTAAGCACCGGTATGCAGCTCAATCACCGGAGCGCCAATGGCTTTGGCTTGGTCGATATGGTTGATTTCTGGTTCAATAAATAGCGAAACACGAATGCCTGCCGCGCTTAATTGCTCGGTCGCATTCTTAATGCGATCAAACTGGCCAACCACATCGAGCCCGCCTTCGGTGGTGAGTTCTTCGCGTTTTTCCGGCACGATGCAGCAGTCTTCAGGATTCACCTGCAGTGCGATATCGACCATTTCTTGTGTTGCTGCCAGCTCTAAGTTCAAGCGTCGTGTGGTCATCGCTTTGATCGCGGGTACGTCGACATCTTGAATGTGGCGTCGGTCTTCACGCAAATGGATGGTGATCGCCTCAGTACGGGTTTTTTCGACTTCGCGCACCGCTTCCAATAAATCAGGGTAGTGGGTGCCACGAGCCTGGCGAATGGTGGCTACGTGGTCGATATTGACGCCGAGAATAGTTGGATAGAGCATATTTGCGTGGTTATCAAGCGTGAACGCGCAATTCTATCCCCAACGGGATAAGGGGGCAATCATCTTAATTTGGGTCAAAGCAATTCAGTTTGTTGCGGCCTGATCGACACAGCCTAATTGATACAGCTCTAGGCCTCAACTTCCTTTTCCTGCATGGCCCACATTTGTTTGTATAAATCATCGTTCGATAATAATGTTTTGTGAGTGCCTTGCTCGCGAACGCGACCCTGATCCAGCACAATAATCTGATCGGCATTAACAATTGTCGATAAACGGTGGGCGATGATGAGGGTGGTGCAATCTTTTGAAATTTCATCAATGGCTGATTGAATCGCACGCTCGGAGCGGGTGTCTAGCGACGAGGTGGCTTCGTCGAAAATCAGGATGCCGGCCTCTTTTAAAATGGTGCGAGCGATTGCAACGCGCTGTTTTTCACCACCGGATAACTTAAGGCCGCGCTCGCCCACCAATATGTCATAGCCTTCCGGGTGGTTAGAGATGAAGTCATGTATTTGGGCGCGCTCAGCGGCCTTTATGAGGGTGGCTTCGTCCGCTTCCGGATTACCATAGCGAATGTTGTAACCAATCGTGTTATTAAACAACACAGTGTCTTGAGGAACTATACCAATAGCAGCTCGTAAGCTATTGAGTGTTAGTGATTTAACTGCTTGATCATCGATTAGAATTTCACCCTCAGTAGGGTCATAAAAACGCAATAACAACCGAGAGAAGGTTGATTTTCCCGAGCCGGACGGGCCAACAATTGCAACCGTTGAGCCGCCGGCAATCGTGAGGTTGAGATTTTGCAAGACGGGCTTATTGGCTTGATAGGCAAAGCTTACGTCTCGAAGCTCAATCGTGCCGTTAGTGAGCGCCAGCGGCTTTGCCTGTTTGGACTCAACCACGTCTGGATTTTCTTCCAGTAAATTAAACATGCGCTTCATATCGATCAGTGAATGCGTGAGTTCGCGGTAGATAGAGCCGAGAAAATTCAACGGGATGTACAGCTGAATCAAAAAGGCATTGATCATGACAAACTCACCTAAGGTGAGTTCTTGATCGCGCACGCCCGCAGCCGCCATCCATAACAGGATCAGCATACCCACCGCGATAATCAACGCCTGGCCGAGATTCAGAAACGCCAGTGAAGTATTGCTCTGCATGGAGGATTCACCCCATTGCTCCATCACCGTGGCGTAATTCTTCGCTTCTCGTTTCTCACTGCCAAACACTTTGACGGTTTCATAATTCAACAGAGAATCAATTGCTTGCGTGTTAGAGTTCGATTCCGCCTCATTCATCTCCAACCGAAAACGTGTGCGCCATTGGGTGACGAAGAAGGTGAATATCCCGTATAAAACGATCGTTACCAGCGTCACCAGCCCAAAGCGGTAGTTAAAATTGAAGAATAAATAGCCGATGACCACGCTGATTTCGAAAAATGTCGGCAAGATGTTAAACACCAAAAACCGCATAAAGCCGCTAATCGCACGAGTGCCACGTTCAATATCGCGTGACAGGCCGCCGGTTTTCCGATCCAAATGAAAGCGCAGCGATAGCCGGTGCAAGTGCTCAAACACTTCAACTGCGATCGCCCGAATGGTGTTAACCGACGCGCGCACAAAAACCAGGTTGCGCAGCTCATTAAACAAGATGCTGCTAAAACGCAGCAGCGCATAAGCAACGATCAGGCTGGTGGGAACAACGATTAATGCTTGTGTGCTGGCGCTAGCATCCAGCCCACCTAAGCCATCGATGATGTTCTTCAGAACAATCGGCACAGCGATATTTGCCAGCCGAGCGAGAATTAAAAACGTAACCCCAAGCACAATCCGGCCACGGTAGCGCCACAGGTAAGGCCACAAAATGCGCGCGGTCTTCCAGTCAGGCTTATCGTGTTTGGTGAAGGGTGCGGTGGAGCGGCTCTGCATTTTTAAGATGAAGGTGAAATCACTAGTAGTATAAGTGGCAGCATACACGCTGGCTATCTTTTTACTTGTATAAATATACAGTTACTTATATATTTACAGGCATGAAAAAGATCGCCTTTAAGGGAAACTCACTAAAAGCGCTCAAGGCATTCCCTGAACCAGCAAAGCAAGAGGCAGGCTATATCAATTACACCTTGTACAAAGTGGCTTTATGCTGGTTGACTGGAAGCCCATGGTAAGTATTGGTAAAGGCGTAAACGAAATACGCGTTCACAGCAAAGGTGAGTTTCGGGTGATCTACATTGCGAAGTTTGATGATGTGGTGTATGTGCTGCGGGCATTTCAGAAGAAAACGCAGAAAACACCTAAGAGCGAAATTGAGGCTGCCAAACAGGCCTATCATTCTATTTTGGAGGACAGAAAATGAGCGATAAAATTTTTGATAGTGTATGGGATGCGCTGGAAGATAACCCAGTGCAAGCAAAGAACTACCGTCTACGGTCTGAGCTGATGGCGTCCATTGCTAAGGCAGTGCAGGCGTCTGGCCTAAGTCAGGCTAAGGTTGCTGAGGCGCTTGGTACTACTCAACCTCGGGTGAGCGCTTTGCTTAACGGTAAGATTGAGGAATTTCGGTTGGATATGTTAGTAAATTTTGCTCACGCGATGGGGTTGACGGTGACGCTTGAGGCGGCTTAATAACCGTGCCTTTGATACAAGCGCTGCCTCATAAGAGCCTTGCTCAATGCGATCAGCACGGGATTATTTCCTGTGCATGCATTCAAAGCAGGAAAATGTTGCGCAACAGATATCCGAGATATTGCCGAAAACTGGGGCTGGTAGAGTGCGCGTTAGTGCTCACTCCCGTACTTCCGGGGAATATCCAGGTCTTGTTTTCATCGGCTAATTCTCTCAAGAATAATTGCCTCCGACAAACCCGGGGCGATTACACATGGATTAATTTGAGGCTTAACTCAACGGGGGCTTTTTATATGGGATGCGTCACTATTTCTGAATACCGTATCGTTTCATCTTCTCCCATAAGCTTTTCCGCGAGATGCCAAGTGAATCAGCAGTTTGGTTGATTAATCCACTGTTTGTGGTTAAGGCACTGCGGATTGCTATTTGTTCGGCATTTTCAATCGACTGTCTCAGCGTCGCTGCGCTCGTGTCGTAAGAGTCGGTAGCCGCGGCAGGAAGATCACTAGCAGTTATCCAATCACTATCACACAAGACAATAGCTCTTTCAATAATATTCTTTAGTTCGCGGACGTTCCCAGGAAACTGCATCGACTGCAGTTGTAACTCAGCATCTTTTGATAGGCCCTTAATTATACTTCCAGTTGTCTCGTTTAGTTGGTTTACGAACAAATTGGAGAGGTAAGGAATATCCTCTAGGCGCTCCCTCAAAGGAGGGATGTGTATTTTAATAACATTAAGACGCCAATAAAGGTCTGCTCTGAACTTGTTTTTCTCTATTGCCTCCTCCAGGGCAACTTGAGTGGCTGCGATCACCCTGATATCTATTGGGATTGCTTCTACACCACCGACACGTTCTATTTCACGCTCTTGTAGGACGCGTAATAATTTGACCTGGATGTCGGGTGAAACCTCAGCGATTTCATCCAGAAAAATAGTTCCCTTTTGGGCCTGTTCGAAGCGGCCTATACGCTGCTGGATTGCACCTGTAAATGCACCTTTTTCATGACCAAAAAGTTCTGATTCAATCAGGTTGGAAGATAGGGCAGCGCAGTTCACCTTGATCATCGTCTCCTGAGTTCTGAGACTATTATTGTGGATCAGGCTAGCGACTACCTCTTTGCCAACACCTGATTCGCCTGTCAGTAGAATTGAGCTGTCACTAGTGCTTATGCGCGCAACCAATCGCTCGATTTTGCGCATGGCAGCACTTTTCCCCAGGTGTCCTCCGCCGGGTTTAAAGCTCTTGTCGATAGAACTCGAATTGTCCAGATATAAATGAGTATCTGCAATTCGCGAGAGATGGCGTTTAACTTTATTTACGAATTCACTAATACTAAAAGGCTTGGTCAGATAGTCGACAGCCCCCGATTTAACCAGCGCAACAGCATCTGACACATCGCCGTAGGCAGTCATGAGAATCACCGGTATTCCAGGAAAATGTTGCGTTATTTCAGCAAAAAGCTCAATGCCAGTTCCGTCAGGTAGTCGAATATCCGTGACCACTAGATCGATATTTTCTTTCTGAAGTTCTTTTTTGGCACTACTCGTGTCACCCACGGCACGTACACGAACGCCTTCGAGATTAAGCCTGTCTTCAAGTGACAGGCGCATGATTTCATCATCTTCAACCAGAAGCAAACAATAGCTGCTGAAATCTTCGTTCTCACTCATATTGCCTTATACATTCTCAATATTGGAAATCGGAAATTGGAACTGTAACATGGAATGTTGTCCCCTGAGATTCATTACTTTCAACCTCAATCACGCCATGCATGCTTTGAATCAGGCGATAAACCACCCACAGGCCCAACCCCGTTCCATTGGGTTTAGTTGTGAAAAAGGGGTCAAACAACTGGTTCCTTATTTCAGCTGGTATTCCCGGACCGTCATCATTGATTTTCAGGGTTAGGTGAGTATCGTCGTGAACCATGCTGAAGTGAATTGTTCCTCGATCAGAAAGCACCTCCAAAGCATTCTTCAAAAGATTACAGGCAACCTGTTCAAGTATGCTCGGGACCTGCAGATTGTCATCTGCATCACTTTCCCATACGATCTTTATATCTCTATCTCCTATCTCCGCCGTAATCAGGTCATATAGCTTGTCAATTTCATGAATACTGATTGATTTGTCACTATCTTCAAATTTAAGTCCGGCCAGCAAATTATGGACAATTTCCTTAATTCTATGTAGCCCTTGATCGATAACTGGTAAGTAACGGTCAATGAGTTCTTTGTCATCTGGGTGTTTTTGCAGTGTATCGATACAATTTAGTAAACCCGCAAGCGGATTATTGACTTCATGAGCAACGCCGGCGGTAATGCGGCCAAGTGCAACAAGTTTTTCGCTCATCGCGATTTCCTCTTCGAGCATTTTTTTCTCAGCTAGTTGTGACATGATCTCGTTGAATGTGGCGCTAAGTCGGCCAATTTCATCGAGATTTCTCACCGGAATTGGTGTTAGGTCAATCATTTCACCTTGACCAACTGCTTCCAAACCCTGGGTAACCGCGGTAAGAGGGCCAACCATACGCCTGGCCACAAAGATACCTAACGCGCTACCCATAGCAACAAAAAGCAATATCAGGGCGAGTACGATGAGCGCAATATCAACAGCCCGTTTATACATTTGCTCTACGGATAATCTGACTCGAACCACACCTAGGTATTTTTGGTCCGCAAATAGTGGGACAATACCTTCTCGAAAACCCTTCTTTGAAAATCCGCCGCTGCCCAATACCATGGGAGATTTCGCATTCATCGCCTGTTCGTAAAGACGTTTCTCAATTTCGTTTTCCGCGAAGAAGGGTAATCCCATCGGGTTATCAGCAGGACGAAGGTGTGCCTGGATAGTACCCTCCGGGTCAAGTATCATTGCGGACAAGATTTCATCATGAACACTTACCCCAGGCACCTGCGAAGCCATGTTTTTCAGGCTTATGTAAAGAGACCACGAGTCCTTTCGCAACATTGCCTTGGGAGCGGTTATGGCAATCGATGCTGAAAGCAGGAGCGCCTTTTCACCTAGCACATCCTGAAAGCGTTTCCAGTCCTGCGCAATTGTCACCGCACCGATCATGAAGCCAACAGCTGTAACAACCACAGTTATTACCAGCGATAACTTCATCGCCAACGGCCAGGATTTTGGCTTAAGTATTGGCATTAATTATCGGTAGTTTAGTTTGCTGGTGGTAGTTCGGGAGGTGGTTTCAAGCCCTGAGTTGTATTGGCCATTGCACGGATTTCACTGAATAGCGTGTCAGGAAATTCGCCAAAACCATCTAGTTTGAGTTTTTCCAAAAGTATTTTTCCATCGGCGTCTTTGTTCATATTTACCAGCGTGTCCCGCATTAAATCTACGGTGTTGTTATCTAAGTTGGTGCTAGAGACTATAGGTGGAAAACCGAAGCTCGGAGATTTCTTGATGATTCGAGTTTTCTTGGTGATTTCTGGACTGAAAATTGCAAGATACTCCCAAATGTATGAGTCTACGGCACCCCCGTCTGCAACTTGCTCTGATACCGCCTGTATCGTTTCTGCATGGTTGAATGTAAAAAATGACTGGCGGAAAAAAATTTCCGACTTTTCATTCTTTTCTGCCATTAAGGAAAGAGGATAAAGAAAACCTGAGTTTGAATCTGGGTCGGAGAAAGCAAATATTTTCCCTTCAAGTTCACTAAAGTCTTTATAGGGACTGTCATGATGGACGATGATGTAAGAGTGATAGCGCGGTTTTCCCCGGTATATTGGGACAGTCAAGAGATTTAAAAATTCTGGTTCTCGCTTTTGAACATAAGGATAGCCGCAAATCCAGGCGAATTCGACACTACCTGATTCCAGTAAATCCATTACTTCACGGTAAGATTTCCTGAGTACAAATTCAACTTTTCGGTCCAATTTTTGTTCTAAATATTGGCTCCATTGATCAAAAAAGCGAAGATTCTCGGTGACGATGACCGCGGTTAACCCGAAGCGAATAGGTGGTTTTTCGGCACTCACGATATTGAAATGAGTAGCACACAAAAAAACCAAGAAAAAGATTATTCGTATCAAAACTTCAGGACTGTTAAATAGGTTTAAGGGCTGCCTAGCAAAACAGAGAACCATACTACCATAGGGTTTGCGCAAGCCATTTAGATAGTTTTTAACCTCTATGTGCATAAGAGTGAAGAGGTTTTTTTACTATTTTTTTTACTCTCCACCATTTGTTACCTGGTGGTAACTCAGGCAGCCTGAAAAACTTATTAACACTATGATGATAAAGGAATATGTATGGTTTAAGGACGTTTCTCAGGAAATGTTACTGTCAGGTAACAAATATTGCAATAATTTCCCGGTTCACTCCTATCATTACTTAAAACCTTGGGTACTTCATGGTTGGCATGAAGCTTGCTTATAGTTAACGCAGCATTAGTGTGGTTTATAGTTTTGTAGGAACGAATGTCATGAGTGGTAGTGGTGGATTTAGAGTGACCTGGCGATTGACAGCCATTGTATTGGCAGGGTTGTTACTATTTATATTTGCCGCCTACAGTGGTGTTGAGTATTACACCTCCCAGTCTTCGTTTTGTGGAGGTAGCTGTCACACTATGACAGAACAATACGAAGCGTGGCAGTCTAACTATCACCATAAAGACAACAATCCAGACGGTATGCAGGCGGAATGCATCGATTGTCATTTTCTGCCAGGTGATAAGCAGTCACTAAAGGCCAAATACGAAGGGTTGCGTCACCTAGCGGCCTACTTGTATGACTCCGATGCCCCCCTTCCTATTCGCCCTGTCATACCGGATGGCGCATGCCTGCAGTCCGGTTGCCACGACGTTGATACCCTGGCACAGAAAGAAATCCAGTACACCGAGAAAGTCCGTTTTAAACACGAGGTTCATTTCGGCGACAAGGCACTAGGTGGTCAGCAGATCACCTGTGATACCTGCCACTTTAAAGTATCAGAAAAAAATCATTTCGAGGTGCCCCAGGAGATCTGCTTTTTATGCCACCTCAAACTGGATAAGCCCACGCTTGACAAAGCTGAGGTGGATGGAGGGGATATTCAAAAAATCAGTTTTGCAGATCAACCATCTATCAGTTTTAACGAGGGAAAGTCCCGGTGTGATATTTGCCATACTATTCCTACCAAGTCACTACAGAGCCAGTTAAAAGCGGGCGATGAAGGCGCGACAAAAGGTCCAATAACCCATCAAACTATTCAGGAATCGGGCGTGGCTTGTGAAAGTTGCCATTTCGAAGTCGTGAAAGGCCATGGAGAAATTGAGACAGGGAATGTGGTCGCAAATGGCTGCCTCACATGCCACAACAGAAGTCAGACACTGTTAGCCGCTGCCGGCGACAAAATATTGATGCATGAAAAGCATGTTCCTGCAAAAGCCGACTGCTTTGATTGCCACACTGTTGTCGAACACAGGAACAGGACTGATCACCTCGACTTTGTACGTGAGGATTGCCAACTCTGTCATGTCGACCAACATAAATATCAAAAGTTGCTGCTTTCGGGCACTCCTGTGAATGACGAAATTTCTGGTGCCCCTCACTTGATGTATGAAGTCAATACCAACTGTATGGGCTGTCATTTGAAGAAAACACTGAGTAATGGGCATGATGTTAGAACCGCATCAGGAGATACATGTGCTGCCTGTCATACCGAAGAACATAAAGGGATGCTCATTGACTGGAAAGAAACTATGGAAAATGAGGTTGCAGGCGCAGAAGAGGTTGAGGTGGAAGCGCGAGAACTTCTTGCGGAACTTAAGAATGTTCTAAACGAGGAGCAAATAGGCCAGGCGGAATCAAGTATCGCCGCGGGTGTCGAGCTACTGGACATTGTACGGTTCGGGAATGGTGTTCATAACAAGAAATACGCAATCGGCATTCTTGATGGCGCATTTGGTAATTTCGAAGACACCATCGACATGCTGGAGGAAGCAGGCGCATCGAACCAGGTAGATCCTACTAGTGAACAAACAGAAAGCGTAAGTGAAGAGGTCAATTAAGAGAATCTATAAATGAACTGAACAGAGGAGCCAAACATGATCAACCAAAATTTAACTGACAAGAGAGGTCAACATGAGTAAGCAGAAATCACCTGGAATGAATCGCCGAAAGTTTCTTGGCGGCGTCGGAACAGCAGCCGTTGGAACAGCGGCTTTGGCTACGCCAGGAGCGAACCTGGTAGCGCAAGAATCGAAAAACCCTCCTCGCTGGGCAATGGTCATGGACCTGAGAAGATGCATCGGGTGCAGGGCTTGTACTGTGGCGTGTAAATCAGAGAATGATGTTTCTCTTGGAAGGTTTAGAGCCGTGATCCAGGAGAAGACAATGGGAACATACCCGAACACTAAAAAGGCGTTTTTACCGTTGATGTGCAATCATTGCGAGGGCAATAAAGAAGATGGGGTTCCCCCTTGCGTGAAAGCCTGCCCCGAGTTTCCCGGCGAGCGCGCCAAATTTAAAACTGCTGATGGCAAAACGATACGTTATCGTAGCGGTGCGACCTACAAGCGTCCGGACGGCATGATTCTGATAGACAAGGATAAGTGTATCGGCTGCGGAAAATGTATAGATGCCTGTCCATATGGTGTGCGCTCATTTGACCCCTTTGTGAAGGCGGGTGGTGACCCAACAAAGCAGGCTGCGGACAAATGCGATATGTGTGTTCACCGTGTTGACAATGGTATTGAGCCATCGTGTGTTAATACTTGTCAGGGGCGTGCTCGTATCTATGGAGATCTGAATGATCCAGAGAGTGAAGTCTCCAAACTCGTGAAAGAACACAACCTGGCTAAGGACGAAAATGTATTACTTCCTGAAGAGGGAACGAAGCCACACGTGTTTTACATTGATCCAGATAACATGCTGAAAACCTTATATACCAAGCGGAAAAAAGGCGAGTTGGATCATTTTGTAGACCTAATTGTATAGATCCTGAACAGATTAAGAAGAGGAATTAACATGAAAAATTTTAATCGTCGTAATTTTATCAAACTTGCTGCCGCCAGTAGCGGCATAGCAACCGGGCTGGGAGCTAGTCAGAATGCACTTGCAGGATCAATTAAGCTGCAAGAAGGGGGTCGAGATTTTTCTCCGACCACAAATAAAGAAAGGCAGGCTATCCCAAGTGCTTGTTGGCAGTGCGTGACGCGTGATGCCATGATCGGGTATGTCGAAGATGGGAGAGTAGTTAAGCTAGAGGGGCACCCGGATTCAATTCGTACCCTTGGAAAGCTCTGCGCTAAGGGTCAGGCCGGTGTTAACCATGTCTACTTTCCCGATCGGATCTTGTATCCAATGCTACGTGTAGGTGAACGTGGTGAGGGTAAGTGGAAGAAGGTCTCCTGGGACGAAGCGCTTGATCTAATGGCGTCCAAACTGAAGCCTTTACTTGAAGACGGGACTCCAGAGTTGTTTATGTACCAGTATGGTCGGCACAAGGGCAGTCAGTCTTCAATCATGCACGACTTCATGGATGCATTTGGTTCTCACACCATTGGTACGCATACTTCGGTTTGTGAAGGGCCTAAATGGGTAGGCCAGGAAAGCCTGTGGGGTGGAATGTATGATAACTGGGATTATGATAATACAGACTTTGTTGTGAATTTTGGTTCAAACCAGTTTGAAACACATACCAACCATATTCCGACTTCCCAGAGGCTAATTCGAGCGATGGTTGATCGAGATGTCCCACTCTATACTTTTGACGTGCGTTTATCTAATACGGCAGCCAAATCTACAGAGTGGGTTCCGATCAAGGTTGGCATGGATGGCCTGGTGATGTTGTCGATGGTTAACGTCATAATGAATGAAGACTTGTTCAGCAAGGATCATCTTAAATATATGCGTGTATCGCCAGATTATCATGCAAGCGATGACGATAAAATCGCCGCTATCAAGGAGCACGTAGCCAAATTCACTCCTGAATTTGCTGAAAAAGAAAGCGGTGTTCCGGCAGAGAAAATACAGTCTATTGCACGCGGTTATGCCAAGGCGAAAGCAGCTTGCCTGATCGGCTATCGCGGTACTGTCATGCATTATCATGGCGCGGATCAGGAACGTGCAGCAATGTTGCTGTCGGCAATCACCAACAACCTTGATAGAAAAGGTGGTCGTGTCATGGGCGTCGGTGCAGGTTGGAAATCTCCACATTCACCTAAGGCTGAGGTACAAAAAGGTCTTGATATAGTAAATGGTTTCCCAGGTGAGGCTGCTTTTCCCACACACCAGGTAAGTCAGCAAAATCTCCCGATGATCAAGGATGGCCAAAATGGTCGACCTAAAGTCTACTGGTCAAGCTGTAATAATCAGGCGTTCATCAATGGCAATAACAATGAAGCTGAAGAGGTCCTAAAAGATGAAAACCTCATCCCCTTTTATGTGAATTCAAATATTGTTTACGATGAGTCATCACAATACGCTGATCTTATCCTGCCTGATGTTACCTACCTTGAACGCTGGGATACCGAAGACATGGTGTCGCCAACTGGTGTGGCTGAGTACTATATTCGTCAACCCCTCATCAAGCCACTTGGCGAGTCAAAAGATCAAGGTGAAATCTTCTATGGTTTGGCAAAACGATTAGGAATCGAGCTTGCATACGAGACCAAGGAAGACTTTGTTCGTCAATCTTGCGAGATGACACCGGGCGTCAAGGAGGCTGGGGGTTTCGAGTACATGAAAAAACATGGTGTCTGGCATGATAAAGATGCCAAGCCTAATTTTGGATTTTACGAGGCTAAGGCTGATGTGTCCGGCGATGGCGTCATTCTTGACGAGAAAACCGGTGTTTACTGGAATTACAAGCAGGCAGGTGTCAGTGAAGCTGATGCGAAAAGTAAGGGCTATCTGGGTGTTGAGGGTGCTAAAAGTGCTTATGTTGCCCAAGATATCGAGGGCACACCACGTAAGGCGTATCCGCCCAATACCTCGTTCACCAAGTCAGGGTTGCTGGATTTTTACTCCGATAATTTTGCGTCGGCTGGTTTTCCAGCATTTCCGACCTACACCCCGATACCTGAACATCAGAAGATGGGCAAGGATGACTTGCATCTGACCACCTACAAGGTGGCGGTTCATACGCATTCTCGTACATCGCATTGCAAGTGGTTGTCTGAGATAAAGCATGACAATCCGGCGTGGATCAATAGTAAAACTGCTGAGGATCGCGGTATCGCAGACGGTGATGCTATAACGGTTGCGAGTGATCTTGGTGAGATTACAACCACCGCACATGTGACCGAAGGTATCATTCCGGGCATTATTGCGATTTCGCACCACTTTGGTCGCAAGCATTCAGGCATCTATGGGTCAGGTAAAAAATCCCCAACACCCGGTGGTGCTATGGCAGATCCGGATGCTGAAAATATGTGGTGGGACAAGCATGGAACTCATCCCAATTCTATCATCCCCAATAGCTCAGACCCGATTAGTGGCGGGCAACGGTGGATGGATACGGTGGTAAGAGTTGCGAAAGCATAATATTAACCTTAACGGGAGAAATGCGATGGAATTCAACTGGAAAAACTCGGCCGATAGTGCCAAATCTAGAAGTAATATTTATGGGCTATTGGCCGCTGCTTTCCGGGAGGAACCCAGCAAGGCATTTATAAAGGAACTGAGAAGTTCCCGTTTGTCAGGGATCTTCTCAGACCTGGGTGTGGAACTGGGGGAGGCCTTTGTTTCTGGCTCGGATTCAGAGCTTATGGAGGTACTAAAACTTGAGTTTACCCGCCTGTTTATCGGGCCGGACCACCATATATCTGCCCACGAGTCTGTCTTTGTAGAGAGTGATGCAGGTGGCGGTGGCCTGTGGGGCGCGAAAACTGTTGAAGTTAAAAAATTCATTGAGACAACGGGTCTCGACTATGAGTCAGAATACACCGGAATGCCTGATCACATCAGTGTTGAACTTGAGTTTATGCAAAATCTGACGGAATTTGAGGCTATTCAGTGGGTTGAGAAAAACCGAGAGGACGCAGAGAAGAGTCAGAAAATCCAGCGCATGTTTCTCGAGCAACATTTATTATGCTGGTCTTCTCAGTTTTGCGATACGGTTATCGCTGAGGCAAAAAATCCCTTCTACAGGGCTATGGCAGAGTTAACCAGAAACTATATGGAATTTGAAAGGAGTAACATCGCAAGTGATGAAGCGGCATGATCCAGTGGTTAGCACCCACCAACTACTTGAAAAATCAAAATTTTCGATTGACGTTACACATGAGTGTTCTTCTATTCCCCTGAAACATATCGTCCTCCCTAAACGATGCTGCAACATATTCTTTATCAAAAAGGTTTTCTACAGAACAACCAAAGCGAACCCCATCGTTACTGAAGCTGAGCGACAAATCTGTACGGCCAAAACCTGGCACGCTAAATGTGTTTTTGTCATCACCATGTCGTTCATCGACACCTATCAGACCGATGGATATCTTCATGTTCTTATTGAGTTGCTTGGGAACGAATGTCAGCTGTATAGAGCCACTGTGACTTGGAATACTTCCAGGGATATTACCTTTAAAGCCATCATTATCGCTTCGGATGGTTGCATCAGTATAGGCATATGTGGCTTTCCAGCCCAAGTTACTATGCAAGTTACCCCCAAGCTCGATCTCAAAGCCTTTAGAGCGCCGTTGACCTGCTAAAATTTGATAACTAGGATCTTGAGGGTCAGTTGTGGTCAGATTATCCTGATCCAGCAGGTAGGTAGCAAAGTGTAGATCAATACCACCCCAATTCCTTTTCCTAAAGCCAATTTCATATTGTTTTCCGGTCATCGGATCGAAGAACTGATCATTTATATCTCGCCCCCAATTTGGGAGGAAAGACTCGGAGTAACCACCGTAAAGCGAGACGGAGGGGTTAATTTGATAGTTGATGCCAATAGCATTTGAAAGTGTTTTTTGGTTAGTCATCTGAATTGGCTTGGTTTTTTTGAATTCAGCATCGAAGGCCGAATATCTAGTGCCAATATCAACTAGCCAAAAATCACCTAGCTTGATGGAGTCATGTAAAAAGAGGCTTTTTTCCCTAGAACGAATTCGATAATTATTGTCTGTAAGTATCAGGCTAGTGATTGGTGTATCAAAGTTGGGGGCGATCGTGTCAAGTGTAAATCCACCAATATTTTTCTTGCTTATTACATTGTCTTCGCTATTGAATTGTTCGAGGCCAATGGCTATCGCATGCTCTTGACGATCCAGCACTATCTGGGTTTGAAGTTCTGACCGCAGGTTAATTTGGGCATAATCGTCTTCAACTTTACGGAAAAAGCCGATTAGCGTGCTTTCATCTAGTTTGTTAGCGAAACCGATATGCTGATCATTTCGTCGGGTGGAGAAATAGTGGATCGAACCAATAAATGAAGAGGAAGGTGTCACGTTATGATCGACATATACGCTTGCCCGGCCATAGCGTCGATCAGAGTATGCGCGTGGGTCAACATAAGATTTGTTAAAGAGGATTTGTTCATTTGAACGCACGATGCCGAACTCCAATTCACGCGTGGTTTCGGCATATTCGCCCTCAAATTTCAGTAACCCCTTGTCGTACTTATAGCTCAGGGAAGGGGCGAGTAATGAACGATTGTTATTTACATTGTCGTATAGGGTTTCACCTTCTTGAAACACGCTTACCAATCTGTAAGAAGCTTTCGGGCTGTCAAATATAGGGCCTGTTGTATCAAATGCTGTCCTAAAGAGGTGATCACCTACTCCCACGTTTATCTCTGATCGAGCTGTTGTCAGCGGTTGCTTGGTGATGTAGTTGAGGCTAGCTCCAGGTGTGCCAGAACCATAGAGTACTGATGAATGACCTTTAAGTAGCTCAACACGTTCCACTGTGGCGAAGTCCCGCAGATAGAATTGCTGGTTATCACGGTGCCCGTTAAGGAATACGTATCCTTCAGAGTTAAATCCACGTGCAAAAATGGAGGTGGAAAATCCGGACTGATTGTTGCTTGCTTGTACACCGCTTACATAATAAACGACATCCTCAATTCTCTGAGGTGAGCTATCGGCGACCTCACCAGAATCCAATATCTCTATAGATGCGGGAGTATCGAATAGTGAGCGCCCGATCGGGGACTTTGATCCCGTTGATGCCCAGCCATCGATCCCTGACCAGCGCGAGCCTGTAATAATGATAGTTGGTAGGTTTTCAGCTGCTTTTTCATTAGCTTGGCTATAGCCAATATTTAAATTGAAAAGAAGGAAAGTGCAATAAAGACTTGTTAGTTTTTTTTTCAATGTGATACCTCCATTACTCTATTAAATGATTGTTTCTCTCTGAGTAGCCTTACATGAAGAATTCATGTTTCTTGTATCCTCTACTGTGAGGCATATGAACTTGTGTGTAGGTTTCAGAAGCCTACAACACACACCTGACAAAATAACCCCTCATTTTCGGGGAAACAGTAGTTACCGGACTGATCCACCATTTTCCAAAAGGACACTACCGTGCATGGATATGCTGGCGCAGTATATTGAACACTGAGTCGCACTTTTTCTCCAGGCTGTATCGGAGGCATGCTGATTTCGCGTATTGTGGGTTTGAGGCCCCGCTGGCTATTTGGTGTTGAGAATTTTGCATTACAAGTTGTGGTCACCTCCAGATCAGCGTCAACACATACGAGGCTCCGTTTTTTCCACGCCACTCTTCCGGTATTTTGGATTTCCCACGTCTTTACAAATGTTGAATTGACAAAGACAGCGCTGTTATCAGGGATAGTAATATCTTGTACGAAGCCGGTGCAGTCGCGAGGATATTTTGTGTTGGCCTGTTTGGCATCAAATTCCCAACCATGAAAAAGCTGACGCATCAAGATCAAGGGATGGATTTTTAAGTGACGAGCTACGCTAGTAATCGTTGAAAGATTGGGTTCTTTGCGTTCTCCGTTTTTCAAGGTGTAGAACGTGGATCGGCTAATACCAGTGTTCTCGCATAGTCTCTTGATATTTATATTATGTTTCTTAACATGTTCTGATATGAAATTTCCTAGGTCAAACGTGGTCATGATTACTATTCACCTTGGTGCTGTTTTCCAGAAGGCATTTTAGAATACATTGTTTTCCTATAAAACTTCTAGCGTAAATTACTGCAAATCGTGTCCATCAATATGGACACTTTATCTGTTGGAATCATTCGCAACCCAGCAAGAGTGCTTGAGTGTTGTAGTACACCGTAATAACCTTTTGGAAAGGTCGAGCTTTAGTTTGTGTGTGAGACCTCTTTTCTACGGGCACGTTGTTATGGCAGGCGGAGGGCTAGCCAATATGGGTTCGGGGTGAAAAAACCAAGATGAACTACTCTATTAGTGGTCGTGAGATCACAATGAATATCAGCACTTGTTCGACCACTATCACATCCGTGTTGCAGGCGGCAATTAGAATTGACTCAGAAGTTACTTACGAACGAACAAGTAAAGCGCACCAAAAAGCTTCGGATGTCGCAGGTGCTGTACGGGCTATTGACAATGTGAAAAAGAAACTTCGGTTTGAACAAGATCTAGTCAGCGTTATTCGTGCACATCAGTTACCCAAAGAAGCGGCTCCTGATGCATTTGTTACGCACTGATGGAATTAATAACCCCCACTAAATATAGATTATAGGTAAAACCATGAACTCCCAATCCTCCCCACTCCCACAAGAGCCCCAGGAGCAGTCTGGTGCTAAGCAAGTTGCAAAGCAAGTCGCAAAGGAAGCTATCAGAGAAACATTCTCCATGCGGTCATGGATTGAATACTTGATCCAATATATCGGGTTATTCATCGCCATTGTTGGAGGTTATTCGCTTGTAAACAATGACTTTCCTCTAAACCTTATTCCAAGCCCGGTTGCGATCCTCTTATGTGTGGTTGGTGCTGCTATGGCAATTGGGAGTTTTGTCATGACTAGAAAAAGAAAAAGGGGGAACAAATGAGCACTCAAAATATAGGGTTCTTGCTGATTATCGCCGCTATTTATTTTGGCTATGTAGGCTTTCAAAAAGGTCAGCCAACCAAGCTCGAATCGATATCTATTGGTATGGGAAACATGGCTGAGAAGATGGCACAGGCGTTTCCAAAAGACCACCCACTCGCTAGAACAAGTCCGGATGCAAAGACCATTCGCAAGGACACAGAAAATGTAAAAAATTTGTCTACAAGACGCGCGACACCATTTTATCTCCTCGCAGGTGTTCTTGGGGTTGGTGGTGTTCTCCTGTTCGTGCAGAAAGGCTAGTGACGGAACAAATACCAAGTTTGCCGTTGATTCGTAAGGCACCATCGAACCGGAACAGACAGGTTGTTTGACTTGTCGAACTTGGCAAAGCCTAAAGTTATTTCGGAGACCATTTACTAAAGGAGTACATATGAATTACCTAAACGGCCATCTACGCACTGTGGGCAAAACAGCCTCAACGGCATTGTTGCTAGTCTCTCTAATTGGCTGTGCTACGACGAGCAGCTCTACATCGCATAATGGGAAATACCGATCTGCCGTAGATACGACAGTTCAGTCGTGTGTGGCGAGTATTGGATTTGGCGCTGTACTCGGTGCTTTTATGGGCAATAGTGGTAGAGGGAAGGGTGACAGGGTTAAATCACGACAAGAAGGCGCACTTCGAGGTGCAGCACTTGGATCTCTTGCCTGCGCCTATTTTGTTGGTCGCGCAACTAAACGTGATAAGGATCGCATTAGAGAGCACGAGAAAGCTGCACTAAACAAACAAGTTGCTGGGGTAAGCACTACCTCATTTGTATCTGACAGCGGTGAACAAGTGCTGGTTGAGACAACAACAAAAGACGTACCAATACCCAAGGAGTATACGAAGCGGCCCAGTCCCTCAGCAGCAGCTGGAAAGACCCTCGATTCGCTGCAGTCTGAGAAAGTATATACGGTGTGTAGGGCAACAAACACTACCGTTGGTGTAGCCAATGAGCACCACAATATCGGTGGTGGATATGTATGCCGCACGCCATCTGGCGACTGGGAAACAATAACGGCATAAGGGGAGTAATCCACATTCTGGCCTATAGATCAAGAGAAATGAAAGCAACCACAGCAGGTAACGAGGAAAAATAATGCCAAATATCACTCTGTATATAAACTTTGACTATTCGGACCCTGGGCGAGATCTGATCAGCGCGGCTAGTGAAGAGGTTGCTTCAGTTGATGGCTCGCTATCCCTTACCGACCGCGTCGGTGAGTATCCTGCCTATATCACTCCAAAAATGCGCGAGTGGTATTCCACGTATGTGCGATTAATACGCAAACCCGCCGTTGATCAGGTAGAGGCTCAATTAAAAAGAATTGCCCAACCAGATCAAACTGGAGCAGCTCTGCTGGAAAGGCGAATTGACGAGATCACTGAGCAAAGCATTAAGGATAAGCGAGAAGCAAAATTACAGCATATGGAGCAAAAACAAGTACCGTATGCAAAATTAGCTGCACACTTTAAGGAGTTTCAATCTGCATCTCAAAACTACGATGAGCGAAAAAGAAAGCGCGGTCGCGATCCAAAGGTTTTAGGGCTTGGTTATTGGCTGGCCTTAGGGTTTGTTGGTGTCTTTGAGGCGTTTATTAACTTTGAAGCGTTCTCGCAGCTCAGTTTTATGACACCGTTCACGGCCCTCGGATCTACCGTGATCATAGCACTGCTTCTAGCAGCATCCTCGCACCTAATAGGGTCATTTCTTAGACAGATTCAAGCTTTTTTTGGCGATGCTGGTGGTAGTGAAGCAACACGCCAAGGGATTTTCATGATTATCAAGGGCGTTCTGGGACTGGCGGTCGTCCTAGCTGCAGTATGGTATGCCAGAGCAAACTTTCTTGCTGATGCTATTTTAGAGCGAGCAATCATAGGCGGACAGGAACCCACATGGCTCGCAACGGTGGGCGGGTCACTGATATTAAATCTCGGCGTCTGGCTTGTTGGCGTCATCTTGTCATATTTGTGGCACGATCCTGATCCGGACTTTCCGGATTTCCTCAAGACGAAAGAAAAGCACGCAAAGGAGTACTACAAACTGCGGGAGCAGCTCAGTAAAGAACTGAATAAAAAGGTTCGCCAAATCGACGGTAAAACTAGCGAGGCGATCGAAGATGCTCGACGCCTGGATGCATCTATGCAGGATAAGCCAGAATATCAATCGGCACGCGAAGCATTCAGCCGCATTCAAGCCAAAGACGCTGAGGTCATCGCTATCTTGCAAGGTTATGTCAATGCTCTTTGCAGAAGTATAAAGCAGGCAGAGCTGCAAATTACTCGACCTATCGAAGTAGCTGACGAGCATTTCGGCGAGGAATCACTCGAAAGGGTTCCAATAACAGCGACAGAATATGCTGCACTTAGCGTTAATTTGAAGCATATCTAGGAGTAAGCAAATGAAAGCAGGACTTCGCCAAGTAGCGCTTGTCATGATTTGTATATGCAGTGGTGTAGCGCATGCAGAATACTCCGATGAAACATTCTGTAAATTAACAGAATTTGAATTACCATTGCGTCAGACACACATCGTTATCGATGGTGCAATGGTTACTCATGAGAACGAGGGACCTCTCGCAGAAAATAAGGTGTGGCGTCAGAAAGTGATTGCTTTCCTAGATGCCCAAGACGCATCAATCTTGCGCCGACTTGCACCACGAGAGCGAATTTCTGTATCTATTGCACAAACCGATGGCTCAGGTCTGCAAAAACTCTTTGCTGGATGTGCCCCATTGTATGCAGCCGGTGAACAGCAAGCACTTGCACAAAATGAAAGCTCACTCGCCATTTTTTTTGGGAAAGGTTGGCGCGACCAGCTGGGGAAGCAAATAGACCATTTTCGTCGTACACTTACGTTGGCTCTCGTAGAAGGTGCAAAGCACAACAATAGTAATAAGAACAAAGCAGAGCCATTCGTAGAATCAGGGCTAGGGCAGTCCTTGGCGCGTGGGTATAGCGCGTCGCTTGATTACGGAATCCCACGAATTGTCATACTGTCCAACCTTTCTAAATATCACTTTGCAAAAGACCAGGCTGATGTGAAATCTGCCCGCGCACTTGCTCGATCTCAAACAACACAGTGGGGCGCAGATTTTAATAAAGCCGAGGTGCATATCCTTGGTGCGTCAGAGACACAAAAAGCAAGGGACAAAGAGTATTTGAAATCCCTTTTTCTAGGTGCAAAAGGTGAGTTAGTAACGCTTGCCAGCCTGACAGGATCGCTCAAAGAAGAGAGTGTGCCCACCAGCGTAGACATTTATCGTGGAACGGTATCTTACCCTGATGGAGACTTCCCCACCCTGATGCGGGTAGCGCTTGATGCCAATAAACGTTCAGTGAATTCATGGATTGAGGTGCAGTCTGATCAAATTCGGTTTTTACCCTTTGATGGAGGTTTGACCTGTACTGGTGAAAATGAATGCACCTTTATTGCTACCGGTGGGTTTGCACAGATTTGGACGGATGAGCCCGGAGGCGATCCTGAATTTGAGAATTGGATGCCGTTTGTTGGTTTTCGCAATATGACTTTGACGTTTGAAGGAGATCAGGTATCCGGTATGATAACTGACAGCTCTGGCTATGTGCCCGGCATGGAAGACGGACTGCCGATGAAGCTTCAAAGAGTAGATGGTGGTGCATTTTAGTCGTGCAGATTAGGCCATCTAAATACGATTTACCGCGCATTATCATCGTCTTGAAAATTATTTTCGTAGCAGTGTCACTGACTGAGGAATCGTTTGCAAAAGGTGATTGCCCACCAGATTGGCCATCGAAGCTCCCTTGTCCAGTTTCACACGCAGAAACTGTATTACTTGAGCATAATGACCGCAAAGATCGGTTACTAAGACTTTCCTCGAATGACATTAAACCTGAATTCTTCACGGACTATTTGACACCATCCGAACATGGACTGGCTGACTACCCAGTCGAGATTCCGGTGCTACGCGTTGTTTTTAACAGTGATGTGTTCTTCGATACCGCTCAAAGCGAAATTCGCTCGGAAGCGTACCCAATTCTAAGGATTATTTCGCAAAATATGGCGAGAGAGCCGGATGATGTTGCGCTCTTTATCGTTGGGCACACAGATACCCGTGGTGAGCAGTCATATAACCACAATTTAGGTTTGGCACGTGCGGATGCGGTTGCTAAGGCAATTGCACGTCGCGGTGTATACAAGGCGGATGTCTATCGTCTGTCATTCGGTGAACTCTCCCCACGAGATTCCAATGACAGCGCACGTGGGAGAGCACGTAATCGCCGAGTGGACTTTCTCTTCGCAGCAACGGTTAGAGCTGCTGAAACCTGGGTGAGAAAGCAGCCAATCAAACCATGTAAGGCAAGAAATCAAAAAGAGTTAGAGGATTGCAAGGAAGTAGTGAAGATAGAAGTTCGTAAATTAGCGGTTAATCCCGCCAGAGAGTCAGAGATTGTAGAGATCAATAAAAAAGAGGAAGCACTTACCGCTCGTACAGATCTGTCTGCTGCGGAACTACAAACACAGCTTGAACAGATAGAACTTGTCAGAAATAAGATTCCGGTAGATGCCTCACGCACCAGGGTGGTGGTGTCGGCTACCAGAAAAAAGTCTCCATCTGGCCAACCTGTCTTAGTCGACGAATCCAAAAGTCGCTTATAGCACTGCTAGTTCTTTTAACGTACCTAAATCTCTTAACCAAAAACAGGAAATTGAGCAATGAGTTATCACAAGAACCGAAAAACAAGCCTCGGCACCAGCTTCAGAAAGATTGCAACTATTGTGTTAAGCAGCGCCGCGATTGCTGGTTGCGCAGAAATGGGCGATATAGTGAGTAACGCGACAGTTAATGCGCTGGGCCTAAATCAGGCTTCGCTTGAGGAGTCCCCCTCGTGCATGACCGTGGGACCAGATGCCGCAATTACTGTCATGCGGTCCAAGGAGTTTGATATTCACTACTCGTACGATTCGAGAGTTAATCTGGCTTGCTGCCTTGCAAAAACAAATAGAGGGAGTAGTTCGCCAATACTGTCTGGCCTATGTCTGAAAAAAGGAATATCTGAAGCACAATGGAGAGTCACCGATGACCAGTTTGGTAGCGCGCCATCCTACGATAAGAACCTTCGGTTTGACACAAAAAGACAAGCCTACGATTACGCTGCTAAGGTTTTGGCCCGGTAAGCGTTTAGTTGGCACTGTAATCCCCCCGTTTTTCAAGGTGTAGAACGTGGATCGGCTAATACCAGTGTTCTCGCATAGTCTCTTGATATTTATATTATGTTTCTTAACATGTTCTGATATGAAATTTCCTAGGTCAAACGTGGTCATGATTACTATTCACCTTGGTGCTGTTTTCCAGAAGGCATTTTAGAATACATTGTTTTCCTATAAAACTTCTAGCGTAAATTACTGCAAATCGTGTCCATCAATATGGACACTTTATCTGTTGGAATCATTCGCAACCCAGCAAGAGTGCTTGAGTGTTGTAGTACACCGTAATAACCTTTTGGAAAGGTCGAGCTTTAGTTTGTGTGTGAGACCTCTTTTCTACGGGCACGAAAGAGTCCCATTTATACGTGGTAGTGATCATGAAGGATGTATTAAGAACGGCTTTTATTCTGACCATGATTCCATTTGATATGCCTTTGGCAATTGCGACCGGAGATTATATGCAAGCGAACATTATCAAATGGGAGTCGTCTGGAATGAGCATACAAGGCTTGTACGGCGTTGGACTAGAAAAGCGATTTGGTATTGCCTTTCCAATGCAATTGGAGTTGCGCGGTGGTTTAGGTGTTGTTGTGGATGAAAAGTTTAATGCTAATACGCTGCTTGACTATCATGTGAGTGCATTTTTGCGTCCTGAGCTACCACTTGGAGCAAATATTCGTATGTATTTGATCGGTGGGGTTATGTCAAGCCAAAAAACGGTAGAAGCTTTCGGAGTCGATAGCTCAAAACAACTATTTTCAGCTGCTATCGGGATGGGGCTCGGCTATGCGATCAGTGATGCCGTATCAATCAATGGAGAAATCATGAGTTCAAAGGCGGTGAAGGGTCTTTCTCTAGGCTTGCGACTTGGGCTGTGAGTGTAATCCTACATGTATGGGATTAAATATTTTCGTAAAATTTTTACTAAACTGAGGAATTAAAATGAAAAAGTTGTTATCTGCATTACTCTCGTCCCTATTTGTGCTCGGCATGCTCAGCACTGCTGCGCTAGCGAGTGAGTCGTCAGCATCTGAGCGAGAGCGTCATTTGCAGACCATAGAGGATTTCCTAAATAACCCATCGATACATGATGCAATAACACAAAAGCATGGGAAAAATGTAGATACGCTAATGAAAAAAGTGTCCAAGCTCGGTAATTGGGAACTTGGCCAATTGGCAAAACATACCCCAGATCTCATTCAATACGGCGCTGAAACTCAACGTGTTGAGAGTGGTACAGCTGAAAAGATATCGGATGGTTGGCTGAAGTTTGCTTATACATACATGACCGTTGGGATTATTGTACTGGTGTTGCTTCTGCTTCTCTAGCACTCTAATTCTAGGTTTGGGAAGTGAAACATTTTGGCCGAAAGTATTTACCAATAGTTTCACTCCTTTTGCTGCAGGGATGTGTGCAGCAGCACCTTGTGCCGCTTACCCAGAAATATCTGCAGCAGGAGCCGAATCAGTGCGGCCCGCATGCGCTCTCAATGGTTCTGCGTCATGCGGGATATGATTTTTCTGCCGCGAAAATTGCAGATGAAATATTTGATCGAGATCATAAAGTAACCAGTTCACTTGATATGCTCCTTTACGCTCGCAGTCAGGGAGCGCATGCAGTGCTGACGAAGAGTGATTATTCAACAATAATAAACTTAATTATTTCGGGGATTCCAGTTCTTGTGGCACTATACACTGAAAGTGAAAAACCGGTGCATTACGTTGTGGCGTATGGTGCTCGCGGGTCCGATTTAGTTGTACATGACGGATACATGTATGAGCGCATAATACCATTTAAGGTATTTATGAAGCGCTGGGAAGCAGCCGGTTACATGGCGCTTTGGATACCTGAGTCACCCACTACGTAAGTCATGGTGAAGTATGCGCTGACAATATGTGCCTTGCTTTTGGGACTAAATGGTTGCAAGACAATCGAAGGGCTGCAACACGACCTCGAAACACTCAGCGGAAAGCTTGGCGCTCCACAACCATCAATTTCAGAGTCACAGTCAGAACAAGATACAGATAATTCACAAGGCGACACAGCTGTGGCGAAGGTGGGCGCTGCAAAGAGTATGAATGCAAGCCTGGTACGAGAAACGCAAGAGAAGCTCCTCAAGCTTGGCTATGATGTCGGTACACCAGATGGCCGGTATGGCGCCAAGACAGAAGTGGCGATACAGGACTTCCAACTGGATAATGATCTAGGTATTGATGGTAAACCGTCTGTATCACTACTTCGCGTGATCAATTCGCGCTTGCAATAATGGCTTTGTCTGCTGCTGGTATTTTGCTGGTCGGATTAAGTATGCTAGGGCTAGTTGCCTGCGCCGGTCACGTACCACTGCCACAATCGAAAGTATCGGTTGCGCCGGTAAAAGTCTCACTGCCACGCATAACTAACAAGCCAATAGGACGTGGTGAGCCATACTTTGATCCAAACAGATCAGGCGTGCCTCTTCATGACACCCGTGGTCATGGTCGCGATAAGCTCGGACCCTATTTTCGAGTCCAAGAGTTTGCACATACAGGAGACGTTCGATTTCGCTACGCGCGTATTGATCCAAAACTTGTAACCTGTTTGACGCGATTGCGAAAAGGTTTCTCACGCCCTATTAGTATCGAGTCAGCCTATCGTAGCTGGGCGTATAACGCGCAACTCGTCAAAGAAGGCAAGAAGGCCTCCAAGACAAGCTACCACATGAGTGGTAAGGCAGCTGATATTCATGTTGGCAACGTGTCAGCAACCAGCTTTGCACGGGCGCTGTATACCAATTGCGGCTGTGGGTCAGGACTCGGAGTAGCAAGTAGTTGGTACCATGTTGATACGAGAGGGTCATCAGTACGACCCTGGGGGTATGGTAAGAAGGGATCGCGACTTGCGAGCGCTCGTAGTGTGCATAAACAAATATGCGGAGGCGGAAAGCGAGATACTAATGAAGTTGGCGCGATGATTGCTCGCTCTGCACATCAAGTGATCAACTCCATCGGTACTGCGTTACAAACGCTTTTAAAGCAGTGAGTGGGCGCAGGCCTTCCCTAGTGGGGCGGTTAATGTGGGTAACAATTATCATTACCATTTTGGTCCTTGGTATCACATATGGCGCAAAGTCGTATCTAGCATCCCAAACTTTTGCCAGCTTACTTGACCAAAAGCTCTCTCGGGCGCTTGGTAAGGACATCGTCATTTCAGGCCCAATTGAATGGCAATCAGTTTATCCAAATATTAGGGCACGCTTAGACAAGGTTGAACTCAAAGATCCTGCTAATGATGGCGGCGTAAGCAGGATACGGCTACGCAATATCGAGGTGTCTCTACCAGCACGTGTCTTAGGTAAGCGAACCGATATTTCTGACTTGGTATTGCGTATTGATCACGCAGGAGTAGTTGTTGAAAAGCTAACTACAGAAGAGCCGGCAGTGATTGATCTGGCTGATTTCATATCTACTGCCTCCCGTATCCGAGCGCCACATATCGCGGTTTTAGATATTACAGAAATTGACGTCATTGATCGCCGAGCAGCCGAACCAACCCACTACCGCGCAAAGAATGTGCACCTCGATCTTGGATATGCCGGGATAAAGTCGGAAGGCTCCTATGCAATCGGTGCCGGTGATTTCATACCATTGAGTCTAGCGTTTGTGAGAGATACCTCTCAAGAGCGACTTACATTCTCGCTTACCGCTCGCACCCAGTTGCCGCAGCAAGATGTGCCCCAGGGGGCTGTGTTGACTACGTTGGTAGCGTTTGATCCGGCGTACCTGAAAATACGAGATTTACGCATAGAGAAGGGCAATAATCTCATTACCGGTGCGCTCGAGTATGAGACTACACAAAACGCTTTGAGTGGGAGCATTGCAATCAAACGGCTCGAGCTAACGGATGTAATAAACCTAGATCATAGTGACTTAAAGCAGAGTGACAGGATGCTGCCGAGTGTGCCTTATCCGTATGACATCCTAGCGCGTGTCAATGCCAAGATACAGATTCACACAGGTGCAGTTCGCTATACCAACACACCAGTTGTTAATGGCACATTTAAACTTACCGTGCAGAATGGAGATGCTGAGATCGTCGGCTTAGGTCTGAGTGCTTTGGGTGCGCCCGTAACACTGAATTGGTCAGCTAAAAGCCTCTCAACAACACCTGCATTCTCGCTTGCGTTGACTGCAGATGATTTGGCTCTGGAACGGCTTAATCTCCTTACCACTGATGACACATTCTTCCGCGATGGCACTGGTCAAATTTCAGCCAATATTACTTATGCCGGTAATTCACTCAGGGGTCATACAACAACGAGTTTAGGGGTGATTTCGTTCAATGCAAGCAGTGGTGAAATATCTCCAACTTTTGTGCAGTGGTTAGATAAAAGCATTGTGTCGCATGGCAAGCAGTTAGCGCAAGACGGTCGAGCAATTACTAGGGAGCCGGAAGCAAGCGCAGTGAAACTACCCTGTGTGAACATATTTTTCGCGCTCAATAATGGCTATGCAGCAGCCAACAAATCCATTGTTATCGAAACCGCCGACAACATGTTTGTGAGTTCGGGATATATTGACTTTCATACGGAGAAGCTTGGATTCACCTTTACCTCAAATACGAAGGAAACATTCGATTGGAGTCCTCTCTCGACAACGAAATACGTTCAGCTTGATGGAACACTTAAGTCGCCAACGATTTCTCTCAATCCCCAGGAGACGCTCAAACAGGGCATGCTGACAGCCTCCACATTCATTTTTGGACCCGTGCCATCCCTTGCCTATATGGCAATGGAATCCGCTCAAAACCGCACTCAGGAGCGACCGGTGTGCTTACCTCATAAACAAACTACTAACTAACCTATATTACGAACTAATCTATGATTAAATGCAAAAAATTACTTCAATCGACAATTGTTTTATTCTTGGCTTTAACGGCATGCGGTGGAGGGGGTGGAGGTTCATCAAGTGGGTCTGGAAGCCAAGCCATTACCCTTAATGGTGCTTGGAATGGATCATTAAATGCTCGCTACTACTCCTGCAGTGGAAAGATCAAAATGAATTTCCGGGAGACAGGGAGACATATACAAGGAAGTGTAAGTGGTCGGATATCTGGAGCTGCTTGCGGCTCTCGGACGATAAAAGCGAACCTTGAAGGAACAACATCTGGCAATGCAATCGACCTGACGGACACTAATGGTGACCAATGGACATTGAACCTTTATGATAAGAATACAATTACTGGGCAGTATTTTTCTGAAAGGTTGTTATTGAATTTTGATGTTTCTTTGCGGCGATGATGCACCCCTAGCAGTATTGAAAAATACCATCTCAACCATGCAAATACAGGACTTCCCTGCCAATACCGATTACGCAACATTTGGTATGGACTTTTTTGTCTAGCAAGTTGACACATTGTCGTTCCACACGATATATCGATGATTAGCATTAGTCCATTCGTCATCAATCTCAATCAGAATGGCGCTGACTAATCGTAACAAAGCCTCTCGGTTAGGAAAAACTCTGACCAAGCGGGTTCGGCGCTTAAGTTCTTGTTGAACCGTCCGTTCAATGCTGTTGGAGGTTCGCATTTTCTTTTGGTGCCTATCGGGTAACGCAAAAGCATTTAAACCTTCAGGCACGTTGTTCTCTAGCCAATCCGCTAAGTGAGGGTGCTTTTCTTGGTACTGGCTTACAAGGACTTTTAGGTTGGCCTGAGCTGCCACCATATTGGGTGCATTCCAAACGCTGCGCAATTCAGCACCAATGCGCTGCTTGATTTTGTGGTTAGGTGCATGATGGATAGCGTTCTGCGCCAGATGAAACTGACAGCGCTGCCAAAGGATGCCTGGGAATATGGCCTTTCTAGCGGCCTTTAAGCCGCTGTGATCGTCGCTGACAATAAACTCAAGGCCATGTAAGCCCCGGTCAACCAAGCCCTTGAGAAACTCTCTCCAGTTAACTTCAGCCTCATTAACCGCAATCGCTGTTCCCAATATGCAACGCCGCCCACAAGACAACACGCCAACGGCACTCAACACCGCCATATCAATCACTTGATGCCCCTCTCGCACCTTTTCATAACGCGCATCGAGGATCAAGTAAGAGACCTTACTCAACGGACGATTTCGCCAGGCTTGCAACGCCTCATCCATCGTCTGATTAGCCCGTGATACCTGCGTAGATGAGATATTTTCAATACCCATACTCTGCATGACCTTTTCGACTCGGCGCGTACTAACGCCTGTCACGTACATCTCAGCAACGGTTAACATCATCGCACGTTGACTGCGTAAGCCGCGTTCTAGTGATTGAGGGTAAAATGGTTCATCAATGTGTTTGGCTGTCTTTGGAATACGTAGCTTGAGCGTACCTGCTTGGGTATCGATACGCTTATCTTGGTAGCCATTGGCAAAGCCTAGCCGATCTTTACTATGCTCATAGTGTGATGCGCCTAGAAACTGCTCTCTTTCGATCTTCATCGCCTCATTGAGTAGTGCGGTGAGCACGGGGCGCATGGCATCGGGGCCTTCTGATATTAATTGTTCCACTACTACGTCAAATACGTTATTGTTTGATTGGGTCATTTGGGTGTCTCCACGTTGTTTATTGCTAAAAAACATGGAACGCACAAATGGCTCAACTTACAAGACACCAGATGCGAAAATTTGAATAAATCAAAAATTTCCCCCTAGGGGGAAAGATAAAACAGATATATCTAATATAAAAGTCCATACCTGAAGTTACAGTATCCCAATACCTGAAATTTCATTTTGCAGGCGCGTAGTCCACACTAGTGAGCAGTAATTAACTCTCACACGCAACGCATGAATGAACCATCACTTCGGACCCTCTCATTGCAAGAAGCAGCAGATTTTCTGCAAATTTCTGTTAGCGCCCTACGCAAAAAAACTAAGGCGGGTGTAGTCCCTGGAGCAAAGATCGGTAAACGATGGGTCTTTATACAATCAGATCTTGCCGAAGTAATCCGTTCGCGCTATTGTAGGCCACGGCAAGCGTTGCAAGTGACAACCATGGAGAAATCTATATGTCACTATACAAACGCAAAAATGTCTGGTGGATCAGCTTTACGACCCCAGACGGAACGCGAGTACGATGCTCTGCTCAAACAGACGAAAAGACTAAAGCACTAGAGTTTCACGACACGCTCAAGGCGCAGTATTGGAGATCAGCTAAGCTAAAGGAAAAGCCTCAACGATTATGGCAACAGGCTGTAATTCGGTGGTTAAAAGAAACGGCGCATAAGGCATCCACTGAGGATGATAAGCGCGCCCTTCGCTGGACCGATACCTACCTGCGTGAATATTCGTTAGACAAGGTCGATCGAGATATTATTGATCACCTAACAACCGAGCGCCTGAGTGAAGGTGTGAGCAATGCTACAGTCAATCGTATGCTTGAAGTAGTGCGGGCGATTTTACGTAAGGCCGAGAGAGAGTGGGGTTGGATAGAACGAGCACCCTATGTGCGGATGCTTCCAGAACCAAAGCGACGAGTACGATGGTTGACGCGAGAGGAAGTGAATGTATTACTTGATACGCTTCCGAAGCACCTTGTACCCCTCGTCATATTCTCACTATCGACGGGATTGCGTAAATCAAATGTTACTGGCCTCGAATGGTCGCAAGTCGATCTTGGTCGACATCTTGCGTGGATCCACGCAGATCAGGCAAAGGCCGGGCGTAGTATTAGTGTTCCACTCAATGAAGATGCTTGCAGTGTGATTAGAGATCAGATTGGACGACACGAACGATATGTTTTTACATATAGTGGCAATCCGATTAAAGAAGCTAACACGAAGGCTTGGCGTGCTGCGCTCAAAAGAGCGGGAATATCAAACTTTCGTTGGCATGATCTCAGGCACACATGGGCAAGCTGGCACGTTCAACAAGGAACCCCGTTGGCCGTGCTACAAGAGTTAGGGGGTTGGGAAAGTAGTGAAATGGTACGGCGGTATGCACATTTTGGAAACGAGCATACGGCACGCTATGCTGACCAATTATCACTACAACTTGACCCTCAAAGGGGTTCATTTGGCACAAATTTGGCACACTGCGTGTCGAATGAACGTTAAATTACCGATGTAAGCCTTTGATTTAAATGGCGCGCCCGGAGGGATTCGAACCCCCGACCACCTGGTTCGAAGCCAGGTACTCTATCCAGCTGAGCTACGGGCGCGTGGTGTGAAAAGCGGTAATTGTTGGGTGGTGCTTACTAAGGCGGGCGATTATATCCTATCCACTCTATTCTGCCAGTTTCGCTCTTAGTATTTCGTTGGCTTGTTTTGGGTTGGCTTTGCCTTGCGTGGCCTTCATGATTTGTCCGACAAAGAAGCCTAAGACCTTCTGTTCTCCAGCGCGGTATTGTTCCACTTGTGCTGGGTGTTTCGCAAGTATTTCTTCGACTATTTGTTCAATTGCGCCTGAGTCGGTAATTTGTTTTAAACCTTTAGCTTCGATGATGTCATCAGCGCTGCCACCGTCTGCCCACATCAAGCCGAGCACTTCCTTGGCGATTTTGCCTGAAATGGTGTTATCGGTAACACGGTCGAGCAATTGTGCCAGTGCTGAACTACTAACAGGGCATTCTGAGACGTTAATATCGGCCTTATTCATTAAGCCATTGAGCTCTGATAACACCCAGTTAGCGATGGCTTTGGGCTCGGCATTGCTGGCTGCAACCACTGCTTCAAAATAGTCAGCCAGGGCGCGATCAGACAGCAGCTGTTCTGCCTCGTCAGTGCTTAAGCTGAGCGTATCTGTAAATCGTTGGATTCGCACTGTGGGCAATTCAGGTAACTCGCTTCTGATTCTTTTAATCAGGCAGTCTTCCAGCACCATTGGCGGTAAATCGGGGTCAGGGAAGTAGCGATAGTCGTGCGAGTCTTCTTTGCTGCGCATGGATCGGGTTTCGTCGTTATCCGGATCATACAGACGAGTTTCTTGCACTACTTTACCGCCGTCTTCGATTAGTTCGATTTGGCGTTCAATCTCATGGTTGATGGCTTTTTCAACGAATCGAAACGAGTTGATATTCTTGATTTCAGCCCGAGTGCCGAATTCTTCTTGACCAACCGGGCGCACCGAAATATTGGCATCACAGCGAAACGAACCTTCTTGCATATTGCCGTCAGAAATGCCGATGTAGCGCACCAATGAATGCAATTTGCGCAAATAGGCGATGGCTTCTTCGGCAGAGCGCAGGTCTGGCTCTGAGACGATTTCCAACAGTGGCGTGCCAGTACGGTTGAGGTCGATGCCAGTCATGCCGTGGAAATCTTCGTGTAGCGATTTACCCGCGTCTTCTTCCAAGTGAGCGCGGGTGACGCCAATGGTTTTTTCGCCTTCGCTGGTAGAAATAATGACTTCGCCATATCCGACAATCGGCAGCTCAAATTGGCTGATTTGATAGGCTTTAGGTAAGTCTGGGTAAAAATAATTCTTGCGCGCGAAGATTGAACGCTGATTAATTTTGGCATCAATCGCCAAGCCAAATCGGACTGCCAGCTCAGCGGCTTGGCGGTTCATCACCGGCAAGGTGCCGGGCAGGGCGATATCTAGCTCATTGGTTTGGGTGTTAGGCTCAGCACCATAAGCGATGGAGCTGCCGGAAAAAATCTTGCTTTGGGTGCTGAGCTGGGTATGGATCTCAAGCCCGATCACCACTTCCCATCCGCCGTATTGAGTCATGCTGCACCCTCCTTATGTTCTGGACGTTGCAAATGCCAATCACTGTGCTGCTGATATTGGTGCGCGGCATTAAGAATGGTCGCTTCATCCATATAACGACCAATCAGTTGCATGCCGATCGGCAGCCCTGTTTGGCTGAAACCAGCGGGAATCGAAATGCCGGGTAATCCAGCTAGATTGACCGTGACGGTAAAAATATCTTCCAGATACATCTTGACTGGGTCGTGATTAACTTCTCCCAATTTGGGCGCTACGTGAGGTGCGGTGGGGCCTAAAATAAAGTCGCAAGACTCAAAAGCTGCCTCAAAATCATTGGCGATTAAGCGTCGCAATTTCTGCGCTTTGATGTAATAGGCGTCGTAATAGCCGGACGATAATACATAGGCGCCGATCATGATGCGGCGTTTTACCTCGTTACCAAAGCCTTCAGTACGGGTGTTTTCGTACATTGAGTTCAGGTCATCATAGGCTTCGGCGCGCAAGCCATAGCGCACGCCGTCAAAGCGCGATAAGTTTGACGAAGCTTCTGCCGGGGTTAATACATAGTAGCAAGCGATGCCAAGGTCGCTATTGGGTAAATCGACTTCGACTATTTTAGCGCCAGCGGATTCAAATGCTGCGGCCGCAGCGTGAATTTTGTCACCGATTTCGGTATCTAATTGATCACTAAAGAATTGTTTGGGCAAACCGATCCTAAGACCTTGAATATCTTTGCCAAGCCCGCTGGTGAAATCAATGGTTTGATCGGGAATAGAGGTGGAATCACGCTGATCAAAGCCACTCATGGCTTCGAGCATGAATGCAGCATCTTCAGCGCTTCTAGCAAATGCTCCGCCTTGATCAAATGAGGATGCGAAAGCCACCATGCCCCAACGCGACACCCGACCGTAGCTGGGTTTGATGCCGGTTAAATTGCATAAAGCCGCCGGCTGGCGTACTGAACCGCCGGTGTCAGTGCCGGTTGCTAGTGGGACTATTCCAGCAGCAACCGCCGCCGCTGAGCCGCCTGAGCTACCGCCCGGAACATGTTGATGATTCCAGGGGTTTAACACTGGCCCATAGAATGACGACTCGTTGGTTGAGCCCATCGCGAACTCGTCCATATTGGTTTTGCCGATACAAACCATTCCTGCCGCATCGAGTTTTTCAACCACGGTGGCGTTATAGGGTGAGACAAAATTCGACAGGATTTTTGACCCGCAGGACGTCAAAATACCTTGGGTACAGAAAATATCTTTGTGCGCCATCGGCACACCCAATAGCGGCTGTTTTTCACCGGCCTGGAGTTGTGCGTCAGCTGCTTTTGCTTGCTTCAGTGCGCGTTCTTCAGTCAGGGTGATGAAGGCATTCAAGTCACTGTTTTGATCCGCTCGCGCGAGGGCGTCAGCAGTTAATTCAGTGCTGGAGATGTCGCCGGATTGCAGCGCATTTTGAATGGCCTTGAGTGGTTGATCTAACATCGTGCTCAGGAAATAGTCAGGTGGCTTGAGATGAAGTGAGTGCGGTTCAAAGAATTATTCGATCACTTTGGGGACCAGGTAAAGTCCATTTTTATGGTGCGGAGTCAACGCCATGAAGTCATCGCGGCGGTTGCTTTCGGTGACGACATCATCACGCAGTCGCAAGGTGCGATCTTGTGGGTGTGACAGCGGCTCTATTTGATCGGTATCCGCAGCTTCCATCTGGTCGACCAGCGCAAGGATTTTGCTGAGTTGCTGTTCATAATGTGCCAGCTCGCTATCATTGACTTTGATTTTGGCCAAACGTGCGACGTATTCAATTTGTTCCTTAGTGAAGGACACGTGAAAACTCCTCATAGAGTGAAAAATTACCCGCTATAATCAGCGGGTCGCTTGGGCGGCGAAACTTACCATAAATTGTTGATCAGAGGCAGTAGCGTTGGTAAATTACCGCGCCTCGAAGAAACCTCTTATGCCAGATAAGGAAATTGAATGTTTAAACGATTAGCCGGGTACTTCTCAAACGATCTTGCGATTGATTTGGGAACAGCAAATACCCTGATTTACGTCAGAAATAAAGGGATTATTCTGAACGAACCTTCCGTGGTTGCGATCCAACAAGATGGTCGTGGTGGCAAACATGTCTTAGCGGTTGGGCGCGAAGCCAAGCAAATGCTAGGTCGCACACCAGGCTCGATTCAAGCCATCCGGCCAATGAAGGATGGCGTGATTGCCGATTTCAACATTACCGAAGTGATGTTGAAAGACTTTATTAAGAAGGCTCAGGAAAACCGGTTTTTTTCAAGCCCGCGGATTGTTATTTGTGTACCGTGCACCTCAACCCAGGTGGAACGCCGCGCGATTCGAGAGTCAGCACTGAGTGCCGGGGCGCGTGAAGCTTATTTAATTGAAGAGCCTATGGCGGTTGCGATAGGTGCCAATTTGCCGGTCGGTGAACCCACTGGTTCGATGGTGGTTGATATTGGTGGTGGTACGACTGAAGTCGGCGTGTTGTCGCTAGGAGGGATGGTATATGCCAACTCACTACGCGTTGCGGGCGATTCTTTTGACGAAGCGATTATCAACTATATTCGGCGTCGGCACGGCGTTCTGATCGGCGAGGCAACGGCAGAGCGGATCAAAAAAACGGTGGGTTGTGCCTGGATTGATTCAGATTACCTGGAGATGGAAGTCAAAGGCCGTGATGTATCGGAAGGCATGTCACGCAGCATTGTCGTCACCAGCACCGAAGTTTACGAAGCCATTAGTGATTCCTTGGATCAAATTGTACAAACCATACGCCATGCGCTTGAGCACACGCCTCCTGAGCTGAGTGCAGATATCGGAGATAAAGGCTTGGTCATCGCGGGCGGTGGTGCCTTGTTGCGCGATATGGATCAACGCTTTATGCAAGATACTGGCTTGCCAGTAGTGGTGGCGGAAGATCCGTTAACGTGCGTGGCACGTGGTTGTGGTCGCGCATTGGATGAAATGGCGGCGCTAGGCAGTGTTTTCGCTCAGGACGATTAGTTTATCGTGGGTTCGTTAGTCTCCGGTTTTCTATTGCTTTGGTGCAGGTTGCGCAGGTTTTGTCTAAAATAATAAGTTGGCGGGTTTTTTCTGGCATATTTACCTAAATATCTAGCGGTAGTCGCCGATTGTTTTAGCGTGATAGATTTGATTGAAAGGCACCACATTTGCCAGCACAACGATTAACCCCATTGTATCGATTTTTGCTAATTGCGATTGGCTCAGTCGCACTGATGATTGTCGATCAGCGCACCACGGTTTTACAGCCCGCACGCACAGTATTAACAACATTGGGTGCGCCTTTTTATAGCATTTTAGCCTTGCCTGAACGTGCCGGTCAATTTCTGCGAGATTACTGGCCCAATGATCTATTGCAGCAACGCATTCGTACTGTCGAAGCTGAAAACCGTCAATTACATACTGAGTTGCAAACCTTAGGCGCAGTTAAGGCAGAACGTGATCGCTTGCTAACGCTATTGTCAGCCAGCCAAGCCAATGCTAACCAGACTGCGACGCTCGCCAATGCGGTCAATTTGGAACTGAGTGGCTTCGACCAACAAATTGTATTGGATCGCGGCACTGAAGCCGGCGTGTATATTGGTCAGCCAGTGATTGATGCTCAGGGTTTGCTGGGGCAGGTAAGCAGCATAAGCTACCGGAGCGCGGTGGTCACTTTGGTGACCGACTCATCGCATGCAGTGCCAGTGGAAGTGGTGCGTAATGGCTTGCAAGCGGTTGTTCGGGGACGTGGGGCAGACGCCAGCTTGGTGGTGCCGTTTTTATCCTTTCAGGCTGACATCCAGGAAGGCGATATATTGGTAACTTCAGGCTTGGGTCATGCCTTTCCGCCGGATTATCCGGTCGCGACTGTTACAGCCGTGCTGACAGAAGAAGGGGAACCTTTTCTGCGAGTATCAGCTAATCCAATCGCGGCATTTGGGCATTTACGCCGGGTTTTACTACTCGAAGATGGTAATCGACCAGCAGCAGTTACTGAAGAAGCCCGGCCTAGCGAATGAATCCAACCACTGAACTGCGCCGCTATCCAAGTTGGAAATTCATCTTGCTCACTTTATGCATCGCGGCTTTTCTGAGATTAGTGCCATTGCGAGAATCGCTCGCGATATGGCGGCCTGATTGGTTAGCGCTGGCCGTGTTTTATTGGGCCTTGGTGGTGCCACATAGGTTGGGGGTGGGTTTTGGCTGGTTAGTCGGCTTATTTGAAGACATGTTGACGGCAGCATTATTCGGTCAACATGCAGTTGGCAAGGCGTTCATCGGGATGGTCGCCACCCAAGAAAATATTCGCTTACGTCAATATAGAACAGTGGAGCAAGCCTTTATTATTGGGGTGTTGCAGGCGATTAGTATTGGTATAGTGGTGTGGGTGGAGCGATTGGCGGATGGTGATCCGATCCATTGGCAATCATGGTATCCCGCTTTGAGCACAGCGTTGGTATGGCCCATCGTGTCTTATCTTCTGAATTTGCTTGATCTCTCTCCGCGTAGGTAGATAGGTAATGGATAGGCGCGCGATTCGAGATCAGCTAAAGGAAGACCAAATCGTCGAAACTCGGCTAGTTGCGATCGTGGTGCTATCGCTGCTGCTGGTGCTGGTGTTAGTGGCCCGCGTCTATTATCTGCAGGTGAGTCAGCACGAGCATTTTGCGGATTTAGCTACCAAGAACCGGGTGAATCAACATCCTATCGGGCCGGTTCGGGGATTGATTTATGCGCGCGACGGTCAGCCATTGGCCCTCAATAAAAGGGCGTACAACCTCGAGATTCAAAAAAACCGGGTAGATAATCTCGATCAGTTGATTGCCGAGTTACGCACATTAATTGAGTTGAGCGATGAGCAGATTGAACGGCTGTACCAACTGGTTAAGGTTCGGCCAGGGTTTGAGCGGCAAATTTTACGCACCAACCTGAGTGACGAAGAAGCTGCACGTTTTTCAGCACAGCAGCACCGATTGAAAGGTGCGTACTTGGTGGCAAGCTTGCATCGCTACTATCCGCAAGGGGAATTAACAGGAAATGTGGTCGGTTATGTCGGCCGAATCAATCAGCGTGACCAACAGACCATTGAGGTTGAATCGTACGCGGGCACTGACTACATCGGAAAGCTGGGGATAGAGGCCAATTACGAATCGATATTGTTAGGGGGCGTGGGCTCTGAAAACATAGAAACCAATGCTCATGGCCGTGAAGTTCGCTCACTTGATCGCCAGTTGCCAAGTACCGGTAAAACGTTGTATCTCAGTATCGATCTTGATTTACAAAAAAAAGCATCTGATGTGTTACAAGATATAGAAGCTGCGGTGGTGGCGATTGACCCGCAAAGTGGAGAAATACTGGCGTTCGTGAGTGAGCCGGGTTATGACCCCAACCCGTTTGTCAATGGGATCAGTCAAAAGGCGTACGATGCCTTACGTCTGTCTGATCGACGACCGCTGCTCAATCGTGCGCTGAATGGTCGGTATGCTCCCGGTTCAACGGTAAAGGGTTTTATGGGCTTAGTAGGCATGCAAAATGGCATCGGCGCAAACGAAAGGGTCTATTGTCCGGGCTGGTTTTCATTACCAAACTCATCACACCGTTATCGCTGTTGGCGACACTGGGGCCATGGTTCGGTGAATTTGAGCGATGCGATTGAACAATCATGCGACGTGTATTTTTATACTCTGGCAAAGCGCGTCGGCATCGATGAATTATCTCTACGCTTCAAGGAATATGGGTTTGGAGTGGCGACCGGAGTTGATATTCAACACGAACCAACCGCATTAATGCCTTCTCGCGAATGGAAGAAAAAGGCACGCGATCAAGTCTGGTATCCCGGCGAGACCGTTATCACTGGTATTGGCCAAGGGTTTATGTTGGCAACCCCGTTGCAGCTCGCCAGCGCAACTGCAACCTTGGCAAATCGAGGTGTTTTTGTGCAGCCTCATTTTTTAACGTCGGTTCAAGACTCAACGACAGGAGAGCTCGAAGAAATAGCGTATCCGCGCAAGGTTGTCAACGACAAGGTGGGTAGGGCAGCTTACGATATCGTGATTAATGCGATGGTTGATGTTGTCCACGGAACCAAAGGCACCGCTCGCGCCCAAGGTAAAGGCTTGCCGTTTAAAATGGCTGGAAAAACGGGTACTGCGCAAGTGAAGAGCATTGCTCAAGGTAAAAAATATGATGCTGAGAACACCCCTAAAGAGTTTCGGGATCATGCCTTATTTATCGCCTTTGCACCGGTTGATAATCCGCGTATTGCACTGAGTGTGATCGTTGAACACGGCGGTGGTGGTAGCCGTGTTGCGGCGCCCATTGCACGGGAGATCATAGAATATTATTTGGTCGATAAATTAAAATTGTTTGAGCGGCCGGTGGTGGATACTCCTGTTTCTGAGGGTCCGGTGCCACCTGAGCAAGTTTCAGCGCAGCCCGCCCAAACGCAATGAAACTCAAGCCTGTCAAATTTAATTTTGATGCGCCGCTGTTTTTGGGTGTGGTCGTCTTGTGTAGCCTTAGTCTGCTGGTGCTATACAGTGCCGGCGGGGCGGATGAGGGTTTGCTGGTGAAACAGTTGATAAGAATGACAGTCGCAGTCAGCCTGATGCTAATGATTGCACAAGTCTCCAGCACTACGCTCCGGCGTTATTCTGGCCACTTGTATCTATTGGGTCTATTAATGCTATCTGCGGTGCTGTTAATGGGGATCATTGGCAAAGGTGCGCAGCGCTGGCTGGATTTTGGTCTGTTCAATTTCCAGCCCTCAGAAATTATGAAGCTCGCGGTGCCGATGATGGTGGCGTGGGTAGCTACCTTACGATTTTTGCCGCTTAGTCACTGGCATCTGATCGCCTGTTTTACTGTGATCGGGGTGCCTGTCGGATTAATTGCAGTGCAACCCGATCTGGGAACGGCAATTTTAGTCGCCTTCGCCGGTTTGGTGGTTATTTTTCTGGCAGGAATTAGCCGCCGAATTATCGTTTTGCTAGTCGGGTTAGTCGCTTTGGCCGCGCCTTTGATGTGGTATTTTGGCTTGCGAGATTATCAGCAACGGCGGATACTGACGCTGTTTGACCCATACCAAGATCCACTCGGAGATGGCTATCACACTATTCAATCAATGATTGCGATTGGTTCTGGTGGGCCCACGGGCAAGGGTTGGCTAGCAGGCACGCAGTCACAGTTGGAATTCATTCCTGAACGCAGCACCGACTTTATCTTTTCTGTCTTTGGCGAAGAGTTTGGTCTGGTCGGGGTGCTGATTCTTTTATTGATTTACCTGTTCATTGTCATGCGTGGTTTGATGATCGCTTTTGCCGCACAAGAAACCTATGATCGCCTTTTGGCGGGCAGCATCACGCTCACTTTCATGTTTTACGTGTTCGTTAATATTGGTATGGTGTCAGGTATTTTGCCAGTTGTAGGCGTACCATTACCGTTAATTAGCTACGGCGGCACATCAATCGTGACCCTGATGGCAGGATTTGGCATACTCATGAGTATCAATGCACAAGAACGAAAACTAGCAAGAGGATAACAATCAATGGTAAATAAAATATGGCAATTACTTGTCCTCAGCGTGCGAGGTTTGGTGGCATTTGGGTTGATGGCGAGCGTGCCCGCAGCAGCAATTGAATTGAATGCGTCAGATGAGCTCAAGTCAGTCACTGACCAAATAGTTGCTGATGGCGTGTATACACGCGATGAATTGAAGCAATTGTTTGCTGAGATCACCCTAGATCAGGGTGTTTTAAAGACCATCAAAAAACCGGCCGAAGGCATTTCCTGGCATCGCTACAAAAATATCTTTCTGAAAGAGAAACGCATCAGTGATGGCGCGAAGTTTTGGGTGGCTAATCAAGAGTTGTTATCTCGCGTAACCGCAGAATATGGGGTTCCAGCCAAATACTTGGTTGCCTTATTGGGGGTCGAAACTTTTTACGGTACTCGAATGGGCTCGAGGCAAGTGTTTCGTAGTTTGGCAACGTTATCAGCCGGGTATCCAAGGCGCAGTGCTTTTTTCTCCAAAGAGTTGGGTACTTTTTTGCGCTTAATGAAAACAGAGCAATTAATTCCATCGGACGTACAAGGCTCCTACGCGGGTGCTATTGGCATTCCGCAATTCATGCCGAGCAGTTATAAAGCCTACGCCGTAGATTTTAACCACGATGGCACGCGTGATTTGGTCAATCAGCTAGAAGATGCGCTGGGTAGTGTCGGTAATTACCTGGCGGTGCATGGTTGGCAACGCGATGGTGCCGTTAGGACTTGGTTGCCGCAGCCGGTCAAGCCCGCATTGATTGCCGAGGTCAGTAAAAAGGCCAAACCACGAATTCGAGTTTCTAGCTTGAAGCAGCTAGGGCTTAAGCCAGATATATTGCCGGCGGCAGCGAAAGATAAGCAAAAGGTCAGCATTGGCAAACTTGACGAGGAATCGGGGATGCGTTATTTCCTCGGCTTTCAGAATTTTTACGCGATCACTCGCTACAATCCGAGTAACAAATATGCGATGGCCATTTGTGAGCTCGCTGATGCGATTGAAGCCGAGATGCAGCAATAATGGCACAATTCAGGCACCTGGTTTCTCAGCTTAAAAAGCAACAATCTTTTAAGTGTTTAGCTTGGAGTGCTAGTTTGATGGTGGTGTTTTTCACAGCGGTCGGTTGCAGCCATGTTCCTGTTTCAAACAGCAAAGATAACGGTTTTCTTGAAGGTGATGGTTTTGGAAATAAACGTCACGTCGATTTAGTCAGTATTGGCGATGCTGTGCCGCGCGCGGAAGTGCTGAGTAAAACCGGCAATAAACCGTATGTGGTTTTTGGCAAAAGCTATCGGCCGATGCAACATGCTGCGGATTATCGTGCCATTGGGCATGCTTCTTGGTATGGCGCCAAGTTTCATGGACGCAAAACGTCCAGCGGCGAGCCGTATGATATGTACGCAATGACCGCTGCGCACCGAGAACTACCCTTGCCCTCTTATGTGCGGGTAACCAATCTTGCTAATCAGCGTAGTGTGGTGGTTAAAGTCAATGATCGCGGGCCATTCATTGATCCACATAAGCGCTTAATTGATTTGTCTTATGTGGCAGCAGCAAAGTTGGGAATGATCGCAACTGGAACGGCAGAAGTACAACTGGAAGTATTAACGCCTGCGTCTCGGACGATATCTGTGCCGGTTGTGTCTAGTGGCGCTCCAGGCCAAGGAGTGGGTACTGCGGTAGTCGTTACCGCCGTGACCGTGAGTGAACCGTTGGTCATTTCGGAAACTGCGGGTGCAGTGGCGCCAGAAGCCGTTAATCGCCCTCTGACACCGCCAGCTATACCGGTAGCAAAAGCGATGGAACCCCCAGATGAAGGCGGCAGTATCATCAAAATTGGAGCATTTAGTAATCCACACAACTCATCTGCCGTAATTAGCCGCTTGCGGGCTGCCGGGCTGGAGGCATCGGTGACGGTGGTTGATGGCTTATATCGCGTACAATCAGGACCTTATTCGTCGGTAGAACAAGCCTTGGCCCATAAACTCGAAATTGATCGTATTACAGGTGTGCAATCGCATGTTATTAGCCGCTAGTCATCGGGTTACGATGAAGTTAGTTCTATTGCCTTTTTTAGCGGTTTTCCTGGGGATTAACTCGGCAGTGGCGCAGATGGCATTATTGCCAGAGGTTTTGCAAGCGAAGGTAATCGCGCCGCAACCAGAAGTCGACTCGTGGGTACTGATGGAGCAAGATACCGGCTGGGTGCTGGACGAAAAAAATTTGCGTATACATGCCGCACCCGCCAGCCTAACCAAACTCATGACGACGTACCTCACCTTTGAAGCCTTGGTGCAGGGGAGATTGAAAACATCTGACCAGGTGCTGATCAGCAAAAAAGCGTGGCAGTCGCCGGGTTCTCGCATGTTTGCGAAGGTGGATACTCGGGTGAGCGTCAACGATTTGCTCAAAGGGCTGGTTATTCAGTCGGGCAATGACGCGGCGGTTGCATTGGCTGAATATCTGGGCGGTAGCGAAATTGGCTTTGCGGCGATGATGAATCAAAAAGCGGCGGAGCTGGGCTTGTTAGACAGCCATTTTGTGAATGCCAGCGGTCTGCCTGACCCAGAGCATTACACTTCGGCATTTGATGTGGCACTATTGTCTCGTGCGCTGATTCGTGACTTTTCATCGCTCTATCGACTGTTTGCGGTGCCCAGCTTTACGTACAACGACATCAAACAAGATAATCGTAATGGCTTGCTGGCGCTGGGTAGCGGCTATGATGGCTTGAAGACCGGGCACACCGAGGCGGCGGGCTATTGTTTGGCTGGCTCTGCGGAGCGTAATGGCGCGCGATTTATTGCCGTAGTTCTCGGCGCGAGTAGTTCCCGGAAGCGGGTACAGATGACGCAGTCCTTGATCGAATATGCGTTTGCTAATTACGATGTGGTCGAAGTACTTAAGCCAGGTCAGGCGGCCAAGCAGGTGCCACTATATAAGGGCGAAGGTAATTTGGTGGAGCTGGTTAAAGACGGAGCGCTTAGAGTGCCGGTTCCACGGGGCAGTAGCGCGGGCTTGGCTCTGGATTTTCAGACCGAAAGCGCGCTAGAAGCACCTTTGCAAGCCGGGCAAGTAGTCGGTGCCGCCAGCTTATTGTTCAACGCACAGCCGATTATGCAGTTCGAGTTACTAACAAAGCAGGACTATCCACAAGGGCCGTTGTGGAAACGGTTATTCGATAGCGCCAAAATGTGGATATTCAATTAGATAACAATGGCAACAAAAGAACTCAATAGCGATGAGGAGATTATCCAGTTTCCGTGTGAAATTGCGGTCAAAATTTTCATCAAAAATGATTTGGCGTTTGAGGCCATTGTGAGGGCGGTTGTTGATAGTTTCTCCGAGAAAGGGTGTCAGCTAACAGCGTGGTCAACACGAGATTCAAAAGCGGGAAAATATCTGGCCGTAACCGCGCAGGTGGACGTGGTTGATCGAGAGGCGATTGATGCCTTATTTCAAGCGCTGGTTGATCACGAGCATGTGATCATGGTGATCTAGTGGCACGATGTTGGCGCCATTGATCCGCCACTTTGGGCGTGTTGATTATCATGACACCCAAACGGCAATGCAGCAATTCACGCGCAATCGTGGTGCCGATACGCAGGACGAAATTTGGCTGCTGGAACACGATCCCGTTTATACCCAAGGCACGAGCTGCAATGATATTCCACGTTTAAGTGGTCAGCAATTGCCGGTGGTCAAGAGCGATAGAGGCGGGCAAATCACTTATCATGGCCCTGGCCAGCTGATTATATATTTATTGCTAGATATCAAGCGATTGAAGCTGGGTCCTAAAAGTTTAGTTAGTAGGGTTGAGCAGGTAGTTATTGACGGACTTGCGGCGTACGGCATTGCGGGTGACCGTCGGGGAGGAGCTCCCGGTGTGTATGTCGATCAGCAAAAAATTGCAGCGCTTGGTTTGAGGATTCGCAAGGGTTGTTGTTATCATGGGCTGAGCTTGAACGTTGATATGGATTTAACACCATTTGATGCCATTGACCCGTGTGGTTATGAGGGCTTGAAAGTGACTTCTTTAGCCAAACTGGGCGTTGCTGTGTCACAGCAAGAGGTTGCCGATAATGTGTCTAACCGTCTAGTAGCAGCACTACGCTTGTAGAGTATTGATTAGTTTTTGCACGCTGGGGTCTTGCTTGGCCACGTTAAGACGCTGTAGCGTGCCGATGTCATACCATAAGCCCTCGTAGTGTTCACCACTTACCCGCGCCTGTTTGATTTGTTGGTCCAGCAGGGGTTTTAACGGTTGTTTGCCGGGTTCGATAGTTGCAAAAAGTTGTCTTTGATAACAGGCTATGCCTGCAAAGGTAAAGTTATCGTTGGTCTTTTGTGGGGAGATGAGTTGGTCGGCTTTTAGTGAAAAGTCACCACTAGGATGATGGGCTGGATTTTTCACAAGAATTAAATGACAGTTTAGATCTCTTTTGGAGTCCTGCAAGCGGGTGATTAGATTGTGGTAAGGGTAGTCGCAGAAGATATCGGCATTTACTACGATAAATTGCTCGCTCTCGATCAGTTCTAACGCATTTACAATCCCGCCCGCAGTTTCTAGTGCGCCATCGGCTTCAGGTGAATAGACAATGGAGACGCCATAGCGACTACCATCGCCAAGGTAATCCCGGATCATCTCGCCAAGGTGGCTGATATTGATAATAATCCGTCGAAAGCCTGCCTCTTTAAGCCGCAGTAAATGAATTTCGATCAAACTCAGCGCGCCAATTGTGACTAATGGCTTAGGCGTATGGTCGGTTAATGGGCGTAGGCGCTCACCGCGGCCTGCGGCAAGGATGAAGGCATCCACTGATTTGTTCGCTTTAGACAATGTCAAGGTTAGTCAATGAAATACAACAAAATAGTCATGGGTGATGAGCAAGTTTAGAGCACTATTCTTGCGATCAAAACGAGGTTATCAAGCGGTATTTAGGTTAGATTTACGCTCTGTTTCGCGCTATGATAGCCGCCAAATTTCGCGCACCCAATTGACGAGTGATAATACCCCGATGAGCCGTAAAAATCAGACTCCAAAGCCATTAGTTTCGACTTTAACTCTCCTTATAACTGGCCTGTTGTGTTTGCCGATAATGGCTGAGGAAAGAGAGACCATCTTGCTCTTAAAAGATGACGCCGTGTGTCCACAACCTAGAATTAACCTACCCACTCAGATTGTAGAGTCTGCAGTAGATGGAGAAGACATTGCGATTGAGGGCGATAGCCTAGAGGCGCAGGGTGCTAATCAAGTGGTTATTAGCGGTGGCGCTCAAATTGTGCAAGGCAAGCGCGGTGTATTTGCGGACTCGATTACTTACAATCGCGACGATTATAGTGCGTTGGCCGAAGGAGATGTGCGGTTTTATACTGAAGGCGGTGACTTATTGACAACAGAGTCAATGGAGCTGGAAGTCGATACCTTTATTGGGCAGGCTGGAGCTACCAAGATGTACCTCTCTGACCGTGAACCTGCTGCTAAATTGGTCGGTAAAAACTACAATGAAGACTATTCATTTTTTGCGCCGCTGACCAACCGGATTGTGTCAGCGACACAGGCAAGCGATGAAGCGGCGGAAGACCTAGAAAAAGGACTGGTGCGCTCCCAAACCCGGGTGTCGGCCGACTCTGTTGATATTGAAGGGCAAACCTTTCAACGCCTTAAAAATGCAGAGTTTACCCGATGTCCTGAAGGAAATAGCGATGTGCGTATCACGGGTGAAGAGGTCGAACTCGATTTGGCGACTGGCTTGGCCAATGCCAAAGGGGTCAAACTGTTATTTAAAGGCGTGCCGATTCTGTATGCGCCGCGGATGACATTTCCGATTGGGGACCAGCGGTTGAGCGGATTTTTAGCGCCTTCCATTGGTCAAGATGATCTATCCGGCACTGTCCTTTCTATGCCCTATTATTTTAACCTTGCGCCGACTTACGATGCTACTTTACGGCCTACTTGGCACAGCGAGCGTGGTACCCAGCTATACGGTGAGTTTCGCTATATGAGTGAAAAAAGCGATGGTGACCTTAAGCTTGAATACATGCCGGAAGATGAGCTCTACAATGGCGAAGCACGCCATGCGTTCAGCTTTGATCACCAGCAGCGAATCAGTGACCGCTGGAATGCACGCGTCGACTTGCAAGACGTATCGGACGTCGATTATCTAAGCGATTTCAATAATGACGTTGATGTCACGGGTTCAGCTTATTTGCCACAAACGGGTGAGCTGATTTACTCGAGCAGCCTGCTGTCGCTTAACGCCAGTGTCCGCAGCTTTGAGGTAGTGAACCAAAGCAGTGCTAATAACAAGCCTTACGATCGTCTGCCGCAAATCACCATGAGTTTGCATCCCGAGCAATTTGGCCCGATCGAACTGGGGCTTGACGCCGAATACATTTCTTTTGATCACGATAATGCCCAGAAGCTAACCGGTACGCGTATACGTACAACGCCTTGGGTCGGTATGCCCTATGAGCCAATCTATGGTTTTTTGAAGCCCAAAATTGCGCTGCCTAGCGTGAGTTATAGCTTGGATAACGCTACTACGGGTGACAGCAGCCCATCGGCTTCAGTGCCGGCTTTTTACGTTGATTCGGGCTTGTTTTTTGAGCGCGATATCGGTTCAGAAAAAACCGCTTTGGTGCAAACGTTGGAACCTCGAATCATGTACGTCAACGTACAGGAAAAAGACCAAGGGGATTTTCCGCTGTTCGATACCGGTAATGGGACGGTCAGCAGTTACAATTACTTATTCCGGGAAGAGCGCTTTTTTGGCGGCGACCGAATCGGTGACGACCATCATATAGCGTTAGGCGTTACGACGCGTATCATCGATGATGAAACGGGCGACGAACGTTTGCAAGCAAGTATCGGGCAGATGGTTTATTTGGATGATCGAGTGGTTGGCTTGAATGCAGAATCCGAGCCAGAGACAGCAGATTTCTCGGATATATTCGCGGACGTCAGGGCCGAGGTGGTCGAAGATTTAGACGTTAACAGCTTTCTGCGCTGGGATCAGGATGATGGAGAAGTCAGCAATTGGAATTTGGGAATCAAATATGATGATGATCATCGCCGTGAAGCTGCGGTAGATTATTATTTCACGCGTGGCGCGACGGCCACCGCGGAAGACAGAGAAGACCTGCGCCTACAGTTGGACTGGCCGTTAACTCCGCAGTGGCAAGTAACTGCTGATCAGCGCTATTCCATCACTGACTCGGAGGTGCGCTCTTCATCGCTTGGCTTGATCTACGACTCATGTTGCTGGGCTTTGGGAGTCAGCTTTAACCGCAATTTGCAAAGCGATGGGGAGTATCGAGAGAGTGTTATGGCGACCTTGGAATTTGACGGTATAGGCCACGTTAGTGCTAATCAGTCAGGGAATTAAGTTCATCACCGGTTACGATCAGATCATTATATGTTAACGATTAGGCGAATATTGACAGCCTCCTTATGTGCTGTCGGCATGATTTATGGGGGTTTGGCGCAAGCACAATCGATTGACGAAGTGGTGCTGATTATCAATGATCGCGCAGTGACTGCTAAAGAATTCCAATCACTGGCGGCGATTCATCAGCTTAATAAGCCCGGTTTCAAGCCGGGACAGCGGTATCAGCCCCAGTTGGATGCAGAGCCCACCGATACCATTATTCACGACTTATTATTATCTGCGCGAGCGAGGAGCTTGAGCGGTGTTGAAATTGCTTCCGGCGAGGCTGAGCTTGCTTTTGAGCGTCTAGCGGGGCAAAACAAGTTGACTAAAACCCAGTTTGCTAGCCAGTTGTCAGCGGCTGGGATAGATGCTGAAGTTTTTCGACAAAACCTTAAAACGCGCCTCGCGGTTGAGCAATTTATTACCCAACGCATTGCTCCCCGCGTTACCGTAACGCCTGGCGAAGTCGAAACATTTGTCGACAATAATCCCGCCTTAAAGGCTCAAATTAATACGGATTATGCATTGGAGCATGTGCTGGTGTCGGCTCCTAATACAGCCAGCGACTCTGATCGGAAACGGTTGCGTGCCTTGGCTGACTCAGTTCACAGTGACCTCGCTAACGGCACCTCAATAGCGACCTTGTTAGCAAAACACCCTGAGTTAAAAGTGGGCGCAGAGAATGGCGATTTGGGTTGGAAAGCAGAGTCAGAGCTTCCTGATTTATTTGTAAGCGTGATTAAGGGGCTGAGTCGTGGGCAGCTCGCCGATGTGGTTGAAGGGCCGAACGGCTATCATCTCATTCGGTTGAAAGATAAGCGGGGCGGTGGTGTTACTGGTGTGGAAGAATATCAGGTTCGTCATATTCTAAAGCGGGTTCAAAAAGGTCAAGACGATGCCGCGGTCAAGCAGCAAATAATGCAGCTTGTCGATAAGCTGGTGGCAGGAGTCTCATTCGAATCACTTGCCGAGGCTGAATCCGATGACCCTGGTTCGGGTACTAAGGGTGGCGCGCTTGGCTGGATTAAAGCGAGCGATGTAGTGTCCGAGTTTAGTGCTGCGATGACTGCCTTACCCCTGAATCAAGTGAGTGGGCCGGTGCGTAGCCAGTTCGGTTATCACTTGATCGAAGTGTTAGGTCAGCGGGTTGCAAAGCAAGCAGGTAGCCCTGCGGAACAGCAAGCGCGGCAAGCATTATTTTCGCAAAAGCTAAACGAACAAATAGAAGATTTAGTCAACGATTTGCGGCAAATGGCCTATATCGAAATTGTGGAGTAATGATCAATGCGGATTGATAAATTAGCTGATTCCCTGTCTTCTCTATTACCTCCTGAGCTTGGAAAGGAGCTGCGGCACAGCATTGAGCACCGCTTGCAAACCCATTTTTCAGAGATGAATTTGGTCACTCGAGAGCAATTCGATGTGCAACGCCGGGTCTTAGCGAAAACCAGAGAAAAACTAGCCCTGCTTGAACAGCGTCTTGCTGATCTGGAAGACGATACTCACTAGCCACATGTGATGCGGACAGGATGTCGTTAGCCACCGTAGAAAGCCGAGCTGAACGTGGTATTCAGGCTTTACAGGTTAGCGTCGAAGTTCATATTACCCGTGGGTTGCCTGCGTTTGCGATTGTTGGTTTACCCGAGGCTGCAGTCCGTGAAAGCCGTGACCGGGTTCGTAGTGCGATCATCAATTCCAATTTCGAATTCCCCCGGCAACGCATCACCGTTAATTTAGCACCCGCTGATTTACCCAAGCAGGGTGGGCGTTATGATTTGGCCATTGCGTTGGGTGTTTTGGCAGCGTCAGGCCAGCTACCCTTGGAATCCTTGCAAGGCAAGGTATTTATTGGTGAGCTGGCGCTGGATGGCTCGCTGCGAAAAACTGATGGGGTATTGGTGACAGCACTCTCTTTAAGAGCAGGTGATTTAAGTTTCATTGTCCCTTCAGCAAGCGCTGCCGAGGCAGCCTTGGTTCCTAATGTGACTATCTATCAAGCCGGTCATTTGCTGGAAGTGGTGGGTTTTTTATCCGGTCAGCATGTGCTTGATCAGCCCGAAGTGGTAGAGCCTACAACCTCTGTGGCTGGTGGTGATCTATCAGACGTCAAGGGCCAAGCCTTTGCAAAACGGGCGCTCGAAATTGCGGCGGCTGGCCAGCATAATCTATTGTTTTATGGCCCGCCTGGCACCGGCAAAACTATGCTGGCAAGTCGTTTGGCTGGATTGATGCCACGGATGGGTATCGATCAGGCTTTAGAATCAGCTGCAGTGCAATCGTTGAGTCACCATGGCTTTGATATCACCCAGTGGCGTCAACGTCCATTTAGAGCGCCGCACCATAGTGCCTCAGGTGCAGCGATTATAGGGGGTGGCAGCAACGCCCAGCCTGGTGAAATTTCCTTAGCACATAATGGTGTTTTATTTTTGGATGAGCTGACCGAGTTCGATCGCAAAGTACTAGAAACCCTGCGAGAGCCACTGGAGTCAGGCCGAGTCACCATATCACGAGCCGCACGCAGTAATCAGTACCCGGCAGCAATCGTTTTAGTGGCGGCAATGAATCCGTGTTGTTGCGTTGCCATGTTGCGAGTCTTTTTGCGAACGCAGACATGGGGGTTCCTCGCTGTTTACTGGCTAATGTTTAATTTGCTTGCTTTGTTTAGTTTGTCGAAAAGGGTAAGTAATGGAAGTGTAGTTCAACTTCGTTATTGTGGATAACAATCTTATCGGTAATTAGCTCTATTACCTTATGTTTGTTATCTAAAGATAAACTTGACCACTTACCATGTAGCCAAGCTGTTTCAGAAGCTATGTGTTCAGAAGATAGTGCTTTTTGTTCCATAGCCTTGACTGTGCCTTCTAGAGTCGGTAATTCAGACTTGATTTGAACTAGCCGACCTTCAAGAGGGCTATTCTTTCTTTCAAATCCAGCTTTACCGATAGCTTCTGACATGTACAGATCGTAAAGCTTATCCATCTGAGAACTCACTTCTTGTTCTTGCTTTTTGAGGAGATTCAGTTGGTCTTTCTTGTCTTGCAGCGCTGTGTTAGCTGTTAACACATATTTCTCGATTTCATCCCGTGATAACAGGAACTCTTCTAGCTGGGTTTCGTAAACTGATTCAAGATCGTCTTTATGGATCTTATTTCTGCACTTAGTACAGGTGTATGAGGGGGAGCCTGACAGTACATACATTTTCTGTCCACAGTGACAAAACGTAAGCCCTGAGAACATATGCTTTGACGGTTTGCGAGCTACCTTTCTTCTGGACTTGCGTTGGTTATCCAAAAACTCGTTTACATCCTCCCAAAGCTGCTCAGATACAATCGGTTCTACCTCTGAGTAGACCCACTGATCTTCCGGCTTTATATCCCAGTGTTTACCTTCTCCTCTGCTTTGGGTGTAGTTGGCACGATGCAGACCTTTCATAGTCGGATTGCGTAATAGGCGGTCTATGGTCGCATCTGAGAAATTGGCTCCTTTGCGCGTTCTGTGTCCGGCTTCATTAAGCAATCTTGCAGTTGTTTTCTTTCGATGGTTATCAGAGAAAATATCAAACATTTTGCGGACAATGATTGCTTCATCGTAATTTACCTTCAGTTGGTTATTTTTCCAGCTATAGCCAAAGGGAGCCTGTCCACCTGTACTTTTGCCAAGCTTTGCTCGTATAGGAACTGATTTCTTGACACGGTCTGCTATCTCTTCTCGTTCAAACTGAGCCAGGGCTGCCAAAACTGTAAAAAATAGAGTACCGGCTGGAGTAGATGTGTCGATTGACTCGCCTAAGGAAATCAAGTCAGCATTGTGCTTTTTGAAGAAGTCAGCTAGCTCTAAAAGTTCCTTTGTAGATCGTGCAAGTCTTGCAAGCTTCGAAAAAATCAGTCCAGTGATTTTCCCTGTTTGAACGTCTTCAAGCATTTGCTTGGTAGTTGGAAGATCAAGGACTGCTTTGCCTGATGTGGCAGATAGATCATAGACCTCAACGATCTTCCACTCTTTGAACGAGCAATATGCTTTTGCACGCTCAAGGTGATGCTCAGGGGCATCCTTTTGGGAGTCCAGGTCGGTAGATGTGCGAATCCATACACCGACCTTCTTGTGAGTCTCTTTGCTCATGAGTAGACCTTACTCCATATAGTCAGCTAAAGGGAATTAGTGAATTTGTGTTGCGCGGTGTTTGCCGATAAGTGTGCGTATAATGTTAAGCTGACGTAGAAGTTGAGATCTGGGTTGCTATGAGTATTCTGAACGGATTACAGCTGCTAAGTTTTGGCGGTGTATATGCGCATTGGAGTAGCTTATGAGAGGACGGCATACAGGAAATGGGCTTTCTTTCCATTGTTGAAAGCTTCATCTACGTGTGTCTGTTGAGGCTTGATATTGTGCAGATTTAACACAATTGATAGACAAGTATCCTACTCATAACCATTGCCATGTTGATAATTTTAATGACTATTTCAAAAATAATGGGCTAGTATGACGATGCCCTTTGCAGCTGTCTTTAGTTGGAGGTAATATATGGCTTGTCAGAAGACGGCTGTGAATAATTGGTATCCTGTGCTCGGCTTACAAAATTGATTAAGGCGTTGTCATGCTAGCTGGTGTTAGAGTACGTGGTGAATGTAGTGTCCAGTCCAACAGAAATTAGATAATTTTACTAGTAAACAATAGGTTATATGAGATGGTGGCTCTTCATGGTAGAATAGAACCAGTAAATCAATATAATAATTAGACATCTATGACATCAACAAAATTGATTCAGAATCCTACAGAACGCTCTTTCCTGGAGAGGCGTCGTTCGTTGGCTGGTTGGGTTACAAGTAAGACCTTGCAGAAATTCAGGATTGATTATCGAGAGCTGGAGAGTGGTCAAGTTGAACTAACGCACGAAAAATTCATCATTCGAGGTAAGAGATCATTTAGGGGCAAAATACTTAAGTCCATGATAAGCCCATTTCCTGATGTGATAGCCGGAGAAAGCTACATGGATGGGGAATGGTGGGTTCACGAGGGAGATTTGGTTGACGTATTGGGCGTATCCTCGTTCGTTATGGATAACAAGCTATTGTCGATAAAAATGTTTTCGCCAATCAAAAGGCTGGTATTTTGGCTCTCCCAGTTTAATAACCCAAATAGATCAAAAAATAATGTTTCTCGCCATTACGACATAGGCAATGATCTCTACCGAATGTTTCTCGATAATGAAATGAATTATTCGGCGGGACTATATGGCAAGGAAGGAAATACAACGGAAAGTCTTGAAAGTGCTCAAAGAAGAAAAAATCGAACATTGAGTACGCTTCTAGAATTGGAGCAGCATGATGCCGTGCTAGAGATTGGATGCGGCTGGGGAGCTTTATCGAGGCTTATTTCTGACAAATGTGAACATTTGACATCAATTTCTCTGTCTGAAGAGCAGATTAAATTGTGTGAAAAGTCCGGGGCTGATCATGAAAACATAGAATATATAGTTGAAGACTATAGAGCGCATTGCGAAAGGATGCGCACCAAGTATGACAAAGTGGTCAGTGTTGAGATGTTTGATCATGTAGGGAAAAACCATCATAAGGAGTTTTTTAAGTGTGTACATAATTCCCTGAAACCAGGAGGCACATTTGTGATGCAAGTTCTTACTAGACCTTCGACTGGAATTACTACCCGCTGGATAAATAAATACATTTTCCCTGGTGCATATATAGCTTCTTATTCAGAGATAGAAAAAGCGTTATGTCGAGGTGGATTTTTGTTGAACGGGTTACAGGTTTCTGAATATGATGGTGTTCATTACTCCAAGACATTAAAAGAATGGCGTGCTCGATTTAATGACCGTTGGAAATCGTTAGATTCGCAGAAGCATGACGAAAAATTTTATAGAATGTGGAACTTCTATTTAGCAGCGTCTGAAGCAGTTTTTACATACTCTGGATTTAAGACTGTACATTTGAAGGTGGTAAAAGAAGAGTAGGGCGAGAGGATATTATCGTGAATGGAGAAAATCAAATAACACACTCACTATCTGTATATAGTTTGGTCCAGCAAGTTGTTGCGGCTCAGAAATCTATGCGCAGAAGTGCGTCCATGCTCATAACTTTTGTTTTCATTTGTACAATACTGTATATGCCTATTACAGGGATAACCGATATACAGCTAGATAACTTTTTAGGGGCGAAAGTGAATGCGCAAAAGGAAACAATTAGATTGCTCGCTACTGTTATATTGGGATACTATATAATAATATTTGGAACAAATTACTATAAAGGACTAGAGCTTATAGAGGAGGCAGATAGGAATATTCGCAATAACACTTCTATGATGAATAATGAATCTAGAATAAATTATATAGCATCACTTTCTGATAACTATCTATTTGATGCTATGAGGCGTGTATTTGGTAGTCAAAATGGAAATATTAGTCTATTAAATAACAATAAGAAGGAAGGCAGTGATTATCAATCAGACAACCCTGCTAATATTAACTTAACTGATTTATACAGATTTGCAGATAATTTTATAAGAAATTCAGTTGCTTATTTAGTAGTAGTAATTTTCATAGTTTTAGTACTGTATGCGGAATATCTTACTTTGATTGGTATAACTAGTATAAGTGGTAATTTTATTGGCGATAATAATGAAAATATTGATTTATCCAGGAGTGGTTGGTGGGTAATATGGATAGCGTCGGCAGTTTATGCCATATTAAGTTATCTGTTTTTTTCGTACTTGTCGAAGGCGTTTAAAGAACGTGAAAAACATAGGCGAAAGCAAATAATGGCTGTTTTAGCTGTGATTTTTTTATTCGCTCAATTTTTCTTGATGCCAGGTTTTGCATATAACAATGAAGAAAATCTTGTAGCTTTGAATCAAGGGTGTAGAATAGGGGAAAAACAAATGCTAAAGAAGGGATCTAACTCCTCTAGTCTGAATAGACAGATTAATTCTCCTGTCTTTGTATGCGTGCATAGAACTGAGTAAAATAGCTTAAACAAAATTTATTTACATGGTAAAGTGAGTGATATGCTTAACCATAAAATACAGAAAGACGCATAGACTGAAACTAAAAGATATTTTGTGTTCATTACACTTTTCGAAATTTTAATGCGACGAAGATTCATAAATGTGTAATGGGGGGTAAGGGTTGAGCCTGTCGATGATTCTAGGCACCCGTTTTCTATATTATCTACATTTCCCCAAAATGAAATTTCAATAGCGTTTGCTCTAGCTACAAACTCAGATGTAATAGTAAATAGCTTGTGTGCCTGAATGGAGCCAGATAGTGAAAATATGAAGCCTATTGCACAAGTTACATAAAATATTAAGGAATGATATTTAGTAGATGGAGTTTTCTCCATAACATTACTATTTTGGTTGGTAGCTGTATTTACTGATTTAGTTGCAGTTGATAACACTTTCTGAGAAGATACTTTTATGCTATCACCATAACTTACATATCCGGCCAGTACACCAAAAAGAACTAGCTGGATAAAAACAAAATACCTAAAAAAATCAAAAATGTATTGCCAGCCCATTCTTATATTCATACCAATCTGTTCGTATTCCTTTATTAGAAAATCTCTCTGGTTGTCAATGTTCTTCATTATTAGTCTCAAATGTCTCTAGTTTTGGCTGTAATATAGTACGGTTCTTGGTTGTAGATAGTTATCTACCTTAGCTTTCAGGTGTTATACACAGTTTTACTCAAAGTCTCTCTATATCTGCGTATTCGGGTGATCGTGAACACTCATTCCCGGAATCACTGTTCACGATGACGCGGAATATGCAATATCCGTGACGGGTACCCTCAACACGTATATTGTCAGGTAGTTTCTCCATAAACTTTTTGTTTGCTGATAGGCCGCGTTTTTCAATCAGCCCATCTATAGTGTACGCGCTTGTTAAGGCTTGGTTGTCAGATCTAGTATCCATCGTCTTCCAGTGGAGCATCTACAGTATCGGTAATTACTGAATGACACTCCAGTTCGAACCACTCTTGGAACATTTTGAAAGTCAGGTTTTTAGGCCACAAGGCGTCATCAACATACCAACCTTCGAGCTCAGTCTCGAACAAAACTTTCCAGTTTAGCTTCAGCCAGTGCATCCGATTTACAGGATCCTCTGCTACATAGTCATCGACTAGATAGACAGTTCTTTCTTCGTTTGCATTCTCCAGCGTAATCTGGTCTTTGCCAAGTGGATCAGCCTCATTTATCCAGCCAATGGCCGGGTGCTTCACCTTGAGTAGAATAGCTGCACGGTTGATCATTTATTTGTTTGGTGTTTATTGTGAGTTAGGAGAGAGAAAAAAGAGTTGCTCGTTACTTAACAATATTAAAAGATGTTTCGCCAATGATGTGGCCTTTCATAAAAAACTGGACTTGATACAAGCCTGTATCTAGTGGCTCCTCTAAGCGCCAAAATGTTGAAGCATATTTCAGGTCGTGTGCAAATGTTTCTGTCCATATTTTTTCACCCTCTACGAATAATTCACCATATCTATACCATTTCATGGTAAATCGGCTATCTTCTTTGATTGTCTTCCCCTCAAAGCTGATGTTGACTTTTTTTATGCCATGTTGAAATTGAGACTCCAATTTAAGACATTTGTTGAGATCGTGATCGAAATTATCTTCCGAGCAAAAACCAACATTGGTAAAAAATGCTTTTTTGAGGTCTATATCGTCAACAATTGAGCTATCAGGACTGCCTTTTAGGTTTCTGTGGACTTTGGTAGGTTCAGGCTTAGTGCCTCTACTCGTTGAAACTAGCACAGCTAGAACAATCAAAGAAAATGCTGCTGCAAGCAAAAGGTAGCGCTTGTTCAAGTAAGGACTAGCAGGTGTTACAACTGTATTCGTTTCAGCCCCACCCTCTACAGATATGCCTTTAGCTTCAATAGTGTTTTTATTGGTTCTGTACTTTTGGTTTTTATGAGTATTTATATCTTCTGTAGTTATTGGCCTAGAATCCAAAACATGTCTCTTCAGTTTCTCGTCTGAGATTTCTGACCCAAATTTCGCACCTCCAATAATAGACTGTTTAACCTTACTGAAAATTTCTTTTGTTTGGGGTTCCGCATATCGGTATTTCAATAACTCAGCCCAAACACTTCCATGCTCCTTCTCATTCTCACAAAATAATTTAAGTAAAAGTGGGAAGTTCTGATGAGCATCCGGTTTATTTGTTCCGCTTGTCCAATTGCTAATCAGAGATATACTTTTTTCAAGACCGTTCCTCCCACCCTCCGCATCTGAACCTTCAAGGGCGATAGCCAACGATTTGTTTGTCCACTTTGGATTGTCTTTGGCATTGTTCCCAAGGCTTAGTTTCATGTACACGTTTAATAAGATGCCGAAAGGCAACTCAAGCATCGCTTCTGTAGGTGGTTTCTTAAACATATGTTGTATTTGTTTTTATCTTTATCGATCAATAATAGTAGGGCTGATAACTGCCTGACATAACCCTGACTTTATGCTGGTTTAGTTATTCTTGTCTAGTGTGCTCCAATTGCTCGTATAGCTTTTCAGGGTAGTCCCGAACACAGCAAGCGGTGAGACAAGAAGCACACACCATCACACGAAATGGCAGCAAGACCCCTATTGATGTAGAGGTTTGTCGAATAGTACTTGCCAAGTTTCAGGATGTAATGCAAGCACCATCTGTGTCTCGATCAGAAATTGAAAAAATGACAGGTGTTTCAGTGAAGAACTTAAGCAGGTGGAACAATACTGAGACCAAATACTTAACACGTTCTATAGAAAGACTACCATCTCTGCTCTTTGTACTACAAGTTTTAGGAACAATAGTAGAAATCAGATCATTAAATGACGGCCTAAAAATTTCGTTCACAGGACCAGTTTCTCACCGGGGAGAAAACTGATGACTATAATTACCCGTCAGTAGCACGTGCTTGGATTTGTAACTACGCATGATCATTGTTGTATGAATGGGGAAAATAGCAATATGAGAAATATTTTGTTTTCCCCAGTAATAGCTAGGTATGGAGCGGCAACTCTCCTGAAGTCTGTGGCCAACTTACTTTTTTTTGTATTTCCCCGCAATTTTGGTCGTGATTCCTTCAGGTAGTCCGTGACCTGCACCAAGCAGATACCCCCGAGCGAAACCATGAATAAAAGGCTCTTCTTCCATCATGTCTTCCTTCGTGTCACAGCGGACAGCACGGATGAGCTCATAGATATCTGTACCCAGCTTATCTGTTATTTGCAGCAACTCAAGAATGTCCAGTCGTTTGGAGCCGCTTTCGTACTTATTAACGTAGGTTTTGTGCATTCCCAAGTCAGCCGAAAGCTTCTCTTGAGTAATTTGTTTGCGCTCACGTTCATCGCGCAAAATGCGAAGCAATGTTTCGTACTCAGGTTTGTAGATGGTCTTCATCCTCCGAAAGGTAGAGCATTTATTGTAATACCGACAAACAGGAGGAATTGACTGTTACCTTCTTAAATGGTAGTTTCACATTTCAATTTTAAAACTAAGGAAATCAGGATGAAAAATCTTAAATCAGTCTATCGCTGTGTGCTTGTTGGCGCTGTGGTTATTTTGTCTGGGTGTCACATGGTTCCTGGGTTGATTGCCCACCAAGCGATGAGCTATGGGGCGATGAAAGCGATTCAGGTGGGATCTTCTGAGAAGCCACCTAAATCGCTTCAACTCTCAGAAAGAAGCGGCATTATCAAAGTAGTCATAGAAGTCAAGCAAGGACTGCTTCACAAAGGAGGGGGTAAAGCATCGCACTGGGCGAAGGCTGCAACGGTTATCAAGGCAGAGCAGCTAGGCTGTGTGAAAACAAAGTCCATTCCATATTCAGACGCTCAGGTTGGAACTCCATCTCTACTTGGTGGATTTGGCAGCACTTCAATTACCAACACCATACTAAGTAAGTGCTTATATGACCAAAACGATCCATCAGGAGAGGGTCTGGCAGATCAAAAGGTTGTTTACGAGCAGTACATCACTGCTCTGAAACGAGACAACCTGATTACTTACATTAACTAGCGACTTTCAATTTATAAGAGACAACAATAAGTCATCCACCATGATCAAGAATGCACTTTGTGTTTGTAAGATTTATTTATTCTTTAAGGAGCAGTAAAAATGGTAATTAGAAGCATCTTTAATACTTTCAAATCGATCCCCTCATGCCCTAACTGCCGAAACAGGACAAACAATGATGTTGTTCTTTTCTGTAAGAAATGTAGGCACCACTACTGCACTGCATGTAGTGGACAAGTAATTTTTAAGCATAATTGTCCTTACTGCCACAAAACAGGTGAAACGTTTGGAACCATTTCAAACAGAAAGGACGCCGTCTAAATATAACTAAACGATGAGGTTTTTCGATGGAAATAGATGTAAAAAGAAATGATTTAGTCCTAAAGACAGGGATTATCTTTAAAAAGAAATTTATATATTATGAATACATAATAACGTCAACACTGACAGAGGAAGAATGGCTTGGTGTTGGCAAAATGCGCGATCAAAAAATGGATATCGAATTTCCTACTGGGCTTTCAGAGGCTCCACCCAATATTTCTAGGGAAATACGGTCAGAAGAACTGCTTTCTCTTATATACCGGCGTATAGAAAAGAAAAAGAAAAAGGGAGTGGAAAACTGGAATTCCTATACATGGGTTCCCCGTACTTTTGCAAATAAAGTTATTGCAGAAAATTGGTTTAACCAAGTTGTAGATGAATGGAAAAAAGTAAAAAATATTATAGAAAACAATAAAGAAGTAGACGGGATAGAAAATAAGTCTAGCATTAGCCTATAACCTATATAGTTATAATTATGAGGAATAATAATGATACGAGATGAATTCAATTCTATATTGATTAAGTTATCTGGAGAAAAATTTATAAAAGCTCATGATACTACTCCAGACGGCACGCTCTGTTCGGAATCAATGTTGAATAGATGGTATAATCAAGCCATAACAACCACTTACAGAATGCTATGAAACGTGACGAATATCAAGCACTTGTTGCCAGTCTTGAAGGCTTAACGCCGGAGCAGTTCGAATTGCTATCAGGCAGGGTGTCGGCCATGAGTGACGAGCACGGTAGTTTACGACTGACGGAAGAGCGTCTTGACGGGGCAGTGATTTGTCCACATTGCCAAGCGGACGACATTTTTCGTCATGGAAGAACTAACGGTCAGCAGCGCTATCGTTGTAAAGCTTGCTTGAAAACGTTTACAGCTTTAACCGGCACAGGCTTTTGTCGCTTGAACGATAAAGATAAGTTGCTGGCCTACGCCGAATGCATGGTCGAGGGCTTGAGTATTCGCAAAGCTGCTGAACGGGTGGGCTTAGCAGTGGATCGCAGTTTTCGATGGCGGCATCGTTTCCTGGATGCCTTGCGTGAGCATAAGGCCGAGAATTTGACTGGCATTGTTGAGGCGGATGAAACGATATTCCGGCGTTCTTATAAGGGTCAGCGCCGCTTACCCCGTCAGGCCAGGAAGCGTGGCGGTTCATCGGGTGTAGATGGCAAAGAGCGTGTGCCGGTGATGATCGTTATGCAGCGCGGCAGCCGAATGGTCAGTGACGCTGTTCTGGATGACTGCACAGCCAAAACATTTACAAAGGTACTCAAGCCTGCGCTAGCGAAGGATGCCGTCTTATCGACCGATGGACATCCCAGTTATGGTGTGGCGGCGAAATCCCTCAACCTTGAGGCTGGCTATTTTGTTGCGGGATATCATGGCCATGGTGGTAAAGGAACTTGGCATGTTCAAAACGTTAATGCTTATGACAGCCGCCTGAAACGTTGGATGGGGCGGTTTAATGGGGTGGCAACTCGCTGGCTACCCAATTATCTCGGTTGGCGAAGGATGCTTGATAAACATCTTGATGAAATGACTGGGCAACTGTTCTTGCATCAAGCACTCAGAGCAGCGCCTCAACATGTAATCCAAACATAGCGAGACGGCAAAAAAGTATTCTCCGTTTGGGTGGATGATGACAAAGAAAATACGCAAGTTTTCTTTGTATGGGCGGATGAGAATTTTGTATTCGCTTTTTCTAAAATAGGGGATGAAGCATATATTACTAATAATCCAGAGAGTATGGAGTATCTACTTAAGAACCAGAATTCACTTTTCCATACAAGGGCTTCTATAAGGAACCAAATGCTTATGCAATCCTATATTCATAGATTGGATCAACTTGACGAAGGTCGTCTATTGCTTGCATTAGCTGAACTCTATGGAACAGCTTATGAGCTAAAAGTGAAGTATGAGAATAATAATCTGTTATCGGACTAAAAGTTGATTGTTTCTTTAGAGAAGCGATATAAAGATCTATGTTAGGGTGGCCTCATTGTCTTGTGGTAGCAAGCCTATTGAGTACGGAAAGATCTATCACGATCAAGACTTGATTGTAATTATAGAAATAGATGACTAACCAGAATAGTTTATCCACAGATTGGATAGTAATCTAGACCGAAATGGTATTATAGTATTATGAAAAAGGATTTATGGATGGTCAACGCAGGGCTAAGCGTATTTGATCCAACTAGCATGCTGTTTGTTAGGAAATATTGCTTCCGCCTGATAAAATAAATACATTATTAAAATAGTGGCAAATGGATAAAATTCTGGAGTGATAATAAATAGGAAAAATTATATGAAAAGGAAAATTATTATGGGGAGCGTTGCGGTGTTTGTTGTATCTTTAGCGGGATTTGTGGTGCTGAGCATATATTTTGGAATCAGTGAGGCTCAACCATATTTCAGCAAAAGCAAGGCTGTATACACGAAGGATGTGAGTCAAGTAAGCGTAGATAGCTTTAGTCCGAAAGAAAAAAAACTAACTCAGTATCAGGGAGTAGTTCAAGACTTTATTAGTGCCGATAAGATTTACTTGGTACAGTCTAGTAACTCTAACAAGGGTAATATTCTTTATCGTGACAGCATAGAAGATTCAATGCCAGGGTTTTCTGAATTAAATGTACTAGAAAAGATTGAGGCTAAGGATCGGCCTCAAGTAGCGAAGCAACGCATTATATCAGAAGAGAAAGTAAAAATCACAAAGGGTTTTGATAAATTTGAGAATAATTCCAATTATCTTGTTTTTCTTAAAGGAAGTAACGGCCAATATAATTTGTCGGGAGATGATCATTCTATATTTATTGTAGATCATAATAATTTTGTTTATTTTCAGGGTAGGCCTATCACTGGACTCAATAACGGAAGAATTCAAGTAAAAATAAGAGTCCCGGAAGTAATTGAAGAAAAAGTTTATGATGAAATATCAGGTAAATATATAACGGTGTCTTCTTACTCTACTCCAAGACGAGACCATATAAATAGAGAAAATGACACGCCTTTGACTTATAAACAGTTTGTAGATTTGTTAGGAAAGACGGGGGAGTAATAATTGATTAGACTTTCAAATTTACTAGTATTTTTATATTTAGTTTTTTTTAGAATGGACTCTCTTGCTTATGAGTTCGAAGACTTACATTCAAAATATAAGGAATCTTGGATCCCGAATAAACAATATGTTCAAGCTTCAAAAACAAGGTCTGCAGAAATGTTGAGTGCTATCCAGAAATGGGAAAAATATGCAGCAGTTTTTGATGGGGCTTCATATACAAATTTTGCACCAGATTTTCAAGACGGGTATAGCGATTACTTAGGAGCTATGACTAACACCGAGTTAAAAGTATATTCAGATAACGAATGCGAGTTTAATAGCGCTGATACTGCTGGAAAATATTGTAAGGAGGACCCCTGGGGAATTTGGAATGGTAGAGGAGAAATTGTATTGCAAAGTGGGGAAAGCTTTCTTAATAATTCTACTCAAAGCCAGTCTGTATTGATTCATGAATTAGGGCATAGTATCGGGATGGGGCACGCCTGGTTTGTGGAATCGAAGATGAACTATCCTTGCCGTTCTAGTGATGGTAGGTGTGGAGAGGCAGCATGGGATTTTTTTTCTGATACGAATTTGTGGCCATATGATGTAGCCTATATGAGAAACAGATTCCCAAATTATATCCAATCATTTACCGATTTGTGTGTTCGGTATTATTATGCAGATGAGAATGAAGAGGCTCTATGGTTATATGTTAAGCACCACAATTATCGAACTAATAATACAGGTAGACACCTAGTTTCGAAGCCGGGAGATTTGGTTTCTATAGAGTATCATCAGGGTAATTATGGAAATGAAAGCACTTCATATACAGCAAGAATATACCTAAAGAATTCTAATAATGAGTATAATATGGGTCTATTTAATAAGGTGATTCCTGGTGAATACGACAATCTAAACAGTAGTGCGATTTATGTGCCAGATATCAGTAGTGGAACATATGATATATGGGTGGAACTGAGCAATTCGGGAGATCTTACGCCAAATAATAATAAAGCTAAGGTGGGCACCATGGAAATTGAGGCATCAACTGTTCCGTCAAATTCTCCACCAAACGCTCCAAGTAATTTATCCCCCTCAAATGGCGCAACAGGAGTATCACTAACCCCTACGCTAGCTGCTTCTTCTTTTATCGACTTAGACACTGATGACACCCACTGGAAGACATGGTGGGATGTAAGGAGAGTAGATGACAACGCAATGGTTTGGGATAGTGGCTGGCGTACTTATAATCTAACTTCAACAACGGTACCAACATCAGCAAACCTCCAGTACAACACACAATATAAATGGCGAGTCCGGTATATGGACAACCATGGGACTTGGTCAGAGCCATTGCCAGTTTCTACTACCTTTACCACTGGCTCAGTACCTGTCACGGTTCCATCGACCCCAAGCAAGCCTTCCGCTTCTGACAGTACTTATTCAGATAAAGTGAAAGTAAGCTGGTCAAGCGTATCAGGTGCTACATCGTATCGCGTGTACCGGTGCACAAACACATCAACGAGTAGTTGTAGCACTTACTATACGGACAGTAGTAGTCCGTATGACGATACTTCTGCAACTGCCGGTGTTGATTATTATTACCGTTTGAAAGCCTGCAATTCTGCAGGTTGTAGTGGGTTTAGTACCTATGATGCTGGTATGCGGGCTACTGTTCAGTCAAATAACCCTGTTTTGGAATTCCACAGCTATGTAGTTGATGATGATGTGAGTGGTGGCAGCAATGGTGATGGAGATGGCACAGCAGAAAATGGAGAAACCATCGAGCTCAAAGTTACGCTCGAAAATACAGGAAATGCGGATGCCACGAATGTTGCGGGGATATTGAGTACAACAGAAAGCTGTATCATTATTACTGATGATAATCTCAGTTGGGGAACTATTGTAGCTGGAGGAACAGACGAAGCAAGCGATTTTGACTTTGAAGTCAATAGTTGTCCTGGAGGATCAGTCGTGACATTTAGGCTAGATATCACCTCAGACGAAGGGAGCTGGTCAGATACCTTTTCGCTACAGATTTATGGCTCATCTAACAGTACAGATGATTTTTGGGTTGAAAACTCTAGTATCGATTTAAACAGCGTAGCGCAAGGGGGGATGATCGATGTGAGTACTGATCAGTATTATGACGGAAACAGTTCTGATACTTTAAGACCATATGTTGGCTACTATCTTTCGTCAAATAGTTCTTTAGGGAGTTCGGATATATTGTTAGATGACGACCTTTCTACCCTCCATGCGGGTGATACCCGTGATGGTGAAAGTGCCACTCTTGTTATTCCATCAAATACTTCGGAAGGCACTTACTACATTTTATTTGTTGCCGATTACAAAAATGAGTTTGACGAAAGTGATGAAGGAAACAATGTCGAGTACAAGCAAATTACAGTTACAGGATCACCGGATTTAATTGTCCAATCCCCAAGCGTCAGTGATTCGACTTTAACGCCAGGTCAGTCGTTTACAGCTAGTGCAACAGTGATGAATTTAGGTGCTGCGACACTATCTGGTACTCCTTTACGCTACTACCTGTCAGACAATATGATGATATCAACGGATGATGTTGAACTAAATCGAGACTGGATTCCCCCATTGTCAACCGGAGCAACCTCGTCACAAAGCGATCCTGTTATAGCTCCTTCAACTTCAGGCACATACTACATTGGTGCTTGTGTTGATCCTGTGACTGATGAATCTGACATTGGAAATAATTGCTCATCGAGTGTGCAAATAGAAGTATCAGACCCACGAAAACCTGATTTATATTTTACTCAATCCAGCCTTAGTGTCTCGGTAGTATCACCTGGTGAACAGGTGACGCTTACCCTTGAAGTAGGGAATCAAGGTGATGGCGATGCGCCGAGTACCAGTCTTGATATTTATCGATCTGCTGATTCTCAGATTGACTCTAGTGATTTATTATTAGAAACGAGAATCAATTCGGGGTTATCACCATATGCACAAAATACACATGCTAAGGCGATTATTGCCCCAAATGTTGAAAGTGACTATTGGTATGGGGGATGTATCCAATCTGTAGCAAATGAATCAGATACAACGAACAACTGCTCCACCGGTGCCAAACTAACCGTAAATAGTGTAGCTGCCGCTATTGGAGATGCAGTAGATTATGATGGCGTTACTTGGCAGGTTGGAGGTAATGCACCGTTTCTTGCTCAATCAACTACCTTCTTTTTTGACGGTGATGCAGCTCAAAGTGGGGGTATTTCGGACAATGGCAGTAGTTGGATGAGAGCTGTATTTGAGGGGGCAGGAACACTATCTTTCAGATGGAAAATCAGCTCGGAACAAAATTTTGACAAGTTGATTTTATTTATTGACGGTATAGCAAAAAGAGAAATTAGCGGAATTGAAGGTTGGCAAAAGATTTCTGTCAATGTGCCCGCTGGAGCGCATACTATATCTTGGGTCTATCAAAAAGACTTTTCGGGATCTTCTGGTAGCGATACTGCTTGGGTGGATAAAGTCGAATTTGAAAAAGACGAAGGAGGGTTGTGTTTCCCGATAAAGGCAAAGAACGGTAATTTGGCAATAATTTGCCTATAAAAAACCGCACTGAGTAGTGCGGCTTTGCTGCCTCCTAACAGCCAAATTATTGAAGCTATTCGTTGAGTAAACAGATGACCAAAACCCCGCAAAGGGAGATAAAAGTGATGATGATTTTCACGCAAAGCACTATATTTTTTATTCTTTGTAGTATATCTGCTGTTTTATTTGCTGATAGCTCGATTGATAACCACCAAATGGAAGTCAGCATTTTAAAAGAAGTGTTGACTGATGATCCGCTTGATCACAAAATTCACATCACAGCAACTATATTAAGTGGGATAGTATTGTTGACTGGTGAAGCCAACACCAAACATCAAAAACAGCGCGCAAAAGAGATTGCCAGCAGTTTTCAAGGTGTGGATCATGTAGTCAACCAGCTTGATTTGGTAAGTGAAAACTCGTTGACCAGTCGCGCCAATGATTCGCTGATTGCTTCCCGTGTTAAAACCGAGCTGATTAATCAAAAGGCTTTTGATTCGACTAACATAAAAATCGTTACCGAACGCGGAGTGGTCTATTTACTGGGGGTTGTCACGCCCATTGAAGGTGAGGCCGCAGTCGAGCTGACGAAAAAAGTCAGCGGCGTAGTTCGCATCGTTAAGATTTTTAAAGCACCCACTCAATAGTATTGGAAGCTTTGAGGGCATGGCACTATTGCTTTAGCCTCAGCTAAAATTTACGAAAATCAATTTAAGTAAAAACCACCCAAATGTTGGGTGGTTTGCTATCTCCTAACAGCGTAAATTTTGAAGCTGCTCAATACGGCGTTGAGCAGATGAAAGAACAAATTCAGCAGAACGAGTACAGGCGTCGACAACAGTGTTATTGCAGCATCCAGCAATATCTGGAAGATTGAAATGAAATGGTGGAAAGTAGCCAAGCTGTATATAGGCTTCGCAGATTTCCCACGACAAATCCATTCCTCCGCCACTAAACGCCATTACAGGCTCATCATCGACGACAGCAATCACGAGTGACAAGCAAGAGTGATGCAGAATTTCTTGAGCTTCCATCTCTGAAAATTTCAGATACGGAAGCCGATAGTAGTAATTCATCACAGGAACAAAGTCATCGAGATTTTCAGCTTCAATTAGATACACAGGCTCCCAAGATTCAGGGTGATCCTGCCAAATAAAGAACACAGGCTGTTCGTATACAGCTGCATACGACAGTTGGGAAGTATCAAGATCGGACATCTTAATATTCCTCAGCTAACATTATCGTTAACACTCGTCTTGTAACGTTTGGATCTGCTGGATTTTTTGAGTGAAAGCGATAGTCCCTGTCATAGTAGTCAATCTTCCAAAAGAACTTTTGACCAGATAGAGAAACTGATCCGAAATCATGTTCTCCATATGGATCGTTTTCAGGGGTGAAGGTATTGAATTTTCGAACCGCTTGAAATACTTTAAGCTTCGTTTGATCATCCAGACTTACAACACCACTGGTCATAACAATTCGGCCTCCAACTAGGGAGGTGCGAAGTATGTCGTTTAGTTTGGCTGTCATTTCAGTATTATTCATAATTAGTCTCCTAATAGATTAATCAAAAGGACAGCCGTGTATCGACTGTCCCACAAGGTGGAAAAGTCGAATCGACTTGTAAAGAACAGCTATTTCTTCAAGTAGAAATAGGCGATGGCAAGACAAGCTGAGTCAAAGATAGACATCCGCAAGTCTTCAGAAGCCCAAGGCTTACGTTTTTTTGGTAACTTGTAGGCAAGCTCTGGTAGAAAAGCTGCAATAAGCCCTGCACGTTGGTATTTGGTATAAGAACCAAATGATTCAAAGACATTGGCGATGTCGTCTTTAGCTAAGGAACGAAAGGCGATCCCATGTTTCTTACAAATCGCTTTCAAACCAAGAATATTGCGAGCAATATGTGAGGGGCGCCTTTTAGATTTGAACGATAAAACACGATTAATTTTGTTGCCCTCAATTAGCTTGTCCAGCCGTTGTTTGAATACCTCTGGATCGTGGCTTTCGACAGTACAATGCGCCCAATCAACGATAGTTTTGGGATCATCAAAGATGGTATATCCAAAGCCACGGTAGGTCAGATACAAAGCCAGAATCCTTTCGGGCTTTTCAACCTTAAAATCAAAACCTTTAACAGTTGGACGTGTCATACGCTACTGTAGTTAGTAGCTATATTTCGTGCTGCAGAATTTAGAAATTCTAGCTTTCGCTCAACCGAAGCAGTTTGAGGTTGCTTCTCTAGATTGCCGGTTAGATGAGTAATACGTTTGAATACCATATCCGCAATCGATTTTGACAATTCAGCAAACATTTGGTCTGCTTGCACATCGAATAGTATTTGGTATGATAATGCTCTAGACAGGCTAGGTAATTCGTTGCCTCGTTCTGTCTTCAGAATAAAGCTTGTGCTCTTGTCACCAAACAGATACGCAAGTTCATTCTGGCTAAGACCCGCCTTCTTACGGTGGGTTTTAGCGTAATTCAGGAATTTTTTATCTTCCATATAATCATTGTTAGTCACAAACGCTGATAATGTTGTTTGTGATAACAATAATCATACCGAAACTAAGCAAGTAAAAAAGACGGCGTATTGATAACAAGAACGACCATATTAGATAATGATGGGGAATGTGTGTGGAAAACTACTCATGTCTACCTGCAGCATCCTCCAAAGTTCATTAAGTTCACAAGTTCATCTCCGTATCGCTAGTAAACACCTGTAGCCGATGAACATATGAACTTTGTGAACTTTAATGTTGATGTCGCACAAATTCCTACTTGCGTATATCCAACGCTTTTGATGTGTCATAATGAACACTCTGCCGTTAATCTCTGAGAAAATATTCGTAAGTTAAGAAAAGTGATCACTCCCAACTCCCAGTCATACACCGAAGTGGCACTCAAGTCCTATTACCAAAAAGAACTTGGGCATATCGTAGGCTCTCTAAGTACCCCACAGTGTGCAGACAAGCTATTATGTATTTTTGATCAAGCTAAAAAGTTAACTGAGTATTTTGGTGATTTGTCTAACAAAAACAACCTAAACTGGAGACCAACTCGAGATTGGGATGAATGCACTGGAGATTCACATAGAACAATAAAGTTTCTAAAGGAAGAGGTACTATTGATAGCCAGATTTTTTCGTCAGTATAATCCAGACTCTCTATTGGAATGTATTGACGGAAGCCAAGGATATGACGCGATATTGGTTAATCCCGAAATGGGTAGTTCTCGCCATATCGAGGTATGTTCCCCAAGAGATGGGCGCAGAGAATTTATAGAGGATAGCGAAGTGACTGAGAAGGGGTTTAGCTTAGATATTGGGAGGGATTTCAATCTTGGGTTTGAAAGGATTCGACCACGAATAGAGGAAACTATTAGGAAGAAGAGCGTGAAGCGATACCCTCCCAATACACTTTTAATAATCGAATACGGCTCCCATTTTCCCACGAACTTTGGAGGATCAGGAAGTGCAGGAATGGAGCTCTACGATAACAACTCAAAAAAATTATTTGAAGAAATTGCTGATTGGGCAGCAACCCTGAAATTCACAAGTGAGGATGTGTTTGCCATGTTCAAGTGGGAGCCTTATTGGATAAAGCGTATAAAGTGATTAAACGATAACTTGCATACGTCGGATAAGTATTCATAGGTCTGGCAACAGCCATTTATTGTGTACTTGGCAGCTTAAGATAAACCATATCGTTCAAAGCAGTTGCTCAGATTACAGCTCTGCTTTGAGCACACAACATAACCATCTTTGGTGCGTTGAGTAGAAAGCCCAAGCTTCTTGCGAATAATAAAACCAATCCATTTTGCGGAGATCCGGCGGTCATGGAAGTCGGCGTAACGTAGGAAAAATTCTGAAGTGATAGCTTTGACAGAAAGTATCTGGTCTTCATCCCGAAGTTTCTTAATACAGGTTAGGACTTGAGCTTCCACAGACATTGAGCGATCAGTCTTCATTTGGTCAGATAGGCTCTGGGCATAATGTAGTAAGGCTTTACTACTTTCAATGTCGGTAGCTAGGCTCAGTAAAGGATTAAAGATTTGCTTGACTCTGCCTTCGAGATCATTGGTGTCAGGAGTTACCAGTCCACCTACTTTTGAAATCATAACAAATCGATAAGCAAGGAGCTTGTTTCGCAGATTTAGTGCTTCGGTTTCAAAGTCTTCAGGCAGAGTTGTTGGAATATCTGGTCGAACATGTTGTGACCTGAACGATTCAGTGATAAACCGTGATTCTAAGGCTGCATCAGAATAGTGATTTCTGGATGCAATAATTTTGGGGCAAAACACATTATAGGATATAGGGCTAAATTTGCCATCAGAGTTTTGTGAAACACGCAGGATAGGAAAGCCCTTTGCATTCCCATTGTTGAGAATTTTTGCAATGTCAGAGCGTTCGTCTGAAAAGTGAAAATCAGCTTCATCAAGAATCAGTGTACCTTTGAATTTATCTATGATGTGAAACAAGGCGGCGGTTGAAGTTCCACCAGAAGCAAACACTGCCTTGTAGCAGATAGCACCCATTATTCGAAGAAACCTGGTCTTGCCTGACCCAAATTCACCAACTTTTCTCAGATAAGGTAGCTCCGAGAAACCATCATAAAGCCAGGTTAATAAAATATAGTAAGAAGCTATCCTTTCAAAGTCAGCAGACAGGTCAACATATCGGTGAATGAAGCTTTGAATTTCAACAAGCAGATGATCTTGTGATTGGTGTTTTCCAACAGCCGATGGAAGCGAAACCAACCTATTTTTTATAAGCGGATTGTGAGCAGAAATTGGAACAATAGTTCTGCCATCAGCAAGCTTGATTTCAGTTACTACATGATGTTTGCCGTCCATGCTGGCAACAAATTTTGTTTTATTTTTATCTGGATCGTATAGTGTTTCGATAAGCATTCCATTTGGTAGGTGCTCTGATACCACTTCATATTTTTTCTTTTTCATATCTTCACAGACTAAAGCAATGACATGCTGAGACAAGACGGCAAAATGCTGTCTTGCTCAGCTATGCAATAAAGCTATGATGCTTCATATAGTTATCAACAGGCTGCAAACAAAGCGTGTTCTGGATTTGCGCACTTCAAGGTAAAATGTTTGTAGTAGAGGTCATGTGTTGATCGTTGATAACAAAATATGGAACGAAGCAATCATCTATTAATGCCTGCAGATAACCAAATTAAAAAATATTTGAACAAGGCTCAATCTGTGGGTCTTGATTTAAGTAGGCAAGATGTATTGCTTCTGTATTCTTTGTTATCGAAAATAATTAAAAACTACAATCATGACAGAGAAAAAACAAAAATATGAAAAGACCAAAAATACTAAAGCGCTGATATATTGCCGCGTATCGTCAAAGAAACAAGAGATAGAAGGTTCTGGGCTAGAAAGCCAAGAAAAGAGAGACATCCAGTACTGCCAAGCCCAAGGATATGAAGTGTCAGAAGACCTAATCTTCAGAGATAGTTTCACTGGTGGTGGTGATTTCATGAACCGACCAGCGATGCGGTCAGTGCTTGAGTTTCTCAGCAGCCAGCCTAAAGGACAAGATGATTGGGTTTTGGTGTTTGATGATCTAAAAAGGTTTGCCAGAGACACCGAATTCCATATCAAGCTGAAGCGAGAGCTACTGCGAAGAAATTGCCGTGTTGAGTCGCCCAACTTTAGGTTTGAAGACACACCAGAAGGTGAATTTATCGAGGTGATAGTTGCAGCCCAAGGTGAGTTAGAAAGAAAGCAAAATGCACGACAAGTTAGGCAAAAAATGCAGGCTCGATTAGAGCGAGGATTGTGGACGTTTAGGTTTTGCCCCAAAGGGTACAGCTACAAGAAAACCAAAACCTATGGGAAGTACGCAGCTCAGGACGGCATGGCAAAATATATCAAGGAAGGTTTAGAAGGGTTTGCTTGTAAGAAATTTATCAATCAAATTTCGCTCGCTAGGTATTGGCAAGACAAGGGAGTCTTTCCAAAAACCAGGAGACCAGGAAAATACCTAGATGCAGTCAAAACTATTCTGATCAACCCCTTCTATATCGGCGTTATTGAGTACGAGAGATGGGGAGTGAGAAATGTTCAAGGACTACACAAGACATTGATCACCGAAGATGTGTTTTTGGCGAATAAGCTAAGGCTGCAAAAAGAAGGGAAGCGACGAACCATTAGACAAGCTCTGCATCCTAGTTTCCCACATCGTGGACTAGTGTGTTGTGCGGAGTGTGGGTTTAAGCTGCGTAGCTATTTAGCGAAGAAAAAATACCGATACTATGAATGCAAGAACTTAGAGTGTGCCTTCAGGTACAAAGCGATTAAGGCTGCAGATGTTGAACGAGACTTCAGAAATCTACTTTCCAAGCTAAAGCCCAAAACAGAGCTGCTTGAGCTGAGTCTAGTGATGTTTGACGATATCTGGAAAGATCAAATCCGTTCACGAAAGAAAGCTATCACTGAAAACAAAAAGCAAAAGCTCAAGCTAGAGAAAGAGATTCAAGCCTTGGTTTCCGAAATTCTCGGAGTTAGCAATGAACTCGTAAAACAGCAGTATGAAAAAACGATTGAGAACAAGGCGCAGGAACTGGAAGAAATATGCGTTTCGTTGAGTCAAAAACCTGATACTGAAATTCCTTGTCGAACTGCGTACCATCGGGTGGAAGGAATGCTCCGAAAGCCTTATCGTATATGGGATGATGCGGATTTGAAGCAAAAGCAGGAGCTATTTTTCTTCTTTTTTGACAGCCATTTGGAATACTCACCAAATACAGGTTGTCGAACGCCAGAAAAGTCATGTTTTACAAGACTTTTCGAGCAATCTGGGAACCCATGTTCCCCTTATGTGAACCTAAAAGGTTTATCGTCGGACGAAGTAAGGGATTTCCTTGTTCGTTGGTACCACTACTTTTCAGATCCTATCAACGCAAAGCTATTGGAAGTATGAGTAAAAAGATGCAAGGCTAGCCAATCACTGAACAGTGCTTGGTCATGACCTCTACTGCCTTGCCAATCTCCTGAATCAGTGACTCCAGTAGATATGGACCGCCAGTCCATCAAAACGCGGGTGACCAAAAGCAAGCCTTAGCTTGCTTCTATGGGTTGGTCATAAATTGAGAGCATTTTTGGCGTTAATTTAGAGAAGCACACCCCGATTTTTGCCTTTTGCGCGCCCGTTCACACGCCAAGCCCTCGGCAAGATCAGCCGCAGTGATTTTTGGCAGCGTCCTTCTCCTGGAGGCTGCTTATCCGTACTCAAGCCGGCTGTACACCCGCGCGTATGCACCAAAAGCGGGGCAATAGTTGCTGAATGTCAGTTTCAGTTGCCTGCCCGTTTCGACAACTCGTGCCGCCAGATACATTAATTCCTGCATCACGGTACGAATTCTCCGCCGTTTGGCCGGGTGGCGTACCGGGGATAAGTCGCCAGTTAGTCCCATCAAGCCGATCCAGCGCAAAATGTTGTAGGACAATGCGCCCAGCGTTAGGATCAGATCGTTGGTGTCGAACTCGCCGGAAGGCAGTCGCTCCAGATCGAGGTCGGTCTTGAATTCGCTATGGAATTGCTCGCTGGTGGCGTGATCTTGATACAAACTGATGATAGTTTGGTCGTCGTATTCTGTTGCGGGCAGCGTCGTCCACCAACCTTCGAGCTTAATCTGTGGAATCAATAATCTCTGGCCTTTTTTGTCGATCGTGCGTTTAGTAATGCGGATTACGCGGCGACACTGATAGCTCTTGGCGCCCGAGGTTTCTTCGACTGTTTGGCTGTAAAGGCCGATTCTCTTGCCTGCTCTGGGCTGACTCCACTGGGTGACATCGGATTGCTCCGCTTGCGCCAGCCAATCAGTAGCTGATTGCTTGCGTGGATTCCATTTGATCAGAAAGTCGATGTCCTCTTCGATCAGGCGCGCACGGTTCTCTTTAGCATCATGCCCGCTATCCAGGCGACACAGGATAGGGCTGCCATTGGCAAGGCTCTTTGCGCGAGGCAAGACCCGGTCCAGCACATAGCTAAACTCTTTTTGGCAATGCCAACTGCCTTCGCGCAGCTCAATACCAATATTCCAGCCCTCCCGGCCCAAATACGCGGCGATAGGTGCATAGCCATCGTGCTGCTTATAGGTGCGTGATACACCTTCCTTCTTGGTGCCGCTGTTATCCATCGGGAAAACATCCATGTCGAGTGGAATATGCCCCGTGCGCAAGGCGCTAACGGGTGCTTTGGTCTGCTGGATAAATTCAATGAATGCGCTTTCTATCAGGGGTGAAAAGTCAGTGGCATCTTGGTCAAAACGTTGGCGTAGTCGGGATGAGGAAGGCATTTGCTTGATCCCCAGCGCCTGGCGGAAATAGCGATCATGGCGGAAATTCTCGATAGCGTCAAAATCGCTTTTGCCGACGCACAGTTGCCCTACGTAAGCGCGAACCAACTCGATGTTGGGGATGCCGTGCCGTTTGCTGATAGCGCGCAATGACTTGGAGAGGGTGGTGTATTTGTTGATGGCCAAGCCGATCAAGGCTAAACCGGAATGAGAAGTGAAGGTTTGTGTTGCGGACTGTATGATTTGGAAGCGGCGCATCAATATCACCTCTTGGGTGAGTTTTTATAAGCTGCTATTTTAATTGATTATCTGTGCGTTATCATTGAGTTACCTATGGTAACACCTCCGTTAAATCACGGAATCAGGTCTTAGGTTAACGATGAACGAAAACTCTCTCGTAGACAATCACTTTAAACTGTCCAACTAGCGTTGACGGGGTACATCGTGTGGAAATCGCAGGGGTGTGAACGGTTACTTTGATATTCGTCACGTTTCATAGCATTCTATAAGTGGTTGTTATGGCTTGATTATATCATATATTCAACATTGATTCCCAACAGAGCGTAAAAATCACAACTCTATAAAAAACATGCTTTACAATTATCCTTTATAGGATGTGCTGGATACCGCGACGGAATAATGTTTTGTAGACCTGTCTTAAATTAATTGGGTATTTGCAAGTGAACATATAAACAGTTTTCTATAGTTATTTATTATTTACAATGCATTAAATTTATGATATAAAACGGTGATTCTAAAGATTATAGAAGATAGCGTAGGAGTTGTTTATGAATCAGGATGCTGCATTTATTAGCTTAAAATGGCGGGGAGAAAATCTCGCATCAAAATCCAAATGGAAATTGTCATTTGAAGAGATTGCGGCGAACACTGCAGACATTCGAGAAGTAATCCGTTCCCGTCTTGAGGCATTTGGAATGGTTGTTTTTACCGATGTCCCCATCGAAGGGAAAAGCGATGTACAGGTGGCTGAGCTTTTGAGTAAGTCTTCGTTTCGGATTGGCTGCCCGGTTTCACAAAGTGCAAAGCTCGACTTTCTAGGTTATGTGACTAATCGTGGCAAAGATATTTCCGATCATAGTCACCGAGGATATGAAAGTGCGGCTGAATTGCCGTTTCATAGTGATCGATGCGACCTGCTAAGTTTACTTTGTGTTCGACAGGCGCCGATTGGGGGGGAAACGCGGATAGTCAGTGCCTATGAGGCTTATTGCACGTTGTCCCGGGTCGCACCTAAATTTGCGGAGGTGCTTTGTCGACCGGTACCTATTGATTTGCGTGATACTATCAGCGGAGCACAATGGGCGCTTATGCCGATTTTTTCATTTGAAAAGGGTACTTTTGTGGCACGCTATGTACGCCGTTTCATTGAGGCTTCTCAACGGTTTAATGACGCTCCACGCTTGACAGGCGAACAGCACGCAGCATTTGATACACTTGACTCGATTCTGAATGAGCCGGGCATGTCGCTGGATTTGCGGCTGAAACCAGGCGACTGGCTACTAGTTGATAATCACCGTCTTTTCCATGCCCGTACGGAATTTCAGGACGCTCCCGATCCTACTCAGGCGAGACTGCTATTGCGGACATGGTTGTGTTGGAACGATAGCCCAGAACTTCCATTATCATTTGTACCCACATATGGACGCATCGAGGCCGGCAGCTATCGCGGCGGCGTTTGGTCTAAGGAAAATCCCCTGTCAAGTATGCCGCTGGATATCGATACTGCACGCTCCAGTTTACAGGCCAGACTATTTTGATTTACAAAAAAAAGCAGTCTTGCCGATTGATCGACGCAACCCTGCGCGAGGGGTTTCAGGCACCGTGCGCTTCTTTCTCGCATGGAGATGTACTAACGATTGCGAAACAGATCGTCCAAAGCGGCACCGATATGATTGAAGTGGGGCATCCCTATATCTCGGACGATTCGAAGCGCAATACTCGATCAGTCGTTGAAATGCATCTTGGCATTCCTGTCCTGGGCCATGCGCGCGCTTCTGAGGGCGACATTTACGCGGTGTCAGAAAGCGGCGCGGATTGGGTTGGTATCTTTGTTGGCGTCAATGAAATAAGCGAACATGCCAGAATAAGAAACCATAGTTTTAATCAGCTTCTAGAGATGATCCGCACGTCAATTGTCTATGCCAAATCTCTTGGACTTTCGGTGCGTTTTACTGTCGAGGATAGCAGCCGCACGCCCTGGCCCAGAATTACCCAAGCATTTAAGACCGCATACGCAGCCGGGGCAGATCGGATTTGCTTTGCTGACAGTGTAGGAGTAGTGGAACCTAATGCGGTCGAGAATATCATCTCAAGAGTGAAACAGGCACATCCAATGGTCGAACTGGAAGTACATTTTCACAATGACCGCGGTCTTGCTATTGCCAACTCTTTGGCCGCGATAGATGCAGGCGTAGATTGGGTTTCAGTCAGTATAAACGGTCTTGGTGAACGCTGTGGGATCACCGATCACGCGGTTCTTGCCGCCAATCTGTTATTTCGCGAAGCCCGCAGTCTATCCAGCACTCAAGCCTTGACACTGGCCAAGGCTTCGGCGTTGGTTAGCCAATGCTCCAAACAGGAGATTTCAAAATCGCACCCCGTTCTCGGCGAATATGCGTTTACGCATACCGCTCGCCTACACGTGCTTGCAGTCGAGAAGGATACGCGCAGCTACGAATGGATTGATCCAATGCGTCTGGGGCGTGCGCATGTCGCCATGCCCATTTGCCAACCACGTCACGTCGATACCAATTAACCTTCAGCCATCAATTGAAATTTGAATAACATGTCTAACTCAAAAGCCTTCGCCTGGGACAAGATTGGCAGCCTCTTCTGGGAACAGGGCCGCAAAAGCGCAAAACCCAGCACCTATGAAATGGATCTTTTTACCAAAGGTATCCAGCCTGGGGACAGAGTCTGTGTGATTGGTGCAACAACTAAGGAGCTAGCTTGCCTACTAATTGAACGCGGTACAAAGGTCACGGTTTATGACTTTTCACAAGGAATGTGTGCGTCGCTACGGGATGCGATCTCGGATCCGGCTGTGATGATCGAGCAGCTGGATATCTGTGCGCCTATGGATACGAGCAAGATTGCATCTCAGGATTTCGTTCTGAACGATCGCCTAGTGAATCGTTTTGATGCCAATGAATCCGAGAAAGCTCTCAACAATATGTGTGCTATGGCCGAGAAAGGCGAAGTACGCGCATCGATTAAGTTGGGTTTTTATCCTATGGATCTCAAGATGATTGAGCTTGGTAAAAAACGTGGCACGCTTGACGACTTCTTTGACGCGCAGACTCGCACCATTGACTTTTCCAACGCTGGCACCGTTTTGGATGATGCACTTTTGGAGCATGGGGATATCGACGCGAATCTTTTGTTAGAATGGTATCGAGGTCGGGCCGCAGAAAAACGGTTTGAACACGAAGATATTATCATGCTTGCCTCTCAGATCACAGTTCCCAGTGGTAAGCCCATAGAGGTCGTCGGCGTTCATGATTTTCCCGACGCGATTTCTACTAATCTCTACAATTTTCGTGCGAAGTAGCCTTTGAATGTGTGGGATTGGCGCCATAAGCCTTCGCTCTGCTTCACCTGATTTTGTAACGCAGGCGCTCGAAAAAATAAATCAGGCTCAGATTGCCAGAGGTCCAAACGGGACTGGTATTGCCATGAACGCGACAGCTGGAGTTGGCATGGTACGGCTCCGTGTGCGCGCGGATCGGAGAGAGCCCGAACCGATTCTCCTAGGAAATGGTCAGGCCGCTGCCTATAATGGCGAGATCTATTGGTTTCAGGATGCCTTGCCTGCAGGTGGTGAAGGTGAGGTCAGAGCGCTTTGTTCCAGCACTGGTCATGATATTGACGGCATGTATGCCATGGCCCACTTTGACGAAGCTTCGAGTTCTATAGATATCTGGCGCGATCCGTTCGGAATCAAGCCGATATGGTCTCGGCAATTGGCAAACGGGGTTGCCATTGCCTCGACAATCGATGGCCTTTTGCAGGCGTTCGGCGCTGATCGTCCACGTTACGAAGCGATTCAACAATTTCTTGCTTTTGGTCGCCCCATTGATGGTGGATCGTTATTCGAGAGTATCTCACCTGTGCCGCGCGGAACCAAGTTGACGCTACTAGATGGTGGAATTTTTACCCAGACAAGTTTCGTTCAGCGAGACCCCATCACCAACTATGATCCAAAGCATCTGCGCAAGATGATACAGGATTCTTTGCGCCGTGTGCTACCGTCAGACCGAACAATGGGCCTTGCGGTCAGCGGGGGATTGGATTCCACGATTCTGGCGCATCAGCTTGCACAAATGGGAATTAAGGATATTCGTACTGTCAGCGTTCTGGTTGAAGGCGCCGAAGACGGGATCGCAGATCTGTCCGAACTTCAGATCGCAGCCCCTGCTGCAAAAACCTGGTTGCATTCAACGATCACTGTTACTCCAGAGCTTTTCGCTAAAGGTTTCGAGCAAGCGCCACAAGAGCTAGGTGAGCCGACCTGTTTATCATCGGTTCCTTTATATGGCGCCTTGGCCGATGCCGCAAAAGCAGCCGGTATAGTTGTCTTGCAAGTTGGTGAAGGCGCCGATGAGCTTTTTATGGGGTATTCCAGCTATCGCAATATCGACACGACGCAATCAGAATTTGCGTTTCGCTTCATGCTACCGGACAGTCGCCATCATTATCTTAAAGCGCTTTATGGTAATGGTTTCGTGGATAAATGTCGGAATACTTTCGAGGCGATCTATCCCATGCGCGATGACGTCACCCCGATGGATCATCTACGTCACATTGAGCTGGACCATAGCTTAGAACCGCTTTTACGTCGTGCCGACCAGCTTCTTATGACACGATCCATTGAGGGGCGTACCCCATTTCTGCATGGGAGTGTCCCGGATCTGGCTTTGGACATCGGCGCGGAAGAGCATATGGTTGGTATTCAAAGTAAACCGCTGTTGCGCGCCGCCTTTCCAGAACTTAGCAAACTTGACGGTCCATGGCAGATAAAACGTCCATTTCGTGCACCAATTACGCAATGGCTGCAGACTTCTTTAAAGGGCTGGGTTTCAGACAACTTGAAAGAGGGCATCCCAGTTTTGCGCTCTTTTGGTATACGTGAAGAAGGAATTACGTTGGTTCAGCGCGATGCTAAGGCAGGCAAGGCTCCTGCCATAGATTTAGCCTTAGCGTTGATGTCGCTCATATTCTGGTCGCGCTGGCTAACTCAGGAAAAACGTTTTAAGTGAATTGACAAGTTATTGACACGCTAACGTTGCGTGGATCCTGACGCACTGTACACTGATATTCTAGGCTCATGAAATGAACCACAACACGTCACAAAATCGTCTACCGATCAAAATCATCAGGGGGGGCTCATCAAAAGGGATCTTCGTAAGGGTACAGGATCTACCCCCAGCCGGCTGCGAGCGCGATCTGGGAACTCTACGCCTGTTCGGCACACCCGACATTCGCCAGATCGACGGCTTAGGCGGTGGCGACAAACTGACAAGCAAGATGGCAGTCATGGCGCCACCAACGCGGTCTGACTGTGATATCTCCTATTTATTTGCCCAAGTCGGCACCGAGTTTCCGGATGTAGATTGGGACTCCAACTGTGGAAATATCAGTGCTGGCGCTGCGCTCTTTGCAGCGATAGATTGCCTTGGCCGCAAGGATGGCAATCTACGTCACATTGCTATCGAACAGGCTAATACTGGGCGACGCCTTTTGGCAACGGTGCCATTATCCGGTAATCAACCAGCCCAACAGGGCGAATTTGCTATCGGTGGCGTTCCTGGAACCGGCCCCAGAATTAACCTTGATTTCGCGGATTTCGTCGGTTCTAGCCTAAATCGCGGTCTCTTCCCAACGGGTGTGCGACAAGAACATCTTAACTTGTCGAACAGCACCGTCCTTCGTATCAGTATCATCGATATGGCAAACCTGAATGTGCTGGTGTGGGCAGAGGATCTGGATATGAATCTGACAAAAAACGTTGGACAGTTGCAGATGGAAGACACCCTACTAGATCGTCTGGATCAAATCCGAACCGCGGTCATGTTACGGCTAGGCATGGCCTCAACTAACACCGTAGCACAAGCGGTTCGGCGCAGTGTCAATCCACTGCTGCATTTGCTCACGCCGCCTCAAGATTATCGTGATTTAAACGGTATGGACATCCCGGCAGACACACATGACCTTCTGGCCTGGTCGTACTCGCGTCGGGCTTTCTCTAAGGCTTATCCTGGCACCGGCGCAATCGGTACTGCGATTGCCGCCCGTATCAAAGGAACTGTTGCCGATGGTTTTGGTTCGAAATCGCGTTGTCCAACAGAACTACGCATAGGCCATCCCAGTGGGTATCTGAGTGTTGATACTGAGGTAAGTGAAGTCGGACAAAGTATCATTGTGACGAAGGCCAGCATCGGCCGCACCGCACGCCTGCTTCTGGAGGGTACAGCTTATCTCGCGTGATCACTTCACTCCCGTCCACCGATTTCTGGAGATCGGTCGCCAGACTTATGTTATCTCGGATCTGGCCCAAACCGGCTTTGACCCTAATAGTAAACAGTCAGGAACTCCACGTATTCTATCAGAGAACATGCTCCGCCACGAAACTCCGGCATGTGTCTTTAAAGCATTGGCAACTGGCAAAGCTGATAAAGGGCAGGAAGTCAGCTTTTCCAGCAAAGGTGAACTGTGAAAAACAACCAGACAAGAGTTTGAATACTACCACTCTGGGGGTGTGCTTGCTGCATACATTCAGCGGATGCAACCCGATAAAGGTCCACGATATTGATGCATCGGACGGAATCTGTGACGCACACAGTTACTGATTTTTCAGAGAGGAGCGTTAATTTATGAAACAAGTTTTTTGGAGCCAACTCAGCAGATCACTGTTTCAAGCTGATGTCATTGCCCCAACCATCAGCTATGAGGGCCGATTGCCTGGCCCACTACCTGTGTCCGAACTGTTGGCAGAAACAACGGGTTTAGCTGCAGTTGCGCTTGCGAAGCTGCGAGGTCAATCGTCTCAGGAAGTTACTGTAGATGGCCGGCTCTGTGGATTTTGGAGCGTGACCTCTTGTAAACCGCTTGGTTGGAGGCCGCCCGATCTATGGGACCCACTATCCACCAGCTTTAAAGGGGTGGACGGCTGGATTAGACTACACACCAATGCTTCACATCACAAAGCTGTGGCGATTAAAGTCCTTGGAAATGTATCTAGTAAAGAGGCTGCTACCGCAGTGGTAGCCAATCAAAAAGTGGCCGACCTTGAGGCACGGATCATCAAAAATGGTGGGGCCGCGGCGCAAATGATTAGTTGGGACAGCTGGCGTAATCATCCACAAGGGCGTGCTGTGGCTGAGGCTCCACTGATTGAGTGGGCTGAAAAAACAGCTCCAGCTCCAGACAGGCTGCGTTTTGCTGACTATTGCTCTGATAGACCTTTGTCTCATCTAAAAGTGCTTGATCTAACTAGGGTTCTTGCGGGGCCTGTCGCCACACGCACGCTTGCCGGGTACGGGGCCCACGTCTTGCGAATTGATCCCGAAAGCTGGGATGATCCAGGCCTTTTGCACGACACTACTATAGGAAAACGGTGTGCGGGGCTTGATCTTCACAAATTCAGTGACAAGCAAGTTTTTGAGGGCTTGCTAAAAAAGGCTGATATTCTAGTTCACGGATACCGGCCAGGGGCTTTAGCACGTCTCGGCTATGATCAGGGGCGTCTGGACCAGATCAACCCGGTACTTATAGATGTTAGTCTCAGCGCCTATGGATGGCAAGGGCCATGGGCAAAGCGACGCGGGTTTGATAGCTTGGTCCAATTCAGCTCTGGCATTGCAGACATTTGCAGTGACGCCAATGGCAGCCCAGGCAAACTGTCCGTGCAGGCTTTGGACCATGCGGCGGGTCATCTGATGGCGGCAAGTATTTTTGAGGCTCTGTGCCGAGCCCAGATGGGCCAGATCATGTCTGCTCGAACTTCTCTTGCGCGCATCTCACTGTTATTATGTAACGCCAAAGGCAGACCTCAAACCCCAGCTGCAATCCGCCCACTTAGGGGCACTGATTTTGTAGATGTCATCGAACGCAGCGATTGGGGTGATTTGAAACGTCTACACCCTCCAGTTTCGGTGCCAAACGCGCCCATGCACTGGGACGTACCATCAGGTTGCTTGCGGCGACACCCACCAAAATGGTAGTGCACATGAGCAACTGCAACCTTGTAGAGCAGATATCATTAGGCTTCTGTTTGTGTGTCAGTCGGATTTATACGGTATCTTGCGTATCACCTATCATTGGAGCTGGTAGATTGCATGCCTGCTGAATGGTAGGATGAAACTATTTTTGGAGGAAAAAGTTAGCTAATGTCCAGATTATACAATGCTCCACATCATAGACTAAGCACACGCATGCTCCGTTCAGGCCACGATAGAAAGGGCGCTAATGGCGCGATTGTTACTCCGATCTACCAGACGACGGCATTTGAATTCGACAGTTGTGACGATGCAGCGGAATTGTTTTCCCTGGCTCGTCGAGGCCATATGTACGGACGCACGTCCAACCCTACGAACGACACGCTGGAGCGTCGTCTATGCGAGCTCGAAGACGGAACGGACGCAGTAAGCGCTGCAAGCGGAAAGGCCGCGCTCATGTTAGCAGTGCTTGCGCTTGCTGGTGCTGGTGACAACATTGTCAGCTCACACAATCTTTACGGCGGCACCTATGCTGTGTTTAGCGCGACACTGCCACAGATGGGTATCAAGGTGCGCTTTGTCGAGTCCGATACGCCCGAGGCTTTCTTGGAAGCCGCCGATGTGCGAACTCGCATGTTTTACGGAGAGACGTTATCTAATCCAATGCTCCTGCCGTTTCCCATCTCGGACGTAGCTGAGGCTGGCAACACAATCGGCGTACCACTAGTAATGGATAACACGTTGACACCCAGCCTCGTTACGCCACTTGCTCTCGGCGCAACTGCGACAGTTCTGTCTTGCTCTAAATATATTGCTGGACAGGGAGCTGTGCTCGGTGGATGCCTAAGCGTACGTAAAATCGATTGGTTGACCCGGGCTGAACGATTTCCACTGCTATGCTCCCCAGATCCTGCCTATGGCGGGGTAGTGTGGAGCGAAGTTGGCGAGAGACTCAAGGTTGATCCAATGGCTCTTCGGGCACGTTTCGTCGTATTGCGGGATCTCGGCGGTGTACTCAGTCCTCACTCAGCGTTTCTCATCCTTCAGGGCACTGAAACGCTTACGTTGCGTATGGCACGGCACTCCGATAGCGCATTGAAGGTAGCGCGATGGCTTAGAAAACAGCCGCAAATTGAGAACGTGACATATCCCAGTCTAGACGAAGCGGCCGCAACCTCACTCGCAAATGGGGCTGGCGGCATGATCGGGGTCGAACTCGCGGGTGGGGTGACAGCAGGGCGGCGCTTTATCGAAGCGCTTTCCCTGTTTGATCATGTAGCTAACAATGGTGACGTACGTAGCCTCGCCATACATCCCGCCTCAACAATGCTGGCCCAGCTTTCAACTGAGCAACGCCGGCGAACAGGCGTCTCTGAGGGCTATGTCCGGCTGTGTATTGGGCTTGAGGACCCTGTTGATCTAGTTTCTGATCTCGCACAGGCTTTACTAAAATCTGAGAGCCCTTCTACAGGTGACTTATCATGATTGGACCGGCTTCGGTAAAGAACGTGCAACGCAGTTTAGATCTGGCACAAATGAAAACTGAGCCAGGAGGTATTTACAGCGACGAGGTCTGCGCGTCATGGACTTGAGGATTGCGCTAGCATCGATCATAGCCGTAAATATTCTCGCCTGGGCAACGCCTGGCCCAAACATGCTCGCTGTCATCTCGGTTACCATAGAAAGAGGACGCCTCCTCGGCATCGTAACAGGCTTAGGACTCGCTTTTTCCTCATTGGTTTGGTCGACGCTTGCCGTCTTCGGAGCCTCTTCTATGCTTGAGGCATTTCCTGATTTTGTTATGGCTCTTAAGCTGGTGGGTGCCGTCTATCTTGGTTGGCTTGGGGTTAATTCGTTGAAAACTGCGATGTCTAGTGCGTCGATGGAACAGGCAAAACACCGGAGCCATGAGATACACTCTGTCGAAACTTTGTGGGCTTTTCAATACGGATTCTTGATCGGAATGACTAACCCAAAGGCTCTAATCTTTTTCGGCGCGATAGTGACATCCTTTGTGCCAACAACTGCGCCGAACTGGTTTCTCGCAGTTATAGTTCTTCTATGTGGTGGGCTCGGTATCTCGCTACACTCTGTGACTGCGACGGTATTTTCCACTCGTACGGCCGTACGAACACTCGAGAGGTGGCAACGTCCCATAGCCGCGGTCATCGGCTTGATGTTTTGTTGCTTCGCGACCATAGCCTACCTTGCAGGCATCACATAGCCTGAGATTATCGACTTTAAAGTAACGCAAACATTAGGTTAAACCTGAATCAGTGACTCCAGTAGATATGGACCGCCAGTCCATCAAAACGCGGGTGACCAAAAGCAAGCCTTAGCTTGCTTCTATGGGTTGGTCATAAATTGAGAGCATTTTTGGCGTTAATTTAGAGAAGCACACCCCGATTTTTGCCTTTTGCGCGCCCGTTCACACGCCAAGCCCTCGGCAAGATCAGCCGCAGTGATTTTTGGCAGCGTCCTTCTCCTGGAGGCTGCTTATCCGTACTCAAGCCGGCTGTACACCCGCGCGTATGCACCAAAAGCGGGGCAATAGTTGCTGAATGTCAGTTTCAGTTGCCTGCCCGTTTCGACAACTCGTGCCGCCAGATACATTAATTCCTGCATCACGGTACGAATTCTCCGCCGTTTGGCCGGGTGGCGTACCGGGGATAAGTCGCCAGTTAGTCCCATCAAGCCGATCCAGCGCAAAATGTTGTAGGACAATGCGCCCAGCGTTAGGATCAGATCGTTGGTGTCGAACTCGCCGGAAGGCAGTCGCTCCAGATCGAGGTCGGTCTTGAATTCGCTATGGAATTGCTCGCTGGTGGCGTGATCTTGATACAAACTGATGATAGTTTGGTCGTCGTATTCTGTTGCGGGCAGCGTCGTCCACCAACCTTCGAGCTTAATCTGTGGAATCAATAATCTCTGGCCTTTTTTGTCGATCGTGCGTTTAGTAATGCGGATTACGCGGCGACACTGATAGCTCTTGGCGCCCGAGGTTTCTTCGACTGTTTGGCTGTAAAGGCCGATTCTCTTGCCTGCTCTGGGCTGACTCCACTGGGTGACATCGGATTGCTCCGCTTGCGCCAGCCAATCAGTAGCTGATTGCTTGCGTGGATTCCATTTGATCAGAAAGTCGATGTCCTCTTCGATCAGGCGCGCACGGTTCTCTTTAGCATCATGCCCGCTATCCAGGCGACACAGGATAGGGCTGCCATTGGCAAGGCTCTTTGCGCGAGGCAAGACCCGGTCCAGCACATAGCTAAACTCTTTTTGGCAATGCCAACTGCCTTCGCGCAGCTCAATACCAATATTCCAGCCCTCCCGGCCCAAATACGCGGCGATAGGTGCATAGCCATCGTGCTGCTTATAGGTGCGTGATACACCTTCCTTCTTGGTGCCGCTGTTATCCATCGGGAAAACATCCATGTCGAGTGGAATATGCCCCGTGCGCAAGGCGCTAACGGGTGCTTTGGTCTGCTGGATAAATTCAATGAATGCGCTTTCTATCAGGGGTGAAAAGTCAGTGGCATCTTGGTCAAAACGTTGGCGTAGTCGGGATGAGGAAGGCATTTGCTTGATCCCCAGCGCCTGGCGGAAATAGCGATCATGGCGGAAATTCTCGATAGCGTCAAAGTCGCTTTTGCCGACGCACAGTTGCCCTACGTAAGCGCGAACCAACTCGATGTTGGGGATGCCGTGCCGTTTGCTGATAGCGCGCAATGACTTGGAGAGGGTGGTGTATTTGTTGATGGCCAAGCCGATCAAGGCTAAACCGGAATGAGAAGTGAAGGTTTGTGTTGCGGACTGTATGATTTGGAAGCGGCGCATCAATATCACCTCTTGGGTGAGTTTTTATAAGCTGCTATTTTAATTGATTATCTGTGCGTTATCATTGAGTTACCTATGGTAACACCTCCGTTAAATCACGGAATCAGGAATCTTTGATGAAAGCACCGAGTTACTCGGTGTTTTTGTGTAGTATAGCTGTGGGTACTGATGCAGTATATTTGCAAGCAAATGGTATGATTAGGAAATGGGAAATAAAGAAGAAAATAGGTGTATAGAACGGATTAAGTTGCGCAATTTTAAAAGGTTTACCGACTTAGACCTTTGTCTGAACCAAGGGCTAAATATATTGGTTGGTGATAATGACTCAGGAAAAAGCACAATCTTAACTGCAATTGAGTTAACACTAGCAGGAAGTAAAAATAGAGTAGAGGCTCATACGGTTGAAGGATTGCTAAATTCCAAAGTGGTAGAGGAGTTTTTAGCGAGAGAGCAGAAGTCATTTGCTAGCTTACCGAAAATGTACGTTGAGCTATATCTGCCACTTCGGGGTGATATGGATTTGGAAGGAGAGTTCAATTCTGAGCATAAAAATTCTGCTGGCTTGTTGCTTGAAGTAGTGCCAAGAAATGATTTGGTAGATGAGATAGAAGATGTGCTAAAGCAAGAAAACCCGGGCTTTCCTTTTGATTACTACTCCATATCGTTTAGAACCTTTTCAGGTAAAGGATATACTGGATATAGGAAATATCTTAACTATCTTGCAATTGATAACACCCAGATAAGCAATGAGTTCGCTACACGCTCTTACGTTAAGACAATCTATCAAAGTCATTCAGAAGGAATTGAGCAACATAAGCATAGACATGATTATCGAGAGCTTAAACGAACATTTGAAGCTGAATCTCTAGCTGGTCTGAATGAGAGGCTATCAGGTACTCAAAAATTTACGATTAAGAACGATCAGAAATCAAATCTGACAACCGATCTCACGCTTTCTGAAGATGGGATACCAATCGCAAATCTAGGCAAGGGCAATCAGTGTTTTGTTAGGACTAAGTTTGCATTGGAAAAGCATCCAAAGAGCCACGAGTTAGATGTGGTCTTGCTAGAAGAGCCAGAGAATCACTTAAGTCATGGCAACATGAAAAAGTTGATTCATAGCATTGAGGATGCCAGCCAATCTCAACTTTGTATTGCTACTCACAGCAGTTTACTGAGTTCAAGACTAGATCTAAGAAAGGCTATCTTGATGAATAGCTGTCATGATAACCCAAGGGTACTGACCGACTTGTCAGAAGAAACAGCGAGTTTCTTCATCAAAGCTCCCAACAATAATGCCCTTGAGTTCATCCTGTCTGAGAAAGTACTGTTGGTTGAGGGAGATGCTGAGTACATACTGATGGATGCATTTTTTAGTGCGGTCGCGAGTGCAACTCTCGAAGAATCAGGAGTACATGTAATTTCTGTTGGAGGAACTAGCTTTAAGCGGTACATGGAACTGGCTGCGTTGTTGAAAATCAAGACAGCTGTAATTAGGGACAACGATGGAGACTATCAGCACAGTTGCGTTGAGCGATACTCAGATTACGACGGCTTTGACTACGTACAAGTATTTGCTGACAGTGACAATGACCGACATACCTTTGAAGTCGCGATGTACAGTGACAATACAGATGCGTGTGACAAGCTTTTCTCTTCTGGTAGAAGGTCACTATCTGTTCAAGACTATATGTTGAAGAATAAGTCAGAGGCTGCACTTAAGCTGCTTGAAGCTCACGGAGAAGAGCTGAATGTGTCCGAATATATAATGGAAGCAATAATATGGATAAACGAATAATTCAGGCAGTTGCAGGTTCAGGAAAGACCACTTATATAATAGATCAGTTAAGCCCTGATAGGAGTGCGCTTATAATCACTTACACTATCGAAAACTACAAAAATCTTGAAAGAGAGATCGTCAAGAAGTTTGGTCATACCCCTCCGAACATATTGCTGATGACCTACTTTTCTTTTTTGTACTCTTTCTGTTTTCGACCATTTGTGGGTTATGACCTTCGAATTCGAGGGCTGGACTATGAGTCTCAAGCATCAAAGTGGGTAAAGCAAACAAGGCTGGGATACTACGTTACGAAAGGTAGTCGCCTGCGATCTTATCGGGCAGGCAAGTTTCTACTCGCGAAGGGTGTAGAAGAAAAAATCCGGGCTCGTTTAGAGAGCTACTTCGATGATTTTTTTGTAGATGAAATACAAGACTTTGCAGCGAATGACTTTAATCTGCTATTAGAGTTAGTGAAGGCAAATATCAACATCATATTGGTTGGCGACTTCTATCAGCACACATTTGATACAAGTAGGGATGGACAAACACGAAAAAACCTACACAAAGATTTTGATAGCTATTTTTCAAACTTTACAGGTGTGGGCTTTTCATTTGACTGTGAAACTTTGACAAAAAGTTATCGCTGTAGCCCTACGGTGTGCCAATTTGTATCACAAAAACTAGGAATCCAAATTGAGTCACATTCAACTCAAAATAGCGTTGTCAGGTTTATCTTTGAACAAGAGGAGTTTGATAAGCTATTCAAGAATGATGGGGTGGTAAAGCTCTTTCAACAAGGCAAAACAAAGTACACATGTAACGGAAATAATTGGGGGAAATCAAAAGGTAATAGCTATCGCGATGTTTGTGTGGTTTTGACGAAAGATGCATTTGGGTTTCTAAAGCATAATAATCCAGCAGAGCTTAAGCCTACTACTAAAAACAAGCTATATGTGGCTTGCACAAGAACGTCAGGTGATCTGTATTTTGTATCTCCAGAATTGCTAAAGAAGCACAAGCAATGACAGAGTTGTTGTATTCATCCGTCTTGCTTGGCAAAGCCACTGTGAAATGATGTCCGTATGGACATCACACATTTAGCACGAACAAACTTCAGAAACAGTGACCAACTTTTCGGGATCAAACAAGCCGATAGGCTATCTCATGCATATATCATAGGAAAAACAGGAACCGGCAAAACTACGCTACTTGCCAACATGCTGATTCAGGACATCAAGACTGGCAGAGGCTTTGCCTTGCTTGATCCCCATGGAGAGTTAGCAGGAAAAATTGCTGTCTCGATTCCTGTGTGGCGAAAACATGACTTGATCTATCTTGATGTAGCTGATCCAGCGCTCCAAGCTGGATACAACCCACTAAAGCAAGTAAGCCCTCAATACCGAAGCTTAGTGGCTTCAGGAATCATTGAAACATTCAAGAAACTTTACGACTCCAAAAGTTGGGGCGTGAAGATGGAGCATATACTAAGAAATGTGCTGCTTACTTTGCTCGACCAGCCCCAGGTAAACTTTTCAGATATAGCGAAAATTCTCAGAGACAAGACCTTTCGTAGATCATGTATCACAAACATCACCAATGATGAAGTGAAAGCATTTTGGCAAGACGAATTCGAAAAGTATCACCACTTTACTCGCACCAATATGGTCTCACCTATTCTCAACAAACTCAGCGCTTTCTTATCAAATCCTGTAGCAAAGAAAGTGCTGGTTGATAACCCAAACCAACTGTCTTTCAGAAAGGTGATGGATCAAGGAAAGATCGTCATCATCAACCTGGCTAAAGGAAAAATTGGAGAAGACGTATCTACTTTGCTTGGCGGTCTAATGCTCAATTCAATTGCATTAGCTGCGTTCTCTAGAGCAGATACGGAAGAAGAACGTAGGCAACCATTTATGATTTATGTTGATGAGTTTCAAATTTTTACGACATTATCAATTGCAAACATGCTTTCTGAACTTCGCAAATACAGAGTAGGGATGATTTTAGCAAATCAATATTTATTCCAGCTTGAACCACAAGTCCGTGAAGCAGTACTAGGCAACGTTGGAACACTGATTTCTTTTAGGCTGGGAGTTAAAGATGCACAGTACATGGCAAAAGAATTTCATCCCACATTCTCCTTCGACGATATTACTAATCTGCCCAACTACGGAATATATCTCAAGCTTCTAATCGATGGAAATCCAAGCAAAAGCTTTTCAGCTACAACCTTAATGCCAGTTGAACAAAGCAGACAATGCTAATATACTGATCGCTCTGCGAGGATGCAGAATATGAGCAGGAATTTGGACTACATGGGAGTTGTATAATGAAGCTAATATTACAAAAAGATCAAAAGCGGACTCTGACCGGCAAAACATCTTACGCAATGGCAATATCTGTCAAGTTAGAAGACGATGAAGCCAGTAACATCAAAAAGTACAAGTTAGGAAAAGAAGTACTTTATTCAAACAAACAAGACTCGTCATCTATGTCACTTATGGGCGCAATTGCTCATGCTGCAGTATCTACTACTATCACCGTTGCTGACCTAGTGAATGGTAAAAACATCGAGTGTAAAGATATTCTTGAAATGTTGGCTATCGAAGAGCAGGTCAAGGAAGGAGCTAAAGTTCTTAAACAAATGCTCAAAGCTATGTCCACATTCGGAGGAGAAGAGATAGTAGAGATTTAGAAGTTGAGTTTCAAAGAAGGATATTTTCAAGGTAAGGCTCTTGCTGGAGCAGTAGCCAGATTTGGCTCAATACTAACAAGCTCTAAAGGAGTAAAGAAACGCTCCATCAACACTAATAAGTATGTCAAAGAGCTTCAGGCTCTATACGAGCAAGTTCAAGTTTCCTACGACAAGTCTTGCTTCAATGATCTTGATGCTAGACATCTTGCAGCATCAATAGCTCTGAATGCAGTATCTCATGTAGATATTGAACCAACGTCTGCTGTAATTGAACCATTGTATGACCTTGCAATGGACTTGCTTGCAGAAGATGATCTTCTATCACCACCTCAAATAGACTGGAACTATAGCTTTGATATTGAAGAGCGAATAGAGCTGAAAAAAGAGCTGCAGCAACTACGTCAGGTATATGAAGGAGGTGAAAAATATTTTGATCTGTGGGCAAACAATACAGAAAAACTATTGGGGGCAGTAATGCTTGAGCTGCCTTCTGGCGCAGCATTTTCTGATCAAGAGACAAATCTCAAAACAAGCATATCGGCTCTGCTGTCCGGTCAAGCAGCCGTTTGTGATACTTTCATTGGGCTGATATTTCAAGAAGAGTTAATAAAGCTAGGGCTATTTGGCTCAACTAGGTCAAAGCTTGAACGTAACCTGTGTGAAGCTTCGAATATCCCCTATGAGGAAAGATACACCAGTCAAAAACAGGCTGTAATGCCATCTGATAGTCGGTTATCAGGTGAAGATGTAGTAGATCAATATCTGACTGGAACTGTTTTAAAGAAGATATTTCAAGCTCAATTACCCTTTGCAATACCTACACAACTAAGGTTTGAACATACTCATATATTAGCTGGAACAGGTCACGGAAAGACACAGCTGATTCAGACCCTAATCCTTGATGATTTGAATCAAGGTAGAGGGTTTTGTGTTATCGACTCGCAAGGAGATTTGATACGCAATATCACCATGCTTGAGCATTTTGATCCACAAGCTGCAGATAGCCTATCTGACAAACTAGTTATCGTTGATCCGACAGACATTGACTATCCAGCCTGTTTGAATATGTTTGCAATGACTAGGGGGTTGGGTGGTAAGTCAACAAGCCTGCAAAAAGAGCTGGTTTTGAATGCAACAATAGACCTCTACAGCTATCTATTTGGATCTTTATTCGGAGCTGAACTTACCTCCAAGCAAGCTACTGTCTTTGCCTACATAGCAAGGCTAATGATCGAAATACCTGACGCGAATATCCAAACGCTCAGGGAACTGATGGAAGACGGAAGAAAGTTTGTTCCTTACATGGAAAAGTTAGAAGGAACTGCAAGAGCATTCTTCGAAACCCAATTCTTTTCAACATCTTTCGGACAATCAAAGAAACAGGTTTTAACAAGACTATGGTCTGTGTTGGCTAATCCAACGCTTGAGAGAATGTTTTCAAATACTGAAAACAAGATTGATGTAGCAAAGTGCTTGAATGAAGGGAAAATACTGCTTATTAACACTTCTAAGGAGCTACTGCAGAAAGAAGGATCACAACTTCTCGGCAGATTCTTCATAGCTTTATTATCACAGGCAGTAATTAAGCGATCATCTATGCCAGTTGAAGACCGCAAAGCGTATATGGTCTACATTGATGAAGCTCACGAATACTTTGATTATCGCTTAGAAGACATACTAAACCAGGCAAGGAAATACAAAATAGGTTTTGCTTTAGCTCACCAGAATTTGGGGCAATTACATGAGCTTAAATCAACAGTGTTTTCATCAACATCAGTTAAGTTAGCTGGTGGAGTATCTGCTTCTGACGCGAGAGCCATATCATCTGAGATGAGGTGTCAAACTTCAGACATTTTGGAAGCAAAGAAAGGAAAACATACAGCTGGTTTTGCAGCATATTTAAAAAATATCACGGAAACTCCGACTATGCTAACTGTTCCACTGGGACTAATGGAGTCAGAGCCAACAATTTCATCTGAAGCTTACCGAAGCTTTGTGCAGACGAACCGTGAAAGGTACTGCAATCACATATCTAACATAGATTTGGGTGGCATAGATAAGACAGCGTTTCAGCTAAAGGAACCTGCCCAGTCGACTACAAGGAGCGCTCCTCCACAAGTAGAAGAAGAACGAATATCTAGACAAAAACAACTACCTGAAGAAACTCTAGACCAACCTAAAGAAGTAGTAATCAAAGAATTTAAAGTTCCCCAAGAAGGTAAAGGAGGTATTCAACATCGATATCTTCAAAACCTAGTTAAGAAGATAGCAAATCAAAGGGGGTTCAAAGCAACCGTTGAAAAACAGGTGCTGTCAGGAGCAGGCCAAGTTGATGTCTATTTAGAAGGTCACGAAGCAACTGTTGCATGTGAAGTCTCTATATCCACGGACTGGAAATGGGAAGCTTCTAATGTTGCTAAATGCTTGGCATCTGGAGCGGATCAGATAGTTGTTTTGGCTGCAGACCGCAAGCAATTATCTAGTCTTGAAGATAACCTCTCTGTGGAGTTCATGAATAAAGATAACCTGCATTTCTTTACCTCTGAGCAGTTGACTACTTATCTGGATAAGTTGAGAGCAGATGCTGCAAGTACTGAAAAAACTGTGAAGGGGTATAAGGTGAAAGCGAGGTACTCAACAACTTCGCAAGAAGAATCAATAGCCAAAGATAATGCTATTGCTAGGGTTTTGCTAGGGGTTGCTGGATAGCAAAATATACTGAATAATGAAATTGAACTATATTAGTAATATTTATTGTTGTTATGAAAATAATTGGATTTGAAATTGAAAATTTTAAAGGCATTAAAAAAGCCGAGATTAAATTTTCTAAAAACGACATGGCGAGGGTTCATACCTTAGTCGGTTTGAATGAAAGTGGAAAAACGACTTTACTTGAAGCTTTACATAGCTTTTCTCCAGACTCTGAAACTAAGTTAGTCGTTAGTGGACAAAGGGTAGATGAGTCTAAAGAGGCATGGGTTCCTAGAGATCAGATTGCTCATTTTACAGGTGAAATTGGCGTTACAGCATTGGTTGAGGCAGATGCAGAAGATTTTAAGCAGGTAGTAGATGATTATTTCGATGACTATGGCTTTTATGTTCATGACGAATGTTGGAGCAACCTTTTTTCAATAAGTGTCGTCACTTCTTTTAAGGGCGGTGAACTAATCGGATCAACACTGCAGTCAGATCTTCCACAATTGAAAATAAAAAAAACAAGACGTGCGAAGAACTTCAAAAATGCAAATCGTGAAGAGACACAAGCTTTTATATATTCAATTCAATGGTTTTTACCTAAAATCGCATATTATCCAACTTTTGTTTTTGATTTTCCTGAAAAAATCTACCTAACAGGTAGGAATAGAAATAGGAAGAATAATTTCTACTTCAGATTATTTCAGGATATATTAGATTATGATGGACGAGGATATACAATAAAGGAACATATTGTAGGGAGAATACATAGGAAAGAGTCTGAAGATTTATGGTCTGAATGGATTGGTTCCTTTTTTGGTACTTCAGACGAAACAAAAATTAAACAGGTGATGGCTAGGGCTTCCCATGCAGTTACAGAATTAGTTTTTTCTAAGTGGAATGAGGTCTTTAATGAAGATGCAGGTGACAAAGAAATCGTTATAACAATAAACTACGAAAAAGGCAGGGTTGTTGAGAATGAAGATGGGGAGGAAGAGGAGCCTACTAAGCATGATGCATACATCAGTTTTAAGGTTGTAAGCGGCGCCAGCGAATACTCTGTTGATGATCGATCACTTGGATTTCGCTGGTTTTTTGCGTTTCTTCTATTCACTCAGTTTAGACTTCATAGGGAAAAGGTTAAATCAACTATCTTTCTTTTTGATGAACCTGCTTCAAATCTTCATGCGTCTGCACAGCAGAAATTGCTAGAGAGCTTTCCTGCGATTGGTGAAAGCCCACATAGACTAATCTATTCAACGCATAGCCACTATATGGTTGAGCCATTGTGGCTAGAGCAAGCATATATTGTCTACGATGATTCTGCGTCCTCAAGTACAAATATTATCCAGCAGAGTATTCACTCAGATTCAGATGTGGATGTTAGGTGTGTCCCATATCGGTCGTTTGTTAGTGACTACCCTACAAAAACTAGCTATTTTCAGCCCGTGCTAGATACATTAAGAGTTCAACCCTCTAAGTTTGATCATAATGTTGGTGGTCTGATCGTGGAAGGCAAGCACGACTACTACTATCTACGCTTGTTTTGTAGAATCTTGAGCAAAGATATAGGGCCAGTATTTCCTGGTTATGGGGCGGGTGCTCTGGGTGCATTGGTTGCTTTACATAAAGGGTGGGGGCTACCTGTTAGGGTCTTATTTGACACGGATAAAGGAGGTAGAGATGGGAATAAACACCTTCAACGGGAATACTATCTTTCAGATACTGAAAGTGTTGAATTAGGTTTCCTTTCTAAGGATACAAAAGCTATTGAGTCAGTACTTTCCGATGGAGTTAGAGTTGAGTTAATTGGTGATCAAAGAATAAATAGGACGAATAAAAAGAAATTATTCAGAATTATTCAAGAGATAGTGGCTTCAGGAAAAATGGCAAAACTTGATAAGCAGTCAATAAGCAATATCAAACAGGTAGTTGAAGGATTAGAGAAGTTTTTGGCCAGTAATAACTAAATTAAAATCGTCGATCTACAGTGAATGGGACACTAACATCTCAAAAACGCAACACTGGTACTAAGTTATGACTGAAATCTATAGGATGAAGTCACTATTGACTGTAATGCTTCTTTGCCTTTCTTTCGCTTGCACCGAGGCAATTGCACATGGTGGCAGAACAAATTCCTCAGGGTGCCATAACAACCGAAAAACTGGCGACTACCACTGCCACAATGGAGGTTCTTCTACAAAAAAATCTTCTGCCTCATATTTACTGTCAAAATCAAAAGCTACAAAAAATTGTAGTACAGCCAATTGTTCAGAGATTCCTAGCTGCGAGATTGCTGTTTATAAGTTTACTCAATGTGGACAAAGAAGCTTAGATGGCGATGGTGATGGAGTGCCTTGTGAGAGCATGTGTAGTCGTTCTTCAGTTCTAAGGTTTGCTGGAGTATCAAGTAAAAATCCAACGGCGAAACCACTTGGAGAAAGTGCCAAAGGAACCATCAGTAGAAAACAAGACAGCACTCGTAGCGCTCAGCTAATACTCAATGATCTAGGATTTTCTGTAGGCTCAGCAGATGGGATATATGGCAAAAATACAAAACAAGCAATTCAGCAATTTCAAACGAAGTATGGATTGGTTTCAGATGGGAAGGTCAGTACAGAGTTGGTCAGTAAATTGGAACAGACCAGATCAGGTCAGTTATTGGAGGAAAAGCTTCAAAATAGTATAGCTGAAGGAGAAAAAATGTTGTCTGAATTATCAGTCAAAGTGCCTATTGCAAAATCTGTCACAGTAGCAGAACCCACATTGCACCAGAAGCAAACTGCATACAGTTCTGGCGATAACCCAAAGGGCAGCGATGCCCCATGGTGGGCTTGGGTATTGGGTACTTTGATTGTGGTCAACTTTTTTTCAAAGAAAAGGCGATAGTGCCATAGGAGTCTGTTATGAAAAAAATACTTGCGTTTGTTTTTATTTCACTTAGTTCTAACACCTTATTAGCTGCAATCTGTATAAAAGATATTCAGGGGACGGCAGAGCAAAGTCCACTTGCTTGGACTGAACAAACATTTCAAGCAATTGTTTTACATAAAACATCTAAGAAAGCCTATGTGATCGATATAGATAAGTGCTTCGATGATGATTTCGACACAAACAATGCTGTAAAAATTGAGGTCCAAGACGGCTTTCCTGAAGGCTTTTCTGTTGGGGACATTGTGTCGGTTACAGGGAATGTGTCTGAGTTTAGGCCGGATTTTTTATACCCAAATGTGAAATTCAGCTTCGACATAGATGATTCAGATCCTCAATCTTTTTCTTTTGGTTGGAATAGAGGGACCAAAACTGAAACCACAATTTTTATTGAAGAGGGGAATACTGGTATAAGAGTTTTACACGAGGGGTCGGTTGGAGATAGTGTGGGCAAACCGACTCTCAATCTGAGCATGCTGGCCCGAAACGTTCAGTCGGCTGTCGAGTTAGATACACTATTGGAGAGGTTGGAAGGAAATCGAGTGAAAATAGATAACGCAATTATTGCTCATCCTCTTAGGTCAAATAAATATGTCTTTGCTGTTAGTGGGAACGACCCAAAGGTACAAAACTTTCTAAATAATGGGCAGTTGATAGGGATGCTTCCGGCTGTAGAGCAGATAGGATATTTCCCTAGATTCAAATTGTCTAGACCCAGTAACGATCAATGGGCGTATGGACAAAAACTGGGGACTATTACCGGATATATAGAGGAAGACTGGTTCGGTAAAATATTAAGAATTAAGGAGTATATTGAACCTGATGATGGGGGCGTGCGAGAATCTGAAGCTTTGGTGCGTGAATATGTGCCGATCACGAAGCCAGAATCAACTGGGCTTACGGTAGCCACTTTAAATGTAAAAAATTTGTTTGATCCGGATTTTGATACCAAAGAAAACAAAAAGAGACGAACTGAAAGCCTTTTAAGCAGAGCCAAAACCACATACGAAAAAAGTCTTGATGAAGGAGACTTCACAGAGCACCTTCTATCCGTAGTTAGTAAGAAATCGAAGATAGAAGAAGTAGCCCGGCTGATCGTTAATGATCTTCATGCTCCTGATATTGTTGCGTTGCAAGAAATTCAGGACAATGATGGTGTGATACCATCTTTAGTTGTTAGTGCAGAGAAAACTCTTAAAGCTTTGCTTGAAGCACTGAAAGCTCAAGACCATATCTACTCATATCATCAACATGATCCCTTGTTTTCACATAGTACAAGCGGACAAAGAGGGGGTAACATACGTAATGCTTTCTTGGTCAAAGATGCTAGCGGAATCACGGTTACCAAGTTAGCAAAAATAGGCGAACCTAAGAAGGGCTGCACAAGAGAAGCTGATCCATATTGTGCTGGACGTTTCCCTCTACTTATGGATGTGAGTATTCAAGGGCAGCGGTTGAGTCTAATCAATGTGCATCTAAAATCAAACTTTAAGTCCGATGTTTCTGAAGCTCGTAAAATCAGAACGAGACAGATGGAGCTTTTGAAGAAAGTTGCAGACAATTCAAATGATGTAGTTGTGCTAGGTGACTTCAACGATGATGGTGCATGGGAAAAAAGTGTATTTGATCCGTTGACCAAAGGGATGCATGGATTGGTAGAGCTAGAGTTGCCAGATAATGAGAAGTTCACACACGCTCACCAAGGAACTTTTTCCCAGCTTGATCATGTTTTCGTATCTAAGAAAATGGAGCCATCTGCAAAAATAGCTGTGGCGCATTTTGCTACATTAACAAAAGATGCCCCCACAGATCATGATGGCCTACTTGTTTTACTAGATATTAAGTAGATATGGAGAAGTTTGTACTTTCGATAAATCACATTCTCGATAAGGTGACAGAATTTAGACATCTGGTACTTCTCAGTACATTCGTGCTTTTTTTGGATTACTATCTAATTGCTGCTTTTGGTGAGTCTTTGATAGAGTTGAAGTATACAGATCTTGAGAAGATTTTCTCCATAGGAGAAGTTTTTCAATATTTAATAATTTTTCTGTTTTATAGCTCGTTTGTTGTACCTTTAATTCGGTACATACTTTCTTTCACGCTATCTTTCCTGCCTTACAGACTAGTAGATTACTTCTCAAACTCAAACGCTAGCTTGCGGAGGGGAGGTTCTGAATATGACTACTATCGTACACACCAGGTCAAAGATTATGCGGTCAAGAATAACAACAAAGTAGCGTACCAATATTACAAAAGCCTCGTTGACGAGGAAACGGAAGATTACAAACTAGAACAATACTGTTTAGCATTTCTGGTGGTTTCTATTGCTAACTATTTTGCGGCTAGTAGCTCAAACGAGGTAACCATTATCTCAATAGCTATCAACATGTTCACCATTGAGAGTCCATCTATAGGTGAGCAATTGAAGCAACTTCTGATTCTTGGGTTTTATTTCCTTTGTACTTACGTCGCGATAGTTAGGGGGTGTAATATTACGTCTAGTTTATACAAAGAAAACTATATGAAAGACAACCCATTCAATAATCGATCCGACTATAAGTACTAAGGTCTATAAATGCTTCTTCTAGAATCTCACCGGATGGAAATAATAATTTTTGAAGTTAATTTTCAGAAACGCTAGCTTTGATGAGAAATATATGTCCCCTTTGGCTTATAAGGAGTGGGGCATGAAATAAAATGAATAACGTATTTAATATCTTTCGCCAGAAAGTAGGCGATATTTTGTTAGTCAGGACACATAAATCAAAATTAAATACTGTATCGCAGCGTCTGTTTACCTCTGGGTCGAAATCAGGATTCTCTCACGCAATATTGTGTCTCCAAAGTGGGACATATGTGGAGTCGAACTATTTTGGTAACGATAATGATAACAATGGGGTAAGGTTGTTTTGTGCTGACCATCTGTTCCATAGGTTAGAAAATGAATACTCATCTTGGAAAGTGGTTAGGCATAAAGCTATAGATTCCGAGAAAATGATGGAAATTAGTAATCGAGCTGATTATTACTATGGGCAGGGGTACAACCGAAATTTTATAACTAAGTTGTCTAAAGGAGACTATTTCGCCGATCGCTCGTATTGTTCAGAATTTATTGCGAGGGTTTATGCTGACATAGGGTTGAAGCGCTCTGTTCGGAATCAATGTTGAATAGATGGTATAATCAAGCCATAACAACCACTTACAGAATGCTATGAAACGTGACGAATATCAAGCACTTGTTGCCAGTCTTGAAGGCTTAACGCCGGAGCAGTTCGAATTGCTATCAGGCAGGGTGTCGGCCATGAGTGACGAGCACGGTAGTTTACGACTGACGGAAGAGCGTCTTGACGGGGCAGTGATTTGTCCACATTGCCAAGCGGACGACATTTTTCGTCATGGAAGAACTAACGGTCAGCAGCGCTATCGTTGTAAAGCTTGCTTGAAAACGTTTACAGCTTTAACCGGCACAGGCTTTTGTCGCTTGAACGATAAAGATAAGTTGCTGGCCTACGCCGAATGCATGGTCGAGGGCTTGAGTATTCGCAAAGCTGCTGAACGGGTGGGCTTAGCAGTGGATCGCAGTTTTCGATGGCGGCATCGTTTCCTGGATGCCTTGCGTGAGCATAAGGCCGAGAATTTGACTGGCATTGTTGAGGCGGATGAAACGATATTCCGGCGTTCTTATAAGGGTCAGCGCCGCTTACCCCGTCAGGCCAGGAAGCGTGGCGGTTCATCGGGTGTAGATGGCAAAGAGCGTGTGCCGGTGATGATCGTTATGCAGCGCGGCAGCCGAATGGTCAGTGACGCTGTTCTGGATGACTGCACAGCCAAAACATTTACAAAGGTACTCAAGCCTGCGCTAGCGAAGGATGCCGTCTTATCGACCGATGGACATCCCAGTTATGGTGTGGCGGCGAAATCCCTCAACCTTGAGGCTGGCTATTTTGTTGCGGGATATCATGGCCATGGTGGTAAAGGAACTTGGCATGTTCAAAACGTTAATGCTTATGACAGCCGCCTGAAACGTTGGATGGGGCGGTTTAATGGGGTGGCAACTCGCTGGCTACCCAATTATCTCGGTTGGCGAAGGATGCTTGATAAACATCTTGATGAAATGACTGGGCAACTGTTCTTGCATCAAGCACTCAGAGCAGCGCCTCAACATGTAATCCAAACATAGCGGGTTGAAGATAGATGGGCGTGATTTATGGCCGATTCATTTGGCTGCATTACCTGAGAAGGAAGCAGAGTGGGTCGATGTAACCACGGAATATAGGGAGCAGGGCGCCGTCGAGATGACTAGTTTCAATGACTGTGTGCAGAATTGTAAGGTAAGAACATCAGCTGTCGAAGCTAAGTATCGGGGAGAAGAGCTTCGAAGGTTATTTTCTCAGGTGACTGATGCTTTACGGGATATATATCGAAACATTGTTGATATATCTGAGACAGACCCTGGTCTTGGCAAGGAACTGTTGAAACAGTTTGCTGGAAATATGAAATGGGAGTCGTCGTATCACGCCTTTGTTAGTCCTATCGAGCGACTGCTTGATATTCCAAAGGATGCCGAAGAAGCTGAAAGAGAGCATTTAGAGTTAACGAAGAAGATACAAGCTAGGAACTGGAAGAATAAAATCTCTAAGGTAATTCCTGATATCCGGTACAGAGAAACTGAGTTGAACTCCCTAAGCTCAATTAGTACCAAAAATTTAGAATCATTCTCTGGCCTAATGGAGGCAGCAGAAACCTATGTGCAATACGCACCAAGCCAAAAATTTGATCAAGATGAATTGGGTATCATGGCTGATGGGTTTGAAGAGATTTGCAACATATGTCAGCTTGTTCAGGCTGATTTGCAAGAATCCTTTGATATATTGTCGAACCTATTTGAGCGAATTGACGATGAGCGAATAAGATCGGAATGCCATAAGGCCAAAGCCATTATAAGTTGTATCCACTATATTTTTTATCTTAAAGACGAAGGCGTTTTGAACCTGCATAAATACAGGGATGATTGGTTTACAGTCTACTCTTTACTTGTAGCAGTAACCAATTATCAGCCATTGATATCGAAAGGCTGCGAGCTGACGCTCTAAGTAAGTCTAGGGAATCGGTAGATTTACTCTTCCGGCTAGTCGATCTCTTAGCATTTATTGTTCCAAGATTGAATGGAACCATAGACTTCATGGTTTTGGTAGGAAAACTGAAAACCAAAAGTTTTACAAAGTCTCCAAATCGAATTTATATGAGGGATCACTTTACCAGTTTCCCAGTCTAGGATTGAGGACTCGTCACAGGAAACAAGTTTTGCAAAAGTCCTGTGATCCATTCCATACAAATAGGTTCGGATATAGTGAAGCTTCTCAGGCAGAGTGAAAGCTGGTTTATCAAAGACACAGTAGCCCAGAAAGTTACTGATTTTTTTATGCTCTACAGGACGGGGGGTAGTGAGGTTGTTTTCCCAGTTGTAGATGCATGCTTTAGTCACATTGAGAATTTTGGCTAGTTCTTTTTGCATTAGGCCATTATCCAAGCGTTTAGCTCTGATATGGTCTCCGATAGAGATAATTTCGATGGGGTAACCGTGTGGTTTTCGTAACTGTTTGAAAACACTTGTTTTACAACATGGCAACACAACGGTGTCCCTGCGGATATTATGGCGATCATTCCAAGGGCAATGCAGGCAGGTGTCGTTGTACGCCGACCCAAGTAGAACGCTATCGCAGTAAAATTTCTGGCCCGTTGCTCGATCGCATTGATTTGCATGTGGAAGTGCCGCGCGTGCCGCAGGAAGATTTAACGGATCGTCGACATGAAAGCGAACGTAGCGATGAGGTTCGCAGGCGAGTCATTGCGGCGCGAAGCCTGCAAGAACAAAGGCAAGGCAGCTTGAATGCGGAGTTAAGCAGTCGGCAAGTCGATCAATACTGCGAGCTAGATGCAAAAGGGCAGGGTTTGCTCAATTCAGCGATGGAGCGGTTCGGCTTGTCCGCGCGTTCTTATTACCGCATATTGAAAGTGTCGCGCACGATTGCTGACCTTGCGGGCAGTCAAACAATTAGCACGGCCTACATCGCAGAAGCCATACAGCTACGAAGCTTAGATCGGCCAATCGCTTGATTTAATGCTAGTTTTTCTCAAGAGAGCTTAGGCAGGTCTGTTATTTTTCCGTTTGCGATACGCCGCAGAACGTCGATCACCGCCTTTGGGTAGTGGCGCGACAGGCCGCTTAAGTTGTGCCTGAATCCTTGCTCTAAAATGATCGTTGCCCAGCACCCAGGACTTATTGGTCTTTTCTCTAATTTCTCGTAGCGTCTTGATCGGAATATGGGCATTGAACAAAGCGCGATAATTGTCAGATCTTTGCTCAGTGTTGCTGCCCAGTTCACTATACAGCGTGTGCGCCGTTATGAATGAACAAGGCTCACCCATCGCGTTACACCTGAAACTTGACCACGGGTATTCACCGGGATGATCAACCATTTCAGCGCGAACGGGATTGCATTCAATATAGCGATAACAAACAAGGGCATAGATCTCGCTGTCGATCAAGGTTGCTTTGTATCGACCTTCCCAAAGTGTACCTGTACGTTGATATTTGAAATTAAAATACTGGACATAGCTGCGACCGATAGACTGAATCGCTTTGGACAAGTTGTTCTCAGCCTGAGGCGTAATCAGTAAATGCACATGGTTGGTCATCAACACATACGCGTGTAGCTCGCAGGGATATTTTCTGATTGCTTTTTCAAGCAGCTCCAAATACTGGTGATAGTCATCATCAGCAAAGAAAATCGGTTCACGATTATTGCCGCGAATAATAACGTGTTGCGGCTGGCCAGGTAGGTTGTATCGGGGTTGTCGGGCCATAGTATTTGGCTGATTGCTGGAGTCAGTACATGCTAGCATTGGTTGTTGGTTTATTGGTTTATGACTCCATTGGTTGTTTTACCACTTCTTCATTTCTTGAATTCCCAGGCTATTGACCTCATTTTCATGGACGTCCCTAGTCTTATAATTAAACTGTCGACCACTGTAGTTAATATATGATTTAACGTAGTAGTCGGCCCATTTCATCTTGTCCCTACAGTCATGGTAGAAATAAAAATAGAATCCATTGCCGGTGATTCTTGTCAAATCAGGAAGTAGTTTATTAAGTCTATTATTTCTAATATTATCTTGGATAATGAATGAAGATATCCAGTCTGCACCCGATAAACCAAATCCCCCACTTATTTTCGGGCTATTGACTTCTACAATGCACTTTTTGTAATTATCTTCGGAAGCACATGCGTTAATGTTTGTTAACAGAAGCAGCAAGGTAACTAATGAAACTTTTCTCATAGTAGTATGGTACATGATTTAATCAGGATATGCGGTTATACTAAATCCACCAGAGTGGTCATGGTAAGATGGCTGCGGTGGAATAGATACGCGTAATTCCGGGACGTGATTCCGGGGGCACAATACTTAATTACCACGATCTACCTTCGGCCCGGGCCTCTTCTTTTTCAGATCACGACCTAAACAACGTCCAACATGCTCAACAAATCCCACTGTGCCGAGTGGTCTGCCTGTGCGCTCATGTTGCATCAGAAGTTTATCATTCTGCTCAAGCGCGTCGCCTAGATAGGCTCGCCAATCGCCCAAGTCCACAAATCGTTTTTCATAACCGGTGCTGACCAATCCACTAGGGTCAACACCGCTCAAATGCGCATGCACGCTACTCCATCGATAGTCCCAGGCCTGCTTCACCATCCCAGCTTTAACCGGGTTAATCTCTACATACGCCAGTGTGTTAAGCAACCAGTGCTCATCCAGCACATACGAACTGAAACGACCTTGCCATAAATACCCCGTCCAGCCTTCACGAAAATTAATTCTACGGGTATAACGTCGGTGGACTTCACCCACCGCTCGGCTCAAATTGGATGTCTTGCTTGGCACCAATACCAGGTGAACATGGTTGGTCATCAGACAATACGCTAGCGCCTCTATCTCTTCCTCTGCGCACCATTGTTTGAGCAAAGACAGATATGCCTGATAATCGCCTTCTTTAAAGAATACGTCTTGGCGACGATTACCCCGTTGAACAATATGGTGAGGATATTCGGGTAAAACGATTCGTGCGAGTCTTGGCATCAGTCGAGTATAACATAATTAAGTATTGTGTCCCCCGAACTAGAAATCAGCTTACGCTAACAGGATTAGTCGAGCAAATCAATCGAGTCTGACCCCATTGGTTTCGATCAAATCAATCGAGTCTGACCCCATTGGTTTTGTCAGTATTTGTCTGATTGTTGGAATCAGCTTACGCTAACAGGATTAGTCGAGCAAATCAATCGAGTCTGACCCCATTGGTTTCCTAACAAGGTCAGCCAACAAAACCAATCGAGTCTGACCCCATTGGTTTCTAAGAGCAATATATCTGGGCGAGTAAGTTACAAAATACCAAGGCAAAACATACAATGATAGTTAGTAATAATAATTTGAAAAAAGCATGTTTATTTTTACCAATCAACCAATTAGCATTTCCACTATATATATACTTGTACAAATTGATGGTGATTGGACCATCGGTTAAATAGTTTCCTCTGTCTAGCCAGCTATCTTTTCTGTATCCCAGGAGTTTTTTATATTCTACTGAGGATTGCTCTTTTATTTTTCTGAAATAAATTTGCATAAGAATCATTTTTATTAACGCAGCCAGCCAGGCGGTGCCAATTAGAAAAGGGAAAAAATATTCAGAATTCTTGCAAAGTAATTCAATACTAATCATAAATCAATTCTGTGTTTGTTGTGTAAGTGCTACCACTTACCGGAGCTGGTCCCTTGCCAACTCCTCCACCGAAAAAGAAACCCCAGTAATCGGAACCACGAATTATTCCACCCTCTATTACCCATGGTCCAATATTAACACTTCCTCCTATTTGGCTCGATGTACCCAACGTTTGAGAAGCGGTATCTGCGGTTGTGAATTCGTAATTTGGAAACCAATGGGGTCAGACTCCTTTGATAACCACCGGCAAAATTCACTTGCTTGCTTACCCATGAGTGTTATTTTCCTCATGCCGAAATTGATATTTCAGTATATCATGAAGTTTTATGCCTATGCCGTTAAGCGACTTAAACGCCTATTATGTTTGTTTAGAAAATCTCTGTCCAGGCTATGAATAGTTGAAGCCCAACCTAAGAAATCTCACATAGAAATCTAATTTTGTCTCAACAACATACGTTTTGCAGATTATAGGCTTCCACCAACAAAGGCTCACCAAGAACGAGAGGTATTTCAACCAGAGGGATTAAGTTGTGCCTTGGGGTGAGCTAGTAGCCATAATCAAACCACATTATTCCAAAGCGGGTAACGGTACCCAGCCCAAGCCTAATGCTGCCGGGGGGTCGCGCCAGTATAATTAGTAGTCGCACCGCTTGCGTTGCTGTGATGAGTATTGCTCCATATTGATTCCGAATTAGGCATCGTAGGTGAACAGCATGGCAAGACGATCTGGCGGCAGAGCCGCACGAACAGCGCTTCGGAATGCACCATTGCCGGAAGCAGACCGCCCGGTTAGGCCTGGGCAGATTGGTGGCAGGTACAAACCGTTCACCGACGATGAGGTTCGGCGCGTCGATGCCGCTATTTTTGATTTGCTCGAAAATGTCGGCTTTACTCGGCAAACACCGACTTGCCAGGAATACGTACTTAACGTTGGCGGTAAACTCAGCAAAGAGGGTCGTTTACTATTCCCCCGCGAACTGATTGAACATACGATGCAAATCGCAGCACGCGACATTACCTTGTGTGGGCAAGACCCTAGGCATGATATGCACCTCAGTGGGTACAAAGTCCATTTTGGTACTGCTGGTGCTGCTGTTCACGTAGTCGATGAGTGGAAAACGCACGCTGACTTACCTGACCAAGGGGCGTATCGTGAATCGACCGTACAAGATTTATATGATGCTGCGCGGCTGGTTGATCAGCTTGAACACATTCACTTTTTCCAACGCTGTATGGTCGCACGCGATATCGAAGACCCCGCACCGATGGATCTCAACACCACCTATGCGGCAGTTAGTGGCACGCAAAAGCACGTGGGTTTGAGCTATGTCGATCCTGTGCACGCTGAGCAAGGTTTAGCCATGTTGTATGACATTGCGGGTGGTGAAGCTAACTTTCGTGCACGACCTTTTGCCAGTGTTTCTTCCTGTTTTGTGGTGCCACCACTTCGTTTTGCCGAAGACGCCTGTGATGTTACTGAGGTTTGTGTGAAAGGTGGAATGCCCATCTTGTTGTTAGCCGCAGGGCAGGCCGGTGCAACCAGCCCGGCCACGCTCGCTGGTGCGGTGGTCCAAGAAGTTGCTGAAACGCTTGCTGCCCTGGCTTACGTCAACGCCATCATCCCTGGCCATCCCTGCATCATCGGACCTTGGCCATTCATTTCCGACCTGCGTACTGGCTCGATGAGTGGTGGCAGTGGCGAGCAAGCCATTTTGTCTGCCGCTTGTGGCCAGATGGGGCGATATTATAATTTGCCCACCGGCATTGCTGCGGGGATGGCTGATTCTAAAATCCCGGATGCGCAATCGGGCTATGAAAAAGCCTATACCCTCACCTTAGCGGGTCATAGTGGTGCCAATCTGGTTTATGAAGCCGCTGGGATGCAAGGCAGCTTGATGGGCTTTAGCTTTGAAGGCTGCACGCTCGACAATGATATGCTGGGGGCGATCAACCGCGGCATTCGCGGCATTGAAGTTAACGACGCCACCTTGGCGCTGGATACCATTACGGAGGTTTGTAACGGTCCCGAGCATTTTTTGGCCCATGAAGACACGATTTCTCGAATGCAGTGTGATTATCTATATCCTGAAGTGGGCAACCGTTTCTCACCGGCCGAATGGCAGGAATACGGCTCGCACCCGATTAATAGTGCAGCAAGAGAGAGAACCCAAGAGATACTTGCGCAGCATTTTCCGAGCCATATTAGCGATGAACTTGACAAGAAGTTGCGCGCCAAATTCGATATCCGTTTGCCACGCAAAGCCATGAAGCCTGGCTAATAAACCGTCAGCTAATCAACCCCGTAAATCAAACTAATAGCGAAGATAACAATGACAACTAAACTACCAGAGCAAGCACGCGTCGTTATAGTGGGTGGTGGTGTCATGGGTTGTAGCTTGCTCTATCATCTGGCGCTTGAAGGCTGGACGGATTGTGTGCTGATCGAAAAGGGCGAATTAACATCCGGCTCAACTTGGCACGCGGCGGGCCAATGCCCAAGTTTTATTGCCGACTACAATATGGCGAAAATCCATGACTATGGTATTCGGCTATATCCACAGCTTGAAGAACTGACCGGGCAATACGTGAGCTGGCATCAAAGCGGTGGGATTCGTTTTGCGCGCACTGAAGCTGAAGTCGATTGGTTCCGCAAGGTTGCGGGGGTTGGCAAGTTGATTGGTTTTGATTGTGAAATCATCGACCCCGCTAAAATCCGGCAGATCAACCCAAATGTGACGACCGAAGGCGTAATAGCAGGCGCTTGGACCCAAAGTGATGGTCATGTTGATCCTGCTGGGATCACCATCGCAATGGCCAAAGGCGCCGAAGCGCTCGGTGCCAAAACCATTACCGGTGAGCGTGTCACCGCGATTGAGCAAAAGGCCTCTGGTGATTGGCAGGTGACGACGGATAGCGGCACTGTTACTTGTGAGATGGTCGTGAATGCAGCGGGGTGTTATGCCCGACAAGTCAGTCAGATGGTGGGTACGGATATTCCGATCACTAACATGAAACATACCTATATCGTCACAGAAACGGTACCGGAATTTCTGGAAAGTGAAGAAGAAATGCCGGTCATGCGTGACCCTTACCCATCGGCTTATTATCGGCAGGAACAAAAATCGGCTTTGATTGGGATTTACGAAACCGCGTTATCGGAAGAATGTTGGACCCATCGCGATGGCTGGCCGGAATGGGATTCGGAATACGAGTTATTTAATCCCGACTTTGACAATTTACTACCCTATATAGAGCGGGTGATGGAGCGCATGCCCAACTGGGCAAACCTCGGCATTAAGCGGACGGTCTGCGGCGCGATTCCTCACACCCCGGATGCTAATCCGTTTCTGGGGCCAGCAGAGGGTTTGGTCAATTACTGGCACTGTAATGGCGCATCAATTGGCATCGCATCAGGAGCAGGTTCGGGCAAGTATCTGGCGCAATGGATGATCCACGGTGATGCTGAAATTAATATGGCAGGGGTTGACCCACGCCGGTTTGGGCGATATGCACCGGGTCAATACACCAAAGCCAAGTCACATCAGGACTACGAACATATGTACGCGCTACATTTGCCAGGTGAAGAACGATCGGCTGCGCGCAAGGCTCGCACCTCACTACTCTATGACCGGTTGCTGGCAATGGGGGCAGTCTATACCGAAGCCAATGGGTGGGAGCGTCCCAAATGGTTTTCGCTAGATGGGCGTGAAGAAGATATAGGCTTTCGGCATAACAATACCTTTGCGGTGGTCGCGGAAGAATGCCGTGCGGTGCGCGAACGCGTCGGGGTGATGGATTTTACCAGTTTTGCCAAATACGACGTTCGGGGTGCAGACGCTAAAGCGTATTTGAATCGTATCAGTGCCAACAAAGTGGGGGGACGCAAAGGCGGCATCAGTTTAAGCCATTACCTGTCTGCCGACGGACGCCTAAATGGTGAATCTACCATTTCCAAACTTGCCAACGACCATTACTATGTCCTGTCAGGTGCCGCCTGTGAAGACCGTGATTTAGCGATTCTAGAGCAAGGCATTCGCAAGGATGAAGACGTCACCATCGAAAATGTTAGCGATACATTAGGCATGTTAGCCGTGGCGGGGCCACGAACGCGGGATGTGCTGGCGCCGTTAACGGACGCCGATTTATCGAATACAGCATTTCCTTGGTTAACGGCGCAAGCAATCACTGTTGCCGGCGTTCCGGTTCGGGCCTTGCGCGTCAATTATGTGGGTGAACTGGGGTGGGAATTGCACTGCCCCATGGAGCAACTCGCTACTTTATACGATGCCATCTGGCAAGCTGGGCAGAGTTTTGATATCGCAAATTTTGGTACCTACGCGGTTAATTCCTTGCGCATGGAGAAAGCCTACAAAGGTTGGGGAGCTGAACTCACCAATGAAATCGGCATCTTTGAAGCGGGGCTGGAACGTTTTTATGCGGCGTCAAAAACAGATTTTAAAGGTCGTGCCGCAAGTGAGGAACAGCGCCTAAATGGCATTGAGATCAAATTGGTTTATCTCGAGGTGGAGTCTGGAGATAGCGACGTAGTAGGCGGTGAGCCGGTTTTCCATGACGGCCAAACGGTGGGTATCACTACTTCTGGTGGCTATGGCCACACGACACAGAAAAGCCTGGGGTTTGCGTATGTGAATACCGATTTGGCTGCTGTTGATACCGTTTTGGAAATAGAACTATTTGGGGCGCGCCGTCAAGCCAAAGTGCTGGATCAACCGGTTTGGGACGCGAACGCTTCACGCTCACGGATGTAGCCCCGATGTTCTTTGGGCGCGCAAAGCTTGATGGAAAGCTCGCTTAGATGAGCGGCTTTAACTGATCGATGTTAGAAGCAGGTTTGTCCCGTTGGCGCACAAAGAGGCAAGATATTGATAAAGTCTTCGGTTAATTCGCCCAAATTCATGCCAGAAGCCCCGCCCTTTAATGAGCTCAAGTTTCCTGCGGGCAGCCGCTTACTGGCGAATTGGCAAAATAACGAACCCGAGGCTACCAAGCGGCTCAAGGACATTTTGGATGCCACTTTTGAAGGAAAATACGACGATATTTTCAAATGGATCCCACCAGAAGATTCAGTACACGTCTGTGGGCCTGTAGATTTGATGATGCTAACGGTGATGCATCAATTGTATGGCTTAACCGCCAAGGAGTTTTATACAGAAGATGCGCAGCGTTTGGTGCGAGCGCAACTAATGGCCCAACGACTCCTGGGCATGCCCAAACTCTATGTCAGCTGGCCATGTTACGGGTTTACGGCTGAGGCTCTCGGCCAAGCGATGATCTATTCGGATAAATATTCTCCCGGCACCGATCCGGAAAACCCAATGGCTAACCGTAGTAATTGGCAAGATATTATACAAACACCCGATTGGAATACGGGTATTCCTAAACTACTTGATGAAGTGACAGCATGTTACCAACAGTTAACCGGGTTTGAACCTGTATTGCATCTGTCAGGACCTTATAGTCTAGCTGCCGACCTTTATGGGCAGGAACCTCTCATCAATGCCATTAGAGATGAGCCAGAGCTTGTTGATAATTTCATTGATTTGCTGGTAGACCGGGTTTTCCGACCGTGGATGGATCACTTTTTTAATCAATACCCCAAAGGATGGGTTGAGCTTGCTGATGCTTCAGGAGCGCCCTTTTTTATCGGCCCTGAAAACTGTAAAAATATCGCGATTCGCGCCATTAAACGACTCATTGACGAGAATTCCTGGGGTCGCCGCGTTTATGATGCTAACTATCGTGGTGATTATGTCACTCAAGCTGGTAAAGGACAGTCGAATTCGTCTTCAAGGCGACGCCGAACGAGTAAACAAGTGGGTCAATTAACCCCAAAAATTGATATTGATACTTTGTTTGATCTAAAGCATGGTGTCTGCCCAGATTTTGTCATCCGTCTAGCAGAAGACCGAGTGCCGGTTTCTTATTACGTTGACAAAGCAATAAAAGAAAATGTACCGCTATTTATCGGAATTGGAGCCACTTTAATCGACCGTAATAGCGTTGCCGATTGGAAGCTTGCAAAACAGAATATCGAAGCGATGGCTAGTGAGTATGTTGAAGCCATAAAAACAGTGGCTAAAGCCATTGCCAATAATGGCTATGATTTACGCGAGCCACCCTGGCCCGGGAACATCTATTTTGAAGACATAAGTGGTGAGTCAAGCCTGGATCTCATTGAAATCATTGTGGCGACTGCTCTCAGGCACGGCACGTTTGATCTTTGAGGCAGCATAAGATTGTTCTACCTTTCCAATCGTATCTTAAAATATTAACCATTAAAGCGGGGTCGTGATATGAAAATTGGGTTTATTGGTCTTGGCAATGTCGGGGCGAAATTGGCTGGCAGTTTACTGCGCAACGGTCATGATCTGACGGTTCACGATTTGAATCCTGTCATGATGCAGCCGTTTCTCGATCAAGGCGCGAAACAGGGAGAAACTCCGGCGCAGATGACCGCGAACTGCGATCTAATGATTACGTGTTTGCCTAATCCCGTGGCCTCTGCTGAAGTGCTTGAGGGCGCTGGCGGCATCTTATCCGAAATGGGGCCTGGGAAGATATGGGCTGAGATGTCGACCACTGATGAGGCTGAAGTTAAACGGCTCGGCGCGATGGTTATTGCTAATGGTGGGGCAGCGGTCGACTGTCCGGTCTCGGGCGGCTGCCATCGGGCGGCAACCGGTAATATTGCTATTTTTGCGGGGGGCGAGCGCGATGTGTTCGAGCGTATTTTGCCGGTGCTCACAACCTTGGGCCGTCGCGTATTGCACACCGGCCCGCTTGGCTCAGCATCGGTTCTGAAAGTCATTAGCAATTTCCTTGCGACGGCTAATCTAATCACCTGTTGTGAGGCTTTAGTAACAGCAAAAGCGGCGGGGATGGATTTGGCTACGACCTACGAAGCGCTGCGGATAAGCTCAGGCAACTCGTTTGTGCACGAAACCGAGAGTCAGGTCATTTTGAACGGCTCACGAGATATCAACTTTACGATGGACCTGGTGTTGAAGGATATTGGCCTGTTTCAGGCGGTTGCTGATCGTGCCGGTGTGCCGCTTGAAATGAACCCGCTTATGATCGAGATATTCAAAGACGGTGCTGAGCGTTTCGGCCCGCGTGAGTTTTCGCCGAACATCATCAAACGGCTGGAAGAGGCGACTGGTCTTGATGTTCGTGCCAACGGCTTCCCCTCCGAGATGGTTGACGATGAACCTGAGCAACCCGGCTACGAAGTGATACCAAAACAGGCGGCGGCCAAATGATCAAGAACTTGAGCAAGTTTTACCTTGATGGCGAGTGGGTGACGCCATTGTCGAGAACGGAATTTCCGGTAATGAATCCGGCATCGGAACAGCAGGTGGGTACTATCACTCTTGGGAATGAAGCTGATGTGGATAGGGCGGTCGCAGCGGCGCGTAAAGCATTTGATGCGTTCTCTCAGACAACCAAACAGGAACGGCTGCAGTTGCTTGAAAACTTGTTGGCGGTGACGCGAACTAGGCTTGAGGATTTGGCCCAGGCGATGACGCTTGAGATGGGTGCTCCCATCACCATGTCACGAGCTGCACAGGCTGATGCTGCGATCGGACACTTAGAGGGGTTCATTGCTGCGCTGCGCTCCCAATCTGAGCGCGAAACCTTATCGAATGGCGATGTTATCGTACGCGAGGCGATTGGTATTTGCGGTTTAATTACGCCTTGGAACTGGCCGGTGAACCAGATAGCGCTGAAGGTGATCCCAGCGCTGGCGACGGGATCGACGTGTATACTCAAACCATCCGAGCACACGCCAATTTCAGCAACAATTTACACTGAGATCATTCATGAAGCTGGCTACCCAAAGGGTGTATTTAATCTGGTTAATGGTGATGGGCCAACGGTTGGCGCGGCACTTGCACGCCACCCAGACATCCAGATGGTCTCGTTCACTGGCTCAACCCGCGCGGGCACCGACGTTGCACGCAATGCAGCCGCGACAGTCAAACGTATCACCTTAGAGCTAGGCGGCAAATCGCCGAATCTTATTTTTGCCGATTGTGATATCGAAGCACGCATCACCGCCAGTGTGCATGAATGCTTTTACAATACCGGCCAATCCTGCGATGCGCCAACCAGGATGCTTGTCGAACGCGCTTGCTATGACGAAGCCTTGGCAATAGCCAAGCGTGCGGCGCAAGCAACTGAGATTGGCGATCCTGCGAGTGAGGGCGATCACATTGGGCCGTTGTTCGACAAAATTCAGTATGCTCGCGTCCAGACGATGATTCAGGTAGGTATCGATGAAGGTGCGCGAGTATTGATCGGTGGTACTGGTAAGCCCGAGGGCTTTTCAACCGGTTGGTTCGTTCACCCAACAATCTTCTGTGATGTGCACAACGACATGCGTATTGCCCGAGAAGAGATCTTTGGGCCGGTATTGGTGATCATCCCGTTCGAAGATGAGGACGAGGCGGTGCGATTGGCAAACGATACACCCTATGGTCTGGCAGCCTACCTTCAGACGGGTGACGCGGATCGAGCCAATCGAATTGCGACCCGCTTACGCGCCGGCGCCGTCCATATCAATGGCGGTGAATACAACTATGGTTCGCCGTTCGGTGGGTATAAGCAATCAGGAAACGGCCGTGAGGGAGGGCTTTGGGGGCTTGAGGATTATCAAGAAATCAAGACGCTGCATTGGGGCTGATGGACAAGGCACCTAGTCTTAATATATTACTAACCCTGTTAATTACGACCGTATTTTGCCTTAACTATCCTTATACTTAGTATCCAGTGTCTGTTGAGCCCGTCGCAAATCGGCAAAATCTTTTGGCTCTAACATGTCACATTCATCGCTAATCATATCGCTGACGAGTACCGGGTAACCACGACAGTCTTCGGGGCGGTCATAATAGATGGCGCAGCTATATTTAGTGTGATGGGGTTCTTTGCGTAACCACGGGCAAAGCTCGATTTGTTGCCCCGACTTCGGCTCCATCCAAATTTTTCCATTACGCACATACCGGAAAATATCCGGGCGCACGCTCTCCCATAGATTGATATCAGTATCGGAGGCTGATAGACCTCCGTCACTGTACTTAATACAGCATTTTCCACATGAATTGCATGCTTTCATAAATACAAGGGTTGAGGTTTTCCTTTTAGTTGTAAGTGTTCCGAGGTTTGCCGCTATTGCCGATAGGACGAATCAGTTTTATCGAGCATGTCTTTCAGTTGCTCGAAATGGGCGAACTCTGATTCAGAAAAATTACTCCAGGCGGCAGCGGTTTTTTCGGCCAGCTTATCATCCATGATATTGAGTGTTTGGCCGGTGGAATAGGCCAGTATCATCGTTTTGGCAGCGCGTTCTAAGAAGTATAGGTTTTCAAATGCCTCAGCCACCGTATTTGCTGCGGTCGTTACTCCATGATTGCCCATCAGCATTGCAGAATGATCGCCGAGGGCATGGGCGATTCGTTCACCTTCATCTACAGTTTCGGCCAGCCCGCCATATCCCAAGTCGATGGATAATCGATTGTAAAACCGAGCTGTATTCTGATCGATTGGCTTGATAGATGGGTCTTTCAAGCCCGCGAGAGCAGTCGCATAGGGTGGATGGCAGTGCAGTAAAACCTTGGCGCCGGGCACCTCAGCGTGTACACGACCATGAATATTCCAAGCGGTAGGATCGGGGGCATTGTCCTGTGCCATCACGCTGGGATCATCCGTGTTCAGAAGCAATAAGTCGCTCGCGCAAATAGTTGAAAAGTGTTGCCACTTCGGATTCAATAAAAATGTTTTGCCATCATCTGAAACTGCCGCACTGAAATGGTTGCCGACCGATTCATGCCAGTCGAAATGGACAGCTAAACGAAATGCAGCCGCGAGATCCACTCGGAGCGCCGATTCTTGGTCATTCCAATCTTGGCCTCGGGGCCGGGGTGTGCCTATGGTCATCGATGTTCCTCTTTCTGTAAAAACGCTCTTGGGTGAGCAAGTAGCCCACTGTATTGTAGTTTCATGCCCTAGGGAGCGTTGGTTCGTCACAAATAACGATTTCTGGCCACATTATTAGCGTTCGGGCAATTGCAGCACGTTATCTCTTACCATCTAACATTTGGCTTGGGCTACTATCGACTAGCCGACAGGAAAGAGCCGCGAAATCTATCATTTCTGCAACTTTTGATGGCCTATTAATAATCTGTTTTTACGCCACCTTCTGATATACGGCGAGCCACAAAATCATCAAGCTCATCTTTAATGGCTTCGTCAAGCGGAGGCTTTTCATATTCCAGCAATGCTTGTTGATAGAGTGCATTTGCTTTTTCAGGTGCCTGAGGCGACCCAGCTTCCTGCCAAGACTCATAGTTTCGCCAATCTGAAATCAACGGAGCATAAAAGGCGTTTTCATAACGTTCCTGGGTATGCTGAGTACCAAAAAAATGTCCGCCTGGGCCCACTTCCGCTATCGTATCCAGCGCAAGTTCGCTGTCGTCAACCTTGATCGGCTGCAAAAACTGAGAGACCATTTGCAAAAGGTCAACGTCGAGTATGAATTTTTCAAATGATGCGCATAAGCCCCCCTCTAACCAGCCTGCTCCATGTTTGAGTAGATTACAACCGCCTGATATAGCGCCCCACAGCGAGAATACGGATTCGTACGCTGCCTGCGCATCCACTGAATTTGCCGCGCAAACATTCGATGAGCGATAAGGTAGACCATAGCGTCTTGCAAGTTGTCCCCCCGCGATAGCAGTTTTCATGTATTCAGGCGTACCAAAAGCAGGTGAACCGGATTTCATATCTACGTTGGAGGTAAACCCACCATACATAATGGGCGCCCCCGGATTAACGACCTGGGACAGGACATAACCCGCCAAGGCTTCTGCATTCTGTTGTGCAAGCGCACCAGCCAAGGTAATAGGCGCCATCGCACCTGCCAGGGTAAACGGCGTCAAAATAGTTAGTTGATTTCGTTTTGCCATCTCGATAATGCCCTCGAGCATGACAGTATCCAGTGCGAGAGGTGAATTAACATTGATGGTAGTCATCACACTGGTTTCGCGTTCAAACTGTGCCTGGTCGATACCACGACCGATACGCACCATTTCCAGCGCATCCAGCAGGCGATGCTTTTCGGTGGCATACCCCCTAAGTGGTTTATCAGTGAGTTGAATAAAGTCGCGTGTACCCTCCAAATGACGAATGGAAGGATGCCAGTCGATCGGCTCGACGGGATATCCCCCTACGCAGCCGATGATATTAAAATATTGCGCTAGTTTGACGAACTTCCGGAAATCCTCAATATTTCCAGGGCGCCTACCGCCATGCAGATCAGAGCAATTCGGCGCTGAACTTACACAATCAAAGACGACGTGCTTTCCACCGATGGTGATATTATTTTTGGGATTTCGCGCATGAACCACTACTTCTTTGGGAGCAAGACCAATGCTCTGCTCCACCATGTCAGGGTCAAATCGAACACGCTCAGAGCCTTTTTCAAGCAGTGCACCCGCTTTTCCCAAGATGTCTCGCGCCTCAGGAAGCAATACGTCAATCCCTGTATCACGCAGCAGACATAAGGAAGCCTGGTGGATGCTTTCCAGCTCATCCTCAGACAGAATCTTTGTTGGCGCTATGGGATTGATAAGCTGACCCCTGGGAAGCTGATTTATACTCTGTTCCCGGCTTTGTTTGGTGCGATTGCGGCGTCGTCTTCGTTCGGTCGTCATACTTATCGGTATCGTTTTGTTACTGTAACTCGTCCCGAGTATTGCAATGAAAATAGGAAAAATCAGGGCAACAGCGCAAAAATGGAAAACTGTGTCGCAATTTCACAGTTAAAGGACCACGGGAAATGGCGTATTATCGATATAGTTCAACCATAAACATGAACTACTATAAATGCTAACTATTGCCCTTGCTCAAACTGAGTCTGTAAGTCACGATTTACCCAATAATCTGACCCAGCATGATGATGCCATCAGCGATGCAATCGCTCGCCAAGCCGATATTGTGGTCTTTCCGGAATTTTCCTTGCATGGCAGCCCAAAGCGCGAATCAATCATCGAAATCGCCCTTAATGATCAACATGAGCATATCCGGGGACTGGCCCAAAAAAGTGTGGGTATTATCAGCCTGGTAAGCGGGATAGAGGTAACGATTGAGGGGCTATTTTATAACACGGTGTACGCATTAAAAGACGGTGAAATCCTGATTAAACACCGCAAAATGAATATACCAACTTATGGCCGTCTCGATGAAGGTGCGTATTTTGCCCGGGGCAAGCAACATACCAGTTTTGGGATTGACTCGAGTGGATACACGGCAGGTATTTTGACCTGTGCAGATAGCTGGAACCCAGCTTTAGTGTATCTCCAGGCGCTGTGTGGCAATCAACTGCTATTACAGCCAGTGTCCGCCGCTCACAATGCTGTCCGAGGGCACTACGATAACATCCAGGGCTGGCAAATCAATATACAACACAGCGCGATGACATGGGGCATGTTTGTGGTGATGGTTAATCGTGTGGGTAAAGATGATGGCTTAAGCTTTTTTGGTCAATCTAGCGTGATTGACCCCTATGGAAATAGCCTACTCAAAATGGGAGAAACTGCTGAGCTTAGGACGATTGAAGTCGACCTTGCTGAGACAATTGTGGCACGATTTAATTTGCCCACGTTAAGAGACAGTGAGACTTTAACTATCCAGAATCTTATAAGCAGCCATTTCTCGGAGAGTAAAGGACGTCTGTATTAAAAGTCGCTATTTCTGGGTGCTTAGTCGCCATCTCAGATGTCCTGTTTGCTTAAGTTTGCGCAAATCAAGCTTCCTTAATACACCACAGTCATCATGCTGTAACCGCCCATTTTTAATCGAAATTTTTAATACATAGTACAATGATTCCACGTAGGAACGCAGCGCCATTTATGTGTCATTACTTATGCGTTCTCACTTTGTTTTAATTGGCTTGGTAATGAGGCTCAATAAATTTTGAAGATCGGCGCCAGAACCTAGTGCAAATACGGCTGCCTTGATTTCGTCCGCTGATTCAACACCCAAGAAATCATTTACAAAATGATGGAATTTTTGTTCAATTGCCTTATCGCTTAATGGCGCTTCAGGATCACCGCGAGCTTCAGTAGGATCAGAATTATAGTGCTCGCCTTGTTTTGTAATGATGCAAAGTTGTGCGATCCGCCTTTGTGGAAAGGCTTGATTGAACTCATCACATTCCTCAATCAATATGGCATTGCTTAACCGTAATACCTCTGCATCCAGTAAGGCATCTCCCATAACTTGCTTTGGCCCAAGCTTGCCAAAAACGATGGCAGCTGCCGTAGCAAAAGGTAAGCTATATTGTGCTTGCTCCGTGGTAGCTGGCGTCGGCGTGCACAGACGGCGTGCTTCATGAAAAGTAGACACTTCAATGGTGTCAATTTGAGAGGCATGCAACTGGTGTGTGTTACATAAAGCTAAGGCGGCCTCTACAGCGGGTTGCGCCCATCGACAAACGGGATAGGGCTTGAAGTATTGCTCATGAATTCTCCAACAATCGCCTAAATCAGACCACAGAGATGCCAACGCTGGGTCTTCAACTAAAATGGCGGGCGCGCCTGTAAAGCCATCAGCGGCAAGATAGGTGGCACTGACACCTGCCATTGCTCCCCAGCCTGAGCCATCTTTGACCATAGTCGGTGCATCAATAACACGCATCATTTGGCTCCGAGGGCCATGGTATTCAGCAATTCCTAGCGCTTCTCGCGTTTGCTCAGGCGTCAATTTTAAAGTACGAGCGCCTATGGCGGCGCTTGCAATACTGACCCACGCACCGGACGTGTGATAATCACACGCTGTTTGATGCAAAGCAATGCCTGCACGGGTACCTATCTCATAGCCAATCACTAGGCAAGTCAGAAACTCTCGATCATTATAAAGTTCTTCTGCTTGGCTAAACGCCACTAAGGCAGGCAGTACACCACAGCCGACATGGCCTTTAACTAATTTATGGCCATCATGAGCATCCATTGCGTCGATCGTCATACCTCCTGCTAGGGCTGCACCCACTGGGCTCACTGTTCGTCCGTCAAACAGCATGCGTACACGATCATTATTTCCACCGAAATGATCAACAGCATGCTGGCGAATCGACTTAGATAGGCGGGTCTCAGACCCAACAATCGCAACACCGATCAAATCAAGTAGGCAGCGTTGTGCGAAACTCATGGTTTCGTCTGGTATCTGCTCTGGCCTTAAACCCAAAATGAAGTCAATCGGATCCATTCTGCTCAGCATTTTTTATGTTAGATAGCATAACGTTTCCGCTCACAAGGCTAACCATCTTTAAAGTAATATTGAGACGGCGGCAAAAAGTACACAACTGTCGATGAATGGAAAATTAAAGTGGTAGAGCCGCAACGATGTGCACACGTTGCTGCATGCCGCCATTAAATGCAGTGTGGTATCCCCGCGTGTCGGTAAAATACACTGAACCATCTGCTGGTAAATGCGTGCAGTGATTATTAACTACAAAAACAGACCCGGGGTTGGAGATGACAGGGATATGGATTCTTGGTTCTGGGTCTCGATGCCAAGAGTTACAATTATACAAGCCCTTGGAAAGAACGCGCATTCGACCGATGGTCGCTAACTTCGAAAGTGTTTGGTGGACATACTTGAAATAAGTATCTTCGTACTCTGGGACAAACTCACTATACAAAGCCTCATCCACTAGATCTTCGCGAGGTTCCTCAATATACCGATCATCTGGTCGTAACCAATATCGACCTGAAGCATCGTTGTCAGTAAATTCAATTTGGCCTGGTCGGCGGGTTAATGAAATACCGCCAAAACCTTCCTCTGTATAGTTGCCACCAAATTTAGTCAATTTGAGTAAATCGTCTAAGCCTTCGCGAAGTTTTTCTATGTCGAATTTAATATCTAGTTTTTGAATGTGGGGGCCGGCGACAAATCCTGCGACCATTTCGGTATCAGGTTGCTGTGTAAACCAGTGCTTAAGCATCTCTTGGTCATTCTGATAGGGTTCATTGCTAGGCATGATCGCTCCTGACAGTTAGTCTAGTCATTATTGAAAGATAGCTTCCATCGCGAGCTTGAACAATGGATATGCATTTACAGTTAATTTCTACCAAGTTTAAACAGTCATGTTCTGTTGGTTTCCTGCTTATGCGACGTGTTTTGTGTTATGAGCGACCATGCGAAAACATGGGTTAGATTACTTGTTATAAATACCAGAGCACTTTGATACCGTCAGTGATTATTGTTATCTTATTGCCGATTCTAGCCATGGTTAAAAGATGTTAGATGTGGGTCAATTGGTAGCGAAAGCGATTTGTGGAGAAACACCAACCTTGCTGGCACCTTTTCGTTTCTGACATTATGCTGAGGGGTTGCACCTCTGTGTCCAATAGCCCTTTTCATGGAGTAACACGCTGCGATGCCTCATCATTTTAGCCTCCGATTGGTCGGGTAATTGATAATGCTAGTGAAACAAACCTAGTGGCTTTTAGTAAAAATTAATTGTATTTCTTATCTGATTAACATGATGCAACATTGGAAAAATTTCATCGCGGGTCAATGGGTTGATGGCAAGCAATCCATTACGGTTATCGAGCCAACCACAGGGGAAGCCTTTGCCTCCATTGCCACAGCAAATAACACGGATGTTGAGCGGGCTGTGCGTGAGGCGCGATCCTGTTTTGATTCAGGCGTGCTAACTGATTGTCGTCCTGTTGAAAGAGCTGACTGGATGCGCCGAATTGCAGCTAATATCCGAGACTTGATTGAGCCGGGTTCACAATTGCTAATGCGTGAAAATGGTAAATTTCAGGCCGATGCTCAAGAGGAGTTTATTACTGCGGCACGTTACTTTGACTACTATGCTGGCCTCGCTGACAAGATAGAAGGTAAATCGATTCCGCTGGGAATAGATTATGTTGATTTTACTTACTATGAGCCACTGGGTATCTCCGTACAAATTATTCCCTGGAATTTCCCAGTTGATATCTGCGCTCGTTCTTTAGCACCTGCTTTGGCTGCAGGTAATGCGGTCATCGTCAAATCACCGGAGAATAGTCCGCTCGCTATCACTTTGCTCGCCTCCGCCTGTCAAGATGCTGGCTTACCTAATGGCGCTCTAAGCATTTTGAGTGGTCCTGGGCCAGAAACAGGTGCGGCGCTAGTCTCTCACCCTGATATAAATCAGATTGTATTTACAGGCTCTGTTGCAACAGGGCAAGCTATCATGCATGCAGCGGTAGATCGGGCGATACCTTGTGTTATGGAGTTAGGTGGGAAATCAGCAGCTGTCGTTTTTCCAGATTATGATTCAGCGCAATTAGCAAGCAGCATTAAATCGGGGATTTTCTACAACGCCGGGCAAGTTTGCTCGGCGATGTCACGCTTATTAGTGCACAAAGAGGTGTATCAACAAGTACTCGATGAAGCTGTAGATTTAGCTAATGGTTTAAAAATAGGCCCCATGGATGATGCAGACATGATGCCAATTATTTCTGAGGAGCAACGACAGCAGGTTTTAGCTCATTGCGATACCGCGAATCAACAGGGCGCGCGGTGCCTGACAGGGGGTAAGGCTTGCGATAGTTTTGCGGGTTACTATGTGGAGCCTACAGTATTTGCCGATGTAGAGCCGGAGACTGCTTTATTTAGAGACGAAATTTTCGGTCCAGTGTTGGCGATTAGTTCTTTCGATACTGAAGAGGAAGCTTGGGCATTAGCGAATAGCACCGATTATGGCTTGGTTGCAGGTGTATTCACCCAAGATATAAGTCGTGCTTTACGTGCATCACGTGCCCTAAAAGCGGGTCAAATATTTGTCAATGAATGGTATGCGGGTGGGATAGAAACCCCTTTTGGTGGGCTTAAGCTATCTGGCTTTGGACGTGAAAAAGGCCAAGAGGCAATATACAATTATGTGAGCACCAAGAATATTGCGATTCGTATTGCCAAGGATACTAGTTCTGGATAAAACTGTAGTAGATGGACACCCACGAATTAGATGTATTTTTGTGCATTCGAGACCTAAATAGTCACACCCATTCAGTAGAGTATAAGCAGTTGGCGATGGATGCGCTATTGCCCCATCGAATGGTCTGGAACCCTGCGGAAAACCAAGCAAGACTCAAGTTTGCGTAGTGCCCAGTTGGTCCAGCGTCAGCAATCTTTTGCGATCAGAACTCGGTGCTAAACCAAACTCATCCCGATAAGACTTACTAAAATGCCCGACCGAAGAAAACCCACAGAAGATTGAAATTTCAGTAATCGATTTTTCGGTCTGCAGCAATAGTCTGCGTGCGGCCTTTAGGCGTAAGCCAACATAATATCGAGTGGGCGTATGATTCAGATGACTTCGAAATAATCTTTCTAATTGCCGGCGGGAGATATCCACGTAATCTGCTAGTTCGTCAATACTCAGAGGTTCTTCCAGATTTGCGGCCATGAGCGTTGCCACTTCAGTCAATTTAGGCTGAGAGGTTCCTATTTCGTGGTGCAGGGGGATACGCTGTTGATCTAATGTACAACGCATACGATCAAGCACCAATTGATCGCTGATTGCCTGGCTCAGTTCTTTGCCGTGCACAAGCATAATTAAATGTAGCATCATATCAATGGCGGTAATTCCTCCCGCGCAGGTATAGCGGTCCCGGTCAATTTCGTATATTGAGTTGCTGAACGATGCTTTGGGAAACTCTTCACGTGTGCTAGCAAGTCTGTCCCAGTGAATAGCACATCGATAACCATCCAGTAAGCCGGATTTGGCCAGCAGATAAGACCCGGTACTCATTGCACCTAATGGGACGCCCTTGTTCGCCAGAACCCTAAGCCAGCTCCCTAGCGCAGGGGACCAAGCATTGCGGATTTTAGGTCCACCGCATACGAACATAGCTGCAAAAGATGTTGTGCTGGTTGCTGCACGCTTTGGCATGACCTCCAGGCCACTGCTCGCGGATAAGGGCACACCATCTATAGTAACTGTCTCCCATGTGTATAGGTTTTCGTGTTGCAGACGGTTCGCCATGCGCAAGGTTTCGATCGCAGTGGAATAGGGGACCAGCGGGAAATCCGGCACAATTAGAAAGCCATAATGCTTGGGACTAGATGGGTCAAGGCTGTGATGTGAGTCTCTCCGCATAATTTCTTACTGAGTTGGGCTGTTCTCGCCTGATGGAATTGAACAGATCTAAAAGAGGTAGTTTAATCGCTTATCGAGGTTCAAATGACATCTAAAAAACGTAAGGAAAACAACCGCCAAGCAGTTTAAAGAAGAAAAGTCGCCCTAATTACTGGGCAAGGCTACGCCGTACTGAAAGCATCTGAGGCTTTGGGGTTCGTGCAAATGTAATAAACAACTGGAAACAGCGCATTGTTGAGGGGGCTTGAACTAAGAATAGCCAGCTAATGTGTTTCATCCAACATACACGGAATAGTCAATGACGCTACTAAGTACATTCGTTACCATAACAGGACTAGGCTGCACTCAACATTGGGCTAAAGTAAGTCCAAATGCGTACTAAAGCACTCTTATTAATCTGTGCAATTAAATCAACCTAGAGCAATCAGTTGATGGCATTTGTGATCAACCACAAGAAACGAAGGAATAAACAGTGAACCCAGAAACGATTCTTGAAACATTAGCCGATTTTTTAACACCGGAGCAAATTAACACCAACGTAGATGAACTTTATGATGCGTCAGCAGACAGGTACAAGAAATATGCGAAGGCTAGAAAAGTTTTAGACGTTCCAGCACCCATCGCTATCGTTTATCCAAAGAACACAGCAGAAGTTAGTGAACTTCTGAAGCTCTGTAACCACAATGATATTAATGTCATTCCAAGAGGAGGTAAAACAGCGACAGAAGGTGGCCTTGAAAACTGGAAAGATACAACCTTGGTCATTGATGCACTTCACCTGGATGAGATCGTTAAAATTGATCCGTATAACTCTCAGGCAACAGTGCAAGCGGGTGTGGCACTCCAAGATCTTGAAGATGAATTGAGAAAAATCGGTTTTACAACAGGCCACTCGCCACAGTCAAAACCAGTAGCTAAGTACGGCGGACTGGTTGCAACCAGAAGTATCGGTCAATTCTCCACACTATACGGTGGTATTGAGGATATGGTGGTTGGACTCGAATGTGTGTTCCCAGATGGTCATATCTCAAAAATTAAAAATGTCTCAAGACGTGCAGGGGGCCCTGATATTAGACACATTGCCATTGGGAATGAAGGAACGCTTTGTTACATCACTGAAGTGACCATTAAGATTTTCAAATACTATCCAGAAAATAATAAATTCTATGGCTACCTGGTAAAGGATATTGAGACGGGTATTAGCTGCCTTCGTGAAGTTATGGTTAACGGTTTTAGACCGTCGGTTGCAAGAACTTACTCAGAAGAAGATGCAGCACAACACTTTCACAAATTCTATGAGAACAAGTGTGTCTTAATCTTTATGGCAGAAGGCCCTAAAGGGGTTGTCAAAGCAACAGGCGAAGCGATTGAGGAAGCGGTTGAAAAATTCAGTGACGGTATCGTCAAGCAAGTAGACAGTTCGTTGATAGAGAATTGGTTTAATCACCTGAATTGGTCACAACAAGATATTGATGATGAATTCCAAGGCATGATTGAAAAAGACGGTCATGATGGATTTACCACAGAGATATCATCTGATTGGGAGACAATCCCTAAGATATATAACAATGTTATCAAACGTATTAGAGAAGATTTCTCAAGAGCCCATGAACTGACAATGCTTGGTGGTCACTCATCTCACAGCTATGTCAATGGCACGAATATGTATTTTGTCTATAACTATAATATCAGCTGTGCCCCAGAAGACGAGATGATGACCTACCATCACCCCGTGCAGAAAATCATCGTTGAAGAGACCCTTAAACAAGGTGGCTCAATGTGTCACCATCACGGTATTGGTAAGTACAGAAGTGAGTGGACATTGGATGAACATGGCTCTGCCTACTATATGCTTGAAAAGCTCAAGGAAGTCTTTGATCCTAAGGGCATCATGAACTATGGGACTATTTTTCCTCAAGCAGCGGGCGTAAAAAAATACATAAAATAGTGAGTATCTTAATCACCGTTTTATGCAACTTATCTGATTAGAGGAATGACAATGCAAGCATCAGATTTCAATATGGATTTCTTTTCACTCAAAGGTAAGAACGCTATCGTTACAGGAGGTAACGGTGGTCTTGGGCGAGCATTCACAACAGCCCTTGCAAAAGCCGGTGCGAATGTATTGGTACCTAGTCTGGTAGACGATGATGGCTCAACCCAGCAGCTCGTCGAAGACTGCGGTGTTGAATATAAATTCATGGTGGCAGACATCACCGGTGATGATGAGTGCAAGAGAATTGTAGAAGCATGTGTGAACACTTGGGGCAGCGTTGATATTTTGATTAACTGTGCAGGTATTAGCATCAACGTCCAAGACGTGACTCAATTTACACGTAAAGAATGGGACAAGATGGTCTCCATTAACTTAACAGCAGCCTTTGAAATGACCCATGAAGCATTGAAGTACTTCATTAAACAAGAAAGCGGCAAAGTGATCAATATTGCTTCACTCTACTCATTCCTAGGGGGGCAATGGTCACCAGCTTATGCTTCAACCAAACACGGTGTTATAGGTTTGACAAAAGCCATGTGTGATGAGCTGGCTCAATGGAACATTCAGGTTAATGCTATTGCACCAGGGTATTACGCAACCCCATTAACAGCACAAACAAGAGCTGATGAGAAGCGTAACTCAGAGATTCTTGCGCATATCCCTGCTAACCGTTGGGGCAATGCGGCTGATCTAATGGGCGCGACAGTTTTTCTGGCGAGTCAGGCTTCCGACTATGTGAATGGCACAACGCTTACAGTAGACGGTGGCTACCTCATGCGCTAGCGCTAACTCAGCTAGAAAGATTGAGAGCGGGCATAGAGAACTATGGATAACAAATATATTATTGCTATCGATGGAGGTACTCAAAGTACTAAAGTGGCCATTTTTGATACGGTGGGAACTGAGATATGTTCCGATACGGTAAAACTCCGCGAGATAGCGCTTTATGGCGACCATAGGGCGGAACACCCAGAGGATGATCTCTGGGAGAGCCTGAAGCTGGCCAGTGTCGAAATGTTAAAAACGTTCCCTGGCGATAAAAAAGACATCATCGGTGTTGGCCTTGGATCAATAAGGTGCTGCCGCGCGCTGATTAAAGAAGATGGTAATCTGGCTTCACCCGTTCAGAGTTGGATGGACCTCCGTCTTTCCAGACCTTATGAACATGATGATGACGATGTAAAGTACGTCACCACCGCAACGGGTTATCTGACTCATAGAATGACGGGTGAAACCAAGGACACAAGATCCAATTACGTCGGCCCGTGGCCCATTGATAACAACACCCTTGAGTGGCTTGATGATCAGCAAGCATTTGATGCGTTCACCACGCCAAAAAAGATGCTCTTTAACCTGGTTGATCCATCAGCCGTTATGGGCACTGTGAATGAGTTTGCCAGCGAAGCAACAGGCATTCCTGTTGGAACACCGGTTGTATCAACGTCCAATGATAAAGCGGTTGAGGGACTTGGTGCCGGTCTAGTTAATGACGGAACTGTCCTTGTATCACTGGGGACATACATCACCTCAATGATGGTGGGTGAAGAGCGTGCCTCTGACACGGTGAACTACTGGAGTAACCCAGGGGCAACACCGGGTGAATTCCTTTATGAAAGCAGCGGTATCCGACGAGGGATGGCTACAGTGACATGGATCAAAGAACTTCTGGGTAGCGATGTTGTTAAAGAAGGTGAAGCCAGAGGGATGTCTCCTGAAGCTTATTTGAATCTGCTAGGTGCCGATGTCCCTGTTGGCTGTGATGGTCTGTATACAGTCTTACATTGGCTAGCACGCCCAAGCCATCTTCACGAGCGTGGCATGATGATCGGCTTTAACGGCACCCACAAAGGCCCTCATATGTTCCGTTCAGTGCTTGAAGGCATTGCTATGACAATGAAGAACAATGCCCAGGCAATGTGCGATGAGTGCGATATTGAATTGACGAACATTATTGTGAGTGGCGGTGGCTCCAATGGAGAATTATTTATGCAAATCTTCGCGGATGTCTTTGGGGTTCCGGCCCATAGAAATAGGGTTAACGGATCTGCGAGCATGGGGGCTGCGATCTGTACGGCACTGGCACTTGGCGTCTACAATGACAGACAGGAAGCGATTGATCATATGGTTAAAAGAAGAGATACCTTCATGCCAATCCCTGGAAATGTTGAGCTTTATCGTGAGATCAATGAAAAGGTGTATCAGCGAATTGCCAGTGATACCGATGCACTACTGAAAGTCTCGCATGATATTTTTGCTAAACCCCGTTAGCACTAGTTGGGCAGTTTGGTATGATTGCCAATCGATTTACCGTAAGGCTGTTATTTGCACCTAACAAAAGCTTGCGGTGGCCAAAGCGCCCGCTACGCGTTCACTTGACCACTGAAGGTTGGTGTTAACATTCGATATTGAACACACAAGAATGAACATCTTCATTACCGGGATATCAAAAGGTCTTGGTTTGGCGTTAGCGAAGGAATATGCTAGCCGTGGGGACACGGTCTTTGGCATTAGCCGGGCTGTGCCAGAAGGGTTGCCTGAGGGCATACACCATCAATGTGCCGACGTTACTCTGGATGAGGCAAAAAGCATCGTTGCCCAAATGGTAGACCAGATTTCCTGTGTTGACTTACTGATCAATAATGCTGGTTGCGGCAGCTCCGGATTCACCGCGGACAGTGTCGATACTTCAGAGTTGTCAAATCAGATCCAGCTGCATTGCATTGGCGCTCTAAGAGTGACACAAGCATTGCTTCCAAAACTCCGCAAGGCCGCGCAACCAAGGATTATAAACGTTACTTCAAGGCTGGGTTCAATCAGTCAGCATCTGGCGGGAGATTTCGCAGGGCGCGACTTCTCTTATTCGTATCGAATTGCCAAGTGTGCGCAGAATATGTTGACAGTGTGCCTGGAAGCGGACCATTCTCTCGAGCATATTATTGTTGCCGCTGTTAATCCCGGGCTCTTACGTACAGATTCTGGATCGAGCGATGCAGAGCATACGGCCGTAGATGCCGCATCAAGAATGGTACCTCTCATCCAGAGTATCGGCAAGTTCGGCGTCTACCATACGTTTAATGAACCAACACAATTATAGGCTAATTAATAAATGCACTGAGTTTTCAACTCGCCGCTCGTAGACAGTGAGCGATCCAAGAACTTATGCTCAAAATATATGACAATGAAAGATATTCCCAGTTTAATGAGAGGCGTCCACCTGACAGGGCACGGTGGTTTAGATAAGCTCGTTTTTCGCGACGATATCCCGGTACCGACTCCTGGGCCTCGTGATGTACTGATCAAAGTGAGTGCAGCCGGGGTTAACAACACAGACCTCAATACTCGGCTTGGTTGGTATTCGAAATCAAACGGCGATAGTAAAGACGCGGGTTGGTCAGGAAGCCCTATCCAGTTGCCCAGAATCCAAGGCGCTGATGTGTGTGGAGTCGTTGTTGCCAATGGAGAACAAGTTGATACCAATCTCATCGATGCAAGAGTATTGATTGAGCCTTGCCTGTTCGAGGTGCACGGAAAGACCCTAAGTCAGCCCTGGTACTTCGGTTCCGAATGCGATGGGGGGTTCGCTGAATACACGGTGGTTGCAGCTAGGCACGCGCACAAAATCGACAGCAATCTTAGCGACATTGAGCTCGCGTCTTTCCCCTGTTCCTATTCCACAGCAGAAAACCTGCTCACCAGAGCGAGCGTCACTGCCAATGATCTTGTACTGGTCACCGGAGCGTCGGGTGGTGTCGGTTCCGCTGTCATTCAACTTGCCAAGGCGAGGAATGCGCGAGTTATCGCAATGACTTCGCCGCCCAAATTTGACTCACTTTTGCGTTTAGGCGCAGAGCGTACCCTTGCGCGAGATGCCAATCTTACTAAAGAACTGGGCAACAGCAGCGTCGATGTCGTCATTGACTTGGTGGCGGGCAAACAGTGGCCTGAGTTGTTAAAAGTGCTGAAACCTTTTGGACGGTATGCCGCTTCAGGTGCAATTGCCGGGCCACTGGTAGAACTTGATGTTAGAACGCTCTACCTGAAAGATCTGAGTCTGTTTGGGTGTACGGTTCTAAACAAAGCCGTTTTTCCAAATCTTATTAAGCGAATTGAGGGTGGTGAACTATTTCCGCTGGTCGCGAACACCTTTCCCCTTACTCAGATCGCTGAAGCACAGAAACAGTTCGAAACCAAACAACACATTGGAAAACTAGTAATCGATGTTTTAAGAGAAGGATAAGGGTAGGTCAAAGCAAAGCATAACGCCCGGACTCACAGGCGAAAAACTCGAAGCGTGGCGAAGAGTTTGGCGTCCTTGTGTAGCCCATTGTTCGTTAGCTTCTTTATGATAAAGGTCATTGTCGTAATAGGCTTCATGCTTTGCGCTTCTTTGCGGTGACCTTGCTTCTGTCCTCGATACTCTTTCGCCAATCATCTAGAGACATAATATCGGCAAGCAGTTCATCAGGTTCGGGAAAGGCAATGCCACCTTGCAATGCTTTATCGTGCGCGTAATTCGAACACTTTGTCATGCCAGAATATACCTGCGCATAATCAGTATCATCGACGACAACCCCAGCAAGTCTCTGCGTTTCGATACCTTTCCGAAACCGAATGACCACTTCGCGCAAAAGGACTTCTTCGACAGCCCTTTCCCATGTCATACGGAGGCGAAAATATGCATCCACTATTTGACGTTGATACTCCTGCTCTTCCCCAATTTTGTGCAGTTTGGCAATAGTCTGTTGCTGCGCCTTGAGGGCTCCGATCCGCTTGCTGGTGCTTTTCCCCTCGAAAGGAAGGTCTGGGTCTGCCACGCCGAACCCCTCAGAACAGCGTGTGAGGCTCTGCGTCGCAATTTGCACTGCGGCAAGCTTTGCTTCCTCTGCCAGTAGACAAAGAAAATAGATGTCATGCGTGAACACGATTACTTGGCGTTTTGCGGCTTCTACCACCATTCGCTTTGCTACACGCTCACGGCGACGATGATCTAGGGAGGAAACCGGATCATCAAACACAATCCCGCCGTTATCTCCACTCAGTTCAACCTCTGCCAAGAAGGAACCAATTGCTATCGCTCGTTGTTCGCCTTCACTAAGGATTTCGCCAGGGCTACGGCTCTGTGGCAGTTCTAGCTTGAGCTTATGCAAAGCCTTACCTCTGTCGGAGCGACTTTGTAGCGAAACTTGAAGCGTACCTACCCCCAAAGTCTTAAATTCCCGGTTGAGAGCATCAGCGAGGTCTTTGGATACGACCTTCTCGGCAAGTTCTGTCGCTTTCAGAGAAATAGCATTGGTTCTAACAGCGGAGAGGCATCGCTTAAGTTTGGCTTGGTGACCAAGTCGATCTACGGCCAAAAACACCGCGTCCTTGACCTGACTGAAGCGAATTCGCGCGTCGAGTTCAGTGAACTGCTTTTGAAGGGCAGCACGCGCCTTTTCATCCGAAGCTTTCTCAAGAGTTTCGGCTTCGGCACTCAGTTTGTCGGCTAGCACTTGAAATCGCGCCGATGGGTTGGTGAGCGGTTGATCGGCACCTTCCCATTGGTGCGACAGAACTGCTGCCTTAATCGTTTCCTGACGAGCAGTTAATGCTCCTTCAAATGCTCTCGCGTCTTTCGCAAGCTGCGCATCTAAGCTTTCTATCTCGCCATAGGTTACATCGTCGATATTCAGTGTCAGAACGTGCGCGATGAACGGCTTGTACTCAGCGTATAGTGCAAGGCGCCGCGCTTGAGCGGTTTTTTCTGCCTCTTCTTGAAGAAAAGACTCGAAGCGCAATAAGCGGTTAGCTCCTTCAGCAAGAGGTTGTTGGCATAGCGGGCAAGGTGAATTGACATCTAGATTAGGGAAGGTTTCTTCCGGATGGGACTCTAGTGAGAATTTGCGAGCGGCTTCGAATAGCTCACGCCATGCCTCGCCCCCGGTCCCGGGCAGCAAACTTTCGCTCTCTTTGAACTGCCTGGCAGCAAGCGCTGCGGCCGTCCGCGCTGTACGGTAACTATCTGCAAGGCCACGCAACGTAGTGACTACTGCGTTATCTACCAGTGCGCCCATTTTAATTGTGTTTGTTGCAATGGTGGAAACTCGACTTGCTCGCAGACGCAATTGAGCTGCCTTCTCCTTGGGATTGTTTTCTTTCAGACTCTTTTCTAGCGTCGCGTGCTGGTCTAAATCTACCTGAGACAGCGCGCCAAGTACGTCAATATCGGCCTGTTTGGTTTTTGCCGAGAGTCCTTCAATTAGCTTTCCGACGGACGTGTCGCCGTGCAGTGGTATAAACGCTGAAAGGTCGGGGGCTGACTGTGCATGCTCGGATTCGACTGCAGTCTTCAATTGCTTGCAGACTTTGGCTAGTCCTTCGAACACATCAAGCCCGTAGGGAACGTAAGAAAAGTCATCTTCACTATCGAGATAAGCGCGCGCACATCGTGAGTCAAAGATTGCGACAGAAGACAGTGCTGGGGGAGCTTCTTTTCCATCAGTCCACTTCACATCGTGATCCACACCATCAACGGTGACCTCAAAGATAGCTTCAGCCGTTCCCGTTTTAGATACTGGAAGATTGGCGTTCGGGTGGACTGCTTCCATCTGGTCACGGGCTCGGCAAGCCCGTTTCAATACGCGGGAGTATCCTGACTTTCCAGATCCATTATCGCCATAGATTACAGTCATGCCACCAGTACTAAACGGCAGGCGCTGATTCGGAGCAATTGCATTGACGTGCTGCATATTTTTGATAGCAAGCAATTCAACTTTTGTTGTCGTCCCCACTGGCGCAGGAATTTGATCTGCCGTTAGTGGCTTGGGCTTGCGATCATTTGGATCAGTAATACCGTGCGCTGTTTTTAGAAGAGCGAACAGATCATCCCGGTCGTCTGCTGCCAAAGCCTGCTTAGCCAGCAAGCGAGCCACGGCATCACTTTGCCATTGTGGCAAATTTTTTGTCCAGCTTAGAATTTCTTGTAATAGCGTCAAAACAGTTTCCTTATGCTTACCCGCCTTGTCAGACGCTTTCGAAGCTAACGTTTAGCATGAGCCGAATATTTTGGAACGACAGTGACAAAATATGTCGGTCTCTATGTGTTTGTTATGCATTGGCTTTTATACGTGGCAGCATTGAAATGTATGGGTTTGCTCTAATAGTTTTCAATTTCTCAAATGCAGCTTCAATATTTTTATCATTCTTAGCTGTTCGTTTTAAAAGATTAGAATTGCTACCCTCGTAATACTGAAAAATAGAAATATATGTTTCATACCACATTACCCAGCCCGCTTCTTTGGGAACCCACCCCACTAAACCCAAGTATTCTTTTTGCAGATTTAAAGATTCTTCACACACTCCATGCGCCTTAAAAGGATATATATACATAAACCTAATAAATTCATCCAACAAAGCACCCGCCCATGCTGTAATTTCTGGGGCACTAACTGCTTTTTCTACTCTTTTGTCTAGAATATCTTTTTGGTAGTGGTAAACAGCATTCCTACAGCGCTTTATTGTTAGAACATAGTCTTCATATTCTGATAGAAGCTCATTTATTGCCTTATCTGATTCTTTTAGGCTATACCAGCCTTCTACAGCCACGTACAAAGATGCCAACCATTGACTGCTGTATATAAAATAGTTTACTCCACTTTCTTCATTGATACTGTAACTTCAGGTATGGACTTTTATATTAGATAGATCTGTTTTATCTTTCCCCCTAGGGGGAAATTTTTGATTTATTCAAATTTTCGCATCTGGTGTCTTGTAAGTTGAGCCATTTGTGCGTTCCATGTTTTTTAGCAATAAACAACGTGGAGACACCCAAATGACCCAATCAAACAATAACGTATTTGACGTAGTAGTGGAACAATTAATATCAGAAGGCCCCGATGCCATGCGCCCCGTGCTCACCGCACTACTCAATGAGGCGATGAAGATCGAAAGAGAGCAGTTTCTAGGCGCATCACACTATGAGCATAGTAAAGATCGGCTAGGCTTTGCCAATGGCTACCAAGATAAGCGTATCGATACCCAAGCAGGTACGCTCAAGCTACGTATTCCAAAGACAGCCAAACACATTGATGAACCATTTTACCCTCAATCACTAGAACGCGGCTTACGCAGTCAACGTGCGATGATGTTAACCGTTGCTGAGATGTACGTGACAGGCGTTAGTACGCGCCGAGTCGAAAAGGTCATGCAGAGTATGGGTATTGAAAATATCTCATCTACGCAGGTATCACGGGCTAATCAGGCGATGGATGAGGCGTTGCAAGCCTGGCGAAATCGTCCGTTGAGTAAGGTCTCTTACTTGATCCTCGATGCGCGTTATGAAAAGGTGCGAGAGGGGCATCAAGTGATTGATATGGCGGTGTTGAGTGCCGTTGGCGTGTTGTCTTGTGGGCGGCGTTGCATATTGGGAACAGCGATTGCGGTTAATGAGGCTGAAGTTAACTGGAGAGAGTTTCTCAAGGGCTTGGTTGACCGGGGCTTACATGGCCTTGAGTTTATTGTCAGCGACGATCACAGCGGCTTAAAGGCCGCTAGAAAGGCCATATTCCCAGGCATCCTTTGGCAGCGCTGTCAGTTTCATCTGGCGCAGAACGCTATCCATCATGCACCTAACCACAAAATCAAGCAGCGCATTGGTGCTGAATTGCGCAGCGTTTGGAATGCACCCAATATGGTGGCAGCTCAGGCCAACCTAAAAGCCCTTGTAAGCCAGTACCAAGAAAAGCACCCTCACTTAGCGGATTGGCTAGAGAACAACGTGCCTGAAGGTTTAAATGCTTTTGCGTTACCCGATAGGCACCAAAAGAAAATGCGAACCTCCAACAGCATTGAACGGACGGTTCAACAAGAACTTAAGCGCCGAACCCGCTTGGTCAGAGTTTTTCCTAACCGAGAGGCTTTGTTACGATTAGTCAGCGCCATTCTGATTGAGATTGATGACGAATGGACTAATGCTAATCATCGATATATCGTGTGGAACGACAATGTGTCAACTTGCTAGACAAAAAAGTCCATACCAAATGTTGCGTAATCTCTTCATTTCTAACTTTTTCCTCAAAATTATGGCGTTCAATGTCAGAACGATAAATATATTTACCCCACGCAGCTACCTCAAATATTTTTTCTGGCATAGGTATCTTCCAATGCATAACAATTCGATAACCCGACTAATTAGTTGGCATAATTTTCCTAAGTATGCCGCCCAAAGTCAGCGTATTATTTAAAAAAGCAGTCAAATGCCGACTAAAAAGCAAGGGATCAAAGACCCTGATTCTATCTACTTCTGGTATCGTTATTTTCGAACCTACGAACATTTGATATACCTATAACCGCCTATTTTATAGGAAATAAATGATGTTTGGTATATCCTTGTTCATAGGAAGGTTTCTTTGACTTGGATGCGCTCTGTTCGGAATCAATGTTGAATAGATGGTATAATCAAGCCATAACAACCACTTACAGAATGCTATGAAACGTGACGAATATCAAGCACTTGTTGCCAGTCTTGAAGGCTTAACGCCGGAGCAGTTCGAATTGCTATCAGGCAGGGTGTCGGCCATGAGTGACGAGCACGGTAGTTTACGACTGACGGAAGAGCGTCTTGACGGGGCAGTGATTTGTCCACATTGCCAAGCGGACGACATTTTTCGTCATGGAAGAACTAACGGTCAGCAGCGCTATCGTTGTAAAGCTTGCTTGAAAACGTTTACAGCTTTAACCGGCACAGGCTTTTGTCGCTTGAACGATAAAGATAAGTTGCTGGCCTACGCCGAATGCATGGTCGAGGGCTTGAGTATTCGCAAAGCTGCTGAACGGGTGGGCTTAGCAGTGGATCGCAGTTTTCGATGGCGGCATCGTTTCCTGGATGCCTTGCGTGAGCATAAGGCCGAGAATTTGACTGGCATTGTTGAGGCGGATGAAACGATATTCCGGCGTTCTTATAAGGGTCAGCGCCGCTTACCCCGTCAGGCCAGGAAGCGTGGCGGTTCATCGGGTGTAGATGGCAAAGAGCGTGTGCCGGTGATGATCGTTATGCAGCGCGGCAGCCGAATGGTCAGTGACGCTGTTCTGGATGACTGCACAGCCAAAACATTTACAAAGGTACTCAAGCCTGCGCTAGCGAAGGATGCCGTCTTATCGACCGATGGACATCCCAGTTATGGTGTGGCGGCGAAATCCCTCAACCTTGAGGCTGGCTATTTTGTTGCGGGATATCATGGCCATGGTGGTAAAGGAACTTGGCATGTTCAAAACGTTAATGCTTATGACAGCCGCCTGAAACGTTGGATGGGGCGGTTTAATGGGGTGGCAACTCGCTGGCTACCCAATTATCTCGGTTGGCGAAGGATGCTTGATAAACATCTTGATGAAATGACTGGGCAACTGTTCTTGCATCAAGCACTCAGAGCAGCGCCTCAACATGTAATCCAAACATAGCGCTTGGATGCTTGTAGGCGCAACAGTCAAAAATTAAGGAAAGGTACTAAAGAAGCGGTGCCGGGGGTCGGAATCGAACTGGCACAGAGGTTCCCTGAGGGATTTTAAGGAACCTCCGCAGAGGTTCCATAGGTCGATAAACGCTATAATCTTCGTTACAAATACTGACTGACTAAATCCAAATTTCATTCGAGTGTGATTTAAAAAATGAATCATTTACCTTTCGCTCTCTATGATGCATTTAGTGAGCATGTGTTTGGTGGTAGTCAGGCGGCGATAGTTAGTGATGCAGGCACAATTGGGATAGGACAGCGTCAACGTATCGCTCGAGAATTTGGAATGCCCGCGACCGTATTTATAGATGACTTTGGTCATGATTGGGTTACGGCGCAATTTATGTCCACCGTGATGGAACTGCCAATGTGCGGTCACGGTACCATTTGTCTTATGACGCACATGCTTGAGTCTGAATTCATCAATCTGGATAGTCATGAATCACGTGTTATAGAACTACGCCTGCCGACTGGGGTAGCAAATGTTACTTTGAGTCAGCGCCAGGATAAACGTTTTCAGATCATGCTTGATATAAAACCCCCACGCTTTAAACCTGGGCCAGGAGATACCGAATGGTTGTCGGATACTCTTGGAATTACGCTTGATGATTTAGCCTCAGATCTTCCTCTGGAAATCGCCAGCGGTGATTTTATTCATATGGTTGTGCCACTAAAAGGCCTGGCCGCTATGCGTAGCATCACCCCAAATTTCAATAATATGGTTGAGTTTTGTAATCGCCATGGCATAGAGACGATTGCTGTTTTTTGCCGCGAGGTTGAGAATGCGATGAGTACAATCCACGTTCGTGATTTCTGCCCTGCGGTTGGTGTAAACGAATCTGCAGGGGCAGGGACAACAAACGCAGCGTTAACCAGTTATCTAATCAGGCATAAAATTGTTCACGCAAATATAAACAGGGAGGTCGTGGTGCACGCTGAGCAGGGTATCGAAATAGAGCGGCCTAGTTCGATCCTTTCAATTGCGACGGTTAGACATGACAAAATAACCCACTTGAAAGTGGGTGGCGTAGCGACACGAGTCATGGACGGACAGGTATATTTATAGGGACCAAATGATGCAAATTGATGTGAGTGACTTTTACAAAAACCAACTGGTATGGGATGCCCATGCAGGGATCTTTCCAAGTCCCGACGTTGATCTAAATGTGTTACAGGAGTGGTCACAAAGCGGAGTCGATTATGTCAGCTTAAATGTGGGTTTCGATGTAATGGATTGGCAGGAAACTCTGGCAACGCTCGCAGCGTATCGCAAGTGGGTTTGCAGCAATGCTGATCGTTTCATGCTCATCAGCAAAACGAACGATATCGATCAGGCCAGGGCGGAACAAAAATTGTCACTGAGCTTTGATATCGAGGGCATGAATGCACTCAATGGTAATACCGACATGGTAAGTCTTTACCATGCACTCGGGGTTCGGCAAATGCTGTTCGCGTACAATCTCAATAACACGGCTGCAGGGGGCTGTCATGATAAGGATTCAGGCCTGACAGCATTTGGACAACAGGTTGTGAGTGAAATGAATCGTGTTGGCATGATCGTCGACTGTTCACATGCAGGATATACGACCACTATGGATATTATGGCTGAATCGAGTAAGCCAGTGGTATTTTCACATTCCAATCCAAGTGCAATTTGGGATCACCAGCGTAATATTAAAGATGATCAAATTAAAGCCTGTTCTGAGACCGGAGGGGTAATTGGCATCAACGGAATGGGTATTTTTCTCGGTGACAACGAGATCAGCAATCAAATTCTGGTACGCCACATTTGCCACATTGCCGATCTTGTGGGTAGTGAACATATTGGTTTTGGATTCGATTATTCACCTAAGATGGAAATAGATCTCGGGGTAATTCTGCGCAGTCGGCCCGACTATTGGCCCAAGGGTCAGCAATACGATACCAAAGATATACAACATGCTGGCCCAAACCAATTTCCGGAATTAATCAGTGAATTGTTCAAGTCAGGTTTTAGTGATACTGAAGTTCGTGGCATGTTGGGCGAAAATTTCAGACGTGTCGCCACCGAGGTCTGGGGAATGTAGGTTTAATTAAATTGGTAGTGAATTATCAATTTAACGATATAAAGTATTGAATAAAAAAGTAAATACTTGATTATTTATTGAGGTGAAGGTGTGTAGGCACGTACCCAACTGCAACAAAAAATTGATCAAATCAAGCAAGCACTATAGGCCCAAACGGTATTCTGATAAAGCCGTAAGCGCTTTTCGGGGTTAGCTCAACAGGCTGCTTTCAAACGGGAACATTGAAAGCACTTCAACGCCATCTTGCGTAATCAATACCTGCTCTTCGAGTTTCACGCCCTCATCTCCGCCGTCTTCTCCGATATAGCTTTCAACGCATATGGTCATGCCGGGTAATAGGACGCCATCGTAGCCGGCGCCAGCATAATCAGCCCGGTGATATAAATAGGGGTATTCACCCGTCATACCTACCCCGTGTGCGGACAGGTAGTAGCGGTTAGCAAAATATTGATCCGGAATATTCCAGGCTTTTTCAGAGTACTCGCGAAAGCTCAGCCCGGGTTTCAAAATACCGATATTGTGTTGTATCTGCTCATAAGCGACCTTATACAAGCGTCGTTGCATTTCAGAGGGTTTGCCCGGGCCAGAATGAAAGGTACGAGAAAATCAGAATAGTAACCATGACAACCCACCACATCGGTATCCAGTGCGATCAGTTCATTCTCGCCGATCACTTTACTTGCGGTTTCCTGAAACCAGGGGTTGGTTCGCGGGCCAGAACTCAACAGGCGCGTTTCGCAGTAATCGCCATTTTGCGCAATCACCGATTGATGCAAGACCGACCATAGCTCGTTTTCAGTAATGCCTGGAGTGATCGCTGCCCGCAGTTTTTCGACGGCTTTTTCCGTCGCTCGGAGCGAAGCGATGACACACTTGATTTCATCCTCAGACTTAATCGCTCGCGCCATTTCTACCGGCTCCTGCGCATCGACGATCTCAATACCATGCGTGGCCAGTGCTATCGCCGATCCGGCATTCATGCGCTCGATTCCCACAACCGGATGTGTTCCAACCAGATCGATTAGGGTATCGGCCATTTCTGCCGCCCAACTGCGCTCAACCTGACTGATATCAGGGCCCGCTGCAACAAAACTAGCTGTTTTAGCCTGCCTGACCTCGCTGATGGTGTCATAACCCTCCGCCAAGTGTTCGCAGCCGGCAAATTCATACAGGATGGTTTTATCCTGGGTAATCAGCAAATAGCGTGAAGGTGTGTTTCTGGCAGAAAAGACCTGCATGTTTCGAGTGCCGGTCGCATAACGAATATTGACCGGATCAGAAAGAACCAGGGCCGCAATATGCCTGGTTTGCATTTCATTTCTGATGCGGCTCAAGCGATACCGCCTGACAGCGGCTAAATTGATGCCTTCGCTTTCAGGCGCCATATCAAGCAATGCGATTGCCGACAAACTGGAACGGTCAGCATGCCAATCGAGAGAGTTCATCGGTTTTTCCGTGGTTGTCAGAGCCCTTATCCTACTTTAGCTCAGGATAACCCGCACTAATTGCTTCACCCTCTAATTGTTCGATTTTCAAGTAGTCTTCACGGGCGACTGGAGTAAATCCACTCAGGCGCAATACTTTTCGTGCTCGTGGGTTCATATGCTCAACCGCTGAATTCATCGCACTGCATAAGTCATTAAGCTTGGGTTCCGAATGCTTCGCACGAATGAACGGTAACCCGGTAGTGACTACCGATTGATCGATAATTTTTAGTTGTCGGATAAGTTCAGGTTCAATGTCGTTAAGTAACGCATAGGTCACTACGTCGACGGCAGCCAGGTCTGCGTGCCCCTCAGTGACCGCATGCATACTTTGTCGATGCCCACCGGTAAGCAGTCGTTCGCTAAAGAATGTGTCAGTTTTGGCTGTTTGACTAATTGCATGGCGCAATACGTTCATACCGCTATTGGAATCTTCGCTGTTCAGAGCGACGCGTTTATTACGAAACTCTGGCAATGAATTCGCTGCATTATCGGCCCGCGTGATGAACCAGCTGCTGTATTGTCCGGGGCCATCTTGTGCATTCCCTGATGGACACCCAGGCACATCAAAGAGTGCAACTGCAACCAGATCGTGGGTATCAGCCCAGCGGGTGACGAAGGGATAGCCACAGGTTTGAGCCGCAATCAACCGGGTAGTGGTATACGCCTGGGTATCGACCGAAAAACCAAGTTCGACCGGGGAATAGTGTCGGCTCAAATATGATTCAGATAGCACTGAAAACCAGTCCTGCCAAGCCGCTTTGTGTACCTTACTAGGCGCATACATTCCAGCGTGAAAAACGCCATAAGGCTTTACGCTCGCACTCACAGGATTAAGGTGAATGAGGGAATACAGGTGAAGCGACAGGTTGAAACAGGTATTTTAACCAGGCGCGGTAGCCAACAAAGCTAAAGCCACCGTTGCTTTGACGATATTGCGCTTCATGCAGCTTAAATTCTCCCGGAATTAAATACCAGGCCAGCCCCGGATGAATGTGATGAACAACGTGCAAATTATTGAATAAAAACAGAAATCCCAGCGGCAAAACAGTTGGTACGATAACCGTACGTTGCTCTGGTTCTATATGTGTTCGGTGCTCAAAAAAAGAGCGAAAGGCGATCAGCGAGTGACCCAAGTAAGCGGCTAGTACGTATGCACTCGCGGGTACGTGGAAATAGCCGATAATCAGCCACAACAACAGTGCAACGCTGGCAATGTAAGTAAGCCATTGTCGCCTTAATAAGGGGTTGTCGCCCTGGATTTCAGCGAGGGCTAGCTTAACCAGGCCGATGTAGGTTCGTATTGGGCCGAGCAGTAGTCGCCCACCCAGGGTCATATTGAAGCGGGCCAAACTCTGCTGTACGCGACTCATAGTCTGCCAATGTTGAGAACGCACGAAAAAACTCTCAGGGTCAATTCCCGGCTCAGTCAGAAACGCGTCATCGTGATGTTTCAGGTGGGTTTTTTTATAGTCATGGTACGGGTATAGCGACAAAGGTGGCAGTCCGAACGCGTCATTCAGTTTCTGATTGTTGCTAGGGTGACCGTGGAGCAACTCGTGGCAGAGCGACCCGAATAGTGCCAGTACCAACGACATGAGCAATAACCAGAGCAGGGGATGCAAGCTTGAATAAAATAGGAGTAATGCTGTCCACGCAGTGTAGACAGCAATAATGAGTGACCATGTTGGAAATTCGAATCGGGTTTTGTTCCTAAGAACAGGAGAAGTTATCTGCATTTCGACCCAGAAAATAAGCTAATTATTAGAGCCAATATAGGTGGTAAACCTGTACCGGGCAAGTGAATTTACAGGACATTAATAAGGGTATTTGTCACCACGTTGTTTACATAAATCACCAAATGTTCCTTTTATAATTATTTTGTCCTAAACTAGTTGGCATTCAGATCAATGAGGCGGTTATTTAAATGGTTCGACGTTCTAGACGAAACAGGGAAGTAGCTGGTTTTTCAATTCCTCAGCTGCCCGTGCAGTCGATCACTAATCCCTACTCGCCGGTAGAGATGCTGGATGCCGGGCAACTGGAAGCGATCCATGATGCCTCGATGCGCATTCTTGAGGAGATCGGCTTACAGATTGAAAATGATCGCGCAAAGGCGCTGATGCGCAAACACGGCGCTACGCTCGATCCGAAAACCGGTAACGTACTCATGGATCGTGGCATGGTTTTGGAACACATAAGCACCGTTCCGCATGAGTTTACGCTGCACGCGCGCAACCCCCTGTTTAACACTGTTATGGGTGGCAATCACATTAGTTTCAGTATGGTTGCCAGCGCCCCCAACTGCTCCGACCTTGATCGTGGACGACGTACAGGAAATTATGAGGATTTCTGTAACTTCCTGCGCCTAGGCCAGTATTTTAATATGATAAACCCGATCTCCGGTTATCCGGTTGAGCCGGTAGATTTGCCCCCGCAAACTCGCCACCTTGACGGATATCTTGCGTTTATTCGGCTGACTGAAAAATCATGGCATGCTTACGCTCTCGGTGAAGGTCGCATTGAAGATGGCCTGGAGATGGCACGCATTGCCCGGGGTATCGATGAGGAGACACTAAAGCGTGAGCCCAGCCTTATGACGGTCGTCAATACCAACTCGCCGCTTAAAGTCGATGATGCCATGCTTCAGGGACTAATGCTGATGGCTGAATATAATCAGCCGGTCATTGTGACCCCATTTACGCTCGCGGGTGCAATGAGCCCGGTGACACTTGCCGGTGCACTGGCGCAACAAAACGCAGAAGCCCTCGGGGTCATCGCTATTACCCAGATGGTCAATCCCGGTGCACCGGCTATGTACGGTGGTTTTACTTCTAACGTGGACATGAAAACCGGTTCACCCGCTTTTGGGACACCAGAATACGCCAAAGCAATCTACGCGGGAGGGCAGTTAGCACGCCGGTACAATATTCCCTATCGAACCTCTAACGTTAACGCTTCAAATGTGGTGGATGCACAGGCTACTTGGGAGTCGCAGGTGTCCTTGTGGAGTGCCGTGATGGCACACGGAAACTTGATCAAACACAGCGCTGGCTGGCTGGAAGGTGGACTATGCGCCTCCTTTGAGAAATTTATTTTGGACATTGAAATGGTTCAGATCATGGTCGAAACCTTAAAAGGGATTGAGGTGAATGAGGAGACATTGGCGCTCGATACCATTCGCGATGTGGGGGCAGGGGGGCATTTCTTTGGAACGGATCACACTTACGCGCGCTATGAAACAGCCTTCCACAGCCCATTTGTTTCTGACTGGAATAACTTTGAGACTTGGCAGGAACGAGGCTCACTAACCGCCACCGAGCGCGCTAACAAGATTTATAAAGAGGTGCTTGAAAACTATCAACAGCCCCCCTTAGATTCGGCGATTAACGAAGAGCTCGAAGACTATGTCAGCCGCCGTCGCGCTGACTACGAAGCGAGCTGATTGCCTTGGATTACGCCAGCAGGGTCAAGTTGTTTCGTGCTCGAGTTGCCGAGGTTATGAGCCGCAGTGAATTCAATTCTTCGCAGTTCGCTAAATCAATCGGTGTAGATCGATCAACGCTCTCACAGCTTCTTTCAGAGAATAGTTTGCGCCTGCCGCGCGCGGATACACTGGCCTCAATTGCTGAGCATCATAATGTCAGCGTTGACTGGCTGCTGGGAATTACAGATACCGGTTCACTAGACACCCAGGTGCTTACCGGACCGCTCGAACTTGAGCGATATTCTGATTCCAGTCTCGAAACTCGCTTGATCCAGTGGTACATAGAAGCGCAACATTATAAAGTTCGGTATATTCCATCGACGCTGCCTGATTTTATGAAGCTAGAGCAGGTTGTCGCTTGCGAATTTCAACGCTATGGTGCCGGCAAAATTGACCAGAGTATTCGGGAAAGTCAATTCCTGCTGTCGCAGTTACGTAACGGTAAAAGTGAGATGGAGACCTGCATGTCATTGCAGGATTTGCAGGGGTTTGCCCGCGGCCAAGGTGTCTGGGCCGATGTACCTATCGCGGTTCGACAGCAGCAGCTACGTCACATGATCAAGCTCAACCAGGAGCTATACCCGCGCTTTCGTTGGTATCTGTTTGATGGCCGCAATCTATACACAGCCGCGTTCACTATTTTTGGCCCGCTGCGCGCGGTGGTTTTTCTCGGCCAGCATTTCCTGGTATTGAACGGCGCCAAACATGTTCGCCTATTTACCCGGCGTTTTGACGACCTAATTTGTCACACCCTGGTGTATCCCCAGGAAATCAATAACACCCTAAAACAGTTACTGGATGATCTAGATGAACAATAATCACCATAAAAACAGCCACGATATTATCGTTATAGGAGCCGGGATTATTGGCGCTTCAATTAGCCTGTCTGCTGCCAGAAAAGGGTATTCAGTGCTTTGCATTGACGCGTTGCCGAGCGCAGGTTATGGGTCGACTTCGGGTTCCTGTGCAATCATCCGACCCTATTACTCTACGGTCGATGGTTCGGCAATTGCCTATGAAAGCCATTACTACTGGAAAAACTGGGCGGAGCATATCGGGATAAATGATGAGCCTGCCCTGGCGCGTTACATCAACTGCGGTTGCTTGGTGATGAAAACGCCGCACAATAAATTTCTTGAACCCGCGTGCTCGATTATGGATGAGATCGGTGCGCCTTACAGTCATCTTTCGGTCGACGATGTTCGCGCCAGGCTACCGGTCAATACCGAGTCTTTTTCTCCCGCAAAAACTGTTGATGACCCGGGGTTTGGTTTGAGTAATGGCGATCACCTTCCTGGGGGCGTGCTGTTTCATAGCGGGGGCTATGTCACCGACCCACAGTTGGCTACCCATAATATCCAACGCGCAGCAGAGGCTGCTGGCGCGGTGTTCAGTTTTAACACCCGTGTCACGGGGATAGAGCAAACCGGAGGGAAAGTTAGCGGCGTGTCTACAGCATCGGGTCAAAATTTATCGGCAAGCGTGGTGGTGAATGCGGCCGGGCCACATTCATATAAAATCAATCAACTCGCCAGCGTTGAGAAAGATATGAATATTAAAACGCGTGCGCTGCGTCACGAAGTTGCGCACGTGCCTTCCCCCGAAGGTTTTGATTTCGAGCACGATGGCTGCGTATTTTCAGACAGTGATATTGCTGCCTATATACGCCCAGAACTCGGTAATCATATACTCGTTGGCAGTGAAGACCCACCGTGTGATTCCCGGCAATGGGTTGACCCGGATGACTTTGACCGAAATTTCAGCGAGCAGTGGAAAACGCTGGTGATGCGTGCAGCACAACGCGTACCGGAGCTATCCATTCCCGGCCAGGCCAAGGGGGTGGTTGATCTTTATGATGTCAGTGATGACTGGATACCGATATATGACAAATCCGGGCTTGACGGTTTTTATATGGCGATTGGTACTAGCGGCAATCAGTTTAAGAATGCACCGATCGTCGGTGAAATGATGGCCGATATGATTGAGGCGGGCCTGCAGGGACGCGACCAGGATACCGATCCCATCGATTTCCATCTAAAGTATATCAACCGCACCGTTAACACAGGGTTTTACTCACGCTTGCGTAAAGTTAATCAGCAGAGCAGCTTTTCGGTTCTCGGCTAAACAAACAAGGCTATTCAGGAGACACAAGTGAAGACACATACACAGGTAGCCATCATAGGCGGCGGCGTAGTGGGGTGCAGCGTGCTGTACCACCTTACCAAGCTCGGCTGGAAAGACGTTTGCCTACTGGAACGTTCCGAGCTGACATCGGGTTCGACCTGGCATGCCGCAGGTGGATTTCACACACTCAACGCCGATACCAATATGGCGGCGCTGCAAGGCTACACCATCGAGCTTTACCGAGAGATCGAACAAGCCTCGGGCCAGGACTGCGGTCTACATCACGTGGGCGGTATCACCCTGGCCGCAACCCAGGACCGCATGGACTTCCTGCGCGCCGAGCGAGCGAAACATCGTTACATGGGGTTGGATACACACTTAGTGACACCTGAAGAAATTCGCAAGCTGTCACCGATCACCAATACCGACGGCATTATCGGTGGTTTATATGATCCGCTTGACGGTCACCTCGATCCCTACGGTACCACCCATGCCTATGCCCGTGCGGCACAAAATAATGGTGCTGAAATCACCCTGCATAATCGGGTGCTGTCGCTTAAGCAACGCCCGGATGATAGCTGGGAAATTATCACCGAACAGGGCAAAATGATCGCTGAACACGTAGTCAACGCTGCCGGCTTATGGGCGCGTGAAGTGGGTGAGATGGTTGGTGTTCACCACCCCTTGCACCCAATGGAGCATCAGTATCTCGCCACCGATAAAATCGACGCCGTTGTCGAATTCGATAAAGAACTGCCGCACATAATGGATCCCGAGGGTGAGAGTTATCTGCGCCAGGAGCAACAGGGTCTGGTCATTGGCTTTTACGAGCAACAATGTGACCCCTGGGCAGTGGATGGTACCCCCTGGGAGTTTGGGCACGAGTTGCTGGAAAATAACTTGGATCGAATCGGTGACTCGCTCGAAGCGGCGTTTAGACGTTATCCCGTGCTCGAAACAGCCGGTATTAAAACCATCATTAACGGGCCGTTTACTTTTGCCCCGGATGGGAACCCACTGGTGGGTCCAGTACCCGGACTGCGCAACTATTGGGCAGCTTGTGCGGTGATGGCGGGTTTCAGTCAGGGCGGCGGCGTCGGCTTGGTGCTCGCTGAGTGGATGATTCAAGGCGAGCCTTCACGCGACGTATTCGCGATGGATGTCGCTCGCTTCGGCGACTACTGCAGCAAGCCCTATACCCGTATCAAGGTGACCGAGAATTATCAGCGCCGCTTTTCGGTCTCCTATCCCAACGAGGAATTGCCCGCAGGCCGCCCCTATCACACCACTCCGGCGTATGGCATCTGGCAACAGCAAAATGCAGTATTTGGCTCGGCCTACGGTATGGAGCACGTCAATTATTTCGCCCCACAGGGCGAGCAGCCCTACGAGGTTCCAAGCTTTCGCCGTTCCAACGCTTTTGCCTCCGTTGCTGAAGAATGTCACGCTGTGCGAACTGCGGTCGGCATCAATGAAATCCATAATTTCAGCAAATTCTCGGTGACCGGCCCCGGGGCTAGAGGCTATCTTGATCGAGTGATGGCCGGGCGTATCCCTAAACTCGGGGGTATCAGTCTGTGCCCGATGTTGAGCGCAAAGGGGCGAATAGTTGGTGACTTTACCGTTTCTATGCTGGCGGAAGACAGCTACCAGCTCACTGCGTCCTATGCCTCTCAGAGCTATCACCAGCGTTGGCTTGAGTATCATTTACCAGACACAGGGGTGCAGCTGAAAAATATTTCCCAGTCGCGCTTGGGATTTCAAATCGCCGGCCCCAAAGCACGCGAGGTTTTGCAGGCAATCACCCAGGCAGATGTTTCCCACACCGCCTTTAAATTCATGACCCTAAAGCATCTGCAACTCGGCCCTTTGGAGGCCATGGTTCAACGCGTCTCATATACCGGTGACTTGGGATATGAGATTTACGTCCCGGCAAACCAACAAATCGCGCTGTACAGGCTATTGCGAGAGGCGGGTGAGCCCTTTGGTATGCGGCCTTTTGGCATGCGCGCGATGATGAGCCTGCGCCTGGAAAAATCCTTCGGCTCCTGGTTACGGGAATTTAAACCCGACTACACGCCGCTTGAAACCGGGCTTGATCGATTTGTAGCCTATCAAAAGCCAGCTGATTTTATCGGTAAAGCAGCAGCGCTTGCTGAGCTTGAACAAGGCGTAGCGCGCAAGCTCTGTAGCTTTATCGTTGAGGCCGATGATGCAGATGTTGTCGCCGATGAACCGATTTGGCTGGGTGATAAGGTCGTCGGTTTTGTTACTTCCGGGGGTTATGCACACCACGTCGATAAAAGTATTGCCCTTGGCTTCCTACCGGTTGAAGAAATTGAGCCTGGTAAATGTGTTGACATTGAAATACTGGGGCAACGTCGTTCCGCAACTTTGTATACGGGAGCCTTATTTGATCCTGAGTTTTCGCGGATGAAAAGCTAGAGGAAAACGTTATGACGGATAAAATAAATGTATTCAGCGATCCGCGAATACCGTCCTATATCAATTTTGATGCTGGGCCACTTAAAAACCCCGTACCCGCGGAGACCATCAACACGGTTCGCGCCTATCGGCACCAGCGAATGAAAGCAGAGGTCATGCAACATGATTGTAGTGCAATCCTGTTATATGACCCGCTTAATATTCGCTACGCCACCGATTGTTCGGACATGCAGATCTGGACACTACACAACGCTGCACGCTATGTGCTCCTATTCATCAATGGCCCGACGATTTGTTTTGAGTATGAGCAGGCCATGCATCTTGCGGAGGGCCTCGATAAAGTTGATGAAGTTCGCCCGGCGATCTCTTGGTTTTATTTTGTAGCCGGGCCGCGTACTGAAGAAAAGGCTGCGCTGTGGGCGGATGAAATAGCAGACCTCGTCAACCAGCATGGCGGTGGCAATCATCGCCTGGCGATCGATAAAATGGAGCCATTAGGTGTGGATCTGCTACGCCAACGCGGTATTGAGATCGTTGAAGGCCAGCAAATTACCGAGCAGGCCCGGCGTAAAAAATCGATAGAAGAAATTGTTTTGATGGACTGGACAATCAAGGTCTGTGAGTCCGGCATGTGGCGGGTTCGTGAAAATTCAGTTGCTGGAAAGACAGAAAACGAAATATGGGCCGAGCTGCATTACGAGAACATTCGTAATGGTGGCGAATGGATCGAAACCCGGCTTCTGAGTATTGGTGAGCGCACTAATCCCTGGTTCCAGGAATGTTCTGATTACGTCGGTAAACAGGGTGATCTGCTGTCTTTTGATACCGATTTGATTGGCCCATACGGATATTGCGCTGATCTTTCCCGCTCCTGGACGATTGGCCTGGAGCCCCCGACCGATGAGCAAAAGCGTTTGTACGAGCATGCCGTCAAGCAAGTGATGCATAATACTGAAGTCATCCAGCCGGGTATGTCTTATCACGAATTCAATGAAAAATCCTGGCGTATGCCCGAGAAATACTGGGCTAATCGCTACGGGGTCGCTATTCATGGTGTGGGTTTATGCGATGAGTACCCATCGGTGCCTACCCATGTCGACATGGATCGGGGAGCGGGTTACGAAGGCGAGTTTCAACCTGGGGATGTACTCTGCGTGGAAAGCTGCACTGGCCTTGACGGAGGACACGAATGCGTCAAACTGGAAATCCAGGTATTGGTGACTGAAAACGGTACCGAACGATTGGATCAATTTCCGTTTGAGGACTGGGTTTAAAGTTAGCTTAGGTAAGCTAAGGCAAACTCAGTTTTGCCATCCTCCCGCCATCCACCGTGTAGACTTGGCCTGTTATGAATCCGGCTTCGTCAGCAGCTAGGAATGCAACAAGAGCAGCAACCTCCTCGGGAGAACCAGTGCGTGCAATCGGATGGATGCCGCTGATGCCTTGCCGAAATGATTCGGGATCCGGCATACTTTCAATGAAATCTATATTGAGTGTCGTATCAATCCATCCAGGTGCCACGGCGTTACAGCGGATACCTTCATGGCCATGGTCTACTGCGACCGCACGAGTCAAACCATGCAATCCTGCTTTAGACGCACAGTAAGCCGCATGACTAGGATTTGCCGCCAAGCCTTCTATAGAATCGATATTTACAATAGATCCATGGGTTTCTCGAAGATAGGGTAGCGAGGCACGGATCATTAGAAAAGGGGCCGTCAAATTGACTGTTAGATTTTCCTGCCAGTCCTCTACACTCATTTTTTTGACCTGAGCCTCTAGTATCATACCTGCGTTGTTTACCAATATATCAAGTCGACCACCGTGGGATATGACCTCGTCAACGACACGCTCTGGACAGTCAAGATCCGTGAAGTCGGCGCAGATTGCTTGGAACTCAGGATCATCGCAGCGCTGCGCCGTAACGAGCCTGAAGTTCATAATCAGCCGTTATAGGTTGTTTGAAAAAACGACGCAACATGGGTTCAAAGAAATCAAGGGTTAGGCAGTCATATGCTGGATCAAAACAGTTTTGATCGTAGTTTTCACAAAATTGCACAGCGTCTGCAAACCACTTATGATCTTTGAATTTATCGCGAGCATTACGGTCTCCACCACAGTTGTGTGCGTAATAATACATTTGAAACAGCCCATGATGCTTGATAATCCAGTAAGTTTTCTCTGAAACATACGGGCGTAAAATAGCTGCGGCGAGTTCGCTGTGCGAGTTTGGCGCGAGCTCATCTCCGATATCGTGAAGTAGCGCGGCAATCACAAGTTCTTCACTCTCTCCAGCACGATGTGCGCGGCTGGCCGATTGCAAGCTGTGCTGTAGGCGCGAAATTTGATATCCACTCAGCGTATTTTCTAGACGCCCAAGTGCTGTCATTAATCTATCTGGTAGTTCAGCTATATATGCTTGCTCCAGCTCGTCAAGATAAGCATATTCTTCCTTAGTTCCATCGATCATGCGGGTAAAATTGACTTTTTTCATGGTTTTATATGGTTTAGTGTATGCTGTCTTAACAGATATCTATCCAGTAGACCATTAGGAAATTTCACCCAAGTTAATGAAGTTCTCTGGGTTATTGTCGTCTACACGGCCTACTCCACCAGGTGTCTGGATGGTTTGACGGTATGCGCGTAGCGCGGCTGAATCAAAATCGGCAACGGGAGAGGCTTCATGTTCAAAATGCCCATAGGTATCTTCTCCTCGAACCAGCATGGCAGCATCACTGTCGGCCGCCACCTGCTGCACAGAAGTTGATATGTATTGTATTGCTAGACCAATTCTCCAACGCGAAGAATGATTGCCAAGTGAGCCGTGTAATGTTTTTGAGTGATGAATCGACATTTGACCAGCGGTTAATTCGGTTGAAATCGCCCGCTGTTGTTCGGCACTCGTTAACTTTACTTCCTGCCCTCCCATCAGCATGTTCTTGGAGCCTTGAATAAAATCATGCTGCCGTAGAGGTGTTTTGTGACTACCGGGGAGCATACTCATGCAGCCGTTCTCCTCGCGCGCATCGGTCAAGGCAAGCCAGCAGGTTAAAACGTCGTCGGCAGGTTCAAGCCCCCAGTAGGTGATGTCCTGGTGCCAGGCAACATAGCCGGTGGTTTTTGGTGGTTTTGCAAAAAATGTGGCCGACCAGCATAGCAGATTGGGCCCGAGCAAGCTTTCTACCGCGTCAAGAATATCTGGATGATGGACCAGTTGGTTAACCCATGTTGAGACCACATGTGATTTTAGGATTTGCTTGGAGTTGCACCATGGCGCCATTCGCGCTTTCAACTCCTTGAACTTTGGTACTAACGGCTTTGTTTCAGCTTCTGAAAGAATATCGATTGGGGATAGCAGCCCTTCATTCCAGTATCGGTCAATTTGATCTCGTTTGAGTGAACCGGCCATTTTTGATATCCAGGTAAGAGGCTATTTACACGCTTAATGTAAAGTTTCCGTCTGTCAATTTCTATCTACTGAGCGAATGTAAACACCGTAGGAGCGACAGCTATAATGTGATCATAGGCAATGCTATTTTTTGTCTCTGGATCGTAAATTATGGTTTGTTGGTAAGGCAGCATTAATTTCAAAGTTATCCTCAACGATAGCTACCAATAGATAGGTAAGGGGTGTCTGCACTGCCTAAACAATAGAGCGTTAACTATGAGATCTGTAAAGGCTGATGATTAACGCGAAGATCTGCTTTCAGAAGATGCTACAGGTGTAGATTCTTCTGACCACTCCTCGGCAGCTCGAACCACAGTGGAATAGGGTGAGCCAGTTGGAATATTGAGCATTTCCCCCTGATCTTCGATCGACTCACTACGCATGATACGGTAGAAGGTATAAAGGGCTAACATAGCTGCGAGCAGACCGTTAATGATGAAAAAGTAATTTGGCGTGATAGCCATTAATTGCCCCATTACAATAGGGACCGGTGCAAACCCTGAGCCATAAATCAATACTAATAAACCTGCTGCGGGTATTACATCACCAGGCTCAAGGTGATCGTTTGCGTGAGAGATGCACTGGCTGTATAAACTCAAAGTAAACGCTCCCATCATTGAAACGGCAATATATTGTTGAATAATAGTTAGCGTTCCCAGAACGGCAAAATACCCAGCCGGAATTGCAGCCAGGCCTGCAGTGAGCATTAATACGATACGCCGGTCAAACCTGTCAGAGGCGAGTGCAATCGGCCATTGCAATGCTATCCCCGATGAGAGTCCCAGTGCTGTCAGGGTTGAAAGTCTGGCGAGATCTAACTCTATGATGGATCCGTAAAGTGGAATCATGGAGAAAAAAGCCCCATGGCACAAACCGGATAGCAGGGTACCTACGGCACCCAGCGGGGTAATTCGAAACAGCTTTTTTAGGCCGAAACCGGTTGTTTTAATCAGTTTTGGGCTTTTTGCAACCGAAAGCAATAGTGGAATTGCAGCAAGCGAGATGAGCACGGAGGCAAGGAGGAAAAACCCATCATCGCTTGGTTCACCAAAGCGTAACATCCAGAGGCCCGCAACCGGTGCACCCCAACTCACGATCGTGTAAATAGCTAAATTTCGACCTCGATCAGCATTATCTGACATTTCGTTGAGCCAGCTTTCAGAGACCACCATTAAGCCAGCTATGCTTATACCCATGACTAATCTTTCCAGAATCCAGGAGATTTCGTCGATATGTAGTATCTGTAGAAGAATGACGGCAGATCCAATGGCCGTCATCGTGGCAAATACACGAATATGTCCCACTCGGTGAATGAGCATAGGGATGAATACTGCGGCGATCAACCAGCCGATCTGATAACTCGATTGCAGTAGGCCAATCGCCTGGGTTGAAAACCCGGCTTCACGCGCACGTACGACCACCAATACAAAAAGCATACCCGCACTGAAAAATAGTATCGCGATACCTAGGAATAAAGATGCTGTGGTTTTGAGTTTGGCTGCCATACTACCGTGTAATGCTTGACACCCATAGTGTCGATGATAGTTGGAGCGATAGCTATTGGTTTTGCGACGAGTTTTTTCTTGTAAAGACGCCAATCAGCTATACGACAATTTTAACTGTCATAGATGTTCCTTTATGTCATAGAAGAGCAGGGGGCCTAAAACTCTGTTCCCGCTCTAAACTCACTCCAGCGCATATAGGCATTTGCGCCTAGCCAGGCAAACGGTTCCGGTGGTAACTTCCCAGGTTTTTCCTCTGCCAATAGGTATGACAGTAAATCTGATTGATGCCTGTAGGCCAGTTCGGCTGCATACATGCCAGAAGCAGTACCTTTTGCTACCCCCAGACCGTTTTGACAGCAAGCAGAAAAAAGACCTGGTTCAAGTTCACCGAATGCTGCGACACTATTTTTACTCAGGCATAAACGTCCACCCCACTGGTACTGCATTTCAACGTTTTTTAACAAGGGAAAACGAGCATCAAACGCTCTTCGATGGCTGTGTGCAACATTTTCAATGCGTTTTTCTGAGACCTCCATTCCTGGATCATAGGTAAATCGATTGCGGATAATAATACGCGAGCCGCCGATTCCTGTAATACGTCTTACCGTGGTGCCCATAGGGTGCGCGGGCAAGCAAGCCCAACGTTGTTTGCCGCTCAGCGTACGCATCTCCTTAGCAGATAGTGCACGCGTCATCGATGCGTAGGTAAATACATGCATCAATCGACGTTGATAAAATCCAAAACTCTCCAAATGGCCGTTTACCGCAAGGAAAACATTTTTTGCAGAGATACTGGCTTTTGCTGTTTTCGCTTGCCAGCTATTGCCCTGTTTTTCCAGCGAGATGATGGCAGAGTTCTCATAGATAGAGAGCTTGTTTGCCAGGTTTTCCGCCAGGCCTGCAGCTAAATCGCGTACAAACATCGCGGGTTGAATCATGGCCGCACCGGGGGTGTACAAGCCGCCGCGATAATATGTCGATCCAGTGATGGCCTGCATTTCTTTTTCATCTAGAAAATTGTGTGCTTCGTTCATGGCCTTTAAGTGTGCTGCATAGTCCTTATTGTTTTGTATGCCCTTTCCGCTGGCTGCGGCGTTAATTTTTCCGCTCATAGCAAAAGCTTCGCCAGACATACCATATTCTTTTGCCGCCTCGATGGCGAAAGAGATGCCTGCCCGGTTAAATTTAATATGATTTAGATCACGTTGAGTTTCGCCACGATAATCATCGGACGCGAGATCATGCGGCAAATCAATCATAAAACCAGTATTGCGTCCAGCCGGGCCTTGAGCGATGCGTTTAGCCTCAACAATGATGGTTTTATCAAAAGGGCCAAGTTGTGATATTCGACGCGCAGCAGCCAGACCCGCAAAACCTGCGCCGATAATTAAGTTATCGCAAGTTTGCGATGTATCAAGTTCAGGGTAGTACCTTTGGGGGGATAAAATCCCGTTCCAGCCCGTGTCGCCGGGATCTTTGGGTAACTTTTTTACTTTCACGGTGGGTGGCAACAGCGCTTTACTCGTGCGCCTCAGTGCTTGTCATTTAGCGCTTCAACGGCTGGAATCTCGTGCTCGCGTTTGGCGATATAAGCCAACAATTCCTCGTCCACGGCTTCATCCAATTTGGGTTCCTCGTATTCTTCTAATAAGCGCTTTGCGTGCTTTAAAGCACGCTCAGTGATATCTTGAGAGCCGTCAGCAACCCACTGCTCGATCGAGTTATTATCAAACAACTTGGGCATAAAAAAAGCTTCCTGGAAATTAGCGAGCGTATGTGCATGCCCCAAGAAATGACCGCCTGGACCAATGTCCCCAACGGCGGCAATACACTCATCAAAATCATCCCAGCGAATACCTTCAGTCATTCGATACGCCATCGCGCATTGTTCTGCATCGACTACAAATTTTGCCACCGAACAATGCATCCCCGCTTCGTTCCAGCCAGCAGAATGCCAGATATAATTCGCCCCGGACATCATCACTGCCATCATAGTGCTAGCACTTTCATAACCTGCTTGTGCATCAAAAGTTTTGGCGCCACCCAGCGTGTTTGATGTTCTCCAGGGAATGGCATAATGGCGTGCCATCTGGCCAATCATAAAATTCATCAAACTGATTTCAGGAGTGCCGGCCATCGGAGCGCCACTCGCCATTGACACAGTGGAAAGGTAATGCCCATAAATCGCTGGGCAGCCTTTGTTAATGAGCTGTGTGTAAGCCAGCGCTGAAAGTGCTTCGGCATTAAGCTGGGCAACCGCAGCCGGGACAGATGCTGGCGTGTTCGCGCCTCCGAGTACGAATGGTGAGCACAAAACTGGTTGATTAGCCTTGCAAAAAGCACGCATCGCGCCGAGCATGGTTTCATCCCAGATTAACGGTGAGTTACAATTACAATTACCGGTCACAACCGGGTGATTTTGGATGTACTCAGCACCAAATAAAATACGGCACATATCAATCACATCTTCGGCATTCTTGGGCGTAGTCGTCATACCCATAAAGGTCTTGTCAGAATACTTCATCGACGAATAGGTGATGCGCAAATGTCGGTGTGATATTACGTGATCCATGGGTTCAACAATGTGATGCGCTGAGGAGTGTAAGGCCGGTGACATATGCGCGAGCTTATGAAACATGGCCAGATCATCCAGCGTTGGATTACGCCGTTTATCCTCAAGATCACGCAGAAAAGGTGCACCTGTCATCGGTACGAAAATTGAATGCGGGCCACCAAAGGGCAAGTTATTCTCGGGGTTGCGCGCGTGAAAGGTGAATTCAGAAGGCAGGCTGGTAATCAGCGTTTTTACTAAGCCGCGATCGAGATACACGCGATCTCCCTTTATTTTGGCGCCCACTTTTTTCCAATCTGCCAGTGCAATTTCATCGCGGAATACGATCCCAACATTTTCAAGAATATCCATTGAGGCATTGTCGATGCGCTCAATTTGATCAGGCGTCATGGGTTCGATCAGCGGCAGGTTTCGTTTTAGTGCGGGCAACATCTTTTGTTGGAGGCCTGATCGGGCTTTGCGACGGCTACTACGACCACCTCGACGCCCATTGGGCGCTTCAGCTTGTGATGTGATGGCTGAGCTCATAGAACCTTGTCTTCACTGGCTGGATCAGTTAGGTCAACCCAAATAGTTTTTAATTCTGTGTATTGATCATGCGCATAAATGCCGTTGTCGCGCCCACCAAAGCCCGATTGTTTATAGCCACCAAATGGGGTGGAAATATCCCCTTCGCCATAACAATTAATCGTTATCGTGCCTGCACGAATGGCGCGTGCAGCATTCAATGCGCATTTGATATTAGCGCTGAATACGCTGGCATTTAAGCCGTATTTTGAATCATTGGCAATTTCAATCGCCTGCTCTAATGAGGACACGCTAATCACCGACAGAACCGGGCCGAAAATCTCTTCTGTGGCCAGTTTACTGTCTCTTGGAACTTCGTCAAGCACGGTTGGCTCAACAAAATTCCCTTGTACTGTTCCGCCAGCGAGTGTTTTTATTTCTTTACTCTTGTTTTCCAGAAAGCTGGCTACTTTACTGCAATGTTGACCGTCAATCAGCGCACCAAGATGATTAGCAGGGTCGAGTGGGTCGCCGGTTTTCCAGTCACGCATGCGCGCCAGAATACGCTCAAGTAAAGGCGCCTTGATCGCTTCATGGACGATCAAACGCGAATTGGCAGAACAGTTCTCACCCATATTCCAGAATGCCGCGTTCACAATGTGTTTTGCCACTAAATCTAATTCTTCTGCATCATCCAACACCACCGCAGGGTTTTTACCTCCGCATTCAAGGACGATTCTCTTCAAGTTGCTGTCGGCCGCATAACGCAAGAAACGTCTGCCGGTTTCAGTCGAGCCGGTAAAGCTCACCATGTCTACATCAGGGTGTAATCCCAATGGCTCGCCGACCGAAGGCCCATCTCCCGGCAATATCTGTAAAATGCTGCGTGGCAAACCTGCTTCCATTGCCAACTCGGCTATTTTGAGGGCGGTTAATGAGGTTTGCTCAGCAGGTTTGACGATGACGGAATTGCCCGCTGCCAACGCTGGCCCGATTTTCCAAGCCAGCATTAACAATGGAAAGTTCCACGGCAACACCGCGCCAACCACACCAATAGGTTCACGCACAATCATGGCAATTGAATCCTGGCCGCCAGGTGCGGTTTGATCGTAAATTTTATCAATCAATTCGGCATGCCATTTGATCGTGTGAATTGTCTCGGGGATGTCAATCAATTCACAATCGCGTATTGGCTTACCGCTATCGAGACTTTCCATGACGGCGAGTTCCCGGCGGTTGCGGGTGATCAATTTACAGAGGCGAATCAGTACTGCTTTTCGCTCGCTGGGATGTTTTTGTGACCAATGCCCTTGATCAAATGCTGTGCGTGCTTTTAAGACAGCTTTGTCAACATCTTTTGCATTACATGCTGAAATCTCGCAAATAGTTTCTCCCGTTGCCGGATTGATACTGGGTATTTTTCCGCCCTGTCCGGCACAGAATTTTCCATCGATAAAGGCAGTACGAGGAAAGTCAATCTGATTCGCGATTGCTCGGTATTCGTCAAGGCTTAGTAAATCAGGCATGTTCTTCCTCGCTGGTGATCTTCTCTATTGCTGAATCTAGCGTACGAATCACTTCCGCCAGCTGACGTTTATCATCTTTATTCAGTGGTTGCAGAGGTTTTCTTGGTGGCCCAGCTTCAAAACCACGCAGCGTCATGCCGTGTTTTATGCATTGGATAAATTTGCCCCCCTGTTCCAGTACCCGCATAAGTGGCATCATGGCCGACATGATGCGTCGACCCTTAATAAAGTCTCCCTCTACCACGCAGGATTGATACAGTGCGAGATGTGCTTGCGGCGCGAAGTTTGAACCTGCGCACACCCAGGACCGTGCGCCCCAGGCAAAAAATTCCAGGGCCTGATCGTCCATGCCACACGCCAGTTGTATATGCGGATAATCACGCGCTAGCATATGCAAACGGTTTATATCACCTGAGCTTTCTTTGATCGCGCAAAAATTAGGGCTACGTCCCAATCGATCAAGTGTTTCTTCGTCCATATTGACACTCATCCTGCCCGGATAGTTATACAACATCACGGGTAGATTAACGGCACGATCAATCGCTAGTGCATGCAGGGCAATCTCGCGAGCAGTAGGGTAGGCATAGGGTGGGGTGGCTATTAACAAAGCATCTGCGCCGACTTTTTTCGCGGCTAAAGCAAATTCGATACTGTCTTCCGTGCGAATCGCACCTGTACCGATAATCAGCGGCAAATGGCCCTTAGTTAAAGAATGGCAGAACGACATCAGTTCAATACGTTCTTTGCTTGTTTGTGCGTAGTACTCGCCAGTTGTACCTGCCAGGATGATGCCGTGAACCCCTGCATTGATGAGATGTTCAATTACCTCTGCCAGGCGATCACGATTGATCGAGAAATCATCTTTAAACGGCGTGATTACTGGGGTGTAAATTCCTTCAAATTGCATGTCGGTATAATTTGGATAAGATGCTTGATTTGCATTATGTATAATAATTGTATACAATTTTGCGCTGTGCAACAATAGCGTAATCAAAACATATCCCCGTACATAAATCTCTTTTATGGTGTGCGGAAATGAACCATGAGCAAACAAAACAAAGACGATTTATATCGTGCGCTAAAGCGCCAGATTCTTACCATGGAGTTGCAGCCGGGAGAGAAACTGGATGAGACCAGACTTGGTAAACGATACAACCTTTCACGCACACCCGTCAGAGAAGTCTTGCGCCGCATGGCGGGTGAAGGTTATGTGGAAATAGCGCAAAACCGCGGTGCGCATGTGTCATCAATGGACTACAAAATGCTGCGTGATTTTTTCCGTACGGCACCTCCTGTCTACGCATCGATCGCTGTACTGGCAGCTGAAAACCGTAGCTCGGAACAGCTTACTGCCCTAAAGGCATCACAACGCCAATTTTGTAAGGCGGTATTGGCCCGTGATCCTGATTCGATGGTCTATCACAATAGTAACTTCCACCTGATCATGGGTGAAATGGCGGATAATCAGTATCTGTGGCCCAGCCTGCAACGCCTTTCAATAGACCACGCGAGAATTGCGCACACCTTTTTTCGTGCAAATAACTCTGAGATGCAAGAGCGCTTATATACAGCGAGTGATCATCACGACCAGTTTATTGACGCGATTGAACAACAGGATCCCGAGAGAGCAAAACAGCTCGCGCTAGATCACTGGAATCTGTCAAGCGATCACGAAATGTTTGTTAGACCAAACCCGCTTGAAATAGACTTGGAGGTTGCGTAATCAAGAATAGCTTAACCTAGCATTCGAAGTAGTTAACCTCATTACGACATAAGACTGCACCTTAGCGTCAAATATTAGGGTGTTTAGGCGAAAAAAGAGGAAATTTGCTTATCATTAGCGGTACTGGTACTCTAAATTTATAATTATGTGCCGCTGAAGAGTAAGTTTTCGTTAGCGACATAACAATAATATTCACACAATCATTCATTCAAGGAGATCAGCATGACGAGTAAAAGCCATTCCCCCATCATCGATAAAATTGCAAGCGAGGCAAAATGTGGCAAAATGAGCCGCCGGCAATTTATGAATTATGCCGTCGCGGCGGGCATAACGGCGACATCTGCATCAACCCTATGGACGACTGACGTCGCTGCAGCAACACCACAAAGAGGCGGAACCTTTCGCGCGGGTATACATGATGGAAATACCAGCGATACACTTGATCCGGCCAAGTTCCAAAGCACACAAGAGATCCAGGAATCGCATGCAATACGCAGCTTTCTGACTGAGATTACCGCTGAAAATGGCCTGGGCCCGGATATGGCAGATTCCTGGGAAGCGTCACCAGATGCCAAAATGTGGACCTTTCATCTGAATAAAAATGCAACCTTCCACGATGGCAGGAAGTTTACCGCCAAAGATGCGATCGCCTCCTTGAACTATCATCGAGAAGAATCAGTAGGGTCAGCCGCTGCACCATTGGTCGCGGATATCACCGATATCAAAGCCGATGGCGACCACACAATTATTATCGAACTCTCTCAGGGTACGGCTGATCTGCCCTGGATCATGACTGATTATCATCTGGTGATGCTGCCCGCTAAAGAAGATGGCGGAATTGAGTGGGAAAGCGGTATTGGCGCAGGCCCCTATAAAATTGAAAATCGTGAGCCTGGCGTTCAAACCGATTTGGTCCGCCACGATGGTTGGCATCGTGAAGGCGCCTATTTTGACGCGGTCCAGTTGAAAATTTTGAATGATCCAAATGCAATGCAAGCCGCCTTAATAACCGGTGATGTAGATGGCATTACAACGGTTGATTTAAAAACCATGTCACTATTAGAACGTAAGCCAGATATCTTGATAGACAATGTACCGAGTGGTGCGGCGATCACTATGCCGATGTTTTGTGATACTGCGCCGTATGATAATGTCGATGTGCGCCTCGCGCTGAAGTATGCGATCAATCGTGAAGATATTATTGAAAAAATCAGATTTGGCGCGGCAACCATTGGTAATGATTACCATGTTTCGCCTAACATGCCCTATGCGCCGGACATAGCGCAGCGTTCCTATGACCCGGACAAAGCAAAATTTCATCTGAAACAGGCTGGAATGGAAAAGCTTAGCGTCAAGTTGTCGACCGCGGATTCACTGATGTCTGGTGCTGTAGACATGTGCGTTTTGTATTCTGAGCACGCTAAAGCAGCGGGAATTGATTTGAAGGCAGTACGTGAGCCAAATGACGGTTACTGGTCAGATGTTTGGCTTAAGAAACCATTTGTGACTGTAACCTGGGGCGCACGCCCAACTCCCGATAATATGTTCACGTTGGCGTACAAAAAAGGCGCAGAATGGAATGAATCGCATTGGGAAAACGAGCGCTTTAATGAGCTTCTGATACAAGCAAAAGCCGAACTCGATGAAGGGGTGCGTGCTGAAATGTATAACGAAATGTGCCAGTTGTCACACGATGATGGCGGCACAATTATTCCGCTGTTTAGAAATTACGTATATGCACGTAACAGTAAAATTGCACACGGCGATAGCGTTGCATCTTCCTGGGAAAATGATGGCGGGCGCGCCTATCACCGTTGGTGGATGACGTCTTAATAGTCAAATAGTAAGTTCGTCGAGCGCATGAAATATAGTCGCTCTGCCACACTACACCGTCGCACTATATTCAATATTGCGATGGTGTATTTTGAGCCTGCCAAATCAAGCGGACCTCGAACCGCACCGCTTGTCACGAGAGGAACAACATGAACGATATTCTGCAAATTATTATTAAGCGGCTTGGATTAGGCCTAGTTACGCTGCTGGTGGTGTCGATTATCATCTTCGGTGCAGTTGAACTGCTACCAGGGGATTTGGCACAAGCCGTGCTCGGTCAATCGGCCACAGAAGAATCGGTCGCAGCGCTTCGAAACGAGCTGGGCTTAGATCGATCTGCGCCAGTGCGCTATTTTGAATGGCTGGGGAATGCAGTCACAGGTAATTTTGGAACCTCTCTGATCAGTGGTAAACCGGTGGTTGAACTCATCAGCAAAAGGTTCGCGAATACGCTGTTCCTGGCTATTTATGCTGCAATAATAGCCGTACCCATTGCAATCGGCCTCGGGATCTTGGCGGCCTTGTTTCGAAACTCAATTTTTGACAGAGTGGCGAACGTCGTCACATTAACTTCAATTTCCTCGCCAGAGTTTTTCGTCGGCTATATCCTGGTATTATTTTTGGCGGTCAAGAACCCTTGGTTCCCAGCCATTGCCAGTATCTCAGATGACATGGGACTCACCGAGAAACTGCACCGAATGTTCCTGCCAGCTTTAACGCTGGTTTTGGTGGTGACAGCACATATGATGCGCATGACACGAGCGGCCATCATCAGTTTACTTGCTTCTCCGTATATTGAAATGGCGAGATTAAAAGGTGTTCCGCAAGGAAAAATTATTACCCATCATGCCCTACCAAACGCTCTAGCCCCCGTCATTAATGTGGTGGCATTGAATCTCGCATATTTGATCACCGGCGTGGTACTGGTGGAAGTGGTTTTTGTCTACCCGGGTATTGGGCAGCTATTAGTGGACAGCGTATCAAAGCGCGATTTTGCGGTGGTGACAGCCTGCTGTTTGATTTTTGCCGCCACTTTTATCGTTCTGAATCTGATCGCAGATATTGGATCGATACTGACCAATCCACGTCTACGTCACCCCAAATAAGGAGCGAATCATGAGTTATTTTGTTATTGGATATTTCGCTTTAATTATTGGCGCATCGTGCGTAGCAGCTTATTACCAAAACCGCTCCGCATTTTTACTGCTGTTTTCACTGACACTAGTCTCCTTTATCGTGGGGATTATTGGCGGTGAGGCTGCCTTGTGGCGCATCACTATTGCAGCGGGCATTATCGCCGCTGCAGCGGGAATCGCGTATAGTTTTAGAGAGTTTCTGACCATTGTGTTGCCGAGAGGAGGCTCCAAAGCGGTTAGAAATGCACCGCTGACCGCGACGTTTGGCTTGTTTATGATCATGATTTATATGATCGCAGCCGTTTTTGCGCCGATCATCGCACCGTTTGGGCAGGCTGAAGTGGTTGGCTCTGCTTTTGCACCCGCAGATGATGTTATGTTGCTTGGAGGTGACCAACTCGGGCGGGATATGTTTAGCCGCTTGGTTTACGGCGCGCGCAATACAGTTGGCTTAGCATTGGTAACGACTATTCTAGCCTTTTTCGCAGGCACCAGTCTGGGATTGATGGCAGCGACTAAAGGTGGATTTATGGATCAGGCATTGTCGCGCACGGTAGACGTGTTCATGTCAATTCCGAGCCTGATTTTCTCGCTGTTATTGTTGAGTATTTTTGGCACAAATATTATCGTGCTAACATTGGTGATTGCATTTTTATACGTGCCACCTGTATTCAGGTTAGCTCGGGCGGTAGCGGGAAATATTGTCGTAATGGACTATATTGAAGCGGCAAAATTGCGTGGCGAAAAAACCTGGCATTTAATTCTACGTGAAATATTGCCCAACGCCGCAGCGCCTTTAATCGCAGAATTTGGCTTGCGGTTTTGTTTCGTATTTCTACTCATATCCGGCCTGTCATTTCTGGGCCTTGGTCTGCAACCGCCAACCGCTGATTGGGGGTCGATGGTGAGAGAAAACTCAACCCTTATTTCATTTGGCGAGATCGTTCCCCTCATTCCCGCGGGCGCAATCGCATTGCTAACTGTTTCAGTTAACTTTGTGGTTGACTGGATGCTTTATCGATCCTCTGGATTGAAAAACTAATTTAGGAGAGGAATTCGCAATGGCAATAAAAGACGACAAAGACATTTTACTGAAAATTAGAGGCTTACGTCTGGAAGCCTTCGCTGATGATAAGTGGTTTGAAATCGTTCACGGTATTGATTTAGACCTACACCGAGGAGAAGTGCTCGGCTTGATTGGTGAGTCGGGTGCTGGCAAATCAACCATTGGACTGGCGGCAATGGGTTTTGCACGTGACGGCTGTAAGATATCAGGCGGTAGTGTGGAGTTCGATGGCCTTGAGTTAACCTCAACACCACGAGCAGATTTAAGGGCGCTCCGAAGCTCACGTATTGCCTACGTCGCACAATCTGCAGCGGCTTCTTTCAATCCCTCGCATCGCCTGATCGACCAGCACACCGAGGCACCCGTTCAGTATCGAATACGTAAACGGACGGAAAGCCAAGAAGATGCGATTGATCTGTATCGTCGCTTACGATTACCCAACCCCGAGGAAATAGGTTTTCGATATCCACATCAGGTCTCAGGCGGGCAATTACAACGCGCGATGACTGCGATGGCAATGAGCTGTCGACCAGATTTAATCATATTTGACGAGCCGACTACCGCACTGGATGTAACGACACAGATTGAAGTGTTAGCTGCAATCCGTGATATTGTTGATCAATTTAATACGGCGGCGATTTATATTACGCACGATCTTGCGGTGGTAGCGCAAATGGCCGATCGGATAAAAGTGCTGTTGCGTGGTGATGAAGTGGAGACAGCGGATACTAAAACCATGCTCGATTCACCCAAAAAAGACTACACCAAATCACTCTGGGCCGTTCGCGATTTCAGACGCGAACAAAAGCCACCGCCACCCGCGGATGCTGTACCCGTTGTCTCAATGAAGAATGTGGATGCATCCTATGATGGCGAAATATTAATCCTCAAAGATATTTCATTTGATATCTATGCCGGGCGCACAGTTGCAGTGGTGGGCGAATCCGGTTCGGGTAAATCGACAGCGGCACGTGTCATAACAGGTTTACTGCCGCAAATGAAAGGCACCGTATCATTTAATGGCAAAGAGTTACCGCCGCGTTATCAGGATCGAACAAAAGATCAATTGCGACAGGCGCAAATGATTTACCAAATGGCAGATACCGCCCTGAACCCAAAAACACGTATTGGTGAAATCATTGGCAGGCCCGCTGCTTTTTATAGTGGGCTTAAAGGCACAGCGCTCAAAAAACGCGTTGATGAATTGCTTGATTTGATCGAGCTTGAACCCAAGAAATACTACCACCGCTATCCTGGCGAGTTGTCAGGTGGTCAGAAGCAGAGAATCGGCATCGCGCGCACGCTCGCTGCGGAACCCACTTTTATCGTCTGCGATGAGGTCACCAGCGCTCTGGATCAACTTGTCGCAGAAGGCATCTTGCGCTTGCTGAGCGATTTGCAGGATGATCTGGATCTGGCCTACATGTTTATTACGCATGATCTTGCAACTGTGCGCTCAATCGCGGATTACGTGGTCGTGATGCAACAAGGAAAAATCATTGAGCAAGGACCTAAAGACGATATGTTTACACCACCTCATAAGCCCTATACCGATTTATTGCTCTCGTCTGTGCCCGAAATGGATCCAGAATGGCTGACTACCTTGCTTGAAGAGCGCGGGGTAGATAACGGTGAGGGTGCAACAGATATATAAGGGTAAATATTTTACAATCATTCACCGCAACGTATGTTTTCGACGGCCTCCGGAGCTATAGACTCACCGGATCCAGTCGGTTATGAATATGTTTTCCAGAAAAGAGCTTGGGCAGCAAATTTTATCTGAACTTGATCCCGTTCAACCGGAAATGAGTTCTGAAATCGCCGCATTGAAGCAATTGGTTGATCAACTGAAAGGCTGACTGCGACCAACACTTAGATTGGATGATTTGACCATGCGCAAGCCTAACATCCTGGTTATTATGGTTGACCAGTTGAACGGCACCTTGTTTCCTGACGGCCCGGCTGAATGGTTACATACACCCCATCTCAAGGCCCTGGCAGCCAAGTCTACGCGCTTTCAGAATGCCTATACCGCCTCGCCGTTGTGCACGCCATCACGGGCGAGTTTCATGACTGGGCAGTTGCCTTCACGCACCAAAGTCTATGACAACGCTGCCGAGTTTTCTGCCGACTTGCCGACTTACGCGCATCATCTACGTCGCGCTGGGTATTACACCTGTCTAGCCGGTAAGATGCATTTCGTTGGCCCCGATCAGTTACACGGCTTTGAAGAGCGCTTAACCACCGATATTTATCCCGCTGATTTTGGTTGGACTCCCGATTATCGTAAACCCGGAGAACGAATCGATTGGTGGTATCACAACATGGCTTCGGTGACGGACGCAGGTGTTGCGGAGATTACTAACCAGCTGGAATTTGACGATGAGGTAGCTGCTTCTGCGGTCCAGAAGATTTACCAGCTGAGCCGCGGTTTAGATGAGCGACCGTGGTCGCTGACGGTTAGCTTTACGCATCCACATGATCCTTATGTCGCGCGTCGTCAGTTTTGGGGGTTGTATGATGATTGTGCTTTTTTGAAACCACAAGAAGGTGCTTACGACTTCAAAGACTATGATCCTCATTCGCAGCGTATCATGCTTGCCAATGATTATAGTCGTTTTAAAATTACTGCTAAGCAGGTACGCCGCGCACGTCAGGCTTATTTTGCAAACATCTCGTATCTTGATGAAAAGATAGGGAAAATACTTAAGGTTTTGGAAGAGACGCGTCAAACACAAAACACCAGTATTGTCTTTGTGGCTGATCACGGTGACATGCTGGGTGAAAAAGGGTTGTGGTTTAAGATGAGCTTTTTTGAGGGTTCTGCACGGGTGCCATTGATGATCTCCGCGCCACAAATGGCGCCGGGATTGGTTACCGACCCAGTCTCAACGATTGACGTCGTGCCAACACTGGCTGATCTGGCCGATATACCCGCGGATGAAATCGCACCGTGGAGTGAAGGGGAAAGCTTGCTGCCTTTAGGGCAGGGTGGCAAGAGGACAGCGCCCGTGCGCATGGAATACGCCGCTGAGGCATCTTATGCCCCCATGGTATCGCTGCGCGAGGGCCGTTGGAAATATAATCGCTGCCAGCTGGATCCTGATCAACTGTTTGATCTGCAAACGGACCCACAAGAAAAAACCAACTTGGCTGAGTATCCCAATCATGCCAAAGTCAGGGCTGACTTGAAACAGAAATCATTAGCCTATTGGGATTTGGGCACTTTTGATGCCGAGGTGCGTGAGTCACAAGCGCGGCGCTGGTTAGTGTATGAAGCGCTTACGCAAGGCAAATATACTCCGTGGGAATTTGAACCCGTTCAGCACGCATCGGAACGCTATATGCGCAACCATATGGATTTAAATGTGCTGGAAGAGAGCCAGCGCTTTCCCAGAAGCGAACCCTGAGTGCATCGATAACTAATAGGGTCTCATTTTAGTTGCCCCATGAGTTAACTGCTTTGTCTTCTGCAAAATCATCCGCCCTCGGCGTGCACTTTTAGGTGAGGTTCCGAATTTCAGTTTGAAGGCGCGGCTAAATGCCTGTAGGGAATTAAAACCGCAGCGGATCGAAATATCGGTTATTCCAAGGCGCGTTTCAGCAATTAAGCGACGTGCGGCTTTTAGGCGCAAATGCAAATAGTATTGTCCGGGGCTTGAGCCAACTTGTTGTTTAAATAGGCGATTGAGTGTGCGCAATGATATCGAAACTTGGGTGCTTATTTCGGCCAGCGGCAATGGGTTTTCTATTGTTGCTTCCATTAGATTGATCGCCTTAACCAAACTAGGTGGTGAGTCTTCAAGCAAACTATGGCGCTGCTGGCGACGGTTGCCGGGTTGTGAGACGTCATGCAGAAATAAATTTCTCACATCGAAAAACAAACGCTTACCACACTGTTCACGGATCAGCTCAAGCATTAGGTCGAGTGTGGCGACCGCACCACCCGCACTCACTCTAGCTTTGCTAATCACATAGCGTTGATCGCTCACCTTGATTTGCTGAAAGCGCTCTTCAAATAGCGCGAGTTCCTGCCAGTGGATGGTTGCACTGTGATGGTTCAGCAGTCCCGCTTCGGCCAATAACCAACTGCCACAGTCTAAGCTTCCGAGCACTTTTACGTTGCGGCTCAATTGACGAATGGCAGACACCGTTAGTTTGTCTGCCTGCCGTTGATAATCGTAGCTGGCGATGACAAATAGCCAATCTAATGGGAGGTGAGGAGTGGGTGTTTGGTCGGCCAGTAGGTGTAGGTTGCTGGAAGAACTGACCGGCTTGCCATCTGGCGTAATGATGGTGCGCTGAAACAAATGCTCACCTAAAATCATATTGGCCGCTCTGAGTGGCTCGACTGCATTGGCAAAGCACATCATAGAAAATCCATTGACCACGAAAAATCCGACTTGAATCGACCTGATAGGCTGAGGAGAGCGAGGGGGTAACGAGGGGTTAGACAACGTTAGATTTGGCATGAATTGTTAAGCATTTGGCTATTATCGTTAATATGTGCGTTGAAGTCGAGACTACTATCAATACACCCTGCTAATAATTTCGGAATGCTCTTATGCCACTACACGCCAGTAAACAGTTATTTATCACCTGCGCTGTTACCGGTAGCGGTTCAACCCAGGACCGCTCGCCCCACGTGCCACGGAGTCCGGAGCAAATAGCCAATGCTGCCATTGACGCAGCGCGCGCGGGTGCGGCCGTGGTTCATTGCCACGTGCGTGATCCGGACACGGGAGTGCCCAGCCGAAGGCTTGATTTGTACCGTGAAGTCACCGAAAGAATACGTGATAGCGACACCGACGTAGTGCTAAACCTGACGGCGGGAATGGGTGGTGATCTGGTGGTTGGCTCTGCTGAAGCACCATTGCCGTTGAATCAAGTGAATACCGATATGGTGGGTGCAAGCGAGCGTATGGCACCTATCATCGACTGCTTGCCGGAAATCGCAACACTTGATTGCGGTACCATGAATTTTGCCGAAGCCGATTATGTGATGGTTAATACACCATCAATGCTGCGGGCAATGGGCCAGATGATGACCGACTTGGGGGTTCGTCCGGAAATTGAGGCGTTTGATACCGGCCACCTTTGGTTTGCGAAACAATTGGCAGAAGAGGGCATTATCGAAGATCCGGTTATGATTCAACTCTGCATGGGAATTCCTTGGGGTGCGCCAGACGATCTGAATACGTTGATGGCGATGGTGAACAACATGCCGCCAAGCTGGACTTTCTCAGCCTTTTCTATCGGTCGCAATCAAATGCCCTATGCTGCCGCAGCAATGCTCGCGGGCGGTAATGTGCGGGTGGGTTTGGAGGATAATTTGTGGCTTGGCAAAGGTGAGCTGGCCAGTAATGCGCAGCTGGTTGAAAAAGCGGCAACCGTCGTTAGTCAGATGGGCGCACAGATTATGGGGCCACAAGAAGTTCGCGATCTATTGAAGCTGCGAAAACGCGCGCCGAGTGCGAGGTAAGCCTATGAGTCAACCTATCTCAAAAGCGGCTATTATTGGCGGTGGTGTTATCGGTGCCGGCTGGGCCGCACGCTTGTTATTGAACGGCATCGATGTGGCCGTATTCGATCCGGACGTCGACGCACAACGAAAAATCAATGAGGTGCTCGCCAATGCAGAGCGGGCACTCAACAAGCTGACCGCCGCGCCGCGCCGTACCCCTGGCACCTTAACCTTTGAAACAACACTGGCTGATGCGGTGCGTGATGCCGAGCTGATTGTCGAATCCGTGCCCGAGCATTTGGGCATCAAGCAAGCGGTTTATGCTGAGATTGAATCAGCCGTCGCCGATGATGCACTGATCACCTCATCTACTTCAGGCATTATGCCGAGTGACTTGCAAGCCAATATGCGTGTTCCGGGGCGGCTTTTGGTTGCCCATCCATTTAACCCGGTTTATCTACTGCCAATGGTTGAGTTGGTCGCGGGTAAACAAACCGACAGCAGCTCACTCGACCGAGTCGAGCAGATCACTCAATATCTCGGTATGCGGCCACTACGGGTCAAAAAAGAAATTGAAGCATTTGTTGCCGATCGCTTGTTGGAGTCGGTTTGGCGCGAGTCGCTATGGCTGGTTAAAGATGGTGTCGCCACGACAGAAGATATAGATGATGTCATCCGTTTTGGTTTTGGTTTGCGCTGGGCCCAAATGGGTTTATTTGAAACCTACCGGATTGCCGGTGGTGAAGCGGGCATGAGCCATTTTTTGGCACAATTTGGTCCGACGTTACAATGGCCTTGGACCCGACTAATGAATGTGCCAGAGCTGGATGAGGAACTAGTTGACAAGATCAGCAGTCAGTCCGATGCCCAATCTGGCGCTTATAGTATTCGTGAACTTGAGCAGATACGTGATGACAATCTAGTCGCTATCATGCAGGCTTTGCAACACAACTCCTGGGGTGCTGGATTAAGCTTGGATGCGTATGAAAAGCAATTGTTTGCGGATATGGATCAGCAAATCCAAACACGGAAAATTGACACAAATCAGGCGATCGAAACGGTTAATCGGCGTGTTCCACCCGAGTGGACCGACTATAACGGCCATATGAATGAAAGCCGATATTTACAATGCTTTAGCGACGCATCCGATGCACTAATGCGCATAATTGGCGTGGGAGCTGAGTACATTAAAACCACGGGCTCTTACTTTACCGCTGAGACTCACATTCAGCACGTGGACGAAACCACGGCAGATGAGCGGGTTACCGTTAAAACATTAGTTTTAGATGCAAAAGGCAAAAAGCTACATGTGGTTCACAGTCTGCATCATGAAGATGGGCGCTTGCTGGCGACGGGAGAGCATATGCTGATTCATGTGAGCCTGGAGACTCGTCAAGCTACAGAACCCGAAGCGAGCGTATCAGAGGTCGCTTTGCAAATCGCTGCAGACCACGCTGCGTTACCACGACCCGATGGTGTTGGTCGTTTTATTGGTCAGGCCCGCCGCTAACACAGGAAACTCTCATGCATTTTGGCTTAAGTGAAGAACAACAGATGATTGTGGATACCGTCCGCAGTTTCGTAGAAAAAGAAATGTACCCGCACGAAGATGAGATTGAACGTAGCGGCGTGGTGCCTCCTGAGTTGGGTGATGAGATTAAACAAAAGGTGATTAATCTTGGCTTTTACGCAGCCAACCTGCCCGAATCAGTGGGTGGAGGAGGATTGGGGCATCTTGATTTCACCCTGCTTGAACGCGAATTGGGCCGTGCGTCGATGGGGCTAAGCGTCTATTTTGGACGACCTTCCGGGATTTTGTTGGCGTGCAATGAAGACCAAAAAGAACGCTATCTCACCCCAGCGGTGAAGGGTGAAAAATTGGATGCCATTGCGATGACCGAGCCGGGGGCGGGCTCTGATGTGCGGGGCATGCGCTGTAATGCCCGGCGTGATGGTGGTGACTGGTTAATCAACGGTAGCAAACACTTCATCAGCCACGCGGATATCGCCGATTTTGTAATTGTGTGGGTTGCCACCGGAGAAGAACAAACGTCGCGAGGCACGAAAAAACTGATCACCTGCTTTTTGGTTGATCGCGATACGCCCGGATTTAAGATTCGCCCGGGCTACGAGTCGGTAAGCCATCGGGGCTATAACAATTGCATTCTTGATTTTGATGATTGCCGTGTTTCTGACGCACAAATACTAGGTGAAGTGCATCACGGCTTCGACATCGCCAACGATTGGCTGTATGCAACCCGGTTGACCGTAGCAGCATCTGCTGTTGGGCGGGCGCGACGCGCATTTGCTCTCGCTTTGTCGCATGCAGCAGAGCGCCAGCAGTTTGGTCAAGCCATTGGCCGGTTCCAGGGTGTTTCCTTCAAATTGGCAGACATGATTACCGAAGTCGATGCGGCTGATTGGTTAACCTTATCTGCTGCCTGGCGACTTGATCAGGGCTTGCCAGCTAACCGAGAAATTTCCTCGGCAAAGGTGTATGCGACCGAGATGTTGGCCAAAGTAACCGACGAAGCCATTCAGATTTTTGGTGGTATGGGTTTGATGAGTGATTTGCCGCTGGCGCGTTTTTGGCGAGATGCGCGGGTTGAGCGCATTTGGGATGGCACCTCAGAAATTCAACGGCATATCATTTCTCGTGAGTTGTTGCGCCCTCTGGGTAGCTGATGAAACAGGCAGGACTATGAACAAATTGCGGCGCTTGATCAGCCCGGAAAGTATCGCAGTTTTCGGCGGTGGGTGGGCTGCCGAAGCTATTCGGCAGTGTCGAAAAATGGGTTTTGACGGTGATTTATGGCCAGTACATCCGCAGCTTAAAACCATCGAAGGCTTGCAAGTATATCCGTCAGTTGCCGCTTTACCTGCACCCCCCGATGCGGCTTTTATCGGCGTTAATCGAAAAATCACAGTCGAGATTGTTAGCGAGCTTGCCCGGCGGGGAGCGGGTGGGGCGGTGTGTTTTTCGTCGGGGTTCGCCGAAACCCTCACTGATGACGACAGCTACGGCAAAGAACTCCAAACCGCCTTAGTCCAAGCCAGCGGAGATATGCCGATACTGGGGCCAAATTGTTACGGTTTTATCAATTACTTTGATGCTGCCTTACTATGGCCAGATCAACACGGTGGAGGGGTTCTAGAGCAGGGCACCAAAGGCGTTGCCATTATTACTCAGTCGTCCAATATTGCGATTAATATCAGCATGCAGCGCCGCGGCTTGCCGATCGGGTATTTGATGACGGTGGGTAACCAAGCTAAAGTAGGTTTAGCACAACTCGGCCTCGAGTTGCTGGAGGACCCTAGGGTCACTTGCCTGGGCATGCACGTTGAAGGTTTTGATTCCATCACAGGGTTCGAGCAGTTGGCCCATAAGGCCTTTCACCTCGGCAAGCCCATCGCCCTATTGAAAGTCGGCAAAAGTAAGCAAGCGCAACAAGGGACATTGTCGCACACCGCTTCACTGGCCGGCTCACATGCGGCATCACAGGCATTTATTAATCGTCTGGGGATGGCTGAAGTCACTAGCTTGCCGACATTGTTGGATACGCTTAAATTGCTACATACCTTTGGTGCGCTGCCGGGCTCCCGTCTTTCGGCGATGGTGTGCTCGGGTGGCGAAGCCAGCCTGATTGCGGATCTCGCGGTTGCCAAACAGATCGAATTTCCGCCATTGTCACCGGCGGCCCAAAAGGAAACGGAAGCCGCGCTTGGGCCGCTGGTAACGGTGGCAAATCCACTGGATTTTCATACCTATATCTGGGCTGATAAGGCACAGACCAGCAAGGCTTTTACCGGTATGTTAATGAGTGATTTTGATCTCAATATCCTAATTCAGGATTTCCCGATACCCCCTTTGGGTGACCATGGTTGGCGAATAACCGCTGAGGCTTTTATTGATGCCAGAGAAGCGGTTAGTCAACGCTTGGGCAAGACGATTAATACAGTGATGGTGGCTTCCTTGAGCGAAACTGTGCCGGAACAAAAGCTATACGACCACTATAGGGACAATGGTCTGCTTTGTTTTGGTGGGTTTGCCGAAATCTTACTCGCTGCTGAAGCCTCCGCTAAGGTCGGCGCTTGCTGGCAGCAGTGGGATACTAATGGTTTACCGGCGGCTTTACTAAGCATGCCGTCAGCGCCGACAGAAGCATCGACAGAAACGCCTTGGATGATGGACGAAGACCGCGCCAAGCTGGCGCTGAGTGCCTGCGGGGTCAGCATTCCCACTGGAAAACACATTAATAAACGAAATCAGGCTATTGATTTTATAAAGAATAATACTTTCCCCTTGGTCGCCAAGGCACTTGGAATTGCACACAAAACAGAGCAGGGAGCAGTTAAGCTGGGGATCGACTCTGAGGCCAGTTTACTGAAAGCGGTTGATGAGCTATTCCTGATTTCAGATAATATCCTGCTCGAAAGCATGATTACTAACGCCGTGGGAGAACTTATTATTGGGATCACACGTGACCCTCAGTATGGATTTTGTTTAACCCTGGGCATGGGTGGGACGCTGGTTGAATTGCTTAAAGAAAGTGTTACTCTGCTATTGCCAGCGGATGAGCCTGCTATACGTGCTGCCTTATTATCCTTAAAAATTGCGCCCTTGTTCGACTCGTATCGTGGCCAGGCGGCATGGGATCTTGAGGCAGTTATTGATGCCGTACTAGGCGCACAACGCTTTGCATTAAAACACCACGATACTTTGCTCGAACTCGATATTAACCCGCTATTGGTTTGCACTAAGGGTTCTGGTGCTGTTGCTGTTGACGCCTTAGCCTTATTCAACTCGGAGATAAACTGAACCATGTCTGATGCCATCAAACTGAGCCGCAAAGGCGCAATACTACAAGTGACTTTGGATCGCCCTAAAGCCAATGCCATTGATTTGATCACTAGCCGTGCGCTGGGCGAAGTGTTCCGAGATTTTCGGGATGACCCCACGCTGCGGGTCGCGATAGTCAATAGTGCCGGGGATCGTTTTTTTTCTGCTGGCTGGGATTTAAAGGCCGCAGCAGGTGGGGATGCAGTGGATGGTGATTATGGTGTGGGTGGGTTTGCAGGCTTACAAGAGTTAAGAGATTTAAATAAACCCGTGATCTGTGCGGTGCACGGAATGGCGGTTGGTGGTGGTTTTGAGTTGGCGCTGTCTGCAGACTTGATCTATGCCAGTTCGACATCCAGTTTTGCCTTACCCGAAATTTACGCGGGCACGCTGGCAGATGCGGCGACCCTCAAACTGCCTAAGCGCATTCCTTACCACGTGGCGATGGATCTGCTGTATACCGGGCGCTGGATGGACGTAGAAGAGGCGCATCGATGGGGCTTAGTGAATGAAGTATTGGCTGATGGCGACGCCTTAATGAACCGTGTTTGGGACGTTGCAAAACAACTCGCCTCTGGCCCGCCTTTGGTGTTTGCAGCGATTAAGGAAGTGGCGCGTGAAGCAGAAGGGATGAAATTCCAAACGGCCATGAACGCGGTGACAAAACGCCAATTCGCGACCGTAGATTGCTTGTACGGCAGCGAAGATGGCTTAGAAGGCTTTAAAGCCTTTGCAGAAAAACGCGATCCAGTTTGGAAGGGACGGTAGGACGATAAGTGTTATCTAGAGGCTAGACGATGTTCAACACGGTATGTCCGCGGCCGCCTCGCTCAATGGATTCATGGGCTTTGACGATGTCTTCAAGTGTGAATTCCGTTATTTGCTGAAAACGGATAACTTTCTGCTCAAGCATCTGATTAATATCCTCGATGGCACGTGCAATCGCCTGTTCTGGCATCGAATAGACCAATACCGGATGGATGGATACATTCTTAAACATCAGTGGGTAAAAGGGCAGTTCAGGGGTAGGACTTACCCCGGAAGCATAAGACGAAACAATGGCATGATCGCTGAGTGCTGGCAGGTATTTGGTGAGGTTAATGCCAAATTCCACATCGACCACGTGGTGTAAATGTGCGCCGCCAAGGTGTTCCATGATTTGCTCTGGAAAGGCGTCATCTCGATGGCTAACAACATAGTCAGCACCAATAGCTCGGGCGGCTTCTTGGCCTGATTTCGCGCCAACGGTAGCTATTACATGGGCACCATAGTGCTTGGCTATTTGTATCGCGTAGTAGCCGACGCGGCCCTGTGCGCCAGTTACGAGTACATTTTTTCCGGCAATATCATTGCCAATAGTCAAACAGCGATGTGCGGTCATCATCGGAATGCCAATGCAGGCACCTTCAGCAAAGCTGCAAGCATCGGGTAATCGACTGGCTAACTGCGCGGGTAGATTAGCTGCGGTAGCAGCGGTACCCCAATGTCGTTCATGCTGGGCGCTGTGTACCCACACTCGTTCACCGATTCGATCAGGATCAACATTCGAGCCTACCGCAGTGATGATGCCAGCGCCGTCACTATGAGGAACCACAAATTCATCGGTAAATTCACCGCGTTGACCCATTCTTTTTTTTACGTCAGAGGGGTTAATTCCCGAACTATATAGTTGTAGTTGGACTTCATCCGCGTGCGGCTTGCCCAGTTTGATATCGCCAAATTCGAGTACCTCGGCGGCGGCGCCAAATGACTTATAGAATGCTGCTTTCATAGTGTAGTGTTTTGTTTTAGTCGGCATACGTTAACAACGAGGGTAACTTTGTGTCACGACTTTATTTGATAATAATAAGTGGCGGTACCTGTTGGTCTTGCCGGTCGTTCAGCTCGGCCCCCCATAAATATAGTCAAGATTTTCCCAAGCCCGCTCAAGCGAGGTCGTACCCGCCTCGAGTGCTTTAATAGACTGAATAACGCGTTGATTATAGGGCATTGGTATGTCCAACTGGCTTGCGTCTGCCAGCATCTTGCCGTTGATATAGTCAACCTCACAGGCACGGCCGTTTTGAATGTCTTGTAACATGCTAGCTGTTTGTTGGCGATAAGGCGCGTAACCGTGCCGCCAGTAGGCGATTACTTTTTGTCGTTCAGTATTATTGTTGAAGTCGATATTTCTGGGCGAAGGCGTAAAGCCGAACAAGGTCGCTGCATCAATCTTAAGCGCTTGCATCACTCGTGAACATTCTCGTCCCAATTCAGCGATGCATTGCATGGCTTTGTCGTTGTCTAACACCTTGCCAAGCTGGCAACCCAGCGCGGTAGCAATGCCACTACAGACACAGTTATCGGTTAACTTGGTGTATCTGGCAGCGCGCAGATTGGTGGTGGTGTGGCAATACCCAATCGACGCCAGCAGGGCTTGCACTAGTATTAACTGCTCAGTGATTTCGCCCCGAGGGTCGCCAATGGTGAATCCCATAATTTCAGGCGATGACGCTAAACGAGTAATGCCCGGAGCCACAAAAGTGGCACTAAACTCCATGCCGCCACCGATGACTCTGGATGCGCCTACGACTTGCGCTGCGATGTCTTCCGGTATGCCGTTTTGTAAAGTCAGCACAATGCTTTTTCGGTGTAGATAGGGCATTATCTGCTGTAGCGATTGCTGTAGCGTGGTTTGTTTGGTGGTAGAAATCACCAAATCATAGCGGCCGGATAATTGTATCGAGGTAATTGCTTTGACGGCAATGGTCTCTTCTAGCTCACCGACGATTTGCGCGCCGTCTGTATTTAATGCATCGACATGCGCTACATAAGTATCCAATAACTCGACGTCGTAATCAGCACGCGACAATAAAGCACCAATTATCGTGCCCATTGCCCCTGCGCCAACGACGACAATTCGGTTCATTGTGTTTATCTCAAGTGGTGAGGCAATTGGTGAGTGTGTTTTTACGCGCGGCTAGAGGTCAGATCAACTATACGGCTTATCACAAAGCGATAAAACTCAAGCATGAGCTGATTCTCCAGTTAGGCTACAGTCGGCATTCTAAGTTAGTTGAGAATTATGTGACTGATTGAATGTGTTGTTTCGCCTGAATGCTAGCATTAAGTCAATTGTTCACACTAGTTGATCGAGAAATGATGAGATTATCAGGGGAAAGTCAGTTGTTGCCACGCGTAATGACCTGCTGAGGCTGGACGAGTAGGTTGTAACGTGGTTGTCGAACCGTATGTTTGCTGGGTTAAGCTAACCGGATTATCCGGCGGCAGGATTAGGCAGTGTGCTCAGAGATCGTCCTCAGAGCCAGGATACGTTGAATTGATGCTAAAGATGCAAGCAGAAGTAGCACATGCGCCAACACTTATGGGCCTTATCCGGTTTCCGAAGGCGCGACTAAATGCGGTCGCGCATTAGTTTCTCATTACGTTGATGCTGATAAATGGCGCTTTATGCGAGAGAAATGATCAGAAAAGCCGCTGCCTGACAATCAAACAGCGGCTCTTATCCTAATCAACTCTCGAATTTAGCTGTTTGGATTATCGTCGCCGACTTCACCACGATCATAGCGTTTTGCAAACTCTGTTCTTTTGCCCTCAGCTAAACGATAAGCTTGGTTAACCCAATCTTCTCTATCGATTCGCCCTGGGAAGTCTATGTATCTATCAACCCAGCGAATGTTGTCAGCACTGAAATCAGCAATTTGATAAAAGTGCCAAATACCTAGTTCATTTAACGTCCTCTCAATTACCGGGCCAACACCGGAAATACGTTTTAAATCATCCGCTTCACCCTCAGGGGCATTAATCCCCTGCGGCTGCATGCTATCGGTAATTAACTCTGAATCAGCTATTGCCCCTGAATCAAATGACTCTGAATCAGCTATTGCCCCTGAATCAAATGACTCTGAATCAGCTAATGATCCTCTGTCGATCGCCGCCTCAAATTCGGTCTCTGTATCGGTATCGGTATCCGCAGCAGCTATGCCAGCACCCATACTACCGGTAGCAGCCAAGGTTTCATCCACCCCTGTTTTCCGACAGCATCTGCTGCATAACAGCCAGCCGAGTAACAGCCCCAATAGGAAAGCCAATGCGATCCAAAATAGTGTCTGCATAAATAAATAGGTCATGATAGATGGTCTCCTTTTTATCGAATGTTAAATTGAATGCGGCGGTTTATGGCCCGTCCGTTTTCACTGTCGTTGTCTGCAATCGGCTGAGTTTCACCGTATCCAATGGCGCGTAAGATATGTTCTGGGATACCCAGTCCAACTAGGTAGGTGCGCACTGCACTGGCTCGCTGCTCGCTGAGCGTCCGGTTATACTCTGGATCGCCGACGTTATCCGTGTGGCCGTTTACTTCAATAATCCGCCCGTACAACGAGGATTGACAATTACTTGCTATGTCAGCGATACCCTTCAGCAATTCGTAACTTTCAGAGCTGATCTCGGTGCTGTCAGTGGCAAATAGAATTTTCTTACCCTGCATCACGGTATCAATTTGTGTCTGACAGGACACAATTTGTTCAAGCTGGATGGGTGTTAACGGTGCCAGGCTAGGCACTTCCGGCTGAGCGGTTACCACAGTAGGCGCTGGTGCAGGTGACTGCCGTACCGTAGACAGATCTTCAAGTGTATAGCCATCCGTTGCCAGCAACTCTTGTGACCGGTGAACCACACTGGTTTGAGTTGCTTGGTCTGGAAACTCTCCTCGCAAGGTAGCTACCTTATCTGCAAGTGTTAGAGCACCGTTTTTAAGTTGCCCGAGCCACCCAGACGTTAGCTGACCAAATTCACTGACTGGTTCGACTTCCGTATCTATGACTAACTGATTGACAACGTTGCCAGCTCCAACGCGCTCGGCAACACCCTGAAGTATTTGGTCCGAGATGGCCTGACTGGCGACCCGACCCCGTACGGTTATCACCGTTTGGCCGTTGTTGGTTTGTGAGACAATATCTAGCTGCGGCGCTTGATAAGGTATTACTTGGAGTGTGTCTTCAAATGGGCCATCAAAATGCTCGCGAATGCCCTGTAATAGCTGGTCTTTGTCGCTCTGATTACGCACAATGCCAGTTACTTTTGCATGTTCTCCATCGAAGCTCCAACCCCCCTCTTTCACGCCTTTGAGTAAAGAGATAAGAGGAGTGCTTTGATCCATCCAATTGGCGGGTTCTACCGACTCACCTATTTGCAGCTGCTTATCTACGACCATCTCACCGTAGCTTTGTTTGGCTGAGTTCAATCCGATGTCAGCTGCTGCTTTACTGGGCAATAAGCCAGATAATTCTATCCCACCGTCGTTCAAGTTTCTGAATCCGAAACTGGCTTTTTCCAATGGCACGATACTAAGTTGGTGCTCGACAATACGAACGCCGTTAACATCCTCAGCAACTTTTATCGCTTGGTCCAAGGCCTCTGGAGAAGGTGCTGAACCGGTCAAAAGGACGTCACGACCACGGTCATGTTGGTTTGTAGTCGCCCAGGCATAGCCTGCATCAGAGAGTGCCGTGTTGGTTCGCGTTTGAACGTCGTCTTCGATGGAGCGCCATTTGGAAAATAACATCAGGAGATAAATCGCGAGCAAACCCAAAAGTAGCCACAGCCACCAACGTGAAGCCCGCATACCAGCGCCGTATTTGCACAAAGAACAAGCCATACTTTCCCCCTAATATCCTTGATTGTCGATTAGCCGATGCACTTGCTGCCCTCTATTTCGCTCTCGCAGTACCCTTAACTACAAATCCTTCTACTCGGCTACTTAACGGCAGTATAGCCGACTTCCTAGCACGATTTCAATTTTTAAGAAACAAAATTTACCATCAAGCGTTGTTGGGAGACTCAGTGATCATTCCGAGTTTCTCTGAGACAATCAAAATTTGGCTGTCGAGCAGTCAAGCTGTCGAGGTTTCTGCCTGTTTGATTTGGTTACACTAAGGGACTTTCAGGGTGCCCCGTATTCTAAGCTCGCTTGAGCCGGGCGTAAAAAATCCAATCTGGGGTTCGTCAGTTTGGTTATAATGTGGTTGGGTACAGGATTCGAATAATAATTAGGAGGTAAGATGAATACCTTTAGGAGTGTCAAATCATGGTTTATTCGAGCTGCTTACTTAACCCTCTGGGTGCTTGTGTTTACGGTGCATCTGTTTTTTTCCAAAAGTGTGTTAGCAGCTGAGTTTAATCACCTTGTAGACAGTGAATTAAGCCGTGCTGATGGTATTACCAAGATAGCGCTGTTTGAATTGGACTTTCAGATGGAGCGGGTGCTGGCTGGTAGCACAGAAGTTCGGGCTGATTGGACCGAAAATAGCGAAAAAAACTTTCTCACTACCTTAAGCCAATATACTCAAGGGTCAGGGATAGAGTTTAATTTATTGGATATTCCTGACGAGCTAGATTACGTCCGCCACCGGCAAGTTGAGAAGTTGAATCAAGTGGTTGGGATTAGCATCATTCAAAATGACACGCTTAAATTGCCTACAAAGAAGGAAAATCCCACTTGGACAGTTGGTTCAGGTGCCCAGCTAATCCAAGAATTAAGTGGTGCAGATTATGCGTTGTTCGTTCACATGCGCCGAGGATACACATCAGGTGGGCGGGTTGCTGTCTCACTTCTTGCCGCGGCTTTAACGGGCGTCGCAGTAGTCACACATTATCAGTTTGGGTTTGCCAGTCTGGTGGATTTACAGACGGGGAAAGTTGTCTGGTTTAATCAATTAACACTGCCACGGGGCGATTTAAGACAGCTTGACAAATCACTTCCTGCAGTCTCTGCATTATTGGCTAACTTTCCCGGAATAGAGTTTTCCGAGCTACCCAAAAATAGCAGCGAGGAGTAGAGATGCGAGCAGTTCTTTCACTTTGGTCGCCAAGTGTGGGATGCCGTACTGTTTTATTGCTTTGTTTTCTGTTGCTTGGCAGCTGCCAAACGGTTCCTGTTGCCGATATTAAACCGGGTGGAACGCATGCCAATAATACAGATGCAGCTGGACTTATATTGGTGTCTGACCGCCATGAAAAATCGCTAAAAACAGCACCTAATCGTATTTATGATCCTGAACTGGTTCAATATTTGGAGGAGATGGTGTGTGAGTTAGCGGGGTCCTATTGCAAGGATATTCGTGTATATGTTCATGAAGTTCCCCACTTTAATGCCTATATGATGCCTAACGGCGCGATGGTGGTATGGAGTGGTCTGCTCCTGCGAGCAAACTCAGAGAATCAACTGGCTTTTGTTTTAGCTCACGAAATTGGTCATTATGTCAAGCAACACTCGTTGAAACGGTACCGTAAAACTAAAAATGCGGCGGGCCTTTTGTCGGTTATTAATATTGCAGTCGGACCGTATGGCGTGTTTAGTAATTTAGCTACTTTGGGTATTTTGGCTAAGAACAGTCGTCAACACGAAGAGGAGTCGGATACGTATGCGGTCCAAGTCTTAACCCAAATGCAGCGTGACCCGGCTAGTGGCGCGCAGCTGTTTGCCACGGTATTGATAGAAGAAGGACCAGATAAAAATAAAGGGTTATTTTTGGCCACTCATCCAGGCATAGAAACCCGAGTGGAAACGATTAAGCAACAGTCTTTGAATCCACCCATCGCACGTGACAATCAACTTTATCATCACATTGTGCAGCCTCATCACGACAAGTGGCTAAAAGATGAGGTGGCTAAACGACAATTTGAAGAAACCGAACGTCTGTTAATACATTTCAATAAACGGTCTGGCTATGAACAATCTCAGCTGGACTTCGCCTTGGCCGAGTTATATCGAAAACGAGGGGATGACTCAGACCCTGAAAAAGCGATTCAGCATTATCAAGGATATCTGCAAAATAAGGCTGACAAGCCAAACTACGTGGCTTATAAACGCCTGGGAGAACTGTATGGCGATTTATCCAAAAAAAATGATGCAATTCACGCTTATAGGCGCTATCTGGCGGAGGTTCCGGATGCCTTTGACTCAAGCTTAGTTCAGTCAAAAATCCGATTGTTGGAGATGGAAAATGTTAGTGAATAAATGGTATAAAGTACTCGCACTGTTAGGTATTAGCTTATTAATGGTTGGCTGCGAAACTATGCAGCTGGTCGAGCAAGGCGAGGTGGTGTCCGGGCAAATCGTGTTGGAGTCACCGGGAAGCTGGTCGAAAACTACTAAGGGAGACATAACCTACTGGACAAGGGACGGCTTCCATCTGAATTCGATTGCTTTAACCACGATAAATAAAGGCCAGTCAATTTTGAAAGGACTAGCTGTACTACCACAGAAATCGGCCGAGTCTTTTATGATTGAAGAAGGGCAAAGTGTAGAGTCACTGCTGGAACTGTACGTCGATGCAATCAAAGGGGCAGGAGCGCTTAACGTAGCACTGGTGTCTCCCGAACTATTTGCCCTGGATGGAGCCACTGAAGCAGCCAAGTTTGGTCTTGTGTACGATACTGATTTTGGGTTAACCTATCAATCTAAGGTGTTGCTGGTGAGAGGTAAAAAGGGGGTATCAATGGTGCGGTGCAATGCGCCCAAAGAACACTATTTTTCTACCTATGAGGATGAATTCAACGCCTTGATCAATTCTGCCCGATTAGCTAAAGGCTCATAAATAGTGACGTTGCTGAGGAATCCTGATTCACCCTAGGTTGGTTGGAGACAATTTTATTTGAATGACGCCACGTGAGTTGACTCGGTTTTCAGTTGGCACCTGTTTCATATTCGACGGGCGGAACACCTCTGATTGGGTTGAATAGGCGTCGATGAATCAATCAATCTAGCTCGTTCTATGTTGCTCACTTGACATCATCAACACCTTACCCCGACCGATATCTATATGAATCAGTTCGGTTGTTACGGGCCGGTATCGTTGCAGCTAGCGCGTTGCGAACGACTATAATCTAAGCGAGTGAAGTGTAGCTCTTGATCGATGCTGTTATGTAACGACTGGCTGAACGACTCTTGATGAGAATTTCTAGGTAATGATTGCACAAATACCAAACATTTTATCTTTGCTGCGTATCCTTATGGTGCCAGTCATTGTGGTGCTACTCAGAAATTCAGACTATCAGACTGCCTTGATAGTATTTTTCGCTGCTGGCGTATCGGACGGGCTTGATGGTTACATCGCCAAGCGCTTTCAGTTGCAAAGTGAGTTGGGCGCGATGTTAGATCCTATCGCTGACAAGCTATTGATTATTAGTACTTATACCATGCTCAGTCTGGGTGGCTTCGTGCCTTTTTGGCTGCTGATGATAGTTATTTTTCGTGACTTGATCATCGTTGGTGGGTATTGGATGTTGGTCGCATTGGGCGACGAACCGTCTGTGAAACCCATGTTAGTCAGTAAGCTCAACACGCTGCTACAAATCGTTTTGGTCGTGGTGGTGTTAATCGCGCTTGCAGGTTGGCTAAATGTCGCTTGGATGATTGATGGGTTGGTGTATGGTGTGGCGGCAACCAGCTTGATCAGTGGTGTTTTGTATGTCTGGCAAGGCAGCATGCATCACGAGGAAAGCTAGATATGAGTCAGTTAGTCTTGCCGATACAAATGGAAGTGGAGGCAAGCTTTGATAATTACTTAGACGCTGGCAATGCACCCATTGTTAGCTGGCTGAAAGAGGCACTCATTGGTTTCCCGCCGGAGCGAGGCCAAGTCATTGTGCTTTGGGGGCCGAAGGGGGTGGGAAAGAGCCATTTACTTAATGCGTTTTGCCAGGCAGCACGAGTCGGTGGCTTAACCTGCTATCAAGATCCCATTGATACGTTACCATCCAGCGCCGCAAAAGGGGTCATTGCAATTGATGATGCCGATCGGTTCGCTGGTGATCAGCAGGCCGAACAATCATTGTTGGCTTGGTTTGAGGCGGTACGCCAGCTACGAGGCGTATTGCTACTGACTACCTTGCGCCCACCATCTGCCATGGGCATTAAACTGCCAGACCTTGTGTCACGTTTGAATATGTCGCAGGTTTTTGAGCTGGTTCTTTTAGACGATAACGGCAAAGCACAGGCGTTAGCGCAACGCGCTGCAATGCGCGGGTTTGAATTGTCACCCAAAGTGATCTCATGGCTGATGACTCATGAAACTCGTGAGATCAGCAGTTTGTTTGAAATTTTGAATCGGCTGGATGCTGCATCCTTGAAGGAAAAGCGTAAGGTGACGATCCCGCTGTTACGAGAACTCCTGAAATAGTCTGAGCAGGGGAAAAAGGAATACTCTAAAAAACAGCCAGCGCGTTATTGTAAAAAACAAGCGCGCTGGCAAGTATCAATCAGGTGATTACTGTTTAATGCTGTTCGGGATGCGAATTTTCTGCCCTGGGAAGATCAAGTCTGGGTCTTTGATGACTTCACGGTTGGCTTCAAAAATCTCAGTATATTTTGCGCCATTTCCTAGGTACTTTTTAGAGATTGCCCAAAGAGTGTCACCTTTTTCGATGGTATAGTAAACCGTCTCGTCGACTACTACAGCTGCGGGAGTTTCTGTTTGTGTGGCAGCTTCAACTTCCAATTCAGCAGCTTTAACTTCGCCAATTCCGAGTACGTTGCCAGCCATTAAAATGGCTTTTTCATACGCCGATTTATCTTTGGCCTTACCTTTGACGGTGGCGACGTCACCATCGACGACGATTTCCAGATTATCAACGCCGGGGTTGTCTTCCTCTATGTGTTTTTGAATGGCTTCAGCAGGGTCGTCATCCTTGCCAAATAGTTTGTTACCGATTTTAGATGCAAAATCAAATAATCCCATGTTGTGCTTCCTACTCTGATGGTTGAAATGAACCCCAAATTGTAACCCTTTATGCGCACAAATCAATCAAAGAACTGCGTCTCGTGGTTTCGGTATAATCAGCGCCTGTTGATCATTGTATACGTTTGAAAATGGAATCTTTATTTACCCTGGAAAATTTGTTCACGCTAGCAATGCTAACGATGCTGCAGGCAGTGCTGGGCTTCGATAATCTGCTCTACATTACCTTAGAGTCAAAGCGGGTGCCCAAGCACCAGCAAGTCAAACTCCGTCGCTTGGGTATTGCCTTGGCGGTGATTTTTAGGATTGTTCTGCTTTTCCTAGTGATGAGCATGATTGATCTATTCAGTAACTCTTTGTTTTCGCTCAACTGGACGGGCGTAGTGGAAGGGGACTTTAATCTGCACGCGGTGATCGTGCTGCTGGGTGGAGTATTCATCATGTACACCGCAGTCAAGGAAATCATGCACATGCTGGCGGTCGATGATATATCGCATGCGCAGCACAGCAAATCGTCTTTCACGATGACCTTGGTCAGCATTGCAGTGATGACATCGGTATTTTCTTTTGATTCCATTTTGAGTGCGATTGCCCTGACTGACGTATTCCCGGTAATGGCGACAGCGATTATTATTGGCGGTATTTTGATGGTGTGGCTGGCCGATCGGGTGGCGGATTTCTTACAGAAGAATCGGCTATACGAAGTTCTGGGTTTGTTTATCTTGTTGATTGTTGGGGTAATGCTGCTATCTGAGGGCGGGCATTTGGCTCAGTTATCATTTTTCGGCCATCACATCACGCCGATGAGTAAAGCTACGTTTTACTTTGTCATCGTCGTGCTGGTATTGGTTGACGTGGTGCAGTCAAGATATACCCGCAAGCTGATGGCTGAAGAATATACCCAGCCAGACTCAAAGCACGCTTAAGGCCTCTTCATGTTTGATCTTAATCAATCAACCGGCTTCGCCCGCATGCTGATCGTTTCAGCGGCGGTAGTGATCGTCTTGTGGGGTATGAAAGCAGCGAGTGGTTTGATCGCCCCATTTTTGATGGCAATTTTCGTGGCGATTATTTGCGCACCCGCATTGTTTTGGCTGCAGCGACGCCGCGTTCCGGATTGGTTGGCGCTGATCATTGTACTGGGAGTGATCGGCCTGATCGGTGCTTTGGTCATCGGCTGGGTGAGTGATTCATTAGCCCAAATCAGTCAAATCTTGCCGTCGTACAAAGCCAAGCTGATCATTATGTACGCGGATTTTAGTCAGTGGCTGGCCACGCGTAATTTGCATTTGCCCGAGATCAATATGCTGAACGTGCTCAGCCCCGATCGTTTAATGAAAATGTTTAACCACCTGCTGAATGGCTTAAGCGGTGTCATCGGTAATGCGCTGATTGTTTTCCTGGCGGTGCTTTTTTTATTGATCGATGTGGTGCATTTCCCCAAAAAGCTGCGTTCGGTGTTTGTCGATCCCGACAAACATATGCCGCGCCTGACTACTTTTGTGGATACCGTGATCCACTATTTGGCGCTTAAAAGTGTTACCAGCGCGATCACTGCTGGTTGTGTCGCACTCTTATTGTGGACGCTGGACTATGACTTTATTGTGTTGTGGGCTATTCTTGCATTCTTGCTGAACTTTATTCCTTACATCGGTTCCGCGCTAGCTGCGGTTGCGCCGGTGGTAATGGGCTTGATTGATCACGGCTGGGTCTCAGCCTTGTGGGCCTTAGCGGGTTATGTGACCATCAATATTATCGTTGGGCAAATTGTTGAAACGCGAATCATCGGCGACAAGCTTAATTTGTCGTCATTTGTAGTCTTTGTCTCGTTGGCATTCTGGGGTTGGATTCTTGGCCCAGTCGGCATGTTTTTGTCGATTCCGCTCACCATGCTGCTGTTAATCGCGCTAGAGAGCAATGAAAGTACACGCCGTTATGCGGTTCTACTCAAAGGCTGAGCGCCTAAGGATACATGTCTGTAGCTACCCCCTTATTTTCCTATCGGCCGTTTTGGGCAAAAAAACTGGGCACTGCGCCAGTGTTGCCGATGTCGTTGGAAGAAATGCACGCACTTGGCTGGGATTCTTGTGATGTCATTTTGGTGACGGGTGATGCTTATATTGATCATCCTAGCTTCGGCATGGCCTTGATTGGTCGCTTGTTGGAGGCACAAGGTTTTCGTGTTGGGATTATCTCGCAGCCCGATTGGCGCAATGTCAGCGACTTCCAAAAGCTCGGCAAGCCCAATCTGTTTTTTGGGGTGACGGCAGGCAATATGGATTCGATGGTGAATCGCTATACCGCGGATCGCAAGATACGCTCTGATGATGCCTATACGGCTGATGGTGCGGGCGGCAAGCGGCCGGATCGTTCGGTGGTGGTATACGCACAGCGTGTGCGCGAAGCCTATAAAGGTGTCCCTGTCATCATAGGCGGGATCGAAGCCAGCCTGCGGCGAATTGCACACTTTGATTATTGGTCAGAAACGGTCAGACGTTCGGTATTGCCTGATTCTAAAGCTGATATGTTGGTTTTTGGCAATGGCGAACGCGCGATTGTAGAGATAGCGCACCGCCTTGCTCGGGGCGAGAAAATCAAAGACATTACCGACGTGCGCGGGACCGGCATGATGCGTACCACGACACCCGCAGGCTGGGAGTCGATTGACTCTAGCTTGATTGATAAGGCGGGCAAGATTGAGCCACGGCCCGACCCCTATGCGGAGCCAGCCGGTTGCAGCACCGATAGTGATGATAGTGAGTCCGCTAATGCGGATCCCAGTGTTGACCCCGGCGCCAACAACACTCAAGCGGTTGCCGTTCCGAGCTTGGGCGAAACCAAGCCGAAACCCAATATTTTTGTCAGATTGCCGAGTTACGATCAGGTTTTGAGCGATCCGGTAATGTATGCACACACCTCCCGGGTATTTCATCTGGAAACGAATCCTGGTAATGCCCGCGCGTTGGCGCAGCGCCACGGTAATCGTGACGTTTGGCTGAACCCGCCGCCGATCCCACTTGAAACGGCTGAATTCGACCCTTTATTTGAATTTCCTTATACCCGTCAGCCACACCCAGACTATGGTGATGCCAAAGTGCCAGCGTGGGAGATGATTCGTTTTTCAGTGAACATTATGCGTGGCTGTTTTGGTGGCTGCACGTTCTGTTCAATTACCGAGCATGAAGGACGAATTATTCAAAGCCGCTCGTCTGAGTCGGTGGTCAAAGAGGTGAAGGCGATTCGCGATGACGTGCCCGGGTTTACTGGCTTTATCTCTGATTTAGGTGGGCCAACCGCCAATATGTATCGGCTCGCTTGTAAAAGTGAGCAGATTGAAGCGACCTGTCGCCGGCTGTCTTGCGTCTACCCAAAAATCTGTAAAAATCTAAATACTAACCATCAGCCCTTAATCGATTTGTATCGTAAGGTGCGTGCCATTGAAGGGGTGAAAAAGGTCGTGGTTGCGTCTGGCTTGCGCTATGACTTGGCGGTGTTGTCGCCAGAATATGTGAAAGAGCTGGTGACGCATCATGTCGGCGGCTACTTAAAAATCGCACCCGAGCACACTGAATCAGGGCCGCTGGATAAAATGATGAAACCGGGCATTGGGGCGTATGATCGTTTTAAAACCTTGTTTGATCGCTACTCCAAACAAGCCGGTAAAGAGCAGTATCTGATTCCTTATTTTATTGCAGCACATCCCGGAACTACCGACGAAGACATGCTGAATTTGGCGTTGTGGCTAAAGAAAAACAAGTTCCGACCAGATCAAGTGCAAGCGTTTTTACCCACTCCGCTGGCGATAGCAACGGCGATGTACCACACCGGCTATAACCCGCTAGGTCGAGTTCGGCGTGACACGGAACAAATCGAAACGGTTAAAGGGCTGACCCGACGCCGCTTGCATAAGGCATTTTTGCGATTCCATGACCCCAGAAACTGGCCGATTTTACGACAAGCCTTACGTAATATGGGGCGTGAAGATTTAATCGGTCGTGGTGCCGAAGCCTTGATTCCTGCGGCGACGCGTAATCAGCATCGGGCAAAAAGGCATTTAGATACAGAGCGAGACAATGGTTATACATCGGCTCGCACCCAACACGCTCGCGCTGAAGCCCATGACCGCAAGCCGCCTACTCGGCGCCGCCACAAAGCGCATTGATGTTAAGGATTGATTTAGGGGCTGATTAATGGAGTTATTTGCAGAGTTCTTAAGTGCCGGAGCGATTGCGTTTGCGTCTTTATTCACGGTGGTTGGTCCGATTGGTGTGGGGATGATTTATTCCAGTATTACGCCGCACTATTCAGCCAAAGAAAAGCGGGCGCTGGCGTTTAAATCGACCCTCATTGCGACCTGCTTATTATTGGTTTCTCTATTTGGTGGCGAGTTTTTCTTTAAATACATGGGGATATCCCTGCCTGCCTTGCGGACCGCAGGGGGCATTTTATTATTGATTATGAGTATTGATTTAGTCACTGCGCGCCATTCGGGCAGTGTGTCGACCACCGATGAAGAACAGGAAGAAGCACTGGAGCGCGATGATTTATCGGTTTTTCCGTTGGCCATGCCGTTGATGGCCGGGCCGGGTGCGATTGGCTTGGTTATTCTGCTGCATGCTAATTCACGGGGCGATGTGATAGCTGAAGGTGCTTTGGTGGCTGCATTGCTAGCGATTATGTTGCTGACATTGATTTGCATGCTGCTGGCAACACCTATTCAGAAGGTGTTAGGTGCGACGGGGTTAAATGTGATTAACCGCATTATGGGTGTAGTGCTAGCTGCATTGGCGGTTCAATTTATTTTTGATGGGATTGCCAATAGTGGTCTGCTATCGGGGTAGATTGGCTTATTCGCAGACGCTATCGAAAGCGTCTACTCAACTGGCATATCTGGATCATTTCCCCATTCTGACCACGAGCCAGCGTAGCCCTTAAGGTTTTGATAACCCAAGTGCTTCAACACCATATAGGTATGTGAAGCACGATGATGGGTGTAGCAATAGGTGATGATGGTTTTATCGGGCGTCACTCCCAGGTCAGTAAACCATTGGCGCAGCGGGTCGTCTGCGACAAACCGTAGCTGATTACTGCGATCAATCGCATCCAGCCAGTCAAAGTGAATCGCACCGGGGATATGGCCTTTGCGCAAGCCGCCGCCGCGCTGCCCCAAGTATTCTGCTTTGCTGCGGGTATCCAAAATGACCGTGTTTGGGTTATCAATCTGACTCAGTACTTCGGTCTTATCTACCGCAACATCTCGATTAATAGCTACCATCACGTCTTTGGCTTGGGGGCGGTGGGCGGTGGTTTCAGTTGGGTAGCCTTGGTTCAACCAGCTGTGAATGCCACCATTCAATAAGCGATAATTACTATGGTTGATCGCATCGAGGGTCCACAAAAACCGTGCAGCTTTGCCATTGCCTTCGTCGTCGTAAACAATGACCTCGGTCTCAGGGCTGATGCCCAGTGCGCTCATCAGTGCATTTAACCTGTCCAGCGGCGGTAATAAACCTGGCGCCGGAAACGTACCCGATACGATGTGCGCGTAGTCGAGATTGATTGCGCCAGTTATGTGGTGTTGTTGGTAGCTTTCGGCTTTTCCCAGATCAATGATGATGCGGTTGTTTTGGTCACTGGCAAGCATCTTTTGCAATGCTTCAGGCTCAATCAGAAAGGTGTTGCTCATATTGCTTGGTCGAGGCTCTATCTAGAGTTGATTGTGGTATCTTCGCGGCGGATTCTACTGACTAATAGAGTGAATGGCTAATTCCAAGCAACAACTTGATGCTGATTGTAAGGTTACGTGCTTCGATGCAGCGTGGCAAACGCTAGCGTTTGTTGATGAGCCTGTTGCTAGTGGAGTTATCCGCACCGTCTGTGAAGACTTTCGTGTGCAAGAAATAATGGGTTTTGAGCCCAGCGGTGAAGGCGAGCACGACTGGCTGTATATAGAGAAGGTCGATACCAACACCCAAGATGTTGCGCGTGAAATAGCTAAGCACTCCGGTGTGCGAGTGGCGGATATCGGCTTTAGTGGCATGAAAGACAAGCGTGCAGTTACTACGCAGTGGTTTAGTGTGGCAGCTAAAGTGCCGATCGATTGGACGAAGCTTGATGGGACGAAGATTGGCAATAGCCAATGTCGAGTTATACGAGCGATGAAACATGAACGAAAGCTACGTCGAGGTACGCATCGAAGTAATCAGTTCACTATTGTATTACGTGAGATCAGCGGAGATGAAGCAATCATCGAAAGGACTTTGCGGCGAATTGGCGCCGAAGGCGTCCCCAATTATTTCGGGCCGCAACGATTTGGTCGCGCGGGCAAGAACCTTTCCAATGCGCGCCGGATGTTTGCAGGTGATCTGAAGTTGAGGCGTGATTCACGCGGGATGGTTTTGTCGGCTGCCCGTTCCTGGTTGTTTAATCAGGTGTTATCTGAACGAATTAAGGCAGGAAATTGGAATAGGGCGCTGATTGGTGATGCAATGCAGTTGGTTGGCAGCCAAAGTTTCTTTATCGCAGATCAAGTGGATAGTGAGTTAGAAAGGCGGGTGAGGGAGTTCGATGTCCACCCAGCGGGGCCTTTGGTAGGTAAAGGTGAGCCGGTTACTCAGTCCGATGCGTTGGCGATAGAAACTAAGATTTTGGAGCAAGAGCCAGAATTAGTTGCTGGCTTATGCAGTGTTGGCATGAAGCCGATGCGGCGTGCATTTCGATTGATGGTGGGAGATTTATCTTGGCAGTGGCTGGATGGTGCACTGGAGCTACGATTTATTTTACAATCGGGTGCCTTTGCGACTTCCGTTTTGCGCGAAATTGCCCGGTGCTGAATGGGCAGATATCATACAATCCGCGCAGCCTATCGAATTAAAATAATCACCAATGACTTTTCAGCAGCAACTTATTAACGCGTGGGAGCAGCATCAATCCTTAGTCTGCGTGGGGCTGGATCCGGATATCAACAAGCTACCCAAGCATTTGCTGATGTTGGATGACCCTATCTTTGAGTTTAATCGGCAGATCATTGATGCAACTGCACCATTTTGCTCGGTGTATAAGCCGCAGATTGCCTATTATGCGGCGATCGCGGCCGAAGCGTCACTGGAAAAAACCATACGCTATATCAAAGGCAATTACCCAGATCATCCTGTAATTTTGGACGCGAAGCGCGGCGATATCGGCGATACAGCCGAGATGTATGCAAGTGAGGCGTTTGATCGATATGGTGCCGATGCGGTGACGGTTAACCCCTATATGGGGGGCGATACGTTAGCGCCATTTTTAAGCTATACGGATAAAGGTGTCGTGGTGTTATGCCGCACTTCAAACGCGGGTAGTTCCGAATTCCAGGCGCTAAAGAGTGATCGGAAATCTTTAGCGCTCCATGTTGCTGAACAATCGGTGGCGTGGGATAACGGTGGGCTGATGTTGGTGGTGGGTGCGACTTATCCCGAAGAGTTGGGCGAAATACGCCGTATAGTGGGGGATATGCCTTTGTTGGTGCCAGGTGTGGGCGCGCAAGGGGGTGATGTCGAGTCCGTGCTTAAATTTGGTTTGACCACAGCCGGTCACGGTATCGCAATCAATTCATCACGCGGTATTATTTATGCTGGTCAAGATCAAGATTTTGCCCAGCGAGCTGGCGTAGCAGCCCGTGATCTCAATGATTTAGTTAATCGTTACCGTTAGCGACGAGCCAAGTTGCCACATAAAGCCAGATTAACCCTTGATGATTAAGGCGAAGCATTCGATAATCAGGGGCTTACAAAATTGTCTGCAATCGCGTTGATAGTTTCAGGTTTGGCACGCAACCAGCGACAAAAGAAAATCACCATTAGGAAGATACAATGAGTTTTATTAGAAACTTACTGGCTATCGTCGGCCTGTTAGCGATCATCACAGCAATATTCGGCTATCAGAAATTTGGTGGCAGTTTGGCTGCACTGAATTCTATGGACCCTGAAGCTCGCGGTGTATACACGCAGATGTGGCAGAAGTTGAAAGAAACTGGCAATTCTGCTGACGCAACGGTTTGGCGAGTCCCCCTAGAGGAAGGGGTTAGCCCGGAAGACGCTGAAGAAGCGATGAAAATCAAAGCCAATGACCTTAATATTCGGTCTGTTGGTGAATTACCGCTGTCACAGCAGGTTGAGCTTGAAACTGGCGAGAAGCAGCGATTTTTGAAGATTTATCAGTACTGTAATCCCCAAACCGCAATGCGCATGGTTGACTACAGTGACTCATTCTCAGCCTACCTCCCTTGTCGAATTGCCTTAGTTGAAGGCCAAGACGGGACTTTTGCACTTTATTCCTTGAATATGGATCTGATGATATACGGTGGTAAGCCACTGCCTGATGCACTCAAGCAAGAGGCACTTGAGGTTAAGGAGATTATTCAGGCAGTGATGGCGAGTGGGGCCGCGGGTGACTTCTTCTAGTCAATCTAAGGGATGCTATATCAAAATCATCAGGGAGATAGGCTAACCTATTAATTAAGGTTATTTCATAGATTGCTCGCTATGGGGTTGTATGGCATGGAATTTTTGGGAATTCAACCTTCAGTTTCTAGAATTCATCTGCTTCCCAATGCGAATACTGCACGTCAATAAAACGTTCTATCCAGATACTCGTGGTGGGGTTGAGGAAGTAGTTTGCCAAATTAATGGAAATACGAGTGGGTCAATTGAGGCAGAAGTATTTACCCTAAGCGAACACGCGGGTAAAGCCGCTGTTATCAAACAGAGGGGGATGAGTGTCTACCGTGCAAAAAGTAATGTAGAGATTGCCTCCTGCCCTTTGTCGTTTTCTGCTAAGTCCTTGTTTCTTGAGCGCTACGCACTTGCTGATATTATTCATTATCACTTCCCTTGGCCGTTTGCGGACTATTTGCATTTTTGTTCGCCACGGAACAAACCTACACTGCTTACCTATCACTCCGATATTATTAAGCAATCCACTTTACTGAATTTTTATCGCCCGCTTGAAAAGAGATTTCTTGATTCGGTCGACTCAATAGTGGCAACTTCTCAAACCTATGCAGATAGTAGCTCAGTACTAAGCCAATACTCCGGGAAAACAAGTATTATTCCGATCGGCTTGAGTGAATCGAGCCTGCCTGGCCCAAGCGATCAAATGTTATCGTATTGGAGCCAGAAGGTGGGCAGCAATTTTGTGTTGTTTGTTGGGGGTTTGCGTTATTACAAGGGGTTGCGGTGCTTGATCGATGCTGCAGGCAAGCTGGGTGACGACTATCAGATAGTAATTGCTGGTGATGGAGGGGATGGGGGAGCTTTGAGGGGATATGCAGTTAGCCGGGGGATCAATAATGTCAATTTTCTAGGGAGCGTATCAGATGAGGATAAAGCAGCATTGATGGTGTTATCGGGTTTGGTAGTCTTGCCATCTCATCTCCGCACTGAGGCATTTGGTGTTGTACTCTTGGAAGGGGCGAGGTTTTCCAAACCCTTGGTTTGTTCTGATATAGAATCGGGGATGAAAGAAATTAATATCGATGGTGAGACAGGGTTGGTATTTTCCGCCTGTTCATCTGATGATCTAAGCAGTGCGCTGTTGAAGCTTTTGAGTGATTCTGATTTGAGGCGGCGTTTAGGCAATGGTGCCCGCAAGCATTACCTGGCACACTACAACGGCACCACCATGGGTGCGAAGTATCAACATCTTTATGAAGCACTATTTGAAAGTCAGCGATGAGTCCTAATGTCTACTAATCACAATACAGATAACCTTCGCAAGGTGGCTAGCAAATTGCCCGACTCAGTATGGTCAGTGATTCTGGCGGGTGGTAGCGGGACTCGACTTTGGCCACTTTCACGTCAATCGTTTCCGAAACAGTTCATTAAATTTTCTGATTCTGATCAATCGCTTTTAGAGCAAACGATCAGTCGTCTTGAGCCAGTTGCACAAGGGAATACACTAATTGTCACCAACGAAGTATTCAAAAACACCACCGGGCATCAACACGCACATGAGATCTTAACCGAGCCTGTCGCAAGAAACACCGCTCCGGCAATAGCCATTGCTGCTTGTCATCTTCAACTAATGAATGATGAAGCAGATCCTATTATGGTCGTATCACCAGCGGATCATTTGGTGCAGGATGATGAAGCTTTTCAACAGGCATTAGCTAGCGCAATCGACCTTGCCCAAAATGGAGAGGTTGTGTTGCTAGGGATTGAACCCAGTAGCCCGAATACAGGATATGGTTATATTGAAGCAGGCATGACAATTGAAGGTTGCCAGCAAGCGAACAGGGTCAAACGATTTGTTGAAAAGCCAGCCTTAGGGACTGCAGAAGCATATCTTAAGGCTGGAAACTACTACTGGAACTCGGGTATTTTTGTTTGGAAAGCATCGACTATATTAGCGTTGGTAGAGGCACATCTCCCGATAGTATCCGAGATAATTGGGCAAATGATCGATCAGTATAATGAAGGCGCTAGCTTCCAAAACGTAATCGATGCGAATTTCTCCAAAATGGATTCTGTTTCTATTGACTATGGTGTGCTTGAACCAGCCAGCAAGAGTGGGGCACATTTAGCTGTTGTTCCTTGTGATATTGGCTGGTCTGATATAGGCAGCTGGGATGCTTTGTACAATGTGTCAACCCCAGATGGTGATGGAGTGGTAGCTCATGGAGATGTATGTACTGAAGACTGTAGTAATAGTTACTTTAAAAGCGAGCACCGGCTTGTTGCTGCGATTGGTGTTAGTAACGTCTGTTTGGTCGAGACTCGAGATGCGATTTTACTAACCACGATAGGTGACACGCAGCGGGTTAAGACAATTGTTGATAAGCTTAAAATCAAGAACGCTAAGGAAGTCACGCATCACCTTACCGATTCACGGCCGTGGGGAAGCTATACCATTTTAGAGGAATACGATGGGTTTAAGATCAAACGGATTACCGTTGATTCAGGCGGATCTTTGTCATTGCAAAGCCACCAACATCGTTCGGAACACTGGGTAATTGTCTCCGGCACTGCAACAGTTGAGTGCGATGGCAAGGTTCAAACTGTCATGAAGAACCAATCGGTATATATACCTGTTGGTAGTACACATCGTTTGGAAAATAAGGGCAAAATTCCTTTGCAGCTGATTGAAGTACAAGTTGGAGAGTACCTTGGAGAAGATGATATAGAGCGTTTTGATGATAGGTACGGACGCTCGAAGGTATCTTGATAGCCTACCGTGAATATGTTTTTGTGAGTTAGAAGGACGCCGGACAACCCTATGCCCAGTAAGAATCGAGTTGGTAGTGCTGTATCTGATTTGTTGAGTGGCCTTAAGCTTTGGCGTATTTGGGCCAGGCTGGCGATTTTGGATGTCAAGGAAAAATACAAGCGCAGTCTATTAGGACCTTTCTGGATTACGATCAGTACTTTCGTAATGGTACTAGTGTTCGGTGTATTGTATGGCAGTTTACTAAATGAAAAGATTTCCAAGCATCTGCCCTATGTCTCTGTTGGTTTTGTGATCTGGTTGTTTTATTCTGAAAGCATCGTCCGAGGTTGTCATGTATTTATAGCTAATGGACGTATGATTCAGCAAATACGATTGCCAGCTTCTTTATACGTTTATCGGTTAATGACTGAAGCGGTGATCGGATTTCTGCATAATATTATAATAATTTTTGTAATCTATATTTACCTTTGGTTAGGTATAGAGTTGACAGCCTTGGTCGCTGTATTTGGTTTATTGCTTATTATGATGAACGTACTATGTTTGGTAGTTATTTTTGGAATTATATCGATGCGTTATCGAGACTTTCCACAGATTGTAGCCGCGATGATGCGACCGATGATGTTTTTGACGCCAGTAATTTGGAATGCTGAACGATTCCCAGATCGTGCCTTTTTCGTTGAAGCAAATCCGTTTTATCATATTGTGGAATTATTTCGAGCACCTATGCTTGGACATTTTCCAGCCGCGTTGAGCTGGGTTTATGTGATCAGCATGAATGTATTCTTGCTGATTGCAGCATTTTATCTATTTGCCAGGTATAGGCATCGAATTGCGTATTGGGTTTAGACATGCCGTATATTGAAATGCATTCAGTCTCCGTGTCGTTTCCGGTTTACAATGCCAAGGGACGATCACTGAAAGGTGTGATTGCATCGAGCCTGGTTGGTGGCGGTGTTACGAGGGAGAGCGGGGTATTAAGCGTCCATGCTCTGGAGGGGGTTTCACTAAATGTGAGGTCAGGAGATCGAGTTGCACTCCTAGGACACAATGGCTCTGGCAAATCAACTTTGCTGCGTGTTATGGCGGGCATTTATGAGCCCACTGAAGGGGAGATTAGAAGTCAGGGTGATATAACAGCAATGTTTGACCCTAATCTTGGGGTATCTATGGATGCGTCTGGCTGGGAGAACATTGAAACACGCGGAATTTTAATGGGATTGAGACCAGATCAAATTGAAGGCTTGAAGCAAGATGTCTTTGAGTTTAGTGGCTTAGGCGAATTTCTTGATATGCCCATTAGGACCTACTCTGCTGGAATGAGAATGCGTTTGGCATTTAGCGTATCAACCGCTGCAGAGTCGGAAATCCTTTTATTGGATGAAGCGATATTGACCGGAGACGCCGAGTTTATGAGGTTGGCTAGGAATCGGCTTGAAGAACATATCGAAAGGGCGAACCTCTTAGTTTTAGCATCGCATTCTTTGCATGTTCTTAAAGCTTTTTGCAATAAAGGCGTCCTTTTATCTAAAGGGAGAGCAGAGGCTTTTGATAGCGTAGAGCAATTGATTCACGCCTATCAAGGAGAGAGGCTAGTGAAATGAGCAAAGGGATTTCCCTACTTAGCATGCATCGCTCAGGAGAGTAACAAATGAAAAAAATTATTGTCCACGGTGTACACCGTTCTGGCACTTCGCTTACTGGGAATATGTTGGAAAAAGCAGGGTTTTGGTATGCAGATGATGAATTCAAAATGCCGGCTCAAGAAGATAACCCAAAGGGTTTTTGGGAGCGTACAGATGTCGTTGAATTGAATGATACCATGCTTGGTAGTGTAGGGTTGAATTGGTTTACATTAGTACCTGTGTTTGATCGTGAGTTGATAGCTAGCCTCCGCAAAAAATTCGACAAACAAATCAAAGACATTGCAGCTGGCTATCGCGGTCACGATAATTGGTTCTTAAAAGATCCTAGACTAAGCCTTACGTGGCCGTTGTGGAAAAATCACCTTAAGCCGACCCATCATATTGTAGTGCATAGGCATCCAGTATCAGTGGCAAAATCGATTCAACAGCGAAACGGGATACCTCTTCAGCACGCTCTTGTCTTTTGGTATCACCAGACAAGGATGATAGCGAAGGCTCTAAAGGGTGAGGATAATGTAACGAATTTACGGTTTCCATTCGAACTAGATGATGAACAAGAAATTGTTTCTACGATTAATGCTATTGGTGGCAGGACCAAGGGGTTGAAAAAGTTGACACCGAGAGATTATAATTCTGTCTTTGAAAAGGAATTGCTTCACCATAAAAAGGTTGATACTGAATTAAGTAATTGGGAGCCAGCGATAGAACAAGCTTGGCTGCTAGCCAAAAATGGTGATCTAGACACGTTGGCTAACTTACCAGAGATTGAGCTATCTATATTTACATGGGGTGATTTAGAGTCGAGAGGTGGGCTGGTAAATATTTATGAAAAATCAAATCGAGACCTGCGCGAACATAAGGGGGAAATTAAGTTATTAGTTAAGAAGCTCGATGAGAAAAGAATTGGTGCAGAAAGGGTTGAAATTGAAAATAGAAATCTATCTGCAGCAAATGAAATATTAAAGGAAGAGTCAAAAAAGGTTGATGCAGAACGCTTAAAAATACATTCTGAAAGTGAGAAGTTTGATTTAATAAATAAAAGAATAATAAAAGAAAACGAGATCTATCGAGAGAAGAATGAGAAGTTAATTGAAGATAGTCGAAAACTCACCGAAAACAGGGACGAGCTAAAGCTAAGCTTGTTGAAAATTTCAGGGGAGTTAAAAAGGTACATGATGACTAAGCGATACATCATTCCATCGGTAATAGGGAAAGCGTTAAGTAGATTTAAATTGGTTGAATCTAGATCTCTGCATCATGCGTTTGATATGGCTAAGTTCGGTCATACTTCGGATGAATTGATGCAGGTATTGCCACCAATTTCGAACAGACGACTTTTGCTATCTGCTCTTGTAAGAAACCCCTTGCCTTTTATTAGAGAACTAAACTTTACAAGAATTTTTAAAGGTGCTTGGATACTGCTTGGTAAAGGAGAAACTGATCGTGGTGTAAAGCAAGGATTATTGCGATATTATAATTCTGATTTTTCGGTCAGTGAGGAGATTGAAATCATTGAGCCCAGAAATTTTGAGGAAACTATAAATGAAAAAATACAATTTCAAATAGCCAATAAACCTAAAGTATCGATTGTAATTCCTGTATATAATAAATACGAAACAACATTTGCATGTCTAAAAAGCATCAGAAAACACACGGATTTTAGTGAGATAAGTTTCGAAATAGTAATTGCTGACGATCACTCTACAGACCAAACTGCTGATATAAATGAATGGGTAAAGGGGGTTCGTGTTGTTCGAGGAAGTGAAAATAAAGGCTTTTTGTTGAATTGCAATCAAGCAATCTCAAAAGCTAAAGGAGAGTATATCGTTCTTTTGAATAATGATACAAATGTCCAGGGAGAGTGGCTAAAAGAGCTCTTAAATCCAATTGAAAAAGACAGTACTATCGGCATAACAGGATCAATGTTTCTCTATCCTGATGGCCGTTTACAAGAGGCTGGAGGGATAATCTTTTCAGATGCATCAGGTTGGAATTACGGCAGATTTGACCGGCCTGATAAGGCTGAATATAATTTTGCGAGGGATGTTGACTATATTTCAGGCGCTTGTTTACTTTTTAAAAAATCTTTATGGGATGAGATAGGTGGGTTTGATGAACGGTTTATTCCTGCTTACTATGAAGATTCTGACTTTTGTTTTGAAGTTCGCAAGAGAGGTCTTCGTGTTCGATATATTCCTACATCCAAGGTGGTTCATTTTGAAGGTGTTTCTCACGGAGGTGATGAAGGCGCTGGAATAAAGAGGTATCAGAGAGTTAATCGTAAGAAATTTTTGGATAAATGGAAGAAGACCTTATCTACTGAGCATTACATAGATGACAGCGCTTGGTTTAGGGCACGTAATCATGGAAAAAGTAGGAAGACTGTTTTGGTGATAGATCATTATGTCCCGATGTATGATAAAGACGCTGGTTCTCGGACGATATTTATGTATATCCAGCTCATGATTGATTCGGGGCACCACGTCATTTTTATGGGCGATAATTTTTATCCTCATCAACCATATACAGAAGAGTTACAAAGGTTAGGTGTTGAAGTATTGTTCGGGAGTCACTACAAAGATAAATGGTTTGAATGGCTATCAGAGCATCATCAACAAATTGAGTGTATCTTTTTTAATCGGCCTCATATCACTAGTAAATATATTGATAAAATTCATACCTTAGAGAAACCACCTCGTATCGCATACTATGGTCTTGATCTTCACTTTCTGCGTATCCAGAGAGAAAAGCAGTTTGGCATTCCAAATGAGAGCGGTAAGTCAATCAGTGCATGGCGAGAGGAAGAATTGAGCATTATGAGAAAATCTGATGTTGTGTTCTATCCTGGGGAATTCGAAGTAAAGGCTGTGAAAAGTATTGATGAAGCGATTAATGTTTACCCTATTCCAATCTACTGGTATGAAACTGATTTTTTGGAATCTGAAATAGTAGTCAACTCGAGTCCTAATTTGTTGTTTATTGGTGGTTTTGGTCATCCACCAAATCGTGATGGATTAGAATGGTTTATACAAAAAATATTTCCTCTCATTCTTAATGTTTATCCTCATGCATTGCTAACTGTCATTGGGTCAAAGTGTCCTGATGAAATTTTTGAGTTAACGAATGACAATATATGCGTTCTTGGTGAAGTTTCAGACCCAGAGTTGCTGTTGGCTTATGTTGACGCTAGGGTAGCTGTCGTTCCCCTTCGATATGGGGCTGGTGTCAAAGGAAAGGTAATTGAGTCCATGAGTAATGGTGTTCCTGTTGTAACAACATCGGTCGGAGCCGAGGGCTTGCCTAGTATTCCTGAAGAGTATCTCGCGATTGGAGATACAGAGAAATCATTTGCTAAAGCCGTGAATGAGTTGTTAAAAAATACCGAACTCTGCAAGGAAAAGTCATCTTTGTCCTATGAAATTCTCACCAAATATTTTTCACGATCTGCAGCCAATCAAGTAATAGATAGATTTTTTAACGATTAAACACATTTTTATTTTAATTACCATGGCGACTATGTCGAACCAATTAAATAACAAAATCACTGTGCTTGGTGCATCTGGATTTATCGGTAAAAAACTAACTGAGTTACTCTCAGTACGAAATCTTTCATTTAGAGTAGGTGCAAGGAATGACAGTTTAGACAGTAGTCATTTTCTATTTGATTTGGAAAGTGCTTTTGACCTAATTGGTAAGGTCGGTAAAGACGACACGATTATATTTTTAGCTGCGGAATCATCTCCTGATGTTTGCAACACGCAGTATACATATGCGTATAAAATTAACGTAAGCAACACGATTACGGCTATAGAAAGTGCTATTTCGGAAGGTTCTAGGGTTATTTTTATTTCAAGTGATGTAGTTTATGGAGAGAGTCCCCAGGTGGTTGATGAAAAATCTGAACTGTCGCCTCTTGGAGTTTACGCAGAGATGAAAGCGGAGGTGGAACGCTACTTTTTCGGGAACCAACTGGTGCTTCCTGTTCGTTTATCTTATGTTTGGTCTTCATTTGATAGGTTTTCTCTTCTTGTTCAGGAATGTATGATCAAAGGCAAAACTCTAGATATTTTTGAAGGACTAAGTCGAAGTGTGATTTCGATCGATGATGTTACCGATAGCCTTATTTGTCTAAGTCAACAAGAGTGGCCAAGCTGGATGACCGTGGTAAATTTTGCTGGTCCTGAATGTTTATCGCGTAAGAAAATGGCAGAAATAATACGAACGAGTTACCCTGAGTTTAGCTATACTTTGAGCGCTCCTAGTGACTCCTTTTGGTCAGCCAGACCAAAGATTATTAAAATGAAATCTAAATACATCGAGGGTGTTTTGAAACGTCCTTTAATTAGTTATAACCCAATCATAGAGGTGTAAGTGTGCCAGAAAATGTTTTAATTACTGGGGTGACTGGAATGGTTGGGTCGCACCTATGCGATTATCTACTAGAAAATACAGATTGGAATATTTTTGGAATGTGTCGTTGGCGCAGCCCTTTAGATAACGTAGAGCATTTGCTTGAGCTAGCTAATGATGAAGAACGGCTTTATTTTGTAAATGCAGATTTGAATGATTTCGGTTCATTAGTGAACGTTATCGCAAAATCAGAGCCTGACTACATATTTCACTTAGCAGCGCAAAGTTACCCAAAAACTAGCTTCGACTCTCCTGCTGAAACACTTCAAACTAATGTAATAGGCACTTCTAACTTATTGGAAGCTACTTATCAATCAGCATTTAACCCCGTGATTCATGTCTGTGCTTCTTCTGAAGTATTTGGGCGCGTTCCAAAGGAAAAGTTGCCTATTGATGAAGAGTGTTCATTCCACCCTGCCTCCCCTTATGCAATATCGAAATGTGGTACTGACTTGATAGGGCGTTATTATGGAGAGGCATACAATATGAAAGTTATGACGACTAGAATGTTTACACACACCGGCCCTCGCCGAGGTGATGTTTTTGCTGAGTCAACGTTTGCAAAGCAAATCGCAATGATTGAGGCAGGACTGATTCCGCCGGTTGTAAAGACTGGGAATTTAGATTCGCTGAGGACTTGGTCAGATGTCCGTGATGCAGTGAGAGCGTATTATTTGTTGGTTACTCATAATCCAATAGCTGGTGAATACTACAATATTGGCGGCGCATTTACCTGCTCTGTGAAGGAAATGCTCGAACACCTCATTTCATTGTCGACTGTGAAAGATATACAAGTTGAAATTGAAACAGCTAGGCTTAGACCTATAGACGCTGATTTGCAAGTTCCTGACATATCTAAATTTAGAGATCATACAGGTTGGGAGCCTGAAATTACATTCGAGAAAACCATGTTAGATTTATTGAATTATTGGCGAGAGCGTGTTGGCTCTGGACGCATGTTTTTAACTCGATAAGCAAACTACCGCTCTGTTCGGAATCAATGTTGAATAGATGGTATAATCAAGCCATAACAACCACTTACAGAATGCTATGAAACGTGACGAATATCAAGCACTTGTTGCCAGTCTTGAAGGCTTAACGCCGGAGCAGTTCGAATTGCTATCAGGCAGGGTGTCGGCCATGAGTGACGAGCACGGTAGTTTACGACTGACGGAAGAGCGTCTTGACGGGGCAGTGATTTGTCCACATTGCCAAGCGGACGACATTTTTCGTCATGGAAGAACTAACGGTCAGCAGCGCTATCGTTGTAAAGCTTGCTTGAAAACGTTTACAGCTTTAACCGGCACAGGCTTTTGTCGCTTGAACGATAAAGATAAGTTGCTGGCCTACGCCGAATGCATGGTCGAGGGCTTGAGTATTCGCAAAGCTGCTGAACGGGTGGGCTTAGCAGTGGATCGCAGTTTTCGATGGCGGCATCGTTTCCTGGATGCCTTGCGTGAGCATAAGGCCGAGAATTTGACTGGCATTGTTGAGGCGGATGAAACGATATTCCGGCGTTCTTATAAGGGTCAGCGCCGCTTACCCCGTCAGGCCAGGAAGCGTGGCGGTTCATCGGGTGTAGATGGCAAAGAGCGTGTGCCGGTGATGATCGTTATGCAGCGCGGCAGCCGAATGGTCAGTGACGCTGTTCTGGATGACTGCACAGCCAAAACATTTACAAAGGTACTCAAGCCTGCGCTAGCGAAGGATGCCGTCTTATCGACCGATGGACATCCCAGTTATGGTGTGGCGGCGAAATCCCTCAACCTTGAGGCTGGCTATTTTGTTGCGGGATATCATGGCCATGGTGGTAAAGGAACTTGGCATGTTCAAAACGTTAATGCTTATGACAGCCGCCTGAAACGTTGGATGGGGCGGTTTAATGGGGTGGCAACTCGCTGGCTACCCAATTATCTCGGTTGGCGAAGGATGCTTGATAAACATCTTGATGAAATGACTGGGCAACTGTTCTTGCATCAAGCACTCAGAGCAGCGCCTCAACATGTAATCCAAACATAGCGCAAACTACTAAAATGAAAACAGTAAGAACAAGGGCGCCACTTAGGTTGGGTGTCGCCGGAGGTGGAACGGATGTATCACCTTATAGCGACACATTTGGCGGGTGTGTTTTGAATGCTACTATAAACATGTACGCAAATTGTACCTTGGTGGTAGATGAAGCTATAACAGATATTAGTTTTGAAGCAAAAGATTTGACTCGAAAGGAGTCATTTTCTTTAGATGATAATTTAGAAATTTCTGGAGACCTGCCCTTACATAGAGCGGTGTATAGGAGAATTGTGGATGACTATTGCGACGGTAAAAACTTTCCGGTCAAGGTTATTACCTACTCCGATTCGCCTCCTGGATCTGGGCTCGGATCATCATCAACCATGGTCGTTGCTATGATAGAGGCATTTCGATATTTGTTAGGCCTTCCTTTAGGCGAATATGATGTGGCTCAATTAGCATTCGAAATTGAACGTACTGATTGCGGTTTGTCTGGTGGAAAACAAGACCAATATGCTGCAACTTTTGGTGGTGTAAACTTCATTGAGTTTTATGGGGGTAATAGAGTAATAGTTAACCCATTGCGAATACACGCACGCATATTTAGTGAACTTGAATCGTCTTTGTTGTTATTTTATACTGGTGCTTCTCGAGACTCGGCGACCATTATTAAGGATCAAATGGAATCGATAGGCCATAAGGACGGAAAGTCGTTGGAAGCAATGCATCAAGTTAAAGAGGCTGCTTTTAAAATGAAAGAATTATTATTAAAAGGAGATATTGATGGTCTGATTAATGAAATGCGTCACTCGTGGGAAGCCAAAAAAAATACTTCTAAATCAATAACTAACCCGTTATTAGAAGGTATTGAAAAGACCGCTTTTGACAATGGTGCGAAATCTCTAAAAGTTTCTGGTGCAGGTGGTGGAGGGTTTATGATGATTTTTGTTGATCCGATTGACAAACCAAACCTGCAAGTAGCTTTAAGAAAGATTGATGGTCAAGTATATAACGTGCAATTTGTAAGTGAAGGGTGTACCTCATGGACAATTTAAATTATATTAGTAAGTATTTAATAAAAAGCATTAGAACTAAACAAAATATTTTAGATGATGACTTGTTATTGGCAAACATTTCCACAGTAACTAATTTAATAATTGATTGTTATCAGCGTGGAAATAAAGTGATTCTTGCAGGGAATGGCGGGAGTGCGGCTGATTCACAACACATAGCGGCAGAGTTTGTCAGCCGATTTTATTTTGATCGACCAGGGTTGCCAGCCTTGGCGTTAACCACTGATACATCCATGTTAACTGCGATTAGCAATGATTATGGCTATGAAAATTTGTTCTCAAGGCAGCTACAAGCACAAGGAGTTAAAGGGGATGTTTTTATAGGTATTAGTACTTCAGGAAATTCTCAGAATGTGGTACGAGCCGTAGATGTGGCGAAAGAGAAAGCGATAATAACAGTTGCTCTATGTGGTAACGCAGGAGTTTTGAGCTCTCTTTGTGATTACAGTCTTGCTGTGCCTTCGAAATCGACACCAAATATTCAAGAATGCCATATATGTATAGGCCACATTATTTGTGCAATTGTTGAACAACAAATTTTTGGATAATTTTAGTGTTGGAAGCAATAGTCTTGGTCGGTGGAAAGGGAACCCGGCTAAAAAGTATTTCAGGAGATATACCTAAACCGCTGGTTTTGGTGGGAGGTAAACCTTTTGTTTATTGGATACTTCAAGAGCTACAGAAGCAAGGATTCTCAAAAGCTATTTTAGCTACTGGTTATCGAGCAGAATATTTTCAATCACAAGTGCTCGAAGACAATCCTATAGATATAGAGATACTTTTTTCTGAAGAAGTTGAACCATTAGGTACTGGGGGCGCTATTAGAAATGCGATGGAGATGGTTGTTTCTGATAGGTTCTTTGTTTTTAATGGAGATTCATTCTGCGATGTTTCCTGTTCGAAGGTTGTCGATCATTCTAGAAAAATGGATGCAAGTCTTTGTATCGTTGGTGCCCAAGTCTCAGATGTTAGCAGGTATGGTCAGATCAAGTTGTCTGCTACTAGTAAAGTTATTTCGGTGCTGGAAAAAGGAGGAGCAGGCGATGGTATTATAAATTCAGGGATATATTATTTAAAAAAAGAGCTTTTAAATAATTTCTCTTTGGATCAAAAATTTTCTTTTGAAAAAGAAGTTCTCGAAAAAAAGATCTCAGGATTTTATTCGTATGTAAGTAATGGATATTTTATCGACATAGGTCTACCTGAAGACTACCATTCTGCCAACTGTTATTTTTCTAAATAATTATTACCATTTGAATTGCCACCAAAATCCTAGACATCTTCTGGCTGTTTTTGGTGTCGGTCTTCAAATTCTACCGGTGATAGTGTAATCCCCCGTAAATTAGTTGGGGGATTACACTATCATTACCCAGCGGCCGTGTGATTCGTGCGCTGGAACAGGTCATTGAGTGGCGTGGTAAGCCGAGTGCCATTCGCTGCGACAACGGCCCTGAATACGTAAGTCATCAACTGATTGACTGGGCAAATAAGCATCAGATCACTTTGCTCTACATTCAACCAGGCAAGCCGACACAGAATGCCTATATTGAACGATTTAACCGTACTGCTCGTCACGAGTGGCTAGACTTGCACCTGTTTGACTCCGTTGAGCAAGCACAATGGTTGGCTACAAAGTGGATGTGGCAGTACAATAACGAAAGGCCGCATACAGCAATTGGTGGTATACCACCAAGATATTAACTCACAACTCAAATACCCTTAAGTGTTATAATGGGTGATGAGAGAAAAGATGCCCGCAAACGTAGTACCGATGTTCAGCAACATAACCGAGACCAAGCAGTTCGGTTGTTTCAAAAAGGGATGAGCCGGAAACAGATAGCTGAAATTGTAGATGTTCACTATCAGACGATATGTGAGTGGATCAGCCGTTATCAGACGGGCGGAGAGTCGGCGCTGAAAATAGGGCAGCGCGGTCGACGTAATGGCGATGGTCGGCTACTGACTGCGGCGCAGGAAAAATGCTTACAGGAAATTGTTGTTGGCAAATGTCCGGATCAGTTGCAGCTTCCATTTGCGCTGTGGAGCAGCGCGGCTCTACGCGCTCTATTGAAAGATATGTGGGGCATTTTGGTTTCCCAGCAAGTCATCAGCGACTACATGAAACGCTGGGGCTACACGCCCCAGAAAGGTACCAAGTATGCTTATGAACGGTCAGACAAGGCCACCATAGATTGGTTGGAGGAAACTTACCCATTTATTCAAAAGCGTGCAGCATTGCTGGGTGGAACGATCTACTGGGGCGATGAAACTGGTATCAGTAATCAATGCCAACATGAGCGAGGCTACGCCCCCCGAGGTCAGACGCCAGTACTGACGAAGAGTGCCCGGCGCTTTCGAACCAATTTAATATCTGCGGTCAACAATCAAGGCAAGCTACGGTTCATGACTTACCGGGAAAATATGACCGCCAAGGTATTGATTCGCTTTATGAAGCGGCTGATCAAAGATAGTGATGATAGAGTGTTTTTGATACTCGACAACTTGCGTGTTCATCACGCCAAGGTAGTAAAAAAGTGGCTGGACGAAAATCAGGACAAGATCGAGGTTTACTACTTGCCCGCTTATAGTCCCGACATGAATCCGGATGAATATCTAAATTGCGACCTTAAACAGGGAATCCGAGCGTCTTCCCCGGCTCGTACCCAAACGCAACTGGAGAAGAAAGTGCTGAGCCACATGCGTAGGCTTCAGGCCCTGCCAGAGCGAGTGAAATCATATTTTCAACACACGTCAATCAAGTACGCCTCTTAGGGTATTTGAGCTGTGAGTTAATATTTGCTGAATGCTGCCTAGATGGCTCTACTTAAAACTCCCATTAAAAATGGGGGGATTACAAGGGACTTTGCAGTATAATTACAGTATGAAATTCCCCCGCGCTAATGATGGGATAAAGTATGAGCATTACACTCTTTAAACCTTGCAATTCAAGCCGTAAAGGCCATCAATGACGGCTGAATTATCGTTTGATTGGGAATAGCCCAGAGACCTTTTCTGGGAAATCAATGTCAGTATAAAACAGTAAGTGCTACCGAAAAGAAGTGAGTGAGTCGTCCGTCAACATTATTAAGCACAGATTCAGCAGGGGTAATGCCTTGAAGTTAATTATATATATTTTTTGAAATTGTTAATAATGAATATTATTAGTCAACGTGTAGTACTGGTTCATGGGCATATTTTTAAAAATGCTGGAACTTCCTTAGACAAAATATTGCATCATAATTTCGCTGAAAAATTTTGTGATCACCGGAAAGATGAGCTAATGCACGAAGGAGGCCAGCATTATCTAGATCGATATATTTTTGCGCACCCAGGTCTGTTAGCGATATCAAGTCACTGTATGCCTTTACCGTTAGAAAGTAGTGATGGTGTTAATTACAAGACAATAGTATTGTTGCGAGATCCGGTTGAACGTATTGGCTCAGTTTATCGCTTTGAGCGTCAGCAGCAGGCAGATACACCGGGAGCCCAAGCGGCTAAGAAATATAATTTGTCAGACTACTTGCGCTGGCGATTCGATCATCGGCCGATTGTTGTGGCGAATTATTTCACTCATTACTGTACTTCCGTATTGCCGCGTAATACCCCCATTGAAGAGCGTTTTAAGGTGGCAAATAGATTTATTGGCAACTGCTATATGGTTGGGGTGGTTGATCGGTTCAATCAATCTTTATTAGTGCTCAAGCAAAAACTGCTATCAGATGGTCAAGTGCTGGAAATCTCCGATGTGCATGAAAATTCCACTGCTTCCTCACAGTTAAGTATTTTAGAAAAACGACAGCAGTTAATGAGTGCGCTTGGCGATACGTTATATGATGAAGTGGAAAGGCGGAACAGTCTTGATATGGCATTGTACCAGACAGCTAGTGATCAGCTGTCGACCGAGATTATCCACGTGAAGCACGTGTAATGAGAACTAGGCATAAGTTTTTGTTGTTGTTATATTTTCCGTTTTGCTGTTAAGGACTTGGCTGTGAAAGTTGGAGTATGTATTCTGCAGTGGAATCATTCCAACCTTACCAAAAGGCTACTAAAGGACTTGATCCAAATCGAGTGGATGCAGATAGCGATCTGTGATAACGGATCGGAAAACTATCACTTCAAAAGTCTAAGGCGATGGCTGGGAAACAAAATGATTGAATCGGGTAGAGATGAGTCATTTCCTAAAGCCTGGGATATTCAATTAATAAGAAATCGATACAATTCTGGGTTTGGTGCAGGAATGAATGAATGCATCAAGGAACTTAAAAATAATGAGGTCACCTGGTTTTGGGTTTTAAATAACGATACTCAACTAACTGTAGAAATGCTCCACCAAGTGCGTATTTCTTTGAAAGGGCAAGAGCCTGGTATCTATGGCGGGCACCTGGTTGATAGTTCTAGAAATGCCGAGTCAGGTGCGATACGATTTAATAAATACCTGGGTCGAATTAAAAGAATGGATATCAGCTCTGATGTGAGCATTCGAAATGACTGGTATATAGATGGAGCATCCTATTTTTTACATATTGATGTTGTAGAAAAGGTTGGACTCTTTGATCAAGAATTATTTTTTTACGGTGAAGAAATAGATTATAGAGAGCGCATAAAAATAGTTAATCTAAAATATGGGTTGCTAAATAATATTAAAATATTTCATGAGCGAGCAGGGAGCTCTTCCAGTAGTTCAGGCATTACGAAGTCCGCTTATCATGCCACCTGGAGTTTATTGTATATTTACCGCAAACACTTCCCATATTTGTTTCCCGTGTTGGTTGTAAAAACAGTTTTAAGGCCTATTTTTTTACTGGTGGTCGGTCGCGGTGATGAGATTAAGCCTTCTATTTTAGCGTTAATACATTTTTTTATAGGTAAAAACAGAGATACTAATTTTTCTGAGATAGTAAGCCGAGACTATTATTTAAGATGAAAGATCTGGTGATAGCAGTGGATGCTAGGCCGCTATGTCGACCGATGAGTGGAATAAGAAGGTATCTGGAATGCTTGCTACCTCACTTATTCTCGCAAAGTCAAAGCAACGTGCAATGGATATTGTATTTGGATGGTGAACCGCTATCGACAATCTCGATCCCAGGGGACAATGCGCGTGTACGAAAACCCAACCTGAGCCACGGACGATTTTTGGTGTGGAACTTGATTGTGCCGTTTTGGCTAAAGAATGATCAGCCTCATATCTATTGGTCACCGAGGCACCATCTACCGTTGGTAGTCCCCAAAGCCATCAAAGTAGTTGTTACAGTGCATGATTTGGTATGGGCGACCCATCCAGATACCGTGCCATATCTTAACCTTTTATCGGAAAAGCTCTTTTTCCCTCTTGCTTTAAAACGAGCAGATAGACTAATAACGGTTAGCCAAGCAACGAAAGATGAGTTACTGCGGCTATTTCCAAGCGTTAGTAGCAAAACGCAGGTAATTCGTAATGGGACCATGCTGAAAGAGAGTGTCTTTGGTGATAGGTGGCAGGCACTACAAAAAACCGAGGATATTGAACCCTGTTTTCTAGCAGTTGGTGCCATAGAGCCTAGGAAGAATTATCAAAGATTGATCCATGGGTATGAATTGTACTGTGACCAAGGAGGAAGTTACTTACTCAAGATAGTAGGCCAGAGAGGGTGGAAGGTGGATATCCATAAGCTGATATCTGACTGTCGCTATAGCGAGCGAGTCTCAGTAGAGATCAATGTTGATGATCAGAGGCTTGCAGAGTTGTATTCATTATCTACAGCTTTTGTGTGTGTCTCTTTGGCAGAAGGGTATTGCTTACCGGTAATTGAGGCGTCCAGTTTTAACAAAAAGATGGTTCTTTCAGATATACCTGTGTTCAGAGAGTTTGAGTTTAAGACGTCGCCAGTATTTGTTGATCCAAAATCAGAAGCATCCATAGGGACGGGGCTTTTGAAGATAGAAAAGGTTAGCGATCCAAGTCAAAAGACACAACCGGGAAAGCGCCATTCGTGGGGCTTCGCAGCCCAGAAGATCGCTTTAGGGTTTCGCGAGATAGCCAATTTTAAAAGGAAAACCGCTGCCTAGCTGAACCCGTTTGGCAACCAAATGAGAAAATTTAAACCACTCGAGAGTGGTTTAAATTACTTGCACTAATTTAGGAAAACGCTTGCTATCGGTGTACCAAAACCAATACATCCAGTTGCGGTTGGTACCTCGATTTGTATTTTTTTTTCTAAAGAATAGGCAGTCAACAAACTGGCGATTACGGATTTTGCGCCTGCATCGGCGGCATTAACTTTATACACCGTGTGGCATTGCGCACCGTTAGCCATAAGATTTGAGCTTACAGTAACAAAGTAGGCACCAGTGGTGTAGGGACGCATTTTTGTGATATCCACTAGCGCGGTGCGAGGCTCGGCGTTAGCAACGGTTACAATTAGTGGCAAAATAATAGCTAGTAGCGAAGTAATTTTCATGGTTTCAGTAATTAAATGTTTCAGTAATTAAATACGTCCTATGGAGTGCATAGTGTAATACATAATAATAAATATTACAACTGTCAGTCTCTTCCAATATGAAATGATACTGAGCGAGGCAGGTATTTCTAATCGGAAATGATACCGAACTGACCTAACTTCTGTTCATGATGAGGAATGAATACCATCGTGAATGACTCACCTATCGACAGCCTGGAAAAGTGATCTGCCACTAGTTTAACGGAGACCTTTTTACTTTAGTCAAAAAAAAGTTTTCCATGAGAAACACAATACAATCAAGCTTTCAAAGATGAAGCAGTGGCGCTTGCGCTTCGCAGTAGCGAATCGGTTCGTAAATTTGCGTTAGACTTAGGTCTGAATCAACAAACTTTAGGTATTAACTCACAACTCAAATACCCTTAAGTGTTATAATGGGTGATGAGAGAAAATGATGCCCGCAAACGTAGTACCGATGTTCAGCAACATAACCGAGACCAAGCAGTTCGGTTGTTTCAAAAAGGGATGAGCCGGAAACAGATAGCTGAAATTGTAGATGTTCACTATCAGACGATATGTGAGTGGATCAGCCGTTATCAGACGGGCGGAGAGTCGGCGCTGAAAATAGGGCAGCGCGGTCGACGTAATGGCGATGGTCGGCTACTGACTGCGGCGCAGGAAAAATGCTTACAGGAAATTGTTGTTGGCAAATGTCCGGATCAGTTGCAGCTTCCATTTGCGCTGTGGAGCAGCGCGGCTCTACGCGCTCTATTGAAAGATATGTGGGGCATTTTGGTTTCCCAGCAAGTCATCAGCGACTACATGAAACGCTGGGGCTACACGCCCCAGAAAGGTACCAAGTATGCTTATGAACGGTCAGACAAGGCCACCATAGATTGGTTGGAGGAAACTTACCCATTTATTCAAAAGCGTGCAGCATTGCTGGGTGGAACGATCTACTGGGGCGATGAAACTGGTATCAGTAATCAATGCCAACATGAGCGAGGCTACGCCCCCCGAGGTCAGACGCCAGTACTGACGAAGAGTGCCCGGCGCTTTCGAACCAATTTAATATCTGCGGTCAACAATCAAGGCAAGCTACGGTTCATGACTTACCGGGAAAATATGACCGCCAAGGTATTGATTCGCTTTATGAAGCGGCTGATCAAAGATAGTGATGATAGAGTGTTTTTGATACTCGACAACTTGCGTGTTCATCACGCCAAGGTAGTAAAAAAGTGGCTGGACGAAAATCAGGACAAGATCGAGGTTTACTACTTGCCCGCTTATAGTCCCGACATGAATCCGGATGAATATCTAAATTGCGACCTTAAACAGGGAATCCGAGCGTCTTCCCCGGCTCGTACCCAAACGCAACTGGAGAAGAAAGTGCTGAGCCACATGCGTAGGCTTCAGGCCCTGCCAGAGCGAGTGAAATCATATTTTCAACACACGTCAATCAAGTACGCCTCTTAGGGTATTTGAGCTGTGAGTTAATAATACTAAGAAGCTGAAGCCTGTAAAAAAAGCCCAATCATGAAATCGGCCGGTGAGAACTGTAATTCTATCACGTTCCTACCAGCTCTCGCCAAAAAACACCGCCTTGGGCAATACAAAGTCTGCATTGATCGGAAACTACAGACTTATTGATGCCAAGCATGTCTCTCGTTACTTGGCAGAGTTTCAGTATCGGTTTAATCGACGTAACGATTTAGCTGGGATGATCGCACGCTTGAGTTATCTCTCCTAACGTACTTCACCCATGCCCTATAATGTGCTGAAGATGGCTGAGTTACCTGGGTAATCAAGCAGTTCAACACTCAAAAAGTACTATTTTGCTGTTCTTTTCGGTGCGGGGGAGGAAACCCAATCGAATTAAACTCTTCTCCATACACGTCCACGATGCGTTCACCAAGATAATCGGAAAAACCCAAGGAAAGGTGGTGAGTGTCGTAAAAGGCAGGCTCACCATTTGCTTTAACTACACACGAGTCGACCGTGTCACTGGAGCAAAGTAGGTGAGTCTTGTCGATATAGAGATAATCCGCTATGTTTGGATTACATGTTGAGGCGCTGCTCTGAGTGCTTGATGCAAGAACAGTTGCCCAGTCATTTCATCAAGATGTTTATCAAGCATCCTTCGCCAACCGAGATAATTGGGTAGCCAGCGAGTTGCCACCCCATTAAACCGCCCCATCCAACGTTTCAGGCGGCTGTCATAAGCATTAACGTTTTGAACATGCCAAGTTCCTTTACCACCATGGCCATGATATCCCGCAACAAAATAGCCAGCCTCAAGGTTGAGGGATTTCGCCGCCACACCATAACTGGGATGTCCATCGGTCGATAAGACGGCATCCTTCGCTAGCGCAGGCTTGAGTACCTTTGTAAATGTTTTGGCTGTGCAGTCATCCAGAACAGCGTCACTGACCATTCGGCTGCCGCGCTGCATAACGATCATCACCGGCACACGCTCTTTGCCATCTACACCCGATGAACCGCCACGCTTCCTGGCCTGACGGGGTAAGCGGCGCTGACCCTTATAAGAACGCCGGAATATCGTTTCATCCGCCTCAACAATGCCAGTCAAATTCTCGGCCTTATGCTCACGCAAGGCATCCAGGAAACGATGCCGCCATCGAAAACTGCGATCCACTGCTAAGCCCACCCGTTCAGCAGCTTTGCGAATACTCAAGCCCTCGACCATGCATTCGGCGTAGGCCAGCAACTTATCTTTATCGTTCAAGCGACAAAAGCCTGTGCCGGTTAAAGCTGTAAACGTTTTCAAGCAAGCTTTACAACGATAGCGCTGCTGACCGTTAGTTCTTCCATGACGAAAAATGTCGTCCGCTTGGCAATGTGGACAAATCACTGCCCCGTCAAGACGCTCTTCCGTCAGTCGTAAACTACCGTGCTCGTCACTCATGGCCGACACCCTGCCTGATAGCAATTCGAACTGCTCCGGCGTTAAGCCTTCAAGACTGGCAACAAGTGCTTGATATTCGTCACGTTTCATAGCATTCTGTAAGTGGTTGTTATGGCTTGATTATACCATCTATTCAACATTGATTCCGAACAGAGCGAGATAATCAATATCAACGGCATCATCGAGCCTGGTATTTTCTCGTTCGTCAAATGGATTATTCGATACAAATTGTGAATCTTTGCAGGCATCGAATGTATGAAAGTGATTAATTAATTCAGAGCACTCTCGAAGAGTATTAAGATACCCACCCATCACCACAACAGGGAGATTCTCATTTATACTTTTTAAATGAGCAAGGATGTGCCATTCGTTCTTTTTATTAACTGCGAAGGGATGGTTGGAACTATACACCAAACCATCGAGAGAGGAAATAAACTCTACATTATTCAGCATATCAACGCGTTTATCGCAATTACGGGCGCTCACCTGAGAGAATGGGCCTGACCTATCAAGTTGTATATTACAGTGATTAGTCGTTCCGAAAGAAATAAGGTTAATCGCCGGATTGTCACCATAAACTGTTGAGAAAGCGTTGTAGCCATCGGGTTCGTGCGAATTCCCGAAAACAAGAATTTGTATAGACTTACTCATGTTGCAATAACGTCGATCATCTAGGCGGTCTACCTGACATCCTTTCCGAGTTAGATCATACCGTTTGCTTTTACCTTCAGCAATTACGGTCGCTGATAAAGAGTTAGGATGCCTCCAATCCCAACCAGCCGAAGTGCCAATTTGAAGGCCAACCAGTCCAATAATTATCATCACACTAATGCTTGACAGCACGAAGCCTTTTTGCGGGGCAGGATTGAGGCGGGATGGGGCGTATCTGCGAAACGGCCTTTCAACGCAAAAATACATGAGCACGGCAAACAGTATCGTTACTGCGAGAAGGCCAATATATTCAACCTCATGGAGCTCCTCAAACTTGTAATATTCATAGAACACCAGAACAGGCCAGTGCACGAGGTACATCGAATAGCTAATTAGACCCGTTCCAACAGCGATTGGGTTTGTTAAAACCGATCCAAAAAAGCGTGAATTTGGACTGAGGATAACCAGGGCCGCGCTTATGCATGGCAACAGAGCATAATAATATGGAAACACAATTTTATCGGTATAGACAAAAATGGAGTATGCAATGAGTATCAAACCCAAGGCCATTCCAAGCTCATTTAACCAGCGCTTAGAAGAAAAGAACGGTGCCGCAAAAGTGGCCATTGCACCTATTCCCAATTCAAATATCCGAAAAGGTGTGAGATAGAATATAGATGAAGAATATTTAGCGTCAAAATTCCCAACGACCCATATGTGATTCAGTACAAGGCTTGCTATACCAATTACACTTATTATATATATCCACCACTTGCGGTTCGACTTTTGTGTGACAAACCAGAGCAGTGCTGGCCAGAATAGATAGTATTGCTCCTCCACGCTTAAAGACCAAGTGTGGAGAAGAGGTTTTGCGTGAGAATTAACATCAAAATATCCACTTCCTGTCCAGAAAAAAATATTTGAAACGGAAAAAACGGCAGCCGATAAGGATCGCCCAAATCCCTGGAATTGTTCTGGAGGAAACAAGGCTATCGCAAGTGCCAGGCTGATAGTGAGAGTAACCAATAAAGCGGGAAATAATCTACGAATACGTCGAATATAAAATCGCTTGAAATTAAATTCACCTGTGTCATTTATCTCATCTAATATGAGTCTTGTTATCAGAAAGCCACTGATCACAAAAAAAACATCAACACCTACATATCCTCCACTAAAGGAAGCCTGGCCAAAATGATAAAATATTACACTCAGTACAGCTACCGCCCTTAAACCGTCAATGTGGCTCTGATATTTTTTTGAATTAGTCATTTAGTGGTTCTATAGCGTGCCACAGTTAGTTAATTTCCGTCCGTAAATTGTTATTATAATAAGTGTAGGCCAAGTGCGTGATAATTGAAAACACTTGTGCTTTTCAAATAACTAACTTCAAAACAGTAGAGTACTGCGGTTTGGTCATACAGGTAGTGAACAGTTCTTGCTGGTCAGTTTGTTTGCATTGCATAGGGTTTCTTGATTACCCAGGTAACTCAGAGATACATTCCCAGGTTTGTCGGAGATAGTCCTGTATGAGCTAAGGTGTATGAGTTGACTTGGTTTCCAAATAGCACCTGTTTTCATACTCGACAAAGGAGCATCTCTGATTGAGCTGACATCGATGATTAAAACGGATCTACCTAGTCCAACATTGCTCGTCTGAGATTATCGTACGTGGTCATGGCGGAGAGGGGGGGATTCGAACCCCCGGTACCGGTGAAGGTACACTTACTTTCCAGGCAAGCCCATTCGACCACTCTGGCACCTCTCCCGTCTAAAAATTTACAACTCTTTCTATCTTTCGGGCTATGCCAAAAATGCTGCTCGTTAGGCACTCATTCTTGGAGCGCGAAGAGTAGTTTATCCTGGGTGAAGATTCAACAGCTGTTGCTTAGTATTCACCGAAATCCCTAGGGTTGTAATGCCGCGATACGGTGCTCAATAGGGGGGTGAGTTGCGAACAAGCTACCAAACTTCTTGCGTCGGTCTGATATGCCAAAGGCTGTAAGCTCTTCTGGAAGATCGGGCTGGCCGTGCAAGGACTGAAGCTTTTGTAGTGCTGCGATCATGTTAGGGTTACCAGCAAGCTCACCACCACCTATATCAGCTTTAAACTCACGTTTGCGGCTAAAATAGGCAACGATCATCGATGCCAGAAACCCAAGAACCAATTCGGCGATCATGGTGGAAACCCAATAGCCAATACCAACGCCGCCGCCATTACGATTTCCGGACAATGCCTGGTCAACAATCCGGCCGATAATTCGTGCAAAGAACACCACGAAGGTATTCACTACGCCCTGAATCAATGCCAGCGTCACCATATCACCATTGGCAATATGACTCACTTCATGTGCCAGCACAGCTTCGGCTTCATCGGCTGTCATCGTATTCAATAAGCCTGTACTGACTGCTACCAAAGAGCTATTCTTCTTCATGCCAGTGGCGAAGGCATTCACGTCTTCAGAGTCATAAATGGCCACTTCAGGCATGCCGATTCCAGCTGCCTGGGCTTGTTGCTGTACGGTTTCTAGTAGCCAACGCTCTTGCCGATTACGGGGGGAATCAATGACTTGGGCACCTGTGGAGCGTTTTGCCATTGTTTTGGAGAGCGCCAGCGAAATAAACGAACCGGCCATACCTATAATTGCTGCAAAAACCATCAGGCCGGTCATGCTTTGTCCGGTCGCACCTAAATAGGCATCCAAGCCTAAAAGGCGCATGGATACGTTAAGTACGGCGATAATCGCTAGGTTGGTTGCTAGAAATAGAAAAACTCGATTCAGCATCTCAATTGGGTCCTCAATTTTGTTAGACTTCCGTTAGCTACTATATTGCGTCAATCGCCCGCCGTTTCAAGCCATGCTAGATAAAGTTGAACAAATCCGCCAAGCCCATGCACCATTTATCCATGCTATGGTGAAAGCAGCTCAAAATGCAGAAGAACGACAGGCATTTATGCCGCAAATCAACGTGCTAAAGCAACAGGGTTGGAATCAATTAGCGACGGCATGCGAGCGAATTTTAGGAGGAAAAAGCGGCGAGACCGTTCTTGCCGGTTTGGATGAGGAAGACAATGTGATTGTCAGCGCCATATTAGCGGGGATACAAAACCCGCAAACATTGCCTGATCTCAATGCTGAGCCTCATGCCAGTGATGCCGCACCGGCACTCGCTTCAATCATTCACGCGGCCGCGAGCGGAGATACCAGTGCCTTGCACGCTTTGTCGATGATGGCTGAACAAATGAGTCAAGCTGGTGGGCCGATGGCAGAAATCGCCGGCATCCTGCGGCGGCTGGTCAATGGTGAGCGGGATGCCAATCAATTAGCTGAAAAACTCAGCCCAGGCAGCGAGCAATTGCTAATAGGCATTTTGGCTGAGCTTGGCAAGTTGGAGCCACATTAATCACTCACTAAGCAGCAGTTAATCCTTGCTGTTGTCAGTAAAGCGTTAAGCCAATTAATTGACGCCATAAAAAACCCACATAGAGTCTGGCGGTGCTTTTCTATACACTCTCTCGGCGGTTCGTCAACGCATTTTTGTCTCAACTATTTCACTAGCAGCCTATGACGGTTTTAACCAGTCTGATCGTTACGCCATTAGTCGGCGCACTGCTGGTTATGTTGCTGCCTGTACGCGCCGCTCACTGGGCGCGCTATCTGTCGTTAATGGTTACCGCGTTGGTTCTAGCGTTATGTCTTCGCCTATTACTTAACTTCGATTTCTCAGACGGCCAAATACAGTTTTTTACCTCGGTTCCGTGGAATCCACTGCTGGGCACTTCTTTTTCATTTGGTGTCGATGGCATTGCCTTGCCGATGGTTTTACTCGCAAGCTTGCTGTGCTTGATCACTGTCCTAGTTTCGAAGTCGATCAATCATCATATTCGCGGCTACTTTGCTGCAGTTCTGGTGCTGGAAGCAGCGATGATGGGTGTATTCCTGGCTCGTGACTGGACCTTGTTTTACTTATTCTGGGAAATGACGCTGATCCCCTTGTTCTTTCTGATCGACCGCTGGGGTGGGGCTAATCGGCAGGGTGCTGCATTAAATTTTGTGCTCTATACCATGGGCGGCTCTGTATTTTTGCTGATTGCTTTGCTGGTGTTATTTGATTCATTGCCGGCACACTCGTTTGCGATGGCCGATATGGCAGCAGAAGCAGGGACTTTGCCTATCACTACCCAGGTCGTTATTTTTATTGGCCTGTTGATAGGCTTCGGCGTCAAGATGCCGATATTCCCTTTTCACGGCTGGCTACCGGTCGCTCATGTTGAGGCACCTGCGCCGATTTCAATATTGTTATCCGGCATTTTATTGAAAATGGGTGCCTTCGGATTAATCCGGGCGGTTGAGACCTTGCCAGCGGCTGCCTTGCAATTACAAACACCGCTAATGCTGCTAGCAGTGATTGGTTTGATTTATGGTGGCTTATTGGCGTGGCGGCAGCGCGACCTGAAAGCGATGGTGGCTTATTCCTCAGTTAGTCATATGGGTGTGGTGCTGTTCGGCATCGCGACTTTTAACAGCACCGGCATCCATGGTGCGGTGTTCCAAATGTTTGCCCATGGCTTGGTTGCGGCTGCACTATTTTTGCTGATTGGAGCATTGTATGAGCGCACCGGGATGCGCGATGTCAACCACTACAGTGCTTTGCTGGGAGTCACTCCCAAATTCGCATTCTTTACCGTTTTGGCAATGATCGCTGCGGTGGGGTTGCCGGGAACTGCGGGCTTTATTGCCGAGCTACATGTGTTCATAGGCGGCTATCAGCGCTGGGGAATGGGTGCGGTGGTACTCGCGCTGGGCGTATTAATTAGCGCAACCTATGCCCTTAGGACGGTGGGGAAGCTGTTTATTGATCCAGGCCAAGCGTCGATGCCACACTTAAAAGACTTACAGCGTGGAGAATTATTTGCCGTCAGTATTTTAGCGCTCGGGATTATCATTTTGGGTCTTTATCCCACTCCGTTGATTGAGCTGATCGCACCTACCATCAGCCGTATTAGCCTGCTGTTGTAGTATGGATCAGCTTAAGCTCAATCACGGTGAATTACGCACAGCACTGCAGCAAGCCGTTGCTGATTTTGCGCAGGTGCTACCGGGTCAGGCCCCGCTAAAGGATTTTGTGCACCACAATACCTTACACGGTTACCAGCACATGGCCTTTACAGAAGCGCTGGCTAAGGCTTACGAGCAAACCGGTGCTTACGGCTATTGTCCGCCAGAAACCTATCGCGCTCATTATCGCAATGGGCGAATCACACACGCTGATTTACACAGAGTGTTGGCCGCAGACTCTTCATTAGACTGTGAGCGGAAGGTGTTGCCACCTGCCATTAAGAAGCTAACCCGAGGTGAGGTGTTCGAATCGGTACTGGTCCATGGTTTAGAGCCACTCACGCCCGCACAACTAGACTGGGAATTGCGTGAAAACAACGCACTTAGCCGATTTCAGCCAGGTGTTGATAAAGCGGCCCAAGCCGCGTTGATGGCTGATAGCCAACACTTAAATCGCACACTCACCGACCTTTGGCAAGCATGTAACGAGGTGTTTCTGGCTCAAACGCTGACAGCCAGTGATTTGGAACAGCCGATTGATCACAGCGATGTTAAAGCCAAGGCACGTGCAAGCTTGCTAGATAGCTTGGCCGAAATGGGTGTCAGCGTAACCCTGCGTAGCTTTTTACAAGGCTTAACCGGTATAGATATCCTGCACGAGCAGTTGCCGTATTTAATTCGTCACGTTGGCTCATGGCTGGATCAAGGCATGGCCGCCTGGCATCACCATGATCGGGAGGAGGGATTATTTACGGCCTGGCGCAACAGCGCTGCGAACAATCCAATCTGGCTGTTTGAAGACCTGGATCGTTGGCAGTATGTGCATGAATCACTGCCCGATGATTCAACCGATGCGATCATTGTTGAGCTGCAGCGCCTGGGTTTGCCGCGTGACCGTTGGCTGCGGTATCTCGAGTTGATCGCGCTGGAAACGCCGGGTTGGTCGGGTATGTTCTTATGGCGTGATCAAAATCCGGGTTACCAGGGTTTTAGCCACCGTATTGAGATGATGGATTTCCTGGCGATGCGTTTGGCGATGGAGCGAGTTTTCGCCCAGCGTTTGTGTGCAGGCTTGTGGGATGTTGAGCCCAGTTTGGATATGCTCCGTTGGGTGTTTAGCCAGAATCTTGATGAGTTTTATGCGCGCTCAGCCTTGTATGAGGCCGGTGTGCCGGAGTCAGTGGTGAGTATCATTGAACAGGCTAAAACCACGTCAGAATCGGGGGCAGAGGCTAAACTGATATGGCAACTTGGGGCGATAGCCGTTTATCGTTGGCGTAATTTGTCGGCTGGGCAAGCAGAATTCATCGCAACCCAACATGCCTGGCCGTTATTTTTACTGGCGCAATATCGAGGCTTAAGCACACACATTATTCAACAGCTTGATCATCAAATAGCGAATGATTTATTGGTTTGCATGAATGAACTGGATTCGCAGCGTTCGGGGTTTATTTGGTTGCAAGCCTTTGAAAATCACTACCGGGATCAAGTTCTGCAAGCCTTGTCAGATAACTGCAATCGAGGGCGATGGCAGCAGCGTGATGGTCAAATTGAAGCACAAATTATTGCCTGTATGGATGAACGCGAAGAAGGCTTGCGCCGCTTAATTGAAGCGATTAATCCTGACATTGAAACCTTAGGTGCGGCTGCCCATTTTAACGTACCGCATCGTTCACTGCCGCTGGCTGCTAAAGAACCAATAGCATTGACGCCAGTAGTTTATGCGCCAGTGCATCGCGTAGTTGAAAGTGTCGTGCCGGCCTATGAAGACGCTCGTGTGCGTTATGTGGCAGCAGTTCAGCAGCGCGCGGAGCGGCAAAGTTGGGCCTTGCTTGAAACGCAACGCAATGGCATAGCCAGTGCCTTGTCGTTGTTGATCTCAGCGCCTGTTGCGTTGGTGGGTTTGGTTGGACGAAGCTTGTTTCCGGCTATGACAGCGAACTGGAAAACCAACAGAATCAAGGCTAAGAAAAAATTGCCAACTAAGCTGGCCTTTAACTGTATCGTGCCTATGGCCGAACCAACCCCGCAGCACAATCAGCATGGCTTTACCGTGGTTGAGCAAGCTGATCGGGTACAGGGGCTGTTACGTAACTTGGGCCTGACCAACGATTTTGCGCCGCTGGTGGTGGTTCTAGGACATGGATCGTATAACCTGAATAATCCACATCGCTCTGCTTACAATTGCGGCGCTTGCAGCGGTCAACACAGCGGTGCCAATGCGCGGTTATTGGCGGCGATGGCCAATAACGCGCCCACCCGGGCTGCTTTGCAAGAGCGAGGCATAATCATCCCAGATGGCTGCTGGTTTATTGGTGCCGAACACGATACCGGTGCCGATCGGCTAGAGTGGTTTGACCTTGATGAGCTGCCTGATGCATTACAACCAAATTTGGAAGCCTTACGCTTAACGCTCAATCAAGCCTGTGCCGAACACGCGCAAGAACGCTGTCGGAAATTTGTCTCGGCAAAGCCTGACATCAGTCCACAAAAAGCGTGGCAGCATGTGTTTGCACGGGCTAACGATTTTTCTCAGGCGCGGCCCGAGTTGGGTCATGCGACTAACGCAGCAGCGGTAATCGGTCGGCGCTCGGTCACGCAAAGCGCTTTTTTTGATCGACGCCTGTTTTTAATCTCTTATGACCCCAGCCAAGATGAAGAGGGCAGTGTGTTAGAAGGCTTGTTGTTGGCCAACGGACCGGTAGGTGCGGGGATTAATTTGGAGTATTATTTTTCTTCGGTGAATAATGCCTATTTTGGCAGCGGTAGCAAAATCACACATAACGTTAATGGGCTGTTTGGAGTTATGGAAGGGGCCAGCTCCGATTTGCGCACTGGCTTGCCGCGGCAAATGATCGAAATCCATGAAGCGATGCGTCTATTGGTGATCGTTGAAGCGGAAACGGAAGTGTTGACTGAGATTTATCAGCGCCAACCTCCGATCCAAGAGTTGGTAGGCAATGGCTGGCTGTTATTGGCGGCGATTAGCCCGAGCGCCGGTTCGATCCATCTATTTGATCCCGACAAGGGTTGGCAGGATTGGCACAGTGACCTGCCACCGACTCAAATGGTGACTGATTCTAAAGAGTGCTGGGCAGGGAAAATGGATTTTGTGCCACCAGCACTTCTGGACGAGGCGAGCCCTTCATGAAATTATGGTTGAGTCTCACCCCTTGGTTGCTGATTGGGGTGCCCATTTTAGCAGCGCTAAGCATTTGGTTGATCGGTTTGCAAGGGGTGGATGGCGACCAGAAAGAGCGGCGAGCAGGTGTGTTGCTTCGTGGCTTTGTTGTGATGATGATGATGATTGTATTGCTGGGTTATAACTTCATCTGTATTCAGGCATTTACCACCGGCCAATGGCCCGTTGAATTTCAAACTGGGGATTGGTTTAGCAGCGCTGGGTTGGTGGTTCCAGTGGCGTTGCAAATAGATGGAGCGGCTTGGTTGATGGCGACTATTGTTACTGTAATTGGCGCCATCACCGTTTTGTTTTCAATTAATTATGTGCATCGCGAGACCGCTTTTTATCGGTTTTTCATTGGCTTGTTGCTGTTTATTGCGGCGATGTTGCTGATTGTGTTATCGCGAAGCGCCCCTTTGACCTTCGCTGCATGGGAAATCGCCGGAGTCTGCTCCTATTTGTTGATTGCCTATAACCCCGAACGCCCGCGCGCAACTGCAAATGCCACCATGGCCTTTGTCAGTAATCGGGTAGGTGATGCGGGTTTTTTGATTGGATTGTTTTTTTTATGGCGTTGGACTGGTGGTTTGATGTGGCCAAGCGAACCCAGTGCGATGCAATTGACTGCTTTGCAATTGGACTTACTCGCGTTTGCATTTTTAATTCCCGCGCTTGCTAAGTCGGCGCAGTTCCCATTTTGCGCGTGGATTACCGGCGCACTGGAAGGGCCAACCCCATCGAGTGCGGTATTTTATGGTTCGTTGATGGTGCATGCTGGGATTTATTTGTTGATTCAATTGGAGCCAGTTTTGCGGCATGCGCCTGAAATTGAACTGCTTATCGGCGTTCTTGGCATCTTATCGATCCTATATGGTTGGTTGACGAGCTTGGTGCAGACCGATGTAAAAAGCATGTTTCTATTCACCAATATCACCCAGATAGGTTTGATGTTGCTGTGGGTCAGTTTAGGTTGGTTTGATTTAGCGTTGATTCACATGGCACTTAACGCAATATGGCGCGCCTGGCAATTTCTGCACGCACCTTCTTTGATGCATATGCTGAGCCGTGGGTCTCGGCCAGTACCGAAATGGATGCAAAACTCACGCTTTTTATTTACCGCAGCGTTGCAGCGTTTTTGGCTGGAGCCGATGGCAAATTGGCTATTAAGCCGACCGATCAATAGCATTGCTAACGAGCTGAGCCGGTTTGACGACGATGTGGTCGCCAAGCTGATCGCCAAACCCGCGCAAGGCAACGTTAGCGCCAACGAGCGCCAAGGTGTTGGTGAAGGCCAGGGTGTACTTGGGCGCACACTTCAATGGTTCGCAGAGCGAATGGAGCAGTTTGAGCACCGCCTGGTATTGCGTGGTGGTGGTGAAGGCTTGACTGATTTCCTGTTGAATTTAGGCAAAGGCTTGGAGCGGATTGATCAGCTCTTGAGTGCGCCACGGTATTTATTGCTGATGGTGCTCGTTACCATCGTCATTGTTTTGTAGCGATGTCTGAATCTTTAGTCGGCCATTTAACTGAAATAGTCAGCGTGTTGTTTGACGGCTGGCAATGGTTGTTGATTGCTCAGCTGCTGCCCCTACTGATGGCCGGTTTGATCCTGTTGCTTAAACGCAGCAAAGCCCTGTCTGTCATTGCCATTCTGCTAGCGTTACTCTGCATGGTGCCGCTAGTCATGCTGTATGGGCAGCTAGACGTCCAAGTGGGCATACAGTTTCGGGGGCAGTATTCTATTTTCGGTCTGACTGCTTATCACGCTGCAATCGATGGCTTGTCGTTACTGTTCATGCTGTTAAGTGGGTTTTTGACGGTTCTGATGGTATTGCATACCCATTCCCGGGAAGTGGAGGACAAGCATCAGATTTATGCGCTGTTGTTTTTGGTGGAGGCTTTGTTGTTAGCGCTATTCAGCACCTTGAACCTGATGATATTTATCATCTACTCAACCTTACAGATTGCGGCGATCGGCTTATTAACGTGGAAATGGTCGAATTCGCCAGAAAAGGAGTTAGCCCTCAAGCGGTTTTTTCAGTTCATGGCAATGAGCCTTTTGATGTTGCTGGTTGGCACGCTATTGCTAGGCTGGAATCATGCCCAAGTGGTGGGGTATTGGTCGTTTGACCTAACAAAGCTGCGTGCTTTATCTGACAGTATGCAGATGAACCCCGCATTGCAAACCTTGGTGTTTTATTCGCTGTTCTACAGTTTTGCAATCCGCTCGCCATTATTTCCATTTCATGGTTGGCTGGCGCTTACCGCGCAGCACGGTAATGTGGTGTTGGCCCCGACCATTTTACTCGGCATAAAAATTGGTATTTATGGCTTGCTGCGTTTCGTGCTACCGCTGTTGCCAGAAGCGAGCGCGCAATGGAGCAGCTATGTTGTCAGCTTTGCGATGGTCGGAGTGTTTTATGCAGCCATACTCGCGATCGTACAAAACAATATACGTCGCCTGACCGCATATGCGGTGGTCAGTCACACCGGCTTGATTGTGGTGGGGATTTTCAGCATGCATAGCTTGGCGATCCAGGGCAGCATCATATTGGCGGTGACTTACGGCTTGGCTGCTAGCGCTATTTTAGTCACCCTCGGGCAAATTGAACGACGCACTCACACCACCCGCATGACCAAGCTGGGAGGGCTTTTTGACCAGATCCCTGTGACGGGTTTGGGCTTTGGTTTTGCGTCGTTGGCGGTAATCGGTATGCCTGGTACGCCAGGCTTTGATGCCTTGCACTTGGTCCTTGAAGCGGGGGTAATCCGCTTTGGTGCGATCGTGACGATTGCAATGGCGTTAGGGAATTTAGTGGTGGCTGGCTTTTTGCTGCGTGCCTTCCAGCGAACTTTTTTGCTGGCGCCCAACGAAGATCATCATTTTGTCGGCATGCAAGGCAATACAGTACTTGAGTATATTTCCGTTGGTTTGATCGTGCTAGTCATCGTTAGTGTCGGGTTTTTCTCGCAGCCTTGGCTGCGTTTGATTGCTTTTCCGGCGAATGAACTGGGTGATTTATTGGGTGGAGGTACGCACTAATGTTAGCGATGGGTGCTGATTGGCCTTGGCTGTCGTTGTTGATCGTTAGCTCATTGTTTGCGAGCGCGGTGATTACAGTACTGCGACCTGAACAGGCTCGCTGGGTTGCTTGCATTACGCTAGCGGTGGATGCTTTTATTGCCATCATCGCTGTATCGGTATTCGAGCCCACCGCTGCGGGCTTTCAGCTACAAGAAATCTATCGCTGGATCCCCAGCCTTAATATTCAATATCATCTGGGAGTGGATGGCTTCAGCCTGCTATTTTTGCCATTACTGGTGTTTATCGTTGTTGGCGTATTAGTGGCATCATGGAATTCAGTTCATCAGCATCAGCGCCTGTATTACAGCGCTTTACTGTGTTTTAAAAGTGCATTGATTGGCGTCTTTTGTGCGCTTGATATGGTGCTGTTTTTCTTGTTCTGGGAGCTGTCGCTGATCCCTTCTTATCTATTGATCAATCGCTGGGGTGTGGGTGAGCAACGCCGCTTTGCCGCGGTCAAATACACCTTGACGATGTTGATTGGCGGCGGTGCATTACTGTTTGGGATCGTCGTCTTGGCGGTTGCGGCTGGTGGGGGTGGCCAAGCCGGGCTGCAGTTTAACTATTTGCAATTATTGCAAACGCCGCTAGATCCTAGCACCGAGGGGCTGGTCTATTTTTTATTGCTAATCGGGTTTCTGCTGAAAACGCCGGTGGTGCCGTTTCATACCTGGCTGACTTTACTCAGTCAGCATTCACCGATTGCATTGCTGGCCCTGATTACCGGCTTTAAGATCGGGGCTTATGGGGTGATTCGGTTTGCCATTCCGTTGGCACCGAACGTCGCGCAATCTTTCCACTGGCTATTACTTGGCCTGGGTGCAGCGGGGATGCTGTATATGACCTTGGTGGCATTGGCGCAAACCAATTTGCGCCGTTTGGTAGCCTGTCTATCGATTAGCCATGCTGGTTTAGTGCTGGTGGGTGTCGCGACTTTTAGCTTCATCGGGGTGCAAGGTGCGATGTACCAGTTGTTGAGTTTTTCGCTGATTTCCGGTGGTTTGTTTATTGTGCTGGCATTTGTATACGCGCGAACCCAAACGCATGAGCTGGCTAGTTTAGGTGGTTTGTATCAATCTATGCCGCGCTTGACCATGAGCTTTTTTGTGTTGGCGCTAGCGTTTATTGGTGTGCCCACACTGGCAGGGTTCCCGGGCGAATTTTTAATGATCATGGCGGTATTTCAATCGCAGCTGGGGATTGGCTTGGCTGCATTGTTTGTGTTGATAGTCAGCGCGGCTGCGGTATTGTCGGCGTATCGACGAGGTTTTTTAGGGCGTAGCAGGCCGCATTTGCAAAAGCTGACGGATTGGCGGCCTAGAGAAGCCATTTATCTGTTGGCTTTACTGCTGGTGGTAGTGATTGCTGGGCTGTTTCCACGTGTCTGGTTGAGTTATCTGGCCCCAGTAGCCGAAGCCTGGATTCGGCGGCTGTGAGGTGCTCCATCATCATCCCGACATTGCATGAAGGGCCTGCGCTGATTGATCTTATCGAGCGCTTGCTGGCAAAATCTAACTGGCACCAAGTCATTGTCGTCAGCGCTGGTGGTGCCGGTGAGGATGTCGCGCACAGAACTCGCATACAGACACATTTTTCTGGCCGACATCAAGTGCAGATTATTGAAGCGAATCAAGTAGGCCGTGCGCTACAAATGAATCAAGCCGCAACAGCGGCAAGCGGTGACGTATTATTATTTCTGCATGCCGATACTGAATTACCCACTGATGCGCTGATACAGATTCAAAGTGCCTATGAAGGCTCTGCGCCAAACTCATTTTGGGGACGCTTTGACGTTCAACTCGACGCGAGTGGGTGGGTGTATCGATTGATTGCGCGCATGATGAATTGGCGGTCAGCCACGACTGCGGTCGCAACCGGAGATCAGGCGATTTTTATCAGTAGAGCGTTGTTTGAGCAAGCCGGTGGCTATGGCCCAATTGCTTTGATGGAAGACGTTGAGATATGCAAACGATTGAGGCAAGTGGCACAGCCGGTGCGTATTCGGTCGCAGGTGATCACCTCTGCTCGTCGTTGGCAGGAAAAGGGTATCGTAAAAACAATCCTATTGATGTGGGGCTTGCGTTTGGCCTACTTTCTGGGCGCCTCGCCTGACTGGCTGGCTGCGCGGTATCGACAAGTGCGGTAAATGATGATTGATTTAAATATCCCGCTGTATTTATTTGCCAAAGCACCTGTAGCTGGGCAGGTTAAGACACGGCTTTCACCGCCGCTGAGTTCAAGCCAAGCGACGCAAGTGGCAGTTTGCTTGCTCAAGCAGGCGTCAAATTTACTCGTAAATGATTGGCCGGGTGAGTCAGTTCTGGCCGTATCGCCCGACTCAAGCCATCCTCTATTTCAGCAGCTCATTACCGACCATCAGTTGGGTGTGCATCAACAAGTATTATCTGATTTGGGGGGGAGAATGAAGGCCGCGCTTGATGAAGGCATCTCGCGTGCGGGTGCAGCAGCCGTGATTGGCAGTGATATTCCCGGTGTTACCCCATCAATTCTCGACGCTGCTTACCAAAATCTCTTGAACGGAGAAAACGTGATCGGCCCGACCACAGACGGTGGTTTTTATTTGCTGGGCTTGCAGGAGACTAGTAATGACGATCTATTTCTTAACGTTGATTGGGGATCAAGCCAAGTTTTTGCCCAGATTATGAAGAATGCACGAAGGGAAGATATCGAATTTTCGCAACTACCCGAATTAAGAGACTTAGATGATTGCGCTGATCTGGGGTATTTTATTAAGGAAGGTCTACTGGTAGTTGAGCAATAAAGCATAATGCTGAATTCAACCAGAGATACCATTGGTAAACGTTCGTTGTGACCGCTATTTGCCCTGAGCCGCCATTGATCCGCCCCGGGCTCATCGGAGACAGTTTTATCTGAGTCATGCTGCTTTGCTTGACTCAGGGTTTTGATAATACATTAATTCATACTCAACGGGTGGTACGTCTCCAATCGTCCGTAATAATCGTCGATTATTAAACCAATCAACCCAGCTCAATGTGGCTCGTTCCACTTCATCTAATCCACGCCACGGTCCTTCTTTATGAATTACTTCAGCTTTGTAGAGTGAGTTGATGCTTTCAGCCATGGCGTTGTCGTACGAATCACCAACACTGCCCACTGAGGCATTGAAGCCAGCCTCAATGAGCCGTTCGGTATAGTGAATCGACAGATATTGGCTACCTCTATCGCTGTGATGAATCACTCCTTTGGGTTTGCCCCGCGCCCACATTGCTTGCTCTAAGGCGTCAAGAACGAGGTCCGTTTTCATCGATTTCAATACTCTCCAACCAACGATATAGCGCGAGTACACATCGGTCACAAACGCCACATAAACGAAGCCTCTCCAGGTCGCCACATAAGTGATATCGGCGACCCAAAGTTGGTTCGGGCTAGAGGCCACGAACTGACGGTTAACTAAATCCAACGGCCTCTCACTAAGCTCGTTGGGAATGGTTGTCCGGCATCGTCTGCCGCGCCTAACTCCTTCAAGGCCTAGCTTGCTCATTAGCCTTTCGACCGTCCAGCGGCCAACCGGAATTGCCTCGCGGTTGAGTTGTTTCCAGACCTTACGGGCACCGTACACGCCACGATTTCCTTCCCAAACTCGGCGTACTTTAGGCTCAAGGGGTTCATATCGCCGAATACGGTGCGAACGTCTTTCAGGAAACCGTTCGAGTTCTTTAGACCGATAATACATTGACGGTGCAATCGGCAACACTCTGCAGATCGGCTCGACACCGTACGTCTTGCGATGATTGTCGATAAAAGACACCATTATTTGCGTGGGCGGCCGAGCTCCGCCTGGGCGAAAAAAGCCGCTGCTTTGCGTAGAATTTCATTGGCTCGTTTTAGTTCACGCACCTCACGTTTAAGTTCCTTCATCTGCTGAGCATGATCCGTAGTCACTCCAGGCTTTGTGCCAGAGTCAACTTCTATCTTCTGAATCCACATCCGCAAGGTTTCTGGTGTACAACCGATCTTTGTGGCAACAGACATTGTTGCAGCCCATCGTGATGAATGTTCATGTTCAGTGGTTAAAACCAACCGAACCGCGCGTTCCCGTACTTCGGGGGAATATCCTGGTCTTCTGTTCATTGACTAATCCTCTCAAGAAATTTAGTCTCCGACAACCCAGGGGCGAATCACATTGATGCTTTCTCAAATATTTGCACGTGCAGTTTTAAAAAACCATTTTTGAAGAAATGGGGAAAGGGATGATTATATTAATTAACAAAGAGTAGCGAGACAGCGACCAGAACAAAAACGACCACAAGAGCCAATACACGAAAAACAAGAATACCACCCGCATACCGTCCTTGTTCGGCTTCATATTGGGTTCGCTTCGCTTCCTGGACGGCAATTTCCTCTGCTTCACTCTTTGAATAGCCCAGAGTTTTAAGCCTTGCTTTGCGTTCAGTAGTCGGCCCTGCCTAACCAATATTAGTTCGTATATACAGGCAGTTACGAGCGTATAGTATGGCAATAATTGCAACTTTTTGGTAGAATATGCCCTGGTTTCTTGCAATATTTGACCATTTTTATGCGCCCTAAAGCTGATCCGGTTTCCCTCGCCAAACAACGCTCATTTTTCACCGATACTCAACCCAAACTATCTGACTTTATTAACCTGCGTCATCCGCTGGTTGTCATGGCAGACAATATGAATTGGCAGCCCTTTGAGGCGTATTGGAGCCAACTGTTTGGGATGGCCGGTGGCCCGCTTGCATCATCGGGTCGACGAGTTGCCGGGCTTTTTATGCTCAAACATATGGAGGCTTTATCAGACGAAGGCTTGGTCGAAGCCTGGGTAAGCAATCCGTACTATCAGTATTTCTGTGGCGAGACCCATTTTCAGCACCATGCTCCAATAGACCCGGCGACACTGGTGAAATGGCGTAAGCGACTGGGCGAGGAAGGGATGGAATGGCTGTTGACCACGGTATTGAACAGTGCTCTTAATGCCGGAGCGGTCAAGCGCGGCAGCCTGGCGCATGTGTGTGTGGATTCGACCGTGATGGAAAAGAACATCACCTACCCAACCGATAGTGCGCTGTTGCTGAAGGCATTACAGAAGATGGTAGCGTTGATGCGCGACAATGGTTTAGCCGTTCGTCAAAGCTATGTCCGGGTGGCGCCGCGTCTGGCACAGAAGATTGGTCGCTACGCCCATGCCAAGCAATTCAAGCGTATGCGCCGCTCACTGAAGAAGCTGTCGACACTGACGGGCCGGGTAATGAGGGAACTTGAGCGACAATTAGGGCAGTTGCCAGATGATGTACAGGAACGGGCTGAAGCACTCATTTTACAGGCGCATCAACTGCGCCATCAGGCGGCTAATCCCAAGAGTAAAAATAAGCTGTATTCCCTACATGAACCAGAGGTGGATTGCATCAGCAAAGGCAAAGCACGCAAGCGTTATGAATTTGGCACCAAGGTCGGCATTACCTGCACGCAGAAGGAAGGATTTGTGGTTGGCATACGCAGCTTTGGGGGTAATCCTTACGACGGTCATACGCTGGATGAGCTACTACAGCAAGCCCAGACCCTCACTGATGTAGAGATCAAGACAGTAGCGGTTGATTTGGGCTACCGTGGTCGTCATGGGACCAAAGCGCAAGTGATCCACCGTGGCAAGAAGCTTAACAAGGGTCAGAAAAAGCGCTTACGCCGGCGCAGCATGCTTGAGGCGATGATTGGGCATATGAAAAGTGATGGGCTGCTCGACCTATGTCATCTTAAAGGCAGGCTGGGCGATGCGATCCACGCGATTCTTTGTGGTGTTGGGCACAACCTGCGTCAGCTGTACAACTTCTGGGTCGAGAAGTTACTTAATTTACTTTTTACCCTGCTGAACGGGCTATTAAATTGGGATACTGGGCCTCAACAGAAAAGTTGCAGCCATCAGCCCGTATAAGTTGTTGCTGGTGCATGGAGATCGGCTTAGAGAGAAATGATAGGCAGGATCGACTCAGTAGTGTTCATCTCTTACGGTCCATTTGATGATACGGCTTCCATTCTACTCTATGAGGTAGGTGTTCTGTGTGAGCCTGGCGGGGCAGTTCCGCTGGGCGACACGACCTGTTTGAAAAGTAAAGCCCAACGGGCGGTAGCTTGCCCTAAAGAGACATTCGTTTCAAATTTATTTGATCTCAATAAAACCCACTTCGTCACATAGATAAGCGCCCTTTCGATCAAGCCTAAAATGGTAACGTACAATCAATTAATCCATTTAGGAAGAGTTGTCAGTTGCCCGGATTTTGTCGACTAAACTGCTGGTCGAGCGCTGGAATTCAAATTCGATTGAATGAACTTGGCCGCCACGCTGGCGAACCTCTTGGGCACCCACAATATCCGATTCAGCCCAATCTCCGCCTTTGACTAAATGATCCGGCTGGCAGCGCTTGATCAGTGCTAGAGGAGTGGGATCGGAAAAGGCACAGACCGCGTCAACTGAAGCGAGTGCGGCTAATACTGCCATGCGATCAGCCAGAGGATTTAACGGTCGTTCCACCCCTTTATCCAGTTGACGAACCGATGCATCGGTGTTGATCGCCACCAATAATGATGCCCCGAGTGCGGCTGCTTGCTGCAAATACGCGACGTGACCGCGGTGGAGTAAATCGAAACAGCCGTTAGTAAACACCAACGGTCGCTTGACTGTCGCTAAGAAAGCTTCTAGCGCTTGATCGGTTTCGAGAACTTTGTCCTCGATACGCGCGAGTTTGCTCATTCCCTTAGTTTTGAACTAGCTTTCAGGCAACATAAAGACTTTAACGATACGGGTAACACCACTAACCGTTTTAGCCACTTGAATGGCAGCATCTTGCTCGGCTGCGTTAACGATGCCCAGTAAGTAAACCGTGCCACGTTCCGTCACCACCTTAATATTGCTCGCATCGATACCTCTCTCACGGAGCAACGCAGTTTTTACTTTAGCGGTGATCAAAGAATCATTAGCGCGACTGGTTAAACTGCTGTTGCCGACCAACTCCAGTTGGTTAACGACTTGATCAACACCCTGGTAGGAACTGGCAATTTGCTCGGCTTCACTTTTCTGTGCTTGCGTGCTGACTTCACCCGTTAATAAAGCGATGCCGTTCAGTGCGGTGACGCTGATGTGGGTGCCGTTCAAGGAACCGCGAATGATCAGTTCTCGGCGGATGCTGACCTCGACCAAATTATCATCTACATACGTGCCTACGGTGCGTCGCTCTTTTATCAGGTCAATCGCTGTGACGGTGGCAACACCAACCGCAGTGGGGATGCAGGCGCTCAGTATGCTAAAACTCAGTACTATGACGAGTGCTTTGAAGGGGTTGATCCGTGTGATTTTATTCATGGGGTTCTCCGAAAAGTTGGTGGTCGATTAAGTCGCAAAATATATGGATGAGTAAACCATGGGCTTCCTGAATCCTGGCTGTAGTATTGTCATTTATCCTTACTTCGATGTCATCTATGTTCAATAAAGGGGCGAGGCGCCCGCCGTCTCTGCCGGTTAAGGCGACGCAGCTCATGCCTTGCTGGTGTGCAGCGCTGATCGCTTCCAGAATATTTTCTGAATCCCCCGAAGTGCTAAACGCAACCAGCACATCACCTTCGTTCCCCAAAGCAGTTATTTGTTTGCTAAAAATATCTTTAAAGCGGTAATCGTTAGCGATAGAGGTCAGGGTGGCAGCATCGGCGGCCAGGCACACCGCAGGCAACGGTGCGCGTTCCATCAGAAATTTATTCAATAGCTCGCTGGAAAAATGCATGGCGTCGGCGCAGGAGCCACCGTTGCCGCAGATCAAGATCTTATTGCCCGCGGCCAAGCGCTCGGCCAAGTGTTGCCCCGCATCAAGCGTCACTGCTGACAGGTCGCTCTGAGCGCGTTTAAGCGCTGCGATACTGTCGCTGAAATGGCTTTCTACGCGCTGTTCTGGCGTCATGGCTTTAGATTTGTTCACGTTAGTGGCATTCCCTATGGGTGTTATTCAAAAGCATCTTTGATCCAATCCAGTTCGGGCGTCGCAGCACTGCCTGCAATCGTTACAACGTCAAACCGAGAATAGGGGTGATCAAGATGGGGATGGTTCTGCATGAAGTCTTCTGCACTTAGGCGGATTTTCTGTTGCTTCGCCGGGGTAATACTTTCAAGAGCGCCACCAAATTGTTGATTGTGCCGATAACGGACTTCGACAAAAACTAGGGTTTGATTATCGCCCATGATGAGATCAATTTCTCCCCGCATGCAGGAATAGTTTTGCCTAAGGCATATCAGTCCGGCGGCTTCGAGTTGATGTTTGGCCAGCCTTTCAGCTTCAGCACCGCTGAGTCCAACCACTTAGGGCGGTGCGTCGATTACGATACCTTGTCGGCTGTAACGCGCCCAACTAAATACCCGCTGCAAGGTATTTTGACCGGTCATGGTGAGCGCCATGGTGGTATCGGTGAAAGAATAGCGGGGATTGGTCGCAAATTGGGTCAGATGCGGAATCACGTTGAATGCCGCGTGGCCAAGCGCGTACAAGCGATCAAGTGGCGAGCCACCGAAGGGTAATTGTCGAGAAACTGAATTAAGTCGTGATCGCGTAGAAGTGCCGCTATTGGCCGTGCTTTGTAAACCTTGCAACATCCAGGGAATGTCAGGAAAGCGTAAGCCTACTAAATCGGCATCAGAAACGGGGTCAGAGCGGCCGCTAAATGTGCTTGAAACTGAATACAAAGGTAGTCGATGTGCATTGTAAAACTTGATCTGGGGGACGATGAATCGTGCTTCGCTAGCGTTCGCAGCTAAAAAGATAAAGCTGACATCGTCGCGTCGTCGTGGATTAAATCCGAGCTTGCGCCCCAAGCTGGCTTCCAGTCGAGCATGGCGGTTTTCGCTCTGGTTTAATGACAGTGTTCGCTTAACCGCGTCGTTAGTATCACTGCCGTTGGCCAAATAACGGCTGTTGCCGACAACTGCACCACCTAAGGATTCAAATTCAGTCTTAAAGGCACTGGAGACCCGAGCCCCCCAGGCATTATTCTTTGACAACATGACTGCTTGTCGATGACCGTCAGCATAAGCTTTTTGCGCGGCTGCGCGCGCCTCTTCTTCGGGAGAAAGGCTTAGAAACCACGCATTTGCAGGTGGACTAACAACGCTTCCTTGGGTGGTGGGTAGTGAACCGATTAGTAACGTCGGCAAAGAGAGCGTTGCTTGGGTCAATAAGGCTTCAACCGATTGCCGTCCAAATGGCCCAATCACCATGTCAGCACCTTGGCTAACCGCCGTCAAATAATGCTGTGCGATCGCGTTGGCATCTGAGCCGGTATCATAGGTCGTGATCGTGGTTTGGGCATTAGAGCTGGCGCGTGCTTTGCGAAACCCGCGTTCAAATGCCTCCGCTGCCGAAGCAAAAGGTGAGTTGAGCGGCAATAGCAGGGCGATCCGTTCAGGGTGTTGCCCGTCAATAACGGCGCTCGGAAACAGTTCGTGTTCGTGGGCAGGGTGGTTCGGGTAAGAATAACGCCATGCCGATAAGTGTTGGTCGAATTGTTCAGCATTACGTGGCAATTGGCTGAGAGCTATCCAGCCATTTAACTCAGGTAGATTTTGCGTTCGAGGAATGCTTGCACCTGACCCATTGAGTTGCTTTAGTAACTGCAAGATCAGGCGTTGATTTTGGATGGGTTCATTGCTGGCGCTGAGTTTATCCAGCTTGATACGGCTAATGAGTGCATGGCCAGGTGTATTTTGTAACTCATGAGCACGAGCTTCAGCCCGATAGAATCTTGCATTGCTGGGATAGCGCAATTGCTCAGGACGATTGATTTGAGCAAGAATGCTCAAACTTCGATCACCAGCGCCGGCTGTTATTTCCTGACGCGCACGTAAAATATCGAATTGTGCCAGTAAATCGCCAGTTAGGTAGGATTGATCCAATTGCGACAGTGCCTGGTTCTCTTGACTATTTAATCCAATGTCCCGAAAGCGGTGGGCCGCCTCAAGCAAGTATTGATTGCGCAGGTAGCCTTGTTGACTCAGTCCCAGCGACAATAATTTCTGCGGGTCTTGTTCACCGCTCAAGGCCGGTTGTTGGGTGCTGACTGGGCTTGACTCGGTCCTAAATGTCGGCAATTCGAAGGGTAGGTTTGGGATTACGCTGCCGCAGCCGCTCAGTAGAAAAGCGAATCCAGAAATGAGCCATAAACGCGTATGGCGCGTTATTAACTTGCGCGGGTCCCTTTGCATGAGTAAGAATCGGTGCTTTGACATGGGCGGAGTATAAAGTAGCGAATGGCTGACAGCAAAGCAGGGGCGTTGTTTATTGTGGCAACCCCGATCGGAAACATGGCAGATATCACTTATCGTGCAGTAAAAACGCTGACGGAAGTTGATTTAATTCTCGCTGAAGATACACGTGAGAGCCGAAAACTATGCACGCACTATGGGATTCGCACGCCGATGCAGTCATTTCACGACCATAATGAAGCAGCGCAGACCCCGACTATTTTGGAAAAGTTACTAGCGGGGTATCAGGTCGCACTGATCAGTGATGCAGGTACGCCGCTGGTCAGTGATCCGGGCTATAAGCTGGTTAAAGCCGCTCAGACAATCGGTGTTCAAGCGCAAACAGTGCCGGGTGCATCGGCGCTGGTTGCGGCGTTGTCGATCGCGGGCTTGCCGACTGACCAGTTCACCTTTGCTGGGTTTTTGCCCGCTAAAAACAAGGCACGCAAAGACCGTTTGACGGCATTGTTGGGTAAAGCAGAAACAATAGTGTGCTATGAATCTAAACACCGCATGCTGGCGTGTCTGGAAGACTTACACGAGCTTGCACCGACACGTGAAATTGTAGTGGCACGAGAATTAACCAAGCGTTTCGAGACGATATTACGAGGGACGGCAGCGACCATCCGCACTGAAATGATGGATCATCCGCAGCAGCAAAAAGGGGAGTTTGTGCTGCTGTTTTCAGGCATTGTTGGTGCAGGTTCTGCCAAAGTGAGCGCAGATGTTTTACTCAATATCTTATTGCCAGAAGTGTCGGTTAAGGTGGCGGCGCGTATTGCTTCGGAGCTCAGTGGCAAAAACAAAAATGCACTCTATCAACGCGCGCTTGAATTGATTAAGCTTAACCCTGAACAATAATTATTTTGATCTAATGAGTCGATTTTGGAATGATCGCACGCGTTCACTGACGCCGTATGTGCCGGGCGAGCAGCCCAAGGCTGATAACGGCGTGCGCATGGTCAAGCTCAATACCAATGAAAGCCCGTACCCGCCGTCGCCCAAAGCGATTGCGGCCATGCAAGGCGCGGTTTCTGAGCGCTTGCGCTTATATCCAGATCCGGACTGTAGCGAGCTTAAACAAGTCATTGCAGATTATTACGGGCTAGATGCGAGCAATGTCTTTATCGGCAACGGCTCAGATGAAGTGCTGGCGCACGTATTTGCCGGATTGTTTGAGCCAAGTAAGCCGCTGGTTTGCCCGGACATCAGCTACAGCTTTTATCCAGTGTATGCCCAGTTATACGGTTTGACGCCTCGTTGCATACCACTTAACAATCATCTGGAAATTGATTTGGCTGAATACCCGGCGGATAATGGTGGGGTTATTTTCGCTAACCCGAATGCGCCGACCAGTATCGCGTTAGCCTCAGGTGAGATAGAAGCGTTTTTGCAGCGTAATCAAGATTCAGTGGTGGTGGTTGATGAGGCCTACGTTGACTTTGGCGCGCAATCGGTAGTGCCGCTTATTTCCCGTTTTCCACAATTATTAGTGGTGCAAACTGTTTCTAAGTCACGCTCGTTGGCGGGCATGCGGGTGGGTTTTGCCCTCGGGGATGCCGAGCTGATCGCCGGTTTAGAGCGAGTTAAAAATTCGTTTAATTCCTATCCCCTGGATCAAGTGGCTCAGGCGGGTGCGATCGCAGCTTTTAAAGATAGTGCCTGGTTTAAGCAAACTACCCAAGATGTGATTACCACCCGCGAGTGCACCACCGCGTCGTTAAAAGCATTGGGCTTTGATGTGGCAGACTCGTCCGCCAATTTTGTATGGGCGCGGCCGACGATGATCGCAGCGGATGCGCTGTATTTAGCACTCAAGCAGCAGGGCATTTTAGTGCGCCATTTTGATGCGCCGCGGATTGCAGACTATTTGCGGATCAGTATCGGCACTGATGCGGAGATGAATACCTTGATTGCGGCCATTCAGCGCATAGTAGAATCAGCCGAGGGATAAAACTATTTAGGTTTAAGTGCGGGTTTAGGGTTTATTCATTTGTGACTCATTTATTTGGCGTAAGGTACGCTTGTTCATTATTTATCAGAGGGAAATGCTAATGAAGCTTTTTAAACAAATCGTAATGGGTGCATCTTTGTTGCTAGCCGCATCACTAGGCACTACGGCGTTTGCAGCGAGTGATTGTAACAATACGTCTTACCAGCGTAGCAATGGTCGGACTTGCGCTAGCATGGGGTTGGACTCCAACCGCCCAACCTGTGTGCGAGGTCGATCTTATGCCATTATGTGCGATGACACGCGTACGCATATTAGAACTTGCCAGAGCCAACAGCGATGCGGTAATCGCAATGTAGTACCTCAATGGGGCGGTTTTATGGACCCCATCCAGCCCAATGTGCAGCAGCAAGACGAAGTACGTGACTGGGTTTACTATCGTGGCAAGAAGTTTCACTGTACCGACTGGAATTTCAACGATAGCAAGCCGTGTGACATCAACAAACGCAATCCGGATTGTAAAGGCGATTGTCGCTAATTTGAGTGCGATCAATGACCACGACGGCAGCGGCTGTCGTGGTCTGTTTTTGGTGTCTGTTTTTGGTTGAACTCTGGCGTTAATTCGCCTAAGCTTTTGCCTCATCGAATGTCTTATCGAACGGCAATGATTCGAATCATTGTGGCACTGTTAATCAGCTTGCCACTCATTTCGCATGCAGCTGACGGCCACTGGAAGATGGGGCCGTACGGGCCGTATTGGGATGAAAATAGTTGGCCTGAATTCACTCCGATGTATTGGATGGAGGAATTCATGAATCAATTCAATAATGATGATGACGAGATCAAGGATTGGTATCGTTATAATCAGTTATTGCAGCAGTTTGGGCAACCACCCAATGGTTCATCGTTAGCGCCGTATGGCTGGCAAGGGCCCGTATCTAGGCAAGGGCCAACCTCTAATGGTATCCCTTACGCTTATACACCCGGCGCTGGGCCGCGTTTGATTCCGGGTATGCGGCCGTCTGTCTCAGCACCGTTTTCTTATTCAAACCGAGTGCCTTATCAACGCCAATGGAATCGCGGTCGTTCTCCCTACCGATCTATTCCAGGGAGTTCACCGTATTCGTATCCTTATCCCGGCGCGAGTTTAGGGCGAAGGCCAAATTCTGCTTATGCTGTGCCACGAAACCGCAGTTCAAGCCGAACCAGCAGTCGCCGCAACCGACGGCCTATACCTTATGCCTATCCCCGATACCGAGCGAGTGAGTCGTCACCAAACCTAAGGAATCGTGCGCCAGATCGCAGGCTTCGCGCCTTACCAAGATCGCGCAACCGGGCTTACCCTCCGATCAATCGATCGCCTCGTTGATAGCTAGCTTGGCAACCAGGCCGGGCTAAGAGGCTTGACCGATAAAGTCCTAGCTGGCTGCGTTGCGCTCGGCTTGTAGTTGCTTGGCTAAATCAAGATAGGCTTGAATCAAGGTGGATTCGTAGACGACGCCCAATAGTTGTTGATTGTCGGTGCCAATCACTGGAATACTTTCTCCGACGAAATCTTTCATGGCATGCATCGCTGCACCGATCGACATATCGTCGGTATAAACAATCAATTCAGAATTTAGATGGAATTTAATTTTTTCCACCCGGATATCCATCGTCCCTTCCAGTTGCAGAATATCATTCAAGCGTACTGAACCAAGGTAGCGCTGCTGTTTATCCACAATATGGGCTTCGCTATGGTTCTTGGTGATTAGCTGGCTACGGACGTCATACAAAGAGTCGTTGCCGTGGCAGCGGCAATAATCATCAATAATGAGCGGCACTATGGGCTGATGATTGAGGATGATTTGCTCGCGACCATTTTCTAAATCATAACCGCGCGCTTTCAATTGGTGGTCGAATAAAGATAGCCCAAACAGTCGATAAGCCACAATATTGGAAAAAACCACACTGACCATGACCACTGTCGCTAATTCATAGCTGCGGGTAAGCTCAAATACGATCAAAATAGTTGCCAGCGGCGCGCCGATTACTGGGCTAGTGACGGCTGCCATTCCCGCGATAGCGTAATTGGCCAGCACCGGGTGCATACTAGGAGCCAACCAATCAATACCAGCGGCAACCAATGCACCATATAAAACGCCAATCAGTAGCGCCGGGCTAAACACGCCGCCAGCGAAGCCAAAACCAATGCACAGCGCGGTCATGATGATTTTAGCGGTCAAGATCACTGCAAGCTCAGAGGCTTCAAAGCCTCCTGGCGTTAAAGCAAAAATTAGGGTGTCACCGCCAGTGCCTAACACGTCAGGGATTTGAGTGGCGACTAGGCCCAGTACAAAACCAGCCAACATGGGCTTGTACATTTGCGGGATGGGTAAGCGACGCGCAGTTTGGTTAAACCAGAGTAGCAGGCGCATGAAGATGACGGCCAAAAATGCGCCAGCGATACCAATCCCGATAAAGGCGAAAAACTCGCTGCCGTTTGAAAGCGGTGCCACCGCAGTACGAAATAGTGGCTCGCGGTCGAACACATAATTAGCCAGATAAAAGCCTACTGATGAAGCAACGGTTATCGGCGCGAACGCACGTAGAGAAAAGTGGCGCAGAAACACTTCGTGCGCGAGGATGACACCAGCAATGGGGGCGTTAAATACAGTAGCGATCGCAGCGGCAACTCCACAGCCGATGCTGAGGGACGGGTCTATTTTCCCCAGAAAAGGTAAGCGATATCCAAGAAAGGCACCCAAGTGTACGATTGGTCCATACTGACCAACTGAGGCGCCGGTGCCAAGGCTGACGATGCTGGCTGCTACCGAGGTAATACTGTCTTTAACTTTTAGCGCAGATTCTGCCGTCTGACACTGAATGGCTTCGATGACGTCACTAGGATTATGCGGACGTTGATCTTTGATGGTGATGACCAGCCACCCGACCAGCAAACCGCCTAAGGTGGGAACTAAAATGGTTAGCGCCAGTAGCCAAACAGGATTGTCGTCCAGCTTGCGCCTTGATTGGTAGGAGATGAAAAGCTGGTCGTTAAGAAAGGCAACCAATTCCAAAAATGCCATCGCCGCCAGAGAGGCGAGGGTGCCGACAATAATGCCGAGCACTAGCACTCGACCGATTTGTAGCAGGATATCGACAGCGGTTGAGTGTGTGCGCGCCATCTGTTTAAATGCCTAGCTGCGGCTTTTCCACCAGCCGATCAGCGGGCTAGCCAGCCCCCCTAAAATAAGCAGGGTGATGACGGTATTACTGAGGTTGGGCTGCAGTTGTTTGAGGGTTAGGGCGGCAAGCAATAAGAAGCCACCGAGTAGGAGTGAATGACTACGTTGGTTGCCTCGGCTGATTTGACTTTTCAGCTTGAGTAGCTCGTCAGAATGAGTGTGTACGGTCAATTGCTCGTCACGCAAGCGGCGCATGAGCTCGTGCGTCATCGATGGCAACTCTGGGGCTAGGGTCAGTAGCTTCGGCATCTCACGTTTAAGCGTTTTAATCGCAGCGCGTGGCCCGATTTGCTCGTGCATCCAGCGCTCCAGGTAAGGTTTGGCGGTTTCCCACAAATCCAGATCGGGATACAAGGAGCGCCCTAGGCCTTCGATATTGAGCAAGGTTTTTTGTAATAATACCAACTGCGGCTGTACTGGCATATTAAAGCGCTGAGCTGTGCGGAACAAATCCATCAGGAATCGGCCAAACGAAATCTCTGATATTTTTTTCGCGAAAATGGGTTCGCATACGGTGCGAATGGCGCTCTCAAAGTCTTCAATCCGTGTATCGGGTGGGACCCAACCTGCGCGTAAGTGCGCATCGGCGACGGCATGGTAATCTCGATTGAAAAAACCGAGTAGGTTTTCAGCCAAGTAGCGCTTATCTTGCTGCGACAGCGTACCCATAATGCCGAAGTCAACAGCGCAATACTGGCCGTTTTCGCGCACAAAAATATTTCCCGGGTGCATGTCGGCATGGAAAAACCCATCACGAAACGCTTGAGTAAAAAATATTTCGACGCCATCATGCCCGAGTTTGCGCATGTCGATGCCTGCCGCTTTAATGGCATCCAGGTCTCGAATCGAAATGCCAAAGATGCGCTCCATGGTCATGACATTTTTGCGTGTGTAATCCCAATAGATTTTGGGCACGTAGATCAGGTCAGAGCCTTTGAAATTGACGGCAAGTTGGCTAGCATTGGCTGCCTCGCGCATCAAGTCCAGTTCATCGTGAATGGTTTTGTCGTAATCCTGAACAATTTCAAGTGGGCGTAAGCGTTCAGCCAGTGACCAGTATTTTTCGGCCAGATTGGCCAGCGCATAGAGTAAGCTTAAATCTCGGTCGATCAGCGGCACGATATCCGGTCGCAAGACTTTAACTACAACTTTATCGCCACTATGCAAGGTTGCGTAATGCACTTGGGCGACCGATGCCGAAGCGATAGGGTCAGCGTCAAAGTCAGCAAATGCGGTGGAAACTGGCTCGCCCAGCGCACTTTCGATGATTTCTCTGGATTCTTTGCTGGGGAAGGGCGGGACTTGGTCTTGTAGTTTGGTGAGCTCTTTAGCGATATCCTCGGGAATCAAATCCGGTCGAGTGGATAGCGCTTGCCCGAATTTAATAAAGACTGGCCCCAGTTCTTCTAAGGCTTCACGCAAGCGTACTCCGCGTGGTGCGTCAGATTGCTTACGCCAGCTTTTAGGCATCACCTTCCGCCATAGAGCGTAAGGTCGAAACAGGTGTAAATTGTCTAAATATTCATCCAGGCCATGTCGCGAAAAAGTGCGCGCTATTCGCAGCAGGTGACGAAAATTACGCATTCTCTGAGCTTTTCTGGGCCGTCAGACGGTTGATCCGTGCTTCTAGGCGCTCTACCGAGGAACGTAGCGATTCGACTTCGTCGGTAAAATCATCGGCTTCTCGTTTAGCGGGCACCGTGCGGGTTTCTTCTTGCAACACTTCACCAAAATTGTGACGTGCCGATTGGGCGTTAATCGAAAACCAACGGCCAAATTCTTGAAAAATCTGGCCGGTTTGGCGCGCAGCGAAATCGCCAACAAAGCGTGACATGAGTTCTTCCCAGTCAAGATCGATTTGGCTCAGTACCGATTGAAAAGCCTGGCCCAGCTCGGCATCGCCCTGGATATGGATGCGGCCAGAGTGGAATACATCGCTGTGACTGCCGTCTTTGGCTAATCGGGCAAACGACCATAGCGAGCCGCGCAAAGTCACGTCAGCCGCATGCTCAGGATCTGACTCAGTGCTGATTTCAAAGCCTTCGGGTACCGGCTTAAGAAATAAGTGCATGTCGGGTTCGGTTAACTCAATACAGAAGCGCTTATCGTGAAAAGCAGCTAGCTTTTCAAGTGTTTCGGGGTCAAGTTTTAGCAGCGCATTGCCTGCAGATGCGAGTAAGTCGACAATCGTAGTCGTCGGATTTAACATGGGCGCTCAGGGGGTTTAGTATTTATAGCCGACGTGTAAGGCGACAATGCCACCTTGCAAATTGTGATAACGGACGTCTTCAAAGCCAGCGCTTTGCATCATGTCTTTGAGCGTTTCTTGATCAGGGTGTTTGCGAATTGATTCCACTAGATATTGGTAACTATCACGATCACGGGCGATGATTTCTCCCATTTTGGGGATGACATTAAACGAATAAGTATCATACACGCGCTTCAACAGCGGGTTCTTAGGCGTGGAGAATTCGAGTACCATCAAGCGCCCGCCTGGTCGGCAAACACGATACATCGATGCTAGTGCACGATCGATATGGGTCACATTTCTGAGCCCAAATGAAATTGAAACGCAATCAAAAGAATCATCGCTAAAGCTGAGTGATTCAGCGTCTTCTATGGCAAATTCGATGTTACCGATGAAACCGGCATCAACCATCCGGCGTTTGCCTTGTTCCAGCATAGCGGGGTTGATGTCGGTCATTACAACTTTACCGCTCGGCCCTACCTGATCAGCAAAACGGCGTGACAAATCACCACTGCCAGCGGCAACGTCCAGCGCGTGGTCACCCAGCTGTAAGCCTGAATGCGAAACTGCAAAGCGTTTCCACCAGCGATGGTTGCCAAGTGACATGACGTCGTTCATGACGTCATAATTGCTGGCGACGGAGCGAAAGACTTCGCCTACCAAGTCGGCTTTTTGGGTTTCATCTACTTGGCGGTAACCAAAGTGAGTTTGTTTCGTAGTCATTGGATTTATCGGAAGGTTGCTTTCTTAGGAGTCCATTGTACGTTGATGCCCAGCTTCTTTGAGTCGCTCCAGGTAGTGCTCCCAATTTTCTTGTTGGTTTGCGCCAAGTTGGTGCAAGGTGTCCCAGGCATAAATGCCAGTATCGTGCTCATCATCGAAAACGATTTGGATGGCGTAATGACCGACCGGCTTAATCGCAGCAATAGCGACATTTTCTTTGCCGACCTGCAATACGTCTTGGCCTGGGCCGTGGCCCTGTACTTCAGCGGAAGGCGAGTTGACGCGTAAATATTCCGCGCTCATTTCATAGCTGGTATCGTCATCAAAGCTGATTTCAAGCTGTCTGGTTTTCTGGTGATAGACAATATTGGTAGGGCGTGGGAGTTTCATGGTGTGTGCCAAATTACGAATTGTGGCGATTATTAATCGCTGAGTGTTTGTGCGCAAGCCAGAATAAAGAGATAAGCCAAATGGGTTAGTGTCAGTTTTGTTACTTAACGATTACATAAACCGACGTTGTCTGCGCGCGCGTGAAAACAAGGCGATTAAGCCAAATAGGGCAAAGGCTAAGAATGCCAGGGCGGTCCACTCTGGAATGCTGAGGCCAAGAAAGCGCATGACCACGTTAGAGCAGTCGCCCGTACCTTGGAGTACTTTCTCTAGTGTTTTAGTCAGTGGCAGCGTTTCCAGCCATACCTCAAGTCCAGGGCCGCATTCGGCATATTCGCTGGGTGGAAAACGTTGTAGATAGGAATGACGTAGGGCAACACCTAAACCGATCAACGAAGTCGCGCTTATTATTAAGGCGTAGAATCTTTTTCCCCAGCCGCTCGGATTGTGCAGCATTGCGACCAAACAAATGAAACCTATCGCAATGACCGCAAGGCGTTGAAAAATACACAGTGGGCACGGTTCCAGATAGAGAACATGCTGAAAGTATAAAGCTGCTCCCATCATAGTAACGGCGACAAGAAAGCCGAAGAAATACCACATACGTTGAGTTCCCATGAGCAGATTGTACCAGCATATGTGCCGAGGCTACCACGGAAATCTACCGCTTAGCTTGAAACGATGATGCGACACTAGACCAGTATTATTGTGGCAATTACGCTAAACCATGAGGTGGATTCGGCTTGCGTGTGATGGTTTAGGAAATTTTTGGCCGACAGCCAGTTTATCGATCAAGTCGTAGAGTAGGCCATGATATTCGTTCACAATTAATTGTAATTACAATACTTTATTTGTATATTACTACGCGAGTCGCAGATAAGCAGTCGGCGATATAAAACGATAATCTCTACAATTCTTCATGGCAGCAACCATTCGTCAACGGCTATATTTTATCATCAACGATGTTGATGTCTGTGAAGATGTATCCGAGTCTTTGGTCGACGAAGGGGTCGATGAAGACCGGATTTTCGTATTCCATGACCTGGAAAAGGAAATGGTTAGTTTGCCTAAATCAAGCGTGTGGGATCGGAAATTTCACATCCCGATGTTCGTTTATGGCGCGATTCTAGGTGCCATCGCGTGTTATTTGGCCGGCTGGACGCGCATGCGTGCGGATTCTGCGCTCGGCCATGAATTAGTGTGGATGGTGACCGTGGCCGGGGCGGTCGTTGGCGCGCTGATGTTTTGGTTCGCTAGTGCCTCCCCGCATGAAAAGCGACTAGACCACTATCAAAAATCGGTTGCCAGTCGTGAGTATTTACTGGTGGCGGATGTGAACCCTAAAGCCCACAAACGCCTGGTTGCGCTGGTCGTGGCAAGACACGCAGCCAAGTTTTTGGGGTCGGTTGCAACCAATAAACTCTGATCGCGGTCTGGTTGATTCGATAGCTCGGTCGGTTTCGGCTATTTGCTGCCAGGCCAAATGAAACCAAGCCCACTTCAATCAGGCCAATTTAAGCGCGACTTCGGCTACTCGTTTACCCAGAACGTCAGCCAGCTTTTTTTCATCATCACTAAAGGGTAAGCGATTATCGCTGCCAGCAACGTGGCTGGCGCCGTAAGGGGTGCCGCCGGTAGTGGTTTGTCCCAGAACCGTGCCCGCAAAAGGAATCCCGGTAATCAGCATGCCGTGGTGCATCAGCGGTAAAATCATTGACAGCAAAGTACTCTCTTGACCACCATGCATGCTGGAGGTCGAGGTAAAAACACCCGCCGGTTTGCCACAGAGCTTGCCGGCTATCCATAGCGGTGCAGTTTGGTCAAAAAAGTACTTCATCGGCGCCGCCATATTGCCAAATCGGGTGGGGCTGCCTAGCAACAAACCATCGCAATTAGCTAAATCTTCGTGGCTGGCGTAAGGATCACCGTCCTCGGGTATGGTGTTTTCAATCGCTTCACAATTGGCAGAAACGTTGGGAACCGTTCGCAGGATCGCGTTACAGCCAGGTACCGACTCTACCCCGCGGGCAAGCAGCTTGGCCAGCTCACGAACCGAACCGTGGCGGCTGGTATATAACACTAAAATATTAGCCAATTATAGAATCGCTTCGACGTTATCGAGGGGACGACCGATAGCCGCTTTGCCATTATTGACTACGATCGGGCGTTCAATCAATTTGGGGTTGTCGACCAAAATCTGTAACCATTCGTTTTCACTCGGCGACCGATCAGCCAAGCCCAGTTCTTTATACAGTGCTTCACCTTTACGTACGAGTTCGGCAGCATTGAGACCTAACATACTAAGAACAGCGCGTAGCTCTTTGATAGTAGGCGGAGTTTCCAAATAATTAATAACGTTAAGATCCAGGCTTTTTGATTCTAATAATTGTAGTGACGCGCGTGATTTTGAGCAGCGCGGGTTATGGTAAATCGTAGTTGGCATGGTTTATTCCGCTGTGAAAAAAAGGTATGGTAGCTATCCGCAAGAGTTGATGCAAGCCGCAGTCGGATGACCCGTTTGTGGTATGAATAGCGACCTTGTGATTGAGAGCAAACCAAGCGAGATTATATGCAAGCGATTATACAGTTACTTCATGAAGTTACGGCGATTCTCCGCGAAATGCCGAAGCGGTTGAACAATGGCCGCTATTTTCGCGTGGCGGCGTCTTTGTCGTTTACCTCGTTGCTGGCGTTGGTGCCTTTGGTCACAGTCGTGTTCTCAACCCTTTCACTGTTTCCGGTTTTTGAGCGTTGGTCAGGGGACATCGAAGGTTTTTTGTACAGCAATTTGGTGCCGCAACTGGGTGATCAAGTCCAGAAATATCTGCACGATTTCAGCTCAAATGCCGGCCAGTTAACCATTTGGGGCTTGGTGTTTTTGATTGGTAGCTCGCTGGCGCTATTGTCCACGATTGAGGATGTCTTTAATGAGATTTGGCATGTAGATTCAGGTCGCCCGTGGGTGCAGCGCTTATTGGTCTACTGGTCGATGCTAACTTTGGGGCCATTGTTGATTGCTTCCAGCTTATCTATTAGCTCCTATTTGCTGTCGTTATCGGTGCTAGAAGAGCAGGCGATGTTTGTCGATATTAAACGAATGGTCTTAAGAAGTTTACCTATCTTGTTTGAATTGCTCGCTTTTATGTTGTTTTATGTGGCGATTCCTAATCGCGAAGTGCGCCTGCGGCATGCGTTAATCGGCGCGATTGTGGCGACTATCTTGTTCGAGTTTGCTAAATATGGCTTTGGGTTTTACCTGCTTCACTTTAATTCCTACCAGCGAATCTATGGCACTTTGGCCATTTTGCCCATATTCCTGGTATGGGTGTATTTATCATGGCTGGTAGTATTGATTGGTGCTTACGTGGCAGCGCTCATCGGCAATCGTAAACGCTTGGCAGCAGTGGTGCAGGAATCTTGAGATCGGGCTTAAGAATGTGTATCTTTGCGTAGAATTTTAAGGTAGTGGAAGACATATGAAGCTGTATATAAGCAAAGCGGTAGTTTTAATGGTGGTGATCACCACCGGCTTGTTTTCTGTTCAACTGGCTGCGGATGAAATCCGCGATCCTGAGATCGCATTTTTTGAAGAGTCTTTTGGTGACATGACCGAAGAGTTAGCGGTAGTGAGCGACGAAGGGAAAACGGCATTGCTGATTATGTTTGAAACCAATGATTGCCCCTGGTGTATGCGCATGAAGCAAACGGTTTTGAATCATGCGCGGGTACAAGATTATTATCGAGAACATTTCAAAATCTTGAAACTGAACGCTGAAGGTGGCGCGCCGATCGTTGACTTCACGGGTAAGGAAGTGAGCGAAACCGAATTCGCGACAGAGTTATTGCGCGTGCGTGCCACCCCGGTATTCGCGTTTTACGATACGGACGGTCAATTGCTGACTAAGCTGACTGGCACCACCAAGGACGCTGATGAGTTTTTATTACTCGGTGAGTTTGTTGTTGGTGGCCACTATCAAACCCAAAAATTCAGCCAGTATCGCCGTGCTCAAAAGAAGGCTTCTGATTCATAAGTTGGGCTAAATTTATGGGCGTGGCATTAAGTATAGGCAGCACCACTCGAGCCTTTCTATTGGCCAGTGCTTTACTTATGGAGTGTTTGGTAGTGCCAGTGTTTGCGCAGACCACCGCTGATGTTGCCCCGCAAGAAGTTTCTTCCGCTTTGCCACGCACCTTGGATTTAGCCACAGCCTTGTCGCTGGCGCAGCTTACTCATCCCGACATCTTAAACGCCGAAGCGTCGGCACTAACGAGCCAGCTCGACTCCAGTCGAGTTGATAGCCGTTATCGATGGCAGGGTAATATTCTGTTGGATGGCCGGGTGGCCGATAGGGCGCATGATGATAGTTATGACACGATAGATGACTCCAGAGCTGAGCTGGCAATCAGTAAATTACTATGGGGCTTTGGAGATTCAGCCATCGGTGACGCCGCTCGCATAAAGCAGCAAGCGGCATTGATCAATGTCGCTTATCAAAAACGATTGCAGCGAGTGATGATCATCGCGCGGTTTTTGGAGGTGTTAGCCGCAGACCAGGAATTTGCGGCTGAAAACGAAGCGATGTCGCTAGCTTATTTCCCGTACAACCGTGCCAATGAACGGCGTGAGCTATTTGATAGTGAATCTGAAGTGACTGTTTTGGCCTTGCAGGCAACCCACCTTAAAGCGCTACAAAAGCGAAATGCGACCCAGCATAAGCAACGAGCCGCACGCCAGCAATTGGCTTTAGCGATGGCTTTGCCTGGTGCCAAGCCGCTGGAATTGTTAGTCCCTGATTTATCAGCCTACGAGCGCGAACAACCTGATTACGATGTGCTGATTCAGGAGGTCTTAGCGAACCATCCGCTATTGCGGCAGCATCAGACTCAAAACCAAGCGATCACCGCTCAGTCTGAAGTATGGCAGTCACGCTTGCGGCCGCAGCTTACTTTAAGGTTGCATGCGGGTGAATATGAGCAGTCCTACAGTACCAAAGACGCCCGTGCTGCTATGTTGCAGTTAAGCATTCCATTGCTGGATCAAGGCCGGGCGGATCATGCGATTGCTACACTGGGAGCAGAACAGACCCAGCTTGATGCCGCGAGTATGACCTTAAAATATCAGCTAAGAACACAAGTTCTCAATTGGGTGCAACGATTGGATTTACTGGATCAAATTATTAAGAACAACGAGATAGAAATGAATTTTCGGGAGCGGGTCTTAGATAAGGCGCGATTACTCTACGAACTGGAGGTGCGTGCACAGATCGGACAAGCACAAGCTGATATGGCTAAGGCGCTTTGGGAGGATTCCACCGCGCGCTATGAGCGCGCAGTTATCTGGGAGCAGATTGATGCCCTGTTAGATACACCGCCCGCAGTTATTAAATGATAGTCACTGAATGAGATGAAGGTTTACATGAACAAGGTCAAAGAAAAGTCGCCATTTCGAGGGTTTGGGCTGATTGCATTGAAATGGCTAGTCGTCGTATTTACGGTGTTCAGCGCTAGTGGTGTATATGCACAGGTTTTATCGGATTCAATTGCAGAAGGTGCAGCCTTGGAATTGAGCCCAGGGGTTTCTGGTGAAGTGAGTGAAGTGTTGGTCAATGTGGGTGAGAATGTGCAACAAGGCAAACTATTATTGCGCTTGGATACTACGCAATTACACGCTATGAAGGACCAAGCTGCGGCTGATATGGCGTATCACCAGGAGAAACATAAACTGGCTAAGCAGCATTATGACCGTCAGCAGGAACTGTACGATGAAGGGTCATTATCAACGGTTGAGTTGGAAATGGTCGGGCTGGAAGTAACCGCCGCGGCCGCTGATCTAGCGCGTGCGAATGCTGCCTCTATCACCGCAAAATGGATGTTGTCGCAAGCTGAGATCAGAGCCCCTTTTGATGGGGAAATTATAGCAGTCGCAGCACCCGGGCAGCGAGTGAATCTGGCGACATCGCAAGGAGTGCTAATTAAAATGCGGGTCGAATAGGCTGTTGTGTAATATCTTCTTTACAGTTTCAGCCTATTCTAGAAATGATGCTGATTTGTCAGCCTATTCCCAACGACCAGCTGGGTTAGGGACTTTATAGTGTTTCCCGCCGATACTAAGAATGGAAGGATTGGGGAAGCTGGACCCTGGACCGCGGCCAAACACGAAGTGATAACGAACACCATTACATTGATTGTGGCCGCGTGCATCTACATGTTCGCGCCCTTGTGCAAATTGGTCGCCATTCTCATTCAAGATAGTGACGGGCCCACCACCGAACATACCTGCCGGCACTAAAACGACAAGCCCGTGATCAATTTCAGAGGTCGGCTTCCAAAGTAGACAAGAACCTGAGGGGAAGGGACTAGCGGCTTGGTAAGCAGCACCATTTGCAGAGTCTTGTGTAGATTCCTGTGCGGCTCCAGTATCGGAGTTACTGCTGCCACCACAAGCGGCCAGAGTGGTAGTTAACAACGCGGCGCCAGATAATAATAGGCGGCGACGAAAGCTTGAAGTAAGCGGAGTATATTTCGACATATAGATATATTTTGCTCTGTAAGAAAGTTGATTTCGGAGCATCGAATTTAACTCATTACGGGGTGAAAATCGATCCAATATTGTATCTATTTGTCTGATCAATCCATATGCTTGGGGTAAGCGTGAAAAGGCATGATTAGATCAACTTTTTGCTCAGTGTATTATTACGAATGAGAATTATTAACCTTGTTTTTAGAATGGATTTTTGCGGCGCAATATTTAAATTCAGGAATTTTCCCTATGGGGTCAAGTGCTTCGTTGGTCAGCAGGTTGGCTGCCGCTTCATGGTAGCAAAATGGAATGAAAATTTCACCGGGTTGGGTTGATCGTGCCTGACGCACATGTGCGACCAGTTTGCCGCGACGGGATTCAATCGTCACTTGCTGGCCTGCGACCAATTGTAAACGGCTAACATCATCGGGGTGCATGTCTACCACCGGAACTGGTTCAATACTATCAAGCACGGCTGAGCGTCGGGTCATCGCACCCGTATGCCAATGTTCCAGGCGTCGGCCGGTGATGAGCACAAAAGGATAGTCATCATCGGGTTGCTCATCAGCGTAAATCAGTTGCGCTGGAACCAGCTTGGCTTTGCCGCTTGCTGTGGGAAAGCCATGGGTAAACACGACGCCTTGGCCTGGGTCGTCCTCACTTGCACACGGATAAGTAACTGAATCATTATCTGATAGTCGTTGCCAAGAAATCCCGGCAATAGAAGGCATGACACTGCGCATCTCCTCAAAGGTTTCTTCAAGGCTTAAATCAAACCCGGGAGCGCCCAAGCGCTGCGCCAGTGCCTGAATAATCCACAAATCTTGGGCGGCGTCACCGGGTGGGTCCAGGACTGCACGAGCGCGTTGCACACGGCGGTCAGTATTGGTAAAGCTGCCATCTTTTTCAGCGAGGGCAGATGCGGGCAGCACGACGTCAGCGAAAGCGGCGGTTTCCGTCAAGAAGATATCCTGTACGACTAAATGCTCCAATTTTGCCAATGCGGCTCGAGTTTCATTGAGGTTGGGGTCGGACATAGCGGGATTTTCGCCCATGATGTACATGCCGCGAATGTGGTTGTCGTGAATGGCGTGCATGATTTCAACCACGGTCAAGCCTTTTTGGTCGCTCAATGGTGATTGCCAGACGTGCTCAAAGCGCTGGCGCGTTTGGCTGTCTGTGACCGATTGATAATCAGGATAAAACATTGGGATCAAACCTGCATCAGAAGCACCTTGAACGTTATTTTGACCGCGCAATGGGTGCAGGCCCGTTCCAGGACGTCCTATTTGACCGGTGCTCAAGCATAGGCTGATCAAACAGCGCACGTTATCGGTGCCATGTACGTGTTGCGAAACGCCCATGCCCCAAAAAATCATCGAGGCCCTGGACTGGGCGTAAACGCGGGCTACTTCTCGAATCTTATCAGCGGGGATGCCGCAGATGGGTGCCATCGCTTCAGGGCTAAAATCGGTAACATTTGCTTTGACTTGGTCGAATTGAGTGGTGTACTGGCTTAGGTAATCAGGGTCGATCAAGTCTTCATCAATGACGGTATGAAGCAGGGCATTGAGTAACGCGACGTCAGTGTCGGGCTTGAACTGCAAGAAGTAATCAGCGTGCCGTGCCAGATCAATTCGACGTGGGTCTATGACGATCAAGGTTTTGCCGCGACGTGCCTCGTTTTTTATAAAGCTGGCTGAAACGGGGTGATTCGCCGTGGTGTTGGAGCCGATCACCAAAATAACTTCAGCGTGTTTGACGTCCTCGACCTGATTAGAGACTGCGCCTGAGCCGATGCCTTCGAGCAGCGCGGCGACGCTGGAAGCGTGGCATAAGCGCGTGCAATGATCGACATTATTAGTGCCAAACCCCACTCGGATCAGCTTTTGAAATAAGTAAGCTTCTTCATTACTGCCTTTGGCCGAGCCAAATCCCGATAGCGCTTCGCTACCGCGCGCGTTTTTGATCGTGGTAAAGCCGCTAGCTGCCAGGTCAAGCGCTTCATCCCAACTGGCTTCACGAAACATTTTGAGGGGGTTGGCCGGATCAAAATGATCATTCAAGCCTTTAGCCACACCTTCACGACGAATCAATGGCGTGGTTAAGCGCTCAGGGCTATGCACGTAGTCATAACCGTAACGGCCTTTGACGCATAAACGGCTTTCATTGGCTGGGCCGTTGCGGCCATCGACTTTGAGAATACGGTTATCTTTGACGTGGTAACGCAGTAAACAACCCACCCCGCAATAGGGGCAGAGTGAGTCGACGGTTTTATCGGCAGTTTGTAAATCAACATCGCCCTTATTGGCGAGCGCCCCGGTGGGGCAAGCCTGTACGCATTCACCGCAGGCAACGCAGCGGCTTTCAGCCAATGGTGTATGCAAGTCAAAAGTGATCTGAGTTTTATCACCGCGATGGGCCAGGCCAATGATGTCATTTGCCTGGATTTCACGACAGGCTCGAACACAGCGGGTGCAGAGTATGCAGGTGTCTTCGTTAAACACGAATGCCGGGTGCGAAGTGTCGCTATAGCTGCCAATGGGCAGAGTGCTCATACTAATCGGGCTCACCGAAAGATCGAGTTGCGCACTCCAGTCATCCAGCTCATTGTTAAGGGTATATTGTGAGTCGCTGGTGCGGCTTTGTAATAAGGACAGTACGCTTGTTTGAGCGCGAACCGCTCGATGGTTATTAGTCGACACCACCATGCCTTCGCTGGGCTGGCGGCGACAAGAGGCAGCCAGCGTACGCTCGCCTTCAATTTCGACCATACACGTGCGGCAATTGCCATCGGCACGTAAGCCTTTTTTGCAGCATAAATGGGGTACTTTGATGCCTTCGCGTTTAGCTACTTCGAGTATAGATTCTTTAAGGTTGGCAGCGACGATTTTGCCGTTTAAGCTGAATTGTATTTTGCTCATCTCAGTCTGCCTCAGAGGTGCTGATTTCATCGGGGAAATACTTAATCACGCAACGTAAAGGGTTCGGCGCGGCTTGGCCGAGCCCACAAATTGATGCATCTTCCATGACACAAGCCAATTCTTCTAATTGTGCCGTATCCCAGTGTTTGGCTTGCATCAACTCAACCGCTTGGCTGGTGCCTTCGCGGCAGGGCGTACATTGGCCGCAAGACTCGTGCTTGAAAAATCGCATGGCGTTGAGCGCGACGTCGCGGGCACGATTCTGATCAGAAAATACGATGACTGCGGCGGAACCGATAAAACAGCCGTGTTCTTGCAAGGTGTCGAAATCAAGTGGTTGATCTGCTAAGGACGCAGGCAAGATGCCGCCTGACGCACCTCCTGGTAAATAGCCATACAAGTTATGGCCTTGTTGCATGCCGCCGCCGTATTCGTCTACCAATTCCTGCAAGGTAATACCAGCGGGTGCGAAATGGACGCCGGGGTTATTGACTCGGCCACTGAGCGAAAATGAGCGCAAGCCCTTGCGACCGTGACGGCCGTTTAAGTTAAAACAGTCGGTGCCACAAGACAGTACTTCAGGCACCCAAAATAAAGTTTCACAATTGTGTTCCAAGGTGGGCTGTCCAAATAAACCTTGCTCAGCGATATACGGTGGGCGTTGGCGCGGCATACCTCGTTTGCCTTCAATCGATTCGATCATGGCGGATTCTTCACCGCAAATATAAGCGCCAGCGCCGCGTCGAATTTCTATCATAGGCAAGTCAAACGGTGCCCAGGCTTTGAGTGCGTCTATGGCGTTGGCGAGGCTTTCTCGAACGGCCGGATACTCATCTCGGACATATAAAACACAGTGCTCTGATTCGATTGCCCAGGCTGCCATGAGTACGCCTTCAAGCAATTGATGCGGTTGTTCTTCGAGGTAATGGCGGTCCTTAAACGTTCCCGGCTCGCCTTCGTCGATGTTGACCGCGACCCAGCGGGGCTTAGACTGAGTGCGCAAGATTTCCCATTTGCGTGCCGCGGGGAAGCCTGCCCCCCCCAAACCACGTAATCCAGACGATTGCAGCGCTTGGATCAGCTCTTCGACGGCTATCTCGCCGTTCAAGCATTGTTGCACTACTTGGTAACCCCCGTCAGCTAGGTAGTCATCAAGCGAGTGGAGGAGCGGTGGGCAATCGGTCTGGTCTAGCTCAATGGCGCGATTAACCGATTGTACGTGGGCGTAATCGACGGGATTATTGCCAACTACCGCAATTGGTGCTTCTGCGCAGCGACCGACACACGGTACTTCTTGAATACGTACTCGGCTGGGGTCGGTTGATTCTGCCAGTTGCTTAATTAATTGTTTGCTGCCAGCCAGCTCACAGCTGATCGAATTGCAAACTCGCACAGTCAGGGGAGGAGGTGGGGTTTCTTGGTCGTGGATGACGTCGAAATGATGATAAAACGTTGCCACTTCATAGACTTCAATTGGCGCGAGTTTCAAACATTGTGCCAGCGCGTTCATATCGTCGAGCGATAAATAATCTTGATCGTCCTGGATCGCGTGTAGATATTCAATCAGCAAATCTTTACGCCACGGAGTGCTACCGATCAACTGTTGCACCTTGGCTAAGGCTTCGGGGTCTACTGGTCGCCCTTTTGGGTGCCAGTGTTTTTTCATGTTTTTACGAGATTTTTGTCGAGGCATGCCAGTTGCGCGTTGGTGTCGGTCAGTTCAATCAGAATAGTAATCGGTTCGGAATCGTACCAAAGTTGTATTTAACACCATTAAGCCAACACTGTCGTTGGGAAACAGGACCAGTTTTACTCTGATAGCGACTGTTGATTGCCAGTTGTTTTCCCTGAACGGTCAATTCCAGCGGTGTTACTGATCTGAACTCTATTGGCGCCGTCTTGGTTCAGGCCGGATCAGGCACGTCAAGGCCCAGAAAAGATAGCGGAGGGACGTCTATTTTTCGACCGCGAAAAGAACGGTTACTCTGCCAATATCTTCAATTTCAGCCAGGGCGGCTTTGATTGCGGTAGATTTTTGCTCCAGCTCTATTTGCTTGCCCACCAATGGCAGTAAGATTTCGAGATTAATACTGCCATCCAGATAATGCAGCCGCATGTCGATAAGGTCGTTTAGGCGTAGGCTGTGTAATTCATGGGCATGAGATTCGAATGCTTGCTCAATACGCGCAATCAGAACGCTGCGCAGTGGCAGGTGGTAAGACGGGCGTTTGACGTCGTCATCTTCCGGGTCGATGTGTACGGTAAGATCGCCCAGGGTATCAAACTGGCGATGTAATGCGCGTTCAACCGCATCCCCGATACGGTGACCTTCTGACACCGTGATGGTTGGATTAACTCGGATGTGCGCATCCATGACCACCTTTTCAGCCATCTTGCGGGTGCGAACCTGGTGCGCGTCGCTCACTCCTTCAACGGCCAATATGGTGTTACGCATGTCTGCCACCATTTGTGGGTCTGCACTCGTATCGATCAGTTCTTCTAGGCTGTCTTTGCCAATTTCCCAGCCAACTTTAGCGATCATCAATGCGACGCCAACGGAAGCGAGTGCGTCAGAATACTCAAAACCCATCCAAACGCCAAGGACGCCAAAGACGACGATGATTGAAGACAAGGCGTCCGAACGGTGGTGCCAGGCGTTGGCTTTTAATAGCTTAGAGTTGATGGCAATCGCCGCCCGCTGGGTGTAGTGATATAAAGCCTCTTTGACTATGGTCGACAGTAGGGCCGCGGCTAATACCAGCTGACTGGGCGACTGCAGGTTCTCTGGGTGGATGATGCGCTGTATGGCATCCCATAAGAATCCGGCCGCCACCAGCATTAGTGCTGCAGCGAGCATAATAGTGGCGAGCGTTTGGATACGTTCGTGACCATAGGGATGGTCGTCGTCGGGGTCTTCATTAGCGTGCGAAGCTGCCCAGATCACCAGAACATCACTGGCCAGATCAGATAAAGAATGGACACCATCGGCGACCAGCGCTTGCGATTGCCCGATCATTCCCACTACTATTTTGAGGACGCCCAATAGACCATCGATGATGCCGCCGACGATGGTAGTACGCTTGATGATTTGGTATTTATCGCTGCGGGGAATGGCCATTGGGAGTTGCTTCAGAATCCAGGTGCACGATTGTACCAAACCCCGTTTCTTCGCGTGACAATTCAGCTGTCGGCAGGTATAAACCTCTCCCCATGAACATACTCCTCAGTAATGACGACGGCTATCTCGCGCCTGGGATCATAGCGCTTAAGCAGGCATTGACGGGCTTGGCAGACTTAACCGTAGTCGCACCGGAGTCTAATCGCAGTGGCGCGAGCAATTCGCTGACTTTGGAGCGGCCTTTGCGGGTGGTGCAAGCCGCGAGTGATACTTACTATATCGATGGTACGCCAACGGACTGTGTGCACGTAGCGATTACCGGTTTAATGGACAATGAGCCTGATATGGTGGTGGCGGGGATTAATAATAGCTCCAATTTAGGCGATGATACGCTGTATTCGGGAACCGTGGCTGCGGCCACTGAAGGGCGATTTTTGGGCCTGCCAGCGATTGCGATTTCTTTAGCGGGCAATAAAATGCAGCATTTGGACACGGCCGGGAAAGTCGCGCAGGAGCTAGTACAACGTCTAATGCGAGAGCCGCTACCCAGTGATACCATTTTAAACGTTAACGTACCCGACGTGCCGTACGCTCAGGTGGCGGGGATACAATCAACCCGTTTGGGACATCGGCATAAGTCCGAGCCGGTGATCCGCGAGCTGGACCCGCGTGGACGGGAAATCTACTGGATTGGGCCCGCTGGGCCGGAACAGGACGCAGGTGAGGGCACGGATTTCTACGCCATCAAGCATAATTATGTGTCGGTAACGCCGTTGCAAATAGATCTGACCCGTCATAGCCATGTTGATAATATTCAGCATTGGTTGGATCAATAAATGGTAAGCAAAGTGGCCGCATCGATTGATCGCAGCGATGCTGGCATGACCTCGCGTCGTCGACGACGGCGACTTACCCAAAGCTTGCGTGAGCGTGGCATTACTGATGAGCGGGTGTTAACACAGCTGGAAGAAGTCCAGCGCCATCGGTTTATCGACGAAGCGCTACATCACCACGCCTATGAAGATACGGCCCTGGCAATTGGTTATCAGCAAACCATTTCTCAGCCCTATATTGTTGCGAAGATGACGGAGCTGGCGCGCGCCAGCCAGCCTGATGTAAAGCGCGTGTTGGATATTGGTACCGGTTGTGGTTACCAAGCGGCTATTTTGAGTCAACTGGTGGATTGGGTCTATACCATCGAGCGAATCCCAGAGCTTCAGCAACAAGCGAATAGTTTGCTAGAAGACATCGGCTATAAAAATATCAGCTATCGCTGCGGAGATGGTTATCATGGCTGGCAGAATCGAGCGCCGTTTGATGCAATCGTGGTTGCCGCCGCCGCTGGCGATGTTCCTTCCGCGTTGGTTCAGCAATTAGGGATTAATGCACGTATGGTTATCCCTGTGGGTGATGGCGACGTGCAGGAATTGCTAGTGGTTGAACGCACTGGCTCGGCCTATCGCCAATGGACCGAAGAAATGGTTCGGTTTGTACCGCTGGTGACGGACGAGACCGAACGATAGAAGCAGCCAGCGCTTGGTGCTGAAATGGCCGAGGTTTTGGGCCTGGTTTGTTGAGGCTGTGAGTAATTAATGGATATTATTCAAATACTTAAAAACGCGAGAACCGGAAGATTTAAATCTGTAGTTGCAATTGGGTATGGGGTGCTTGTTAATACCGAGCTGGCTATTGAACGAACGTTAGATGCTGTTTCCCATCGTCCGTGCGTTGCCAAAGAGCTTGATGAGGTAACAGCGATCATTAAAACCTTCGAGCGCCCCGACAAGCTTCGAAAACTGGTAAACAGTATTCAGCGCCTCTATCCGCATCTGAAAATTATCGTGGTCGATGATAGTAAAAGCCCGACTAAACTAAAGGGGGTAACGACCATTACATTGCCCTACGACAGTGGCGTTTCTGCTGGCAGGAATGCAGGTTTAGCCGCGGTTACCACCCGATATATGCTCTGTTTAGATGATGATTTCGTGTTTTATCGCAAGACCGATGTATTGCAAGCACTGCGCGCCATGGAACAAAACCCCAGCATTGATATCTTGGCGGGAGAAGTGGTGTATTTACCTTTAAGGTTGGTACATGATTATTCGCGAACGCCGGTTTTTCCTACTTCAAACCGTCCGCTGAAACAGCCGGGCACGTTGATTGGGACTTACCCAGTCCATTTAAAGGTACCGAACTTTTATATCGGTCGTACTGAACGTATCAGGTTGGTCGGTTGGGACAATAAACTCAAACGGCTAGACCACGCTGATTTCTTTACCCGAGCGGTAGGGGTGCTAACTTCGGTTCAAAACACTGCGTTCAAAGTACTGCACTATCCGACGTATTTTAACCGCCTATACATGGAACGGAAAAACGATAATTTCCATGATAGCGTTATTTTGCAGCATAAATACTATCGGAAAGACTCCAGTGATCGGTCTGAGCAAACATAGGCGATAGCGCTTGCTATACCTTCTTGTTGTGCGGACAACCATAAAAAAACCCGCCTCGTTTGAGACGGGGTTTGTTTGGTGCTAGTCCTACACTAAGCGCTTTCGCGATTCTCGATTAAGTCCTCGACCACTGCAGGCTCAGCCAAGGTTGAAGTATCGCCTAAGCTATCCAACTCGTTTTCGGCGATCTTGCGCAAGATGCGGCGCATGATCTTTCCAGAGCGAGTTTTGGGTAAGCCCGGCGCCCACTGGATAACATCTGGTGATGCGATTGGGCCGATTTCAGAGCGGACTAACGTGACCAACTCTTTCTTGAGCTCGGGTGTGGGTTCAACACCGACGTTTAAGGTGACGTAAGCATAAATACCCTGTCCTTTAATGCTATGTGGAAAGCCCACTACCGCCGCTTCAGAAACGTGTTGGTGCAATACCAGGGCGCTTTCGACTTCGGCAGTTCCCATACGGTGACCAGATACGTTAATAACGTCATCCACACGGCCGGTAATCCAGTAGTAGCCATCTTCGTCACGACGACAGCCGTCGCCGGTGAAGTAATAACCCGGATACATTTGGAAGTAGGTTTCGTGGAAACGATCCTGGTCTCCAAAAATCGTGCGCATTTGGCCAGGCCACGGTTGGGTAATGACTAAATTGCCGCTGTTTTCACCTTCTAAGATATTACCTTCTTCATCCAGTAATGCGGGAGCAATGCCAAAGAACGGGCGCGTGGCTGATCCAGGTTTCAAAGCAGTAGCTCCGGGCAGAGGTGTAATCAAAATTCCGCCGGTTTCGGTTTGCCACCAAGTATCAACAATCGGGCAGCGTTCTTTGCCCACGATGCGGTAATACCACTCCCAAGCTTCTGGGTTGATTGGTTCACCCACTGAGCCTAGCGTGCGTAATGATGAAAGGTCGCATTTTTCGACGAAGGCATTGCCTTGGCCCATCAACGCGCGCAGTGCGGTCGGTGCGGTATAGAAAATATTGACTTGGTGTTTATCGACTACTTGCCAGAAACGGCTGGCATCGGGATAGGTCGGTACGCCTTCAAACATCAAGGTAGTGGCTCCATTGGCCAGCGGGCCATAGACAATATACGAATGGCCTGTTACCCAGCCGACGTCAGCGGTACACCAATAAATATCACCATCGTGATAATCAAAGACGTATTTGTGCGTCATGGCGGCATACAGTAAATATCCGCCAGTGGTGTGTAAAACGCCTTTGGGCTGTCCGGTTGAACCCGAGGTGTAGAGAATGAACAGCGGATCTTCAGCATCCATTGGCTCAGCTGGGCAATCACTGGATGCAGCGGCAACTGCTTCTTCATACCAAATGTCGCGGCCATCTTGCCAGGCAACGTCGCCACCAGTGCGCTTGACTACGATGGCAGTATGCACATTCGGGCAATCTTGCATGGCTTTATCAGCATTCGCTTTTAAAGGAACAGCGCGACCACCGCGTACGCCTTCGTCCGCTGTGATAACGACTTGGCAGTCGGAGTCCAAAATACGGTCTTTCAGAGCCTCTGGCGAAAAGCCACCAAATACGATTGAGTGAACCGCGCCGATGCGTGCGCAAGCCAGCATCGCTACTGATGCCTCAGGAATCATCGGCATATAGATCGAGACTCGGTCGCCTTTTTTAACGCCACGATCTTTCAGTACGTTAGCCAAACGGCAGACGCGTTCGTGTAATTCGCGATAGCTGATGTGTTCATCAACTTCTGGGTCATCAGATTCCCAAATAATGGCGGTTTGGTCGCCGCGCGTTTCCAAATGGCGATCCAGACAGTTGGTGGCAACATTTAGCGTGCCGCCTTCAAACCAGCGAATATGGGCTTTGTGGTAATCCCAATCTTGAACGGTATCCCATTTTTTATCCCAGTCGAGAAAAGCCTCGGCTTGCTCGGCCCAAAATGTGTCTGGGTCGTTGATCGACTGATCGTACATTTTTAGGTAGGTATCGTTGTCGATGTGGGCGCGCTCTTCCCAGTCTGCTTGGACGGGGTGTACTGAAAACTCACTCATATTGGGTCTCCTTTAGGTCTGGTTCGATTGAATAGTTTGTTATTTCGTAGTCGCGAGTCGAGGTCATATGTCAAGACTGTTACCACTGTTATGAATAAATATCATTTATCATAATCCAACTAATCATAACATTTTCCATATGATTAGTTCAATGCCTTTATGACCGAAGCCAAGCCCTATACGAGTCTCAAATGGGCAAGAGAAAAAACAGTGCTTTGCTAAGGTCATAAAATTTGATTATATTGGAGGTGGTCAGTGCTTATCATCAAAATGATGGCTGAAGCGCCTGTGCCGACTAAACTAATAAACTTAGCAACAAAAGAGGATAGAGAATATGGAACGAGTAGCTATTGTTACTGGTGGAACACGTGGAATTGGCGAAGCCATTTGTGTGATGTTGAAAGATCATGGCATGACGGTTGCCGCTAACTATTTTGGTAATGATGATGCCGCCAAAGAATTTACTGAGCGAACGGGTATTAAGGCGTATAAGTTTGATGTGTCAGATTTTGCAGCTTGTAAGCAAGGTGTTGCAGAAATTGAAGCAGCCTTGGGGCCAGTTGATGTGCTGATCAATAATGCGGGTATCACCCGCGATGGCACCATGCATAAAATGGTGCAGGAGCAATGGCAGCAAGTCATTGATACCAATTTAGGCTCTTGTTTCAATATGAGTCGAGCAGTCATCGACGGTATGCGGGAGCGCCAATTTGGTCGTATCGTCAATATTGGCTCTGTGAATGGTCGGGCAGGGCAATACGGGCAGGTTAACTACGCAGCGGCAAAGTCAGGGATTCATGGTTTTACTAAGGCATTGGCCCGTGAAGGTGCAGCGATCAACGTCACGGTTAATGCGATTGCGCCGGGTTACGTCGAAACTGATATGGTACGTGCAGTACCGGCAGAGGTTCTCGAAAAGATTATTCGCACGATTCCTGTTCGACGGCTAGGAACACCAGACGATATCGCTCGGAGTGTCTTGTTTTTGGTTGAAGATGAGGCCGGATTCATTACGGGGTCGACGCTTGACATTAACGGCGGGCAGCATATGTTTTAGTACACGTTTTGGCTTTATGCTGCAGTGCAAAGTGACTATACTTAGGCTTTTGCCGATTGAGGGCAGTTTGAGCCGGAGTAAGTCACTTGAGAATTATTAAAAAATATCCAAACCGTCGTTTATACGACACGGAGAGTAGTAAATATATTACGCTAGCGCGGGTCGCTGAGCTGGTGCGCGATAAAGAAGAATTTCAGGTCATCGAGTCGGGTACCAAGAAAGACATCACCCGCAGCGTTCTGCTGCAAATTATCGTCGAGCAGGAATCTTCTGACGAAGCCCTGTTTTCGTCTGATTCCTTGTCTCAATTGATCAGCTATTATGGCAATACCGTGCCTAGCTTATTCAATGGATACTTGCAGGGAAGCTTGCGTGGGTTTGCCGATGAACAGCAGAAACTGTGTAAGCAATTTAATGCCGAATCGATGAACCTGTTTACCCAAATGGCGCAGGACAATTTGGAAAGGTGGCAAACCGTACAGAAGAACTTTATCGACATGAGTGGCTTCTCCTACGGTAGCACTAAGCAGCCGGAAGACGACAAAAAATAAATTCAACTTTTTGCTTGACAAGCCTGCTCGATTTTAATATTGTGCACCGCAGCAAATGCTGCATCGCACAAATTTATCGATGCGCATTTAATTAGTAAACAAACACTATTAAATTTTAGGTGATGACCATGCAAAACGTATTTGAAATGAACAAGCTATTGGCAGAGCAAGCAAGCGCGACGATGAAAAGCTTGTTTGATATCAACTTGGCTACGGCTAAGTCAGTGGTTGAGCTGAACCAGAAGTGGGTAAGCCAAGCCATGCAAGCAGGTGCCGACCAATTGGGCACCGTTGCTGGCAAGAAAGATCCAAAAGAAGTGCTGATAGCTCAAGCTGAAATCACAAAATCTTATGTTGAGCAAAGTGCTGCAAACGCCAACGAAATGGGTAACTTAATGGTTGCCAATGGCGAGAAAGTGCAAACTTGGGTAAAGCAAACTAGCGAGCAAATGAAGGCTTCTTTCGAAGACGCCTCTGAGCAAGCAAAGGCTGCTTTTGAGCAAGTAACTCCAGCACCGACTGCACGTAAGAAGAAAGCTGCTTAATTGCCGTTTTCCAATCAGAAACAATATAAACAAGAATTGATTGATTATGTCTAAACAAAAAATCGCATTAGTTACCGGTGGTATCGGTGGAATTGGCACCGCTGTTTGTCAAGCTTTGGCAGATGGTGGTGCAAAAGTTTTCGCCAACTATTACCCCGCAGAAGAAGATGCCGCGCAAGCGTGGTTGAAAGAGCAAACAGCAGCAGGCTATGACGTTGACGTCATTGGCGCAGATGTTTCCTCATTGGAGTCATGTGAAGCGATGGCCAAAGCCATTGCTGACAAAGCAGGTGCTGTTGATATATTAGTGAACGCAGCGGGGATTACCCGTGATACCACGTTCAAGCGCATGAGCGCTGACCAGTGGGGTTCGGTCATTAGTACCAACCTTGACAGTGTCTTTAACGTTACCAAGCAAGTGTTTGAAGGCATGCTTGAGCGTGGCTTCGGACGCGTTATAAATGTCTCATCGGTGAATGGTCAACGTGGTCAGTTTGGCCAGGTTAACTACGCCACTGCAAAAGCAGGTATGCACGGTTTTACGATGTCCTTGGCGCAAGAAGGTGCTGCCAAAGGGGTAACGGTTAACACCATTTCGCCCGGCTATATTGATACCGTCATGACCCAAGCGATCCCGGATAAAGTCCGTGATCACATCGTTTCAGGTATTCCCGCAGGCAAGATGGGTGACCCGGAAGATATCGCGAATATGATTGCGTATTTAGCCAGCGACATGGGGAAGTATGTGATGGGTGCGAATATCCCAGTAAATGGCGGTTTGTTTATGAGCTTCTAGCTTATCGCTAAGCAAACCTTTTAAAACTGCCCGATGGTTGAGCATCGGGTTCGACCAATAAAAACTGAACTAAGAGAGGAGATGAATATGTCTAAAGCGAAAGAAGTCGTGGTATTAAGTGGTGTCCGAACTGCAATTGGTGATTACGGCGGTTCACTTAAAGACCAGGCGCCGGGCGATTTGGCCGCGCAAGTGATCAAAGAAGCGGTTAGCCGCTCTAAGGTCGATGCGGATCAAATAGGCGCTTGCGTACTCGGCAACGTTATTCACAGCGAAGCCAAAGACATGTACATCTCACGCTACGCTTCAGTTCAAGGTGGCTTGCCCCACTCTAGCCAAGCGCTGACGTTGAATCGCTTGTGCGGCAGTGGTTTGCAAGCGATCGTTTCTGCTTCTCAGCAAATATTACTAGGCGATACTGAAGCTGCCGTTGCAGGTGGCGTTGAGTCGATGTCACGGGGTGGCTATAGCTTGCCTAAAGGGCGTTTTGGTCAGTACATGGGCAATGGCCAAGTGATCGATATGATGGTAGGCGCACTGAGCGACCCATTTGAAGCGACTCACATGGGTATTACCGCTGAAAACGTGGCTGAACAGTGGAGCGTTTCACGTGAAGATCAAGACGCACTGGCGGTTGAGAGCCACCAGCGTGCCGCTAAAGCGACAGCAGAAGGCCGCTTTAAAGATCAAATTGTACCAATTGAGCTGGTGAGCCGAAAAGGTTCTACTTGGTTTGATTCCGACGAGCACATTCGAGCCGATGCCAGCGTTGAAGGCATGGCTAAATTACGCACGGTGTTTAAGCGCGATGGTTCAGTTACGGCAGGCAATGCGTCTGGGATTAACGATGGCGCTGCTGCGTTGGTGTTGATGGAAGGTGCTGCGGCTGAAGCCAAAGGTCTAGAGCCGATGGGTCGTTTAGTGGGCTACGCACTGGCAGGCGTTGACCCTAAAATCATGGGCATTGGCCCGATACCTGCGGTCAATAATGTGATGGCGCGGACTGGCTTGAGCGTTGGTGATATGGATGTGATTGAGCTGAACGAAGCTTTCGCATCGCAAGCACTAGCCTGTGCGCGCGATCTTAAACTGGATCCTGCTAAGGTCAATCCGAATGGTTCAGGTATTGGTTTGGGTCACCCGATTGGTGCTACTGGTGCGATCTTGACGGTTAAGTGCTTGTACGAGTTGCAACGCACCGGTGGTCGTTACGGCTTAGTCAGTATGTGTATCGGTGGTGGGCAGGGGATCGCTGCCATCTTTGAAAGAATTTAAGCGACTAGTTATGGCCATAATGTTTGGTAAATAGCTATAGGCAGATATAGGGATGCTTGATTGCGTAAACAGCGCGCCCAAGTACCGAACAATCTCCTCCAAATAGGGGCAGTTCATCGCCCTGATCGTGGTTTAGGTCTCCGGTCCGTATCCCGGGTCGGAGACCTCTTTTTCACGAGTGATGGAGTAGCAGGACATAGAGATTTTTAATGAATTAGTGGTTGAATGACACCAGACAAAGGTGTCGCAGCCGAACATCTCCTCCAAGTGGGGCGTTCTCCTCGCCCCAATCGTGGTTTGGGCCTCCTCCCGGTTTCGGGTTGGAGGTCTTTTTTTATTTGACCGTTAACTACAAGCCTACAACGGAATTCTCAGGCTTAAAGTTGCCTTGTCATAATCCATGTCACCACCGTTGATTTCGAAACTACGGTATGAATCCAGGTGGACTGAATGGCGGCTGGCTTCCAGCTCAATGGCAAAGCTTTCAAACTGCATGCCGGCTTTGACGCTAAAGGCGTGACCGTCGAAATTGGTGCTGCCGGATTGGCCGTAGGTGTTGATACCTTGTAACAGATCTGGCAGGTTGTAAAAAGTGTTGTAAGCCCGGCCTTTGATGTAGGCTGCACCAGCACCCACGTAAGGCGTAGGGCCGCCACTGGCATCGAAGCGATAAATGCCGCCTAAATAAAAATCAATCGAAGTTGCATCGGCTGGTGGTTGATTGGACGACACCAGAAAGGGGCCTTCTTTACTGTCGAGCGTGATTTTTTGTGAAGCGATATATAGGCGATTAAGCGATACATCGACCTCGTAGCCAAAATTGCCGCCGTCAAGAAAGTTACGGCCATTGTAAGCAATCGAAAATATATCCGTGATTTCACCGTCTTTAGCGACCGTATCTTCAATTTGCCAACTAGAAGGATCCGCTGGGTTATATAAGTTATTGTGCTTGCCGCTAATTTCAGCACTGCTATTGACGGCGTAACCGATACGGATTCCGTGGCTGAAATCAGAGCCGGCAAAAGCAATGGGTGTGGCTGCAACTAAGCATAGGGTTGTGATTAGGCGTTTCATGGGCGAGTCTCCTCAAAAATTGTTGTGCGGTCATTGTAAACGAAAACGAAAATGAATTGCCAATGCGAGTTGGCGGGCTATTAGCAAGGCGGTTGATCGCGTAGAATACGCTGCGTTTTCCCTGTCTTATCTGTTATGAAATCAATCCGCGTTGTTTTGGTCGAAACCACCCATCCGGGCAATATAGGCGCTGCTGCACGGGCGATGGCCAATATGGGCTTTGCGCGCTTGGTGCTGGTTAACCCCAAAGATTTCCCCAGCATGCAGGCAACAGCGCGCGCGGCTGGCGCTGATCATGTTTTGGACAATGCCGTCGTCTGCGATAGCTTGGCTGAGGCGGTGGCGGATTGTACCCACGTATTTGCGACCAGTGCCCGATTACGTTCGGTCGCATGGCCGCAGTATTATCCGGATCAGCTCGGCGAGCATATTGGCACTTTGGGTGATGATGAAACAGCCGTTGTATTTGGCCGCGAAAGTAAGGGGCTGTCGAACCAGGAAATGGACTTATGTCACGCTACGGTTAATATTCCGGTTGATGCCGCTCATACTTCGCTGAATGTCGCCTCGGCGGTGATGGTAGTGTTGTATGAAATCCATAAAACCAATGCACAGCACATTGATAACCCGAAAAAAATTGGGCAAAAGCATTTTTCGCCTGCGGCCAGCTCGGCGCAATTAGAAGCATTTCATCAGCAATTTGATCAGACACTGAAACGAATTAATTTCTATAAGGGCAACGCCACTCGAGTGATGCGTAAAATTCGTAGATTGATTGTAAAAAGCCAGGCGACCCGTGAAGAGCTGAACATCTTGCAAGGTGTATTAACCGTATTCAACGAACATTTGGATGCGCCCAAAGCCAAGACTAAAGAATCTGCCGATGAGTAACCCCATCAGTCTGTGGACATCACCGCTCGATATCAATGCGATATTTGAGCAAGCCGCCACAGCTAATTATCCAACCTGGCATGGCGGGCAACTCCTGTGGCTAGAAGTGCTGCCGAAGGACAAGGCGCGCATCGCCTTGGTGCGCCAAACAGACAATGGCGACGCCGAAGTCATTACGCCTCCAAAAATGAGTATTCGCTCCGGGGTACACGAATACGGCGGCCGTTGTCATTGTATCGACGACGGCCAAATTTTCTTTAATAACTACTTTGACGGGCAGGTTTATGCGCAAAGCCTTGACCCCAACAGCCCGGCGACCGCTATTGCGCCTGCTGTTGATCAGGTACAACACGCTGATCTCAATATTGACATCACGCATCAACGCTTGGTTGCGGTTCGTGAAGTCGCAGGTGAATCAGCGGAAAATCGTAATCAAATCGTGCTGTTTGACTTAAGTGCTGACAAGCAAGCGGCTGTGGTGTTGTGTGATACCGCCGATTTTTACGCAGCCCCCAGTTTGTCTGCCGATGGTAATGCCATCGCCTGGATAGAATGGTCGCACCCGTGGATGCCATGGGATGAAAGCCGGGTGATGGCGGGGCGGTTGATTCAAAACAAAGCCAGGCAGTTTTCGGTTAGCGATATTCATCAAATAGCCGGTGGTAAGCACTGTGCGGTTTCACAGCTGCAATTCCTACAAGATGGCTCACTGGTTTTTGCGATGGATGCCAGCGACGGTGATGCCGTGTTGGCGTTTTGGAATTTATATCGATGGCGGCCTGAATCGGATCAATTGATCCAACTGACGCACGACCAAGCGGAGTACGGTGCCGCGCACTGGGTGTTTGGCCAAGATCGTTGGGGGCAAAATAATGAGTCGTGTTTGCTGGCGATCCGCTCGGCTGAGAACGGTGATGATTTGGTCAAAGTAGCAATCGATGGTAGCGGTGTTACCGCGCTACAATCGGGACTGGTTGAGTGCGCGCACCTTAATGCCGAGCAAGACTCTGCGTCGTCAGCACTATTGCTTGCTGCGGGCTTGGATCGTGACCCTGAAATTATCAGCCTTGATGCCAAATCAAATGTACTGACTGTTTTGCGACCCTCATCGCCTTTGCTGGCGTCGGCAGATTTAAGTAAGCCCGAAGCCATCCAGTTCCCAACTCGAGATGGCGAAAGCGCGCACGGTTATTTCTATCCCGCACGTAATCAGCGGTTTTCTGATCCCGGCAAACGCCCGCTGCTGGTGATGGTGCACGGCGGGCCAACTAGCAGGGCAAGTAAAGCCTTCACGCCGTTGAAACAGTTTTTTACGACTTCAGGTTTTTCGGTATTTGACGTTAATCATCGCGGCAGTACAGGCTTTGGCCGCGATTACCGTCAACGCTTACTCGGTAACTGGGGCGAAATTGATACCAGTGATATCGCCGATGGCATACAGTTTTTAGTTGATCAGGGCAGGGCAGATGCTGACGCGGTGTTTATTCGTGGCGGTAGTGCCGGTGGCTATGCGGTGCTGCGCGCTCTGACTGAATTCCCGGATCTATTTCGTGGTGGCGCATCCTATTACGGTATTGGTAATTTAATAACGCTGGCTGAAATCACGCATAAGTTTGAATCGCGTTATACCGACCAGCTGATCGGTGAGCCTTACGACCCGGCAACCGCCAGCTTGCCGAGCAGTCGTTATACCCAACGTTCACCGTCATTTTTTATGGATCAAATTCGCTGCCCAGTGATTGTATTTCAGGGCTTAGAGGACAAAGTAGTGCCGCCTGCGCTGGCTGAAGAAATTATCGCAACGCTAAAGCGTAACGGTGTGGCGCATGAATATCACGCGTATGAGGGCGAAGGACATGGTTTTCGTCAAATTGAAACACGAATCGACAGCCTAAAACGTGAAATAGAGTTTTATCAAGCCATTTTGGAAGGGCGTATTAATTGAAAGCAACTACCGAAAGAACGCTGGCTTTAGCCGGCACCATGCAAGCGGCCGCCTTAGTCACGCAGTTAGCAGAAACCAATCAACACGATCAGCAGGCGCTGAAATATTTGGCCTTGAGTGTGCTTGATCTGCAAGCTGAATCCGCTGAAGCCATCTATGATGGTGCGGACGGGGTCGCTTTGGGATTGCGTACCTTGGAGAACATGTTATCAGCCCCACCAGACCCACAACGTCAGGCACAAATACGTTATGCCTTGTTAATGCAAAAGCTGAGTGGGTCGCTGCATAAAGCCAGCCGAACCGCTGATGCCATCGGGCAGGGTATTGAACGCATTGCTGCGGAGTATGACTTGGAAGCCGATGACGACGATGCAGCTGATACCGAATGGAATGCGCTCTATATCGATTTAGCATCACTGTATCAGCAAACCATTAGTACGCTGGAGCCTAAAATCATCGTCCGTGGCGCCGAAGGGCGCCTGACTGACTCAGCCAACGTCGCGCGCGTACGCACTGCGATATTTGCAGGGGTACGCTCTGCCTTTCTGTGGACGCAGCTGGGTGGCCAACGTTGGCATTTGGTGGTGTCGCGTAAGGGCTACCTGCAAAAGGCAACCCAACTATTACGTTTGGTCTAAACTATTTGGTACACTCAACTGATACTTAAGCATTAATTACTATGTCAGGAAACACGATCGGCAAACTATTTGCAGTAACCAGTTTTGGTGAAAGCCACGGAGCGGCCTTGGGTGCGACGGTTGATGGCTGCCCGCCGGGTTTGGCTTTATCTGAAGCCGATTTACAAGACGATCTAGATCGCCGCAAGCCAGGGCAGTCCAAATTCACCACCCAACGTAAAGAAGGTGACCAGGTTGAGATTTTATCCGGTGTGTTTGAGGGTAAAACGACTGGCGCACCGATCGGCTTGCTGATCCGTAATCAAGACCAGCGCTCGCGCGACTACGACAAGATTAAAGACCGCTATCGCCCCGGCCACGCAGATTTCACCTACGACGCTAAATACGGCGTGCGCGATTATCGCGGCGGCGGGCGTTCGTCTGCGCGCGAAACCGCAATGCGGGTGGCTGCGGGCGGGATTGCCAAGAAATATTTGAAAGAGCACTTCGGCACTCAGATTCGGGCGTATCTGTATCAGATGGGCGACATCACCATCCCGCATAAACGCTGGGAAGATGTCGGTCAAAATCCCTTTTTCTGTGCGGATAATGATGCGGTTGCTGAGTTAGAGGCATATCTGAAAGCGATTCGCAAAGCCGGCGATTCGATTGGTGCGGGTGTCGCAGTTGAAGCCACACCGATTCCAGCGGGCTTAGGTGAGCCAGTGTTTGATCGGCTGGACGCCGAAATCGCGCTATCGCTAATGAGTATCAACGCCGCCAAAGGCGTAGAGATTGGCGCGGGTTTTGAATCTATCGCCCAGCACGGTTCCGAACACCGCGACGAAATCACTCCCGACGGCTTTTTGAGCAATAACGCCGGAGGCATTTTGGGTGGCATATCCAGCGGCCAAGCAATTACCGCACGCGTCGCCTTCAAACCGACCTCCAGCATTCAAATCCCCGGTAAAACCATCAACGTTGATGGTGAGCCAGTTGAAGTTATCACCACCGGGCGGCATGACCCTTGCGTTGGCATCCGCGCAGTGCCTATCGTTGAAGCGATGCTGGCGATTACGCTGATGGATCACGTGTTGAGGCAGCGCGGGCAGAATGGTGTCTGATTCGATTGGGTCAGTTTCAATCGAGTCTGACCCCATTGGTTTGAGTCTGACCCCATTGGTTTCTGACCCCATTGGTTTTAATCGAGTCTGACCCCATTGGTTTATCGAGTCTGACCCCATTGGTTTTTTTAAAAGATATTTTTTAAGTTTTATCTCCAGATCTTTATCAAGTCCTTGATCCCTTCTTTGGTTTAAATCTTCTATAACCTTTTCAATGTTATCCAAAGATTCTTTTAAATCTTCGTCTAGATCTATTTATGGTACTCCATATTTCATTGTATTTACCTACTTCTATTGAAGTAATATTTGATTATAGTTAAATAATCAATGGTGTCAGACTCGATTGGATTTGTGAAAACAGGTTGATTGAACACCAGCCATTGGTTTGAAACAAACCACTTATCCATTACCAACGAACCATTTGCCGATTGCTTCTCACTCGGAGTACAAACATAACAGTATTTATTCTAAGGTTTAAGCATTCCACGAGGTTATGGATGATCTAAAGTCACTCATGCGATTAGTTCGGCAGCGAAATATCAACCAAATAGGCACTAGTCTTCGCGAGCGTAGCGCGGCGATCTGTTGGTTTGAATCGTAAATATAGATTGCCGCGTCGCTGCGCTTCTCGCAATGACCTGGGGTGGGTTGCTTGCCACGTTTCTCCCAAAGGCCGAGAATGGGTCTTATTTGCTACTACCGAAGCAGATCAAGGAATTCATTCGGTGCTGGTGTCTCGAAGGTGAGTCGCTGGCCGGTCTTTGGTCGCGTAATACTGAGGCGCAATGCATGCAGCCCCAAACGGGGGCCATCAGTCCCATAGCGGGGATCGCCAATCACTGGATGCCCTAGCCAGGCCAAGTGGGCACGGATTTGATGTTGTCGCCCGGTCTCCAGTTGAACTTCAAGCAGCGTTCGACCCTTCTGCGAGCGCTTGGTGGCAAAATGGGTGATGGCTTTTTTGGCTTCCGGATGTGAACCGACATGCATATGATACTTCTCTGAATCCATTCTCAAGGGCTGGTCAATGGTCCCTTGATTGGGGTTGGGGCAACCTTCAACCACCACAAGATAGGTTTTCTCGGCGCTGGACCATCCGGCATTAACGGCTTCGCGCATCTGGCGAGAGGTGGCAAACAGCAAAACCCCCGAGGTATCACGATCAAGCCGGTGAACAGGCCATAGTTTAACGGGGCGCTGGGGGCGTGAGAGCTGGTTGCGAAGAATGGCGAGCGCATGGTTTTGGTTTTCATCGGCTGATGCCACAGACAATAGACCTGCAGGTTTGTTGATGGCGATAAGGTCACTGTCCGAATACAAGATCTCCAGCTGGGAAGTGCCGCCGTGCCTGTTTTTTGCCGTTGCTCGGACTTCCACGTCGTCGCCGACTTTGAGTTCGTAATCATGCTGCAAGATAGGCTGACCATTGACAAACACACAGCCAGCTTTCAGCCGTTGTTTTATGGTGTTACGAGACCAACCTTTTAGCTGAGTGTTGAGAAAAATGAGTAGACCAGCAGCCTTGCGCACTCGTGATCTGTCAGACATGGTCTTTCATTCTCTACCCGGGTTTTTCAGTAATGCTTTAGAAATGATGATCATTAGAGATTTGTGAGTCTGATCCCATTGGGTTTTTAATATCTATTTTGCGAACAGCTCCAACTCAATATTTCTAAACGCTTTAAATTCTAGTGCATTGCCGGAAGGATCTGTAAAAAACATAGTCCCTTGTTCGCCGGGTTCTCCTTTAAAACGGATATAAGGCTCAATGACGAAACCATCAATGAACCCCCTTACTTTTTCGGCGAAGACTTCCCAGTCATCAAAGTTCATCACCACCCCAAAATGAGGTACCGGAACTCCATGCCCGTCCACCGGATTTGAAACATTGCTTGTTGTTCCAGTTTTACCAATTTGTGGGTTGAGATGGGTAACCAGCTGATGGCCAAACATATTGAAATCAATCCAGTTTTCCGTACTTCGACCTTCAGGAAACCCCATTTTAGCGCCATAGAAATCCCTGGCTTCATCAATATCACGAACTTGAACCGCTAAATGAAAAGGTGTTAATTGCATAATTTCTCCTATGTGTAAAGGCGAGTAAAAAGCTTGTCTAGATTACGCATCAAAATCACTGGCATCGTGACGTTCGTGAAGCTGCTCTTCGGGTTCCCCCCAAGTGCGGTTCACCATACTGCCGCGTTTTACCGCCTCTCTTTTCGCAATTTTCTGAGCCCATCTATTGAGATGCGTATATGACGCAGTATCCAAAAACTCAGAAGCATCATAAACTTTGTTTAACACCACTGCGCCGTACCACGGCCAAATCGCAATGTCGGCAATGGTATATTCATCCCCGCACATATATTTCTTGTCCGCCAAATGACGGTCAAGTACGTCCAATTGACGTTTGACCTCCATAGCAAATCGGTCAATACCATATTTAATTTTAACCGGTGCGTAAGCGTAGAAATGGCCGAAGCCACCACCCAGATAGGGTGCGCTACCCATTTGCCAAAATAGCCAGTTTATACATTCTTGACGCTTGGCGGTTTCTGTTGGGATTAAGGCGCCAAATTTTTCTGCGAGATACAAAAGAATCGATCCTGATTCAAAAAGCCGGATCGGCGTTGAGGCGCTATGGTCGATCAGTGCGGGTATTTTTGAGTTGGGGTTTACCTCAACAAAGCCGCTGCCAAATTGATCGCCCTTACTGATATCGATCAAAAAGGCGTCATATTCTGCGCCAGCATGTCCAAGCGCCAACAGTTCTTCCAACATCACCGTGACCTTTACACCATTGGGTGTTGCCATCGAATGTAGTTGAAGCGGGTGTTTACCAACAGGCAACTCCTTATCATGGATGGCCCCTGCCATGGGGCGATTAATGTTGGCAAAGGTGCCGCCATTTTCTGAATCCCATTCCCAGACTTTAGGAGGTAGATAGTCAAGTTCGTCAGTCATTTATAGTTCCTATTGCTATGATTTGCCTTAATTGAAATGTCATTTGTCTTTCTCTGGAAGTAGAGAAAATCGCCACGGACTCCGGCGATTTTGGAACGTAGCGGAACATTTATCCGACAACAGCGCCTTGAAGCTGCTCACTCGTAGCACTGCTTTTATCTCGGTGTCACCCTAGAGGTTTTAGCACACTGTGTAGACGTTGGTTGAGGTGTTTTGGGTAAGCTTTAGTCAAAGACACTGAGTCACAGTTTTGGAAATGACAGAATTGTGTGATGGCGTCTACAAACGCAGCAATGACGCTGTCTTCATCAAAGTTATGTGGCTCCAAGTGTAGTGATTTGATCTCGAAATGCTTGATTTTCCGGTGGGCTTTACAATCCATCCGCCCAATAAAATCATCGCGATACAGTAGCGGCAGGCAAAAGTAGCCATACTGGCGTTTGGCTGCGGGCACATAACATTCTATCTTATAGTCGTATTGAAACAGTGCTTTGAGCCGTTCGCGCTGAATGACACTGTTGTCGAATGGCGAAAGAATCAACAGGCGGCTGCTCAATCGGGGCAGGGGGCGTTCGAGCGCGCCCGGTTCCAATATAAATATTTCACCACTGCTCACTTGTACTTGCTCTAATGTGCGCTGCGCTAACCGCTCGTTAACCAAGCCTTTCACAGTGTTGCGGAGTTCAGCACTTCGGCGCAGGTAGGTCAGGCCTTTGAGTGAAGCAAACCCATGGCAGCGTAAAGTTTGGTCGACAAGGTGTGTCGTAAACTCTTCCAGGCTGGGCATGTGTGAATTGGCGTTTGAGGGCAGTACCCGTTCGGTGAGATCATAGGTTTTTTGGAAACTTTCGCGGTCACTGACCATTAAATCTCCTTGCATATACAGTTGTTCGAGTGCCTTTTTGGCGGGCTTCCAGTCCCACCAACCGGCCCGTTTTGTGGTGTTCGTTTCTATATCTCGAGATCGTAACGGGCCATCTGAACGGATGCGTGCCAACAATTCACCCATAAGCTTCTTATCGCGGGTTCTATACCAATGGGTTTGGCCGCTTTTAATCGCGTGCTTGTAGGGTAAGGAGAAGCGAAAATCGGCGATAGGTAGAAAAGCCGCCGCGTGTGCCCAATACTCAAAAATATCCCCATCGAGCAACATTCGATTGGTCATGTCGGGTTTGAACTGAGGCACTCTAGAGTGCAAAACATGATGGTGTGCTCGTTCCACCACCGATATGGTATCGATCTGTACATACCCGATGTGGTTAATCGCTTTACGTGCCCCCGCCAAGCCACGCCCATAAGGCTGAGCTTGCAGTAAACCTTGTGCAGCTAAGGCGAGGCGACGTAAACGGGCCAGTTCTCGTGAATGCTTAATTTTAATCATGGTCATACTTGCCTAAGGTAACAAATCAGCCACGGGTTGACGAGTTGGCTGCACGGCCTGTTTATACAGACTCACTTGCCCAAGGCATTGTGCCATTCTGGTCGTAAGATGGCTGTAATCTCCCCCCAAATTAGTGTGAGCTTTATCGTATGGTGGTAGGTCCAATTAGATGTAAGTTTTTTGTATCGGGGAATAGGCTTTCTATGCTCGACGGCTACCCAATTTAAGGATACCCTTCCGCCGACCAAATATTTGAGGATAATTTAATGTTACTGAGCAATCCCTTTGCCGAGCTTTCGGCGTTTATATCACCCGCCGCAATGCAGGGTTATGTCATCTTGATGTTCCTGTTGGTGGTAGGAGGAACAGTACTTGACATGATTCATAAGAAGAGTGCGCAGTACTTTTTCGAGAACGCAAAAAAAGCGGAAAAGAGTGCAAAGCGCTCCGTTGGCAGTGGCGAAAAAGCGTCGCTTGCTATCTCAACGCTCACTAGCGAAGTGTTGACTTCATCAGAATTCAACAACCAGAAGCGCAGGATCTCGCATCTCCTTACCATGTACGGATTTATCCTATTCGTTGCTATGACAGTGATTATGATATTTGGCTATCCAACGCCAGCCACCCATACGCCTGGAATTATTCCTTTCTTGTGGCATGTCGGTGCATTGATGTTATGTGTTGGCGGTTACTGGTTCTGGTTCGCTATCCGTGTCGATGTTAATTCAGAAGGCAAGGAATGGTATAAATTGGATCGTGCAGACCTATTTATTGTTTCATTGCTTATGACTTGCACATTTGCTCTTATCTGGTCATTTCTGCAGTCTTTCGGCATCTCCGGGGTGAGTACATTTGCATTTGCTCTGTTTATCCTCGCCAGCACCGTATTATTTGCCGGTGTGTACTTCTCGAAATTCGCTCACATGTTTTTCAAGCCTGCTGCGGCTTATCAGAAGAAGGTTACTAAGGCAGATGGTTCAAGAGAGAATTTGCCCGATGATTTCGATCTCACTGATCCTGAAGTCCAGGCTAAGTTTCCCGATATCCCGCAATATATGGGCGAAAAACCACCTTACATGGGGCTTGGTATCAAGCGTGAGTCACCAAACCACTACTAACATTCATTTAATTATTACTTAAGAAAGAGAGAATATTATGCCAACTTTTGTCTATATGACTCGTTGTGATGGTTGTGGGCAGTGTGTCGATATCTGCCCATCTGACATCATGCACATTGATAAAACGCTTCGTCGTGCTTACAACATTGAACCTAACATGTGCTGGGAGTGTTATTCCTGTGTAAAGGCTTGCCCACATCAGGCTATTGATGTGCGTGGCTATGCAGATTTCGCCCCACTGGGCAGCTCGGTACGAGTAATTCGTGATGAGGAAAAAGGTACCATTGCGTGGCGTATTAAGTTCCGCAACGGCAAAAAAGACATGGAGCTGCTGGCGCCTATCACGACCAAGCCCTGGGGCACAGGAATTCCTCAGTTATCTGAAGAAGCAGCACCCAGCAAAGAAATGCGTGACGGTGAGCTATTGTTCCAAGAACCTAAGTATGTCCGCATGGATGACGGTGATTTACCTACGCTGGAATCAAATGGCTTGACACTTAAAGAGGGGGTTTACTACTGATGGGCTACAAAACAATTATTGAAGACGATATCGACGTCTTGGTTGCGGGTGCTGGCCTAGGCGGCACTGGTGCGGCGTTTGAAGCACGATATTGGGGCAAGGACAAAAAAATTGTCATTGCTGAAAAAGCAAACATCGATCGTTCTGGTGCGGTAGCCCAGGGCCTTTATGCGATCAACTGTTACATGGGTACACGTTGGGGTGAGAACAACCCGGAAGATCACGTGCGCTATGCACGTATGGACCTGATGGGCATGGTTCGTGAAGATCTCGCGTTCGATATGGCACGTCACGTTGATTCTGCGGTTCACCAGTTCGAAGACTGGGGACTGCCTTTGATGAAAAACCCTGACACCGGTCACTACCTGCGTGAAGGGCGCTGGCAGATCATGATTCACGGTGAATCATACAAGCCGATTGTTGCAGAAGCAGCGAAAAAATCAGCAGACAAGGTATTCAACCGCGTTTGTGTCACTCATTTGCTAATGGATGATGCCAAAGAGAACCGCGTCGCGGGCGCTGTTGGCTTTAATGTGCGTACGGGTAACTACCACGTATTTAAATCCAAGACCGTTATCTGTGGAGCTGGTGGCGCTTCTAACATCTTTAAGCCACGTTCAGTCGGTGAAGGTGCGGGTCGCGTCTGGTATGCCCCCTGGTCATCTGGGTCTGCCTATGGTCTGATGATCGATGCAGGCGCGAAGATGACGCAGATGGAAAACCGGATCGTACTGGCCCGATTCAAAGATGGTTACGGCCCAGTGGGCGCCTATTTCTTACACCTCAAGACCTATACACAAAATGGTCTGGGCGAAGAGTATGAATCCAAGTGGTTCCCGGCGCTCACAAAAATGGTCGGTAAAGAATATCTGGATACCGAAGGGCAACACCTGTCCCACAAACCAATCCCGACCTGTTTACGTAACCATGCATTTATCAATGAGGTGAATGCTGGCCGTGGTCCTATCCACATGGTCACTATGGAAGCCTTCCAGGATCCGCATCTTGAAGAGATCGGCTGGCACAACTTCTTGGGCATGACCGTTGGTCAGGCGGTACTTTGGGCTGCAAATGACGTTGATCCAAAATACGAAAATCCTGAATTAACCACTTCAGAGCCCTACGTAATGGGTTCACACGCCACCGGTTGTGGTGCATGGTGCTCAGGCCCGGAAGATGTTTCTCCTGACGAATATTTCTGGGGCTACAACCGGATGACCACAGTAGAAGGTCTGTTTGGTGCGGGTGATGCGGTAGGGGGTACACCACACGCATTTTCATCGGGTTCTTTCACTGAAGGTCGTCTGGCTGCTAAAGCTGCCTGTAAATATATTGATGATGGCAAAGCAGAAGGTATCCGTGTTTCTGAGCAGCAGATTGAAGACCGCAAAACAGAAATCTACAAGCCAATGGAAACGTATACTGTAGGCCGTAATGAAATCGTTGCCGGTACTGTTAACCCTAACTACATCAACCCCAGTCAGGGTCTTGTTCGTCTGCAGAAGCTGATGGACGAGTACTGTGGTGGTTTTGGTGTAAACTACATGACCAACGAAAAGCTGCTCCAAATCGGCCTTAAGAAGATGAAGGTATTTGGGGAAGATCTGGAAAAAATCGCTGCTGAGGATATCCATGAACTGCTACGTGCATGGGAACTGAAGCACCGTTACCTCACTTCTGAAAGTGTATTCCAGCATACCTTGTTCCGTAAGGAAACACGTTGGCCTGGTTACTATTACCGGGGTGATGCGATGAAACTGGATGATAAAAACTGGCACGTGTTGACTGTTTCTCATCGTGATCGCAACACGGGTGAATATACTATGGAAAAAGCACCCCTCTACCATCTGGTAGATAACGAATAGGGGTGAGCTGAGTAAAAATCACGAAATATTTTTACTTATCTTAAAAAAGGCCAACCTACTTTGTGTTGGTCTTTTTTTTCTATGGTTTGTAGTCTGCAGCCTATCGATGATCCATAGTCCTGCAAAACTAATTTATGTGTTAAGTGAACGATAGACTCATGAATATTATTGAAAAAACAGATGAAGAGATTCTAGAGCTGGCGCACCCCATGTGGGCTGACCTCGTGAAATACTCGAATGAACAAAACTACGGCGCTTTCACCCGAAATTTCGCAGCGAAAATGCTGATGGGCGCCAATGAAATAGAGATGGGCAAACAGTTTGCAAGAAGCGAACTGACAAAGAACCTATCTGAAGATTATGAATATCTTGGCATCATTCGCCGTGGTGAGCATGTAACGATTTTATATAAACAAAGACACACCAAGAAACAAGGTGAATGGCTGGGCAGATTGGTGCTGGGTTATGAAAAGGACAAGGTAAGAATTTTTGGTGCTACGTTGTTCTAGGCAGCTCTATTTGTAACAGGCTTTTTATTCATGTCAGATATCATTCAAAACGACAGTTTCGTTGAGCTTAATTATAAGGTCATCGATGAAAAAACCGGTGATGTACTGGTTACCGTTGACTATCCTCTGGGTTATGTTCATGGCGTGAATGACATCCTGTCTGAGCCGGTGACAAAACAACTGGATGGTAAAAAGGTCGGCGATATCATCGAAGTGCCGGTTGACACTAAACTGCTCTATGGTGACAGAGACGAGTCGTTGGTGTTTACCGACCAAATCGAAAATGTTCCTGAGGAATATCGAGAGATCGGTTTGACCATCACCATGGAAAATGAAAAGGGTGAGCCCAAGGCTTTTATCGTTACTCGTTTCGATGACAAAACATTAACCGTCGACGGCAATAATCCACTGTGTGGCAGAGAAGTCGTCTTCAAGTTGGAAGTATTGACGATCCGTGAAGCTACTGATGAAGAGCTCGACCTTGGCGGGCCGGTTGACGCCGACCCGGACCTCAATGATATTCTCAGTCGAGCATAAATGACATTCTCTAATACTTACCTATTTTACCCGGACAATAAGGCCTTAGAGCTTGCAATAGCGAATTCTATCGACTTGCTTGGTGAAGCCTTATCTGAAGTTGCTACTCCGGATACCAAGGTAACTACAGCTGATAATTTTCTGCATACACGGGGAAATTTTGAACAGCATCGTTTTAGCTCCAACATTCTCGACAGTGCGCGTGAGGCACTTGAGGTATTACTGACGGATGAATATCGCGATCAGGAGCCATTAGCCTGGGCAGAGACCCAGAATAGTCTTGGCAATATTCTTGCGGCACAGGGGCAACAGTTAAGAGATGTTGAATTGTATGAAAAGGCCATTCAGTGCTTTAACAGCGCCTTAGAAGAGTTTAGCCAGGAAGAGTCACCGCTCGACTGGGCAGCAACACAAAATAACGTGGGAACCGCAAAGCAAGCTTTGGGTCGGCAACTGGATGGCTCGAAATGGTTAAAAGAATCCATTGATGCTTATACGAATGCGTTATTAGAATGGTCTCGAAAAGAGACGCCTGAACAGTGGGCGGCAGCCATGCATCAGCTGGGTGCTACTTTCCATACTTATGGAAAACTTTTAAAAGGTAACCGTACTTTTCAAAAGTCTGTGGTCGCCTATAAAAATGCAATCGCAGAGTTCGATGCTGATAATAATGCTTTCGAGTTAGCCGCCACACATAATAATTGTGGTGCAGTACTGCATAACTTGGCTGAATCAGAAGAAAACGCCGAGCGCTTGGAAGAGGCCATACGATCGTATGAGACGGCATTGACAGTTTGTATGGAGCAGCAACTTCCCATTCATCTAGCAGTCCTATGCAGGGTAAATAGGTCTACTGCACGGAGCGCGTTGGCCGAGTTAACAAAAGACACCGCATTTGCCGTTGAGGCGGCTGATGAGTTTGAATTGATTATCGAATGTTTTCCGCACGCGCTTCAACCACTGTGTTTAAAGCATTGCGAGGAGCAATTCGATAAGGCAAAGTGCGCTAACAGATGATTTAGGAAATTGGCGAGCGCTAGATTTTATTATTTACGTCAGTTTAAGTGGGAGGGACTGACAATCCTGTTTACATTCCTCCCTTTTCAACCATTTAGGAGTTATGACTATGAGCGATGCATCAAAAGCCAGGCCCAAGGTTCCCAAGGGCAAGTCACGTTTTCTGACAACCAAACAGATGAAGGCTAATAAAATGGGCTACGTTGGCTATAAAACCACCTGGGAATCTTTCCAGAAAGAAGTACCCTACAGTACCCCCAAGAAGCCTTGAGATAATCAGCCGCGCGACCCTGCAAGTCGCGCGGCCTCTAAATCTGAAGTTAGTCTGTGATACGGACGTCTTTTCGCGTGCTTTTTCACGTGGTTTTTTGAAGGCCGAAACTTTAACAAAGGTTATATTTCGGCAAATTCGAAAACCAAAAGAAAACGCTACGCGATGCGGGTATGAGCGGGAGAACAGATGTCGCTAGACTGGGTCTGAACTTTTACGGGCCGTGCATCAACTCGTCGCTACTTCTTTCTACTGCCTGCCAGCGACTTTGTTTGAAGCATCTTTAATGGCGATTGAATACGGCTAAGTCACTTGTGTTTGCACTTGGTACTTTAGCGGCGGGGTGAAGCAAATGCAGATATGCTCTCATTTAGGGCTTAAATACGCTCAGAAAGCTGATATTCCACATTAATAAAAGCGCCCACGTCTGCCAGAAAACGAATCGTTCTGGCACCGAAACCAACATCGGGCACCGCTTCATTTTTATCAACTGACAAAACCAGAATCACACCAATTCTGGGCGACAAATTATGGCTTTTTATGACGTCAAGGATCCTTTCCTGGGCCGGTTCAATTTGCTTAATAAGTTCGTTGGTCAAATCATAAACGTCCAGACCATCAGTGACCGTATCGGTCGATAACTCCCATGAACTGATCACAGGCCGATCCAATCCACTGTTTGCTCCGGCAGCATTGACTGTGGTGGGTTCTATGCCAATCAGACGAGTGATGTCATCGGGATTAAAATGATAACCACTCAGTGCGAAGTAGGCCCGTCCTTCATTAGATGCCAAGAGTTTGCCCTTCTCAATTGATTGTAAATATGACGAGAGATTCTAGCGCATAGGACGAACAAAACCCGGATCAGATGCCAGTTTTCTCTGATATCCGCAAAAACTACGCTCTGCCCTCGGTTTTCTGCTATTTCTTCCTTGTTAATTAATTACATAACGTCGCGACTCGGCAAGTTCGTAGCGTAGCGGGTGGTTTGTCCACCCACAACCGTTTGTCAGGTGTTTTTTTGTTTTCTTTTCGATGTATCTAATAATAAACCCTTATCAATTGGAATATATTTTGATGCTGAGTTAATGAGTGAAGTGGCTGTGAGCCTAGGCACACCGTAGACCTCTACTATCGCATGTAGATCATTACGGATTTTATCAACCAGCAAATCAAAATCTCCATCACCAGATGCTAACACGACCACATCTGCCTCTTTGGCGTACTCTATCGCGTCGAGCGCTATGCCCACATCCCAATCACCTTTTGCTGACCCATCAACCCTTTGGATAAATGGCTTAAGCTTTACCTCAAAGCCGATCGCTCTCAATATATTTTGAAACTGTCTTTGCCTTTCATCATCACGATCGACGGCGTAAGCAATCGCTTTTATTACCTGCCTATTTGAAGTGGCCTGAGCCCAAAATTTATTGTAATCAAAGTTACAATTATATGATTGCTTGGTCGTGTAATAGATATTCTGCACATCAACAAGGACCACTAATTTTTTCATAGACTTGGGTTGCTTGAGTTACTAATGTCGGAGGTGAACGGTCAGCGATTAGCCGATCCGTTCGACCTCATTGTTAGAAGCTAATTTCCATCCATTCATTGCATCCCTTATCTCTGAAGCAGCAAAGTCCAACTCTTCTCGACGAATAGGCTTCCCATAGTCATCGTTATAGTGGAACCTAAATCCATCCCCAGCATACCGGGGTGTGACATGTAGATGAACATGGAATACTTCCTGGCCACCCTGTTCTCGATCTGCCAAGAACAGATTGATGCCTTCGCACTTTATGTTCGTCTCAGAGATGGCGACGGCAATGCGACGAGCTACCACGAACATATGCGCTGCGGTCTTGTCATCTAGATCCACGAGCCATCGAATCGTCTTGCGTGGAACTACCAGTGCATGTCCTCTATTTACTGGATTTGTATCCATGAAGGCAACTACAACGTCATCCTCGTAGATGAAGGAGGCATCTGCCTTTCGTTCGACAATTTGCTCGAAGATATCCCATCGCCATTCGTCGACCATTCTTCTTATCCTCTAACAACATAATAACCCAGCTAACTAGTCGGCATAATTTTTGTAGGTATGCCGATCATAAGTCAGCTTATTACCTAAAAATTAATCAAAAGTTTACTAGGTGCTTGGGTATCACGAAGTTCGTGATTTTCTACGTAGTCAGCATACAGAGCTATTCAAGTAACAACTTCTTCTTCATCGGGGCTGAGGGTCACCTAGCGTTGATGCTGAGCACAAATATAGCAGGATTTATACCAAGCCTAGAGGCGTTCCAAGAATTTTTCAATAGTTCAGAATCAATCTTGCTACTAATCCAGCAGTAAAATGTCGACCAAGTAAGCAATGGTCATCGCGAGCGTAGTGCGGCGATCTGTTGGTTTATAAAGTGCACTTTAGATTGCCGCGTCGCTACGCTCCTCGCAAAGACAGATGGGGCGTTTTGCTATCGACACTTCAGCCGCAATGTGTTCACTATTAGTAGGTCAGAGTAGTATTCGCCTAAACCTATAGACGCAGATTATCGATCAGCCGCACACCACCAATCTCTGCTGCGATCAAGGCTTGGGCAGCTTTTAATGGTTGCTTTGGTGTTTCCGCTGTCCAATGCTCTGGGTCGCGTATTTCAGCGTATTCAATCGTAAATTGAGGGTGCCCCAGCATGTTACGCATGATTTTGCTCAGCATAGTGCCATTGCGCTCGCCGGATTGCCAAGCGGCTTTAGCAGCGAGTAAAGCTTGATGGATTTGGATGGCGATGGTTTTTTGCTCATCACTTAAACGTTGATTCCGAGAAGACAGCGCCAAGCCGGATTCAGCGCGAACGGTGGGGCACACGACAACAGTGATGGCTAAGTCTTGCTCTTGCTTGAGGTCGGCAGCCAAGCGTTTAACCACTAAGGTTTGCTGAAAATCCTTTTGGCCGAAGTAGGCGCGGCAAGCGCCGACGGTTTGAAACAGGCGCGAGACGATTTCGCGCACGCCTTCAAAATGTCCGGGTCGGAACGCGCCCTCCAGCCCTTGTGCTTCAATGCCGGCGTCGGCTGGCTTGAAGGTGCTGATGTCTTCGGCATCGGGGAAGAAGTCAGCGACTTCGCCGGTAAAGACCATGTCGGTGCCGCTGGCTTTGAGCATGTCGAAATCTCCGGCTTGATCACGTGGATATTTTTTCAGGTCTGCTGCGTTATTGAACTGTAGTGGATTGACAAAAATGCTGGCAACGACCAGATCATTGTCTGTGCGAGCGCGTTCAACTAGCGCTAAATGACCGGCATGCAGCGCACCCATGGTCGCGACAAAGCCGATATTTTTACCGGCCTTACGTTGTTTGTTACACCAGCGTTTGGCTTTTTGGGGGGAGTCACAATGTCGCATTAGCTTCGGGCGGATGAGCGTTTTTGATATTTACGTTTCTTGCGCCATAAGCGCAGCTTGATCAATGGCACCATCGCTTTGGAAGTGAGTAGCTTGGTAATGCTGTAGCGCAGCCACGGATATTGTCCCGTCCACAAAAAGGACGAGACCAGCCGTTCGCCGAGGCGTTCTTTGGTGGTGGATTCGGGTGTTGGGCGATCATATTCTGGCACGGGTAAACCCTTGGCTTGCCAGCGCGCCACTCGGAGTGGGGCATTCATGCCTTTGCGTTGCGTGCGCATTTTATGGGTTTTATAGCTGGGGTCACTACTGACGTCCTCCAAAACTAAGACGCCGGAATTTTGTGCGGCTTCAAGCAGCGCTTGGCCACTTTTGCTACGCACCATGACACGTGATTGTGACTTGAATTTATAGCTGCCATCTTCGGATTTGGTCCAGGCATCACCCACCGCGACATCGGCAAACAGATTAGAGCCGTCGTAGCAAATCTGACAGCGTTTGGGCAGATAAATGCCGATCAGGTAATTGTAGGCGCCGTCTTTGTAATTGGAATAGTGCACGGCTTGGGGTGGTTTATCGGCAAACACCGCGCGCATTTGTCCGGGCCATTCGCCGCCACGGAATTGAAAATCGGTGATGGAGTCGAGCGGGATATGCTTGGTTCGCAGCAATTCAGGCACCACCACTGGCTCTAACGCGCCGCCACAAAACGTACCGAGCAGGTAGGGGATTTTGTCACGTAGCTCATCATCATGTTGCATCGCTTTGCGCAGCCCATGGATGTGACACGGTAGCGCGACCACGGCGGTTTTGCCTTGGCTGGCTTTGATTGTTTTGATCATCTGGTTGAGCGGGATGATGGTATAGCGCGAGCCCTGGCTTTGCATCAAAGACGTGCTATCGTGGGCGATGAAGGGCTCGCCCATCCAGGGTTTGTCGGCCCGCATGCGAGTGACGACTACGCCGTCGACTTCACCTTGATCCAGTAGGAAAGCCGCTAAAGCGGTGATGATGCCGCCACCGGTGCCGAGTTCGTGAACGGTTTCATTGGCAGCGTGACCCACATAGGCATGGTCAATATGTCCGTCAAAACTGTTGTCATCGTCAACCCCAAAACTGGATTGACTGAGCGCCTGAAAATCAACCGCACCGCCGGGGCAAACGCGGCCGCACTCACCGCATTCGGTACAACGCGATTCATCTAATACGGGATAGTATTGGTCGTCGAGTGTGATCGCGTCTTCAGGACAAACACCGACACAAGTGCCGCTGCGCGCGCACAGGTCGGGTTCGCGGAAAGCCACCGCTAATAGGGGGGAGGGTGCGGTCATCACAGCGTGTATTTGGTGATTTCCAACAGTGCGATGGTGATGAAGGAATAGATTCCCAATGACATCATCGCAGCGATAATGGGGGTTAAAACCAAGGGGTTAACACTTGAGCGCATCCAGGCCATCAGCGTTCCGAGTATGGGGATCATGGCAAAGTAATAACGCCCCTGCGGCTGATAATCGACCGTCCAAGATTTATAAATGGTGATGGCGACTAACGCCGCAAATAATGCACCAGCGCCCAGCAAAAGTAGCCGCTGGGTGTTGTTGCCAAAACGAATGGCCGCATAAATCAAGTATAAACAGAGCACACTTAGTAGCGTGGCTAGTATCTGGTAATACAGCGGACTACCGGGTAAGGCGACATAGGCATAGTTTCCGAACATCGACTTGAATACTTGTTTTGGCCAGCCATAGCCAATCATGGTCAGAATGTCGATATCGCGTTCATCCAGGCTGAGGGACCAATATTTGTCTTCAATCGGTGTGCTGGGCTTGTATTTGGTCTCGGCAGTTTGTTCGCGACACTCCATGATCGCTGCTTCACGATCATTCGGGTATATCGCGTGTAGGCTGGCAACCCATAGGGAGAATAGTGCGGCGGCACCCACGGCAACTAGGGCGATGGGCTTTCCGGCCTGAGCTAGAACGGCACGTTGATTGCGATACTGCCAAGCGAATACGCCAGCGGCGCCAAGCAGAAATAGGGTAAAGAAGTAGTAGTTTTTCTTGGTGATCAATACCAGGCTGAATAACAGACCAAGACCTAGCAGCGCTGGCCAGAAGCGAGCGAGTTGTTCTGAGGTGATTAAGCGCCGAAATAAAGTGTTGGGGCAAGCGACCTGATACCCTACCAGCAGGGCAGTGAACAGCGCAAAAGCATCTGAATTGAAATAGGAAAACAAGTACCAGACTTGCGGTGAAATCAACACCGGCAGAAACAGTAGCCGTGCCGCAGGACGTGTGATGGCGATCCCCAGCAATATCGCAAATAGCAGTAAATTAAAGCTACGTAATTTCAGATAAAAGTCTGTAGGTACTATATCCAGTAACTTTAAGTACTTGCCAGCAAGGTAATAGGTGATTTCATCGGTATTAAGTCGCGATGTGCCATAGTTGGTATAGGTTTTTAGCGTGTCCTTTTCGCAGGCTGCCGGTAGTGTATTAGTATTTTCAAAATACAGAGCTGCCTGCAAATGGGCGTGTTCATCGGGGTGTGCGTGAGGGCGGCTGATGATTGCCATGGTGGTGATGAGCCCCATGATCAGCATCATTGCATAAGGAACAAACTGATAGTCGCGTGCAACCCTTGGGAAGTATTGAACTAATAACCACAGTGCGAGCGCGAGTAAAGAACACTGCCAAATGGCTGTCCACAAAGTGTCGTTCTCGGGTAGAAATTTGAAACGGTATTCAAACTGAGAGTCCCAGCCCGATGGTTTGTAAACCAAGCCTTTCTTATCTCGACTGATAAGGGCGACACCTTGCAGTGCTTTTAAGTCGTCCAGCGCTTTGCCAAAAATCCTTGCGGGACCGAATCCACTTTGGTAAATGGATATTTCTGTAATTCGAAAGTAGCCTTCTGAAGTAGTGGGGTCGATGCGCAGGCTATCAACATTGCTGAAATCAGCTAAGGGTGCCGCGTAATTATGTTTTTGGGGATAAATCTGAATGATCTTTGACTGCGCATCGGTGTAATTAGGTTGATCATCACTTTTCCAGTAAATGCGGAATAGGGGGGTCTCACCCGAATCCACGCGCAGTTTTATAAAAGCACGTGAGGTCAAATACGAATAGATCGTCAAGCTGGCGATCGCTACTAGTACCAAAATAACAAGATTACGACCAGTTAAGCGAGCGAGCATCAGTCTGTTTGCGGTTGATTGCGGGTTCTGACGACTTTTGCCGGCGAGCCAAGAGCAATGGCGAATTCAGGAATGTCGTGGGTGACGACTGAGCCAGCACCGATAATCGCGCCTTTGCCAATAGAGACTCCGTCATTGACAATGACGTGTGCGCCCAACCAGACATCGTCGCCCAGTGTAACGCCGCCTTTAGAGACCATTTTTTGTTCCGTCATCGGCGTGTCGGTATCTTCAAAGCCGTGGCTTAACCCACCGATATAACAGCGTCCGCCCAGTAAGCAATGGCTGCCCATTGTGATTTGGCTGGACGTGCCGATATGACAATCCGGGCCGATATTGACTTGGTCGGCGATGGTGATACTGCCGCCACGGGTGCGCAGCCGGGAGTTTTGGCCAATCAATACGTTAGCGCCAATTTCAATTTTGTCCTCACCTTCCCCACGCGCTGAAATCTGCACAAAATCATCCACCACAGTGCCTTTTCCGATGGCAACTCTGCTGGGATTACGCAAGCCCAGATGATGGCCGTAAATTACTTTTTTACCGGCTGATTGGAATAGCTTTGGAAAGAATATGTGCCGCAGCGCCAAGCCCGCCGCACCTTGTAGTGGGTTGAGGAAGGTCGTACAAAATTCGTAGTACGCGAGCTTCAAGAAGCTGCGATTGCCGACTTGCAAGTCCTGATACTTTTGCACAAAGTTACGGCCGCCATCATCCATAAACTTTGAAAAGCGGTGTTGTTCGTTATCGCTCATTGACCTTAGTTTAATCCCCGCGTGGGCGAGATTAGAACACAGACACAAACGTTATGCGAGGTCATCAAAGTAGGCCGGTGTTAAAACCTTATGCTTGAGGCGGCTTGTCCGGGTTGGTGCGCAACCGAGCCACATGAATAGCGGCACCAATCAGTGCATTTACAATGGTTTTAAAGCGCATCAGTAGTGCCGTTGATAAAGCCAAAGATGGACTGTAGCCAAATAATGCAAACGTGGTGGTATAGGCGGCTTCCATCAATCCCAAACCGCCGATAGATACAGGCAAATTCATGATCAGCATAATCGCGGGGACTGCCAACAACATGTCGTAAAAAGCGACATCAACGCTAAAAGCACGCGCGCTAATCCATACATTAATGACGGCAAGTGCGTAGAATGAAGTCGATATCAACACGACATAGGCAAGGGTGGCCTTGTTGTTTTTATACGAGTAAATGGCGTCGTGGACTCTCTCTAACTTTTCAAATAATTGTCCAAACAGAGGGTGTATGCGTGCCAGAACGCGTTGGAAAAAATTGAATAAGCCTTTGTTAAATACTAGTAATAAGACAAACACGACCAGTGCAATCACAAATAGCAAGCTGTTGGTAATTATCGGTAAGTGGGTATCATGAAACAGCAGCACAATGCCTGATACCCCCGCAAGGACGACCATGCCGATAAATCGTTCCATAAACACTGAAGCGAGCGCTTCATAATTATCGCCCGTGTGTTTGCCTAAGTCCCAAACTCGCGCTACGTCGCCACCCATGCTGGTTGGCATGAACATGTTGAAAAATCGACCAATGTAATAGTAGGCGAGTAGGCGCCATAAGCTGACGTCCAGATTTTTCGATAAAAGCAATATGCGCCAGCGCCAAGAACTGGTCACGTTGAGCAACACGCCGACCAGCAGTGACAAGCCGAAAAAGAGGGGATTAACGCCTTTCAATATGTCCCAAATTTTCGAACGGCCGCCAGAAGTGTCAAGCCCTGTCTTGTGGATCACATAGGCAACCAAGCCAATACTAATGGCTAGTTTTAGAAGGAAAAACAGTCGCTTATTCGACATAGTTAATCAATAAGTCGAGTGATAAACGATACTCTAGAAATACCGTTCTAAAAACGTTGCCGTCTTTTTCGCTTTGGCTTTTTCACGTTCGGCTTGGGGAGCTAGTTTTTTAGATACTTCACCGCGTACCGCCCAGAGCTTTTTGATTTGTGCCGCCAGTGAGTCGGCAGTCAAATCAGCAAACGGCACTTGCCAATCTTCCATGCCAACCGTGCGTAAAAACCCAGTTGATTTGGGGTAAGAGGTTAGTCCGATCATTGGGACGTGCATTGCGGCGCTGAATATCAGTGGATGCGTGCGCAAACCGTTATGTAACTCAAGGCGGTTAACGATGCCGGTAATGACTTCGTAGTTGTGCTTCTCATTGGTAAACATCTTGACCCGATCTTGATGTTTCATTTTGGCGATGGTTTCTTGAGTGACCTTGATGTCCATAATCTGAGTAACAATAAATAAGACATCAACATCTAGGTCTTCAATGACTCGATCGGCAGCGCCAGAAATATCATTACAGAAATCGTCACGTGAATACGTACCATCCATGCTCCAATTGTCGATATAGGCGTTGACGTTAAAGCCAACGGTGCCATTGGGGTTGGTGAACAGCCCCTCGTCAGCGATGATTTTGTTAAGAGTTTCATCGCTGGGCGGTACGGTGTTGAGCGCACAATCAGCGTGGATATGGATTTCAGGATAGTCCAGATCCAGCTTGTCAAAAATCTCTTTGGTGGCATGATCACGCGTGACCACTAAGTCGGTTGCGTCTAATACCTTTTGGATCGCCTTTTTACCATACGGGAAATCAATCGGCCCAACCGAGACGTTATATAACATGATCGGGATGCCTTTGCGTTTGGCAGCGGGAGCGAACATTGAAATAGTAAACAGATTATTAAACAAGGGGTTATAAAATTTGCGATCAAACAAGATGTTATCGCAGATTAGAATCAGGTCGGTATTAGTCATCGCCCGATACATCGGCAAACCGAGGTTTTTAACCGAGAGATTCCAGGGCATCATCGGTACCGCTTTTACCCCAAAACGTGAAAATTGCTCGTTAATGTATTTGGCGTTGGTGGTGGGCACCAGAAATTCAACGTCTTGATACAGCTCAGTGATGTCGCGCAACATGTTGCCTAATATGGCCATATCGCCTGCGTTACGGCCGGAATTGTTACCGAGGATGGTAATGCGTTTCATAGGGAAGTCGGGGTAGAGGTTAAGATTTGCTGATCAAGCCTTCTGATTGATACCACTCAGCGGTTTCTTTCAAGCCAGTTTCATTATCGTAAATCGGCGTATAGCCGAGTACGTTGCGGATTTTAGAATTATCGAATTGGCGGTCTTTGGTGTAAAAGCCGACACGGCGACGATAGATCGGTGGTTGGATGCCAAGCGGCGTGCAAACAGCCTTGCTGACGTCCGCAGCCATGAAGAAAGGCCAGATCGGAAGTCGTATCACCCGAGGCTTTTTGCCAATTGCGCGGCCAATCACTTGACCCATCTCAATGATAGAAATGGGTTCATCCGCCGCGCCGATAAATATTTCTCCTTCTGCTTCGGGCTTGGTGGCCGCGAGCAAAAAGACATTGACTAAATCTTCAACGTGCACCAGGTGGTACATACCTTTGCCACCGCCGAGCATCAGGGTGAAGCCTTTGTCGGCCATTTTAAAAAACTTCAGCAAGCGCTTGTCGCCTGGCCCATAAATCGGTGTCGGGCGGACGACACTATAAGATAAGCCGGTCTCAGCGGCGTATTCCTGTAACCATTGCTCACCTTCAAGCTTGGTGCGTTGATAGCCATCACCAGGGGAGAAACGATAGGTTTCATCGGCACGATCGATTTCGATATGGCCGTGTACTCCAACCGTAGACACATGCAAAAATCGCTTAAACTGTGGCTGATCATGAACCGCTTTGGCTAGGATTTGGGTGCTGTATAAATGCACCTTGCGGTAATCTTCGTCGCTTGCCTTTTCTTCGTTGAACGCAGCGGCCACATGGAAAATATAATGTACGCCTTCGGCCGCCTTATTAAGCACCGCTTCGTCCCAAATTTCACCCCGAAACCACTCGATATCGAGGTCAGATAACGGTTCCAAATTAGAGGAGTCGCGGGCAATGGCACGCAAAACCGCTCCAGCTTTGGCGAGTTTTCGAACCAGCGTCATTCCGGTAAAGCCAGTCGCGCCTGTCACCAGAACTACTTGATCTTTGAATTGTTTCAGTACGTTTTCCACGTGGTATCTGCGAGTGCAAAATTAGTCGCGAATTCTACACCAAGCGAGATAGGGGATATAGCTGCGATTATCAGCTTTTGTGATGACAGTGCTTGGTTGAGAGAAGCAGGCTTAATAGGTGCAAGATATGCAGAAATGAGAGGTTCTCACCGATGTTGATAATCGAGTGGGCGGACCTATTTCGTTTAGATTTGAGCTGGGTGTAAGGGAATGGCAATAACTATTGAGATTTGGCGACCATATAGCTGACGATTGCAGCCAGTTCTTCATCGGAGTAGGTCGAGGTGCCGCGAGGCATCATGGTCGTACCCTCAACGCCATTGATGGCGCTTTCGATTAACGCGGCTTCGCCCTTAGCAATACGCGCTGCCCAGGCCTCGGCTTGGCCAACGATGGGTGCGCCCGCAGCACCGGTTGCGTGACAAGCCATGCAGGAACCGTTGTAGAGTGCTTCAACGTCAATCGCACTGCCAGCTGCGAGTCCAGCCGGAGCTTTGATAGCTGGAGTGCTGGTGGCCGTTGTTATCGGCGCGTCCGCAGATGTTTCAGTCATTGGAGTGCTTGTGGCCGTTGCTGTAGACGCTTCAGCGGGTGCTGCTGTAATCTGGATATTCGCAGCCTGAATATTAATGCGACCAATTTGTTTAATACGCTGTTCAATATCAGAGGGACTGTTCGCGGCCACTATGCCAGCCATGCTGCTGACAACTAGCGCGGCTGTGATCTTTTTGATAGTGAAAAGCTGATTCATTGTGAGTCCTTAATAGTGTAAGAGTAAGTCAATAGTGTAAGAGTAAGTCTGCGTCTGATTATAACGCAGAACCGACGGCACATGGCTAACTCGAAGTGGAGGGCCGTCGTTGTTCAGGGGCGACGGGAGGGGAGAAGAATTTTTCAGCAAAGTCGATATCGATGTCCTCACCTTTGCTATTGACCAATACAAATTCTTCGTTGTTCAAGCCGTTCAGGCCAAGCTTTAGTGAAGTGACCTTTTCGTACCCAAGCAGCAGCAACGTTAACGCTGCCAAGACGCTGCGCTGACCAGAGCGGCAGATGACCAGTACTGCACGGTTACGGGCTTTGACTAGCTCGGGAATGGTTTCGGTATAGTCCCATTCACAAGCGCTTTCGAGAATGCCCCGGGGCACAAAAATCGAACCCTTGATGTGAACGGCTTCAAATTCGTCGGGTTCTCTGACGTCGACGATTAAGGCGTCGGGATTAGCCTTTGTATAGTCGGCCCAATCCCAGGGCATGATTTGGTTAACTTGCTCGGACGCTTGGGCGAGTAATTCGGAATACTTCATACGCGCAATGGGATATTTAGGCTAGTGATCGTGGGATCCAACAGAGTCACGATTAAATCGTACTATTGGCGCATAAACAATACGTACATAGCTCCATTTCCGCCATGCTTGGGCTGTGCGCTGCTATAAGCGAGTATCTCGGCCTGCAGCATTAACCACAGGGCTGATTGTTGCTTAAGCGTTGGCAATTGGCGGCCAAACTCGTCAACTGGGCTGTGTAGGCCTTTGCCGTGGATCAACAGCCCACAGCGTATTGAGTCGTGGACACACTGATCTAGCCACTCAGCCAGCTCTGTTTCAGCAGCGGCCCAGGTTAAGCCATGCAGGTCAAGTGTTGAATCGAATGAGAATGCGCCACGCTTTAAGCGCCTTAACGCTTGTTGATTGACGCCAGTGCACGCGTAAAATAAATCGCTGGCACCCAATTCATTCTGACGATAACCTGCATGAGTGTTAGGTTTGCGGGTGGTTTGTGTGGTTGGTGTACGCCGCCTTATCGTTGGTGGTTGGGTGATTGAGCGAGGATGGATTTTATCGTCATCGATTTGCTGCACACCTTGCATGGCGGCAGCAAAATCAATGTCATCATCGGGGTTGGCCAAAGCTATCTAGCCTTCGTTGGCCTTTAAATAGCGTTCAGCATCCAATGCCGCCATACAACCCGTGCCTGCGGAGGTAACCGCTTGCCGATAAACGTGGTCCATCACGTCGCCCGCTGCGAATACGCCGGGGGTTGAAGTTTGCGTGGCCTTACCCTCATGTCCGCCTTCAGTGTGTAAATAACCCCCTTGCATCTCTAGTTGGTCTTTAAAAATACCGGTGTTCGGGCTGTGGCCGATGGCGATAAATACGCCCATTAGATCAATGTCTTGGGTATCTTCAGTTTTGACATTTTTGATCCGCATCCCGGTTACGCCAGTGTCATCGCCTAGCACTTCATCCAAGACACTGTCCCACTCAACCGTAATGTTGCCGCCATTCTCGACTGACTTGGCCATAATGCGGTCAACCAATATGGCTTCAGCGCGCAGCTCATCGCGGCGATGTACTAATACGACTTCTTTAGCAATGTTGGACAGATACAATGCTTCTTCTGCTGCGGTGTTACCACCACCGATAACCGCCACTTTTTGATTGCGATAGAAAAAACCGTCGCAGGTCGCGCAGGCAGAAACGCCCCGGCCTTTAAATGCTTCTTCAGAAGGCAAGCCCAGATATCGGGCCGATGCACCGGTACAAATAATCAGTGCATCACAGGTGTATTGGCCGGTATCACCAGTGAGTTGAAATGGCTTGCTTTTAAGATTCACCTTCGTGATTTGATCAAATATGATTTCAGTATCAAAGCGTTCGGCTTGCTTCAACATTTTATCCATTAATTCAGGACCTTGTATGCCTTCTTCCTCGCCCGGCCAATTGTCCACTTCGGTAGTGGTGGTGAGCTGCCCACCTTGTTCCATACCGGTAATTAGCGTGGGTTTCAGGTTCGCTCGAGCGGCATAGATTGCTGCGGTATAGCCCGCGGGCCCGGAGCCTAAAATCAACAAGCTTGCGTGTTTTGGGTCAGCCATTCGGGTCATTTCCATTTAAATAGTGAGGCGCGCGATTGTACTGCAGCCGGCCGCAGATTTGAAAGGATAGCGTGATAGAATAGGCCGCGTGTAAATAATTGATCAATTCGTGGCTAATCAGAACCGAACCGTGGGCAGGAAGTCTACTCAAAATCGTACTACCAAACGTGCAACCGGCAAAGCCGCACTGCGCTCGTCTAGCCTGCAACGCATGCCAAAATTTGCGCGTGAAGTATTGCTGGTAGCGATTGCGGCGCTGATCTTCTATCTGTTTGTATGCTTGCTTTCTTATAGTCCGGCGGACCCAGGGCCGACCAACCAGCCTGGGCAGCTGCCTGTTCAAAACTGGGGCGGTGGTGTAGGTGCGTGGATTGCTGATGCTTTGATGGCAGGATTTGGAAAAATATCGTACTTTTTCTTAATCCTAATTGCTGGCGCGGCGTGGCGTTATTTAGGTGTGGATAAACAGCGCGACCCATCGGACGAAATTGGCTTTTTTGACATATTTGCACCGATCATTGGGTTTGTAATCGCTATGATCGGAGCATGTGGCTTGGATGCCTTATATTTTGAGTCCCCTGTAAGCAATCCATACGCTTCAGGCGGAGTGTTAGGTGCGTTGGTTAATCAAGGCTTGCTGTCTAAGTTTGGGGTGGTAGGAACCACTTTGTTGCTTTTCGCTTTCTTGTTGGTGGGGATTACGCTGGTAACGCGCCTGCCGTGGTTTCAGCTAATGGAGTGGCTCGGTCGCACAGGGTTTATGCTGTACCAGAAGGCGAAAATTCAGGTTACAGGCTTAATCGACCAACTCAAAGGTGGGCGCGAGCGCAAACGCCGCACTGAAAGCGTCACCGCAGTTCGACAAGCGATTAACAAGAAAAGCCCACCGAAAATCACCCCGAAAACACCGACTCCTGTGATCAGCGAGCGCTATGAGAAAGAAAAGCAACTGCCGCTATTCACCTCCGAAGGTGACGGTGGCTTTCCGCCGCTGACTTTGCTCGATTCGGTGGCCGACAGCTCTGATGGCTATTCCGAAAAAGAACTAGCCATGATGTCTCATTTATTAGTCAAGAAGCTAAAAGACTTTAATATTGATATCACCGTCGAGGCGGTACAACCGGGCCCAGTGATCACCCGATTTGAAATTGACTTGGCGGCGGGGGTGAAAGCGAGCCAGGTAGTGGGCTTAGGGCGCGATTTAGCTCGCGCTTTATCGGTGGTGAGTATCCGTGTGGTGGAGAATATCCCTGGCAAGTCGTTGATGGGGATTGAGATTCCAAACCAGACACGAGAAATCGTGCAGCTACTAGACGTCTTGTCGTCAGAAATCTACGAAAAAGCTAAAGCACCGCTAACGGTCGTATTGGGTAAGGACATTGCCGGATTCCCGGTGGTATTGGATTTAGCCAAAACACCGCATATTTTAGTAGCGGGTACCACCGGCTCGGGTAAATCGGTGTGTATCAATACACTGATCATGAGCTTGGTTTATAAAAATACACCCGAACAGGTTCGACTGATTATGGTTGACCCTAAAATGCTGGAGCTATCAGTTTACGAAGATATCCCACACTTGCTGGCACCGGTGGTGACCGACATGAAAAAGGCATCCAACGCGCTTAGGTGGTGCATTGGAGAAATGGATCGCCGTTTCAGAATCATGGCTGCACTGGGTGTACGAAATGTTGTTGGCTATAACAAAAAGGTAAAAGACGCACAAACGGCTGGCGAGCCTATACGAGATCCATTGTTTGAAGCGACTTTAGATGATGTTGACGCCGAAGCACCCTTTCTGGAGCATTTACCCTATATCGTGGTCATTGTCGACGAACTGGCTGACTTGATGATGATCACCAAAAAGAAGATTGAGGAAGTGATCATCAGGATCGCTCAACGCGCCCGCGCGGCTGGGATTCATTTGGTGTTGGCAACCCAACGACCATCGGTTGATGTGGTGACTGGCTTGATCAAAGCGAACGTACCCAGCCGGATAGCGTTCCAAGTGTCTTCACGTGCAGATTCGCGTACGGTGCTCGATCAAATGGGTGCTGAGCAATTATTAGGGCAGGGCGATATGCTATTTTTACCGCCTGGAGTGGGTCATCCTCAGCGTGTTCATGGTGCATTTGTGTCTGACGATGAAGTCCGCAAAGTCACCGAGCACCTGCGCAAAGCTGCAAAACCCGTTTATATCGACGAGATTACCGAAGGTGAGTTTGGTGGTGATTTCAACCTGGCTGATCCAAACGGTGCCCATGGTGATGACAACATTGATGAGTTGTATGATCGTGCGGTTTTCTTTGTGACCAAAGAGCGTAAAGCCTCTATTTCTGCTGTACAGCGATATCTGCGGGTGGGCTATAACCGCGCCGCACGCATGGTCGAGATGATGGAAGAGTCGGGTATTGTTGGCCCGCTGGAAAGCGGTTCCCGCGAAATCCTTGCGCCACCACCCCCTGAATTAGACTAATTTTGTAAGCGGCTTTGTTATTGAGGCTGACGTAGTGGTGATAACGAAATCGGATCAATTAGAGAATTCTTTAGTAAGGGAAAAATCAGTTCAGTATATTTATGGATGGGTGCTGTATACTCTTTATAGTCATTCAACATGACTCACCTTCATTCTGCTGTTAAACCACATTCTCGAAATAAGTTGGTCTTTTAGAATGAATTGATGAAAAAGTGCTGCGATCACATGTATTGAAATAACCCCTAGCAGCACATTCGTTAGCCAATGGTGAAGTGACTGAACGAGCATGTTCTCATTCATGCCCACGCTATTATGAAAGAATAAGTTGATTGCCACACCGATACCGCTGATCACTACCGCAAAAAGCAATCCATAGATAATGTTATGAGCCATCGTAATCAGCGTTTCGGTTACATTGTTTTTAGCGCTTGCTGGACGTGAGTTTACCAACCGCGATTTAAGGAAAAGTCGAATGATAAACATGACGCCGACAAGCGCACCTATGAGGATATGTAGTCGCTGAGGCATAATATGGCCAATGCATAGCAGCACTATTATTAGACTCGCTGATAACCAGTGCAAAGTGACAAATGCAGGACTATAACGATTCATCCCATCATCTCCCTGCTACTCAACCAGGGTCAAAACATAGTCAACCGCAGCCCTGATATCATCATCAGAACAGGTTTTACAGCCACCTTTCTGTTTATGGTCTTCCGACCCATTTAAAACGATCTCTTTCATTTCCTCAGCGGTGTGGCGATTAAGAAACTCCTCCCACTTATGTTCTTTCTTTACATTGGGAGCACCTGAAACCCAGCCTTTAAATCCACCGGTATGGCATTCACTGCAAACATTGGCGAAGGTTCCATCCTCTGCAAATACCGATGTACTCGCCAGCGCAGTGAAAACGATTGAAGCCAGAATCGATTGTTTGATCATTTGTATAGAATCCATGATGTTTCCTCTCTATTTACGTTTCATTTTCCGAGCGTCCCGGATATTTAGAAACATGAGCGTGAGATTGATGCCGCCAGCGAATATCTCTAGACCTTGAACGAGGTAGAAGGTGGTATCAAAGCGACCCGCTGAAGCCCACTGATCTAAAACGATAGCAGCTGGTATTAAAATCAGGACTCCGTTTGCACCAATGAACGGCATTCTTTTTCTCTTTCGACCAACCGGGCCACGGCTATTACTTGTGGACATCGCCATACCGGTCGCTCCAGCAGCAGCGATAGCCGGAATCATGATAAACAGGCCAGGCATAACAATCAGGCTTTTAACTGTTGCAATAGCCTGTTCACTTCCAAATAGTTCAACAGCGATTGTCGAAGTTAGAAAAGTCAGAATACACAGCGTGGCAGTGATAGCGCCGATACGATGAATAAGCTGTTTCATAGTTTTTTCCTCTGTGATAAAGTAAGCAATATAGTGCCAATGCGACAACATGTTGCTATAATAATTCTTTGGTAACATGTTGTCAACTAATTGAGGTGAAATAATATGAAATCGAAAAACGCTGGTGAGCTTTTCACTCAGCTGACATTGGACATATTCAAGGTTAGCGGGATGCTTAATGCTGAAGGAGATCAACTGACCAAAGAATTTGGTATTACCAGCTCTCGATGGAAAATACTGGGTGCTGCTGAGATGTCAGCAACACCACTTACAGTGCCCCAAATAGGACGCAACATGGGGCAAAGCCGTCAGGCTGTTCAACGTCTGGTCGATGCTATGACAAAGGATGGTTTACTTTGCTTGACTGAGAACCCGCATCATAAACGGGCTAAATACGTTGAGTTAACCCCCAAGGGAAAAACAATATTCCAACAATTGTGGGAAAAACAGATTCCCTGGGCGAACCAGTGCTCAGAAGGCATTAGTGTAAAAGACCTTGAGACCACCTTGGGGGTTATTGGGAAAATCGCTCATAAGTTAGAGGGATAAGATGGTTAGTCCCTCTCCATATACGAGTGACCGCTACGGGCAGATACTGTTGAAAAACTCACCGGAAGAACAAGTGTCATGAGATAATTAAGGCACTGAAATTACTAGGTTTTATTATCATGATGGGACAGCTACCGGGACGGCAAAACACGTTGTTTTATGATTTTTGCCTGGAGACTCATATCCCCGAGGACCATCTTCTTCGTCAGATAGATGCCTTTTTAGACTTTGGCGGTATCAGTGAACATCTTAAGCCTTACTATAGCCACACTGGTCGGCCGTCAGTTGATCCTGAGCTAATGATTCGGATGCTTCTGATTGGCTATTGCTATGGAATTCGGTCAGAACGTCGATTATGTGAAGAAGTCAATTTCAACTTGGCCTATCGATGGTTCTGCGGTTTGGGGTTGGAAGATAATGTTCCTAATCATTCCACATTTTCAAAGAACCGGCATGGTCGGTTTAGAGATGCTGATTTACTCAGGCTTGTATTCGATACCGTTGTACAGCGTTGCAACGACGAAGGGTTAATCAAGGGAGAAGGCTTTGCGACAGACGCCAGCTATATAAAGGCAGACGCCTCCAGGCAGAAGATGGTTGATGGCCCGGTTGACTGGCAACCAAGTTTGACACAATCCCGCGCTGTCAGAGAATATCTCGAAGCATTAGACAATGATCCTTCTGCAAAAAGAACGCAGAAGAAAGTATCTACGACCGACCCCATGGCCCAGTGGGCAGGTGACAAAGGCCCTGGTCAATTCTATTACAGCACTAACTACCTGATTGATATTGAGAACAACATCATTGTGGATGTAGAGCCTACACCCGCACACAGAACATCTGAAGTTGCGAGCACTCGAACGATGATTGATCGGGTGGAGGATAACTTGAAGATAAAGCCCAAGCGACTGATAGCAGATACAGCCTATGGATCGGCGGCGATGCTGGATTGGGTGGTGGAGAAAAAGGAGATTGAGCCGCATATCCCGGTATGGGACAGGTCAAACAACAATCAAGGTATTTTCAACCGATCTAATTTTGTCTGGGACGGTGAATTAGATTGTTACCATTGTCCCGATGGTAAATTGCTTCAGTCAAGAAGACGAAATTTCAAGAATGCACGGTCACGGGTAACCAAGGCCAACACTATCATTTATCGCTCCAGCACTCACGACTGTAGGGACTGTCGCTTCAAATTTCAATGTTGCCCAAATACCGACATTAGAAAGATCGCTCGCAGCATCTATGAATCTTCAAGGGATGTGGCTCGAAATATCTGTCAAAGCCCGAGGTACCAACAGTCACGAAATGATAGAAAGAAGGTGGAGGTATTATTTGCCCACCTAAAGCGTGCTTTGAACTTTGACCGACTACGGCTACGCGGAATATCCGGTGCGAAAGATGAATTCTTACTTGCGGCCACGGCACAGAATTTGAAAAAGCTGGCACAACAACGGTATAAGCCACCTGACCTAGGGATAGCTGCGCCTCGTTTATGCTAATTCGAGTAAAAAACCACAAAATCTATCAAAACTCGCAATCTAAAGAACAATTCTGATTATGCATTCATGTTTTGGTTTTCAGAACCAGGTATAACGCTCACAAATTACCGAGTTTTTCAACAGTATCGGCAAATAACGGACAGGCTGAAGTTTACCGCTGGCGCAGTACTAAAACCGATCTCGCATCGCGTAATAAGCCATTCCTAAGACTAGGCTTGGCCATCGCAATAAGGCACCGCCGGGGAATTTAGGTGTGGGTATTTGGGCAAAGGTATCAAATCGCTCTGAATCGCCCGCTAAAGCTTCCGCAATTAACTTACCTGCAAACGTCGCATTGGCCACGCCGTGCCCCGAATAACCGTGGGCATAGTAGATTCGGCCATTGCCCAGCCGTCCAAAATGCGGCATTCGGTTGAGGGTGACAGCCAGCGTGCCGCCCCATGCGTAATCAATCGGAATATCGCTCAATTCTGGGTAAATTTGCTGCATTGGTTTGCGCACGAATGCTGCAATATCTTTAGGGAAGTTAGCGCGATAGTTTTCGCCGCCACCGAACAGTAAGCGTTTATCGGCAGAAAGGCGATAGTAATTGACCACGAAGCGAGAATCCGCAATGGCTATATTGTCTCGGTTGATGCGTTTAACCGTTGCTGCATCTAACGGCTCGGTCGCAATCACAAAATTATTGATCGGCATGATAAAGCCGTTTAGCCGAGAGTCGAGCTTCTCTAGGTAACCATTGCAGGCGACGACTAGTGTGTCTGCTTGAACAGCGCCTTGTTCAGTCTGAATAGTAACGTGAGAGGCATTTTCTTGGTAACTCAAAACAGGTGCCATTTCGACTAAATGGGCACCATTTGTTTGTGCCGCTTTGGCTAGTCCCAAGACGTAGTTGAGTGGGTGCAGGTGGGACGCCCCAATATCTAGTGCACCACCATAATAGGCATCAGTTCCGATCTGATCAGCCATTTCAGCTGGGCTTAGATAGCGAATTTCCTCGTAATCATAACGACTATTGAGTAAGTCAACGTAAGCACGAGTGTCGTTAGCGTAAGCGGATTTATGATCTGGATTGGCGATACCATAAGTGTGGTCACAATCGATTTCATGTTCGTCGATCAAGCCTTTAACGGTATGTTTTGCTTCTTCTGCCAAATTCCATAGTTCGCGAGCGGCAGCTAGCCCCAGCATTGATTCAAGCGCGGTTTGGTCTTTGCGTTGGCCGCTACCGACTTGTCCGCCATTGCGCCCTGAAGCTCCCCAACCGATGCGCCGGGCTTCCAGTAATACTACTTTATAACCGCGTTTGGCGAGATGTAGCGCGCTAGAGACGCCGGTAAACCCACCGCCGATAATGCACACGTCGTAGCGATTGTCCGTCTCTAGAACATCGCTTTGCAGGTGGGTGTTAGCACTCGCCTGATAATAAGACGGTGGATAGTTAGCCGACTCGTGTCGCATAGTATTTAGCGCAATTTAGGTGACAGCCTAAGTAATGGCTTAGGGCAATGGCTTAGGGCAATGGCTTAGGGCAATGGCTTAGGGCAATGGCTTAGGGCAATGGCTTAGGGCAATGGCCTAGGCGACCGCTTGGGCGGTTAAGTCCAGGCATTTCCAGGCTTTTTCGACCAGCTCATCAATTTCAGAATCGCTGATGATGAGGGGTGGTGCGATGATCATTTTGTCACCGACTGCGCGCATGACCAAATTATTTTGAAAGCAAAAATCACGACAAATGCCACCGATGGATGAATCCTCAAACCGTTCGAAAGTAGCTTTATTTTTGACCAGCTCTAAAGCGCCCAGCATTCCTAAACTGCGTGCCTCGCCGACCAGTGGGTGATCACCCAAAGTCATCCAGCGTTGATGCAGGCGTTTGCCAGTGTGTGTTTTGACCGTATTAACGATATCTTCTTGCTGCATCAATTTGATATTCGCAATCGCTACCGCAGCACAAACTGGATGTCCCGAATAAGTAAAGCCATGCGCGAATTCGTTGTCATCCTGGCTTAATACGTCAGCCACTCGGTCCGCAATCAATACGCCTCCAATGGGCAAATACCCAGAAGACAAGCCTTTTGCTATGGGCATTAAGTCGGGCTCAATATCGTAGTAGATTGATCCAAACCACTCGCCTGTGCGGCCAAAGCCACAGATAACTTCATCAGCCACTAATAGTATGTCGCGTTCCTTACAGATGCGTTTGATCTCGGGCCAGTAAGTAGCGGGCGGGATAATGACGCCGCCAGCGCCTTGAATCGGTTCAGCGATAAAGGCGGCGACTCGGTCTTGGCCCAGCTCATCGATACGTTTGGCAAGCGATTGCGCGATTTCGAGGCCAAAGGCCTCTCGATCAATGTCATGCCCGACTTTGCAGCATTCGGCATAGGCATAGGGCTCGGCAATGTGGGTAATGTTTGGGATTGGCAAGCCGCCTTGTGCGTGCATAAAGGCCATGCCTCCCAAGCTAGCCCCGCCCATGGTGCTGCCATGATAGGCATTATCGCGGCTGATAATGATGTTTTTATCGGGTTTGCCCTGTAGCGACCAATAATGGCGAACCATACGGATGACGGTATCGTTGGCCTCAGAGCCGGAGCCAGTAAAAAAGGCGTGGTTGATGTGTCGAGGTGCAATACTCGCCAATAGCGCACCCAGCTCGGTTGCGGGTGGGTGTGTGGTTTCGAAAAAAGAATTGTAAAAGGGCAGTTCGTGTAGTTGGGTCGTCGCTGCGTCAATCAGTTCTTGGCGGTCATAGCCCATGTTGACGCACCACAAGCCAGACATGGCATCGAGAATTTTATTGCCGTCAGAATCGGTGATATAAACCCCTTCAGCGGATTCGATCACTCGAGTTTTTTTCTGTAGCTTCATACAGCCAAAGTCACTGAACGGATGAAAGTGATGCGCGCTATCCAATTCTTGCCAGTGTTCGGTTTTATTACTTGGGTTCATAGAGAGGTCCGTACTAGACTTTTAATAACAAGTGTTCGCGCTCCCAGGCGCTAATCACATTGAGAAAATTATCAAATTCAACTTCTTTGACTGCGACATAAACGTCAATAAAACGATCGCCTAATAGCTCGCGTAATGCATCACTGTTTTTCAGTCGTTTTAGCGAGTCGTACCAATGGCGGGAAAGTTGAATGGGGTGGTTATAGGCGCTATCGGTCATCGGCTCGCTAGGCTGCAGTTTCTGGACCATGCCCAAATAGCCGCAGGCAAGCGAGGTCGCGATAGCAAGATATGGGTTCACATCAGCAGACGCGATTCGATTTTCAACCCGCATCGAGCTTGGGTCGTTATCGGGAATACGAAATCCAGTGGTACGATTATCAAAACCCCAATGAAAATTGATCGGTGCAGACATATCGCGGACGATACGCCGATAAGAATTAACGTAGGGTAGCAATAAGGCAATCGCGTCGGGTAAATACGTCTGCAGACCTGCTATATGGCTAAGTAGCAGTGCGTTAGGCTCGCCCTCGGGCGTCGAGAAAACATTATTGCCAGTGTCACGATCAACCACACTTTGGTGGATATGCATGGCGCTGCCGGGCTGATTTTGCATCGGCTTGGCCATGAAGGTTGCGTAGGTATCGTGGCGTAAGGCGGCCTCGCGAATGGTTCGCTTGAACAGGCAGGCTTGGTCAGCTAAATCAAGTGGGTCGCCATGCAGCAGGTTAATTTCCATCTGCGCGGTGCCGTCTTCATGAATCAAGGTATCGATCTCAAGACCTTGGCCTTCACAAAAATGGTACATGTCATCAAACAGTGGGTCGAATTCATTGACGGCATCGATGCAATAAGATTGGCCATTGCTTTCGATCCGGCCATTGCGACCAATTGGTGGCTCTAATGGCAGGTCTGGATTGGGATTGGGCTTGATCAAATAAAACTCAAGCTCAGGCGCAACAACGGGTTGCCAGCCTTGTGATTCATACAGCGACAAGACTTTTCGAAGAACTTGGCGTGGGGCCATGTCGATCGGGGTGCCGTGCTTGTCGTAGCAGTCATGAATCACCTGAGCAGTCGGTTCCTTGGCCCAGGGTACCAGGCGAACTGTTTTTTCGTCCGGCTGCAAGATCATGTCATTGTCAAGCGGCGTGATGTCGTCGTATAAGTCGGGGTAGTCTCCAGTGATCGACTGCAAAAATATGGATTGCGGTAGGCGTAAGTCACCAGCAGCCAGAAATTTGGAGGCAGGCATAATCTTGCCGCGCGATGTGCCAGATAAATCCGGTGTAATGCATTCCACTTCGGTGATAGCGTGTTTTTCGAACCAGTCTTTCATACGGTTTATTGAGAATTCTCAAGTTGTTCATAAGTGAGCTAACGGGTCTATTTCTGACCATGCGCTCGTATATCTAAATTGTGATCACAAAACGAGCAAAGATCAAGACCAATTTGATTAAGTTGTTATGGGTCAGTAAAGAGACATTAACTGCGACTGGCGTGCTCATAGAGCATATCCATGCCTTCCCGAATGTCATTTGCGATACATCGGCGAAATTTTTTATCGTCGTTTGCGGCCAGTGCATCCAAAGCATCTGCATGGAAATCTTGCAGGTATTCAGTGCCAACTCGTCCAAAAACAATACGCGTAAACGGTGCAAATTGCAGCCACAGGCTTTTGACTAGCGGTAGCAAGACAGGTGAGTCGGCCAGGCGGTAAATGCCAAAATGAAAGCGCCGATTACAGCCAATGTAGTGATCGACATCGCCTGATGCTAATGATTGATTCAATTCACTATCAATCGAACGCAAATCTTTAATATGCCTTTTATTTAGGTGTTTGAAAGCCATTTCGGCCAGTTCTGGTTCTAGCGCTAAGCGCGCATAACGTAGCTCGCGTAATCGTAAAGGTGTCATTTGCGCAACCGTGATTCGACGGTTGCCTTGGACCTCTAACGCACCTTCTGCGGCCAAGCGCCTAATCGCTTCACGCACTGGCGTTGGGCTGACATCAAGCCGTTCAGCGATTCCTCTTAAGGTGACACTCACGCCAGGAACGAACGCACCTGCCAGAATCCAGTCACATAGCGTCTGATAGACCCATTGGTGAACAGGCTGGTCATGTTCACGGAGTTGTGCTGCAGTTTTGGGTAGCACGCTTAGTTTATTGTGGGCCATAGTTTAGGTGGTTATCTATCTGGGTTTGACACTAATTTGTGATCACGCTATGATCGCCGGATATTGTGATCACAAATAATACACTAATTATAGTGGCAAGTGCCTAGTCTGTTACCCATATTGTCATGTCAATTTGATCGCACAGTTAATGCTGGAATCCGAGTAAATTTAAATTCAGTTGAGAACATTACCGATTGCCGGGTAAACTGATGCTTGTCGCCTTTTAACCTCCGAACATCGAAATACCAGTGGATCAATCTGCCGCCCAATTCCTGAAGCAACACCCGGATATCGAAGTCTTGGAGCTGTTCATTGTCGATGCTAACGGCATTCCGAGGGGTAAATGGGCCAAACCAGACTCGTTATATAAAGCCTGCACGGGTGAGTTGCGGTTGCCTCGCTCGTCGTTCATCTGTGATATCTGGGGTGAAAGCGTACGCGGCAGTGGCTTGGTGGTCGAAGCTGGTGACAGCGACGGCGTTTGCACACCGGTGATGAGTTCATTGGCTCCTGTGCCCTGGTTGTCGCGACCAGCAGCGCAAATGTTGATGAGCCTCAACGAAGAAGATGGATCATCGTTTTATGGTGATCCGCGACAAGTGCTTGCTGGGGTGATTGACCGTTTTAGAAAAGACGGTTTACAACCCGTCATTGCGCTGGAAATGGAATTTTACCTGACTGACAAAGACCTGTTGCCGACGGGTCATCCGCAAGCACCACGCGTGCCCGGTGACCCACGCCGCTACAGCGAGACGCAGCTATTAAATCTGATCGAAATGCAAGACTTCGAAGCTTTGTTTGCGTCGATTGATCATGCTTGCCGCGATCAAAACATTCCGGCTGACTCGCTGATCAAAGAAAATTCCCCAGGCCAGTTTGAGGTTAATTTAAATCATCATGACGATGCTTTGCTGGCAGCAGACCAAGCCGTATTGTTTAAGCGCCTGGTTAAAGGTTGCGCACAGCAATACGGATTGATCGCCAGTTTTATGGCGAAGCCTTATGCAGAGCTGGCTGGCAGTGGTATGCATATGCATATGAGCGTGCTGGATGAAAAAACGGGTGAGAATGTTTTTACGATGCAGGATGACCAACCGGTAGGCCCCTATGCGCACGCAATTGCTGGTGTGTTAGAGACGATGGCTGACAGCCTGGTATTCCTAGCGCCGCACGCCAATTCTTATCGACGCTTTATCAGTGGTTCGGGTTTAGCGCCGACTACTTTAAGCTGGGGGCGAGAAAATCGTACGGCATCGGTACGTCTACCGCTAGCTGATCCAAATGCGACCCGACTAGAACACCGAGTTGCCGGGGCGGATGCCAATCCGTATTTGGTCGTTGCCGCAATTCTGGCTGGTGTCCACTATGGATTGACGAATAAAACCAAGTTGCCTGCCGAGACGGTTGGCAACGCTTACGCTCAGCACCCGCCAGTATTGGAAATGGGTTGGCGTGCAGCCATTCAACGAGCAGGGGATTCGGCCTTTATTAAGGACTATTTTGGAGCTAACTTTCGGGAGCTTTATCAGCTGATTAAGCTGCAGGAACTACTGCGATTTGAGTCGACTGTGACTGAGTTTGAATATCACAGCTACTTGCGACATGCGTAGGGTTAAGTGATAATGTTGTGAGTTAAATAAATATAGCAACTGATTGATTGATAGGTATAAGTAATTTTTAATAAACATTACTATTTTTAACACGAAGGAGAAGAGAGCATGAAATTACAAACAAAATTATGGGTGACAGCACTGGTTTCCAGCTTGGCATTGGGAGGCGCGCAGGCGGCAGATCAGGTGGTCAATGTTTACAACTGGTCAGACTACATTGATGAGGAAATTCTGACTGATTTTGAAGCCGAAACCGGCATCAAAGTAGTCTATGACGTTTTTGATTCCAATGATATTTTGGAGACAAAATTATTGGCAGGATCCACTGGTTATGACGTGGTCGTGCCTTCAGCGGCATTCTTGGCGCGTCAAATTGAAGCCGGGGTATTCCAACCACTGGACAAAGCTAAACTCAAAAACAGTGTCAATATGTGGGATACCGTTATGGACCGACTAGACCAATACGGCCCACTGAATGAATACTCGGTGAACTATATGTGGGGCACCACTGGCATTGGCTACAACGTTAAACAAATCGAAGAGCGTATGCCCGACGCGCCACTTGATTCTCTAGCGATGATTTTCGACCCAGAAGTTATCTCCAAATTTGCTGATTGCGGGATTCACATGCTAGACGCTGCCGATGAAATGATACCTGCTGCTTTGGCCTATATCGGAGAAGACCCGAACAGTAAGGATAAAGACGTCATCGCCAAAGCGGAAAGTGTCTTGATGGCCATACGTCCGCACGTACAAAAATTTCATTCGTCTGAATATATCAATGGCTTAGCGAACGGCGATATTTGTATGGCGGTCGGTTGGTCGGGTGATGTTTTTCAAGCAAGAGATCGAGCCGAAGAAGTTGAGAATGGAGTTGAAATTGCCTATATCGTACCGAAGGAAGGCGCTTTGATGTGGTTTGACCAAATGGCGATCCCTAAGGATGCTCCCCATGCGGACAATGCGGTCACTTTTGTCGACTATATGATGCGCCCGGAAGTCATTGCCAAGGCAACCAATTACATTTGGTATGCGAATGGCAATAAGGCGTCCCAGCCTCTATTGGACCCAGAATTATTTAGTGATGAACAAGTGTTCCCGAGTGCGGCTGGTTTTGAAAAACTCTACATCGTAACGCCGTATTCCCCGAAAACTCAGCGAGTCCTTAACCGACTATGGACCAAAGTGAAAAGCGGACAATAGGGGTTATGCTTTTTGGTTATACCAAGCAGCTATCGGTGGCTGTTTGGGACTTTAGGCGGTGTCATTGAGCATGGCTGAGGAAGAATTCTCGCCCTGGCTTAACCCCGAGGAGACGCCCTATATTCAAATTGAAGGGGTGACCAAGAAATTTGGTGATTTTGTCGCGATTGATGATATTTCGCTGGATATCTATGAGCGCGAGTTTTTTGCGTTGCTAGGCCCATCGGGCTGCGGCAAGACAACCTTACTTCGAATGTTGGCGGGTTTTGAAGCGCCTACGAGCGGTCGGATTTTACTGGAAGGTGAAGACGTTTCTTTAGTGCCGCCGCACCAGAGGCCGGTCAATATGATGTTTCAGTCGTATGCACTATTTCCGCATATGACGGTTGAAAAGAATGTCGCATTTGGCCTGAAGCAAGACAAAGTGCCCTCGGCAGAGATCAAGCAACGGGTTGACGATATGCTCGACTTGGTACAACTCACCCAATTTGCGCGGCGTAAGCCGCACCAGCTCTCTGGTGGTCAGCGCCAGCGGGTGGCGTTGGCGCGTAGCTTGGTGAAGCGGCCGAAGCTGTTATTATTGGACGAACCTTTGGGTGCCTTGGATAAAAAACTGCGTGAGCAAACCCAGTTTGAGCTGATGAATATCCAAGAGCAGCTGGGCATCACCTTTATGATTGTCACCCATGATCAAGAAGAAGCGATGACGGTATCGAGCCGCATTGCACTGATGAATCACGGGAAAATGGTTCAGATTTCGCCGCCAAGTGAAATCTACGAAGCACCAAAATCTCGTTATGTGGCTGATTTTATTGGTGATGTAAACGTGCTTGAGGGACGGTTCGTTAAGAATACCGAAGAGGGCGCGCAAGTTAAGTGCAAGGAAGTGGGTGCCGTCATCCAGACCTCGCAATCGGCAGATGTGCAGCCAGGGACAAGCTTATGGGTGGCGGTTCGACCCGAAAAGCTGGAGATTTCAAAAAAGGCACCCGACGGTGCTACTACCAATGTGATTAAGGGTAAGGTTTGGGATATTGCCTATATGGGTAGGCTGTCTGAGTATCACGTGCGACTGGAATCGGGTTTGAATTTAAAGGCTATTCGGGCCAATCGTGAGCGCTCCGTGGGGAAAACGATATCCTGGGATGACGATGTTTACTTGAGCTGGTCGCCCGCGGGCTGCGTGCTGTTATCTGAATAGGGCCATAGCGATGCGCAATCAAACAGCTTTGTTAAGCGGTGCTAATGCCGGGCAACAATGCACGAGTTGGCATCATCGCTTGTTGGCGTTTGCGCCTTATCGCTGGTTTTATCTAGCGATTGCCTGGTTCGCAGGTAAGACAGGGCTACAAGGCCGTGGGTTGGTGATTGCACTGCCGTTGATCTGGTTGCTGCTGTTTTTCCTGTTACCTTTTGTCATCGTGCTCAAGCTCAGTTTTTCTGAAATCGCGATCGCGATACCACCGTATACGCCACTGATCGAGTGGGTGGACGGAATGTATTTGAGTATCAAACTCAGCCTCGAGAGCTATCAATTACTGTTCAGCGATGATTTGTATATCCACTCGTATTTGAATAGCATCAAAATAGCTTTTATTTCAACGGTGTTGACTTTGCTGATCGGCTATCCGATCGCCTACAGCATGACTAGAGCGCCCGCGCATTGGCGACCGACGCTGTTAATGCTGATTATATTGCCGTTCTGGACGTCATTTCTAATTCGAGTCTATGCCTGGATCGGCATCCTCAAAAAAGAAGGCTTACTCAATTTATTGTTGATGAAGCTAGGCGTTATCAGCCAGCCATTGACCTTACTGAATACCGATACGGCAGTTTACATTGGCATTGTTTACTCCTATCTGCCGTTTATGGTGTTGCCGCTGTATGCCAACCTAGAAAAGCTGGACGGCAGCTTACTGGAAGCGGCAGCAGATTTAGGTTGCAAACCGTTCAAAGCGTTCTGGACCATTACGGTGCCGCTTAGTATTTCAGGCATTATCGCTGGCTGTTTTTTGGTCTTTATTCCGGCGGTGGGCGAGTTTGTTATTCCCGATTTGTTAGGGGGGTCGAGCACCATCATGATCGGCAAAACCTTATGGGTGGAGTTTTTCGCCAACCGAGATTGGCCGTTGGCCTCAGCGGTTGCGGTTTTATTATTATTAATACTGATCATCCCAATCATGCTGTTTCAGAAGTCACAAGAAAAAGCGATGCCATGAATTCGTTCACCCGCTTTCATAAATTATCGTTGTTCCTGGGCTTACTGTTCCTCTATTTACCCATAGTATTGTTGGTGATCTATAGCTTTAACGAGTCACGGTTGGTGACGGTTTGGGGCGGTTTCTCAACCAAGTGGTACGGCGAGTTGATGAATAATCAGGGCATCAAAGATGCGGCTTGGGTCACTTTTCGAATCGCTGTGGTTTCATCGACGGTTGCCACCATTTTAGGCACATTAGCAGGATTGGCGTTGACGCGCTTTGGTCGGTTTCGTGGGCGCACCTTATTTTCGGGCATGATTTATGCACCCATGGTCATGCCCGATGTCATTATCGGGCTGTCCTTGTTGCTCATGTTTGTGGCGTTGGCGGTGGATCGCGGTATCATGACGATTACGATCGCACATATCAGCTTTTCTATGTGTTATGTCGCGGTGGTGGTGCAGTCGCGTTTCGCCAGCTTCGATGACTCGATTGAAGAAGCGGCGCTGGACTTAGGCTGCACCCCGGTTAAGACTTTTTTTGCCATTACCTTGCCGATAATTTCCCCAGCCATTGTTTCCGGCTGGTTGCTGTCATTTACCTTGTCTTTGGATGATTTGGTGATCGCGAGTTTCGTCTCCGGCCCCGGCGCAACTACCTTGCCGATGAAAATCTATAGCCAAGTACGGCTGGGTGTTACGCCTGAAATCAACGCGGTATCAACGATTTTGGTGGGACTGATCGCCTGCGCGGTGTTGATGGCTGCTTGGTTAAGCCGCCGGCAGGAGCAACGGCGCGTCGTTGACGAACAGTTGGCAGCACAGGCTGATTGATTTTTAAGATATCCGAAGCACACTTAAGAGCGTAGACAAACTATTGCTGCGCTTGTCGACTACGACGATAAGCTTGAATATATAATTAGCTATTTTGTGTGGTGAGCATTACCGTACAAACTAAAGACTACACAAACTAAAAGAGATTGATAACGATGATTCCAGTACTTACCGATTCCAGCCTATTTCGTCAGCAAGCTTATATCGATGGCGAGTGGGTAGATGCTGATAGCAAAGCCACTTTTGAGGTAAGTAACCCAGCAACGGGTGACATTCTAGGTACGGTACCGAGTATGGGTGCTGATGAGACCGGGCGTGCGATTTCAGCAGCGAATACTGCCTGGCCAGCGTGGCGCGCTAAGACGGCCAAAGAGCGAGCGGCTATTCTGCGGCGCTGGTACGAGCTTATGCTTGAGAATCAAGAAGATTTAGCGACCTTGATGACAACCGAGCAAGGTAAACCGATGCTGGAATCTCGCGGTGAGATTATTTACGCAGCGTCTTTTATCGAATGGTTTGCCGAAGAAGGCAAGCGTATCTATGGTGATACGATTCCTCAACACGGACCAGATAAGCGCATCATAGTGACCAGAGAGCCTATTGGTGTCGTTGCAGCAATAACGCCTTGGAATTTTCCGGCAGCGATGATTACCCGTAAAGTGGGCCCAGCCTTAGCGGCTGGCTGTCCGGTAGTGGTCAAACCTGCTGAATCCACCCCGTATTCGGCATTGGCGTTGGCAGAGTTAGCAACGCGCGCGGGTATTCCCAAGGGCATATTTAACGTGGTCACTGGAGAGCCAGCGGCCATTGGTGGAGAAATGACGGCTAATGATATCGTGCGTAAAGTGACGTTTACCGGCTCGACTGCGGTTGGCAAATTATTGATGCGGCAATGTGCCGATACCGTCAAAAAGACCTCCATGGAGCTTGGCGGCAATGCACCATTTATTGTCTTTGATGACGCCGACTTGGATGCCGCTGTTGCCGGAGCGATGGCATCAAAATATCGTAATGCCGGTCAAACGTGTGTCTGTGCAAATAGGCTGCTAGTGCAAGACGGCGTCTATGACGCTTTTGCCGAGAAATTGGCAGCAGCGGTTAATCAGCTAGTGGTCGGTGATGGTCGGGAAGACAGCACTAATCAAGGGCCGTTGATCAACATGGCAGCGGTTGAAAAAGTCGAATCGCATATTGAGGACGCGCTTAGTAAAGGTGCGCGAGTCATTACCGGTGGTAAGCGACACAGCCTGGGTGGAACCTTTTTTGAGCCGACCATTTTGGCGGATGTTACTACTGATATGCGGGTTTCACGCGAGGAAACCTTTGGGCCAATGGCGCCCCTTTATCGATTTACCGACGAAGCAGAAGCGATTCAGATGGCAAATGACACTGAGTTCGGCTTGGCTGCGTATTTTTATGCGCGGGATATTAGTCGGGTCTGGAGAGTTGCAGAAGGCTTGGAATACGGTATCGTCGGTATCAACGAAGGGATTATTTCTACCGAGGTCGCGCCGTTTGGTGGGGTTAAGCAGAGCGGTATTGGGCGTGAAGGCTCAAAATACGGTATCGAAGATTATTTGGAAATGAAATACCTGTGTATCGGCGGCCTTTAATCTCATCAATTTAGTACCTTAGGGTAATTATTTAATCATGAATCAAACAAATAGCAGTGGGCCTGAACTGGCGTCTTTTCAGTGGGATGATGCCTTTCGTTTGGATGACCAACTGACGGAAGAAGAGCGGATGATACGCGATGCAGCGCGGGCCTATGCAGAGGATAAATTGGCCCCTCGGGTGCAAGAGGCCTTTAGTCAGGAACACACCGACCCGGAAATTTTTAGGGAGATGGGTGAGATGGGTTTGCTTGGCTCAACCATCCCTGAGAACTATGGCGGTGCGGGTGTGGGTTATGTGGCGTATGGCTTAATCGCGCGCGAAATTGAGCGGGTTGATTCAGGTTATCGTTCTATGTTGTCAGTGCAATCTTCGTTAGTGATGTATCCGATTCATGCCTATGGCTCCGACCAACAGCGCGCCAAATATTTGCCCGGCTTGGCTAGCGGTGAGTTAATTGGTTGTTTTGGTTTGACTGAGCCGGACGCGGGTTCCGACCCAGGCGGAATGAAAACCCGAGCGATTAAGATCGGTTCAGGTTATCGGTTGATCGGCTCAAAAATGTGGATATCCAACTCGCCGATTGCTGATGTTTTTGTCATCTGGGCGAAGTCGGAAGCGCATGACAATAAAATTCGTGGTTTTGTGCTTGAAAAAGGCATGCCCGGTTTGAGTGCCCCCAAAATTGAAGGCAAGTTATCGCTACGGGCGTCGGTTACGGGTGAAGTGGTAATGGACAACGTTGAAGTCGGCGAAGATGCCTTATTACCCAACGCGCAAGGATTAAAAGGTCCGTTTGGTTGTCTGAACCGCGCCCGTTATGGCATCAGCTGGGGCGCGATGGGGGCTGCTGAGGATTGCTGGCACGCGGCCAGACAGTATGGTTTGGATCGGCAACAGTTCGGCAAGCCTTTAGCGCAAACTCAGTTATTCCAAAAGAAACTAGCTGATATGCAAACCGAAATATCACTCGGTTTGCAAGGCTCGCTGCGGGTGGGTCGCTTACTCGATGAAGGCAATGCTGCGCCTGAAATGATATCGTTGGTTAAACGCAATAACGCCGGAAAAGCGCTTGATATTGCTCGCTTAGCGCGAGATATGCACGGCGGCAATGGTATCTCTGAGGAGTTCCCCGTGATGCGTCATATGCTGAACTTGGAGACGGTCAACACTTATGAAGGCACGCATGACGTCCATGCCTTAATTTTGGGGCGCGCGCAAACAGGGCTGCAGGCATTTTTCTAGATGGCGACCTTCGTCGTCATTGGTTGGGGGTCATTATTGTGGGACTTGGATGATCTTGCGCCGACAGTGATCGGAGAGTGGCATCTAGGGCTGGGACCACGTCTGCCACTTGAGTTTGTGCGAATTTCGCCCAAGCGCAAGCACAGTTTAGTGGTGGTGCTTGACCAAACCTACGGAGCCAAGTGCGCGAGTAGTTATATCCACAGCCGTAAGGATTCCATTCACGAGGTAATCGCTGACCTAGCCGCGCGTGAAAGAACCGACCTACATTTTATCGGTGCAACCAGTCGTGACCACTTAGTTCAGGCCAAGCAACCTAGTATAGCCCAGTCGATTCAGCATTGGTTGCAGGGCACTACTTACGCCGGTGCGGTTTGGACCGACCTGGTGGCTAATTTTGAAGAGGATACCAGGAGCGGGTTCTCAATTGATGCAGCCATCGCTTATTTGCAAACGCTTAACACGGAGTCGTTATTGGAAGCCAAGCGTTATATTGATTTTGCACCACAGCAAGTGGTGACACCGCTCCGCACAGCACTAAATCGAGACGCATGGTGGCAAAGCTTGCCGCTTAAGTGAATTCAGCTAGCTCGGTTGATGTCCCCAGCGGTATTCCTAAAACTGCGGGGCGCTTGCCAACGTTCAGGGACATGGTTTTTGATTAACTGGATCAGTTCGCTGTCTTCCCAATTACGTTTATAGGCGATGGCGTATTGAAATTGAATTTCGGGTTTAAAAGGGCGGATCACGTAGCGTCCTCGGCCTGGTCCAACCTGAGCGGCTGCGGTGATCGGATTAATAATGGAAACACCCACATTATTGGCAACCAGGCTGCCGATACCATTGATGCTGGAATTGATCCTTGAGGCGAGGTGCACCTTGTGTTTGGTTAGTAGGCGCAATAGACGATCTTGCTCTACCTGTGGATAATTCGACAAAATCAGCCGTTGGTTGGCTAAATCAGTGGGATGAATTTCTTCGAGCGTTGCCAGTGGGTTGTGTCGTGGGATGATGCATACCGCTTTGACCTTCAATAGCGGTGTTACCTGCAACTGGCGCGTATCGCTGGGCAAAGTAATGATACCGATATCAATGACGCCGGTTTCGATTGAATGAATCAGTTGGCTGCTGGATTGAATATCGTAATAGAAACTAAGATTAGGCTTGTCTCGCATGATGGCAGCGAGCATTTCCGGACCAAATTTAAAAGCCAAGCCAGGTACCGTTGCCAGCCTGATGCGTGATGATCCAAACTCTTTGAGCGCCAAAATGGTGTGTTTGAGATCGTCCAGATTAGTCATGAAGCTGAGGATCTCTTCGTACATTTCTCGACCTTCAGGAGAAGCAACCAAGCGGTTTTTTATCCGAAGAAATAGCGGAATGCCCAGTGTGTGTTCAAAGTGAGCGATCGAACGACTCACCGCTGATTGGGTGATCCCGAGCTCTTTTGCGGCCTTGGTAGCGGTCTTATTCTCGTATAAGACTTTGAATATGATGAGTGATTTTAATGAGTCTAATGTAATGTCTGACATACTGGTTGCTCAGTCCTTTTATCCCTGCAATTACGAACGCGTATTGTACACCAATCACAGATTTACCGTGGCGGTGCGGCTAAATTTGCTAGAATCAGTGGCCGCGTAAAGACCCCACCCAGAATCTTGGAAAACACCAACATTTCCGAATACCTAGAAACAGCTATTCGAGCTGCGAATATGGCACGTCATACCAGTTTACGCTATTTTCGACAGAAACTAACTATCGAGCAAAAGGGCGATAACTCGCCGGTGACGATTGCTGACCGAGAGACCGAAACAGCCATTAAATCAGTCATTCTCGACGCCTTCCCAGAGCATGGGTTTTATGGCGAAGAGAGTGGCCAAGTGAATGTTGAACAAGACTGGTTGTGGGTGGTTGACCCGATTGATGGTACCACCAGTTTTTCGACCGGTAAACCGACATTCGGCACGCTTATTTCTTTGGCCTATCGAGGCAAGCCGGTGATCGGCATTATTGACATGCCTGCCTTGGATGATCGCTGGATTGGCGTGAGTGGTCAACCCACCCGATTTAATGGCGAGGTAGTGAACACTAATCAAACTCGTACTTTGGCTGAATCGTCAATATTTACCACCACTACGAAAATGTTTAATGCCGATGTAATGCAGCGCTACCAAGCCCTTGACCGAGAATGTCGATTCGGTGTATTTGGCGCAGATTGCATGGCCTATGGTTTACTGGCTTCGGGATTTACCGAACTGGTGCTGGAAGGCAGCCTTAAGCCGTATGACTTCATGGCGTTAGTACCCGTAGTTGAGGGTGCAGGTGGCGTGATTACCGATTGGCGGGGCGAGCCGGTTACGGTTAACACCGGTCAACATATTCTTGCTGCCGCCAATGTGGAATTACATCGATTGGCGCTAGCAGTACTCACGCAATGAACTACTTTATTGCGCAATTCCTAGTCTAGCACCTACGGTACCTTTACCTTGATCGCACCCCATTTTGGTAGGCTGACAGCGACGCTGTATTTGGCTACCATTGGGGTATCGTAACTCAAAATAGAATACTAAATTATGGGCAAACAGCTAAAACAATCCGAGTTAATCGTTCAGCTCGATAAATCCGATTGGCAAATAAAGCCCATCGACGCCAGTGAAGGTATTCTTGGCCCGGTCGATTACGGCTGGAAACGTCACCAACAAGATGCTGACAGCCTAACGTTTGGCAGCGGCTTACTGGCAGGTACGTCTATTCCTGGCGCCCGACGGCTGGTGTTCACTGGCTATAGCCCACAGTGGCAGGGCTTTTATATTTCGTCCTTGGGCGGCGCTGCTTATACCCTGCGCCATTTTGGGGTTAATTACGTGTGCCTGCGAGGGCAATGTGCTGAGCCCAGCGTACTGCTCTTGAATTACAAAGACGGCGAATGGCTGGTCGAGTTACAAGCCTTTGACTATCAAAGCGCATGGAAAGGCCATCCTAATGCTGATGGTGAAGAAGTGGTCGGCGTATTCGCCTTGCAAGAGGCGATATTTGCGCAATACAAAGACGCCTACAATCCTAAACGAGTGCGCGTATTCGCTGTCGGCCCCGCCGCTCAGCAGACGCGAGAAGGCGGCATTGGCTCAAATACGGTGGACAAAGGCGTGATGAAACCGACCATTGAGTGGTGTGGTCGTGGTGGTTTGGGCAGTGAAATGCTGCAAAAGCACAATCTGGTCGGCTGCATATTTGGTGGCGACTGGGACGACTTGGAGTTGAATGATCCACGGGTGATCAATGCTTACTTTATGGATCACTTCGGCGATAAAGTGGCGAAATACGACTTGGCCGTCACGCAAAAATATCGGTTTCATCCAGAGTTTAATACCGGCGGCACGTTTGGAGTGAATAACCACACCAATCGTGACCGGATGATGACTCATAATTATCGTAGCTTGTACGCGACTAACGACGAGCGTAAGGAGCAGCACAAGAATTTTGTGGCTGACCACTTCTTGAAGCAATTCAATGAAGAGACGATTGAAACCAAGAGTTTTGAAAATTGTGGTGAGCCGTGTCTGGTGAAATGCAAAAAAATGCACGGTAAATACAAAAAAGACTATGAGCCTTATCATGCGCTGGGGCCACAGCTGGGGATTTTTGACCAGCGTGCTGCGGAGTTAATCAACGACCACATTGACGCCATGGGCTTTGATGCGATTCAAATGGGCGGCTTGTTGGCGTGGATCATGGAGTGCGCTGCCGATGGCGTGATTGAGCCAAAACGATTTGGTTTTCCACCCGCGGATCGGCTGCAAATGGACTTTGCCAGCAAACACGAGCAATTTGATATTGTCTCCGATAGCATGGTTCACGCGAAATACGCGATGGCAGTGACCGACGCAATACTATGGGATGACCGCGCAGCAATTTTTAGACAAGGGATTCGCGTTGCGGCTTATGCACTCAACGAAATGTACCCCGACACACAGCCACTGCAGCGTGCAGTATTCTTAACTCACCGCGAAACCGGCAGCATGGTGCCCAACCAATATTGGGTTCCTGGTATGGGTAGCCCGATGCCGATCATGGGCAAATACTACGTGCATTACGGTAATGAATTCATGACGCCTGCGGACTTGGGGCGTAAGAATGTTGAGCGCATGGTGTATGAATTGTTGACTGATAATGTGGGGGTATGTCGCTTTCATCGCAAATGGTCTGAAACCATTACCGATGAGATTCTAAAAGAGCATTACGATCTCGATACCAACTTCAAAAACCACCACTATGAATTGGCGCAGGCCATCAATCAGCAAGAAGGGCGGCAAGCGACTTCATGGGAAACCGAGCGCATGGGCGATTTATTTGAAGGCTATTTGCAATATTGGATCGAGATGGGCCTGGAAGAACCCCAATTGCTTGAGTATTGGGCGCAAATTCAATCAGATAAAAAGAGCGATGCGATGCAAGGCTTTTGGCAAGCGATCCTGGATGCACAAGAGCACGCATTTAATGCTGGCCCCGATTTGATCCCTGATGCGCTGACTGACAGGCAAAAGAAAACGCTGATGGACTCAGCTTAGTTGGGGTTACCCTAGCAACCTAAAGTGCAGCCGATAGATCACAATCAGAGTCCGGAGGTTGCTGCGGTATTTGATCGCTATCCGACCGATATACGTTATGCATTGTGGCAGCTTCGGCGGTTGATTCTAGAGGCTGCCGCTGACAACGAGGGTATAGATACGCTTGAAGAAACCCTAAAATGGGGTGAGCCGAGCTATTTAGCTAAACAAGGCAGCACGATAAGACTAGGCTGGAAGCAGGCGAAGCCCGACCAGTATGCGCTTCATTTTCACTGCCAAACCTGTTTGGTTGAAACCTTTAAGGAGTGTTACCGTGATGTATTTCGATACGATGGCAATCGCGCGATCATTTTTCAAAAAGGTGATGAGATCCCAGTTGACGAGCTAAAGCACTGTATTACCTTATCGCTGACTTATCACCGGATCAAGCACTTGCAGATGTTGGGTATCCAGTAAGCCCAGTTCATGCATGGTTGACGAAAGGGTGAGTGTCCATACTGTTTCCATTGCAAATTTCAGTGATGTCGGTAAAGTACCGGCCACATAAATACATCTCTAAAGTTAAGGACACTATAAGCGAATGACAGATTCCACGGCGACTCCTCATCAAATTCTCATCGGCGGTGCTGAAGGTAAAAAGATCTATCTCAATGCCAGCATGGCTAATCGTCACGGCATGATTGCTGGTGCGACCGGCACCGGTAAAACAGTCACTATGCAAGTGTTGGCAGAGGGTTTTTCTCGCCTGGGTGTGCCCGTATTTCTGGCGGATGTGAAAGGTGATGTTTCCGGTTTGGCGATGGCGGGCAAACCGCACCCGAAGATTGATGAGCGGATTGAGAAAATTGGCATCGATGGCTATACCTTGCGTGGTAACCCGGTGGTGTTTTGGGACATGTATGGCGAGAAGGGTCACCCGGTTCGCACTTCGATTTCTGAGCTGGGGCCTCTTTTGTTGTCGAATCTATTAGAGCTCAATGAAACCCAGGAAGGGGTTATGTATTCTGCTTTTAAGCTGGCAGATGATCAGGGTTTAGCGCTGCTGGACCTCGAAGACTTACAAGCCTTGCTCAGATGGATGTCGGAAAATCGCAAAGAATTAATTGGTGAATACGGTAATTTCACCAGCGCTAGTATCGGCGCGATCCAACGTGATTTGCTGGTATTGGAAAAACAAGACGGTGAGCTATTGCTGGGCGAGCCAGTGCTCGATCTGAATGATTTGATGAATATCGATTTCTCTGGTAGCGGCGTGATCAATATCATGGACGTGACCACGGTATTATCAAAAGGGCCAAAATTGTACTCCACCTTTTTGTTGTGGATGTTGGCTGAGTTGTTTGAGAATTTGCCTGAAGTGGGCGATGCCGATAAGCCTAAATTTGTCCTGTTTTTCGACGAAGCGCATTTGATCTTTGACGATGCCCCCAAAGCGCTATTAGATAAAATTGAGCAAGTGGTGCGATTGATTCGATCAAAAGGAGTGGGAGTTTATTTTGTTAGCCAAAGCCCGCTGGATATTCCCGAGGATGTGCTAGGTCAGCTCGGCATGAAAATTCAGCATGCCTTGCGAGCGTTTACCCCAAAAGAGCAAAAAGCGGTTCGGACAGTGGCGCAGAATTTTCGTAAAAACCCGGATTTGGATACGCAAGCAGCGATTACCGACGTTGGTGTGGGTGAAGCGCTAGTATCGGTGCTGGATGAAAAGGGTGCGCCGTCGATGGTTGAGCGTACACTCATTCGACCACCTGAATCGCGGATTGGCCCGGCTAGTGATGAAGAACGCGCTACCGTCATGTCGCGCTCTCCCGTTCGCGGGCGTTATGAGCAAGCCATGAATCGTGAATCTGCGCAGGAAATCCTGGCTGCTCGGACCAAGGACAAAATGAAGCGGGTCGAAGAACAAGCCGAGCTCGAAGCCAAAGAAAAAGCCAAAGAAAAGGCGGCCAAAAAAAGTAAAAGCGGTTACCAACGCCAAGGAGTGGGTGAAGCGATGCTAAAAAGTGTCGTTCGTTCTGTTGGGACTCGATTAGGACGGCAAATTGTACGCGGTGTGCTGGGATCGCTATTCGGCGGTCGGTGATGCAGTTCAAGAGGGAGTAGCATAAAGAGGCGTGTATAAATTAGCATTCTTTACTCCAGAAACGGCGCTAGAGTCGGTCAAGTAAGCCTTGTTTGATGTGGGCTGTGGACAGATAGGCGATTATGATCATTGCTGTTGGCAGATAGAAGGCCTTGGTCAGTTCCGGCCATTGCCGGGCAGCACGCCGTATATAGGCACTTCGGGTGCGGTTGAGCAGCTCGCTGAGTGGAAGGTGGAGATGGTTTGTCGCGATACGCTGATCGAGCAAGCAGTTGCCACATTGAAGCAGGTTCATCCCTATGAAACAGTTGCATATGACGTTTGGCTATTAGCCGATATTTGACCAGTCAGCGTAAAATCGTTCCCCCCTTTACTGGTTGTTTTAATCGCTTGCCGACGCGTGAAATTCGCCTAATTTGAACAATGATGCGCAGGCAGCTAAAAAATACCCTAAATACACCCAAAAAGTAGGGGAAACGGTGCTGATTTCTCCATAGATGGATATTGTGCCAGCTATTTTTTGAGCGCAGAATCTGTCAGGCTGGCGGCGCAGGTTGCGAGCTTACATAGGTGGCAGATTTCTGGCTGGCCCAACCCATAAAGTATTGCCGAGTACACGGACTCGGATGGGCTAGTCACGCGATTTCTGTAGTCGTTCAACCGTAAATAATTAGAGTTACAACTATCTTGAGACCTCAGCACAACTCAGCCAATCTTCACCGAATAGTTGCTAAATGTTATAATCAGGCATGCAAAAATCATTCACAACACAGCCCAGACTATTTGTTTCCAGCGCGGAGATGAGTCACCCTATTTTGTGCTCGCTAGACGATACAGAGGCATTATTGGATTGGTCGGAGTTAGAAAGTCTGATGTCTTCAATCTATGGTTCTAGCACGGGTCATCCGAGTTATCCGTTGCTGACGCTGTTTCGAAGTTTGTTGCTTGGCGTATGGTACAAACTATCAGACGTTCAGTTGGCGCAAAGTCTTTATCGTGATCTATTATTTCGCAAATTTTGCCATCTTGAGTTAGGTGCAGAGGTGCCAGAAGCTTCTACCTTGGGGCGTTTTCGCAACAACCTCGTTGAACATGACTTATGGGATAAATTATTGGGTGAGATTAACCGCCAACTTGAATCTAAGAATATTATTATGACCGAAGGGCGCATTAACATCATAGATGCAACGCCCATTGAGGCGGCTCAATCTGGTTCAGGTAAGAATAAAGAGGGTAAGCCTACGCGTGATCAGGAAGCAGACTGGCATGTAAAGAAAGACAGTCGTGGCCGAGCAAAGTCCACCTACGGTTATTCAGTTCATACAGGCGTGGACGAAGATGGATTTATTCATCGTCAAAATGTCACGGCTGGCAATGTGCATGATAGTCAGGAACGCGATACCTTATTGTTAGGAGATGAGGCGGCGTTATTTGCAGATTCTGCCTATAGCTCTGAAGAGACGCGGACTAAGCTAAAAGGCTTGGGGATTGAAGATCAGGTCCAACGAAAAGGCTATCGAAATAATCCATTGTCAGAGTCGGATAAAAAACGTAATGCACAGATTGCCGTTACACGCTCTGGCGGTGAACGCCCCTTTGCAACCTATAAGCAACACTATGGTTTAGCGAGAGCTCGCTATATGGGGCTAGCGAAGAATATAACGTTTTACGGGATTGCAGCGATGGCGTCCAATATACGTAAAGGCGCAAAATTTCTGATGCTTTATGGTTTGCCCGATGTCGGTTACGCGGGATAGTTGTGTCTAGAATTGAAGAAAAATGCCGAAAATCGACGGATATCGCAATATTAGGCCGAGTATGTTGATGAAAATGATTTATTTCGCTAATTTTTTAGAATTTTCAGGATATTTCTTCAAGACCAATCAAACCCCACGGTTATGCTGAGGTCTCATCTTAACCAAAAAATTGCGCTGAGCAAATAAGCTCAGAGCGGATAGTTGTGCCGAGTGTTTGATTATTTACACAATAAAAACCTAAGAGGTAATTCGAGTGGAGCATGCAACCATAGTAAAGATCGAGCAGGCGACCGTTTTTGGTCGGCAAGAAACATTTAGGCTAGGCGTAGCACTACTGTTTGTAGTGGGCGTTATGTTTTGGACCTATGTACAACACGATGGCATGACCAGCGGCCATATGATGCTGGTTGCCGCCGCGATGATGGGTGGTTACATGGGCTTGAACATCGGCGCTAATGACGTTGCCAATAACGTTGGCCCAGCAGTAGGTTCACAGGCGCTATCGATGGGTGGCGCGATACTCATCGCCGGTGTATTCGAGGCTGGCGGTGCTTTGATTGCTGGCGGTGATGTGGTCAGTACCATCAAGAAGGGGATTATTAATCCTGAACTAATCGGAGACAAAGATACGTTCATCTGGCTGATGATGGCTGCACTATTAGCGGGCGCTATTTGGTTAAATGCCGCTACCATTATGGGTGCGCCAGTATCAACGACCCACTCAATTGTTGGTGGTGTGTTAGGTGCAGGCATTGCCGCCGGAGGCTGGGGTATTGCTAACTGGGACAAAATGGCCCAAATCGCTGCTAGCTGGGTGATTTCACCGGTTTTGGGGGGATTGATAGCCGCCTCGTTCCTGTATCTGATCAAGCGGACGATTACCTATAAAAAGGACATGATCACTGCTGCCAAAGGTATGGTGCCGATTTTGGTCGGGTTAATGGCCTGGGCATTTTCAACCTACTTGATCCTTAAAGGCATCAAGAAGTTGATCAAGATTCCATTTGGTCAAGCGCTGCTTATCGGTTTGGTTATCGCCATTGTCACTTACTTCATCGTAAAGCCACTAGTGGCTCGTGTAGCTAATAAGGCAGAGAACGATAAATCCAGCGTCAATTCACTGTTTACCGTGCCGTTGATCTTCGCTGCGGCGCTGCTCAGTTTTGCCCATGGTGCCAATGACGTTGCCAACGCGGTTGGCCCGCTGGCTGCGATAAACGATACGCTAATGACCGGTGAGATGGCTGCTGGTAAAGCGGCTATCCCGGTTTGGGTCATGATGGTGGGTGCCATTGGTATTGCGCTCGGTTTGGCTTTGTATGGTCCCAAATTGATTAAAACGGTGGGTTCTGAAATCACCGAGCTGGACCAGTCACGCGCATTTTGTATTGCGATGGCGGCTGCGATCACGGTAATCATCGCCTCACAGCTAGGGTTGCCAGTCAGTTCAACCCACATAGCGGTTGGCGGCATATTTGGTGTCGGATTTTTACGCGAATATCTGAAGAAAACGTATGCACAGAAACTGGAAGTGATTAAGGATCACCATCATGGTGATGATGAGGCAGTTGTCCAAAAATTCCTTGACGATTTCCAGGCTGCACCGCTAGAAGAGAAGCAGGCAATGCTTGAACGCCTGAAATTACATAAAAAGAAGGACCCTGAATTTAGTAAGAAAGAACGTCGCCAGCTGAAAAAAGTTTATGGTGAGCAGTTGGTTAAACGATCCGCGTTAATAAAAATTGCATCCGCCTGGATCATTACTGTTCCGCTATCAGGCTTTTTGGCAGCAATGCTGTTCTATACCATTCGCGGCTTTATGATGCCCTAAGCTGGCGGAGATTAGATAATCATAAGAAAGCTTGTCGTTAGACTCATCGGGCCACGCAGTAATGTGTGGCCTTTTTTTGTGGTGGATCGTGTGTGAAATAACAGTATCTTTCGATATGGAATAACACTGAGCGAGATTTGTATTTCTAATCGGAAATGATACCGAACCGATCTAAATCTATTCATGATGAGGAAATAATTTCACTCTGACTCCAAGTCACAGCGCGGCACTTCACGAACTTGATTGATTAAACGCGTTGATTTAGGACGATAATTTAGTGTAGGTAAGCTATAGGACATCGCCAAAGGTTTGGCGCTTCAAATTGATATGCCGACTACCAGTCGATATACTTAGGAAAATTATGCCGACTAATTAGTCGGGTTATTGAGTGGTTATGACTAGGAGTAGGCAATGTTCTTAAATGGAGTCAATGTTGTTTTGTGCGGCAATGAACAGGATTTTAAAGGCGCTACTATTGCTTGGTCAACAATGATAGAGAAAGATCATGCAATTGCTTCCTTGCCTTCAGAAGCCGCTGTTACAAAAGCTATTCTCTTCAAAATGGTCTTTACCATAAATGTTCTTGGTCAGAACCAATCAAATATCGCACGACAGTATGGTGGGAGCAAACAAACCAGACCTCTCTCCAAAAATATTCACGATTTAGATTTTGATTTGTGGGGTATCCCGATGGTAAGAAATTGCCGCGCACAGTTTCTGTGTAATATCGTCCAACACATCCTTGTCAATGAACAAACGATACTTATTGCTAGAATCACGGATTATGATTTTACTGAAAGCGTTGCACCTCTATTTTATGATCATGCAGCATATTTTAACAAGTAGAGGTGTCAGTCTTAACAGCACATGCAGTCGGACAATATGCCTGCTACGCGCGCATTTCGCCACTGATGCGAAACGTTAGTGTGATTTATGTATATCGAGCTTCAAGAAGCCACTGAAGACGATTATAGCTTTGCTTTTGAAGCGAAGAAGCAGGCAATGGGTCCACATATAAGCTCGAAATGGGGAGTGTGATCAAAACTCTAAAACCGTAGTACTTGAATATCTCAAATGGAACCCTGTTGACTCTTTATACAAACGAAACGGCTTCAAGGTTACGGATGAAAATGAAATGCATTACTTTATGTCTCGTGAACCCCAAGCACACTAATAAAGTGCTCAAGGTGCCTTTGGCTTGGGCTTGCTACACGGCGCTTCACAAGCCCCTTAGCTCAACGTTATACACCTTAAGGTTCCCAGATGCCCGACAATAGACTTGTACCAGAATTATTAGTAAAAGACATCGATGATAGCCTTCATTTCTATCGAGACATTATTGAGTTCAAAGTGGACTATGAAAGACCAGAGGACCGGTTTGCCTATATGTCGTTCTACGGGAGTGAACTCATGATCGAAGAAGCTAGTGATGGGGAGGGTGAGTCAAGCTGGGTCATTCAGCCACTGGATTATCCTCGCGGACGAGGATTAAATATCTCAATCGATTGCCCAGATACCCATGCCCTGGCAGAACGCTTAAATGTTGCTGGAATCCCCCTTCGGAAACCCATTGAGGAGTACTGGTACCGTGCCGATGATATTCTCTATGGGCAACGAAATTTTCTGGTTCAAGATCCTGATGGGTATCTTCTACGGTTTGCGGAAAAGCTAGGGACTAAACCGGTGACGAAATAATTCGATAAGATGTATCGCAAAGCATTTTACACAGAGTCACTCGCTACGCGCCCTGGTGAATGCGGCGTCACATCTATCGGAGCGAAGAAAAGGATCGCTTAGCAGCTATCTGTCCGGCTTACTAATTTCAGTCAAAGGGTAGCGTCTCCAACTGTGTCCCTACTCAAACCGTCTGCAACCAGTAAGGTGCGAGCTGTAAGATTACTGAGCCAAGTAACCGACAATCGTCAGCACAATGGTATAGGGCAAGGCCATATAAACCATACGTCCATAACCCAAACGAATCGCGGGCGCCAACGCAGAAGTTAACAAAAACAAGAATGCCGCCTGACCATTGGGGGTCGCAACAGAAGGTAGATTCGTACCGGTGTTGATCGCCACCGCCAGAGAATCAAAATGCTCGCGAGTAATGGTGCCGGCGTCAAAAGCAGCCGTAACTTCATTGATATACACCGTTGCCACAAAGACGTTGTCTGAAATGGCTGACAAAAAACCATTGGCCAGGAAAAAGGCCTTGGGTTGATCTTCCAGTGGCATCCGCAGCACCCACTCGATGACCGGGGTAAACAGATGCAAATCGTGAATCATCCCAACGACGATAAAAAATATGCATAACAATGAGACGAAAGGCAGTGATTCTTCAAACGCGTGACCAATCCGGTGTTCTTCATTGATACCGGTTAATGCGGTAACCAATACGAGTAAAGAAAGACCGATTAGCCCGACTTCCATTATATGAAAAGCCAACCCAGCAATCAGCAATAAGCCGCAAACACCCTGTACCCATAGCGCGTAGGTTTCCTTCGTTGTTCGCTTGTTATTTTGTTCGGTCAGATACCCATGTAGAATATTGCGCACCACCGGATTGAGCTTGGCGCCATACCCCATCACGCCAGTAATTTCTAAGATTACGCAGGTAAGCAGCCCCGCGAGGACTGCCGGGATGGTTACGTGCGACATCATTTGCGCAAATTCCACAAAGTGCCAGCCCATTTTCTCGCCAATCAGTAAATTCTGTGGCTCGCCCACCAAGGTACAAACCCCGCCCAGCGCAGTGCCTACCGCACCATGCATCACTAGGCTTTGAACAAAGCTACGAAACTCGGACAGGGTATCTCCACCTAACTGCGGACGGTCAAACTTGCCATCTTTGTTATAGTCTTGCCCTTGCGAAGAGTGGACCTTCTCGTAAACGCCGTACAAGGCAACAAACACCGTTATCAGCACTGCTGTGACGGTAAGTGCATCCAAAAAAGCAGACAGAAATGCGGCGGCGAATGAAAAGAATAATGATAATAGCCACTTACTCTGCACCTTCATCATCAAGGTGGCGAACAGGAATATCAATAGCGGCTTCATGAAGTAAATGAAACTGACCATGAATATCAGCAGCGCCAACACCCCAAGATTCGACTGTATTTCGTGCCACACCGTCTCTGGAGACGTTAAACCCAGCAACAATATGGCAAGGCCTAGTATCCCTCCGCTTTGCAGGGGATAACACTTAAGCGCCATCGCCAGAGTCAAAATAAACATGGCGATAAAAAGCCAACCCAGGATAGTGGTACCTAATATCAGCTTTAACGGCCAAGCGAGCGCAATAAACACGAGTATAGCCAGCTTGAACCAGCTTGGGCTATTGCCTAAAAATTCGTCATAAGCGGTCTTTAACATGAGCGATACCTTTCTTGTTGTGGTAGTAGGCTAGACTGAATGGTTCCACTGTTTATTTTACCTTAAGTAAGGGTTAAAGAACCATAGTGAATGAAGTAAAGCAGCAATTCCCGCTCGGCGCATTGTCATAGAATTTTACAGAATTAGGGAAGCTATCCTCTGGCTAGTTTTCCTTGAAACGTGGGCAGCCAACGGGATAGCGAAAACGTAAACATCTTGCTGATATTAATCCGGCAGCAAAATACCGACCGAACAAGCTACAGTCGTCGCGAGCATAGCGCGGCGATCTATCGGTTTGCCGTGCAATATGGATTACCGCGTCGCTGCGCTCCTCGTAATGACTGATAGGGTGTTTTGCTGTAGATGCTCCTTTGCAATATGCACGCCATTAACATGCCGGGTTAATATGACCGGCGGTGCCGCACCCTACAATTTCAACATAACCCCTGTCTCACTTTAGGGCTTGGTTTAGTAAAAATGGCGACACCAAATTAGGGCTAAATAAACCGAATCTGATCGATTACACTAACGCCGATGGTTTCCCGTATTCCCGACAATGAAATTGAATGGACTGCAATTCGCGCTCAAGGCGCGGGTGGGCAGAACGTCAATAAAGTATCGTCTGCGGTGCAGTTGCGTTTTGATGTGCGCGCGTCGTCTTTGTCGGAAGCGGTTAAGGCGCGACTACTGGCACGCAACGATGCTCGTATCTCACGTTACGGCGTCATCATTATTAAGTCGCAGGAATATCGCAGCCAAGAAAAGAACCGCGTAGCGGCTATCGTCCGGCTCAACAATTTAGTCGATGAAGAGCGCCAGCCGCCCAAGCGAAGGCGTGCAACCAAGCCCTCTAAGAGGGCAAAAGCTAAGCGCCTGGATGCTAAAACGCGTAAAGGAAAAATCAAGGCAATGCGCCGTAAGGTATCAATAGATGGCGATTAAATCGACGGTGATCAAGCTGACGCTAGACGTGGCAGATATGGATCGCAATCACTATGGTAGCTATCCGCTGACGTTGGCGCAGCATCCGTCTGAAACAGAACAGCGGGTACTCATTCGGGTGTTGGCTTTTGCGCTCAACGCAGAAGAACGCCTGGAATTTGGTAAGGGCTTGAGCGTGGACGATGAGCCGGATTTGTGGCTAAAAGCCTTAAATGGTGATATCCGATCATGGATCGATTTGGGCCAGATCGATGAGCGACGATTGCGGCGTGCCAGCGGGCGGGCGCAAATGGTGCTGGTCTATACCTTTCAGGCCCACAAGGCAGCGTTGTGGTGGCAGCAAAATAAAGCAGCTTTTGCCAAGCTTCCGAAGTTAAAGGTGATGAATATTAGCTATGACGAGTCCGCTGCTGTTGGTTTGATTCATCGAAATGCAGCACTGCATTGCACCGTGCAAGACCAAACGATTTGGCTCAGCGATGGAGATCGCAGTGTAGAATTTAAACTCGAAGAATATCGTCACTGAATCAATGTGCCTGCTTGATTAAATGCCAGAATTGCCAGAAGTTGAAACTACCCGCTTGGGAATTGCACCGCACTTATGTGGCCAACGAATCGCCGCCTTGGTGGTTCGAAATGCCAACTTACGCTGGCCGGTTCCTACCGACCTGAGCGATCGGGTTGCCGGGCAGGTAATTGAAGCCGTGCGACGCCGAGGCAAATACCTGTTAATCGATACGGATCGCGGCAGCATGATTTGGCACTTAGGAATGTCAGGTTCAATGCGAATCGTGAACAGTGATGTTCCCATCGAAAAGCATGATCATGTTGATTTAGTGACAGGCACCAAGATCTTGCGCTTTAATGATCCGCGGCGGTTTGGTTGTTTGTTGTGGGGGGGTGAACACCCTGAAACGCATGCCTTGATTGCTAAACTCGGGCCGGAGCCACTCAGCGAAGAATTCAGCGCCGACACACTGTTTGTAAAGTCACGTAAGCGACAGCAAGCTATTAAAAACTTCATCATGGACAGCAAGACCGTAGTGGGAGTTGGCAATATCTATGCCAGTGAGTCTTTATATCGTGCTGGAATACGGCCAACGCGTGCCGCTGGACGGGTTTCAAAGCAGCGCTACCAACGATTGCATACGGCGATACGGCAGGTGCTCAATCAGGCGATTAAAGCTGGTGGTACCACCTTGAATGACTTCACCCAAAGCGATAGTCAGCCCGGTTATTTCGCCCAAGAGTTAGGGGTCTATGGCCGCGAAGGTGATGCCTGCGACCAGTGCGGTTCAGCAATTAGGCGCTGCGTCATTGGCCAGCGCGCCAGTTATTTTTGTCCGCAATGTCAAACCTAAGAAAAGACGATTAATGCAGCCAGCAGCTATCACTATTTGCGGGGCGGGCATAGCGGGCGTTGCGTGCGCTTACTATCTCAGTAATCAGTATCAGCAGCATGATATTGTGTTGATTGACAAGTTGGCGCCACTGTCATTTACCACCAGCCAGTCGGGGGAAAACTTTCGGGAATACTGGCCGCAACCGAGTATGAATGACTTTGTCAGCCATAGCATTGATTTAATGGAAGCACTGCTAAAGCAGTATCCACAGGCGTTTGATATGACGTATTTTGGCTATGATTTTGTGAGCCACCACAAAGGCCACCATATTTTTCCGACGGACCCGGATCAATCCACGGACACTATTTCGATATTGGATGACCATCAGCAAATACGCACGCAAAAGCCCTATTTGGATCCCGCAGTTCAGCAGGTTTTACATATCCATCGTGCAGGGGCAATAGATGTTTACGCTTTAGGTAGTCTGATGCTGAAGCTGGCTCGCGCCAATGGGGTCAAGTTGGTTCAGGCTGACATTACCGATATTAAACCGCGTGCCAAGGGCTATCAGATCAGTCTCGATAATCAGCGCCACTTGCATACACAACAATTGATTCTTAGTGGCGGGCCATTTACTTCCCAGCTTGCGCACTATTTGGATATCGATTTACCGATCTACTCAGTTCCTCAGCGTAAATTTGTGATTCCTGATCCGGCTGGAGTTATTCCGCGCGATATGCCATTTACCATCTATGCGGACAAGCAACGACTTAACTGGTCGGATGAAGAGTTGGAGCTGATTAATAGCGATGCCCAGTTTTCACATCTGCTCGCTGAGTATCCGGCTGGTTTGCATATAAAGCCCGAAGGCCGCCATCAGATCAAATTGGGCTGGGCGTTTAATACTCAAACGGAAGCGCCACAATGGTCAATTGAGTCAGATAATGGCTTTGCTGATATCGTCATGCGTGGGGCGACTCGTTTCATTCCCGGGCTTGCAAGTTACGTCGATAAAATACCCACACCGGTGGTGCAGTTTGCGGGCTATTACACCCGCACCCAAGAGAATTTGCCGGTGATTGGCAAGCTTGCGGATAATTTGCATGTGGTGAGCGCGCTGGCTGGCTATGGCACCATGGCAGCCTGTGCAGCAGGAGAGCTATGCGCCGATCATCTGAACCAATCTAGCTTGCCGAGCTACGCCAAATACTTTTCACCGCAGCGCTATCAAGATAGCGCATTGATGCAAGAAATCAACGCGACCTCAGCTGACGGCCAACTCTAAACATCATCTCAACATACTTAAAATTAATTAACAGACAATCATGGCAAAATTTTATTCAGAAATCACTCCCGTGCTGCAGACATTTATTGAGGTACAGAAGCTGTTTTTTGTGGCCACCGCAGACGTGGATAGCCGAATTAATATGTCGCCCAAGGGCACTGATTCACTACGCGTATTAAGCCCAACACGTGTGCTGTGGATGAATTTGAGTGGCAGTGGCAATGAAACTGCGGCTCACGTGCGCACCGATGGACGCATGACTGTGATGTTTTGTGCCTTTGAGGGTAAATCGAAGATTCTGCGCTTGTACGGCACTGCCAGAGTTATTCACCCGCGCGATGATGCTTGGGACGAATTGTCGGCGTTATTCCCGGCTAACGATGCCAGTAGACAGTTATTCGATTTCAGCGTGGAGTCGTTACAAACTTCCTGCGGGTTTGGAGTGCCGCTGTATGCCTATGAAGGTGATCGCGACCTGATGGATGTATGGGCCGAACGCAAAGGAGGCAGAGCAGGGGTTGAACGTTATTGGGATGAACGCAACCGCGTAAGTATCGATGGCAAACCAACTGGAATCATTGAGGACTAAAGCCCCAGGCAAGCCGTAGTGCCAGCAGTAAGAAAACCGCGGCGGTCACCCAGGCCAGAATCGGTTGAATATTGCGGTTAGTAACTAAAAAGCGATTAAAGCTGCCTGCGGTATAGCCCAGTAGTGAGAAAATAATTGCCGTCTCTAAGAAAAAGATAAAGCCGAATAGGGTGATTTGTAGCGCTGGGTTACCAAGACTGGAGTCGACAAATTGCGGCAGAAAGGCCAAAAAGAATAAGGCCACTTTAGGATTGAGCACATTCATGATTAGCCCGCGACTGAATAGCTGTTTTTGGCTGCGGTGCTTTATAGGCGCTGCTTGACTATCCGCGTGTAGAAATTGATGGCGGCTTTGGATCGTGCGCCAAGCTAGATACAGTAAATACAAAACGCCCAGCCATTGGATTGCGGTGAGTGCGCCAGGGTAGGTTTGAAATAGGGCGGTAATGCCCAGGGCAACAGCAGCGGTATGGATCAGGCAGCCAGAGGCTAATCCGAACGCTGTCGTTACTGCGGGCTTAGGGCCTTCGGTAATACCCAGAGTAAGGACAAACAGGTTGTCCGGGCCGGGCATCAAAGTGAGCAAGATCGCTGCGCTGGTAAATAGTAACAGGGTGCTGGCTTCGGGCATGGCGATCTTTTAGAAGAATTGGTAAAGTTGGAGAATGAAGACAAGCTCAATAAAAGCACTGACTGGTCAGCCGAGCCTATGGGCGCTGCTGCTAAGTCTGTCTAGTATAACGCCAGTGGCAGCGGGGGAAGCGCGCTGTCGAATCTCAACCATGGGTTGGGACGTTATGAAGCAACACACTCTGAGCTTCAGTTCTGACGCAGGCACCCAAACACTGGCGGTGCGAGTGGCTGATGAAGGTGTCGAACATGCAGCAGGCTACCAATGGATTTGTCCGGAGTCAGCCGCTGATACCGCCATATTATTCGTTTTCCCAGTCGAATCACGATCTGTCTTTCATATGCGCAACGTTTTTGTTGACCTGGACATTGGGTTTTTTGATGTCGCTGGCCAATTGGTTGATGTAAAAGCCATGCAGGCCGAAGCGAATAGCCCCAAAGGGCGCACCTATCAGGCGAAATCAGCTTATCGTTACGCCTTGGAAATCCCTAACGCCGCTCCAAAAGAAAGCGGCTCGCCGCCCCTAGTGCAGCCAATATTTCAGCAAGGCCATTTGCAATTGAATTTAGAAAATGGCGTGCTAGGTACCGTTAATTAATAGGTGCACGATGATGCTCGCTATGTAACCCAGAGCGATCGCCCAAGTCCATTTGAGGTGGGCGAAAAAGGTGTACACCCCGCGCGCTTGTCCCATTACGGCAACCCCTGCGGCGGAGCCTATTGACAATAATGAGCCACCAACCCCGGCGGTCAATGTCACCAGCAGCCATTGGTTATGGCCCATTTCCGGCATCATGGTGAGGACAGCAAACATCACTGGGATGTTATCGATAATGGCGGATAAGATGCCGACACCGATATTTGACCAAGTTGGGCCAATCAGGCCGTAGGACACTTCTGAGATCATGGCTAAGTAGCCGAAGGTGCCTAGACCGCCAACGCACAGTACTACGCCGTAGAAGAACATCAGCGTATCCCACTCAGCGCGCTCCAGCGAGCCAAAGATATTAAACTCTTTACGCGCGGGGTTTTTATTGAATTCAGCGCTCATGTCACTCTCGCGGTTACTTTGCTTATCTTCAATTTCTAAATTAAACGCGGTTTGTTCGACTTCAACTGCTTTAGCGGTTTTATTAATTCGATGGTCTCGGCGTTTTAAGTAAAAACCGAAAAACTTCAATAAGCCAAGACCGGTCATCATGCCGATCACAGGTGGCAAGTGTAGGAAGCTATGGCCCATGACTGCCATTGAGATGGTTAGCAAGAACAAGAAAATGACGAATAATCCACCATGACGTAAGCGTGCGTGGGAGTCAACTGCCTCAGGTCTTTCGTTAGAGACGGTCATTGACATGATCGTGGCGGGCACTATCCAGTTGACAACCGATGGCAAGAAGATGGCGAAAAATTCGCTGAACTGAACGATGCCTTTTTGCCAGACCATTAAAGTGGTGATGTCGCCAAACGGGCTAAATGCGCCGCCCGCGTTTGCCGCAACCACGACGTTAATACAGGAAACCACCACAAACTTCTTATTGCTACCACCGACCGCCATGACGACCGCAACCATCAGCAGCGCTGTGGTTAGGTTATCAGCAATGGGGGAAATGAAGAACGCCAGTAAGCCAGTGATCCAAAAGACTTGCCTTAAAGTAAAACCTTTATTAATCAACCAGCTACGCAACATTCTAAAGACGCCACGTTCATCCATGGTGTTGATATAAGTCATCGCTGCTAATAAGAAGAGGAATAGTTCGGCGTATTCCAGCAGGTTGTGTCGGACTTGAATCCCGGCGGTGACTTTATCACCGTGCATGGCGTAGGCGACCGCTACCAGCGCCCAGATAATGCCAGCAGCAACCATCACGGGTTTAGACTTTCTTAGGTGCAGTTGCTCTTCTAAAATAACGAGCGTGTAAGCCGCAAAGAATAATACTAATGAAATCAGCCCTGCCCAGTGGCCGGTTAAGTCGATCAAGTGAGCTTCGCCACCAGTCGATGAGAATGCTGCAGTTGAAACAGACAAGCAAAGGAGCGCGAAAAGGCTGGCGATCAATGGACGTAGGGTAGTCATGACTCTATTTATTGGATTTGTTCTAAGTAATGAAGCCCTAATTCTACCGTTTTTGGGCTAACCATTCGAGCTACTCAAGAGATATAGACCAACTTAAACGAAAAAATATAGAATTGAAGACAGTATCTACGAGTGTTATCTGCTAAATGACCATCAAAGACGCCAATCTCGTGCTCTATCATTCTTTTTTCTGCCCCTATTGCTATAGGGTTACCGACGCGTTGCAGGAGCTGGGTGTGGAAATTGCCCTGTACAACACCTTCGAAGGCTCGCATCGGGAAAGATTGATTGAAGCGACCGGGAGCACGATGGTGCCGGCCCTACACATCAAAAACGAGGATGGAACCGAGCGCTGGATGCGTGAATCGATGGATATCGTCAAGTATCTAAAGCACAAGTTTGGCTGAGCCAGCCGCCAGTGCGCTAAACGGCTTACCCACCATCGGTGGTAATTATCTAATTCAGTTGCATCTAGATTCTGCTAAGGCTTTGTCAGTAGGGCACTTGGGCGAGTGTCAGTTTGCAGAAGGATATTATGCGTACGTAGGCAGCGCTTTTGGTCCGGGTGGGATTCGTGCGCGTGTCAATCGTCACCTCAGGGTTGATAAGAAACTTTATTGGCATCTCGACTATTTACGGTCGTTGGCTAAACCAGTCTGGGTTTTTGCCAGCCAAACCGGCAGTAATCAAGAATGTGCTTGGGCAGCCAGCCTTAGCGGGCTAGACCAAGTAACTAGACCCATTGCAGGCTTTGGTGCTAGCGATTGTCAATGCCATTCCCACCTGTTTTATTCAAGTTCAGTTCATGCCTTGCGAGTAGCCTCTCAAGTCATCCATTTTGATCTAAGTATCGATTGCAACACCTTGTTATCAAGCTAATAATTATTGTATTTTCGGCTACTATGCTAGCCGGCTGCACCAGCTTTAGCCAATCCTCAACTAAATCAGCCGAGCAGCGCTTGCTAAGTTACTATCAAAATTGGCGCGGCACGCCATATCGCATGGGTGGCGGCAACAAGCGCGGCGTCGATTGTTCTGCATTTGTACAAAACGCCTATATTGATGTGTACAGCATCAGCTTGCCACGCACCACTGATGCACAGGAAGATCAGGGCAGGCGGGTATTACGGCGCAATTTACGCGAAGGCGACTTGGTGTTTTTTAAGACTGGTTTGTTTCGGCGTCACGTCGGCATCTATGTCCGCGATCAGCGCTTTATTCATGCGTCGCCCACTGCCGGTGTCACGCAATCCAGCTTGAAAAATGGCTACTGGGATAAACACTACTGGAAAGCCAAGCGTGTGCTTTGAGTCAGCTTGCTCACAGCATCTGGACTCAACCAGGTTTTAAAAAGGAGGTGTAGTGAACCGATACTGGCTGTTTGATGCGGCGAGTTCAATTGAGCGAAGCACCTGTCTGCCAATGGGCTTTACTTTTCAATCGGGCAGAAATATATCCAAAGCCGCCGATTGTAATAGTCAACTATACGGCGGCAACCAACCTGGAGTGCCCTTTTCTCGTTCTGGTATACTGAATACCCAATTGATAGTTCCTAGTGATAGTTCCTAGGCTATTTACGGTTTTTCTTTCTAACTCGATGTGTGCAACTTTATAAAAGCGTATGAAATTCTAATCAATAGAGACGCCCTTATGATTCAAAGCTGTTATAGAGGACTATAGAATGATAGGCCAACCAGGGCCTTGGCAGATTTTGTGGAAAATTTTGGCCTTGCTGGTTATAGCTTATGCAGCAATCGTAACCTGGCAACGCTTACATAGCGAGCAAGAACCCGCCTTAAAAACACCGCCATTACCAAAAATACCACCATCACCAATAATAAAACCGCCGCCACCAATCTCGTCTAAACAACCCATCATTCGCCCTCAACCATCAATAACCCGAAATAATGAGGACAATCATAAAAAAATATCTGACGATATAGTCACAGCTCCAACCAGTTCTAGTATCTCTGACGTAAAGGCAAAAAATAACCATTGGTATAAAGGTAATTGGACTGACTTACACTTTGCTGCAAGGGAAGGACAATTAAGTGTGGCTGCACTACTTATCGCTGATGGTGCTGACGTCAACGCGAAAACGGATGGCTCACTTCAAACGCCGCTTTACTGGGCCATCAGAAGCGGGCACAGCGCCATGATGGAGTTGCTCATTAGTAATGGTGCTGACGTCGATACAATAAATCCCCATGGAACTACGCTGCTGCATACTGCAATTTTTTTCGGTAGAGTGGATTTTGTTCGAACATTACTTGAGCACAATGCTATTAACCCAGCATTCAAATAGATTAAGCTGCGTACTGAATTGCTGGGTGTAGAAAGTAGCTTTTCACCCGACTAGGCAAAGCTTGCAGTTTTCTCATATGGCTAAGCACTTTTTTCTCAAGTTGCCCCTGTGTCCGGGCAGGTGATGAGGCACGAATTCCCTGCTTAAGATCACAATTCAGGTATTCATCTGGGTTCATTTCTGGCGTATACGCCGGTAGATAGTACACTTCAATCCGGTCTTTGTTCTTACCCAACCAAGCCTTTACAATCTTGGCATGGTGGACACGCAAGTTGTCCAATATCAGAAATACCCTTCGATCCGAATCTTTGATCAACCGCTTCATGAACCGGATCAATACTTTCGCTGTCATCGTTTCCTGATAGATCATGAATCGTAACTTACCCTGGTTGTTAACTGCTGAAATCAGGTTGGTGCGAAACCGTTTTGCCTGAGTTTGTATGATCGGCGTTTGCCCTTTGGGCGCGTATCCGCGTACATGTTGGCATTGATTGCTGATGCCCGTTTCGTCGCCCCAGAATACCTCTCCATCAAGCAAAGCTGCACGCTTCTTGATCGCCGGGTAAGTGTTTTTTAACCATTCCTGGGTGGCTTTATCTGATCGCTCGTAAGCTCGTTTGGCCCCTTTTTGTGGCGTGTAACCCCAACGCTTCATGTAGGCGCTAATCGTTCGCTGCGGCAGATCGACTCGCCACTGGTCGAGCACTAAGGCTCTTATTGCCGAGCTACTCCACAAAGCGAATGGCAATTGCATCTGTTCGGGGTTCTTGCCAACTACTATCTCTTGCAGTCGTTGCTCTTGAGCAACCCTTAGCTTACGTCCATCACCTTCGCGACGACCTCGTTTACCAACCGCTAACCCTTCAACCCCGCCTTTTTCATAGCGGCGTATCCATTCACTGACGGTGCCATAGTGAACATCAACTATGCGGGCTATTTCCTGACGACTCATGCCTTCTAAATATAAGCGAATCGCTTGATTACGGTTGTGTTGCTGCACTTCTGTACTGCGTTTGCGGGCATCAATTTTAAGCATGCCTGATTATATCAATTCATGTATTTGAATGCTAGGTTAATAAATTGAACGTAAAGACAGTAAGTGGAGACTATCCAGGTGAAACTCCCTTACACACAGCGGCATTCGCAGGAAATGAGGATATCGTCGAGCTATTGTTATCTTACGGTGTTGACATCAACGCTACCGATAATTTTGGCTATACTCCGTTACGTCATAGCGTTGAGAAGGGCCATCAGAAATTGATTGAACTACTTATAAGCAAGGGTGCAGATATTACCAAAAGCAATATTTATGGCGTAACACTGTTGCATATTGCCGTGAAAAATGCAGATATGCAGATAGCAAAATTACTGATTGCCGAAGGATCTGATGTCAACGCAATAGATAAGTTTGGACTGACTCCGCTTGACTATGTTTTTCGAGATAAACCGGAAATTGAAGAGATGCTCAAGCAATACGGTGCCATATGTGCTCTTTGTTAAGAATTTTAGTGTGAAGATGTGGTTAGCCAGCATAATTTATTTAATGTCTCTATTGGGGCAAATAACTGCTATTTAGGACTTTGGTTCGTGCGACCTTTTCACAGCTTAAGTTGAGCTGAGTTAAGATCAGCCGGATTGTGATTGCGGTTTATCCTCAAGCGGTGACTTGGGCTACAATCAGCGGCTTGATTTACCATTGAGAACACCATGGCCAAACGCAGTGAAACCGGACATCTCCGGAAAATGCCGACCCACCACGCTAATGATGACGTGGTGCAGTATCAAATGATTATCGGCGATGCACAGATTGACTTGAATGAGCAAATTGGCTCGCAGATTGAAATCGCTTTTAGTGGCACTATTAACTGCATCGCCTGTGGTAGGAAGACCAATAAAAGTTTTCAGCAGGGTTATTGTTTTCCGTGTATGCGCAGTTTGCCAGAGTGCGATATGTGTATCGTTCGGCCGGAGCTGTGTCATTTTCATGAAGGTACTTGCCGGGATGCTGCGTGGGGCGAGCAACATTGCATGCAGGATCACTATCTGTATTTGGCCAATACGTCGGGCTTGAAAGTTGGCATTACCCGCGGGCCAAATATCCCGTCGCGTTGGATGGATCAGGGTGCGGTGCAGGCTTTACCGATTATTCGTGCAGGCAGCCGCTATCAAATTGGTCAGCTCGAAAAAGCGTTTAAGCAAACACTCAATGATCGAACTCAGTGGCAGAGGATGTTAAAAGGTGACCCAGAGCCGTTGGAGCTATCCGTGCTGGCTGATGAAGTGTTGAACGAAAATGCGGCGTTATTGGATGGTGTCGGGGTTGAATGGCAAGCCTTGGCAGACCAGACAGTACGTAATTTTAGCTATCCTGTGGATACTTACCCACAAACGGTCAAAAGTTTAAATTTAGATAAAACCCCTATAATCAGCGGATTACTGATGGGAATTAAGGGACAATATCTACTGTTGGATTCCGGTGTGATCAATATCCGAAAATTCGCTGGTTACGAAGTCACGGTCAGCTTTTCTTGAGCCATAAGGCTGGCTATTAACCCGGGATACTTCGCAGCGTATACATTTGATATGGGCAAAATGCCTTATTCAGTCATTGCGAGACGCGTAGTGACGCGGCAATCTAATTCAGAGCCGTTTACCGAGAGAAGATCGCCGCGCTGCGCTCGATGTAATGGTCTCCTCCCTCTTTTTAGTCGGCATCAAAAGTGCCATGATGGAGAGATTGAACCTAACACTCATCAGAGAGGAAGAAGACCATGAACAAGATTACAACAATCGGCCTGGATACTGCAAAGTCTGTTTTTCATCTGGTAGGCTGTGATCAGCGGGGTAAGATCGTTAACCGGAAAATGTTACGACGAGCCCAGCTGCTTAATTTTTTCGCCAATATCCCAGCTTGTCTGGTCGGTATGGAAGCCTGTTCTGGCTCCCACCATTGGGCACGAGAACTCGACAAACTCGGGCATACAGTCAAGCTTATCCCCGCGCAGCATGTCAAAGCGTACCTTCGCGGCAACAAAAATGATTACAACGATGCGTTGGCTATTGCCGAAGCAGTGGCTCGCCCAGAAATGCGTTGTGTTCGCATCAAGACGATTGAGCAGCAAGACCAAGCCCTGATTGTGTACAAGCGCCAGCAAGTCATTGATGCACGAACTCAACACTGCAATCGCATTCGTGCAATGTTGACAGAACGAGGCTTGGTTATCCGAAAAGGTATCAATAATCTGAAACGAGCCTTACCTGAGTTGTTGGAGAATACTGGCCAGCTATTCAGCCAAGGGTTTATGCTGGTCTTGCATCAGGACTATGCCTATCTGCAGCACCTGGACAAATGCCTCGCTGCGTATGATCAACAAATCAAACGCATTAATCGTGACTCCCCGGCCTGCAAGCAACTGAATAACATTCCCGGATATGGGCCCATTGTTGCCAGTGCTTTCTTAAGCCACATTGGCGATGGGCAGCAGTTTAGCAAAGGTCGGGATGCCTCAGCTTCATTAGGTGTCGTGCCTGCCCAGCATAGCAGTGGCGGTAGAGAGGTCTTGCTGGGCATCAGTAAGCGCGGCAATAGCAGACTACGCAGTCTCGTCATACATGGGGCTCGATCGGTCGTCAGTAATATCGGCGATAAGCAAGACCCATTAAACCTCTGGTTACGGCAATTGGTTCTGCGCGTTGGCATTCATAAAGCCATCGTCGCCTATGCAAACAAGATGGTCCGTATCGGCTGGGCGGTGATTCGCTATGGCACCGACTATGACCCACACTTTGCAGCCAGATTTCATCTGCAGACTAATTAAACCCTGTTCAATACGATCCACACCAAAGCACAAGCCATATTTTAGCAAACTGTTTCTTGCCAGAAATTGCGAAGTTGAATGAGAAAGATGACACATAAGGTCAAACCTACATACCGGAAACCCGATCATCGCGATGAACCTCGAGTTCGGACGCTCGTAAGGGACGGTATGGGCAGATTACATCAAGGTCAGAGCAACAAACTGCTCATTCTAAGACCGGATATACGCATGCAATCTATCCCTGTCATTAGCTCTTTTCTACCTTGCAATTCGGGAGGAGACCATATACGCGATGACAAGTTTCTTCTGGGTTGTTATTTTGCTGTTGAATTAACAATTAGCTCAGCTTCCAGATCGTGCTCGTCGGCTGCTGTGATCTGAATATTCACCCAATCACCTGATTTTACTAGACCATGCCGGGTGCTTGAGGGATCGGCGAAGATATGCACCACGCCATCGACTTCGGGTGAATCGGCTTGGGTACGACCGATAAAACCATTTTCGCCCACTTCATCGATGATGGCGCGGGTTTGGCTGCCGATTTTGTTTTGTAATCGTTGGGCAGAGATCTCCGCCTGCAAGGCCATCACCGTTTTCAGACGTTCTTGTTTGACGGCTTCATCCACGGGGTTGGCTAAGGCATTTGCGCTTGCACCGTCGACCGGTGAATAGGCAAATACGCCGACTCGATCCAATTGTGCCGCTTCCAGAAAGGTCATCAGTTCGGCAAAGTCATCTTCGGTTTCACCGGGAAAGCCGACGATAAATGTGCTACGCAAGGTGATGTCGGGGCAATCTTGGCGCCATGCTTCGATTCGCCTTAAGGCTTTTTCGGCGTGCGCAGGTCTGCGCATCGCTTTTAAGATGCGCGGGCTGGCGTGCTGCAATGGAATATCGAGGTAGGGCAATATTTTCCCGTCCGCCATTAACGGGATTAGCTTGTCCACGTGCGGGTAAGGATAGACATAATGCAACCGTACCCAAACACCCAGCTCACCCAAAGCTTCGGCCAGATCAACGATGTGCGTGCGTCGAGCGGTGCTGCCACACAGGTCGGTGCGATATTTGGTGTCAACACCGTAGGCACTGGTGTCTTGTGACACCACCAGTAGCTCTTTGACGCCCGCTGAGACCAAAGCCTCAGCCTCGGTAATCACCTCACACACTGGGCGGCTGACCAAATCACCACGCAATGAGGGGATAATACAAAAAGTGCAGCGATGATTGCAGCCTTCGGATATTTTTAAATAGGCGTAATGGCGTGGGGTTAGCTTAATTCCACCCGGTGGCAGCAAGTCGATATGCGGGTCGTGCTTGGGCGGCAGAGTGGCGTGAATCGCATCCAAGACTTCGCGTTTGGCATGTGGGCCAGTCACCGCTAATAGATCGGGGAAGCGAGCTTCTACCAAACCCTCGCGGGCGCCCAGACAGCCAGTAACGATCACTTTGCCATTTTTGTTCATGGCTTCACCAATCGCGTCTAATGACTCAGCCACGGCGTCATCGATGAAGCCACAGGTATTCACCACCACCACGTCAGCATCGTGATAGCTGGGGGTGATGGAATAGCCTTCCGAGCGCAGCTCAGAGATGATTTGTTCAGAGTCGACCAAAGCTTTGGGACAACCCAAGCTGATAAAGCCGACAGCGCCGGTAGATTTCATTGAGTTCTAGGTAAAGTAGGGCTGTAAGAGTGAATAGCTTACAGGTAATTGGCCGATAAACCCATGCGGTGAACGATTAAGCTGGCCATTTCTTCAATCGACATCGCGGTCGAATCTGCCACCGGGATACGGTTGCGTTTGAACAGGGTCAACGCTTGCTGAACTTCTTGCGTACACTGGCGGATATTGGAATATTGGCTGTTAGCACGTCGCTTTTCCCGGATTTTGTGGAGCTGTAGCGGGTCGATGGTTAAACCAAACACTTTGGCCTTATTATCCACGATCGCATCAGGTAATTTGTTTTGCTCGAAGTCATCATCTGCCAGCGGATAATTGGCAACTAATAAGCCGTAGTGCAGTGCAAGGTACAAGCTGGTCGGGGTTTTACCGGCGCGCGACACGCCCACTAAGATTAAGTCAGCACGTTTGTAGGCTTCCAAGTGCACACCATCATCGTAGCGCATCGCGAAATTGATGGAATCCATCCGATCCATGTATTCATTTTGCTCGTACAGGCCGTGCGCATGGCCCATTTCGTGCGAAGATTCGCTGGCCAGATGTGTTTCGAGACGGTTGATAAAGGGCTCGAAAACATCCAGAACCAAGGCCTTGCTTTCGCGTAGTTCGCGAATGTGATCCTCATCGGCGAAAGAGGTGAAAACAATGGGTCGCTTGCCGCTGGAAGCGTGAGAGCGTTCGATTTGCCTTATCACTGCTTTGACTTTATCATCCGCATCGACGAACGGGATAGTCAGTCGATGAAACCGGTGTTCCGGAAACTGCGATAACAATGCTTGGCCCACCGTTCCGGCGGTAACCGCGGTACGATCCGAGATAATGAAAACTGGCCGTGGCTTATCGGAAACCAAGGTACTGTTTTCTGTCGTGGCTGGTGATGTCGGCATGATTACCTTTCTCGTAAACTTTCCTTAACATTACTGGAGTTTGGTGTGAAGAACAATATCCGTTGGTTCCGAGAGCTGGGCATGCACGATGTCCCGAAAGTAGGGGGCAAAAATGCCTCTTTGGGTGAAATGATCTCCAACCTCGCTGGTGTCGGGATCAGCGTGCCGGATGGCTTTGCGACCACAGCAGATGCCTTTCGTGCATTTCTCAAGCACGAAGGTTTAGCGGATCGCATTAATGCGATGCAAGCCGAATTGGACGTGGATGACGTTAATGCGTTGATCGAAACCGGGCAACATATTCGTGATTTAGTCAAAAGCGCGCCGTTACCTGCCGACCTTGAAGCAGATATTCGTACTGCTTACGCCGAACTCAACCCTGATGATCGCGGACAAGTCGCGGTTCGCTCCTCTGCCACTGCAGAAGATTTGCCGGAAGCGTCATTTGCTGGCCAGCAAGAATCTTTTCTCAATGTCAGTGGCATCGACATGGTGTTGGCGGCCGTACATGACGTGTTCGCCTCATTGTTTAACGATCGCGCGATTGCGTATCGCGTTCACCAAGGCTTTGATCACGCCGAAGTAGCCTTGTCTGCTGGCGTACAGCGTATGGTGCGCAGCGATACGGGCGCTAGTGGCGTGATGTTTACCATTGATACCGAGTCCGGGTTTCGTGACGCAATATTTGTCACCAGCTCTTGGGGGTTGGGTGAATGCGTGGTGCAGGGGTCAGTTAACCCGGATGAGTTTTACGTCTACAAGCCTGCATTAAAAGCGGCCAAGCCCTCAATTTTGCGCCGTAATCGCGGCTCCAAAATGATCAAGATGATCTATAACGATGATGCCTCACATCATCAGTCGGTGAAAACGGTTGACGTTGAAGAAAGCCAGCAGATGCAGTTTTCTATCACGGATGAAGACGTGATTGCACTGGCAAAGATGGCGGCTACGATTGAAGATCACTACGGTCGGCCGATGGATATCGAGTGGGGTAAAGACGGCATGACCGGTGAGCTGTTTATTTTACAAGCGCGCCCCGAAACAGTTGAAAGCCGTGCCAATTCGCAGGTGCTGGAGCGTTATCACATGAACGCCAGCGGCGATGTGCTCGCTACCGGGCGCAGCATAGGCCAGCGGATTGGCTCTGGGGTGGTGAGAATCGTTAAATCGATTGAGAATCTGGATTCGGTTGAAGCGGGCGATGTGTTAGTGACCGATATGACTGACCCTGACTGGGAGCCGGTCATGAAGCGTGCTGCCGCTATCGTTACTAATCGCGGTGGACGCACTTGCCACGCCGCAATTATAGCGCGCGAGCTGGGCGTGCCAGCTGTGGTGGGCTGTGGTGATGCTACAGAAAAAATGACTGACGGTATTGCGGTGACGGTGTCTTGTGCTGAAGGTGACACGGGTTTTGTCTATAACGGCAAGCTGGATTATGAGCTGAAGACAGTTGAGCTAGATAAAATGCCGCCATTGCCGTTTAAGCTGATGATGAATGTTGGCAATCCTGAGCGTGCCTTTTCGTTCTCGCGCTTGCCGAACGCAGGTGTGGGTTTGGCCCGGCTTGAATTTGTGATCAATAATACGATCGGCATCCACCCCAAGGCGCTGTTGGGCTATGAGACCATGCCGGAAGATGTCAAAAGCACGATTGATACCTATGCTGCGGGTTACGCCAGCCCGGTTGATTTTTACGTCGAAAAATTGGTCGAAGGTATTGCTTCGCTGGGTGCGGCATTTGCGCCGCAAAAAGTCATCGTGCGCATGTCAGATTTTAAATCGAACGAATATGCCAATATGATTGGCGGTGAGCACTTTGAGCCAGAAGAAGAAAACCCAATGATTGGTTTTCGTGGCGCCTCGCGTTATATCTCTGAGTCATTTCGTGATTGCTTTGAGCTGGAATGCCGGGCGATGAAGCGCGTGCGTGACGAGATGGGGCTGACTAATGTGGAGATCATGATACCGTTCGTGCGCACTTTAGAAGAGGCTGAGCAAGTCATTCAGCTGCTGGCTGATAATGGTCTTAAGCGTGGCGAGAATGGCCTCAGGGTCATCATGATGTGTGAAATTCCCTCCAACGCGATTCTAGCTAAACAGTTTCTTGAGTATTTTGATGGTATGTCGATAGGCTCTAATGATTTAACCCAGCTGACTTTGGGCTTGGATCGTGATTCTGCCTTGATCGCGCATTCATTCGACGAGCAAAACCCGGCGGTCAAAGCACTGATGAGTGAGGCGATCCGGGCTTGCCGCCAAGCTGACAAGTACATCGGGATTTGTGGTCAAGGACCATCAGATTATCCTGATTTGGCGCGCTGGTTGATGGAAGAGGGTATAGACAGCGTTTCGTTAAACCCGGACACGGTGGTAGAAACGTGGCTATTCTTGGCTGAAAAGCAGGTCAACTAGCATTTTATGGGCCTATTATTAAATTAGCCGTTTGTCGGCTTGAATGGCGCTTGCGTCCGGAGTAAGGTCAGGACGCTGTTTTAAAGAACTTTTGATGATCAACAATGCGGCTTAGCTGCAGGTTTAGTATTGATTTTGCTGGCGGGATGAAAAGGAAAATGATATTGGTCGTCGAAGACGATCGCGCGGTTAGCCAAATGATCGGATTTTTGTTGACGCAGGCAAAATTCGCCCATAAAACGGCAAGAAATGCGGCGGAGGCTAGGGAATTGTTAGCGAGCAAAAAGATCGCCCTTATATTAATGGATTGGATGCTACCGGGGGATTGCAGCGGCATCGACCTTACCCGCGAGTTAAAAAAAAGTTCAGTCACCCGCCATATCCCTGTCATCATGCTAACTGCGCGTGACGAAGAGAACGATAAGATCAAAGGCTTTAATTCGGGGGCTGAAGATTTTGTCACCAAACCGTTTTCAGCCAAGGAATTGATTGCCCGCATACACGCACTATTGAAACGTGTTGCGCTGCACGAGTCCGAAGAATTTGTCAGTGCTGGGCCGATCCTACTAAACCCCATAGAGCACCTGGTTGCGGTCGATGGTGAGTCGGTCATTCTTAGCCCTACCGAGTTTCGACTACTGCACTTTTTTATGACTCACCCGAAAAAGGTATTCAGCCGTGAACAGCTATTGGACAGGGTTTGGGGCATCAATGCTTATCGTGAAGAGCGTACTGTTGACGTTCATATCAAGCGTCTGAGAAGCGCACTTAAGCCACATAACGTTGCCTATTTTATCCAAACCGTACGCGGTAGTGGCTATCGTTTTAGGCCACTGCGCGACACATAGACATAACGTAATTAAATGAAGGTAACATGGAACAGTTAAAGGAATTAATCCTATTGATGGCGGCTTTGGGATTGGCTATTTTGGTCGCGATCAAGCAAGAGTTTTCAGCCTGGTACACAGTTATACCCATCATGGTTGCTTATGCTGCTTGGCATATATTGCAAGTAGTGCGATTATTCTTGTGGGCGCGATATCCCAAAGACCACCCTCCACCGACTGCCATGGGTGTTTGGCACGACGTGGTGTTGCGATTGGCCAGCTGGCGTCGCAGCCAAAGTAAGCGTAAGCGCAAGTTACAGCGCATTGCCAATCAAGTCGAAAAATCCTATCAGGCGATCGCGGATGTCACGGTTATTCTGAATGACGAGGATAATATCCAGTGGCTAAATGAAGCCGCTGCAGAATTTGCCGGGACGGCTGTCGATGAAGCGATGGGTGAGTCGTTCGAAACAGTCTTTGCGCAGCACAAGTCGTTGGTTAAGTATTTTAAGCGCGGCAAATATAAAAAGATGATTGAGATTAGTACTTCAAAAGGCGAGGAACGAATTTTGGAGATACGTATTTTTTCCTATGGCGAGGGTAAAAAGTTGCTTAACGCCCAGGATGTTTCATTATTGCGCCATCTGGAGCGAGTGCGGCAAGACTTTGTCTCCAATGTCTCGCATGAACTACGTACCCCCCTGACCGTCATTTCCGGCTATCTTGAGACCATGGTCGACAGCAAAGCGTGCCAGAAAACCAGCTGGCAGCCAGCCATTCAATCAATGCATCGACAGGCATATCGTATGCAGCGCACGGTGGATGACTTGCTGGTTTTAGCGCGGTTTGATGACAGCGATACCCAGGACGAGACGGGTGAAGTGATTGAAGTAGCGAGAGTCTTGGAACCCATCATGATCGAAGCCCGGCACCTGAGTGGTAAAAAAAAGCACGATATTAAAGTCAAATATGATGGTCATACCCATTTTTATGGCCAATATGCTGAATTGAATGCGGTGATGGCTAATTTGGTCTTTAATGCGGTTAAATATACGCCGCCCGGCGGCAAGATCCGAGTAAAGTGGAAGCAAGATAAATCGGGCGCTACGTTTGAAGTCTCGGATAGTGGGAACGGAATTCCTGAAAAGCACCTACCGCGTTTGACGGAACGCTTTTATCGCGTCGATAAAGACCGCTCAAGAGACAGCGGTGGAACAGGGCTTGGCCTTGCCATCGTTAAACACGCGGTGAACCGGCTCGGTGGCGAGTTGGAGATTACGAGTAAAGAGGGTGAGGGCAGTGTGTTCAAGTGCAGCTTTCCGAATGCGCCTGATAGCTAAGCGCGTAATACTTCCACCGCGCTAAGGGGCGATATATGGCGGCGGATAAATCCCACCAAAAACCACTAGTCGGCGTACTGGCTATGAAGGTTTATTAAGGTTTATGGTCTATTAAGGTCTATTAAGGCACTAGCAGATAAACTGGAGCATCGGCCTGAAATATTGACAAGCGTGTGGTATTGTAATATAAAAGGTGTTGTTACCTAATTAAAGCTTGATTAAAAGGAATATTACCAATGCAAATACTACGGACTATCACGTTATTATCTCTGGTGGCATTAGCTTCCACAGCGAACGCTAAAACCGCCAATCCTATTGATATGGTTGTTAGCGGTGCATATACCTATTATGTAGGTGTCTCAATTACCACTGAACTCTTTCTGGACAGGCAAGCGGAGCAAGCACAAAAGTTTTGGGTGCGTGTAACTGATGATCCCGGCACACCACCGCCTTGGGAGAGCGGAGGCAATGGTATTCCACTCCCTAAGTCGGTTTATATTAAATACTTTCCTATGTCCCGCTGGACAGAAATCAGGAAAACGTCAAAAAGGATAAAAACGCTCGGTGTGGTTGATCCCTATCCAGACGGCTTCGTAATGTGTGATGGACCCAACACGACTATTCGCTTACGGAAGAAAGAGGTGGTCATCGCATATAACTGCGGGTCTTCCAATTCACCAACCGCAGATGCTGCGACGTTTGATACAGAAGACCTGCTGAAAGCCTTAAGCTCTGAAACTGTGTCCAGTCCCGATATGCAGTATGTGGGTACATTAGGAGCGGAGTAGAGGCAGGGAGCGTCGGGCGCGTCCTCCATTAAGTATTCATACTAGGCGCGCGGCCTGCGTGTTTTGAAAGTGCTACCTGTCAGCGAGTAAGATACCTATATTGGTGTAAAATAGAGTCTTCTTTAAAGGCCTGAACGGATCATGCCAAGCGTTACAAGTGAGTGTCACGTTGGGCGTTTTGTGTTTGATCAGTTAACGGTGGTCAAACCAGAGCACGCGGTTCAAATAAGCAGAAAAACCCGGGGCACTTAGAATCGGGTTCTGCTAACTAACCCATATGTATGAAAAATACTGCCCGTAAAGGCATCGCGCTTGGTGTCAGTGCCATGGCGATCGTGGTCACTGCGTCAAACATATTGGTGCAGTATCCACTTAATGACTGGCTGACCTGGGGAGTCTTTCACTTATCCCGTTGCTTTTTTGGTGACGGATTTATCCAATCGGGTGCTGGGTGTTAGTTCCGCTCGGCGCGTGGTATTGGTGGAATTCGTATTGGCGGTGTGTTTGTCTATCTGGTTCGCAACGCCCCGTATTGCATTAGCTTCAGGCAGTGCGTTCCTTGGTGGCTCAGCTATTGGATGTAGCGATATTTGATCGCTTACGACAGGCTCGGTGGTGGAAAGCGCCATTGCTCCCTTCTTTACTCGCTTCAGCCGTGGACACAGCCTTCTTTTTCAGCGTGGCTTTTGTTGGCACCGGCATTCCTTGGATCACTTTGGGGGTGACTATGCCGCTAAGTGGGTGGTAGCATTGATCTTGCTGATACCGTTTCGTCTCTTATTGGGCTGGATTAAGCCCGTCCAAGTCGCTTAAGTTTTGCTATAGCGCCACTAGTCGTCATCGCGGCCCTCAATATAGTCGGCAGTTTTGTGCTCATCAGGAGTGACAAGCAAATCTTCAATAGGATTACATCGCCATCCTCATATTCCTATGAAACCCAATGTTTCCCAAGGCCTTGTTTAATCGTTTCCTGGTTTAGTCTGCCTCTTTATTGCTGAGTAAAGGGCATTATTACTCGCCCATGCTTATACTAGCTGCGTCAACAAAACGATAAATAGTATGACTGCAACAATAGGGACGAGTAGCCCTACCCAATCCTTAGGCGCATCTTTGCTCACTTCAATCGAGCGCTTAATGCCAGGGACGAACCAAAATAAAATGGCCGCAGCGATTAAGCCGATAACGACGGCTTGCCAAGCGGGTAAATCAGTCATGCGGAAGTCTCCATTGCTTGAGATTGGCGTTAATTACTACATCGGTTTTGAGTTGAAACAGGCGCTGGTAAATCGATAAATTATCGCGATCGGCTTCGATTTGTTGACTTTGCTTATCGGGTAGCGTGTCCAGACATTGCAGCATGGCCTCAATCGAACCAAATCGTTTGAGCAAAGCCGCAGCAGTTTTAGCGCCAATGCCCTTGATGCCGTGAATTCCGACTGAATTATGCCCCGCGAGTGCATAAAACTGCGGCAATAAAGCCGGTGTGATGCCGTAGCGTTTCATGACGAACGGGTAGTCTAAGGCTCGATTCTGAAAATGATCAACTATGTGTATTTTATTGCTTGCCAATTGGCAATGCAGGTGATCCGTCGATAAAATGACGGTGTTGCCACCTGCAGCGGCTACCCGCGTGGCAATAGTGGCGGTTACATCGTCGGCTTCATAGCCGTCGACATTGATCGTATTGATGTGAATTTCATCATTTAAGCGCTCGCATAGCTCTGGGAGGGCTGAAATGAGTGGTTCAGGTTGGGGCTTGCGGCCCGACTTATAGGTAGGAAATAGTTCATGCCGCCAAGTATTGCCAGCACTTTCCAGCACTAACACGGCGTGGCTGGGTTCATGCTGTTTGAGCGAGCGTTGAGCAGAAGCCAGAACCGACCGAATAAACCCGCTACGGTGTGCATCACTGCCTTCATCACCCGGAACGGCGGAATAGACGCGTCGAATTAAATTAAAGCCATCGATGATTAGTAGTCTAATCATGATGCCCGCCTGAGTCGCGCTTAGCCTTTAGAGATCAGGCGCAGAAATTCAGCCCGAGTGCGCGAATCTTTGCGAAAGGTGCCGAGCATCATCGAAGTTTGCATGACTGAGCTTTGTTTTTGGACGCCGCGCATCATCATACATAAATGCTTAGCCTCAACCACAACCCCGACACCGTGCGCGTCGATGACATCATTGACCGCGTGTGCGATTTGATTGGTGAGATTTTCCTGGATTTGTAGACGACGTGCGTACATGTCGGCTATTCGTGCTAGTTTTGACAGACCGATGACTTTGCCGCGCGGTAAGTAAGCGATGTGGCATTTACCAATGAACGGCAAGATGTGGTGTTCGCACATCGAATAAAACTCTATATCTTTACAAATCACCATTTCGTCGTTGTCTGACTCGAACACCGCATCGTTAACGACCTCATCTAGTGTTAGACGATAACCTTGCGTCAGGTAATCCATCGCCTTGGCGGCGCGCTCGGGCGTTTTGACGAGGCCATCTCGTGATACGTCTTCACCCACTTCGGTGATGATGTCCCGATAGTGATTCGATAGCAGCTGAATAGAGTCGGCCATTGTCAGTTCCGTTTAGAGGTCTATTTTGTCGCCAAAGTGCGCTTGATACGCATCTTCAAACGACTGCTTGCTGAAGTGATGATTCTGAGTCCCTGCGTGTTCAATTTTAATAGAACCTAGTAAAGCAGCGATTCTGCCCGTGGTTTCCCAATCAAGTTGATGGGTAACACCATACAGCAGCCCCGCGCGAAATGCATCACCACAACCGGTCGGGTCAACCGTCTTTTTGGCTTTGGCGATGGGGATGTTGATGACTTTGCCGTCCGCGTATATTTCAGCGCCTTTGCCGCCCCGAGTGATAATCAATGCATCAACTTGAGCAGCGATTTGTTCAATCGTGAGGCCTGTATTTCTTGATAATAGCTCTGATTCGTAGTCATTAACGACGGTGTAATCGCTCAGCGCGATAAATCGTTTAAGCTCTTCACCATTGAACATCGGCAAACCTTGGCCTGGGTCGAAAAAAAATGGGATGCCTGCTTGGGCAAATTGCTCGGCGTGTTCAATCATCGCCTGCTTGCCATCGGGGCCAAGAATACCTAGGTCAATGCCTTTCGCGTCAGAGATCTGGTTTTTATGCGCCTCATTCATCGCGCCGGGGTGAAAGGCGATAATCTGGTTATCGTCGATGTCAGTGGTGAGGTAGGCTTGTGCGGTAAACGCACCCTTAATCTTTTTAATATGACGACGTTTGATACCCTTCTTTTTTAGCCATTTACGGTAGGGTTTGAAATCTTCTCCTACGGTAGCCATGGGGAGGGGATCCCCCCCCAACAGTTTTAGGTTGTAGGCAATATTGCCGGCGCAGCCGCCAAATTCCTTGCGCATTTCTGGCACCATGAAACAGACATTTAATATATGTACTTTGTCTGGAATGATGTGATTTTTAAAGGCATCAGGAAACACCATAATGGTGTCATAGGCATAAGAGCCAGTAATAAGCGTAGACATAGTTGGTTAAGGCAAAGGGTGGGGGTGAGTGAATTTAGGTCAGGTCAAGACTATCGACATTTTTTACAGCGACCATAGAGTGTCAGTGCATGATCTTGAATGTCAAAACCGTGACTTGAGGCAATGGCTTCTTGCTGTTTCTCGATTTTCTGGTCGTGAAACTCAATGATCGAGCCGCACTCGACACACACCATATGGTCGTGGTGATCGGCATCAGCGAGTTCATAGACCGCGCGATCGCCAAAATTATTGCGAGCGATGAGGCCCGCGCTTTCAAATTGGGTCAAAACGCGATAGATCGTCGCTAGCCCCAATGTTTCATTCTTCTCCAACATCAGTCGATAGACGTCTTCAGCCGATAAATGATTATCTTTGTGTTCTTCCAGTAAGGCCAATACCTTGAGACGTGGCACGGTAGTCTTAAGCCCTACTAATTTGAGTTCTTCGTTGTGATCCATGGTTAGTTGCCTATTTGGCTGCGTGCAGCCGGCTATTGGTGGCGGGCTATTTTGTATCCGCTTTCGCTTGGGCCTCAAGCTTGTTAGCGTGGGTGACGAGGTGCTTGATCGACAAGCCTTGTACGACGATTGAGAATACGACGATCACGTAGGTCACTGCAAGGATAAAATCACGTTCGGGGCCGTGTGGTAAAGACAGCGCCAGCGCAACGGAAATACCACCGCGTAATCCTCCCCATACGAGTATTCTAACGGTATGTCGACTAAATGAACGGGTTAATCGGAATGCAGAAATCGGCAAACCAACGGCAATCCAACGCGCCAGAATGACCACCGGAATCGTGATAATGCCCGCGATTAACCAACTGCTGGTAAATTGTAGCACCAAGACTTCAACGCCAATGAGTACGAATAGCAGGGCGTTGAGTATCTCATCGATCAGCTCCCAAAACGTGTCGAGGTGATCCCTGGTTTTGTCTGACATCGCAAATCGTCGCCCATGATTGCCGATAAACAACCCGGCTACTACGATTGCGATGGGTCCGGATACGTGGATTGAATACGCCAGCATATAACCGCCCATGACCATCGCCAGGGTTAGCAGGATTTCAACCTGATAATTATCGACACTTTTCAATAAATGATAGCCGACAAAGCCCAGCGCTAGGCCAAATGCTATGCCGCCAAGAGCCTCCTCAGCAAATAACAAGGCAATGTGGGAGGCGCTGGTTTGTTCGGGGTGTTGCGCGATGCCTAGCAAGACCAGGAAAATAACGACGCCAACCCCGTCGTTGAATAGGGATTCGCCGGTAATTTTAGTCTCGAGCGGCTTGGGTGCTCCGACGCTCTTTAAGGTGGAGAGTACGGCGATTGGGTCGGTCGGAGAGATTAAGGCACCAAACAGCAAACAGTAGATGAAAGCGATCTCAATCCCAAGAAAGCGAAACAAGTAGTAAGAAATGAATCCGACTAAAGCTGTCGAGACCACGACACCGACGGTAGCCAGCGTAGCAATTACCCACTTTTGCTCTGCCAGATCGTCCAAGTTGACGTGCAGTGCGCCAGCAAACAGCAAAAAGCTCAACATACCGTGCATCAACGCAATATTGAAATCAATCTGGCTCAAGATCGATTGCGCAAAGGCTGCTGCGTGAATTAAGCCCGTTTTATCGACCAGCACTAACAACAATGAACACAGCAGCGCGATTAACATCACCCCGATGGTCGTAGGCAGCTTGACCCATCGTTCATTGATATAGCTGAACAGTGCAGTGATGGTGACAAGAATCGCGGACAGGCTGAGTAATTCCATATCGAGTAAATGTGGCTGTGTGATTGCCTGAGATTGTAGGAGCTAAGCCGATGACTGACAATGGGTAGAAATGGGTGGGTTGACGAGACTATTTGTCCTTATGAAGTATCAGGGTTGATTGTTTCATAGGCAATACAGCTGTTTTTTTAAGGTTTAAATTTAAATAGATAAGAAATAAATATTAAAAATATTGTGAACTATGTTGCAAGTGGCCCGTCATAAGAGTTGTCCTTAGAAAATTGGAATAATCCAAATATCTAGGGCAGACATTTAAACTAACTGATTGAGGTAACAGACATGAAAAACGTAAAATACTATTCAGCCATTTTAGCCTTTGGATTGATGACGGCCGCCGGTAGTGCTCAAGCCATGAAAATTGAGTTGGGTGATGTTGATCTAAACGATGACGGTAAAGTCACCGAAGCAGAAATCGTCAACGTCATTAAGCAGCACTTTCTGATGATGGATGCGGATAGTGACGCAGCTGTATCGAGTGACGAATGGTTGGCAAATGAGAATTCCAACAAGTAAAGCAACGATTTCTGACTGTCAAAGTCAGTAAACATGCGTAAAGGGAGGGGTAGTCATTTATAGGGCTACCCTTTCTTTTCGCTTTGTTAGGCCATATGAAATTAAGGAAGTTAGCATTGAGCATTGTGAAGGTTGATGTACTCGAAATTGGAAGTCACTGGGTAATGGACTCGGGTCAATGGCGTCTTTTTGGATAGAAACTGAACTTTGCTGTCAACCATTAGTCATAACTCGATACAGGGTATTAAACTGTTTAATAGAGTAAATTTTTAATTTATTACAATGTGTTTTTGTTTTTAATATTATACTAATTTAATGATATGCATGGTTTATCTATATAAATTATTGATATGAATAAATAATTTTCTATGTGTATTTTACAAATAAAAGGTCAACGCATGGTTTAATTCAATAATGTGGATATGATTGAATATAGCAATTCAAATTGCAGGAAGTGCCTTCTCTTGAGTGGCGCCTAGATCCAAGTCAGACGCCAATTGGTCAGCAATTTCGGTATAATAACCGTGTCGCCTGCGGTGTGCGTGATAGCATCAAAACCCTTAGACCTAGTTTTTTTCTCGGGAATTGGATTGCAATGGGGGTGACGCATGCCTGTAACACCTCAACCTGTAAAGGCTGAGTGCGTTAGCAGGAAGCCCAAACCGGCGCCGGTATTCCCACTTGGACCTTTAGGTTCAAGGTACTGGAGCTACACGGCACTGGCGGGTGACACCTTATTTCATGCCTTTCATGAGGCATACTACTGAGCCTCAGACTATCGATATCGTACTCAGTTGACCAACCACACCAATATTCGCTCAACAATGCGGCACCAACGCCGAGCCGTCAGCGCGGCTGATCAAGCGCGGGCCTCGGCTAGTTTATGCGCGCACCTTAAGTATTTCCCCGGTTTTATGACCGCTGAGCGAGTGGGCCTATATCTGGTCAACGACGGTGAAATTGATCCCGTCAATGTAATGACTTGGGTTTGGTCGTTAGCACCAAGAACAGGTAAGGTGGCTTACGTTCCGGTGTTGGCAAAAAGTCGTCAGTCGGCCATGTCGTTTAGTGAGGTTTGGCCCGATACCCAGTTTTCTAACAATAAGTACGGCATCCCTGAGCCTGTGTTCATCAAGGGTGGGTTTTGTCGCGCCCAAGATCTCGATATCATTCTCGTTCCATTAGTCGCCTTTGATCGCTCCGGAAATCGCATCGGTATGGGAGGCGGTTACTATGATCAAACACTGGCATTCAGGCACCAACAAACGTATTATCGGCGCCCGAAATTGATTGGTGTGGCGCACCACTTTCAAGAGATTGATGCGTTAGACCCCAAACCTTGGGATGTGGGGCTGGATGCAATTGTGACTGATCGTGAAGTGATCGTTTGCGGTGGTTAGCGATAGTAGTTGCTATGGGATACATTTCAGCCCGTCCGTTTCATTAATTAGAATAAGTTTTGAACATATTAGCGATTGGCGATATCTATGCCAGACCTGGCCGAGACGCCTTGTCTCGCCATTTACCACGCTTGCAGGAGCAACTGGATGTTGATTTGACGGTAGTCAACATTGAAAATGCTGCGGGTGGTTTCGGACTGACTCTCAGCGTGTATGAAGAATTTCAGGCACTTGAAATTGATGTGATGACTTCGGGCAATCATATTTTCGATAAAAAGGAAGTCATTGGAATTCTTGAGCAAGAGCCCCGTTTACTGCGTCCAGAAAACTACCCTATAGGAACGCCGGGAAATGGTTGGGTGGTAGTGAAAGCCAAGAATGGCAAAAGCGCTGCCGTGATCAATATTATGGGCCAAGGGTTCATGCAGCCGACGCTGGATTGTCCGTTTGCTGCTGCTGATGCAGTCTTGACGCAGCTTCCTGATGATGTTGATACCATCCTGGTTGACTTTCACGCGGAAACGACCTCAGAAAAAATGGCCATGGGCTGGCATCTTGATGGCCGTGCCAGCGCGATGTGGGGTACTCATATGCATGTACCAACTGCTGATGAGCGTGTACTGCCTAAAGGCTGTGCGTATATCACCGACCTGGGCATGACGGGCTGTTACAATTCGATCATCGGCACCCGTAAAGAGCGGGTCTTGAATAAATTTGTCAACAAGATTCACGAACGATTTGAGCCTGCTGTCGGCAAAGCGTCGATTTGCGGCGCATTGATTCGTACCGACGACCAAACCGGCCTGGCCCTCGGCATTGAGCGGGTGCGGGTCGACTGAATGAGCTAACTAAACTGGGTAGGGATTTGATATGACAATCATAAGCAGGCTGTTAACGGCCATTTTACTTTTTACATTCACACTAATAGCAAACGCGGAGAGCACTATGAACCCAAAGGTTAAATTAAGTACGTCGATGGGCGACATCGTTCTGGAATTGGACCAAGAAAAGGCTCCGATTACGGTCGAGAACTTTTTGAATTACGTGAACAGTGGCCACTATGATGGTTTGATTTTTCATCGCATCATTCCAGGTTTTATGGCCCAAGGTGGTGGGATGGAGCCGGGTATGAAAGAGCGTGCGAACGGAGCTTCGATTGAGAACGAAGCCGATAATGGTTTGAAAAATGACGTAGGCACGGTTGCGATGGCGCGCACCAATGAGCCACACTCAGCGACCAGTCAATTTTTTGTTAATCTGGCTGACAATACCTTTTTGAACCATAGCGGCAAGACAGCCCAAGGGTGGGGTTATGCTGTATTCGGAAAAACTGTTGAAGGGATGGAAGTGGTTGAAGCAATGGCTAGTGCCGAAACCGGCAATTCTGGATTTCATCAGGACGTGCCGAAAGAAGATATAGTGATTACTAAGGCGGAAGTCATCGAATAAGTCGGTGCTTTTATAGCGTAGTCGGCCCTGCCTAACCAATATTAGTATATAAATACAAATAGATACGAACCTATAGCGCAGCAATAATCGCAATATTCTGGTAGAATATGCCCCAGTTTCTTGCAATATATGACCATTTTTATGCGCCCTAAAGCTGATCCTGTTGCCCTCTCCAAACAACGCTCATTCTTCACCGATACTCAACCCAAACTATCTGACTTTATCAACCTGCGTCATCCGCTGGTTGTCATGGCAGACAATATGAATTGGCAGCCCTTTGAGGCGTATTGGAGCCAACTGTTTGGGATGGCCGGTGGCCCGCTTGCATCATCGGGTCGACGAGTTGCCGGGCTTTTTATGCTCAAACATATGGAGGCTTTATCAGACGAAGGCTTGGTCGAAGCCTGGGTAAGCAATCCGTACTATCAGTATTTCTGTGGCGAGACCCATTTTCAGCACCATGCTCCAATAGACCCGGCGACACTGGTGAAATGGCGTAAGCGACTGGGCGAGGAAGGGATGGAATGGCTGTTGACCACGGTATTGAACAGTGCTCTTAATGCCGGAGCGGTCAAGCGCGGCAGCCTGGCGCATGTGTGTGTGGATTCGACCGTGATGGAAAAGAACATCACCTACCCAACCGATAGTGCGCTGTTGCTGAAGGCATTACAGAAGATGGTAGCGTTGATGCGCGACAATGGTTTAGCCGTTCATCAAAGCTATGTCCGGGTGGCGCCGCGTCTGGCACAGAAGATTGGTCGCTACGCCCATGCCAAGCAATTCAAGCGTATGCGCCGCTCACTGAAGAAGCCGTCGACACTGACGGGCCGGGTAATGAGGGAACTTGAGCGACAATTAGGGCAGTTGCCAGATGATGTACAGGAACGGGCTGAAGCACTCATTTTACAGGCGCATCAACTGCGCCATCAGGCGGCTAATCCCAAGAGTAAAAATAAGCTGTATTCCCTACATGAACCAGAGGTGGATTGCATCAGCAAAGGCAAAGCACGCAAGCGTTATGAATTTGGCACCAAGGTCGGCATTACCTGCACGCAGAAGGAAGGATTTGTGGTCGGCATACGCAGCTTTGGGGGTAATCCTTACGATGGTCATACGCTGGATGAGCTACTGCAGCAAGCCCAGACCCTCACCGATGCCGAGATCAAGACGGTAGCGGTTGATTTGGGCTACCGTGGTCGGCATGCGACTAAGGCGCAAGTGATTCACCGTGGCAAGAAGCTTAACAAGGGTCAGAAAAAGCGCTTACGACGGCGCAGCATGCTTGAGGCGATGATTGGGCATATGAAAAGTGATGGGCTGCTCGACCTATGTCATCTTAAAGGCAGGCTGGGCGATGCGATCCACGCGATTCTTTGTGGTGTTGGCCACAACCTGCGCCAGTTGTACAACTTCTGGGTCGAGAAGTTACTTAATTTACTTTTTACCCTGCTGAACGGTCTATTAAATTGGGATACTGGGCCTCAACAGAAAAGTTGCAGCCATCAGCCCGCATAAGGTATTGCTGGTGCATGGAGATCGGCTTAGAGAGAAATGATAGGCAGGATCGACTACATTAGTGACTATAATATGCTATATATACATTTATATCGTACGGGGTTCGCAACATAAATTTAGGGGGAAAACCCGCTCTGTTAGGAATCAATGTTGAATAGATGGTATAATCAAGCCATAACAACCACTTACAGAATGCTATGAAACGTGACGAATATCAAGCACTTGTTGCCAGTCTTGAAGGCTTAACGCCGGAGCAGTTCGAATTGCTATCAGGCAGGGTGTCTGCCATGAGTGACGAGCACAGTAGTTTACGACTGACGGAAGAGCGTCTTGACGGGGCAGTGATTTGTCCACATTGCCAAGCGGACGACATTTTTCGCCATGGAAGAACTAACGGTCAGCAGCGCTATCGTTGTAAAGCTTGTTTGAAAACGTTTACAGCTTTAACCGGCACAGGCTTTTGTCGCTTGAACGATAAAGATAAGTTGCTGGCCTACGCCGAATGCATGGTCGAGGGCTTGAGTATTCGCAAAGCCGCTGAACGGGTGGGCTTAGCAGTGGATCGCAGTTTTCGATGGCGGCATCGTTTCCTGGATGCCTTGCGTGAGCATAAGGCCGAGAATTTGACTGGCATTGTTGAGGCGGATGAAACGATATTCCGGCGTTCTTATAAGGGTCAGCGCCGCTTACCCCGTCAGGCCAGGAAGCGTGGCGGTTCATCGGGTGTAGATGGCAAAGAGCGTGTGCCGGTGATGATCGTTATGCAGCGCGGCAGCCGAATGGTCAGTGACGCTGTTCTGGATGACTGCACAGCCAAAACATTTACAAAGGTACTCAAGCCTGCGCTAGCGAAGGATGCTGTCTTATCGACCGATGGACATCCCAGTTATGGTGTGGCGGCGAAATCCCTCAACCTTGAGGCTGGCTACTTTGTTGCGGGATATCATGGCCATGGTGGTAAAGGAACTTGGCATGTTCAAAACGTTAATGCTTATGACAGCCGCCTGAAACGTTGGATGGGGCGGTTTAATGGGGTGGCAACTCGCTGGCTACCCAATTATCTCGGTTGGCGAAGGATGCTTGATAAACATCTTGATGAAATGACTGGGCAACTGTTCTTGTATCAAGCCCTTAGAGCAGCTCCTCAACATGTAATCCTAACATAGCGGGAAAACCGTTGTTGCGGCCTAGGTAAATTAATTTGCAATCTAAAGATTGCTTACACATAACCGGAGATTGCTGAGTGAACCGTCACTATCCTACTATTGGCAGATTGCGTTTAACCCATTTAACATTTTTAAGTTATATTTTCTTTTTATTAATATTTCTTTTTTTAGTATTTTCCTTGCCACTACAGGCACAAAAAAATTCGATAAAATTACATAATTCTGATGCTCAACGCTATATTATCGTGCTGAATGACACGACAACTGCACAGGTGTCAAATATTATTGAATTCAATCGAGAACGCAATCAACTCAGACAAGAAGTTATCTCGGATTACTCAAATTGGTACGGATTAAAGGCTCTGTATGAATATAGCTCTGTATTTAATGGCTTTACTGCCAATCTTTCTAACCAAGCGTACGCCGGACTTTTTGCCGATATCCGTGTCGACTACATTGAAGCTGATGAAAATCAGCAAGAGCAAGCCTATCCTGAATTAGTAAATCGATCGACCATTAATATCGACGTCAGCGGCAATGATCTTAGTTCGACAGAAGACCATAGTTCTGTAACCATTTATCTATTGGGCCGTGGTGCTAAACCCTCGAGACCTATTTTAAAGTCTCGAATTGTTTCGGGAGTTAATTTGACCGGGCAAGGAGGACTGAATCATTGGCGAGACTGCAACGAGAGGAATAGAACAGCGTTTCGTCTAGCGCGAGAATCGAAACGAAATAGACATCAAATTAGCTTGTATCCTATCAAGGTTTCTAGTTGCTCAGGTGAGACCAGTTGGTCAAAAATCGTTGCGGGCTTGGACTGGGTGATGTCTCGGAATGTTGAGCAAGAGGGCGTTATCGACGTACCTGTAAGCAGCGAGAGATGGTCTGGGATGCAATCGGTTACTCAGGCAATCAATAGTTTGACCGAGTTGGGCTTTATCATTGTTGATCGGGGTGACAGTCATAGCTATCGCGCCGAAGGTGTTACTTCTGAGTCGGTTTCTAAACCTATTGCGGACTCGCTGCGATTGTTAAAGAAAAAGAAGAAACGGGCCTTAAAACGCAGACAAAAATACAAGAGTCAGAATGGTTTAGGGTCGAATACGTTCGGATCGAGCGACCCCCAAAAAAAAATCTTAACGAATAGCGCAGTCGATAGAAACTCAGACCTAGCTTCGCAGGACAGGAAGTCCAACAAAAATCGAGGAAAAATTTCAGCTTACGAAAAATCGATTCGATTAACTTGGGCCAACATTATTAATGCACTGGGTGGTAAATATGCGATGGCAAATCATCTGCCAATTAACCCAAATTTCAACCCGCCCATTTCTGACATACTGGCTTTCGCCCCGATGTTATTAAATTGCGTCCCGCAATTTAATACAACCGCGGCTATTTTCCATGGGTGTACTGATTGGCATTCATCGGTTCACGGTAATTGGGGGCTATTATGGTCGAGTCGAGTCGCGAACGACCCTTCGTTGCGAAATGGAATACTCAATCGTTATACCACTGGCAATGTTAATACCGAATTGAATAATGTGATTCCGTCTGAACTTACTTATGGTTTCGCCTGGTTCTTAGCCCTGGCCCATGAAGCTGAGCAGCTCGGCAACACGGCTCTGCGACCGTTGGCTGATTACTTTTACAGTGAGCTGCTTATTGAGCTCGATAGAAATACTTTACCGACCAGTGGGGGAACTTCTACAGCTTTGCTGGGGAGCTACGATAATAATGCCTGGGCCATGTTTCATGCCTATCAGTGGGCAGAATATATAAACGATACCGTAGCTCAAAACATGTTGATACAGCGAGTGAATAGTCATTACGCTAATGTTAACTGGTCGCAGAGCTACACTGACTTCTTCGACGCTAAATATTTGGCAGCGATGATGATGGTGAAAATGAATATTACAGGTTCGCCCTGGAGTAATTTATTAGCAGCTATCGCTAATGACTCTCTTGCGGTGCCGCCGGTAGGAGGGGGAACAAGCCACAGTGAGGGAGTGGTTTCAGCGCGGGCTTGGGGCTTATGGGCACTATATGTTAGAACTGGGAACACCGCTTATTTGAATGCATATAATGTCCACACCGCTTCAAACTTGTCTAGCATACCGTATTGGACACAGAGCTACATTAATTCGCATTGGCTGGGTCAGTTCGCACTATACAGTCTGCAAATGCCTGAAGTTTTACCCTTAAACACAGCGCCGACGGCTAATGCGGGTTCAAATCAAACTATTACCTTACCAAATAACGCAGTGCTTTCAGGCAGCACCAGCGATGACGGTTTACCCAATCCCCCTGCCAGCATTTCAACTGCCTGGGGTGTGGTGAGTGGTCCAGGTTCGGTGACTTTTGGTAATGCCAGTTCGGTCAACACTACGTCGTCATTTGGTATCGATGGCATCTACGTGCTCAGGCTAACTGCAACTGACAGTGTCTTGTCGAGTAGTGACGATATCCAGATAACCGTTAACCCGGTACCGGTGAATACGGCACCACTAGTAAATGCAGGCGTGGACCAAACAGGGGACGTGTTCAGTGGAGCGAATCTTTCTGGGGCGGTCAGTGACGATGGTTTGCCGAACCCACCGAGCTCACTGATGACAACTTGGAGTGTGGTGAGTGGTCCAGGTTCGGTAGTTTTTGGTAATGCCAGTTCGGTCAACACTACGTCGTCATTTGGTATCGATGGCACTTACGTGCTCAGGCTAACTGCAACTGACAGTGTCTTGTCGAGTAGCGATGATATCCAAATCACGGTAACCAATGAGACAGAAATTTCTGTTGATTTTACAATGGGTTTAAATCTATTGATTAACACCCAGAGCGGTCAATGTCTGGATAATCTCGATGGCTCAACGTTATCAGTATATCAGCAAGATTGTGCTAACCAAAGCGATCAGATATGGAATATTCAAGCCTCCGGTGAAGGTTACACTATTGTGAATGAATTGAGCGGAAAATGCTTGGATGTCTGGAAAAGTAGTGAAGGGGGTCAAGTTGCCATGTGGAATTGCCATGGAGGGAATAATCAGTTATTTGACATCGTCCCGTCTGGGTCTGGCTATGCAATCATTGCCCGCTGGTCCTCAGGCCGATGTATAGAAATATCCGGCTCAGGGCATTTAATCAATAATACCTGCAACGGTAGTGAACAACAAAATTGGAATATTAATGAGGTTCTTTCAGCAAATACGGCACCACTAGTAAATGCAGGCGTGGACCAAACAGGGGACGTGTTCAGTGGAGCGAATCTTTCTGGGGCGGTCAGTGACGATGGTTTGCCGAACCCACCGAGCTCACTGATGACAACTTGGAGTGTGGTGAGTGGTCCAGGTTCGGTAGTTTTTGGTAATGCCAGTTCGGTCAACACTACGTCGTCATTTGGTATCGATGGCACTTACGTGCTCAGGCTAACTGCAACTGACAGTGTCTTGTCGAGTAGCGATGATATCCAAATCACGGTAACCAATGAGACAGAAATTTCTGTTGATTTTACAATGGGTTTAAATCTATTGATTAACACCCAGAGCGGTCAATGTCTGGATAATCTCGATGGCTCAACGTTATCAGTATATCAGCAAGATTGTGCTAACCAAAGCGATCAGATATGGAATATTCAAGCCTCCGGTGAAGGTTACACTATTGTGAATGAATTGAGCGGAAAATGCTTGGATGTCTGGAAAAGTAGTGAAGGGGGTCAAGTTGCCATGTGGAATTGCCATGGAGGGAATAATCAGTTATTTGACATCGTCCCGTCTGGGTCTGGCTATGCAATCATTGCCCGCTGGTCCTCAGGCCGATGTATAGAAATATCCGGCTCAGGGCATTTAATCAATAATACCTGCAACGGTAGTGAACAACAAAATTGGAATATTAATGAGGTTCTTTCAGCAAATACGGCACCACTAGTAAATGCAGGCGTGGACCAAACAGGGGACGTGTTCAGTGGAGCGAATCTTTCTGGGGCGGTCAGTGACGATGGTTTGCCGAACCCACCGAGCTCACTGATGACAACTTGGAGTGTGGTGAGTGGTCCAGGTTCGGTAGTTTTTGGTAATGCCAGTTCGGTCAACACTACGTCGTCATTTGGTATCGATGGCACTTACGTGCTCAGGCTAACTGCAACTGACAGTGTCTTGTCGAGTAGCGATGATATCCAAATCACGGTAACCAATGAGACAGAAATTTCTGTTGATTTTACAATGGGTTTAAATCTATTGATTAACACCCAGAGCGGTCAATGTCTGGATAATCTCGATGGCTCAACGTTATCAGTATATCAGCAAGATTGTGCTAACCAAAGCGATCAGATATGGAATATTCAAGCCTCCGGTGAAGGTTACACTATTGTGAATGAATTGAGCGGAAAATGCTTGGATGTCTGGAAAAGTAGTGAAGGGGGTCAAGTTGCCATGTGGAATTGCCATGGAGGGAATAATCAGTTATTTGACATCGTCCCGTCTGGGTCTGGCTATGCAATCATTGCCCGCTGGTCCTCAGGCCGATGTATAGAAATATCCGGCTCAGGGCATTTAATCAATAATACCTGCAACGGTAGTGAACAACAAAATTGGAATATTAATGAGGTTCTTTGACCAAAAGACCCATTTGTCACCAGCCCGCGCTGTAACCCTTGCTGTCACTGACTTACAGCCAAAACATCGATTTCAGAATGCGCAAGCACATATTTGATAAGTGACTGAATATCAATAGGTTTCATAAAGTCAACAAGGTTTTTTTACATGGAATCTTGCCGTTTTGCACAGCTACGGGTTAAATCCCATAAAGGTACAAAAACCGCCACAACTTTTCTAACCAGAGCCCGTCTCTAGTTGAGACCAACGAACCAATGGGGTCACTTATAAGCCGTCTGATGTCAACAAGCCAAGTTAAATCCTGGGCAGTCAGCCCATAGTTTCCATGTAGGCCAGCTAAAAATGCATTCACGTTTTTGTCGTTCGAGCTACTTCCGTTCGGAAATGCTTCAGTCACTTATCAGGATTAAAGTTGAGCGTTACTATCTTGCTCAACCCTTGGCAGCACTGCTGCCCCAAAAAATCGTTGGTTCTCCAGCATGTCTATTCAGAGAAACAGGGCTTTTCACCAACCTCGTCTGAGCTCATGCTAAAGGCACTTCTAAAAAACTGGTCTACGGTTAAAAGGAACCAAGGTGTGGGTAATCAGAGTACCAAGTTGTTAGCTAGACCCCATTCGACCTCAACACCTTGGTGCCGTTACCGGAAAGCGCGCTTCACATCGAAAGGCTCATTTGTTTTGAGCATGTGATAGGCCGCTCTTGCGAGCTTGTTAGCGATGGTTTTCTTAGCCACCATAATGTGTACTTTATTTAGTCGGCCCTGCCTAACCAATATTAGTTCGTATATACAGGCAGTTACGAGCGTATAGTATGGCAATAATTGCAACTTTTTGGTAGAATATGCCCTGGTTTCTTGCAATATTTGACCATTTTTATGCGCCCTAAAGCTGATCCGGTTTCCCTCGCCAAACAACGCTCATTTTTCACCGATACTCAACCCAAACTATCTGACTTTATTAACCTGCGTCATCCGCTGGTTGTCATGGCAGACAATATGAATTGGCAGCCCTTTGAGGCGTATTGGAGCCAACTGTTTGGGATGGCCGGTGGCCCGCTTGCATCATCGGGTCGACGAGTTGCCGGGCTTTTTATGCTCAAACATATGGAGGCTTTATCAGACGAAGGCTTGGTCGAAGCCTGGGTAAGCAATCCGTACTATCAGTATTTCTGTGGCGAGACCCATTTTCAGCACCATGCTCCAATAGACCCGGCGACACTGGTGAAATGGCGTAAGCGACTGGGCGAGGAAGGGATGGAATGGCTGTTGACCACGGTATTGAACAGTGCTCTTAATGCCGGAGCGGTCAAGCGCGGCAGCCTGGCGCATGTGTGTGTGGATTCGACCGTGATGGAAAAGAACATCACCTACCCAACCGATAGTGCGCTGTTGCTGAAGGCATTACAGAAGATGGTAGCGTTGATGCGCGACAATGGTTTAGCCGTTCGTCAAAGCTATGTCCGGGTGGCGCCGCGTCTGGCACAGAAGATTGGTCGCTACGCCCATGCCAAGCAATTCAAGCGTATGCGCCGCTCACTGAAGAAGCTGTCGACACTGACGGGCCGGGTAATGAGGGAACTTGAGCGACAATTAGGGCAGTTGCCAGATGATGTACAGGAACGGGCTGAAGCACTCATTTTACAGGCGCATCAACTGCGCCATCAGGCGGCTAATCCCAAGAGTAAAAATAAGCTGTATTCCCTACATGAACCAGAGGTGGATTGCATCAGCAAAGGCAAAGCACGCAAGCGTTATGAATTTGGCACCAAGGTCGGCATTACCTGCACGCAGAAGGAAGGATTTGTGGTTGGCATACGCAGCTTTGGGGGTAATCCTTACGACGGTCATACGCTGGATGAGCTACTACAGCAAGCCCAGACCCTCACTGATGTAGAGATCAAGACAGTAGCGGTTGATTTGGGCTACCGTGGTCGTCATGGGACCAAAGCGCAAGTGATCCACCGTGGCAAGAAGCTTAACAAGGGTCAGAAAAAGCGCTTACGCCGGCGCAGCATGCTTGAGGCGATGATTGGGCATATGAAAAGTGATGGGCTGCTCGACCTATGTCATCTTAAAGGCAGGCTGGGCGATGCGATCCACGCGATTCTTTGTGGTGTTGGGCACAACCTGCGTCAGCTGTACAACTTCTGGGTCGAGAAGTTACTTAATTTACTTTTTACCCTGCTGAACGGGCTATTAAATTGGGATACTGGGCCTCAACAGAAAAGTTGCAGCCATCAGCCCGTATAAGTTGTTGCTGGTGCATGGAGATCGGCTTAGAGAGAAATGATAGGCAGGATCGACTAGCGTAGTCTAACTCAGCTTACGCTGGACTTGAGGCAACAAAAAAACCGGGCAGTTAGCCCGGTTTTTTTGTTCTTGGTGCTATAGCTTATCTATTTGTCTTATCCCTTGAATAACTCCTCTAAGCGAATGAAACCTATAGAATTATTGCTATGCATTTTTTCTTAAGCGTACAATTTTGGTGCGCCTAACTGCTCGTGTATTTTATTCGCCACTTCAGGTTCTACGTGCATACACTGCGCCAGCTCATGTAGATATTGTGCTTCTTGATTGGTGTCAAGGTCGATTCCAAGCAAAGACACTGCGTACACTTTCTGCGCGAGATGAGAAGGTACGCTGTGCGCAAAACCATTGGTATCTAAAGGCTTGGCAAATTCCGCACGGACGAAATCAATTTCATCTTGAGAGATGTCACCCAATTTACCAACGATTTTCTGTTGCTCTGCGTCATCAATCGTACCGTCGGATTTCGCTGCATTGATCATCGCTTGAATCATCAGCTTGGCCTGGCCATTGGCTTCCTGCTTTTTCATTCCGGTAGGCAACTGTTTTTTCCAGTTAACTTTTTTCGCAGCCGGTGCTGATGGGTTTTGGCTTTGAGCATACTTACTCACGGCTGCACCTAACAAACCGCCCAAACCGCCTAGATCGCCAGATTTCGACTGACCGCCGCCAAGCAAACTACCGAGTATGTCTGCTGCACCACCACCTGATTGTTGCTGTCGCTGCTGATTGCCGCCGCCAAAACACTACCAACCAAGTCACCCAAGCCACCGCCTGATTGTCGTTGCTGTTGTTGTTGGCCACCACCTAGAAGGCCGCCTAGTAAATCACCCAAGCCGCCGGAACTACTTTGTTGATTACCACCGAGTGCTGCTCCCAAAACGTTACCAAGTACGTTACCGGCCGATCCTTTAGAGACCGCACCGTTACCCAATAGGGCACCCAAAATTTTGACTGTATCTACCATTGAAGAAATCCTTTATTTAAAAATTAAAAATTGGCCCACCAGAGGCCTAGCCCACTTAGTCTAGCACAAACCATTGCCACTACTCGAATCAAGGCTATTTATATGATATGAGACCTATACGAGCATTTTTCAAGGCTGTTTATAGCTGCAAGGAAGACGCTCTTACCCTAGCAGCATTTGATTTTGACTATAATCTGCGGGTCGCTTTTTTACACTGTGCTGCTGTGTCATCTGATCAGAACAAATTATTGGAAACTCTCAGCCATTGCATGGTCTCCGACCGGCATCGGCTGCGTGGTCACATCAGGAAGTTAAACGCGGCGTCTTCGCAGCAGTTAGATCAATTGCTCACGTCAATTCAACATTCCGCAGCAATTGTGCGTCAACGCCAGCAAAGCTTACCTGATATTCACTTACCCGAAGACTTACCGATTAGCGCACGCGCAAAAGAAATACAGACGCTAATTCAAAAACATCCAGTGATCGTGGTTGCGGGTGAAACTGGTTCAGGTAAGAGTACCCAGCTGCCCAAAATTTGTTTGCAAGCGGGGCGGGGCATAGTGGGTCAAATCGCGCATACGCAACCACGCAGAATTGCCGCGCGCTCCATTGCCAGTCGAGTCGCCGAAGAACTGGCGCTGGGTTTGGGGAAAGGCGTTGGCTATCGGGTCAGGTTTCATGAGCAGTGCAGCGACGAGGACTATATACGCGTGCTGACCGACGGCATGCTGCTGGCTGAATCGGAAACCGACGCATTTTTAAATCGCTATGACACCATTATTGTTGACGAAGCACACGAGCGTTCACTGAATATCGATTTCCTACTGGGGATGTTAAAGCAACTGATCCATAAGCGGCCTGATTTCAAAGTGATCATCACTTCTGCAACCATAGATACAGAAAAATTCTCCTCGCCATTTTAGCGGTGCGCCGATCATATCGGTATCGGGGACGTACTTATCCGGTATCGGTGCGTTATCAGCCCTTGGAAGAAGTCAAGAATCGCAGTGAGTGGGCAGATAAATACGGCCATTTATACGGCCATCCAGGGCTTATTTGCAGAACGCCCCGGGAATACATTGATCTTTTTGCCCGGCGAGCGAGAAATTCGTGAAGCAATCAAGTTCCTGTCGCGGCAGCTCAAACCAGGTATCGAAATCCTGCCACTTTATGCGCGCTTAGCCCCCAATGAGCAGACGCGGCTGTTTCGATCTAGCGGCGCCACTCGGATCATCTTGTCGACCAATGTCGCTGAAACGTCTCTAACATTGCCTGGGATTGATTATGTCGTCGATGCAGGGCTGGCTCGCGTTAATCGCTACAACCCTACGCGGCGGGTTAATAGCTTGTTGGTTGAGCGCATATCTCAAGCGGCGGCTAATCAGCGCAAGGGGCGTTGCGGGCGGGTAAAAAGTGGTGTTTGTGTGCGGCTGTACAGCGAAGAAGATTTTGACAGTCGCGATGAATACACCACCCCAGAAATCCTGCGCACCTCGCTGGCGGGCGTTATGCTCAGCATGCATTATCGACGGCTTGGCAAATTAGATCAATTCCCGTTTATTGACCCACCTGAGCGCCGCCAAATCAATGCGGCAGAGCGTGAACTGCACTTGCTGGGTGCAATAAACGATGACAAACAGTTAACACCGATTGGAACGTCTTTAGCGCGTTTGCCGGTCGACCCACGAGTAGGGCGAATGCTCTATGCTGCGGCCAGGCAGGAATCCTGCTTACGTGAATTAGTCATTTTAGCCGCAGTTTTGGAAATTCGGATCCGCGTCTGGTTCCCCACGAGCAACAGCAAGCGGCGCGCGCGCACCACAAAGAGCACGGTGAAAAGCAATCTGATTACGTGGGTTTACTACGGCTTTGGGATGATTATCACCACCAAAGAAATGGGTTGAGTCGCAAGCAACTAGGCGGTTGGTGTGAGCGCAACTATTTGTCGACTTTTCGGATGCGCGAGTGGGGCCGATTTGGTGGCCCGATTAGGCGATGATATGAAACGAGCGAAATTTCAGTTTAATCATGAGCCAGCGGAAAACGACGCTATCCACCGCGCATTGTTGAGTGGCTTGTTGGATAACGTTGCCATGCTAGGAGAGAAGAACAATTACCAAGGCGCTAACGGTCGCCAGGTCGCTATTTTCCCTGGCTCAAATATGCACGGTACCACTCCAAAGTGGATTGTTGCTGCGGAGATGGTTGATACTTCGCGTTTGTACGCGCGCATGGTCGCGCCGGTAAAGGTGGAATGGCTAGAACAGTTAGCAGCGGATTTCTTGCAGATTGAATACAGCGAGCCACATTGGGATAAAGACGCCGGCCATGTGCTGGCTTTCAAGCGAGCCAGTCTGTTTGGGTTGCCGATTTATAGTGGTCGCAAAGCACACTATGATGTAGTTAATTCGGAGCAGGCACGAGAGCTGTTTATCCGCCAAGCGCTGATTGAAGGCGAGATTAAAACTAAAGCGACGTTTCTTGATCA
>CBDFKV010000005.1:0-130272 GCA_965249035.1 Candidatus Poriferihabitaceae bacterium | reverse complement strand
TAGCCACTGGGCCTGTTTTCAATTATAAGCGTTCACGATCAATTTCGTTTGGCGTATTTTTTCGCATCGATTCACCCCGTAATTCAAGACGGTGAGCACCGTGTAATAATCGATCAAGAATTGCATCCGCGATGGTCGCTTCACCGATAGTTTCGTGCCAATGTTCGATCGGTAGCTGGCTGGTAATGGCGGTGGATTTACGACCATGTCGATCCTCTATCACTTCCATCAAATCCTGGCGTTGTGTGTGGTCGATATTTTTTGTATTCCCCAATCATCCAGGATCAGCAAGTCGGTTCTGAGCAGCTGATTCATTAATCGAACATAGGTGCCATCAGCATGAGCAATGCGCAATTGCTCAAAGAAGGTCGGCAGGCGCAGATATCGCACCGAATAGCCCCGGCGACAGGCTTGATTACCTAAAGCACAAGCTAACCAGGTTTTGCCGCAGCCAGTGGGGCCAACGATGCATAGATTGAGTGATTGCACGATCCAGTCGCAACTCGCTAGTGAGGCCATCTTGGATTTATCCAGCCCCCGGGGATGGCGGTAATCGATATCTTCTACACAGGCTTTGATTCTAAGCTTGGCGGCTCTGAGCAAGCGACACAAGCGCCGCTCTTCCACGGTGTAGCACCTCCCGCTCAATACAGCAAGCCGAGCCGTTCTTCAAAGGCTAGATCGTGGGTTTGTACCTGGCTGCGTTGTTGCTCCAGTGCATCGAGCATGCCGCTTAGTTTTAAGTTTCGTAGCTGTTCTATGGTTTGTTGATATAACATTTTTGTGTCCGGTTAGTGATAATAGTCCGCACCACGCAAGTTGCGGTGCAGGGGGAGTTCGTTTTGTAGATCGTCTACTTCATCAAGGGGTTGTTGATCCAGACCCTTGCTGAGAATCGAGGTGATACTGCTGTAGCTGGTTGAGCGGATTGACAAAGCGCGTTTGCAGGCACTTCCAAGGCGTGTATCCTCATAACGGCGGCTCAAGTTGAGCAAGCCCAGGCAAGCACGATAGCCATGCTCTGGGTGTGGCCGGTTGTGCAGCTGGCGCTTGATCACTTCAGTGGTGCACGGCCCAATCTTTCTGGCCCAGTTGATAAAACGCCCAGGCGACCAGTCACGATGAGCTTGATGCGACTTCGGCATATGCTCGGTTAATGTGCTGTGCCTGATATGCCCACTGTTTATCCGTGCATGGCTGGCGACGCGTTTACCTTTATGCATCGCTTCCACTGTAGTGGCGGTGATGCGCAGGTCCAGCACTTCGCCAACCAGCACATGTGGCACGCTGTAAAAGCGCTTATCTGCTTGCACGTGATAATCAATCCCTGGCTTGGCTTTGCGCCACTGGGCATAGACATAATCATCGTGCGGTAGCGCCTTGAGTGCCGGCTGATCAATGGATTCAAACAAATCTTTACGGCTTTCCTCCCGACCCTGGAAAGGCCGTTGGTTAAGACTGATAAGCAGCTCCTTGATGTGCCGGTTTAGCTCGGCCAAAGAGAAGAAGGACTGATGCCGCAGGCGGGCTAATATCCAGCGCTCCACCAGCAAAACTCCCGCTTCCGCCTTAGGCTTGTCCTTTGGTTTTGCGGGCCTGGTGGGGAGCACCGCCGTTTGATAATGAGCCGCCATCTCAGCATAGGTTGCATTAATCTTGGGCGCATACCGACTGGCTGTCGTGACCGCAGACTTGAGATTATCGGGGATCAGCAGTTGCGGCACACCGCCGTAAAAGCGCAGCGCACGCTGATTCGATGCGATCCAATCAGGTAGTGTTTGGCTCCAGGTTGCTTCGGCGTAGGTATAGCTTGAGGCCCCCAGCACGCTGACGAATATTTGCGCACTACGAACCTCACCACTGCGTGAGTCAATAACATCAACCGTCGGGCCGCAGTAGTCGATAAACAGCTTCTCGCCCGCTCGGTGGTGCTGACGCATGCTGCGTTTTTGTTTACCTCGCCAGATTCGATAATGATGACAATACTGGCTGTATTGGTAAGCCTGTACGCCGTGTACCGCTGCGTATTCTTCCCACAGCAACTGTAAGGTCACTCCCTTGGTTTTGAGTTCTTGGTGTACTTCAAAGTAATCAGGCTGCGCAAAGCGCTGATGTTTGGCTTTAACCGGAAACAACAGCGCTTCGAGCTTGGCTTCGTCAAGACCTGGAGTCAGTGGCCAGCTGATCCCATTTTCCTGGGCAAGCCGGATGTATTTGCTGATAGCGCCTTTGGATAGATTGCTGGCGCGGGCGATCTGCCCAATACTGAGTTTAGCTTCGTATCTGAGGCGTAACACCTCGGTAATTTTCTTCATTGGAACCCTCTTTGTCGGCATAGCAACCTCGCAATAAAAATGAGAGGCTGATGTGCCGCATTACGTTAAAGAATTCCAGTGGTTTTATGATGGATCAAACAGGGTAAAATCGATTCCGGCGAACACCCCAAAATCGTTCACGATCAAACGGAACGGCGTTTTTCAAGGTAGTTGTCGTTTTTTCTCAAGATACTCACGCTGCGATCTTTTGTTTTTCTGGATTCAGATAGACAGTATCAATAGGCTCCCAGTTTCTAGTGGGGCCTGACCACCGTGACGAGTTTTCTTGCTTTTTCTTTTCGTAAAGGTCTTTTCGCTGCTTTAGAATTTCGATGTCCAGGCCGTTATGGCGCTCATTTGGAGTCACAAACTTAATTCGGCTATGGCGATGTTCGTTGTTATACCAGGCAACAAACCTAGCAACCCATTTACGTGCCTCAGCAATATCTGTAAACCCTTCCTTAGGCCAAGTCGGGCAATATTTTAATGTCCGGAAGAGCGATTCTGAATAGGGGTTATCATTGCTTACTCTTGGGCGGCTATGGGAAGGAATGACACCCAAGTCATACATCTTTGCCCGCATCGTAAAACTCTTCATTGGCGAACCGTTATCCGAATGCAGTACAAGACTGGCATTGGATGCTTTCTCGACCCTGGTGGCTCGTTGCAACAAAGCTGAAGCATGCTCACCTGTTTCGCAATCATAGACGTCTGAGCCAACAATTTTCCTGCTGTAAATATCCTCGATCATGTATAGATAGAACCGGCTGCCAACAATCTGCGACGGTAAGTGCGTGATATCCCAGCTCCATACCTGGTTTGCCTGTGTAGCTGTAAAACTCTTTGGCTTTTTGTACGTGCCTTTGCGCTTTGCTCTACCTCTATGCAAGAGTAAATATTCGGCATTTAGGACACGGTAAAAACTAGATTCAGAGGCAATGTATACCCCTCTATCAGCCAGCATTGGAACTATTCTTGATGGAGGGATATCCACGAACTCAGTGCTGAAGCAAATCTGCTTAATGTTGTCTTTTTCATCTGCTGTCAATTTGTTTGCAGGAGCCGTTCTGATGGCGCTTGGCCTTTGGTCAGCAATAACACTACCACCCGCACCTACCCAGCGCTGGATTGTTCTGATGCTGATTCCAAGCGTGTAACAGGCTTTGGATTTAGTTGCGCCAGCATCAGTGGCCTGGTTAATCCACAAAACTATTTTCTGCCGCTCTGGGTATGTGGTCATACTACCTCTTTTTCTTCCCAGAGGGCATTGTACTTTTCCCGCAGTACCAACAGCGCAGCCGTTTCTGCTAGCGCTTTTTCTTTGCGTAATAACTCTTTTTCAAGTTCCTTGATACGCCGTCTATCAGCCCTCACTTCTTTGGCCAATTTAGTTGATCTGACAGACTCCGGGGTATTGGCTTTGACGCAACAGCTCTTCCATTTTTTTAGCTCATCTACATAAAGCCCTTTCTCTCTGCAATATTCAGCCAGTTCATACTCAGACAACAAGGCAGATTCCAATACAAATGTAAATATCTGATCTGCTGACCATTCAACATCTTGATCTTCTCTTGGCATTAATAATCCCTCATCTTCTAATTGCTTCCTCCAGTTTAATATAGTCGTAGGCGAAGATCCTATTTCATCAGCGACTTGCCTGAGTGACCAGCTATACGGGGGAAGTAATCTCATTAATGCCTGTTCTTTGAGTTCAATCGGTATTGGTGTTCCAGCCATGACGGCCTCCAGCCCCTATGTAAAAATAAAGGCGACAACTATCCTGACACAGGGGGGGAATCACTGTTCACGATGACGCGGAATATGCAAGAGGCCGCTATTTGCCGATACTGTTGAAAAACTCACCGGAAGAACAAGTGTCATGAGATAATTAAGGCACTGAAATTACTAGGTTTTATTATCATGATGGGACAGCTACCGGGACGGCAAAACACGTTGTTTTATGATTTTTGCCTGGAGACTCATATCCCCGAGGACCATCTTCTTCGTCAGATAGATGCCTTTTTAGACTTTGGCGGTATCAGTGAACATCTTAAGCCTTACTATAGCCACACTGGTCGGCCGTCAGTTGATCCTGAGCTAATGATTCGGATGCTTCTGATTGGCTATTGCTATGGAATTCGGTCAGAACGTCGATTATGTGAAGAAGTCAATTTCAACTTGGCCTATCGATGGTTCTGCGGTTTGGGGTTGGAAGATAATGTTCCTAATCATTCCACATTTTCAAAGAACCGGCATGGTCGGTTTAGAGATGCTGATTTACTCAGGCTTGTATTCGATACCGTTGTACAGCGTTGCAACGACGAAGGGTTAATCAAGGGAGAAGGCTTTGCGACAGACGCCAGCTATATAAAGGCAGACGCCTCCAGGCAGAAGATGGTTGATGGCCCGGTTGACTGGCAACCAAGTTTGACACAATCCCGCGCTGTCAGAGAATATCTCGAAGCATTAGACAATGATCCTTCTGCAAAAAGAACGCAGAAGAAAGTATCTACGACCGACCCCATGGCCCAGTGGGCAGGTGACAAAGGCCCTGGTCAATTCTATTACAGCACTAACTACCTGATTGATATTGAGAACAACATCATTGTGGATGTAGAGCCTACACCCGCACACAGAACATCTGAAGTTGCGAGCACTCGAACGATGATTGATCGGGTGGAGGATAACTTGAAGATAAAGCCCAAGCGACTGATAGCAGATACAGCCTATGGATCGGCGGCGATGCTGGATTGGGTGGTGGAGAAAAAGGAGATTGAGCCGCATATCCCGGTATGGGACAGGTCAAACAACAATCAAGGTATTTTCAACCGATCTAATTTTGTCTGGGACGGTGAATTAGATTGTTACCATTGTCCCGATGGTAAATTGCTTCAGTCAAGAAGACGAAATTTCAAGAATGCACGGTCACGGGTAACCAAGGCCAACACTATCATTTATCGCTCCAGCACTCACGACTGTAGGGACTGTCGCTTCAAATTTCAATGTTGCCCAAATACCGACATTAGAAAGATCGCTCGCAGCATCTATGAATCTTCAAGGGATGTGGCTCGAAATATCTGTCAAAGCCCGAGGTACCAACAGTCACGAAATGATAGAAAGAAGGTGGAGGTATTATTTGCCCACCTAAAGCGTGCTTTGAACTTTGACCGACTACGGCTACGCGGAATATCCGGTGCGAAAGATGAATTCTTACTTGCGGCCACGGCACAGAATTTGAAAAAGCTGGCACAACAACAGTATAAGCCACCTGACCTAGGGATAGCTGCGCCTCGTTTATGCTAATTCGAGTAAAAAACCACAAAATCTATCAAAACTCGCAATCTAAAGAACAATTCTGATTATGCATTCATGTTTTGGTTTTCAGAACCAGGTATAACGCTCACAAATTACCGAGTTTTTCAACAGTATCTGCCCTTTTCAGTCATTCGGAGAAGGTTACATACAGGAAACAGCCAACTTGACGATCAATGAGCCGACTTCTTCAGCGTCTGTTAGTACGGCTTTTCTAATCTTCATAAACTTGTTCGTTTTCACCGGCAGCTAACGCCGCCAGCACGGGCGGAGGAGCGATAGCGACGACATCAGCGCGAAGCGTGTACGTGCCAGGCTCTGCTATGCATTTTCTTGCTTCATTAATCTGCTTGCTGGATTTAAAAACCCTTTGAGTTCTGGCCACTTTAGTGAAATTAAATCACGAGTCTTAGTACGAGCAACAAGCTCAAATCTTATACCGTCAGGGTCTTTGAAAAAGATGGCGTAGTAATCATCTGAGTATTCGGGGTACTCTTTGGGATCGCTTACGTCGACTCCAAGCTTCTTCAGTGATTTGGCAGCAACATTAATCTCCGACCTGCTGGCTACCTGTAAGCATATGTGATGCAAGCCGGGTGCGTAGGAATCATAGGGCTTCTGTGTACGAGCCGGCCGCAAAGAAATTTGTATTTCTCTGTTGAAGTAGTGCGCATGCTGCTCGCCGTCTATTGGATCATTGCCTTTCTTGAAGCCAAAGCTCTGCATCACAGAATCATAGAACTTTTCCGATAGTGGGAAATTACTGACCGAGAGATAAACGTGATCTAAGTGGATTATTTCCATAGTTTGACTTTGCCCTTATGCGTTACGTCCCTCATTATCTAAATTCACAAACACCCCTTTCGGATTGACTCCATCTGTTCGTTAGAATTACCGGGTTGTACTCTATGAGTATACAACCGTCTAGTGGTCGCAGTAGTCGGAAAGTTGCCCTTTTCGGCCAGTAACCTAGCGGCAAACCACGTTCACTTAGAGCTATACACTACCTTCCATTTCTACAACGAGAATTCTTGCTTCGCCTATTGGGTGAGCAACGTGCTCCGTACCAATAGATGCGTAAAATATGTCGCCACTATCTAGCGTAATTGACTTCTCTTCACCATCTTCGCGATAGAACATCTCTACTTTTCCATCTAATACAGCGAAAACCTCCTCGCCATCATTGATGTGCCATTTGTAAGGCTTATCTGTCCAGTGTAAGCGGGTACTGATGCCGCGCATGTTAGCAATACTTTTTGATCCCCAAGCACGATCAGCTTTGAATTCCTTACTTCTAGTGATTTCCAATACCTTACCTCAAAACGTATAAGTCCGAATAACGACTCCTAGTATATAACCGCCTGAGTGTTCGCGGGAGTCGGAAAGTTGCCCTTTTCAGTCATTCGGAGAAGGTTACATACAGGAAACAGCCAACTTGACGATCAATGAGCCGACTTCTTCAGCGTCTGTTAGTACGGCTTTTCTAATCTTCATAAACTTGTTCGTTTTCACCGGCAGCTAACGCCGCCAGCACGGGCGGAGGAGCGATAGCGACGACATCAGCGCGAAGCGTGTACGTGCCAGGCTCTGTTATGCATTTTCTTGCTTCATTAATCTGCTTACTGGATTTAAAAACCCTTTGAGTTCTGGCCACTTTAGTGAAATTAAATCACGAGTCTTAGTACGAGCAACAAGCTCAAATCTTATACCGTCAGGGTCTTTGAAAAAGATGGCGTAGTAATCATCTGAGTATTCGGGGTACTCTTTGGGATCGCTTACGTCGACTCCAAGCTTCTTCAGTGATTTGGCAGCAACATTAATCTCCGACCTGCTGGCTACCTGTAAGCATATGTGATGCAAGCCGGGTGCGTAGGAATCATAGGGCTTCTGTGTACGAGCCGGCCGCAAAGAAATTTGTATTTCTCTGTTGAAGTAGTGCGCATGCTGCTCGCCGTCTATTGGATCATTGCCTTTCTTGAAGCCAAAGCTCTGCATCACAGAATCATAGAACTTTTCCGATAGTGGGAAATTACTGACCGAGAGATAAACGTGATCTAAGTGGGTTATTTCGTAAGCGCCGAATAAACGACACTCTATAAAGGTCACGCCTAACGGTTTAAGTTTGCTTTTTTTGGAAGGCACACCGATGGTCCGACGAAGTCAGCAGCAGTGGCGAGAGTTAATAGATACACAGCAAGAGAGTGGCCTAAGTGCCGTTGAATTTTGCAGGCAACACGAGGGTCAACGCAAAATACTTCAGTCTGCGTAAGAATCAACTGCTTAAGAATCGAGCCGGCGAATTTGTGCGTTTGCAATCCGTGGCGGACTCGGTGGTGATGGACGAGGAAGCTTGTAAGCCCCCGGCAAAAAGATCGCGCATACGGGTTGTCGAAGTAGAGGTAGATGATGAATCTCTGATCGATACACTGACACTCATTTTGGATCGTTTGTAGAGATGAAATGGTTCAGTGACCTGCCGCCGGTTTATCTGCACCGAGCGCCGGTGGACTTTCGCAAGGCGGTTAATGGCTTGAGTGTGATTGTAGAGCAGGAAATGGGCATCAGCCCCTATTCAGAAGGCTTGTTTGTGTTCTGCAATAAAAGCCGGGATCGGCTGAAGGTTCTGCATTGGGACTCAACAGGATTTGTGTTGTGGTATAAGCGCCTGGAGCAAGCCAAGTTCAAGTGGCCACTGAGGTCAGATTCGACGGTGCTCGTGATCAGCCATGCAGAGCTAGAAAGCTTACTGTACGGCTTGTCGATTGAGCGACATAAGGCATTGAATTATAGGAAAGTATCCTGAGTATTTGCTAAAATAGGGGCATGAAGACGCGAGCCCAACTGGAACAGGAGAATCATCAGATTGAGTCTGAATTGGCACAAATCAGGCAAGCGCTATTGTCTCAGGAAAGTCGCTACGAAGCGGCGCTGGAAGCCAAAAACCAAGCCCTGGAATCTAAAGATCAGTTTATTGAGCAGCTCAAACAAGCACTGATACTGGAGCGCAATGCCCGATTTGCTGCAAGTAGTGAGTCCTCGCGTTCCTTGCAACTGGAGTTATTCAACGAGGCTGAGCAGGAATGCGAGCCTGCGTCTACTGATACAGATGCTGGTGATGATTCGGACGAAGACGGCCTGATTGATGTGCCCGCGCACCAACGCAAACGCGGTGGTCGTAAACCGCTGCCAGAAAACTTGCCGCGCATTGATGTCATCCATGACCTGCCCGAAGCAGACAAGTGCTGTCCCCACGACGGCCAAGCGCTGGCATTCATCGGTGACAAGGTATCCGAGCAATTGGATATCGTGCCGATGAAGATACAGGTGATACGCCATATCCGTAAGCAGTACGCTTGCCCCACTTGCAAAGCTAAGGGCGAGGCCATGATCAAGACTGCTGTGAAGCCTAAGCAGGCAATCGAGAAGAGTCAGGCCAGCGCGGGTTTGTTAGCCTACATTGCAACGGCAAAATATGCCGATGGGCTGCCCTTGTATCGGCAAAGCAGCATTTTGAAGCGCTGTGATATTGATCTGGATAGAACCACGATGGCGAACTGGATGATCCGTTTGTGGTCAGCTGGTACAACCGCTGATTAACCGGATTGAAGAGTGCATGCTGGAACAGCCCTATGTGCATATCGATGAAACACCGGTTCAGGTACTGAATGAAGCGGGTAAGGCAGCGCAAAGCAAGTCGTATATGTGGGTTCGATGCGCGGGTCCGCCTGGGCAACAGATGGTACTGTTTGATTATGACCCGAGTCGCAGTGGCTCGGTGCCCAAACGGTTGCTGGCTGATTATCAGGGTGCGATCATGGCAGATGGATATGCGGGTTATGATGGCCTGTGCCGAGAACAAGGCATCAAACGACTGGGTTGTTGGGCGCATGCGCGTCGGCGCTTTATTGAGGCGGCTAAAGTTGCGGGTAAGCGAAGAAAGAACAGTAAAGCAGAGTATGCCTTAAAGCTGATTGCCCGGCTGTATGCGATTGAGAAGCAGCTTAAGCAAGAGGCAGCAGACACCAGTAGGCGTTATCGTCAAAGACAGGCTAGATCCAGGCTGGTGATCGACAAGCTGCGCGCGTGGCTGGATCAAACCCAGCCGCAGGTTGCGCCGAAAACCGCATTGGGCAAGGCTTTGCATTACCTCCAGCATCAATGGCCACGCCTGATTGCTTACCTTGATGATGGCGCATACCCGATCGACAACAACCCTGTTGAGAACGCAATCCGCCCGTTTGCGATTGGTCGGAAGAACTGGTTGTTCTCGACCAGCGTCGATGGGGCGAAAGCCAGCGCCAACCTATACAGCTTGATTGAAACAGCCAAAGCCAATGGTCTTGAGCCCTACGCCTATCTGAAGCAAATCTTCACTGCCATCCCGAATGCACAAACCTTCGATGACATTGACCCATTATTGCCTCAGAATATGAGTACTTACAAACCGAGGTCAACTTAATGAAGGTCAATCTTGATGAACTGAGTTATGAGGAATTATTGGCACTCAATCACGAGGTCGTGGAGCGATTAAAGGTTCTGGATTCTGTTCACGCGTTCCAAGAAATGATATCGCTGGGGCTGGGTGCTAAAGTGAACTTTGAGTCGAATAGGGGCAGACAAGTAGGCACGATCATCAAGCTGAACAAGAAGACCGTTGGTGTGCTGACCGAGTCGGGTCAAAAATGGAATGTCTCTCCCCACCTGTTGTCACGGATTAAGGAGGTCAAGTCGAATACGCAGGTTGTTAATATCAACCGGAATCGTAAGCGGAAAAACAAACGGAAAAGATAGGCTGTCGTTTATTCGGCGCTTACGTTATTTCCATAGTTTGACTTTGCCCTTATGCGTTACGTCCCTCATTATCTAAATTCACAAACACCCCTTTCGGATTGACTCCATCTGTTCGTTAGAATTACCGGGTTGTACTCTATGAGTATACAACCGTCTAGTGGTCGCAGTAGTCGGAAAGTTGCCCTTTTCGGCCAGTTGTAAAAGTTACAAAGCTCGTTTGATTGCCGCTATAGACTCGTCACCAGTATTCGGAGTCCCGCTCGGTTCAATAAGAAGAAGTTCGGCTTCTTCCTCAGCTACAGGGCAGTGTTCAACACCCTTTGGCACAACAAACATTTCTCCTTTTCCTAGCTCGACGTCTTTATCTCGCAGTTTAATTGTGATTTTCCCATTTAAAACAAGGAAGAAATCATCGGTGTCCGCATGTGAGTGCCAATTAAATTCGCCTTTTACTTTAACTACCATTACGTCATGGCCATTAAAATTAGACACTATTTTTGGTGACCAATGCTCTGAAAATTTGGATAGTTTTTCCTGTAAGTTTATAGCTGTCATAACGGTATGATACCTAAAATATAGATCGTGCCAAAAGCCTGTGAAAGGGCGCAATTTTGCCCAAAGCGGGCATTGGAATAGGATATGAATAGTAAATTGCAGGACCGCAGCCTCTTATCAGGCTTCTAACTATTGCCTCTTACCAATGGTACCTTCATATTTCACCATAGCTTCTCGAAATTTTCTCACTGTACCCGGGATAAGTCGCCTGTACACATAGCGTAAAACCCAACCAGAAATCCATCTGCCCCGCTCTTCTTTTCTTACGCGTGCGCGCGGATGATCAAGAAAAGCACTAATCCCATGTTTTACCACTGGCATAGTTGAGTAAAATTCTATTCTTGTCAAATGCTTCAAATTCTTATAACCATAATGTTCTGGTGCAACCAGCCTCAAGGGGGCGCCGTGTTCAATCGAAAGTGGCCCGTCGCCAAGAGAATCAGCCATCATCACGCCTTCTCTTAAAAGGTCTTCTAACAGAAGTGTAGTTCGATAGCCGTCTTGGCCATACAGAACAGCACCAGTAATCCCAAGCTCAGGTTCGTTAAGGGGTTGAACGTGTTTTTGATAAAACTCTCCGAACTTTACCCCACCCCATTCAGCGTTAGGATAAGTCCAAGTAGTAACGCAGTGAAAATCAGCCTTTATTCTAGTCCGAGGTAAATCGGCGAGAGCATCATCAATATCGATTCTCCCATTTCCATTTATTTCTATCGAAATTGATCGATCATCAGGAACAGACGGAAACCTCTCTGCATATGCTGGAAGTCCAAACCGAGGAAAATCTGTCCTAACTTTTTGACCTGGAGGAGTCCCCATAATTGCTCCGATAGAATTTCACTTTGATGCTTGACAGCATACTATACGACATAATGTCGAGACAATTTTTACAGTCGTACTTTCCATTTATTCTTTTTTTTAAATTTCGAACGACCGTTATGAGTATGCCAGAGACAGTCGCAGATTTCTAATTCGTCTCAAAGTCGCCCTGAGCAGTCATTAGTTTTCAGACAATGCTCACTTCATTTCAAGGAGACCAAAGATGTAATTGCTCGGTGATCAGGAAACCCTATATATCCAGTGTGCCTTCAATAAGAATGCTGGTATTACCACCAATTCGAACCTTGCCAGGTATGGCTGAATCAGGCTGAATATGTACCCGTCCTAGTCGATTGATCACGGTTCCCTGGGCAACAATCAGGTTCCTACCCAGTTTACCCAAGCTATAGAACCAGTGTGACAGTGCAGAATTCAGGGAACCTGTTATGGGATCCTCACTCATACCGCTGGAAGGTGCCAGCATGCGTACCTCATAATCACACTCTGATCCAGCGGGATGGGGACCGATTAATCCAACGGGTTTAGTTTCGGGCCACTTGATCAGGGATGAGTCTACCGCCAGAACTTGTTTCGCAGTCTGGAGTTCCAGTGCCTGCCAGACCGGACCATTATCTAGGCGCGCCGAGTTGACAATGCAACTCGGATCCAGTTTTAAAGCTGAGCAAATTGCTTCCAGTTGGTCCTGTGCCAATGGCTGTATGTCTGTTGGTGGTGCAACAAAAGCTGGGACCTCACCACTCATATCAATTTCTACAATTCCAATACCGCATTCCTGTTTAATCAATTTAGGGTCGTTCGGCTTGCCGCCGCTATGCAACCAGGAGGCGCAGCTGCCCAGTGTAGGGTGACCTGCAAACAACATTTCCCGGGTAGTAGTAAATATTCTGACTTTGTAGTCGGCGTCTGGATCAATGGGTGGCAACAAGAATGTAGTTTCTGCGAGGTTGGTCCATGCAGCAAACTCCTGCATTTGCGTGTTGGACAACCCTGCTCCATCAATGACCACGGCCAGACCATTGCCTTTGGTTGGATTAACGCTGAACACGTCACACTGAATAAATTTTCTTTTCATGAGGATGGTATATTCCGGGGAATTGATTACGGCATGCTTGTGCGCCTTTGTGAATGTGTTCGCTTTAACAGTATTGTCGCTCGACCGCTTAGCTGCCCTGATTCAACTGGAGAAACCGAAATTTGATCTTACATTATAGATAGCCTGGTTGCGATATTATCTGACCGTTGTTGGCCTGAACGGCCAATCAATATCAAATACTAGGCTTTAATAGTTAGAGCGTAGCTACCTTTCTAAAGGAAAGTTATTCTAAGTTCCGCGTAGTTCCAGAAATACGAATTGAGCTCCCAGCTTTAGGGTTGAATTCCGCAGTAATGAGGGAACGTGAGCCCATATCTTCACCTTGAACGATCGTAATCTTTCCTGATGTTTTCCAATCGATGTCTCGCAAATAGCCAGAGAATGCAGCAGCTGCCGCTCCAGTTGCGGGGTCTTCAAGTACACCACCTGAGGCAAATGCATTGCGCACATGAAACAACTGATCGGTTTCGGCAACTACAAGCATCACCGTCACTATCCCACGTTCTCTCATAAAGTTACGGCCAGCATCAAGGTCATAATCCATAGCTGATAAATCTGATCGGCTTTTTAGTGCCATAACATAGTGATCAGCGCCACCATTAATATGAGCAGGTGGAATTGCTTCATCTAAATGTGAGTGGTTATAACCAAACAAGGCCAATGTTTGATTTATTTCTGCTTCTGTTAGTTGCTGAGAGTAAGTTTCTGGTGACTGCAATGCAGCCAAATATTGACTATTTCGATAAACCCCCTCGACAGAAATATCAGTTTCGTTAAGGCTTAGTTGAAAATTCCCATCACCATACTTTTGGGCTAAAGCCGCACCAAGAGCAATGGTAGCGTGCCCGCAAAATGGAACTTCAGATTCAGGAGAAAAATATCTAACACGCCAGCTTTGTTTGTCACCCAGCATTTCAGCAAATGCTGTCTCAGAAAACCCAACTTTCGCCGCTATTTGTTGCATATCAGAGGGTGGCGGCATTAATTCAGTTAGTACAATTCCAGCGGGGTTCCCTCCAGCTTCAGCGTCAGAAAATGCAGAAATTTTAATGATGTCCATTTAATATATCGTGTGTGAGTTGAAACTCAATGACCGTTTTGAGTATGTTTTTGCCTGTTTCAAAAGTCAAGTGCAACGGGCGGTAGGTTGCCCTTTCAGCCGTTCGGAGAAGATTGCATACGGGAAGCAATCGGCTTCAATCTTCTTTAACAGATCCAGAAAGCAGACACAGCAACGCCTCGCATCGGCAGTCAAAATGCCCGATACGCGTTCATTTTGTCCGCCTGCAAGCGTTTGATACTTGTTAATGACCGACTCCTGTTAACTAGGCTTGGCGAGTAGCCGCCATCCAATGCGCTAAAGCGCTACGATATCAAAGTATCAAACACAGGAGACGATCTCATGAAATTCTACACCAAATCACACCAATATTATTGCGGCATTGACCTGCACATCCGTTTGTTAGCATTATAACTCTGTTGGTTCATTATACGTATGGAATACGCCGAACTTGCTGATACTCTGAATGAGCGGCACCATGCTCGATGCGGCGTCTTCGGCTGTATGCTCTGAATCGCTCGAGCCGGAATCTGTACGTAAGAGTCCGGGATTAACAGCGGCAACAGTTATATGCTCTAGAGAATTGTCTGCTCCCAAGCACACTGTCAGCATATTCTGCGCGCACTTAGCAATTCGATACGGATAAGAAAACTCGCGCCCCGCGAAATCTCCCGACAGGTGCTGACTAATTGAACCTAGCCTTGAAGTAACGTTTATAATCTTTGGTTTCGCGGCCTTATGGAGTTTTGGAAGTAAGGCTTGTGTTACCCTCAGAGCGCCGACGCAGTGCAGCTGGATCTGATTTGATAGCTCCGAAGTATCGACACCATCCGCGGTGAAGCCGGAGCTGCCGCAACCGGCATTATTGATCAGTAAGTCAATACAGGAAATCTGGTCTACCATTTGGCCAACGATGTTCTTTGCGTCATCCAGAGTAACGTCGGCACATTGATGAAGTATGCCCTCAGGCAAACCTTCTGGCTCGGTCCGGCTAATACCAAAGACCGTGTCCCCACGGTTGGCATATTCCTTCGCCAACGCCAGACCAAGACCTTTTGATATCCCGGTAATGAAGATGTTCATTTGACCTAACAGGTAATGGAACTAACGTTAATGCCCTAAAGGAGGGTTTGAGTTGACTGAGTATATCTGACATTCGAAAATGGCTGCAATGAGTATGTTTGCGACCGATGAAAAAGTAAAGCTCTACGTCAATTGCTCGCTATTTTCCCTACGCGACAAAGCAAGCCCAACGGTCGCTTGCTTGCCCATTGCGGCCATTTTGGAGGCGTGGGTTTGATACTGATTCAAAAGTTGATGCTAACGCCTGAATAATTTATAGCCATAGCGATTAAGCAACCAACTCAAGACTTTACGAACACCAATCCCTGACCGAATCTCAAACTCTTCATAATGAAAAGAGCCCCGTTTTAAACCCAATGTAGTAAGATCAGACTTCAGGCTTTCGCGCATGGTCGAAGGCCCACAAAAATACACTTCGTGTGTGCCAATACTACTACTTAGCTCGTTATTAATTCGCGCTGCAGTAAGGCGCTTATCTCTTCCTGAAATAACCAATACCGTCTCAAACTGATCCATTGTATTTGCAATAGACTCAAGGACGTCAATGTACATCGCCTTATCTCGCGCAGCTACACAGTAATACAATCTAATGGGTGTACTTAGAGAGCGTTCCAATGTTTGCGCCCATGCCATGAACGGCGTAATCCCAATGCCTGCAGCAATCCAGAGTTGCGGCTGAGATTTGTCAGATTGAGTGAAATGACCGAAGGCGCGAGAAAGCTTGGCTGTCGTGTCTTGATTCAATGAATGAGACAGGTACGCAGTGTAGTCACCCAAATTCTTAATAGTAAAACGAATATCGCCTTGTTGATTAGGGGCGGAACTTATCGTGAATGGATGAGGCCCTTTTTTCTCTTTGGTATCAAAAGTAACAAAAGCAAATTGCCCGGCTTTATGCTTAATGCCACGACCTTTTGGGCTTAATTGGATTTCGGTAGTATCACCTGAACGTACAATGTTAGTGACATTATAATCAATGGTTTGACTGGTCCATTGTTTTGGTAAGAGCAGGTAACAATAGCTTAAAACACCTAGTGCGCAGAAAGCCAAAACGTATAAACCTAATGGATCAGCATTGCTGAAAGGCTTAAGAATAAAAGCAAAGTGCACTGCAGCTGAGGCAAAACATAAGCCCATAAAACGGTGCGACCATTTCCAATAATGATAAGGCACAAAGGTGATAATCGTGATGACACCGAGGACTAGAAGGCCGTAAAAACCAAGCTCTCCCAAGGTTTCAGCAAAGTCTGTAAGGAATGTTTCAGCACCAAGCTCTTCCATATCTGCATCAACTGTGTCATGGATGGCGGCGAAGATAATTGCTGTTATCGCAAGCCACTTGTGCAAGACATAGATGCGATCCATTCCTCCAAAAACGGCCTCAATACCTCGGGCACGAGTCGCCAAAAACTGCACTATACCCATTAAAATTAGTGAGACTGATCCGAGGTACTGGCTGAAGGTTGCAAGGCTATCATACTGCCCTGCTTGCGGAATGAACCAATAAAGTGGCACAGCTACAGCGATAAAAATCAGTGTCAGGCCAAGTGGTTTAATTTCGAACTTCCCCCATAATAACGAACGTCAGAAATGATGTGGCAATAAACATAATACTACTTATGGCAATAGACAGCGTTCAAATAGTTTTGATTACAACTAGCCGTTTAATTGACGAGCACCAGACACCCCGATAAGTGCTCTTTCCCTTATATTCAGCTCAAAATCTGAACGGCCGCTTCGAGTATCTTACCGACAGCCAAGAATGTAAAGCCTAGCTGCCGATAATTATCCTATATTTCGGTTTGCTCTGCAATTTCAAGAGCGTCCTCCACCTCAATACCTAGATATTTAACTGTACTTTCCAATTTGGTATGTCCGAGCAACAGCTGAACTGCCCTGAGATTCTTGGTGCGTTTATAGATTAATGTTGGTTTTGTGCGCCTCATGGAATGGGTTGCGTATATCGCAGGATCAAGACCAATAGCTGCAACCCAACGCTTTAAAATTCGAGCATATTGCCTAGTCGAGATATGATCTGATACGGATAGTCTGCTTTTAAACAAATAGTCTGATTGATTGAGATTATTCGAATCAATGTGGGCTCGGAGAGAGTCTCGGGTTCCTGGTGTAATTTCAAACTGAACTGGTATCTTTGTTTTTTGCTGCAACACCATGGCTCTGCTGGAAATAGAGCCCAAATTTGAAATATCGCTAATCTTCAATTTCACCAAATCACAGCTTCTTAGTTTGCTATCGATTGCTAGGTTGAAAAGTGCAAGCTCCTGAAGGTTTTCGGATAATTCTAGTCGTATACGTATCGCCCAGACTTCCTTAAGCTTGAGAGCAGGACGTTGGCCTACTAGTTTACCCTTGTTCCATGGAACTACATTACGTGATTGTGCGTTCGAGTTTCCCATTGTGATACCTCATTTCGATTATGGGTATCTAGTATGCTCCTGAGACCTTGTTTTGGCGCTTTCTTGCCCTCAACAGCCGATCGGAGCCGATTCACATCCACTCGCAGAGCGATCATGCCATTAGGGTCGGAGACCTTGAAATAGCGTCCCCTTTTGCCAGAGATTCAGATAGTGAATCAGTTTAAGGATTAGGGAGCTTAAGTTAAGGTTTTTTGTTCGTTTTTTGTTCGTTTTTTTGTTGGTGCGGGCATTTGTTTTCGCGAAGTTCGCTTAGCTACAGCTTTCTTTTTTGCGACCGATTTTACTGAGGTAGCTTTCTTCACGGTTTTTTTCTTTGGTGCGGATTTTACCTTGGATATCTTGCTAGTTTTGGCGATGGGTTTTTTCTGGATCTGTGCCGGGCGCTTTTTTTTCACTGATGTTGGGGTGCTTTTCATGGCTGTTTCATCCATATCAATATCAACACCGAAGACGGATGACAACTCGTCGGTGCTGAGGCTGCGTCTTTTTTTTGTTTTGCGTACGACTGATGAACCATCAATCACGGCATCAACCATTTCGGCAGAATTGACGCCGCGTAATATGAACAGCAGTTCCGGTTCATGGTCGATTCGTGCACCTACACCGTAAAGTGTGGCCGCCACATGCTTGCACATCGTCGCCCAGTCAGGGCAAGAGCAATACAGCGAAATGTCCTGTGGTGATGGGAATAGTCCCTCACCTTTGCGGGTGACGATCTCCATGACGCCCTTGGAAAGCCTGCCCTGCAGGAGTTCTACCAAAGATCCGATTTGACCTCCGCACTGATGCTTGATATCGGTCCATCGCCGTTCGGCTAGGGATTTGATTTCAACCTCGACTCGATAGATCTCTGAACCGCTGACCTGGGCGTGAACCTGGCCGTTCTCGATCTGCAGGTCAATCACCGAACCGTTGCGTACGTAGGTTCTGCCGCGGGGTAAACGATTGGCGTAGTCGCTATAAGCCTCCAAGTTTTTGCACCAGGCATTACCCCAAAAGGTGGTGGTGATCTTGCGGCCAGCAATCTCAACCGGTGTAATTTTTTCTCCGGCCCTTTTCATCTTGGCGACTTGCTTTGCCGCTTGGCGACGGCGCTCGGCTACCGGAACATAAGGGGGCCAGTCGTTCGAATACCAAGACATAATTTTATCCGGTTATTGGTTGAAAAGAATAGGATCCCATGATGATATTTTACTCTACGCCAACGCTATGCAGATCAAGCGAGACCATCGCGATTAATTCCTCGTTCCCCATCTCGGTCAAGACCGACTCTGCCCCGCCGGTCAGTATCTCATCCGAAAGCTGTTGCTTGTCGGTAATCATTTGATCGATACGCTCTTCTATGGTGCCTCGGCAAACGAACTTATGCACCAGCACGTTTTTCTTTTGGCCTATACGAAAAGCGCGGTCAGTGGCCTGGTTTTCCACGGCGGGGTTCCACCAGCGATCGAAATGAATGACATGCGAGGCGGCGGTCAGATTTAGTCCGGTGCCGCCAGCCTTGAGGGAGAGCACCATAAACGGAATCCGTTCGTCTTCCTGAAAGCGCCGCACCAGATCGTGGCGTTTTATAACCGGGGTACCACCATGCAGTGCAAGACCATCGTGGCCGAAAGCCGCAGTGAGGGAATGGGTCAACGGGGCCATCATTTCGCGGTATTGGGTAAAAACCAGTATTTTATTCTGGCGGGCGGCGATCGGTTCACAGAGTTCTTGAAGCCGTAAAAATTTGCCACTATCCTCGGGTTCATAACGACCGTCCCCCAGCCATTGAGACGGGTGGTTACAGATTTGCTTGAAACGCAGCAAAAAGGCCAGAATCATGCCGCGTCGCTTAATGCCATCAAGGTTCTCGATGGCGTATTTCATTTCTTCGACCGATTGCTGATACAAAGCAGCCTGGTGTTTGCTCAACGGGCAATAGGCGTTAATTTCAGTCTTATCGGGCAGGTCGTCGATGATCTTCTTATCGGTTTTAAGCCGGCGCAAGATATAGGGCTGTAATAACCGGCGGAGTGGGGCATAACCACCCCGGTCTCCAGCGGCCATGGTTTTACATAGGCTATTGAATGCCTTGGCTGACCCCAGCAGACCGGGATTGAGAAAATCGAAAATCGACCACAGATCGCCGAGCCGGTTTTCCACCGGCGTACCCGTCAAGGCAAGACGCCATGTCGAGCGTAGCATTTTTACCGCTTTGGTTTGCTTGGCAGCAGGGTTTTTGATCGCCTGGGCTTCGTCGAGGATGACATGACGCCATGCATATTGCTGCATCCATTGGACCCGCATCAAGGTACCGTAGGTGGTGATCACCGTATTGCAGGCATCCACTTTTCTCTGGGCCAAATGTTGAAGCTCGGCGGTGGGGATGCGTGACGGGTGGGCAATCAGGATTTTCAGTTGCGGGGCGAAGCGCTCAATTTCCAAACGCCAGTTGTCTACCAACGACGCTGGTACGACCAGCAGGTCGGTGCCTTTTTCTCTGGCCCGATGGCACAGGGATAGCAAGCCCAGCACCTGGATGGTTTTACCCAGGCCCATATCATCGGCGAGACAACCACCGAGGGTCAGACTGCGTAAAGTCATGAGCCATTGTACCCCTAGTTTTTGGTAGGGGCGCAGTTCAGCCTTGAGACCTGCATTCGCTCCAATCCGTTTTTGTAACGTGGGCGAGTGGAGCGCCTCCAGCTTGGTTGATAACCATTTGCCAGCAATGACCTCGGACCAGTCTTGCTGGGCATCCTCGGCTTCGGCTCCACCGTCATTACTGAGTTGCGCTCCAGCCAGCAACCGCATGGCGTCACCAAAGCCCATGCCTTGGGCAAGCGCCTGTTCCTGAAGACCTCGCCACTGGTCTAGAACGTTGCCGAGCTTGGCATGATCAACTTCGACCCACTTACCCTTGATCAGCGCCAGACCGTCGTTGGCGTCGAGCAGAGCTTTCATCTCCTGCCCGGAAAGAGTTTTACCGTCGAGTGTGAGTTGCACGTCAAAGTCCAACAACGCCTCCATGCCCAGAACAGACGGCGCTTTGTGGCCCACCGTTACCGAGACCTTGGGACGGGGCCGGTTGCCGGCATCCCACCAGTTTGGAATGCGTACGACCACGCCGGCTTGTTCGTATTGTGAACTCTCGCAAAGGAAACGATAAGCCTCCTTGGGTCTCCAGGCCAGTGGATGATAGATATCACCGCTATCGGCCAGTTCGCGGATAAACGCGCTGTGTTCAGACGCCCGGGACAAGGGTGCAAGCAGAGTGAGCAACCTTTGCCGGTTTTTAGCTCCGGCATATTCTTTCAGGGCTTGGCCAAGTGGCCGATGCTGGGGTTTAGCCTGCCGGGAAACCTTGTGCGCGTAGGTGGCGATGAAGGCGAATGGGAAATCCAAATCATGTTTGTTCTCAGCAAGATGAAAACAAACCCGACCGACCACATTCCAGACGGAGCTTTGCTTGGTCAGATACCCTTGGACCCCTGCTTTAAAGCGCTTTGCCGTAACTGCCAACGCCTCACCGATTTCAAACCATATTTCACGAATCAACTCGGGAGTAATGAACTCAGCCCCCAGCATGGGCGGCGCGGACTGAACCATAGCGGTGATTTCATCGATAGTGGGGTCGGGAACGATTAATGATGCTGGGTCAGTGGGATCGATCGCCCCGCAAACCCTAACCACGAGCGCTTGGCCAATATCGCGCCAGTACGCTAGTGAAGGATGAAGGTTAGCGGCCAGCTCCTTTGTGCCCAGGTGCAACACACCATGCCCGCGGCCTGTCTCAAATGCGCCGAGAATGCTTCGTATTACCACAGGCGGCAATGGCGGGCTATCGTTCGCTGCCGCAACCTGAATATCGATGTGCCCACTGGGCAGCAATCCACCAATTAAAACGCCGCTGGCACTACTAAGGGTACTGTGCATATTCGTCCGTCAATAGGCGCTTTGAGTACTAATGTCTGCTCCCACTTAGTACCTTGAAGCCGTCCCTTTGGTTGCCCCTAGATAACCGATTAGCATGCTTTCATCAGCCTCATTGACGACCATTTATGAGACAAGAACAGACGTAGGGTAAACCCATCAATAATATGTATCTTAACCAGTATCATATGCTCTGTATGTTAAACCTCCCAATAACAATTTAGTATACAAATCATTGTCGATGGGTGCATTTCCCTATGATCGTGAGCAACTGGCAAAGCTTGCCCAATTTTCAAACCAGGTCTTAGGGGTGATCAAACAACGACGTCAGGAACATAAGCAATTTGGCTTTGGTTATCAGTTGGCCTTTGTCAGACTGCTGAGACGCTTCCCTATCCAAAGGCCTTTCTATTTTGGTCTAGACAGTTCTTCATTAAAGGTTCTTCACGAACTCGACAATGGTATGTTTTATTTAGCGGCTATTTGCCCATTTCTGCCGTTCGCGAAGTTTCAATAAGCTTAATTTTCTATCAAAAGCGGTCATTTACTTTGGGATTAACCTATCCTCCGAGAGTTGAGGTATAGCTACGGAATAAATATATTACCAAAATACTAGTAATATGGTTGACTCATTTGGTGAAAACCTTTATGTTGGTAGCCATGAGATTAGAAACCGCCGCCAACATTCTCGCCAAAATAGGCAATCCAACTCGGCTCAAGATCGTTCGTCTGCTGGTACGGGCGGGCGACGTGGGACTAGCGGTAGGCGAAATTCAGAAAGAACTCAAGATTCCCGGGTCTACCTTGACTCACCACATTACTTATTTGGAGTCGGCCGGTGTAATCACAAAGCATAGACATCAAGCCACGCTCATTTGCAAAGTGGAGTTCGGTATCTTACAAAATCTAGTGGATTACCTGACAAAAGAATGTTGCGCGGATGTAGTAAGCGATACAGCGTAATTTTTATCCATAGCATTACTTTATTACTAGAAATATGAATATTAATATTGAAGCTTCGAATCAACACAAACAGTTGCTACAACCGATCTGGGCAATCGCTAAAGACCGTGTGTTTCAAGCAATGGTGGTTATAGCCATTCTGCTTGCGCTTATCGACTCTCCCCAGCTGCCGGTTAGTATCAGGTCTACCCTCGATGCACTCTGGGAAATGCTGCCCTTTTTCGCAATTGCGATAGGCTTCGCAGCTTTGAGCAAGGCGACCAGCGCCGATGCATTAATTGCGAAGGCTTTTAGTGGCAGCCCAGTACGCGCCACTATATTGGCGGCGTTAGTAGGCGCTATTTCTCCATTTTGTTCCTGTGGTGTAATCCCACTGATTGCGGCGATGCTGGGTGCTGGTGTACCGTTAGCACCGGTAATGGCGTTTTGGATTGCATCGCCGATCATGGATCCAGAAATGTTTATTCTTACCGCGGCTGGTATCGGCTTCAACTTTGCACTTGCCAAAACGGTGGCTGCAATTTCCATGGGTTTATTTGCTGGTTATACAGTTTTGTTAATCCAACATTTCGGCAAACTCGAATCTCCCTTGCGGGCAGAGGTCACCAACAGCTGTGGCAATAGTTGCTTGGATACAAACGAGTCTCGTGTAGTATGGAAATTCTGGACGGAAAAAAAACGGGTCTCCGTATTTTATTCAGAATCAATATCAATTGGTGTTTTCTTGGGTAAATGGCTAACGTTAGCATTTTTTCTGGAAAGTCTAATGTTGGCCTATGTATCATCGGATTGGATCGTTGGCTACGTCGGTGCTGAAAACTGGTTTGCGATTCCTCTAGCGGCGATTATCGGCGCGCCTTCCTACTTGAATGGCTACGCTGCGATTCCATTAATATCAGGTCTCATAGAAATTGGCATGACTCCCGGCGCCGCAATGGCATTCATTACTGCCGGCGCGGTATCGTCTATACCGGCTGCAATTGCGGTATGGGCTTTGGTTAAGAAACCGGTATTTGTGCTTTATTTGGCTTTGGGACTGACTGGATCAATGGCTTCGGCGTGGGTATACCAATTATTTGGCGGCATGATCTAATATTCTTTACTTATTATGAACGTAGTTCTCGCTTCTTATAAATAATATTTGAATGGTTGCTTTCACCTGCACTGTTGCATAGCTCTGGACGCAATCTAAGGCTGGTATGAGCATGCCATAGCCAGTCGCGCAACTTCAATCTGACTCTACTTTGCCCTTTACGGACATTCGATTAGACGCATATGCTCAATCAAGCTGGCCGACCCTTGAATTTAGTCTTCTTTGCCTATCCGTACATATTAAATATGTACTTTTTCCGCACCTGTCAGTACGCCGTGATCGCTCACCGATTTGATAATTATCTCAATCATTTCAAATTGGGATTGGGAGCTAATATCTTCGAAATAAATGTGACTGGGCCAAGGCTCATTCAGAATAGAGTCGTTCGGCAAACCAATGGCTTTACATACGTTTTTGATAGCATCAACATATTCAAGTGCTGTTTCACGAATTTGTTTTTTTGCAATATCTAAATCGCCAACACTGTTACGATCAACCTGACCGGAACCAATACCCGTGGTCAGGGGAATATTACGTGCAATGGCTTGTTCTTCATAGAATGAAATGGGTACTTTATCTGCTTCAAGTCGCATAATGAAATTGATACAAACGCTGTATTTCAAGTCGGTCAGTTGTAAAAGATCAATGCTGCTCTGGCTATCCCCATCGGAACGTCGACGCCGCGATTTACGATTTTTCATTTTCGACTGAGTTACATAATCACCACGATAATTGCAATCAAAAACACGCGTGGCCCAGGGCTTGCCCTTTAGCATACGTTTGATCGAGCGAATGGCCATATTCTTGCAATTGTCCGGCCCGATAAAAAAAGGTGAGCCAGACGCATCAGAAAGTTCTACCCAACCATTTGGGAATTCGCCAATAAAGTGGTCTATCCACGGACTAAGAACCTGGTCGGCCAAGTGATCCAGAAGGTCATTCACAAAATCCGGAGCGTGTAAAACATCGTCCAGCAGCAGTTCCTGACCATAAATATCAGCAGCAAGGCTGTAGGGTGAGGATATTTGGAGCAAAGGTTCCATGCCAGTCAGTCGCTCCATAACACGCAAAATGTCATTGATGATTTTGGGAATGCCAGTACTGAAATCCGGTGTAGTCAACGATTTCCAGTTATCTTTGTTGATTAATACTTTGCCCGGATCTGATCCGGGTGGAAATTTATCGGTATACATCATCGGCTGACCAATGGCTTCACACGTAAAGGCATACAGAGCCCATGTTATATAAAGCTTGTCAATACCCAGCAATCGACTGGTTATCAGATTAGCACGCACATAGCGTTCAGGATCTGTTTTGTAATAGTCAGCGGATGAAACACCATACAGGTCGTGCAAGATAGTAAGTGTGATCATATGCACGGAACCTGTGACGTGCACTCTATCTGACGGGGCAGGTACTGCAAAACTAGGATCATACTTACCCGCTATGGCAGCGTCAAAAATGGTGCGCATCTGTTGCTTTGCTTCCAAATCGCCTGATTGCCATCGTGATAATAGATGAAGACCTGCGGGAGATTTAAGATAGTTGGTCATAGGCAAGGTCTTATTAGTATACAGTTGGTTGGAATTTAATTTAGATTGATAGATATGACACAAAATCAATACATACTCCAAGCATTAGATAACCTTAGTATCTACGAAATTTTACACAATCTAACAAGAACTTAAACGTCTGTTTTTGTATCGATGCTCTCGATATTCAATTTGGCTGAAGATCGGTAATAAGTGTGTTTCTGCCCGATTGACAAGTAAAGTCCATTGGCGGAAAGTTGCCCTGAGCCGCCATTGATGCTTTCTCAAATATTTATTTATCATTTCTTTCTTTAAAATATTCAAGCGCCTTTAGCACAAAACGAGCATACGCTCCGGCCTGACCTCCACCCATTTCAATTGCAACATCAATGGTCTCATAAATTTGCTCATCTGTTGCACCTGCTTTCATAGCTTGATCAAGATGCCATTCCATACAGGGTTCACATTTTGTAACGATGGAAATAGAAAGAGCCATCAGTTCTTTTGTCTTTTTATCTAGTACACCATCACAAAATGCCTTCTCCTCTAACTCAAGAAAAGACTTGTACGTTTTGACATTTTCAAGAAATGACAAGTGTAATCTCTTGCGATCTTTTATGCTTTGATCTATTTTTTTAAAGCTTAAGTCAGACAATATCGTTCACCTCCTGCAGGTTTAAAACAGGTTACTCTACGACAACGTGTCGCATAACACTGAATGAATGGAAGGCAAGACCTTGCCCTATATGGTCAATGGGTAATTTATTCACAATTACAGACATCATTTACATCTTCCTTCTCAAATCCCTTAATAATAGAAGAGGTATGTTTTTCTGTTTTTATGGCAGCACCGGCTTTAACTTGCATGCCTATTTTTGATGCAAAAATCAACTCCTTTTTGCTAGCGCCCAGAGCTTTAGCTTTTTCTATATGGAACTCCAAGCATGGAATACAATTAACGGCAACTGATGCACCAATTGCAATAAGCTCTTTTGTTTTACTGTCCACTAAATTCTATCTACCATACATGCACTGAAATTAACCATAGGATGATAAGTCTATTCCATGATCGTTAATCACTTCTTGTAGTTGTAAGCGCTTTTGGCCTGCCGCAACAGCCATGACTTTAGCTAAAACTTCTGAAATTTCACCCTTAGATATCCCTTTCAACTTGGCTTGTTTCAGGTAGTAATTCGTACAGGGTAAACAATTCATGGCCATAGCCGCTGACAATCCCACTAGAAGTTCTGTTTTCCCATCTAAAAATTCATTTTCATGAGTGGATTGATAGAATGAGTCATATCGTTCCTGTTGCTTCTTCGTTAGCATTTTTCAGATATGTAACCTCAATTGCAATGACCGTAACGAGTATAGAGCTGCCTAATTGTGGAGGTCAAGCTGGACTGATTTCATGATTCAAGGTCTGCTGTAGTCAATTGTTCGTTGTTCGTTAGCCAGTTTTTCATCTTACCAACTTGATAAAATGGAACTTTATCAATGCCTGAAACCCTTGACTTCAATATTTTCTAGATTATTCATATCACTTTTCTTCAACCGTGCTTTGATAATATCTTCTGCTCTTTCTTTTCCTTCCCTCTCGATCAAGTTTTGCACTGCTGCTGTATCGCTCATATTTTCCATGAATCCTTGGGCAAATTTCTTTAACTCTTCTTCTGTGTATGGGGTCTTACGACCATTGGCCGGATTCATCCAGGGTGGCTCCCAGTCATCAGAATGAATTTTTCCTTGTTTGCCTTTTTTACTTTTCATGTTCCTAATTCTGTCCAGATCAAATGTATGTATTTATCTCCTCTGTTACACTCAAACCCGTGAATATCCGCAAAGAGTATGTCTGAGACAGTCAATTATTTCAATGCAAATCACTTTCCGCTGACTTTTTCATAAGGTGATAAACAAAACACGTTCTAAAATCATACTGTCTTGTTAGTTTTTTGAGAGTTTAGGACGTTGGAAACACTACCAACACTGACACCAGTTGCATTCGCTATCTGACGATAACTCATATTATCTAATCTTAATTGTCGTATTTCATCTTTCTTGCTATCAGCTAACGGAGCCATTCCCAGACGTTTACCCTGGGCTTTCGCACGAACCAGCCCCGCGATGGTACGTTCAGAAATTCGTACACGTTCCTGCTTCGCTAGTGCAGCTAGGATTGCAATGATGGCTTCGCGGAATATACCGATGGAGTCGATATATTGCTCAGTGTATGACTTATAGCCAACACTGTAATCATTCAGTAGCTCCAAGTGCTTCAGTGTGGCAAGCACACCTTCGCGGCTAAACCGATCAAGCGCCCAAAACAGTACCAGATCAAATTTCTGTTTGTGGGCATCAGCGAATAGCCGCTTGAATTCATCTCGATCTGAGGTACCACCAGATTGTTGATCGATGTACTCATCAAATATCTGCCAGCCTTGCCGATTAACAAAGCTACGCAGCTCATCCAGCTGGTTGAGCGATTCCTGCTTGCCAGTTGATATGCGAGCATAAATCGCAATTGTTTCAATTTGAGTATTCAAACCGTTCAGTAGACGTTCGTTAAATGAACAGTTTATCATGCCCTCGTAAACCCGCATAGAAACTGGACTAAACTGGCCCGGAAATCGAACCGTTAAATGAACACCTATTTATTTAGTCTCCGCTAAGGCGCGAAGACTTTCCGCTTTTGGTACCAGCATTTTAACTATACCTTGATTGCACTCCATCAGGGGATAGAAGCTATCTGCCGAGATCGGCAGCCAAAAGAGGCGATTACTCATAATTGCGTGGTGGTTCTTCTTCTCATCGTAATTTCCGTAGGTTTTCGGTATAGGGCGGATAGATTTTAACCCTCATTAGTGAGGGCCTAAAAAGCGATCTCCGTTGAAATGGATCAAATGGGTTGGGGCATCTGCCACCCAAACTTCCGTTTCCCAAGAAATATCTGACAAATATTCCCCCATTATTTTCTTGTCCGGAAAAGCAGTTACATATACTAAACCAGGCTTAGCGCCCTGAAAAAGAGTAGCCAATTCACCATGCCTTTTCCCATCAACCGGCCCATGACTTGTAACTGATTCAATCAGCAGCAACCAATCTCGACTTGAATCATATAGAACGACATCAGGCATTTTACCCTTTCGATCGACAATAACCCCAAATTCTGAGAGCCTGTCCTTTCGAATGAAACCTTCTTTGGCCTCAGTATCGCCCAAGTAAATAACCTGAGATCCGGGTGAAAACCGAGGACCAAATTCAGTAACAATATCGTGGATAAGTTGGCTATGAGCGCCGGGGCTCAGGCTTATTTCTATGCCATCATCTAAGGTCAATGGGATCATTTCCATTTTACGCACATTAGCGTACTGCGCAGCTAATGTTTTTCTGTTTTTGAGCCATGCCGCTAAGCTTTTTTCCCAAGCGGAAGTTTCATACGTTTTTAGCGTATCAAATAACTCAGGAGCTAATTGATAACACGCTTTAGGACTATTTACAGGTCGGCTGGGTAAGTCTGGGTTATATAAACAAAGGCCCCCATCAACAAATTGATGCAGTGTCTGCCGGCGAAACGTCTCGCGGGTATTGGGGGCATAGTTTTTTCCATAGTTATCTCGACACCAATTCATTATTGGCGTAACGCCAATCATAGGCCTTTCGATCTCCTGCCAAGTTCCTTTAGGAGAAAGATTTAATAGTGCCAATAATGTTAGTGCGGACCGCTCATTTTGTTGGGCACGAGGTAACCCTAGGGCCCTCAGTAATTGAAGAGCCTGGTCCAATATTTTTTGAGCACTAATAGGGTCGCTAAAATTTTTTCCTGTCATAGTGATGGTTTCCTTTTTTATTAAATTATCAATTTGTTCCTGAGTTAAGTCTTCGTAGTTGCCTCGAGCGCCAATTTTCCTCAAAGAGGCAGCGCTTGGAAAACGAACATTTTTTAAATCCGTGACATTGACTTGCGTGTGCCCACCAAAGAGGCGGTAATATTTGTCGAGCAATGTAGAATTTAGATATATGTATAGCCCTACTGCTAGTTTTCGATCCATGCCTTTTTTGTTTTGATGAAAGACATTGAGCTTGTTCTCAAAACCAATGAGCTCCCCTGGTAATTTGCTGTCGTACAGGGTAGCGACGATTCGACGTTTTTCTTCCTTTGAGCTAAACCGACGAACCACCACAAAATATCCATCGTTCCTCCAAAGCCACGGCTTAGTTCGTTCAGAAACCATGATGGCGTTTGGTTTGTTGGACTGCTTCGGCCAAGATACTTTTCTGTTCAGATGGACGGGGTAAAGCAACGGAACCGCATGTGCCTCGATGTCTTGTCGCAAATCTTCCCTCATCCGAAAATCTACTACTGGGCCAGTAGATACCGATATGCCCAGGTCATCTAAGCTGTTAGTAAAAGACCCCATCTGATTGACAACAACTTGGTCTCGGTTGTTCGCGACTATATGGATAAACTGTTCCGTATCGTTTGGGTAGACCACAGAGCTAAATGGAACTGTGCGCGTGGTCAGTGCACTAGCAGTAACCGTTCCGGTTTCCTCATCGACATGGAAATCTGCAGCCGGGCTTGATGTAATGGTGATGTCCTTTTGTATATCGCCCTTCACTAGATGAAGGATAATATTTTCTTGTAATACTTTATCTTCAGAAAAAGCTTGGTTTCGGGCATCGAAAATATGGATTTGACGAATGGCCGTTTCAGCAAAAAGGAGTTGTCGAAAAGACTGATAATATGGGCCATTACAAAACGAACGTGGGATTATGGCCACAAGCTCACCCTGTGGAGCTAATTTTTGAATTGCCAGCGCCACAAACCCCGAGTACAGATTGACCGCCTCAATCCCAACATCTCGTAAGGCTTTCCGATGATTACTTGTGCCGTTAATTTTCTTATATGGTGGGTTCATAATTACATGAGAGTACCCACTCTGAGAGCCCGACACCTCTACATACTCTAGGATGAAATCTTTAAGATAAACATTTGCATCGAATTTAATATTTGCGGAGTGAGCTGCTTTTTTACAAACTCTAAGAGCTTCTTTAACATCGGGGGCAAACTGCCTTTCAACATCGTATGCAGTTACCATAATCGAACTACAAGATTGTCTCTTCACGGCCTCATCAACAAAAGCAGCGGTCAACGTGCAGGGGCCACATCCAGGGTCTAACAATGTCACCTTGCCGTTGATCCTCTTGAACAAGGAGGCCATAAATAAGCTGGTCGCGCCGGGAGTAAAAAACTGTCCTAGTGCGGCTTTCCTTTTTTTATCAAGCCCACTATTTGCTCTAATTCTTAAAAGCTCTGCTTGGCCAAGTGCTGACATGCCTAAGTAATCAAACTTGTTAGGGGCTTGAAGAGAGCCCTCTAATGTACCGAGGGATTCTTTTGGGCATTTTTTATTTGATAGCGCCATACTTTCAACTATAGCACTACTTAACTATTCTGCATAAAGAAAGCCACCCGACAAACTTGAACTGACATAGATAGAACTATCTATGCTGCAGGCGATCCCACATAGTTGTATTTGGCTGTAGTGGGCAGATTCACCAAAATTAGTGATCCCTCAGACGCACCAATAGGGCAATCCCCGTGCTCATCGAGAAATTATGGGTCTATCGGCACAAAGGTACCAAACGCACCATAGGAATTTGATGGTTTCTCACGCTCATATTTAGGCTGGTATGTGAGCTGAGACACACAATATTCACGTGAGAGCCTGGTTTTTTGCATTCATTATGTCCCGTTTCTTCATCCAATTATGCAAATTAGCCTCGGTTGTCTTATAGCGAGCAGCAATAAATTTCTGGGTTGAGCCATTTGCGAGCAAAGCCTCAATCTCAACACGGAATGGATCAAGCTTACTTTTCCCTGGGCCTTTTGGCCTACCAAGCGGTAGGCCTGATGCTTTTCTGGCGCGTAAGGCTTCTTTAGTGCGCTGAGAGATCAAGTCTCGTTCAATCTCAGCAGCCATCGAAAAAGCCATGGCCACGATTTTGCTCTGGATGCTTTGATCGAGTTGCCAGTTACCTTTTATTGCATAGATGTTTATCTTTCGCTCGAGAGCGATTGAAAGTATTTCCATACACTCGAGCATGGATCGTCCCAAGCGCGATAACTCGCTTACTATGATGTTATCTCCGGTATTCACCGCTTCCATCACATCAGCAATTTTTCGTTTCTTCCAGGAAATTCTACCTGAAGCCGTTTCTTCAACAAACTGCACCTGGCCTAGATTCTTCTGGTTCGCCAGAGACAGGATATCTGCCTTATTTTTCTGAACGTCCTGGTCAGCAGTCGATACACGTAGATAGCCAATGGTTTTAGGGAGAATTGTCGGCATGAAGTCGGTTGTTTCAAATGAATTAGAAGATAACTCAATTATATCAATAATACTATAGTTATAGATATTGTTTATAAGTTGCTTTTCATAGAACATACTCAACACTTTAAACGCTCGTTTTTACGATAACTAATGACAGTAACATGGCTGTCAGTTTTAGAGCTAAATTCTTCTCCTAAAAAAGAAGTTCTCAGATTGCTTGATTTTAGGAGTACCGAAAACGATCTCAGCCCAATAAGTACGGGGCTTAAGACGAAATCCTGTGGTGCGTTTGGTACCTTTGTGCCGATAGACCCAAAAACCTGTTGAAGCTTCCATAGGCAGATGAGTAATTGATCCGGCATTACTTCCCTCACCGGAGCTGATCTGGGTCTAGGCAGCTTTCAGCAAATGTCTTGGTGGTATGCCACCTATTGCTGTATGCGGCCTTTCGTTATTTGGTATAAAATTCGGGTTCTTTAGAGGATAGCGGCTTTTTGTGAAACATGTCGAATGTATTGATTTATTCTGTGGAATTGGCGGTCTCAGTTTTGGCCTCAAACAGGCTGGTATCACTATTTCTGCTGGGCTAGATATTGATGATGAATGCGGATATCCATTCAAGAAAAATGTAGGAGCTTCATTCGTTCATACAGATATAGCGCAGGTTAGAGCTGCTACTTTCACCAAGTATTGGAGCAAAGACTCAATACGACTCCTTGCTGGCTGCGCTCCTTGCCAACCATTTTCTACCTATATGCTTGGCAAGGGTAAAAATAATCAAAAGCTGAAAAACGAGAAGTGGTATCTATTAGACAAATTCAGTGAGATTGTAGACGAGCAATTGCCAGACGTTGTCACGATGGAAAATGTACCTCAGCTTTCTAAGCAAACAATATTCCATCGATTTCTCGATTCTCTCAATGCTCTAGGGTATTACACTTCTTTCTCTCTAGTAGATTGCTCTCAGTATGGCATACCACAGAAACGCATTCGCTTAGTATTACTTGCTTCTAGGCTGGGAGCCATTAAGCTGCTTCCAGCAATAGGCAATAGCGCTTCAAAGACTGTTCGTGAGGCAATCGGGCACCTACCAGAAATCAAGGCCGGGGAAACACACTCGGACGACAGATTACACATGTCCTCCAAATTGTCACCTATTAATCAAGCCCGTATTAAACAATCAAAACCTGCAGGGACTTGGAGAGATTGGGAGAGTGATTTGGTTGCAGAGTGTCATAAGCGAAACAGTGGTGAGCGATACGGAAGCGTTTATGGTCGTATGTCTTGGGATAAACCATCTCCAACCATAACCACTCAATTTTATGGTTATGGAAACGGGCGATTTGGGCACCCAGTACAAGATAGAGGGCTGAGTTTAAGGGAGGGAGCCCTCCTGCAAACTTTTCCAGAAAACTACGAGTTTTTGCCAGAAAATCAGGAGCCTAAGAAAACAGTCTTGGGCCGACTAATTGGAAATGCGGTTCCTGTTAGACTCGGGGAAGTCATAGGGCAAAGTATTATCAATCACCTATCTCATCAATAATTGTATTAATTCTGCCCAAGCTAGTTGCAGAACTGAGGTATTCGCCGTACGCTTTAAACGCATTTTCAATTAGCCCGGCATAGGTTAGAACATATCCCAATACATCAAGTAATTGCTGCTGAGTTTCGTTTGTAAACAAATCTTTTTCTACTAGGAAATATACATCTATAGGTGGGGGTGTTCTGTCATACGCATCGGGATGTTGCTTGTACCATTCTTTTACAGCCTCTTTATATCTTCCCCCTTGGTCTATTAAATCAGCGGGATTATAAGGAAGACCAGGGCGCTTTAGTTCGACTATAATATGGCGGCCCGAACTTGTTCTGTAAGCAATATCCAACCGAGCAGATTTGTCATCGTCTGGCTCTACATTACGAACCACATCAGATAATGTTTGTTCCATTTGTTCACTACCAGTTATTCTCCCCCAGGTAGGGTCTAACAACCAAAGATTATCAAAAAGATGAATTTCAGCTATTTTTTCTAATTGCTCTGTTTTATGTATTTCTTTAAGTCTTTCGATAATTCTTAGTCGGCCAGTAGTGATATCGTAATAAAACGATTCTTCTAAATCATTGTGAAGTCGAAAAATAGATTGGAATTCCGGGCTGACCACATCTGGGATTTGGTCCAATCTTGACAGTTGATTCCTGTTGCGTAGTCTTTCAAAGCCAAGCACGGCGGATTTATACAGGTGTTTTTGTTGACTTAAATTTTCTTGCTCATCTGCGGAAAAACGAGCTGAAGAAATTTTCGACATCAAGGTATCTGCTAATTCTTTATCCCTAGCATCTTCCAGAGTATCTATCCAACTTGCAATGGTGGGATTGATCTCCTCAGCGCTCTCGCCATATCCCAGCTTAGCTCGCCAATCGTCCCACTGCACATCTATTTTCGGGAGTATCTTTTCCTTGATATAGCCTACTAGGAGGCTGACAATTTGGTCTTCCTTCTTAATTCCTTCTCTGTTAGTAACCGCTCGATCAGTATTATCTCTATCAAGAAAATCGGCCTCAATCTCCCCATAAATATATTGATACACGTGTTTACTTCCACCAATTCGTGAGAGCACATTTTCTTCGAAAACCCGGCCATTAGCAAAAATGGAAACTTGGTTTATATTTTCTTGGTATCGCTTCAATTGCTTCGGTTCCTTAACAGTACCTATGTACCCATTAATCCGAAGAGGAGAGTCACCACACGGAATTTCGTTAGGTATTTCTTCCATACAGTTTTTTTCATCCGGGCCATATTTACCTACAGTCCCTAGATCAAGAAAATGTTGTTGAGCTGTATCATCCAAATACCACAAACATTGAATGTCTTTTTCAAATTCCTTGTCGCTTCGATCCAAGGCAGTACCATCAATTATTACTTGGAACTTGTCCGACAAAACTGTAAACCGTCTTACAATCCTACCTCGTAGGTGTCTTAAGGTTGCTTCTGTAATGCTGTTTGTGAGCTGGGTTAGAACCAATAGCGTTCCTTTTTCCTGCTCTCCCAATTCGTTAGTTGCCCCTAAATCCTCAGTCTCGTATGGTTCATTTATTCTGATTTTTTCTTCAAGATCTTCCCGCACAACCCTGGTAGCTTCCTCCTCACCTCCGTCCATTTTGGAATAAATGGCGAACTCACTAGCTAGAGAAAAGATCGCCAGTTTTCCTAGCCCCTTTCGCCCCATTGGATAGCGTCCACCTGGTGTTGTCTCAAGCTCAGAATGTAGTCGACGCTGGTAACCGACAGTGAAGAATTGATCTTTTAGGGCATTAACATCCATTCCATGACCGTTATCCAGTATTCGTATTTCTCCTCCCTCAATATCAAAATCAATTTTTACTTCTGGTGCGTCCGCATCGTAGGCATTTGCAATTAGCTCAGTCAACACCGCTGGGGTACTGGTATACAGTCCCACTCCTAAGTGGTTTAACACATTCCAATCCAGCACAAATGGACATTGCATAGCTACTATTCCTAATTAAACTTATGGTGTTTGATAAGGTCTGAGTTTTCCAGATGATTTTCTTCTTCAAATGCTGCTGCTCTTAAACCGTTGTAGGTATCGGAGTTTTGCCCGAAAGTGGCGTTTGAGATCGCTGACTGAAGGGGCTTCGACTTGATCTGATTTCAGGTTAGTATGCTCGATTCCATCCTTGAATGGAACCCCGTCAATGACTTTGGCCAAATAGTTAAAACCTCTTAGTCTTCTCTATTGATGTTCGGCATGCAGGCTCTGGATAAACAGCCTTTGCTTCGCTCAGTTCGATGACGAAACGGGCACTAGTGACATATCAAAAAATGTCCCTAATTATGTTTTGCTGTTGAAACACCAGCAAGAAAACGGTTACGAATGCTGCCAAGAATAAAATCATGTCGATAGTTTGGTATGTACTTGCAGGAATTGTATATTCTGCCCCAGGCTAGGTCTGGTTACTATGATCAGAAAAGTGATTCTGTATATCTAGCTCATGCTTGTAGTAAGTACGCAAGAAACTTACCAAATCAGATGGCTGGCGTACATCCGTTCCGCCGCATAGCTCATCATTGGCATCGTAAAGATGTGCAGCATATAGATCGTCATCAACTGGCTCTTCCCAGGTATTCTTCAAGATTTTATATGGATACTGCTCATTGATTATCTCGCCATCAAGTATTTTCCATTTACCTAGCGGGAAATGGGTCTGGCACAAATCTATTGTCTTATCGTTTATCATGTCTGGACTCTCCGGGGTTGAGTTACTGTTTTGGGCTAATCACTCAATTGCTTGAGTCAACGGGAACTTCGGTCGGCTCACCTGACTCGACACTCACCAGCTTTGGAGAGGCATTGGCATCCATGTCATTTTCAGCCGTAATTCCTGCAATCAATTGCGATACCTGAGATACCGACTGCTTGAGGTTGGCTAACTGGGTTTCATATCTCTGGCTGCTTTCCTTGTACAGAGACAATTGGTTTTCAGTCTGCTCAATTTTAGTGTCTTTCTGCACCAGTTGCTCTTCCAATTGGTCAGTGGTTTGCTGATACAGTTGATTCTCAGCTTGAAGCGTCAGCAAGTCTTGCGCGGCCGTTTCAGACTTAGCCACGAGCTTGCTATTCTGTGATTGCAAGCCTGCTATGATCACATCCTGATTCAGGTATTTCTCCATCAACGCATCTTTCTCTGACTGCACCAGCTTGAGTTGACTTTCGGCGGTTTCTTTCTCCTTGTTCAATTGAGCGATTTCAGCATTTTTCTTCTGCTCCAACTCGCTCAACAATATTTCGTATTTAGCTTTCAAGTCAGCTTCAATATCCGCCTTGATTGCAGGGGGTATGCCAATTGGCTGCAATACCTGTTTCTGGCTTGATTCTGCCATAGCAGGTTTCTCGATGCTGGTATCGGCCAGTACCAACTCTGCTGGTAAATCTTTGCTCCCGCCAGGCATCGTTAACGCCTTGCCCACCCGGAGTTTGTCCTGATTGCTTTCGTAGAAAGCGTGGAGATTGCTCGCATGAATTTGTGACGCTATCCCCAGTGTTTCCGTTCTGGTCGCTTTTCGGCCTTGCCCGTGCAGATAGCGCATGGCGATGTGATACAGCGTATCGCCGCTTCGAGTTGTGTATAGCTCCGTTGCAATAGGTGATCCCGTTTTCCTGCTGGCATCTGAGGATCTGGTCACCTGATTGCTTACTGGTGTTTTTGCAGCCGCTTTGACAATCGGCACCGCTTGTGGCTGAACCTGAGCATTCAAATAACGATAAAATGTGTCAGCTTGGGTATGACCCATATCAGCCGCTTTTTTGAACCACTCAGTAGCTTTGGTATTGTTACTGCCTTGTGCAGCATAGATCAGCCCAAGCTTGTAGGCTGCTTCGGAACTATGGGTAGTGTTCCACTCGGTCTCATAAACCACTATAGAGGCATCGTGAGTTGAAGTTGTCGCTGTCTCAGCATTGGCATAATTAGCGACTCCAAACGTCACCATTGCTGCCAATATCATTCTATATCCGGTTTTCATTACTTAATCCTCGATAAAAGTTCTCCACACATTCTGTGGATAAATAGGTATCCATTTAGCTGGATAGCTTGCTGTCTCTGGCATCAATCGATATGTCCAAAATTCAAGCAACTGTCTGTCAGATAACACAGTGAATAGCCGCATCAAATACCGGTTGAACATTTCTTGTGCGATTGAGTATTTACGTTTAAAAAACACCTGTTCTGGAATTTTCTACTAGCTTAATTAATGTGTTCATGGAGTTTTCCTCTTCTTGGTTAAAGGTGTTTAATTACGTAATTTAATGACGCCCAGTCATTGTGATCTCGAAGCTCTGTGTACTGTCCACCACAGTACTTAATTTGAGCGTATATGGGTTCTTGATTGTTCACGTCCGCTTTAATTGTGTTGCTGATCACCTGGTCGCCATTAAGGTCGAGCGGGGTACCACACATGCCGGAGTATTCATTCAGAAGCGTTTCATTTAGCACTCTGCGCTTTCCATCCGAGTATCCCATTGTCAAGCCGTCAGCTATGCCATCACAATTTGTATCCAAGCCGCTGGTTGCGTATCGGTAATTCATCGTTGAGTTGTAGTTGGGCTTGTTGTTACAGTCGTTATTACCTCCGTGGCGCAGCCCTAGCTGATGGCCAAACTCATGAACAAATAATTTTGCGGTATAGCCTGGTTTTGATGTGTTATTACATCTAGGCGAGATTATCGTATCCGAGTACCCAACTTGGGTTTTCCCTAGTTGGCCAGTGCTCATCGAGTAAACTAATGTTCCAAGGATATAATGAAAATATGGTTCCCTTGCTGCGCTGAAATTGGCCTTTCTCTGCTCAAGATACTGTGTTGAGCCTAAGCCACCTCCCGGCGCTCCGTCCTCGTCTGCTATCGCATTACCGCCCACTAACGCACCACCTTGGCCATAGTCCAGCACTAAGTTAATGCCGGTCTTCCCGTCGATATTTTTTACCGGGGAAGCCGCAAACATTTGGATGATTTCTGCCGCGTCTGTGCCTTGTAGTTGCATACTTGTCTCACACGGGACTATTTCGCCATTAACTGTGGTTTGGCCATAGGCTCCAACAAACCAGTCATACTCAATTAAAATATCTTTGTGCTGTGGGTTTGTGCCGTACTTGGCCAGTATCGTTTGCTCCACTCGATCATTAAGCGCATCACCATCTGTATCTGCTTTAGCAGGGTTGGTGATGTACCCCATAACCCCTTTTTCCTCGTCACAGTCAGCGATTCCGTCTTTGTCGTAATCTGCCTTCAGATCGGCCTTCGGACTAGAACAGTCCTGCGGCCCTGATTCGTCTTCAAGCGCCAAAAATATTGCATTTATCAGCCCTGCTTGTGCGGCTGGTGAAAGTTTGCGAGCATAAACAGGCTGCGTTGTAGTCAGCACCAATATTATTATTGTTAGCAGGTGTCTTTTCATAGCATCTTTATCCTGTTGTATAGCTGATTCGTTATTTTCCCGGCGATGGAATATTGTGTTTTGACTAGCACAGATACTTGCGATTCCGCTTGAGCGGGAATATCGGCACTATACAATTGCACCGTATGCAACGGCTTGTTCCCATCGAAAGGCCCGCCCGCCTTTTCCAGCATGAACTTTGGCAAGGCATTGCTTACAACTAAATTGTTCGCTTTTTGGATAATGCTCCGTCCCGTAACTCCATTGCTGGCGTAATACGTCACCTCAACCTCATTTTCCTTCGTGAGATGCTTAGGGATATACACATCTAATTTAGATCCGCTTACATCAATAATCGAACCTAATGGTGTACCCGCCTTGTACGTTGTTTGCCTTCGTTCTGGCAACCAGTACCCGGATGATTGCGCGGCTGGCTGAAGCTCGATTGCCTCGCTCTGCAGCATTGCGGCTTGTTTTGTGAACGTATCCTTGCGCGCCTTTTTCAAATACGCTTTTTCGTTCGTATCGTAGTCAGCTCCGGCATTGTCATACCCTATCCCCGCAAGTTCAGTCTCATGGGATATAGGTAACAACTTCGCTACCGTATCGCCTACGCTAACCTCTCCTGCGGGTCGGATCGAGCTATAGGCGCTGTCGTATAGGGCGCTAATGCTGTTCTGTTCGTGCCGTACAGCCCCCTCGACTTTAACAATATGCTGCATAGGTACAATCGCCCAGATTGCTAAACCGACCAATGCCACTGCAGGAATGAGCGTTATTGGGTCTGGTGCAAATTTTTTCATTTTCCGTTTTTCCCGTATTAATGGTTTGATCCAAAAGTTCGCTGCTACTAAAACGACAAACAGATAAGCTATCCGATCTTGCTCGAATAGCATCATAATCCCTGCGATTAAGCCGCCCGGAAGCACCACTGCTTTCCAAAATACAATTGCGGCCCCGTATGCCGCCAATATGGGCTCATATCCCAGCCCGGTATTCACTTTGACACTTGAAAACCCTAAAAGCCGATGAGCACTGCTTCTAAATTGCTCAATCGCCATTTCATATAGCTGCGGGTTCCTGGTTGCTGCAGACCATAGGTGATAACCGTCAAACTTCATTAGTGGCACCAAGTTTGCACTTAGCGTTAGCATAGGGTTGATCACAGCCAGATAATGCCACAAGGCCTTATCTGCTCCATCGGGTGTTATTGCCCACATGATCGCTGCTATCGCCGCAATCCATAGCTCGATGTATATTCCCGCCCCGGCAACCATCATCTTTTGTCGCCGGGTGGCTTTGTGCATCCAATTCATTTTTGTGGATGGTAGCGGAGCGCCAGCTATGAAAGTAATGACAAAGCGCTCGACAAAACCGCCAGCTTTTTTACACGCAAGCGCATGGCTTAATTCATGCAGCACTCTAATAATAATAAACGCCGTTCCAAAAGCCAGCCCATTACTCAACAAATAATCTATTGAGAATGTGGCGCTTGTGTAGGTTCTGAAATACTCGAACTGTCGTGCAATCAGGAAAATGCCGCACATACTTAGCACTGCCAGCACAGACAGCGCGTAGTAGTTAAAAAGCGCAGCACCTAGCCATTTCATTGATCCTATTAAACGGTCGGGCTTGAACGGGATTGGAATGCTGAGGAACAGCATCTTTTGATCTACACTACCGCTTGTCTTGCTTGGTGGAGATTGCCCCTGTAGTAAATGATTCTTCTTGAGCGATGCGCTTAACTGTTCATATTCATCATCGGTTAGGGTTCCATGACCAAGCAACGCAAAAGCTTGCCGCTTGGTCAACCTAGCGACCGTGGTGTTGCGGCTGTGGTCTACCAGGTAGTGGCTGGTATAGCTACCATCTTCTTGGCGGTAGGTCGGGTCGCCTTTCTCGATTGCGACACCCGGTCTTAATCGAAGTACAGGCTGTACCATGACCGGATATGTAGAATAGTAGTTTTGAACAACACTTTGAAAATAGTGGTGTACTCTGAATTGAAAGAAACCATGCCGGTATCGCCAACTAGTACCGGCTTTTCCAGCCGAAAATTCACCAAGTAATCCGACCGGCCCTTGCTAACGTCTATCACTGTCGGCGTGTTTTCGATGAACCCATTGATCATCTCGTTATCTATCGCGTCTTGCCGGTAGAACACGCCCTGCTGGTTCTGTTGTGGCCGGATATCTTTCGCCGCAACTCGCACCTCTAATAAAGTTTGCTCCTGGGCATCAGTACTTCCGACCAAATCACCGGCATTTGCATATCGGAGTTTTTTAACGCTTTCCCAAGCCAACATTCCATCCATTGGAGCGCCAATAATATTGGCCTGTCGTTGCTTTTCTAATCCTGCTTTTTCCGCTTCACTGGAATGAATTGCCGCAAGCCTGGTGTAGACATTAGTTCCTTGTTCGGCGGGTTGTGCTGATTGGGAACGTAGCTCCGCGATCCGGGCGCTCAATAGTTCAATCTGTCGATCTAGCTCGTTTGACTCTATTTTAGCAATCGGTTGGCCTTTGGCTACCATACCCGGTTCGGATAATGGCGTCACAATCCCGGCGTTGAGTGCCGTGATATTCATGCGATGCTCGCCTACCGCCTCTGCCTCTCCTGTTGTAGGCAACTTAATCGGCACGAAAAGCAGCGCTGTAATCGCCACTGCGGCCATGATGCCTTTTACTGGCACTTTCCTTGGTGTGATGTTCAGCGCTTCAACATAGGCTTTCACGCGCTCCTGTATTGCCTCTCCCTCGATCTCGAAGTTATTGACAATTATCAACGCTTCTTGATCTGTTACCGGCACTCTTCGCACGAATATCGCATTGTCTTCATCGGCATACGAATCCGGCACCGCAGCTAATTTTTTATGGTCGCTATTTATCTCCCTGCCCGGTAGGCAATAAGCAACCTTACGTCCTTTGGCCACATAGCACTCAATTTCAGACCCTAGCGATTGTTCCACTAACTCGATAAGGGCTTCCATCTTTGCTCTTCGAGGGGCGTGGACTGAAAACGTGCTTGCTGTGGTCTTCCACGCATACAGCGTTTTTTGCAATATCCCGATTTGATGGCGCGAATCGATCTGCGCCGTTTCGTCTTTTCCCATGTTCAACTCCACTCCCTATTTTGCTGTTATTGCGTTTGCGTGACTTCTTGCTGCTCGTGGCTTATCAGGAATGGCATCCCTGTTACTAAACCGTCTGCCCCGTCTTGAATGACGGCTCGAACTGTGAATTGCCCGCTGGCGTCCATTGACCCGCCGCGTTCAATTACTTTTACAACCGCGTTACGTGAAGCCGTTGATTCCGGCAAGATGTTGATGTCCGCTAATTCTCCTGTTTGGAACCTATCCCACGTCCATGCCGGTGGCCTAAATTCTGCGATTAGCTGACTGTTATCCACCAGCTCCACAATTGGATCGCCAGCATTAACGTACTGACCTGTACGGGCGTAAATGTTGGCTACTACTCCATCATACGGAGCCTTTATCGTACACTGAGCAAGTGCGGCCTTCTTCGCATTTGCGCTTGCCCACGCAGCCGAAGACTCGTTTTTGCTTGATGCAAGATCATTTTTTGAGATAGCGGGCATGTGCTGGCCGTCTTTAGTCACATAATCGTACTCAATCTGCGCTTGTTTTGCTGAGTGCGAGGCTTTGCTGGCTTTTGCGTTTTCTGCCCGCAGCTCTGCATCCAATACACTACAGTCTAGCTTTGCGATTGTATCGCCTTGCTTTACTGCTGTAGATAAAGCCGATATTTCCATTCTGTTAATAACGCCACTGGTTGGCGCGGACATTACCGTTTGTTGTATTGCTGATAGGCTGCCTAGTGACTGTCCGGCTACCTCCTCTTGACCGTGCGCGCTGGCTGCGCACACGGCCATCACTAAACCGATTAGACGCTTCATTAGCCCTTAATCCCTAAAGAAGCTAACTGCTCATTAAACGCCTTTGCCAGATCGGTAACGCTGTAATCTGTGTAAAGCTGATCGGTTGGAATGATTCGCATACCGAGTGCTCCGTACAATCGTGCTGCAGCTCCCCACATATTTGCGTAGTCGAGCATTGACTGAAGCTGATGGAATAACATCTGAGTTTCAGCATTCGCTTGGTCAAATTCTGTTCCATTGCCCGATTGCTTTTTAGCGTCGGCCTTATGGAATTCGTCTTTTGATATCAACGCTAGTTGATTACTGTTTTCCCACTTATCAATCGACGTATTGTAGGCATCAACTGACAAAGCTACTTTGGTTGCCAGGGTTACAATTGCAGCCTTGCTACGAACATCGTCTGCGGCGAGCGCCTTGTACTTGGCTGTTCTGGCGCGATATGGTGCGCTAACCATCTTTTGAATGAAATTCAAATTCAGGGTGGCAAATTCTTCTTCCCAGTTATCGTTAACCAAAAATCGGTTGTCGTCTTCTTTGCGAGACACGCCAATCGTTAACGACGGTAAGATGTCTGTCCATGCTTTGTACTGCTCATTCTTAGCAATAATGTACTTAAATCGCTCAATTTCCAACTCGGTCGAGTTATACAAAGCAATGTCAACCAATTCATCTAAATCCTTGTTGATTTGAGGCATAGATTGCATATTGATCGGCGCTAGCGTCATCTCTGTAGTCGGATGCGCCGTTATCAACGCATTGAAGTTAATTCTGGCCTCATTGAGCTGGTTCATAATGCCTGGTAGGTCGCGGGACGTACCAACAATTTCCTTGCATTGACGTAATAGTGCATCTTTTACTTCAGTTGCAGTGCCAATGACTGAACAACTACCATTTTTAATGCGGGTGGTAGTGGCTGTTAAGCGCTCGATGTCGGCTTTAAGTGTTTGCGCTATCTGTGCCAACTTGAAATTCTCAATAGCGTCCACTGTGACGTTTTGTGCCGCTTTGTCGCGGTTGCGAGCGCGGATTTCTACATTGGCCTTATGAATCTTCGATTCATAGTAATATTGCCAGAGATTGAGCAAATCGACTTGTAGCGTTAAGTCTTTGGTCTCAGAATCAAGATCGCTGGAATACGAGGGATTCGTATCTACACCATCGATTTCTTCTACCGTGCCATCGTCATTCAAGCGTTCGCTGGTTGAAAGCGCCAGCTTGTCACGCTCACGCTTATCATGGGTATAGATCAAAGATGGAGCGTGTTTTAGGAAAGTCTCGGCTGATTGAGAGCCTTCAACGAGCTTTTCTATTTCTTTCACTTTGATGTCAAGATTGCGCCACAAGGTCAAGGCCACCGCCTTTCCCTCGTCTACAATTATGCCGGTTGGCAGGGAGTTATAAATTTCCTCATACTTCGCTTTATTTGCTTTATAAAGATCGTCTGAGTTGATTTTTGGTTGCAGACTTGGCGAACAAGCTGTTGTTGCAGCTATTGCGCCAGCAAGTGACAGTGTTGCCAATGGTTGTAGTATCTTTTTCATAATGTTTACTCCTTTAAAAATATTTAATCTGGTTTACTGGTTTTAGATAGCTATTGCGTGTTCTAAGCGCATCGCCTGGTCAAGTTCTCCGATAATCGCGGGGTCAACATTCCGCATCCCTTCGGCAATACCTTCGGGGCTTACGCCTGATGCGGCTAACCCGTCAATACTATTTTGCAAAGAGGCTGATAGCGCCTGCCCATCCGTCAATGTTCGTTGCAAGGGCTGATCCACAAAATGGTTTTCGTCATACTGAGCATTCAGGATTGCATCTTGTCCGTTGACTAACGCATGGATAAAGATGTGCGCCGGGGTATCACCTTCCAGGATTGAATAATCTGTCTTTCTCAGAATCTCTTCCGGCTCTACATGCCGCAAGAATAATTCCTCTTCTGGAATCGGAATCATTGTGAACGATGCCGGATGTTCAGGAGATGGTGGCGGTGGCGGTGTGTAAACATGAGCGCAGAAGGTGTCATGGTCTGTTAAAGCCCCTAACTCTGCAGAGGTAACTCCACCATTTTCACCAAACTGTTCGTAGCAGCCGTTTTCTTCTACTGGTGTGTCGTCGAATACGGTCACAGATACACCTATTTCGTGGCTCTGAGTACCTTCGACAAAGTTCGACTGCACCTGGAACGATTGCAGCAATGCCTCGTATTCTTCTACCGGCGCTGTGCCTGTGAAGTAGACGTAGTAAACACCGTCAGGATCAAACGCTTCATGGACGCTAACGCCTTCCGGCACCAGCGCATCGTCCCACCGAATACCATCACCATTGTTGACTGTGAACTCCAAATTCATCGCGGTGAGGTTGTCCGAATCAATATCGGTAATCGTCGCTTGCGGGAACATATCGACATGGCCTTGCCCTGTAACTATTTCAGTACATGGCAGGTTATTCGGATTTAGTTCAACATCGGGCGCGTCTGGTACTGCATCCACGCACAGATTAATCACAATAATATTAGAAGACAGTGGGCCTTCTTCCAGTGCGTTCTCGAAGGCGTAATTGTCCTCAACCGGGGTATCGTCCCAGATTTGCACGGTTATCACGCGCTCACCCTCACTTGGCCGCTCAGATTCAGTCACATAACTAATTGATTGAAAGAGTGCTTCGTATTCAGCTAGTGTGGCTTCGCCATCAATGACTATCCCGGTCGGTGTGCCGTCCGCAGCCGTTGCCAGTGTTACGGTCACTCCTGCAGGTACTACTGCGGCGTCCCATGTAACTATATCTGTTGGCTCCCATCCCTGAACCCCTGTGACGCTGAAATCTTCTGTTAATGGAGAACTAAAATCAATGGTTGCAGAAGTTAAGAATTCCGAATCCAAATCACTGAAATCAATTGCTGGCATTAGCAACACAGCTTCGCCGTTCTCTACAAATATAACGTCACACGGACAATCTGGATTGTTCGGGTATGTTGGAAATGGGTCGTCAGGATCATTCAATTCTGGTGGATATTCATTCACGATTACCGGCGCATCCGGCACCGCGTCCACACAAACTGAGGTAACGACAATGTTAGAAGGCAACGGGCCTTCTTCCAGCGCATTCTCATGCGCGTAATTGTCCTCGACCGGCGTGTCGTCCCAGATTTCCCAAGTCAACTCTCTTGGGTCTTCGCTTGGTTCTTCGGACGTGGACATATAGTTCAGGCTTTGCGCTATGGCCACGTACTCGGCCTTGGTGGCCTCGCCATCAATAACGATACCTGTCGGTGTGCCATCCGCTGCTGTTGCTAACGTCACCGTCACCCCTGCAGGTACTACCGCTGTATCCCACGCGACTACATCAGTAGCTTCCCAAGCGCCGGTCATGTCGATGGTGGCCATCGTTAGATTGTCAGAATCAATATCAGTGAAATTGATATCCGCTGCCAATAGCACGGGATCACCATTCTCGGTGTAAACCGCAGTACAGCCGCCTACTAACGGGCTGTTTGGATCGTCAGGATCACTCAGCACCGGAGGAATCTCATACGTCGGTGGCGTGATTACCGGAGCATCCGGCACCGCATCGACACAGACTGAGGTAACTACAATGTTAGAAGGTAATGGGCCTTCTTCCAGCGCATTTTCATGCGCGTAGTTATCCTGATCCGGTGTATCGTCCCAAATTTCCCAAGTAAGCTCACGAGGTTCTTCGCTGGGATTTTCTGAGGTGGACATATAGTTAAGGCTTTGGGCGATTGCGACATACTCGGCCTTGGTGGCCTCGCCATCAATCACAATGCCTGTCGGTGTGCCATCCGCTGCTGTTGCTAACGTCACCGTCACCCCTGCAGGTACTACCGCTGTATCCCACGCGACTACATCAGTAGCTTCCCAAGCGCCGGTCATGTCGATGGTGGCCATTGTCAGGTTTTCCGAATCGATATCGGTGAAGTTGATATCTGCAGCCAGCAATACGGGATCACCGTTCTCGGTGTAAACCGCAGTACAGCCGCCTACAAGCGGACTGTCCGGGTCGTTTGGATCACTTAATACCGGAGGAAGCTCAAACGTCGGTGGCGTGATTACAGGGGGTTCTGGCACTGCATCAACACAGACTGAGGTAACGACAATGTTAGAAGGCAACGGGCCTTCCTCTAAATAGGTTTCATGCGCCGCATTAGTCTCGTCTGGCGTGTCATCCCAGATTTCCCAAGTCAGCTCACGAGGTTCTTCGCTGGGATTTTCTGAGGTGGACATATAGTTAAGGCTTTGGGCGATTGCGACATACTCGTCCTTGGTGGCCTCGCCATCAATCACAATGCCTGTCGGCGTACCGTCTGCTGCTGTGGCCAGCGTTACGGTCACACCTGCGGGTACTACCGCTGCATCCCATGCAACTACGTCAGTTGCTTCCCAAGCGCCGGTCATGTCGATGGTGGCCATTGTCAGATTATCCGAATCAATATCAGTGAAATTGATATCCGCTGCCAATAGCACGGGATCACCATTCTCGGTGTAAACCGCAGTACAGCCGCCTACTAACGGGCTGTTTGGATCGTCAGGATCACTCAGTACCGGAGGTATCTCATACGTCGGTGGCGTGATTACCGGGGGTTCTGGCACTGCATCGACACAGACTGAGGATGTTCCAACTGTGCTCGCTTGTGGGCCTCCAAGTATCGCTATGGTATCGTCCAAAACCATCCAAGTGATATCTCGATCTACTTCTGTCGCATCTTGCGTTGTTGAGTCGAATGTGATGGATTGAGCAAGTGTGTTGTACGCCGCGACACTAGCTGATCCGGTTACGGTTAGTCCTGTTGGGGTTCCATCCGCTGCGGTAGCTAACGACACTGATACTCCGGCGGGTACTGCCCCCGCGCTCCACGATACAACGTCGGTGCTTTCCCATCCAGCAGTAAACGACAAGGCTAACTGTGTGAAATTTGTGCTGTCTGGATCGGTGATTGAAATATTTGGGGCAATCGCTATCGCTCCGTCACCTTCGTACCAAACCGCCAAACACCCTTCTAGGTTGTTAGGTGTGGTGGGGTCGGGATCAATGACTGGTGGCTCAGCCGCCAAAATTGTTTCGATAATGTACGCATCTGATTGGAATACCCCTGGGTTGGGATTGCTGTCTGAATGCGAGCCGTCGAGAGGCACCGTATGCCATAACCCTTCGCGTTCGGGAGAGTCGGCAGGACTTCCACCACTATTGTGAACGTCATTCAATATGACCGCGCCGTAGTCGTTTCCACCGGCTTCACCGCCCCCGCTTGGGCTTGATCCAGCGGGGCTTGAGTCGTTCGGATCCCAATTCTGATTGTTGTTCGCTATTGCATCAAGGTATTCAGGTGATTGGTCGTCACCCCAGTAGTAATTATTTGTCCCGTCAGCAACACTAACAGCGCCGAACCAAGCTCCCGCCCAATTCGTTTGGTCTATTGGGCCTTCGTTAGTGCCGTTTATTAGCGCCAGGTATGCGTCGTACTCGGCTTGGCTGGTGAATGTTGCTAAATACCAATCAGAAGACTCGGCACTGGTAAACGCATGGGCGTCGGTTTCCGCAGCCGCCCATGACTGATAATCGCTACCAGTATGTAAAATAAACTTGTATTGATGTACTAGCCCTTGTGGGTCTGTCCACTCCCACGTCTGTAATACATTATCGAAATCAGTGCCGGTATAGTTCGCCTTTACTTCTTCAGCAAAGTCTGTTTCCAGCGCTCCCGTCTGGTACTCTAAATCCCAATCGCCGGTTTCAGAGTTGCCGGTTGAGTCGCTTGACGCGCCTACATCTGCGCCGGTTAGCTCGGCTATTTGGTCGATCATAGCCTTGCCTGAATCGCTTTCCGCAGCGTTACAACTCGCGAAGATGATGTCCGCGCCTGCCGACAAGTGTTCGCTAAAGCCATCAATCCCGCTGTCTGCTACATTTTCATTAGTGAGCGTGTAATCTCCAAGAATGATTTGATTGTTGATCCCGTGGCTGTAAATAATCACGGCGTCATATTGTTTGTTGCTTTCGTCGAGGTAATCATTAATGACGGCTATCCCGTCTTGATTCGGCTTAATAATCAGAACTTCTCGCCCCGCTTCCAGCTCACCCTCGACTATCTCGGTGATGTCTCTATGGCCATCGTCATTAATAACCACCAGCTCTACTTTCTCAGTATTGGGTTCCAGCGCCGCTATAGTTTGTTCATCAACTAATAGTGGTAAGGCAGAGGTTGTTTGTGGAATAGCGTTTAATGGCACGGGGGCCACCAGCATTTCCATTAAGTCCGCATCAATAAAGCCAGCTATTGGAGCATCGCTACTGGCTGCATCATTCAAGGCGTCAAAGTTAACAATGCTTACAGCTTCGCTTGCGCTGGCTGTTTCGACTTGAGCCTCTTCGATAAGTTCTAGCCCAACCGAACTATATGTTGGGAACATATCGGCCCACTCTCCTCCTGTTGGTCTGCCGTACACACCAGTATTAAATATATTGGTCGTGTCGCCTATCAATATAGGATTTGCTGGGCGCACTAAATGCCCAATTTCTTGGGATACTAAGCTAGGGGTTAGAATGTGCGCCAAGGTGGGCCTTTCTTCGACTATCGCTTCTTGCGCCGCCGTATCTGCTTCTGAGGCAGGTGACTGGGTTTGATCTTCATTCTTTATTTCGTCCGTTTCGGTCTGCGTCTTTTCTTCCGTGTTGTCGCTTCCTCCCTGCTCAGATTCAGAATTATCAACGGGCAATACTTCGGCTACTTCTTCAGTAGCTTCCGCTTCTGTTTCTACGACGGCTTCAGCTTCGGTGACGGTTTCCTCAACATTGGCGGTAGCGTCTTCTTCCGCGCTGTCAGCACTTTCTACGGCTTCATCAGTAGCCGTTGCCGCTGGTTCTGTAGAAGTTGGGATCACTGGTTCGGGTTCTTGCTCCCCGTCTGCAGCCACTTCTTCAGTGGTTGCTGCGCTTGAGTCGTCGCCACTATCCGGTTCCGACGCTGGCACTTCGGCTTCGGCTGATTCTGAGCTGCTTGTTTCTTCTTCAGGAGCTTGAACTTCCTCAGTGGTTGGTTCGGGCGGTGGTGGAATCGTCGGCGTGGCTTCAGCTACCGGCGCAACATCGGCGGCATCGAACATTGATATTTCAGCGACTAGAGATAAATCGCCACTTTTTTTAGTAATTCCTAATAGTTGGTTGTTTGGCATTTTTCTAATCCTTTTTGGGCTTGTTCACAATCTTAACGCTGGTCTTGATTGCCTTCTTCGGTTGGACGGGTATCAGGTGTACTCTCCACTCCAATTTTCCGTCGCGGCGCATTACTCTTGGAATGGGCATCGGCGGAAGCGGTGATAGGCGTAATAACGAAGGGTTAGCTTCGTCCCAGGTGGCAATGATGTCTGTGTGATCCATTACCTTATCTTCTGCTTGCTTCGTTGCCGCGTTATATTCATGGAACACATACCGAAGAAAGAAAGATCGTCCTGGCATTCCGTTATTGTCATGCCGAATTACAAGGTCGGTCTTTTCGGCCACGGGAGGCGTTAACCCTGGTATCAGCGTGTACCCGTTTGTTTCTGGGTAATACACTGCCGCACCGGCTGGAAATGTTTTTTCCTTGCCATTCATGAGACAGCTAAAAAACAAAGGTAGTTGTTGGAATTCTGGGGCTGGTTGGGTGTTGGCTGCGTTTTCTTTACTCATTGGTTAACTCCTTCTGTTGTGTTGGTTTCGCGGGCTGGGCCGAATATCTCGACCATCGTTGCTGTCCACGGACGGATTTTCGGTATCCAGTCCGCGTATATTTTTTCGGGTTGTGGCTGCGCTGATTGCTCAAGTGCCAGCCATTCTTGATTTGCCTTTCCTATTGCTTGTTGTAGCGCGACTTCTGTCGCAACCTTTGCTTTCACTTCCTGCTCGTTTTCGGTGGCTACTTCCGGTTTAACCACAAGGGGTTGAGCGAGCTTTACCGGTTTAGCTGGATTGTTTTCTTTGCTAATTGTGGTCGTTGCCGCAGGCAATTCCTTTTTTTTCGTTGTTTGGTATTTCACCGTCCTAATTTTTGTTGGCTTCGCTACCGTTACGGCCTCGGTGTTCGATTGGGGGCTTTTCGTTTCTGTTGTTTGCTCGTTAACTATCTTCTTGTGTTCTTGCTCAACCGCTGCACTATTTGCCTTCGTTCGTGGTTCATTTTTAATGCGGCCAATCTCTGCATTTAGCTGATCTTCCACTGAGAGATATTGCATGGCCCGTTGAGCTGGAGGTTTTGGAATTGTCGGGGTTACTTCAACATCCTTGGCTGGGTCAATCTTCGCAGTTTGAATTGGTATCACTGGTGGGGTGAGTTTCAAACCTGCCTGATAGAAATGACCAACATCTGCATACACCAGATAAGAGCGCTGGCTGGATTTATTATCAATCCCGACATCAACATTGATGCCCGTATCATGTGCAGTCGTAACGTCATCCAAAAGGATGTTTACTCCGCGTTCAGTCTGTACCAACTTATAGTCCACTACCGTTTCGGCACCTGTTACTGTCACGCTGACCGCCTGGTTATACTTGATATCAAAACTGACAGGTATTATCCCTTGGTAACTGCCAGGGTTATATTGCCGATAATCCAGCAGTTCCAATGCGTTGGCATTAACTGACATCAGCAGCGCAAATACCATGATAATTTTATTTACAAACATTGTGGGTTCTGGTGTCTTTCCCATGTTGGTAGTCCTCTGATGAAATTTATTGAGTCAGTGCGCGAATGCGATCCAGAATCATCTCCAAATCCCTGGTGGCGAAGATAAGTAGACCTTTTTCCTGGAACACTTCTGCAACCGTGTTAAAGGGTTCCCACGTCACCATTTCTTTGTTCCTGTCTATGCGCTGTCCTAAAATGCCTTGATCATCCATCGACCCCTCAATATTGTTCATTGTGGTGAATTCGTAGCACCCTTCAGCATAGGTGCTGATGAGCGTTAACAAGGCCAGTGTTCTTGGATCTTGAACAAGCGATTCAAATGCACTGAAACCTGCCTCTTTCTCTCGTATAAAATGCCAATTTGGTGCGCTTTCAGTAGTCACTATCGATTTCCTCCTGGGTGTTCATTTGGGTACGTAGTACGGTTCGGAGTGCGTTTTCGCTTTTGGTCTGATTTGGACGTATATTCATCGTGCAATATCTATAGAAACTTGGAGTAATTAGGTATTCCCACCATGATTTATCCGGGTTTTGCTTTGGTTCATATTTCTGTGCTACACTTTTCCCATGAGCAAAGTCGATACAGCCCTGAAAGTCCTGCGATTCGCCGCTGAAAAGGTGGTGGATGGCTTGGTGGTGCTTACCGCTCAGACGGATGATGAAGACGCGGATGACCGAGGCACTCAGTACGATAGCGACTGGAGTGATCAAGATGAATACGGATTGCCAATTCCGAACCATGAATTGACTTCTAAGCAACGTCACACACGTATGCTCAAAATGGACTATTTGTACGACGATTAACCTGCTCATCGACTGTACGCCTGTTTAGCTCGATCTATGGCGGCGCCACCACCTTTCTTTGCGGCATTCAAAGTATTTTTGCCTGCACCGCCTGCGCCCGATGTATCCCCGGTAACACTGCCAACCATATAACCAGTAGCCCTTGCAGCGCCCAACCCGGCTATCCCCATCATATAAATCCAAATCATTGGCATCCCCACGTACAGCATTCCAACGATGATATTAATCAACCATCGTTTCTGGGCGGTACCAAGTGTGTGGCCATCAGACGATAACCAGCTCATCAAGGTGAAGTCATCAAACAAAGAGACAATCAGGTAGTAGTCGAGCCAGCTGGCAACGGCAAGTAGGGCATGGGTAAAGATCAGGCTGAAGATCACGAACGAAAACGCAACCACCGCCTCCAGGCTAAACAGCGTGAACACCAGTGCAGCCGGTAACATGAAGTAGACCACCAGCAGGATGATCGCCATCATAATCGGCACCGCCTGCCGCATAATGTTCAGAAATCCAGCGCGGGATATCGCTTCACTACCAACCGCTACAGCACCGGCAACATCCTCTACCATTCCCCACATGCCATCAAGAACACCGGCCTGCCCATACTTGCGTTCTACCAACACTTCACCCGCAACCAGATTGTTCAGCAAGTTCTTGACTCGGCCTGTGCGCACCTTTTCAGGGCTAAATGAACTCAGCAGGTTGACGGTATCGGTCATGTTCTGCCAAAGACCGTCATTAGCGCTGTCAGCGACATAAATATCATTTTCCAGCAAGCGCCACCAATCCGCGCAGGTCGCATCCGCACCGAGGCCACGCACCCCTGGCGGTGGATGGATGGTGCTACCGCAGCTATCGACACTGCCGCCAGGACAAGCCGCATAGCCGCCAGGCATGGTTAACAGGAAGGACGAACCCGCCCAATCAATATCATCAGCATCAGCGCTGCTTGAATCAATCCGCCCATCCACCGCCCAATCTTCAAATCGGTTTTTGGCGGGTACATAGCAGTTCTGAATAAAGGATCGGTACTCATGGGCTAGATCAGGTTGCTCGATATTATTCGAGGACAGCAGTACCTTGGCTTCACGCAAATCGCCTGGTACTGGCAGATTCTCAATCACCGCATTGGTAATGCCGGATGAAACTCCGATAACCAAGCGCCACCACAACGGTATTTCAGCTGCGGAAGACGCTGCAACCGTGCCTAGATTTTGCTGATAGGTACTGGTATCGCTGGCAGCAGTCACGTCGGCTGGCGTTCTGTTTGAGAATGACGGTTGCGGAGAAAATTTAAGCGTTGTGGGCTGGATAGTCGTTAGCGGCAAGGCAACGAATAGCAGCACTAGAAACGCCAGTGCCAGCTTGATAAACAGCACCTTGCCATCCGTATGCGAGTTACGAGTAACCGAATCCTGTTTGGCACTGGCATCGCGCCAGTGTTGCAAGAGTATCCACAAGAACGGCAATGCAACCAAACCGGACTCAGCAAATGCCAACCACAGCAGGTCGTACAGCATCCAGCCGATCAGAGTGGTGTGTAGTTCGAGATAGGAGAATACATACATATCAGAGTCTCGTTAGAACAGCCAAAGTCGTTGCACCAGGATCACTTCAACCACAGCGACCAACAGCACCGCATACCATCGAGCCATCCTGCGGCCACCTGGCGGTAAACCCATTGCAACCGGCATGATAAAAATCATTGCCGCATAAACAGCCATACGCACCCAGATCAGCGTTCCAGACATTTCGCGCATTGATTGTCGGGTATTGATCAACTCGCCCTTGTCTACCGATGACAGCAGCGGCAATACAAGCATGGTTACTGTGGGTAGGGCCACACCAACCCCCAGGAGGATTAGCAGCATTTTGGTGGTTTTTGCCTTCATCACTATGGATTAACCGCACCACCTTGAATCGGCGTCACAGATCTTCCACCGCTTGACTGTGTTCGTCTGTGAGCACGTTGGATATCGTTGGTGATCAAAGTGAATGCTGTTGACTTTGCTATTCGATCACGCAAGTCAAATTCATCTTTCAGCAGCCTGGATTCGGCTTCCAGCCGAGGCAGGATTTCATCATTGATGACATTCCTTGCTGGCGACGCTGCCACGTTTGGATCAGACGAACCGACAATGATCAATCGCCTCGCCAGATTGACTTGCTCGGTCGCATTGATCAACGCAAGCTCGGTGGCAATACGGTTCGTAGCCGCATCTCGAATGCCGGGCGGCAGGTTCTTGAGTGCATCGATCAGGGTTTGATTAACCGCCAAGCCTGGCACCGACATTCCATCGATTTCAGCATCGCTTACAACCGCACCTTTGGTCGTGGCTGCAACGATATTTTCCTTGATAACCTTTGCATCCAAAAACATGCCTGGCAAAGCACCAACCGGAGCGAGTGAGGCCGGTTCGGTAGTACGCATGTCGGTAAACTCATACTCACCAACTAACAGCTGTATTGCTTCTACAGCAGCTTCAGCCGTGGGCCAGATTGTTCCAAGCCGATGGTCATCGGTTCCGAGTTCAGTACCACCACCACCAAGATCAACGATTTGCTCGTATCCATGCGTGACGATATCCTCAACCACGGTAATGCTTTTGATGGCTGCATCGTCACACATGCGTTTTTCACCTTCAATCCAAACAACACAACCTGTCTCAGTATCGACTGCTTCCTGAGCATCCTGAATAGGTACTTCTGCACCACCCGCTTTTTCTTCGGCTTTTTCCTTCCACTTGTTGGCTACCCCCCAGGACACCCAATCGTAGTAGGGGTTCTTTCCAGCAAGGATTTCGCGCTCTGCGATTTTGCAGTTCTTAACCCCGATATTGAATACTTCTTCATAGCGCAGCAGCATATTTTCGAGCATTGAGGCCAGGTTCGGATCAGCGCGACGTAACAAATACAGCGGTATCGATGAGATACCCGCTTCAACGGCATACGCAAGTACGTTGATCGCCTTATCCGCACTGTCTTTCAGATTGTCGAACATCGATGTGATGCTTTCCTCAAGATCGAAGGCACCGCAGGAATAGCCGAGCTTGAGGTCAGCAGCTGCATTGATATTCAGTGTTTCGATGTATGACGGTGGCCCTGAAAAGGCTTTACCACCACCGATCTCGTAATAAACCAGGTCGGTCAACTGGTTTGACTGAGCACTTACAGTGGATGTGATTAATAGAATCGACATCAATGCAGTGGTCATTGCATGGATAAGGTATTTTTTCATATCAGTATTCCAGTTAATCAATTCGATCCCCAGGGTTTTGGACTATCATTTGTTCGTTACCAATTTTTAGAACCAGTGGTGATGGATAAGCTCCACCTGGTCGGCTACACCGGTAAGTCGGGCGGTGTCCGTTGGTTCTGCCCACGTACCGGCACTGCTCAATCAGAGTGCCGTCCATTGTGTACAGGGCAACGGTGACGTTGGCGGATTCACGAGGCAGAAGGATGGCCAGGTTGCCATCTCCTTCGGATACTGGCTTCCATACAAAGCCAGCACCGACAAGTCCAACCGTAGCAATCGGTGCGGCGGGATCGGGTTCGATCTCATTCGGTTCTTCAGGCTGTTCCTCCGGTTCGTTTGCGGGGAAATCAAAGCAGATCGGCGTTGTATGGATGGTTTCGAGGGTAAAGCCATCACCAACACAGCATTCGTGATGCGCCCAATAAATCCAGCCATAACCTTCATCAGATTTTGGGCCTTCGCGGTCGATGTAGTAGTACAGGTCTTTACCGAAAGCGGTGCAGTAGTTGGGTTCGAGCTTGGGCGCGATCATGCCCCACTTGTCGGTGTTTTCATCCGACTCCTCAACGCCAGGCGCTTTGGTATAGATATGCGGCTGACCGCTTCGAGTGGTCACATCGATAGCACGTTGGGCAGTTACCGCAGCAGCGAAGCTATCGTATTCCTGCAATACCCATCCCGTGCGTGGATGGACACTACCCCAGGACTGCGGTGGACTCAAAGTGCCGATCTCTCTCGCACCTGGGAGCCAGCTTTCAGGATAGAGTAGTTCGGGTACACCCAGGCGCCAGGTAATACCATCCGCTTCCGACTGGAAATAGGGATAAAAAGGTTCTACTTCTGACTCACAAAAGTATTCATCCGGTAATGCCGCTTCTACGGCATCAATCACTGGATTACCAATCACAGAAACTTCCTTGAATTTCATGTTATTGGTCATCTGCGTTTCGTCATCGTCCGCAGTCGCGGTCTTGCCAGCAGCATCTTTGTAGCCACCATCAATCAGGTCATAGCCGGTCAGGCCCGATAGCAAGCCGGTGATAATCCCAAGCATGGGTGTGCCGATCAGGTTTCGCGCTTCAACCCAGGATATCTCGCCTGGATTGTTATAAGAAGAAACGATCAGATCGGGTAGGTTATGCTCGACGTATGGCGTGGTTTCAATGTGGCATTCGACAAACGGCGGTACCGGAATCGGATTACATACGAGTTTGATACAAACGCCGGTAAAACAATAATCAAGGCAGGACGGTGAAAATGTCGCCGCAATGATATCTGCGGTCGTGTATTCGGCACGACTACTATTGTTCATACCGAACACAGCAAACAGGCCGAGCGTACAGACTAATAGCTTATGTTTGATATCAGACATGATCAATCACCCAGTAAGACGGTTCCTTACCTGCTGATTTTTGCCAATATCTGTTGATTAAGGTAATCTCTTTGTAAAGGCAATTAATGGAGAATGAGCGATGGTAGAAAAAGTAGAGGATCCACTTTCGGACGCGATGTTGAACGCTGAGGAATTTATTGAAAAGTATGGCAACGATCATGACGGTCATGGGTACTATGCTATTTGCCCCGAAAGCCCGCTTGATTCTCCTCATAGACTGAAAATTGATGCAAAGTCCTCTGTAAACGTAGCAACTCACTTTAGGCATCATCAAGAAACGGAATGTTTTGCCAAGATACCCGACCGAATCAGCAATATGCTGAAGCCACGCGGACATGATGTAGCGCGAGGCCGAATAATCTATAGTGAGTTCTGTAAGGAAGAAAATCTGCAAGAAGCATTTAATGTTTGTCACAAGATTTTGACGCATCTCAATGCCGATGGTTTTCTCACTCTTTGTGAGCGCGCAAATGGGCGTAACATTTGGAACTATGCGGGGATTGAGTTGTGGGCTGTACCCTACCTGCTGGCCACGCTTGCTGATATCCCCATTGAGCGCACCAAAAAAGACGGGGGCCAAGTCAGCTATACAATGCGCGCAACCTTGCACAAACCCCGTGGAGAAACGGTAGATGCGGCTTGGGAGCGTCCGCGACAATGCAAGCTGAAGATTAAGTTCGTTAAATCTGATGGTACTGTGGGTCAAGAGATGATTCACAGCCCTGTATTTATTCCTGACGAGAGAATTGAAGCTAGAAGGTCGATAACCAACTGGATGTCTAGAGGATTGATCGAAAGAATTCAGGAGTGTTGCGAACAACACCGGTAGGGAGCTACTCATCATTTGGAAGCTCCGTTTTAGCTCCGATTCGACCATCAACTGGTGGTTCTTTGCTGTAGTCAGTTCGTCCACCAATCCTGTAAATCTCGCAGTAGCAAAAATCTGAAAAGCTGTTTTCTGGCTCCTCTGGGCTGGGGAAGTAAACTACGCGACCATTGGACTCCACTACTCGGACACACTTTTCCTCTACGTGTTGTCTAAGCGCAAGCTCGAAGCGATTGATCTTGTCAGCCAGAGCGATAACAGCCTCATCAAAAGTGTCGTGCATGCTTTTGATATCATCGTCGAGTTGGGCGAATGGTGGCTCCCACTGTCCACCTTCTTCAATAAAGCTCTTAAAACATCTGAAGACTCCCTGAACAGTATAATCATCGATATATTGTGCTGTACTGCGCACCAATACAGCTATCCAGGCCAACTCACCCTCTTCCATCTCCCTGCACAGTACATGGCCATACCAAGTATTCTGTGAGTCACCATGCTGTGGTGTCATCAGCACGATAAGTTCGGGCTGATCACAATCAGAGCACTCGCCATGATTGGTGTATGCATAACCAAACTGATGAAGAATGCCGAGCTTGCACTCTGGATTATTGGCAATTGCTTTTTCGACCAGCTTGACTGAATCGGGTGCTTGATGGTTGTATTGCTTACCGTTCATCATTTTCTCCATCCACTAAACAGTCCGCGCTTGGTTGGCTGTTTCCACGCTTCCCACAAAGCAGATACTTTATCCAATGACATATTGGTGAGATATTGCTGCTTGAGGTGATCATCCACATCAAAAACAATCTGGTAGTGATCCTGTTTCCAGCCGGATTCATCTTCACGATTTCGGCCAATTCGGCGCGGCTCGATGCGGTATCGTGCCTTGCGTTGGGGTTCCTGGTTTAACCATTCAGTAATCACGTCATACAGCGCTTTGGATGGATGACAGATTGAATAATGTGTCGTGCGAACCCCGTGCAGCATGGTTCGGGCGGCATAATGGAAATCAAATCGGGCGATGGTCGAACGATGATTGCCATCGTCCGCAACGTAGTAAGTAATTCCATCCAGTGTCACGTAAGACATGGTTGGTTTTTTGTGTTTCTGATCCAGGTAGTAGCCTGGGTTGGACTGATGCAGCGGCAAGTTAATTGCCATCCGTTTGCCGGTTTGCAGCATGTTGATCCAGGTCTTGCCCTGATAATTCCAGTGTTTGGTTCCGACAATCCGAAAAACATTGACGGAATCACTATCGTTCCAGTATTCGCTGATCACGAATGGTGCGACATTCTGATCAAAGTCGTTCTCATCCCAAGTCAAAATCTTCTCCTCTGCCCAATGCGGTGCTTGTTCAAGCGCGCGATCAAGCAGCGTCGGTAGTGGTTGACTGGCACTGGTGGTCTTGCTCATGGGGCAATATCCTCCAGGTGGCCCTGATACAGATTGATCGCCCGACGAAGATCGTGACCGTAATAAACGTAGGACTCGTCAAAGACAATGGCAGGCACGTATTTGACCTTCTGCAAGCGCATTTTTATCAGTACCGCCCAGGCTTCGACGATCTGGCGTCTGATATCGTCCGTAATCCTGTTTCGCGCCACGTATTTCGCACTTTCTACGTCATCGGGTAGCTCGCTGCCCAAATTACGTTCCAAGGCCCACACAGCGCTTACATCGTGATAGGTCACGCTGTTACCATCGATCTGATCGGGTTTGATCAGTGTGGTGTTGTGGTGATACATCTCTATCGTCACTGCCTCAACCGCTGATATGCTGGCTGTCACGCTGGCAATGCAGCTAATCAAAATCAATACCCGTGCAGTTAAGCGACTCATCACTTGACCCTGCCTGCGATGATTCGCTTTTCGACTTCGTAAACTGCGTCGATTTCTTCATCAAGGCCGAGCTTTTGCATGATTTGCTGTCTTTCGGCGACTTCTTTTGCATTGGTCATTGCAAGAGCGAGTGCAATGGCTGGCGGTACATTCCGAATTAGTGCAGGATCACCCGTTGACAGCATCACTCCTTCAACATATTTCCCAGGTTCCTTTCGGGCTTGCAGTAGCAATGATTCATCTTCTTCGGTCAACTCTCTGAATCGGGCAATTTCCTTGATTTCAGCCTTGGGCATACTGAGACACAGCCAGAATTCAGCCATGTTCAAAATCTTGGCTGATGTTTCAGGGAAGTCATCCAGATTCTGGGTGGCCAGCCACATCCACAAACCCCATTTTCGCCACATTTTGGAGCCTTTGGTCAGATAGTCCGCCAGCATGGGGTGGGTAGTGGTTACGTGGCCTTCATCGATGATGGCTACAGATTCACGGCCTGAATCCCGGCGTTTTTCAGCATCCGACTGGATGGTATTCATCATCCCGATAAACGCCAGCACCATGATGTCGTTATAGTCTTTTGACATGGCGATTTTGCCAAAATCAACGATAGTGACATCAGCATCACCCAGGGCTTCGCCTTCGGTATTAAATATCTTCCCCCGAAAACCATCAAGAAAGTACCGTGCGCAATCCCTGATTTCAGCGATCCGCTCTCGCTTTTCCGACTCAATGACTTTGCCATCGGGTGCGCCATAATGTGTCTTGCCACCAAGATAGGCATCCAGCATTTTGGCAAAGTCATCGATGGTTGCATGTTTTCTGCCTTGCTCTTTGGCATAAAATGCAGCATCAACTATGGCAGCACGAACGATGGTTTTGTCCTGGCGTCGATAGTCTTCTTCTTCACGATCTTCTCCACCAGTAATGATCAAATGTGCGGCAACTTCCATTTCGCCCAGAAAGTCACGCTGATCGTCGGGATCTACATAAACGTAATCAGGATCATTTTCTTCCAGTATTTGCTCGGCCAACATTCGCTCTGACTCGACAAACGGTGGCAGGGGTACATTGGCTTTGTCGAGGCGTACATACTCGACGATAAGCCCCTGACGTTTGAAGTGTTCACCCAACAAGCGAAACGAATCGCCGACATCGATGATGTACAGATGTGGTTTGTAGATCGCCATTGTTTGTAAGGCGAGATAATTAAGCATTGCTGACTTGCCTGCACCGGACGGGCCAAAGATCAGCATGTGCGCAACCATTTTTCGGTCAGCTTCGTTGAGTATGTCGAGACTTACGGGGTTTCCTGAGCGGTCATAGAACAAAAACCCAGGGTGTCCTGTACCAGATGATTTTCCCCACAGCGGGGATAGCGCCATGACATTCATCAGCCATTGCAGTTTTTCCCGCATCAGATATTTGTCATATTCCGGCTTGTACGCCATCGGCAGATAACGGATATATTCATCAAGCGGGAATACACCAGACTTGGGTAACAGAACATCGATACCTTCTCCCACACAGCTTGAGAATACCGAGTTGGTGTTATCTTCAATCTCGCGGTCATCCTCGCCACGAATATAAAAACCCATGACTGTTGGGTACATAGGATGCCCTCGCGCCATCGCTGCCTGGCAATCCTCTACATCCTCTTTGGTTAATACTGATTCAGCATCATCAGAACTTGATCGCCCCCAGATAAACTGCAAGCGATCCTTAACCACATCCTGCGGAGTAAAAACAATCGTAGTGGTGAATATGGTGCCTTCGGGAAACTTGTCGAACAATCCAGCCGTGTTTGATTTCGTGGCCTGTTTTTCCAGCATCAAGGAACCATGTCGTGGTTCCTTGCGAAACGACATGATCGGCAAGAAGCGGTGCGGCATATCATCGAAATACCAACAGCCATTATCGTCATCGCCTTTTTTAGTGCTCGGTGCGCTTTTGATCACACCCTGGGCGATATCGTATCCTGATCTGAATTCTTCATCACTGACCGGATATTCAGTTAAGAGCTCCCAAGGGTTGTTGTAGCCCCGTGGCTTTGGATTAAACCAGGCGACCATCCAGTTATAGAGTCCAGCAGGGCCGAGGCGTTTTGATTCAACGCCAGCTTCATTCAGGCCTACGCACAAGGAATCAATCAGCTGGTTAAGTTCATCCGGTGGATAGCGGTGAGCACGATCCGGCCAGTCGGATGCTTTACCGAAGTTTCGGTACACGCACATTCGCACTCTGCGGTACTTGCCACTCCAGCGCACCCCACTCTTTTTATCGAGAAAGATGCCGCCTGCTTGTCCAATTTGTTGCAAATGCTCATCCATCTTCTGAAAGTAGTTATCGGCAAGATCAGATGTTTGATCAGAAACAGAAGCTGCGTATTCACGTATGTGTTGACCGTATCCAAGCAGCGGTTCATCACCGACGAACAACTGAATAACCCAGGGATTTTCATCGCGTTCAGGTACGGGTGTGAACGCCGCCACCAGCTTATCCAGCATTTCTTCCAGCTGATCGAACGGTCGTGCTTCAGCATCTAGCGGCGTTAGCTCCAACAAGGCACCGCAGCTAACCGCATCATCAAAACCAAACACTTTGTACTCGTGGTCGTAACTAACCCAGGGCAAAAAGTTGGTGAACGCTGGTGGCCGTTGATAGGATTTTCTGACATCGGATTTTTTCAATACTGGCTCACCATCACTCATCAGACCGATACTGCCGAGCAGTCGTGCGCCAAAAGACACGTGATCAGACCTTTGATCGGAGTCTGTACTCACTGTCCTGGCTCCTGATAAAACTCACCAGGCAATGCAAACTGACCGGACTCGGTAAACAGATAGAACGCAGTGCTATAGCCTGGCACGGGATCACCACGCTCGGTAATGTGTGGGTACACATAGATATTAATCCGAGGGTTATCGATAGTCGGAAACAGGTTGCTGATTTCCGTCGCTTGACTACGCGACCATTGGTGGACGTTGCCACCCGAACTGCGACCAAAATGGCTGCGGGTTATGCTCACATCGGTATCGCTGTGAGTCATCCCGTTGACGAGTTCCGACATGGATGGAATGTCTGGTCTAAAGATTTCCTTCTGCGGCGTCGGTGTCTGGCAAGCAGTCAATAGCAATGCGCCTGCGATCAAGGCTGTGAATTTGGCTGTAAATCTGACTGGTTTCATCAATCCAATCCTCCGTTAGATGGTACTTTGGTTGCGGGAATTGCGAGGTTGGCGACATGCCGAATTTTGCGGCCTCTAGCGCCATAGTCGATCAGTATTGGCTCTGTGGTGTTGATCGCCACCACTTCACCTGGGTGAACCACAATCGCATCAAACAGATCCCGCGCACGTTCAGCGACGTATCGTGACCATTCTGAAAAGCCAGCAGCTAAACCTTGTGCAATCGCAAATTCGCCGGTATCGCCGGTAACTGTAGTTGCAAGTGCGCCGCCCGTGGTGACAGTTGTTTGAGTCTGAGCTTGTGCAAGCGCACCCGCAGCTCCACTAGCGAATCCAGCACCAAACAGTTTGCGCATGACTTCCGGTGCATTGGATACATAGGTACCAGGAATGCAGGGATATCCCTGATCATTGGATATCCAGCCCAGACCAACATCAGGTTGCTTGGCGTCCTGAGTCAGAATCGTTCCATCCCTGAATACAAAGGTGACGCTGGTAACTTTGCCGGTAGCGCATTTAATCGCTCCATCACCAGCGGCGTAACCCGACCAGATCATCTTTTCGACTTCCGGCAGATACATATCATTGGCGGTCAGGTTTTCAGCACCCGTGACGATCTTGAACGGTACTGGATCGCGCAATTGCCCACCTATCGGCACCCGTCCGATCAGGGCGGTGATTGCTTTGGAGCCAATCAGGGTCGAATTGGATGGAATCGTGTACGCAGGAATCTGTGGATTATCATCGTCTGGATTACCGCCAGCCGAGCGGATACCAGCAAAGTCGAGTGAACCAAGTTTGCCCTTGATTCGGTCAGGCAGGGTTTGAATTCCACCCGTACCGCCAGCAGCGCTTGTACCTGGCTGTCCAAACCAGATTCGACCGTCATTGCGCAGTTGCCCACCCTGGGGAACTGGCTTATTGACTTCGTATTCCTTCTGTTGCTCGATCTTCTTGGACAGCGCTTCAAATTGTTGCTGAACAACGTCCAGAACATTTTTGTTGCTCGCTGCGGCTTCCTTACGCGCCCGTTCCAGCAGTTTTGCCTGTTCTTCAGCCGACGCCTCAGTACCAGCCGCCATTTTCTTAGCAAGTTCGTCAACGGTTTCACGAACGCCGGTCAGCTTTGATGACATCGCGGTGAGGGATTCACGCGGGGTATCTTTGGCATCCTGCACCTTATTCTTGCCGGTGATCCGATCACTGATATCAGCACCGTAGAAACGAAACATAAGGCCAGCAATCACGATCAATGCCAGAAAACCAGCACCGACCAGAACGAGCATATTACTCTTGGGTTTAGCCATGTCTACCGCCTCCCACCTTGTGACATATCGACGTCTGTATCCTTCTTGTTCGCCGCTACCTTGCGATAGACACCGAGCGCATCATCGAAGGTCTTGGTCGATACCAGGTACAACATGGTTCGATCAAAGCGACTGCCGACTGGCCCCAGGCGGTTGTGATGAAAGCTGGCTGCATTCCAGCGACCGATCAGTAGTCGTGGATCAAGATTGATCGGCCTGGCATGTTTGTTTGTGACTTCAACCGCAGTGACAAACAGCTCTCCGAATTTCCAGGTACCAATGGCTTTGGTTTCAACCGCATCAAAGCGCATCAGGCGTACCGGCGCAGGATCAACATCAACCGGCTTTGCTGCCTTCAAGTCCTTTTGGTAGCGTTTCGGCGCATACATTTTTTGCGCAGCAAAGCGCACCAGGTCTACGTAGCCTGGAGGCTTGGCCTTGCCTGGATAATGCAATGCCGATGTGGGAACTATCGGCGGCTCAATCTCGGCATTGAGGCGTTGTTCAGCCTCAATCACCGACTTGCGGACTATCGCCACTGGATAATGATCGCTTGCTTCCTCAACTACGGCTAAATCAATCGGTACGCTTTCTCCCGCTACGTTGGCAATGACACGCAATGCCAGCGGATGATCAACGGTCAACAGCAAATTATTGCCGAAGATTTGCGGCCTGAATGCGGCCTGATCTTCCGGCGTTAGCTTGGAATCAATACCGATCTCAAATGCTCCATCAAAGACAATCCGGCGCTCCTGGCCTGCACTCATGGTGATTGAAATCGGCGCACCGTGATAAATGATTTGCTGTGGCTCAAGCTGCTTTGGTTTTGGCTCATCGCTCAGACCAAAGTCGCTATTAACGACTGCATCGGCGTTTTGTGCTGTAGCAACATTGCCCATGCAGACCAACAAAGGTAATACCAGGGCAATTGCCAACAGTGGTAACGAGGGTTTATTCATGGTGACTACCTTTGTAGTAACTGTTTATTGAACGACTCCACGGTTCGACTGACGAACGTGGGGTCGGCAAGTTGATCAAAGAGCTGGTTGAGTTCTGCTTCAGAACCGACCGTGCTGCCTGCATCGACGGTGATGCCATCGACACGATAAATCACTGATATCGCTGGATCGTGGTGCTGTCCCTGCTTGATCACCACGACTTGACCGAAATCTGTTTCATGCAAATGTGCAAATCTGACGGTTTGGCCCATTCTTCAGTCTCCTATCTCGACACGGCTTGGTGACTCCACAAAACCGTCGATCTTCAATCCCCAGGCATTGCGTTCGGGATCGACTTCTGAGCGCACGACGCGCAGCCGATATCGCATCGGCGTATCCTTGATTTTTTCGCGCTTGTAATGCTCGCGCAGCTGGTAATACAGCGTGATTTCCCAAACGCCATCAGCCAAGGGCTTAACACTCGCCGAGCTATAGCGTTTCTGGTCTAATGGCAACAGCATTCTCTGGCGTCCAGACAGCTCGTTAATGCCAGCGAAGTTCGCGGAGGTGCCGTAGTCTTTATCCAGCCACGCCTTGAAATTCGGCGTGATGTAAAAAGACAGATCAAAAACATTCTTCTTGTAATCCTCTGCCCCATCAATAGGCCAGTGATACAGGTATTGCATGATGTAGTTGGAAAAGCCGTAGATATTGGCCTTGTCCGGCATATTCTTTTGCACCATTGCACCGTTGCTGGTATCCGGTGGAACCCATAAGGTATCGGTCTTTGACAGATTCCAGTAAAGGCCGATAGAGCCGACCAATGCCAAAGCCATCAGCATGATGACCAACATCAAACCTCGATTAATCGCTTTAAGGGTATGGGTTTCACGGCTATAAGCCGTACCAGGCATAGCCGCCTGGTTGCTAGTGTCAGTTGTGTTTAGCATCGTCGGTTCTATGTAAGTTGAGGTCGTTTAATCACGCGCAGCGCATCCCAATTACCCTGGTGAGTAATCAGCTTTTTGTTGCCGGTGGTATCGCGTTGCAGGCGATAAAGAATTTGTTGGAAATACCCGTCTGGGGTTTGGCGTTTGTAGGCTACGAATAACAGCTTCGTGATATAGCCAACCAATAAAGCCGCCATAAACCCAAACAGCATTCCATAATGGAATTTGCCAAGCACAACAAAGCCGAGAATGGTGAACACAATCATCGCTATGAATCCGATACCGATAACGAGCATAAATTCTGACCCATTCAAGCCCATCGCCATCACGGGCTGGCGTCCAACCCGTGTGGTTAGGGGTAAGCGTTGTTGTGGCTTAGCCATTGCTAATCCCTATGCAATCGAAGTGATTGAAGCAGGCTGATACAGCGACGAAACGCCAATATCGTCCAGTGCAGTCTCACCTTTGTCCAGGAAGTACGTCATCGCCAGTACCATCACAAAGGCGACAAATATGCCCATGAAGAATTGTCCAGCACCACCCTTTGACTGAAACATGGCGATTGCGCCTTGAATGATCAGATAACCCGCGACCAGCCAACCACCGGCCAGCAGCGCATAGATACCCAACTGAAAGGCACCTTTAAGCACCTTGCCCATATCACCGATAAAGTTATCGGACGCTGCCGAACCGTCGGGCAAAGTCGGTGTGGTAATATCGGCAAAGCCCACTTTAGCCAGGCCAAACAGACCGAGCGCAATTAGCAGGGGCATCGAGTATTTCTTGAAAATAGTAAGTGTTTTATTGGTAGTCATTGGATTGATCTCCGTTAAATAAAAAGTAGTTAAGGTTTGATGTAGTTAATTATGTAGAGCATCGTAAACACGACCAGAACCACCATGACGATTCCGCTGAAAATGTGCTTAACGTCGCCACTTTGAAGCCCGGTCGCAAACGTCCGAATCACGTAACTGCCAGCCCACACGAATACGCCCACCGCAGCAGCAGCAACAATCAAACCGAAGACTGCCGTTGTAGTCGTGCCCGAAGCCGCATCAAATGCAGAGGACACGTTAGAGGTGATCGTATCTGTGCCTAGTGCTGCCATGTCTTACTCCATGTAGTCCGCTGTCAATGCCGGATACTCCTGAATGCCCTGAACGGGCGCAGTTGTCGGAAGGTTAATAGTCTCCAGTACACCTTTTTGAATCAGATCAAGGTCGGTCAACATGCGATCAAATGAAACGCGATAACGACCACGTTCATCGGGCAGTGACTGAACGATTTGAATCAATTGCTTGAGCGCGGTGATTTCCTTGACCACCACACTCAAGCCTTCCGCTCTGCTCTGGAAAAACTGATTATCTTCCCCATCCCGTACAAAGCCTGGAACCTGATCGGCGCTAACCATTAATGGCGCGGTCAGCAGGCTTGCCAGCAAGGTGATGCGGAACAATTTGGTAAAACTCATGAGATAAAACCTCAAACGTATTTGGTGAAAGTGGATGACACGACCATCAGGACAATCGCCAACAAAGCCGCGAACGGAATAAAAACCAGTGCAGGGTTCAGGGTGACGGGTATGGTCAGATAGAAAATGATCGGCAAAATAATGACTGAGCCAGTTAGATACTTGGCCCATGAAAACAACAGCCCGCGCTCGTAATCCGCGCCGTAGCGCCTCAGATCGCGGCGTACCAAGCCTTCAAAAAAGCCCCAATAGCCAAACAGAACAAATAACGGTAGCGATGCAATCGTGATCGACAAGCGCAAAAAGAACACTTGCGTGATATTCAGCGATGCATTGATGTACTCACCGATCAGATTGCCGAACTTGCCAATGGACAGCAGCAGCGATTCCAGCCCTGTCCAGGTGAATATCCAGTAATGCATTTTCTCGGCGAGAAAGGCGGCTATTTCGGACGGTGAAGTAATCCCAAATGCTGCACGGGTGAAGTGGCTATTGATGAATCCCCATTCCTTGATCAATACCTGGCGCGAGTGCTCAGCGCCTTGGTCGTACCAGACAAAGGACATCAACAGCCATTCCAGTATCAAAGAGACAAGCAGTGAACCAAAAACCCACAGGATTAAATGCAGTGGAATGCGCGACAGACGCGCCAGGAACGCCTTGCTTTCCGGTTTGGACTCACGGGTACGATCAACCATTGAAAGCCTCCATATCAGGCTCCTGAGCGCTGTCAACATTATTTGACGGATCAGCATCATCCTGACTCACCAAATCCTCTGGATTTTGGGCTTCGTCTTGTTTGTTGCCAAAAACCAGATCACGGAAATTACGGGTATTGACCGCACCGCCAACGGTGCTTTGCCACCACTCATCCCGATACCAGGTATCGGAATTGCGGGTATCGCTATCCTTGCGCATATTCTCGACCAGCCCACGTACCTGGTCGGGTATGCCTTCATCGTCGGCAACTGCCAATGGCAAACGCACCTTGAACAGTTGCCCACCTTCTTTCAAGATGAACGCCTGGCCTTTGGGCAAACGAGTTAAATCAGACGGATCGATCATCGGCACATCAGCAGTCGTAATACGATCTTCAACCCTGGATGAAAACGGTGTACCGTCCTCGGGTGTGTCGGAATGACTGGCTGCGGACAAAGTGGTGATTTGATTAACTTGCACTTTTGGCAATTTATCCGTCAACATTTCAGCGGTGTCGGTTCGTAAAACCCGCAACATCGCCAGCGTGTTGAAGTTACCGCCAACCTGTTCAGCCTTGGCGCGACTACCAATACGCGCCTCGATATCTGCCCAGGTTTGGGTGTAAGCCGTTACCTGATAACCGGCACCACCTGCCTTATTCAACATCGGCACAAATTCATCACCGATCAATTCATTGAATTCGTCGGCATGTATCGATACCTTGGCATAGCCAGCGTCACCGATAGCGTCCGATCCCGTGCCATGCGCATACAAATCACCCGCAACGGCGGTCAAGTCGGAAAACATGGCATTGCCGACCGCAGATGCGACGGTGACATCCGTCAACGCAGCCAGGCCAACGTAAACAATACCGTTGGTGCGGATCACATCGCGCCAATCGAATATCGGGCGCTCATCAGTCAGATCGTTATAGTCTGGGCTTAGTAATTCACTGACCTTGCCAGCAGTCAATTTTTCCAGGAACGGGCCAAGTGAAGAAACGATTTTGTCGAAATACGCCTTGTCGTATTTGAACGCCGATAGCAATCCAGCCGCGACAGGTTCGTGTTGATCAGTTTCCTGCATGTACTGCTTGAGATATCGCGCAGTGCAGACTGCATCCATATCTCGACCACGCTCGGTAGGGACAAGTGCCGGTACGTTAGGTTTGTTGGGGTCATCTTTGTTGCCGGTCAAGCCGTACTTGATTCGGGCAATACCCGATTCGTAGTTTTCGAGGTCTACCTCTTTCAGCCAGGCAATTCCGTATTCGATCAGCAGCACGTCGATGTTATCGATGTACTTGGCAATCGCCTCATACGAAGGACGTTTGCCCAGGAAATGCAACGCCCGGGTAATGATGTTTGTGAACCGCCAGCCGAATTCCTTGAACGCTGCCGAATTGCCCTCATTTGGCAAGCCGTTGGCAATACGGGTCGCCGGTTCCGTAATCCGCGAATACGAGCCAAGCGGGTTATATCGGGCCGACACCTCTGGATACGCCAGGTGAAAGATATAGAAGTTATCCAGGCGCCCAGCCTCACGCGCAGCGGCATACAGCGACTTAACTAAATCAGCATCGCCTTTGGGATCAAAGAAAATCACGGTTTCGCCGCGAGCGATATCCTGAGTGGCCATCACTTCTGCCAGGCGAGTTTTGCCGACTCGCGTAGTACCCAACACCAGCGTATGACCGACTCGCTCAAACAACGGCAAATAGACTTTCTGTTCACCCTCATACATGCCCACCCCATGAATTTCAGGGCGTCCACCAACTTCTGGCTTCGGACGTACTGGATTCAAAACCCATTGGCTCGATAAGAGCTTTTCTAGTGTTGTACCCTCAAAGCGAAGTTCCAGGTTTCGCGCTCTGCGATACCAGGTTCCTTCCCTGAGATACGCTTCATTCTCCGGCAACAGACAATCTCGCAGTCGCTGTGTATGCTTTTGCGACCATCGAAAACCCTTGCCCAGAAACAGCGCTTTCCTGGACACGGGGATTTTGTTTTGCTTCAGGGCATAGCGTGGCTGTCTTAACAGCAGCCGGTGATAGCGCTTGATCCGATACCATTGCCAGGCTCGCCACAGCGCATAGGCAATAAAAAATGATGATGACCACAAGGCGACTGGTGTTGGCATCAGCAGATTGCTATGCGCCAGGAAGATGGTTAAGGCCATCAACAGCGCAAACACCGCCGACGTGCCTTCAATCGCAGGTCTTAACAGTGCTTCGATTTGATACTTGGCTGTCATCGTTAGTTCTGCCTCAGATTCTGAATTGAACCCGTGACCAGTACCGGATACTGGTCAATCCCGTGCCTGGCTGCGATTTCTTCCAGTGGGATTACCACCACAGGAACAGGTGCAGCCAGCTTTTGCATTGTCAGCAATGCCGATTCATTGTCTGCATCAGCAATCGCGCATACGGCTTCGTGCTGTGTCAGTAAGTCCTTGTTTTGCTCCATCCAGCGCAGCGATCCCTCGTTGGTACCAACAATACACAGTGGTACTTTCAGATACACACCGACTTCCCTGGTGGTACTGGTATCGGAATAGCGCAATGAAGTTCGGACAGGAAACTCTGGACGTACCAAGCTATTCAATGCATCACGGAAAAATGCTGCCGATGGAGTATTCACACGATTATTGGCAGGAGCTTCAAGATTAATCTTGTCGGGATTAATCAGCCTGTCCAGCAAGCCCATTTCTTTCAGCGCTTGATCTGTCTCAGTAATACCAACACCGCGCCCTAGCTCGTACAGATCAGCTTTAGCCATTAATAACAGCGTACAACTAAATATGAAAATCTGGCAGGCAAGCAATGCCAGTGGCCCTATGTAAGTTCTCATGTTCATTCGACGTTTTGAGCCAACAAGCGCAGCAAGCGATCACCGACCAGGTTCTTGTACTTGGCTGCATACTTCGGGGTTTTCGAGTGATAGCGACCAATGGCTTCCCACAAGTTGCCAGTCTCTTTCCAGTATTCGGAGAAGATCGCTGCACCGACCTTAAGGTTTTGATACGGATCAAGCGCTGCCGCTGCACTCGCAAAGCGTTGTTTATGAAAGCGCCACTCAACCTGCATTAAGCCAACGCCGAGTTGTTCCGGTATTTCTCCTGCAAGCACTTCTTGCAACTTGGTGCTTGCATCTTCGCGGTTATTGAAGAAATACGGCTTGGCGTTGATCGTCAACGTCCAGGGCCAGGGGCGATACACCTTGTTCGGCAAGGTTCGACCTGATTCAACCAGTGCTAATGCAAACAACACCACGGGCGGGATATGGTTTATTCGTGCTTCCTGTTCATAAGCATTCGGTACTGAAATTTCTGCCCAAGCTGGCGTCATCAGCATCGCGCTGATCAATACAGCTGCAATCGTATGTTGCAGCCTACTGAGCGCCTTTGACTGCATCATCAACACTGATCTGTTCTTCGAGCTTGGTAGTACGGTAAACCGCTGGAAATTCTGTGATACCAAGTTGGGTTGAAAAGCCCTGATCGAAGTTCAGGGAGATATCACCACTTTTCACTCGCTCAGGTGGAATATTGAGCACGGAAGCCCAATTACGAATTTCATCTGCCTTGTCCGCACCGGAATAGTAGATTTCAAAACGCCGCCGTGCATCGACCAGGCGCTTGACTGCCGTATCGCATAAGCTGCAATTGCGTTTAACAAAGACCACATGACGATCATTGGTCGCTGACAGCGATACACCCGCTGACAGGGGTTTGGGTGCAATTTCAAGCTGCGCCTTGCGTTCTGCTACTTGCACGGTATTGATCAGACGTTTGTCACCATCAATCTCGGTCGCGTGCCGCATATAGGCGCGGTTGAAGGCAAACAATCGAGCCAGGCGCGCTTTTTCCTGGCGATAATATATTTCGGCGTATTTCTCCCGATCTGCCTCAGTGTCCGAATAAATTCCTAATACGAAAGCTGGCTCAAGGTGACGGTAATGAAGTCCTGCTTCCCCCGTCATCAATGTTTGGTAGCGAGTCCAGTCCGTTTCGGATACACCCCATTGTGTGGCGGTGCTATTGGCTAGATCGACAGTGCTAATACCGGCATTACCAGTAGCAGTCTGGGTGATGGTGGTATTGGCGACCTCTTGAGCTTGGGAAACTTGGGGAATGATTAAATAACCCATCACGGTAGCAATGACGATCAGTGCGCCGACTTTGTTTATCCAACTACCAATTGCTATGCTCATGGTTATTCCTCGTTTTGGGTTGAACCCATGCGAAACACTTTGGTGTTGCGATGTACGTCAGATAGCTTGGTTAAAGTGACATAGGGTGGATACTGAGATTGATCAGCTAACCAGGCTGGTGCGATCTGACTGCCCTGGCTTGCAGGTACATCCGTGACGGTTGTCGTAACAGTCGTATGAGTGACGCATCCGCTAAGAATCAACGCTGCGCTGACAGTAACTAAATACAATGGCTTCATTAGCGGCGACCTCCGTCGATATCCGGTGGGTAATTGGGTTTGGTCGTTTTGAGTCGAATCGTCTGCGCCTCGGAGTGCGTAGCGGTTGTGCTTTGTGTGGTAATAACCACAGGCGACTGAATTAGCTCAAAAGAGATTAAGCGATCATAGGGATCAACCAATATTTGATAGGCTGGCCCGATCAGGGTGTGGATCGCCTCAATAATCGTTAAATTGTTCAGGCGTAAATGGTTTGTCGGAATCGGCTTGTTCAGAGTATTCAGCACTGATACGTGCTTTTGACCTGGATAGAGTGTGTAGCCGACTAAACTGATCGCGCTGGTTATTGCACATGCAATGCTCGGACAGCTACCAAAGGCTGGACTAACGACTTCATTCAGAGGCCAAAGCTGTTCATGCTCGGCTTTAACCGATACGTCGATATAGCGCCCCACAGCCTGTGTATCAGCCGCGAACGCGGTATTAATGGGTAATGTTAGCGATAAAGAAAAAAAGATCGCATTCGCGCCGCCGGAGAAAATGTAACTGAGAAAACTACGGCACGAAGCGATCCAAGCCTTACCACAATGAAGGAGGAGACAATCAACGGGAAGATGAAGCATATAAATAAGTTGCGCTATTTAGATGCTGCACCATTATTCACACAAACACGGGAAAAGGAACAGAAAACCCTATATGGGCAATATTGGGTTATCTATTGACAAGCGGTATATTTTTGTGGTACGGCGATGTGACGCATCGAGCGCATAAAGTGTGACGTGGCCAACCAGATAAGTGTGACCAGGAAGAAAGGCTATTGCGGATGGTAAATGAAGATATAGCCCCGATAGACGGGGCTATGATCTGTTTAATCATGTGGTGGCACGGGCAGAACCGCACTAAGGGCAGGCTATTTTCCAGCAGCCTTGACTGGTGAGTTGACGGCTAAGATAGCCTTCACAAACCGAGACACCATCAGTCCCAGCTTGTGAAGGTTATCTTTTCCCAAGACACCGACCACAATCACGGGGATTGCGGCCGGTGTAAGGCTTGAAAATATAGACGCTCCATAATCATCATGGAGTTCTATAGGTTACAACACGATAGGTTCGCAGCCTGTTTGGTGACCACTCCGTATCGTGCGATAGACCGAGTAGGTTTTACCCTATGACGATGTTTTCTTCGGTCGGTACCGGATAAATCCGGTATTCATCGCTCTATGCCAGAAACTTCGGGGCGCTGGCAGTCCACCGTATATCGATGTGCTGATCTTAGCATTCATTAGCTTTCTTGTGGTAGAGCAAGAAAGCTAATGAATACCTGGACAGTCGAATTTATAAATTCCCATGCTATCCGCACAGAAATCCCCTTGGTGACAGCGCACTATTGCGCTATCACCGAAGAAAAATTAATGGCCACACTGTGGCCACGTTATTTAGCATCATTATTGATCATGGCTTTCAAAGAACGGAACACCCGTCCATCGTGTTGCGATTGTAAATCCGTCAATTCTGACTTGTGGGCTGGTAGCATCGTAAGGCTTAACACGGCGCATCAATGCTTCACCAACAAACTTGTGTTGTATAGGCTCTGAATTCCCATTCAGCTGCCCAACGCCTTTATGTCGTTTGGCAAGTTTTTTGAGAGCTACTGATTTGCCTGAAGCAGTAATGCGTACAACTTGATAAAAATCAACGCCTGACACACTAAAGCCCCAGGGGGCTTCGAGTATGTCGCCTACATTGAAATGCTCTGCATCATGCTGTGCGGCGGATTGAGTTAAGTTATTCATTGGTACATCTCCGATTTAAAATAAAAATAAAAAAGGGATGCACTAACCCCTACGGGATGAGTACATCCCGGCAGGGTTAACAACATTTTGGACTAAATTATCCAGTCCTGATTCATCTGTGATAGTTGCTGGCTAACCAACAACATGAAGCAAGGTAACCGCCAATTAAAACGAGTACCAGTAGCGCGATTAGCATTTCTGCCATTTGAATTTCCTCCATAGAAAAAGGAATGCACCAACCCAACGGGGTGTGAATGCATCCCGTAAAGGTTAAATTGAATTTGCTGGCCAGAGTCTGGCCACAAGATTAAGAAAGATTGGATCGGCACCTGATTGACTTCACCATCCTTGTGATATGATTGACGAATGAATACGAAACATCACACCGGATGCCTGGTATCCAGTAATGGAACACTGGTATTTACACGCAAAGACCGAGCTAAATACGCCCAGCATTTTGCTAAAGTTGGCATCCACATTGACAGTATCAAAACCGAACAGCAGTTTGATCATGCCTGGGGAAAATCACGTCCGTTTATTAATGATTTCCTGGCCGCAATCGCATCAGACGGTGACTGCTCTAATCCTGAGCGTCAGGCGTTGATTGAAATTGCCAAAGGTAATCCTGACCGTGCCGACGCAATCATGCGCCGACACGGAAAAGACTAAAGAACTCGCCCCATCAATTCCTGATCGATAGTTTTCACCATCCTGTGCGCATCACGAATAACATCTTCGTCTTGCAACTTCGGAATCAGATCAAGGATTCGTCCTCGTTTTTCGAGTAATTCATTCGTTATTGCAGTATCGCAAAAAGTCAGAAACTCTTGCCAGGCTAGCTTTTCCATTGTCGCCTCCAATAATGATTACGACGGGAATACCAAGCCCGTAAACGGGAATGGTGATTCCCGTCTGGGTTAACGCAGCTTGATTAGCTATGACTGCTTCAATTGAGCAAGCATGTTTGCTTTAAGCCACGGTGAAAAGAAAAGAGTGCAAATAGGCGAACGAAGCATCGCATCAACCATTGCTGAGTACATTGATGCTACTGCACTGCCAAGAATGGAAGCAAGAAGCCATCCAAACGCGACTATGGCTGCTATTGTCAGAGTTACAAACGCTCCGACCAGATAGAGTCCAATTTCTTCGATTTTAGTGTTCATAGTACATCTCCGATTTAAAAATTAAAAAGGGACGTACCACCCCAATGGGATGAATGCATCCCAATAAGGTTTGAATTGAAGGCTCCGCTAGTGGATAGCCTGGTTTCTGTATAGCTCGCTTACTAGCTCGACTAGAGCTGTAAATAGGCAAGCGAGTATCACGATAATTAAAAGTGCCAGCGTATAAACATGAAAGGTGGTGAACTCCGGTGAATCCCACTTTGTATAGGCTCCATATATCATTAGTGCCAACATTGATGCTGACAAAAAGATCATAAAAAGCCATACGCCGTATGAATTGGCGAAGTCACTGTAAGCTTCCAGTTTTGCGATCGTGCGTTTAGATTTTAGAAAATTCATTGGTACATCTCCGATTTAAAAATTTAAAAAGGACGTACCACCCCAATGGGATGAGTGCATCCCGTGTGGGTTTGAATTGTATTTGTAGCTACTTAGCTTTTGCTAACCTTCAGCAAATGCTGTTTCAGACCTGCTTCCCAAATGTCCAGAATCGAATCACGATCTAGCTTGTGCTTAACGATGTCAAAACGAACGGAATCAAGCGTATTCTCCAACTGCTCGGTGCTGAGTTCTGAAATTGAATCGCCAGCAGGTAAGGGTTTATCAGTAGACATTGGTATGTCCTCAAAAAATGATGATTTTACTCTAATATCAACATCACAGCCCGAAGGCTGTGATGTATCAACTAACGAATTAACCAGCTGCTTGCGCTGCCTGCTCATTCGCTTGTTGGACAGGTGGTAGCCAGGACTGACTGTCACTGTTCCAACGATAGCCCAGTTGTTTTACCATGACGCGCTTTGCGTCAAACTCTGGATCGTCTTTAGAGAGATGGATTTCACACAGTTTACCGCTATCGTCCTGCATATCTTCGATTGATACCGCTTCGGGTTCTTCGTCTTGCGACTCAGATTCCGGCTGCGTATCCCCCTCGATTTGCGAGAGTTCAGGTTCAGACTGTGCTTCGGCAGTAGGTTCCTCGGAAGGCTCCTGTGCTGTCTCGGCATTATCTTCATCTTCGCCCAGATCGATAGCGTTACCACCAATAGCGAGATAGGTGAGCTTTAACAAGCGCGTTTTAAGTGTCACGCCTGGTTGACCCGCTTTATCGCCTTTTTGATAAGTCCACTGATCCACATCAATTCCGCCAAGGCGGACAGCTGCGGTTACTGGCTCATCCGGTGAAGCTACTTTTCCTTGATCATTGGTGAAATGCTCACGCATCACCTCGATTGCCTTCGTGCCAACTACGTTAGCTTGAAAGTAAATCTTTTTGATCGTAGAAAAATCGCCATCTTTTGCAACGCCTTCCTGCAATGTGATATCGCAAGATAAGTACGGCTTACCACCATGTGAAGGTGTGACCTCACGAATACGGTTTAAGTATCCGAATCCAGTCGTGTGAACGTCGTAAGTTTTGTTGGTTGCGTTTTGAGTTGAGTTATTCATTGGTACATCTCCGATTTAATAATAAAAAAGGGATGCACTAACCCCTACGGGATGAGTACATCCCCGATAGGGTTGAAAAGTATTGAATATGACCGAGTAGGTTTTACCCTATGACGATGTTTTCTTCGGTCGGTACTGGATAAATCCAGTATTCATCGCTCTATGCCAGAAACTTCGGGGCGCTGGCAGTCCACAGTAAATTGTTCAACGCGGCCATATTACGGCCGCAGAAAAAGAATTTCAAGGCCGTACACGTACTATGGGTCTTTTCTAATGGCCACACTGTGGCCATAGATTCGGACAACTATTCGTTCCAGGGATATGCTCGTACAGATTCAGCGATACGTTCGATATCTTGCCATATCGGCCAGGCGCGATACAATAAAGCATCATGCCAAACGCCGCCAGGCAGTCGAATGGTATATCTGGCATGAAGACAGATCGAAAAATCCACTTCGATGTTCCATCGATATTTCAGTTTCGGGGTTTTGGCAATTATCTGCGCAATTTTCCGCCCCTGCTTGGCAGACGCGTAAAAACTCAGGTATGGCAGTTCGACCATTGGTAACAGTAGTCCAGCCCAGCCCAAAGGGGGTGGATGTCCGCTGCAAGACCATTTGGTACTGATGCCGTCGATATCATTCAAGGCATCGGTCAGGACTCGAATTTTTGGGTCAATGCTTCTTCTCATGTAGTTTGCGTGATCACTTGCTGGAGATAAATCTCTGGCCGTAATTGCCAGCAATTGCTATAGTCATGCGTTGGCGCGTATCGATTCAGTGATCTGTTCAATGTCCTGGCATACTTGCTTGACACGCGGAGTGGCAATTTCGTCCAGGATACAAAACCCGTGTTTCAACTTGATTGCGTAGTATGGGCGTAAGCAGTCACTCCATTGAACAGTGATATACCAGTGATAGTTGAGCTTGTCTGTTTCAGCAATGGTTCGGGCGATATGTTGTGCTTTCTGGGCTGACGAATAAATGCCCAGATAAGGCTGAGAATACAACCGCCCTTTCAGATCAAGTGTGCCAATAAAAACCCATTTGACCTTGATTCCATCCGCCGATTCCAGGACATCACGGAGCGCGCTAAAACGTCTTTCCATCCGGTTTTTTGGGAAACACATCTATAAACAGGAGTAGGCTATGATTTTTGAAAAAGAACATGTTGTTAATTGCCGCGTATGCAAAAGAGAAGTTAGCAATACGGCTAGAAAATGCATATGCAAAGCGAAGTATCCATGTATTAAACGATATCGACAAATTTTGCTACTGAAAGCCATAGGTCTGACAATCATGGCAGTATTGCTGTATTCGATTTTCACTGGACTGAAAGAGGCGCTACCAAAGCTGCTCGCAAGTCTTCAAGCGATTCTTCCTTAGCTTGCCTCACCATGTGATAAATCAGGTCAAAATCTGGGCGCGAACGCTTTCCTATGATTCCTTTGATAAACCGCGACAAGTGCGTGGTTTCAAGGTGCCAGCTGATCCTGTCGGGATGTTGAATGCCAGATAAATACCAGTAGTTAAAAAGCTGTGTATCCCCGTCAATCATCCTGTGTAAATGAACAGCGCGCTCAAGGGACAACGAAAAGGTATAGGTGGGAACGACACTTTTAGGGTAGTCCACACTCGCGCAGGTTATCAGCCTGGCTTCAATATCCAGCGTTTGCAGGTCGATCAAAAGTTGTTTTGCTGCGTTCATAGTTTTTAGTGTGGATTTGTGGCCACACTGTGGCCATAAATAATCTAGTTCAAAAATTCAATGTGCCGACAATCCGGAAAGCCTGAACAACCGAGAAAATACCCCTTCTTGCCCTTACGCTTCAGTAGTTGCTTGCCGCAATCAGGGCAAACTTTGTCTGTCTTGACTGGTACAGCTTTCACTTTCTTTTTGCCTGGTGTAATTTGAATCTGACCGGCATTTGCTTTGGCCGATTCAATCAAACGGGTGACATACTGCGTTTGTCGCCGCATGTAATTGTCCAGGTCAAGATCACCATCGGCGATCTTGCTCAGTAATCGCTCCATAAGTGCTGTCATCACTGGATCAGTCAGCTCTTTCGGTAGCATCTGTATCAGTTCTCGACCTGTAGTGGTTGAAATCAGTTGCTTGCCTTTGGGCTGCACATACTTACGGCTTTTCAGCGTTTCGATAATTCCCGCACGGGTAGCTTCAGTACCAATTCCCTCGTTTTCCTTGAGTATTGCTTTTGCTTGCGCATCTTCAACATAACGAGCGACATTCGCCATCGCGTCAATCAGTGTTCCCTCGGTAAATCGAGCCGGTGGTTTGGTTTTCTTGGACTCTACCGACGCATCTTCCACCTGGGCCTGGTCGCCACTTTGCATAGTCGGTAAATGTTGCTCTGGCGCATCCTCTTTCTTGTCAACCGTCAACACAGACTTCCAACCCGACGAAACCGGACGGATGCCTTTTGCAAGTAAATCAACGCCATTGGCAGACAGCTTTATCTCGGTGTATTCAGCGATGTAGGGTGGATAAAACTGCACGAGATAGTGCCGAACAATCAGATCATAGATATTGCGTTCAGGCTCACTCATACTTGCTACGTCTACCCGATCATTCGTGGTCGGAATAATGCCGTGGTGAGCCGTGATTTTAGCGTTGTTCCATGCGCGGCTTTTGAGCGACATATCCATGCGCTCAATATGGCTGGTCAACGCCTTGTCGCTGCGGTGAACCGTCATCAGCGCATCACGCACGTCAGATGCTTCGTCCAGCTGCTCTAACGGCAGATATTGGCAATCACTGCGCGGATAGCTGGTCGCCTTATAGCCCTCGTACAATGCCTGAGCAATCTTCAATGTCTGTTCAGCACCGTAGCCCCATCGGGAAGAGGCTGCTTTTTGCAGGGCTGACAAAGAAAAAAGCAGTGGTGCAGATTTTGACTTGTTGCGTCGATCAAAAGATGTAACCACAGCGGTTGAGTTAGCTAAATTCTGCGCCACTTGCATCGCCGATTTCTGACTGGTACAGCGGCGCTGATCATCACAGATCGTGGCTAGTTCATCAGCATTAGGCACCCATGTTGCTGAAAACCGCTCACCTGAATGGTCTAGCGCTGCAATAACTACGTAGTAGTCGCTAGGAGTGAAATTCTCGATCAGGAGATCACGCTGAACCACCAGCGCAAGCGTCGGCGTTTGTACGCGCCCGACGGACAGTACACCGTCAAAGCCTGCATCGCGGCCCAGACAGGTATAGGCTCTTGTCAGATTCATACCTACCAGCCAATCACTTCTGGCACGTCCTAGACCAGCGTAATACAACGCTTCAGTGCTACTCTGATCACGCAACGCTCCAAGCGCCTTGCGTATAGATGCATCGTCCAATGATGATAACCACAAGCGTTGCAGCGAGCCACGATAGGCGCAAAAGTCCAAGACTTCACGCGCTATGACTTCTCCCTCCCGATCAGCATCGGTTGCGATAACGACCTCGCTGGCTGAAGCTAACAGTGACTTGATCGCCTTGAACTGCTTAATAACCTTGGATTGCACCGCCATCTTCCAGTCGTCCGGCAAGATAGGCAAACTCTCCAATCTCCAGCGCTTTAGAGATTCGTCATAATCCTCTGGCATTGCCATTTCCAACAAATGCCCGATGCACCAGGTAACATTGATAGTTCCTGCTTGCAGATATCCATCCATTCGCCGAGCTTTGCCACCACTCAGTACCCGCGCAATGTCCTGCGCTTGGGAAGGCTTCTCGCATAAAAATAACTGGCTCAAAATAGACCTCCGTTTGCTGGAATAAAGTTCAGCTCAGGCGACTGCAAGCGATGTTGATAGCTGCGTAGAATTGATAAGGCGGTATCGAGATCGGATGTGTCGCCACCTGTTTTGATCGCCTTTGCTAGCATGGAAACGATACCTTTCTCATCGAAATAGCCTGTGTGATCGTCGGTTTTCAGAAGGATGAATAATCCCTCATCGACGATGAAATACACTGAATCATTCACTTCATGTAGTAGTTGTCCCATTGTTCATAATCCAGTGGACAGAGTTCGACTGCTTGGCTGCTCGGCATCAAGCACTGCCGTTCCGATCAATTTCGACACGCCAACGCGAGACTTGATAATTCTACGCGCCCATTTAATAACAGGATCAGGATTAACTTCCGAACGCTCCAAAAAAGAACGCACCTTGGATTCGGTATCGATTACAAATTTCGCTACCGATAAGTAGTAAAGCGACTTACGCAACCCATATGCTGGTACTTTCGTGTTCAGCCTTATTTCAGATGCATAGCGCATGATAATGGCAAGATTATGATGGTCAGGAGATTTCCTGCAAAATGCCAACCTGTTTAGGACTTCCTTCCCTAAACTTACGAGTTCCTGGGCTTGCTTTTGCGTTAATCCATTCAATTTATTCAACTGTTGTCGGGAGATATAGCCCAACTTATCAACCTTGTTTTTTTTCTCAAGCCCTGCCGGGCATAGCTTAAACCCTAGCTCGTCAATAACCCATTCGCCAAATCCGATATCTCCTTCTTTGTCGGAGATATGTGTATAGCGGAATGTATCAATAGGTTCAGTCGGTTGTAGGATTGATAGATTAATGGGGCCAGTCAACGTATAGTTATTCGCATATATAAGCTCTCCCGCACACGCATTCCAAGTAATCAAAAAATCGGGAAAATCACTAAAAATATCGGTATCACCGTGACCGTGGTGGCAGTATTCCGCGTGATGTATTTGTGCATATATCGCCGCAAACAACCCGGCACTACCATAGTCCGGGTAGACTGGTTTATCCATCCAGGCGACATCATCCGTATGTGCTGTATCAGTCATAATTCCAACTCGGCAAATTCATCCTCATGCCATACTGCGCCATCGGGGAAAAGGCGGAATGCAATGTACTTACGTTTCATGGTTTACACCCTCCGGCCACACTGTGGCCACGTTTACGATTCTTCGCCCTGTGTGGTGCATCATGTCGGTTATGACAGCGCTGACATAGTGCGGCCAGATTCAAAAGACCGGCAGCTTCAGGGCGATGATCAAATACGTGAGCGGCGGTCAATACAACTTTACTGCCTGTTACTGGATGTGGCTGGTAGTTCTCTGCACCACACCACTCACATCTATTATCTGCTCGAACAAAGCGAACAAATCGACTGCGAACATCCCAGTCCTTCGGATAACGATCTCGATTCTCAGGCTTGATAGGCATAGATAAACTCGATTATATGGGATATGTAAGACATCATTGTTTGCTATGCCTAATGCGCGTGAATCCCGCTATAAGTAAGGTTCGTATGATCACGATAGGCTCTACTAGATTCTGGGTTCACAGCGATCAGTTCACCCTTGAGAATTAGACGCGCCTGATCCTCATCAATCGCGAATGCCAAGTACTTATCACCCTGATCAATGTCGATAAAGTCGGGATCGTTAAGCGGATCATCACGGGTATCGGTAACATCCCCATCCTCAATAATGTCGAACACGACAAATCGGGAATTACCATTACCAGGGGTAAGAGCGTTACGCTCAATTCGCGGACTAAATAGTATCGACGAGACATTGGTAAAAACTTGCGGACGCATTATTGCATGAAGCGAGCCATCCAGGGTTCTATCGAATATATCTTGCATGGTTACACCCCATCTTCGACACGTCGCACATATTCCATCATCAGGAAAACCGAGTAATGCATGCGCGCCGCAAAACACGCACTTTACTGGTATTTTAGTTTTAGCCATCAATAATTCCTCAAAAGTTGCCCTAGTCACTTGTAACTATGGTGGCCACAGTGTGGCCAGCATAGACAAAGTTAGCTATACGGAGTCTATTACCCGCCATTCTTAGCTTTGAGCGTCAACGATTCAACGCACCGAGGCAATACCGCAATTTCATCTGCGACAAACACTAGCTTGCTACGATCTTCGCCGCTCTCTTTATCAGTCCAGGTATTATTGATGTAAATCCCGCTCATCATAATCGATGCACCCTTGGCGACAACGCCTTTCAGGTGCTTGACTCGTGGCCCCCATAGCTCCACATCAACCCAAAAGCTCTTGGAGTCATCATAGGTAGGATTGCCTTGCTCATCCTCACCAGATCGACGTGAACGGTCAACATTAACGCGCAAATTAGCCAGATCAATCTCGGTTGGCTCACCTTTGCGATTAACGGACTTGGTAGAAATTTCAACGCTGTGAACGTATGCAGTTTCGGTACTGTGTGACATTAGTTAGTCCTCAATGGTTAGTGAATAGTAATAATGGTTAATGTGCGGCCACACTGTGGCCGCCAGAAGTAAGTTTCATTGTGCTCAACATAAGGTGGATTTAGGAAAGTCAGCCTTCGTAGGCGGAAACTCAGATAAGTCAAAACGGTCGCCAAAAATCTGCACTACATGGGGTGGTATTGGCTCGCCATCAATTTCAAATACTGAATCTTTTTCTTCCGTATAAATGTGTTCAATGAATTGTTTAACCATATCTTCGCCTTGCAACTCGATGAACCGCGCAAATTGATATTTGCATTCCATTTCCTTCTCGTGATCGAGCCATAACTCGTCAAGTCGTTCGAGCAGTAGCGAGACCAGCCTGGTATCGTTCTCAAATTCCTCACGCAAATTATCAAGCTCTGAGCTACCGCTATAGCCCTTCGGGAATGTTTGCTTCATCGGGTATTTTTTACTCATCACATCCTCATTCATTAGATATTCATAGCTCGACTCAATTCACACCGTCCACACTGTGGCCACGCGGATTGGCTTTCATTCCTTGTGCGTGTTTAAGCATCTTGCGTAAACTGGTTCGTGTCGCAAAAGCTACGGTATAAGCGTGATTAATTGCCCGGCATTTCAGATCAATCTCAATCATACTTTTGCTGACTGACTTCCCAAACTGAGCTAGATATGAGCGTCCTTCACCCTCAGATAAATCCAAATACTTGCGGCTTTTACTGATCGCGGAACGATATCGCCAGCGCAAATAAATGCGTCCGCCAACAATGTGCCGAGAAAGTAACAATCCCGTCTGATATGCCACTGCCAGATCACTTGCCAGCTTGATCAATTGCGGCATCATAGCTTTCAGCTCACTTAGGTCTGCATCAGCCTGTTTCAATCCATTGATGATTTGTCCATGAGACATAATCAATTCCATCCCTATTATTTCTCCTTAGAATCCGTGGCCACACTGTGGCCACCTTCTCCAGAAAGCAGCGATCTAAAAAGATGGTGTCCCCCTAAGTTAGAATTGAAGTTTCCACACAACCAATTTTTCACAAAGGAGAACACCATGACTGACGAAAAAGCATACACAGCACAAGAAATATCCTTGGCTTTCATTGCCCTGTCTTCCCACTTGATTGCGATGCTCCGAAGAAAAGGACTTATCCACGACATTGATATCGGGGATATGTTGACCAATACACAGGATTCCCTGACTGATATTGGTACTGATCCAGCGATAAAGGCAACGTACCTCATTGGTGAGATTTCCGAGAAGTCAGTTTATTTGTAAGGACTTCCGAGTAGTACCTGTCCCATTGTTCGCGTATTTCGGGCGACATTCTGCTGAGCCATTGCTCGCGTTTATTTCGCGTCATACCGGCGAGCTGCTGAACGGTAGGCTCGGTTTGGGGTTTAGAGAAAAAACCTGACAGGTCTATTTTCTTTGGTTCGGTGGCAGAGGTGTGCTCTGCAACCTGCTTGAGGAGTCGATTCTGCTCCTCAAGCATTCGAATAATTTTCCTAATACCAAACATAATCATAATCTCCTCTGTTTCGGTTTCTCTAATTTCTTTTTCACAGATTTCACTGGCTCAGGCTTTTCCACTACGGGTTTTTCTGCGCCAGATTTCTCTCGTTCCCTACCCTTAAAAGGCCCTTTAGATGATTTATCCTCCTTAGAAGATTTATCCGCAGTAGCTTTCGGTGCTCTTGGCAAGAACATCGCGTAGCGAGATTTGGCTTTGCTTTCGGTATTACCCGCTCGTTTCGCCCGATCAGCAAATACCTGATCACTAACAACTGTTGCAGGCCCGTACTTCGGCTTAAATGGATAGGTTGCAAAATATTCAAATATTTCGTCATCACTCTTGAACTTGGAACGATCAATGAATTGCGAACCAAGTAGCTTTTTGACTGCCGCATCACCGAGCTGATTGCGCTGCTCCAAATCCTTTTTTCGACAAGACGTATAGTTGTATCGCACCCCTGCGTCGAGTAATGCTCGTACAGCTAGACCCAGGTCGGATATCTGCTGTTTGCCTTCCCGTGGCGGCAGCATATTCAAATGCATCTGATTCTTGATATCGAGTATCAGATTGTCATAGCGAACCAGGATACGCGCTACGCTCGCACCGTAATGAGCCAGTGACAGGTTGAATTCAAGCGGACTGACAGATCGCGGTATCGCATAAGTCACCTTGTTGCTGGATTTGTGCTGCCTGGTCTTGGCTAACTTCTTCTCTCTTTTGGTGAACGCTCTTTCTGTTTCCCGAATCTTATCCTCAATCTGTACCAGCCCGTATATCGCAAACGGATCACCTAACTCTGCGGCGCTATAGATCATCGATAACCGCGATGAAAACTCGTATAGACCACAAATTTTTTCCTGGTCAGGCGTTCTCCGACGCCCTCGTAGGGCTAAAACTGCTTCAAAGCTATCTAGCGTGATCGAAAACTGTCCTTCAAGCCGACCAGGAAGCTGTATATGGTTCTGAGTAGTGTTAGCCATCGTTTACTTACCCCCCTGTTTCAGCTGTTTCAGGCTGGCCACACTGTGGCCACCATCGTCAAAAAAGTCTCGTTGCAGATCAAATTCAGTGACATAGCGTTCAGATAGTTTCGGTGACAGCCATATACATTCGGATTTCTCGCTGGCACCTGGTTTTTCAATAACTTCCCAATCAGGGAAAAGCTGACGCTCGTATAGCCGGTTTGAATAGCCGCTGATGATCGCCATGCCTTTGATGCTGTTAAGTAACGCAGCCAGCGCTGCATGGTCTGTGTCAGTCATCTCGAATCCATAGTTGCCTTTGGCATTAGCTGCACGAGTTTCGTGAACATAAGGCGGATCAACGTAGAACAGTGTCTCGCTTGAATCCGTTTGCTTAATCAGTTCGAGCGCGTCCATGCGCTCGATGTAAACCTGGGATAACCGTCTGCCCCAGATAGTAATCAGATCAGGAATGTCCTGCCATTCCTGTGCGGTATTCCGACCGGAATCCCGAAAGCCCCTGCGCCAGCCTGAGTTACGATCACTCGATATGCCAATGCTGGCATACGATTGATGACTCAGCACAAACAGGCGTCTAGCATCCTCTAACGGATCACTCGCCTTTTGCTGGCAGTTTTCGTACTCCTGCCTGGCGTAAGGTGTGAATCTCAGCATCTCGATTAACTGCTTGCGCTTGCGTGTATCACGCAGTACGTGAAATGCCGATATCAGGCGTTCATTCAAATCGTTGATGACTTCGTTTTTAACCGGCAATTTGTGCAGTAACACATTTGCCGCACCGCAATACGGCTCAACATAAGTTTCGTGGCTTGGCATATGGCTGATAATCCACGATGCTAGTTTCCACTTGCCGCCGTGATAGCGGAATATGGGTTTTTTGATTTCTTGGGTAATCACAATTCTGCCTCAGTTTTCTTCGTGGTTTTTTGTGGCCACACTGTGGCCAAAGATTTATCTCCATTCATTTTCCCTGTTCCTCCCCTTTTTGCTTCAATAGCCGTGCCAGCCGTTCCTGGTGAGCACGATCTTGAGCTTCTTCTTGTTGTTGCCTTGCACGATCCTGCGCATCTAGCTTCGCCCGAACTTTCTTTTTGATTTTCTGCGGTGACTTCACATCATCAGGATGAAGCCCTGATAACGAGTTTTTGCCATCAAGGATTTGTCCAACGTGCCACTGGATCAACTTAATCGGCACTCTGACTGGCTTGGCTTGTCCGTATGCAGCCATCTTGACTTGAGCAGCCAGGCAATCCAGTACCATTTGCTGATCGTCATCGCCTACTCGAATCAGCGACTTTGCTGCCAGGTTTTTCAGATTGTCGTTGAATCCAAAAATGTCATCATGGAACTGAAGACGTTTTCGCAGCTCGCTAATCGTACCGCTGTTGTTCTTCTGTATGTTCTTTGTAGTAGTAGGTTTTTTATTAAAACTACTACTACTACAAAAGGCAGTACGATTATCGTACTCTGGCGGTACGATTATCGTACTCTGGATTTCTGAAGGGGTGGCCACAGTGTGGCCACCTGAGTTATTTTCGCTATTCGGTGCATTGTTATCGATAAACGGTTTCTTGCCGGTTTCTGATTCTTTGGCCACACTGTGGCCACGAAAAATCGTACCGCTATGGTCTTTTCCTGTGGCCACACCTTGAGTGCCAAAAATCGTACCGCTATCGTGTTTTAGTTCGGTTACGTTTTGTGATGGTTTTGGCTGGCTTACCGGACGCTGGTAGAACAAACGCAGCGATGAGCGCAAGGGTGTTCTTACCTGGTCGGCAAGTAGACTTTGCTCGATTGCATCTAACGATGGCGTAGTGGTTTCGCTATCGAAAAAATGCTCCGCACTTTCAATTAGCAACGATGCCAGTCGATGGTATTTTGGGTTCTGATGCTGCGATAGCTTGATCAGCAAGCTCATGTATTCCTCATCGAGTACCATCGCATCAGCAATGCTGATTGGTTGCGTATGCAGCGCATAGATGTTGCCTCTGGTGAATCCGCGTCCGTTTTTTGTTCGTGCAGCCAGTGATATCCACCTGGTTGCTCTCAACAGACTTAAATGCATGGCAACAGTTTCCCGCGAACCAATGTTGAGATCACGCATAATCTCAACGTAGGTCGGACATTTGATCGAATCGGCCTGAGTGGTGATATAGCTTCTGAAGTACGCCCATATCCGTACTGCGGACGCGGGTAGGTCGGGGTCAATTATCAAGTGCCTGGGTACGGGGTCTTGCAGCGATCCCATAAACACCAGCTGATCACCGTTCGACCGATGCCGAGACGCTTTGTCTAATAACCCCTGGAGGGCAGGGGGCAGTTCGTTATTATTGGGCATAGTGTAGAGATTTGATAAAGTTGTATATCTTCGTCAGCGATACCGAAGTTTCATAGTGAATACGCAGACACATTCTTACTTCTGGGTACGATTCAGCCGCCCCCTGAAAACGACGCTTCTCAGCCTTGTAGAGCGCATACACGATCTGTTCTTCGGCTTCCGTCATTCCAGCAGGGCGACCACCTTGAGTTTTCATCCCTAACTCACGCCGAAGTTTCGCCATCTCATCCGTTGATGTGCCGAAATGATCAAACATCATTGATTGTGGCGCACCGGCTTTGACCAGCTCACTGACTAGATCACCCCGTGCTGTGCCTTCGTTAATCATCGATAATAGTGATGCGACGTTCTTCCGGTTCAGAGTGATATTCACTATGCTGTGACCGGAGCGAATCAAACGCTTTCGATCATTAGCCGAAAGCGCTTGAAGGGTGGCAATTTCCTCTGCGGTTAATTTATTAACCCCCAGAAACTTTGCCAGCTGACCGTCATAGTCCTCAGTAGCAACTACTTCCAGCAGCGCCTCAATCACGCCCGATGCCAGGGAGTTATTAGTTCTGTTAAACATTGTTACCTCCCTGTTCAAAGTTGATTCCATACGTCGTCGAACTCGAATCCTTCTTGGATCAGCCGACAATTGGTTTGCAGCAGGATGAACTGGCGAAATGCATCATTGCTAAGAGCATCAGGTTCATACAGTTGCGCCACAATCGTAAATGCGGGTGGACTCGGTACCAGGTGACTAACTGATGATTCGAGCTGTGATACAAAATCACTTACCGCATCCTCCGTATCCAATGCAGGGCTGTTAGCTATCAGATCAACAACCAGGTTGCGATAATTAGAGTGGCCTGGCAGATAGTTGTAATTCTCGTAAATGTGCAATGACGCAACCAGGAACAATTGCCACCACATATATGCCTTTAGTTCATCCAGTACGTGAAAGGGTGAATCCGGTAATTCACAGTAGTAGCCGTAGCCCGTATCCAGGTGTTTAACCAGATCGGGGAAGCCTAGTTCGGTAGCGATTGCAAAGGCACTTTCGTAGCACTGCGCTCGCTTTGACATTAGATTGCCCAGCGGATCAGTCACTGGTCGAATAGTTGCTACTTCGGGAGTACCCGACTTAGGCAGATTCGCCTCTTGCTGTTCTTCACTATTCGTGTCGAGCACAGCAACGCCAGCCGGAGGTGTGGCTTGCGCTTCTGTTTCCGGCTCCGCCTCCACATTCTTAGATGGTTTGCCAGGGGCAGCGATAACCGGCTCTGCAAGCTCTCCATCAACGGGCCATCCATAGTTCGGCTCTTTTGACAGGGTAGATACCAAGTCTGGATTCTTTTGAAATTGATTAGCCTCCAGTCGTATCGTGTCTGAGGTAATCAAAGCTGGATAGTCCTTCAGCTTATCCATGATGCGTTCTGTCACAGCGGAGAGGATATCCGCTTCCACCATATCGGTGCTAAAACTGTCCCAGGAATCGTTACTTTGTAGAACTTGATACCAATGAGCCATGAAGTCGTCTTTGTCGAGTTCATGGGCCACCCAGTAATCAAGGTATTTAATCTCAATCTGACGCAGTACAGTTACTTTGGGCCTGCCGCACCCGCCATCCAGCGCGGCAGGTATGTACTTATACAGATGATCTACAGCATAGTTCATCGGTATTAGCAGGGCGCGAGATATAGCGGAATACCCCTGGGTATTCAAATATTCGATAAATTCGCGTTGCGTATAGTCCTGTTCTGATTCCTCACATAGCTGGTTAAAGGCACTGCGAATACCAAGCGCCTTGTCGATGAATACGTAGTTACCACGAACATCATTCTCTGCCAAGTGGCCGATGATGATCTTGCTTTCCCTTGTGTAGGGAATGAACTTAACCGTTAGACGGTAATATTTTTCATCACCTGTTTTTGCGTACAGTTCTTTCAGTACCAGCAAGCGGGTATTACCGCCAGCGCTCGGCATATACTTTTTAGAACCAGGGCGACGGGTAATGGTCAGGGTAATACCCTCACTGCCGGTTTCGGTCAAACCCTGCTTGATTTCATCGTAAGCCGAGTTATCCATCCGGCGCGGATTGTGATCATAGGTTTCAATATCGTCCAGGGTGATCACCATTGGCGTTGGCTGGACGGGATCGGTGTTCATACTGGTGCCGGATGCCGCGCTTTTGAAATGATCAGCGCTCAGAATGTTCGATAAATCCTCGGCGGTTGGTGTGTCCTTTTTGCTCATGACTCAACCCCCATTTCAATCGACTTAATTTCCTTTACCAGTTGTGCCATCACTTGCTTGGCTGATGGTGAGGTAGTTCCTGGCTTAGAATCGTATTGATGTACAGGGATACGAAGGGTCGCAGCCGTTTTGTATGCGACTTTGGCGGGTATGACGGTGTTCAGGAAGGTTGCGACGGAAGGATCAATGTTCTCGCGTAAAGCCTCAGATAGCTGCTTGGCGTCATTGGTTCGATCTACTTTGGACAATACTCCGTAGAGATTGCCGATCCGATAGCTTAGGCGTAAAGCTTGCTCTCGTGTTTCTCTGACGACACGAGCAGTGCCGCGAGCAAATTCTCTGGCGCTGACGGTATCAGGCGAGATCGGAGAGATGAGGACATCAGAAGCGAATATCGCCGTGTCTTGCAACGGCCCCGCAGCGCCTTGGGTATCGATCAGGATGTAATGATAGGCGTGTCGAAGTTGGTTTAGCGTAAACCGTAATCGCATCCGCCCGTCAGCGGCATGAAGAATGAAGTTGTGAAGTTCACCATCAGGATCATCAGAATAAATCAGATCAAGGTTGTCGATAGCAGTCTGTGAGATAACGCTATCTACATCGACCTTGGTGATCAGGTGAGTCAGGCCATTCGTAGCCTTTGTTTTTATATTGTAATAGCTGGACAGGGCTGGCTGGATATCAGCGTCAACCATGAGCACCTTGTGACTCTGACTGGCTAGGTATGCTGCTAAATTTGCGGTTAAGGTGGTTTTTCCGACGCCACCTTTCGTCGAGATCATTGTCAAAATCATTTTCTTCTCCGTTTTTAACGGAGTAGAATCAAAGGATTAAGCGCTATTGATCGATTCTCGGCGCAGCCAGAACAGCGAATGACTGTTAATCATTGGGTCGCTGGTTCGAGCCCGGCCCGGGGAGCCATTTTTTAAATGATTTACAAGAGACGCTGATCCTAAGCAAGTTTGTGAGTCACCAAGCGGCGGCGCCTCGCCTACACATAGTCTACTGGTACGGCCTATAACTAGGCTAACTAAAGATGCGAGGTATGCGTCTTTTCCAAATCTCGTACCCAGCCAATATATTAGGATTCCGCGCAGACTTTTAGCCAAAAATTGTTTTTTATTTGTTTGAAAACTCTTGAAGCTGTTGAGTTTTAGCGAAATGCCTATTGACCTTCCTCCCAGAATTAGAGCCATGGCCAGGATGAGATTGGACTTACCCTGAGTTTGAAAGTATCAGCGATACCGCTAGTAATTCAATCCTGCAAGGATAGAAATAAAAAACCAACAGATGTGTGGATTATTAATAACTGGATTAAAGAAGTTGCACCCAATGGGGTCAACAGGTGAGGACGCTCCCGAAAAATTAGATATCCGTTTAGCTAAAATCTTTTTCAGGTTCGACTAATTATCCTTTAATTTGATGTTCTCTCCCGTTCGTTCAGCCAAGAATGATTTAACCACTTTCCTAAACTCCTTGAATTCTTCTGCTAGTTGACTGACAATTTTGACTCCCCGAGTCTGCAGTGCACCGGGCTTAAGCCCTGAAGCACTATCGCAAGCCTCAGATATACGATTAGCACCAATACTGGCCGCGCTACCCTTCAAGGTATGTGCGTGACCTTTAAATGCCTGCAGGTCGTTGTTCTTCAGGTCTTCTTCCATCGAGTGATACAGTTCGTCACCATTGTGCAAAAACAGCTCAATAAACTCCTGTAAGGCAGCTGCGTCATCCCTAAAGGCATCCAACTCCAGTAAAAGTTCAGGATCGTACACCACTGTTTGGGGTTTATTTTTCCCAGGCTCACTGCGCTGGTTTAATATCCGGTTTCCAGTTAAGGACGCCACGTGATGCAAAAGACGACCGGAGTCGACAGGCTTGGTCAAAAAGGCGTCCGCTCCGGCTTCATTGCTTATTGTTCGCGCTTCTGTGGTCGCATTCGCCGTCAGGACCAGGAAAGGAGTCTTGTTCACCTCACCCGGGTTCGCCATACGATACAGCTTCATTGCCTCGAGCCCCCCCATCACCGGCATCTGCATATCAACAATCACCAAATCGAAACGGCGCTCCTCAAGAATATCAAATGCCGCAGCGCCATCATAGGCGGTTCTTACACGATATCCGGCATTTTCCAGAATCATCGTGATGACCATGCGATTCACCTCATTGTCTTCCGCTATGAGAATCTCAGGGACAGCGGATTTTTCAGTACCCGGCCGGATAAAGGGAATGACTTTATTGTCAGATTTAACCCTGCTTTTCTCGGGGCGTTGATACTCTTCCAGTTCACAGTGCCTGAGCTTCAAGCTGAACCAGAATCGCGAACCCTGCCCGGGATAACTTTGCAACCTAAGTTCACCTCCCATCAGGCTAATCAGTTCACGGCTGATGGCAACGCCCAGCCCTGTACCTTCGTACTCCCGTGCAAGGGAGTTATCCACCTGCTGGAATTTATCAAAAATTCGTTCCTGGTCTTCAAAGGGGATGCCGATCCCAGTATCAATAATCTCAAAACGTACTGACATCTCATCTTCGAGTTCGGTAATCAGTGATACGCGCACGTCGATTTCACCCTCTTTGGTAAATTTCACGGAATTCCCGACCAGGTTTATTAGCACCTGACGCAGGTGCTGATCATCGCCCACCACGTAGTCAGGAATTCGGGGATCAATATCTGCATTGAGGGTCACGCCCTTGGCTTCTGCCTGTGGCCTAAGCATGCGCACTATCGTGTTCACAGCTCCATAAAGATCAAATTCCTTGTTCTTAGCCTTGATTTCGCCCGCTTCAATTTTCGAAAAATCAAGGATATCGTTGACCAGGGCCAGAAGAGAATGGGCAGAGCTCTGTATGGTTTCCGCCATTTCTGACTGTTCCTTGTCCAGGCTGGTTTGCTCGAGCAGGTCGCTCAGGCCAATCACCCCGTTGAGCGGCGTGCGGATTTCATGACTCATATTGGCGATAAACTGACTCTTAGCCTGGTTGGCTGATTCTGCCCGAATCCGAGCCTCTTCAAGTCGGCTGATCAGCTTGGCGGAATACAACGGAATCAAAAACATGGCCAGCAGAATACCAATGTTGAACATCATGTGCTCGGTCATGTATGGCGTACTTAGAACCACCAGCACGAAACCAAGGATGCTACACGCCATGGCGGTAAATAGGTAAGGTAGACCATACCGGAATCCGTTACCAATCGTTACCCACAGGTATACGGCAAATAAGGGTACACCACCTTCGCCCGCCAGATGAATGGTCATGGATATCAACCCTATATCCACAAAAATACCCAGTAATCTGCGCTTGTGGGCAGTAAAACCCTCCTCGAGGATCAGAAATGGAAACAAGTAGATCAATACCAAATAACCAGGCATTATGTAGATAAGCTCGGTTATATTGGTAATCTGGTCAGAGGCCAGCAGATACCAGACGACCAGTGTGCCCAGCATTACACGTAACAACGATTGTTCGAATTCTGAGCCCAAAACAGACTCGCTCCTGCTAGCAAACAGTTGTCGAAATTTCTGGATCACTTCATCTCAAACTGCGTGCTGCAGTGCCTCCATTAGACCGACTTCTTGAGCATCAGGGCACAATTATGTCCGCCGAACGCGAAAGAGTGCGTCAAAGCTGATGAAATTTCAAGCTTTTCTCCATTTTTAAGCAGGCAGATATCTGCAATAGGATTGTTAAGATTGATATTTCCATGGGTTTCCTGATCCCTTATGCTGAGTGCAGCGACCTGCGCTTCCAGCGCACCACTCGCGCCGATGGTATGCCCCACCAGCGACTTGGTTGAATTCACAGCCGGACCCGCGGGAAACATCCGCTCGATGATTCGACATTCGGTTTCATCATTTGCGATGGTGCCCGTGCCGTGAGCATTGATATAGTCCAGTTCAGCAGGGGTTAGACCCGACTGCTGCAGCACGCTGCGGATCATTCTTTCTATCTGCTCACCCCCTGGATCGGGCTGCATGATGCTGGTCGCGTCAAAGCTTTCTGCATAGGCACTGATTTCAGCAACAATGTTTGCGCCGCGCTCAAGGGCGTGCTGTTTTTCTTCAAGGATGAGTATCGCTGCGGCGCCCTCACTGAATAAAAAGCCGTTTCGGAGTTGATCAAACGGCCGATTCGCCTCCTGTGGTGACGAGAAATCATGCGCCAGGGTACCCGCAATATCATAACCCCTGAACACCGCGCCTGTCTTATCATAATCGTATTCCACCCCCCCCGAAATCACGAAGTCGAGTTGACCGGCTTGTATCGCGTTGTAGGCATGTCCCAGTGCCGCAGTACCGGAAGCACAGGCGATGGAAATCGCTTTATTTTCGCCCTTACACTGGTAACGTATCCCTATATTCGCACCGATAGAGTTGTTCATGGCCATCGAGATCGTGAACGGGTTGTAGCGCACCGGATGTTGCATGCGCTGCAACAGCTGATGGAGCTCCTTCCGAACGTCCGAATCGAGCTTTTCAGTATCCAGAACCCGCTCAAGAGCCCGACGATTGCGTGCGAGCAGGTGCACTGAGTGAGATTTAAGCGTGGTATTCACCCCACCAGTCCCGGTCCCCATGATCACCCCGGCACGCTCTTGATTGATGCCTTCCAGTTCAAACGTGGTTTCCCTGCGATCAAGCGGTCGAGCTATGATTGCCGCATCTTTTAGTGCCTGTCTGGTTGCGGACAGGCCCAATTTACTCACGGGATCAAGTCGCATGGCGTCTATCCTGCCGACACCCAGTTCAGAATAATCAATTTCAGGCAGGGGTGCCCAGTACTTGGAGGTGTATTCGGCAAATTCCAACCATTGTTCGGGAATATGGGCTGCCGCCTGTTTTCCGGCCAGGCAGGCCTGCCAGAACTCTTCGGTTGTCAGTCCCAATGGGCAGAGGGTGCCCATACCGGTAATAACTACCTTTCTCCCTTTCATGATAGTAGCGCAATCTGCAGGAGTTCACCTGGCATCAGGTAGAACTTGCAATAAACTTGCCTTCCACGAATTCCATCAGATCTCCGAGGGTCAAGATATCCTTTAATTCTTCTTCAGCAATTGATCCCAAAAATTCGTCTTCCAGTGCCATTAGTAGGGTAAGGCGATCCAGTGAACTGGGCACGATATCGTCATTAATCGAAAGCTCTGTGTTCAGTTGCGAAGTTTCGATACCTGACACTTCGGACACGACGGCATAGATTTTCTGAAGGATCTCCTCAGATGTTAATTGTTGTCGATTCATCGATTTAGGCATTCCCAAAATGCTTTTAATGATTCTCAGGTGAGTATAGATTATTCACTACTCAATGCTATAATTATGTATCGCAATACTATCCGAACGTATTGTTTTTGTTAAATAAGTACATAGATTTCAGCACAGTTGTTTTGTTTAGTGCTCGGCTGAGTTAATCTAGTGGCTTATCTAACCCTTGGCACAGTGCGGTGTAATCCCTGTGTCCATCAACACCCGAGGAGTATATCCATGTTACTACAATCTACCGATGCAACACAATCGATGATCAACCCAGCAATAAAATATCCCACTTCCGATCATACTGAAAATATTACAGTTCATCAACCTTTTTCACCTTCTCATCGAGAAATAAGTCCCGATAGCAGATTTTTTAATGCCCGTCTCGACGCTGATTCTTCTATTTTTTGGTTGAGTATGCGCCCAGACTGTCCGGCGAAATTCACGCCCGAGTTGCTCCAGGCGTTCAGTGATTTTCATGCTGCTTTTAAAAACCATTACCAGATAAGATCGCAGTCCGATATCACTTCCCGACCCCCAGAATACTTGGTTCTGAATTCAGAAATAGCAAATGCGTTCAACCTGGGAGGAGATCTACCTTATTTTTACACGCTCATTAAAAATGGTGATCGACAAGCCCTGCAGGCCTACGCTCGTGCCTGTGTTGAGCTTGTATATCAAAACCATGTCGCTATGGAACTGCCCTTGACCACCATCGCGCTGGTTAGAGGTAACGCAATGGGCGGAGGGATGGAAGCGGCCATCTCGGCCAATGTGTTGGTTGCGGAAAAGCAGGTTGAAATGGGCCTACCGGAAGTACTGTTCAATATGTTTCCAGGTATGGGAGCCTACCAATTCCTGAGCCGGCGGATATCACCCGTTGCCGCCGAAAAAATGATTATGAGTGGCAAAACGTACCGCGCCGAAGAGCTCTATGAAATGGGAATTGTTGATGTGCTTGCAGACGAAGGCAAAGGCGAGCAGGCTGTACAGGAATACGTTTCACGCAACAAAAGAAACCGCCATGCTGCCCGAGCTCTTCGAAGTGCGATCCATACCGCCGATCCCATCACGCGTGATTCGCTGATGTCGGTTGTAGATATCTGGGTGGATACAGCCATGACCCTGAGCGAAAGGGATCTCAGTCGCATGAGTTACCTAATACGCGCCCAACAAAAGAGAGGCTTCTAAAAACGGCACGCGGCGAGTAGCGGCGACCACCTATTTTAATCGATTCATCTCCGAGCTTCGCGATGGGCGTGCGAAGGCAGTGATACCATACTGGTTCTGGTTGGTAGAGATCGATGATTTATGATTACGTGCTGGTCAGTTACCCAGAGCCTCAAGTCGCTCCTGCCAATACCCAAATGTGATGTCATGGACAGTCTTTCTTTTTGATTTAGGACAAAGGAGCAGGCTTACAACCAACTAGTTGCTTAGAACAAACCAATCCACCACATAGCCTCTGGATTGACATTGGTCGTCATTCGACCTCATTGAAGTCAATTCAATGGAAACCCGATTGAATCTGTGGGACAGACTGCTTATAGTCCGACCAACTCTTCGTAAACAATGGATGAATTATGAAAGCACTATTAAAACTTGTATCCCGGCTGCTATCTGTGGCTGTAGTTGCCGTTTTGTTAAGCGGTTGCGCAGGATTGTCGAAAAAACCAGAAGCACCCAAACTATCGGTGTTAAGCGTCAAGCCGATTGGTTTAAACCTTAAGAGTCAGGTATTTCGGTTTAATTTAAATGCCTTTAATCCCAATTCCTTCAAATTACCACTCCAAAAAATTGATTTCGTTGCGCGCTTTAGCGGTATTGACGTGGGCGAAGGGTCAACTACTGATGGGGTTACATTGTCGCCAAATGGTGATACTGCATTTTCTATGGACGTAGCAACCGACCTTTCAAAGCTAGTTACCAATTTTGGGGATTTATTTAAAGCCAAGGGATTGAATTTCGACTATGAACTGGACGGGAAAATGCGTTTTATTGACTCCAGCCTGTTCAGCGGCTTGGCAGTGCCCTTCAAATTAAATGGAAATTTGCTCGAAAAGTAGTGCTAAAGGCGGTGCCACGCTATAACCACCTGGCATCGATTGCGTAAGCGAACACAAAAAAGCGCCCCGAGAAGCGCTTTACTTTTGATCAACTGTCTAACCTTAAACAGGCATCGCATCAATTACAACTATCGGAATTATTCCGTTAAACGCGCCATGATCGCTGCCGATCTTAATCCGAGCATTGACAAGATTAGAAGCAGGTCGATGACCGATATTGAGTCCAGCATTTGCCGTGCTTGCTTCGATCCCGATATCTAACTGTTGTCCAGGCTGCAACGCAATTGGGCCGCGTGGCAAATCTGCTCTGACACGCAATGAGCCTTGCGGCTGCGATAATCCGCTTGCAGATATCTCATTGAGCATTACAGCGCGGTCAGTATGATTTATGACACTAATAGTAGCTGTGCCACTTGTTTGCTGCTGCTTAATCGATATCTCGACTCTGCTAGGCAACGCGCTGTCAATAGGCGGATTGGTTACCAGATCAGCGGCAGCTACGCCTGCAAAACCGAGCGTTGAAACAGCACCTAGTACAGCAGAGCTTAAAATTTGTCGGCGCTTGGCATCGTGAGGTTGTTTTTTATCCATGATAGTCTCTCCAAATTGAGTTTGCTTAAAGCTGCTACCGGCATTGATGTTAAACTACCGGCGCATCAACATTATACCTAATCGGCATACTATTTATGCGATTATCATCATACTTTTATATACCAATTGGTATGACAATTACAGAACAAAGTGGCCCCCCATGCGAACAACACTGAATCTGGACGACCAAACACTAGCGGAAGTCATGCAGCTAACTGGCCAGAAAAACCGCTCTGAAGCGGTACGGCTTGCACTACAGCAATATGTGCTACAACAGAAAAAACAGCAGATCTTGGCAATGCGTGGGATGCTGGACTTGGAAAGTAATTGGGCGTCGCTGCGGAACTTAGACTCACAGAAGTGAACAAGAGAAAAATACTGATTGATACTAGCGCCTGGATCGCTTTTTTATCCTACACCGAGAGCAGAGTCGGTAATTTTGTTGAACAGGCTATTGTGAATGAACAGGCGGTTATCTGTGGCGTGGTGGTTGCGGAGCTCGTTCAAAGTAGTAAAAGCCCTAAAACGCAAGCCCAGCTTGATCTGCTGTTTAGTTACATCGAAGCACTACCAATGGATGAAACCTTAATGCTGAAAGCAGGCATTAAATTGCAACAACTTCGCACCGAGGGCGTCAGTATGCCCGTCACTAATGCGCTGGTCGCAGCGGTTGCCAAAGAGCATGACATACCCTTGTTGACTTTAGATGCTCGTTTTGCCCATCTAGACGTTGAGTTGATTGATACCAAAAGGATGACTTAGGCACTGGCGTTCACCCTTTGGGCGTTATTTCATTCATAAGCTCTCAATACTCTCAAGAAGCCCGATGCCGAGTAAAGCTGCCTGATTGGTCAACAAAATCAGACACGGCTGTCTTCCTTATCTGCGCCCTATTTTCAAGCGCTTCATCATCCTGCCATCAATAAATAGCAAGCCAAGAAAAATAGTGCCCATTCCTATCAGCTGACTTAACTGGATTGTTTCCGCTAAAAAGGTTGTTCCCAGGAAAATTGCAGAGATCGGCACCATAAAGGTGACTAAGGAAAAATTGACCGGCCCAATCTGCGGCAGCAAGGTATACATGATGGTAAAAGCCAAAGCGGTTGAGACCAAGCCTATGCCCAGAAAAGCCAACCACACCGAGGTATCGAAATGACCTGGTACGCCTTCGACAAAATAAGTGCATAGCAGCGCAACAATCGATGCGCCGGTTAATCCTCCGGCTGCGGTCACCACCGGCGGGTGGTGTTTTAGGTGCCGCACCATATTTAGCCCAATCGCATAACAAAAAGTAGCGCTATAAACAGCCAGATAAGCCAATAGCTCACCTGTCTCACCGGCTTTTAGTTTCGGCAGGGTGAGAATCGTAACACCAATAAAACCCAGAATAATCCCGATAAACTTGCGCTGGGTTGCCTTTTCACCACCCGGCCAAAAATGGGTGACGATCAGTATCGTAATCGGGTTCATCGCATTGATGATGGAGGCTAGACCACCAGTAATTTGCTGCTGCCCCCAAGCGATGGCGGTAAATGGTAGCGCATAGGATATCCCGCCCAACAACAGGTAAAAGCCCCACAGCTTGGGTTCGGTCGGAATTTTCTTGCCGGACAACAAAACATAAGCCCAGACACCCAACGCGCCGATAACCACCCGCCCGGCAGTGAGTGTCCATGGGCCAACGGCCTTGATCAGTATCGAATTAAAGAAAAATGACCCGCCCCACATGAAGCTGAGCAGAATCAGTAATAGCCAGTGTCTAAGAGCCAATGTTCAGAGTCCGGATTTAGGATCGTGTCAGTAAAGTTAGTTGTGGACAAGTGGAGCTGATCACAACTGAAAAATAAGTACAGCCAAGGAGCTTATTCTTTATGCAAACTGGCGGCAATCTGTTTCTTGTTAGGTTCGGCCGTTTAGCGTAACGACCATAGAGCCCAAACTCATTTCCGATTGATCTCAAAAGTAAGTTGTTGATCTTTAGCATTAAAAATGCACTCTCAAAGCCGTTATACTTTACTGCAATCAAATACGAAATCGAATAATGACTGAAAACAACCGTCTTGACCAAGTAGTTGCCGAAGCACAGCGAAACCGTATCAGCCGTGAACAAGGCTATCGGGAGCGCGCGCTGAAAATGTACCCTTGGGTATGCGGGCGTTGTTGCCGCACGTTTGAACGCCCTAATTTACAAGAACTCACCGTCCATCATCGCAACCATGATCACGACGATAACCCTGCTGACGGTAGCAATTGGGAGTTGTTGTGCGTTTATTGCCACGATAACGAGCACGCCAAATATCTTGATCCAGTCACTGGATCCAACGACCCAGCTAAAGACTCAGCGGGTAGTACCCACAAGCCCTTTGCGGCACTGGGTCAATTGCTTAAAAAATAGTCGAGCGTTCAAAAAAGGAACTTTCTCCACAAACCAAACTCAAAGCTTAGCCGAACCAAGGTTACATCGACCCAACCCCCCAAAAAATCAACGAACAGAGGAGTTAACATGCGTCAGTTACTAGTATTTTTACTATTTTCAGTCACCTCACTTGCCTACGCTGACGCTGGCTTAATCAGTGTCCAAAGCGCCCACGATGTCAAAACCACAGCTGATAAGCTGGAAATGGTGTTAACAGAAAAAGGCATGAATGTTTTTGGACGAGTGAATCACGCCGCAGGCGCGGCCAAAGCTGGCCAGGAGCTTAGCCCGACCGAAGTCGTCATCTTCGGGAATCCGAAAGTCGGCACACCTTTGATGAAATGCGGGCATACCGTCGCAATTGACTTGCCACAAAAGGCACTCATCTGGGAAGATGATGAAGGTAAGGTTTGGTTTACTTATAATGACCCCGCTTATCTCAGCCAACGCCATGGCTTGAGTGAATGCGGGCCAGTGTTAGATAAAGTCACCCAAGCGCTAGGGAATTTTGCTAAAGCAGCAACCAGTGAATAGCTGATTTCAAAGCGTGAGAGTTACACTAATTTAGTGGCTAAAACCTTTTATTCTACTGAGACACGCAAACGCCCACCAACAGCTTGATTGAGATCGACCACCAAACGATCTGCAGTCCAACCATGGACGGTGTCATGCGCCTCAATGCAGACAGTGGTAATATCACTCGGCACCCTCACATTACCTAAGCCACGCGTGAACGGCTGCTCATCGACATGCGGGTGATACAACACCCGATCACCCAGCACATTATCTGCTTCATCCACCACCCGCCAATGATCAGCGTAGTGATCCCAACCGGTATCAGCGTGTTGCAGGGTCACATTCACCGACCAGGTATTATTTCCCTCTTTTTGGAATTTGGCTTCACGGATAGCAACGTCACCTGCGAGTGCTTGAGTTGATATCGCCAAAGCAATCAAGGGTAAAGACATGAATCTAGTCACGAGCGTTCACCAGCAATCCCCTCCATCCTTTCAGCCAACTCGAAGTCACGCTCAGTTATGCCGCCCACTTGGTGGGTAGTCAGATCTATGATGACTGTATTGTAGACATTAAACCACTCCGGATGATGATCTAATCGTTCTGCTAACAGTGCTACCTCGGCCATAAAACCAAACGCCTGGGCAAAATCACGAAATACGTATTTGCGATGAAGCTTGCGGTCCACTACTGACCACACAGAAAGCTTTGTACAAAAACGTTGAACCTGTGAGTCAGTAGCTATCTGCACCGGAAACTTATGCCCGCTTAATCAGGCTGACCACAAACAATAGAATGGCGGCGCCTACGGTTGCGGTAACAATTGAACCCAGCAGCCCACCCGCCGAAATGCCGAGCATTCCAAACACGAAACCGCCGACCAACGCACCGATAATGCCGACGATAATATTGCCGATCAGCCCAAAGCCACCACCCTTCATAAGCGTCCCTGCTAACCACCCTGCTATCGCACCAATTGCTAAAAATATTAATAATCCTGTTGGATCCATGACCTACTCCTCGTCAATATTAAAAGTACGCACAGCAAAAAAGCTGCACCTCTGCTAGTTCCATTACTAGACAAGTAATTCTATAGGGGCTGAGACTGTATGACAACGCACTAAAAGTTTCGCCAATGGGCTAGACACGCGAAGCGCTAAGGCGTTGTAAAGTGCTGTAACCGTTTGCGTCGGTGAAATGAAATCCCCGGTAAATACCTGGGTTACTTGCATCACCCATGCCGATGCCAGATCGCCGCGCTCAGAGCGTACGGTCCAACCATACTCAGTTGCGGGCTTAAGTGTCAGGTCAGGCTTGATACGCGGCTCTTTTAGGTCGGTTTCTGACAACAATTCAGTCGGTTCTTTCGGGTTACTAATTTTCGGGGGGATTACACTGCCTGCTCGCTACTTACCTTCCCTCCCGTAGTGCCGGAAGCCACGCAGGCCGACAGAAGGCAATAGCTACAAGTGTGAACACCTATCTTAAGAGCGTTAGCATACAGTCCTCTCTTACAACAGAGTTTACAAACTATAGTCTTTTCCGCAGACAACTACCATAGCTTGGTTATTTTAGGCCTTTCTGGGTGGTACGAGTGTGAAGGATGCAAGCCTCTACCGAGATTAGACATATCCTTGTAAACTGGAAGACGATAAAATCACGGAACAGTCCCAGCAAATAGTATGCGTAACCACCGTAAATAGGCATAAATACCACGAATAATAGTGTAATCCATTGATATCAAAAAATAACATCCTATTCCGCCTTTTCATTTTTAGTACGCTACTAGTGCTTTGCTATGCCGGCTTAAAAGTGGTTTCTCACTATACTTTTGTGAGCCTGCAAATAGAAAACTCACATTCGAGCTTTTTTAAGGTCTATTGGACCACCGATCAACACCCTAGTTGGAGTGAGGGTCAGTCTAGTGTGCTCTATGCCAATAGTCAGAAGAACAATTTTATCTTACCGTTGGACGTAGCACTGGCTGACATCCGGTTATTGCGGTTTGACCCAGCAGTCAAAAGAGGGGTTGATACCACTATTTTACGCATAGGGTTACACAACGTCGATACGCGTTCCTCAATATTTGACTCTGCCGAAGCGTTTGAGCAGCTCAAGCCCAACGATCAAGTTCGCAAGCTTCCTATTGATTCAAGTTTTAGCTACCGGTCTTTAGGTAATGACCCCGGGTTTCTAGTTGATTTGGCTGAAGCCGAGTTACAGCCTCAACCACTAGTGCGCCTCACATTAGCGTTAATTCTAGCTTCTGTTTTATTTGGGCTGTATCTCAGTTTTCCTAGTCTGAACAAAGAGCTACGCATCGTGCCGCTCGGAATGTTGATCGTAGGAGGTGCTGTTTTAGCGCTATCGACCGTATCAAAGTTTGATACCCATCCTGATGAAGTCACCCACGTCACCAATGCAGAGTTTTATCGTACTCATTACAAACCGCCAGAAGCGTGCTCTGACGAGACCCGCTATACCTACACTACTTACGGGGTTTCGCGACTGGATAATAGAGAAATTGCGTACTATTTAGGAGGTCGCTATTTACAGCTGGTTGAAGCAATACCCGCTACTAATTACAGCAAGTTGCGTTATCTTAACGTTGCGCTATTTCTCATGTTACTGCTTATGGCGGTGCGGGCACCACAGTCCAGAATACTATTTCTGCCACTGTTGCTAACCCCACAAGCATGGTACTTATTCAGTTATTACAATTCTGATGCATTGTCGCTGTTCGCTGTTTATCTCGCCGCCTTTCAGGTGTTTGTACCCACCAGCATACTGAGACGGCTTCTCAGAGGCGAACGACCACCCACACTTGTTTTAGGGGTAATTCTGATTGCGCTCGTCATTGCCTTACAGTATTGGGTCAAGCTGAATTACATTTTCTATCCACTGTTTTTGATAATGTTAGGCCTATCTTGGTGGATACTGAACCGACGCATGCCTGACCTAACCACTGCGGCACCGATCATGGCAGCATTGGTGCTCGGAACCTCTTTGTTCTTAAGCTGGGAAGTGTCACGACATGCAATCAACGACTTTAGCTTGGCTGAAAAAGCATACAGTTGCCGAGAGATAACAGCCGGCCGACTATATAAACCCTCAACACCGCTAGACAAAGTTCATCTCAATTTTAGGCTACGCGACAAAGGTTACTCCTTAGTCGATATGGTCACTCGAAAGAACTGGTTTGAACGCATCTATTCCAGTGCCCTTGGTACCTACGGCTATACCCAATATTCGAATAGTATTAATCACTATAAAATAGTAAGCCTGTTCATTTTGTTGTTGTTTGCTTATGTGGTGGTGACTGTTCTTGTCAGAGGCGATGCCATGGCACGCATGGCAGTGTTATCCACCATCGCTGCTATTGGGGGCATCACTTTCGCCGCGGCACTTAATAACTGGGATCAAGACTATCAACCTCAAGGCCGATACCTGATGGTGTATCTACCGCTGTTTGGTTCATTAATGGCCATGTACGCCCACAAACTAAGCCTAAAAATGGTGACGCTTTTAGGGCTGATTCCCTTCTTGATGGGGCTTTATTCATTTTATGCCGTTGCGTTGATAGAAATCCCTAAAGTTTAGCTGGCCATAAAAAAGACCAGTAAAACCAGTAGCGCTGTGATGCGACTGTGATTGTCTTTAATGACAAAAAGAATGGGGTCATCGTGCATCTGGCCGCGATGCGCAATCAGCCAGACTCGGCTGATCCAAAAGAGTAGCAAAGGTAAAACCAGCCATAACATCTGTGGCTGATCATAGAGGACTCGCACTTCAGCACTATTAACATACAGCGCCATAATCAGTACCGAAATATACCCACTCGCGCTACCCAATGCCGCCAGCAAAGGCAGATCATCGGTGTGATACCCACGAGCCGTGTTAATTGTCTTATCAGCTTGCTGAGTAAGTCGGTGTAATTCGGTATAGCGCTTAACAATCGCTAGGCTCAGAAAAATAAATACCGAAAAAGCCAACAGCCAGAACGACAGTGGCACTGCTATGGCTGCAGCTCCTGCAATAATCCGCATCGTATAGAGCGAAGCCAGCAACACGATATCTACAATAAGCTGATGTTTCAGAAAAAAGGAATAGGCCAGTGTAAGGCTGAAGTAGATGGCCAAAACCAACAAAAATTGAGTGCCGATGCTGGCCGCTAAGATTACGACTACGATCAACGATACAACCAGAACCATCACTCCGCTAAGAATACTCGCACCACCAGACGCAAAGGGCCTTAGCCTTTTAGTCACGTGTCTGCGGTCATCTTCAAGATCAAGACAATCATTCAAAATATAGACACTCGAAGCACACAAACTGAAAGCAATAAACGCCAATACCGACAAGATCAGCAGGGTTAGATTTGCAAAATTATGTGAAGTCAGGAGGGGTACAAAAATAAGCGTGTTCTTGACCCACTGATGCGGTCGCATCGCGCGCCACAACGAGGCTTTTTTGAGTGGCGCAGCGAAAACCTTTGCCACAGTTGCCGTTTCTCGGGCCCTGTCTTCTAACCCGGCCGAACGCGCAACAACAATCGCCTGATTGGCTGATTCCCACACGCGCAAATCAGCCGATGAGTCACCCACATAATCAAACCCCTTGTCTCCAAACTGCTCAACCAAGCGTGCAGCCTTGGTTGCGCCTTTTAGATTTTCACCTGAGTGCGTTGCCATGACTTCATCAAAAATTCCCAGGTGCTCAGCGATTGCTTGCGCGTATTTCTGGTGCGATGCCGTTGCCAAAATGGTCTTCCGGCCCGCTTCTCGCTGTTCTTTAACCCACTTAACAACTTCGTCGTTATACGGCAACAGCTGAACATTAACTCCTACCCGTTCAGCGATTCGATGCTTCATCGTCGCTCGATTAGTCGTGAACAACCAGAAAATCACTCTGAATAAATTAAATGGGTTTTGCTTGATCAGCGCAAAAAATGACTCATACAGCAAATCCGTTTTAACCAACGTGCCATCCAAATCAACAGCCAAAGGAACTAAATTAATAGCCATAATGAAGTTATTGGTCAGCGTTGTAAATTAATTGGGATAGGACGATTTCATCTTTCCACGGGGCGAATACATTATAACGAGCCAACTCTTTATACTCAGAGACACCGTCACACTGCACAATTTTATCTCGCTCACGAGCCGACGCCGAACCGGGCCACACGACGTTAACATGATAGGGTGGCTTCCAATAATCTAGGCGCTCACACAAGCCGGCCATTGATATCCATTTAGCGTCTAGAGAGTGCATACGCATACTAAATAGTGCCAGTTCGGCCGAATATTCACCAATTACCGGGATCACCTTTTGGGTCGATTGGGTATCAATCAAGCGCGCCATTTCGATGCTTGCATCAACGATAGTAGTTTTCTGAGGACGTTCGAACCATTGATAGTAGAGCGGTGCTTGATAAGCCAGATGACCCAACACGAACACTGAAATGACTGCTAAACGGTATTTGGCGGGTAAAGCCCGGTTTAAAAACGCGACGCCAAGAAACACAATCGGCAGTATCGCAAAAAAATGATAATGCGCTTTATGAAGGCGAAGGCTGCCGATAACAAATAGACCCAAAACCAGGAACATCCCCATAGCCCACTCTCCCCGAGTGACGCTACGAATATCGGACCATAATTGCATCAACTTGTGCGGCATTAACCGAGATAACAAAAAATAGGCCGTCGATATGCCCATCGCGATTAGAAAAACGTGCGCTTTCGTGTTGTATGCCAGCACCTGCAGTGAGGCCTTAACGCTGTAATAGAGATAAGTGGGGTCGAGTCTTGGCTTTTTATTGCTATTGATGTGCAGGAAATTGGTGATTTCATCGATATAGATGCTTCGATAAAGCCAATACCCCAAACCAATCGCGACCAGAGAAATAACCAATGTTCCCATCGCTCGTAGGTCCCAACGGGCAGGGCTTATCGCCGGAACCAAAAATAATTCTGCCAACCACAGCCCAATTAGAGTCGCAAAGGCAAATAGAAAATACATTTTTGACGAAAAGGCAAAGAAAGCGAGTAACAGGCTCAGCGGGATGGCAATACTTCGGTTGCGTATTCTTACGAACGCAGCAATCGCGAGGAGTGACAAGCTGGTCGCAGCGGGATCAGGAATCGCAGCCCGGCCATGGGCAACAAAGTTAAGCGTTAAAACCCCTGATAATGTCAGTAACCCTGCAATAGCGGGTGTCATGCGAGTGCGGGCAATTGAATATAATGCCAAACCACCCATGATGCTTAAGCCAACCGATAGCATTCTTGCCGCGGTTAAACTCACGCCAACTACTGAAAAAGTGATGGACTGTAGAAAAGCGAGAAACGGCGCTCCTGGCCAGTGTCGGGAATCATAGGGCAAATCCCAACTGCCAAATTTAACCAAGTTTTGTGCTGCATCTGCGTAAAACCCCTCATCGACGTAGAGTGCTCGACTTACAGTCGCCAATATGAACGGGTGATCATAATCGACATAGTAATAAGCGAGGACACCGATAAGGAGCAAGCTGCCGATAACCAGCCATAGCCAGAGTGCGGCAGATTGGCCATTGCCCTCGAACGAAGGGTGAAAATGGCTTGGGTAATTACCGTGATTCATCACACCTTTTTTGGGTTTAGCAAGATTAACAGTCCACACATGAGTGCTTCCGTTTCAGATAAGACCCAACCTTTCAACCGTTGGACACGCTCCTCTACAAAGTCGAGTTCAATGCGGCTTGCCAGCCTTTCTTGGAGAGAGTTATCGGGTAGATTAGCGAGCTCTTTACGGCTGAGTTCCAACTTGGAAAGCAACACATCGAGAATATTCTGCAAACTCAAAGGTGGTTCGGTTTTATTCGCCTGCAAAAATACTTTGCCCACATTAATCGCGAGCGGCTTTTCATCCAAAAAACTACTGAGTTTGTCAGCGAGCACTTGATCATCCGGCCCACTGCAACCTGCTCCTAGCAGCAGTACACAGGTACCACCCGCGAACTGGGCAATAAATCGGCGACGAGATAAAGAGGGGTGCTTCATATCTATGCTGAGAACCGTTGCTTTAGATGATCACCCAACCGCAACGCCAACGCAACAATCGTTAGCGTTGGGTTCGCATAACCTATCGTAGGAAAGACAGAACTCCCGGCAATATATAAATTATTTAACCCGTGGGCTTTACAATTCTCATCAACGACACCGTTTTCAGCACTCTTGGACATCCGTGTTGTGCCGCAGTGATGGCGTCCCGCTTCCAAGTTTTTGGGCCATTGCTGGCGGTTATAATACAAAGCCCCAAAAGCCCGTCCTATGTTCAAACGGCCAAACTCGAGAGCTGCTAAATCAAGGGCTCGACGTGTCGTACGCAGGTCTCGTTCATCTAATTGCCAATCTACTGCCAACTGCGCTTGACCAAACAAGTCTGTTTCTTCACTTAATATTAACCGGGAATCAGGATTGGGTGCAGGCTCGACCACTATGTGTAAGCTGATTGAATCAATGGTTTTTTGGGCGGCGGTTGTTTTATCACCTTCAGGTAAAACGGGGTTGCTCAGCTTGGAGGTTATTTTACCGATAGGATTATCGAAACGGGGAGCAGAACGCACCAGATGAATTCTGAAATTTCCAAGTTGTTCTTTTCTGAGCAAAGCTTCACTAGCGGTCAATACACAAAACATACGGCCTTCGCTCATTTGGTGTAATTGCTGATACAAGCGAAAATCAATATCTGGCCGGCTGAGCGAAATATCTGCACCTGGCCGCAGCAAAATATGATCCATAAAAAAACGGCCGACCATTGATGAATTGATACCCAAGCCAGATGAAGAGGCTCGCTCTGAAAGCATCAATAAACGCGCATTTTCCATGCCACCAGTCGCCATGATAAACACTTTGGCAGCCAAACTGAACCTGGGGCCATCGATATACCCCACCTTGACCTGCTGGACTTCATCGGTTGCATTGGTTTGCAGCTCAAGAACATTGGCGTTTAGATAAACGCTCACATTCTCTGAATCACTTAGTTCGGATTGATAAGCTGGGCCAAAACGAGTGGGTGGACTTTGATTGTAGACCGTCGATTGCAATCTGCTCGCGTCCAGACTGAGTGCCGGAAATCCGAGCTTATCAATCCAATAGTCTATGTCTTCATAGGTGTCAGGCCCTAGCCCGACAATGGGTTGCGCCCGTTGGTAGAAAGGATTGAGCTGTTGGCGTGTCAATGGCCAGCCACTGTTCGGAATCCAGTCTTTTTGTTCAAAGTCGATTGGATCAAGTGGCCGACAATGGCCCGTCCAATGATTAGTCGTCCCACCAAAATACCGTAGACGATTGACGTGTACGTCAAAACTGGGAAGTCCAATATTTTTGCCGTGATACAGTGATTGGGTTGGTTGGTCGTATGCCAAGCCACCACTTTCAAGCACAGCCACTCGTAAACGGTGGCCGTTCAGCTCTCTGGCAAGTGTTATTCCTGCCGCACCTGCTCCGATAATACAGATATCCGTCTCGGCCTGTTGCCGGTCTTCGACAAGGTTTGCGTCTACGAGCATTTATTCAGTGAATTCTTCAAATTTATTGTGAGGGTCCCATCACCAGAACATATGGTTCTGATAACACTGTCTACATTAATGACTGCGCCAATGGTTCGCTCGATGGACTAGCCTTTTCTTGTTAGGCCAAATTCTGTATACATTTAGGCTTAGACTGAATTTTACCTTACCCTCAAAGATGTATCTGGCCCATTTACCTATCAAAAAATGATGGTCGGAACTCTGTTTCACCGAATGGAAGGCGTGGTAACAATGCGTTATCCCCTCATCAACTGACCCCGACCATACTTGGGAGTCAGTATTAAGCTGCGCAGAAATAACCTACATAATTAGAGGTATTTTGATTCAAGTTTGAGTATACTTTTTATACGGATAGCTAATAAATCTGTCGAGTGAGAAAAATCTCTTATATTTCGTTCAGTTCCCACCCCAGCTGCTCCCAACGAAGAGCGGCCCAACACAATTCGAGCTTGTCGGCTCTCAGGTTTTACTTAGCGGAGTTCATTCATCTAAAAACCATCGAACCACGGTTATATCGCTACTGATCATCTAATGGCTCCTTTTCGCGTATTATATGGCCCATACTTATGGCTCTTCAATATAGCGGTATTGTTACATGTTCTGTTAGCCGTTTTCGCTCCCAACCTAAACGGCTACATCTACGATTTTTATTCCGACGCCATTATTTTGTTGTTCGAAAATGGCAGTATTCCCTCAGCCGATACGTGTTGGGTGTGCTATCACCCACCGTTGCTACCAATCATTGGGGCAGGCTTGTTACATATCGTTGACTGGTTTGGTGGGTCTCGAGAAATACAACTATTAACCCAGCATTCAAATAGATTAAGCTGCGTACTGAATTGCTGGGTGTAGAAAGTAGCTTTTCACCCGACTAGGCAAAGCTTGCAGTTTTCTCATATGGCTAAGCACTTTTTTCTCAAGTTGCCCCTGTGTCCGGGCAGGTGATGAGGCACGAATTCCCTGCTTAAGATCACAATTCAGGTATTCATCTGGGTTCATTTCTGGCGTATACGCCGGTAGATAGTACACTTCAATCCGGTCTTTGTTCTTACCCAACCAAGCCTTTACAATCTTGGCATGGTGGACACGCAAGTTGTCCAATATCAGAAATACCCTTCGATCCGAATCTTTGATCAACCGCTTCATGAACCGGATCAATACTTTCGCTGTCATCGTTTCCTGATAGATCATGAATCGTAACTTACCCTGGTTGTTAACTGCTGAAATCAGGTTGGTGCGAAACCGTTTTGCCTGAGTTTGTATGATCGGCGTTTGCCCTTTGGGCGCGTATCCGCGTACATGTTGGCATTGATTGCTGATGCCCGTTTCGTCGCCCCAGAATACCTCTCCATCAAGCAAAGCTGCACGCTTCTTGATCGCCGGGTAAGTGTTTTTTAACCATTCCTGGGTGGCTTTATCTGATCGCTCGTAAGCTCGTTTGGCCCCTTTTTGTGGCGTGTAACCCCAACGCTTCATGTAGGCGCTAATCGTTCGCTGCGGCAGATCGACTCGCCACTGGTCGAGCACTAAGGCTCTTATTGCCGAGCTACTCCACAAAGCGAATGGCAATTGCATCTGTTCGGGGTTCTTGCCAACTACTATCTCTTGCAGTCGTTGCTCTTGAGCAACCCTTAGCTTACGTCCATCACCTTCGCGACGACCTCGTTTACCAACCGCTAACCCTTCAACCCCGCCTTTTTCATAGCGGCGTATCCATTCACTGACGGTGCCATAGTGAACATCAACTATGCGGGCTATTTCCTGACGACTCATGCCTTCTAAATATAAGCGAATCGCTTGATTACGGTTGTGTTGCTGCACTTCTGTACTGCGTTTGCGGGCATCAATTTTAAGCATGCCTGATTATATCAATTCATGTATTTGAATGCTAGGTTAATATTCACCGTTGCATTTTTTCTAAACGCCCTTTCCCTGATATTCGCCATTTTCTCATTTGCGATTTATCGTCACTACCGCGAACAGGCATCGCTTGATCTTACCTTATGGGCCTTACTTCTTTTTTTACCAGCTTGTTTTATTTCTGCATTTAGCATTGAGGCAGATATTCTGGTATCAACCTTAATAGTCATCTCCACCTATTTCTTCATCCTGTTCCTAAATAGAAACACTTATTCTGACCTTGTTTTCTCAGCGATTTATGTCGGGCTTGCAGCCTTAGCAAAGTATAGCGGGCTGGTTATCGCCCTCTTTTTTGGTATTGTCTTGCTAATAAGATACCTCCGCGACACCAACATAAGCTCTTTAAAAAAGGGCCTAGCTTATGCACTAATTGTTTTCCTGGTTGGCAGCTATCCTTATATCAACAACCTGCTAACCTCGGGCACCCTTATCGTCGGGAACAAAGCATGGAATACCGGCAACAATTACTCTGACCACTACAATTTTACCAATTTCAGCATAAAGCGAATTATTCGTGTTTTCACCCACCCTGCTGCCGACAAGCTAAAACACTATCCCGCATACAACACCGAAGTCTTGTCTTCTCACTACGGCCAACTGTGGACACCGGCACGGACAATGGAACAGGGAAGATATTTACCAAGGCAAGCATATGCCCGTATGGCTATTATGGTGCATTTTAGTCGCTGGACTAGTTCCTGTAACTGCAGGATTTTTAGGCTTTTTTGCACTCATAACTACTCGTAATGCACCTCTCCTAGTGGCCATGTTTTTGCTGTCCGTTATCATGTATGTCGATTGGTTTTTAGGACATGGGTGGTGGATGCTGAAAACTAAATACCTGATGTTCCTGCTGCCATTGTGGCTCATTTCAATCAATAAATTTGGGACCTATATACCTGACAAAGCGCTACGTATCTGCCTCTTGCCAGCGATTATATTTTCGGCTATTTACTGCTTTTACTTCGCTGTGTTTTAATACGACCAACGAAGCGATTCGCACCTGATCACTCTTCTCTCTAGAATACTGCGTGTTGCTTTAAGCGGGGCCTCTGCCCAGTGAATCAATAACTCGTAAAAGTTAGATTGATTTTGAGCCTCCAGTCACTCGCTTATGCCCAGCGAGGTCTTGTTGGGTTGCAATTTGCTTAATACCTGAACCTTGCAATAGCTCGCTTACTGCTTGTGCCTGGTCCCAACCATGTTCAAAAAACAAACTTCCACCAGATTTAAGGTAACGGGGCGCGGCTTTTGAGATGATTTCAATATCAGCTAAGCCATTTTTGTCTGAAACCAGCGCTGAAACCGGCTCAAAACGTACATCGCCTTGCTGTAAATGTGGGTCAGTTGGGTCTATATAGGGTGGATTGCTGACAATTAGGTCAGCGCGAAAATCAGCATCTAAGGTAGAAAACCAATCGCTTTTAATGAATTGTACGTTGTTGAGTTTTAGAGATTTTTGGTTTTCTTGCGCAATAGCTATTGCTGCGGCCGAGGCATCTAGTCCCAGCACGGTGCAATCGGGTCGGTTGTGTGCGACTGCCAGTGCGATAGCGCCTGAGCCAGTACCCATATCCAATAAGATGCCGTGCTGCGGCAACAAAGCTACGGCAGTGTCAACTAACAGCTCAGTTTCTGGCCGCGGAATCAGCACATCGGGTGTTACTTTAAACGGTAGGGAATAAAATTCCTTAGTGCCGGTCAAATAAGCGATGGGCTGGCCTTGCCTACGTTTGTCTATCAGCTTCAAAAAGGCCGCTACTTGTTTGGCGTCCAGCTGTCTTGAGCCATCAGCCAAAACCAGCGCACGGCTTAATCCGCTAGCATGGCAAAGCAATACTTCGGCATCCAGCCCTGGGGTATCGCTTTGATCAAATGCGTCTATCGCTAGGCACATTAAAGCATCGACGGTGTATTGCTCCGGGGCTTGCATCGTCCGTTTTTGCTCTATCGACTAGCGGAAACTAACTCGCCAGGTTAGCCAATTCATCCGCTTGATGTTCAGCAATTAGCGGCTCAATCACCTGATCTAAAGCACCACTCATCACGTCATCCAGTTTATATAGGGTCAAGTTGATACGATGATCACTGACCCGGCCCTGCGGAAAGTTATAAGTGCGAATGCGCTCTGAACGATCGCCCGAACCAACCAGTGATTTGCGCGTTTGCGCTTCTTCCGACTGCTGCCGTTGTAATTCGGCTTCATACAGGCGTGATTTCAACACTGACATTGCGCGCGCGCGGTTTTTATGTTGCGAGCGCTCGTCCTGACACTCAACCACCACACCTGTCGGAAGGTGAGTCAGGCGAATCGCCGAATCGGTTTTGTTGATGTGCTGCCCGCCCGCGCCAGAGGCACGATAGGTATCCACTCGTAAATCTGCTGGGTTAATTTCAACTTCATCCACATCCTCAACTTCCGGCATGATCGCAACCGTACAGGCAGAAGTATGAATACGACCTTGGGATTCGGTTTCTGGCACACGCTGAACGCGGTGGGCGCCAGACTCAAACTTGAGTTTGGAATAAACCCCGCTGCCTTCTATTTTAGCGATGATTTCTTTAAAGCCGCCGTGCTCGCCGTCGTTTTTGCTGACGACTTCGATTCTCCAGCCCTGCGATTCGGCGTAGTAAGTGTACATTTTGAACAGGTCCCCCGAGAAAATGGACGCTTCATCGCCGCCAGTGCCCGCGCGGATTTCCAAAAAGACGTTTTTATTGTCGTTGCGGTCTTTGGGGATTAGCAAGACACGCAGATCACTTTCCACCGCTTCAAAACGCTGCTCCAGCTCAGCCAGCTCTTCCTTCGCCATCGCGCTGATTTCTTTATCATCATCCGACGCCATTAACCGCGCATCGTCAATTTCTAGCTGTAAATCTCGGTATTCGGTATGTTTTTCGATGACCGGGTCGACGTCAGAAAGCTCGATCGACAGCTTTCGGAACTCATTTTGATCCGAAATAGTGTTTGGGTCTGACAGCAACGCGTGGATTTCTTCGTGACGATCACGCAATTGGTCGAGTTTTTCGAGCAAACTTGGGTTCATGGTCTAGGCAACAGAGTCAGTTCGCCACGCCGCAACCTGCGGGAGCGAGGCAGCTACAAATCAAATAATTTGCGCGCTGCGGTAATTAACGATACGTTGCCTTCCATTTCCGCCAAGCGCAATTGCTGGCTGGGCTGGTGCAAGTATTTATTGGTCAAGCCCTGAGCCAGATGTTCGAGGACTTGGTTGGGGTCATCACCCGCAGCGAGTCGTTTACGCGCGTACTCAAGCTCTTTGATTTGCACGTCATGGGTACTATTTCTCAGAGTGCGGATGGTCGGCACGGACTCTAATGAGCGCACCCAACGCATAAAACGAACCACTTGCAGACTAATGATTTCTTCGGCTTCTTCAGCGGCTTCTCGGCGTGAGCCTAAGTTTTCTTCAACCACCGATTTCAAATCATCCACGGTATACAGGTAAACATCGCGCATTGTACCGATTTCAGCTTCGATATCGCGAGGCACGGCTAAATCAACCATAAACATCGGCCGATGCTTGCGCTTCTTGAGCGCGCGTTCAACCGCACCCTTGCCCAAAATCGGTAAGGTACTGGCGGTAGAGGCGACGACGATATCCGCTTCCCATAGGCGATCAGGGATTTCCGCCAACGAAATGGCTTCACAGTCTATTTCCACGGCCAGTTTTTCAGCGCGTTCGATAGAGCGATTGGCGACAATCATGTGTTTGGCGCCATTTTGTTTCAAATGGCGTGCCACTAACTCGATGGTTTCACCCGCACCAATCAGCAACACTGTTTGATCCGACAGGCTAGAGAAAATCCGCTTGGCTAAATCCACCGCTGCGTAAGCCACTGAAACAGCGTTCGCGCCAACAGAAGTGTCAGTCCGCACTTGCTTGGCGACCGAAAAAGTATGTTGAAATAAGCGGTTAAGTATCTTGCCCGTGGTGCCCGCCTTGTGCGCAGCGCTAAACGCCTGCTTCATCTGACCGAGGATTTGTGGCTCGCCCAACACCATTGAATCCAAACCCGACGCCACCCGAAAGGCATGGTTAACCGCATCTTTGTTGTGGTGCGAATACGAACAATGGCTGAGATTAGCACTGGGCAATTGCTGAAAATCACAAAACCAGTCGATGATAGGTGCTTCACTGCCGAGCTCGTGCCCGCAGTAGATTTCAGTCCGGTTGCAAGTGGAGAGAATCGTTGCTTCAGCAATGTCATTGACATCCACCAGCGCCTGTACCGCATCAGTGACACGATCGGCCGTAATCGCTGCGCGTTCGCGCATTTCGATCGGTGCGGTGGTGTGATTGATGCCGACGGCCGTTATCTGCATGGATTGATGTGAAACATAAACAGTGCTTTTAAGCGGGCTGATTATACATCAAGCCTTGATTTGCATACCAATAAGCAGATAATGACGGTTGATTCTAAATTTAGCGTAAATATTGTGGATATTCTGTTTCTTCTCATCCCCTTGGCGGCCCTCTTGGCGGTGGTGATCGCCGTGGTTTTTCTATGGGCGGTACGCTCCGGGCAATTTGACGATATGGAAGGCCCAGCACACTCAATTTTGATGGATGATGATTCAATTGATACGCCGACCGACACTAGCTCCAAAAATCAATAAGACGATACGCAGGTGCTTTACATCTGGCCTGCGCCTGTGTACCTTTCCGGCCCCTTTTCTGATCGAAAATCTCTGTGGATAAGCTGATACTCAATGGCCCATGTAAGCTACGTGGCAGCGTTACTATTTCTGGCGCCAAAAACGCGGCATTACCGCTCATTTTTGCATCCTTACTAAGCAAGGGTAAGCTCAACCTCAGCAATGTCCCCCGCTTGCAGGATGTTCGCACTGCGATTGAGTTATTGCGTCGGGTTGGCGTGCAAATTGAGCGGCCAGACGAGCATAGCATCGTCGCTGACGCCAGCGCGTTAAGCAGCTGCATAGCACCCTACGATTTAGTCAAAACCATGCGCGCTTCGATTCTAGCGCTGGGGCCATTATTGGCACGTTTGGGTGAAGCCAAAGTGTCACTGCCCGGTGGCTGCGCGATTGGCTCGCGACCGGTTAATTTACACATCAAAGGCCTGGAAGCGATGGGTGCAACCATCTCGATTGAAGATGGTTATATCCATGCAGAAACCAAAACGCCCAATAAGCGTTTGCGTGGCGCGAGGATTTTGATGGATATCGTCTCCGTAACCGGCACCGAAAACCTAATGATGGCCGCTGCATTAGCCGACGGGAAAACCATTATCGAAAATGCCGCGCGCGAGCCGGAGGTCATTGATCTAGCTAATTTTTTGATCGCCATGGGCGCAGATATCAAAGGCGCGGGTAGTACTGAAATCACGATCCAAGGGGTAGAGTCATTGCACGCTGCTAGTCATCGTGTGATCGCTGATCGAATCGAAGCCGGCACCTTTCTGGTTGCCGCAGCAGCAACCCGCAGTTCGATTCGAGTTGAAAACGTCACACCCGGGCATTTGGACGCAGTGTTGGCCAAGCTACGGGAAGCGGGTGCGGTGCTCAAGGTAGGCAAAGACTGGATTGAGCTTGATATGCTCGGCCAACGCCCCAAAGCAGTGGTGATTGATACTCAGCCTTATCCCGCTTTTCCAACCGATATGCAGGCGCAGTTTGTACTCTTAAACTGCGTCGCGGAAGGTACCGCAAGTGTGACCGAAAATGTCTTTGAAAATCGCTTTATGCACGTACAGGAATTACAGCGAATGGGCGCTCAGATCGAAATGAAAGGGCATACTGCGATCATTAGAGGCGTAGAGTCGCTTAACGGTGCCCCGGTGATGGCAACCGACTTACGCGCTTCGGCCTGCTTGGTGTTGGCGGGTTTAGTGGCTGAAGGTGAAACCATGATTGACCGCATTTATCATCTGGATCGTGGTTATGATGATATAGAAACCAAATTAAATAAGTTGGGCGGCGATATCCGGCGAGTTAGCGGGCAGGACTACCAACAAATGATCGAGCAAAGCGATGAAAACGCTTGATACACAAAATATTGATTTTGACGCCCAGCTAGCGAAGCTGCTGGATCGCGATACCGAAGAAGATCGCACGGTAGAAACAACCGTGCGCGATATTATTACTGATATCCGCAGCCGGGGTGACGCGGCCCTGTTGGAATATACCGCACGCTTTGACCATCTTGAGGTGGATTCCGTTGCCGCTCTGGAGATGGATCCTGCTGGCTTAAAGCAAGCCTACGATACACTGGATAACGAATTAAAAGCAGCACTCACGCAAGCGGCTGAGCGTATCCGCATTTATCATGAACATGAAAAGGGCGAGAGCTGGACGATTACCGAAGACAATGGCACCCAATTAGGGCAAATCGTCAATCCATTGGATAGCGTCGGCGTCTATGTGCCCGGCGGAAAGGCGGCGTACCCCTCCTCGGTGTTGATGACGACGATACCCGCTAAGGTGGCGGGTGTAGAGCAAATCATCATGACCGTCCCCACACCTCGGGGCGAGGTCAACCAAACGGTTTTAGCAGCGGCGTATTTAGCGGGGGTTGACCGAGTATTTACTATCGGCGGCGCACAAGCCATTGCAGCGCTGGCCTATGGCACCGACACTGTGCCAACCGTGGATAAAATCGTTGGTCCCGGTAATATTTATGTCGCCACCGCAAAAAAGCTCGTGTTCGGCAAAGTCGGCATTGACATGATCGCGGGGCCCTCTGAAGTGGTGGTGGTTGCTGATGACGGCGCTAACCCGGATTGGGCAGCAATGGATTTATTCGCGCAAGCCGAGCACGACGAACTGGCTCAATCGATTTTGATCACCGATAGCAAAGCACTAGCCGACGCAGTCACCCGATCGATTGAACAGTTATTGCCAACGCTGGAGCGCGAAGCAATCATCCGCCAGTCCTTGGAAGGTTACGGCGCGATTATTAAAACGCAATCCATAGAAGAGTCCATCGAAATCGCAAATCGCATCGCCCCGGAGCATTTGGAGCTGATGGTCGACAACGTCGAGCCTCTATTGGGACAAATTCGCCATGCGGGTGCCATTTTTGCAGGTCGCTACAGTGCTGAATCTCTCGGCGATTACTGTGCTGGGCCGAATCACGTCCTGCCAACTGCGGGCACTGCTCGGTTTAGCTCACCATTGGGCGTAACCGATTATCAAAAACGATCCAGTTTAATTCAGGCATCACCACAGGGCGCGCATGAAATGGCTCAAATCGCATCAAAACTGGCACGTGCTGAAAGCTTAACCGCGCATGCGCGTTCAGCGGAATATCGGCGTAAGCCCTAGAGGTGAATAGCCATGAGTAAACTGCCAACAATACAAGCGATACAAGAGGTTGTTAAATCACGGATATTTCGCGTTGAAGCTGTCGATCTTGAGTTTTCGAACGGTGAAAAGCGTAGCTATGAACGTCTGAACTCAGGCTCAAGCGGCCCCGTTTTTGTCGTGCCGCTTGATGGTGATGAGATTTTGATGGTGCGAGAATACGCTGTGGGGCTAGAGCGCTATGAGTTGGGTTTTGTCAAAGGCTTGATTGACCCCGGCGAAGAGGCACCGACAGCCGCGAACCGTGAGCTGCAGGAAGAAATTGGCATGGGCGCACGTGAGCTTGAGTTTGTGCGCGCCTTGTCAGTGGTTCCGCATTACAGTTGCGCGCAGACACAGTTATTTATTGCTCGCGACTTATACCCCAGCCTGCTAGAAGGCGATGAACCCGAGCCGCTGGAATTAGAGCGTTTTCCCCTAAGCGCAATTGACGAATTATTACAGCATCCTGAAATAAGCGATGCGAGGACTCTATTTGCATTATGTCTGATCCAAAAGTTAAGCTGAATCTAGATGAACTGTTGCCTGCAGTCATCAACATCGCACGCGATGCTGGCGCTGCGATTATGGCTATTTATCAAGGCGATTTTGATTTCGAAACTAAAGGTGATGGCTCACCACTGACGATTGCTGATCAACGCGCCAGCGATTTGATCGTCAAGGCGCTGCTTCAGTTGACACCTGATATTCCTACTTTATCGGAAGAAAATGTTGGCGACGTTGGTGATCAGCGCTTAGCTTGGGAACGTTATTGGTTGGTTGATCCTCTAGATGGCACCAAAGAATTCATCAAGAGAAATGGCGAGTTTACCGTCAATATTGCTTTGATTGACAAGGGGGCTAGCATCTTGGGTGTTGTTTATATGCCGGATACTGATACGCTGTATTATGGCTCACAATCAGGCGCTTATAAGCAAATTGCAGCGATGTCACCTCTGCCGATACAAGCCCGAGTGTTGAGTTCGGCGAAGATCGAAATTGTTGCCAGCCGTTCGCACATGAGTGACGAAGTGAAAGCTTTTCAGGCGGCGCTCGAAACCAAGTTCGGTGTGGTTGAAACGATCAGCATGGGTAGCTCGTTAAAACTGTGTCTGGTTGCAGAGGGTGCGGCCGATTTTTATCCACGCCTCGGGCCAACCTCTGAATGGGATACTGCTGCTGCACAGGCGGTCGTGGAAGCGGCCGGTGGACGAGTCACTGACTGTGACGGTGAGCGCTTGGTTTACAACAAAGCCTCATTATTGAACCCTTGGTTTCTGGTGACAGGAGATCGCACCAAAAAGTGGTCTTGTGAAGGCACTCAGCTAGATAAATAGGGACAATTGCTCATCTAAGTTAGCACCCTCATCCCCTGACTTTGTTTGGCACAGTACCCAGCACTGGGGTATGATCCCGATTTTTCCGAACGCATAATGATCAAAATTGGTTGGAGAGAATGGGTCGCCTTGCCGGATTTAGGCATTCATGCTGTCAAAGCAAAAATCGATACCGGCGCTAGAACCTCTGCCTTGCACGCCGTCGATATAGAACGATTCATCAAAGATGGTGAGGATTGGATCAGCTTCTTAACCTATCCGCGTCAGCGTGACACGAGCAATGCAATCCGCTGTGAAGCCCGGGTTTTCGACGATCGTATCGTACGTGACTCAGGCGGCCATGAAGCGTTGCGGCCAACCATTTTCACGCACATTAATATGGGCGGTACCATTTGGCCGATCGAAATGACGCTGGCGAATCGTGAGCGCATGCGCTTTCGGATGTTGATTGGACGCACCACTATGGCAGACCGTTGTTTGATTGATCCATCACAATCATTTTTAGCCTATACTGATCAAGTGGTACCCGACAAGCCCTAGCTTGCGGCGAGCCACTGGCCTTTCTTTAGGCTGATAAATACCCCTGATTCGCGCTTCATCAGCAGCCACTTACCACCAAAGATTCTTATGAAAATAGCTATTTTATCCCGTAACCGCAAACTGTATTCTACCCGCCGATTGATTGAAGCCTGTAAAGCCTCTGGCCACGAAGTTGAGGTGATTGATGTGGTGCGCTGTTATATGAACGTCACCAGCTTTAATCCATCAATCCATCATCGCGGTAATTCGCTAAAAGGGTTTGACGCGGTCATTCCACGAATCGGCGCATCAGTGACCTTTTACGGCACCGCAGTGTTGCGCCAATTCGAGATCATGGGCGTCTATCCACTGAATGAATCCGTAGCGATTTCACGCTCACGCGATAAGCTGCGCTCTTTACAGTTACTTGCTCGGCGAGGCTTAGGCTTACCCGTCACCGGGTTTGCGCGACGACCCGATGACATCGGTGATTTGATCAAAATGGTCGGTGGCGCACCGCTGGTGGTAAAACTACTTGAAGGCACCCAAGGCATCGGCGTGGTATTGGCGGAAACCCAAAAAGCTGCCGAAAGTGTCATTGAAGGCTTCATGGGTGTGGGTGCTAATATTTTGGTGCAGGAATACATTAAGGAAGCCGGCGGAGCGGACATCCGTTGTTTTATAGTGGGTGGCAAAGTCGTTGCGGCGATGAAGCGGCAAGCTAAGCCTGGCGAATTTCGCTCTAATTTGCATCGCGGTGGTAGCGCTGAGCTGATTCGAATCACCCCAGAGGAACGCTCAACCGCAGTTCGAGCGGCGCGAGTCATGGGTTTAAACGTTGCGGGCGTAGATTTATTGCGATCCAATCATGGCCCGGTGATTATGGAAGTCAATTCCTCGCCCGGGCTTGAAGGGATTGAGTCAGCGACGGGCAAAGATGTCGCGGGTCTGATTATCAAATTTATTGAAACGTCAGCAAAGCCCGGCAAGACCCGGACACGCGGCAAAGGTTAAGAGGCTCATTCGTGAGATCACGCGCCGTGTTCGCGTAGGTCTTCCCGTAGCGCGACGCACAGTGTTTTCATGTCGGTAGGCATTCGGCATTCCCATTGCAGGGCTTCGCCGTGCTCTGGGTGAATGAATCCCAGCCTTTCAGCGTGCAAAGCCTGTCGCCTAAAGCCTTTCATCTGCTCGACCACTCGGTCAGAAGCACCCGGCGGCAAGCTGAGACGCGCACCATAAGTACCATCACCCACCAACGGTAAACGCTTAGAGGCCATGTGTACGCGGATTTGATGGGTGCGTCCGGTTTCAAGCTGGACATTGATCAACGTCGTATTGCGAAAGCGTTCTCGCACGCGATAATGCGTGATCGCGGGCTTGCCGGTGGGCGTAATCGCCATCTTACGCCGATCTCTATGGTGTCGTCCGATCGGGGCATCAATCGTGCCGCCCGCGATAATCTGACCATAAATGAGCGCAACATAATGCCGTTTGACACTACGCTCGCTCAATTGGGCGATCAAATTTTGGCGGGCTTTTTCGGTTCGCGCAACCACCATTAACCCCGAAGTCTCTTTGTCCAGCCGATGCACAATACCACCGCGTGGCATTAGCTCTAGCGTAGAGTCGTAATACAACAGGCCATTTAGCAGCGTTCCATTCAAGTTACCTGCACCCGGATGTACCACTAAACCCGCTGGTTTGTTAATGACGATCAATGATTCATCTTCAAAAACGATATCTAGCGCCATCGCTTCACTCTCGCAATTGATAGGCTGCACAGCGGGTTTATCGATCTCGATCTGTTGCTCCGCATAAACCGCGTCCCGTTGGCGTAATGGTTTCCCACTCGTGGTGGCGCGCTCATCCTTGATCCAGCGCTGTATCGTTGCGCGTGATTCACCGTCAATCAGTTCGCTTAGTGCCTTGTCGACACGGAAACCCGCCAGCGATTTAGGGACGGTGACAATAATACTTGTGGCTGGGTCGTGATCAGTCATTAAGTTTTTCCGATGAACAGAGTAGAATACGGGTTTTCTAAGGGCCGGTCGGGCGCATGATATCAGTAAAAGCTTTCATCAAAACAGTTACGCTAGTCTTCATTTTATCCACGGTATTATCTTCCTGCGCCTGGTGGAACAAAGCCGAGGAAGAAGACCCAAACCTGACCCCGGAAGAAATGTACGGCAATGCCCGACAGGAACTGGATGATAGCAACTGGACGACCGCACTGGAACTGCTACGTAAGCTGGAAGCACGTTATCCTTATGGCAGCTATGCTAAACAAGCGCAGCTAGATACCGCCTTTGCGTATTATAAAAACAAAAAGGCGGGGTTAGCCGTCGCTGCTGCCGACCGATTCATCGCATTAAACCCCACCCACGTCTCGGTAGACTACGCCTACTACATCAAGGGTTTGGCGAGTTTTAATGAAGAAGGCGGAATTATGGGTATGCTGCGGGGTAACACCGATTTAGCTGAACGCGATCCGCAGGCAATTACTGATGCACTACAAGCATTTGAGACCCTAGTAAACCAGTATCCAGACAGCCTCTATTCACGCGATTCCAAGACCCGAATCCGCTATTTGTACGATGCACTAGCCACCCGAGAAATCGCTATTGCTCGCTATTACTTTTCACGCCAGGCCTACGTCGCAACGGTCAACCGCTGTAAGTTTGTCCTGGAGAATTACGATAATGCCGCCTCGGTTGAAGATGCCCTAGGCATCATGATGCACAGCTATCGTTTGATGGAATTCCCAAAACTGGCCGATGATACGCAGCGTATACTCGCTAAAAACTACCCGGGCAGCGCATATTTAACTTTAGGCACAGATCGTAACCCTAACTTGTTTAGTCGCCTTTTCGGTAACAACTAATATGCTCGAGATCGTCATTTTGGCCGCGGGCAAAGGCACGCGCATGTGTTCAGATTTGCCGAAAGTGCTGCATCCACTGGCTGGGCGCCCACTGCTGGAGCATGTGTTACAAACGGCTAAATCCCTCAAGCCAGCTAAAATTCACGTTGTGATTGGGCATCAGGCTGAACGCGTGAAAACAACGATTGCTGATTCACCCATCGGTCAATCGCTAGCTGACACCCTTAATTGGGTCGAGCAACTCGAACAAAAGGGAACTGGCGACGCTGTCAAACAAGCCTTGCCAGTCATTGATCCAGCCGCGACCGTATTGATCATGAACGGTGATGTGCCGTTGATTGAAGCATCCACCCTTGAGCCCTTGTGTGAACCCACCCAAGGGATACGCCTACTGACGGTAAAACTGGACGACCCGAGCGGCTTGGGCCGGATTGATCGAGATAAGAAAACCAAGGCTGTATTGGCCATTGTTGAAGACAAGGATGCGACTAAAAAGCAAAAGAAAATTCGCGAGATAAGTACGGGTTTGATGGCTATGAGTGCAGCCAATTTAAGTAATTGGTTGGGACGAATTACTCCAAAAAATGCGCAAAACGAATATTATTTAGGTGACTTGATTGGCTTGGCAGTTGTTGAGAAACAGTCTATTCATACCAGTAAAGCCCGCGATTCGGTCGCTGTCTCTGGGGTAAATTCCCGTGCTGAGTTGGCTCAACTGGAACGTGCTTATCAAATGCGAGCTGCTAACACTTGGATGAGCCGCGGTGTACATTTTCATGACCCAGCGCGGGTCGATATGCGCGGTGACGTTGAGTTGGGTAAAGACGTTTCGCTTGATGTCAACGTCGTACTTGAGGGCAACTGTCGGATTGGTGCGGGCGTGACTATCGGTCCGAATGTGTTGATCCGCGATTGCCAGATCGGCGCCGGCTGCGTGATAGAAGCCAACAGCGTGCTCGAATCATCCGTCGTTGCCGACGAATGTGTGATCGGGCCATTTGCGCGGTTGCGGCCAGAAACACACCTCGCCAACGGCGCAAAGGTGGGTAATTTTGTTGAAGTTAAAAAAAGCACGGTGGGCGTGGGTTCAAAAATCAATCACTTGAGTTATGTGGGTGATAGCATTGTCGGCAACAACGTCAATATTGGTGCGGGCGTTATCACCTGTAATTATGATGGTGCCAACAAACACCAAACCGCTATCGGTGACGACGTGTTTGTCGGTTCAGACTGCCAACTAGTCGCACCCGTGACCGTAGGAAAGGGCGCGACAATAGGTGCGGGTTCGACTATTAGCAAAGACGTACCTGCAGACAGCTTAGCTTTATCACGCAGCCCACAGCGTTCAATAAAAAATTGGCAACGACCCAAAAAAGCTTAGCCAAAATCATTGTTTGACACGTATTTAGGAGTAAACCCATGTGTGGAATCGTAGGCGCCGTTGGCACCCAGCCGGTATTACCTTTATTGCTGGAAGGCTTAAAAAAGCTTGAATATCGCGGTTATGACTCTGCCGGCGTGGCACTGCTCGAAGAAGGAGATGTCTACCGCGCAAGGAGCGTTGGTCGGATAGCCGCTCTAGAAACTGTGATTGGTGACGTTAGCCTACATACCAGCCAGGCCGGGATCGCACACACGCGTTGGGCAACCCATGGTCGGCCCACCGAATCGAACGCTCACCCACATATGAGCGGCGGATCATTGGCCTTGGTATGCAATGGCATCGTAGAAAATTACCTGGAATTGCGCACCGAACTGGTCGAGGCGGGCTTTAAATTTCAATCCGAAACTGACACCGAAGTCGTCGTCAATGAAATCTATCGCTTTTTGCAAACTGGGCTGGATTTACTCGCAGCGGTACAAGCAACCATCAAGCGCATCCATGGTGCCTACGCGATTGCGGTGATGAGTGCTGATGAGCCGCGTCGCTTGATTGGTGCCCGTTCCGGCTCACCATTGGTGGTCGGTTTGGATAAGAATCAAGCCTATTTGGCCTCCGACATGTCCGCCCTATTATCGGTTACACGCGATTTTTATGTGCTTGATGATGGCGATGTGGTCGATATCGATGATGGCAATATCACCATTCTGGACCAAGCAGGACAGGTCCAGCAACGCGACGTATTCACCAGCAGCCTAAGCGCTGCGGCATCAGAGATGGGTGATTATCCGCACTATATGCTGAAAGAGATTTATGAGCAGCGCCAAGCGGTGGTTGATACGCTAGAAGGCCGTATCTCGGGCGATCAAGTGTTAAGCGGGATCTTTGGCTACGGTGCAGAAACAGTGTTCGAGTCGGTCAAGGCCGTACAGATTATTGCCTGTGGCACCAGCTATCACGCTGGGTTGGTTGCCCGCCACTGGCTAGAGAAATATGGTGTGCCCTGTCAGGTCGAAATCGCCAGCGAATTCCGATCACGAAAGCATGCCGTGCCCAACGACTGTTTGGTGCTGACTTTATCCCAGTCGGGTGAGACGATTGATACCTTGTCCGCATTACGCTCTGCAAAACAAGCCGGGTTTGCGCATTCTTTAGCCATTTGTAATGTCCCGGAGTCGTCGTTAGTGCGGGAATCAGATTTCACCCTAATGACTCATGCAGGGCCCGAAATTGGGGTGGCGTCGACCAAGGCATTCACCACCCAGCTAACTGCGTTGCTATTGTTGGTGGTAGCACTGGGGCGTCATTTTGAGTTAACCCCCGCTGATGAGGCCAACATCGTTAAAGAGCTGCGGGAGCTGCCCAATGCCATCGATAAAGCGCTTGATCAAGACTCGGTTATTGCGGAACTTGCCAAAGCATTTGGGAAAAAGCAACACGCTTTATTTCTGGGCCGCGGGACCCAATATCCGATTGCAATGGAGGGGGCACTTAAACTCAAAGAAATCTCTTACATTCACGCCGAAGCCTACGCCGCAGGCGAATTAAAACATGGCCCTTTAGCGCTCATCGATGAGCAAATGCCAGTGATTGCAGTAGCGCCTAATAATCGCTTGCTGGGTAAGCTAAAAGCTAATATCGAAGAAGTTCGAGCGCGCGGAGGGCGGATGATTGTATTTGCTGATGCTGAGGCAGGCATCAATCTGGGTGATCAGTGCGTACTAATTGATATTGCACCCGTCAGCAACATAATCGCACCCATCGTGTTTTCAATCCCGTTGCAGCTACTCGCCTACCACGTAGCTCTGATCAAAGGAACAGATGTTGATAAACCACGCAACTTGGCGAAATCGGTGACGGTCGAATAGTCGACCATTAATATATATTAGCTTTTGTGGTCTAGTAACAAAGTTTCATACTGAGTAATAAAGATTTATACTAAATAAGGAAACGCTTAAGCATAGACTGGCACAAAATCGGCTTTCAATGAAACCACACTATGACTGTTGTACTCATTTCTGCCATTCATGAGGTTGCAAAGATTGGCAACGAGGATGGTTAAGTTTTTGCCCAAACCGTATCTTAATCCTGAAATAGTTTCCCTTCCGAAATCATATGCTATTCTTTATGTTGTTATGATCGACAACAAACATTGTGAGGTATGGAAATGAAATCGAAAACTGATGAGCACTACGATGACAAAAATAAACCTCAACACAAAGACATAGGCGATGCTGTAGTTCATGGGATAGAAGCCCCATTGATTAGCTATTTATCCAAGTTGTGTGAATGGTTTCAAGTTACACCTGAAAGCATAAACAATTCACGCTTGAGACCAAATTCGCCACCTCCTGCGGGTGGGGTTTCATCAATACCGCCAAAGTAATTAATTAGATTTATCAAAACGGCCGCAGAGGGCAAATAGTGTACAAGCGTCGTACTAAAGGTGCTAAAAAGGATCAAGTGAAGCGATGGGCTTTACCTGACAAAGTATTCTTTGCTTGTGGAGCTTGTCATATTTTAGCGCATATATTTTTGGAACGTTATCCAGACCGAGGATTTAAGCCAATCTGGATCAAGCCTAAAGATGGTTACACTGGTAATCATATCGTTGTTGCTAGCGGCAATACAGTGTTTGATTATCATGGTTATTCAAAATGGGACAGATACTGGAAGCATACGGTAATAAGAGCGAATCAGTGGTGGCCAGGATGGGATGCCAATACAATAGTATTGCCTAAAAATGTTTTAATATCCGAGAAAAAATCAAAAAAATATGCTGGGCTATGGCTGAGGGAGCCTTCACAATTCTTGAACGATCCTATCCCACGTGCGAAGAACTACTTACATAGATTCTCAGATCCTCGGAGTATTTGAATGGGGGTTAAGGGCAAATCAGAGACAAATTGGAACATGGCGACTGTCTCTGGCATACTCCAAGCTGCCATTCGTTGAATATTGGCACTTTAGGTTTGAGTGCTAAAGCAGCCATTTAGGGAACTCTTCGTTTTAGGCGTAAATTTAGATATGTGCATAAACCTGATGATTTCAATACTTATCAGAACTAGTATTGCGGCATAAACTCACCCTTCATTAATAGTCCAGAATCTGATTTAGCAATATAAATATCTTCACTGAGATATATTGAATAACAATGTTCTTCGCCATCCTCCCAAACTGCCCACTGAATGCATAGATTGTCATCTCTAATTTCCCACATTCCATTATCAATATCGTTTATGGGTGACTTTACCAAAAGTAGATTTAAGCTGTATAGACGTCCTGTGATATTCCCGTTTTGTTTAAAACTTAATCGAGCTGTATCCCAACCCACTTGACCTTGTTTTTTGTCCATCTCAATGAAAATGTCTTTTTCATAAAAAATATTAACAAGGGATTGGTCAGTTATGCGCGCTGAATAGCCCAAAGCGATTGAGCAATTTAGGGTAACTATAACTAAAGTGGTACACAACACGCTCGATGAGCGCAAGCGAGTTAACAATCTTATCAGGAGGTCGATGATGTTCAAAAATGCATCATTTTCAATGAAATTTGATGAGGTTGTTTTGGCCATAACTTTTACTCCAAGTTCATATTGTGTTTTCTAGGTTTGGGAAAATTCTGTCTGTATTTCGCACATAAGTAAAACAATTTATTATTGTTGATGCAATAAGCAAATCAAATTACAATGTTGTATGCGTGACATTGATCCGACAACTGTTCGAACTTTTCTCATGGTGATGGAGACGAAAAACGTCACTAAGGCCAGTCGGTTGTTGAACACATCGCAAGCAGCGGCCAGCCAACAAATTAAGCGCCTTGAAGGTATTTTAAATCAAACCTTGTTTGATCGAACCAAGCAAGGATTGCATCCAACGCCCGCAGCAATCCGTATGTTGGCATATGCGAGAGAATTCATCTCTCTTAACGATGAAATGTATCGAATTGCAGGTGAAAGAGAATATGATGGTAACGTTCGACTTGGATGTCCCGACGACTTAGTCGGCCCATTCCTACCAAATATCCTGCGGAGTTTCGCTGTGAATTACCCAAATGTGCGCGTTACGTTGGCTTGTCGCACGACACCAGAACTTCACTTTGACCTCGATGCTGGAAAACTAGATCTTATTATTACTACAGAAGAGGACAAACAAATAGACTCTGGTACTGTACTACTTGATGATAGGCTTGTTCTTTTTGGCTCTTCTGGAGGGCGGGCTTACCTGAAAAGACCATTACCAGTTTCAATCGGCTCAACATCGTATGGATTGCGACAAGCAACCGTCCGTAGTTTGGAGCAATCAAATATCAGTTGGCGAGCCGTAAGTGAAGTTAATCATATAGAAGCTATATCGGCATTGGTCAGCGCCGACTTGGCGGTTGCACCACTTTTGCTTTCCACAGTATCGTCATCTTTCGAGGTGTTGGGTATCCAACAAGGATTGCCAGTTTTGCCTCGTTTCAGCATCATTCTTTATGCAGGTTCATCCAATCTAAGTGGGGAAGTTGTAGAGTTGAAATCCCATATTTTGAAACACTTCCAGTCCATTACAATTAATTAAAATAGAAGTACAATAATAGAAATATTTGCGATAATTTCTGTACTTTAATTATTCGAATATACTCAAGCGCACTGCACATATTTAACAAACCACTAGGGTCAGACTCGATTGAAATGATGGGTTTGAAAAAAAATATAAAACTGCCACTGTCTCTGGCATACTCGTAGCGGACAATTTAAGGTATGATTGGATTGGTGTAAAGGGCTATCAAGCTGGCCGATCCCTCGAAACTTGTCGCACACCTACAATGGCACGGTTACGGGAGAAAAGGCTGTGATGTGGTTAGGAAATATTCAATGCGTAGTTCGTGCTGCCGGTAGGACTACAATTTCGGAGCTTAAAGAATAGATTGAATGAAAATAAGGATTAAACATGGAATCTACAGCAAAGAATTTATTTTATCGTCGGGCAGAGTTCCTAAACCCTAATTCTGGGGCAACCTTACAAACATGTATTAACCAAGCTATCGGCAAGAGAGCGACAGCAAGTCAAAGAACAGAAAATGTTGCCCAATCAGTAGACCAGCTAGGGAGTTGGAGCAGATTCATAAATACACACTTGTCAGCGCACGGCATGGAATTCGGTGTCTTTATGTCACTAGAACCGGGGGCGTATAAGTTGTTAGTTAAAGAAAGCAGAAGCAAGGATGAGTTAGACGTGTCCCAGCTTTCTCCTCCAAAAGGAAGCCAGTTTGCCGAATCGTTTTTATACTATGGAATTAAGGATGATCACGTTATTTTACTTCAATCAACCTCGCTTCGAGCAAAACAATTTGAGCAATATCTTTTCTGGTTTCTAGGGCCGCAATGCTCATCGATAATATCGAAAGAAAATGGCCTTTTTTTAAATAATTATGCCCCTCAAGACACGTATAGAGCCGTCAGCAAAAGTCCAGTTAAAGACGTAAGAATCCATACGCCGTTAGGCGACGATAACGCGACACTCGTTGAGGTAGATACGGGCACAAGCATAAGCGCTGACAATAAGAAAATCGAAATCAAATCAACTAAGTTCGAGGCAGGAAGCTACGGTATTGCTGTGCTTAAAGCTCTGTTCCCAGAAGATCGTTTAAATAAAATCTTGGAGGATGTAAGAGCTGGCGGAGGCATGGACCTGGAGGTTATGGTTGAGGTTAAAAGACGTAGATATGTTAGGCAGTTTGCAGAAGACTCTCAATTGCTTCTTAATAAAATAGCATCAACAATGCGATATACAGATAGTACCGATTTAAAAATCAGTCTAGACGACGGAACAACTTT
>CBDFKV010000004.1:0-153623 GCA_965249035.1 Candidatus Poriferihabitaceae bacterium | reverse complement strand
TATTTGGTATGGACTTTTTTGTCTAGCAAGTTGACACATTGTCGTTCCACACGATATATCGATGATTAGCATTAGTCCATTCGTCATCAATCTCAATCAGAATGGCGCTGACTAATCGTAACAAAGCCTCTCGGTTAGGAAAAACTCTGACCAAGCGGGTTCGGCGCTTAAGTTCTTGTTGAACCGTCCGTTCAATGCTGTTGGAGGTTCGCATTTTCTTTTGGTGCCTATCGGGTAACGCAAAAGCATTTAAACCTTCAGGCACGTTGTTCTCTAGCCAATCCGCTAAGTGAGGGTGCTTTTCTTGGTACTGGCTTACAAGGGCTTTTAGGTTGGCCTGAGCTGCCACCATATTGGGTGCATTCCAAACGCTGCGCAATTCAGCACCAATGCGCTGCTTGATTTTGTGGTTAGGTGCATGATGGATAGCGTTCTGCGCCAGATGAAACTGACAGCGCTGCCAAAGGATGCCTGGGAATATGGCCTTTCTAGCGGCCTTTAAGCCGCTGTGATCGTCGCTGACAATAAACTCAAGGCCATGTAAGCCCCGGTCAACCAAGCCCTTGAGAAACTCTCTCCAGTTAACTTCAGCCTCATTAACCGCAATCGCTGTTCCCAATATGCAACGCCGCCCACAAGACAACACGCCAACGGCACTCAACACCGCCATATCAATCACTTGATGCCCCTCTCGCACCTTTTCATAACGCGCATCGAGGATCAAGTAAGAGACCTTACTCAACGGACGATTTCGCCAGGCTTGCAACGCCTCATCCATCGCCTGATTAGCCCGTGATACCTGCGTAGATGAGATATTTTCAATACCCATACTCTGCATGACCTTTTCGACTCGGCGCGTACTAACGCCTGTCACGTACATCTCAGCAACGGTTAACATCATCGCACGTTGACTGCGTAAGCCGCGTTCTAGTGATTGAGGGTAAAATGGTTCATCAATGTGTTTGGCTGTCTTTGGAATACGTAGCTTGAGCGTACCTGCTTGGGTATCGATACGCTTATCTTGGTAGCCATTGGCAAAGCCTAGCCGATCTTTACTATGCTCATAGTGTGATGCGCCTAGAAACTGCTCTCTTTCGATCTTCATCGCCTCATTGAGTAGTGCGGTGAGCACGGGGCGCATGGCATCGGGGCCTTCTGATATTAATTGTTCCACTACTACGTCAAATACGTTATTGTTTGATTGGGTCATTTGGGTGTCTCCACGTTGTTTATTGCTAAAAAACATGGAACGCACAAATGGCTCAACTTACAAGACACCAGATGCGAAAATTTGAATAAATCAAAAATTTCCCCCTAGGGGGAAAGATAAAACAGATATATCTAATATAAAAGTCCATACCTGAAGTTACAGTATCTCGTAACTGCCTGTATATACGAACTAATATTGGTTAGGCAGGGCCGACTATTTATAGTTCATTATGTGTTCAAATGAAGGATATTAGTCATACTTCCTTTTTTATTGTACTAATAGAATCTTTGGAGGTAACTCGCGATTATAGAATTGCTATTATATTAGTATTTTGTGATATTCTTATTATAATGTTTGGCTCACTGAAAATCACGCGCGCGCATTCCCAATAAATACAGAACAGCGTCCAAACCAACCGTGTTTAACGTATGGCGCGCACGCCTTCGAACGACTGGTTTAGCATGATAGGCAACCCCTAATCCGGCAAGACTTAGCATGGGAATATCGTTCGCTCCGTCGCCCACCGCGATGGTTTGTTGCAGGTCGATTCCTTCCTTGGCAGCGATTTCCTGAATGAGTGTGGCCTTTCTATGCTCATCTACCAAATCATTGGTGATTCGGCCGGTGAGCTTGCCGTCGATGATTTCTAGCGAGTTCGCATAAATGTAATCGAACTTACCCAGTTTTTGTTCTAGATAGGTGGCGAAATAATCAAACCCGCCCGACAAGATCGCGATCTTATAGCCTTGCTGGCGTAGGGTAGAAATCAACGCGTGAGCGCCTTCGGTGATTTGTAAGCCCTTAGCGATTGCTTGCAAGTGACCCGCATCAAAACCGGCCAATAGTGACAGACGATGCTCAAAGCTTTGCTGAAATGATAGCTCACCACGCATCGCTGACTCCGTAATGGCGCTAATTTGTTCACCAATACCCGCGACTTTGGCAATTTCATCCATGACTTCATTTTGGATCAGGGTTGAATCCATATCAAAACAGACTAACCGCCGATTACGCCGGAAAATCGTGTCTTCCTGAATCGCTAAATCGATGCCCAATTCGCCACTCAGTGCCAACAAAGACGCGTGCAGCTGACCAATATCACTGACCGCACCATTAATCAAAAACTCAAATGCAGCCAAGCCCTGGTGCTCAGCCCTATCCAGATTAGGGCGACGCGACAAACGATGAATGCGGGCAATATTTAAACCCTGATCAGATAAAAATTGGCTGATATGTTGAATGTGTGTCGCTCGAACCGTACGCCCAAACAGCGTCACAATATGCCGCGGCTGGCCGCGCTCTGCGTACCATTCATCGTATTGGGAGCGCTCAATCGCCTTGAAGCGCACACCTAGATTTTGATCCGCCAGCACCAACTTAACCTTAGCGCGAATCGTCTCTGCGGGGGTAGTGACAGGGAACCTAACCAACAGGCTCAAGCTCAAGTTGTCGTGTATCAGCGCCTGGCCTATATCCAACACCACGGCTTCGTATTCAGCCAACGTCGCGGTCAGGCGCGCGGTAATACCTTCGTTATCAACCCCAAAAACGTTGATGATGTAAAGTCCTTCGGACATCGGCTGAACAGGCCGGGTTAACCGTTGCTGGCGGCAAAGTCTTTCATTAAAGCGGCCAGCTGATCAACCCCGGCTTGTGGCATCGCATTGTAAATACTGGCTCGACACCCGCCAACGCTGCGATGACCTTTAAGGTTGCTCATATTTTGGGCTTTGGCCGCTTCAAGGAAAGCCGCTTGCAGCTCCTCATTGGGCAAGGTAAAGACCACATTCATGTGCGAGCGATTCGCCTCGTTAACCGGACTACTGTAAAAACCACCGCTTTGGCTAATCACATCATAAATGGTGTTCGCGCGCGTGGCTGCGTGCGCTTCCATCGCGCTTAAGCCGCCTTCGGCTTCCATCCAATTCAGCACTTTACCGACCATCCAAATGGCGAATACCGGTGGCGTGTTAAACAAAGATTCTTTGGCTTGATGAACGTCGTAACGCAAATAGCGTGGCAAATTCTGGTTGCTTGATTCAAGTATCGATTTGCGTACATATACAATCGCGACTCCGGCTGGCCCCAGATTTTTCTGCGCACCACCATAAACCACGTCAAACAATTCCCAGGGAATCGGCCGTGCCAGCATTTCTGATGACATATCAGCAACCAGTGGCACGCCTAAATCGGGGAACGAGGCATAACGTATTCCGCCAATCGTTTCATTCGAAGTGATATGCAGGTATCGCGTGTTATCTTCCAGCTTGATTTCACTGGCTTCTGGCATACGCATAAACTGCTCCGACTCGCCGTTCCAGGCTTGGTAGACATCAGCCACAATTGCCGCGTCCGCAATCGCGCCCTTGGCCCAATGGCCCGAATGGGCATACGCGCCACGCTTGCCGGCGGCGAGCAAATTCATCGGCAGCATCGCAAATTGTTCGTGCGCACCTCCCTGAATAAATAGCACGTCAAAGTCATCCGGCGCACCCCACAAGGATAAGGCCTTGGCGCGTGCCTCTTGATGCACGGCGTCGTATTCAGCGCTGCGATGGCTCATTTCAATCAACGACATACCCGTGCCGTGATAGTCCACAAATTCTTCCTGCGCTTCTTGTAAGACAGTCAGCGGCAAGGTGCAGGGACCTGCGCTAAAGTTGTAGGCTCGGTTATTCATTTATTGGTATTCTCGAAAAATCAGGAAGCGGGCATTATACGTCGTTCCCCTCGCAATCGGCATCACCCGTAGGGGATGATTCGCATTTTCTGTGCACCATTTGACTTTTTTACTAATTGATTACACGAGGATAACCCTATCGTGAGCACCCCATCATTTTCATCATTCATTCCGCCGCAACGCACTTTAATGGGCCCAGGGCCATCAGACGTCAGCCAGCGCGTACTCAACGCTGTCGCGCGACCAACCATCGGACATCTTGATCCCGCCTTTATCATGCTGATGGATGAAATCAAAAGCATGCTGCAATACACCTTTATGACCAATAATAAGCTGACGATGCCGGTGTCGGCTCCTGGCTCATCCGGCATGGAAACCTGCTTTGTCAACTTGGTGGAGCCAGGCGATACCGTTATCGTCTGCATCAATGGCGTATTTGGCGGACGAATGAAAGAGAACGTCGAACGCTGTGGCGGCAACGCCATTGTGGTTGAGGATGAATGGGGCAGCGCGGTTAGTCCTGATAAAGTAGAAGCAGCACTAAAAGCCAACCCACAAGCGGTGCTGGTTGCTTTTGTGCATGCAGAAACGTCAACCGGCGCACAATCAGACGCCAAAACCATTACTGAGATTGCACACCAACACGGCGCGATGGTGATCGTCGATGCGGTCACGTCTCTGGCTGGCTCCCCACTGAAAGTTGATGAATGGGGTATCGATGCGATTTATTCGGGCACGCAAAAGTGTTTGTCGTGTTTGCCCGGGTTATCGCCTGTATCATTCAGCGAACGGGCGATAGAAAAAATCCAACAACGCAAAACCACCGTGCAGAGTTGGTTTATGGATCTTAATTTGGTCATGGGCTATTGGGGCGGCGATGCCAAGCGCTCTTACCACCACACCGCGCCGGTTAATGCCTTGTATGCATTGCACGAATCCTTACTGATCCTAGGTGAAGAAGGGCTGGAAAATTCCTGGGCACGGCATCAACGCAACCATGAGCTGCTGCGTGACGGCTTATCCACGCTGGGTTTGGAGTTGCTGGTTAAGAAAGCGGAACGCTTGCCACAACTGAACGCCGTAACTATTCCCGATGGAGTCGATGACGCTGCTGTGCGTGGCCGTCTGCTGAATGATTACCACCTTGAAATTGGTGCGGGTTTAGGCCCGATGGCGGGTAAAATCTGGCGTATTGGCTTGATGGGACATGCCAGCAGTGAAGCCAACATAGCGCTGTGTTTATCAGCGTTGAAAGATGTCTTGAACTAAACCTGTGTGCTTAATCGGTACTCCGCATTAACTATAAGTTAAGTTTCGTTAAGTCAATATTCAGACGAATTTGCTATGTTTTTCGGGTCGAATGCACGGAGCAGTTCTTTTGGATCATGGGGATAGGAATTCCGCTTGGGATCAAGGAAATCATTCGTGTGTACGAAGACCGGTTGCTATCAACCGCGACTTTTCAATACGAGGATTAAGAGCATGATCAATACCACACGACGCACGATACTCAAGGGCATAGCAATTGGAACTGGCGCCACCGCCACTGCAGTCAGCTTACCTACTTTAGCAGGCCTGCCATTAGAGGCAGAATTGGCATCAGGACACCTCTCAGCTACTGAAACCAGCCTGCTACCGACCTGTGACTTAACCGTTGAACGCGGTGCAACCCACGCGCACGAGGCGATAGAAATTCACAATACCACTGCGTCGAACGTGCGTATTGATTCAATTTCCAGCGAAAGCTTACCTCGTGACAGTGGTGCTTTACAGATTGCCCTGCAAGTTGATGGCGCTGATGGTCAGGAACCAAGAATTCTGAAGCCGGGAGAGTCGATGCAAATCATGTTATCGGCCCACACCAGCCAAGCCGTATTTGATGGCCAAGCGACGTCATTACTACCTAATGTCATTGCTGGGCAGATTACAGTCAACAGTCCTAATCCCGCTTTCAACGGGGTTATCCCTGTGACGGTTTTCGACCTGCAAGTTGCTATGGCCGCCTAAACAGCCAGGCAATAGAAGCGATAGAAAAACCCCGTGCCTAGCGCGGGGTTTTTTGTGGCTAGGCGAGAGACTAGGACACTAGCTCAACCACACCCGCGCGTTGCGGAATAGCCGCACCCATGGCCCATCACGTCCCCAATCTGATGGTGCCCACGAATGATTGACGCTACGGCCCAAACGCTCAGGGTGTGGCATCATCAGGGTAACTAAACCCGACTGATTGGTAACACCAGTAATACCCGCCGCCGAGCCATTCGGGTTGTAGGGATAACGTTCGCTGACGCTGCCGCCATTATCGATATATCGCATTGCAACTTGGTTCGCCGCCGCTAAGCCGTCAGCGTCATGCCCATCTGAAAACTCAATTTGGCCTTCGCCGTGCGCAACCACCACGGGGATTTTTGACCCAGCCATACCTTGCATAAAAATGGAGGGGCTTTCGACAATTTCAGTCATCACATAGCGCGCTTCAAATTGCTCTGAACGATTGCGCACAAACCGCGGCCAGTTGGAAGCACCAGGAATCAGTTCGCGCAATTCCGCTAGCATTTGGCAACCATTACATACCCCCAGCGCAAAACGATCATCACGACTGAGATAGGCATCAAACTGATCTCGAATCGCGGCATTAAATAAGATCGACTTGGCCCAACCTTCTCCTGCACCGAGTACGTCGCCAAACGAGAAACCACCACAAGCGACAAAGCCATGGTATTCGCTCAACGTATGGCGGCCATCAACCAAATCGCTCATGGTGACGTCATACGCGTCAAAACCAGCACGATTAAACGCTGCTGCCATTTCAATCTGACCGTTAACACCCTGCTCTCTCAAAATCGCAAGGGCAGGTCGCGCTCCCGTTTGAATTAGGGGTGCGGCAATATCTTGCTGGGCATCAAAACTAAGGTCTGCAAATAACCCCGTATCACCCGCATCACTGATGCGTGCATACTCTTGCTCAGCGCAATCAGGGTGGTCACGCAACGATTGCATACTGTTGGTCACTTCGGACCAGGCTTGGTGCAACTCGGTGCGGCTGACATCCAAAATCGTCTCGCCAGCCATAGCAACTCGGATTTGGTCTTGCGGGCTAATAACGCCGATCGCATCAGCACACGCACTTAGATCATAGTCATCAAGCAGAGCAAACAATGCCTGCTTATCCGCACTCCTGATTTGTAATACCGCACCCAGCTCTTCGTTGAATAACTGTGCTTCAGCCTCACCCTTGTTGTGATCGAGCTCAATATCAAGACCGCAACGCGCAGTAAATGCCATTTCTGCCAACGTCGCGATCAAACCACCATCAGAGCGATCATGATAAGCGAGCAGCAAGTCTTGCTGGTTCGCACGCTGAATCAATTCGAACATCGCTCGCAATTGATCAGGCTGATCAACATCGGGGCACTCATCCCCTAACTCGCCGCTAACTTGCGCATAAATCGAACCGCCCAACCGATTCTTACCCACACCCAGGTCAATCAACACCAACTCCGTTGGATCTCCATCGATAGCCAGCTCTGGAGTGAGAGTGCGATTCACGTCCGCGACTGGTGCAAAGGCTGAAATCACCAGCGACATCGGCGCGACTACCGCATGATCCTCACCGTGCTCATCTTGCCAAACCGTTTGCATCGACATCGAATCCTTACCGACCGGAATCGAAATGCCCAACTCGGGACACAACTCCAACGCAATCGCTTCGACCGTGTCATATAGGTTGGCATCTTCTCCCGGCGCACCGGCGGGCACCATCCAGTTCGCTGAGAGTCGAACCTGCTGTATATCGTCAATGGCGGCACTGGCAATATTCGTCAACGCTTCGCCAATAGCCATTCGCCCACTTGCTGGGGCATCAATCAGAGCCAATGGCGTACGCTCACCCATCGCCATCGCTTCACCGGTGTCGGCCTCAAATCCACTTAAGGTTACTGCCGCATCGGCAACCGGAACTTGCCACTTGCCCACCATTTGGTCGCGCGCCACCAACCCGGTAATGCTGCGATCGCCAATTGCGATCAAAAATGTTTTATCCGCTACGGTAGGAAACCGCAGCACGTCTTTAACTGCCGCTTCCAGTGATTTCTTGTCATCCTGCAACGCTGCCAATTGGGGTTTAACCCGGCTGACATCACGCTCCATTTTTGGTGGCAACCCAAATAACACGTCCATCGGGATATCAATGGGGTGCGGTTTTTGCCCACCATCCGTCTCAAAATATGAGTCGGTGAGACTTAGTTTGCTGTCATCCGTTGCCGAGCCAACAATCGAATACAACGCTCGCTCACGCTGACAGATCGCCTCAAAGGTTGCGCGGTCTTCAGGCTCTATCGCCAACACGTAGCGCTCTTGTGATTCGTTGCACCAAATCTGCATGGGCGACATGCTGGGGTCATCGTTAAGAACCTTACGTAACTCAAACGTACCCGAACGACCTGCGTCTTCCACCAATTCAGGCAAGGCGTTGGATAATCCACCCGCGCCGACGTCGTGTATCCACTTGATCGGGTTGTGGTCGCCCATCGCCCAGCACGTATCAATGACTTCCTGGCAACGGCGCTGCATTTCCGGGTTGCCACGCTGAACCGAGGCGAAATCCAAATCTTCACTGCTGGCGCCGGTTGCCATGCTTGAGGCTGCACCACCACCGAGGCCAATCAACATCGCTGGCCCGCCCAGCACCACTAATAAGGCACCCACTTCATACGATGCTTTTTCAATGTGTTGCTCTCGGATATTACCGATCCCACCCGCGAGCATGATCGGCTTGTGATAACCCCGTCGCCGATCTTTTTCGCCCGCATTAACGCTGTGCTCAAAAGTCCGAAAATAGCCGGTCAGGTTCGGGCGACCAAATTCATTATTAAACGAAGCCGCACCAATCGGGCCTTCCAGCATAATTTGCAAAGGGCTGGCGATGCGGTCGGGCTTAGATTCGACCTGCTCCCAGGCTCTGGGTAAATCGGGTAAGCGTAAATGCGAAACGCTAAAACCACTTAAGCCAGCCTTGGGTTTACCCCCGCGCCCGGTCGCCCCTTCATCACGAATCTCACCGCCCGAGCCAGTCGCCGCACCGGGGAAAGGCGATATCGCGGTCGGGTGGTTATGGGTTTCAACTTTGATTGAAATATGCACCGGCTCTTCGGTGTAGGCGTACTGACCCGTTTGTGGGTCAGGGAAAAATCGTGCCGCTTGTGCTCCAGCCAAAACAGCCGCATTGTCATGATAGGCCGACAGCGTGCCTTCAGGGTTCTCAGCATGCGTATGCTTGATCATCTTAAACGGCGACAAGGCTTTGTCTTCGCCATCGATACACCAATCAGCGTTAAATATCTTATGCCGGCAGTGTTCAGAATTAACCTGAGCAAACATCATCAGCTCAGCATCGCTAGGATTTCGACCCAGCTGGGTAAAACGCTCAACTAAATAATCTTGTTCTTCAGCCGACAAGGCAAAGCCGAATGCTTGGTTCGCCGCGTGCAACGCTTTAAGGCCACCACCCAGAACATCAATGACCGCAAAAGGCGCCGGTTCGGCCGCATCAAACAGCGTTTGGGCTTGTTCGTTATCAGCCAATAGCGATTCGGTCATCGGGTCGATCAAAACAGCCTGTGCAGCTGTAATCACCGCTTCGGAATTGACTGAACCGTCAATCACCAAATACCATGCGGTTCCGCGCTCGATGCGCTTGATCTTATCCAGACCGCAATGCTGGGCGATATCGGTGGCTTTGGTCGACCACGGCGTGATCGTACCCAGGCGCGGAATGCTGAGGCAGTAAGTGGCATGCTGAGGTATTTGGCCTTCTCGTGCCGGACCATATTCAAGTAATCGATCCAGTACAGCGCGCTCTGGCTCCGATAAGTCACCACTCAGATCAACAAAATGGCGATATTCCGCGAACACGTCACGGCACTCGGGCAATACAGCTCGCAACAGAGCCAATACTTTCTTACGACGAAACGGCGATAGCGCGGGTGCACCGTGCAGATTAAGCATGCTTTTAGCCTTTTGTGTTACCTCAACTATGAGGCGTGATTCAAATCTATATCAGCCGGGCAAAACTACCAGTCGTCACGCTGCCATACTAGCGCGCATCACACGAAAACCTAACAGACGCTAGATATCAACGCCCAGACGATGCGCGACCTCTTCATAGGCCTCTACTACTCCGCCCAAACCTTGGCGGAATCGATCCTTATCCAGCTTTTTACGGGTATCGGTGTCCCACAAACGACAGCCATCTGGCGTAAATTCATCGCCCAGATACAGCTTGCCGCCAGACTTTCCAAACTCCAGCTTGAAATCAACCAAGGTCATGCCCTTGTCGGCAAACAATTGACTCAGCACTTCGTTCACTTTAAAGGTCAATGCCTTCATCTCGGTGACGTCTTCATCGCTCGCCCAGCCAAAGGAACGAATATGGTATTCATTAATCATCGGGTCATGCAACGCGTCATTTTTCAAGAAAAACTCGAAGGTGGGTGGGCTGAGATTAATACCGTCTTCCACGCCCAAGCGCCGACATAAGGAGCCAGTCGCCACGTTTCGAACCACGCATTCCACCGGAATCATGTCCAACTTCTTAACCACCGACTCGGTGTCTGAAATCAACGCTTCGTGGTGAGTTGGGATCCCCGCCGCTTCTAGCTTTTGCATGATAAAGGCGGTGAACTTATTATTCACCATGCCCTTACGATCAAGCTGCTCGATCTTCTCGCCGTCAAAGGCGGAAGTATCGTTGCGAAACTCGATAATTAACTTAGTAGGGTCGTCGGTCAAAAACACTGATTTGGCTTTACCCGCGTAAAGTTCGGTTGTCTTTTGCATGTGTTAGGCTAACTCAGGCTGTATAAGAAATACCTGCTTCAGACATCGCATCCAAAACCGGCTGTTGAAATGCTTGTGCTAACGGTGTTAACGGCAAGCGCAAATTGTTTCCCATCAAACCCATTTTACTGGCCGCATAGGTCACCGGGATTGGGTTGGCCTCCTGAAATAAACTGGCGTGCAAATGACGCAGCTTTGCATCAATCGAGCGTGCAGTTTTAATGTCACCACTGATCCCTGCTTGGCAGATTTGATGCATGGCCTTAGGCGCAATATTGGCGGTCACTGAAATACAGCCTTTGCCGCCTTGCTCGATTAAATCGAGGGTGGTGGCGTCATCGCCCGACCACACTGAAAAGTCATCCGCAGTTTCGGCTATCAAAGCTTTACCGCGCTCGATATCGGCGGTCGCATCCTTAATGCCAACAATGTTCCCAATTTTAGATAGCCGCAGCGTGGTTTCGTGGGCTAAATCAGCAACCGATCGACCGGGTACGTTGTACAAAATTTGCGGGACCGCAGCCGCTTCAGCGATCGCTTTATAATGCTGATACAAGCCTTCCTGGCTGGGTTTATTGTAGTACGGCACCACCAAAAGACAGGCATCCGCACCCACTCGCTGAGCACTGAGCGTCATTTCGATCGCTTCTGCGGTGCTGTTAGAGCCGGTTCCAGCGATGACTGGAATCCGTCGATCAGCGATTTCCAGCGTGCGTTTTATTACTTCGATATTTTCCCGGTGCGACAAGGTTGCCGACTGGCCGGAAGTACCGACCGAAACGATCGCATCGGTCTGATTGTCAATGTGAAATTCGACTAGGTTCGCTAACGATTCCCAATCTACGCTTCCGTCTGTGTGCATCGGTGTGACCAATGCGACCATGCTTCCCGTAAACATTGAATTAATCGGTGGTTTCTAAGGCGTAAGATGGTACCCGTGCTGCCCTAATTTCTCAACAACAAACGCACAACAAACCCTTAAGCGCCGCACAAATTTAGCTAATGCGCACCAACGCTGACGAGTGACTAGACTCGCGGCCGCAATAAACCGCCCCCGCTGGCTCCAAAATCAAACTAACCGACCTTGTGAATCGCTTCTTTATGAACCGCCAAAGCCGCCTCTTTCATCGCTTCTGACAAAGTCGGGTGCGCATGAACGGTGCAGCCAACATCTTCGGCTGTGGCTTGATAATTGATGGCAAAACCCGCTTCAGCGAGCAATTCTGACACCTTTGAGCCGATCATATGAACGCCCAAAATACGGTCAGTTTCAGCATCGGCAATCACTTTAATCATGCCGGTGGTGTCCGCCGACGCTTGTGCGCGGCCACTGGCCGCAAACGGGAAGCTACCCACTTTGAATGCAACACCCTCATCTTTTAAGGCCGCTTCGGTCTTACCTACCCAGGCAATCTCCGGATGGGTATAGATCACCGATGGAATAGTATCTAGATCGACTGGTTGTGGATTTTTACCGGCGATCAACTCCACCACCATCACGCCTTCTTCAGAGCCTTTATGCGCCAACATCGGCCCACGCACCACATCACCAATTGCCCAAATTCCTTCGATTTCGGTACGGCAACGTGAATCCACCTGAATAAAGCCACGCTGATCAGTAGCAATTCCAGAATCCGACGCCAATAAATTATCGGTATTGGGTTTGCGACCGATCATGATCGCCACCTTGTTGGCCTCAATCTGATGCTGCTCACCTTTTTGCTCGTAGCTGATAGTCGCGCCTTTTTTATGGGTCTCAATGCCTTTGACCATCGCCCCTAAGCGAATATCCAAGCCTTGCTTTTTAAAGGCTTGCTGCGCCTGGCGCGCAACTTGTCGATCGGCCGCCGGCAAAAACTCATCCATCGCTTCCAGCAAAACCACCTCAGAACCGAGATGGTTCCAAACGCTGCCCAGTTCCAGCCCGATCACGCCAGCACCCACAATCACCATCTTTTCGGGCACGGTTTCCATCGCTAGCAAATCATCAGAATTCAGTATCGTTTGATGATCAAAAGGTAAATTCGGCAACGCCATCGGCGTGGAGCCTGTCGCGATAATCACGTGTGGCACTGACAATGATTCTAGTATTTTGCCGGTTTTTGGGTCGGTTACGGTCACCGATTTATCGGCCAATACTCGGCCGTGGCCGAAAATGGGTGTCACACCGTTGGCCTTAAACAATTGAGCGATACCGCCGGTTAAGCCCGCAACCACTTTGTCTTTACGTGCTTGCATCGCACTGATATCGATACTCGGGTTTTCAACGGAAATACCATGCTTTTCCAGCCCTGATTTAGCTTGGGCATAGGCTTCAGACGATTCCAGCAAGGCTTTGGACGGAATGCAGCCGACATTCAAACAAGTCCCGCCCAATGCGGGCTTACCCTGATGTTGCATTTCGTCGATACAGGCGACTTTCAAGCCCAATTGCGCAGCACGAATAGCCGCGACATAACCCGCTGGGCCAGCACCGATAACGATGAGGTCGTAATTTGTTTCCATGGTATTGTCTATTCTTGAGGGTCTATTTGAGGTCGAGTAACAATCGGGTCGGGTCTTCAATCGCCTGCTTGATGGTTACCAGACATTGAACCGCTTCTTTACCATCGACGATACGATGATCGTACGATAAAGCTAAATACATCATCGGCCGCACCACCACTTCACCGTTGATCGCAACTGGGCGCTCTTGGGTGGCATGCATACCGAGAATCGCGCTTTGCGGTGGATTTAAAATCGGAGTGGAAATCAATGAGCCAAAGACGCCACCATTGGTAATGGTGAAGGTGCCGCCAGTCAAATCGTTCATCGTTAATCCGCCGGTTTGCGCACGTCCACCGAAATCACGAATCGTGTTTTCAATCTGGGCAAAGCCCATGTTTTGTGCATCACGGATGATCGGTACTACCAGCCCACGAGGGGAAGAAACTGCTATGCCGATATCGTTGTAATTAGCCCGAATGATGTCAGTGCCGTCTATATGGGCATTGATGTTGGGAAAGCGTTGCAGCGCTGCCACACTGGCTTTGACGAAAAACGACATAAAGCCCAAACGCGCTTGGTGCTGCTCTTCAAACTGCTCCTTATATTTTGAGCGCAGGGCCAAAATAGCCGACATATCGACTTCGTTAAAGGTCGTCAACATTGCGGTTGACTGCTGTGCATTCACCAATCGATTAGCAATCGTTTGACGGATACGGCTCATCGGCTCACGCGATTCTTCACGGCCTTCCAGAGCTGTTGCTTGAGCAGCTGCAGGCGCAGCCGCTTTAGTCGGTGCAGCTGCAGGCACTGCTTTTGCCGAGCTTGCAGACTTTTGTGCAGCAGCTAAGACATCTCCTTTCAGAATACGCCCGCCTTTGCCACTGCCCGTCACATTTTCTGCTTTGAGCTGATGCTCCTCAAGCAATTTACGCACCGCCGGGCCTGCTTGTGCGCCAGCATCACCGCCGCTCTCGCCACCCCCTTGGGCAGATTCATCCGCTGCGGGCGCAGCCGCATCGCTGATTGCCTGCTCAACAAACACCGCGAGCAACTCGCCGTCAGTAACGGTAGTGCCGACATCCGCCGAAATGCTTTCGATCACGCCATCTGCAGGTGCGGGCACCTCGAGAACGATTTTATCGGTTTCTAAATCAACCAAATTCTCGTCACGACGAATGGTTTCTCCGGGTTGTTTATGCCACTCCAGAACCGTTGCATCAGCAACTGATTCCGGCAAGGAAGGTACTTTAATTTCGATAGACATTAGTTTTTATGCGTTATCTAGTGTGAGTGCGGACAGGATCAGGTTTTGTTGTTGCTCAAGGAATAGTCGGTAATAACCCACCGCCGGAGCAGATGCCGATTTGCGCCCAATATAGGTAATTTCCTGATCGTCCTTGGTGATACTGCGCAAACGATGCTTGATTTGATCCCATGCGCCTTGGTTTTTCGGCTCTTCCTGACACCAAACCACGTCACTGACATGGCTGTAATCTTTATTCAGCAACTGCTTTAGCTGCACCTTGGGGAAGGGGTAAAGCTGCTCAACTCGAACAATGGCTATATCATCAATGCCTTTATTGCGGCGCTCTTCAAGCAAATCGTAGTAAACCTTGCCCGAGCACAAGATCAACCGTTTGGTGGCTGCTGGGCTGAGATCATCGACCTCAGGAATTACGGCTTGAAACTGGCCATTGGCTAATTCATCCACGGATGAGGTGGCCAATTTATGACGCAACAAGCTTTTTGGCGTCATTACGATCAATGGTCGCCGGTAAGAGCGCATCATCTGACGTCGAAGCATGTGGAAAATCTGGGCTGGCGTGGTCGGCATACACACCTGCATATCGTTGCCTGAACACAACTGCAAAAAACGTTCCAACCGCCCAGATGAATGCTCCGCACCCTGACCCTCTTGCCCATGTGGCAGAAACATCACCAAGCCACTGATACGCTGCCACTTGGCGAATCCTGAACTAATAAACTGGTCGATTACCACTTGCGCACCATTGGCAAAATCACCAAACTGGGCTTCCCAAATGACTAGAGTGTCTCTCGAAGTGGTTGAATAACCGTATTCAAATGCCAACACCGCTTCTTCTGATAGTAAAGAGTTGATCACCAAGGCGTTGTTCTTTTTACCGCCATCAAACGAACGAACATCGCGCAGAGGCAAGAAAGAATCCGGTTCTTTTTGGTTATGCACCACCGCGTGGCGGTGTGAAAAAGTGCCGCGACCACAATCTTGGCCCGATAAGCGCACTTGTAATCCATCCTGAATCATCGTGCTATAAGCCAACATTTCAGCGCAACCCCAATCCATCGGTATCTCGCCCTGGGACATTTTGATCCGATCTTCGTACACTTTTACGATTCGCGGGTGAATGCCATAATTCGAAGGAACGGAACTGAGCAATGCTTCGTTAATTTCGAGCAACCGATCGGCGTCAACGCCCGTTTGAACCGGATCGTCCCAGGCTGTACCCAAAATCGACGTCCAGTCGACCATCAACCGCTCTTTATTTGGGTCAAAGATTTGCCCGGCAATAATCTTGCCGCTATCCAGTTCCTGGCGGTAAGTATTGACCATATCGTCGGCCTGCCCAGCTGTGATCAAGCCTTCTTTCACCAACTGCGCAGCGTACATAGCTCGCGGGGTCTCTTTTTGCTTAATCCGGCTGTACATAATCGGCTGCGTCAACGTCGGCTCATCTGCTTCGTTATGGCCATGACGGCGGTAGCAAATCATGTCGATGATCACATCGCGCTTAAACTGCTTGCGATAAGCCAATGCAATTTCAGCTGCATGAATGACCGCATCAGGGTCATCGCCGTTGACGTGTAAAATGGGCGCTTGCACCATTTTACCGACTTCGGTGCAGTACAGCGTCGAACGCGCATCAAACACATTGGTGGTAAAACCAATCTGGTTATTAACGATTATGTGAATACTGCCGCCGGTGGAATAACCACGAGTGAGCGACATATTCAGGGTTTCCATGACCACACCTTGTCCGGCAAAGGCAGCATCACCATGAACCACTAAAGGCACCACCTGGGCACGCTTTTTATCATTACGTCGCTCTTGACGTGCGCGCACTGACCCTTCGACAACTGGCCCGACGATTTCCAAGTGTGATGGATTAAACGCCAGCGCCACGTGAACTTTGCCGCCTGGCGTTTGAATATCGGAGGAAAAGCCTTGGTGGTATTTCACGTCGCCAGCAGTATTTTCGACATCGTCGATTTCAAATTCGCCTTCGAACTCCTGAAACAACTTAGCGGGTGACTTGCCTAGAATATTGACCAGCACATTCAATCGGCCTCGATGAGCCATACCGATCACGACCTCCGACACACCATTAGCGCCGCAGTCTTGAATGAGATGTGACATCAACGGGATCAAAGAATCGCCGCCTTCTAGCGAAAAGCGCTTTTGGCCTACGTATTTGCGATGTAAATGTTGCTCCAAAACTTCGGCTGCCGTCAGCTTACGCAATAGTTCCCGTCGACTATTTTTGGTCCGAATCGGCCGTACCGGTACAGTCTCGATCTTTTGACGCATCCACTCGCGAGTCTCGGCATCGGCAATATAACGGTACTCAAAACCCACCGAGCCACAATACACCTCCTTGGTGTAGTTCAAGATTTCGCGCAGGGTTTTACGCCCGCCCTCAGCCAGGTCGCCCGCATCAAACACCGAATCCATATCCGCATCGGATAATCCGTATTGATCGAGATGCAACTCCACCGGATCGGCTTGAACCATCACCCCTAAAGGATCGACGTTCGCCACCATGTGACCAAGCCGTCGATAATTGTCAATTAATTGGGTGACAGTGGCTTGTTTGTGAAAGGCGGTTTTAACCCAACTTTCAGATCCCGAGGCAACGGCACTCTGATCATTCAGATCGTCAGGTTGAGGTAATTCTTCAAAAATCTGGCGCCATTCGGCGTCGACACTGTTGGGGTCTTCAGTGAATTGACGATACAACTCGTCAAGGTATACCGCATTCGCACCGTGCAAATAGCTCGGATCAATCTCAGTCATAAGAGACGTGTGGTTGGTTTGAAAATTAGGGCATTCATTATATTTATATGGAGATGCATTACTACCCATAATTAGATAAAAGGCTAAATTTTTGATCAAACCGGGGACGACGCCCTCGGCAGTCTCTCAATAGGCCAAAACACTCGTATTCAGGCAGTTTATGCTAAACTAAGCGCTTTGATTTAACGACAAAATTAATGAGTGAAGAATACGGTTCAGACAGCATAAAAGTCTTAAAAGGCCTTGATGCCGTTCGCAAGCGCCCAGGCATGTATATCGGCGACACGGACGATGGCACTGGCTTACACCATATGGTGTTTGAAGTCGTTGATAACTCGATCGACGAAGCGTTGGCGGGACATTGCAGCCGCATTATCGTCCGCATCCATGCGGATGAATCAATCACGGTCGAAGACGATGGCCGCGGCATCCCAACGGGCATCATCAAAGAAGAGGGTAAATCGGCCGCAGAAATCATCATGACGGTGTTGCACGCGGGCGGAAAATTCGACCAAAACTCGTATAAAGTGTCCGGTGGATTGCACGGCGTGGGCGTGTCGGTTGTCAACGCGCTGTCAGATCACTTAAAGCTCACCATCTACCGTGATGGCAAAGTTTTTGAGCAAGTATATAAGCTGGGTGTCCCCGTTGCAGACGTGGCGGAAGTGGGTAAATCCGATCGAACCGGAACCGCCATCACCTTCAAACCCAGCCCGACTGTATTTACGGAAATCGTGTTCCATTACGATATTCTCGCTAAACGCCTACGTGAATTATCCTTCTTAAATTCCGGCGTTCGCATCGAGCTGTACGATGAACGCACCCAGACCGAAAAGGTGTTTTCGTATGAAGGTGGCATCGCGGCGTTTGTCGCCTACTTGAATGACAAAAAAACTGCAATCCACCCAACCATCTTTCATAGCGTCAGCGAAAAAGACAATATCACCGTAGAAGTCGCATTTCAGTGGAATGATTCTTATCAAGAAAATGTGTTTTACTTCACCAATAATATCCCACAGCGCGATGGCGGCACCCATACGGCGGGGTTTCGTGGCGCCTTGACGCGTACGCTAACCCGCTATATCACTGAAAACGGCCTGGATAAAAAAGCCAACGTGTCGTTCACCGGGGATGATTGCCGTGAAGGCTTGACCGCCGTGCTATCGATCAAATTACCTGACCCTAAATTCTCTTCACAAACTAAAGACAAGTTGGTTTCCAGTGAAGCCAAGGGTGCGGTTGAGTCACAAGTGGCTGAGCACTTAAATGATTTCTTGTTGGAAAACCCCAGCGAAGCACGAATTATCGCCCAGCGTATCGTTGAGTCAGCGACTGCGCGCGAAGCCGCACGCAAAGCTCGTGATATGACCCGTCGAAAAAGTGCATTGGATCTCGGCGGCTTACCGGGCAAGCTGGCCGACTGTCAAGAAAAAGACCCTTCATTGTGCGAACTGTATTTGGTCGAGGGGGATTCTGCTGGTGGCTCTGCTAAGCAGGCACGTAACCGCAAGAATCAGGCGATCCTGCCGCTCAAAGGCAAGATCCTGAACGTAGAAAAAGCCCGGTTTGATAAAATGGTGTCCTCGGATGAAGTCACGACCTTGATTACCGCACTGGGAACTGGGATTGGTAAAGACGATTTTGACGTCGAAAAGCTGCGTTATCACCGCATCATTCTGATGACTGACGCCGATGTTGACGGCTCGCATATCCGTACCCTGCTCCTCACCTTCTTTTTCCGCCAAATGCCAGAACTAGTTGAGCGGGGCTACATTTATATTGCCCAACCGCCGCTGTACAAAATCAAAGCCAAGAAAAAGGAAACCTATATTAAAGACGACTCCGACTTGAGGGAATTCTTGCTCGGCATCGCACTGGAGGATACTTCTATCACGGGCACCGATGATCAATCGGATAAAAAGCTGTCTGGCAAAGACTTACGCGCGCTGGCGATCGAACATTATGTGGTCCAAAACATGCAGGAACGCTTGTCACGCATCTATGACAATGTCGTGCTGGACGCCCTCGGCCATATCACACCGGTTACCACACAAGACTTTAACTCTGATGCCGCCTTACAAACCATTGCCGAAGAGTTACAAGCACGCCTCGCTAGCGTGCCGGTAGAGCTCGGACGGTTTACTATCCGTGTCGGTGAATCGGCCAAAATGCCCGGCCAGCGTGCTTTAGAGATTGAGCGTTATCGGCATGGCTTAACCAGCCATTATCAACTGGAACAAGCGTTTTTTGAAGGATCTGAATACCGCTCGTTGGTCACTTATGGCGCCCGCTTGAATGAGTTCGGCCACAAAGGGTTAACCATCCAGCGTGGTGACACCACTGAATACGTCGACACCTTCAGCCAAGCATTGGATTGGCTGATGACCGTCGCCAAAAAAGGCTTGATGGTGTCACGTTACAAAGGCTTGGGTGAAATGAACCCGGACCAATTGTGGGAAACTACGATGGACCCATCCACCCGCCGCTTGTTACAAGTCACGATTCAGGACGGTGTTAGTGCTGACGAAACCTTTACCACTTTGATGGGTGATCAGGTCGCACCACGTCGTGAATTTATTGAAAAGAATGCATTTAACGTCTCTAACTTGGACGTTTAAAGCACCCATAGTTTCAATATTTGTTTCAACCTCTTTTAGATTACCCCAGACGCCATGCAACGACCCAGTCAACGTCAACCGGACGAAATGCGTTCGGTACAGTTCGAACGAAACTATACCTGTCACGCAGAAGGCTCCGTACTCGCCAGTTTTGGCAATACCAAGGTGCTGTGTACCGCCAGCGTTGAAGAGCGCGTACCACCATTTTTGAAAGGCCGGGGCCAGGGCTGGGTTACGGCTGAATATGGCATGTTGCCGCGCTCGACCAACTCCCGCATGGCGCGTGAGGCTGCCCGTGGCAAACAGTCCGGCCGCACTCAGGAAATTCAGCGCCTGATCGGCCGTTCGTTGCGCGCAGCGGTTGACTTAGACCAGCTCGGTGAGCGTCAAATAACCATCGACTGCGATGTGATTCAAGCAGATGGCGGCACCCGTACCGCATCGATCTCAGGCGCTTATGTGGCGCTGGTCGATGCCATCCGTTGGTTGCAAAATGACGTCGGCGTATTAAAAACCAATCCGCTACAACGTGCCGTCGGCTCTGTTTCGGTCGGCATCTATCAAGGTGTACCTGTCCTAGATTTAGATTACGCTGAAGACAGCCGTGCCGACACCGACATGAATGTGGTGGTTGATGACAGCGGAGGCTTTATTGAAATCCAGGGTACTGCCGAGGGCAGCCCTTTCAGTCAGAAAGAAGTTGGGGTTTTGCTGGCTTACGCGCACAAAGGCATTGGTGAAATCCTGACGCTACAACAACAAGCGCTCAACACCTAAGGCAATGGCCCCAACCAAAGTCGTTCTAGCAACGGGCAACGCGGGCAAATTACGCGAACTGCGCGAATTGCTGGCCGCGCAATCGATCGCAATACTAGCGCAATCAGAGTTTGAATGCCCCGAAGCGATTGAAGACGGCCTAAGCTTTGTCGAAAATGCCATTATTAAAGCGCGCAACGCGGCTGATCACACCGGCCTACCAGCAATAGGCGACGATTCAGGCTTAGAAGTGGATGCGTTGGATGGCGAGCCAGGGATATATTCCGCGCGCTATGCCGGTGACAAAGCCAGCGACGCCAACAACTGGCAAAAGCTGTTGCAGCAATTAGAAAACGTGCCGTCATCAGCGCGCAGCGCCCGCTTTCGTTGCGCGATGGTGTATGTGCGCCACGGCAAAGACCCCGCTCCGATCATCTGTGAAGGTGCCTGGGAAGGTTTTATTTTGGATAAGCCCTCTGGCGACAATGGCTTCGGCTATGACCCGGTTTTTTACGTACCCAGTCACGATTGCAGCGCAGCCGAATTGGACGCTGAAACAAAAAATGCACTGAGTCATCGTGGCCAAGCCCTACAACAACTCGTTGCTCGATTAAGCCACTCATGAGCCTGTCATTAAAACCTTTGGCCCACTTCCAGGGCCGCCCTGGCCCACTGTTGTTGATCGTTATGGATGGCATCGGTATCGCTGCTGATCACCCGGGCAATGCGGTAACGCGCGCAAAAACACCCGTTTTGGACGGCTTGATGCAATCAAAACTTTATCGCACGTTGCAAGCACATGGCCGCGCGGTCGGCTTGCCGAGTGATGATGATATGGGTAACAGTGAAGTTGGCCATAATGCGCTCGGTGCTGGTCGGGTTTTTGCCCAAGGCGCTAAACTGGTTAACCAGGCGATTGCCTCGGGCGATATCTTTGTTGGTGAGAATTGGCAGCGGGTGGAATCTATCGGCCAAGCCGATAATGGCACGCACACGGTCCATTTTTTGGGCTTGTTGTCTGACGGTAATGTGCATTCTCATATTAAGCACTTGCTGGCACTGATTGATCGTTGTGCGGAAAAAAGCATTCAGCACGTTCGTGTGCACGCAATTCTTGACGGCCGTGATGTTGCGGGCCGTTCGGCGCTCGAATATATCGACACGCTGGAAGCGCGATTGCAGCAGCATCGGCAAGCTGGATTGGATTATTGCATCGCTTCTGGTGGTGGGCGGATGCAAATCACCATGGATCGCTATAACGCTGACTGGTCTATGGTCGAACGCGGCTATCAATGTCACGTTTTGGCCCAAGGCCGCCAGTTTGCCAGCGCGCGCGAAGCGGTTGAGACGCTATATGCTGAAAACCCGGATACGGGTGATCAATATTTGCCGGCGTTTATTGTGGAGTCGCCCACCGGTACACTGTCACCGATTGTCGATGGTGATGCAGTGGTCTTGTTCAATTTTCGCGGTGATCGTGCCATCGAGATTTCGCGGGCCTTGACGGACGAGTCATTAGATGAATTCAAGCGAGGCCGACGACCGGATATTTTCTTTTGTGGCATGCTGGAATACGATGGTGACTTGCACATCCCCAAGCACTATTTGGTTGATCCTCCCGCGATTGACAGGGTAATGGTTGAATATTTATGTGCCGAAGGACTTCACTCATTTGCGATCAGCGAAACCCAGAAATTTGGCCACGTGACTTTTTTCTGGAATGGCAATCGCTCGGGTTATATCGACCCTGAACTGGAGTTTTACCAAGAAATCCCATCAGATATCATCCCGTTTGATCAGGCGCCATTGATGAAAGCGACCGACATTAAAGACGCCACACTCAAGGCTTTAAATGATAAGCCTCGCTTTGGCCGCATCAATTTTGCCAATGGCGATATGGTTGGCCATACCGGCGTATTTGATAGCGCCTTGGCCGCAGTCGCTATTGTTGATCAATGTGTGGGTGAGTTAATTGACGCCGTTAAAAAACAAAACGGCATTGTTATCGTCACCGCAGACCACGGCAATGCGGATGAAATGTTTAAACAAGTGGGCAGCGATCAAGTCGTCAAAACAGCGCATACCTTGGCACCGGTGCCATTTGCGATCATCGATCATGGATATGACAATGAATATCACTGGCGTGAGGATTTGACTGACGCAGGCCTAGCCAACGTTGCCGCGACTGTATTTAGCTTATTGGGCTACCAAGCGCCCAATGACTATGAACCCTCTTTGATCGAATTTAAACAGTCATGAGCCGCGTAACAGTTCATCAAGGCAAGATACTCAAGCTTGAATTGGAGGATGTACAATTACCAGATGGCTCACAGCTACGTTATGAAATGGTTCGCCATCCCGGTGGTGCGGTGACCGCCTGCCTGAATGAGCAATCCGAAATATGCTTGATTAAACAATACCGGCATGCGGCTGGTACCTGGATTTGGGAACTACCCGCAGGCCTGTTAGAGCCTGACGAGCCACCACTGGAAACCGCTAAACGTGAATTGATTGAGGAAACTGGCACACACGCCAACGACTGGCAGGAGTTGGGAGTCATTCGTTCAACCCCTGGTTTTTGCGATGAGTTACTGCATTTATATTTGGCGCAAGATATTCGCCTAGGAAAGAGTGCGCTTGAGCCCGGCGAATGTATTGAAGTCCATTGGGTCAGCTTTGAACAAGCGTATCAATGGGCCCGCGACGGCAAGATTGACGATGCCAAAACCATCGTTGGTATTTTTCGCACAAAACAATACCTGGATGCTTAGATACTTAGCTCTGCAAAGCGCCTAATAACAGTGCTATGGGGATGTAAATCGCACTAAAAATACCGACGCGCTTACCCATCGAGTACCAGTCACGCTGGTGTTTTAAGCTCGGGTTCTTATTCGCTCGGACGACATATTGAAAGACTTCAGTGGCATGCGCCAACAATACGACACCCAAAAAGAATACCGCAACAATCGATGAATAATACAAGGGAGCAATCCATGCCTCTGCCGCAATATTGGGCTTCACATCAATGACCCAATAAGCGAGCCCAACAGCAACTATCAAATGCACTGCTTGATCGAATAAAAATGCGCTCAAGGCCGAACCAAACCGGTCAATCATTTTGATCTTGAGCTGATCTTGCGCTAAATGCAGCACCCAATTCAAGCCAATGGCAAAAAGGACAGCCTGGTTATGTAAGTACGGCCACAGAACCACAATAAAAGCCAAGGTGACCAGCAAGGAATGAAATACAACGCCCTTGAAGGAGCGGTGCTTCCAGGCAACGATTTGGTCGTTCTGGAGCACATAGTCGCCAATGAAATGAGCAAGAAGAAAAAGCAGTACGGTCATCGGACTACCTTCCGGCACCGACTAATCGCAAGATAAATACCCTGCGGCAAATCACCCTTATCACCTGCGTACCCATTATAGACTAAGCCGCTGAGCTTCTTGAGTCCATCCTAAACTCTCCTTACTTGATTTAAATCCTTATCTCCGGGAACAGTATAACCCCGCTTAATGGATAAAAACAACGCTTAACCAAGAAACCTAATCGGGCTCTTGGAAGACGCTCGGCGATGGTTGGTCACTGTGAGATTTACGAAACATGAAAACTAATCCACCAATCACTCCCTGCGCCAGAATCATCCCGAACGACACAAAGGAAAAGGCCAAAGCCTGTTCTTGCGGCACCGCAAATAACGCAAAAAAGAAGACAAACACCGATTCTCTAAGGCCGATTCCATTAATGGAAATTGGCGCAGTCATGATCAAGAATGATAGGGGAATAACGATGAACATAGCCAGAACTGGTATATCGATATGTAACGCCTTAGCGATCAAAATACAATGAATAACCACATTAGTTTGCAATAATAGCGATAAGCCCATCGCCTTACTCAACACATCGTAACGGCCTTCAAACAGATGAAAGCCAGCGTAGATTTTATTCAGAATTTTGGTAAGCAAGCCAAACACCGCATTATCGCGATCAAACCACTTCAACAACACCTTGCCACCGCTGGAAAAAACAATCCAAGCCAACAGGCCCATACCCGCGAGTGCAGCAAACATAAACCCATACAAAAATGGGATTTGCTGCGCCACTTTTGGTGCGAACAGTGACGCCATAAAAGCGATCAGTAACAACGCTGACAAACCAATCACACGGTCGATAAAGATGACTGCTATTGCACGGCTTTTGCCGGCCCCGAGCCGGTAGCTGTCGTACATGCGGTAGGCGTCACCACCAATGGTTGACGGCAGAAAATTGTTAAAGAATATCGAAACCGAAAATGACGCGATTAAAAACCGCAACTTTGCCGGGATTCCTAGCGCACCCAGCAGCGTTTTCCAACGTGTTGCGGTGATCACGTAGCCGATGAAGAACACCGAAAACGCAAGCAGTAAAATACCCCAGTTCGCCGTTTTTATCGTTTGCCAAATTTGTGAAACATCCGCCCGGCTTACCAGCCAAACAATTAAGCCGGTTGAAATCAATACCTTAAGCAATACTAAGGCAAGTTTTTTAGGGGTCACGCGCTGGCCGCCCGTGAGCGAATAGGTTTAGCCGGAATGCCGCCAACGATCATATTCGGTTCAACATTTTGATTCACCACCGCGCCCGCTGCCGCTACAGACCCTGCCTCCATCACCACGTTGCCGAGTACCGTCACCTTGCCGCCGAGCCAGACGTTATCGCGTAAATGACAGCCACTATCGGGTGCAATTCCCTGCTGCCACATCGGCACGTCAAGCTGGTCAATATTGTAAGTGCCACCACCGACCAAATAGCATTGCGGGCCAATAATGACACCCGCACCGATGGTGGTCGGGCAATCATTGGTCGACTGGATGACGGTCTGGGTGCCAATCCCTGTATGCGCCCCAATCGAGATGGTGCCGCCTTTGGCTGACAACGCGCTCGCGTTCGCCATAATCACATCCGCACCGATATCAATCGCGACGTCCACCGCCGGATTGCGCCCATCCAGAATACACCCTTCGCTGACAACGACATTGTCACCGATGCGAATTCGATTGGGGTGGCGCAGGGTCACGCCCCAACCAAATTGCACTCCCTTGCCGCAGGCTTTAAACATGCGGGGCCAAAAAACTTTACGGAGCAGCAAGCCTACAGCGCCGGGGACGATGCCAAGCCAACTGCAAAACTCGAAATAAATCGTTGCCCAAAATGAGCCTGAACCCACCATCACGTTTTGATATTTAGCCAACGGCGAGCCACCACCGGTGATGGCGTCGTGGGTTTTCTTGAATCGTGCCTGATCTTGGTCGGCGCTTGAGCTCATGCCTTGGTTTGCATCATGCGGTCGGTGAAAGCAAGCATATCATCAACACTTTGATCTTCGAAATAGACTCGGTACCATAGCTCCAAATTGAGCAATATCCACAAACGAAAATTGTGATCGGATTGGCCACTTAAGTGCTCATCCAGATAACGTTGAATTTCCTCAGCACGAAAAATCCCCAGCTCCACGAAGCGGGATTCAGCAAATAAATTGCGCAAGAATTGATTAAGGTCAGTGCGCATCCAGCGCGCAATTGGGAAGCCAAAGCCTTGTTTTTCGCGATAAATCAATTCCTTAGGCAGATAGCGCGATGCCGTTTTCTTCAAGATGTGCTTAAGATCACGGCCCTTGAGTTTAAGGTCTGCTGGGATCGAAGCCGCGAACTCCACCAACTTCGGATCAACAAACGGCGCGCGCGACTCCAATGAGTGCGCCATGGTCATACGGTCACCGATCATCAACAAATGATCGGGTAGGCGTGTCTGCATATCACTGTACAGCATGCGATCAATCAGGTCATCAACGTTGCTGGCATTAAAGTGCTCCAACACTTTGTCGGCAGAGTCTTTATCGGTAATCGCCGCCTGTGCCGATTCGGTGAATAAGTCTTGCTTGGCTTCTTGAGTGAATCGCAGAAAGGTTAAGCTTTGCACGTAACGGTCGCCGCTTTTGTAAAACGACATATCGTGCAACCAGCGCAGTTTTTGGGCAATGGATTTATAACCAAACGCGTCGGGCACCATTTTGATCACGCGCCCCAGCACCTGCTTTCGCAGCCAAACCGGCATCATCGCATAGTATTCGGACCACCGCTGGCCTTCAAAACGATCATAACCCGCGAAGCTTTCATCGCCACCATCGCCCGCCAACACCACTTTGACATGTTTACTGGCAATCTCGGACACCAGATAGACACCGACACCAAACGGGTCCGCTGGCTCATCCATATGATGAATCATTTTCGGGATCAAATGAATCAAGTCCGCATCAACCACCCGCTCGTGCGACTCAAGGCCATACTTGTCTACGACCATTTTGGCCCACGGTAATTCGTTGAAGCCTGCTTCTTTGACACCAATCGAAAATACTGGTGTATCGTTACCCAGCTCCGCCATCATCGCCGTGATCGTGCTCGAATCAATTCCGCCACTTAAAAAGGCACCAACGCGGACATCGCTCAGTAAGTGATGCTTGACCGTATCCAACAGTACTGTGTTTAACTGCTCTTCGATATCCTGTGCAGAAGCCGATAGCTTTTGGGTGAAATCGATATCCCAATAACGCTCAACGGTTAAATCACCGCCACGCCAATGACCCCAGTGCCCGGCTTGCAGCTTTTCAATGCCTTTGAAAAAAGTTAATCGATCGGGCACAAAGCGCATCGAGATATAGTGCCAAAAGCACGTCATATCGATTTCTTTGGGCAGCGCTTCGGCCGCCAATAGAGCTTTAACTTCCGACCCCAGATAGAGGCCATCGTCAGTGGGCATGAAGAATAAGGGCTTTTGGCCCATGTGATCTCGGGCGAAAAACACTGAATTATCGCGCTTATCCCAGATCGCAAAGGCGAACATCCCGCGCAGATGGCGCACGCAGTCACGCCCATACTGCTGATACAACGGTAAAATCACTTCGACATCAGTATGGGTTTTGAACGGATAACCCTGCGTTTCAAGTTCGGTACGCAATTCCGGACTGTTATAGATCTCACCGTTGCAAACCAGCACCAAATTACCGCTGTCGTCCAGAATCGGCTGATGACCGCCATCAACATCAATGATGCTCAGGCGGCGCTGCGCCAAGGAAGCTAGCTCATCATGGTAAAAACCCTCATCATCGGGGCCACGATGCAATAAGCTATCCGTCATAGCCTTGATCAGCGGCTCACGTTCTTGCTGGCTTTTGGCAGCGAAAATGCCAGTAATTCCACACATTTTTGTCGGTTCCAGGTGAGTTCAGGTCTGGTTTCGCGCGCTCTAATCCTTTTGATTGATCCTAACGTGATCGAAGCAAGCAAAACCCAATGCGCGGCTATTGTAGCCGATTATGCCAGCGGATTTGCGCCCCGTGCGCCTCAAATACAGCCACATTGGGTGCGCTGTTGTCAGGAAATAAAGCTGCCAACTCAACGCTTCAGCCCTTATATCTTGGCCGTGTTAAACCGACTCAAAATAATAAAGGTCATACTATTTTAGTATTTGCACAACGTGGGCATAGAAATTGTGCTTCTAATCCCGTTGAGCGCTCTTGCTATTAACCCGGCATATTAATGGCGTGCATATTGCAAAGGAGCATCTACAGCAAAACACCCTATCAGTCATTACGAGGAGCGCAGCGACGCGGTAATCCATACTGCTCGGCAAACCGATAGATCCCACGCTATGCTCGCGACGACTGTAGCTTGTTCGGTCGGTATTTTTCTGCCGGATTAATACAAGTAATTGACTTTATATTTCACGGTAATGAAGCCATTTGGATACGCTATAACCTGGGCATCCTCCAGCTTAATGTGCTGATCTAGTTCCCCAAACAATGGCTTACCCGCACCGAGTAAAACGGGTGCCAGCGTGATCGTCATTTCGTTGATGAGTTTGAGGTTGATGAAGGAAGTGATGGTAGTGCCTCCGTCAATGTAAGCGTGGTTAAAACCCTCTTTCTCGAGCCGAGAGACCAATGCGGAAATCTCACCCGAATACATCTCTACTGTTCCTTGAAGGTTTTCTGGTGCTTCTTTTACGGTATTGCTGAGCGCGAATATGCGGGTGTCACCATATGGCCATTGCTCGGGCGTCAAATTCATACTGGAAATCATATCCATGCACTTACGCCCCATAATCATACAGTCAACGGAGTTAATATAACGACTGAACCCCATATCTGGGTCTGGGCTAGCGCCCATATCAGCTTCCTGATTGCCTGCTGTATGAAGCCAGTCAACACCTCCATTTTCAGTAGCAATATAACCGTCAACGCTGGTTGCGATGAATACTGAGCATTTCATTTTGAATTACGCATTTTGGGGGACAGATGATCGCTATAGCCGCACAAACAAGAGTTAATCGATGGAGGGCTAAACCACCACTATAAGTATGTTTCTGCCCGATTGAAAAGTAAAGCCCATTGGCGGAAAGTTGCCCTTTTCAGCCGTTTGTTAGCCCATTTTCTCTAAAAATTAGGTTACTGATATAACGGCACCTAAAAACACCAATACAGCACCAACGACCTTCTTAAAAGTAATTGGATCTACCGGAGACGATAATGCTCCAAAATGGCTCATCACCATTGCCGCTAAAACAGAGCCACGCTATGTTTGGATTACATGTTGAGGCGCTGCTCTGAGTGCTTGATGCAAGAACAGTTGCCCAGTCATTTCATCAAGATGTTTATCAAGCATCCTTCGCCAACCGAGATAATTGGGTAGCCAGCGAGTTGCCACCCCATTAAACCGCCCCATCCAACGTTTCAGGCGGCTGTCATAAGCATTAACGTTTTGAACATGCCAAGTTCCTTTACCACCATGGCCATGATATCCCGCAACAAAATAGCCAGCCTCAAGGTTGAGGGATTTCGCCGCCACACCATAACTGGGATGTCCATCGGTCGATAAGACGGCATCCTTCGCTAGCGCAGGCTTGAGTACCTTTGTAAATGTTTTGGCTGTGCAGTCATCCAGAACAGCGTCACTGACCATTCGGCTGCCGCGCTGCATAACGATCATCACCGGCACACGCTCTTTGCCATCTACACCCGATGAACCGCCACGCTTCCTGGCCTGACGGGGTAAGCGGCGCTGACCCTTATAAGAACGCCGGAATATCGTTTCATCCGCCTCAACAATGCCAGTCAAATTCTCGGCCTTATGCTCACGCAAGGCATCCAGGAAACGATGCCGCCATCGAAAACTGCGATCCACTGCTAAGCCCACCCGTTCAGCAGCTTTGCGAATACTCAAGCCCTCGACCATGCATTCGGCGTAGGCCAGCAACTTATCTTTATCGTTCAAGCGACAAAAGCCTGTGCCGGTTAAAGCTGTAAACGTTTTCAAGCAAGCTTTACAACGATAGCGCTGCTGACCGTTAGTTCTTCCATGACGAAAAATGTCGTCCGCTTGGCAATGTGGACAAATCACTGCCCCGTCAAGACGCTCTTCCGTCAGTCGTAAACTACCGTGCTCGTCACTCATGGCCGACACCCTGCCTGATAGCAATTCGAACTGCTCCGGCGTTAAGCCTTCAAGACTGGCAACAAGTGCTTGATATTCGTCACGTTTCATAGCATTCTGTAAGTGGTTGTTATGGCTTGATTATACCATCTATTCAACATTGATTCCGAACAGAGCGCAGAGCCAGCTATTGTTAGTACTGTCAATTTCCTTACCCCTAAGATCGGTATTAGGAACGTAATACTAAGTACAATGAGCGCACTAGCAACACCGGTTAAAAACAAATACGGTGGCACAGATTTAAATTTATAAATAGTATCGTGTTCGCCAAAAAATGCAAAAAGAACAACTGACGTAAGAAAAGCAACAAAATAGAATGAAATACTTGCCGTTAAAGGCGAGCCTAGATGTTTCCCTACCGTGGCATTCATCGGCATATAGATCGATGAAATAACACCAACTAGAAAAGCAAAGAACACGTATGTTCCAGTTTGCATTGAACTCTCCTTAGTCAACTGACATCCGAAAAATGGCGGCTTTGAGTATCTTTTTGCCTGTTTGAAAAGTCAAGCTCAACGGGCGGTTGGTTGCCCTTTTCGGTCAGTCAATAACGCTGTATTAACTGACTGTCAAAGCGCACGATAGTTTGTAAATCCATGTTCAACGAATTGCTAGATGCGTTTATTGCGAATTCTTGCAGCTTGGCGGGAATTCCCCTGCCTCTATTTCATGCTCTAATACCTGACCCGCCTTTTCTTTCCAGAAGTTGGTTCGTTCACGTCCGTGGCCTTTTCTTTTCAGTAGCTCTATCGCCATGGTTGTAACTTCGTCCGTTGCTCCCTCTGGGGAGATCAGAACTCCACCAGGATCTAGGTAGGATTCGGAGCACACGCTTACTATAGCGCCACTAGCATCAACGAGGATTGAGAGAAAATGCTCTCCAGTTTTCTTTAAATGAATCCACGCCTTTATCAACTTTTGACCGTCACTTCCTTGGCGTGAAACATAACTTCCTGTATCTCCCACGGTCGAGTGCGCCGTTGATGAGAGGCACAATCCAATGATTACTGTAAGTATTAATTTGTGACAATTCTTGTGTCCATTCACGGGTTCAACCCTAACATTTAATAATGGTTTGACGCCCAACTGACGCAAAACTCGTCAATTACATAACTTAAAGGTCAAGGCTACCATGATATGGGTAGTGGCTCAGTTTGAAAATATTAATCTTAGATGATGAGACCGAAAGAAAAATTTAACTTATCTGAATATGAGCCTGTTTTAGATATGCCGCTCGATGCTGGTATACGTGAATACGTGCTACTTCTTAGATCAGAGGGTATAGAAACATTTGAATCGTGCGAGGGGGGTAATGGGCATGTTTTCCCTGAGCCGACGATTCGATTTTTCGGGGAATCTTACGAAGGATATAGAGCGTTTTCTGTGGCTACAATGTACGGCATGCCTGTCACAAATTTAAGGCGCTACTACAGTGTTTCTGATAATCAATTAGAAGGCCCGTGGTGGGAGATGGTTTTCCGCACCATAGGCAGCGCTACTTAGAGACGTTTACAATGCTCGCATTTTGGCTTGCCGCCAGTGCCTGAAACGCGATTATGGCGCTCAATATTATTTCCTTCGGTACATTTATTGTTGTCGTGATAGACGCGTGTACCAGGTAATTTTGAGTGGAACGGAGCTACTTTAACCATTTTCTTATCCCTTAGACTATTAACATAAACGACATAATAACACATTTAATATGTGGTTTAAATTGTCAACCTTATGCTTTCCTTTTATATGGGCCGCGTTTCTTAGGCGCTTCAATCGGGGCTAGCGCGGCAATTTCTTCTAGTAGAGTTCGGGGGACATCAGCATTAATTCATGCTACGGGCGTTGATCATTGCTTGCAGCGAGTAATATGCCAAAACCTCCGAATGCCCAAATCGTATCTCAATTAACTGTTCGAATGTCTCTTTAGAGTACAGGCTGTGTGAAAACTAATAAGTGAGCCCTTGAGTCGAGTTTTAAGCTTCTGAAATAGTTGATCAATAACATTCAGTGCCTAAGACCAGTATAGTCAATCAGGCAGTACTCGAATTCTTCCTAAGCCCAATTTCAATCGTACTCTAGGCGATTTCAGAATTGGAGTTTTCACACAGTCTGAGTATACAACAGTCATACCCAGACTTCATTGAAACCTATTTTTCCCTCAGCCTTCGTCTAAACATCCCCTGGTTTAGCATGCAGCTTTATAACTCACCTACATGCGCTGTAGCACTGTGAACTAACGATTCACTATTGTTTAAGCCAAATATCTGGCCAACTGTCATTGCCGGAGTTAAAGGTCAAGCGCGTTGCTTGCTCTGCTGGCTCACCCATGGGCCAGAGGAAGATTTCGTAATCAGCGAGATCATGTTCATGGCCACCACTCGACGCCGCAAACACGACGTAGCGCTCGTCATCTGAAAAACGCGCGAAATACTCATGGCTAAACTCACCCGGCAAATCCAACAAGGTTGTTTTTTCTTGAGTCTTGGGGTCGTAGCGCATGAGCTGGTTGATCTGCTTGCCGCCTTTTTGTATATACGTCACATACTCACCAGAGGGCACCCACTGGGCCTGACAAGAATCACGGTGCACAACATGAAATTTCCCCACCTCATCGCGGATAATATTGGTGGGCTGGCCGTTATTACGAAAAGTGAACGCCATCCGTAACCCCTCGCCCATCGTCGGTGTGCTGAGATTAACGCGTGATTTCATGAATGGGTCCTTGCCACTTTCATAAAACAGTTGCTCCTTACCCGTCTCGAGATTGGTCACCATAATCTGGGCTGGATCACGCTGGAATAAAATGAAGCGGCCATCAGGCGACCAAGAAGGCGAAATGCCGTTTTTGGCAATGAGCCGCTCATCGCCGGTTGTAATGTCCAGCATCCACACGTCCCATGGCTTTTTATCGCGCATTGATTGCCACTCCTGATGAGAGCGGGCGAACACCACCTTGCTGCCATCAGGTGATAATCGAGCGAAATTCTCGGTGTGTGGGTCCGTGGTCAATTGCCGAATACGCATATCTGGCAAGCTCATCATCCATATATCGTGATTACCCGACCGGTTTGAACTCCAGACGATATGCCCATTGACATCGTTTAACCAAGCGGGTGCGGGCGAATCCGTTGGGCGGATAAACTCACCTGCCTGTTGAGTCGCAAATTCGGCATTTTTGACCTGCGACTCTTTGATACCAAACCAACTTAACACCGCCGCAATCAGTAAAAACCCGAAGCCATAGAGCATGGCGCGTTTAGGCACGGCTTTGGTTCCTGTATTGACACCCGTTCGTACCCGCTTGGCTAGCAACAACAGCGCTGCAAATGCGGCAATCCCAATCCCATAATCCAGCGCTTGGGTCTGAATATGTAAGCTCAGCATGGTCAGCAAGGCGTTTTGCGGCATAGCGCCAAAAAAGGCGAGCAGCGTCATGCCGCCCAATTCCCAAGTTCCAAAGCTCATTAATGCAGGCATCGGCAATGAGGCCGTCATTTCAGAAGCGATCAAGGCACCCAACACTTTGAGTGCACCCATCTGGGCCATTTGTGGGAAATTGGTTTGGGTTAAGCCGTAAAATAAACAGAGCAAGCCAGCGTATTTCATAAAACGAATAACCGCTGTCAGGCCAATGACTTGAGTAAATATCCCTGCCCGCAGGGTTGATTGCACCGCTTGATCGATGGACAGCACAAACTTGAACGTGCCGCTGATCAAGCGATTGCGATGCCCGGCCCAGCGCTCAAACAAGACGGTGAAATGCGGGAGTATGAATTTGACCCCAACTACGAATGCAACAACCACAAATAGTGCGATCAGGGCTAATAGATAGGGTTGTTTAGTCGGGAACCCTACCATCAAGCCGATCGCGATCGTAAACGGTGCCAAAATCAGCACGTCTAGTAAGGTGGCGAACAGCAGCGTCGATAGACCGGAACTCACCTCGGTTCCCGCCTGTCGGCGCAGCAAAGCGACAAACACTAGCTCTCCCAGACGAGCGGGCAATAAATCTACCGTCATATTCCTGACAGCGGTAATCAGCGTCATGTCTTTGGCACTGGGAATATTTTTATCACCGGTCGCCCGCAGCAACACAAGATAACGCCAGGCGCGGAAAACCAGCCCAATCACCATCGTGACCACGTAAAGCAGAAAAAACCCGATTGAACTCGACTTGATCAGCTCCATCAAGCGGGCTGGATTGATGTCATGCCCCGCCTGCGAGCTGGCATAAAATAGTCCGGCAAGCACCAACATCGAACCACCCAGCGCAAGCGCCAGATGGACAATCAGCTTACTGGGCTCGATTGAGGGCAAAGTCATCGTGTTCATGGTGAGCTTGGTTGATTTCAAAGCCGGAGTGTAGCGCCAGCAACCCTAAACAAGCCTGAATCATAGAGCCAATTCGCCATGATAATATATGGCTACATTACTAATGAGCCCGTTATACCCCAGTCGAGCATGCAAACCCAACTACTCATCGGCCTTATTAGCCTAGTCTTTGTCCTGCTAAGCCCCCTCTGCAGCGCCGAAGCCGATGCACCGATTAAAATTATGCCGCTGGGTGATTCGATTACCCAAGGTGTTGGCAATGACTACGCGCCAGCGAGCGGACATGATTCCTACCGGCGTTTTTTATATCAACAGCTCGTCGGTGCCGGTTATGAGGTCGACTTTGTCGGCAGCATGAGCAATACCTTTAATTGCGGCAAACCTGCTCATTCAGATTTTGATGCTGATCACGAAGGTCATTGGGCCTGGCGCGCCGATGAAATTATCAATGGCAAAAAGAATGGTTGTCGCGGCAGCGGAAACTTAAGCCATTGGCTGACGGCCAACACACCGGATATCGCGCTGATTCATATTGGGACTAATGATGCCTTCCAGAATCAGCCGGTCGAATCTACGCTCAATGAATTGCAGCGCATTATTGATATTTTTCGACAAGCGAACCCGACCATCCTGATTTTCCTGGCGAAACTGCTACCCGTTCATGAACCACAAAACCCCGCACGAGGTGAACGCGTTGCCCAGCTAAACGAACGCATTCATACCGTTGTAGCAGAAAAGGACCAACCCGACTCGCGCGTGATATTGGTAGATCACACGCTAGGCTTCCAGCCCGAAACAGACTCTTTTGACGGCGTACACCCGAATCTTAGGGGTGAAGAAAAAATGGCAGTACGTTGGTTTCAAGCCTTGGTGCCCTACCTGCCTGAACCCTAAACCTTAGCCCAGACACAGCAGCAAAAAGTTTGGGGATGTATGGGCTGTTATAAAGATGTCGTCCTCAGCTGCCAAGGACTATGCCGCCATTTGCTACCCGGCATGGCTCCAGCACAAATTCGATCTCATTTCGAGTGAAGGATGCGGCCGACGCGATGCGCCAACTCACAGCCAAGAGCGCTGAAATCGTTGCAGCGGACGTTGGGCCAATTTTTGAAATCATTCAACGCCAAGGCAATGAAGGCTTTGGTGAAGGCAATTTTCAGGCCTTATTTGATTCGATTGAGCTGGATCAGATTCTCCGTGACGTATTGAAAACCGCTTAAGCGGTGCCTGTAGGCGCACTAGAGCTAGCCTACAAAACGGGCTAGAATGTGGCTTGCCACTACTAGCCCGTTTTTATGAGCGACACACAGACCAATAAAAAGTCATTTCCGCCAGATAAAATTATGAGTGCCGAGGCGGCGCTGGCGCGGGTCAAAGACGGTGATACGATAGCCACGGGCGGGTTTGTGGGTATTGGGTTTGCGGAAGGGTTGGCGATTGCGCTGGAAGAGCGTTTTCTGGCAACCCAAAGCCCGCGTGATTTGACCCTGATTTATGCTGCTGGCCAAGGCGATGGTAAGGGTAAAGGCGTTGACCACTTTGGCTACGAAGGGCTACTAAAAAGGGTGGTTGGCGGACATTGGGGCTTGGTGCCGCGCCTGCAAAAGCTCGCGATTGACAATAAAATCGAAGCCTACAATTTACCCCAAGGCTGCATCTCGCATTTATTTCGCGATAGCGCGGCCAAAAAGCCGGGGATGTTGACCACAGTGGGAATGGATACTTTCGTTGATCCACGCCATGGCGGCGGTAAGATCAATACCCGAACCACGCAAGATTTGGTCGAACTGATGACGATCAGGGGCGAAGAGGTGCTGTTTTACCCGCGATTTGATATCGACGTGGCGTTGCTGCGCGGTACCACTGCCGATGAAGTCGGCAATATCACCATGGAGCGAGAAGCCTTAACTTTGGAAGCCTTGGCGATTGCGACTGCGGTTCACAACAATGGCGGCACCGTAATTGTGCAGGTAGAGCGGGTGGTAACGCGTGACTCCTTATCGCCGCGTGACGTGAAAATTCCGAGCGTGATGGTTGATTGTGTGGTGATAGCGAAGCCAGAACACCATTGGCAAACCTTCGCCCAGCCCTATAATCCGGCGTTTAGTGGTGAAGTTCGGGTGTCTGCGCAAGCTATTGAAATATTGCTACTGAATGTCCGTAAGCTAATCGCACGGCGCGCGGCGATGGAATTACGCACCGGTGATGTAGTCAATCTCGGCATTGGCATGCCCGAAGGGGTCGCCAGCGTTGCTCATGAAGAGCAATTGTTAAACTCGCTTACCTTAACTGCAGAGCCGGGTGTGGTCGGCGGCATTCCCGCCAGCGGCTTGAATTTCGGTGCGGCGGTTAATACCCACGCGATCATTGATCAGCCTTCGCAATTTGATTTTTATGATGGTGGTGGGCTGGATATCGCCTTCCTCGGTATGGCCCAAGTCGATCAATTGGGTAACGTTAATGTCAGCAAATTTGGCCCCAAGCTTGCTGGCGCGGGTGGTTTTATCAACATTTCTCAGCGCGCTAAACGCTTGGTGTTTGTGGGTTCTTTCGGGGTTCACACCGAGTTGGAAATTGGTAGTGATGGGTTGCAAATTATTGCCGAAGGCAATCAGCAGAAATTTATAAAAGAAGTGGAGCACCGTACATTTAGCGGCGAATACGCTGCCAGCAACGGCCAAAGCGTGCTGTATGTCACCGAGCGCTGTGTGTTTGAGCTAACTGAAAAGGGCTTAAAACTGACAGAAATTGCTCGGGGCACAGATTTGGAAAAAGACGTTTTATCGCTCATGGCTTTTAAACCGATCATTGATGACAGCTTGAAAACCATGGACGCTAGGATTTTTATGGACCAGCCAATGGGTTTGCAATAAACGCGTGTTCGAGCCTTATTTATCCCAGTAGTAGCAAATACAAAATCGGCGCAATCGTGACCGACTTTAGATACCCAGAATCGGAGCTACTATAGCCACTACAACCTACTTTATTGCAGGCGATTACACGGTAATAGTAGACCGAATTAAGCACCGCACTTTGATCATCAAAATAGGTTGAATGGGTGTCGGCAATTTTGGAGCAACTGCTGGTTGAACTGGTGGTGCAACGGTAAAGATCATAGGAACTGGCACCCGAGGTAGTTGACCAACTCACCGCTATTTCCTTTAGGTAAATGCCATCGCTGGCCGATACGCCGGTAGGCGCAATTGGCGGTAAAGTTCGAGAGATATTAATTTCGTTGAGCTGTGAGCAAGTCGGGCAGATGTAGTCATAAATGGCGATGTGGGTGTCGGTGGCGGGGCCGCGGTGAGTTGTCCAGTCTTCGCCATCGTATTGGTCGTAGAGCAGCATGTCGCCTCTGGAGTTGGTTGATCCTCTAAGGTAATGTCCCAATCCCGATTTACTCGTCACCATCGACACACTGCTACCGGACTGATTCACGCTGGCTGAAATAGAGCGTCGGTTATTGAAACCAGTGGTTTGAAAAAAACCTCTCCAGCCATTACCACCCACCGAAATACGGCCTTGGGAATCTAGAGTAGATGGCTGTTGGGTAGACCTGCTCGAAGAAGAGGGTTTTAGGCCAATGCCAAAGCCTTTCACTGGCTCTGGCGTCTGGAGTATCGAGTCTAGCGCGAAGCCACCAAAATAGCCCTCGGCGGCATTGAGTTCCGCTGGTATCAGTTCAGCGGGGTAAATATCAAGCAGAAACCCGTGGCGCTCGGCGATGTTTGTTATCGTTTGAAACTGTATTTGTGCGCTGGCGATCTGTGTCGAATCTGCGTCGATTACTTGCAGCTCGCTATAAACGGTAATGGGGTTATCGCTTAAACCAGACTGCCAGTTGGGAATGGAGCCGCCCGTTTGTTGCTGTGCCGAGTAAACAGCGGAGCGGATCACCTGCCGATCACTGTTCACCACCAGGAATAAATACTCTAATTGGGCGACATTCGTATTCAGTGCCGGGATGTTGCAGTGAAATTGATTACCTACTTCCCGAATCATCGGCACAAAGACGTAGGCGCTAGCTGCTGAAGTTTTGAAGTAACAGCGGCTAGTCGTGATGCCGGTATCATCGCTGATGGCGGCGTCAAGTGAAATCGGATACCCCGCCATAAAATGGTTAATGGCATCGTGGCTGATGGTCGTGCTGAGAGTGGGCTCAGCAAAAACGCGTAGTGAAACGACCAGCAGCATCAAAAAGCCAAGTAAGTGGAACTTCGGCATAACTCGAGCGGTTGAATCCGATTAGAAAGTCCTATTGTAAACCATAGGCTATGCAGGGGCAGTTGACCACCAAGGTCAGTTAATCTGTGTAGAATCAAGGCTGAATTCTCGTATCTGACTTAAGTATCCATGCCAAATAAAGAAATAATCGCCAGAGCCCCGGTTTTGTATCTGCCGCACGGTGGTGGCCCTTTACCGCTTTTGGGTGACGACAATCATCAATCTATGGTCGATTTCTTAAGCAAGATCGCGGCTGAGTTAGGCAAGCCTAAGTCGATTGTGATGATCAGTGCACATTGGGAAGAGCAGCAAGCTACGATAACTAGCGCCCGCCAACCAGAGATCATTTATGATTATTCTGGATTTCCGGCGGAGTCCTATCAGATTCAGTATCCGGCGCCGGGTGATCAGAAGTTGGCGAGCCATGTCCAGCAACTTATTCACAATGCGGGGCTTGAGGCTCGGCTGGATGGGCAGCGTGGTTTTGATCACGGAATGTTTGTCCCTCTCAAATTGATGTATCCAGAAGCTGATATTCCCTGCGTCCAATTATCACTGTTAACAAGTCTAGACCCAGCTCGGCATATAGCACTAGGCAAAGCAATCGCTAGCCTACGCCAAGACAATGTATTAATTATCGGATCGGGCATGTCCTTTCATAACATGAGAGAATTTTTCACCCCCAGCGCCGATAGCGATCATCAGGCCAATGAATTTGATCATTGGTTGAGACAAACTTGCGCCCTAGCAGATATTTCAGCCGCTGAGCGAGAACAACGTCTAATCGATTGGAAACACGCTCCAACGGCGCCGTTCTGCCACCCTAGAGAAGAACATTTACTGCCTTTGCACGTGTGTTTTGGTGTGGCCGCTGCTGAAACACCAAGGGCTGAGGTGGTTTTCAATCAAGCAATCATGGGCAAAAAAGTCACCAGCCTGCTGTGGCGATAAGTTAGGCCTCATGACCGTTTCACTTCATAGGAAGGCTTGATGTAAGATTACGCGCAATGACAATAGCGCTAATCATTTAACCAGAGGAGAAATTCATGGCCACCGAAGATACCTGCTGTACCATCGTGCCCTATTTTGAGATCGCTGATGGCAAGCTCGACGAATTCAAAGCCTTGTGCGATCAATTTGTCGCCCAAACACAAACAGAAGCTCAGTGTTTGTATTATGGTTTTAGTTTTGACGGTCAGATCGCGCATTGCCGCGAGGGTTATGAGGACGCCGCCGGATTGTTACACCACCTTGATAATGTCGGTGATTTGCTCAAACAAGCCTTTCAAATCTCTGAATTGAGCCGTCTTGAAATACACGGCCCGTCTAGCCAACTGGCTCAATTACGCGAACCTTTGGCTGGCTTAAAGCCACAGTTCTTTGAGCTGGAATATGGGTTTCGTCGCTAAAACGCTATTTAACTAGGGTCGAATATGGCTACGGGAACCCATACGCAGCAAGAAGATACGCGCAACGCTGATATTCTAATCAACATCAATGGCGAGCTAACACCCCGTGATCAGGCCAAGGTTTCGGTTTTCGACAGTGGTTTTGTACTGGGCGATGGCGTGTGGGAAGGACTGCGTGTGCATCACGGCCATATCCTGTTTCTGCAAGATCACCTGAAACGTTTGCGCCAAGGCGCTAAAGCTTTGGACTTTGAGCTGGGCCTTAATGATCAAGCATTGACCGAGCGCTTGTATCAAACGCTTGAGGCCAACTCGATGCGAGACGGCGTGCATATTCGCTTAATGGCTAGCCGCGGAGTTAAGTCAACGCCTTATCAAGATCCGCGTGTGACGATTACAGCGGCGACAATAGTGATTATTGCTGAACACAAACAGCCACAAAAAGAGACCGTCGAGCAGGGTGTGCGTTTATTTACTGTGCACGTGCGCCGTGGCTATCCTGATGTTCAAGACCCCAAGCTCAATAGCCACTCCAAATTGAACTGTATCAGTGCCTGCATTCAAGCGACTAAGGCCGGAGCGGACGAAGCGCTGATGCTTGACCCGCACGGGTTTGTAGCGACGTGCAACTCCACCCATTTTTTCATTGTCCGAGAGGGCGAAGTGTGGACCTCCAGCGGTGATTATTGCCTCGGCGGGATCACTCGAGGGCACGTGCTTAGCCTGTGCCGGGATAATAATATCGCCTGCTATGAAAAGAATTTCAGCCTAACCGAAGTGTATGATGCCGACGAAGCCTTTGTGACCGGCACCTACGCCGGCGTCATCCCTGTTTCTGAAGTCGACGGGCGCACGATCGGCAGCTCTAGCGCACGGCCGATGATCGCGCGTCTGCAAGGCTTGTATCAAGCGTTGACCGAAAGCCAAGCCCAATAAACTAACGATGAATCAGCTGCCACACAAAATAATTGTGATGTGGTCTGGGCCACGCAACATATCCACCGCCATGATGCGGTCGTGGGAAAACCGCCCGGATACGGTCGTTTATGATGAGCCGCTGTATGGACACTATCTGCATCATACCGGCTTGGCTCACCCGGGTGGGGACGAAGTAATTGCTGCGCAGGGCCCTGATTGGCAAACCGCGGTTGAGCAAATGATGGCGCCACTAACGTCAGGTAAGCAGATCCATTACCAAAAGCACATGACTCACCATTTATTTTCTCACATTGATCAGGATTGGTTTGCTCAAGTCGAGCATTGTTTTTTTATTTGGGACCCGCACGAGGTCGTGGCGTCGTACGCCAAAGAGCGGGAGTCGGTGACACTAGACGATATTGGTTTTTGGCAACAGGTGGAGATATTTGAGCGGGTGATACAACATAGTGACACGATGCCACCGATACTGGATGCGCAAGACGTGCTTAATCACCCAGCATCGTTATTGACCCAGCTATGCGAACAGCTGGACATCGTGTTTGATGCAAATATGCTGTCTTGGCCTCCCGGTTCGCGCGATAGTGATGGTATCTGGGCCAAACACTGGTACGACTCAGTGAATCAATCGACCGGGTTCAAACCCTATGTTAAGCGGGAGGTCACGCTTGACCCCCGGCTAGAGGCCATTGCCGAGCAGGCACGACCCTATTACGAGACACTATATAGCCATCGGTTGACAGAACAGCGCTGAACCCGTAATCAGGGTTGTAGCGATGGAATTCAAGCTAGCACCCTAGCTCAACTCACCACTATTCTTCAGGCACGCCCTGCCACAGCATTTCGTAGCCTAGCTCATAGGTTTCATCGCAAAACTCGACCAGTGCATCAAACTTTTCCTTGAACGCTTTATCAGCATGGGATTTTTCGTGCTGATCAAAGGACTTCCAGTAAGTCACGATGGCGATCTCACCCTGTTTGATTTTAGGTTTGTCAGAAAATGAACCTTCTGTAGACAAAAAGCCTGTGTATTTAAACACTTGGCCAGCAATAAACCCGCCCTCGTCGTTGCCATAAGTGTTTTTCACGACGTTACACATTTCGCCCATGGCGAGCTCAACATCTTCTGCAGTGACGCCCTCTTTTAGGTCAACGACGTTGAACAGCATCACGCAACCGTAAGGAATACTGATTGGGTCAAACATAGGTGTGGCTCCTGATATTTAGAAAATAAAGAGGAAGTTAGGTCACTCCCTGCCTTTGTTTAAGTGGGTTTCAGGCGACACAATTGCAAGTCTTGGTGAAGGTGGAGGTATGGTCCAGGCACACCGTTATCGACTATGCGGGCTAGCCAATCCTTGGCTACGGGTATTTTTTTAATCTTGGAAGGTGCCCCAGAGTAAACTATTTGCAGTGAGTGATGTCCAAGTGCCCAGATATTCAACCATTGATTAATCCAATAAATGATGAAAGTTAAGCGAATCTATTCCGCGCTCTTGAGCGCATTATTTTTTATAGCATTGAGTACTACCGCGCACGCAGCCGAGCCCGTCAGCAAAAGCTTATTTGGCGGGGTTGCGATAGAAGGTCATGACAGTGTGGCGTATCATTCAGAAGCTTCGGCGGTGGGCCACACTGCAATTGAGGGCAGCCAGCAGTTCTTGGTTAAATACAAAGGCGCGAAATGGTATTTTTCCAACGCTGACAATGCACGGCAATTTGAGGCAACCCCCGAAAAGTATGCGCCAGCCTATAACGGTCATTGTGCCAATGCGCTAAGTCTAGGTGAAGGCCTAATTAAGACGGATGGAACGCATTGGCAGATATTCGATGATCAACTATATCTGTTCTATGCAGCGCGTGGCCGCGACCGCTGGTTAGATGGTGATTATGTAACCTACAAAAAAGAAGCGGATAAGGCTTGGCAAGAAATCATAGCCAATCAATAGCCTAGGATCAATAGCCTAGAATAACCTGGGCAGTGAAATGCTAAGAGCCCCGAAGGGGCCTAGTTTTCGGTTACTTCAATGCGATGTGCGGCGTGGCAAGCCACACAATTCTCCATTAGCTTGGCGAGCTGTTCGAGGGTATGTTGGCCATCGCCTATTGACTCGGCATCCAGCGCCAATAAATCGAATTGCTGATGGGTATCTAGCCCCAGCTTTTTGAATGCAATCGGTAATTTCCCCATTAATGCCACAGGCACACCAGCCTGCGCCGCCTGACCTACAGCCGTAGCAGCAGTAGCTACCAGCACCATATCATCGCTAGTTACACCCTGGGTAATTTGCTGAACCCCCAGCAAAAAGGCGCGCATTTCTGCCAGCACTAAATCTCTTTCCGCCGCATTCATATGAATGGCCATACGGCCATCTGAACTGTGTGAAACACTGCCTTGAATCAGAAATTTATAGGCACCGCCAACGATTACCAACAGCAGTGCCCCAATCGCAAATAAGCATTTTTTGTTCATAGTGTATGACTCAATATTCAGATGAGAATAAGTTTGCAAGTTTAACCTTCAAACTGCAATGCGGCATAATGTCACATACCGGCGAGTTTCTGATCATATGGAGAACCTTTTTCAATCAAGCCCGACCCATTGGCCTCATTAATCTTTGGGGGTCAGCCTGGAAGAATGGTACAGCAGGGATCATCCCCCTGAATCGGTGGACAGGGCACGGTGCCGTAGGAGCAATAAACACAGCAGTCACCCTGCTTGGGTTTCAGCAAAGCACCACAACCTTTGCAATCATAAAACCACTGGCAAGCGTTAGTGGGCATGGTGTCAGTTTCGCGGTGACCACAGTGCGGGCAAGTGATGGTGGATTCCAGAATTATTTTTTTAATCGTTTCCATAGGGCATAAATAGTGATGGCAATAAATATCAGTAACGCCGGGATCAGAACACTATCCAGATAGCCAGTTACGGCGGATAAGCCAACCACGCCGAGCAGGACAGTGAGTAAGGGGGTGAAGCAACACACAACTGTCAGCACTGTGCCAATAATGCCCGTTTTCAATAAGGTCGAATTTTTCATGGGGTCATTATCATACACGCTCTAGTAAAGATCGCCAGGAACGGGACAGGGGTTATCGTACTTACAGTGCGAGCCCTTGATCCCAGGGTGGTAGACCTTGGTACTGAGCAACTGCAAAATCAACAAAGGTTCGGACCTTAGCGGATAAATGCTTATTCGAGGCGTACAACACCGAGATATCAATAGGCTTTGGACGCCAGTCAGGCAGAATGATCTGCAACTTACCACCGCGAATCGCATCGCCAACGATAAAGGTTGGTAAGTAGGCGACACCCATGCCGTTAATTAGCGTCTCACAAATGAGTTCCCCATTATTTGTGCTAAGGGGACCGCTGACAGCTACTCGGGTTTTTTCGCCCTCGCGGTTGATTAAATCCCACCGCTTTCCACTGGAAGTACGTTGATAGCTATAGAGGATACAGGCGTGGTCTTCGAGTGCTTCCGGGGTTTCAGGCATGCCATTTATGGCCAAGTAATCCGGTGATGCACAGATCACTCGGTGGCAGGTCGCCAACCGACGTGCAATCAACGTGGAGTCCCGTAATTCAGCGATGCGGATGACCAGATCATAGCCCTCTTCAATCGGGTCAACCTGACGATCATACAGACTCAGTTTGACTTCCACCTGCGGGAAAGCTTGATGGTAGCGTGCGAGCAGCGGTGCCAAATAGAGTGTACCAAAGGACATTGGTGCAGTGATTTTTAAGGTTCCGCGGGGTTCATGGGTTAGGCCATTGATCACGCATTCAGATTCTTCAACCGCTTCCAGAATCGATTTGGCTTTTTCGTAATAGACCAAGCCCGCTTCAGTGGGAGTCAGCTTGCGCGTGGTACGGTTGAGTAAGCGCCCGCCAAGGTAGGCTTCTAATTGCGCCAGTTGTTTGCTGACCGTGCCTTTGGCCAAATTCAGGTCATCGGCGGCAGCACTTAAATGCCCGGTTTCTATGATTCGGCAATAAAGCCGCATAGCAGAGAATTTATCCATATAAATAGTTTCCTGTAGAGAAACAGTCTATTAATAATTTACCCATTTATTAATTATATTAACACCAATAGAATGTGGGCATTGTTCAATTGTAGAGGTAAGTATGAATTACTTAAGAAAAGGCGAAGAGCGCGGCACCATGCAAAATGACTGGCTGACAGCACGACATAGTTTCTCATTTGCGGGTTATTTAGACCAAGCTCATATGGGATTTTCAGCGTTACGCGTGATTAATCAGGACACCTTCGCGCCCGACTCAGGCTTTCCGACCCACCCTCATGACAACATGGAAATCATCACCTATGTCACCAGTGGCACGATTGCTCACCAAGATAGCACTGGAGGTGAAGGACAAATCAAAGCGGGTGAAATCCAGGTCATGAGTGCCGGCAGTGGGATCGCGCACAGTGAATTTAATCCGTCTAGCGATACACCCCTGGAGCTGTTACAAATATGGATTAAGCCTAATGTGGTGGATGCCCAGCCAGGTTACACACAAAAATCGTTCCCACCGGTGCCGGGGTTGACGACTTTGGTATCGCCTGATGGATTGGCGGGTAGTCTAAAGATTCGCCAAAATGCCTGGTTGCATCGGCTCCTGCTAGAAAAGGGAGAAACCAGTGACTTTGCAGGTTCATCCACCCAGCGCGCGATTTATATCCAAATTGTTAAAGGCTCCGCCGTAATCAACGGCCAGAAGCTCAAAGCAGGTGACGCATTGGGCGTGGTTGACGAACCTATAAAACAGATTCTAGCAAACGCCGCACTGGAAGCATTGATATTCGATTTACCCGGTATTTGATCAAAGCGCTAGGCTTGATGAAGATAGGCCCAAAACCCAATTTTGTACGTAAATAACACAGAGGAAGAGACATGAGAAAACTAACGATAACACAACCATTACTGGCGCTAAGCCTTGTAATGATGGCGCACACGAGCTTTGGCGATGGGCCCGTCTGGGACGGTAACACCGTCGAGCTAGTATCTGAGCAGCTGACCGATGGCGTGTATGCGTATTATCCCAGTGATGCCAAAGAATTGGAAAGCCAGGGCCGACCGGTGGCAACCAGTGGCGGCTTTGTGGTTGGGGACAACGGGGTATTGATGGTTGATACGATGCTCAACCAGCGGCTGAATGCTCAGGCGCGGCAGTTGATTGCTGAAGTGACTGATAAACCCATTGTTTATGCGGTCAACACCAGCTTTCACGGCGACCATTCTTACGGCAATATGTACCTGCCTGAGGGCACTCTAGTAATCCAGCACAGCCATGCGAAAGACTATATCAATGAGCATTTCGAGGCAGATACTCAATTCATGATCCAGAATTTTGGAGAAGGTAGAGGGATTGAGGAAATCGTCCCGCGTACCGGAGACTTGCTGATTCCGACGGGCGGCAGCCTGAGTGTTGATTTGGGTGGAAAAACCGTACAAATCATCGATTTTGGCTTCGCACAAACCGGTGGCGATTTGTTCGTGTGGGAGCCGCAAGCAAAAGTCATGTGGTCCGGTAATCCCATTATTACGATCAAGCCCTCACTGCCATGGTTGCTGGATGGGCACTTGCTGGAGACGCTCGACACCTTGGCGAAAGTGTATGAATTCCTGCCAACTGATGCGCGCATTGTTCCGGGGCATGGCTCAGTAATGGGACGGGAAGACATCAAATGGCACATCGATTATTTGGAGGCAGTAAAAACTGGCGTACAAGTAGCGATCAAGGAAGGGCTTACATTAGAAGAAACGGTTGCTAAAGTCACCTTGCCAGATTTCGCAGGCTATGCCCTATTTGGTTGGGTGCACCCGGGGCTGAATGTACCGGCAGCCTATAAAGATTTAAGCCAGTAGAATTACTCTCACTGGGATGGATAGCTACGCAGCGGGTGTGTAGCTGTTCCGTCGGGTTTGTTACGGTCTGCTCACAGGGTTCATCAAGGTTTGGTCTTCCCAATGCTGGCGCGTGTAACCGACGAAGAACATTGCGCTGCTGCGCCGCTGGAATAGTAATTTGGGGTTAAGCGATTATTTAGTTATGGCCCAAATACCTTAGATTTCTCGACGCGCTCGAATATCTTCATGCCGACGATCATGGCGACCATAAATGTCACGATGTCTAGGTTAAAGGTTGATAGTGCAACGATTGTCGCACCAGGGCACAGGCCGCTTAATCCCCAGCCAGCCCCAAAAAGCACAGCACCAATGAGAAGGCGACTATCAATTACCTGGTTGGTGGGTACTGTAAAAGTGGCCTTATACAACGGAGTATCTCTGGAAAAGATAAGTTTATAGCCAACGGCGGTGGTCAGTAGTGCTCCACCCATGACGAACACCAACGTCGGATCCCAGCTTCCCGTCACATCAAGGAAGCCCCTAGCGCGCTTGGGATTGACCATTTCTGAAAAGATGAGGCCCAATCCAAGAATGATTCCAGCTGCGAGGGCGGATATTTTGCTTTTCATTTAAACACGCCTACTAAAATATTGAAACCAAGAAGACTGTTAGTATTCCGACACCGGTAAACACTGCGGTTGAGGTCAATGATCTGGGTGAGAATAGTGAGACACCACAAATACCGTGCCCGGTTGTACAACCGCTACCCAATCGTGTTCCGAAACCCACCATCAACCCTGCCAAAATAAGCATTGGGGTATGGCTTTCAATTTCAATGGGAATTGGCTGATACAGCCAATGAACGACAAACCCACTAAGAAGCAGGCCTCCGATAAATGCCCATTGCCAAGACAGAATCGAACCTTGTTTCAGAATTTCTGAGAAAATACCGCTGATGCCGGCAATTTTACCGATCGTTACCATCATGGCTACAGCAGCGAACCCAATGAATGTGCCACCTACAAACGCATTAAGCCAGGAAAATTCAACTACACTCATGACGCCCTCCCACAAAGCAAGTTGATCGTGTTTTCGAAGCCTTTTCTCTGCGATTGGGCGAGATGAAGGTAGTCGATGATATCGATGTACAACTCTCGGCTCTTTCGAGCGCAGTCGAAAGCGTAACCAACAATGCACCTCTCCAACAAAATCGCATTTAATATTCCTTAGTTTAATTAAGCGTCCCCCACGCTTCGTACCAGTTGTATCATCTGTTTCATAACAATGCTGTGTGAAATCTCACAATGATTAGGTTTGAGCCCGCCAATCAACTGGTCGTATATGGGCTTACTGCTTGATGTCAGTGGGCGTTAGCGCATACTCAACAAAAGTCTCTACGACTGGTTAAAAAAGTTCAGTAAGCCGCCTAAGTAGCGACGGGAAGAAATAGATTTTCGTGCAGGAAATGCTCGCTGCAAGGGTTATTTAGTGAGGATGTTGAGTACAGGTTACCGGGAGATACCTATAGGATTGCTGTTTTTTTGTATCATTTCAAATTTAACCCGTATTCCGCATCCCCGCAGAAATGCCATTAATTGCAATAATCAACGCATCTTCAATCTTGCCAGACTCACCTTTGCGGATACGCGATAAGATTTCGACCTGCAGGATATTAAGCGGGTCAACGTAAGGATTTCGAACCAAAATACCTTGCAGTACAAAGGGCTCGTGTTCGACCAGGCGTTGATGTCCGGTTAATGCCAAAACCGCTTGGGTAATGCGCTGGTATTTATCGCGTAATTCACTGCCCAGCGCTTGTAAATTATCATCGACCAACACTTTATCGTACAAGCTGGCGACATCGGGGTCGGCTTTGCCCAAGACCATTTCGATCAAGTCGATGGTTGAGGCAAAGAAGGGCCAGTTATTTTGCATGTCTCGCAGGGTTTCTTGCTGATCGTTCTCAAGCGCGACTTCCAGTGCTGAGCCAATCCCCAACCAGGCGGGTAGCATCAAACGGGTTTGAGTCCAGGCGAAAATCCAGGGGATGGCACGCAAATAAGTGATACCTTCCCCTTTTCTACGTCGTGCGGGCCGTGAGCCAATTTTTAGGTTGCCGAGTTCTGATTCCGGGGTGGCTTGGACAAAATAAGGCACGAAGTCAGGGTTATCCCGCACGACTCCACGGAATTCATCCAGCGCATGTGCCGACAGCGTATCCATACATTCGCGCCATTCGGGTTTGGGTTCTGGCGGTGGGGTGAGCGTTGCATCTAAAACCGCACACAGATAAATCTTCAGGTTTTCAACTGCAAGCCCCGGCACGCCGTATTTGGCTTGGATCACTTCGCCTTGCTCGGTAACGCGAATACTGCCATTGACCGAACCCGGCGGCTGTGAGCGTATTGCGCTATGTGCCGGGCCACCACCCCGTGCGACACTACCACCGCGACCATGAAACAGGGTGAGCTTGATGCCCTGCTGTTGTGCTAACGCAACCAATTGCTCTTGCGCGCGATATAAACCCCAGGCAGCAGACAACTGGCCAGCATCTTTGGCGGAATCGGAATAGCCAATCATCACTTCTTGTTGGCCCGCAATCTTTGCCAAATAGGTGGGATTCGACCACAGCGTTTGCATGGTTTCGGTGGCATTTTGTAAGTCGTTCAAGCGCTCAAACAAAGGCACTACCCGCTGCGGGTGCTGAATGCCGCAGGCTTTTTGTAGGACTTCTACTGCGAGCACGTCTGAGGCAGATGTTGCCATTGAAATAATATACGCCCCCAAGTATTCCGGCGGTTGTTTCGCCAGGAGCTTGAATGTGTCCAACACTTCCTGAACGTCAGCGCTGGCCGGGAAGTGATCAGGAATCAGTGGGCGCTTGTTGCTGAGTTCACGATTTAAAAAATCCTGACGCTCAAACTCAGACCAACTGGCGTAATTGCCAAGTCCCAGGTATTCGGTGATTTCATCCAACGCATCGGTATGTCGGCCGGCTTCCTGGCGGATATCCAGCGGCATTAAAATTGTGCCGAAGGCATATACCCGGCGAATGATATCGCTCAGCCGCCCATCGACAATGATTTGGTTGTCGCAATCCAGCAGTGATTGGTAGCACAGCAATAGTGGCTCTAGTAGGTCGTCGCGGGTTTTGATGAGGTCAGGTTTTTTGGGTGCTGCGCCCTCCAGCAATACTTCCATCCGGCGCATGGTGCGGCTTAGCTTTTTTAGGAGCTGCTTGAGCAGTACACGATAGGGTTCGTGGACATCACCCACCCGTTCACGCAACTGATCGTTGCAGTGATTCATTGATAGCTCGTCGCGTAACAATTTGATTTCACGGAAATATAGCTCGGCTGCTTTCCAGCGCGATGCATAAATGACTTGTTGCGTGATGGCTGGCGTGACGTTGGGGTTGCCATCGCGGTCGCCGCCCATCCACGAGCAGATTTGCAGCGGTGTGGCGTCTAGCGGCAGTGCCTCGCCGGTGTGTTTTTGCAAAATTCGCGAAAGCGTGCGCAACACATTAGGAATCGCATCCCACAGCGTTTGTTCCAACACGATTAGGCCCGACTTTGCTTCATCCAATGGGGTTGGCTTTAAGCGCCGAATTTCATCGGTTTCCCAGATCTCAGTGATGACACGATAGAGTTTTTCGTGCATGTCTTCAACTTGATAGTCCCGTAGCTGGGGACGGTCTAGCGCTTCCAGGAGTTGGATGATGCGTAAATATTTATTGGAAACCGTGCGACGCACAACTTCGGTCGGGTGCGCGGTCAGCACCGGCTGGATTGCCAGCTCGCAAACTGTTTGATATAGCGCATCAGGCGAAATGCCTTGCTCAATAATCGCCGACACCTTGTCGTTGAGCTTACAAAAGGAGCTACGCTGCGCGGGGCGTTTGGCATTCTCGTCAAGGCCATCCCAGTCCAGACTTTTGTGCAAGCGTAGCTGCTCGTGCTGATCGGCGATATTCGCCAGATTCAAAAAAATGCTGAAGGCGCGCGCGAGGCAATACATATCGTCGGCTGACAGTCCCGCCAGTTTGTCATACAGCACCTGATTTTCAGGCTCATCGCTGCTTCGGGCGGCAATCGAAAGTAGGCGTACGTCTTCAACCGTCTGATACAGCGCATCGCCACTTTGAATGCGAATGGCTTTGCCCAGCAAGGCGCCCAACAAATGGACGTTATCACGTAGATGCGGGCTTAACTGAGAAACATGAGAGGGATCAAATAACTGATCGGGGGCTTGGTCGGACATAAAACCTGCTGAGTTAAACGCGGGAAAGTGGCTATGTGGTAGCCTACACGGCAAATACTACCATTTGATGAAATCAAGGCGTATGACTAAAAAGGAGTAGGGTCGGAGGATGCTAAAATAGTACGGATCAGGATTTACTCCAAGGCCCATCAAGTTACCGACGCAGTTTCTGCTTTGTATTACGATCACCGCATTGTCGCGGCATTTGATGATTGAGGTGCAAAACGTGTCGGATAATTTTCACCTGTATTTACTGATAAAAATTACAATATCCGTGTTGGTACTCAGCTTATCGGTGTTGGTTTTGACCGATACTGCCAAGAAGTGCGGCTGGCCGGAAGAGGGTATGGCCGATAGGTTTGATGCCCATTCCTAAATTAACGATCAGTTTTAAGTTTTGACAAAAATGCACGATCACCCGCATAGTTCTCCTAACTATAACCGCGCCTTTGCGATCGGGGTGTTGTTGAATACCGGCTTTGTCGGTGTCGAAGCCGTTTATGGTTGGCTGGCGGACTCAATGGCGCTGATCGCAGATGCAGGGCATAACTTAAGTGACGTCTTAGGGTTACTTTTGGCCTGGGGTGCGAGTGTCTTGTCACAAAAAGCAGCGACTAACCACAAGACGTACGGTTATCGTAAAGTCACCGTCATGGCGGCTTTGGTAAGCGCAGTTTTATTATTGCTGGCGATTGGCGCCATTGCCTGGGAGTCAGTGGGCCGGTTTTTCAATCCAAGCCCAGTCGAGGGCAGCGTGGTGATCGTGGTAGCTTTGATTGGGGTAGTGATCAATACGCTAACCGCATGGCTGTTTTATTCAGGCCAAAAGCATGATTTGAATATACGTGGTGCATTTTTGCACATGGCAGCTGATGCACTGATTTCACTGGGGGTGGCGGTTGCAGGGGTGATTATCCTGCTCAAAGGTTGGTTGTGGATCGATCCACTAGCCAGCTTCGCGATCGTTGTCGTGATTTTAGTCGGCACCTGGGGTTTATTGCGCGAATCCAGCAACCTGGCGATCGATGGTGTCCCTGAAGGAACAGATATTGGTGCAATACGGCACTATTTAAACGACATCCCGGAAGTGGTTAATCTCCACGACTTGCACGTCTGGGCCTTGAGTACCTCAGAAGTGGCTTTGACTGTTCATTTGGTGGTTGACGATGATTCCTTAGGTAGCCAATTTCTGCAAACAGTGCAGCATCGTTTGCATGATGAATTTGAGGTTGAGCACGCAACCATTCAAATTGAACAACAAGGTGCAAATGCCTGCCTATTGGATCGACACGCGTGCACCTAAAGAGCCTTATACAGCGCTGCGCCTATTGGCTGCGACGATCAAGTCTGCCACCTTCACGGGGGACAAGCCGCTTTATAATGGCAGCTATTATGCTCAATATTCCCGCGGCAAATGCCGCAGAGCGGCTCATTCACATCAGTGTTGATGGGCTGTATGCAGATGCCATCCGAATATTAGGGCCAAACCGCCTGCCTAATTTCTACCGCTTAAGCCAAGAAGGCGTCAGTACCTTAGCGGCGCGCACTGATTTCGATTATACCGACACCTTACCAAATCATGCCTCGCAACTAACCGGCCGGCCCGTTAAAACAGCTGCAGGGCATGAATGGATTATCAATTTCGATCCCGGTACGCCCGTGACGTTACACACGCTGGCCAAGGAGTATGTTGCCAGTGTGTTCGACCGTGTCCATGATGCGGGCAAGTCAACCACGCTATTTGCCAGCAAAGACAAATTCGCTGTTTTTGATCGTAGCTGGAATGCGATTCATGGAGCGGCTGATAATGACGGCATTGACAACGGCCCGGATAAGATTGATCGCTATGTCTTCATGAGAGAAACAGGGCAATTAGTCTCAGCCTTTATCGCAGATTTACAGTTATCTCCTCGGCACTATGCGTTTTTACATATCCGTGACCCCGATTCGGCAGGGCATAGTTCGGCTTGGGATTGGACGCTGGGTAGTGACTATATGAACAGCATTATTGGTGTGGATGTGTATCTTGGTCAGCTATTGTCGTTGCTGGATTCGGACAGCAATTATCGCAACAAGACGGTGATTATTTTAACCAGCGACCATGGTGGGCAGGAAAAGGCGACCCAGCACAAGCCGGTGAGCGCGGAGAGCCATGTTGTGCCGTTTTATGTTTGGGGTGCAGGCGTCGCAGCAAATGTGTCACTTTATGACCTTAACCGATGCACGGCACAGGAGCCAGCTGCTGGGGACAATCCACCGCATTCAGCTACGTTGCAACCCATACGTAACGGCGATGCTGCTAATCTGGCCGTTGGGCTGCTCAATCTGCCTGCCGTTTCTGGTTCGACGATTAAGACCTTGCGCCACATCGCACCGACAACAGCTAATCACCAATGCGTCAGCTCCTCTATTTTTATCCCGTATTTATTGCTTTTGTAAGCAGTTAATCTGCGCATTGCCAGCATCCGAATATCTCAATAGTAGGATTATTCCGGTCATCACAACAGCCACCCATACGGACACGGGTGGCTTGCCTTTGATAGAAACCCTACCTTAAGTAATTGTTAATTAAGTAAAGGTTTTGTGCGGTCATTACCATTTGGCTGTTATTTAGACTGGCTCTATGGGGTTGAGGGGTTTGGCTCTTACAAAACAACTAAGACAGTTTAAGGTGACAACATAATAATAATTGATTTAATAATTTTTGATCCTAGGAGGTATCTGTATGTCCAATACGTTATTAGTGGCTGTCGATGGCAGTGAAACCAGCAAGCGGGCGATCGATTTTGCCACCCGTTCTGCGCGTGAATCTGATGCTACCGTTGTTCTGGCCTATGTTATTGAATGGTCACCTTATAGCTTTCACACGCCTGAAGAGCTGGAAGAGCGACATCAACGCCGTGAGTCTGAAATTTCTCGGGCAGAAGAAATGGTGCTAACGCCAGAAGCAGAAACTTTGCGCAGTGCTGGTGTTGAAGTAGAAACCGTGGTTCGTCACGGCAATATTGGTGAAACTTTGTCCGATTTGGCACGGGAGCACGATGTCACTCAAGTCTATATCGGTCGCCGCGGGGAATCGAAAATACGTTCGATGCTATTTGGTAGCGTGACTGCGTCTTTAATCCAATCAGCACCCGTTCCGGTAACCGTTGTTCCTTAAACCGCACCTTATCCGAGGCCGAAAGGCCAAAACACACAGAATTGGCAGTTTCAAGCCGACAGGTAAAGGTCACCACCATAAACGATTAGAGGAGAAGCATTTAACATGAAAAAATTATTCACAGGCGTAGCAGCCTACTTTTTGATGACGTGCGTGGCGTTTGCGGGCTTCGATGAAGCCATCAATAGCGCTACCGCACCCATCGCAACCGCTATCGGCAAATTTGTCTTTTTTAAGATTCCCATCTTTGGTGCCAACCTGCCTATCGTGGTGTTGTGGTTGGTCATCGGTGCCGTATTTTTCACCATCAAAATGGGTTTTATCAACCTAACGGGTTTTAAACACGCGATTGAGCTGGTGCGTGGCGATTGGACCGACCCTAAAGGCCATGGTGAGGTTTCTCACTTTCAGGCGCTGGCAACGGCGGTTTCTGGAACGGTAGGAATCGGTAACATCGGCGGTGTCGCAGTAGCGGTAACCGTTGGTGGGCCAGGCGCTACTTTCTGGTTGATCGTTGCTGGTTTTTTGGGTATGTCGACCAAGTTTGTAGAATGTACGCTGGGGGTTAAATACCGGACTGAAAACCCGGATGGCTCGGTTTCGGGTGGTCCCATGTACTATTTACGAAAGGGCTTTGAAGAGCGCGGGATGGGTGGCTTTGGTAAGTTTATGGGCACCTTTTACGCCATTGGTATTTTTATCGGCGCACTCGGGATTGGCAATATGTTTCAATCCAACCAAGCTTATGTGCAGCTCAACAACGTGGCCGGTGGTGCTTTAGATGGCATGGGCTGGTTGGTTGGCCTGATCATGGCGGTAGTGGTGTTTTCGGTAATCGTCGGCGGGATCAAATCGATTGCCCGTGTTACGGAAAAAGTTGTACCGTTCATGGCTATTTTTTATTGCTTGTTTGCGCTGATCGTCATCTTGATGAATGCCGGCACTATTCCACAAGCCATCGCCAATATTTTTACGGGCGCATTCACTGGAGAAGGCGTGGCTGGTGGTGCACTGGGCGCGATGATCATTGGCTTTCAGCGTGCCGTTTTCTCAAATGAAGCAGGTATCGGTTCAGCTTCAATCGCTCACGCAGCGGTTAAAACCAATGAGCCAGTGACAGAAGGCTACGTTTCCTTGCTTGAACCGTTCATCGATACGATCGTGATTTGTACCATTACCGCCTTAGTCATTGGTACTGCCCAAGTAGCAGATCCTAACTTTGCGGGTGATGCAACTGGCGTCGCTATGACGTCTGCGGCATTCGAGCGCAAGTTCAGCTGGTTCCCAATCCCCTTGGCATTTGCTGCGGTCTTGTTTGCTTTTTCAACCATGATCTCCTGGTCGTACTATGGCTTGAAAGGTTGGACCTACTTATTCGGTGAGGGCGCGACCGGGCAGATTATCTATAAAGTCTTGTTCTGCGTATTTGTTGCCCTAGGCTGTATGGTTCAATTGGGCCCTATTCTGGATATTTCAGACGCACTGGTATTCCTGATCTGTGTACCGAATATTCTTGGCTTGTATATTTTGGCACCCATCGTTAAGGCTGAGCTCGATTCCTATCGCGCGCGGATTCAATCTGGTGAAATCAAAAAATTCAAGAATGCCTAATGCTGATTTGATCTTGTAAGTAGTTCCTCCAAGATATTAACCCGCCTTTTAATGGCGGGTTTTTTTTTGCGGAGCAGGTGAAGAATTTAGTCATCGTCTGCATTGTTTTTCCCTGCTTGTCCATAGATAGTAGTTATCCAGCCGCTTGTTATCTAGGGCCTGTTTGGGCATTATCGCTCGCCCATTATTTGCTGATTAATTGGCCATTTTTACCCAATGCCAGGGAAACACCCCACCGCTAAAGCAACTAATACCGCGCTGGTATCGCGTATCCGTGATTTGATTCATGAGACGGATGGTTGGCTGCGCTTTGATCGCTTTATGCAAGAAGCCCTGTACGCCCCGGGTTTGGGCTATTACGTCTCCGGCTGGCAGCAACTAGGCGCAAGTGGGGACTTCATCACCGCGCCGGAGCTGGGCAATGTGTTTGGTCAATGCCTGGCCGATCAATGTGTTGAAGTGCTGGCTCTGGTGGGTGGGGGTGATGTGCTTGAATTTGGTGCAGGCAGCGGAGTTTTGGCAGCAACCATACTGCGGCGCATGGATGAGCAAGATGCATTGCCCCGATCATTACTTCATTTTGGAACTCAGCCCGTCATTGCGTGCTCAACAAACCGAAACGTTGGCTGAAAAAGTGCCTAATTGCATGGGTCGGGTGGGTCTGGTTAGATGCCTTGCCCGAGCCCGGTTTTCGGGGTGTTATGGTGGCTAATGAAGTGTTTGGACGCAATGCCGGTGCGTTGTTTTGAGTTGAGCGAGGCTGGCGCTGTGCAAGAGTGCGGTGTTGGGCTGTCAACGGAAGAAGGCCAATCCTTTCACCTGGTTAGTGCAAAAGGCGGATACGCCATTGCAACAAACGGTATCAGCGCGCATTACTACCGAGAATCTCAATTCACCGTATCGTAGTGAAGTGAATTTTCAGGCCGAAGCTTGGGTCCGATCGCTGGCTGCGGTGTTAGATATAGGGGCGATTTTATTGATAGATTACGGCTTTCCCCGTCACGAGTTTTATCATCCTGATCGTGATCAAGGCACGCTTATGTGCCATTCGGAGCACCGCTCACATACTGACCCGATGATACGCGTTGGCTTGCAAGACATCACCGCGCACGTTGATTTCACCGCGATTGCCGATAGCGCGCTGGCTTCTGGCTTACAATTAGCCGGTTTTACCAACCAGGCTAATTTTTTGCTTAACCTCGGTTTGTTAGACACTATTAACCTAGACGCATCTGTGGCAGAGCAAATTACGCTTGCCCAGGAAGTAAAAAAAATTGACGATGCCACATGAAATGGGAGAGTTATTCAAGGTGCTGGGTTTAACCCGCGGCATTGATCAGGCCCTTCAAGGCTTTACGCAAAACGACCAAACACATCGACTATGGACTACCTTCACGTCATCGTATTAGCACTAATTCAGGGCATTACTGAATTTTTGCCGATTTCAAGTTCCGGGCACCTGGTCTTGGTTCCGGCTTTTTTGGGCTGGGAAGACCAGGGATTGGCGTTTGATGTGGCGGTTCATGTTGGCACGCTATTGGCGGTATTGGCTTATTTTCGACAAGACTTGTTACGCATTATTAGCGCCACCGTCTCGACCCTGGCAGGTGGTAAGGCGAGCGCCGAGAGCCGCCTGGGCTGGGGAGTGATCTTGGCGACCATCCCGGTGGGGATTGTGGGGTTTTTGGGCAAAGACTGGATTGAAGCCAACTTACGCAGCGCAGTAGTCGTGGCATTGGCGACGATTGGCTTTGGGCTATTATTGTGGTGGGCAGATTATCGATCTAGTCGAGCGCGGTCATTAACTCAGTTGAATTGGCGTGATGTTGCGATTATCGGTGCTGCACAGGCGGTAGCGTTGATTCCCGGCACTTCCCGCTCTGGGATTACCATGACGGCGGGGCTGATGATGGGGCTGGACCGTGAGGCGGCGGCTCGATTCTCGTTTTTATTATCGATCCCTACCATTTGTTAGCGGGTGGTTACCAAGGCTTAAAGCTCATCCAATCGGCTGCTCCGGTCGATTGGACCGTCCTCTTTTGGGGTGCGGCGCTATCAGCGGTAGCCGCCTATGCGTGCATTCATTGGTTTCTGGGGTTTTTGCCAAAATTCGGGATGGCGCCATTTGCAATCTATCGAGTCATCTTGGGTGTGATTATTTTGATGGTTTTTCTGGTAACGGTGACGCTTGAATGCATTTTCTACAGTTCTTGTGTAAATTTCCTTGGCGTGATTTGGTTATGACTAAGAATGGGCGTAACATCAGCATCATTTACTTTTATCGAGCCAAACCTCTATGAAAATGAATCGCAAAGAATTGATGGCATGGCCAATAAGGTCATCACGATTATCGGCATGTCGGGTGTTGGTAAGACGACTTTGGGCAGTCATTTACCACTGGAGACTTGGTTTCATTATTCGGCAGACTATCGCATTGGCACACGATATATGGGTGAGCCGATTGTCGATAACATCAAAAAACAGGCGATGCAGGTGCCGTTTTTGCGCGATTTGATCATGACTGATTCGATTTATATCGCCAGCAATATATCAGTGCAACACTTAAAGCCGCTATCGACCTTCCTCGGCATGATAGGTAACCCTGAGCTGGGCGGGCTGAGCATTGACGAGTTTAAGCGCCGCCAGCGCTTGCACCATCAAGCTGAAGTGAATGCGATGAATGATGTGCCGGAATTTATTCACAAAGGTCGTGAAATCTACGGCTACCCGCATTTTTTAAATGATACCGGCGGCAGCGCTTGCGAGCTGACCAATAAAGAAGTGTGGAATGAGCTGTCAAAACAATCCGTTATCGTCTATTTGCGTGCGGATCAAGATATGGAAGCATTGTTGATAGAACGGGCCAAAAAAGAGCCTAAGCCGCTGTATTATGACCAGGACTTTCTAGACCAGAATGTCGCTCAATTTATGGCGATAAAAGACTTAAAGCACAGTGATGAAATGGACCCGCAAGAATACATCGGCTGGGTTTTCCCATCGCTAATTGCGCATCGTCGGCCGCTGTATCAAGGCATTGCTGATGAGCATGGCTATACGATCGACGCCAAACACGTGATGGAAGTTGATTCCGCTGAAGACGTGCTTGATCTGATCGGTGACGCAATGGAATACGGGAAAAACTAGAGGATTTAGCGATGTCATTGATTGCCCATAACCAATTACCCACTTTTGAACGTTTGCGTGAAGAGGGGCTGGAAGTCTTGGTGCCGGAACGAGCGGAGCACCAGGATATTCGTGATTTGCACATTGGGATTCTGAATATGATGCCCGACGCCGCACTGGAAGCCACCGAGCGCCAATTCATGCGTATGGTGGCATCATGCAACCGTATCGCGCAGTTTACGATACATTTGTTTAGCTTTCCTGAGATACCGCGCTCCAAAAAAGCTGCTGCGCATATCAAGCAGTATTACTCCAGTGTCGAAGCGATGAAGCGTGATGGGCTAGACGCGCTAATTATTACCGGCGCAAACCCGCAATTGTCGGACATTACCGAGGAACCCTTTTGGGAGCCGCTGTTAGACATCGCGGAATGGGCGAGCGAACACGTCAGCTCAACCATGTGCTCTTGTTTGGCGACCCACGCAATCGTCAAGCACCTCTGGGGAATTGAACGCTACAAGTTGTCGCAAAAACGCTGGGGTGTTTATTCACATCGCGTTACCGAGCATGAGCATCCATTCGTGGCGGGGATCAATACGCGCTTTGACGCACCTCACTCACACGTTTATGAGGTCAATTCCAAGCAGTTTCGGGACCAAGGCCTGCGTGTATTAGCCTCTGGCGAAGAAGCTGATGTGCATATCGCTACCTCTCCAGATGGTTTTCGCTTTTTATTCTTGCAAGGCCACCCGGAATACGATGTGGTTAGTTTGTTGAAAGAATACAAGCGTGAAGTGGGTCGAGTATTGACTGGTGAGCGCGAAGATTACCCCCCGTTCCCCGACCATTTTTTCGGCCTCGAAGCGGCCCGAGCGCTGAATCAATACCGTGATGCGGTGCTTGCCTCCGGCGGCGATTACACCCATTTACCCGAGTTTCCCGAAGCGATCGTGTGGAGCCATATCGACAATACTTGGGGAGATACTGGCAAGGCGATGGTGAATAACTGGTTGGGGTTGATTTACCAGCTCACGCACCGCGATCGAAAAACACCGTTCATGGTGGGAATTGATCCGAGTAATCCATTAGGCTTATAAATTTGCTAATTAATTGTGGAATTCAGGGATTCCTGCTAGCATTTACGTGAGTAGCAGCTGGATCGAAAGTGGGTCCATTTCCAATTTAGCTCCACAGTACCGAAGATAATATTAGACCAAAAATCATGAAGTGTTTAGTTGTCGATGATGAACCGATTGCGCGAGTACGCCTGAAAGGCATGCTGGCGAAAATTGATGCTCAATATAGCGTGATCGAGGCGGAGAACGGTGAAGAAGCGATACAAATGTGTAATGAATATCGCCCGCAATTGGTCTTGCTGGATATCCAAATGCCGGGGATCTCTGGTTTGGAAGTGGCGATGCACTTAGCTTTGATGGATAACCCGCCAGCGGTCATCTTCATCACAGCCTATAATGAGCATGCTTTGGACGCGTTTGAAGCCAATGCCATTGATTATTTGCTTAAGCCTGTTCGTAAAGAACGATTACAGCAGGCGTTGGCTAAAGTAACTCCATTAACGCGTAAAAACGCGATGCATTACCGCTCGAAAGTGCGCGTCAGAATGTGGCAGTGACCGAGCGTGGCAAAATTAAATTGGTTCCGCTGCAAAGTATTATCTACTTCAAGGCAGATAACAAGTATGTGCGTCTGCGCACCACTGAAGAAGATTACGTGATCAGCGAAGTGCTGAATTCACTGGAAGAGGAATTGAAAAGCGACTTTATTCGCGTGCATCGTAATGCCTTAGTTAACAAAATGCATATCGATGGCCTGGAGAAAAATAACGACCTCGGCAAATGGCTGGTGCGGTTTCGATCCTGCGATGAAATGCTGGAAGTGAGTCGACGGCAAACGGCTACTGTGCGTCGTTGGCTACGAAAAAAATCCTAGCATTCTCGTAAACACATCCCGTGCCAATCGTCTGCGTCGAATGCTTAGCCAGCTTTCTGGGCTGATTGTTTGACCAGTTGGTCACGCGCACTTTTGACTTGTTCATCTAAATAATAGGTGTAGAAATCGAGCGTTAATACACCAATCATTCGTTCTGCAATTTCTTCGCCATCTGGCCCCAAAAAAAGCACCGTGGGGGTTAATTGAATATTCTGTTGCTTACCGTAAGTGGCGTGGTTAGTTGGTTGACCATCGAAGCCAGTTATTGGCTGTTGATCCGCATCCAGAACTAATTCTCGTAACAGGAAACGAGGGTCGTCGGCCAGAAACTGGAAAACTTCTTCACGCAATAGCTCACAGTATTCACAATAGCTGGCGGTTACAAATAACACCATGAGGGTGTTGTTGGTAATGATTTGAGCTGCATCTGCTTGAAGGTCATTAGCCCACTGAATGTCGTCGCTAGCCGAAGCGATTTGCCAAGGTAATAAGCACCACAGCAGCGCTAGAAATAATCGTCGGTGTTTTTGGGTAAAGGTGCTCAAATTCAAACGGATATAACCGGGGTCGGATGAGTATAAAGGAAAAAGCAGCCACAATAAAATCCAGTAGATAGTTTAGAATCTTACGCTTAGAAAGTACTACCCACTATTATTTTTCAGTCACCCATGTTACGCCGCCGCATTAAACTTGAACTCAATCGCCGCTCGGTTACAGAGCACACCAAGCGTATGGGGTTTTTATCGTCGTATATAGCCAACAATAACCTCTGGCATGTGAACCGGCATTCAGTCGCAAAGGCGGTTGCAGTCGGTTTATTTTGCGCTTATTTGCCCATCCCGGGGGAAATGGTGATCGCGGCAATTTTGGCGGTTATCGTGCGAGCTAACCTACCGATATCTGTGTTATTGGTGTGGATATCGAATCCACTCACCTGGGCCATTATCTATGGCCCACCCTATTTGTTGGGAACAATGTTACTCGGCAACCGCAGTATTACCCTAACTGAGCTGTCTGTTAATTCGATGATGGGTCATCTAGAAGCACTGTGGCTTGGGAGTACGATGGTGGGAGTAGTGATCGCGTTAGGTGGATTTGTGACCGTACACATTTTGTGGCGCATGGACGTGGTCAGCGAGTGGGAAGAGCGGCGTAATCGTCGAGCTAAGAAGCGAGCTATGCTGGCATCTCAAAAAAAGCTGAAAGAAGAGCGGGAGAAAAACTCGACCTGACCAGCTGATCAGGTCGATATTCTCGGTACTACTATTTTTTCAGTAAATCGCGAATTTCAGATAGCAGATCTTCCTGGGTTGGTCCTTCGGCTTCCTCTTCTTCGTCCTTTAATGCCGCAGCTTCTTGCATTTTATTAACGGTTCGGACCACCATAAAAATGGCAAATGCGATAATCAAGAAACTGATAAGGGTGTTAACAAACAAGCCCCAGTTGATGGTGACCGCGCCAGCGGCGGCGGCTGATTCCAACGATGCGTAAGGCCCGGCTGCTGCGCCTTCCTTGATAACCTGAAACAGGTTGCCAAAGTCGACACCGCCCATGAGTAAGCCGATCGGCGGCATGATGATGTCATCAACAAATGACTTCACGATCGTACCAAAAGCGGCACCAATAACGATACCTACGGCCATGTCTAAGACATTGCCACGCAAGATAAATTTCTTAAATTCTTCGATCAACGGTTTTTCCTCCATGGAGAATTGGTTAAGGTTCACTAAATGCGAGCCAATTATAGTTCAATTGGCGCTACAATTGTATTGTCGAGGCAGACTGCACGCACCGCTTATTGCCACCGCTATTGAACCCAAATATTAACTACCTGAAATCGTTTTAACTCATGAATACATTGTCTATTTTCCTCCGACCTCAACGTTATAGCCGAAGTGTTTGGCGACTCATTCTTGTAGCTATGCTGGGTACACTGGTTAGCTGTGCGACCAACCCGGTTTCTGGTGGCAGGGATTTCGTGCTGATGTCCGAAGAGTCGGAAATCAGCGAAGGCAAGAAAAGCCACGGCGAAATTATGAAGCAGTATGAGGTTTACGATGACCCGGGAATGACCGCCTTGGTCAATCGCTTGGGCCAAGAGTTGGCAGAAAAAAGCCATCGTAATCATCTTAATTATACGTTTACCGTGCTCGACTCGCCGGAAGTCAACGCCTTCGCACTGCCGGGGGGCTATATTTATATCACCCGCGGTATTATTGCTTATTTGAACTCTGAAGAAGCATTGGCAGGCGTCATCGGACACGAAATCGGTCACGTTACCGCGCGCCACGGCGTCAAGCAACAAAGCGCGTCTTTTGTGAGTACTGGCATATCGATTCTGGCTGCCATTGCAACCGGCAGTAATCAAGCGGCGCAGGCGGCCAATACCATTGGTGGCGCGCTGGTTAGTGGTTATGGCCGTAATCATGAGCTTCAAGCTGACCGCCTGGGGGCGGAGTATTTGGCTAAATCGGGTTACGACCCTGAACAAATGTTGGATGTTATCGGTGTACTAAAAAATCAGGAATTATTTTCTAAAGCGAAAGCCAAAGATGCGGGCAAGCAAGTGAGCAGTTATCACGGCGTTTTTTCTAGCCACCCGGCTAATGACCAGCGTTTGCAAGAAGTGGTTGCCGCGGCTAAAAAGTTTCAGATCGCTAACCCAAGGCGAACCGATAGAACCGAGTTTCTGCGCGTTCAAGACCGCATGATCTATGGCCACAGTGAAGAGCAGGGCGTGGTTGTGAATAATAATTTTTATCACAAAGGTCTGAATTTGGCGATTAGCTTTCCTAAAGGTTGGCAGTTACAAAACCAGCCCGCCAGCTTGACCGGTGTTGGGCCAAAGCAGCAAAACCTGATGCAAATGGTGTTGGGGGAAAAAGACGCGCGTGAGCCAAAAGCCTATTTAAAAAAGGCATTTCCCAAGTACGATAATCTGCAACGTCTCAAGCCGAACGCTTACGCCGCAGTCGTCAATATGCAAAGCCCATGGGGCACTAAGCCTGGCCGGGTTGCGACGGTTAAAGAAGGTGACCAAATGCTGGTGTTGATGGCTGCTGGCAAAGATCAGCCTCCAAAAGATAAGTTTATCCAAATGGTTAAGAGCGTGCGTGGCTTGAATTCTAAAGAAAGGAGCCTTGCCACTGCGCGCAAAATCAAGTTGATACGCGCTCGCTCGGGCGATACCTTTGCACGGCTTGCTGATGGCTCAAGGCTGGGTAAATATGCAGTCGATGAACTACGCTTGATTAATGGTTTGTACCCCAGCGGTGAACCCAAAGCCGGTGATTTAATTAAAGTCGTCGAATAACGAAACCCACATAAACAATTGTAGAGAGTAGTCCTATGTCATTTAGTGATCGTGATGGCGTGATTTGGTTTGACGGTGAGCTCGTGCCTTGGCGTGAGGCTAACGTTCATGTATTAACCCATACCTTGCATTATGGCTTGGGTGTGTTCGAAGGCGTTCGCGCCTATGCCACCGACCGTGGGCCAGCAATTTTCAGATTGGCTGAGCATACCAAGCGGCTGTTTAATTCTGCCCGAATATTGGGCATGACTATTCCCTACGATTCTGTAACCTTGAGTGAAGCACAAAAATCAGCCGTGCGTGAAAACGAGCTGGCGAGTGCTTATATGCGGCCGTTGGCATTTTATGGCTCTGAAGGCATGGGAATTCGAGCCGAAATGCTGAAAACACACGTGTCCATCGCTGCGTGGGAATGGGGCGCTTATCTGGGCGTCGAAGGCTTGGAAAAAGGCATCAAAGTTCGCACCTCGTCCTATACGCGTCATCACGTCAACGCTACGATGTGCCAAGCTAAGGCTTGCGGCAACTACATCAACTCCATGCTAGCGCTACAAGAGGCGATTGCTTGCGGCGCCGAAGAAGCGCTGATGTTGGATGCCCAGGGCAATGTTATGGAAGGCTCTGGCGAGAACGTCTTTATTGTTCGCGATGGGGTGATTTACACCCCAGATATTACCTCCGCACTGGATGGTATTACTCGCAATACCATCATCCAATTGGCCAAAGAAATGGGCTACGAGGTGTTCGAGAAACGCTTGACCAGAGACCAAGTCATCATTGCGGACGAAGCCTTTTTTACCGGCACTGCGGCGGAAGTCACACCGATTCAGTCATTAGATGGCCGCGCAATCGGTTCTGGTTCTCGCGGGCCAATCACCGAAGCCTTGCAAGCCAAGTACTTTGACGTCGTTTATGGCCGTAGCGAAGCCCATTTAGATTGGCTGACGTTCATCGACTAAGTGGTCGGCGCTCGCACTCTTTGGTTTGTATGACGCTGTATATTGCCGCTAAAAGACACCAATAATACGCCAGTTAAAACGCCCCAAATCCTGGTCGTAGGCCCGGCCTGGGTCGGCGATATGGTGATGGCGCAGAGCTTGTTTAAGACGCTAAAGAATAGCCAGCCCGGCACCTATCTAGCGGTATTGGCACCCGCTTGGACGCACCCTTTGCTTGATCGTATGCCGGAGGTGGATGCACAATACAGTATGCCAGTTGGGCACAAGCAGCTAGGCTTAAAGGCACGTTGGCAGGTGGCTCAACAAATCCGCAATGGGGGTTTCGATCAAGCGATTATTTTGCCCAATTCCTTGAAAGCGGCGTTGATCCCATTTTTTGCCCGGATTCCACTGCGTACGGGCTTTGTGGGTGAGCAGCGCTACGGTTTACTCAATGACTGTCGTGCCCTAGATAAAAATGCTTTGCCGCTAAACGTTCAGCGATTTGTAGTTTTGGCGTCGCCAGCCGATATGGCTGTGCTTCCAGAGATTCCGCAGCCACGCTTGAGCATTGATACCGCTGTCCAAATGGCCACGATGCATCGTTTGGGTTTGGCCAGCGACCGGCCGATATTGGCGCTGTGCCCAGGTGCCGAATTTGGGCCATCAAAGCAGTGGCCCGCCACCCATTTTGGAGAATTAGCGCGGCGTAAGATAGTCGAGGGTTGGCAAGTATGGGTGCTGGGTTCGGATAAGGATCGAGAGGTCGCGAATACTATTCAAAGCTATGCAATACAGGCGAATGCTGATTCCTCAGCCTGTCGGGTTTTAGCCGGCGAAACTGCGCTGGGTGAAGCCGTTGATTTGCTGGCCAAAGCGGATGCGGTGGTATCCAACGACTCTGGCTTGATGCACGTTGCTGCAGCGCTGAATAAAAAGTTGGTAGCGGTTTACGGCTCGTCGTCGCCAGATTTCACACCTCCGCTTTCCAATAATTGCGAAATAGTACGGCTGGAAATGGAGTGCCAGCCCTGCTTCAAGCGCGATTGTCCGTTGGGACATACGCGTTGCTTGCAGGACTTGAGCGTTGATCAGGTCGCTGCACTGCTATGAGTGATTCCGACCACAAAGACAGACAACAGCTAAGCAGCCGTCAACACGGTATTTTTCAAATCTCGGCCAATAATGAGCCGCTGTATCAGCGTGTTCCTTCCACTGATGAGGAGGGTAAAGCGTTGTCTGATTTTATGATGCTGATTCCCAAACTCAATCAGGCACCCACCGTAATCTTGCGTCAGAAGATGGCGGGTATGCAGGTCGCATTAGTGAATTGTCCAGACGTGGTTTTTGCCGATTTAAATCTGAAGCTTAACGTGCTGTGGGTATCGATCCGGCCGCGTTTCGGTTTGATTGAATCGTTGGCGCTGCAAATTCAGGAGAAAGTGCCGGAAGCCAAGCTGGTATCGGCGCAGCTGCGCTCGCGATGAGCAGCGCGACTTCATCATTTATTTGCGCTGGGCCGCTTTCACTTTGCTTTGCACCAGAATATCGCGCTGGCGGCTAAACTTTCAGTATAATCGCGGGCCTTAGCCAACACGCCAAAACCATCCGGCCTTAAATCAATGGAATTAGAATTTCTTTCTCAAAACTGGCACTTATTACTTGCCGCTGCCATCATATTGGCCTTGCTGATCTTGGAGCCCCTGCGTCAAAAAGCAATGGGGATCAAGATGATTAGCCCGCTGCGGGTTCCACAAGTTGTGAGTCATGATGGCGGTGTTGTAGTTGATATATGTGAAATCAAAGAATATCAGCTGGGCCACATTCCAGACTCCATCAATATGCCGCTGAAAGAGTTATCTACTAACATCGATAAGCTGAAAAAATATAAATCTAAGCCAGTGGTGTTGACCTGTCGCAGTGGCAATCGCGCCAAGCGGGCAGCGAGCATCCTTAGAAAAAATGATTTTAGTGATATACATATTTTGAGCGGCGGTTTGATGGCCTGGCAAAAAGAAAATTTACCGGTCGCAAAGTAAGTTTCTTGGTGCCGCATGACTCTCACTAACCCGGCTTGAATACCCAACTAATAAACTAAACAGAGAATAACCATGGCTGACAAAGAACAAGAACAGAAATCAGCTGACCAGTCCGGCCAGCCACAGATTCGTTTAGAGGCGCGTAAGATTTACATCAAGGACGTGTCGTATGAATCACCACAATCACCTAAAATCTTTACGCAGGGTGATGTCTCACCGCAAATCGATGTGCAAATGACTTTGCAGCATAAGCAAATCGAGAATCAGTTTTTTGAGGTGGTGTTGAATGTGACTGTCACCTCGAAGCTGGAAGAAGCAGCCGTCTTTCTGATTGAAGTTCAGCAAGCGGGGATTTTCGAAATTCAGGCTCCAGATGACAAGCAAATGGAAATGTTGAAAGAAATTGCCTGCCCGAATATGTTGTTGCCATTTGCGCGTGAGACGGTAGCGGATTTGATTTCTAAAGGGGGGTTTCCGCAGCTATTGCTTAATCCGATCAACTTCGAGGCCTTGTACCTGCGCAAGAAAGAGAAGGAAAAGCAAAGCCAGCAAACCCCCACTTCTGATTCGGTTAATTAGTCACCTAGTTAACTAGTCAAGCGCTATGTCGACAGCCGCACCTCAGCCACCCATCGCCGTGTTAGGCGGAGGCTCTTGGGGCACGGCTTTAGCGATGCTGCTAGCCTCAACCGGGCGGGCGGTGCAGTTGTGGTCTTGGAGCGCTGAAGACAGTGCTGCGATGGCGGCTGAGCGAGAAAATCAGCGGTACTTGCCGGGCCTGCGATTTCCAGACACCTTGAGCATCGACCCGGATGCGAGCTATGTCGAGCTTGTGCGGGATTTCGATGTGTTCTTATTGGTGGTTCCTAGTCATGCTTTTCGTGAAACCCTTAGCGCATTACACGCCGCGTTGATCGAAGCGGGCAAAACCCCCGATAGCGTCTTTATCATGTGGGGCACCAAAGGCTTCGACCCGAGAACAGGCGACTTGCTGAGCGTGGTCGTGGATGAGGTATTTGGCCCAAATGTCCGTCGTTTGGTCATATCAGGCCCTAGTTTTGCGGGCGAAACTGCGCGAGGTTTGCCGACGGCCTTAACCGCAGGTTCGAATGACTTAGCCCTGGCTGAGCAGGCCGCAGAATGGTTTAGAACGCCCAGCACTCGCGTTTACCCCAATACCGACATTATCGGCGTGCAATTGGGCGGCGCGATTAAGAATGTGATGGCGGTTGCCGCCGGAATTAGTGATGGCTTGGGATATGGCGCCAATGCCCGTGCTGCATTGATTACCCGTGGCTTGGCGGAGTTAACGCGTTTGGGCTTGGCTTTGGGTGGAAAACTCGAAACCTTTATGGGATTGGCGGGTATGGGCGATTTGATTTTGACCTGTACCGATGATCAATCACGGAATCGACGTTTGGGCTTGGGTGTCGGTAAAGGACAATCAGCGCAAGCCACCATGGCAGAAATTGGTCAAGAGGTGGAGGGTTATAACACTTCTCGGGAGCTGTATCTGAAAGCCAAAGATTTGAATATCGAGATGCCGATTACCGACGAGGTGTATCACGTTCTGTACCAAGGCCGTGACCCGCGTGAGGCGGTTAGAACCTTGCTGGGCCGAAACCCGGTGGCTGAAGGCTCACACTGATTGGGTTTGATTGGTCTTACTTGCTAATCGGGGTGTATCTCGCTGTTTTGATTTATTTTTCTCGCGCTTGCTATACTCGCAGCTCAAACATCATTTTTTTGAGCGATGGGCAAGCTAAATAGCAAAGTACACACCATCATTATCAGTGGTCTGTCTGGATCAGGGAAAAGTGTCGCCCTGCAAGCGCTAGAAGATATTGGCTATTATTGCATCGATAATTTGCCGTTAGCGCTATTACCCGAGTTTATAAAACAGCTTACTCGCCCGGGAACGCATAGCCGGCTAGCCGCAGTCAGTATTGACGCGCGCAATCTTGATTTACTTGAGCCGATGGAGAAAAACCTGAGTTTATTGTCCGATTTAGGGGCTGAGCTGCAGCTGGTATTTTTACAAAGCGATCAAGAAGAATTGGTTCGTCGCTATAGCGAGTCACGACGGAAGCATCCATTGAGCGATCGCCGGACCCCTTTATTGGCGGCGATTGTGCGTGAAATTGACTTCATGCAGCCGATGAAAGCACGAGCTAATCATATTGTTGACACCACACATTTGACCCCACATGAACTGCGCGAGCAGGTACGTAGCTATGCCAGCGGGCAGTTCAGTCAAAGCCCGTTATTGCAGTTTGAGTCATTTGGTTTCAAGCATGGAGTACCGGTGGATGCGGATTTCGTGTTTGACGTTCGCTGCTTACCTAATCCCCATTGGCAGGAAACTTTGCGACCGCTTACTGGATTGGATAAACCCGTCATAGATTTTTTGCTTGAGCACGAAATGGTCGATGAAATGGTCGAGCAAATCGGTGATTTCGTCGAAAACTGGCTACCGGCTTTTACCGCAGATAATCGCAGCTATCTAACCATCGCAGTCGGGTGCACCGGTGGACGGCATCGTTCGGTGTATGTGACGCAGGCGTTACAGGATCGTTTTGCGAAAAACCATAAAGACGAATTGATAGCGCAGGTCAACCATCGCGACTTAACCTAAGTGGAGCTGGGGGTCAGAGCTAGCGCTTATCGCTAGAATGGCAACCCATGCCCTTGTCCCACCATGCACATCAGCATCGGGATCGACAGGGCCAGATTCGCACGAGAAGCCATCATTGCAACCCATTTCGCCCGATCGATTTCAGCCGTACTGGCATCCACCATTCCCAAGATTTTACGCTGATTAGGCCAAATCAATAGCCAAACGTTCAGCATCATAATGGTTCCTAGCCAAGCCCCGACACCAATAATGGCGGCACCGGGTTTTAGTAAAAAGGCGTTCACAAGGCCAATGCCCATCGACTCCAGCGCGCTGGCACCGGTTAACCAAGTGGCTATCGCGGCCCAGCGAAACCATAGCAGCGCACGCGGGGCTATGTATTGCCCTATTGCGGCTGGACCAGGCTTGGAAGCATCATTCGCCTGCTCACGGGTTGCGTCGGCAACCGCGGGTACTTGAATAAAATTAAAATAGTATAAAAGACCGACCCAGGCGATACCGGTAATGACGTGCAACCAAACCGTGAATGACCAAAGATTGAAACTCATAGAGATATCAGCTTATAAAATGAGGGCGATCAGTAGCGCCAGAACACACCCGGTGATCAGGGTGCTGCGGATGCTTGAGAGAGGATTCATGCCAATATGTTGTTCTCTGGTTGACGGCGAATCATAGCGATCTCACTGAGCGTACGCAACTCCCACAAATTAACCCAACCGGTAAACTAAAGTGCACGGTTTCGTTTAGTCGTTTTCGTCAGACTAGGGTAAGATAGGCCCAAGCTGGAACTTGTATCGCACACACGTATAGTTGCGTCGATGCGCCAAAGGTTCGCCGGAGAAAATAAAATAAACCCATCAATGTGAATAAATCGATCAAAGCATTTGGGGCTTCTTTGTTTGGAAGCCTAAGGGATTTATTACCGATTATTCTGGTGATTGCCTTCTTTCAGCTGTTTGTTTTGCAGCAACCGATCCCGGATTTGATGAATCTAATCGTCGGCACGGTGCTGGTGGTGTTCGGTTTGACCTTTTTCGTATTTGGCTTGGAGCTGGGTTTATTCCCGATCGGCGAGTCGATGGCGCACGCGTTTGCCAAAAAAGGTAGCGTGTTTTGGTTATTACTATTTGCTTTCGCACTGGGTTTTGGTACCACTATCGCAGAGCCGGCATTAATTGCCGTAGCAGGAGAAGCGGCAAGCATCGCGGCAGACGGGAACATCATCGAACAATCGGACGAAGCAAGGTCAAAATATGCGGATGGCTTGCGCTTGACGGTAGCGGTTTCAGTGGGCATAGCCATTGTGATTGGCGTGCTCAGGATCTTACGAGGCTGGCCGATTCATTACATGATCGCCACGGGTTACGCTGGCGTTGTCATTATGACCGCACTGGCACCTGAATTCATTATCGGCATTGCCTATGATTCTGGCGGTGTTACCACCTCAACCATCACAGTGCCGCTAGTGACCGCGCTGGGCGTTGGTCTTGCTTCCAGCATCAAGGGCCGAAATCCGATGTTAGATGGTTTTGGCTTAATTGCCTTTGCATCACTGACACCGATTTTATTCGTGATGGCTTATGGGATTATTCTCTCATGATTGATTGGCTGCTGGCATTTGGAAGTACTTTGCTGTCGACCTGTCGCGACGTATTGCCGATTGCAGCGATTATTTTTGGCTTTCAGTTTTTGGTGATTCGTAAGCCGATCAAGCAGATGAAAAAAGTGTTAGTTGGTTTTGCCTATGTATTAGTTGGCTTAGCGCTATTTTTACAAGGCTTGGAGCAGGCGTTGTTCCCCTTAGGCCGGGTGATGGCAACGCAATTGACTGATCCGGCGTTTATTTATCTGACGAACGTGGCACTTGATTGGACCGACTACTACTGGGTCTATTGGTTTGCGTTTGCGATCGGTTTTAGCACCACGATCGCGGAGCCGTCCTTGCTGGCAGTAGCCATCAAGGCAAATTCAGTCTCTGGTGGCAGCATTGGCACGACCGGCTTGCGGGTGGCGGTGGCACTTGGGGTGGCCATAGGTATTGCCCTCGGCAGCTGGCGAATCGTGACCGGTTATCCGCTGCACTATTTCATCATTGGCGGCTACATCGTCGTCATTATTCAAACCTTTTTCACCCCCAAAATGATCATACCCCTGGCCTATGATTCCGGTGGGGTGACCACATCAACCGTAACTGTGCCGCTGGTGGCTGCTTTGGGATTGGGGTTGGCGGAGACGGTGCCAGGCCGCAGCCCCTTGCTGGATGGTTTTGGCTTGATTGCTTTCGCCAGCTTGTTTCCCATCATGAGCGTCATGGCCTACGCACAAATTTCAGAATTTTTGGCAAAACGGTTTCGATCACCTCGTAAACCTGATGCCGAATCTAATTCCAAACTGGAGGAATGAGCTATGCATTTTAAATTAATCATTGCACTAGTCAACGATGACAAGACTGAAGAAGTCATCGAAACTGCAAAGAATGCCGGCGCGACCGGCTCAACCATTATTAATAGCGCGCGAGGCGAGGGGTCTGAGAAAAGCCGCTCGTTTTTTGGCCTGAACCTGGAATCATCGCGCGACATGATTTTGTTTTTGGTTGAAGAACACCTGGCGCGTTATGTGCTGGAGATGATCGAAACGGTAGGCAGTTTTGATACGGAAAGTGGCTCGGGAATTGCTTTTCAGATTGATGTTGAAGACGTGGTTGGCTTGTCTAAGCAAGTTGAAATGTTAACCGATCGAGTGGAGGAAGAGCTGTGAGTGACCAACGCGTAGTCAAAGCAAAAGACGTTATGCAAACTGAATTTGATTTCGTCAATGGGCGCGATACCGTGCGTGAAGCCTTATTGAAAATGAAGTATGTCGACACCCATGTGTTAATCGTTGAAAAGAAACACGAGCACGATGAGTATGGCATTGTACGATTAGGCGACATCGCCCGAAAAGTATTGGCCAAAGACCGCTCGCCTGACCGCGTTAATATCTATGAAATCATGAGCAAGCCGGTATTGGGTGTTTCTGAGCACATGGATATCCGTTATTGCGCACGCTTTTTTGATCGGTTTGGTATTCAACGGGCACCGGTACTTGACACCAGTGGTAACGTTGTGGGAATTATCGGCTACGAAGAAATGCTTCTCAATTGGATTGGGGTTTTTGAGAATGAAGAGGATGCTGAGGTAGAAAAAGTCATTGAGGAACCGGAAAAAGCTCAAGAACCTGATCAAACTGAGAAAGAGAAAGAGAAAGAGCGAGGATTATTTGGGCGCAAGAAAAGAGAAGATAAAAGTTGATAGGCAATTAAATAAGCAAACGCTTATACTTGGCATTGCTTAATTTCCAATGTCTACCATGTCAACTCCGCCTCGCCTGCAGCACTTTCCGGTCACGTTTTTTGCGGTCATCATGGGTTTGTCTGGCCTAGCGCTCGCCTGGCGCAGTGCTTCTGAGCTGTTTGGTATAACGCCGCTGGTTTCCCAATTGTTGGCGGTGTTGTCGCTAGTGCTATTTTGTGTGTTGCTAGTGACGTATCTGCTAAAAGTTTTGCGTCATCCGCAAGCGATCAAGGCTGAATTTAATCATCCGATCAAAATCAGCTTTTTTCCGACTTTATCGATCAGTATGGTTTTAATGTCGATTTTGGTATTGCCCATAGCAAAAAGCTTAGCCACACTCTTTTTCGTCGCCGGAGCGGGGTTGCATTTGGTGTTCACCCTGATGATCATGGGTGCTTGGGTGCACCACGAACGTTTTCAAATCCAGCACATGGTGCCATCTTGGTTTATCCCCATCGTCGGTAATTTAGTCGTACCCATTGCAGGTATGCCACTAGGGTTTACCGAAACATCGTGGTTTTTCTTTAGCATCGGCATCATTTTTTGGTTGGTGTTGATGACCATTTTCTTTAATCGCATTATTTTTCACGACCCGCTGCCACCGCAGTTGATGCCAACGTTCTTTATATTAATTGCGCCGCCAGCAATTGGATTTATCGCTTATTTGAGCTTAGGCCATGAAATCGATACGTTGGCGCGGGTATTGTGTAGTACGGCTTTGTTTTTTACCTTGTTTCTATTTTCACAAATCCGTCGATTTGTCGGCCTGCCGTTTTTCTTGTCTTGGTGGGCGTATTCTTTCCCCATGGCCGCCGTGACGATTGCCACCACGAAAATGGCTGAACGCACACATTCTGCCATTACCCAATGGATAGCAGGTGGCTTGCTGGTTCTGACCACAGTCTTGATTGGTTTGCTTTTGGTAAAAACCCTAAAAGCGATCAAAGCAAAAGGCATTTGCCTGCCGGAGTAATTAGCAGCTCCCAGCCTAGTCGACAACAGCCACCGCCTTTATTTGTGCATAAGCTTTTAAGCCGGGTTCTAGGGCCAGCATTTGGGCGGAGCGCTGGGTGATTTCAATCAGCAAAACAAGGCCGCTACTCAATTCGGCTTCGACCAGTACTTTATGATTATCACGCAGGTGCAAGGCCTTAATGGTGATAGCTAAGATATTCAAGACACTGGAATCGGTTGCAGCTGATAGGCTGATGCTGATATCGCGGGCGGCCAAACGCAGGCGGATGGTGTCACCGGAGTTTGCGACTAAGCCCGCCACCAGCATTTGATCTTTTCCGATAGTAATCCGGGCTAGGCCAAAGCGTGAGTCGGTATCGGTAAATAGCCCACTAATGATGGTTACCGGGCCATCGTCAACAAAAAGGGGCGAGTCAATTCGGCTGGTAGCTTGCTCAATGGTTTCAAGCGTTTGCACGTTGCCCGCTTGCATAAACAGTACCTGATCCGCCAAGCGCTGAACTTCCAGAGCGCTATGGGTAACGTACAGCACCGGAATATCCAATTCCTGAATGGTTGACTCGATCAGGGTTAATAATTCACGGCGACTGACCGAATCAAGCGAAGCTAAGGGTTCGTCCATCAGCAGTAGCTGAGGCGAGCTTAACAATGCTCGCCCAATAGCGACCCGCCGTGCTTCACCCCCGGATAGATACTCTATGCCACGATGAAGTAAATCGCCGAGTTGCATTGATTCAACGATTTGTTCGAAGTTGGCTTGCTGTTGGTGACGTTTCCAGCCATAACGCAAATTATCGCCAACCGATAAGTGGGAAAACAAAGCACCGTCTTGTAAAACGTAGGCCAATTGCCGTTGGTGGGTAGGCACCCGAATACCATCCCCATCCTGCCAAACTGTCTTTTTGAACGTCAGGCTACCGACTGCGTTAGGCTCAAGGCCAGCGATGCTACGTAGTAAACTGGTTTTACCACAGCCCGAGCGCCCGAAAAGTGCGGTTACACCGCTAGTAGGGATTGAAAATTTGCCGGTATCTAAGTCAAACTCACCTCGACTTAGCGTGAAGTGGCCGCTCAGCTGCTGGGTCATGAACGCACCAGCGCTTGGCGATTGAGTGAGTAAACGATCAATAACACGATAAATGCGAATGCTAACAGGCCTGCCGATAACCAATGCGCTTGGGTATATTCAAGCGCTTCGACGTGATCGTAAATGGCGATGGAGACCACCCGGGTTTCATTGGGGATATTGCCACCAATCATAAGCACCACACCGAATTCACCCACGGTGTGCGCAAAGCTTAAAATGGCTGCACTGAGGTAGGCGCGTCGCGACTGAGGTAATACCAATGACCAAAACCGATCGAACGGTGATGCACCCAATGTGGCGGCAGCGGCAAGCTGACGCTGATCCAGTTGATCAAAGGCATTGAGCAAAGGTTGCATCGCAAACGGCAGTGAATAAATAACCGAAGCAAACACCAAGCCGGCAAAGCTAAAGGTTAATTGACCTCCGCTGGTTAGCTGCTGCCACAGCCAACCCAGTGGGCCATCTGGGCCCATGAATAGCAGCAAGTAAAAGCCCAATACGGTGGGCGGCAATACCAATGGCAAGGCGACGATGGCTTCTAGCGGTGCGCGCCAGCGGGTTTTTTGTTGGGATAACCACCAAGCAGCAACGGTGGAGAGTATGATCAAAATCACAGTCGTCAATAATGCGACTTTAACTGTTAACCAAACCGGACTTAAATCGACGGGCATCATTCTGTAGTGAGTAAATCGAGCGCCGGTAAGTCGTAGCCCGCATTACGAATGATCGTTTGCGCGGCCGCCTGGCTGATAAATTCCCAAAAGCCAATGGCGGCCGGATTGTCTTCTGCGTGAGTCAGTAATACCGCTTGTTGCCGGATTGGCTGGTGTAGACTGGTGGGAACCAGCCAGCGCTGGTTTGGGTCAGTATTGTTCAGCAAAGCAGCAGCGGTAAAGCCCAGAGGAGCATTGCCTGAGGCGACAAATTGATGGCTTTGGGCGATGTTCTCACCTTGTACAAGCTTATCTTTAAGCGATAGCCACAGGCCCAGTGCGGCTAAGGTTTGTTGGCTCGCCAAGCCATAAGGGGCAGTTTTAGGGTTGGCCATTGCCAGGTATTTCCAGCGCTCGCTGAGCCAGGACTTTCCGGGCGCGGTGTTTGCTTTGGGATACCACAAGACCAGGCGGCCCAGTGCATAATCTTTACGGAAGTTGCTGTGTACCTTGTCTGCTTGTTGCAGTAGCTCAGGGCGCCGACTATCAGCGGAAAAAAATAAATCGTAAGGTGCGCCAGCCAGAATCTGTGCGTAGAGCTTTCCGGTTGATGCGCTGGCGATTTTAAGCTGAAATCCGCTTTCTAGCTGGTATTGTTCAACCAGCGCGTACATGGTGGATCTGAAGTTTGACGCCACCGAAACCAGCGCATCGCGAGGTGCGCCATTTGCAGACAGCGGCAACAGCAAAAGACTGATAATTACAAGGTAACGACGCATGGGATGAACCGCATTTATTCAGGCGATAAGCTACATTGTAACGTCGTTATCGACATGATGTGTTGATTATTATCAAGCGGTTCCGTCGAAGTAGCATGCTTAACCACTCAAGCGTTCGAAAAACCAAATCAAGCCCATCACGGCGATCAGCAATGAAATGGGTATGGCAACATAACGCTGGTAATAGGGTCTTTTATGCAACCAGATCGTGAGCAACCAGGCGGCTGCTAAAACGGCTATTTGCCCCGCCTCAACCCCGAGGTTAAAGCTCAGCAGTGACGTAAAAAATGCATTGGGTGCCAAGCCAAAGTCGGTTAACACGCTGGCAAAGCCAAGACCATGCAGCAAGCCAAAAGCAAACACGAGTGCTAGCCTAGCGATGCTAATGCGCTTGTTTGTATGCGCGTTGGCCCAAATATTCTCTACCCCAATCCATGCAATCGATAACGCGATTAAGGGTTCAACCACCCGCGCCGGTAAAGAGATCAAGCCAGCAGACGATAAGCCCAAGGTGATGGTATGCGCCAGCGTGAACATGGTGACTTGCCATAACAGCGGGCGCCAGCGGTGGCTGAAAAAGAAGATGCCGAGAATGAACAGAATATGGTCTTGACCTTTAGGCACGATGTGCAAAAAACCGATTTCAACGAATTCTTTGACCACTTCCCAAGTACTGCGCCGAGCAACGATTTCAGTGAGCGAGAAATCCTGACTGGGTCGGCCATCTCGAATCCACTCCCATTCAGACCAATGCCATTGTTCAGCTTGCTCGTCGATTTGTCGCACTCGCACCGCTTGATCACCAAAGGCAGCGGGATAATAAAAGCGAAGGGTGCTGGCGTTGGTGGGTAGTGTCCCGCGCAAATATAGGGTGCTAATGCGGGGCACCTGGGTGTAGCCCGCCGGAGGGATATCGGCGCTGACAAATGCTAAGGGAATTTCTTTATTTTGACTGCGCAACTCAATGTGCTCAATAAAGCGGGGCACGAAAGCGTCAAAGGCACGCTTTAGTTCTTCAGGTGGCAATGGTCGAATCGCGTCGTAGGCATCAGCCTGCGGGGCATCTTGGGTCCGTCGGTACTGGCTGTTGATGCCAGTCAATAAAGCTTCAATACTGACGCGGATTTCGAGTTCGACCTTGCCTGATTTATACGCCTTGATTTCAGTCAGGGCCGGTTTAACAACGTCAGCATTCGCTGGCGTGGTAAGTGCAATCAATAGTGTTAAAAACACCCATGCTAATTGCTGCTTTAAATCACTGGATAAGTACTTCACTACAGATGTATGACGCGAGCTTATAAGGTTGTTGACGGCACTCGATGTGCTTCAGGCAGCCGAAGTGACAACAGAAAGGCGGCGACGATAAACCCCGAAGACCACCATAAGCAGGCCGACAGTCCGCCGATTTGATAGGCCCAGCCGGACAATAACGTGCCAGCTAAGCGCCCAGCGGCATTGGCCATATAATAAAAGCCGACGTTAAGCGCTACTGTGTCGGCATCAGCGTAGGCCAATATCAAAAATGAGTGGATGGCTGAATTAATCGCGAACACGACCCCAAAAGTAATCAAACCGATAACGACAACCGGCTCAGCCGGCCACAGGCTGAGCGCGCCGACCATGCCAGCGGGAATCAACGCTAAAATGGCTGCCCAACCACGTGCCGCACCACCACCAGGGATCCGGTGCAGGCGTTTGAGTAACTTCGGTGCGCTGGCTTGCACCAAGCCGTAGGCGATTACCCAGCTTGCGATAAACGCGCCGACGCTGCTGAAACTCCAGCCTAATACGTCGTATAAAAACACCGGCAAGGCAACTACAAACCAGATATCACGCGCACCAAACAAGAAAAAGCGCGCAGCGGATAGCCAGTTAATGGCGGCAGTGTTGGAAAACACTTGTGAGAACTTGTGTTTGTGTTTGCTTTTGCCCAGTTCATTGGGGAGCAAACTAAACGTGACTACCAACACCACGGCCAAGGCGGTTGCCAACACCCATAAGGCGCCTTGAAAGCCCAGCCACTGCAATAACACCGCGCCTACAAAAAATCCCGCGCCCTTTAAGGTGTTTTTTGAGCCGGTCAATACCGCGACCCATTTAAACAGCTTTTCATCTTCGCCCGCGGTAGTCAGTGTTTTGACACTGGCTTTGGCAGACATTTTATTGAGGTCTTTGGCGATGCCCGATAAGGCTTGGGCGAACATCACCCACGCAACTGACAGCATCGGCTCTGGCACGGTTAGCAGGAGTAAGGCCAGGATTTGCAAGGCCATGCCCATGTGCATGGTTTTGTTGAGGCCGATTCGGCTACCGAGCCAGCCACCGACCAGGTTGGTGACGATGCCGAAGAACTCGTAAAACACGAATAGCATCGCCACTTGGAGTGGGGAATAGCCGAGCAAATGAAAGTAAAGCACCACTAACATCCGGATCGCACCGTCGGTTATGGTGAACATCCAGTAACCCGATGTGATGGTCAAGTAGTTTTTGATTGCGGGCGTCACGACAGGATTAGCAACGAGTTTAGCTGTTCTAGGGAGTATCGTTCAGTGGTGCTGGCCATTCCTTGATGTAAAGGTCTTGCTGGGCAAATGGTATGACGATACCGGCTGCGTTAAACGCCTTGTGGATGGCTTTGCCAAGTTGATGCACAACTGATCCACTGAGTTCTGGCTCTGCGACCCAAACCATTAAATCACAATCCAGGCTGGAGGGGCCGAAGGTACGAAAGCGCACTCGTGGCACAGGATACTGGCTGACTAAAGCCTCACTGCGTGCCACGTCAAGCAAGATTGATTCTACTTGGTCCAAATCCGAATCATAGGCAACCCCAACCCTGACTTTGACCCGCATTTTTTGGTGTGGTCCACCCGTTTGGTTGATGATCTGCGAATTACCCATAATGGAATTAGGCACGGTAATTTCAACATCATCGCGGGTTAAAATACGTGTGCTACGGATACCAATGTGGGTGACTTTGCCCCGAGTGAGGTTGTCCAGAGATATATAATCACCCAGTTTATAAGGCGAATCGGCCATGATAAACACGCCGGAGAATAAATTGGCGAGCGTGTCTTTGGCGGCAAAACCAACGGCGATACCAATAATTCCGGCTGAGGCCAGCCACGCAGTCATGTCTATTCCCCAAATCTGGAAAATAATATAAATTCCAAAGAGGATAATGATAATGGCGGCCAGATTAGTAAACAGCGGCAGCGTTTGATCGCGAATCATGCTGTTCGGCTTGCTGCGTCGCGCTGCTGCCAGAAACAGCGCTCGGGTGATGCGCATAGTCACCAGCGTCCATGACGAAATAATCACGGTCAGTGCTAAATTGGATAGTAATTTGGCGGAGTCTTTCGGTATTTCTGCGACATTAGCCGCTAAAATAGCACCCAGTAGGACCACGGTCACCAGAATGGGTTTATGGATGTGGCTAATAATGCGGTTATCTAATGAGGTCTCCGTGCGTTCCACCAGCTTGCTGATCACACGGCTGATCAGAAAACCAATTAACCAAGCGGCAATCAATGACAACACCAGGATCAATACCGCACGCGCCCAAGGCTGATTGCCTACCAGCGTTAGTATCGGCTCCAATTTGACCAGTATTTCTTTCATGTCTGTTATGCGTCTAGTGTTTGTTGTTGCGATTGCCGCGCTTATCATGGTGGTTGTCAACCGTTACAACAATCAACAGCCAACGCTTCCGATTGCCGACACGATTTTGGATGAGCGGGTTTATTCTACGTCATTTAAGCTATGGAAACTTAGCCTGGGAACGGATGGTACTGTTTATGGCGCCCGCGCCCATGAACTATATCGGGTAATCGATAATGGTAACCAGATAGAGCCGCTGTATCAGTTTGATGACCCCATTACTGGCATTCATCAAACCGCGTCCGGTTTGCTGATTGTTGCCACCGATAAAGGACGTTGGAGTAGCACCACACCTAGTCGTATTTATCGATCCCGAGATGGGGGTAGTCAATTTGAGTGGGTCAAGACAATCGAGAGCGGCACGGTGCTGCACTGGTCAATTAGCTCGGACGCCGAGGATCGGATTTTCCTGGGCGAATATGGTCCCCAGCAAGTGGGTATGTCAAAAACCGTATGGCGTAGTAGTGACCAGGGCGATAGCTGGCAGGTGGTGTTTAGCGCGCCCAACCGGGATAAAGTACATATTCATCGGGTGGCGGTTGACCCCTACACCGAAGATGTTTGGGTGACGGTGGGTGATGGTAAAAACCGTGTCATGCAGCGCTCACAAGACCATGGTGATAGTTGGCAGCAGATGGCGAGAGACCAATCTCTCGGGGTGGTGTTCCTTCCAGATGCGATTTATTGGGGGCGTGACGAAAAAGGCAATCCTGGGGTCACACGTTTTGACCGCCGTACCCAGAAATTTGGCAACGCATTACAATTGGATGAACGTGGGAACTTTGGCGGCAGTATTTATACAATGACCAGCGACAGTAGCGGCGCTATTTATGCGGCAACCATGAAATATGCTGATCAGGACCATGTGGCTAGTGTTTGGCGAGGACTGGCTGACCAGTGGCAGCCGCTCATGTATTTAGGTAGCGAAGCCGATGTAGGTACAGCGATGGAAACACTTGCTGGGCCAGATAAGGAGGGTTGGATCTATTTGACGGGCTACAAAATTCGTGCGGATGGGGAGTGAAAAATGCGCCGCCAATTAAAACGATCCATTCCTGTGACACTGAGCTATTTATGGGCAAATGCAGCTTAAAATTTCTCGTTTCTGTAGCGGCTACAGTGTACTCTCTGCGCTCTTTATGATCGTTGTTATTTGATTCAGATCGGCTTGAAGAATCCACGTACAAATTGAAGAAGATTGATGCTGGCTAAATTACTACCCTATATCAAAATTGCCCGAATAGACCACTGGTTTAAGAATGTCTTTATGGTTCCAGGCGTCTTGGTGGCGATGTATTTGGATCATTCTGTCATCAGTGGTTCGATCATCTTTCCGGTTCTTTTCGGCATATTTGTCACAGGTTTGATCGCCTCGAGCAACTATGTCATCAACGAGATACTGGATGCGAAGTTTGATCGACTACATCCCGTAAAGAAAAACCGACCGGTTCCGTCTGGTCAGATCAATTTAACCTGGGGCTATCTTGAGTGGATCGGCCTCGCCGTTGTTGGTTTATTGCTCGCGAGCCAGCTCGGCCAGCCGTTTTTTTATGCGGCATTGGCGTTATGGATAATGGGATGCTTGTACAATATTCCACCTCTGCGCACCAAGGATAGGCCTTACCTTGATGTCATTTCGGAGTCGGTAAACAACCCATTGCGGCTGCTGCTCGGCTGGTATTCCACTGGCACTGATCTGTTTCCACCACTGTCACTCATTATTGCCTATTGGATGATCGGTGCCTTCTTTATGGCGCTCAAGCGCTACGCTGAGTATGAGCGTATTGGTGATAAGCAAACTGCCGGCGGTTATCGTGCGTCATTTAAATTCTATACGGCCGAGCGCTTGATGATTAGTGTGGTTTATTATGTCGCTGCATTTGGCCTATTTTTTGGTATTTTTCTGATCCGATACCGAATAGAATTTATTCTGGCGACGCCTTTTGTGGCAGGCTTTATTGCCTGGTATATGCATCTTGCCTATCTGGAGGATAGTCCTGTCCAGTATCCAGAAAAGCTGTATCGAGAAAAAGGTTTTGTCGTTTATGCGCTGGTCTGCGTTGTAGTCTTTCTGGCATTGTTATTGATCGATATTCCAGTATTAAACGAGATATTTTCCATGACTAAGGTAAATGGAATATAGCTGAAAAAAAGGAATTTACGCTGCCATTGTTTGGCCATTTCTATTCATGAGGGGCGTTGTTATGCGCCCACTTTTACGTTTGGCTTTTCAGTTGAATAGTCTTACCATTACCATACTCAAATTCTGTATCGATGACGTTACGTAACTCAAACCGAACGACATTGATCGCTGTGGCAGCGATAGGTTTGGCGATCTTGATTAGGCTTGCCTTGAGTTGGACCAGCCTTGAATTACTACCCGCCACCAGTGACGAAGCCGCCAATGTATTGTGGGCCAAGCGAATATCTGAAGGGCTTCGACCCCTGCTATGGATCGCTCAACCTTACCAGTTTCCTATCGAAGCCTATGTCCAGTCTCTTTTGGTTGAGTGGGTGCCACGTAACGCATTGGGTGCGCGCTATCTGGCATTGCTACTGGGTTGGATAGCAACCGCGGGTTTGGTGTTAATCGCCTATCGGATGTTTGATAAAGGACGGCGCTGGCCCGCCTTATTATTGATTTTATTCCCGTCAGCGTATTGGCTACAACACCAGGCAGGCTATACACCACCGCAGTATGCGATGTCCGCGGTGCTGACTATCACCCTATTCTACGCGGTAGTCCGAGCGCATTACAGCAATCGGAATATGGGGTGGTTTTTCCTGGCCGGGCTGGCTGGAGGCTTGTCAGTTAGTAACCATTTGGTGGGGGTTGCGGGATTAGTTTCTGCCATCATCGTGCTTTTGTTCACCGCATCAAAACACCATCGAATCACTGTTTATGCTGCGTTGGCAGCTGGCACGTTAATTGGGCTGAGCCCCTATTTTGCGGCGATAGCGACCATTCCGGGTGCGTACCAGTCCGTCGATGGCAGTGTCAGCATAATGCGGGCGATTCAGCGCATTATTAACTTTGCCGCAACCGAAACGGTGCCGGGCGTCATGGGTATCAAGCCCACATTGTTTCCTGATATTGAGGCGAGCACTGGCTGGGGGTCAGACTTACGCCAACTGTTCAGTGCGTTCTATTACGGTATGTTATTTACCGTGGTCGTACATCGGCTGAGCCGGCTTTGGGTACAGATTCGGATAGACAGAAAGATTAATTCACACCCTGTGGATGTCTTTATATTGAGTTCATTTGCCAGCATCGTGCTGTTTGCTTTATCGGACAAAGCGGGCTTACACCTCTATCGATTTATCCTGATTTTAGTGTGGTGTTTCCCGTTTATTGCAGGGTATTTTATCAACATAGTTCGTGATACGCGCTGGTTTAAGCCGTCATTGGTTGCCATTTTCCTCTATGCGACGATCAACATCATCACTACTTTACACATGGTCGTGTTGTGGAGGAGCGAAGAGACAAGACTCGACATTCTTGCCCAGACTCGTGATCTCACGCCGATCCTCGAATATCTGCAAGACAATGGTCACCAGCACTGCTACGCAACTTATTGGACTGCCTATCGAATTAATTGGGTGACCGATGAAAACATTATTTGTGCCCAGCCCTACAATGAGCGTTTTCCGGGCTATGGGGTTCCCTATAAGAAAGAGGTGGATGCGCAACCCAATACCCCTGTATTTGCGATGATGTCGAACCGGACACACCTGAAGTCTTACAGCTTTATGCTGCATATGAAGCATTCAAACATTGCGATCAAGCACACCCGAATCGGCGATGGGTTTGACCTGTTCACCCACTTCACGCACCTGAAGTTTAGTGGAAACGTGCGCCATCAAGTCCCGTCAGATAGATATGACGTGTATTTTGATAATACCGCTACCAAAGCAATCGAGGCGCTTGCCGATAACCATACCGAAACCAGCTGGACCAGTACAGCCAACCAATCAAAAGATATGCGTTTGGTCGTTAGGTTTGATGAACCTACCGAAATTCACGAAATCAAGCTGTCCTACCAAGGCAGGCATCACGATGTGCCCGTACAAATCGATGTGATGGATACCAGTACTGCGGGAGCGCCTAAACGGCTAACGTCCTCTAAACATGATTGGGAAGGGATTATCTATGAACAGCAAAAACCCGTATACCGTGGCAATTATCACCCTATTTGGTTAGATGCACCGACTACGGTTAGCTCAATTGAGCTAATCATTACTGAGCCACGGAATGGAAGGCCGTGGGTGCTCAGTGATATCTTATTTGCTACAGGAGGATAGGAAGGACCATAGGTTCTGGATAGATAAGCAGTCGTTCGCGCCAATCTTTTGATAGGGCCTAAGTTCACCCCTCCCTTTTCACACTACCTAATTGCTGACCACGATCAGTCCGCTGCTTCCCACTAAGATGTTATTATCTCTCATGCTGGTTGTTTTGATCCGCTGGCAGACAATTTAGAACCCCAACCAAACCGAGAAAATTAAATGAGTGGAATCCTTTCTTGGGCGATGGCCGCATTACAATTTATGGCGCTATTGTTCGTCATTTTGATCGGTCTGGCGTTGGCGATAGTCGCGGTGATGTACTTTATCGACGTACGCCAAAACGAAAACACGATTCGTAAAAACTACCCGGTCATTGGCCGGTTTCGCTCATTGTTTCAACACATGGGTGAGTTTTTTCGGCAGTATTTCTTTGCCATGGATCGAGAAGAAATGCCGTTTAACCGCGCTGAGCGATCCTGGGTTTATCGTGCGTCTAAAGGGGTCAATAACACGGTTGCGTTTGGCTCAACCCGTAATATCTACGCGCCGGGCAATATTTTATTTGAAAACACGTCTTTTCCAACATTGGACGAAGACGCGGTACCGCCTAGGGCGATTACGATTGGTGAGGGTTATTGTGAACAACCCTATACCACCAGTAGCTTGTTCAATATTTCAGCAATGAGCTTCGGCGCGATTTCCAAACCTGCCGTTCGGGCTTTGTCGATAGGTGCTGCCAAAGCGGGAGCGTGGCTGAATACCGGTGAAGGCGGCTTGTCATCTTATCATCTTGAAGGTGGTTGTGATGTGGTGTTTCAAATGGGTACCGCTAAATATGGTGTACGCGACGACCAAGGGCAGCTCAGCGAAGAAAAGCTAAAAGAAATTGCGGCGATTCCCCAAGTTCGTATGATTGAAATCAAAATCAGCCAAGGTGCGAAACCGGGCAAGGGCGGTATCTTGCCCGGGGTGAAAGTCACGCCGGAAATTGCTGCAATCCGTGGGATCCCAGCGGGTCAAGATTCAATTAGCCCCAATCGCCACGCAGAAGCGGGAAACGATGATGAGTTACTTGAGCTAATCGCTCGTATCCGCCGCATTAGCGGCAAGCCAGTGGGTATCAAGGCGGTATTGGGAGGGAATTTATGGATTACCCGCCTGTGTGAAGCCATTCAGCAAAAAGGATTGGAATACGCGCCGGATTATTTTTCAGTTGATGGCGGTGATGGTGGCACTGGCGCAGCGCCGATGTCGCTGATGGATTCGGTCGGTTTGCCGCTCAAAGAAAGCCTGCCCTTTTTAATCAATGAGCTAATCCGCTTTGATTTACGTGAACGAATCCGCGTGGTTGCCAGCGGCAAATTGATCAATCCCTCTGAAGTCAGCTGGGCTTTGTGTGCTGGTGCAGACTTTATTGTTTCGGCGCGTGGGCCGATGATGGCGCTGGGCTGCATTCAAGCCATGCAGTGCAATAAAAACACCTGCCCGACCGGCATCACCACCCACAAAGCGCACTTGCAAAAAGGCCTGGATGTCACCATAAAATCGGAACGGGTAGCGAGTTATATTGAGCACATCGTGCACGAAGTTGGGACTATTTCGCATTCGGTCGGTGTCAGAGAACCGCGTGAATTGTGCCGCGCTCATGCCCGGATTATGGGAGATAATGGTTTCTCGACCGAATTAACGGATTTATACCCGTACCCAAATTATCGTATGAACAAATCCACCAGTAACCACCGCGAAAACTAATGCAATATATCGCCATCGGCCTACTCGTTATCGCTTTACTGGCGCTTGCCTATCGCAAACCCGTCATGGGGTTTAGCGGCCTCGCGGTTCTGGCAGTGATTAGCCTCATCGGCTATTTCCTTGGCCTTGGTAATCAAGCCCCGCCCGCCTATGATCAAGCCACTATGCAATGGCAAAACCCACAACTCGCGCCGGGATACGCCGGCGGTCACCTGCTTAAAGCAGAGGTGACGAATACCAGTGATACGCTTCCCATTCAAGCGCTGCACTTGAAGCTTGCTGCGTATGATTGTGCCGATGGCGAAGCTCGTCTTACAACCGAAGTTCCCTTGGGCTGTGATCTATTGGGTAGCAGCGAGCGTCAAGTTCGGGTATTTGTGCCCACACTTGAATCACGCACTGTTAACGAATCCCTGAGTACTCGCGGGATGCGGCGAGTAGCAGGTGTCATTGTTTGGCAGTATGAGATTTTAGCGGTTGAATAGATTGGCGCTGCTAACCGCACAACGTTTCCTCTAGCGCTCGCATGAGGAGTTAGAAAGGCCCCTATTTGAATGCCTTTGATCACGTATAATGCGCCGACAACATTCAAAGAAGAATACCAATGTCCTTGTCGTGTGACCAATGTGCTTTAACGCTGATGTGCCTACCATCAACGTTGACCCAAAAAGAAATAAAAAAGCTCACGACAAAAATCCGATCGGATCAGCGCGTTAGCAAGTCTGTTGCGCTCTACCAAGCGGGCGATACCTTTCACGGCTTGTATGCGGTTAAATCGGGCAGTTTTAAATCAACCCTCACTGCTGATGATGGTGTGGAGCAAATCGTTAGTTTTTATATGCCGGGTGAATTGATCGGGCTGGATGGCTATGGCACCACCCATTCCGCCACAATAATAGCTTTGGAAGACAGCTCTGTTTGCATGATTCCGCAGCATAGCCTGGAAGAGCTCATGTTCAGTATCAAGGGCGTTGCACACTATTTACAAACACACGTCGCGCAAGAGTTAAGCGCCCAAAATCAGCTCAAGCTATTGATCGCAAGAAAATCTGCCGAAGAACGGATTGTCTGTTTTATCAAAAACATGTCTGACCGATTCGCACGACGCGGCTTTTCGGCTATCGACTTTACCCTGAGCATGTCACGCGGCGATATCGCCAACTTTCTAGGCATGGCCCCAGAAACCGTAAGTCGCTTGTTTGCCAAGCTAGCCGATCAAAATATTCTGGCATTCAACCGCCATAACGTTCATATCATTGATACCAAACTTTTGTCACAATGTTCGTTTAATCAATCAGATTCTAGCGTTGCTAGGCAGACTAAAGCAGGCAGACTAAAGCAGGCAGACTAAAGCAGGCTTGGCTTAATCTTCCAACGTCGCCACAAAGCGATCAAAAAAGTCACGTACTCGCCGGTGAGCCGCTCCCTCAATCATCGGCAACCCTTTTCCAATGACGCCGCTGGCTGAAATGAGTGCTTCATAACTCAGTTCCGTTTGACCCGGCTTGAGTTCTTCTAGTCGCACGGCTGCGGTGCCACGAGCTTTACCTAAAAACCCCGCACTCACATCCGAAACAAGACGATAATCAGCAGGTGCGTTTGCATCTTCTACGTCAAGACCTACGTGAAAATCACGCTGATAAGAAGCGAACTTAGCTTCGATAACGGCATCATAATGCGTCTCCGATTCCTTATTAACTTCGCGACAGCCTCGAATACACTGCGCTAATATTTTAGGGTCATTCAAGCGATCCCAGATCAATTGTCGCGAATAGGGCAACAAATAACAGTCTTTTATTAGTACATTCGATTCATTTTTAGCCATAATCGCCTCCTTTCACTGATTCAAGCCGCACAAAGAGTACTGATAATACCAAGTTATGGATGAACAAACACACAGTCGCTACGCGCGCCAAATTCGCTTGCCAGCAATCGGTGAAGTGGGTCAGCAGCGTCTGCTCGACAGCCACGCACTGGTAATCGGCATGGGCGGTTTAGGCTCGCCGGTGGCTCTGTATTTGGGCGCGGCCGGTGTTGGCACGCTGACTTTATGTGACTATGACCAAGTTGATTTATCCAATTTGCAACGCCAGGTAATTCACACCATGGCCGATATCGATACGCTGAAAGCATCCTCAGCGAAAAATAAAATTAAGGCGATTAACCCCGATATCGATGTGCGTACGATTGATTATTACGCTGATGAAGAAGAATTGTCTGATTTGGCACGAAAAGCCGACGTGATTGTGGATTGCACCGATAATTTTCCAAGTCGCTTTGGCTTGAATCGGGTTTCAATCGCAACTAAAACCCCGCTAGTATCGGGAGCGGCTATTCGTTGGGAAGGACAAATTACGACCTATGATCCCAATCAAGCCAACAGTCCGTGTTATCACTGCTTGTATCCCGACGAAGGCATTGAGGGCGCAACCTGCGCGCTTGAGGGAGTGGTTGCGCCAGTGGTTGGTGTGATCGGCACCATGCAAGCACAAGAAACCATCAATTTGTTGCTTGGCAAGCCAGCGTTGATCGGCACGGTCTGTTTATTTGATGCCCGGCGTATGGATTGGCAGAGCATGACCTTACCTAAGAATACGAGCTGCCCTGTTTGTAGCTAATTGAATCCGTTAATCAAAAAAGCAAAGCAATCCATTAACCAACAGCACCCATGAATATAGAGAAATACGATACCGTCATCATTGGCAGCGGCCCCGGTGGCGAAGGCGCGGCCATGCGCATTGCCAAAACCGACAAGACGGTTGCCGTGATTGAGCGCCACAGCCGTGTTGGCGGCGGTTGCACCCACTGGGGTACGATCCCCAGCAAGGCGCTGCGCCATAATATTCAATCGGTGATGGATTACCGCCGCCACCCATTATTTGCACGCACCGCCCAACAAGTCCATGTGTCCTATCAGAATTTGCTGGCAACCACGCAACGGGTGATTGACCAACAAGTGGCGACCCGCTATCGTCATTTTGATAGAAATCACGTGGAGCTAATTTACGGCGACGCCAGCTTTTCCGGCCCGAATGAAATTACCATAAAGCGTAATGGTCAGACCCAGCGTGTGGTTCATTTTGATAACGCGATTATCGCCACCGGCTCACGGCCGTATCACCCTGACGACGTCAATTTTGATCACCCACACATCGTTGACGCCGACCGTGTGCTGGATTTAGAGCATACGCCGCGCTCGGTAACGATTTACGGTGCAGGTGTTATAGGCTGCGAATACGCATCCATATTTTGTAATCTCGGCGTCAAGGTCAATTTGGTCAATACGCGCGACCGCTTACTGTCGCATCTGGATGATGAAATCACCGATGCGCTCAGTTATCACTTGCGTGATCAAGGGGTGGTGATCCGCCATCAGGAAGAGTATAAGAAAGTCAAAACTACGCAAAACCGGGTGACGCTGCACTGTCAATCTGGCAAAGAATTCACCACCGATGTCCTGCTTTGGGCCAACGGTCGTTCAGGTAACGCAAAAAGCCTGGGGCTGGAGGCACTTGATATTGAGGTTAATCACCGTGAGCAGGTCATCGTCAATGATCAATTTCAAACCACACAACCCCACATTTTTGCAGTCGGTGATGTTATCGGCGCACCAGGTTTAGCCAGTGCCAGTTATGACCAAGGCCGTTTCGTTGGCACCATGATTTGTGACGGTGAAAGTGATTGGTCGGTGATGCGTAATGTGCCAACCGGCATTTACACCAGCCCGGAAATCAGCTCGCTCGGCAAAAACGAACGTGAACTGACCGAAGAACGCGTCCCTTATGATGTTGCCCATACACCTTTTAAGGCGCTGGCGCGCGCACAAATTACTGGCCGCACCGTTGGCGTATTGAAAATCCTGTTCCACATAGAAACGCTGGAAATCCTGGGGATCCACTGTTTTGGTGACAATGCCGCAGAAATCATCCACATCGGCCAAGCGATCATGGAACAAAAAGGTGAGGCCAATAACCTACGTTATTTTGCGGAAACCACTTTCAACTATCCCACTATGGCTGAGGCTTACCGCGTTGCGGCACTAAACGGTTTGAATCGGGTGGGTCGGGCGCATTAATCATTTTCTGGTGATGCTTACCCTTTATGTGAGACGGTTTAGTAGTTATCTTGAGGTAAATGTATGACCAAGGACTTAAAAAGCTACCCATTCAAAGGCCAGTGTCTGTGTGGCCAGATCAAATATGAGGTTGCACAAATAGGCCCCAAGGTGGGGCACTGTCACTGCTCAATGTGTCGTAAATTCCACGGTGCGGCATTTGCAACGTTTGGAGAGGCTCGAGCTGATGACTTTCGCTGGGTGGCGGGCGCAGACGCGCTGAAAACCTATCTTGCTCCGAATAGAACACGGCGGCAATTTTGCGAAAACTGCGGGTCTAGCTTGATTTTTGCACCCGCAAATGACGATGGAGAGTGGGTGGAGTTTGCGCTAGGCTCGTTGGATTCAACTATCGAGTTAAAGCCCGATGCGCATATTTTTACTGAGTACAAAGCGTGCTGGTATGAAGTGAGTGATGGCTTACCACAGTTTGCAGAAGGTAGAAACAGCGCAGAACAATCCTAACCCAAGGGTTTCGAGGTTAATGCTGCGCTGTCTGTTCAGCATCATATCGCTGAGATGAGCATTGAAATACGCAACGCAGTAACCCATGAAGCGGCACTTTTAAGCGGCCTCGCCATGCGCTCGAAAGCACACTGGGGCTATTCAAACCAGTTTATGCAAGCGTGTCGTGCGGAACTGACGGTGCTGCCACACAATGTAGAAAGTAAAATATTTCAATATGTCGTCGGCGAACTGGACGGGAAAGTCGCGGGATTCTACGCAATAAAGCGCATATCACCCGCTGTTGTCGAATTGGAAGCGATGTTTGTAGAGCCAAAACATATTAGCCACGGCATTGGGCGAGCCTTGATCAACCATGCGAAACAGCGAGCAGCAGCATGGGGTGGTCTTGTTCTAACCATCCAAAGTGACCCTCACGCCGAGACATTTTATAGGGCAGCTGGCGGGGTACTTACCGGAACACAAGAATCTGGAAGCATTAGTGGCCGCTACCTTTCAACCTTTGAAATCCAACTGTTTGAAAGTAGTGCATAATAATCACGCAAACCACTTAAAAATATTCTGAGGGACTAACATGACCGCCTACGTAATATTTGATATCTCCGTTAACGACCCTGAGCGATATGAAAAATACAAACAAATGGCGCCGCCAGCGATTGAAGCCTATGGCGGTAAATACCTAGCTCGCGGCGGAGAAATGGCTGTTCTTGAGGGAGATTGGCAGCCAAATCGAGTGGTGATACTCGAATTCGAGTCTATAGATAAAGCCAAAAACTGGATCAATTCCGATGAGTACCGCAGTGCTCGTGAGCTAAGGCACCAGACGGCAACATCGCACGCGATTGTGGTTGAAGACTAGCCTCTTAAGTTGTCCCAGAGACGCCTCAGTGGCTCGTCCCTTCGGACAGATTGATTTTGTTATAGACATTATATTTACCGACCGGTTTACTCATTGGTAGGCGTTTAACTTCTTCCAAGGTCTTGGCATCATAGATGACCAATTCGCCTTCCAGCTCCCAGATACTGAGTAAGGCATGACTACCGTCGCGGGTAAACTCAATATGTGCAGAAGTTTTGCCCGGAGCAGGATTCAGGGTTTTGACGATTTCCAAGCTTTGCTTATCGATCACGTGCATCAAATCACGGTTTTCACCGAAAAACACATCGACCCATGCGTATTGCGAATTTTCGTGGCTGCGCATGAAAAACCCCGCGCCTTTGGTGGGGATGCGCTTGATCGTTTTCCAGTCACGCATGTCGATAATGCTCACTTCGCCCGTTTTAATGTTTGGCGTCGCTAGTACGGTCGTGTCTTGATAGGGCCAAGTGATACCGGATGCCAAGTGCGGCATGCCTTCTAAATCTAGTGTGTGGGTGACACGACCCAAATCTAGGTCAAAAACTCGGGTGCCGCCCTCACGTGATGAGCCAACTAGTCTTGCGTATTCCTGATCAAAAAAGAAATCATCGAGATAGCCTTCAATAGGGCGACGTTTGATCGGAAAAGGGGTGTCGATGGTATCGCCAGAATCTTTGCGGTAATCGTGGTTCCAGTTAGCGCTAAAGCCCAGCGGCGGGGTATCGGAATAATTCAGTTCCCAGATTTCCTGTATGTCTTTGAAAGCGATGATGAAGCTATCGCGTGGCGGTGCGGTATAAACAGCACTGACGCGTGAGCTGTTGCCGTCGGCACCAATGGTCGGGATTACCTTGATCAAACTGAGATCACGGGCATCTAATAGCACCACTTCATGAGGTAAATAATTACCGACCAACACATAACGATCGTCAGCCGATACGGCGGCATTTCGGGTATTAATCCCGGCACGAACTTCTGCGACCATTTCCAGTCTATACATATCGAATTTGCTGATCCAGCCATCGCGCGAGGCAAAATACACGTAGCGACCTGTGGATGAATATTTAGGCCCGCCGTGCAGAGCAAAACGCGACTTGAAGCGATGAATCGGCTCCAAGCGATCACCATCCAGAACTGAAATATGGTGTGTTCCTGCTTCAACCACCAGGAATAGGTTGAGCGGATCTGCATCGTAAACCGGCTTGGCATCATCGTATTGACCGGCAACCGACTCTGGGCTGTGAATGACCTGACTGGCTCGAATATCGGCTTCAGTCCATTCTGGCTGTACGGGCGGCGGGGTATAAATGTAGGCCGATAGTTGCTCGATTTGTTGGTCATTGAGTACCTTACCAAATGGCGGCATTTGAGTGGCAATGCGTCCATTTTTGATAACGTCAGCGGCTTGTGGTTTTCGCAGTCTACCCAAGTTTTCCGGTAATAGTGCTGGGCCAATTCCACCCAAACGATGCGGGCCATGGCAAGTCGCACAATGCACATTGAATAGCTCGGGAGTGGTCAGGGTGTTGGCCGAAGTGGTGCCAAAACAGCCGAAAAATACGCTGAGTGCCACCAAGAGAAATGGGCTGGTTCGCCTATTGGATTGTTGGATGCCAGTATTGGAAGATATCAAACGGTGCTTCATGGATGGTTGCGTCATAACTAATTGAAAATATATCTATTTATTGTTTCAGCACCCAGCTAAGTAAGGCATCTTGGATTTGATTGCCTGACCAGAACTGGATTTTTGGGTCTTCGATTAACAAACTGACGGCGTACTGGGTGCCGGAATCACCCTTGACGTATCCTGCAATCGAACGAACTGATTTTAAATATCCCGTCTTGGCACGTATACGTCCATGCGGGTTTAGTTTTTTCAGGCGCCTACGCGTGGTGCCGTCGACCGCAGCAATTGAAAAAGAGGCCATGAATTCGGGTTGATAATCACTTCGCCAGCCCAGTTGTAGCAGTTGGGTTAAGCTGGCAGCAGATATTTGGATTTTACGCGACAAGCCAGCGCCATTTTCAACTACCAGCTCTGGCATGCTGGCATTATTCTTGGCCAACCATTGACGAATGCGGGCGACCCCCGCTTGTGGTGTGGCCGGTTTGGCCGAAGTAGCCTTTTCGTCCATGCCGAGCGTTAGTAACAGTTGCCGCGCCATGATGTTGTTGCTGTATTTGTTGGTGCCTGAGATGACTTCGGCCAGCGTTTTTGAGCCGCCAACAAAAAACGGTTTTTGATCGCGGCTGATTTTTGCGCTTTTACGCGTACCTTTTAAAGAGCCACCCAACTGTTCCCAGGTGGTTTTGAAGGTACCGTAGGCGTAATCCTCCGGTGACAATACCGACCGGCGCCATTCAAATTCACCGCAAGCACGCGAATATTGACCATCAAAGCGCACCACCACTTGTTTATTTTTCTCGGAAATTGTACGTGACCAACCACTTTCACGATCATTGCAACGCTTATCGCCCAGTTTTAATTGGTTATCGATGATCAAGTTGGGTAAGACCGGCTCAGAGATCACGCGTACCGAATCACCGTCAGGCAAAAATAAAAACCGGCTTGAGTTGAAATTGACCAAGGTCGCGCTAGCGCCGACGTTATATAAGCGATAAGGGCTGTGATCAAAATCGCCGGGGTTGTGATTGGGTAGAGAAAAGCGGGAATTATCAATGCCGAGATTGCCGTTGATGTTGATCAAGCCACGATCTTGCAAGCCCATCAAGTGACGCCAGAACTGCTCAAGCACCAGAAAAGGGTCGCCTCCACCCTGAATAATCAAGTCGCCGGCCAATTGTTTATTGTTAAGCTTACCGTCCAGATAATAACGCGTTTTCCAGCTATAGGCCGGGCCCAATACTTCTAGCGCAGCCAGCGTGGTGACTAATTTCATCACCGATGCGGGATTGCGTGGCTTGCTGGGATTGATACTGAGGATAGGTTTATCGGAATCAACTGCCTGCACCACCAGGCTGATAGACGACTCTGGGATTTTGAATTCGGCCAGTGCGACGGTGAATTCGGTGGGCAGATCTGCGTTAGCTCCACAATAGCCAAGCATCGCAAATATAGCCACAATGCGGCCACAAAGAGTGGCAACACGATCTAGCTTTGGGCTGATTCGTCGCCAGATAAAACCAAGATCGGTGCTAACGCCATGCATGCGGCGATGATATAATTTTTAGTTGCTACGATAGTGGCAATTTTACTATTCTTTTAACCTTCGGTAATTGCCTCAATGCCTAAAGATGACAAATCCGCCAAGACGAAACCGACTTTCAAAATTGTGTTTCGCCATCAGGACAAATTGATTGAGCTATACGCCCATGAAGTGGCGCAAAGCAGCATGATGGCGTTCATTGAAGTGGGCGATATTATTTTCGACAACAAGACTGACGTAGTGATTGACCCCGCAGAAGAGAAGCTCAAGGCTGAATTTGAAGGGGTTAAACGCTCTTACATACCGATGCATGCGGTGGTACGAATCGATGAAGTCGATAAAAAGGGTGTGAACAAAATCCGTAGCCTCAGCGATGCCGATAAAGGTGCCGATGTCAGCAGCATCACGCCTTTTCCTTTTCCCCATAAATCTTAAGCAGCTGTCCCATGCGTTTTCTTAAAACTATTCTGATCGGCATTATTGGGCTGGGCATTTTGGTCGGTATCGTTGGCTTGTTTATACCCAATGTAGTGCGAGTCGAGCGCGAAATCCTCATCAATGCATCACCCGAACGCGTGTTCAGCCAGGTCAATAGTTTGGAGCAATTCAACCAATGGTCGCCGTGGGCGGATTTAGACCCAGATACCCAATACACGTATAGCGACCCCGGCGCAGGAGTGGGGGCAGTTATGACGTGGGACAGTGATAACGGTAACGTCGGCACGGGCCGCATGGAAATCCAGGAATCGCGTGACAATGAATGGGTCAAATCGCGGTTAGAATTTGGCTGGGGCAGCCCAGCGGAAGCGTCTTTCGAGTTAAGCCTCGTCGATGGTGACACGGGTGGTACCGGTGGCACGCGCGTGGTTTGGGGCTTTTATACCTACCTCGAAAGCACGATCGAAAAATACTTTGGTTTGAAGCTGGATAATTGGATCGAGCAAGCCTACGACAAAGGCTTACAACGCTTGAAAACCCGGGTTGAAGCGGAATAGAGATATTTTGTCCGTATTTCGTACAGGCGAACAGAGCAAAATAACCATTAATTTAAGCGACCCACACTAAGGCAATAAGACGCACTATGGAATTGGCAAAAGCATTAGAACGGATGGGTATGGCCGAGTTCACCGAGCAGGCGTATCTCAACTATTCCATGTACGTTATTCTTGATCGTGCCCTACCCAACATTGCCGACGGCTTGAAACCGGTGCAGCGTCGCATCGTTTATGCGATGTCAGACTTGGGTTTACATGCAACAGCGAAATTCAAAAAATCCGCGCGCACAGTCGGTGATGTCTTGGGTAAATTTCATCCACATGGTGATAGCGCATGTTACGAGGCCATGGTGCTGATGGCTCAGCCATTCAGCTATCGTTATCCCTTGATTGATGGTCAGGGCAATTGGGGTTCACCCGACGACCCAAAATCGTTTGCCGCAATGCGTTATACCGAAGCCCGAATGACGCCCTATTCCAAGCTGCTATTGCAGGAATTGGGTGAAGGTACGGTTGATTGGGGTTTGAATTTCGATGGTACTTTAAAAGAACCTAAAGTGTTGCCTGCTCGAGTGCCGAATGTATTACTAAACGGCGGTTCAGGTATTGCGGTGGGCATGGCGACCGATATTCCACCACACAATATGCGTGAAGTCGTCAGCGCTTGTCTGTTGTTGCTAGAAAAACCGAAAGCGACGCTGGAGGATATTTGCGAACTAATCCCAGGTCCAGATTTCCCGACGGCCGGTGAAATTGTCACCACCCGGCTGGATATGCGGGCGATGTATGAAACCGGTAATGGCTCAGTGCGCCAGCGTGCGGTGTGGGAGAAAGAAAATGGCGTAATCGTGGTGACTGCGCTGCCTTATCAAGCCTCTGGCTCTAAAGTGCTGGAGCTAATTGCTGCTCAAATGGCGGCAAAAAAGCTGCCGATGGTGTCTGATCTGCGTGATGAGTCTGATCAGGATAATCCCACGCGGTTGGTGATTGAGCCACGCTCTAACCGGGTGGACGTTGAGCTGTTAATGCAGCACCTGTTTGCAACTACCGACCTCGAAAAAAGCTATCGCGTTAATCTGAACATGATTGCCCGCGATGGTGCGCCACGGGTGTTCAACTTGCGTGATTTGCTCAAAGAGTGGCTGGACTTTCGCTTATATACAGTGCGTCGGCGCTTGACCCATCGGCTAGAGAAAGTTACTGACCGGCTGCACATTCTTGACGGTTTGATGGTCGCCTTTTTGAATATGGATGAAGTGATTCGTATTATCCGTAACAGCGATCATCCTAAACAGGCGCTAGTCAATGCGTTTGCCATTTCAGAGCGTCAGGCTGAGGCAATTCTTGAATTGCGTTTACGCCAAATTGCCAAGTTGGAAGAGATCAAAATCCGAGAGGAGCAATTAGCATTAGAGCAAGAGCGTATAGAACTGGAAACCATATTAGGCTCAAACCCCAGGCTGAAGCGCTTGGTTCGTAATGAACTCAAGCAAGATGCTGAAGAATATGGTGATGCACGTCGATCACCGATCGTGGCGCGTGAAGCGGCACGTGCGCTCAGCGAAACAGAGCTGGTGACGGCTGAACCAATCACCGTTATTTTGTCGGAAAAAGGCTGGATCAGAGCCGCCAAAGGCCACGACATTGATCCCAGCAAGCTAAATTTTAAGGCAGGCGACCATTTTTTGAGCGCCGCTTCAGGGAAAAGTAATGACCAATTGGTGGTGCTGGATTCCACTGGTCGGGCGTACTGTGTACCGGCGCATAATTTGCCGTCGGCTCGTAGTTTGGGTGAACCACTGAGTAGCGGTTTGACGCCACCTGCGAACTCTACTTTTCAGGCGATGATGCTGGGCAATGAAGCGCAAGACTATTTGCTGACGACCAGCGCAGGATATGGCTTTATCACCCAACTGGGCGATTTAGTCACACGTAATAAAAAGGGCAAGGTCAGCCTGCGCGTACCTGAAGGTGCTCTAGTGTTGGCACCACAACAGGTTTCGGATAAAGACGACGACTGGGTGGCCGCTGTGACCAACACCGGTAGGTTGCTCATTTTTACCGCGTTTGAATTGCCGCAACTCTCTGGTGGCAAGGGCGTCAAACTGATCAATATCCCTAAAGCAAAAGTGACTGAAGGTGAAGTATTGGCGAGTGTTTGTGTGTTTCGTGAAGGACAGAAATTACGTATTCACAGCGGCAAGCGCTATCTCAACCTCAAACCCAACGATTTTGAAAACTATGTGGGCTCACGTGCCCAGCGGGGCAGGTTATTGCCGCGTGGTTTTCAGCAGCCACATCGAATAGAATTCTTTGATTAAGCACCCTTTTTTGCACAACTGATGGCTAATTTTCTTCTAACCTATACCGGCCGTAGCCACGGTGTTTTGCGGTGGGAACAACTTGATCGCTTATGGGAAGAGCTTGTTGCCAGTGATAAGGCTTGGTATGTGTATGAAATCGGTGCTGACTTGCCAAATAAGCCTGAAACGGCCACCGGCTTGAAAACATTTATCGGCGCAACCGACCAGTTTCTACACCAAGAGCACGAAGCAGATTATTGTGGTGTGGTTTACGTTGATGATTTTGATACGCCGAGCTTGCTAAAAATCTACCATCCCAAGAAAATGGGTACTTCTTGTGGCTCAAGTGGTGATGTGGTTTTGCCCAAATGGACGCTGTCTTCAGAAGCACCTATTGATTTGCTCGAATGGGCCGCGCAAAAAGATCAAAAGCCCTCGTGGTGGGCCAAAATGTTACGCGTCGACTAGCGCTACAACAACCACCTGATACCACTGAAGCACGATCACTTCATATCGCACGCTATAAAACCATATTTAATCTATGGTTTATGATCTAGATCACAAACTATCGCTTCAAGCTTGTATACACTCGTTCGCTCCAAATGAGCACTTCCTAGAGTTCGTGGGTAAGTCTAGAGCGAAGTGATCATCGATTCACCTTCTTTTTTCAGTGTGTTTTCGGGAACCTTCGGGTTCCCATTTTTTTGCTTTCCTGTTAGTTTGTCGCCGGTCGGTAATGACCTTAACCAGAAAGACTAATTACACAGGATGACTTACGCACTACTCCACTTCGCAGCACTGTTAATACCGGGTTGGTTATTAACCCAAGGACGACTCTTGGGTGCGGAAAGGTTCCTGTTGGTGGTGGCATTGTCCTATGCTTATTACACCTTAATTGCTGCTGCGGTTATGGCCGCTGGCTGGGACATAAGTACGCTGTATCTGGTCTATGCGATCGGGTTGTTGGTGCTGGCAATCAACGCAGTTTTCCCTCGACCTACGATTGACTCATCACAGAACATCCCCCCATTTGTTTTTTATGTGGGTGCGCTGGTGGTTGCAGGTCTATATCTGGCCTATCGTTTGATCGTAGGGGCGTATACCGAATTACCTGCGGATGTATTTAATCACCTGGGCTATGTGCAACAACACGTAGACAACCTGGCGGCCGGCCATCTGAATCGTGAACTCAGTATTACCCAGTTGTTACATCAGGCAGGTGGCATTTGGTATGGCTTGTTTGCGATATTAAGTGCTCTGGCAGGCAGCCAGATTGCAGATACTTACACCCTGGCAATGGCGATCAATGCAAGCCTGTTTTTAGTCGCAGTTTATGTATTTGCCTGGTTTTTGTTTGGAGGATTCGAGCTGGGGGATAACCAGCGCGCTGTTGCGGCAGTATTGGCTGCGGGTTTTACTTTCGCTCACATGGGAATCAACCTATTTGCCTTTATTCGCTACTACACTTTTGCGCCTGCTACGCTCAATTTCATTCTGTACTTTGCGGCGATTGTTTGCGTGATGCAGATGCTTGACCGACGGCGATTTGATGTAAGCAAAACCATTTGGGTAATGTTGATCACGGTCAGTGCCGCCATGATTCACAACCAGGAAGCCTTATTCATCCTAGTGATGGGTGGCTTATTGCTGATAATTGCAACGGCTAAGCGTTTTGTACAACAACGCGCTGGCTACGGAACCCGGCAAGCTGTTCTGCAAAGCCGACAAGAGCCATTGGTTTGGTTACTGGTTCTGGGCATGATCGCTACGGTGGCGGTATTGCTTACTGTCTATCTAAGCCAAGACCGTCCGACGGATTTGTTCAACAAGGTACTGCAAGCCTCGCAACAAGGGCCGGTGTTCAATCGAATCTTGTTTCTCAATCCAGAATATCAATTTATTCGCGTACTGACTATTTGGGGCGTATTAGTTTACGGCTTATTTATCTGGCATTGGCGTTGGCTATGTCGTTCACCGTATTTGCTGGCGGGGATGTTAGTGCCACTGGTAACGGTATTCAATCCTGTGTTTGTGGACTTTTTCTTGCGCTTAGACGGTCCGCATACGTTGTGGCGATTATTGTATTTGTTGCCGATTCATTTTATCGGCGCGCTACTACTGGTGCGCTACGGTGCATTAATATTTTCTGCAGCCACACCAGTATGGCATCGCACCATTGCTGTGGTCATGGCTTTTTTGCTAATCGCCCTCTTATTTCCGATTCAGATTGGCGGTTTCGGTAATTCGTACAGCCGCTTGACGCTCGCGCCAGTCAAACCACAAAACGATGTTAGCCAGTGGCAGGACCTATTGGATTTTCTTAATACTCAGTCGCCGGAACGCCAAATTCTAACTGACCCGGTAACGGGCTATGCAGTGGCTGGCTTAACTACGCACAACACCTATCGCTATAAGTTTTTACGCATGGGTTCTTATTTGACCCATCCTTTCAGTTTTGAATCCTATACCGATAAACCGCTAGCCAAGTATCGAGGATGGTGGCTTATCATCAATGATCGAGCCGGCGGGCATAGCGAAGTGGGGGCGCGCGCGCGGCACTGGCCAGCGGATGTTTTAGATACCACTCGATTTTATACCAACGCCCTACGCGAGCATTTAGCGTCTAATCCGGATCGATTTCAGCGGCTTTGGCAACAAAACCAGATTTCAGTCTACGCCATCATCGATTGAATCGCGTAAAATCAGCGCTCTTTTATTCTAAAGCAACCTTCCTATGCCACTAAGTCAAATCACCGCCGGTGACAATCCACCGGATGAAATCAACGTCATTATCGAAATCCCGCTGAATCGCGAGCCGGTTAAGTACGAAGTCGACAAGGCCAGCCATGCCATGTTTGTTGATCGATTTTTATCAACCGCGATGCATTATCCGTGTAACTATGGCTATGTGCCACAGACGCTGAGTGGCGATGGTGATCCGGTTGACGTTATGGTGGTGTCGCCGCTGCCGGTCATTAGTGGCTCGGTCGTTCGTTGTCGCCCAATTGGTGTGCTGAATATGGAAGATGAGGCCGGTGATGATAAAAAAGTCATTGCGGTGCCAATTGATAAGTTAACCAGTCGCTACCGAAATGTGAGCACCGTCCGTGATTTAAACCCGGACCTGTTGGATCAAATTGCACACTTTTTCGCGCACTATAAAGATCTTGAGCCCGGGAAATGGGTTCAGATCCAGGGCTGGGGTGAGGCGGAAGCTGCTAAAAAGGAAATCGTCAGCTCAATGAAGGCTTACGAGCAATAAATCGCTAGCGATTAGCGACTAAGCTATTGTAGATGGATTATTCACAGCGCTTTATGCTCCCGGGGCGTAACGTCCGGGGGCAGTTGATTCGACTGTCGAAATCGTGGACTGAGATTCAAGCCACGACCGACTACCCTATCGCTATTGCCCAACAATTGGGCCAGGCGTTAGCAGCGGTAACGGCGCTCGGCAGTACGATAAAACTGGATGGCTCCATCATCCTGCAAGTTCAGGGAGATGGGCCGATGGACACCTTGGTTGCGCAAGCGAATAATGCGGGTGAGATACGCGGCCTTGCGAGTTGGGATTTAGCCGCACCAATCACTGATGATTTTCTAGCCTTAGTGGGCGCGGCACGCGCGGTGATTACCATCGATGGCGCCAACGGTAAGCGTTATCAAGGGATCGTTGAGGTAAAGGGCAATACCTTGGCACTGACTTTAGATGATTATTTTACGCAATCCGAGCAATTGTGTACCCGCGTGTGGTTGGCTTGTGATGAGCGTCATGCGGCCGCTTTCTTGTTACAACAGCTGCCCAGTGAACCTCTACCTGAACAACAAAATCACGACAGGCAAGACTGGGAACATTGCGTGATTTTGGCGCAGACGTTAACCGATGAAGAATTATTAACGGTGAGCGCTGAAAACGTATTAAATCGCCTTTATCATCAAGATGAAGTCCGGCTTTTTGACGCAGAACCCGTGCGGTTTTATTGTCGCTGCTCACGTGAGAAAGTCGCGAATGCCATTATCCAATTGGGGCAAGCAGATGCAGAGGCTTTGATCCAAGAGCGAAAAATTGTTGAGGCAAATTGCGAGTTTTGCAACCAGAAACATCGGTTTGACGCGGTCGATATTGCAGCTTTATTTCATTCGACCAATCCCAGCTCAAGCCCTGTGCTGCCCCAGTAACGCGTCCCCTGACGCGCTAAACGATAGTTTATTCATGAGTCCCGGTTCTAAGGAAAATAGCGCACTCGGCAACAGCATGATGCTGATTTCCGCCATTATTTGGGGCTTTGCCTTCGTCGCGCAGAAAAGCTCGATGGAAGACATGGGGCCATACACGTTCAACACGTTGCGGTTTCTGTTGGGGGCAACTTGCTTGCTGATTTTGTTGCCTTTTTTGAAGCAGCGAAATACGGTAGAGACGCCTTTAGGCAGAGGTGGTTGGGTTTATGCGGTGCTGATGGGTATCGTTCTATTTGGTGGTTCGATTACCCAGCAAATCGGTATTGTCACAACCACCGCAGGTAAGGCCGCATTTATCACCGGTTTTTATATCGTTTTAGTGCCGATATTACTAACCATTGCTGGCAGACGACTAACCGTTCAGGATTGGCTGGCGGTGGTGATTGCGATCATCGGTCTGTATTTGCTGACCATGACCAGCGCGTCACTGATGCCGTCACTGGGCGATAGCTTGGTGATGGTTTCAACTCTATTTTGGGCGTCGCATATATTGGTGACCAGTCGTGCTTCACGACGTCATAATCCACTGAAGCTATCGATCATTCAGTTTTACGTTTGCGCGCTGCTGAGCTTGGTGGGTATGATCGCCTTAGAAGAGATCAACTGGTCATCGGTAATAAATGGTTACGTTGAAATATTATATGCAGGTGTGATGTCCGTGGGTATAGCCTATACCCTGCAAGTAGTTGGCCAAAAACACGTCCAAGCCCATTACGCGGCATTGATATTATCGCTTGAGACCGTTTTTGGTGCGATCGGTGGAGTCTGGCTGCTCGGTGAAGGCTTCTCCAGCCGCATGCTACTAGGCTGTGGCTTGATGTTTATCGCTATTGTATTCGCCCAAGTACGGATTAGTGATGTGGCGAAAGTGTTTCGGCGCAGGGCTTAATGGTCTGATTGTGCCGAGGTTATGGGTGCCCCTATATGCTTGACCATATGGTAATTGCTCTACCAGAGTTATCTAAATAGACGCTCAGGCTTTATCGAAATGAAACCCCTGCAATGTATGGGTGAGCCACCGCAGCGACAATAAAAATCACCAGGCTGATAATGACGCCCTTAAATTCAACGGGCCAAGTGGGAATATCGCCTTTTTTCCATAAGCCTTCACGGCGATTAATGGCGAAGATTTCCAATAGCGCCCATAGGCCCATGCCGCCAAATAAGATGATAGACCGGTCATCACCGTTGGCTAATAGATGAGCGAAAGCCCAGACCATAACGCTGGTTAACTGGGGATGGCGAATAAATTGTTTGATTCGGGTGACATGATGGGATGCGCCGAACAATAAAAAAGCCAGTACCATTAAGATGATGGCGATGGGGCGAGTAATTTCAGATGGGGTGTACAGTGTTGAGGGAACGATACTGCGCCAGCCAAAAATGATCAGAATAAGCGATAAAACGACAACGGCCGCAAAGGAGAGTTGATAGCCCGTACTTCCCAGCGAGCTTTTCCACTTTGCCTTAACAGGCTGTGCCAATGAGGGGATAAAGTGTACCCCTGACCATACGAGTAAACCTAATATTAGTAATTTCATTCTTTATGGTGTCACCAGCAATTGAATCGGCTGCATAGGTCAATTGCCTCAGATAGGATCATTATCGGTCAGTGTAGACGATTTCAGACTGAAAAACTTCCCATCATTATGCTTGGTCAAACAGTAGCAGTCTCAAGGACCAACACTAGCCCAAAGGGTTCTTAATGGGTGGAGGTTTGGTGTTGCGCCTTATTGCTCGGCTGTTTAACCGCTTAAATCATGTTATGGCGTTTATACCACTCAACCGTGGTTTTTATCCCGTCAGCATGACCCACTTTTGACGTGTAATTCAAACCAGCCTCGGCTTTAGATAAGTCAAAGGCACGATCATGGGTGAAAAAGCCAACCCGACGCCGAAAGATAGGTGGCTTAATGTTAAATGGTCGACAGCCGATTTCACACAAAAGACCCGCAAACCAGACGGGTGCTACCGGTATCTTGATTTTAGACAGCTTGACACCGGCAGAGTCTGCGATCATTTCAGCCACGTCTTGTAATGGGATATAGCTAGCTGACGCGATATTAAATGCTTCAAGGTGTATTTTCTCGCGAGGTTGAACCGCCCCCCACAAGAATGAGTCAGTTTGGTCGTCGATATAGCCGAGATGGGCCAACACTTTACCGGAGCCAATCATCTTAAAACTGCCATTGGCGATAGTTTTAAATAGCTTCATCATGCGCACATCGCCTGGACCGTAGACCATTGCCGGGCGGTTAACCGTGACGATCATGCCATCTTCTGGCAGTGTCTTAGCGAATTCTAATACCGCCAGCTCGCCTTCAAGCTTGGTGCGATGGTATTCGTCCATCGGGTTAAAGGGTGTTTCTTCAGTGCATGGGACTTGTTTAACGTGACCGTGTACGCCAACGGTGCTGCAGTGGACGAAGCGCTTTATGCCCAACCGATTGGCGGCTTCCACTAACTTAATTGTGCCGTCAACGTTCACCTTCCGATACATCGATTCAGCATTCTCGACTTCTTGAAACAATGCGGCGACGTTGAATACGATATCAACGCCTTCGAGCAAGCTATCCCAAGATTCATCACTGGCTAAGTCAAGCACTTCGGTACGATAGCCCAAGGCGTTCATCTCATCCGCTTCTTGCTGGTATAAAACCGTGCCGACAACATCCAAGCCGTATTCATTCAAGCGCTTGAACAAGTCGCCGCCAATAAAACCCGCCGCGCCAGTGACGAGTAATTTTTGGTTTTTCAAATCAGCGAATTCAGCGGGAAGTGTAAGATCCTTTTTCTCGTCGGTAAGTACTTGATTAATCATGGGGTTAAATTGGTTTTAAGTAAAGGGTTGGAATCGTGGTAGGGCTTCACGCCCCGGGATTCTTAGTCAGAATCACAAGGGCTTTTCGCATGAAATAAGAATAACGTTGGTAAATAATTTACCTTTCCAGAAATATCGTTTGAGGTGTTTTTCAACTGTGATGTTCTCGAAGCCCGCTTTGCCCAAAATATCGAATAGCGCTGCCTTATCGTAAAAAACCACGTGATCTTTGATAACAGTACGATGCAGGATATCCCAGAATAGCGTTAATAAAGAACGCGATTTATCGCGTTCCAGAATATAGAGCTTGCCGTGAGCAAGTGCCTCAGCCATTTTGTTGGTTGCGGCTTGCGGGTCGGCAAAATAATGAAACGCATTCGCACAGACGATGGTTTTTAGATTAGGTAGGTCAATGCTGTCTAAATTCATGGCTTCCCAGTCGTCTGCGATGAATTCCAAATGGGCTATATTGGCCTCTTTGGCAGCGCTTGTTGCGACACGCGTCATGTTGGGTGCAATATCTACGCCTAAGCCTTTGTTGCCGGGGTTGGCGCTCAAATACTGGCGCAAAAGATAACCGGGGCCACAACCGATATCCAAAATATCCCCTACTGCATCATCCTTCATCGCAGCGAGTAACTCATCGGCATGCGCTTTATACCAGGGAGATAGACGATTGGATTCATACGCTGGCGCTACCGCGTTGAATTCTTCGCGAATGGTGTCTTTTTGATGGTGTGAAGACTCAGTAGTCATGGCTTAAAAGCGATGGGCAGTTGGGTGGGCGGCTGATATTTTCCCGCCCCAAAAAACGGCGTATTCTAGCCGATTTCCTAACATGGAGTACGGATTGGATCAAACACCCGACGCGATCCTGTCAAACCTCCCTCTAAGGAGAGAGAGTATTCTTATGTCGTATCTGGGAATGTTTAAGCATGGTGATGCTCCAAGTGTGGCTATCACCTAATAATGCGCATGCCTCCAGAACTTTATCAACTCGCACTCCTTAGTTTTTTCGTTTGTTTTTAGCGTTATAGTGAGCAATCGCATCTAGCCGTCACAATGGCATCCCTCGTCAGTTCATGGCCCCATGGGGGTTACTTTCTTAACATGAAAAGTGTCGGGTTATCTCAGGCCGTATCAATCAATTCTAGACTAGCAGTGCTGAAAACGGTTGTAGCCACCAATATTATGAGCCTCAAACCCTTCTTGAACCAAATAGCGCTGTGCCATTCCGCTGCGGGCGCCGGAGTGGCAGTACAAGAGGACGGGCTTGTCTTTGGGTAGGCTGTCAATAGCTGAAGGGATGCCTTGCAGTGGTACATTCGTAGCGCCAGGTATGCTGCCTTGGGCATATTCGTTGGGTGTTCGCACGTCCAATAGCACGCCGCCATCGACCAGGATTTGTTTGATTTCGTTACAGGGCATAGCTAACCGTCTAATATAAGTAATTTATTATATTCTACGTGCTAAAGGTGAAATAGCAAGCCCTAAATACGGCCCCCTTGCATCACGCTCGCAGGCCATATCCGGTTGAAATCATGCGTAAATTCACTGCAAACAAAACCGCTATGAACGCCAGAATGATCAGATATGAGGTCCATAGAGGAATGTCCGAAATGCCTAAAAAGCCATAGCGAAAGGCATTGATCATGTACAGAATAGGGTTGAAATGCGAAACACTTTGCCAAAATTCAGGCAGGAGTTTAATCGAATAAAATACCCCGCCAAGGTAAGTCAGTGGCGTTAATATAAAAGTCGGAACAATCGCAATATCATCAAATTTGCGTGCGAACATGCCATTGGTGAAGCCCCCCAGAGCGAACAACACCGCGGTCAAAATGATGACGCTGACTACCACCGGCAAATTATGGATGGAGAGCTGACTGAAAAACAATGACACCAAGGTGACAACCAAACCAACTAAAATCCCACGAGCAACACCACCGGAGATATAGCCCAGCAAGATGATGTAATTCGGTGTGGGTGAGACTAATATTTCTTCGATTGAACGCTGAAACTTTGAACTAAAAAATGACGAAGCGACATTGGCATAGCTACTGGTAATTACCGACATCAAGATCAACCCCGGGACGATGAAATCCATATAGCCATAGCCTTCCATCTCGCCGATGCGGGGACCAATGAGGCCACCAAAAATCACAAAATATAGGCTGGTGGTGATCACCGGCGGCACCACGGTTTGCTGCCAAATTCGCAAAAACCGAACGATTTCTTTGGTTGCCAGCGTCGAAAACGCTATCCACAGTTCAGCCGGGTTCATGGGTTTGACTCACTCACCAGATTAACGAACAGCTGCTCTAAGCGATTGGTTTTATTACGCATGCTGACTACCTTAATATCGTTGTCGGCCAATTCTGCAAAGGTTTGATTCAAGCCCATACCTTTGGGCACATCGACTTCCAAGGTATCCGTATCACGCCAATGCCAATGTTCTGACGGTGTTGGCTGAGCGCTAGATTTGGCTTCTATATCTAAAACGTAAGATTCCGTCTTTAGCTGTCGCAGTAATTTGCGCATGCTCGAATTATGAACCACTTCACCCTGGTTGATAATGGCGATATTGCGGCACAGATGTTCGGCTTCTTCGAGATAATGCGTAGTCAACACAATCGTCGTGCCCTCGGCGTTGATTTCTTGCAAGAAATCCCACATTGAGCGGCGTAATTCAATATCCACACCAGCAGTCGGCTCATCCAAGATCAACAGCTTCGGATGATGAACCAGCGCCCGGGCGATCATTAAGCGGCGTTTTTGGCCACCGGATAGCGTTCGGGAAATTTCGTTGCGCTTGTCCCACAAACCCAGCTTTTCCAGGTAGTGTTCGGCGCGTTCCTGCGCCAAGCCAGGTTCCAGCCCATAGTAGCCCGCTTGCTGCATAACGATCTGGATCGGCTTTTCAAATACGCTGAAGTTAAATTCCTGCGGCACGACCCCGAGATACGACTTCGCTTTGGGGAAATTGGTGTCGATATCAGCGTCAAACACCTGCACCTTGCCAGAGGTTTTATTCACCAAGGAAGAAATAATGCCGATAGCGGTAGACTTGCCTGCGCCGTTGGGGCCGAGTAAGGCAAAAAAGTCACCCGCTTCAACCTGTAGATCAATCCCCTTCAAGGCTTCAAAGCCGTTTGAATAGGTTTTCCTGAGATTTTCAATGCGTATTGCAGCGATCATAAGGCTAGAGCCAATTTAACGTCCACCGCGCTCGGTGGAACAAGGTAGAAGTGGGTAGCGACGCAGTGAAAGCAGCGATAAAGAAGCGGTGAGGCAATTAAGACGCTTTGCGCTTTTTATCGTCCTGATAGACAAATAAAGGCCGAGTCTGGTCGGTCACCACCGACTTATCGATGATGATTTTCTTAACCCCATTCAGCGACGGTAACTCGTACATCGTCTCCAACAAGGCGCGCTCAATGATGGAACGCAAGCCACGTGCGCCGGTTTTATGCTTCATCGCCTTCTCGGCGATGGCTTTTAAGGCGTCTTCGCGAAACTCAAGATCAACCCCTTCAAACTCGAGCAGCCGTTGATACTGCTTAGTGAGTGCATTTTTTGGTTCGATTAAAATGCGCATTAAGTCATCAACCGACAGCTCCTGCAACACCGCATGAACCGGTAATCGACCGACAAATTCGGGGATCAACCCATAACGAACCAAGTCTTCGGTCTCTAGGCTGAGCATTAGCTCACCCTGACGATCGCTGGCGGTTTTATCTTTAATTTCTGCGCCAAAACCTATCCCGGATTTTTCGGTACGGCTCTGGATGACTTTTTCCAAACCGGAAAATGCGCCGCCACAGATAAACAAAATGTTACGCGTATCGACTTGTAAAAATTCCTGTTGCGGATGCTTGCGTCCGCCTTGTGGTGGAATTGAAGCTAAGGTGCCTTCGATCAGCTTTAGCAACGCTTGTTGTACGCCCTCACCCGAAACATCCCGCGTAATTGAAGGATTATCGGATTTTCGCGAAATCTTATCGATCTCGTCGATGTAGATAATCCCCATTTGTGCCTTTTCGGGGTCGTAATCACACTTTTGCAGCAATTTTTGGATGATGTTTTCGACATCTTCACCCACATAACCTGCTTCTGTTAATGTCGTTGCGTCAGCCATCGTAAATGGCACATCAAGCTGGCGTGCCAGTGTTTCTGCGAGCAGGGTTTTGCCCGACCCGGTGGGGCCAATCAGCAGGATATTACTTTTGGCTAACTCAACTTCATCGGCGCTGTCTTCGTTGAAGATGCGTTTGTAATGATTGTAAACGGCAACCGACAGCACCTTTTTGGCGTCCAATTGGCCGATGACATAATCGTCCAGAATAGCGTGGATTTCCTGCGGAGTGGGTAAGGAATCACGCTCGACCATTTCGGTCGCGCCACTTTCGGTCTCTTCACGGATAATGTCGTTGCACAAATCAACACATTCATCACAGATATAAACCGACGGACCCGCTATCAGCTTACGTACTTCGTTCTGGCTTTTACCACAGAACGAACAATAGAGAACCTTTTCGTCCTGATCTTTTGATTTGCCGTTGTCGTCACTCATAGTGTCACTCTGAATCGTTACCCGTCGAAGTATCGACGATATTCAAGGTAAATTTCAAGGAATAAGCTACTCGAATTTGCCGCCCAAAGGCGCCACGTAATCAGCGCTTAGTCTTTTGGAGCATTGCGGTGCTTAAGTACGGAGTCGATCAAGCCGTATTCAATCGCTTCTTCCACACTCATAAAATTATCACGTTCGGTATCTTTTTCGATCCGCGACATCTTTTGGCCGGTGTGATCCGCTAACAGCTGATTCAGCTCATCGCGCACGCGCAAAATTTCGCGTGCATGAATGTCTATATCACTGGCTTGACCTTGAAATCCGCCCAAAGGCTGATGAATCATGATGCGCGAATGCGGCAATGCAAAGCGCTTTTCTTTGCAGCCCGTTGCCAGTAAAACCGCACCCATGCTAGCGGCCTGGCCGATACATGCCGTGCTGACATCCGACTGGATAAATTGCATGGTATCGTAAATCGCCAACCCGGAAGTGACTGCACCACCGGGGCTGTTAATGTACAAAGAAATATCTTTTTCAGGGTTTTCTGATTCCAGAAATAGTAACTGCGCGACCACCAAATTGGCCATATAGTCTTCGATTGGGCCAACCAGAAAGATCACCCGCTCTTTAAGAAGGCGCGAGTAAATATCAAAGGCGCGCTCGCCACGGCCGGTTTGTTCAACCACCATCGGCACCAAGCCGCCAGCGGCTTGGGTCGCTAGATCTACATTAGCCGCGACCAATTCGTCGCGCTTCATTGAGGTTAAATCGCTAAGGCTGGGGCGGTCACTAAAATTTGGCCGGCTAGAGCTGGGCATTCATGAATTCCTCATAACTTTGCTTAGGCTCTTTAATATCGGCCTTCTTTAGCAAAGATTCAAGCACCTGCTCTTCCAAAACCACACTGGCAAGCTGCTGGAATTGCTCCTGATCAGACATCAAGTAATCAACATACGCCTTTGGGTCAGAATAATTACCGGCCATTTCCTTCGCGCGTTTTTTCACCCGATCCTTATCGACATCGATTTTTTTGCCTTCGATCACTTCGCGGACCAACAAGCCCAGCTTAACTCGGCGCTTGGATTGCTCTTCAAAGTTCTCCCGTTTGATGTGCTCGTCACTTTCGGGCATGCCTTGCTGTTCCATCTGCTTTTTGACTTCAACAACTGCACGATCAATCTCTTCTTCAACCATCGCTTTCGGGACATCAAAATCCTGCCCAGCGGCCAGTGCATCCATGACTTGATCACGGACATAGCCACGACGCTTGTGCTCAAGCTCACGCTTCAAGCCCGATTTGACTTCTTTACGCAGCGCTTTCATGCCCTTTTCGACACCCATTGCCTGGGCAAACTCATCATTCAGCTCAGGGAGCTTGGGCGCTTTCACTTGTTTAACGCTCATTTCAAACTGTGCGGTTTTACCGGCGACGTCTTTGCCCTGATAATCTTCGGGAAAATCAACGTCGACCGTTTTAGTTTCGCCCGCTTTCATATCGTACAGCCCGTCTTCAAAGGCTTCTAAAAAGCGCTTTTCGCCCAGCTCGATCTGCATGTCTTCGCCCTTACCGCCAGCAAATTCCTCACCATCGATCGTACCCACGAAATCTATCGTCACCTGATCGCCTTTTTTTGCTTGACGCTTAACTGGCTCATATTCAGCCTGGCGCTTTTGAATGCTTTCGATGGTGCGGTCAATGTCTTTGTCTTCGACTTTAACTTCGGGCTGAATAATCTCAACACCCTTCAAGCTCGGTGCCTTGATCTTAGGGAATACTTCCAACATCACATCATAGATCAAGTCTTTACCACGTTTAGCCTGAGCCGGTTTAATCGACAATAAGCCGGCCACTTGCAGCTCTTCTTTCATCGCTGCTTCGGGGTAGGTTTCGTTGATTAGCTGGTCAACCGCTTCTTGCAGTGCTTGGGGGCCAAAACGACTGTCTAACAAGGATTGCGGCACTTTGCCTTTGCGAAACCCAGGGACTTTTGCCGATTTGCGAAATTGCGCTAGCCGCGAATTGATGCTGGCATCTAAACGCTTAGCAGGAACCGTTATGGTGAGCTTGCGACCAATGTCGCCTTGAACTTCTGTGGAAACTTCCATCTTGATATGTCTCTTCTATTGAAGCTGATTCCGATCTACTCGGATTAGTGATGAGGGCAAGCGCAGCGCGCCTGCCAGTAAATGGTGCGAAAGGAGAGACTCGAACTCTCACGGGTTACCCCACAGGAACCTAAATCCAGCGCGTCTACCAATTCCGCCACTTTCGCTATTGGGGTGCTTTATTTCGGTACCTACCTCTAACCCTGCACCCACCAAGGTACCGCTCGACCATAAGGCCACTCCGAAAACCGTCAAATCGGTTTGCGGTTAAATATGGGGTGAACGATGGGGTTTGAACCCACGACCGCCGGAATCACAATCCGGAGCTCTACCAACTGAGCTACGCTCACCATATTGTTCAGCGCCTTTTGACGCTGCCTTGCCACACCTTCTTGGCCTATTTATCGACCTGTTTTCTCGGCTTTTTCTTACGCCAAGCTCTCATATAACCACCATTGGTGCGCCCGACAGGAATCGAACCTGTAACCTACGGCTTAGCATACCACTACGGTTTTCACCGCCGCCGTGATATTAAACCACCGCGTTTGGGGTCTGGACTATATCTTCACCGTTTCAGGTGGGACACGTATAGTCTCTACGGATCCCGTCTATTGGGCTCCTACCTCGCACTGTTTCAATGGGCTAAACCCACCAACGCATTGCGCCTTCGCAACCTACCGGTTTCCTCGGTATTGCCACGGTGCGTGCTCTTAACAAGCCCGCACCAGAGGTTTCACCGATACAGTGTCCTCCACTTTACGGGTTTGTTTTCCCCGCAAAGGCTCCTGCTTAGGCAGTGGATTAATCATCCCGCCTTACTTAAAGGCCGTTGCTCTATCCAGTTGAGCTACGGGCGCTTTCATAACGATTAAAATGGTCGGGGCAGAGGGATTCGAACCCCCGACACCCTGCTCCCAAAGCAGGTGCGCTACCAGACTGCGCTATGCCCCGATTCCCGTTCAATGTTGGATTCGATTTTGAATCAAATCGCTGGATCAAACGGGGTGGGCGAATATACTGACATCATTGGCAAACGTCAACGCGTTTTAGCTCCCAAACGATGACGATTAGACAACTGCGATTCAATCCGCTTAAGAAGCCAGAGAATCACCAGAAATCGGGGTAAACGCCGCACTCGAATTATCGCCTAAATCTTTAGCAACTTTGTCTAGTCATCATTGGAAATACCGTGGGGTACATGGCCAGTCGGTACGTGCTTTTGGGTGGATTCGCAGTGGCCACGCTGATCATCGAAAAAAATATCCGCTTGAAACGTCTTCAAAAACTCACCTTTATCCATCCCACCCAAAAAAACCGCTTCGTCGATCCGAATATCCCAAGCGCGTAGCGTACGAATGACCCGTTCGTGTGCAGGTGCGGAACGGGCGGTAAATAACGCGGTGCGGATTGGCGACTTAACCGCGGTAAACGCGGTTTGAATGCGGTGCACGCTGGCCAGAAAATTCTTAAACGGGCCGCCGGGTAAGGGTTGTTTAGCGGCTTTTTGTTCTTTTTTGGTGAACGCTTCCAAACCTTTCTTCTGGAATACTCGTTCAGCTTCGTCCGAAAACAAAACTGCGTCGCCATCAAACGCAATCCGAACTTGGCCCTGCTCAGTGGCGGAGGAGTTGGCGATATCATTGGCGAAGCTCGAACCCGGGAAAATGGTGGCAGCGGCAATTTCAGCGTCCAAAGCTTCGCGTACATCAGCTGGGTCAGCGGATAAAAATAAATCCGCCCCAAATGATTTGGCATAACGCCACGGTGTTTCGCCGCCGGTGAAGGCTGCACGGGTAATCGGCAACTGGTGCGATTCGATCGAGTTAAAGATTCTAAGACCCGTATCAGCAGCGTTGCGCGAAATCAGGACCACCTCAACCCGGGTCTGGATTTGTTCCAACTCATTGAGGCTGAGCAATTTTTGCACTAAGGAAAATGCCACTCCTTTGTCCAAAATGTCATTCTCACGCTCGATTTGGTATTGACAATAGGCCTCCACACCCTCCGTCTCAAACACGTGGTGGCTGTCTTCCAGATCAAACAATGCCCGCGAAGAAATCGCAACCACCAGCACCCCATCAAAACTAACTGCCATTTCAGCCTCTTTTCACTATACTGTTGCTATTGTAACCGAACCCAGAACGACCCGTAGCGGGTTGAAATCACCATGTCCTACATTTTAGAAGCCCTCGGAAAAGCAGAGCAAAAGCGCCGCGCAGATGATGATATCCCTGAGTTAAGCAGCGCCCTATACGAAGGCAAACACTTAGAAGTACGCCCCTTCTGGCAAACCCTATTGGCTTGGCTCGGTGGATTTCTGATCGCTTTTACACTGGGTGCGCTAGCCCGGCCAGCTATTGATCGATTATTTGCCGATGCACCTACGCAAGCGCAGTCGGTACTTGTCAACGCAGCGCAAACAGCGCCCGATCAAACCCCAAAAGAAGCTCCGAGCGTAGCAACCAAACCAGCAGACAATCCTGCCCCCGATGGGCTCTCCCGCTTTAAATTATCGGTGATTTCCTGGTCGGATAAGCCCTCCAAACGCTTTGGCATGATCAATAACGGCGTCATTCATGAAGGTGATGTACTGCCGGGTGACTACAAAGTGGTCAAGATCGAAAAAAACCACTTACGCTTACGCAAAGCCGGTGAGACTTTTCATTTGTGGTTGCAGTAGCGCTTTCTTGCCTAATACTGGCTAGGCGATCGCTGCTTATGTGAGCCACCCAAGCGTTTTGCGTTTTCTATGGTTGTTCGGTGAATTGGATCCAGCCCCTTTTTGATCACTGCTTCTCCAAATCCCACCGTGCTCATTAGCACTGATTGCTGCGACGCATAAGGCATCAACCAAGGATTAAACCAATACCGGCTGTAAGACGCTAGGATCGTCTGTTGATACCGAAGCACCTCGTTAGCCATCGCACTCCACGACTCACCAAACACCGTATATTTTTCAGACCACATGCGATAGAGTTCTAAATAGTCATTTGGCGAATACGAAACGCCTGCCGTTGAGAAATTCATTAATCGATGCGCGACAACCTCAGGTACTGATACCGCCAGTTCCATTGATCGGGTCGGCAATGAGCTGTTTGTGTTCGAAGAGTGTTTAGACATTAATACTTAATTTATCCGGTTTGATGTGGGTTTTGATTCACATAACGCCAAATTCAGCTGGCCATTTAAGGGGACAGCTGAATTTGTCTGTTAGCTATTAATAGTCTGTTTCAAACCATCTATAGACAGCCCCTGCCAAAATAGCCCCTACTATCGGAGCCACCCAAAAAAGCCATAATTGAGATAACGCCCAGTCTCCTTGGAAAATCGCCACACCCGTACTTCTCGCCGGATTTACAGAGGTATTGGTAACAGGGATACTAATAAGATGGATGAGCGTCAAGCCAAGGCCAATAGCTATCGGTGCAAAGCCTTGCGGTGCTCTTTTATCTGTTGCTCCTAGAATAATCAACAAAAACATAAAGGTCATAACTATTTCAGTAACCAGCGCTGCGACTAAACTATATCCACCGGGTGAGTGTTCTGCATAGCCATTGGAAGCAAATCCTGCGGAGACATCAAAACCTGCTTGTCCTGAAGCGATAACATACAATACAGCAGCGCCAGCCAAGCCGCCTAAAACTTGTGCCGCTATGTAGGGAAAAAGCTCAGAAGCCGAGAACCTTCCACCCGACCACAGGCCAAATGAAACGGCGGGATTAAGATGGCAACCAGAGATATGACCAATAGCAAATGCCATTGTTAACACGGTAAGTCCAAAAGCTAAAGAAACACCGAGTAAACCAATACCCACATCGGGAAATGCAGCCGCTAAAACAGCACTACCACAGCCCCCAAGTACCAGCCAAAATGTACCAATGAATTCGGCGCCTAGTTTTTTTGTTAATGTCATGTTTTACTCCTTGATATCGATGATATAAAAAATGGTTTTGTGAACCTAACACCCAGAACAGAGGCCTGAGTACAGCGAGGTCCAACCCCAAAGGGTGATACTTCCTTTCCTTGTTAATAACTTATGAGGGCGCAGACTAATGATCAGCCCTGCTTACTTAGCGCCAACGTAGCTTTGATGAATTAATGACACCTGAGGAATTGATGTGGCTTCCGATGCCGCGACAGTATTGGCAACCTTTGCCAAGTGAGGTAAGTTTGCCAAATACTGCAGACTTTGTAAACAGCACTTCGAACAAAACGGCTAGCCCTCAAATTTACCATCGGAACTCAACTCAGAAACACCCACTAATAGCACAGTAGTTCTGTTTGAAAACGAACCATGCAATGCATACGTGTTAGCCTTTTATTCCGTTAAAGCTTACCGGCGCCACTTATCGGCGGCCCGCGCAGCCCTTTGGTTAGATGTTTGGACCTATCCGTCAACTTTCATCGTCTTACGTCCCGCTTTTTATTACTCCGCCTCAAGGCCAGGATGTCATGGGGATTATCAGTTGCCACAGAAGCTCCTAGACCCAGTAAGAAATACTGTTAATTTCAAGCATCACTTTCAAGTAAAAAATATACATCCAACCTGAATCACAGGCTTCCGAGTCTAATACCTCCCTTTACGGGCAACCTCAAGCCGTTAACGATTTCTCGAACTAACTCTGGGCCACGATAGATAAAGCCGGTATAGAGCTGTATCGCCGTTGCACCGGCGTCAATCTTTTCTTGAGCGCTGGCTAAATCTGAAATACCACCCGCGCCGATGATGGGGATTTCACCCTGTAAACGCTTATGAAACGCGGCGATGCACTCGGTTGATAGCTCACGTAGCGGTGCACCACTGAGACCTCCGGCTTCGCCGGCTTTTAGATTATTTTCGACACCTGCTCGGCTTAGCGTTGTGTTGGTTGCGCATAAACCGTCGATTTGATGGTGCATTAGGCGATCGCAAATAGTGTCTATTTGTGGTGCGGTTAAATCGGGCGCGACTTTAAGTACTAACGGCTTTTTAAGCCCTGTTTGATCCGCTAATTGTTCGCGTTTGTGGGTGACTGCTGCCAATAAGGCATCCAGCGACTCATCACCTTGCAACTCACGCAGGTTTTTGGTGTTCGGCGACGAGATATTCAAGGTGATGTAATCCGCAATCGGATACACACCTTCCAGCGCCAGCAAATAGTCATCAATCGCGCGATCGATGGGGGTTGCGGCGTTTTTGCCGATATTCAACCCTTTGATCAAGTCCGGCGATAATTGCGCGATATTATCCATAAACGCCGCCAAGCCAATGCTATTAAAGCCCATACGATTAATGATCGCTTGCTCCGGCGTCAACCGGAACATCCGTGGTTTATCGTTTCCGGACTGTGGCTTTGGTGTCACCGTACCGAACTCGACCCAGCCAAAACCCATCGCTCGCAATGCATCGCCAGCTATGCCCTGCTTATCCAAACCGGCCGCGACACCCACCGGGTTCGGCAATTGTAAACCCATGAGTTCAATCGGTTTTTCTGCAACTTTACGCCCCCACAGCGTATGCAGCGCTTTCTGGCCTAGTGGTGACTTACCCGCGAATGCCAGTGTTTGCAAGGCGAATTCGTGCGCTCGCTCGGGGTCCATCGCGAATAAAGCCGGACGGACTAGGCCATACATCAGAATCTCTCTTTCTTTTTTAGAAACCGCCATCTGCCCGGTGGTAAATCCCCGAGGCGGACTCTGCCGATGCGAATTCGCATCAAACGCGTCACTTTAATGTCGACTAAATCGCACATGCGACGAATCTGGCGGTTTTTACCTTCGCGCAAGATAAATTGTAAATGGCGCGAGTCATGCCGTTTAATTCGTGCGCGTTTGAGTGGCTTACCGTCAAGGCTGAGTCCAAAGCGCAACTGTTCCAGCGCCTCTTCACTCACGTCTGCATCGACCCAAATTAAATATTCCTTCTCAATTTGGCTGTGTTGGTCGATGATTTGCCGCGCTATCCGGCCATCTTTGGTCATCACCAACAAGCCCTGCGAATCGATATCCAACCGCCCTGCTGGTGCCAAGCCTTTCCATTCAACCCGACGGGCTTGATCTTCACCAAAATAGTTTTCCGGTTTTATCAGCGTCAGCGCGGTTAAGTGTCCATCTTCTGCTAAATTGGAAACATAGCCAATCGGCTTATTGATCAAGATCGTTTCCAGTTGATCTTGATGTTCTTGCGCCGATTTCAGCAAGCGCACCGATTGTGATTCATCGATTTTGTAGCCCAACTGGTCAATAATCTCTCCATCAACCTCAACCAAACCTTGCTCGATATAGCGATCCGCCTCCCGCCGCGAACATAGCCCGCGCGCCGACATCACCTTTGATAAGCGAACTTTTTCCATTTGATTAACTGATGTTAGGCGTCAAGACGGTCTAGCGTCGCCTTGACCGCATTGCCGATATAAGTTGCGGGGGTCAGCTCAATCAAACTTGCTTTGGCCTCGTCTGGAATATCTAGTGCCTCTATAAATGTGCGCAGGCTCTTCGGGTTGATCCCGCCTTTGCCACGCGTCAGAGCTTTTAGCTTTTCGTAGGGTTGCTCAACACCGTAGCGACGCATCACGGTTTGGATCGGCTCGGCTAGCACTTCCCAGGCATTGTCTAAATCTGCCGCCAAGCGCGCTTCGTTAGCTTGCAGCTTGCTAAACCCGCGTTGGGTAGAGTTTAGCGCGATCAAGGTATAACCAATGCCAACGCCCAGGTTACGTAGCACGGTTGAGTCGGTCAAATCACGCTGCCAGCGGCTGATGGGCAGTTTTTCAGCCAGGTGCCCGAGCATTGCGTTGGCCATGCCGAGATTACCTTCGGAATTCTCAAAGTCTATCGGATTAACCTTATGCGGCATGGTGCTGGAACCGACTTCGCCTTCAATCGTGCGTTGCTTAAAATAGCCGATCGAAACATACGACCAAATATCGCGATCTAAGTCGATCAAAACAGTATTGAATCGCATTAAGGCGTGACAAAATTCAGCAATGAAATCATGCGGCTCAATTTGGGTCGTCATTGGCTGATAATCAAGCTTCAGCTTTTGCTCTACAAACGCTTGCGCGACTGCGGGCCAATCGATATCTGGATAAGCCGAATAATGGGCGTTGAAGTTTCCTACTGCGCCGTTAATTTTGCCGCGCATCGCCACGCCGTCAATCTGCTGCGTGATTGCCTGCATGCGGTGATACACATTGGCCAATTCCTTCCCCACCGTGGTCGGGCTGGCGGTTTGGCCGTGGGTTCGCGCTAGCATCGGCGTCGCTGCCATTTCTTTAGCCAGCTTCGCAATGTCTTGCATCATTGCGTCCAAAGCACCGCTAAGCACTTGATCGCGCGCGTCTTTCAGCATCAGCGCATAGCTAAGGTTATTAATGTCTTCTGAGGTGCAGGCAAAGTGGAAAAATTCACTCACTGCAGCAACGTCTTCCAACTCAGCTGTTTTTTGCTTGAGGAAATACTCAACCGCTTTGACGTCATGGTTGGTGGTGCGTTCTATGGTTTTAACGGCTTCGGCATCTGCTTCACTAAAATCGCTGACGATAGCGTGTAACGCTGCCGTCGTTGCTGCGCTAAAAGCGGGTAACTCGATGATCGCCTCATGCTCAGCCAAATGGATCAACCATTCGACTTCGACCAAAACACGATAATAAATTAGGCCATACTCGCTAAAGTAGGGTCGCAAAGAGGCTGTTTTAGCACCATAGCGGCCATCCAAGGGGGACAGCGCGGTTAAACCTGAGAGTTGCAATTGAGACATGATGATCGGAGAAAAGTTAGGGGCCTATATTGGGCGCGAATCATACCATATCCACCCCCTTCAAAATTTCAGACTTGGTGATGATCAGGCTAAAAACCTTGCTCGATAATACCGCCACCAAGGCAGATATCGCCTTGATAAAATACGATGGATTGCCCGGGTGTAATAGCGCGCTGTGGCTGATCGAAGATCACTTCAATTTGCTCAGCATTGTAGGTGCTGATAGTGCACGGCTGTTCGACTTGTCGGTAACGTGTTTTTGCTTTACAAGTCAATGGGATACCTGGATTTATGCCATTTACCCAATGCAGCTGACTAGCGACTAAGGTTTGCTTGAATAAGGCCGGATGATCGTGCCCTTGAACAACGCTTAACACGTTCGTTTCAACGTCTTTATCCACCACATACCAAGGCGCCTCACTGGCACCATCAACTCCGCCAATTCCAAGGCCGCTACGTTGCCCAATCGTGAAATACATCGCCCCAATATGCTCACCCACCACCTGACCATCAAGTGTGCGAATTTCGCCGGGTTTTGCGGGCAAAAATTGATTCAGAAAATCCCGAAACCGTCGCTCACCGATGAAACAAATCCCGGTGCTGTCTTTTTTATCGTCGACCACCAAGCCTAATTCGGTCGCTCGTTTACGAACTGCCGCCTTTTCCCAGTTACCGATTGGAAACAGCGATTGACTCAGCTCAGTTTGACCCAGTGTATATAAGAAATAGGTTTGGTCTTTGTTGGGGTCAGCACCTTTAAGTAGCTGAAAGTGATCGCCTAAATGAGTTATCTGGGCGTAATGACCTGTTGCGATTTTGTCGGCACCTAGGTCGATCGCCCAATCCAGAAATTGCTTGAATTTGATTTCTTTGTTGCACAAAACGTCGGGGTTAGGTGTGCGCCCACGACGATACTCGGCCAGAAAATACTCAAACACCCGATCCCAGTATTCATGCGAAAAATTTGCCGTTTCAAGCTTAATCCCCAGTGTCTCACACACCGATTGCGCATCCGCTAAGTCCACCGCTGCCGAGCAATATTCAGCGTTATCGTCCTCCTCCCAGTTTTTCATGAATAGGCCGACAACGTCATAGCCCTGCTCCAGCAATTCCGCTGCAGCAACGGCCGAGTCGACACCACCGGATAGACCAACGATAACGCGCTGCTGGTCGCCGCTACGCCAGAGCTTGCTTTTGTTAGTGCGTGGGTTGATCATTTTCAGAGACCAAATAGGCGACCGAAAAATCCTCGCTCGTCGTTTGCCTTTTGAGAAGAATCCAAATACGAGGTAAAGATCGGGATATCTTCCCACTGCTCGCTACGTTGAACATAGGGCAGGAAGCCATTGTGTTGGAACCATGAATCTACCACCCAGTGTTCGCCGGTGGCGATATCCAAAATCTGCCCAGCCCAATGTTGATCAAATACGGTGCGGCGATAAGCTCTCTCTAAAACGCGGTGGTGCTTTAGTAATTCTTTAGATTCAAATAAATGCAAATAGGTGGAGGTGTTAGTTGATTCGTCGATACAGTCCAATTGACCCGGGAATTGCACCTTACTGCTGTCTTCACCCCAGTTGCCACCAACATCGCGATGAGTCGGTGTATGGCGCCCGACAACAACTTCCATCCAGCCAATCGCTTGCTTGATTTGCTCGCGTTCCTGTTCGGAATTTTCGGCAGGCTCACGAAACCAATCCGCCACCTCTTGCCAGTCCTCGGCATTTAGGTCGATAACTTGTCTATTTTTGCAGCCAAAATCCATACAGACCGGTAAACGCTCAACCCCCATTTTTTCTGCCACCGCCTTACCGTTGAAAATAGGCACAAGAAGCATCAGAAAAACCATCACTAGCCAACGATCACTCATCTTTAGTTGCGCACCAATACGGACTTAACGACGTCACTCGGATAATCATGCCCGGTTAAAAAATCATCGATAGTTTGTTGAACCACCACACTGCGTAGCGCCCGTTGGTCCAGCTCTTGTTGATTAAGCCAAAGCGCAGAGATGATTTGTGGATCCGTTGGGCCAGGGTGAATTTGTTCAATCACTTTTCCTTGGTAGGCGAAACGAATATAGGTTTCTTGATTCCGACCCACAAAATGATAAACACCCAGCAACGCTGTAGGCTCGAACAGCCAACCCGTTTCCTCCAGCACTTCTCGCTTAACTGCCTCGACCATCGTTTCGCCAGCTTCTAAATGCCCAGCAGGTTGGTTGATAACCCGCTGACCAACACTGTTTTCTTCGACCAGCAAAAAACGCCCTTCTCGCTGCACAACGGCAGCGACAGTCACGTGTGGCAACCATCGAGTTTCTGATTTTGGTCTTGCAGGCATCCGATTCTTTATTTCTGATAATATCGAGAGGTCTATTTTATCGCGGATGTCACTCATTTGCTTCGCGATCATAGTGCTCACGTGCATCGGATTATTTCTCAGCAATTTAGTGTTCTTATGGTTAAAGATTTACGCATCGCTTTGGTCCAGATCAACCCAACGGTTGGTGCTGTTTTTGATAATTTAACCATTATTAAACAAAAGGTTAATGAATTCTCAGACAAAGCAGACATTCTTGTTTTCCCAGAGCTCTGTATTTCCGGGTACCCACCAGAAGACTTGTTGTTTCGCGATGATTTCATCGAGAGTTGCAACCAAGCTATCGAGGCACTCTGCAAGATTGAAACGCAATCAGCGATTGTAGTCGGCCATCCAAAGCGTGACCGTGGCAAGCTGTTTAACGCTATGAGTATCATACAAAATGGAAAAATTGCTGCTTCCTATTACAAGCGCTTTTTGCCTAACTACACGGTGTTTGATGAAAAGCGATATTTCAGCCCAGGTATCGACAAACCAGTTGTCATCGATTTAAAAGGCGCGCGGATAGGGCTTACTATTTGTGAAGATATATGGGTGGAAGGCCCGGTTAGTCAGTCGGTAAAAGCAGGTGCTGAGTTGATCCTTTCTATCAATGCCTCCCCGTTTCACCACAACAAAGCTATTGAGCGAGAAGAAACCATCGTTCTTAATCGCGCCAAACAACACGCGATCCCCATCGTTTATGTCAACCAAACTGGCGGACAAGATGAGTTGGTGTTTGACGGCGCATCGTTTGTGTGTGACCACCGAGGACAAGTGACTACCCGTCTAGAATTATTTGAGGAAGATCAATCGGTTGTTACACTAAAACCGGTGAATAATGGTGCCAATCAACGACGTTGGCTACCCACTCCCGGACGTATTGCTGACCATGGATCTAAACAACAACGCATATACAAAGCACTCACTACAGGAGTCGGGGATTACGTGAACAAAAATGGCTTTCGTGGGGTCGTACTGGGTTTATCGGGCGGTATTGATTCGGCTTTAGTGCTGGCGATAGCGGTAGATGCGTTAGGGAAAGATCGTGTTGAGGCGGTCATGATGCCCTATCACTACACCAGCGCCATGAGTAAAGAGGATGCTGCAGAACAAGCCGATCGATTAGGGATCAAGTACCACGTTATACCGATCGCCAATATTGTTAAGTCCACCCTGGATAATCTAGCACCGCTGTTTGCAGGAAGCGAAGGAGATACGACTGAAGAGAATATCCAGGCAAGGGTGAGAGGTTTGCTGTTGATGGCTATCTCCAATAAAAAAGGATTGATGGTTTTAGCAACAGGCAATAAAAGTGAAATGGCGGTTGGTTATGCCACCTTATACGGTGATATGGTGGGCGGCTTCGCTGCCATTAAAGATATTCCTAAAACCTTGGTTTATCAATTAGCTAAATACAGAAATAGTTTATCTGATGATATACCTGATCGCGTTATCACGCGCCCTCCTTCAGCTGAGCTAAAGCCAGATCAAGTTGACCAAGACTCCCTACCCGATTACGATATTTTGGACAATATTCTAGAGCGCTTCGTCGAAAAAGACGAATCTGCAGAGAAAATTATTGACGCTGGCTTTGATGCAAAGACAGTTAACCGCGTCGTTGCGATGGTACTACGCAACGAATATAAGCGCCGTCAAGCAGCTCCTGGCGTCAGAATCACCCCAAGAGCCTTTGGTCGAGACAGGCGATACCCAATCACTTCTGGGTTCTTCAAGTAAGGGTCTAAAACCCCCAATGTATTTCTATCGGCTATTTATATCGTCCAACGAACCAACTAAGTGACACATTCAAGAATAATTACTAACATTCCTTTGTCGCTCTATGTCCACTTTCCTTGGTGTGTCAGGAAATGCCCCTACTGTGATTTTAATTCTCATGCCTTAGGGTCGACCACACACTCCGATATTAAGCGTTACATCAACCATCTACTCAAAGACTTTAACCAACAATACCGACAATCTGATGTCTTCGGGCGACCACTAATTTCTATATTTATTGGTGGTGGCACGCCGAGCCTAATGAAAGGGTTTCACGTGAAACAATTGTTAGCGGGCATTGAAAAGGCGCTTTATCTTGCTGGTCTTAACCTCTCGAACTGCGAAATCACATTAGAAGCTAATCCTGGTGCTGCAGACTATGAAGATTTATCGGGGTTTTTTGATGCAGGGGTAAATAGACTATCAATTGGTGCGCAATCATTCAATAGCAAGCACCTGGAAGTGCTAGGAAGAATTCATTCGCCCAGAAATATTTACGAAGCTCATCAGGCGGCCGTCCTAGCTGGGTTTAAACGCATTAATCTTGATTTAATGTTTGGATTACCTGATCAAAGCCTGGAGGAGCTTGAAGCGGACTTAACGCAAGTACTCAGCTTAGATACAGATCATTTATCACTGTATCAACTCACCATAGAGCCCAACACCTATTTTCATCGTTACCCCCCGGGTAAATTGCCTAATTCAGATAAATTATGGAAACTAAGTCAATACATTAATGAGAAAGCTCAATATTCCGGCTTTAGTCAATATGAGGTGTCTGCCTTTAGCAAAGGAGACGAATCGAGATCATCACATAATCTTAATTATTGGCTATTTGGGGATTACCTAGGCATTGGAGCTGGCGCACATGGGAAATTATCTACTACTCCGAGCGCTGGTGATAAATTACCGATTAAACGCTATACAAAGCACAAATTACCTAGAGACTATATGCGAGAAGGGCAACCATATACGAAAAAAACAACAACTGTAAATACAGATGACCGGATTCTGGAGTTTTTAATGAACGGCTTGCGGTTAAACGGTGGATTTCCAGTTTTATTGTTTGAGCAACGGACCGGCCAAAAAAGTAAAAACCTGTTTCGCCTTATTGATCCTTTGATAAGTGAAGGGCTGTTAACACTAACTGATGATAATCGAATTAAAGCCAGCCAATTAGGATTTAATCACCTAGATGACCTACTAGCCCGGTGTTTATCGTGAATGTGAGCGGGTTCCATTTAGAGATGCTATTATATGTTTCACGTGAAACATATAATAGGGTTGTTTGGTTGTTTTAAACTTCCTATCTTATTGATAAATCGTAATTATATGTGTTGAAGTATCTAGTGGGTTTATCTAAACCCGCCTTGGCATGACCAACCAAACCGCTTCCGGACGATTGCTATCCGTTACCGTACAAACAGAATCCTTATCCTTCATCCTAATTACTGCTGTTTCGTTATTGATAACCTTAAGCGCGTCCAATAAATAGTTCACATTAAAACTCGCAGAAACGGGTTCACCGTCATACACACAAATAATTTCATCCTCAGCATCTCCTTGCTCTGGATGACGAGTGGTTATTTTTATCAGGTTATCTGAAACGTTAAGCGTAATATCATGCACGCGTTCATCTGCTAGTACAGCCATCCTGTTCAAAGAAGAGATAAATTCTTGACGATCTACTAATATTTTCTTATCTAGATCAACCCCAATAATTGACTCATACTCCGGAAACTGGCCATCAATCAAGCTGGTAGTTAAGGTTACAGGGCCTAAACTAATACGTAAATGCTTTTGATTGATTTCTAAGGTAGTAGTGGCCTTTCGATCTTCAACGCTCGAGACCATTCGGAGAATTTCTTGAACCGCTTTCCTAGGGACGATAACTCGACGCGGTTCTGATACTGAAGTATCCAGTTGAATGTCACTTTTTGACATACGATGTCCATCGGTAGCCACCGAAACTAAGCTGGACTCTTTCATATCGAACAAAACGCCATTTAAGTAAAAACGAACGTCATGGACAGACATTGAAAAAGCAGTATCGTCTAAAAGACGTTTTAGCTGGAGTGCGGGAATAGTAAAACGTTCCTCAAAATCAATTGAGTGCAAGCTAGGATAATCATCTGAAGGTAAGGTTTTTAAGGTGAATCGACTGTTTCCGCTTCTCAAAACAGCGCTATCACCTTTATTTTCAATAGTGACTTGAGCGTTGCTCGGTAAAGCTCTGCAAACATCAACTACTTTGTTCGCTAACAAGGTTACTGCAGACTCATCACCTTCAACGTTCTGAGTTCGAGCATTCACTTCTACTTCTAAATCAGAACCAGTAACTGATAAACCAGATTTACTATTTATTATCAATAAATTGGAGAGTATTGGTAGGGTTTGCCTTTTTTCAACCACGCTTGCAGCTGTTGACAAGGCGGGTAGTAAATCTTCTCGATTGATGCGTATTTTCATAGTTGAAATCAACTTTATTGTAGCTATTAGTCTTGTGAGTTAGTGAGTAGTTTGTTATGACTATTATATAACAAACACTTAACGGTACTTGCTGGCAAAAATTTTATGTGGGCTGCCTGTGGATGAAATGTGGATAACAAATATCCCCAGTCTATCCACAGCTTTCCCCACAAAATTTAGTGCGTTTCCCAAAAAACTATCCACCCACTATTTTTTGAAGTTTTTGATAGTCATCATTAAACTGTGAATCTGATTGGCATAAGGCTTCAACTTTGCGGCACGCGTACAAAACAGTGGTGTGATCTCGTCCCCCGAATTCTTTACCGATCTTCGGTAAACTCAAGTTGGTGTACTGTTTACACAAGGCCATAGCGACTTGACGGGGTCGAGCAATGTCGCGCGACCGCTTATTTGATAGTAAATCAGACATCTTGAGGCGGAAATAGTCGATGACGATACGCTGGATATTTTCGGCTGTTAGCTGACGATCTTTAAACAGCATCAAGTCTTTCAAGGCATCACGCGCCAAGTCGGTATCGATCGTACGGTTGGTGAATTGAGAATAGGCCGAAATACGGTGCAGGGCGCCTTCCAACTCGCGAACATTTGAGTGGATCACATTAGCAATGAAAAAGGCGACGTCATCACTCAGTGCCATTTTCATCCGGATCGCTTTACTTTCCAAAATAGCAACACGCGTCTCTAACTCAGGCTGTTCAATCTGGCAGGTTAAGCCACTACCAAAACGAGAAACTAAGCGCTCTTCAACACCGGTAATTGCCTGTGGGATACGGTCGCTGGTAATAATGATCTGACTATCACCCTCAAGGAGTTGATTGAAGGTATGGAAGAACTCTTCTTGGGTTTGGGTCTTGCTGGCAAAAAATTGAATGTCGTCGATTAACAAGGCATCTAAAGAACGGTAGCGTTCCTTAAACAAATCCATCCTATTAGTTTTCAGGGCATTGACCATATCCGCCACAAAGACTTCAGAGCGGATATAGACCACCTTAGCAGCAGGATCATTATCCAAAATTAAATGACCGGCGGCTTGCATCAAGTGCGTTTTTCCGAGCCCGACACCACCATAAAGGAATAAGGGGTTGTAATTGCCACCGGGGTTAGTGCCGACTTGCATCGCGGCTGCACGCGGGATTTGATTAGATTTACCTTCAACGTGGTTTTCAAAGGTAAATGCTGCATCAAGCGTGTCGCGCTCGGTATTGACGATTTTCGGCAACGCTGGATCATGACCATTGTCTGCGATTTCAGGAAGCGGCTCATAGGCGCCAACTTCGAATTCCAGCAGCTCAATAGTGGGGTCGGTATCCAGCGCAACTTGGCGGATTTGTTCAACCAAATTGCGCTTTACGTAGTTGTATACGTAGGTATTAGGCGCGAGTAACTTGAGCTTATTGGCGTGTAATATGGGCTGCAGCGGTAGCACGTAATTGCTCACCGTATCTTTTGAAAGATCTGCTTCTAATTGGCCAAGGCAGCTTTGCCAAAAATCCGGTTTATTCACGGTGCATCATATTCGAAGGTCAAGCCTGCTTCCTAGGGTGATTACCCAGCTAGAGTAACTTTATCGGATTTATCCATGGCCAGCTGAGCCAAAGGTGTTCTATTGAGCGCTTAATGCCACTATCAGTAGCCACCCAGCCGGATGATTCTACGCGCCCTAGTGATTTTTATCCACAGGCTAGTAGTGCAAAATTTGGGAAACCCCGTTGAATCAGACTTTAAACCGCGTGTTCGAGCGGGGGTTTGGATGAAACGTGTGCGGCCGGAAAGAAATAGTCGTGTGCACTTTCATAAATAGAAAGGATTGACGGCAGTAGCACCAAGATCAATATGGTCGCGAAGCCTAAACCAAAAGCGATTGAAACCGCCATCGGGATTAAGAACTGCGCTTGGCGTGAGGTTTCAAACAAAAGGGGAGCTAAACCTGCAATGGTGGTGATAGAGGTCAGCAATACTGCCCTCAGGCGTTGACAAGAGGCTTCCACCAAAGCATCTTTAGCAGCCAAGCCCGTACTACGTAACTGCTTGTAAAAGGTCACTAAAATAATCGAGTCGTTGATCACAATACCGGACAGGCCAAACAAACCGAACAGCGATAACAGGGTAAAATTCATGCCCATCAACCAATGACCAAGCACTGCGCCGGTAATCCCAAAGGGAATGATCAACATCACCAGAATCGGCCAGCCATAAGACGAAAAGACCCAGGTGAGAATAATGTAAATCATGGTCAGTCCGATGATTAAACCGAGTTGTAGGTCAGATAAAGTATCACGCTGGTGTTGGGCGCCGCCTTCCAAAGAATACTGAACCCCGTAACGAGCGGCCAGTGTCGGCAGGGTGGTTGCGGCGACAGAGTTACTGATCGATTGCACATTGCCCACCGCCGCATCCACGTTTGCCGATACCGTTACCGCTAGCTCGCCACCCGCATGGCGCAGGTTTTCAAAACCCTGACGGGTAGACCAGCGGGCGATGCTTTCAAATGGCACGTATTCGCCATTGGGGAGCAAAATCGGTAGGCTGGGCAGGCTTGATAAGCGTTCGCGAGTACTCGCAGGCAATTGCACACGCACGTCGATCTCTTCACGGCCTTCCTGAAAGCGTTGGACGGTTAAGCCGTCATAAGCGGCACGGAGTTGTTGATTCAAACCGCTCAAGGTTAAGCCGGTGGCACGGCCATTCGCGGTTAATTCATAAATGTATTGTTCTCGCCCATAGGCCAAGTCATCGTCCACCGCGCTAACGCCATCGATGCCTTTCAATGCTTCCGAAAGCTCGGTAGCGGCGGACTTCAAGGAGTCAGCGTCGCTGCCAGCCATTCTCACTTCCAGGTCTTTAGCCGATGGCCCGGTGCGCCGTGCAGCTAAGGTAAATGATTCTACCCCGGACGGCAGTACCACTTTATCGCGCCAGGTTTTGACAAAGGTATTGTTGGGCACCGAGCGGGAATCGGGTGCGGTTAACTCAACAAAGATGGAGCCAATACGATCACCACGAATTGCTCGACCGCGTCCAGAAGAGGATCGATGTACCACGTACCAGGTATCCACCACCCAATCGCCGTTTTGTTCCAATTCTTGTTTGGTTTGTCGGAGTGTCGTTTCTAAATGATTCAGAAACAGATCGGTTTTTTCGGTCGGCGTACCCGCGACAAAGCGTACATTCGCGGTAATGTTGGTGGATTCTGGTGAAGGGAAAAATACCCAGGAAATACGGCCGCCTAAAAACAAGCCAACCGCAAACAGTAAAACTCCCAGCGCAATCGCGATGGTGGCCCAGCGATAGGCTATGGCTGTATACAGAAAAGGTCGGAACAGTTTGTTTTTAAAGTGCTCGAATGCACCATCCAATTTAGCACGGATGCCGTGACGTCGGTTGATGCGCGTCTTTTTAAACGCATGGCGCAGGTGACCGGGCAAAATCAAAAAGCTTTCGATCAAAGACGCGATGATGACGGCGACAATCACTAACGGGATTGAAAACATGATCGCACCCATATGGCCGCCGATCAGCATCAAGGGCAAAAATGCGGCAACGGTTGTCAATGATGACGCCATTACTGGCCCCAACATACGCCGTGCACCGCCTTCTGACGCGCTTAGACGGTCTTCGCCCATCTCAAAGTGGGCTTGCGCATCTTCGGCGACCACAATTGCGTCGTCGACAATGATCCCGAGCGCCATAATGAGCGCAAACAGGCTCAGCATATTAATGCTGCCACCGGCGAGGTACAGCACCGCCAGCGTGGCCATGAATGATACCGGGATGCCCACGGCAACCCAAAAAGCGACGCGACCGGAGAGGAATAAAAACAGCGTGAATAAAACCAGTGCCAAACCAGAAGATCCATTTTTCAGCATCAAGTTGATGCGGTCCATGATTAAGGTCCAGCGTTCACCAAAAGGCTTGACGACGATGTTTGGGGGTAGGGTGGGTAAGGTCGCATCCAACCAATCATGCAGGATTCTAGCGGATACCAATGAGTTACCATTGGCGTTGCGGCGCAGGGTTAACACCACTGCGAGTTTGCCTTCGACCGTCACAAAGGATTCAAGGTCAGAGCTAGCGCGAGTTAGCGTAGCGATGTCGCCAAGCTTTACTTGCTCATTGGGCGTGCTGACGATATCCAAATCGGCAAATTCGTCTACCGTCCGTCGCTTGCCGAGGCTACGTAATTCTCGTGTGCCTTGTTCTTGCCCAACCAGGCCAGCCGGCTGGTCTTGAGAAAATTGGCGGATTCGCTGACTGATCTGGTCCAGACTCAAACCGCTTTGTACCAATTGTTCAGGTGCGATTGCGATTTCGATATGCGTTTTCGGCAAGCCCGTTAAATCGACCCGGTCGATACCCTTGGCGAGCAATTCACTTTCAAAACGATACGCCAAGGTTTTCAGCTCATCGATAGAACCCGGGCCGGAAATCAATAGCCGTGCGACTGATTCGTAGCGCTCAGCCAGCGAGACTTTGGTGTCTTCGGCATCCGCAGGCATATTGCCAAAGCTGTCAATTTCTTTTTGAATGCGATCAAGTGCTAATAACTTGTCGGCGCCTTTATCCAGCTCTACCGTAATCCCAGAAACGCCCGATGCTGAGGTCGAGCGGATTTCCTTAACGCGATCAATATTGCGTATGCGTTGTTCCAGCGGCGTGGTGATGGTGGTTTCAATATCTTCTGCGCTGGCACCCGACCAAAGGGTACCGACACTGATCGTATCCGGGTCTGAATCTGGAAAGAACTGTACGTTCAATAACTTAAGCGCGACAAAGCCGGACAGAATCATCAGCGCCATTAACAAATTTGGCGCGACTTTGTGACGCGCAAATATCCCCAGTAAGTCGTCTTTATGGCGCATGGTGTTTTTCGAGAGCTAGCCAGTCCACGGGTTAGGTCTCAGGTACGGGTTTAGCTTGGGTGGGTTGTGCCGCTTGCTTGGGTTTTTCAGCAGCAATGTCTGCCACTTTCAAGCCACTGGTCGCATTGGGTAAGCGGGTGATGACGAGTTGATCACCCGCGTTAATAGCGTCACCGCGTACCAAGCGCCGCGACTGACCGTCGGCATCGATGTAGGGGCCGACGGTTTCTACTGAAACCGCCTTCAAGCGACCTTGATCAAAGAGGTAAACACGGTTTTCGCCGTAAATGGATTCATAGGGGATCACATAAACATCTGGCTTGGGTGGGCGCAAAATGTTGAGCGTGATCGCTGCACCGGGCTTGAGTGTCGCGTTAACCTCTTTCGGTGCAAAAAAACCATCAATGCCGCTGGTTGATGCTTTACCCGACAGGCGACGCAATACAAACTGCTGCCCACGCGTATCGTAAGCGTTGATTTCAGGCGTATTTTTAGACAACGGATTTAACTCGACTTCATAGCGCAACGGGATTTTAGCGCGGACTTCAAGTTCGCCTAAAGCATACAGCGTCAATAAGCTTTGCCCAATGTTAACCCGATCGCCCGCCGACACACTAACCGCGCTGACCACCCCATCATAGGGCGCGACAATTTGGCTGCGTTCCATCGCCAGCTGCGCTTGTTCGAGCTGCGCATGAATTTTTAGGCGCTGCGCCTGTAATTGTAGTTGCCGCGAGTTATAGCTGTTAACGGCGAGTTGGCGTTGATTGACCGCCAGCTGTTGCCGTTTGTAGTCTTGCTGGGCAGTGTCTAGTGCGGAAGCGGTGCCTAAGGATTTCGCTGATAATTGTTTTGCGCGATCAACTGATTTTCGCACCAACGCCAATAACTGTGTTTCATCGCCCAGCGCTTTTTGATTCATTTCATACTGGATTTCAGCTTCAGCTATTTGGGCATCAACGTCAGCGATTTCAGCTTCAGCTTGGCGTACATTGACCTCAAAGTCGCGCCGGTCTAGCGCTATTAATAAATCGCCTTTACTGGCTAAATCTCCTTCTTTTACTGCCACGTGCTTGACCCAACTCGCACCCGGTGCAGCTGCATTTAGAGTGTCGGGGGATTCCACCACACCGCTGATTTGCAGGGTTGGGGACAGACTGGACGCAGTGAGTGGCGCTAACTCGACTTGCCAGATTTTTTCGCTGGGTGTGTGTTTTTTACCCTTGGGTTTGGATTTGATCAGAAACTGCATTCCCGCAAAGGCAATCGCTATTGCGACTAGTGGCAGTATCCATTTCAGATTGAAGATTTTCATGCAAGCGGGCTATGACCTTTAAGGTGTTGAAATTGCATTATAAACGGTTTGCCAAACGATCCAATACTTTAGCTGTCGCCAGCATACCAAAACTCGCGGTCACGTGGGTAACCGACCCCAAACCACCACAATTTAGATGGCTGGGTTTATCGCTGGTGTCTTCTAAATGGGTGGGTTCGTCTGAAAAGACCGCAGCCACGCCGAATCGGCGCTTGGTATTACGCGAAAAACGATAGTGTTGGCGCAGCGTTTTACGCGTTCTTGCCAGCAAAGCGTCTTGTTTTGTGCGAGATAGGTCTGAAATCTGGATTCGGCTTGGGTCGATTTTTCCGCCCGCACCACCGACCGTAATGATAGGTTTTTTCTGGTGCCGACACCAGGCAATTAGTGCCGCCTTGGTATGGGCATGGTCGATACAGTCGACCACTAAACCACAGTCTGCGATCAGATCAGCATGATTATCCAACGTAATAAATTCCTCGATCGGCTTGACTGTGCAAACAGGATTGATGTCTAGCACCCGGGCTTGCAGGGCCAGAACCTTGGCCATGCCCAGTGTGCTGTCCAGAGCAGGTAGTTGGCGGTTGATATTGGATTCAGTGACATGATCCATGTCGACCAGCGTCAGCGTGCCGACCCCGCTGCGTGCCAGCGCTTCCACCACCCAGGAGCCAACCCCGCCGACCCCGATTACAGCGACGTGTGCGGCTTGGATGCACTCGAAGCCGTCAGCACCATACAGCGGGATGATCCCGCCAAAGCGCCGACTTGATTGCTGTGAAACCATAGGATGACTTGCTTCTACTTAAGGTGCCGATTATAAAGGCTAATTATTAAACTAAACTTACGATTCAGTTATGTTCAACCAGCTTGTTTGCGGCACGGTCGGCTTCGATGTGGCCGAGTGGTGCGACCACTATTACCCCGAGGAATGCCCACAAGAGTGGCGGTTTGATTACTATTGCAATGATTTTCGTAGCGCACTATTTGCCGCCGCGCTGGATTGGGGTCAGTTAGGTGATCTTCTTCTATCTGCCGATGATGGATTTCAGGCAGTTATTGAAGTTGACGCGGCTAAGTTGAAAAACCTCGACAATGGGTTTCTCAGGCAATTACTGCCTAAGGTTGCGGTTTGGGTGGTTTTACCCCGGCCAGAAGATTCGGTTGAAACGATTGCCGCACAGCTGGAGACAGTGTTTAGAAGTGCTAAGATCGCAATCGATACTGGTTTGTTGGCAGATGCGCAAGCTTGGCAGGCACAGGCGTCCCAATCGGGATGGTCGATGGTTTGGTATCCACAAACGCAAGTAAAGCCATATGGTTCAGGGGAAGTGCTGGTGGTGAGAAGCCAGGGAGCGGACTTACGTCTGCGAAAAGCACAATTTGACGAGGTCAGCCAATGGATGGGTACAACCCGCAGTGCCGCCTGGTTTATTGAGCCACATCCACATGCCGCAGATTGGGCGCGTGAGGCACGCGAACTCAGCGAACTGATGGGCTTAGCTTGATCTATTCGGGTTGGTTTAAGCGCACCCTAGGGCACCACGCTTCGTCCACCATCGACCGAAATAATCTGGCCAGTGATAAAGGGGGCATCTTTGGCTAAAAAGAGGGCGGTTTTAGCGATATCTGACGGTTTACCCAAGCGTTTGAGTGGTGTACGGGCGATTAGGCGCTGTTTACCGTCCTCAGAATCACCTCCGATATTTTCTGGCCATAGAATCGCGCCGGGGGCGATGCCATTGACTCGCACGGGTGCGGCATCGATAGCCAATGAGCGGGTTAGCGCAGCAAGCCCAGCTTTACTGGCTATGTAAATGGGATGATCACGCAGTGGCCGATTGGCGTAAATATCGATTAAGTTAATGATACAGCCTTCTGTTTTACGTAAGTGTGGCAGCGCCGCTTGGCTGAGAAACAAAGGCGCTTTTAAATTCGCACCCATTAATGTCTCCCAATCTTTTTCATCGGCGGTATCAATCGGAGTCGGGAAAAATGCTGACGCATTATTAACCAGGCAGTCCAAACGCCCGGCTTGATCAATCGAATCAGCGATAGTTTGTGCACACACTTGCGGCTCGCCTAAATCGGCCTGGACTAGAAAGGCTGAATCGGGTCTGTCGAGCTCAAGCTTAGTTTGCAGGCGCTTGGCACTGTCAGCGGAACGGCGATAATGGATGACCACCATATAGCCTGCGGAGTGCAAACAGCGCGTGATTTCTGCACCCAGCCGTTTAGCCCCGCCAGTAATCAGCGCAACTGGCGTATCGTTGGGTGGTTTTGATTTGGATAACATTCAGCAACGGTATCACCAGTTCACCGTACGACGCAATGGTGGCGATAGACTGGAATTGGTCACAAGCAGATGGTTTGGTAGCACGTAAAAAAGCCGGGAATCAATCCCGGCTTTCTATATCAAGGTCGTGCTAAGACTACTGTACTAGCTTATTTAGCATTTCCATCAACGAATCCGTCGTTGGTTTGATCACATCACCAACACCAGGAATCTCCAGCACTTTACCGACCACTGGCTCTAGTTTGCTAAATGCGCCTTTGGCCACTTCAATGACAGGACCACGAACGGTATTGTCAGTCACTTCACCGAATACTTTGCCAAAACCATCGAAATCATTGAGAGCGCCTCTCAAATTGGGCAATTCCTCAGTAGCTGTCGCTACGTCGGTAATCCGGCTAAAACTGTCGGTCGTGTTTTGGAAAATTGAACCGATTTGACCACCATAGTCAGGCACTTCTATCGACGACGTAGGCGCTGCAGGAGTCGGTACTACTTGCTCTTCTTTCTTGCCGCCAAACATTTGTAGGGCAAACCACGCGAGAGCTGCCAAAATAATGATGGGTAATAATTTGCGAAACAACGATGAGCCGCCTTTTGCGGCATCCGCCACTTGCTCTTGCGCTGCATGACCGGCATTACGTGTCGCTCGACCAACGTCTTCAGCGGTATCTGCGAAGTTGTTGGTAAGGCTGTCGAAAAAACCGGAAGAGCTGAGCTGATCGTTCAAACCGGTCGGCATTGCGTTAGTAATATTGTCTTTTTGGCCAGAAAATAAGGAAGTTAACGCACCAATGGTGCCGCCCGAACTACCGCCAAAAACCTTTCGCTTGATCACACCCAACACGATCGGGGCGAGTAAGCCTACCAAGGAACCACTGGATTTCTTGCCCATGCCAGTAAAACCGGCCAATGTGCCCACCAGATTACCTAAGCCGCCATTACCCATCAATCCACCCAATAAACTACTTCCCATGTCCATGGTTGAGCTGGCTTGCTTTCCTCCGAGTAAATCACCTAGGTTATCTAAAATGCTGTCGTCCTGATCGTTGAGCGTATCAAACATGGACGAAGCGCCACGTTTGTTGCCCGCTACGTTAGCCAAGCCCCCTAAAATAGCAGGAATTGCACTATCCATCGCTGACCGAGTTGCTTTTGGCTTCTCTCCCAAAAACCCACCTATTTGGCCAACTACTGCATCAGAAATCTGATCCTTGACCAAATCCATAATATTAAAGCCCATCTTGTTCCTCCGTTAAATTTGATAATGTCGAGCAGAACATCGAATAATAGGGCGAAGTGCCCTAAGTTACAAGTAAAGCCTTAATTGGGCTTAAGGGTTTAGTAATCCTTCAGGCGATCTATGGGTTCTTCTAAAGCACTTAATGGATCTTTGGGCTGATCATCACTCGGATTAAACCGCGCAAAACGCTTGCTCATTGGGGTGAGCTTTTTCTCCCACGACCGTACCGCTCGATTATAAGCTTTAGAGGCCTTTTCTAGATTTGAGCCGGTTTCCGCTAAGTGGCTTTGAAATAATCGTAAGCGCTGATCGAAATCCTTGGCCATTCGACGAACCGTTTGGGTTTCTTCGTCCAGCTGATTCTGTTGCCAGCCAAAGGCAATGATCCGCAACAAGGCGATCAGGCTGGTTGGGGTCGACAGAATGACTTTTTTCTGTAGAGCGTATTCTAGCAAGGTGTCATCTTGATCCAGCGCAGCACTTAAAAACTGATCACCCGGTATAAACAGCACCACAAAGTCAGGTGATGGCTCAAACTGGGCCCAATACTGTTTCTGCGCAAGTTCCAGTACGCGAGCACGGACTTGCTTAGCATGGCGCTTGAGCTGCACTAGTTTGGTAGCTTCGTCGGGCGCTTCAACGGCAGCTAAATACGCATCCAGCGGGGTTTTGACATCTACCACAATTTGGCGCTGATTGGGCATTTTGACGACCATATCGGGCCGCAGCAGACCCTCATCGGTTTGTACCGAGACTTGTTGCTGAAAATCCGCGTATTCCACCATTCCGGCCAGCTCGACCAAGCGCTTCAGCGTAATTTCCCCCCACTGGCCGCGCACTTCCGGGCGACGCATAGCTTGGCTCAAGTGTCTTGTTTCTTGTTGCAAGTGTAGCTGTGCTTCGGTCATGGCCTTTAACTGGCCACCCAATGCGCCCTGGCTCTGGCGGGTGCTTTGATCAAATTCTTTGAGTTGGGTTTGAGTTTGGCTGATTGCCGCTTCGATGGGTTTGACCAAACCCTCGATGGCGGTTTCACGGTTTTTGAGCTCTTGGTCAGCACGCAAGTGAAACTCTCGCATGACTTGTCCGGCAAGCTGAATAAAGCTTTGATTGTTTTCGCGTAGCGCGTTGGACGACAAAGCCGAAAAGTGCTCGCTCATGCTGTCCAACCGCTCATCCGCTGAACGCATTTCGTAGTCCAACATGGCTTCAAGGGTAGCAATTCTGCGAGCGCTGCCAAGACGAGCGAATAGCCACCCTAGCAGGAAAAAGAGTACAAGCACGCCGCCGACCAAGGCCACGTTGCGCCAATCGCCAGTAGCGATGGACAATAACTGGTAGGCGTTGGGTGGCTCCATTAATCCGGAGGGCTACAGCCAATCGATCGATTCACTGGCTGATGCGAGTATGGCATCGGCACCCCAGTCAGACAGCCGTTCGTCAGCATGAATATAACCCCAGGAAGCTATCAGCGACGTCATCCCGGCTGCATTGCCGGCTTGGATATCACGCGCATCATCGCCCAGATAAATCGTATCTTCCGGCAATATGCCCGCTATTCCACAAGCATGTAGTAGCGGTACTGGTGAGGGTTTGCGTTCGGGTGAGGTATCACCGCTGACGACGCAATGGGCACGATCCAATAAGCCCATTTGCTCTAGCAAAGGCTCCGTCAACCGAGTGATTTTATTGGTCACCACCCCCCAGATAATTTTGCGTGCATCCAACCAGTCGAGTAAATCGGCAACGCCATCAAACAAAGTGGTTTTATCCAGCAGGCGCTGCTCGTAGTAAGCAATTAACTCAAGTTGCAATGGTTTAGCCCGCGCATCATCTACGGCTAAGCCAAAACCGCGCTCAATCATGCCTCCAGCACCGCGCGATACGTAGGGTCTGACTGCAGACAGGGGTAATTCGGCGTGCCCATGGGCCAGCAACACCCGATTCAGCGCTAAGGCTAAATCCGGTGCTGTATCGGCGATCGTACCGTCTAGATCAAACAGGATATGTTTAGCTCTAGACCTGGGTTTGAGATTGCCTTTAGGCAACGCGCTCAGCCCGAACCATGTAATTAACGTCCAGCCCCGACGCCAATTTATAGGTTTTGAACAAGGGGTTGTAATGCATGCCAATCATTTCTTTGAATTCTAGCCCGGCTGATTCAGCCCAGGCGTGCATTTCGCTGGGGCGAATGAATTTTTCATAATCGTGGGTGCCGCGAGGAAGCAGATTGAGGATGTATTCCGCTCCTAAAACCGCCAGCGCCCAGGCTTTGGGGTTGCGGTTGATGGTCGAGAAATAGACGCGGCCACCTGGTTTAACTAATTGGGCACAGGCAGTGATAATGCTGGCTGGGTCAGGCACATGCTCCAGCATCTCCATGCAAGTGACTACGTCAAATCGGCTGGGGTGTTGATCTGCGAATGTTTCGGCGGCAATTTGCTCGTAGCTAACATCAATCTCGGATTCCAAGGCGTGCAAGCGCGCTACCGACAGTGCCTTTTCGCCCAGATCTATCCCGGTGACTGTGGCACCACTGTCAGCCATTGCCTCCGATAAAATGCCACCACCGCAGCCCACGTCCAACACTTCAAGCCCCCTTAATTTGCCATCTTTTTCGATGAAATCCAGGCGCAAAGGATTGATCTGGTGCAAGGGCCGAAACTCGCTTTCCTTATCCCACCAGCGGGAAGCGAGTTCAGAGAACTTGGCGATCTCATTCTGATCGACGTTCAGACTAGTATTGTGAGGGTGCGCGCTCATGTCAAAGCCTATAGCAAATAGCAAGAGCGGCAGATTATACGCGCTTTAGATCAAGCGAGCCTAATTCCGATAAGTGTGAGAAGCTCAAGAACCAGCACTAAATGACAAAAAGCCACCTGCCCATTTAATAGGCAGGTGGCTCAAATGAGATGATCTTAATTGACTCAGGCTTTGCTCAGCACAGAGCGCAATATGTCGCCAATTTGGCTGACTTGGTCGCGATCCATAATGAATTGCGGAGCGACCAAAATACAATCGCCGGTTGCTTTGATATTTAATCCACCGTGAAACAAGCCTTTTTGCACTGCCAAGCCTTTCACGCCAGGGCCAGCCGGGTCAGCTGCTAGATCAATCCCGGCGAGTAAGCCATAGCCGCGAATATCGGTTACAGCGGGCAAATCGCTGAGTGCAAACATAGTGTCCAGAAAATGCTCGGACATATCTGCGGCGGCCTGAAAAGACTGTTCTTTTTCGAATAAATCCAGCGTCGCAAGACCCGCCGCACACGCGCCCGGATGGGCTGAATAGGTGTAGCCGTGGAATAGCTCAACTGCTTTTTCAGGGGCGGCATTGAAAATAGCGTCATGAACGCTATCACTCACCGCTACTGCACCCATGGGTTGAACCGCATTGGTTAAGGCTTTTGCTAGGGTCATGATGTCTGGAACCACACCAAAGCTATCAGCACCAAAAGCATTCCCGGTGCGACCAAAAGCGGTAATAACTTCATCAAATACCAGCAAAATGCCGTATTTGTCACAAATTTCGCGCAAGCGTTGCAAATAGCCGACAGGGGGGACCAGGCAGCCAGTAGAACCTGCGATCGGCTCAACAAAGCAAGCCGCTATGGTATCCGGGCCGTAGTTCAATGCGATGTGCTCTAAATCATCCGCTAACTCAGCACCGCTCTGCGGTTGTCCACGAGTAAAGCGGTTTTCTGATTGCCAGGTATGACGCATATGTACGACGCCCGGCAAGCCAGGGCCAAAGGCCTGGCGGTTTTTGATCATGCCACTGAGTGATACACCCCCCATATTCACACCGTGATAGGCGCGTTCGCGTGAGGCAAATCGGGTGCGCTGACCTTCACCACGAGCATAGTGGTAGGCCATTGCGATTTTCATCGCCGTATCGACCGACTCAGAGCCCGAATTGGTAAAGAATAGATGATTTAATGAGTCGGGTAGCATCTTGGCCAAACGCGAGGCGAATTCAAAACTGAGTGGCTGCGCGGTCTGGAAGGGTGCGACATAATCCAGCTCAGATAATTGTTTGCTAACCGCTTGTACGATCTCTTCCCGGCAATGACCCAACGGGGAACAAAACAAACCAGACGATCCGTCCAGAATGGCGTTACCTTGATCATCATATAAATAGGCGCCCTCAGCCCTTAGAATCATGCGAGGGTTAGATTTAAAATCGCGGTTACCGGTAAACGGCATCCAGTAATTTTGTAATTGTGTGGGACTCAGTGCCATGGCTAAACTTCCGTATCTGATTAAAACAACTAGGTGATCGTGAACCAATAGCATAGACTTGAAGCGTCTTCCTGATATAGAACCAGCCTATCTGTGGCGGTGAGTCCAGTCGCAGCGGTGATATCGTGACATGCCATGACCGAATACTTATTTAAACTACCTGAAAACCACTCTGGAACGCTGCAAGCACAAATCCAGGAAATGATGGTTAACGCCATTCTCAATCGGCACTTGGCGCCGGGTAGTTCATTACCATCTGGTCGAAAGCTGGCAGAGCAATTGAAAGTAGCGCGCAATACCGTGGTGTTGGCCTACCAAAACCTGATGGATGAAGGATTTATTGAGTCCAAGCAACGCAGCGGGTTTTATGTCCGTGAAGATGTGTTGGATGGCTATGCGGCACGGCCTAGCCACGGTAAGGAAAGCGAATTGGATTGGTCTCAGAGACTGGTCTCATTACCCAGAAACTTCTCGTATAACCGCAAGCCCAAAAATTGGCAAACCGCACCATATCCCTTTTTATGCGGGCAATTCGATAAAAAGCTATTCCCGATCGCCGATTGGCGCGAATGTTGTCGGGAGGCTGCCAGCATTGCTGCGATACACAGCTGGGCTGCCGACCACATCGACCAAGACAACCAAGAGCTGGTCGAACAAATTCATTCCAAGCTGCTGCCAAGGCGCGGGATTTTTGTGGACTTTGATGAGATTCTAATCACCGTCGGCGCCCAACATTCGATTTTTATGGCGGCACAACTGTTGCTGGACAATAGCAAGACCATCGGCTTGGAAAACCCGGGCTATGTTGATGCCCGCAATGCCTTTTTGAGTTACACCAACCAGTTCAAGAATATCGATATTGATGCGGATGGCATGGTGATCAGCGATGCGCTTAAGGATTGTGATGTGGTCTATTGCACACCCAGCCACCAGTACCCCAGCAATGTCACCATGCCTCAGTCGCGTCGAGCCGAGTTGCTGGAGCACGCGAGCCAACATGACTACCTGATTATTGAAGACGATTACGAGTCTGAATTCAATTATGTCGGCAAACCCACTCCCGCGTTGAAAAGTATTGATCAGAATGGCCGGGTTATCTATGTCAGCAGCTTATCCAAAACACTAGCACCGGGGATCCGGCTGGGGTTTATCGTTGGCCCCAAACCCTTTATCCAGCAAGCACGTGCTTTGCGCCGCATCACTCTGCGTCACCCACCGGCCAATAATCAATTTATAGTCGCCCAGTTTCTAAAGCGCGGCTATCACGATGCGCTGGTGCGACGAATTACCCACACGCTCCATCACCGCTCAACCGTGATGCAAGCGGCTTTGGATCAACACTTCCCCGGTGCTGCGCCTAGCCCCAGCTTCGGCGGTTCCTCATTTTGGGTCAAAGGACCAGAAGGTCTGGATGCCCAAGAGTTGGCTGTCCGCGCCCGACAGCACGGCGTGTTGATTGAACCGGGCGGTGCATTTTTTGATCCTACCAATCGGCGCGATAACTTTTTTAGATTAGGGTTTTCGTCTATCCCTGCGGCTCAAATCGAAAAAGGCATATCGATCTTGGCTGGCCTGATGTAGGTCTCGAACGTGTTCAGACTTTCTTACTTCAGTGTCAGCAATCGGCGTAGGACTCAAACGCAGGATGGGTTGTGAGCAAATCATCGCTATCACTGAAGTCGCTACTGAATGCGCTATTTAGCAGGCTGGAAAACAGTAGCGATCCTTTCCCTGCTGCGCTACCCGAGAAGCCTCCCCAAGGCTTGTTCGCCTTTATTTGGTACTACACCCAGCCTTTTTGGAAGCTGGTTCTACTTAGCTCGATTTTCGCTGCTGTTATCGCCCTGATTGAAGTCGGTTTGTTTGCGTTTGTGGGTGATTTAGTGGACTGGGTCGCCAGCAGTGATCGCGCAACATTTTGGACATCACACCAGAAGACATTGATCGGCATGGGAGTTTTAGTGCTGATTATCTTACCGCTGCTTAAATTCTCACATGAAGCGTTGATACACCAAGGCTTATTGGGTAATTTTGCGATGCGCACGCGTTGGCAGGCACACCGTTATCTGTTGCGTCAAAGCATTCAGTTTTTTGAAAATGACTTCGCCGGCCGAGTCGCAACTAAAATGATGCAAACCGCTCTGGGTGTGCGCGAGACGGTATTAAAAATCACCGAAGTATTGGTCTATGTCAGTGTCTATTTTGTGGGTGCAGTGGTCTTGTTTGCCAGTAGCGATTGGCGCCTGACCGCGCCGATGTTGTTGTGGCTGGCGGCTTACTATTTGATATTGCGTCATTTTATTCCGCGTCTGCGTGATGTTTCACAACAGCAGGCAGATGCGCGCTCAGGTGTGACTGGTCGTATCGTGGACAGCTATACCAATATCAGTACGGTCAAAATGTTTGCACAATCGGATTACGAAGATCAATACGCACGTGCCGGCATGGGTGTTTTTATGGACTCAGTGCACCAGCAAATGCGCCTGGTAACGCTGTTATCTTCGACCTTAAGTTTGATCAATTCGCTGTTATTGTTTTCGGTCTGTGCGCTGTCGTTGTGGTTGTGGACTATCGGTGCCGTTACCGGCGGTGCCATTGCTTTTGCAACCGGCTTGGTGCTGCGCCTACAAGGTATGTCGCAGTGGATATTGTGGGAAGTCGCCGGCTTGTTTGAAAACATTGGTGTGGTGCAAGATGGTATCGGCACCCTGGCGCATGATCGCGCAATCATTGATCAAGCCAATGCCCACGATCTAGCAGTGACAGAAGGCGATATCCAATTCGACCGTATTCACTTTGATTATGGCCAGATCTCAGAGGGTGAGAAACAAAAGGTGTTGCACGATTTTTCCTTGCACATCGCGGCAGGAGAGAAAATCGGCGTCGTCGGCCGCTCGGGCGCGGGGAAATCAACGTTAGTTAATTTATTGCTTCGTTTCTACGATATCGAATCCGGTCAACTGCGGATTGACGGACACAATATAGCGGAAGTCACGCAGGAGAGTTTGCGTGCACAGATCGGCATGGTCACCCAAGATACGTCACTACTGCATCGGTCGGTAACAGACAATATTCGCTATGGAAACCCAGAGGCAAGTGAGGATGATATCGTTCAAGCAGCCAAACAGGCACATGCGCACACATTTATTCTCGACTTACAAGACCCCAGCGGTCGTTCGGGCTATGCAGCTCACGTCGGTGAGCGCGGAGTTAAGCTGTCAGGTGGCCAGCGTCAGCGCATTGCGATTGCACGAGTACTGCTAAAAAACGCACCTATTTTGGTGCTGGACGAAGCAACCAGCGCGCTTGATTCTGAAGTCGAAGTCGCGATTCAGGAAAGTTTGGCTGAATTAATGCAAAATAAAACCGTGATCGCCATCGCACACCGCCTGTCAACGATTGCGATGCTAGATCGACTGGTGGTGATGGATCAGGGTCAGATTATTGAGCAAGGTAGCCATGAGCAATTAATCAACAAAGGTGGTTTATACGCTGCGCTGTGGGCGCACCAATCGGGTGGTTTCTTGGCTCTTGGGGATACGAGCTATGAGTGATCGCGCGCGTATCGAGGCTTGGTTGAGCCACCGAAAAGCGCAGAAACTGGACCGCAACGGCGAAAGCCAGGCAGCGGTGGCGATGGTTCTACGTGAGGGCGAGGATGAGACTGAAATGTTATTCATTACTCGCGCGACACACCCTGCCGACCCGTGGTCTGGGCATATCGCATTTCCCGGTGGTCGGTTTGAGTTAAGTGATGCACACTTAACTGAGACGGCGGTACGCGAGACACTAGAAGAGGTGAGTCTCGACCTTCGTCAGCACAGCCTACTAGGAATGCTGGATGAATTGTCGGGTCGGCGCGCGAATCACCCTGCTGGCGTCATTATTGCCTGCTTTGTGTATTGGATTAATCCAAGCAAAGTCTTGGACTTGCGGGCCAATTATGAAGTGGCTGAGTTTGAATGGATCTCGTTGTCACACTTACTTGACTCGGCCAACACAATTGAGCTCAGCTTTGATTTTAGCGATCAGCCCTATCCAGCAATTCGCTTTCCAGGTGATGACAAGGCTTTGTGGGGATTGACTTATCGTTTTGTCAGTCCGCTGTTAGAAGTGTTACAAAAACGGTAATTGCTGAGCGCTTTTTCTATTAGTTTCAACCGAGAATAGAGACTCTAAATCGTGACGTGAATAGCCTTTGAAGACCAGCATTATTTCGGTGTCGATGATGTCGTCTGTTAGGTAAAAGCTCTCAGCAAATAAAGCCAATAAATCACTGCTGCAGCGCACTATTGTTCATTGCAATGCTTTGTCAAACACTGCATGGCTGTGTAACTTTTTGATCCCAAAAGGAGTGCTGATGTGGGCTACTAAATAGGGAGAAGCACTTTTTGGTAATTCATTGATGTCTACAAGGTTTAGAGCGCCAATAGATTCTAGGGCATGTTTTAACCATGATGAATAAGGGTGATAGATTTCCAAATTACGGAGGCGGCAGCCTAAATTAGCCATATTTAGTGAAGGATGGGTGTCTGTTTGCCATTCGATCACATAGGGCAACATCCCGCCACCCAAGAGCCGACCGTCTTCGGGAAGTCCAAAAAACCAGCTTAATTCTCCGCGACTAATGAACTCAGCTTTTCCAAGCGAAAACGCTGCCCGTCGGATTAACGCTTTGATATTTTCTGTATTTACCACCCAAGTCAGCAAAGTAGGCTCCAAATCTATTTTTTGTCGTATAAAAGGGTCATCTAGGCCATACCACCGCGGCTTATCCGGTGGCTCAATCTCGTTGTTTATTGCGATTATTTCAAGGAATATATTATTTCCAAGCTGCATGAGGTGGTTATGTGTTCCCATTTTCGTATGGACTCCACCAAAAGGTATATCAACTCCCAAAAAGTCTTTTACATAATCAATGCCCTGTTTCAGGCTCGCTGCTCCGATAACAAGGTGATCAATTCCAGTTTTCATAGCTTTCAATTATTGTGAAGGCGCTAATGCCTCAACCCACCAGAATTTTGCGTCGTACAGGAGAACAAAATATCCGTGTGAAACGGGTTGTTTTGTTTTCAACACTCTTTTCATCTCAATCACTCCAGCCAGGAAACGACAATGGCTCTATTTGCTGTCGTCGGGCTTACCGGAAAATGCGAACGTAGCATTTTGTCCTTTTCTGAGTGATATATTCGTTTTCGTTGCGCCATTTTTACACTCCATCTTTTAACCTAATGATAAAGTGTTTTGTCGATCAAATGATCTCGTCAGTATACAAGAGGCGTACCCAGACTCCATTGAAGCCCTATTTCCCTTCAGGCTTGGTTTTAAACATTCCCTGATTTAGTATGCCACTCGATTATGCTAGCTTGTGGCTTTAATCATTCGATAGAGTTGATCTTTGAGGTGCAGACGCAGCTTGCGCAACTCCGTCAAATGATCATCAGAGACGGGCTCTTCTTCACTTTCAGCGCGATAGACTTGTTTGTCGACTACTTCGTATTCTTCCATCAATTTATGGAAGTGGTTGTCGTTCATCTTGAGCTGGTGGATCCGGTCTGAGTGCTCAGGTAATTCTTTGACCAGAGGATGGTGTCGTAGTGGCATAACTCTAAGCTTAGTGTTGTTAATAATGCCTTCGAAGATTTTCGCAAAAGGCTTGGGTTAATGCCTACCAGTCTACCGCAAAATCGTCAATTCCACATCGTGATATCGCTACCTAGCGATCAACCAACGATAAGCGTGGAAACGCTGGCTGCGATGGTTGATGCTATCAGATAGGCAGCGATTAGAAGCGGCTATCTATTTCAGGGCGGGCGATGGGTTTGACAATCTGTTCATTTTCATCAGTTACGTTGGCAACAGGGTCTTTCGCGGCTATCACCACCTGTAACGCGTCCTCAAGGAGGGGTTCTTTTGAAATCGATGTCCCAGAACCTCCAGAGCCGGGGTTCATGATGGCTTTGATTTTCAATATCCAGGCGTGATTGATGTCTTTAACAAAGTCGAAAATGTAATCATTAGTGGAGTGCAGAATAACGTCATACTTAAGCTAGGGGATTCGATTGGTAGAACAGCAAGACTCTTTTTGGTAGATACTCAATGATGCAGCGGATCACGTAAAATTGTTGAGTTCACTCACTCATTAGGTTCACAATACGACTAAACTCATAGACCATGAATTCTGCACTAACCAATTTAGGGCTGACTGCTTTTTTTACCCAGCAGCTAACCAGCAAAGAGATCGAAGCCGGTCGGCTGGGGCGTGTTATAGAAGTACAACGCACCTATATGGTCGTATCCGATGGTGTTAGCGAATGGCAGATAACGCTGAGTGGTCAGTGGTATCAACGACCCGGCGACCAACGTCCCACTGTTGGCGATTGGGTGTTGTTGGATGAAGCGCGCGAGAAGATAACACGCTTGCTTGAGCGAAACAGCGTCTTTAAGCGCGTCGCAGCGGGCACCAAGGTCGATGTACAGCTGTTAGCAGCGAACGTTGATACGCTATTCATTGTGACTTCTTGCAATGAGGACTTCAAAGAATCCCGGCTGGAACGCTATCTCGCTTTGGCCTATGAGGCGGGTGTAGATCCGGTGGTTATTCTCACCAAAGCAGATCTAGCGGAAGATACAGATGCCTATCGCGAGCGGGTTCGGGCGGTTCGTAGCGATGTTCCGGTAGAGGTCGTCAACGCCTTAGATATCGACTCACTGGACGGCGTGATGCGCTGGGTAAGCAAAGGGTCAACCGTAGCACTCATTGGCTCATCTGGCGTGGGCAAGTCGACCATCGTCAACTCTCTTTCTGGCGCGCAACGCACAGATACCGCAGCGATTCGTGAGCAAGATGCCAAAGGCCGACACACCACCAGTTTTAGAGCGCTGCATCAGCTTGCTAATGGAGGCTTATTGGTTGACTTGCCGGGCATACGCGAACTGAAGGTCGCGCAGGTCGAGACTTCACTGGCAGAAGTCTTCTCGGATATTCAAGATCTAGCAATGCAGTGTAAATTCGCCAATTGTAATCACCAAGATGAGCCGGGTTGTGCGGTCAGTCAAGCGATCAGTTCGGGCGGTCTTGACGAGCGCCATTTTCGCAACTATCAAAAACTAGTGCGTGAGGAAGCTCACCATACCAGCTCTCTTGCCGAGCAACGGCAAAAAGACCGTCAGTTTGGCAAGATGGTTAAGCAACATATCAAACAAAAGCAGCGCCCGTAGACCGATACCCAAAGCAGCTAATTCTTCTCATGAGTAGTGTTTATACAGGTCTCTTAAAACGTATCCAGTAATACCTCCTGAGGCCGCACCAATTCCAAGCACTAGCAGTGGGAAATCATCTGGGATCACGAGCCCAGTTGCAAATGCTATCAATAAGCCGCTGACGATGATGGCGACACGATCACTTTTTACGGTTTGATTGATGCTGAACTCCATCAATACCGAATAAATAAGGCTTTGTATTCCGCCAAATATCCAGGAAGAAAGCACCAGCCCAATAAAGCCGGGTAAAGAGCCTGTGGCGGCAGGAATAGGGGACAGATCAATCCCCACAGCAATGACGACGGAGGTAAGAAATGCAAAAACCACCCCCGGGACCAAAGTGCCTATTACTAATCTGGGGGCTCTATGCTGTACGATACTCATGCGACAATTAACCAATTTGTAGGTGGATTGTTACATCAGTGCACGCCCCGTCCTTAGGGTTCGTAAATCAGATCTGGGTGGTTTTAATACCCATTTCATTTTTAAGAGGGAGTGTCGACGTAGACACCACTACGCTCGAACTCGTCTCTTAAACACACATGCTCCGGCGAGAGCGTACCATCCTTTTTATACCTTAACCACGATTCAGTCATCCGATATTTTTGGTCTGTAGTCGCTATTTGATGATTGTGGGTTAAATCCTGGAGTACGTCGAGAAGGCGAGACCCCTCACCAACCCCCAAAACCATTCCTGTACTCTTCTGGTTCAAAGATCCGAATGGCCTGTCACGCAGGTCTTGGTGTACCTAAATGTGTGGCTTACAATCTCCTCTTAGCTTGCCCGATTTTTAAACCAATCAGCCATAAACTCAACAAAGCTGGTCAATTTCACCGGTGTATGATGACGGCTGGGGTATAACACATAGAACGTCAATTCGGGCAGGGGATAATCTCTGAATAACTCGACCAAATGACCGGATTGAATGTCGTCGGTACAGACAAAACCAGGCAGCAGCCCAATCCCATTGCCTTGCAGCAAGGCTTCACGAAGAAAGAGGGTATTGTTAGCTTTGATATTGCCCGAGACTTCAATTCCACCCTCAAACGGCCATTGGTTTTTACCTGAGGCAAAACTATAAAGATAACAATTGTGTTGACGGAGTTGTTCAGGGCGATCAATGGGGCCATTGATTTCGAGGTATTTTGTTGTCGTCACCAGATGCAAGGGAAAAGTGCCGATGGGTTTACCCACATAATTTGAATCAATCTGACTGCTGGCAGCCCGAAATCCGACGTCAAAACCCTGAGCGATGAGATCAACCGGAGCATCACTTAAATCGACCTCCAATTCGACTTGTGGGTGCTTCGCAGTAAATGCAGCAAAAGCTTGGCCTAGGTCGGTTATTCCTAGTGTCATGGGCGCATTGACTTTTAAACGCCCTTTTGGCTGCCCCTGCATTTCTTGTACGTAACTCAGCGCTTGTTGATGGGCATCTAGGATATTGCGGCAGTGCTGCAAATAACCCTGACCAGTTTCGGTCAGCTGTATTTTTCGGGTCGACCGTTGCAGCAAGCGGGCACCAACCAACTGCTCTAGCTTGTCAATTTCTTTGCTGAGCATTGAGTTGGAATGATTCATATCTTCTGCGGCTTGTTTGAAGCTGCCCGTTTCGACGACCTTAACAAATAAAGCCATTGCTCTTAAGGTATCGATGAGTGGAGTCCGATTGTTAATTTCCAGAATGGAAATTTACTATACACGCAATGACGGTTTTTCTTCCAAAATTTTGTCTTTACACTGCCGCCATCTGTTAAAGACATCAAAGCCATGATATTTAATGGCTGAACTGGAAATAACTCACCCCGCTAAATCACAGGAGTACCAATGAACATTTTTTCAAAATCACTATGGGCAAGCTTGATTTTCGCTGCGGGCTGCAATATGGCCGCTGCTGAGAATATTCTGGTTGTTATGTCTGATCAGGACCATCTAAAGCTTAAAGGCAATGATGTTTATCAAACCGGCTTTTATTTAAACGAGTTGATGCAGCCGGTAAAACTGTTTTTAGATGCGGGGCATGAGTTGACGTTTGTAACCCCGAAAGGCAGGTCACCCAGTATGGACAAGGTATCTGACAATGTGATGTTTTTTGGGGGTAACGCAGACTCACTCGAAGCACACAAAGCACTGCTAAACGACTTGAACTTGACCGACCCAGAAACTTCACCGGTGATCAGTTTAAGCCGGGTTGAGCAACTGGGTTACGAGCGTTTTGATGCTCTCTATGTGCCCGGTGGTCATGCTCCGATGAATGATTTGTTAAAAGATCAACAAATGGGCGCATTGTTAACCCACTTTAATCAGAATCAAAAAGTGACAGCGCTGGTGTGCCATGGACCGATTGCCTTGCTATCGACACTGCCCAATGCAGCAGAGTTCGTGACTTCGTTAGAGGCAGGTAACAGCACTACGATGCCCCAGGGCTGGATCTACGCAGGTTATAACATGACCGTATTTAGCAATGATGAAGAAGAAGCGAGCAAAGACTGGTTAGGCGGGGGAGAAATGAGAATTTACCCCCAGTCAGCCCTGGTATCGGCGGGTGGCAATTACCAGCAAAGCGCCGATATCTGGCATCCCAATGTGGTGGTCGACCGAGAGTTGATCACGGGTCAAAATCCGGCTTCAGCGGTGGATGTCGCCAAAGCCATACTCGACAAATTTAAGTAAAGCCACCAGCAAACTCAGGAGTTAATGATGAAAGCAGTACACATTCACCAATATGGTGGTAAAGAAGTACTTCAGTATGAAGATTGCCCGGTACCCAGCATTTCAGACAAGCAGATGCTCATCAAAGTGGTTGCGACGGCGCGCTCTGTTCGGAATCAATGTTGAATAGATGGTATAATCAAGCCATAACAACCACTTACAGAATGCTATGAAACGTGACGAATATCAAGCACTTGTTGCCAGTCTTGAAGGCTTAACGCCGGAGCAGTTCGAATTGCTATCAGGCAGGGTGTCGGCCATGAGTGACGAGCACGGTAGTTTACGACTGACGGAAGAGCGTCTTGACGGGGCAGTGATTTGTCCACATTGCCAAGCGGACGACATTTTTCGTCATGGAAGAACTAACGGTCAGCAGCGCTATCGTTGTAAAGCTTGCTTGAAAACGTTTACAGCTTTAACCGGCACAGGCTTTTGTCGCTTGAACGATAAAGATAAGTTGCTGGCCTACGCCGAATGCATGGTCGAGGGCTTGAGTATTCGCAAAGCTGCTGAACGGGTGGGCTTAGCAGTGGATCGCAGTTTTCGATGGCGGCATCGTTTCCTGGATGCCTTGCGTGAGCATAAGGCCGAGAATTTGACTGGCATTGTTGAGGCGGATGAAACGATATTCCGGCGTTCTTATAAGGGTCAGCGCCGCTTACCCCGTCAGGCCAGGAAGCGTGGCGGTTCATCGGGTGTAGATGGCAAAGAGCGTGTGCCGGTGATGATCGTTATGCAGCGCGGCAGCCGAATGGTCAGTGACGCTGTTCTGGATGACTGCACAGCCAAAACATTTACAAAGGTACTCAAGCCTGCGCTAGCGAAGGATGCCGTCTTATCGACCGATGGACATCCCAGTTATGGTGTGGCGGCGAAATCCCTCAACCTTGAGGCTGGCTATTTTGTTGCGGGATATCATGGCCATGGTGGTAAAGGAACTTGGCATGTTCAAAACGTTAATGCTTATGACAGCCGCCTGAAACGTTGGATGGGGCGGTTTAATGGGGTGGCAACTCGCTGGCTACCCAATTATCTCGGTTGGCGAAGGATGCTTGATAAACATCTTGATGAAATGACTGGGCAACTGTTCTTGCATCAAGCACTCAGAGCAGCGCCTCAACATGTAATCCAAACATAGCGCGACGGCGGTTAACCCGGTGGACTGGAAAATCCGCGAAGGTTACCTACAGCAAATCATTGACTATCCAATGCCTTTGATCTTAGGCTGGGACGTTTCCGGTATCGTCGAAAAAGTAGGGAGCAAGGTCAGTCAGTTTGCCATCGGCGACGCGGTGTATTCTCGTCCTGACATAAAGAAAAATGGCACCTACGCTGAGTATGTCGCGGTAGATGCGGCCGAGGTGGCAAACAAACCGACCACCCTTTCGTTTATGGAAGCCGCGTCGCTCCCTTTAGCAGGTATCACGGCTTGGGAGGCACTATTCACAGCAGGCAACCTGCAAGCGGGCCAAACGGTCTTGATTCACGGTGGTTCTGGGGGTGTCGGCAGCTTAGCGGTGCAGCTGGCCAAATGGAAAGGGGCTAAAGTGATCAGCACTACCTCGGAAAAAAACCATGCCTTTGTTGCTGCTCTGGGTGCTGATGAGATCATTGATTATCACCGTGTGGATTTTCAAGAGGTGGTGAAAGAGGCTGATGTAGTATTTGACACCATTGGTGGACAAGTCCAAGAAGATTCCTTTCAAGTGCTAAAATCAGGTGGCGTATTAGTTTCGATTGTGGCGATGCCGGACCAAGATAAAGCCGCACAAATGGGGGTCCGAGCTGAATTTGTCATGATTGAACCTAATGCTAAGATCTTGAATCAGCTAGCCGCTCTGGTTGACCAAGGAAGTGTGCGCCCAATCGTTGGGGCTGAGTTTGCTTTACACGATATAGCCAGTGCCCATCAGCTAAGCGAAAGCGGCAGGGCCCGAGGCAAAATCGTGATACATGTCGCTGCACCATAATCAGCTGTTTGTAGTCCTTGAGCATGTTTAATATGCGGGTTGCGCATACGGAAAAGCCAATCTGAGTGATTGGCTTTCTATTTGTTTTTGGCCCGCATTGCCGATAGTTAACCGGGCCACCTTTTCTGTCATACCACGGCGCAATATAGTCTTTATTGATTAATTAATCCCATTGCTCCGAGGGTTACACCAAATATAGCCGCACCGAATAACAAGGTTGTGGTGCTGGTTTTAAAGCGGAAAACTGCTAATAAAGATAGCAGGGTGAGTATTAACCCAGAAATATCTAAAGTTGAGAAATCGGGTGCAGGTACCCGTAAACCAAAACCAAGGAATACGCCCACTTCGTGAAACAATACATGGAGTGCAAACCAGATCGCCAAGTAAGCTAATTACAAAACCTGGAGGGAAACCCGTTGAATTGCTAGAGACAGTGTTCGGCGGGGTTATAGGTGTCTGGGTAACAATGGAGAATTTGTGTCTCTAGAGGATGGTTTCCCACATTTTTCATTGCACTAATTACAGAAGGATTTGGGATGACGATTCGTATCATCAAGTTTAGGATTAATACTTAAACCGAATCAAAAATGGGATGTCTACTTTTGCTGAATGCCATTACAAAATATGCATATCGTGATTAGCTACACCGAGCATATATGAGACAACCAGCAGTTTCATTGAAACTGGGTGCTGACCTAGACTTTGCTTAAGCGTTTCCTTATTTATAATGATACTTTATTACTCGGCTACAAAGCTGTAAGCGAGTAATAAAGGTTCATACTGAAATCAGCTAAAGAGGCCGCTTTTTGCCCTTAAGAGACGTTCGTAAACACAGATCAAGTTGGCCGACCCCTTGGTTTTTTTATTAACAGCTTGATTTAGACAGAGGGTTCATAGATGACCCCATGAACTGCTAAAAACCTTTAATGATGCATCGATGTATAGCCCTTTAGATGGTCGCTTTCTTGAATCGGCTGGCTTTTACTATCCTCATGTATTTGGTCCAGTAATTCCGCTCTGCGAGCATGTTGAACAATCACTACGCCCGCTGCTTCTCTTAGGTTTCGGACCGTGTTCTTGAGTTGGTAGTAAAACCTGAATTGTGTGACGCTGTTCCAAGTTAAGACAACTAGAGTAATCAAAAATATTGGAAGTTTGTTAGCGTTGAAAATAAACAGCAAAAAAACCTAATACCGCCGACACTAAAAGATAAATTATTAATTTCTTTGATGAGCTATCAGCG
>CBDFKV010000003.1:0-158870 GCA_965249035.1 Candidatus Poriferihabitaceae bacterium | reverse complement strand
TGCCGACCTTCTTTGAGCAATTGCGCATTGCTCATGCTGATGGCACCTATGTTCGATTAATGAATCAGCTGCTCAGAACCAACTTGCTGATCCTGGATGATTGGGGAATACAAAAAATATCGACCACACAACGCCAGGATTTGATGGAAGTGATAGAGGATCGACATGGTCGTAAATCCACCGCCATTACCAGCCAGCTACCGATCGAACATTGGCACGAAACTATCGGTGAAGCGACCATCGCGGATGCAATTCTTGATCGATTATTACACGGTGCTCACCGTCTTGAATTACGGGGTGAATCGATGCGAAAAAATACGCCAAACGAAATTGATCGTGAACGCTTATAATTGAAAACAGGCCCAGTGGCTAAGTGGTGAATCAACCGTTCACGATCAAACGGAACGGCGTTTTTCAAGGTAGTTGTCGTTTTTTCTCAAGATACTCACGCTGCGATCTTTTGTTTTTCTGGATTCAGATAGACAGTATCAATAGGCTCCCAGTTTCTAGTGGGGCCTGACCACCGTGACGAGTTTTCTTGCTTTTTCTTTTCGTAAAGGTCTTTTCGCTGCTTTAGAATTTCGATGTCCAGGCCGTTATGGCGCTCATTTGGAGTCACAAACTTAATTCGGCTATGGCGATGTTCGTTGTTATACCAGGCAACAAACCTAGCAACCCATTTACGTGCCTCAGCAATATCTGTAAACCCTTCCTTAGGCCAAGTCGGGCAATATTTTAATGTCCGGAAGAGCGATTCTGAATAGGGGTTATCATTGCTTACTCTTGGGCGGCTATGGGAAGGAATGACACCCAAGTCATACATCTTTGCCCGCATCGTAAAACTCTTCATTGGCGAACCGTTATCCGAATGCAGTACAAGACTGGCATTGGATGCTTTCTCGACCCTGGTGGCTCGTTGCAACAAAGCTGAAGCATGCTCACCTGTTTCGCAATCATAGACGTCTGAGCCAACAATTTTCCTGCTGTAAATATCCTCGATCATGTATAGATAGAACCGGCTGCCAACAATCTGCGACGGTAAGTGCGTGATATCCCAGCTCCATACCTGGTTTGCCTGTGTAGCTGTAAAACTCTTTGGCTTTTTGTACGTGCCTTTGCGCTTTGCTCTACCTCTATGCAAGAGTAAATATTCGGCATTTAGGACACGGTAAAAACTAGATTCAGAGGCAATGTATACCCCTCTATCAGCCAGCATTGGAACTATTCTTGATGGAGGGATATCCACGAACTCAGTGCTGAAGCAAATCTGCTTAATGTTGTCTTTTTCATCTGCTGTCAATTTGTTTGCAGGAGCCGTTCTGATGGCGCTTGGCCTTTGGTCAGCAATAACACTACCACCCGCACCTACCCAGCGCTGGATTGTTCTGATGCTGATTCCAAGCGTGTAACAGGCTTTGGATTTAGTTGCGCCAGCATCAGTGGCCTGGTTAATCCACAAAACTATTTTCTGCCGCTCTGGGTATGTGGTCATACTACCTCTTTTTCTTCCCAGAGGGCATTGTACTTTTCCCGCAGTACCAACAGCGCAGCCGTTTCTGCTAGCGCTTTTTCTTTGCGTAATAACTCTTTTTCAAGTTCCTTGATACGCCGTCTATCAGCCCTCACTTCTTTGGCCAATTTAGTTGATCTGACAGACTCCGGGGTATTGGCTTTGACGCAACAGCTCTTCCATTTTTTTAGCTCATCTACATAAAGCCCTTTCTCTCTGCAATATTCAGCCAGTTCATACTCAGACAACAAGGCAGATTCCAATACAAATGTAAATATCTGATCTGCTGACCATTCAACATCTTGATCTTCTCTTGGCATTAATAATCCCTCATCTTCTAATTGCTTCCTCCAGTTTAATATAGTCGTAGGCGAAGATCCTATTTCATCAGCGACTTGCCTGAGTGACCAGCTATACGGGGGAAGTAATCTCATTAATGCCTGTTCTTTGAGTTCAATCGGTATTGGTGTTCCAGCCATGACGGCCTCCAGCCCCTATGTAAAAATAAAGGCGACAACTATCCTGACACAGGGGGGGAATGAGTGTTCACGATCGCCGGAATACGCACTGGTTTTGTAATTGTTTCCAAACTTTGCTTTTGTAAAGCTCTTATTGGTGGGGCAGGCGCTAAAGTGACGAAAGCTTTAATCTGGGTATTCTCATAGCTCAAATTATGACGTGAGTAAGATAGACGAAACTGCTCAGAAGATTTAAGTAGCTTGGATACATGAGCTCCTAAGTATGGGAACTCGCGCGGCCCGCTGTCAATATCTGTATTTTCACTCAACCACATCCCAAATTGCTTAAGTGAAGTAGTGGCACCGGCCAGCGATAACGCAGTGTGGGCACCTAAAGAAAAACCCACTACGAATACATTCGCTGGGTCGATACGGTCACAAACTTCGCCAAGGTTACTCAAATTATCTAGGATAAATGATAAATCTGCAGCTCGTTCCCACCAACACAAAAAGCCCTCGGGTCGATATGCTTCGAGCTCTGTGTTGCCATGATGGTTGACACCTACGCATATATATCCATTCTGAGAAAGCCTCGCGCCCAGCCAACCCATTCCTTGAGCTGAACCTCCTGTCCCATGCGAGAACAAGACAAGCGGCCATTTCTGTAAATGGCTACTAATCTTCGCATCCGACGCAATTTCTCCCATGCTGAATAGGGGCATGTTAGGCGATCCAATCAGTAATTCCTCTGCTTGGGAATCTAGATCAGCGGGATACCAAGCAGACCAAGATATCGGACGAAATTCATTACCATCCCAATCTTTTCGAGAGTGATCGGTCAAAATTCCTTCGGTATATCCAGTCTTATATTTTTGAGCTTGTTGGGGCATGTCTATTCTTACGTCGAATGGCTACTAAGTGCGGTGAGTTCAACTGATCAACGCAACACCTTATATTCAAGTAACTAGACTCCGTAGGGAGAAAGTTGGATAAACGATTTTCAGTCTACTTCTGAGCATCATAAATAAATCCTGCACCAAATCCGAGGAAACTCACTCCTGCAAAACGAGCCATCATTTTTCTGGCTACTGTTCCAACAAGGCGCCCATTCATCCGAAGTGCCATTGCAGCATACGCACCATGAATAACTGAAACAATACAAATAATCGTGGTAAACATAATTCCAAATTGCAGAGGCACAGAAGCAGACTCGTCTAAAAATGCCGGGAACACAGCCGAAAGAAAAAGTATAGATTTTGGATTGCTATAGGAAATCAACATTGCACGAACGACAAATTTAAGCCTCGATGATCCTGGTTGATGCTCTGCTTTTGGTGTTATATGGATTGAAGGCATATGACCAAAAGAACTTCGGAGCATCTTTATTCCCATCCATGCTAAATAAGCCCCACCTGCGACCTTCATCGTCGTGAATACTGAAGGGGCAGCCTGTAGCAGTGTGCCAACTCCGATAGCTGCAGCAAGTGCGATCGTAAATAGCGCAATCAAATTCCCAAGTATGGTAAAAAACGCGCCCCTAATACCCGCTTCAAGTGTTTGTACAACAACTGTGAGCACATTTGGTCCGGGAGACACCGCTGCTAAACCGATAATCGAAGTAAACATCAACCAGTTACTTAGTTCCATTTGTAGGATCCTCTAATTGTCAAAGTCATGGTTATAGAGCTGTTGCCGAGCTGTCTACTTGACCATGTTTTATCTTAAGGCAAATGGCGATTTCGGGCAACTTTTTGCCAATAGACTTTACTTTTCAATCGGTCAGAAACATACTCGAAGAAGTGATTCAGCCATTTCCAAATACCATTGATTCGTTGTCTCGTGACTTGTCAGATATTGGACTCAGGCCTGGAACAACGGTAATGGTTCACTCCTCGCTGGGCAAAGTCGGCTGGACAGTTGGTGGTCCGGTATCAGTCATTCGCGCGCTCCTCAACGTTATCGGGGAAAAAGGGACATTGGTTATGCCAGCAGAGTCCCCTAATGTGTCTGACCCGAGCAGTTGGGACGATACGCTTGTTAATGCTGATTGGCACGATACAATACGTGCCCACTTACCTGTGTTCGATCCTCTTACTACGCCCACTACGATGGGTGCGATTCCAGAGGCGTTTAGAACGTATCCGGGTACGTCACGCAGTAATCATCCTATGGTATCGGTGTGTGCCAACGGACAACTTGCGAGTGAGATCACGAGCAGACATTCGTTAGATTTTTGCGAAGGATGCGACACACCCTTTGAAAAGTTGTACCATCTTGATGGGCAAACGCTGTTATTGGGAGTTGGATTTAATCGATGCACTTCGTTGCATTATGCAGAATCGTTGGTACCGATGAGACGGACTACAGTACATCGATTTCCACTGATCAAAAATGGTGAACGAATCTGGGTAGAGAGCCCGAACATGGCGAATGACGATGGTGTTCACTTTCCCATTATTGGAGAGCAGTTTATTGCAACGGGCAACGTTCGCGCCGGGCGTGTAGGTGCAACTGATTCGATGTTGTTCGCGACCAAACAACTGGTCGACTTTGCCGAGTCTTATTTCAACCAGGTGCTCACTTAGATTTAATGATGCTTTATATGAGTATCTTATCTTTTTCCTTTTGTGCGTTGGCAAACAGGATCCCATAGACGCTCATCGCGACAACGCAAAGAGCGATAACCTGATGCTCTTCGATTTGATCACCTAAAAAGAAAAATGCCAGAATCATTGTTAAGGCTGGCCAGGGAGTGACAATAGAACTCGCTAATGATACGTCAATACTTCGAACAGCATAGAACCAAACGATGAGCTCCAGATAGTAAACCAGTCCCATGATAAGCGCGAATTTCTGGAAGCTAACATTTTGTATTTCATGAATCATATTGTCGATACCAGTCTCTGATAGAGCCAGGATACCCAAGAAGAATGACGAAACTAACACACGAAAAAAGGTTACTTGGGCTGGGGAGATCGGCGTTCTTACCAGCACTTCTTTAATAACAACGTGTGCGATACTCCAAAGGAATGGCACGCCCAGTGTCACAAGAAACCAGTAATTCATTCCTTCTACTTTCCAGCTCCCGCCAGTACCAAGATAGTAGAGCGCTAGAATCAGAAGTAGCGTAAGCGCCAACTCAAGTATCGTTTTACGTCGCTTCAAGAATAGAGCCTCCCATAGAATGGAAAACAATGGGTACGCTTGGATCGCTATTGCAGCGCTGGTAGCGCCTGCCCGTTCCATCCCGAGCACGTAAAGAAAGGTGGATAAGCCGAAAATCATTCCAGTTATCAGAATAATGACAATCGTTCGTCTTTTTAAGCTGGGCTTGAGGTTTGAGTCAAAGATGCCACGACTATTAGATAGAAGTTCGCTTAGAACCAAAGGAACTGAAAACACCAGCTGCCACACTGATAAGAAAAAAGCAAAACTTAAGGCATTGAACCCTTCAGGGCGGCTGTTAGCAATGATCGGCATGACACCCAGAAACAATAAGCTGACAAAAGCCAATGAGATTCCTGTTTTTCCCTTAGTCTCGTTCATAGCCATAATTAAAGTACAAATTGTACTTATTGCATTGACTTTATAAATTGTCAATGCTTATATTGTCGCCATGACAATGTGGCTGCCAAATCTTAATACTGGGAGTGGCCCGCTATTTAAGCGGCTCTCTAACGCAATTGCCGAAAGCGTAAAAAATGGGCATTTAAGATGTGGTGTAAAAATGCCAACTCAAAGAAGCCTCGCCGATACACTTGGGTTGTCGTTAAACACTGTCAGTCATGCTTATTCTGACGCAACGGATCGGGGCTTCTTACGTGGCGAGGTTGGAAGAGGGACATATGTTCGTTCCGTTGGCCCTTTGGAAACTCAACACCTCAATGCCGAATTAGTTCGTGAAAATAAGGGGCCAATAGACTTTTCACTAAACCTTCCATCACCGGGACAAGCATACGGACCACTAGCAAAATCCCTGGTGGAACTAGCAAGTGCTGATAACCTTCCTGCGTTACTAGATTACCAAAATCAAGGCCAACTTAGCCACCATACCAGCGCAGCAGCACAATGGCTTCAAGGTGTTGGTCTGGACGCAGAACCAGATAGCATTATCCTAACCACTGGAGCTCAACAAGGCATTATGGCAACACTTCTCGCTGTAATGCGGCCTGGAGATGTGCTATTAACTAACAAAATTACCTATGCTCCTATACAGGCGATGGCACGCCATCTAGGCCTAAAGCTGCTGCCAGTAGTTGGTGATACAGATGCTTTATGCCCAGACGCACTCGATTCTGTGTGCTCTCAAACCTCTGCAAAAGTACTTTACTGCACACCGACACTTAGTACGCCTGATACCATAACGATGAGCGAAGATATTCGTTCTCGTATAACAAGTGTTGCGCGAAAGCACGACCTGATATTGATCGAGGATGATGTGTTCGGGTTTTTACCTGAAACCCGCCCATTACCATTGTCTGTTTTCGCACCTGAGCGAACAATCTATATTACTAGTGTATCCAAGAGTCTGGCACCTGGACTGCGGGTCGGATATTTGCAAGCTCCACAAATTTTTCAGAGTAAAGTGCAAACTGCAGTGCAGCTATCATGCTGGATGCCTCCGCCGCTCATGGTTGAGATCGCCAGTCGCTGGATTACAGAAGGCACCGCGATGCGGTTAAATGAATATCAGCGACAGGAGGCATCGGCGCGCCAAGTAATGGCAAAAGAGCTGCTTCCAGACGAGTTATATCAAGCTGATCCGAACGGATTCCATGTCTGGCTATCCATGCCAGAAGGTCTCCATGTGGATAGGTTTCAGCTAGAAGCCGAGGCTCAAGGTGTAAAAGTTCTTACCGGCAGCGCTTTTTCCATTGATCCATCTATAGAAATCAATGCGGCTCGATTGTGTCTGACCCATGAAGCTACAAGAACCCGCGTTAAGAGCGGGTTACAAACTATAGCGAATATCATAGAAAACACTCACTCAGTGGGCGAGGTTTTTCTTTAGGGCATTGAAAGTAAGCCTGCGCGCCCACTCATTGCCAATGCCGGAAATTGACTTCATTATTTCAATGCAGCAATAATTTCTGATTTAACTAACATCTAATTGGGCACACCAGTCTTTGGCCCACAGCCCTAATGGCTCGAGGAAAGAATAGAGCTCAATTCCGTATTCGGTTAAGCAGTACCCATCAGGACTCTTGCGAATAAGCTTAGATGCACGTAGTTCTTTTAGCCTGGTGTTTAAAACGGTAGGTGACATTGAATCGCATCTGTCTTGTAGCTCTCGAAATGTGCAGGGTCTCTCATGCAAATTCCAGACAATTCCCATGGCCCAACGACGACCTAACAAGTCAAACAGCACCATTATAGGTTTACCACTCTTTGACCCTCTGACGGGCAAGCCAGGTAGAGGGATATTTGAGGTTTTCGAAACAGTGGACATTTTGCTACACCTTTAGTAGCATGCGCCACTTGATTAGTAGCAATTCTATTGAAGGCATCCTGTCAATGCAATCCCCATCAATACCTTTCAATTTGAAATATATCTCATTATGGATTCTGCTCGCGGTAATTTGGAGCACTTCGTATGCATTCATAAAAATTGGAATTCGAGATCTCAACCCTACAACGCTTGTTGCTGCAAGAATGTTAGTTGCTGCGTGTTTTTTGTATTTGTTCATGAGGCTCCAAAAGCTAGAATTACCAAAACAAAAATCTCAATGGTTTCATTTTTTAGTTATTGGCGCATTAGGAAATGTCATCCCCTTTTTCCTTATCAGCTGGGGTGAAGTTCATGTTGATAGTGGATTAGCTGCGGTATTGATGGGTATTGCACCAGTGTTAACTGTTTATTTAGGACACCTGGTTTTAGACGATGAACCCTTAACCTTTTCGTCCTCAGTTGGCGTACTTTTAGGAATAGTTGGTGTAATTGTCTTGGTAGGATTTGACGTTGTTGTGGCTGGAATTGGCAAGAATTTACCTGGGCAGATTGCGATTCTTTGTGCGGCAATCTGCTATGCGTTGACTACTCTATATGTTCGTAAATATTTGACACTATCATTCCCAGTGATGGCAGCTGGCTCAGCAATTGTAGGGTTTTGCATGATTTCTCCATTTTCACTTTACAATGAACTGCAAACCAATAGCTCACTCCCAACCTACACATCATTCTTTGTGGTGCTGTATCTTGGTTTGATTTCAACCGCAATGGCGAACCTTATTTATTTCTATTTAATTAACCGTATAGGTGCAAAACGAATAGCTCAGATAAATTTTGTTGTTCCAGTTTTGGGTGCATTAATTGGAATCATTTGGCTTGGTGAATTATTCCGTTGGTCTATGTTGGTTGCAGTGATGTCGATACTATCTGCGATATATCTTGTTAACAGAGCCTAAGTATAAAACATGAATAAATTCTCGTCGTATAATGGGCTTGATGCCATAGATCATCCAGTAATAGCAGTTAGAAACATGGATGCCTCAAAACGTATCTACGAAAAACTTGGTTTTACAGTTCCGCCGCGTGGTAGTCATGTTGAGTGGGGCACAGGAAACTGGTGCATAATGTTTCCAGAGGACTATATAGAGCTTCGAGGAATCATAAACCCTGAGCGCTTCCTAATGGGCCTGGACACACATCTAGAAAAATTTGGGGATGGTCTGATGGGTGTAGCTTTCGCCACTACTGACGCATTAGCGAGCCATGACTTGATGGTCGCAAACGGCCTAAAAGTGAAAGCTGTACAATCTTTGACACGTAATTTTGAATTGCCAACAGGTTGGACACAGCCAAAATTTAGACTTTACGCTCCCGATTCTAGTCAAGTTGAAGGGCTTATGCACGTGGTTGTTATTGAGCACGAAACTCCGTCATTAACACGAAAGCCAGAGTATCTCTCACATTTGAATGGGTGCATTGGCGTCGCGGACATGTACGGTGTAGTTGATAACCTTGATCAAGTAGAGCAGGCACAAAAAAAACTGCTTGGGAATAAGTCTGTAAATCGTGACTCCGCTGGCATTCATGTAACATTACCGAATGAGCAAAAAATTCATCTGTTAAAAGAAAATGTCATTCGAACAAAATTCGGTGCTGCTCTGCCCAAACATTTTAAGATATTACCTTGTTTAGTGGCCCTCATTACACGTTGAAAATGTTCTTGAAACAGCAAGCGTGCTAGCTAGCAATGATATTGCATACGGTAGGCCCGCCAAACACATCATCCGGGTAGCCGAGACTGAAGCGTGTGGCGTAGTTTTAGATTTTATTGATAGGAAAAGACCTCAGAATAGCTTCTGAACATTATCAATTCGATTTTTACACCCTATTTTTAACCTAAAGATAGATTGCTGCGTCGATTAATTGAACTCGCCACTCGTTATGGACAGTCAGATTTAAGTAATGCTTGAAAGAGGCAAAATATGACAATCGAAATATGGTTAGCTTTTGTGGCGGTAGTTGTTGTTTTCGGAGTTATACCCGGACCAACCGTTATATTGGTTGTTGGGCAAGCCATCACACATGGTAAAAAATCAGTTCTGCCTTTAGTCGCTGGCGTGTTGTGTGGGGATTTTGTCGCTATGTCCTTATCATTACTTGGCCTTGGAGCCATCTTAGCTACGTCCGCCTCACTGTTTTTTTTACTGAAATGGTTTGGCGTAGGCTACTTGATTTTCCTCGGAGTGAAGTCTTGGCGACAGGAGCCAAGCATCAGTACAGTACCGTTTCAAGGTGTCGATCAATCTCGGGGGAAAATGTTTAGGTCTTCTTTTCTTGTTACGGCACTAAATCCAAAAGGCATTATTTTTTTGTTGCTTTTCTTCCACAGTTCTTAAATACAAACGCGGGAGCAGTTCCCCAGCTGCTGGTCTTGATGGCAACATTTTTGGGGGTAATTGCTATTACAATCACATCCTTTGCGCTCTTTGCTGGCTTAGTTAGTAACCGAATACAAAGCTACGAGGCACGAAAAAAAATGAATCGCGTAGGCGGAAGTGCACTAATTGGAGCTGGATTATTGACATCTGCTATGCACCGTAGTCAATAACACTCCTATTGGAAATGGCTCCAAAGGGCGAAGCAGAGCCAAACTGGAGTTGCGCGACTGGCTCTGGCATACTCTTAGCAGCCATTAGTGTGTATCAACGTACCAGTCCCGTTGGCTTTGGATGTTGGAATACAGTATGTAGCGCTTTGCCCAACCAATAACTCTTTTCAGTGTGTATGCTGAAGTGTTTGAGTTTTGCTTTAGCGCAAAGTTTGTCGAATAGCTCCAAAGGTGTATGTTTTAACGGATAAAAATGACCCGAAACTGTAAGATATTGTAGATAGGAGATATTATCGTATGGGGAAAGAATTATACACCTTGGATATCGTGTTATGCGTCTTCCTAGGGTGTATAATAATTGTTATGCCTCAAAATAGATGATCACCTGGTAACATAAGCCCATGAGAATTTTAGATCAAATTGAAGTAGAGGATATAATTTCTCAAGGAAGATCTGCGCCAGATCAAGCGATAATGGCTATGCTTGATGAGATAGAGGCTGAGCACCCTGGTATTTATCGCGTTATTTACGGCGAGCCCTCTGATGCTATTGCAGGTATTAATAAGGAAATGGCAAATCTCTATCTAGATTTATCATGTGATGTGATATGGCTTTTTGTTAAGGCTTTTGGGAAGCCTCCTAAGATAAAGAATGAAGAGAAATGGGTGTTAGAACATTTATCATTAATTGATGCTGAGTTAAAATCCCTCACAAATGAAATCCCAATGGATGGCAAGTTTAGAAAAAATTTGCAAAGTAGATTTGTCAAAAGGAGTTTTGAGGCACAAGTTCAACTTGAATTAATGCAATACCTTGAAATTGAAGTTTCAAAATACGCATCATTTAAGAGAAAGCGCACAGCAGCAGAACATGTAACAAATAATCTACTTTTTGTGTTGGTAAGATTGATGGGTGACTTATACAACATAGAAGCGCCAAGAAAGGCATAACAAAAGCATGCACTCGGAAAAATTCACCTGCACTCGGATAGCAATAAACGCCGCTCCTTGTTTAATCTTCTCCGGACGGCTGTTAAGGGCAGATACTGTTGAAAAACTCACCGGAAGAACAAGTGTCATGAGATAATTAAGGCACTGAAATTACTAGGTTTTATTATCATGATGGGACAGCTACCGGGACGGCAAAACACGTTGTTTTATGATTTTTGCCTGGAGACTCATATCCCCGAGGACCATCTTCTTCGTCAGATAGATGCCTTTTTAGACTTTGGCGGTATCAGTGAACATCTTAAGCCTTACTATAGCCACACTGGTCGGCCGTCAGTTGATCCTGAGCTAATGATTCGGATGCTTCTGATTGGCTATTGCTATGGAATTCGGTCAGAACGTCGATTATGTGAAGAAGTCAATTTCAACTTGGCCTATCGATGGTTCTGCGGTTTGGGGTTGGAAGATAATGTTCCTAATCATTCCACATTTTCAAAGAACCGGCATGGTCGGTTTAGAGATGCTGATTTACTCAGGCTTGTATTCGATACCGTTGTACAGCGTTGCAACGACGAAGGGTTAATCAAGGGAGAAGGCTTTGCGACAGACGCCAGCTATATAAAGGCAGACGCCTCCAGGCAGAAGATGGTTGATGGCCCGGTTGACTGGCAACCAAGTTTGACACAATCCCGCGCTGTCAGAGAATATCTCGAAGCATTAGACAATGATCCTTCTGCAAAAAGAACGCAGAAGAAAGTATCTACGACCGACCCCATGGCCCAGTGGGCAGGTGACAAAGGCCCTGGTCAATTCTATTACAGCACTAACTACCTGATTGATATTGAGAACAACATCATTGTGGATGTAGAGCCTACACCCGCACACAGAACATCTGAAGTTGCGAGCACTCGAACGATGATTGATCGGGTGGAGGATAACTTGAAGATAAAGCCCAAGCGACTGATAGCAGATACAGCCTATGGATCGGCGGCGATGCTGGATTGGGTGGTGGAGAAAAAGGAGATTGAGCCGCATATCCCGGTATGGGACAGGTCAAACAACAATCAAGGTATTTTCAACCGATCTAATTTTGTCTGGGACGGTGAATTAGATTGTTACCATTGTCCCGATGGTAAATTGCTTCAGTCAAGAAGACGAAATTTCAAGAATGCACGGTCACGGGTAACCAAGGCCAACACTATCATTTATCGCTCCAGCACTCACGACTGTAGGGACTGTCGCTTCAAATTTCAATGTTGCCCAAATACCGACATTAGAAAGATCGCTCGCAGCATCTATGAATCTTCAAGGGATGTGGCTCGAAATATCTGTCAAAGCCCGAGGTACCAACAGTCACGAAATGATAGAAAGAAGGTGGAGGTATTATTTGCCCACCTAAAGCGTGCTTTGAACTTTGACCGACTACGGCTACGCGGAATATCCGGTGCGAAAGATGAATTCTTACTTGCGGCCACGGCACAGAATTTGAAAAAGCTGGCACAACAACGGTATAAGCCACCTGACCTAGGGATAGCTGCGCCTCGTTTATGCTAATTCGAGTAAAAAACCACAAAATCTATCAAAACTCGCAATCTAAAGAACAATTCTGATTATGCATTCATGTTTTGGTTTTCAGAACCAGGTATAACGCTCACAAATTACCGAGTTTTTCAACAGTATCGGCAAATAGCACTCATTGACAATCAGCAATGGCTCTACAATACTCGAAGAAGTTATCCAGCGATTTTCACACGCTAACCATTTCCGATCCCAAGTGATCGCACAATTATCCCTCTAAGGATTCTTCGATGTCATTGCCAAATACAATTGATTCGTTGTCTCGGGACTTGTCCGATATTGGACTCAGGCCAGGAACAACGGTGATGGTTCATTCCTCGCTGGGCAAAATCGGCTGGACAGCTGGTGGTCTTGGAGGAACAGTGATAGAAAAACTATTTGTTTACGGGACTCTATGTCCGGATCGTCCAAATGAGCATGTGCTTGATGCTATTGGAGGTTCATGGGAAACCGCTACTGTATCTGGGACTCTGCGAGAAGAAGGTTGGGGCGCTGAAATGGGTTATCCTGGCATTGATCTCGATGAACATGGGAGGGAGGTCGAAGGATTCCTTTTCACCTCGGAAAACCTATCAAGCCAATGGGCGAGTCTTGATGCGTTTGAGGGTGAGGCTTATGAGCGTGTGGTGACAAAAGTGAATCTCAAAGACGGAAGCAGAGTCAATGCCTACATCTACATGTTGCGCTCATCGTGAGGGTTTTCTGTCGGTTATTGCAACGTTAATATCCACTCCTGGTGCCGACCATTCTTTATGTAAATCTTACTGTGAAAAAAAGACTTGGTGATTTAAAGAATGAGCTTCTTTCTCAAGAAGAAATTCATCATCTTCGGGATAATATTTCGCAACACTTGGATTATCACCAGCAAAGTTCTTAACGGCCTCAATTGAATCCCATACGGTGATCAGCAAGAAATGCGAAACATCACCTTCATCACGACGGGTGAAGAAGAGCCGCTGAAGTCCATCGACAGAACCATAGTCTGGTACGGCTCGTGTTTTCATAAATGATTCATATGCATCCGCGTCTGATAAGCGTGTGCGCCCATGCCATGTTCTAACAATCATATTCTTCTCTGCCCGTGGGGTACTCACAATTTCAAAACTCTACCATAGTAAAACGTAGAATTGATACCCTGAAATGTCCGGTTTGGGCAATTAGCTGACAGATTGAGGTTGGTGACCGTAGTACATTAAGACCCTATGTAGCTAGGAGCTAGAAGTAGCATTGGAGCAGCTTAAACCGAGCATAGCATTGTTAAGAGTAAATAGACTTGTCCGGATAATTAATTCATGGTCTGTCCGCTTTTGTTATCGCCGATGAAAGAGCGAAGGACGTAGTCCGAAGCGAATTCATCGGCGGCAAAACTACGAAGCGGAGTTACGCGGCTTTGCTGTTGCATGCTGTCTTCTGAATCAAATTCCCCTCTGCGGTATATTGGCCCAATCGACGGGGGCCATGGTAAATGGAGATCATCCCGTCGAGGTGCCTGAGCACTTTCACCCTAGCCTTAACATAGTGGTAGCGATGCCGGTCTTGTGGAATCTGAAGGTGTAAGCGTTCGAACTGCACGCTGTTGTCTTTACCCACCACGCGCTCGTAGCGCTCGCATAAATAGTCGTCCAGATCTATCCCGGCCAATGCCACAAAGGCGTTACCTAACTCGCGCGCAGGGTGGCTGAACTCAGCATTGAAGGCAGGCATATAATGCTTCTGCAAGTATTCATTGGCGGCATCCATATCGGTAATGCCCTTAAGGGCTAGCTCATTGGGTAATCGCCCCTGATGGGTGCCGAAGGCGCGTTCTGAGCGGCCTCTGGCTTCGGGTGAGTAAGCTGCAATCATCTCAATGCCCAAGCGCTTGAGCGCCACACCAAACTGTGTTGGATTACGCTTATCGACCTTGCCACCTGCCTCGGGGGTATGCCAGTAATGACTGCCCCTGTCTGAGTAAAATGAACAAAATAGGCCTTTAGCTTCAAGCACATCTTTGACCCCTAACAAGCTGCTGTGGGTGCCTTCTTCATCCACAAAACGCATGGAATAATGCTCATTGGTCGCATCATCCATAGTCACGATCAAATCCCAATATTTACCCTCAACCCATTGGTGCGTGCTGCCATCCTGGTGAATCATCATCCCAGGTAAGGCACTGGCGAGTCGTTTGATTCGATGGGGGCCACGGGTCTTGGCTTTGCGCACCAGGCCTGCGTGTTGCAGCGTGTTCTTAACCCAGCTATAGCTACGTGAGCCATCGTGTTCGCGCTGATACCAGCGATGGAAATGGCGCACGTTCCAGCCCTCATATCGGCTTGAATACAGGTCTTGCAGTGCGATCACTTCATCTACGGGGGCAAGACGGTGCGAAGGTTCGTTTAACCGCCGATCCAACAAACCCTCCATGCCCGATTCATCATAGCGCTGCATATAGCGCCGGAAACTGCGGTCACACACACCCAACAGAGTGGCTGCTTCGCTTTGGGTGAGTCGTTTGCACTGATAGCCTTCATAAGCTTCTTTAAATCTCATCTGTTTCACCTGTTCATGAAATCCTGTCCGGTTCATCTGAAGCCTCAAATAGGCATAGATTAAATCCGGACAGGTTATGAATTAATTCGCAGGACAGACAATTTACTCGTAACAAAACCGAGCATAGCATTTGAACACACAATTAAATTAGAGTAGAATCCGCTTCATACGGTGGACAGCCAGCGCCCCGAAGTTTCTGGCATAGAGCGATGATTACCGGATTTATCTGGTACCGACTGAAGCAAACATCGTCATAGGTTAATTCCTACTCAGTCATTTTCAAATCTGGGCATAAGCCCAACATCAATATCAATCCGTGGGGATATTCCTTCCCTTCGGGGTTGTCGTATCTCTGCAAACTTAACCCGTCTGGGAAATTGTCTCCCAGGTATGGGCGATGTATTTCCAGACTTTTATATTTGGAGATACACCATGAAACAGAAAATCTTTACTAAGGCACAGCGAACCAAACTGGTTGAAAACCATGAGGCTGGATTACGATGTGATGGAAATCACGACCCTAAACCAGTCATTAAGTTATTCAACCCTGCCGGTTCAGCAACCTGGTTGTTGACCGAATACGATCCTGTAGATCGGATGTTTTACGGTCTAGCTGATCTAGGTATGCAATGCCCCGAAATTGGCCCTGTATATCGAGATGACCTTGAAAATTGGACACACGGTAGCGGTTTGACGATTGAGCGCGATCTGCATTGGAAAGCTACAAAGACACTATCTGAGTATGGTTCCGATGCCCGTGAACATCGTCGCATTCGAGCATAGGAGGTATAGCAATGTATTCCTATCCTCAAGCGATGCACAATTGGGCTTTATACAGTTGCCGTAAAGACTGTCAAGAACCGGACTGGACGCAATACCAACAGCTAGAAGTACGCCCTGTTTCTATCGAAGCAGAAGATCAAGGGCGACAATGGTTGTCGGCCTTGTCGATGGACGAAAAAAGTGATGCTGACCTGTGGACGCTCTATGCTCGCCGAAATGACGAGAATGAGCGAATTGCAGAGGCCATATCGGATGCTCCTACTGAGCAAGCGATAATGTCTATAGCAACACTGTTATCTCATCGAAGCGGCTTGCCACTGGCATAGCGCCTAGATTACCGAACTAAAACTAACCTTTCACCCTTGCGGGATACGCTATTCCGCAAGGGATAGTTGTGTCTTGCTCCCTTATTTATTGGAGATTCAAAATGATACAACTCAAAGGCACGTTAAGCATAAAAATCATCGGCGGTCGAAACGGCGATTTCAGTGTAGGAACACTTACCACTGAAATCGGCGAATTTTCGGTCAAAAGCCCAGAGCTTGATCAATACGATCAAGGCCAATATGAAGGCACTTTTGGTGTCAGTCATATTGGACTCGGTTACTTCAATTGGGGCTTAGGTCGCCATGTAACCGAACTCAAAGCAACGCTGGAATTTATCGCTATCGATGGTGTAGACGAGCTACCGGAAGATTTCGCATCTATCGGTGAAGCAGAGCCTGAAGCAGATAGCAGTAATGAACCGCAGCCGGTTAAAACGAAACAGGCAGAAAGTAAAGATGAGGTCAGTGATGAGCTGGCACCAGATGATCTATTTTCACCTGATTTGTTAAAACTGATTGAAGAACGCAAGACGATACAACTTGATCCATCAATTGGGCGTCCGAAGTTCCCGCAACAGCTGACTTACATTAAAAGTCTTGGCTACAAATGGGATCTATCGAACAAGCAATGGACTCATTCATAGTGCGTTGATTCTTTCTAACGGACTCCCCTTCGGGGGAGTCTTACCTTAATCAAATTCAAACCAGGATACTACGGTATCTATATTTCAAACCCGACCAGGGGCAATTCGCCCTTGGGGGGATTGTCTTTGGTCTTTTTAAAGGACTTTAGCCATGACAATTGGTGAATTAAGAAAACATCTCGACAACTACCCTGATGAAATGCCCTGCGCTTGCGCTTTATGGCTTCCAAAGGATGTTAAAGAGACTGCTGAAGTACACGAACTGCCTGAGCCTAGTAGCGAGATTATTGAATCTGTGCTGTTTGATGCTGAGTATTGGCATGAGCGTAACCACGGCATAAACCGGGGGCAAATAGCAGCCTATATCCGAGTACAGCAATTAGCTGTGGAGGGTAAATAAGTGGCTTTGATGTTTCCCAGACTGGCAAATAATTTTGCCAAAAACGGTTATTACCCTACGGACGAAAAAACAGTAGAGCGTATGCTCACGTTTTTGAATCCCCTGGAAGATGACCAGAGTTACACACAAATCTTCGATCCCTGCGCGGGAGAAGGTGTTGCACTTGCGGAAATCAAACACCGCTTGAGCCAACACCAAACCCGTGCGCATGGAATCGAATATGACGCTGAACGCGCCTATCACGCAAAGAATTTGCTTGATGTGTGTATTCACGGTGATGTGCAGGACTGCATCATCAAACGCAATCAGTTTGGCTTGTTGTTTCTGAATCCACCTTACGGTGATTTAGTTAGCGATCAAGCTCAATTGAGCGATAAGCGTACCAAAGGTCGGCAACGACTGGAAAAGCTGTTTTATCAGCACACATTCCAAAGCCTGGTGTTTGGTGGATTGATGATACTGATCATTCCCGATTACACCTTGGATAAGGAATTTGCTGGCTGGATTACCAAGCACTTTACTGATTTATCGGTATTTCGTGCTTGTGATCAACAGTTCAAGCAGTTGGTTATTTTTGGTGTTCGCAGGCGAACTCGAGGACTAATCAATAGCGCTGGTAAACGTGATGCTTTACTGAAGACAGTGATTGATGAATTGGAAGAAATACCCATGCTCACCGAGCCACGGTATTGCATTCCAAACATCAATAGTGAAACTCCATTGGTTCTTACCAAAATGGAGGCTTCGCAATTGTCTGAGGAATTGAATCAAGCTGGAAGCAGCCGAGGTATGTGGGGTGACTTTAATTTGATTTTCAAGTCAACGGCGCATACCACTCGACGACCTGCGATGGATTTAACTGACTGGCATCTGGCCCTGGCATTAGCTAGTGGTCATGTAACCGGATTTGTTAAATCTGACGATGGTCAATCGAGCTTGCTGATTAGAGGCAACACATATAAAGATAAAAAGGTCGAGACTGTTGTCCAAGAGGACGGGAAAGGTAACTTTTCCGAAACCAGGATACATACCGACCGCTTTGTTTCTGTAATTAAAGGCATCGACACGTCGCGGAGATCCACTTTTGGGGATATCGTGACTATTCGATAATTTCAAAACCATACCAGGCCATACGGCCTTAACTTTAACCCGGCTGGGAATCTGTCCCAGCTGGGGCAGTGAACCAGCTACATTTTATTTTTTAGAGGATTCACAAATGTTAAATAACACTGCCGTAACACCAGTAGAAGGCGCTCACGGAGTCTTTACGGACTCAACTCTTGCAGAGGGTGGTCGCTTACTATTTGGATCATTCTGGGGCCGAGATACAGCCGTGCAAGAGTTTCTTGCGCGTATGCAACTCGGAGCCAGTGATGCTGGTATTCAATCGTTCAAAGTTAACAGTGAAGAAATTTCACTCGGAAATATCGAACGACTACAAAAACGGTCTGGGCGCTATACGTCACCCATTTATGGGCAGATGAATCACCTTTGGATATACGATAAGGCTTTGGTTAGAGATGATCAATCAAGCCGGACCGCATACCTTATGGGCGATTGGTCTAAAGTTGACTTTCATTCCAATGTCAAAACACCGGCTGAAAAACTTGCTGATGCAGGATTATTAGATGTTGCCTGGGACAGGTTCGAGCAAATTAGCCCACTATCACTGCTTTCTACATGGGAAATCGATTTGATTAACTATGGGTTTGCAAATGGTTGGTTAGAATGGCTGAACGGGAATGGGATCATGGCGTTACGTATTGCGTTACCTGATGACTTCGAGGAGATTATTTCCTCACTGGTTAAAGGTAATGATTTGATCGTGTACGCTGACTATCGTCATGTAATAGATTTCGATGAAAATGACGCTGACGTAGATGATACTGATGCTGAGATCGTTCCTATTACTGACTTTGTGTCTGACTATAGCCAGAGTTTGCTCAATTCAGTTACGTTTCAAAATAAACCCGTACACAACTCGGAAGATGTTAATCCGAAGTGGGATGCAGTCATGGATAACATGCTGCGTCCACCGTTCGAGCAACAACGTGACCGTGTTCACGCCGCGACCAAGCTATTGCTTGATCAAGGCGAGCGAGCCGTTGTTCTCAATGGTGAAATGGGTACTGGTAAGACGATGATGGGTATCTGCACGGCAGAAATCCTGCGTGTCGAGGGAACTAAACGCTGTCTAGTGATATGTCCACCACATTTGGTTTACAAATGGCGGCGGGAAATCATGCAGACAGTGCCTGAAGCACGGGTTTGGGTATTGAATGGGCCTGATACGTTGGTAAAGCTGTTAAAGCTGCGCGAACTGATCGGAACCCAGGATGTGCCTGAATATTTCATCATGGGACGAGTCCGTATGCGAATGGGCTTTACCTGGAAGCCAGCGTATGCAATCCGAACCGTTGCTATTCAAGACGATTCGGATGATGTACGTTTAATTCAGCAATGTTGTGCATGTCCGAGTTGCGGGGATATCGTGAAGGATGATGAAGGAATACCTTTTACTCCTTCGACACTCCCAACGAATGTGCAACTTAGCTGTAGCAATAAAAAGTGCAACGAACAACTGTGGACACTGGTACGTTCTGATAACAAGCCATTTGACCGTGATAAGGCTTTGCGCCAATCACTGTGCAAATTGCCCACCATAGGCCCGAAAACAGCCCAGAAGCTGATCAACGGCTTTGGTGGTGAGGAACTAGCATCGATGATGGAAGATAATGTTTACGAATTTATCAACCTGATCGATGAAAATGGTGACTTGGTATTTACTGATCGGCAAGCATCACGCTTTGAAAGACGTATGGCGAAAATGGAGATTTCATTTGGCCTGGGCGGTTATCAACCGACCGAGTTTATCAAGCGGTACTTGCCCTCGGGTTATTTTGGTTCCCTCATCGTAGATGAAGGACACGAATACAAAAACCAGGGTTCTGCACAAGGTCAAGCGATGGCTGTACTTGCGGCACGAGCAAAGAAGGTGATTTTGCTCACTGGTACGCTGATGGGAGGCTATGCCGACGATCTGTTTTATCTGCTTTGGCGCATCATGCCAGCGAAGATGATAGAAGATGGATTTAGGTATAACGACCGAGGCAGTATCGGGCCAGCGGCAATGGCTTTCATGCGTGAGCATGGAGTTTTGAAAGATGTTTTCAAAGAAAGTCGTGCCGATAACCACAAGACAGCCAAAGGCTCGAAGGTAACTGTTCACACTTCCAAAGCCCCGGGCTTTGGCCCGATGGGGATAATGCGATTCGTATTGCCCTATACGGTGTTTCTACGACTGAGTGATCTCGATGATGGCGCTTTGCCAGGCTATCAAGAGATCTACACGAATGTAGAGCTGAGTGAAGAACAGCGAGAGCGCTATGATGGTTTAGCGTCCTCACTGCGCGACGAGCTTAGGCAGGCTTTAAGGCGTGGGGATCGCACCCTTTTGGGTGTGGTTCTTAATGCACTTTTAGCGTGGCCTGACTGTTGTTTCAGGGCTGAAACAGTAAAGCATCCACGAACTCGGGATTTGCTCGCTTTTGTGCCATCAGTTTTCGATGAAACCGAGGTGTCACCAAAAGAGCAAAAACTAATCGATGGTTGTTTAGCTGCCAAGGCCCAGGGGCTTCGTGTATTGGTGTATTCGGTTTATTCCGGCACACGCGACACGATGTCACGGTTACAGTCGCTGTTAAATACGCATGGGCTGAAAGTAGCTGTGCTGCGTTCAAGCGTGAAAACGCAAGAACGTGAGGACTGGATACTGGATCAGGTTGATCGAGGCATTGATGTGCTGATCACCAACCCGGAGCTGGTTAAAACAGGCTTAGACCTATTGGAATTCCCACGCATTAAGTTTATGCAGTCGGGCTACAATGTCTATACCTTGCAGCAAGCTGCTCGAAGAAGCTGGCGAATCGGACAGACATTAGACGTCGAGGTTGAGTTTTTGGGGTATGAGAATACTGCTCAGACTGAATGCCTGGCACTGATGGCCAAGAAGATTGTTGTGAGCCAGTCAACGTCTGGATGTATGCCGGAGACAGGTTTAGATATTCTGAATCAGGATGCTGAACCGATCGAAGTTGCATTAGCCAGACAATTGATAGCTCGTTAAAATGTGATAATAAAACATCAAAAGTACGTATCTTAGCCCCGCATTCGCGGGGCTTTTTTATAGTTTGTGGCAGTCCACCTCACACTTTTATCAAAGCGGTTGACAGCATGTTAACTAATAGTTAATATATGGCCATGTTTAAGGTTAACTACAAAAAACAAGCCCTTAAAGAATTGCTGCGTATGCAAAGAAAGCAGGCGCAAGCAATAAAGGCTGAAATTGATGTGTTAGCCAAGACGGGAGAACATGCCAACGCCAAACCGTTGCAAGGGCGCGACGGCTATCGATTGAGGGTTGGCAAATACCGTATTCTCTACACTAAAGACGATCAAGCGCTAATTATCTTGGTTGTGAAAATTGGCTCTCGGGGAGACATTTACAAATGAACATTCAATATATTACCGATGAAAAAGGTGTCAAGACACACGTTATGATGCCACTAGATGAATTTGAGTCCTTGATTGATAATCGCGACTTTGATGCAGCTATAAATGATGACGGGGAAGTGCTATCTGATGAGCTTGTTACCAGACTGCTAAACGGTGATAACAAAATCAAGGTTTGGCGTAATTATCGAGGCTTAACTCAACAGCAGGTTGCAGATATCGCCGAAATCAGCATACCTTATCTATCCATGCTTGAGTCTGGGAAACGGGCAGGTAATATTGACACCCTTAAAAAGCTGGCGGATGTTCTTACTGTAGATATGGAAGATTTGGTGTGATCCAATTAATACTGATTTTTACGTAGATCGCAGCACAAACCCAGGCAGCAATAGCCCAAGTAGCAACAATTAGCGGATAAAACATCAAATAATCAATGATTAAGCGTTAACTTGCCTCACTTTACGTGGGGCATTTTTTTTACGGCCGTGATATAAGTATTGCTGGATCAAGTCTAGGCACTAACCAGGCTGAATCAGTACAACCTTAAAAGGTAAAAGGCCAATGAAGATAGCGCAAAAGGGAATAATGGAAGGGATACCCAATGGAATGGGCTTACCCGAAAGGGCCTGCCTCCACACTAATATCGTGTGTCGGCAAAATGGGGGCCGCACCATCCTGGGGGATAGTGCAAATGGCATACAAGCTCAAACTGGATCAGACCTCTAAAACTATCATGCTGAACGTGATCAACATCTTTTCACGGAAATTGCCCGAAGGGTTCTATCGAGTGAAGACACCTGACGAATTGTTAGCGCCTCATGCCAAAAAGATCGCCGAGATGTATCGACTCGCGGGAGTACAACGATCAGTGTTTGATCGTTATTACCAGCCAGCCTTAGATCGGCTGGCTGCATTCGCGCAAGCTACACCTGCGTCAGAAAATCACCATCACGCTTATGCGGGTGGATTACTGGAACATAGCTTGCAGACAATCCAATTTGCACTCAAAGCACGAAAATCACACATCTTGCCTGCTGGCGAAGGGCCAGAAGTTACTACAAGAGTTTCTGACCTATACACCTACTGCGTATTTTGCGCTGCGATACTGCACGATATCGCCAAGCCTGCCACTGATCAACGAATCACGTTATATGCGAATACACGCGACGTAATCGGCGAATGGAGTCCATTTTCAGTGAACATGCTGGAGTCGGGCGCAAAATTCTACACCGTCGCCTATCGTCGTGATCGCCAGTACCGCCTCCATGAAATGGCATCGCTGATGTTTACCAGGATAATTCCTGACTGCGGTATGGATTGGCTGCGATCCGAGCCGCAAGTATTCAACGAGCTTATGATTACTGCGTCGAATCTTGACGAAGTTAGCGTGGTTAAGGAAATCGTCAAGAAAGGCGACCAGGCTTCGGTATCACTCAACCTGGGCGCTCAGACGCTGCCATCCTTTAGCAACACCAAGCCACTACACGAGAAGGTTATTACTGCACTCCGAAAGCTGGCAGCGGATGGTCAGATCACTTTCAACCGCAAAGGTGCTAATACGTTCGTTCAAAACGGTACGTGTTGGGCAATGGCGAAAACCTTGCCCGACCTGGTTAGAAAACAGCTTCAGGATGAAGGGCATACCGGAATACCAGGCGGTAATCCGCGCTTGTTTGACGTAATGGCAGAACACAACATCATTCAGTCAAACAAAGGTGACAAGGCAGTGTGGAAAATTCAGGTGACACTTGATGACTGGAAGCCTGATCCATTTACAATGCTGTGCCTGCCAGTATCCATTTTGTTTACCAGTGAAGATGCTGTACCAGCTGACTTCCAGGGCAAGATTCAAATTATCGCTGAAGCAGATAGCGAACCAAAAGAAAGTGATACTGAGACAGACAACTCTGCAACTTCGGACAAACCCGCTACTGAGCCAGCTGGAGCTGACGTTCCTGCTACTGAGGATAGTAGTCCACTAATCAACCTCTTTTTAGACGACGAGGTGATAGATGTGCCAGCAAAGCCAGCAAAGCCAGCAAAAATAGAGCCTGTAACAGTAGGAAAATCAACACCAACAAAGAGTAGTGCCGCTTCTAACCAAGACGAAGAAAAAAAGCCTATTGAGCCTGTAACTGTAGGTAACAGCTTCAAAGAGTGGTTGGAATCAGGGTTGAACCATAATACTTTGAAGATAAACACCTCTGATGCGATGGTGCATATCCTCAAGGAAGGCATATTCCTGGTGAGTCCTGTCATCTTTAGAGAGTATGGGAAACAGTCCGGCGCGAACTGGCAAGATGCACAGCGTGAGTTTCAGCGTGAACGTCTGCAATTAAAAAATGAGGATGAAGAAAACTGGTTTGAGGTTCGTATTCAGGGACGTAAGGGCTACTCAAACCTGAAGGGTTGGCTGGTACCTCCTGATCGCCTAAAGATTGATCCTAAGAAGTTGAAAGAGCCGAATAGCCACCTAAAATTAATAACCAAAAGAATGGAGCTATGACTCATGACTCTCGACGATTTGTTTGAACACCATGTAAGCACCAAAACACTAAGCCCAACAACTATTGCTTCCTACCGAACAGCAGTCAATGTTATGCGGCAAGATATCGGAGATATAGAGGTTGAGCGCCTGTGTGTTGGTGATCTAGAAAATTGGAAAGCACAAGTGTTGTCACGTTGTAGCGGAACGACTTGGAACAACTATCACAGGCACATGAAGGCACTGTTTTCCACAGCTATGGAGTCTGGGCTGTTAAATGGCGAGAATCTGCTAAAGAAAGTAAAATCTGTAAGGCATTCCCAAGCGAGTATTAAGTATTGCGAAATATCTGAAATTACGGATGCAATATATGCGATTGAGCAAAATCCAGACTCTTTCTATCCCCCTTGGTTTTGGGTTTCCGTGATTAAAATGCTTTACTACACGGGCATGAGGCGTAGGCAAATAATCGGAATCAAATGGAAGGATGTAAATTACCAGAACGAAACATTGAAGCTGTCCGCAGAGCATTCAAAAACTGAGTTAGAGTGGGATATCCCTATTACGAGCGGCATAAAGGATGTACTGGACACTGTGTCCGAGGCCACTATTAAACAAGGAAAGGAGGTAGAGGGAAATTATCAGATATTTAATGTGACGATATTCAACCATCGGTATGTAGGCAACGAGATGACCGCAGAACAACTATCTGGATTCTTCAAGAGGTTGCGAGTAAAAGGCCATTCTGTATCACCACACAAGTTGAGACACACAATGGCAACAGAGATATGCAATCAAGGTGATAGTGATTCCATGCCATTCAGCTTGCGCACGCTACAGAAACAGCTTGGACACGGGGATATTACTACAACGTCAATGTACCTTCATCCATCGCTTAAAGCACAAGCCGCTATGCTTGACAAGCTAAAACCGATATAGGAGGAGGAATAATTTGACTCGCAGGGATAAAATGCTTATGATTTATCCGCAATTGAAGTGGGGAGAAGTTGACAGCCTCCCCACTTCGGATACTGCAAAGTGATTTTAACTGAGAATCACGGAGTAGAATCTTAAAGGCCACCAAACGAGGACGATTATACTCAATTTGGTGGTGAACGCCAAATTAATTGATTTCTGATGATTTGGCGGCTCTATTTGAGCGTGAGAAATTGGCTCCCCGGGCCGGGCTCGAACCAGCGACCCAATGATTAACAGTCATTTGCTCTACCAACTGAGCTACCGGGGAATGGGACGCGCGATATTACTGACCGGCGCGGTTAAGGTCAATCGGTCGTGGCCGATTTTTTAAGGTTTTTTAATAGCCTTGGCGTTGATACCAAGCTGCGTTGGTCTGGTCGCTTAGGCTTTGGGCAAGGTAACGCCGGTTTGGCCTTGATATTTGCCGCCGCGATCTTTGTAGGAAACCTCGCAAACTTCGTCTGACTCAAAGAACAAGACTTGCGCCACGCCTTCATTGGCATAGATTTTAGCTGGCAACGGGGTGGTATTGGAAAACTCCAGCGTGACGTGGCCTTCCCATTCTGGTTCAAACGGCGTGACGTTGACGATAATGCCGCAGCGCGCATAGGTGCTTTTGCCGAGGCAAATGGTCAGTACGTTACGCGGGATGCGAAAATACTCAACCGTGCGTGCCAAGGCGAAGGAATTCGGCGGAATGATGCAAACGTCGCCAGTGAAATCGACAAAGCTGTCGTCTGAGAAATTTTTTGGATCAACAATAGCCGAGTTGATATTAGTGAAAATACGAAAATCGTTGGCGCAGCGAATATCATAGCCATAGCTGGAGGTGCCATAGGAAATCACCTTGGTACCATCTTCGCTGTGCCGGACTTGCTTGGGCTCAAACGGCTCAATCATGCCGTCGGATTCGGCCATACGCCGAATCCATTTATCAGATTTAATCGCCATCGCCTGCTTATCGCTGAAGGTTATTGTGGTTGAGACTAATTTTGCTGAATCACGATGTTCGGGAACGCTGCGCTGAAATCTTTCTTGCGCGTTGACAACAGTGCTGCCGTTTTACGTGCGATAGCTTTGTACGAATTAGCGATCGCACCGCTAGGGTCGGCAACTACGCTGGGTTTGCCGTTGTCGGAATTTTCACGAATGCTGATATCGAGTGGGATGTCACCCAAATAATCGACGTCGTAATCTTTTGATATTTGAGCGCCGCCGCCCGTGCCGAAGATGTGTTCTTCGTGGCCGCATTCGCTACAAATGTGGGTGCTCATGTTTTCAACTACGCCGAGGATGGGTATTTCGACCTTCTCAAACATTTTGACCGCTTTACGCGCGTCTAACAGGGCGATGTCTTGTGGCGTAGTGACGATGACCGAGCCAGAAACGGGCACTTTTTGCGCAAGTGTCAGCTGAGTGTCACCCGTGCCGGGTGGCAAATCGATAATCAAATAATCCAAGTCTTTCCATTGGGTATCACGCAGCAATTGCTCTAGCGCTTGCGTGACCATTGGGCCACGCCAGATCATCGGTGTTTCTTCGTCGATCAAATAGCCGATGGACATGGTTTGGATGTGATAGCTACTCATTGGCTCCAGCGATTTGCCGTCTGAAGTTGGTTGGCCACTGAGTCCAAACATACGTGGCTGGCTGGGGCCGTAAATATCGGCATCCAAAATGCCAACCGATGCACCTTCGGCAGATAATGCCAGTGCCAGATTGGAAGAAACTGTAGATTTACCAACCCCGCCCTTGCCGGAAGCAACAGCGATGATGTTTTTCACGCCGTCCAGCGGCTTGGTGCCTTCTTGAACCGAGTGGCTGCTGATGTCGGTGGTAATCTCAACGTTGACTTCATTTACCCCGTTAATACTCGCTAAGGCTTCACGCACGGTGCTGGTCAATTCGTTGTGCCAGGAATTGGCCGGATAACCAAGGCTGATGGTTACGTTAACGTTGGTGCCATCGATCTCCAAATTCTTAACGCCCTTGCCAGCCGTGATCGGCTGTTCTGTATGCGGGTCGATAATCGTATCAAGGCTAGCGGTGAGTGTGGCTTGATCAGGTGCAGACATAGTCATTATTGTTTCGTCATTAGGTTGGTCGAATATGGGGGCATTTCACCCCCGGTTCAAGGTCGCAAAACCGGATTGGGACGGTATCAGAAAAATCGCCACAATAGCCATCCGTTTGCTTCTGTCGCCTGGATTTTAATGGCGTATAATAGCAAACAGCTGTGGCAAGCGCTGCAGGATAAATTAACAATAAGCTCAATGAAATAGCCACTCAGCGATAGAAGCCCAATCATGTCTAGTCAACGCCGTATTCTTGTCACCAGCGCTCTGCCTTATGCCAATGGCCCGATCCATATTGGTCATATGGTCGAGTATATCCAAACCGATATTTGGGCGCGGTTTCAGAAAATGCGCGGCAATACCTGCCATTACGTCTGCGCAGATGATGCCCACGGTACGCCGATTATGTTGCGCGCGGAAGCAGAAGGCATCACCCCCCAAGCGTTGATTGATCGTGTTCATGGCGAGCATGCGGCTGATTTTGGCGATTTTCTGATTGAGTTTGATAATTATTACAGCACTCATTCTGACGAAAACCGTGAGATTTCATCTGAGATTTATAATCGCCTCAAAGCAGGTGGGCATATCTCAAGGCGAACGATCTCTCAGTTTTATGATCCGAAGCGGGAAATGTTTTTACCGGATCGCTTTGTTAAAGGTACTTGCCCGAATTGTGATTCAGAAGACCAATACGGCGACAACTGTGATGTCTGCGGCGAGACCTATTCACCGACTGATTTAAAGGACCCCTATTCGGTGGTTTCGGGTGCAGTGCCCGTAGAGCGTGATTCAGAGCAGCTATTTTTTAAGCTCGGGGATTTTCGTGAATTCTTGCTGGAATGGTTGAATCAGGGCCACACCCAGACTGAGATTGCCAATAAGCAAAAAGAGTTATTCGAAGAAGAGCTGTTTGAGTGGGATATTTCGCGCAATGCGCCTTACTGGGGGTTTCAAATCCCGGGCGAGACTGACAAATATTTTTATGTCTGGCTGGATGCACCGATTGGCTATCTGGCCAGCTTCAAAAACCTCTGTGACCGCACCGAAGGCTTGGAGTTTGATGATTATCTGAAAGCGGACAGTGACTATGAAATGGTGCATTTTGTCGGCAAAGATATCGCGCGGTTTCACACCTTGTTTTGGCCGGCTGAGCTGTATGGCGCGGGTTATCGCACGCCGACCAATGTGTGGTGTCACGGCTTTTTGACCGTCAATGGTCAGAAGATGTCTAAATCCAAGGGCACGTTTATCAAGGCGCGAACCTATCTGAATAATTTTCGGCCCGAGTATTTGCGATATTATTTCGCAGCTAAACTAGACGATGGAATTGACGACATCGATCTTAGCCTGGAAGATTTTCAGGCGCGGGTGAATTCGGATTTAGTCGGAAAACTGGTCAATATTGCCAGCCGTTGTGCGGGCTTTCTCGTCAAGCAATTTGACAGCAAGCTAAGTGATACGCTGCCTGATCCAGCCTTGTTTGAGGAATTTACTGCCATGTTGCCCCAGGTTAGCGATGGCTACGAGAGTCGTCGTTATAGCCGCGCTATTCGCGACATCATGGCGCTGGCGGATAAAGCCAACCAGTATGTTGATCAGGCTCAGCCGTGGGTGTTGATCAAAGATGAAGCGCGCCGTGATGAAGTGCAGGGCGTATGTACGCAAGGTTTGAACCTGTTTCGGGTATTGATCGGGATGTTAAAGCCTGTATTACCACAGCTTGCGGCCGACTCAGAGGCATTTCTAAACATTGATGCGATGGCGTGGGATGATTTAAGTACGCCATTAGTCGGTACGACGATTAATGCCTATAAACCATTGATGACGCGGATTGATCCTAAACAAATCGATGCCATGATAGAAGACACTAAAGTTGCACTGGAAGAAGAATTGAAGATTACCGCGGCACCAAAAGATAAAGTCGCAGCCGAAACCGATGCGAGTACCAAAAGCCCCTTAATAGATGACCCGATCAGCAGGGAAATTGATTTTGACGCCTTCGCCAAAGTGGACCTGCGGATTGCCAAAATAGTAGATGCGCAGCACGTTGAAGGGGCCGATAAATTATTGCAATTAACCCTCGACCTGGGCGGCGAAAGCCGTAATGTATTCGCCGGGATTAAGTCGGCCTATCAGCCCGAAGAACTGGTAGGTAAACTCACCGTGATGGTGGCTAATCTGGCGCCGCGTAAAATGCGCTTTGGCTTGTCAGAAGGCATGGTGATGGCCGCTGGCCCGGGTGGGTCGGAGATTTTCCTGCTGTCTCCAGATAGCGGCGCCGCGCCTGGTATGCGGGTTAAATAGGGCATTGGCAAAGATCGATTCATGAAAGATATTCAACACCGACATATCGTAGTAGAAGGGCCTATTGGGGTCGGCAAGACGACACTGACGCGTCGCTTAGCGGATGCGTTTGGGTTTCAAACGCTGTTTGAAGAGCCGTCTGATAATCCGTTTTTGGAGCGCTTTTACGAAAATCCGGAACAATACGCACTGCAAGCACAGCTGTACTTTTTATTTCAGCGGGTCAAACAATTACGTGATTTGGGCCAAGCGGATTTATTTTCACGCGGGGTCGTGTCGGATTTTATGCTCGAAAAAGATCCACTATTTGCCGAGCTGACGCTGGAAAAAGACGAGCTGGATTTGTATTACGCTGTGTATGAATCGCTATCACCACGGGTGCCAGTGCCAGATTTGGTGGTCTACTTACAGGCGCCGGTCGAGGTTTTGACCCGCCGGATCAAGCGCCGCGGGGTCAAATACGAAAAACTGATTAGCCCGGATTATTTAAGCGATCTGGTGGAAACCTATGCACGGTTTTTCTTGAACTATTTGCACTCACCTTTATTGGTGATCAATGCAGAAAACCTGAATTTCCTGGAAAATGACGAGCATTTTGAGCTGCTGGTAAACCAAATAGCCAATACCAGCCGTGGGCGGAATTATTTTAACCCGATGATTTAACTATCTTTTTATACGCTTGCTTCTGATTCAACTACCAAAATTCTAGCTTCACCTTTTGGGTGCGCTACGTGCTCGGTTCCTTCTGATGCATAGAATATGTCTCCGGCACATAAGATCGTTGATTCCTGTTTGCCGTCCGAGATAAAAAGCATTTCGACAACGCCATCAAGTACAACAAATACTTCTTGGCCTTCGTTCACATGCCATTGGTAGGGTTGATCAGTCCAGTGCAGTCGCGTTGTTATGCCATTCATAGTGGCAATATCTTTTGCATCCCATGCTCGATCGGGCTTGAACGCTTTGCTTCGTATGATTTCCATTGCTCAGAGGGCTGGGTTAAAAAGTAAGCGCGATCACAATTAGCCGCCTGCGATCCGTGGCCAAATACGCAATGTAGCTCCGCTCGCTAGTGGTGTATCCCAATCGGCTTCGTAAATGTAGCGCCCATCTAAAATAACGTGCTGAATCAGATCAGTATCGATCTTAAAGTGGGAAAATACTGCGCGAGCTGAAGTGGCGATTGCGGTACTTAGTTGGATTTCATTGCCCTCGCTGGCATCAGCCAATAAATCCTCAAAACTGCCGTGCAGGATGCAGGTGATGGACATCGATTAAATATTCAGGGACGAGTATGGCCGTCGCCGATAACGACATATTTCTGGCAAGTTAAGCCTTCTAAGCCGACTGGGCCACGCACGTGTAATTTATCCGTGCTGATACCGATTTCTGCACCCAGACCATACTCAAAGCCGTCAGCAAACTGGGTTGAGGCGTTCAGCATCACCGATGCTGAATCTACTTCACGCAGAAAGCGGCGACTGTTGCTAACATTTTCTGTGATGATGGCATCGGTGTGGTGCGAGCCGTAGTGATTAATATGTTGGATCGCTTGGTCTAAACCATCAACCACTTTGATCGATAAAATCCCGGCGAGATATTCGGTTGACCAATCTTCTTCACTGGCGCTAACCGCGTCTGCAAGGATGGCGCGGGTTTTCTCACAGCCGCGTACCTCTATGCCCTTAGCGGCATACTGTTTGGCTAAGGTGGGTAGCACGGTTTGGGCCATGCTGTTGGCAACTAGCAGCGTTTCCATCGCGCCGCAAATTCCGTAGCGGCGAGCTTTGGCGTTGTAGGCCACATCAATCGCTTTTTGGTAGTCAGCGTGATCATCGATATAGACGTGACAAATGCCATCTAGGTGTTTGATCACGGGGATACTGGCTTCCTGGCTGATGCGCGCAATCAAGCCCTTACCACCGCGTGGGATGATGATATCTACGTATTCGTCCGCAGTGATCAGTGCACCAACTGCGGCACGGTCGGTCGTTGGCACCACCTGAATGCATTCGATCGGCAAGCCCGCTTGTTTCAGTCCGGTATGAATGCAGGCTGCTATCGCCTGATTGGAATGAATGGCTTCAGAACCGCCGCGCAAGATCACGCTATTACCAGATTTCAAGCACAGCGCTGCCGCATCAGCGGTGACATTGGGGCGCGACTCATAAATAATCCCGATGACGCCTAGCGGCATACGCATTTTGCCGACTTGAATCCCGCTGGGGCGAAAGCTCATATCGCTGATTTCGCCCACAGGATCAGGCAGGGTGGCAATTTGGCGTAAGCCATCCGCCATGGCGGTTATGCGGCTGCTATCTAGCTCCAGACGATCAAGCAGTGCTGCGGTTAAACCTTTGGCCTTACCAGCAGCTAAGTCTTTAGCATTTTCGCTAATCAAAGACGCTTCAGCGGCGATCAGCGCATCCGCAATCGCGTTAAGAGCGGCATCCTTTTGCTGGGTTTCTGCCTGAGCGATAACCCGGCTGGCCGCGCGCGCGGCTTTACCGATAGTGGTAATCGTCTCTTCTATCGATTGGGGTAATTCAGCTTGTTGAGCGGTGAGCATGATGCTGTTTAAGGTTAAACCGGCCTATAAGTATAACCGAATTGCCTGGGTCCGCCAGTCGTTGGTGCAGTGCTGGTGTGTTGATTAACGCTGGGAAAACTCGTGGACCGCATCCACCATCGCCTTGACGTTTTCTGGATCAATGCCGGGATGAATACCGTGGCCGAGGTTGAAGATATGGCCATTACCGGGGCCAAAATCGTTCAGTACTTTTTTAACCTCCGCACGAACCGTGTCCGGCGTGCCGTAAAGAGCGGTTGGATCCATATTGCCTTGTAAAGCAACGCGATCACCCACCGCTAGGCGCGCACTTTGAAGCGGCGTGGTCCAGTCAATACCGAGGCCGTCGCAGCCAGTTGCCGTTAATTGCTCCAGCCATTGGCCACCGCCCTTGGTAAATAAGGTGATCGGAACATCTTTGGTTTTGGGGTCACGCTTTAAATCAAACACAATCTTCCACATATACGCGAGAGAATATTGTAAGTACATGGGTGTGGACAAAGCCCCGCCCCAGGTATCAAACAGCATCAGCGATTGCGCGCCTGCGAGCACTTGTTGACGCAGATATTCGCCGACCGAATCAGTTATTTTCCCCAGCAAGCGGTGTGCCGCGTCAGGCTCGCTGTGTAGCATGCCTTTGGCGTGCTGGAAATCCTTGCTGCTGCCACCTTCGACCATGTAAGTCATTAGCGTCCAGGGGCTGCCGGCAAAGCCGATCAATGGCACTCGATCATCTAATTCTTGGCGAATGAGCTTAACCGCGTCGGTAACGTAGCGAAGATCATCCATATCCACCACGTCGAGTTTGTCGATCGCTTTGACGCTGCGAATTGGCTTGGAGAACTTGGGGCCAACCCCTTCTTCCAGCGTCAATCCCAGCCCCATGGCATCGGGAATGGTCAAAATGTCAGAAAATAAAATCGCCGCGTCTAGGTCAAATCGCTCCAACGGCTGTAAAGTTACTTCGCAGGCCAATTCAGGTGTTTTACATAAGGTCAGGAAATCTCCCGCTTGCTTGCGTGTGGCACGATATTCCGGCAGATAGCGACCAGCTTGACGCATGATCCAAACTGGGGTGCAATCAACGTCTTCTCGACGTAAGGCGCGTAGATAGCGGTCGTTTTTTTGTGCCATTATTATGTTCTCTAGGGTGTCCGTTTTCTTAAATCAACTGGTGGCGTGATTGTATCACCCCAGACTCGACAAATGAGAGGAAGCAGCATCGCCCACGCTATCAAAGCCAATGGCCGTTTTATAGCGGTAGTTCGCTATCGCCACGCAGATATTCATCCACCGAACGCGCTGCTTGGCGACCTTCACGAATCGCCCAAACCACAAGCGATTGTCCGCGGCGTGCATCGCCGGTGGCAAACACGCCTTCAACTGAGGTTTGATAAGCCAGGTCGCCGCTGATTGGCGCTTTGACATTACCGGCTGGATCTAGAGCAACACCTAATTCATCAAGCATGCCTACGTGAACCGGGTGTATGAAGCCCATGGCCAACAGTACGTGCTCGGCTTTGATTTGAAATTCCGAGCCTGCCACTTCACTCATTTGCCAGCGACCGTGATCGTCTTTGAGCCACTCCACTTGAATACAATTAGCCGCTTTGACGTTGCCTTCCGCATCGCTTTCGAATGACTGGGTGGCCACACTCCATTGACGTTCACAACCTTCCTGCTGTGAGCTTGAAGTACGCATTTTATTGGGCCATTCGGGCCAAACCATCGCCTTATCTTCTTGCTCGGGCGGTTGCGGCATGATTTCAATCTGGGTGACCTTGGCTGCACCTTGCCGGATAGAGGTGCCGATGCAATCAGAGCCCGTATCGCCCCCACCAATAACCAACACGTGCTTACTTTTGGCAGAGATGAAGTGTTCGTTGGCATCAAAATCGCCCTGAACCTTGGCGCTATTAGCACGCAGAAAATCCATCGCATAATAAACACCGCCGAGATCACGGCCTGGTACGGGTAAGTTGCGCGGCTTTTCAGAACCGATTGCCACCACGACTGAATCAAACTTCTGCCACAGTTTGTACATCGGTAACTCTGTCCCGACGTGGGTGTTGGTGTGAAAATGCACGCCTTCACGGCGCATTTGGCCGATGCGTCGATCAATAATGTGTTTTTCCAGCTTAAAATCGGGGATACCGTAGCGCAATAAACCACCGATCCGCTGCTGTTTTTCGTACACATCAACCATGTGCCCCGCGCGCGCCAATTGCTGTGCGCAGGCCAATCCGGCGGGGCCGGAACCAATGACTGCAACACGCTTACCACTGCGATGGCGGGCAATTCGTGGCTTAATCCAGCCTTGTTCCCAACCTTTTTCGACAATCGCTTGCTCAATAGTTTTGATCGTCACCGGCGCACTATTAATATTCAGAGTGCAAGATTCTTCACAGGGCGCAGGGCAGATGCGGCCGGTAAATTCCGGGAAATTATTGGTCGAATGTAGCTGATCCAGAGCTGCCTTCCAGTCCTGCTGATAGACTAAGTCATTCCAGTCGGGGATATGGTTATTGACCGGGCAACCTTGATGGCAAAACGGAATGCCACAATCCATGCAGCGTGACGCTTGCGCGGCTAACTCTTGGTCATCGAGATTGATAATAAATTCTTTGAAATGTTGAATCCGCTTCTCAACCGGCGCATAAGAACGATCTTTCAGTTCGACTTCGATAAACCCCGTTGGCTTACCCATTTTTCACCTCCGCAGTGCTGGGTTGCTTGGTCTGTTTGGTTGCACTCGCTGCATATTGGTCTTCCAGTGCTCGCTTATAATCGGCGGGCATGACTTTGATAAACTGACCGTGGACAGCTTCCCAGCGATCCAATAAATCGGTGGCAACGGCGCTGTTAGTATAGTGTTTATGTTGTTTTATCAGCGCTTTTAAGCGGCTCTCATCATAGCGGGTCAAGTCGCTGGCGATGGTTGTGGCGTCCAGGTCTGGGGTGTCGGTGGTAAGTGCTTCTAACTCAACCATCTCAGTATTACACCGTTCAGTAAATCGCCCTTCTTGGTCCCAGACATAGGCGATACCGCCGGACATTCCGGCTGCAAAGTTGCGCCCGGTGCTGCCCAAACAAACCATCACCCCACCAGTCATGTATTCACAGCCATGGTCGCCAACGCCTTCGACGACCGCAATCGCGCCAGAGTTGCGCACGCAAAAACGCTCACCGCCGACACCGCGGAAATAGGCTTCACCGCTGATCGCGCCGTACAAAGCAGTATTGCCAACGATAATATTGTCTTCGGCTTTGCCGATGGCGCTGTTTTCCTGCGGGTATATCGCAATCCTTCCACCGGATAAACCTTTGCCGACGTAGTCATTCGCTTCACCCGCCAAATCAATGGTGATGCCGCGCGCGAGCCAGGCACCCAGTGATTGCCCGGCGGTGCCGTTGGCTTTGATGTAAATGCTGTCGTCGGGCAAACCCTTATGACCGTAGCGACGGGCTACTTCACCTGATAGCATCGCCCCGATTGAGCGGTTGTAGTTATGAAAGCGGGTAATAATTTGGACGCTGGTTCCCGAGTCCAGTGCCGCTTTGGCCTTTTTGATCAATTGACGATCAAGCGCTTTATTCAGCCCATGATCTTGTGTTTCACTATGGAAAATACCAATCGAATCATCTACGTCTGGCTTGGTCAGTAAGCGTGTGTAGTCCAAGCCATGAGCTTTCCAATGCTTGATCGCGCGGCGCATATTGAGGCTTTGCATTTGGCCCACCATTTCGCTCATGGTTCGATAGCCAAGTTTCGACATCAGTTCGCGCACTTCTTTGGCGACAAAAAAGAAATAGTTGATGACGTGCTCAGGCTTGCCGGTAAAGCGCTTGCGCAGCTCGGGGTTTTGAGTGGCGACGCCCACCGGGCAGGTATTGAGATGGCATTTGCGCATCATCAAGCAGCCTTCTGCGATCAACGGTGCGGTTGCAAATCCAAATTCATCAGCGCCCAATAGTGCAGCGATAACTACATCACGACCGGTGCGTATACCACCATCGGCCTGTACGCAAATACGACTACGCAGGTTATTTTTCACCAGCGTTTGGTGGGTTTCAGATAGACCAATTTCCCATGGTGAGCCAGCGTGTTTGATTGAGGTGAGCGGGCTGGCACCGGTGCCACCGTCGTAACCGGAAATAGTGACGTGGTCAGCATGTGCTTTAGACACGCCCGCCGCAACCGTACCCACGCCCACTTCAGAAACCAGCTTGACCGATATCCGTGCTTCTGGATTGACGTTTTTAAGGTCGTGAATAAGCTGGGCCAAGTCCTCGATGGAGTAAATGTCATGATGTGGCGGTGGCGAAATCAGCCCTACGCCGGGTGTCGAATGGCGAACCGAGGCGATTTGCTGATTGACCTTATACCCCGGCAATTGCCCACCTTCACCGGGCTTGGCCCCTTGGGCCATCTTGATTTGAATATCATCAGCGTTAACCAAATACTCGGTGGTGACACCAAATCGGCCTGAAGCCACCTGTTTAATGGCGGAGCGTTCCGGGTTGGGTGAGCCATCTTCCAGCGGATTAAAGCGGCTGGCTTCTTCGCCACCTTCACCGGTATTGGATTTGCCGCCCAGTTCATTCATCGCGCGGGCGAGGGTCGAGTGCGCTTCATAAGAAATAGAACCAAACGACATTGCACCGGTGGCAAAGCGTTTGACAATGTCAGTAACCGGCTCTACTTCGTGCAATGGCACCGGCTTGGGCGCAAAGTTGAGCGTGAACAAACCCCGCAGGTTCAACAGGCGTCCACGCTGGTCGTTCATGGTCGTGGCAAATTCTTGATAGGTATTCCAGTCGTTGCCGCGAACCGCATGCTGCAACTTGGAAATGGAGTCAGTAGTCCAGGCGTGACGTTCACCCCGTTCACGCACAGCGTACTCACCGCCGACGTTCAAGTGCTTGTCGTAGATGGGGTTGTTGCCATAGGCTTGCTGGTGCCAGCGCATGGTTTCTCTAGCAATTTCATACAAGCCAGCACCCTCAATCGTGGTTGCGGTGCCGGTGAAATATTGGTTGAGAAAATCTGACGACAAGCCAATCGCGTCGAAAATCTGGGCGCCGCAATAGGATTGATAGGTCGAAATCCCCATTTTTGACATGACCTTTTTCAAGCCTTTGCCAATCGCCTTGATATAGCGCTCGCGCGCTGCGGTAAAGCGGGTCTCATTACTGAGCGTGGATAGCTCAGCGTGGATCGTATCCAGCGCCAGGTAAGGGTTGATTGCTTCTGCGCCGTAACCCGCCAGCGTGGCGAAATGGTGTATTTCAATGGCCGAGCCGGTCTCAACCAACAAACCGGTTTTAGTTCTTAAGCCTTTACGGATGAGGTGGTGGTGTACCGCTGCGGTAGCCAACAAAGCCGGGATCGCTACTTGGTCCACATCAACCCAGCGATCGGACAAAATCAGAATATTGTTGCCTTTGTGCACCAGCGATTCTGCCCGACGGCAAATGGCCCCCAGGGCAGGTTTCATGCCTGCAGCGCCCTGATTGGCGGGGTAGCAAATATCGATGGTGCGCGACAAGAACGAGTCGGTACGGTCTTCGATTTTGCGGATAGCCTCTAACTCGGCATTGGTCAAGATAGGCTGTAAGGCTTCCAGGCGCATGGATTTACCACCGTTGTGGCGATCCAGCAGGTTAGGGCGCGGGCCGATCAAGGTCACCAATGACATCACCACGTCTTCGCGGATTGGGTCAATCGGTGGGTTGGTGACTTGGGCAAAGTTTTGTTTGAAATAGGTCGATAAATGCTTAGATTTGGCCGACATCACTGAAGGAGGCACATCGGTACCCATGGAGCCCGTCGCTTCCATGCCTGTTTCTAGCATTGGCCGTAGCAGAAATTTGATGTCTTCCTGGGAGTAACCAAAGGCTTGTTGGGTATTCAGCAATGTTTTTCGGTCGGGTGCCATTGCACCAATCACGTGAGGTAGCTTATGAACCGCCAGTTGAGTTTTATTGAGCCAGCTTTGGTACGGCTGAGAAGCAGCCAGATCTGCTTTGATTTCTTCGTCTTCGACGATGCGACCTTCTTCCAGATCAATCAAAAACATTTTGCCGGGTTGCAAACGCCACTTTTTGATGATTTTCTCTTCAGGAATGTCCAAAACACCCATTTCTGAGGCCATCACGCACAGACCATCGTCGGTGACGAGATATCGCGCTGGGCGTAAGCCATTGCGGTCCAGGGTGGCACCAATTTGACGGCCATCAGTAAATGCGACTGCGGCTGGGCCATCCCACGGCTCCATTAAGGCAGCGTGGTATTCATAAAAAGCGCGGCGCTTGGCATCCATCATGGGATTGCCTGACCATGCTTCCGGGATCATCATCATGACCGCGTGTGACAGCGAATAGCCAGACAGAGAGAGTAGCTCCAGCGTATTGTCAAAACTGGCTGAATCAGATTGGCCGCCTTGGATGAGGGGAAAGACTTTTTCCAGATCGTCGCCAAATAGCTCTGACGCCATTGAGTGGCGACGTGCAGCCATCCAGTTGCGGTTGCCACGTACGGTATTAATTTCGCCGTTATGGGCGATCAGGCGAAATGGATGGGCCAAATCCCAAGTCGGGAAGGTATTGGTTGAAAATCGCTGGTGAACCAAGGCCATGGCAGATTGCATCCGCGCATCAGCCAGCTCCGGGAAATAGGCAGCCAGCTGGTCGGCCAGCAATACGCCTTTGTAGTTGATGAGCCGAGTGGATAGCGAAGAAAAATAAACGGTTTCACTGCCCTCCCAGGTTGCCAGCGCCATTTGGTTCTCAATTTGTTTGCGGATTACAAACAGTTTGCGCTCAAAGGCATCGGTGTCCTTACAGCCGTCTGCGCACCGAATAAATACTTGCCAGGTATCTGGTTCTGAGGGCTTGATGGTATCGCCGAGCGCTTTACTGTTAACCGGCACATAGCGCCAGCCGAGTACTGTTTGGTTTTCTTGTTGGATGAATGATTCGATGACAGCAATCGCGCGCGCTTGTGCGGAGGGCTCTTTAGGCAGAAATACCATGCCGACCGCGTACTGTCCAAATTCGGGCAATTCAAAATCGACGTTTTCACGCAGGAATTGATTGGGCACCTGAAACAGAATGCCAGCCCCGTCACCGGCTTTAGCGTCTGCACCAACCGCACCGCGATGCTCTAGGCGGCATAATATTTCGAGCGCTTTAGCAACGATATCGTGATTCCGGGTACCATTGATATTTGCGACAAAGCCGACGCCACAGGCATCGTGTTCATTAGCAGGGTCATACAGACCTTGTCGGGGGGGCAAGCAGCCTCGACTCATTGTTAATCCTCAAATCAATAGGTAGTGCCCAAAAAATGACGCCCGTGTAAGCACGCGCGTCTGAGCAGAATTCCGCAGAACCCTGAAGGATAAAACAGAATGACTGTTTTGACTACCAGCTATTTGTGGATAATCATTATGCTCATTCTGCGTCGCAACAATCGCTACCCAATCAAGCAGTGAGTCACACGCAGTGACTCGTGCCAACCCAAAGCAGCAGTCAGGGCTGGGAGCGGGTTAGTTGCTGGGTACTAAGCGTGGGTTCCAGAATACCCGGCCTTTGGATTGAATCTGGCCCAACAAGTCTTTACCACTCAATTCTTTAACCTGATCGCTGTAACCTTCTTTCATCACTTTCATGCTGAAGGCTTGGGCTTTACGCAGGCGCTTGCGGCTAATGCTGCGGTTGATATCAATCGGGGTTTTACCAAGAAATATCCAATCTGATTTTTGGCCTTCCCCGGTTCGAATCTGGTAGGCCACGTAAGCGCCCAGAGGGTCTGATTGAATCGTCATTGGCACCAGCTTTTTGCCAGCGCAGCCCGTTAATAAGCCCAAAGCCACTACGATTGTGATCACGCGTAAGGGTGTTTTCATTTGATTCATCATGTGATTACTCGGTTTTGTCTAAAGTTATTTCGACCATCTGTGGGTTTTCAACCGCGTTTTCGCGAGTTGAATGGCGTAGTGTGACCCAGAATGACGTGGTTTTATCGCGAAAGCCGTCTTTTTGGATGCGTACATTGATAAATTTACGCGATTCCTTGTTTTCCTTCCACCAGACTTTGACCGGGGTGACACCCAGCAAAACGTCACCATCCATATCTACTACTTCAGCGCCCGAGGGGATGGAATTAATTTGCGCTGCGCCATGGTGTGCGCAAGCGGCTAGACCGGTTAGTACCAGTCCTGCCACCGCCATTTTCGCTACTCGAATAATCATATTTTGACTCACTATTAGTAATCGCCCGATCTTAACTAATCAGGCGTAAAAAAGCACTACGCCGCTGGGCGGGTGAACGCTTCTAGGGTTTGCAGGATCAGTGCTTCGGGTGTATCAGATGATACCAACGATGAACCAATCCCCTGCAATAATACCAGCCGCAATTCGCCAGCCAATACCTTTTTGTCAATCGTCATTAACGCTCGTAAGCGACGTACGCTGACACCATCAACGTGATCGACCGGCAATTGAGCGCGTTGCAATAAGACAACGATACGATCTTGGTCGGTTTGATCTATCCAGCCCAGACGACGGGATAAATCGGCCGCCATTACCATACCCAGCGCCACGGCCTCGCCATGCAGCCATTGGCCATAGCCTTTGGCGTTTTCGATCGCGTGGCCAAATGTGTGGCCCAAATTGAGCAAAGCACGCACGCCTTGTTCACGCTCATCTTCAGCAACGACGGCTGCTTTATTCTGACAGGAGCGCTCGATAATATAAGCCAATGCACCTGTATCTCGTGCCATTGCACGATCAATATTGTTCTCAAGCCAGTCGAAGAATAAGGGGTCGCGGATTAAGCCATACTTAATGACTTCGGCTAATCCGGCGGATAATTCACGGTCATTCAGCGTTTTTAGCGTATTGGTGTCGATCACAACGCATTGAGGTTGATAAAACGCGCCAATCATATTTTTCCCCAGTGGGTGGTTAACCCCTGTTTTGCCACCGACTGACGAGTCGACTTGTGATAACAACGTGGTCGGAATTTGAATAAATGGAATGCCGCGTTGGTAACAAGCCGCCGCAAAGCCCGATAAATCACCGATCACACCTCCACCTAGAGCCAGTACGGTGGTTAAGCGGTCACAGGGGGCCTCCAGCATTTTGGTGAATAAGGTGTTGGCGAAATCCAGGGTTTTAGTGGCTTCACCATCGGGCAAAATATATTGGTGAATGTCACAGGCATCACCCAAGGTCTTTTTTACTTGCTCAAGATACAGCGGTGCAACGATCTCATTGCTGATGATAAAAACGCGCCGGCTGTTGATATACGGCAAAAACAGCGCACTGTTATCCAGCAAATTAGTGCCGATAAAAATCGGATAGCTGCGATCTCCAAGGTCAATGGTGACGGTCTTCATGGCTTGGCTATTGGTCATTAAATGGGGTTATTGGTCAGGCTCATCAATCAGGTCGATAATACGCTGTACGGTTTTTGCGGGTGAGCCGCGGGGAATTGACACGACGTGATCAGCGACTGAGCGATACAACGGCTCGCGAGCTTTGAGTAACTCGGCTAATACCTGTTTAGGGTTGGGCTGCTGTAACAATGGCCGAGTTTTGCTGTGGCGTACCCTGGACCATAGCAACTCCAGCGATCCGCGCAAATAAACCACCACACCCTGACGATTCAGAATACGTCTATTTTCCGCCTCAGTGACGATCCCACCACCAGTCGCGACTACGCAATTATTGTGCGCTGCGATGGCTTCCAACGTGGCGGTTTCACGCGCGCGAAAACCTGCTTCACCTTCAATATCAAAGATGTAATTGACATTGACGCCGGTGGCTCTTTCAATCGCCTGATCGGTATCAATAAATTCTCGTCGTAAACGATTTGCCAGCTTTTTACCTACCGTGGTTTTACCAACCCCCATCAGGCCGACCAGATAGATATTGTCATTTTGGAGCACGTGGTATCAAACAAAATCGGATTAAACGCAACTGTATCACAAAGGCTCAGGGAGCCTTATACAGATAGCGATGAAACTGCTTGTCGCTTAAGCGGCGCACAAAAAATAAACTGATTGCCATGAATAGACCGCTATAAATCAGGCGTGCATACAGCACGCCGGAGATATCCGCGCCCAGCATCAGGACCAGCAACGTGTCTTCGATCAAGCCGTGACACAGCGATAATAAAGCCAACGCCCCAAATACTTCGCGTGGGCGCAAGTCTCCTTTACGGGCTTCATCAATCAACAACCCACCACCGTAAGTCAGGCCCAGTGTCATGCCCACCACGCTCATCGAAGCCACTCGAGAGCCTAAACCCAGCAGGTGCAGGATGGGTGAAAGCAAGACGATAAATACACGTTCGACACCCGAGCGGCGCAAGATATCCAGCACAATCACCAATACCCAAATAATAATGGCGATACCCACTAATAGTTTTAGTTGGTTCAATAACCACGCAAGCAAGCTATTGTCTCGAGCTTCTGGAATCCAGTTGAGCGTGCTAGGGCTTTGCAGCCAGGAAAAGTGCTGGTAAATGCGCGACAAAACAAAAGCGATCAACACGCTACTGCCGATTCGGATCAGCAAGCTGAACCACGCGGGCATCCCCGCTTTGCGGGCAATGCTGGTTTCTACTGGTAGAGAATGGGCTAGCATCATCATGGTGCTGATGATGGTGACTTCGGCAACGGTTAGCGATTCATTGGGTGCAACCGTAATAAACATGATCATGCCACCATAGACGTTGGTAATCATAGTGGTAGCCCAGACCAAGCCCATTGATGCGGGCAAGCCGAGCCATTCCATCATGGGGCCTAACAAGCGTCCGACTGCCCCAATTCCACCCAACATTTCGATCACCTTAACCACCACGATGATCGGGATCATTATTTTGAACAAGGCTGCGGTAATGCGCAGCGCATTGAGGCTAAGGCTGGATAACCAGGGAATCATGGTAAACTGAGCGAGTAGTTAGTAGTCAGATTTGATGATGCGCGGCGTCAAGAAAATCAGCAGCTCGGTGCGGTTATTGCGTTTGGTGCGTTTTTTGAACAGATTTCCCAACAATGGAATATCGCCCAAAATAGGGGTCTTGACGATTTGTTCTCCTTGATCCTGCTGATAGATACCACCGATGATGACGGTCTCGCCGTTTTTTAATAGCGTCTGTGTGCTAATTTGCTTGGTGTTCAGGGTGTCAGAGGCTGCAAATGAATCATTGGTGATTTCAACGTCCAGAATAATGCTGTCATTGGGGGTGATTTGTGGAGTGACCGTCAGACCCAGTACCGCTTTTTTGGTAGTGGTACCGCCCGACAACAATGACCCGGAAGAGAATATCCGCTCCTGGCCTTGCTCAATATGGGCTTGGTGTTTATCGGTGGTCGTGATTTTGGGGTTGGCAATAATTTTGCCCTTACCTTCGGCTTGTAGCGCTGACAATTCCAGATCAATCAAATTCAGGAAGCCTGCACCGACTTTGATGATTTCAAAGGCGTAGCTGGACGGGATTTCACCGCCGAGGCCATTAGCTGGCAGATTGACTGAAAAATTGTCCGGGTAGTTAACCTGATTTTGGGTGCGAACTGAATTATTGCTCTCTACTGATCCGCCGCCGTAAACGGTGCCGATGGTATTGCCCGAGGAAGATCCAGGGAATTGGGCATTTTCGGTCACGCGCATAACGCCGAGACGTGCACCTAATGAGCGACTAAAATCATCGGTGGCCTCGACAATACGCGTTTCGATTTGAACCTGTTTGACCGGAATATCCAGCCGTCGAATCAGCTGCTGAATTTGCCGAATTTGATGTTCTGTGTCACGCACTAGAATCGAGTTGGTGCGTTCATCAACGGTAACGCTGCCACGCTCAGACAGCAGGTTATTCTTTTCGGTTTCGATCTGGTTATAAGTGACCGATCCCAGTAAGTTGTTTTCAAACCCGGTTGAGACAGCTTTGACTGACTTGAGTAAAGCGCCAATTTCACTCGCTTTGGCGTAGTGTATTTTGATCAGTTCCACCACCAATGGCTCGAGATCACCGACGGCTTTATTTGCCTCAAAAGCTGCTTGTTCTTGAGCGGCTAGTTCGTTTGCTGGGGCAACGCGTATCACATTGCCTTTTTGGCGCATTGCCAAACCTTTGGTTTGCAAAATCAAATCCAGGGCCTGGTCCCAAGGCACGTCATTAAGTATCAATGACAAATCGCCGCTGACGGAATCGCTGGTAATGATGTTTAGCTGAGTAAAATCTGCAATTACCTGCAGCGCATCACGTACAGGAATGCGATGAAAGTTCAGCGATAAACGGTCGCCCTTAAACTCAGAAGCCGTGCTGGGTTTCTGTGATTGTTTTTCCCGTGGGGTGAGCGGTGCGACTTCAAGTACGTATTGGTTGGCGGTTTGGGTGGCTGAGTGTTTGTATCGCCCTCGCGCTGTAACCACCATGCGTACGTCGTTATCTCTGCGGAATAAGTCGATTGTGTTAACCGGGGTTGCGAAGTCGATGACGTCCAGTCGTTTTTCATCGTTGGGATCAAGGCTGGCATTGATAAAATCAATCACTAACTCATTATCTTGCTGGTCAAGGTTAATAGCTACATTCGGCCGCTGCAAATCAATGGTAATGATACCGCGACCTTCGGTAGAGCGCCGAAAATCGATGTCAGCGATGGTTGCCTCTATAGCTGTGCGATTAACTAAATCTGAAGAGGGAAGGGTTATTGCTGATGGCTTGTTTTCAAGCAATAAGCGGTAGCCTTGCTCGATTGGTGATGACTGTAAGTTGGCTGGCGCGGATAACTTGAAAATTAGTCGTAGGTGGCTTGCTTCTTTGACCACTTGGGTCGAGATGACGTGTGGATTGTTTATTTTAAGCTGATCAACACCTGTCGTATTGTCGGTCAGCGGCAGGTCGATAATTACTTGTGGTGGATCGACTAATACAAATGGGCGTAGCTCGGGTACTTTTCCTTCAAAGTGCAATTCAATCGCTGCTTGGCTATGGTCTAAATTAACCGACTCAACTGAAATTAATCTTGATTTAGCGGGTGGCTCAGTGGCAACTTGGGTGGGGATTTTGGTGGTAAAGGACGCCATCTCTACGGCCGCGTGAGCAGGCGGTGTTCTCGACAAACCAGCTACGTTTGAGCTGAGCCTGAAAATGCCACCGTTAGGCTTAGCGTTAAACGTAAGGCTGCCCGCTTGCGATAAAAACAAATCAATGGTGACAACCGGCGTCGGGCCGATAGCATTCGGGCTGATAAAGATGGACTGTATCGGTGCTCCCGACTGTGTCGGTAATTCCAGTGGCTGAACGGGTGCGGCCAGGGCTTTGTTCAGTAGGGTTACTTTGATGTGGGCGCCTTCATCAAAGCTGTGCAGTTGGTAGTCAAGTGGTGTGCCTGAGGAGGTAACGTTGATGGCGTAGCCTTTTTCTCCCGTTTGCCAGGCGATGTTTTCTACCAGGCCACTCGCCATTGCGAATGGAGCGGTGAGTAGTAAGCCAAGTGTGATACCCGCTCGGCTGAGCAGGTGGCGACTGCACAGTGTCATTTGCAGCAGCTCACGTGGAGTTGGTAAAGCTTTGATCATTGGTTTAGATCTCATTATCCCACAACGTTATCTCGCAATCTCAATGCGGCTAGTGCGTGTAACCCAGCCGCCTGTTTCAGCGGCACGCACGGTTTCTTCCAACGTGACTTCGGCATCGGTAATCGCAATGATTTTACCAATATGCGTACCCGCATAGTTACCGAGGGTAACTCGGTACACTCTATCGTCAGGTGCCGTAATCAGGGCCCATTTTTTGCCGTTTTGGCTGAGCGTTCCAGACATAACTAACGACTTTAATTCGTATGCTTCCAAGGCTTGTCGAGGCCTGCCGTCATCGGGCAGCGCTGCGAGCATTGTTTTTGGCACTGCTGCAATCCGCTCGATAATGTTTGATTCATCAAACGGGTCGGCGATGCCCTCTGCGGCGTAACTGAATGTTTGTAGTGGCATTGTAGCCGCTAATGGCGCTATGTCTACACTTAGCTCATTGGTATTAGGTGGCTGTTGGGTGAATGCTTGTAAATCACCAATTCCACGCGGCTCACTGCAGGCGCTAAGGAGCATGAGTGTTGTGATGCTGAGTAGATAGTTCAGTGCCGAAGGTTTCATGGCCGACTGTCCTTAGGCACGGTATCGCTTTCTGGTTGATATAGATAGGTGACTAAATCTGCGTCTAAATTCAGCTCAGATGGAAGATTGCTTTGGCTTGATTGAGCGCGGCTCAAACTCAAGTCACCCACCGAAACGATCCTTTGGAAATTCGCAATATTACTGATATAACGCGCAAGTTGGTGATAGGTCCCCACGGTTTTAACCTCAATGGGAATGGTCTTAAAAAAAGCGGTTTCCACCGGTGCTGCGGGGCGAAATTCTTTGAATTGCAAGCCATTGCTTGTGCCCGCATCAGAAATGGCAGTTAACAGTGCAGGCACTTCTGTTTTGTTGGGCAATTTCTGTAACAATGCCTGATAACGCAGTCTGACTTCAGCCAATTGCTGCTGATACTGTGGCAGATTGGCGGCTTGTTGGTGTTTTTGCTGGAATTCCGCCCTGAGTGATGTTTCTTGAGCCGTGGCCGCCTGATAGCGTGCCTTCGCGTTGGCGACGACCAAAAAATAACTAATTCCGATGATGGCTAAACCCACTAAAAGAGTGCCGACCAGCTTGATCGAAATTGGCCATGAGCTAATATCGCTGGAGTCTATGTCTCGCCATCCGGCAAATGCGCTGTTTTGATTCATTGGCTCGCTCCCGCTGCCAAAGACTCAGCATCCAGCATATCGTTGGGCTTTTTCTCAGTGATTTTAAGCTCGAAAGCGCGTAACTCATGACCATCTTTATCGGCAATTTTGACAATATCCAAGCTAGACTGTCCGAACCAGTGTGAGCTATCCAGTTGATTCATAAGCTCAGCAACGCGCTCGTTAGTGGTGGCCCGGCCAGTGAGCAGGATTGATTCACCCGAACGGCTCAAGCCATCCAAGGTAATGCCCGGAGGTAGCTTGCGTACCAAGTCGTCCATAATACGTACTATCAGCATACGGTTATGTTGCAGTCTTTGAACGATATCGATGCGCTCAAGGAGGTTTGATTTTTCTTCTTTTATGCTTGAGATATCTTTGATTTCAGTATCGAGTTTTGCGGTCGCTTGCTGCAAGTACTCGACCCGCGTGATCTGATCGGCCTCACGCGATTTGGCATTGGCGTATAGCGCAAATGCCATCCCCAGGCAGACCAACCAAAACACGATGGCAAACCCAAGCAATGATTGATTTTGTTTGCGCCGCTGGTCTTCGCGCCAGGGCAATAAGTTGGTCGCCATCAGGCTTGCTCCCACATCGCTAAGCCGGCCGCTAAAGCCAATTGCGGCGCAGATTGTAATATGGTGCTGCGATCTAATTGTTTACTCAGCGTCATCCCGGTCAGGTCACTCAGTGTTTTCACATCGCGTTGGGTTTTTTTTGCAATGGCTTGGTCGAGCCCGTGAATGCGCGTAAGCCCGCCGACCAAAACTATCGGTTTACCACTGTCATCAGTTCCTGGGCCATTTCCCAAGTCGTGCCCTAAACTACTCTCTAGGCTGTCAAATGCTTGTAGGCTACGTTCAATATCAGCCAGAATTTGCTTTAAATAAGGCTTTAGAATGATCGCTTGATAATCGTCAGGGAAGTGCTGACTGGTGAAACACATCAAGGCTTGTTGATGGCTTAAACTGTAGGTGTCCATCACCTGACCGACTAAATCCCGACCGGCTATTGGTGATTCATTATGGTAGACCAAGCTACCGTCGGAGTAGCCATAACAACGCGTTGCGGCTGCCCCTAAATCAATAATCGTCAGGGATTTTGGGCTTGCTTCTTGTTCCCTTGTCGCATCAACGACCCGCAGCAGTGCGTGATTGGCAACATCGACTGCAAGCGGCTCAAATCCGGCGCTGTCAATCGCCTCGGCAACGCTATCAACCCGATTTTATCGGCAGGCGGTGATTGAAAGGGTTTGGCCACGGTCTGTTGGGGTGTCCAACACTTCGAAGTCGACACTCAGCTCATCGATAGGAAAGGGCACAAATTTATTAGCTTCCAGCTCGACCCACTCGGCGAGTTCATGTGCGTGCAGCGGATAATCAGTGTGCACGGTTTTGCACAGTACGTCTGAATAGGCGACACACGCAACTGCCTTTTTGGCTGTGATTCGGTGTTGTTTAGCCAGTTGCTTGATCGCAGAACCGGCGTGTTCAGGGTTGATGATTTGGCCATCAATCACTAAATCGTCGTCGGCTGAAATCGCGCATTGATCAACCACCCAGTGATGATTACGACGTGATAGCTGCACCAACTTCAACGAAGTTGTGCCGATATCAATACCTAGTACAGCGTGACGATTTTTTCTTGCAAACAATGGCATGCCCAATAAAACCTTTGACAGGGTACATTTTTGGAGCGTTATTTATGAGAGACTTTGGTCAGTTACTGATTAAAGTTCACTATCAATTACGAGAACAAGCCCCAAGCCGTTGAATTATAGTCATCAACACGCATCAATTGCCACTATTTGTACGCACTTAAAAGGTGTGGATTAACCGCCAAATGGTCAGTATTGCGTATTTAGCCCGATAAACAGTCGTAAGATGCCCCTAGCTTTCACGGCTGGCACGCTTGCGCTCGTGCTCTTTTAGAAATTTTTTCCGTACCCGTACGCTTTTGGGTGTGATTTCAACCAGCTCATCATCTTCGATCAGCTCTAGTGCGGCTTCCAAGCTAAGGCGGATCGGCGGCTCCAGTACAATCGCGTCATCTTTTCCGGACGCACGTACGTTGGTTAACTGCTTCCCTTTCAATGGGTTAACCACTAAGTCGTTTGAGCGCGAATGGACGCCAATCACTTGGCCTTCATAAACTTCTGCACCATGCCCAATCATTAAACGACCGCGCTCCTGCAAGTTGAATAATGCGAAGCCGAGTGCTTTGCCTTGTGCCATCGATACCAGCGCGCCGTTGCGTCTACCCACAAATTGGTGGCTGAGTACGGGGCCGTAGTGGCTGAATACATGATTGAGTAAGCCGGTGCCTGAAGTCAAGGTTAGGAATTCGGTCTGAAAGCCGATTAAACCACGCGCGGGAATGACATACACCAGCCGTACCCGTCCTTTGCCATCGGGGGTCATGTCCTGTAATTCGCCGCGCCGGTCGCCCAAGGCTTCCATAATCGCACCTTGATGCGTGTCTTCGACATCGACGCTCAAGTCCTCAAAAGGCTCAGAGCGTACGCCTTCTATGTCACGGTAAATAACATGCGGACGCGATACTGCCATTTCATAACCTTCGCGGCGCATATTTTCGAGCAAGATCGATAAATGCAATTCGCCACGCCCGGATACTTCGAAAATATCGGGGTCGGGGGTCAAATTGACCCGCAGAGCGACATTATGAATCAGCTCACGCTGCAATCGTTCCAATATCTGGCGAGAGGTTACAAATTTGCCTTCTTTGCCCGAAAAGGGTGAGGTGTTCACTTGTAACATGATGGTAACGGTCGGCTGATCTACCGTTAATGGCGGCAAAGCTTCAACGTGTTCACGGTCGCAGATGGTGTCAGAAATCGACACGCCGTCAATCCCGGTAACCGCAACAATATCACCGGCCTGCGCGGTTTCGACTTCAATTCGCTCAAGCCCGTGAAAGCCCATGATCTGCAAAATCCGAGAGTTGCGAGTTTCGCCATTGCGGTCGATGACGGTAATCGGCGTATTGGTGGAGACACGACCATTGCGGATGCGACCGACGCCAATCGCGCCGACGAAACTGGAATAGTCGATCGAAGAGATTTGCATTTGAAACGGCGCATCAATATTGACGTCCGGTGCATCGACGTGCTCAATAATGGCTTCAAACAGCGGGGTCATGCTGTCTCCACGCTGATTGGGGTCCAAGGTCGCATAGCCTTCAATCGCTGAGGTGTAAACCACGGGGAAATCCAGCTGCTCGTCACTGGCGCCGAGGCGATCAAACAAATCAAAGGTTTGATCAATCACCCAGTCGGGACGCGCGCCATGGCGGTCAATTTTATTGACTACGACGATGGGGCGAAAACCGTGGTCAAACGCCTTCTGAGTGACAAACCGAGTTTGTGGCATTGGTCCTTCAACTGCATCGACCAACAGCAAGACAGAATCGACCATCGATAGGACCCGCTCAACTTCGCCACCGAAATCGGCATGACCCGGCGTGTCAACGATATTGATGCGATAATCATTCCAGCGGAGCGCGGTGTTCTTGGAAAGAATGGTAATGCCGCGCTCTTTCTCCAGATCGCTGCCGTCCATGACCCGCTCGACCGGCCCAAAACGATCACCTAAAGTACCCGATTGTTGTAACAAACAATCAACCAAGGTGGTTTTGCCATGGTCGACGTGGGCGATGATGGCAATATTTCTGAGCTTATTCATGGTGCTGGCCGGAATGAAAAGGCCGCGATTGTATGTTAACTCGGCCAACTGCGTTGGTTTTTCCACCCGGCTTATTTATTTACAGGAAAACTGCCTGGCTTTTCCTCGTTGATCAGGGCGTTGATGATCAGAGTTAGGTGGTCGGTTAAATAGCGGAGGGGAGTGCTATTTATCCTTTAGCCAAGCACTCACCGCATTTAACAGCGACGCTTCAAAGCCATCAAAAAAGTGATCTGCATCAGGCACCATCTGCTGGGTATAAGTGCTGTTGTTAGCGGCAGCTTGCCGGCGCTGATCGGCCAAGTCGACCACATCCGGTAAATCTTTTTCACCGTATAAGTCCAGGATCGGTAGTTGGATGGCATCCAGATAATTTAGATTGCCCTTTCCCATCCCCACCCCTGCAAAGGCGACTATCGCGTCACTAGCTGCGCTATCAGCGAGGTAGTAGCTGCTCATATGCGATCCCATGCTGTGCGCGACAATGGCGACTGTCGAAAAGCCACGTTGTTGTAGATGGGCAATGCCGGCGTTGATCCGCGGAGCGACTTCTGCCATTAAAGGCTGGTAATCGTCGCTGCTGGCTTCATTGTCTAGAATAGGCATTTGTAATGACAGGGTTGTCCAACCGAGTTCAGCCAGCTGCACCCTCAGTGGGTTAACCACTTGCGGCCAATCGGGATGGGCGCCAATGCCGTGTAACACCAGTATTGCCAGTGGCTTGGGGGTTTCCGCTTCAGTGAGTAAACCAAGGAATTTGGTATTATCAGCGTTGAGCGCAATTGGCTCACCATCAAACAGGTCACCCACCACTTGCTCAGCCCAGCGTTGCTCTTTGGCCAAGTCTGAAGCATTCGCAGAAAAAACCAATAGCATCAAGAGGAAGGTAAGGAGTCGTTTCATGGTGGGTTGGATAAGGTGGTAAAGTCTGCGAAAAGCTTAGCAGATTGTCACGGTTTATTGATATGCCCCAATGAGAGGGTAGTTAGATGCACAACATAGATATCCGGTCGGGGTGCGAGAATGATATCGCCGCGCTCACCGAACTGTATAACCATTACATCACCAACAGCGCGATTACGTTCGATATCGAGCCAACCACAGCGCGTCAACGCGGAGAGTGGCTGACGCAATTTAAACCCGATAGTCCGCATCAGTTGTTTGTCGCGGTGGATGCGCAGCATACGGTGCTGGGCTATGCCTGCAGTGCAGCTTTACACAAAAAGGCAGCCTACGCTAGTTCGGTGGAAGTGAGTATTTACTTGAGCCCTGAAGCAGGAGGCAAAGGCGTTGGGAGTGCTTTGTATGAGCATTTGTTACAAGCCTTATCGAGGCAATCGCTGCACCGCGCTTATGCGTTGATCACCCAGCCAAACGAGGCATCTAATGCTTTGCACCACAGGTTTGGTTTTACATCGGTCGGTATCATGACTGAGGTAGGCTATAAATTTGACCAGTATTGGGACGTGGCTTGGTACGAAAAGTGCTTCGCCTAATTTAGCGCTAAGTAATTTTCCCGCGTGCTTTACGTCGTGCTTCTGCCTGATATAAACGCGCACCTCGACGCTTTACCTGTTGCCAAAATTTGGCTTCTTTGCCAAGGGCATAAGCCAAATCGGCTGAATGGTAAACCCGCATGAAGCGAAAATAATCACGATTGCTGAGGTTAAAGTCCAGACTGGAAAAATACAGCCCGGCGATATCCTTGATAATCCAACGCACCGGTGTGCGTTTTCGCAACTGCATGCGGTGCAAATCGATCAAAAACAGGCGGCTGGTTTCGGGGTCAAGTTTACCGTCGGAGTAGCCGCGGCGAAGCAGAAAATGGATTAAATAAAAGTCGCGGTGATTGGCACCGCTGTTGTGCATATCACGCGAAATCTCAGCCAAACGTCGAATCAGCCATCGCTTAAAGCGGATTTCAACCGGTTTTGAGGGGGGCGAGATAGCCCACGGTGCGCAAAAAATATCTAGGCTCACCGTGTCTTCCAGTGCTTGAGAAATAATAAATGAATGCTGGCGCGCCGGGTTACCGCTGACCATGCCGTAGCCTGCCGCACAGATCGTATCAATTCCCAGCCGGCTGAGGTGATGGAAGCCGTGCCATTCATTTTGGGCGCCAATCACGGGCATTTTCCCGTAGCTCAAATTTTTAGCAATTTCGTGCCAACCAACGCCGGTGTGCGCTTTTAGATAGTAATTATTGCCTTTGTGATTAAAACGTAGCGTACGGCGATTGGGAGCTTCACGGACAATTTCACCATTGGTTTGCAAAATCGTTTCCATATCAGCCGGTGTAGGATAGGCGTCAGCTAGCTCCGGCGCCAAATAAATGTGCTCTCCGTCAGGTAAGTCGGTATGGGGTAGATGGGCGGTGGCACGTTGTTGCTTTACCCAGGCTTCGATCGCATCAACGGCGGTTTCTGGCATCTGAAACAAATCTGGGTTTTGCCCATAGTTGCGACCGCTTTGACGCCATTCTTCTGCGCGGTGAGAGGTCAATATCGACAATAGATCCGCATTCAGTTTAGTTTGCGAAAAAGGTGACCGCAACACGATCCCAGTATTTGCTCGGTCAATGTGATTGGCATAGCCACACACATCGGTGGCGATGACTGGCAAGCCAGTAATGATGGCCTCCAAAATGACGGTGCCGGTGTTTTCACTGTAGGCTGGGTGCACCAATACATCACCAGCCAGCATCAATTCGGGCACGTCTGATCGGCCACCTAAGAACCGTACTTTTTCGCTCAAGCCGAGCCGGGCAATTTGTTGCTCGTAGGGCTGTGTATTGTCCTGACCAACCACGTATAAGCGTGTCTGCGTTTTAAGCGCTTCAGGTAATTTATTGATTGCTTCAATCGCACGATCCAAGCCTTTGGTTTTAAATCCAGAGCCAATAAAGAGCGCCAGTTTTTCGTTAGCAGTCAAGCCCAGCTCTGCGCGCTTAGCTGTGCGTGTTGCGTCTGGGTCGCCAGTAATGCGGCGGGCTTTGTCCAGTGTCGGCGGCATCAATACGAAACGGTTTTCTGGCGTGCCATAATGTTGCTGGTATACGCTCTTTTCTCGTTCTGACAAAGACAAAATTGTGGTGGTCGCCCGTGCGTGAAAGACGCTGCGCTCGAATTTTTGTTGGCTAATGTAGCGGGGCGTTAAACGGTATATCGGCCCATAAGCGGGCTTGGCTCGTGCGACGTAGCAATAATCAGCACCGTAGTACAAATCCAAATTCGGCATTTTGTTAAAACCAACTACGGCATCGTATTGCTTATCAGCGATGGCGCGGCGAAATGACTGATGAAACTTGGTGTTGCGGCCGTGGTTGGTTAAACCCTGCGCGGCTAGAGTCGTGATCGAAACATCTTGAGGTTTATCCCCTTGCCATTCGTTGACGTAAACATCGACTTGATGCCCGCGCGAGCGCGCTTCCAGCAAAATACGCAGAAAGTCGCGTGCCAAGCCCGAATATGGGAAATATCGATATAAACAAAAGGCGAAATGCACGGCGCTATACTCTGGTCTATCTCAGGGCTATTCTCAGGATTTGAGATGACGGGCTAAGCCCGTTCGCTCCCAATCGTAGGCAGTTTTGCAGATGAGATCGAGATCATCATGTTGGGGTTTCCAGCCCAAACGTGTACGGATTTCGTGGTTGTCAGCAATGAGCGTGGGTGGGTCGCCCGCCCTTCGTTCTGACCTATTAACGGTGAAATCAATCCCGCTGGCACGTTTGACTGCATCCACCACTTCGCTGACGCTATAGCCCTTGCCATAACCGCAATTCAACGAAACCGACTCACCACCGTCAGCCAAATACCGCAGCGCATCAACGTGGGCGCTAGCGAGGTCTTCAACGTGGATATAGTCGCGCTCACAGGTGCCATCAGCTGTGTCATAGTCATCACCAAAAATGGTTATGTTGGGGCGTTTGCCGCAAGCGGCTTCGCAGGCGACTTTAATTAAGTGGGTTGCTTCAGGCGTTGCCTGGCCTAATCCGCCCGCAATTTGTGCGCCTGCCGCATTGAAATAACGCAATGCCACAAATTGGAAATCGTTACCAGGTGCTTGTGCAAAATCATTCAGCGTCATTTCGGTAATGAGCTTGGTGTGACCATAGGGATTAATCGGTTGGGTGGCCTGTTGCTCTGAGACGGGTACAGTGTCTGGGATCCCATAAACCGCTGCGCTGGATGAAAATACGAAGTGTTTGACCCCATGCTGAGTGGAGGTTTCGATCAGCCGCAGCGATCCAACCACGTTATTTTCATAATATTTGCTGGGATTTTCAACCGATTCTGGTACCACAATATAACCCGCAAAGTGGACGACGGCGGTGACGTCATATTGCTTAATGACGTCTCCAACCAATTGCTGATCAGCGATATCACCCTCAACCAAGCTGGCCTCCTTAGCAACCGCCCAACGGTGACCGGAATAAAAATTATCCAGCACCACCACTTCATGCCCCGCAGCCAATAAGTGCCGCACCGTGTGCGAGCCGATGTAGCCTGCGCCGCCTGTAACTAAGACCGTCATAAAGACCTCGAATTCTGATTGCATATAAACCCCGTGATGATACCCTACCTGCCCCCATAACCGTTATCGAAAGCCGCCATGGCCAAGCAAGCAATCAAAAGCAAGCCAGTTGACGCTGTCCCTGCCCTGCTGGCGTTTATTCACAGCGCACCAACGCCATTTCATGCGGTCAAAGAATTGAAATCGTTGCTGGCTGCCAATGGCTTTGTGGCTGCAGGCGGGGATCAAGCGCGAGAGGCTGGGCAATTTTGGTTTACTACTAATGGCTCTTCGCTGATAGCCGTTTCTATGAAGGCGCCTGCCTCAGCGGGCTTTCGTATCATCGGCGCCCACAGTGACAGTCCGTGTTTAAAGGTCAAGCCAGAAGCAACGCTGGTAGCCAATGGTTATGTGCAGCTGGCGGTTGAGGTTTACGGTGGTGTTTTGCTGAACCCATGGTTTGATCGGGATTTATCGCTCGCGGGCAGAGTGACGGTTAAAACCGATAGCGGCGCGCTTAAAACCAAATTGATTGATTTCAAGCGACCCATTGCGACCATTCCAAGCCTAGCCATTCACCTGGATCGGGAGGCCAATAATGGGCGTAAGGTGAATAAGCAGCAGCACATGCCACCGATTCTGTGCCGGTTGGACGATGACGAGATGGATTTTGCGGCGATGCTGCTGACACAATTGAAAGTAGAAAACGCTAACGATGATAGTGCCTCGGTAATGGCTTACGAATTGGCGCTGTATGACACCCAAGCACCTCAGGTGGTTGGTTTGCAGGAGGAATTTATCGCTTCTGCCCGGCTGGATAATTTATTGAGTTCTTTTGTGGCGATTTATGCGTTGCTTGATCACAATGCCGATACTAATATGGTGGTGGTATTAAATGATCATGAAGAAGTCGGTAGCCGCAGCACATCCGGCGCCGCCGGACCGTTTTTGCAAGAGGTGTTGCGGAGCAGGTGCCAGGATGAGTCTGAGTATCGTCAGGCGATGCGTCGGTCAATGCTGATATCTGCCGACAATGCGCACGGCGTACACCCTAATTTTTCGGATAAACACGAACCGAATCATCAGCCGTTGATCAACAACGGCCCTGTGATTAAAGTCAATCATAACCAACGCTACGCCACCAATAGCGAATCACTCGCTATTTTTGCAGATATTTGTCAGCAAAATGATATTCCTTATCAGCAATATGTGGTTCGTAGCGATATGAGCTGTGGCTCCACCATTGGGCCGATTACCGCTACCGAGCTGGGTATTCGGACGGTTGATATTGGCGTACCGCAGCTGGCTATGCACTCGATACGTGAGTTCGCGGGTGCAAAAGACGCAGGCTATTTACACCAGGCTTTGGCCGCATTTGGCAACTTGGCCGCCCTGCCGGATATGGGCGACTAGATCGCCTATAATTAGCGTCCAGTAATTAGCATTAGGATATTAACGTCAGCTAGCCATGAGTATCAATGTCCGGGTCTTTGCCAGTTTAAGTGAGCAACTAGGGATTAGTGAAACCACGGTCGATGCCGGTCGGGTAAAAACGGTTGCCGAGGTATGGGCCGCGATCACGGATGGATCGTTATCTAGTCACATTTTGGTGGCAGTCAATCATGAATATGCTGACCCCAGCCACGTTGTGCAAAGTGGTGATGAAGTCGCCTTTTTCCCCCCAGTGACAGGCGGTTGAGCCATGCGGGTTTCGATTAGTAAACAAGCTTTCGACCCTTGGCAATGGCTGGCAGCCTATCAAGCGGAGTTAATCCGTGAGGGTCATCTGTCGGCGACTGGGTTTGGTGCGACCGATGTGTTCGTTGGTACCATGCGAGACTTTAATGAGGGCGATGCCGTAAGCTCGATGGTGCTGGAGCATTATCCCGGAATGACCGAACACCAGCTTGAGCAATTGCTTGAGCACGCCTTTACTGAACACGATATTTTGGAAGCAACCATCCATCACCGCGTGGGTGAGATTCACCCAAGCGAGCCGATAGTGTTAGTAGCAGTGTGGGCAGCTCACCGAAAAGATGCCTTTGCTGCCTGTCGCAGCTTGATGGAGGCACTGAAATCAACCGCGCCATTTTGGAAAAAGGAAATCACCGCCGAAGGACAGCGCTGGGTTGAGAAAAATACCGCTGGTTAGTGCGATGACAGCACAAGATCGTTTGTACGCAGATTTGCGTTCGGATATCGAGGCCTTTGTCTTTGATGACAAAGTCGCAGCAGTCTTTGCGGATATGATCCGTCGCTCCGTACCCGGTTACGCCAATGTGATCGCCAGCACTGGCTTGATCGCTGCGCAATATGTGAGCGCAGGCGCGCGTATCGTTGACCTGGGGTGTTCGCTGGGCGCCAGTTTGCACGCGGTTGGGCAATACGTACCGGATGATTGCACCTTGATTGGAGTGGATAATTCCGCAGCGATGTTGAGCGCCTGCGAGCAAAATCTAGCCAATTTGGTTCAGCCATTGGAGTTAGTTCAGGCGGATATGCGTGATACTCCGCTGGATGAGGCATCGCTCGTCATCTTGAACTACACTTTGCAATTTCTCGGGCCAGGGCAGCGTCAGGCACTGATCAACCGAATCTACACCGCACTGAAACCCGGCGGCGCATTGATTGTCTCTGAGAAAATCCACTCTAATGACGTAGATGAGCAACAGCAGTGGGAGGCGTTGCACAGTGCTTTTAAACGCCACAATGGTTACAGCGAGCTTGAGATCAGCCAAAAGCGTGCTGCGATTGAAAATGTATTAGTTACCGATACGCCTGAAAAGCATATAGAGCGGTTAAATAGTGCTGGTTTTAGTCGGGTGACGCGCTGGTTCCAGTGCCTGAATTTTATGTCTTTTCTTGCGCTTAAGTGAGCCTCGATTTTTACACCGCCCTCAATCTGGCAGCGATTGGTGAGCATGCTGCCAGCTGTAATGGTCGTGAATGGGGTGAGGAAATTCAAGTACGTTTCCGTGGATTAATGGCATCCTTGAATAATGGTAACTTGCCACGCTGGGTCGCCGCCTATCAAGATTTGCCGGATATTCACACCCTAAAGGTTCAACTTGATGTTGCGAGAGTTAGTGCCCAGGGACAACCAATGGGTCCCACAACCCACTCAGCGTTGAAAAGTGCATTGTTGCGGCTGCAGCCGTGGCGAAAAGGGCCGTTCGAGCTTCACGGTGTGTCTGTTGATACTGAATGGCGTTCCGACTGGAAATGGGCCCGAGTAGCGCCACATCTGTCGCCGCTTAAAGGACGGCGAGTGCTGGACGTGGGCTGTGGCAACGGTTATTACGGCTGGCGGATGTTGGGGGTGCAAGCCAAATGGGTGTTGGGTATAGATCCAAACTGGCTGTTCATGTTACAGTATTTGGCGGTTCAGCGGTATCTGGGCCGTGATCGTGCGTTGCACCTATTACCGTTTACGCTAGAAGACTTTGTGCGTCGGCCGGTGTTCGATACGGTATTTTCGATGGGAGTTTTATATCACCGACGTGACCCCGCTGCACACCTCCAGGAATTGACCGAATGTTTGCGCCCCGGCGGGGAGCTGGTGCTGGAGACGTTGGTGGTTGAGCCAGCAATAGGCAAAGTGCTCATTCCTGACGGCCGCTATGCACGAATGCGCAATGTGTGGACACTACCCACTTCCGCGACCTTATGTGATTGGCTCAGTGAGGCTGGCTTTGAGCAGTGCCGGGTGGTAGATGAATCAATGACCAGCCAAAAAGAACAGCGCGCGACCGAATGGATGCAGTTTGAGTCGCTGGACAAATGCCTGGATCCGACTGATCCCAGCCGTACAGTTGAGGGTTATCCCGCGCCGCGCCGCAGCGTGGTGATCGCGCAAAAACCCAGCTAATCGCTGCGGCGAACTGGTGCTGCGGATGTGCTATGATTTCGGTTTGATTTTCTGATTAGCGGGAAGATGCCACGTACCATTGCCATAGTCGAGGACGACGCCGATCAGCGTGATAATTATGCCGATGCGCTGAAAACTCAGGGTTACGATATTGTTGCCTACGCTAATCGTCCAACCGCATTAGCGGGCTTTAAAGAGCAATTGCCCGACTTGGCGATTCTGGACATCATGCTGGAAGATGAAATGGACGGCGGTTTTGATCTGTGTCGCGAATTACGGCAAATGAGCCCACGCTTGCCGATTATTTTCTTAACCGCCCGCGACAGTGACATTGATCGCGTTTCTGGGTTACGGTTGGACGCTTGGGACTACATTACCAAGCCGGTTAATTTGCAATTTTTGGGGGTGCGGATTGATTCCTTATTTCGTATCGCTAGCGCGGTCAAGGAGTCGGAGGATGACGTCAACCGCCTAGTTATCGACGCGCTAGTATTAGACCCGGCGAGTTTATCAGTGACGTGGCAAGACGAGCCGCTCAGCCTGACGCTGACCGAATTCTGGGTGGTGGAGTCTTTGGCGCGCCAGCCCGGGACAGTCAAATCCTATGAGGCTTTGATGCAAGTGACGCGGCAAACCTACGTTGAGAAGAACACCATTAATGGCTATGTGCGTCGAATCCGCAAAAAATTCGCTCAAATCGACCCTCAATTTGCGCATATCGAAACTGTTTTTGGGGTGGGTTATCGCTGGCGTGCAGTGGCTGTATAGCTGCGGTGTTAGGCCAGGAATCAGCCGATGATTAGCTGGATTCGTTACCTCAGTATTCGCTCCAAACTGATTATTTTGGTGTTGGCGCTGCTGGCTATCCCGTGGATGGGTAATCGGTATGTGGGTGAAATGAAAGCCTTTTTGCTGCAAGGACAAAAAGATGCACTGCTGTTAACCGCTAGCGGCATTGCGACCATTTTAAACGAGCAAAATGAACTGTTTCGCGATAACGTTGGGGTGCCTGAGCTGATAGGCGAGCAATATGATTTATTTGCCTATCGCTTACCCCGGGCCGTCTCAGCCGATGGTGATCCGAGTGACTGGAGCGATACTGCACTTGATGAGCGACGTTTTTATACGCTGGGATCAGATCATCTGTGTGAACCGGCTGTCGATCCAGCAGACTTTGAAGTCACGCATATATTGGGCTATCGCGGCGTGTGGTTTTATGCCCTGTTTGAGGTGCGCGATGAACACATCGTTTATCGGAACGGGTCTGGGCCTGACTTGGGTAATAGTGACCATATTCGAATATTGATCCAGCACGCCGATGGCCCACTGATTCGCTATGTGTTGGTGGCACGCCAACCGGGTCGAATGAGTGCCTATTTGGTTGGGGAGGATTGGCAATTACCAGAAGGCGGTGGGCAGGCGGTTAACGATGTTTTTGCTAGCTTGCGCAAAACTGAGGTCGGTTATACCGTCGAGCTACGTATGCCACGCCCCCCAGTGGCTGAAAACAGTCGTATGGGATTTGTTGTGGTTGACGTGGATGACCCTGGTCATCACGACCAATTTGAGCAAATTGCCACGTTCCCACTGGCAAAAAATAACCTCCCAGGCCGGGTTTTGCTAACGTCACCTAAAATTGCACAGCTATTGCGGGGTCTGGATCAACCTAACTCACGCATTTGGGTATTGGACAAGGAGCAGCAGGTGCGTGCAGTCGTCGGTGGTTTGTCGCCACCGCGTGCGGTAGAAACGCCGGCTCCCGAATCACCAAATAAGTGGAGTCAGTTTAAGGTGCGCTTTAATAACGAGTTAGATCGGTTGCTCACCCGGCCGGATGTGCACTTTGAAGACTTACCGTCTGACCTTACTCACCGCCGCGAAGAAATGTTTACCGAGGTGCTGGCCGGACAACCAAAATCAGACGTGCGTCGCTCGGTGGATAATAAAGTTAAGATAGTGATGGCCGGTTATCCAATACGATCTGGTGGTGACGTCATGGGTGCGGTGGTAGTCGAGCAAAGCTCGCACGCGATTCTAACCAGCCAATACGAACTACTAAAAAGCATGGCCGCTGCCAGTTTGCTGGTATTTGCCTTTGTGACGCTGATGCTGATCATTTTTGCCTGGCGGCTGACGGTGCGGATAGGGCGCTTACGTGATACCACTGACGAAGCGATTAGCATTGAAGGGCGTGTGCGCGAGAATCGTATTCCAGTTCGGCTGTATCCAAAGGATGAGCTGGGCGATTTGGGCCGCAGTATCACCGCAATGCTCAAGCGCCTGTCGGGCTATACCCGCTATTTAGAAGGCTTGCCAGATACCTTGGCGCATGAACTGAATAATCCACTCAATGTGGTGAGTTCATCCCTGCAAAATCTAGAGCAGGAAAACCCGTCAATTAAGGATAATGTTTATGTCGAGCGCGCCCGGGGTGGAGTCCAGCGCTTACGTAATATTCTCAGCAGTTTGACCGACGCAGCCAACTTGGAAGAAGCGATGCAGTCGGAGCAAAAAACACGGATCAATATTTGTCAATTAGTGACTGATTACGTTGAGGGTGTGAGTGCGGTCTATCCCTTTCATCGTATAGAAGTGGTGCTTAAAGAAGATCCCATTTATATTTTGGGTTCGGGCGATCATCTAGCGGAATTATTGGATAAGCTGATTGATAATGCGGTTCAGTTTGGCGTTCCGAACACAGTTATCCAAGTCACACTTCGGCGGATAGAAAATAGCGTTGAAATTGCGGTCGCGAATGAAGGCGCAACCATCCCACTAGATATGCGCGACCGAGTTTTTGACCCAATGGTTTCTATTGGTCGAAAAGACGCCAAGAAATCGCACCTGGGTCTGGGCTTGTATGTGGTGCGGCTGATCGTAGGTTTTCATGGCGGTTATGCACGAATTGATAACCGACAAGAGGGTACAGGTGTGGTGGTTACCATCACCTTGCCGTGTGAATTCCAACGTACCAAATATTAGCCAAACCTATTAGCCAAGCGCCCTCATGACCCCCGCAATTGTGTTACTTAAAGCCCGCAATATTCCGCATGCGATTCATCAATACGAGCATGACTCCAATGCCGCATCCTATGGGCAGGAAGCCGCTGATGCTTTGGGATTGGAGCCAGAGCGGGTATTTAAGACCTTGCTGGTAGAAACTGAAGCAAGGCAATTAGCGGTGGCGATAGTTCCTGTGTCGAGCCAGCTCAACCTGAAAGCCTGTGCAAAAGCACTGGGTGCAAAAAAGCTAGTCATGGCTGATCCACAAAAAGCCGAACGCAGTACGGGTTACGTGCTCGGCGGGATTAGTCCGCTGGGGCAGAAGAAGCACTTAAAGACCGTTATCGATCAAACAGCCTCAGCATTTGATACGATTTATGTCAGCGCCGGACGCCGAGGCCTTGAGGTTGAACTCAGTGCAAGCGATCTTGTCTCACTCCTAAATGCTCGTCTTGCGGCAATATGCTCAGATTGAACATTTCATCAAGTGTGGGTTCATCGCTGCAGAGCATCGGCGTACAATGGCTGCATAGACTCTTGCACCAAGCTAGTAACTACTAATTCTTTATATGAGTGAGCTGTACGATGAAAATTACTTTTAATGTCAGCGGTATGAAATGTGGCGGTTGTTCTGCCAACGTTGTAAAAGCGCTGGAAAATCAACCCGGTTGTGATTCAGTGCAGGTTGACCTTGATTCGGCAACCGTAATTGTTGAGGGTGATATTGATACCACAGAAATCACTGCGTTGATTAGCAAGGCGGGCTATCCTGCCAGCGTCGCAGAGTAGCTGCACGACTAGCGTAGGATGAGCCTAGTATGAGTGAAGCACAGCGTTTTTCGATCGGTGGCATGATGTGTGCCGGTTGTGTGACTGCGGTTGAGTCGGCAATACAAGCTGTGCCCGGTGTCAATGAAGTGCTGGTTAATCTGGGTGAGCGTACGGCTAATGTTAGTGGTGATGCGAAGACTGAAGCGATTGTTAGTGCGGTCAAAACCGCGGGATTTGAAGCCGCTGAGTTGCGTAGCTTGGCTGATGAATACGCCAAAGACGAGCGCGAGCTGCAGCACACGCGAGTGTTGTGGTGGCGGGCGATTATTGCAGGTGGTTTAGGGGCGCTGTTGATGTTGGCCAGCCACCTTGGGTTTTTACCAACACTTGCTCAAAACCAAAGATTTTGGTTAGGGATCAGCGTATTGACGTTGTTGGTGCTGGTTTTCGTTGGTGGACACTTTTTTGTGGGTGCCTATCAGTCCCTACGTGCAGGCCGCGGGAATATGGATACGCTGATTGCGCTCGGCACTGGCACCGCCTGGTTGTATTCAACGGCGGTGGTGTTGTTTCCTGAGGCGGTACCCAGTATTGCGCGCTACGTGTATTTTGAAGCGGCAATATTTATCGTTGGCTTAGTATCACTCGGTGCTGCCCTAGAAGCGCGTGCGCGCGGTAAAACATCGGCCGCGATCAAGCGCTTAGTTGGTTTACAGCCCAGCGTGGCACTGGCCATTCGAAACGGGGTTGAAGTGGAAGTCCCGATTGAGGATGTCGGCCTGGATGAAACGCTTCGAGTGAAGCCAGGCGATAGAATTCCAGTCGATGGCAGTGTCATCGACGGTGAATCTTACGTTGATGAAGCGATGCTGACCGGTGAGCCGATGCCGGTGCTTAAAGCCGCAGAAGCGGCTGTTTTTGGTGGCACCATCAACAAGCAAGGCAGTTTTTTGATGAAGGCAACCAAAATTGGCGCTGATACTGCGTTAGCACGGATTGTCGAGCTGGTGCGCCGCGCGCAGTCTAGCAAGCCCGCGATTGGACGATTGGTCGATCAAGTTGCGGCTGTTTTTGTTCCTATCGTAGTGGGCATTGCCACTCTGAGCTTTGTGCTCTGGTATTGGCTGGGCCCTGAACCCAAGCTCGCTTATGCGCTGGTCGCTGCGATGACGGTGCTGGTGATTGCTTGTCCTTGTGCGCTTGGCTTGGCGACGCCGATTTCGATCATGGTCGGGGTCGGTCGCGCGGCTGATAACGGTATTTTGATACGCAATGGTGAAGCCTTGCAAACAGCGAGTAAGGTTAATGTGGTGGTGCTAGATAAAACCGGCACCGTTACCGAAGGCACACCCAGCCTGAGCGCCACGCATGCATTTGGTGATAAATCGGCAGAGGACTTGCTGACAATCGCGGCCGCGATTGAAAGCCATTCTGAGCACCCCATCGCTGATGCGATCACCCAAGCGGCTAAACAACAATCACTGTTACTACCAAATTCGGGTGCGTTTTTAGCGGTCCCAGGCTTGGGGGCTAGTGGCCAAGTCAATGGCGAAAATATCTTGTTGGGTAACGATGTTTTGATGCGTGATCATCAAATTGCATTACCTGAATCGGCGGCAGAACTGGTGGCAGATGATCCGACGGCAACACCCGTATTTATGGCAATTGATCAAGTGTTTGCCGGGCTGTTTCTGGTGAAAGACAGCGTTCGGGAAAACGCTAAGGATGCGATTGCTCGGCTGCATAACCACGGCCTGCAAACGCTGCTGTTAACGGGCGATAATCTCGCCACTGCCAATGCAGTTGCGGCTACGGTGGGGATCAATCAAGTCCGCGCCAACGTACTGCCAGCCGATAAGGAAGCCGTCATTCGTGAATTACAGGCGCAAGGTAAAACGGTTGCGATGGTTGGCGATGGCATCAATGATGCACCTGCATTGGCGCGGGCAGACGTCGGAATTGCCATCGGCACCGGTACAGACGTAGCAATAGAAGCGGCCGATATCGCATTGATGCGTGCTTCTTTGGAGGGTGTGGCAGATACCTTGATGCTGTCCAAAGCAACCATCGGCAATATCAAACAAAACCTGTTCGGTGCGTTTGTTTACAACGTGCTCGGTATTCCGGTTGCGGCTGGCTTGCTGTATCCACTGACGGGTACTTTGCTCAGCCCGGTATTTGCTGCCGCGGCTATGAGCTTGAGTTCAGTGACTGTGGTCAGTAATGCGCTGCGCTTACGTAAAGTGGCATTGGCTTGACGCGGTGACACCCATTATCTAAAAGCTGAACCACTCGATGGCTATTCAATTTCCAATTAATGACGAAAGCTGCGGTTGGCGCGAAATATTGCCCAAGCGCTCACCTTTGCCCGCTTTAAATCACGATACCAAGGCAGATTGGGCGATTATCGGCGCTGGGTTTACTGGCTTGGCCAGTGCCTATCGCTTAGCTGAGCTGCGCCCCAATGACAAAATCGTGTTGATTGACGCTGAGCAAGCGGGCGCGGGCGCCAGTTCGCGTAATTCCGGCTATATCGTCGATTCGACCTTGAACGATGGTGGACGTACGCAGTCCGACTTGACGCAGTATCGGAAAAAATTTCAGCTCAATCTGGCCGGGATAGATTGGCTGCGCCAGCAAGTTAAACAATTCGATATCGACTGCAACTGGGATGAATCGGGAAAATTCCATGCCTGCGCCAATCCTGCTAATCGACAGAAGTTGGAACAATTTAGCGCCTTGTTATCTGACCTGGAGATCGAGCACCAATGTCTTGAGTCAGAAGCACTGGCTAAACGATTGGGCACGCACTTTTATCATTATTCGGTTCATACCGATGGCGGTGTGTTGGTCAACCCAGCGGCGCTAATTGATGGCTTGATTGCCCACTTACCTGAAAATATTGCGCTCTATGAGAACACTGCGGTCACGCGTATTGAGCCAGGAGCGCCTTCTAGGCTGTATCTGCCACAGGCTGTTTTAAGGGCTGATCGAGTTATCGTTGCAGTCAATGCTCTGATGCCATCGCTTGGGCTTAAGCAAAACCACGTTTTTCCGCTGACCTTAACTGCCAGTATGACGCGGCCATTAACCGAAACCGAATATACGTCGATCGGTAAGCCCGCGCCGTGGGGGGCGTTATCGGTGCATCCGATGGGGGCGACGGTTCGATTGACTGACGACCAGCGCATCATGGTGCGTAATACGGTGGAATCTTGGCCCGGTTTAAAAATGAACGAAGCGGCACTGGCAAAGCGCAAGCAGCATAATATTGCAGGGTTACGCAAACGGTTCCCCACGCTAGAAGGTCTCGATATCGACTATAGCTGGTCGGGTAGCGTCTGCATCAGCCGCAATACTAAACCGGTTTTTGAACAGACAAGTGACGGCATCTATCTAGCGGGTTGCTATAACGCGGGTGGGGTTGCGATGGGTTCGTTATTTGGTCGGTTGATCGTTGACTATGCCTTGGGCGGGCAATCCGATAGCTTGACGGATGTATTAGGACTGGATAAACCCACTCGTTTGCCGCCAGAGCCGCTGATGCAAGCTGGGCTGAAATCACGCCTCGCTTATCGCCGCTTTCGCGGCCGCAGTGAGGCTTAATTGCTGCAGTGCAAAAAAATATCTAAAAGAGCTATTGCATTGAATATTCTAATTCGCTAATATGCCGGCCCTTCAAAATTTGTGCTTCTAGAGTACAGTATTTTAGACTGATCAATATGTTTGCGAACTCATTACTAACGCTAATCAAATCCCGAGCCTTGCGCATTAGCGTATTGGCAGCGTTGCTATTGGGTCAGACACTAGTAGTCCCCGCGATGTCACAAGATGAGCCTGCACTGGTCATGGGTGAAGAGCTGGGCTGTCTGGCGATGAATATCTATCATGAGGCTCGTAGCGAAGAAACCAGCGGTAAATTGGCTGTCGCTGCGGTTACAAAAAACCGTGTGATTAGCAATGAGTATCCATCGACCATTTGTGAGGTGGTTTGGCAAGCCAAGCAATTTAGTTGGACGTCATTGAAAGTGAAATACCATGTGATCGATGACGCCGATGCGTGGGTGGAGTCTTTGCGAATTGCAGGCTTGTTCATGCGGGGAACACCTCGGTCTGAGGCAGGTGATGCAACCCATTATCACGCAACCCGAGTTAAGCCGTCCTGGAGCGTGGATCAGCGCATTGTTGCCCAAATTGGCAACCATATTTTCTACGACCTCTGATTTTCTGATTCACCGTTAGCGTGCTATGCTACCGGCAATGAACCAGATTGCAGCCATCCAAATGACTTCCAGCGATCAGCTGGAACAAAACCTCAAAACCGCTGCACAACTTCTTGGGGTAGCCCAGTCTGCTGGTTCAAAGGTGGCGGTGCTGCCTGAAAACTTTGCTTGGATGGGCGCAGATGATGCAACGGATGCTTATGCGGAAAATTTTGGAAGCGGCCCCGTCCAAGACTTTTTAGCGGCAACAGCGAAAGCGCTGCAGCTTTGGATAATTGGTGGTTCATTTCGAATGAAGTGCGATGATGGCAGTCGTTGCACTAACACGATGTTGGTTTTTGATGACCAAGGTGAGCAGCGCGCGCGCTACGATAAAATCCATCTGTTTGACGCCGCGCTAAGCGATGCCGAATCCTACAAAGAGTCAAATACGATTGCAGCCGGTGATCAGCTGGTGGTGGTCGATACTCCGCTAGGTAAAATTGGCCTCAGTATTTGTTACGACTTGCGTTTTGCTTACCTCTATCAGCAATTGCGCGACCTGGGTGCGGAGATTATCGTCATTCCGTCCGCATTTACTGTTCCAACCGGCGCCGCGCACTGGGAAGTCTTAGTCCGTGCCCGTGCGATTGAAACGCAATGCTATATCGTTGCGCCTGGGCAACAAGGTGTGCATCCCAGTGGGCGCACGACCTGGGGCCAAACGTTGATCACCGACCCTTGGGGAACCAAGCTTGCCGAAAAGCGATCAGAGGAGGGCGTTATCACTGCCGAAATTGACTTAGCGTCGCTGCACGCATTACGTCAACGCATGCCTGTCGTGCAGCATCGGCGAGATAATTTGCGGTGGTCAGCGATTAAATAGGGTGGAGTTAGGAGCCAGAATTCCTAGGAAGAATAATTCACCGAATTCAAAGGCTTCTACGTTGACAAGCCACCCGCAAACCCAGATAATTCGCGTCCCTTTTTCTAAGGGCACTCAAGGAGTCGTTCTGGCTCTGATCTGCAGTGGGGGCGTTAGCTCAGTTGGTAGAGCATCTGACTTTTAATCAGGTGGTCCTGGGTTCGAGACCCGGACGCCCCACCATTTAAATCAAAAACTTACAGCTACTCTAAAACCAAACCCCAGATAAGGATGTACCCATCCGGGGTTCACGTAGTTTGTAACTTAGCCTCTCGATGTAGAAATTAGTAGATATCGTGTTGAGTGTTATAGAGATTAAATTTACCCGTTGGGGTGACTAAACGTTCATCTTTAATGACTGTCTTTAATTGTCGTGTTACATCATCCAGGACAACAATAGCAGATTTTTGATCTGCGCCGTTCCATACCGAGAACCACACTTCATCGCCCGCTTTGTTGTATTCCGGTTGAACGACAAGTTTCGCGCCATCGCCCAAATCAGCCATTTCTGCGATAGGAATCACTTCATGATCTTTTTCGGGATGATCAATATCAAAAACAGCAATAGATTGACTCATCCCCTTATCAGGATTAAGTGCAGTGTCCACCCAGAGATTTTTAGATTTCGGATGTGTTTTGATAAATAGTGAACCGCCACCTTGCCCTTCCAATGTTCTTACCACGCTCCAGGCGTATGGCTTTGATGCATCTGTAGAAATCAAAGAAACAGACCCATCACCTAAATGAGAAGTGGCCCAAACTTTACCAAATTCAGGGTCGATAAAATTGGCGCCTCTGCCCGGGTGAGGAATTTTGCCAACCTCAACCAACTTGGTTAGAGTAGAGGTTTTTGAATCAATGATCGCAATCTTGTTAGACTTGTTCGCCGCTGACATGAAGTACCGATGCGTAGAATCCCATCCTCCATCATGCAGAAAGCGAGCAGCATCAATATGGGTTATTTTTAGGTTGATAAGATCACTGTAATCGACCATCAGTACCTTGCCGGTTTCTTTAACATTTACAATGAATTCCGGTTTCTCATGTGAGGCAATAATGGCTGCTACCCGCGGCTCTGGGTGGTATTCACCGGTTTCTACCGCAATGCCTCTAGTAGACACAACTTTTATTGGTTTTAAAGTATCCCCATCCATAATGACAAATTGGGGTGGCCAGTAGGTCCCGGCAATGGCGTACTTGTCTTCATAACCCTCGAATTTGGAGGTTTCAACCGATCTGGCTTCTAATCCTACTTTGATTTCCGCGACCGTTTCAGGATGCGCCATCCATAAGTCGATCAAGTTAACCCTCGCATCGCGACCAATAACAAACAGGTAGCGTCCAGAAGAAGACATCCTTGAGATGTGAACGGCATACCCCGTTTTAATCACGCTGATGATTTCTTTACTATCACCGTCAATTAGCGCAATTTTGCCGTCGTCTCTAAGCGTTACTGAGAAAATATTTTCAATGTTGTAATCATTTAATTTAGAAGTAGGCCGTTCATTCACGGGCACCACCAATTTCCAGCTCGCATTCAGCTCTTTCATCCCATATTCAGGAGGGACGGGTGGCTCGTTCTGTAGATACTTGGCCATAATGTTAATTTCTGCTTCAGACAGAACTCCAGTCTCTCCCCATGCCGGCATTCCACCTGCAGAGCCATAGGTGATGAAGGTTTTTAGGTATTCAGCACCTCGTGCAAGGGTGATATCTGTAGTAAGCGGCTTGCCTGTCGCACCTTTCCGTAAGACCCCATGACAGCCTGCACAACGCTGAAAGTATATTTCTTTTCCAGTTTCAAATTCTTCATCTGACAATGCAATGCCGGAAGCTTGTCCTACTTTTTTGACCGTGCTGGTATCGATGCCAGAAGCTGCACCTTCATAGCCTTTTGCAATTTCTTCCCCACCACCGGCTGTTTTACTAGAAAAATAATCAGCTACATTTGCAATGTCCTCGTCGCTTAAACCAGCCGCCATTGGATTCATAATCGGGCTTTTTCGGTCTCCATTTCTAAAGGCATTCAGTTGCTTGATTACATAGGCCTTACCTTGACCAGCCAGTGAAGGAAATTCTGGATTTAAGCTAACGCCATTCACTCCGTGGCAGGCAAAACATTGGGTTTCTTTACCTGGGGCTTGAGCTTGAACTGTTAATGATAAAAGAAAGGCGAATACGGCAATCATAGACACCGAATAGGTATATCTGTTCATGTTGGGCTCCAGAAAGGTGATCTAGCAAAAATTGAGATCTATGCTGTAAAAACATGGACGCACAGCTTTTTGTTAGATGAATCCACGTGAATATTATGGTTATAGAGGATATTTGCTAGAATTGCAATTAATTGCATATTCTAATATTCGCCTGCAAGGGAAGTGCTGTAGCCAGCCGCCATTGGACTGTATCTAGATCATTTCAGAGGATGTGTTTTAAGAGTCACCAGCTAAGATCGAATACTCTAGTCCTTCTCTGATACGGCTCGATTGCTGGGGTTTGACGTGAGTAGCTGTGGCAGTGTTGTGTCAATCCAAAACAAAAATACTGCTATTTACTGTCTATTTCTGGCACAAAACAGAAATGGAAGCGTGCTAACTTACTGTTTATAAGTATTAAGTGATTTAATTGCTACCTCTTTTAATCAGGTGGTTCTGGGTTCGAGGCCCGGGCTGTAGGGTGCAACCTGTAAGCACTGTCTGGCTGCTTTATGTCCTTGAATTTTCGGGTGAAACGACTTAATGCAGCAGTCTTCCTTTGGTTGTTTTTTGCGAGAATGGCTGGCCTTTGTTAGGCCATAAAGGGTCGCATGTGGCCCTGATCCCCAGTCACAATGTCAAGTACATTAACTTAGACCCGTCTGAACACACCCAAACATGCCTAAACAAATGAACATAGAAGAATTACAAGCAGCGCGACAACGCGCGTTGGAGGGAACCGCGAGCGGAATCCCCGTTAGAACCCAAAACCAATTCTTCGGCGTTGGCCCTATTACCGACATGGCGTCCGACGAGATGGATGCCCGGAGATTACGCATCGAGTTTGAAAACTGGCTCGAAGCGAATTATCCAAAACTGGATGATAAAGGTAACGTCATTGGCAACTTTACCGCCGCAGAGCTGGGTCGAGGCATGCATCGTGGTTACCCTGCGGATAAAGTCCTTGTGGACATGATGCGGGAAATACAGCGCTATTTCGGTTTTAGCAACAAAACCAAAATAGCAGTTGGATTGGGCGGTGGACACAGTGGATTTACGGTTGCCGCCATGCATCTTATTTCGGCCAATAAGCCTTCGCAGCATATTTTTGTCGATACGCCAAAACCTGAATCAGATGCCGCTATGGCATCGGGCTTTTTTCGCCAGTCTTGGGGTGCTCAGTTGATAGAAATGCTCAAGCATTCAAGCAAAGGTGATGTGGAACGACTGCATTTTGCAGATGCTGAGGGCAATATTCCATCCGCAGAAATCTTGCAGAAATTGGGAGTCAAACTCTTTTTTGGTGTTGGTCATGAAACCACCGGAGCGACCACCTACACCGAATCAGAGATAAGAAACCTGCTGGATTGGATTGATTTAGATCCACAAGAGCATCATGCAGTGATTGACAGCACCTCGATGTTAGGTGCGATGCCGTGGCCGGAGGAAGTCGTCGCGAGCGTTCTCAAAAAATGTTGCATGTTCACCCCGTTTCAAAAGGCCATTGGGGGCATTTCAGGGTATTTCATATTTTCCATGACCAAAGCCGCCATGGTGATGATCGATGACAACATGATAGAGCCATCCTGGGCTATTCCGCGTCAGCTTAAGATTGCAGTGCCTAGCGACATGAAAAGGCCATTGAGTAGTATTGCTACAACCAAGCTTGGCCCGATTTACGACCCAATCAAGGGTGAAATGACGGGGGGTATTATCAACACTTACAGCACCCTGGCGTTCGCCGAAACCACCTTTTCAATCTTGCATAATGAAAAGAAAATAGGCAGTGTGGCTGTGCTCAATCAGCGTTCGATTGTCAATAGGCAGCTCATATCAGAATGGGTTGAAGACAACCCATTATTTACTTTGGGGGTCAAAAAGCCTGAATCCAGAGGCACTGCCGTTACCTTGTTAAAAGTGACGGATGAAGATATTAATGATGCGCAAATGCATGAGCACATTATTGCTCAGAGCAAGAAAATGCTTGGCTATGAAGGCTTGACCTTTCCTAATGGCCAGCATGAAAAAGGACTTGATGTCGCGCGCTACGTGAATGCTTTTCCTGGCACAGACGGCGATTATCGTGCTTGGATAGGTGGCATACGCCCGCCCGACGATATCAAAGCACTGCTTGAGAATATTGAGTATTGCTACCAGCGTGCAAAATTATGCGTGCTGGAAGAAAGCCTGGCAAACCAAGGCGTGAACTTTGAAGCCGAAGAGAATTCATTCAATAATGCACGCCATGACGATTCAAACCGCCCTTATAAGGTATTGATAACGGATCTTATCGGCATGCGATTCGATGTTGATGGGCACCCTGACTATAGTGAGGTCAAATCGCATATTGAAGCCAAAGGTGGTGTCTTCCATGTTGGTTCACAATCTCATGTCAACACGCTTGAAAGCGGAAAGATACACTTCTTTTATTTGCCTTCCTTAAGTACCGCTGATGAATTACTAAGCGAGGCTGAAACAGCACAATATGATGCGGTTATCGCCGCCGCAACCTTTATTCCCGCCGCCTGTCAATTTGAGTTTGGTGGGGTCCGCATAGGTGCTGGCACAGGAAATATGGGCGCCAACAGCTGGGGCGGTGGAAATGGCGATGGCGGATCGGCACCGCTGATGAATACACCCAGTTTTAATTCCAGGGCAACCGCACAAACTGCTATCAAAGCACTGTTGAAAGTCTTACCTGATTTGCAGGTTGAGGCCATGCACAATCGGGTTGTTGCAAAAGACTTTGATACCGGTAGAAACCTGGTCGAATACCCCACCACCAAAATTGAGAGTAAAAGAATTGCGATTCTCGGTTACGGTAATATTGGTAGGGAAGTGGCGAAACTAGCAAAAGCCTTTGGCATGGATGTGGTTATTTTTGCCCGGCCGAAGCACAAGGAGTGGATTCTCTCAGAAGGCTTTGAATACGCAAATTCGATGATTCAAGCAGCGACCGGTGCAGACGTGATTAGCCCGCATCTTGGTTTGGGACCACTTGATGCGAATACCAAGTGCTTCGCCAATGAAAAATTGATCGATAGCACGGTGTTATCGGTGATGAATCCGGGTGCGATTGTGGTCAACTATGACCGCGGCGAACTAGTATGTACCCAATCGCTGGATAGCGCTTTAGCCTCTGGCCAAATTAGCTATGCTGCGATTGATGCGGACTTATTCAAAGATGCCGAATCGGGTGAGGTCTCCGGCCCACTTCAGCCTTATCTCGATATCTTTCCTAAGTACAGCGAAAAAATGGAGCTGCTCCCGCATGTGGCAGCAGACACAGAGCATTTTTCTCGAGTTGACGGCGCCAAGCAGGCGGTGGATCAGCTTTTTAACGTCATACAGTTCAAAAAGGTCGTCAATTTAGTGGGGGAGCTACCACCTGGCTATCGTAATGGTAACGCATTGACGGTGAATGGGGTTGGCGCGGTAACCACTCGTGATATTGCCAGCCTTTCTGGCGAACAGCTGAAGAAAATCCGAGCACTAAGCCAGGATTTAGCCGCATTCTGGGGCGCGGTTGAAGCAACCAAAGACGCAGATAGGCGTGCAGAGCTGATTGAGCGCTATACGCGCGATGCGACCAAAGCTGCAAATGAGCTATTTTCGGTTTATGCAAACAACGGTCTGCAAGGGCCCTATTATGAGTAAAATGAGCAGATCTTAATTGCGGGTGAGCATAGGTGGTGAGCACAGGCTTGGCTAGAAAAACGCTCGTATCAATATTTGAAGCCGCCATCCAGGCGGTTGCGGGTAAACGCGCAGTCGCTGACGCGCTTAAGCAAACTTCAGACTTCCGCCCCGATATGATTATCGCTGTGGGCAAAGCTGCTGACGATATGTGTCAGGGTGCCCACGCGGTTTTGGGTGATTCGATTCCCGCGTTGGTGGCCACCAAGTATGAGCATGTATCTTCAAATCTCAGCGCTAACCCCGCAGTCACTACTATTGAATCAGGCCATCCTATCCCAGATGAACAATCCCTGCTTGCGGGTCGCCTGCTGGCCGAAGCAGTCAGCAAGCTAGCACCCGATAGCGTTCTTTTATTGCTGGTTTCCGGGGGCGCCTCGTCAATTGCTGAGCAATTGCCCGAAGGAATGTCGTTGCAACAATGGCAAGATTTGAACAAAGCACTCATCGCTTCGGGCAAAGATATCGGGCATATCAATCGTAAACGACAAGCGATCTCTCAAATTAAGGGCGGACAATTACTGGAGAAATTTTTAGGTAAACAGGTCGTTAGCTTCGCGATATCGGATGTACAAGGAGATAGCATCGCTGTCATTGGCTCTGGCATAGGAGATATCAAGCTAAGCAAAGCTGCGGCTAAGGCTCAAATAGTTGCGAGCAACCAACTAGCACGGCAGGCCGCCGCGAAGCACGCAACCAAACTTGGTTTAAGCACCAAGCTCAATGTGGAATCGCTCTATGATGATGTCTTCAAACTCAGCACTGAATTAGGCGCGTTTTTACGCCAGGCGGACAACGGACTTTATATTTGGGGCGGTGAGCCAACCATCAAGCTACCCCCCAAACCAGGTAACGGGGGGCGCAACCAAAGCCTGGCGTTAGCATTGGCCAAAGAAATAGCGGGTCTTAGCCATATCAATGTTTTGGTAGCGGGTACCGATGGCACCGATGGTCCGACTGATGCGGCGGGCGCAATTATCGATGGCAATACTTTTCAGCATCCCGAACGAGCGCAGGCAGCGCTTGACCAGGCCAATGCGGGTGACTATTTGCGCAGCGTTAATGATATTTTAATCACCGGCCCGACCGGTACCAATGTGATGGACCTAGTCATCGTGCTGGTTCAGCGACCTGATGAATGACGCACTAGCGGTTGGATAGGCTTTTAGTTTTTGTGCATCTTGAGGCCGCGAGGAATCGATGGTGACAGCAAGGCACTAAATCGGTAGACTTCCTTTCGCACCTACAAACCTTGGCGACTAGTGGTACTGGAGCCGGGAACACTATAATGAGTGCGAAATAACTTAATTTTCAAATAGCCGAGCATCACGAAATATTGGCTGGCTGATACACCCAAGAGGATGACATCATGAAGAAACTGTTTAAACTAATCGCTTCCGTATTTGTTGCGGGCACCTTTGCAATCTCTTTCGCTCAAGCGGATGAATGCCCACGAGGGGATCTAGACCAGCGCTTTTGTGACCGTGATGGTGATTTATTGGCTGATGCGCCCACTGATGAGGCTCAATTTGTCAATCCCGACACCCTAGTATTCGCGTATACGCCGGTGGAAGACCCTGCAGTATATGAGGCAGCTTGGTCTGACTTTATTACCCACCTGGAAACCGAAACGGGTAAAAAAGTTCAGTTTTTCCCCGTTCAATCAAATGCTGCACAGCTAGAGGCAATGCGTTCTGGTCGCTTACACATTTCTGGGTTCAACACCGGCTCTAATCCTTTGGCGGTTAATTGCGCAGGCTATAACCCATTTACCATGATGGCCCGCGAAGACGATAGTTTTGGCTATGAAATGGAAATCATTACCTATCCGGGTAGTGGTATCGAAAAAGTGGAAGACATCAAAGGCAAAGTATTGGCGTTCACTTCTCCAACCTCTAATTCAGGCTTTAAAGCCCCTTCGGCTATCCTGAAAGCGGAATTTGATATGCTGCCAGAGCGTGATTTTGAGCCGACCTACTCGGGCAAGCATGACAATTCAATTTTGGGCGTCGCCAACAAGGACTATCCGGCGGCATCGATAGCCAACTCGGTCAAGAACCGCATGCTTTTGCGTGACGTGGTTACGGACGATCAGCTGGTGACGATCTATAAATCACAAACCTTTCCCACCACCAGCTATGGGGTTGCGCACAATTTAGCACCTGAGTTGAGAGCAAAAATCGAAGCTGCCTTTTTTAGTTTCAATTGGGCAGACTCTAGTTTGAAAAAGGAATTTGAAAAATCTGGCGAGGCAAAATTCTTGCCGATCACCTATCAAAAATTCTGGGAAGTCATTCGCACGATTGATGCCGCGAATGATATTTCTTACTCTTGTAGTTAGTTCTCAAGTGCGCTGATATGCCTAAGTAGTATGGGCATATCAAGCCGATCGAATCACTTAGTCGAACCCTAAACCTGTTAGGTGGAAGCGAACGATGCTTGAGCTGAAAGATTTTACAAAACGTTACCCAACGGGTGACTTGGCGCTTGATAATGTCAGCCTGGTGATCCCATCCGGCCAGGTGATTGGCTTAATTGGCCCGTCAGGGGCTGGTAAAAGTACCTTGATTCGGTGTATTAACCGGCTGGTTGAGCCGACGTCGGGTGAAGCCATTCTGGATGGTGTTAACATCACCGGTTTAAATTCGTCCGCCTTGCGCAAAGCACGTCGGCAAATGGGTATGATCTTTCAGGAATATGCCCTGGTTGAGCGTTTGACGGTGATGGAAAACGTGCTATCTGGACGCTTAGGTTACGTCGGTTTTTGGCGCAGTTGGTTTCGAAAATTCCCACAGCATGATGTTGATCACGCATTTCGCCTGCTTGACCGGGTGGGCCTGACCGCCATGGTGAATAAACGAGCGGATGAGCTATCTGGCGGGCAACGCCAGCGTGTTGGTATTGCTAGAGCCTTGATCCAAGACCCTTCTTTATTGCTGGTTGATGAGCCAACCGCGTCGCTTGACCCAAAAACCGCGCGGCAAATCATGCGGCTGATTGGTGAGCTATGTGCAGAAAACAAACTGGCCGCGATTGTGAACATCCATGATGTTGCGCTGGCGCAGCAGCACGTCGAACGAATTATCGGCTTAGCGGCGGGTAGAATCGTATTCGATGGCTCGCCGCAAGATTTAACCGAAGAGGCACTGACCAGTATTTATGGTGAAGAGGATTGGGAAGCGACGGTTGAAGAACCTGATGCAAGCGAGTTACTTGACCAAAAGGCATGAATACGCCGCCAGAAACCTCCTCTACCCATTGGCATAAACCGGCCTTTATCGCTAACCCGATGAGTCGTTGGGCGATCATAGCGGCCGTTGCTATTTATTTGGTCCTCGCGTTTGTCTCGATTGATATTAACTGGGCGCGGGTAGCTGAGGGTGTTGAGCGCGGGCTAAAGTTCGTTACTTCATTTGCGCACCCAGATTTCACCAGTCGCGGGTCAGCAATCGTCAGCGGTATTGGTGAAAGCATCGTAATGGCGGTCACCTCCACCGTGGTCGGCGTCCTTTTATCGGTGCCGATTGGCTTAGGTGCCGCACGCAATATTTCGATTATGCCGGTGTATATGGTTTGCCGTGCCATCATAGTGCTATCGCGAACGCTCAATGAAATCATCATCGCTTTGTTTATGGTGGCTATTTTCGGCTTTGGCCCTTTTGCGGGCTTTATCGCCCTTACGTTTGCGTCGATTGGCTTTTTGGCGAAATTATTGGCTGAGAATATCGAGAATTGCGATAAGTCGCAGCTAGAGGCGGTTAAATCGACCGGGGCGTCCTGGCTGCAATGGCTGAATTACAGCGTACAACCTCAATTTATGCCGCGTCTGGTGGGTTTGAGTATGTATCGTCTGGACACTAATTTCAGGCATTCTTCGGTGGTGGGCTTAGTCGGCGCTGGCGGGATTGGTGCGACCCTAAACACGGCTTTCGATCGCTATGAATTCGATACCGCCGCCGCAATCATTATCATCATTATTGTGATTGTCTTCGCGCTGGAATATATCTCCAGTTTCGTCCGGGCCAAGCTTAAATAATGCCTGCCTCTGAAACTACATCACCACCGAAACACTGGCAGCGACGTGATCGTAATCGTCAGCTTCTGATCTGGTTTGGGTGGTTGGTGGGTGTGGCGGTGTTTATGTTTAGCTGGCAGTTTATAGCGGAAGTCACCAATTGGGTTTTTGTCCAGGACGCATCACGCATTGCTGGCGATATTTGGAACCGCGCTACGCCGCCTAAGTGGTCTTATATCGAGAAATTGTGGCGGCCCTTATGGGACACGATCAACATTGCAACTCTGGGTACTTTTATCGCGCTCTTTTTGGCGGTGCCTGTAGCGTTTTTGGCGGCCAAGAATACGACTCCCAGCAAACTAATTGCACGGCCTTTGGCATTGTTAATCATTGTCAGCTCACGATCAATCAATTCTATTATCTGGGCGGTGCTGTTCGTTACCATCATTGGCCCTGGCGTGTTCGCAGGATTACTGGCGATAAGTCTGCGTTCGGTTGGCTTTTTGGCCAAACTACTCTACGAAGCGATTGAAGAAGTAGACATCAAACAAGTTGAAGCGATTCAGGCGACGGGTGCGAGCCGCGCGCAAATTATTGCTTATGGGATCGTCCCGCAGCTATTGCCCACGTTCGCAGGGATATCGGTGTTTCGCTGGGACATCAACATTCGAGAGTCCACGGTGCTAGGCTTAGTCGGTGCCGGTGGCATCGGTTTGCAATTACAATCATCGCTCAATATTTTAGCGTGGCCGCAAGTCTCGCTCATCTTGCTTACCATTTTCGCCGCAGTGATTATTAGCGAATGGGTATCTGCTAAGGTGCGTGCTGCCATTATTTAGAAAAAAGGATTAGGCCGACGACCGTCGTTAAGCTTAAAAAAACAATGAAAATTGATGCTGAATTCGCGTTTTCGCGTTATCAGGCGGTGCGTGCCCGATTGCCTCAGGCTTCGTTTCCTGAGTCGTCGCGCACCGCCCTAAATTTGCTACAAATTGCTGATCAGTTTGACGCTTTTTTATTTGATGCCTTTGGCGTGCTTAATGTGGGCGAACAAGCCGTTCCAGGTGCCGCGCACTGTGTTGCACAGTTGCAGAAAATGGGTAAACCGACGCTGGTAGTGACCAATGCCGGTAGTTTTCTGCTGCAAGGGCTGCAAGCCAAATATCAAAAACTGGGGTTCAATTTTGAGATTGAACAGGTGATTTCCAGCCGTGAGCTGTTGTTCTCTGCGCTGTCAGGCTATCCAGACACGATGCATTGGGGTGTGGTTGCGCTGCCTGAATCGGGCATTGAGCAATTAGATTTTAATTTAGCGTTATTGGGTGAGGAACAGAGCCAATTTGATCAGGTCGATGGCTTCTTGTTTTTAGGTGTGCGAGATTGGACGCAGCAGCAACAAGAATTGCTGATTAATTCACTCAAGGCAAGCCCACGTCCATTTTTGGTGGGAAACCCGGATATTGTCGCGCCCAGAGAAACTCGGTTTTCTCTTCAGCCGGGGTTTTATGCACATGCCATAGCCGACGCAACGACGATAGAGCCGCAATTCTTTGGCAAACCCTTTGGCCACGTTTTTAAAGAGGCAACTGATCGTATCAATCAGTCAAGCCCAACGCGGGTATTGATGATTGGTGATACTTTGCACACTGATATTTTAGGGGGTGCAGCGGCTGGATTGAGTACAGCTTTGGTGACAGATCATGGTCTGTTTAAGGGCCACGACGTGAATCATTACATCGAACGAAGCGGCATTATTCCTGATTTTATTTTGCCTACCATTTGAGTCGACCCTAACAAGCAGAAGAAATAGTCCGAAGCGCTTGGATCTGTGTGTTTAAATACACTACGATCTTTACTGGCTTTAACTAGGCTAATAGCCGCTGGTTGTTAAATTCAAACCAGCTTGGGCCAACTTCTCACTGGCCGGTCATTGTCTGTTCTTCCTTATAATCTTTAGATAGCAACCATGAAATTCGCAACCAAAGCCATACACGCCGGAGTCAAGCCAGACCCAGCAACAGGTGCCATCATGACGCCGATTTTTCAAACCTCGACTTATGTTCAAACGGCACCGGGAGACCACAAAGGCTTTGAATATTCTCGCACTCATAATCCCACACGTGACGCTTTGCAAGACGCGTTAGCGGCGCTGGAAAGTGGTCAACACGGCTTGGCTTTCGCGAGTGGAATGGCCGCCACTGATACACTGCTAAAACGATTACAACCCGGTGATGAAGTCATTTCAACCAACGACCTCTACGGTGGCTCGTTTCGATTGATGACTAAAGTCTATGAAAAATATGGCATTACATTTCATTTTGTGGACATGACCGAGCTTGATCGCATCGCCGAAAAAATAAATAAACATACCCGATTGATTTGGATTGAAACACCCACCAATCCGACCATGAAAATCATAAACATAAAAGCGGTCGTCGACTTGGCGAGTGGCAACAATATGATTGTCGCGGTTGATAACACATTTGCCTCACCTTATTTACAACGGCCCCTTGAGCTTGGTGCTGATGTGGTCATGCACTCGGTAACCAAATACCTGGGGGGTCACAGCGATGTGGTCATGGGTGCTTTGGTGCTTAACGACTCAAGCTTGGCCGAAGAATTGGCCTTTTTGCAAAATAGCGCCGGTGCCGTGCCAGGCCCACAGGATTGTTTTTTAGTATTACGCGGTTTGAAAACACTGCATTTGCGGATGCAAAGACATTGCGAAAACGGTGAAGTGATCGCCCACTGGCTGCGAGCGCATGATGCGGTTGCCTATGTGAACTGGCCGGGTTTTGAGGATCACCATAACCATGATATTGCCAAGTCTCAAATGGATGGGTTTGGCGGGATGATCTCTTTTGGCTTGAAGGACGATAGCGTTGAAGCGGCCAATCAAGTGTTATCGCATACCCGTCTTTTTTCTCTGGCAGAATCATTAGGCGGAGTAGAATCGTTGATCGGACATCCAGCCAGTATGACGCACGCTAGCATCCCTCGTGAAGAGCGGATTAAAAGCGGCGTTACTGATTCTTTGGTTCGACTTAGCGTCGGAATTGAAGACGCTGAAGACTTGATCGCAGACCTTGAGCAAGCACTGTCGGTTTAGACTAAACGGCTTTTATGTTGGGTGAGTTTGCGCTGCTTAACCCGTCATAAGCTGTTGTTCCTGGCTGCTGTTGGATAAATGATGAAATTGGGCGGTTGAGACATCCACCGAATAGTGCTTCATCAACTCAGTCGCATTTCGTGCGAGGCTGTCAACACTGTCGATAATATGATCGGCGGTTTCATCATCGATGAGAAAACTGAAATTTAGGCGGATCCAGCCAGGCTTTTGTATTTCTACACCGCCTTGAATGATATTGCGAATACGCTCTGATTCTTCGCGCTCAACACCCAGCAATCGGTGACCATAGGGGCCTGCACAAACACAGCCGCCACGGGCTTGAGTGCCCGTCATATCGCTGAGCATATGGGTGAACAACTGGTGATGAATATGCTCGCCTTGGTCATCGTGAACAGTAAACGAGAAGATGGGTAAGCGATCAGGTTTATCCACTCCTAGCAAGTTCAGATTCGGATTCTTGCTCCAGACTTTAAGCGCTCGCTCACCTAATTCTCGGTCTCTTTTGGCGATAAATTCAACGCCAACAGCAGATTTGACCAGGAACACAAGCGCAGCACGAATATCTCCAATAATGTTCGGTGTTCCCGCTTCTTCGCGCTCAATAATTGAGCTGAAATAGTCGTGTGCCCAAGGCGATACGTAAGAAACAGAGCCACCGCCAGGCCAGGTTGGGCGGTCAGTTTTAACGGCCGAATCTCGGATGATTAACACTCCAGAAGCCCCTGGACCACCTGGAAATTTATGCGGTGAAAGAAAGATGGCATCTTTTTCCAGTCCTGCACCAGGGTTCATGTCGATGGGTAGATACGGTCCGCCACCGGCATAATCCCAAAACGCCAACGCGCCATAGCTTTTGAGTAAGCGAGTGACGGCATCGGCATCAGTGATGATGCCGGTAACGTTGGATGCTGCAGAAAACGAGCCAATCAGCAACGGGCTGCTTTTGCGCGCGGCTAACTCATTTTCGAGTTGTTCCAAATTCGGGCCACCTGCTGGTGCTTCTTCAATCTCAACAATTTCAGCGCCACTTTCACGCCATGGGAGAATGTTAGAATGATGTTCATAAGGACCAATAAAAACGGTTGGTTTGGTTCCTCGACTGCCCCAAAATTTCTTCCCCTCTTTAGCGTATTTTTCCACATTAGTTACACCACTGAGTGCAACCAGTCGGTTTATCGCTGCTGTAGCACCAGAGCCTGTAAAAATAACCGAACAGCCTTCTAGTGCATTGGTCTCTTGTGCAATGATGTTTCGTGCTTCATTACGAAGACGGGTCGTATAAGCCCCGCAAAAAGAAGATTCGGTGTGGCTGTTGGCATAGTAGGGCAAAACGTGCTCGGCAACGAAGTCCTCCACTTGCCGCAATGCGCGTCCCGATGCCGTGTAGTCGGCATAGATCAGTTTTTTCTTACCAAATGGCGTTGTGATTTGCACACCCTCACCAATAAGGCCTGCACGTAAATCACTGACTACACTTGGGCTTGCAATACTTTTTCGGAATAGTTCAAAGGCCATTTTTGCTGCTCGATTTAAAGGTTCAATATCTGTTGTCGACATTATGCATTGACATTGACGGGTTTTTGTTCAATAAAACCTAGTCAATTATCAAAATACTAGGGAATTATTCGATAAATGCAGATAAAACTCGATCAAATAGGAAAGAAAATGCTGAAAATCATCCAACGCAATGGCTCGCTATCGCAGCGTGAGCTGGCGGAGCAAGTACATTTATCGGCAAATGCCTGTTGGCATCGCTTGCAGAACCTAAAAGAGCAGGGCGTTATTCTTGGGCACACCGTTCGACTTGATCGGCAGAAACTGGGTCTGGGGCTGGTGGTGTTTGTGATGGTGCGGACGCGTCACCATTCCAGTGATTGGCTCGCGGAGTTTCGGGCACACGTATCCAATATTCCCGAAGTCATTGATTTTTTCCGTATTGGCGGTGACTATGACTACCTGCTTAAGGTGGTGACTCAGGATATGAACAGCTATGACAAGGTTTATCAGCGATTGATTGAGGATGTCGAGCTTGATTCGGTTACGTCTTATTTCGCGATGGAAGCCATCGAAGAACAACGACCATTGCCGATCTAGTACTATTAAAAAGAAAAGCTCAAGTCGCAAGTGCTGAAAGCTCGATATAGCGAGCTGGCTTTCCAAGCTGTCCCTGAAGCTCTGAACTTCAGGTCCGTTGGTTGGATTGCTTTCTTCGTCAAAAACTGGGGGATTACACTCGCTTCATCGGTAGCATCAATCACTTTGGTATGCCAACCCGGTATATTTCCAGCCTCTTCGGGTAAAATCGATTTGCCATAGGTGTTCAATACCTGGCTAACCGTCTTGGGTGCCATCAAGACCCACCTATCTTTGAGCAGATTGGTCAGTGATTATTTGAACGCTTCATTTTCAGCTTCAAGTACTGCCAAGCTGACAAATTTACCAATCGCTTCATTAAAGTCTTGCCACTGTTGATAAGGCTGTAGCCGCTCCACCACTTTGGGTTTTATTTCAAAGTCGCTCATGCCATTGTCGTATTCTTCAGCACTGGTAGCGTATACGGTATCGATTAAGCGCATGAATGATTCGACCAACGCGACACCACCGGTGAGGCCGTGTCCCGGGACATAATGTTGTGCTTGGGTAGCGATAGCATTTTTCAAGGTCTCGGATAAGCCGATAAAACTGCCATCATCCATCCGCCCAAGACGGCCATTCATGGTGTTATCGCCGAGAAAATAAACATCGTCTTCGACTACGTGAATCATGATGTCGGTAATAGTGTGGGCCTGGCCTTTGTGGACAATGCGAAAGGTTTTGTCGCCAATAGTGATTTCATCGCCATCATCAACGGGCTTATTTGGGATGGTGCCAATAGTTCCGGCACTGGCGCCCTCGGTAAGTTGGTACATTGAATCGACCCACGCTTGGGCTTCGCCATTTTCAGCGAGCTCAATCGTTTTGGGATGCGCATAGAGTACTGCGCTAGGGTAGTGTTCGAGAATCGCTTGATTGCCCAGCCAATGGTCACCGTGGATATGCGTGGAAAAGGTGGCGACGATAGGCTGATTAGAGATTTTTTTGGCTTCTTCTACGACCATATCGCCCGTTTGTACAGTACCGCCGGGATCGATGACCACCAACCCTGCACTGGTTTCGATGATTGCCGGGTTATTCATGAAGCCTTGATTCGCTGCCGACGGGAATGCCAATGGGCCGTGAATAATATGGACGTCTTCGGTAATCGATTGTGGTGGGTATTGTTCTGAAATAGGGGCGGCTTTGTCGGCGCTGTTGGCGGTTAAACTCGCCAACATGATAAGGCTGCTAATCAGGTGTATCTTTTTCTTCATGGTGCTCTCCTGTGGTGTTCTTAGGTAGCGCCCATTCTATCGGTTGCAACGCGGCACGGAAATGGGTAAGCGCTATAGGGTCATCAGCCCAGTTTTGCATAAATCGATGGTAGTCTTTGGTCAGTATTTTCAGGTGGCGCGCCGATGATGGGTGCGAGCGGGCAGCATCCAAGTCGATTAGTACGATTTGATCGTCATGCGTGATTAGATTGGTCGCCTTGAAGTCGCCGTGCGATAGACGGTTATCGAGCATGGTACGAAATAGCTGGGCCATTTGGCTTGGCCAGATATGCAGCTTTTTGGGGTCGGGGCGATGGGCAACTGTATCTGATAAGGTTTGGCCCGATTGGTGGGTGCAGATATACCAGGAGCGACGTTTGAACAGGCCGTTTCGGGCCTGAATCATGGCAATTGGCTGAGGTGTTTGGATGCCCGCAGCCAGATAGTCTTGGGCCATTTCCCAACAATTCATCGCCCGACTTTGGCGTAGAGCACGGCGGATGAAATGCCAAGTATTCTTAGTGTTATAGCGCTTGACCACACATTCAGTTTGTTGAATGTCCGCGCGATAAACCGTGGTGGTGCCATCGTGCTTCAGTTGCTGGACGTGCTGTACTTGGTCATTGATCACGCGCTCATAAAAATCGTGCCAAGCTTCGTTAGCATAGGCTGTATGGCAGAGTGCGTAGCCTTTGGATAGACGTAAGCGAGTGTGCATTAGAGCTTAGATTTGATAGGGTGCTGGCCCCGTTGAGTCTAGCCGATATCAAAGATGACAGACGGAGTTATGTTACTGGCTTCCAGCGGCAGTTTCGCTCTGACGCCAATGTTTGGCAGCAGAGCGTCATTCCAAATGGGCAGTCTGATGCTTACTTAGTCTTTCTTTTCAGGCGCGCTTTTTTCAGCGCTTTGAGGCCTTTCTTTCGCTGCGCTTTTATAATCTCAATATCTTGCAACAGCGCTTTGCGCTCGGATGCTGCGTCGGTTAGCTCAAGCTTGGCTTTGGCAGCTAGCTGTTTCTTTTTCAGTTTGTGGATGATTACAAGAATATATTCTTCGTTCTTCAGCTGCGTTTGAGTATCTTCATCGATGTATTTCTTGATCTTTTTCAGGAGTTTGGGTGTTTTCATAGATTACGCCTCTTGTTGTCGCTCTTGAGTTTTAATAATTTCTTGGATTTCATCTTCATCCAGGGCAAATTTTCGTTCGACTTCCTTCATCGCTAAATCACCTTTGGCGAAAAGGATGCCACCCATTTGCAGAAGATCCTTGGTAGCCTCAAATGCGTAAGCTGAATCATTCATCAAAGATGTTGCCATCAAAGGTGTGATTTTCTGCTCTCTGATCAGCGCTTCTAGTACGCCATTCAGGGTCGTATCATTAGACTCCATGGCGTATTTTATCTTATCGAGCTTTAGCATGCTTAAGCTATCGTCATCCTCTTTAGCGGTGGATATTTGGCGTAATACAGAAGCAAGAAACAGACGAATACGATTGTATTCAGCGCGGATGAATTCATTATCCGAGGCGATAAATGTGGATAAGTTCTTTTGTAATCGCTCGGTATCTTTGATCGCTTCAACAATATCGCGACCAGCAGCCCGCAATGCAAACAGCTCATTCATCTGCTCGCCGTCCATCCCAACCTGAGCGCGACTAATAAAGGCGACGATTTCGCTGTAAAGGCCTTTTACGGTTGCTTCATACTCTTCGGTAATGTCAATCGGCATGGGTTTGTTAGAATCCTGAATAATCTCTTCCAGGTCGCGATCTGACAGGATGTCGTGGCGGTGCAAACTCAAGCCGTGAGTGATAATTTCAAAGGCATTGTCGTACAGGTGCAGGGTCTCTTTGCGTACGGCTTCAATCGCAGTATCGGGCAGCTCGATAGACGATTCATGCAAGTGGATCGGATCGGCGCTGGTTCGGGTTTTCGGCTTCATCGCCTTCATTAGAAACACAACTAATTGATTGATGAAAGGCAGCATTGCCAAAATGCCGATTAAGTTAAATATCGTGTGAAAGACGGCTAGCTTCAACGTATAGTTTTCACTGTCGATACCAAGCAGCGAGCTAAACCAATCAACCATATCGGCTATTTGATAAATCAGGGCGATCGCAATTGCGGCGGTGACTACGTTAAAAATTAGGTGAGCCGCAGCTAATCGGCGGCCTTGTACGTTGGAACTCATCGCACCCAATATTGCCGTAATGGTAGTGCCAATATTGGCACCGATCGCCAGCGCCAGGGCATTTTCGTAAGTGATTTGTCCGGCCGAGAGTGCGGTGATGATGATCACCAACGTCGCATGGCTAGACTGCATGACGACGGTTGCAAATGCGCCAATCAAGGTGAATATGATGATACCGGGATAGCCTTCGACCGCGAATCGGGTCAAATCAATCGTATCGCGAAAGGCTTCAAACCCTTCCTTCATGTAGTGGATGCCGAGGAATAAAAAGCCCAGGCCAGCAAGGATATAGCCAAACCCTTTAAATGATTTTGATTTCTGGAAGACTAAAATGATGCCAAACACCAGCATTGGCATGGCGTAAGCTGAGATCTTGACTTTCATGCCAAAACCGGCGATTAGCCAGGCACCGGTCGTGGTGCCGAGGTTGGCGCCAAATATAATGCCAATACCCGCAGCCAATGAAATCAGCCCAGCGCCAAGAAAAGAAATGGTGATGACCGAAACCAGCGAGCTCGATTGCATAATGCTGGTGCTGACGACGCCAAAGCTGAGTGCTTTCCAGGTGCTGCTGGTCGTTTTGCGCAGCAACCGTTCTAGAACACCCCCCGAAAAGGCTTTGAACCCTTCTTCAAGAAACAGCATGCCGAACAAGAAAATAGAAACACCAGCGGCGATTTGCTTGAAATCAGGGCTGATCCAGAAACCGTAGGCGAGCAACGCCAATACGGTAGGAAAAATGATACGTCGTAACATGATGGGAGGACCTTGGGGCGGTCAGGATGGGTTTTAGGAGGTGTTTATTGGTGTATTAGCGTTCGATTGTACGACCGCAATGTTTTTCGCACAATACGATTTAGCAGTGAGTAGCCAAGTCTGTTGTATTTGTGTTGAAAAATGATTTATTTGGCGGGGTTAAATACTGGATGATTCGCCAATGTTTCCTGTGTCCATTGATGGACTTGTTGGTTGATTTCTCTCGGTTTTTTGCCTTTAGTTTCGATAGTCGGGCCGATCACCATCTGTACTATTCCCGGTTTTTTCAAGAAGGCTGATTTGGGCCAATATTTTCCGGAATTGTGTACTACTGGAACCACCGGAGCGCCCGTTTTACAAGCGAGATACGCCCCACCCGCTTGATAATTGCCCAGTTTCCCATACGGCATTCGGGTGCCTTCAGGGTACACAATAATCCAACGGTCTTTTGCTAGTCTGTCTTTACCCTGTGCGACCAATTTGCTTAAGGCTGAGGTTTTCTTAGAGCGGTCAATTGCGATTGGCAAATTGACTGCCATCGCCCACCCAAAAAAGGGGATCCACAGTAGCTCTCGTTTGATCAACTGGCTTTGTGCGGGCAGAATGTTCTGAAACATGATGGTTTCCCACGCCGATTGATGATTGGACAGCACGATGGCTGACTGATCCGGCAGGTTTTCGAGTCCGTGTACTTCGTAGGTGAGCCCCAGTACGATTTTCATCCACCAACGCATAAACCGTGCCCACACGCCAACAAACTGGGAGCGAGCGACTGGCGGTAATAACCATGCGAACAAGGTAACGTTGATCGAATGAATCACCGTGGTGACCAGTTGGCCAATCAAAAAAAGTAAACTGCGTAAGTAAATCATTGAGCTTTAGCGGTTGCTTCAAGGGTGAGGAGGTCATCCACACAAGCCGCTAGATTCGTATAGGTTGGGACGCTTGTCAGCCAGTGTCGCTCCCCAGACGCTGTTATCTCAGCAATAGCCGCGAGGCTGCGAGCGCCTTTGCCGGTTTCAACCAGTAGCGGAGACGCGCCCGCAGAGCGAGCGGCTTCGAGGTCTCTGATCGAATCCCCCACCGCGAAGCATTGGGTCAGATCAATATTGTGATCTGCCGCAGCTTGCAAAAACAAACCGTCTTTAGGCTTACGACAATCACAGCCATCATCTGGCCCGTGCGGACAAAAATAGATGGCCTGGATGTCCCCGCCGGCGTTTTGTACCAATGTGCTCATCTTGCTGTGGATGGCGTCTAGCGTCTGTGGGCTAAAGTAATTTCGCGCTAATCCTGATTGATTGGTCACTACGATTACACCATACCCCGCTTTACTGAGACGTACAATCGCGTCGATGCTGCCATCAATTGCTTGCCATTCGGCTAGGGATTTAATATAAGCATCGGAATCGTGATTGATGACACCATCACGATCAAGAAATAGCCATTTTTTGGGTGAGAGGGACACGTCAGTCAGACTCGTTAGCATCGACCCCAGTGAACTCGGAGACACGGATTCGCCCATCGATCACGCGGCTTTCACGGGTTGCGAGCTTGTCCATCTTGGCCCAAAACGCTTTGTTTAAGTCGAAATCTGCAGAGATTGCATTGCCCAGGTTCAAGATCAGTAAGTCGGCGCACTCTTCTGCCAGCTTTTCTTTATTATGGCCTTTGGTCACGCAGTCGGCAATTTCACCAAGCTCTTCCACCATCAGCGCCACCCGGTAGACCATGTCTTCACCACCGTTTTGGTCGAAGGCATGCTTGTCGTGAAAGGCCTTAACGGCGGACATCATTGCTTGCCATGAGTCACGATCATTGTTCATGCGCTTGATACTACTGCGCCTCGGCGTTTAAATGGGAAATATCCGCCACCCTTAAGAATAGGTCGCGCAAGCGAGTTAACAACGCCAGGCGGTTGTTTCTAAGCGCTTCATCATCCGCCATGACCATGACCTGATCAAAGAATTGATCAACCGGGCCACGTAGCGTTGATAACAAGCTCAAGCCTTGCCGATAATTTGCTTGATCAAATAGGCCGGATACTTCGTTTTCTATCTGCTCAAGCGCCTTTGCCAGTGCCTGTTCAGCATCCTCGACCAACAAGGTTCGCGAAAAATTGGGGATAGCGCCAGCCGTTTTCTTAAGGATATTCGAAATGCGTTTATTCGCGGCTGCTAACGACTTGGCGGCGTCGGCATCCTCGTGGAGGAATTGCCTAACCGCGTGAATACGCAAGTCAAAGTCATGCGCGCGCGCCGGATGAACTCCAGCCACCGCATTAAATTCGTGGGTGCTGAAATCTCGGGCTTGGTAATAGGCTTTCAGGCGGTCGAGAATAAATGCCAGCACTTCAGCGCGGGTGGCGGCATCTGGTTTTGCCTTAATATCAGGGGTGAGTTGAAAAGTCTCAATGCTGGCATTCAGAAGATCAACCAAGGCAAGGTCCAGCTTTTGCTCGATTAATAAGCGTAAAACACCCAAGGCAGCACGACGTAGCGCATACGGGTCTTTGACGCCGGTGGGTTTTTCTCCGGTGGCAAAAATGCCGACTAAGGTATCCAGGCGGTCGGCCAGCGCAACGGTTTGAGAAACGCCCCCAGTGGGTAGTTGATCGCCTGAGAACCGCGGCCAATAGTGTTGTTCAATGGCTTCGATGACTGTGGCTGGCTCACCGTCATTGTCAGCGTAGTAGCGCCCCATAATCCCTTGCAATGAAGCGAACTCACCGACCATATCTGAGACCAAATCAGTTTTGCACAGCAAAGCAGCGCGCTCAGCTTCATCAGGACCGGCCTCAATCATCGATGCAATCGTGCGCGCCAATGCGGCAACACGCGTGGTTTTATCGGCTACCGAGCCAAGCTTGACGTGATACATCACACCTTTTAGCGCGTCACGGCGAGACTCCAGCGTTTGTTGCTTATCAGTTTCCCAAAAAAACTGGGCATCGGCCAAGCGGGCACGCAAGACACGTTCGTTGCCCTCGCGGACACGGCTAACGTTGCTTGATTCTATATTGCTGATGGTTATGAACCGCGGTACTAAGGCTCCACTACCGTCAGTAACATAAAAATATTTCTGGTGGTCTTGCATCGATGCGACCAGTGCAGGTGTTGGAACATCCAGAAAAGTAGGGTCAAAACTACCCATGATCGCGACTGGCCATTCGACCAAGGCAGTGACTTCATCCAGCAGGGCCGGGTGAATTTGCACTTCGCCATTTATTTCTGTGGCCAGGCTCGTAGCTTGCTCGTGAATGATTTGCTGGCGTTGGTCGTAATCAGCAATAACTTTGGCATTGTTTAGCGTTGCCGCGTAATTATCGGCATGGTCAATGCTGACTAAATCCGGGTGGTGAAACCGATGTCCGCGGGTTTTGCGGCCAGCGGTCTGGCCCAGCGTACTGATATCCATGACGCGCTTGCCAAACAATGCTACTAAGCCATGCACCGGGCGGACGAACTCGACACTTTTGTCGCCCCAGCGCATCCGTTTAGGGATGGGTAATCGCTGGATCGATGTATCGAGCGCTTCCTGCGCGATTTCATCAATATTGCGGCCATTGACAGATTTTTCGTAAACCAGCCACGCGCCTTTGTCAGTTTCAAGGCGGTCCAGATCGCCGACGGCTACGCCACACGAGCGTGCGAAGCCTTCGGCGGCCTTGCTGGGATTACCATCGGCATCAAACGCCGCTTGCAGTGATGGCCCGCGACGTTGCTCGTTACGGTCGGCTTGCTTTGCCAAAACATCACTGATGTGAATCGCTAGCCGACGCGGGGTTGCGTAAATGTGATGAACTGTGTTCTTGCTGACAACGCCCGCTTCCAGCAATGATTCGATAATGCCACGCGCAAAAGCATTGGCTAATTGTTTGAGTGCCTTGGGCGGCAACTCCTCGGTGCAGAGCTCGATTAACAGGTTTTGCTGCTCACTCATGCCGCACCCCCGGCTTGCTTTAGGGTTTGTCCGCGTGGAAAGCCCAGTGCTTCTCGACTGTCGTAATACGCTTGCGCGACGCCACGAGAGAGTGTGCGTACGCGACCGATGTAACGCGCGCGTTCAGTCACGCCGATGGCGTGGCGCGCATCCAGCAAGTTAAACAAATGGGATGCTTTGAGTATTTGCTCATAGGCAGGCAAGGGCAGCTGATGCTCGAGGCACAACTGGCACGCAGTTTCAGCCGCATCAAACTGACGCAACAATTCTGGAACATTGGCCAAATCAAAGTTGTACTGGGATTGCTCGACTTCGTTTTGATGGTAAATATCCCGGTAGGTGTAGGCATCAGTCCAGACTAAGTCATAAATGCTGTCAACACCTTGGAGATACATCGCTATGCGTTCCAGGCCGTAGGTGATTTCACCGGTCACCGGTCGGCATTCCAAGCCACCCACTTGTTGAAAATAAGTGAATTGGGTGACTTCCATGCCATTTAGCCACACTTCCCAACCCAAGCCCCAGGCACCCAGTGTAGGAGATTCCCAGTTGTCTTCAACAAAGCGAATATCGTCTTCGAGAAAGTCCAGGCCCAGTTTTTTCAAGGAGCCGAGGTATAGCTCTTGAATGTCGTCCGGCGAAGGCTTAAGCACTACCTGATACTGAAAATAGTGCTGCAAGCGATTCGGGTTCTCACCATAGCGGCCATCAGTCGGTCGCCGGGAAGGCTGCACATAAGCAGCCTGCATGGGTTCCGGCCCGACCGCGTCTAAGAAAGTAGCGCGGTGAAAGGTGCCAGCACCGACTTCCATATCGTAGGGCTGCAAAACGATACAGCCGTGATCTGCCCAGTATTGCTGGAGCGTCATTATTAGTTGTTGAAAAGTCACGAAACCGTGCCATCTTAGAGTATTAATAGACGCGTGATTATACCGAAGAAGGTTGCGAGATTCGGCACCGATACGTTGAAATACTTAAGCTTTGGTGCAGTTATTGATGCGATAATTGCACTTGAAAGTACAGTGCCCTTGGTTGGCTGCCTGTCAGGGATGAAAAAGCTGGCTTCACCAATGAATACTAGCCGGTGTTAAAACAAATCAATCACAGTAAAATACACCCATGTCACGCTTGTTTCTTACACTCAAACTACTCCTAGCTGCATTTGGGCACGCGCTTGGTTCTATTTTAGGCCGCGCGGTTGCGTTTGCGATGATGTTGGGCTTGCTACTATCAGTGCTGGTCGCGGTGTTTCTCTATCATCAGATGGATGATTTGCCAGACATCGCCGAGCTCAAACAAGTGACACTTAATGAGCCACTGCGGATCTATACCCGGGACGGTCAATTAATTGGTGAGTACGGCGATGAACGTCGGATTCCTGTGCGCTTTGAAGAGACACCACAGATGCTGCGTGATGCGATTCTGGCATCAGAGGATGATGGCTTTTATCAACATTCTGGTGTTGATTTTAAAGCCATTGCGCGCGCGGTGATCAGCAATCTGCAATCGGGGGACAAAGGCCAGGGCGCTAGTACGATTACTATGCAAGTCGCGCGTAATTTCTTTTTGAACCGGGAAAAATCGTACGATCGCAAAGTCAAAGAAGCCTTGCTTTCCTTCAAGATGGAACGGGCGCTCAGTAAAGAGGATATCTTTGAGTTATACCTCAACAAAGTTTTTCTTGGCCACCGCTCATACGGTTTTGCAGCGGCAGCACAAACGTACTATGGGCGTGATCTGGCTGAACTAAGCTTGCCTGAAGTGGCGATGTTGGCAGGCTTGCCTAAAGCGCCATCGACGTTTAATCCTTTACGAAACCCCGAGCGCGCGCTCAAGCGACGCAATTATGTGCTCGGGCGGATGCAATTGCTGGACATGATTGATAAAGCCAGCTATGAGGTCGCCCTCAAAGCACCCGTTACCGCTGAATTACACATTGCCGAGCTGGATATGCAAGCACCGTATATCAGTGAGCTGGCGCGTCAGTATATGGCGCATCATTACGGCGACGAAATTTACGAAAGAGGCTTTAATGTTACTTTGACGGTGAAGTCAGATTATCAGGAATCTGCGCGTTCCGCGTTGCGCCAAGGCTTGATTGATTATGATTTACGTCATGGCTATCGTGGCCCGGTCGCTCACCATGATTTAGATACAGTCGTCTTGAATGAAGACGAGGTATCGTTCGCCACCCAGTTACTGAGTGAGGTGCCGTCGAGTGGTGAATTGCAGCCCGCGTTGGTCATGACAGTGGGTGATAAATCAGCGGAAATTCGTTTGCGAGACGATCAGCCGATAACACTTGGCTGGGATGGCATGAAGTGGACTGGACGCAAAGGCGTCGGGCGCGCGGTAAAACGGGGTGACGTGATTTACATTAAGCCGCGGAAGCGATCCAAAAAAGAAGAGTCTGATAAAGCCCCAGAATGGGTGTTGAGCCAGATACCAAAAGTCTCGGGTGCGTTGGTGACAATGGATCCAAAATCTGGGGCGATATTGTCGATGGTTGGAGGGTTTGACTATTATCTGTCTAAGTTCAACCGCGCCACCCAGGCAGAAAGACAACTGGGATCAAACATTAAGCCATTTATATACGCTGCCGCATTGGAGCAAGGTTTATCCCCAGCCAGTAAAGTCAGCGGTGCGCCGATCGTGGTTGAAAGTGAAACGGAAGGGGTATGGCGCCCGCAGAATTACGAAAAGCAGTTTTTTGGCCCGACCCGGTTGCGTTTTGCGCTGAGTAAATCACTCAACCTGGTGTCGATTCGGTTACTGCGCGCGGTGGGGATTGAGTACACGCGTAATTTCCTTGAGCGCTTTGGATTTAGTAAAACCATATTGCCCTCCAACCTGTCGCTGGCTTTGGGCAGTGCATCGGTTACACCGCTGCAAGTTGCCAGTGCTTACGCTACCTTAGCCAATTCTGGTAAACCGACGCGTCCCTATTTAATCGCCAGCATCACCGATGGTGAAGGGAATTACATCTCAAAAGAAGAAGAGTCTTGCGATATTTGTAGTGTGTTGGAGCCAAGGACACAACCCTTTGGTGATGTGAACCCGATGCCAGCCCGCGCTTTGTCGCCTGAAAGCCAGTTTTTGATCACCAATATGATGCAGCAAGTCATTCGTTCTGGTACCGCAACCAAAGCACAAAAGCTGGGGCGTAGCGACCTTTCCGGCAAGACTGGGACGACTAATGATTACAAGGATGCTTGGTTTTCAGGCTTTAATCCCGATGTTGTAACCAGTGTTTGGCTTGGCTTTGATACCCCTGCTTTTTTAGGGCGACGTGAATCGGGCGGCGGTGCGGCACTGCCGATTTGGATTGATCATATGCGGCACGTATTTGCGGACTATCCAGAACACCATTTTCCGCGTCCTGCCAACATAACTACCGCTTATATCAATAAAGAAACGGCTGAGCGCACCCATCGTGGTGATCCGAACGGATACTATGAGTACTTTAAAATCGGTTCTGAGCCGTCAGCCACGGCAGCGGTTTCTAGTCAGCACGCGCCGATCACCCAGCAAGCGAGCGAGGAGCTATTCTAATGATCAAACCACTTAATTCATTGTTGGCAGTATTGGCCTTATTGGTGGCTATTGGCCTGCCAATACTCACCAGCGTAGCTATTGCCGAAGAACAAACGATCAGTGAATTTGACCCATTTGAGCGCACCAACCGCGCGATTTATAAATTCAACAGTAAACTCGATCAAGCCGTTTTGCGGCCAGTTGCCAAAGGTTACAAAGAGCATGTCCCAGCGCCGGTTCGTAAAGGGTTTGGCAATTTCTTCAGTAATTTATGGGAGCCTTATACCCTGGTTAACGATTTGTTGCAGGGCAAACCCAAGAAGGCGCATGATGCAGCTGCACGTTTTTTGCTGAATACTACGCTGGGTATCGGCGGCATTTTAGATGTTGCTACCGAGCTGGATGTACCCAAACACCGCGAAGACCTGGGCGAAACGCTGGGTGTCTGGGGGTTGGGTAGCGGACCCTATTTAATGCTACCGTTTTTCGGGCCGAGTACGGTGCGTGATACCGCTGGATTTGTGGCGCAAATGCTGTATGCCGATCCGCTGTCTGAAATTGCTGGGGACTACAGCCTATTGGCAAGCAGCGTGCGCTTGATTGGTACGCGGGCTGATTATATCGGCCCAGACGAGACGCTGTATATGCAAGTGGATGAATATGCATTTTTACGCGAAACCTATCGGCAAGCGCGCTTGAAAGCGGTGTATGATGGTAATGTACCCGTAGAAGAAGACCCATTCGAAGAAGATTTATTTAGTGAGTAAACGTAGCGAGCGGTTGTGGCAGAGGCATGAATTGTGACCATCTATGCGATTGGTGATATTCAAGGCTGTCTGAAGCCGTTACAGCGATTGCTAGACCACGTTCAATTCGATCCAAAAAAAGACCAAGTCTGGTTTGTCGGTGATTTAGTTAATCGTGGTCCCAAATCACTCGAGACCTTGCGTTTTATCAAAGGCTTGGGAAAGTCAGCGGTAACGGTGCTGGGCAACCATGACTTACATCTGTTAGCACTTTCAGCCAAGGTCAAACGTTCGTTTCGGCATGAGTCCTTACGCCCGATTTTAAAAGCCAAAGATCGCGATAAGCTGGTTCACTGGTTGCGCCATCGTCCGCTCATGCATCGTGATGCGGGGTTACACGTCGCTATGGCGCACGCGGGTATTTACCCGGGATGGAGTATTCGCGAAGCCCGCTTATATGCGCAGGAAGTAGAGAATATTTTGCAAAGCCCCGATTACCGCAGTTTGCTGCACAATATGTATGGCAACAAACCTGATCTTTGGCACCCTAAACTGACGGGTTGGAAGCGCTACCGTTTCATTATTAATGCCTTCACCCGGATGCGCTACGTCAATGGCAAGGGTGTGCTTAACTTCAGCTGTTCAAAACCGCCCGGTAAACAACCCGGTCGGCTGATACCTTGGTATGCCCATGCTAATGGCCAGCCGCGGAAAAATTGGCGGATCGTGTATGGTCACTGGTCATCTGCTGGTCACTGGTTTGATGGCAATTATATTGCCCTCGATAGTGGTTGTTTGTGGGGCGAAAAATTAACTGCAGCCGAAGTCGATGGGCGTTTCGTGCGAGTGCATCAGTTGCCCTGTAACAAGGGAATATCCTAATGCAAGCAAAAAAATTTACCTGCAAGATTACAGTCGATAGCGACGATGCAGCACCGCTGGATTTACTGGCTGCTGCTACGTCATTATCACGTCAACAAATCAAGCAAGCCATGAGCAAGGGCGCGGTTTGGCTAACCAAGGCTCGCGGTGGTCATCGGCGTTTGCGGCGAGTGAAAACGCCGCTACACAAAGGTGATCATTTGGAATTGTTTTTTGACCCTTATGTATTGGCACAAACGGTTGAGCCACCACGTCTAATTGCTGATGAAGGCGGGTATTCAGTGTGGTTCAAACCACCGAAAATGCTATCGCAGGGTTCAAAGTATGGGGATCATTGTGCGATTACGCGTTGGATCGAGAAAAGCAGTCCGGTGACGGATGTCGCAATGCTGGTTCATCGGCTGGATCGCGCTGCCAGTGGTCTCATGCTGGTCGCGCATGGCAAGTCGATGGCGGGTAAATTATCTGCTTTGTTTCGTGATCGCAAAATCACGAAACACTACCGAGTACAAGTGCATGGCGTGGTGGCACAGCCTTTGCCTTGGGTGATCAACAGTGAGTTGGATGGTAAGGTGGCGGTTTCTACCATTTTGAGCTCGAAGCTGATTGATGACACTGAAGGCGCTCACAGTGAGCTGGTAGTCAGCATTGAAACGGGTCGCAAGCACCAAATTCGTCGCCACCTTGCTGAAAACAACTTGCCGGTGGTGGGTGATGCACAATACGGCGATAAGTCAGAGCACCGTAAGCCTTTGGCACTGACCGCTATTGAGTTGCAATTTATGTCACCCATCAGTGCTGAGATGGTTCAGTATTCAGCAGATTCATCCGAAGTCCAAGCCCCGACTCAAGCAGACAGCTGAAGCTTTAGCGCTGTAGATAGTACACATGCGCCTGTATTCCGTTTCATTGCTTGCCTCGCTCTTCGCAATCTATGCGACTAGCCAGTTTCTACGCAATTCTGCGGGCGTTATTATCCCGGAGTTAACCCAAGCCTTTGCCTTGCGACCTGATCAGTTGGGCGCGTTGTCGGGCGCTTTCTTCCTGAGTTTTGCCCTGGCGCAATTACCGCTTGGCGTCATGCTCGACCGATTTGGGCCACGTAAATCAATGGCGGCTTGTGTTCTGTTTGCGATGGCCGGTAGCCTATTATTTGCGGTTGGGGATAACTTGGTCGATTTAACCATTGGCCGCTTGTTGATGGGTTTGGGTTGCTCTTCGTTTTTAATGGCTCCTCTGTTGATCATCAGCCGCTGGTTTCCGCCGGAACGGTTCGCCTTTCTCTCAGGCTTAATGCTGGGGTTTGGCAACATGGGCACGTTTCTGGCCACCTCACCGATGGCGTATATGGTTGAGAGCCAAGGTTGGCGATCCGTTTTTTATTATGCCGCCGGATTTGTCCTGATAGCGGGTATATGGGTGGCCTTAGTCGTGCGTGATGCGCCGGCTGACCACGCTTTTCACGAGCGGGTGAAAGAGCCAATCAGCGATGGGTTTAAGGGCTTTAGTGCCGTCTTTAGGTCGGCTGATTTCTGGCCGCTAGCGGTCATCCATTTTGTCTTATATTCTGTGACGATCAGCGTAATGGGACTGTGGGGGCCAGCCTATTTTACTGATATTCACGGCCTGGATCTAACCGAGCGCGGCTGGTTGATGTCTATTTTAACCATCACGTTGATCATCGGTTTTTTTGTCTGGGGCGCCAGCGACCGCTGGTTCAATCGGCGTAAAGCTTTGGTCATGACGGGATCAATCGTGATGGTGGTGATATTGATTGTGTTGGCTTTCAACCCGCAACTACCGTACGGGTTAACAGTGGCGTTGTTTGTACTGTTTGCTTTTGCTGCGGCTACTAATCCGGTCATGATCGCGCACGGCAAGGCTTTATTTAATGACGATGTGCTCGGGCGTGGGTTGACCGTCCTGAACACTGCAAATATGGGCGGTGTATTTGTAATGCAGTATATCGCTGGCTTGGTGGTCTATTGGGTTGCAGGTAGCGCGACCGCCGAAAGCCTACCGCCAGAAGCCTATTCGGTCTGCTTTGGTTTTCTAGCAGCGGTCCTTAGTATGGGTATCGCAGTGTATTCGCGGGCGAATGACCGACCGCCACTTGATTAGTAGAGTCCCTGTAGGGGAGTCAATTGCTAGGTGTTGAGGGGGAGTCACTCCCAGCGGTCGTCGCGGACTTCAATAACCCCGCCTTCAATGCGCAGCGCTATTTTTTCCAGTGGTTCGTAGGCGGGTGCGGTCAAGACTTCACCAGTAGCCAAATCAAAAGTAGCGCCATGGTGCGCGCACTCTAATATCCCGTTTTTAATACAACCGGAGGCGATGTCGCTACCGTCGTGGGGGCAAGCATCTTCATAGGCGAAAAACTCACCACCCATATTAAAAACGACCACCATCACATTATCGACATCGATAACCACATGCGCACCTTCCGCTATGTCATCGACGGATCCCACTTTTACCCAGTCGCTCATTGTTAGTGTTGTTTATTAGTATTGTTTTGCGGGTGCAGGTCTACATTAAACCAAGCTGCAGTCGGGCGGCTTCGCTAAGTTGATCCTGCGTCCAGGGAGGATCCCAAATCAGGTTGACGGTCGCATCGGCAATGCCTTCGACCTTTTTAATCGATGTTTCTACCATGCCGGGAAAGGTCTGAGCGACGGGGCAACCCGGCGTGGTTAGCGTCATATCGACGTCGGCAACGCCGTCTTTGATATCAACCCGATAGATCAAACCCAAATCATAAATGTTAACCGGGATTTCCGGGTCATAAATCTCTTTGAGCGCCTCAACCACGTTAGTGACCAAGGTCTCGTCGTCGATATCCACTGATTTAGCCAATGTTGCATTGGTATTTTGAGTGAGTTTGTCCATCACCTCATCACTTTGTTTCTGGCGTTCTGGGTTAGGGTCTACATTGACATGTTTCATGCGGCTTATTCTCCGGCGATGAGTTCATCGGCAAAATCATTAGAAATGAGGGTTTGTGCGAGTGCGTGTTCGATTTCAGTTTTCAGAGCTGGAATTTTAATGGCTTTCAACGCTTCCGCGGCGAAAGCATAAGTCAATAATTGCTCCGCAGCAGCCTTATCGATGCCCCGGGATTGCAAATAGAACACCTGTTTTTTGTCGAGTTGGCCGACGGTTGCACCATGCGAACACTTCACATCATCGGCATAAATTTCAAGCTGTGGCTTAGTATCGATTTCAGCGTTGCGCGATAACAATAAATTCTGATTTTCCTGCTCAGAAGCAGTCAGCTGGGCGTCTTGCTCAACGATAATTCGGCCGTGAAAAACGCCGCGCGCGCGGTCATCCAGAATGCCTTTGTACAGCTCCTTGCTGGTGCAACTGGGAGCGACGTGGCGAATGGTGGTGTGATTGTCGATGTGTTGACGGCCATTGCCAACAAACAAACCGATACATTCCGTATGGGCATACTCACCCTTTAACGACGTTTTCAGCTCATTGCGCACCAGTTGCCCGCCGAGGGTAATGGTGCGCGCGTTAAACGTGCTGCTTTCTGCTTGTTCAACCCAGGTTGCACCGATGTGGCTGGTCTTTTTGCCTTGGGTTTGAATGAGATAGTAATCCAATGTGGCATCTTCAGCGAGCACGACTTCGGTGGCGGTATTGCTCAGCGCGGTGCAGCTATCGTCAGAGACATGGCGTTCAACCACGGTTGCTTTGGCGTCTCTATCGAGTACGATGAGATTACGCGGTAACGATAAGGTGGTTTCACCTTCGCTGACAAATACCAACTCGATCACTGCCTCAATTGCGGTGCCCTCAGCGACTGATAGATAGGCACCATCACGGAAAAACCCCGTGTTTAGCTGCGCCAAACTGTTGGGTGTGACGGGCATTGCCGACGCCACTTGGCTGACGATGTCGCCGGTGTTTTGACTAAGCGCTTCGCTCATGGACATCAGGTGGCAGCCCTTGGGCACCGAGCCCAGGTTTGATAAGCCCGAATTTAGTACGCCATTGACGAATACTAACTGGATCGTCGATATGGGTTTGGGCAGTTGCTGCGAATAATCAAAACCGGCATCAGAGAATTGATACTCCTTCAGTGCCAGTGCGCGTAAATCGGTATATTTCCAATCTTCATCTTTGGTCGATGGAAAGCCGATAGATTCATACCCAGCGCGAGCTACGGCGCGTACGCCAGCCAGTGCATCGCCCTGGGTTCCAGGTTTTATCAAGTGTTCAGTAATGATCGGCATGGTTTAAGCGGCTTGTTCTTCAATCCAGCGGTAGCCCTTGGCTTCAAGCTCTAGCGCCAGCGATTTGTCACCAGATTTGACGATTCTTCCTTCGGCCATGACGTGTACATAATCGGGTTCAATGAAATCCAATAAGCGCTGATAGTGGGTGACTAACAAAACTGAACGGTCAGCGTTGCGCTGCGCATTGACGCCTTTCGCGACAACTTGTAGTGCATCGATATCCAGCCCTGAATCGATCTCATCGAGAATGGCTAGGCGAGGCTCAAGCATCGCCATTTGCAGAATTTCATTACGTTTTTTCTCGCCACCCGAAAAGCCTTCATTGACTGAACGGTGTAAAAATTCATCGCGCATTTCCATCAGCGCCACTTTTTCTTTGATCTTGGTCAGAAAATCCAGCGCATCTAACTCTTCCAAGCCTCGAGCGCGGCGAACCGCGTTGACGGCAGCCTTCAAGAAATACACATTGGACACGCCTGGGATTTCCACCGGGTATTGAAAACCCAGAAAGATACCGGCCTGGGCGCGTTTATCAGCTTCCATGTCGAGTAAATCCTCGCCCATGAAGGCCACCGAGCCGTTGATCACTTCGTATTCTTCACGGCCAGTCAATACCGCCGCCAGCGTACTTTTGCCGGAGCCATTCGGGCCCATAATCGCGTGGACTTCACCCGCGCCGATTTCAAGGTTTAAGCCTTTCAGGATGGGAGTGCCAGCAACGCTGGCGTGTAAGTTATTAATCGTTAACATGTTTGTTATTTAATCGGGTTAGCCCACAGCGCCTTCAAGGCTGATGCCGAGCAATTTCTGTGCTTCTACCGCGAATTCCATCGGTAGCTCTTTGAATACTTCTTTACAAAATCCATTGACGATCATCGATACGGCGTCTTCTTCCGATAAGCCGCGTTGTCGGCAATAAAATAATTGATCTTCACCAATTTTTGAGGTGGTGGCCTCGTGCTCTACTTTCGCGGTTGGGTTTTTAATTTCCATATACGGAAAGGTGTGTGCACCACAGCGGTCGCCCATCAATAGCGAGTCGCATTGTGAGTAATTGCGAGCGTTTTCAGCACCTTTGGCGATATGCACCTGCCCGCGATAGGCGTTTTGCCCATGCCCGGCGGAAATACCTTTGGAGATAATGGTTGAGGTTGAACCCTCGCCCAAGTGGATCATTTTGGTGCCGGTGTCGGCTTGCTGATAATTATTGGTCAGGGCGACGGAATAAAATTCGCCGACTGAGTTTTTGCCTTTTAATACACAGCTTGGGTATTTCCAGGTGATGGCTGAGCCAGTCTCCACTTGAGTCCAAGAGATTTTGGCGTTATCGCCTGCACAAATACCGCGTTTGGTCACGAAATTGTAAATCCCGCCCTTGCCATTCTCATCGCCCGGGTACCAGTTTTGCACGGTTGAGTATTTGATTTCCGCGTCTTTGTGGCACACCAGCTCGACTACCGCAGCGTGCAGTTGATTTTCATCGCGTTGCGGCGCAGTGCAGCCTTCAAGGTAGCTCACATACGCACCTTCATCGGCAATGATCAGCGTGCGCTCAAACTGGCCGGTGTTGATTGCGTTGATCCGGAAGTACGTCGACAGCTCCATCGGGCAGCGCACACCCTTGGGAATGTAGACAAAAGAGCCTTCGGTAAACACCGCACAATTGAGCGCTGCAAAATAGTTATCCGTTTGCGGAACGACTGAACCGAGGTATTGTTTGACCAGCTCCGGGTGATTCTCGACCGCTTCTGACAGTGGGCAAAAAATAACGCCCGCTTTGGATAAGGTCTTTTTAAAGGTGGTCGCTACCGAGACACTGTCGAACACCGCATCGACCGCCACATTGACGCCCGCCAACATTTTTTGCTCGTCAATCGGAATCCCTAACTTTTCGTAGGTTTCGAGTAGCTTAGGGTCAACTTCATCCAGGCTTTGTGGGCCGTCTTCGGGACGCTTTGGCGCTGAGAAATACGAAATTGCCTGATAGTCAATCGGCTCAATATCGAGTTTGGCCCAATCTGGTTGAGCCATTTTTTGCCATTGCTCGAAAGCTTGCAAGCGCCATTCCAGTAGCCACGCAGGTTCGTTTTTGCGCGCAGAAATATGACGAATGACGTCTTTATCCAAGCCGGGCGGCAAGGTATCAGATTCGATATCGGTGACGAAGCCTTCGACGTACTCACGTCCAACCAAGGCGTCGAGTTCTTGTTCGGTGCTGGCCATTATATATAGAGTATCTGTTAAGCGGTTAATGGCGGTCAATCAGCACGCTTAAGTGGCGTACTGAATACCGGAGAGGGCGGCTTATAAAACCCGTATCAAAAACGGGGCGCTATTGTACCGGTATGGCGACTTCGTGTTGACCCAAATTCATGGTTTGATACGCCTTGCAGTCGCGCATCAGCTCACCTAAATAGATGCCAGATAAAAAGTCTTCTAGCTGGTCAGTGAGTGTCGCCCACAATTCGTGTGACAAGCAGCGTTCGCCGTCGCGGCAGTCTTCGCGGCCACCGCAGTCACGAAACTCAATCGGCTCATCAACCGCAGTAATAATCTCTGCGATAGAGATTTTATCCGGTGAGCGTGACAGTTTATATCCGCCGCCAGGGCCGCGAGTGCCAGTGACTAAGCGGTTTTTACGCAGTTTGGCGAACAGTTGCTCTAGGTAAGATAAAGAGATTTTTTGGTGCTCGGCGATATATCGCAAGGTGACGGATTGATCATCTTCCTTTAATGCCAAGTCCAGCATCGCGGTGACGGCGTAACGGCCTTTAGTCGTTAGTTTCATGGTGTGGTTTGCTCCTGATTAATTACCGACTATTCTACTAGGTTAATTGGAGAAATACATAACCCAAATGGGTTGTTTTGCAAAAAACTTTCTAAAAGTAGGTTATTCCTTCAGCTTGATTCTGAGCGCCCCATCATCTACTTGTAATGCTTCGACACCATCGGCGAAGGCTTTCCAAAAACCCCGGTCTTGGCCAAATTCATTGACTAGGTCGATGTTTTTGAGGCCACCCAGCCAGGCATTAGGTATAGGCACGCCCATCACGCTAACACCTTTAAGTACCACCACCGGCCGTTGGTTCTCGTAAGCAAATTCAACCCCGGCGCGGGCCTTGAGCGTTTTTCCGCCAAATAGGGGAAAGTCCGGGTCCATTGGGATCCGCAACTTTGCGCTGATGAGGCGGTCGGCCAAGTCAATCGCCACTTTATCTGCCAAGTCGGTATTGCTTGCCAGCAGGGCGTTTAATTCACGTTCGCTGAGGCTGATGTTGCGGTCAGCGCCAATCTCTGTGTAAGCTTCTGGCTCAAAAGGAGCGTCCGGATTTAGGTTATTGGCATTCTGATTGCCTCCCTTGGATTGCGCAAAGCCTTCAAAAAAATTGAGTTTTTGCTCCAACACGGCAGTTTCCTTGGCGTTTAGCTCGACTGGCGCGAACCGTTTCGGGAACAAGTAGTAATTCAAGAACCAAACTGTGACCGCGACCGAGATAATCACGGTTAGCAACATCATGCCGAAGATCGGCAAACAACCCCAACGTTTAGATGTTTCAGGCTCAGTATTCATAGCATTTCCTTATAAATTTGATGGCTTAAAGATAAGGCCAGACGAGTTGCGTTGCAAGATTGATGTACAGGATTCTGCATAAGCAGTTCGAATCCCTGCCAGGGAGTGATCGACTTGATTTGATACATTCAGTTCTGCTTCATACCGTCACCGTTATGGTTCACTATAGTAAGATGTGGTTTAGTACTAAATAGGAGAATGGACGCTATGGGAAAGAGAGCAGCAATGATCATTATTGCCGTGCTGGCCAGTGCGCTCAGCGCGTGTAGCACCACCAAAGCGGTGATTCCGGCGGTGCCGGATAGTCCGAGTATCCAACAAGCCAAGACTGATAAAAAGACAGATGTGGCGGTGCGTTGGGGTGGTGAAGTCGTCAAACTCAGCAATTTTAGTGATTATACGCTGGTTGAAGTGCTCGCCCGTTCGTTGGATAAAGCCAGCGCACCGCGCTTGTCTGATCAAAGTGATGGCCGTTTTATCGCACGGATTAATCAATTCTTAGACCCAGAGAACCTCAAAGCGGGTCGGCGAATAACGGTGCGTGGCACGCTGAGTGGTTGGCAATCGAGTCAGATCGGTGAGTACCAATATCAGTATCCTCTGGTAAGGGTCGATGAATTCAAAATTTGGCCTGAGCAGCGTTATCGACCGCGAAACTACTACCCTCATGGACAACATCCGATGTGGGATCATCCGTATTTTTATGGCCCTTGGCCACATTCCGATTACATGAGCCTCCGTTTTAACCACTGGTACCACTAATGAACATGACGACTGTATTTCGATTATTGCCCGCCCTATTAGTCACCGTGGTACTAAGTGCGTGCCAAACCACACCTTCAATTGATCCTGATGACAGCGCTTCTACGGTCACGCCCAACCAAGTGCAAGCAGAGTCAGATGTCGATCAGGAATACGTTTGGGGTGGAAAGATTTTGCACGTTCAAAATAATCCCGATAGCACGGAACTAACCGTGCTGGCTTATCCCATGGATTCGAACAAAAAGCCTAGATTTCGTGACAGCTCAAGCGGCCGATTTATTGCTGTATATCCAGGCTATCTAGAGCCAATCGACTATTCGGCTGGGAATGGAATTATCGCAGTAGGAAAATTATCGGGCTTCCGTGACGGTAAGGTTTCGGGCGCGGATTACCGGTTTCCACTATTACAAGTCGATGATTTACAGCGCTATAGCCCACGAAAGGGAGTCGGCAGAATCCCATTTTCGATTGGCGTAGGGATTGGGTTGTAGGGGGCTTGGTTAGTCCCAATCAGTTGAGTCTAACCCTGTGTCTCAGTTAATCTGGCCTCACTAGATATTAGGTTTTAAACCCACCCTGGGTCATTTAAGACACAGTCAGTATCGGCAATTAATGCTGGTGAAGGTGAAGCCGCCTTATAGCGGGTTAATCGATTACTTGATGGAACTCTAGCAGCAAATATCGCTCTAAGAATCGATAAAAGCGCTACGGTTTCAAAACTATGCACCCAGACTCATTTTTGGTTAAACGACGACAACTCTTGTTATCAGGCGTAGCAGCAACCTTGCTGCCTGGCATGAGCGCTAGTTTGGCGGCTCCCAAAGGTTATGGCATCGTCGGTGAAATCGCACCAGAGCTAGACGTGCCGCATTGGATAGATGGTGAAGGCAACCCAGACAACTTTAGCCTGGCAGCACAGCGCGGCAAATTTGTGATGCTCGAATGTTGGCAAGCGTGGTGCCCGGGTTGTCATAGCCACGGTTTTCCAGCGCTGCAAAAAATCCATGCTCATTTTAAAGACAGTGATTATTTCATTGCTGCGGCCATTCAAACGATCTTTGAAGGCTATGCCAGCAATACCGTCGATAAATTACGGGTAATGCAGCAGCGCTATGATCTACCCATCCCAATGGGGCATGATCAAGGTGATAGCGACACCCATGAGCGACCGAACACTATGCGCAGCTATCGAACCGGCGGCACCCCTTGGGCGATTCTTATCTCACCAGACGGTTACGTTATCTACAATGATTTTAGTATTGATGCCGATAATGCGATTGCTTATTTACAAACCGAAATAGATCAGCTGGGCGGGTAGAATAGGTAAGAGGGCCTAATGGCCCCTTGCGCTGGGTCGAGTAGGTTGTAACGTGGTTTTCGGGCTCAGTGTTTTGTTGAAGGCAGTCCACGCTAATAGCTACACGTGAATTCACCCACAATTGAGCGAATCAATCGAGTCTGACCCCATTGATTGTGACCCCATTGATTGCCATTGATTGTTCGCACGAACGCAGCAAGGGATTTTGTCCTATAATTAAGATCAGGGAACGTAAGGATTTATAATGCTAAGAAGATCAATAGTACAAATAATGTGGGCCGCTCCTGTCATCAAGTCTGTCGAGTTACCCGCTCATGCTCAAAGTAGTCCTACTAACACCGTATTACCAGGACAAGACCCAATGGCTCAGTCGTTTTATAATTATCAAGGATCTGCTAGTGCATGCCCCCCGGGTGGAGCTGCTAGTGACTATTGGGAGGAAGTAACGTATCGAAATGAGTCTTCTCATACCGCTGTATTAACTAAGTTTGAGGTGGTTAATTCAAATATCTGGGACGCCGCGCTAGTGCCTCGAGGTCAGTTACCTATGATTATTCACCCTAAAGAGATGTTTACTTACTCTCGAAGACTATTTACTCCGGCCCCCTTACCAATTCCAGATGGAGGTACGATTAAAGTGATGTTTGAAGACGGCAGTGTTTTGACTATCCCTGCAAATGGCTGCTAATCGCAAACCTGTGGGGTCCCTAGCTTTCTTGCTTTAGCCGCGGGCATTAGAGAGCGCGGAAACCGCCGTTATTTTTGGCTTATAGGTGATCCACAGTATTATTAGTGCTGAACTCTTATGTTTGCTGGCTTCACGGCGGACTCACCCTGACATTTTGTGCGTTTTGCATGTACAGCATTAAAGGTTTTATTGCGGTCACTACGCGAGAAGGAAGTAGGTTCTTACATTCGCTAATCCTGGTGAGTATTGCGCTGTGCGCGGTTTTTCTAGCCACTCTATTTTGGAATCAATTTCATACCGTTAGTTTGATAATGGGTAATAAATACGGGGCTTTTCGCCTAGTAACGCCTGGTAACTAGAGGAAGTCGTAATCTGACAAATCTGACACTTTTCGACAAAAAAGGGATTAGACCTTACGATCAGCCTCCCACCTTGTCGTCTGCTTGGCTTTTATTTAATTGATTGTATTGCTTCTGTTACTGCTGAGAGGTTGGTGCCTGTGATACTTCAGAGAGCAAGTGAATGATCTCTTCTCGTACTAACTTGGAGTTCAATCTGCTAATCGCTTCAAGCCGCTTGTTTTCCGGGAGTAGACTAAGCGCAAACCCTGCTAGCTTCATGAGCGATACCGCATCATCTTTACTTCCGAGATGAGAAGTAATGCAACCCTATTTCTTTCGGTCAATTGCAATTTCTTAAAATACATACTAAATTTGAGCTTAATCGTTATTCCGATTGCAGGGAAAGGTAATCGGTATGCATATGTCTGGGTGAGCAAGCCGCGCCTTTGGTGGGTTCAGGGAAATTTAGTAAAAACAAAAACGGATCAGCAAATGAAAAAGATAATAATGGCAACGGCGGCGATATCCACTTTAAGCCTAATAGGGTGCGCCACACATTCTGACGAAGTTGACGCTCGATATGTCTCGCCTGTGGCTTATCAAAGTTATAACTGCGATCAAATCGCGCAAGAAGAAACTAGGCTACGCGGAGCGCTAGCCACCCAAATAGAAGTAGTCGATAAGGATGCGTCTGATTCAAACGCGGCCGTCGCAGTAGGCGCGATAATATTTTGGCCCGCGCTGTTTTGGGCCGGACAAGATGACGCGCAAATTGCCGAACTGAAACAACTCAAAGGCGAGTATGAAGCTTTAGAAAAGTCAAACATCGACAAACAGTGCTCCACTCACTTCACAATGCCCGAGCCTAAGCCTGTAAAGAAACAAATACCTGCCGCATCTTCAGAAAGTGACCCTGGTTCGTAATATTTCTCTTAAATGATCCCAAACCCGAGCGAGTGGGGCTACTGCTTAACGATCGCTTCGACAGGTTCTGCCTACCTAACGAGAACTACGAGATCGGCATTAGCCACCTCGCCTATAGTGCCGATAAATTTACAACGGCAACGTGTCGGGCGGTAAGGCGCTTATCTGGCTTGGCTACATCCAAGGTGTGGCGTATGAGTGGTGGGCTACGATTAATGAGTTGGAAGAGTTAATAACCCCTATCATAAGGTGAATAAATGGCAAGCAATCAAGATATTAAGAATATAGGGGATGATGGAGAAAAAGCGTTTGCTCAGTGGTTAAATGATCAATCTATTGGCTATTTACATATTAATAACAAGAAGAACGGCGATGATCCAGTTGATTCTTTCTCACTGGTTTTCACGGATCATCTAAAGCGACCTGATTTTTTTGTGTTATTGCCTAGCACTGGATTTATAGCAGTAGACGTCAAGCATTATTCGCCTGTCAATAACGGATCGGAGTTTACTCTATCGATCGCTACAGAACTATCTAAATCACTTGAATTTGAACGAGTTACAAGGCTTTATCTTTGGTACGCGTATAAGAACCGAAGTGATCCAAAAGATACCAATTGGTACTTTATTAGCGCCCACAAAGCGATGGAGGTCGGCATCAAGCATCGAAACCGCAAGAATAAACAATATTATCTTTCAATACATAAGAAACACTTTGAAGTGCTTGCATCTGCGGATGATTTCCAGAAATTATTCAAAGCCAGAATTGGTGCTATTGGACAAATATCGCGCGCAGTGGAGAAGTTTTTTAGTGGGTAGTTGTATCTCCCCACCGAGGAGGGGTTTTTATTGCCGAAGGTGAATTCAAGTTCCAAGTGCACCACCTGAGATCGAGTTAAAGACTTCCCAAGGAGTTCTGTATTTGAGGCACTTTCTGGGCCTATGATTAATCAAGCTAACGACCTTTTCAAGTTCTGATTCGGTTACTTTCAAGAAGTTAGTTCCTTTAGGAAAATATCGTCTGATCAAACCATTGGTATTTTCATTGGCGCCTCGCTCCCAGCGTGCATAGGCCTTGGCAAAATATATCTTGAATGACAGCTTGTCCTGGAGCTCTTTGAACAAGGCATTTTCACTGCCATTATCCAGCGTCATGGTTTTCGATACCTGATAGGTATTGATTCAAACCAGTGTAGTCAGAAACCAATTGAGTCTGGCCACATTAGCTTAGATTCTATTGGTAGCGTGTTCGTGCGGCTTTGAATTAGTGGTGGCTACGCCCAGATTCGAACAGGGGACCCCATCATTATGAGTGATGTGCTCTAACCAGCTGAGCTACGTAGCCACGAGGGTGCGGAAAGATACCGGAACGATGGTCTATTCGCAAGCAATTTTGAGGTTTTTTGGCCTGTTTTGAGCAGGGAATTTAGTGATTATCCATCAGCCGGATTAAGGCTGCCAGATTGACATAGGAATCAGCCAAGTTTCCATGTTTTATGGTGCATGGTGCGTCGGGTTCACCCAATTGATCGACTACCAATACGGCGCCATCGAAGTTGTCATTTTCAGTGTAATCGTTGGTGGTGATAATGGTGTGTAAGTCGGCTCCTAAAGCGGAGCGTATGCCGTTGCTGGAATCCTCAAAAGCCAAGCATTCTTCGGGCTTTAATGCCAGCTCTTCGAGGGCATATTCGTAGATGTCAGCAGCGGGTTTTTTGGCGGGGACGATGTCACCGGCAGCGATCACTGCAAACCAGCCCAGCGCCTTTTCCCCCAGCGTGCTGGAAATCAGTGCGGTTACGTTTGCAGGTGTTGTCGTGGTTGCAATCGCTAAAGTTAATTCAGCTTCACGCGCTTCAACCAATAGTCGCTTAACGCCCGGGCGCAATGGAATCTTTCCGGCGTTGAGTAATTCCACGTAATATTGGGTTTTACTGGCGTGCAAAGACTTGATCGTTGCACCAACATCAGCTTGATTCAGAAATGCAGGCTGAAACTGCGTTGCATAATGCAGCATGCGCTCCTTCCCACCAGTAACTGCTAACAAATCACCATACAGTGCTTCATCCCACACCCAATCGAGGCCTGCCGCTTGAAAAGCTTGGTTAAATGCGACACGATGACCGTCTCGTTCGGTATCGGCCAGGGTGCCGTCTACATCAAATATGAGTGCTTTTAACATGGTTATGACGCGTGGTTAGTGGGCTTCAAGATAGCAAGCTTAGCACTGGGTTGAAATATAACCTTTTGCAGAGGCGTGATCTCAAAAGCCTATCGCTAGTGGGTCGGTACGCACCCAGCCCAACTGGGCCACTACACTTGGGTAATGCCCGCACCGCATTGCTGGCGTGGCTACAGGTGCGGCTCGCTGGTGGGCGTTTTATCATGCGGATGGATGACCTCGATTTGCCGCGCGTTAAAGCAGGCAGTGCGGCACAGTGTTTGGATGATTTACGCTGGCTGGGTTTAGATTGGGATGAAGGGCCAGATGTGGGTGGGCCGCACGCACCCTACGAGCAATCACAACGAAGCGATTTATACGAAAAAGCCCTATCAGTACTACATGCGGAAAGCTTTATTTATCGGTGCTATTGCTCACGTAGAGATATTCGGGAAGCTGCCAGCGCGCCTCATCAGCCCGGGCATGTTTTGCGTTATCCCGGCACTTGTCGCGAGCGGGAGCCCGACAAAATACCCACATTACCGCCAGCCTGGCGCTTTAAAGTAGATAACCTCAAGATCAATATGTCAGACGGCATTGTCGGTAATTATTCGCAGCGCTTGGCGGACGAGGTGGGGGACTTTGTCGTCAAGCGTCGAGATGGCTTATTTGCCTACCAATTGGCGAGTGTGGTTGATGATATCGCGATGGGTGTTACCGATATTGTTCGGGGTGCTGATTTGCTGGATTCGGCGCCACGCCAACTGGCATTGGTTGACGCGCTGGGTGCTGCTCGGCCAGTGTTTTGGCACGTGCCCATGCTGTGCGACGCTAAAGGCGTGCGCTTGTCAAAACGCAATGGGGCGGACTCGCTGCAAGACATGTGGGAGCAGCACCAAAGGCCCGAAGCAGTCGTTGGTGAATTGGCGGCCTCGTTAGGGCTATTGGCTCACGAATCAGCTAAACCCAAGCCGATCAGCGCCGCAGATTTGCTCGCGACGCTGTCAGCCGAACATTAAAAAGCGCTTAAGGCGTGATTTTTTGAACGCCATCGTTACTGCCTAACAGGAGCAGGTCGGCACCGCGGTGCGCAAATAGGCCGACCGTGACCACGCCGGGGATTTGGTTAATCGTCGTTTCCAGCTCAACGGGATCCATAATGCGCAGATTACGCACGTCCAAGATGACGTTGCCGTTATCGGTAACGAAGCCGACTCGGTATTCAGGCTGGCCGTCTAGCTCAACTAACTCGCGCGCAACCATGCTGCGCGCCATTGGGATGACTTCCACCGGCAAGGGGAATTCGCCCAATATGTTGACCAGTTTGGAATCATCGGCGATACAAATAAAGCGTTCACTGGCATGCGCGACAATTTTCTCTCGTGTCAGTGCGCCGCCGCCGCCCTTGATCAAGTGACCATGCTTGGTGGCTTCGTCCGCACCATCAACATAAATCGCCAAGTTGCCTACTTGGTTGAGGTCCAACACGTCTATTCCGTGCTTTTGTAAACGCTTGGCGCTGACGTCAGAGCTGGCGACGGCACCCTCAATCCGGCCTTTGATGGTGGCGAGATAATCGATGAAATGATCGGCGGTTGAGCCTGTACCCACACCAACTACGTCGCCAGAATTGATGTATTCCAAAGCCGCTTCAGCGGCTGCCTTTTTCTTTTGATCGGCGTTCATATGATGAGTCCTTAATAAAATATGGTTGTCATTATATCGCTGATTGGCATTGACTATCTAGAAACCCAGCGGTATTCCCTTTAGACTCACCCAATATCACCACGAGGATGGAATTGTGAATATCGTATTGGGCATCAGTGCCGGTATTGCGGCGTATAAAACGCCGATTTTAGTGCGCCGCTTGAAAGAGGGTGGGGCGGATGTGCGCGTCGTGCTAACAGCAGCGGCTGAGCATTTTGTGGCACCGCTGAGTTTGCAAGCCGTCAGTGGCCATCCGGTACGCACAGCGATGTTTGACCCGAGCGCTGAGGCGGCGATGGACCATATTGAGTTGGCGCGCTGGGCCGATCAGGTGCTTATTGCGCCCGCAACAGCTAATTTCTTAGCGCAATTAGCGCATGGCTTGGCACCCGATTTACTCGCAACGGTGTGCTTGGCGACCACCGCGCCGCTCGCTGTTGCACCCGCGATGAATCAGCAAATGTGGGCGAATGTCGCCACGGTTGCCAATTGTGAGCTACTGCAATCACGCGGGGTGCGTTTTATCGGTCCGGCCGAAGGCGACCAAGCGTGTGGTGAAACCGGTGCAGGGCGCATGGTTGAACCCGAAGAGATAGCGCGTCTCATGACTACCCCAGAAGCACAAACGTGCTGAGTGGGAAAACTGTTTTATTAACCGCAGGCCCAACCTGGGAGCCGCTTGACCCGGTACGTGGATTGACCAATCGCAGCTCGGGTAAAATGGGCTATATGCTGGCGGCAGCAGCAGTAAAATCGGGAGCTGAAGTAATTTTGGTGTCTGGCCCTACGTGTTTGAAAGCGCCTGTAAACACTAAATTGATTTCGGTGGAAACGGCTGAAGAAATGTATGCGGCGGTGCATCAGCACGTTGCCACAGCAGATGTATTCATTGCGGTCGCCGCGGTAGCGGATTATCGTCCGGCAAAGGTGGTTGATCAGAAAATTAAAAAAAATGCCGACCGCATGACCATTGAATTGATCAAAAACCCGGATATCTTGGCCAGTGTGGGTGCGCTTAGCCAAAACCGTCCATTTACGGTCGGCTTTGCGGCGGAAACCCAAGACGTGGCTCACTACGCGCGCGGCAAGCTGCAACGTAAAAATCTTGATATGATTGCCGCCAATGACGTCAGCATCAAAGGGCTGGGTTTTGGTAGTAATCGTAATCGCTTATTATTAATCACCCAAGACCAGACCATTGACCTCGGCACCGCAGACAAAAGCGTGCTGGCGGAACAGTTATTGACCCATATTGCCCAACGATTACCCCAATGAAACCGACTATTGACGTTAAGATCTTAGACCCGCGAATTAGTGACGAGTTTGGCTTGCCACACTATGCAACCGACGGTTCAGCTGGGCTGGATTTGCGTGCCTGTATTGATGCGCCTTTGACCTTGCAAGCCGGGCAAACCGAACTCATACCCACGGGTATCGCAATCCATATTGCTGATGCGAACTTGGCGGCCGTGTTGTTACCGCGTTCGGGTATGGGTCACAAACATGGGATTGTTTTGGGCAATTTAGTGGGCTTGATCGATTCAGACTATCAGGGGCAGGTTTTTGTCTCCTGTTGGAATCGCGGTCAGGCTGAATTCACCGTAGAGCCGGGTGACCGCATCGCACAAATGGTGTTCGTGCCCGTTGTGCAAGCCGAATTTAAAGTGGTGGAAGACTTTGACCACAGCGAGCGGGCGGCGGGTGGTTTTGGGCATACGGGTAAGTCCTAGCGAACCTAACTAGCGCATAAAAAGTTCATTTAGGGTTAAGTTAATTTGCCTAATATGCGCCACAAAGGCCAATTCTTTTGAAGCATGGCCGATAACACATTGAATGATTGGAGTTTTAAGTATGAGAGCAGTTAAGTCGATTTTGATAGCCGCAGGCATGATGCTGATGGTCAACAGCGCGATGGCCGACGGTAAGGCCGTATTTAATGGCGGCTGCGCCGCTTGTCATATGGCAGGCGTTGCTGGTGCCCCAAAAGTGGGTGATAAAGCCGCTTGGGCTGACCGCATTAAGCAAGACAAGGCGGTATTGTACAAGCACGCTGTGAGCGGCTTTCAAGGTAAATCAGGAGTGATGCCGCCGAAGGGTGGATTTATGAATTTTAGCGATGCGGACGTAAAATCTGCGGTCGACTATATGGTTAACGCTTCCAAATAAGTGTTCTGTGCGGCATTTCGTGTGTCGCTGCACGAAAAAGTAAAGCCCGGTTTGAATGCCGGGCTTTTTATGGTGCGTAGCTTAAACTAAACTGTTGGCTCAATAACTGGTGCCATAACCTCGGTCAACCAAATCAGCCAAGTGCTCCAGTTCTGCTAATTCATAGATTTCGCGCACTGGGCCGCTAGGAAAAAGGCGGTATAGGTATTTCATGCCGCCTTCAATCTCAAATTCTTTGGCCATCATTTGGCTCATGCGCCGTGCGTTGCGGCATTCGATGCAATAGTCGTTGACGTCCATGACGAAGTCGATGACTTCCCATTGATTATCACTTAGCTTGATGCCACTTTTTTTGGCATTGTTTTCGATACGTGTGATTTGCTCGGTTCGCGCCACCATCGGAGCAAACGTCGCATTGTGAGTGGAAATTGTTCGCATATCTTCCTCCGGATAAATTAATTATGTTGATGCATAACGAACGCTTAGTCTAATAATAACCTATCTTATCAGTCAAGATATAATTGTGAGCTGTGCTTGGAGGGCGTACTTAGAGGGCCATAGTGGTACAATAGTGACAGAAAATTTGTGATCGAAATGGCATGGCAAACCTTGAAATACTGACTTATCCCAACCCCCGTTTGCGTGAAGTTGCAAAGCCGGTGACAGCATTTGACGATGAGCTAAAAAAACTGGCGGAAGATATGGCTGAAACCATGTACGATGCGCCCGGAATTGGCCTAGCGTCGATTCAAGTGGGCGTACTCAAGCGCCTAGTGGTGATCGATATCTCATCCGAACGCGATCAGCTGATGGTGCTGGTTAACCCCGAGATTGTTGCTAAATCGGGCATTACTGAATCCGAAGAAGGCTGTCTGTCAGTGCCTGATACCTATGCACTGGTGGAGCGCGCAGAGTACGTCACCGTAAAAGCACAAAACGTCAAAGGTGAAGCGTTCGAATTTGAGGCGGATGAATTACTCGCGATTTGTATTCAACATGAAATTGACCATTTGAATGGCACCGTTTTTGTCGACTATTTGTCACGTTTGAAGCAAAGTCGAATTCGCAAAAAGCTGTTAAAAGCAGTGCCGGCCTGAACGGCTCAATTTGAACGCTCTCCAATGAACAAGCCATCTAAACCCCGAGTGGTGTTCGCAGGTACACCCGAATTTTCAGTGCCGAGCTTGCAAGCTTTGATCGACGCCGACGTTGAGGTGATAGCGGTCTACACCCAGCCTGATCGCCCCGCCGGTCGTGGCAAGCAACTGCAAGCAAGCCCGGTAAAGACGTGTGCGTTGGCAGCGGGCTTACCAGTTATTCAGCCTCAGAGTCTTAGGCAATCCACCGCCCAGGACGAGTTTCTTGCCTTAAATGCTGACTTGATGGTGGTGACGGCCTATGGCTTGATTTTGTCCAAAGTAATATTGCATGCGCCGCGGCTCGGCTGCGTCAATATCCATGCCTCTTTACTGCCACGCTGGCGTGGTGCGGCGCCCATTCAAAGAGCGATTCAGGCGGGTGATACCGAGACCGGAATTACACTGATGCAAATGGACGTTGGCTTGGATACGGGCGATATGTTGGCGAGCGTCGCAACGACCATTAGTGATGAAGATACCGGTGGTAGTTTGCATGATCGTCTGTCGCTAATGGGTGGAACTTGTTTAGCAGAGCACTTACCGGCGGTATTAGCGGGTAGTCTGAAGCCGGTTTCGCAAGATAACACACAGGCGTGCTACGCCAATAAGCTGGATAAAGCGGAGGCTAAGCTTGATTGGTCGCAATCGGCGCGGGATATGCACAACCATATCCGTGCGTTTAACCCCTGGCCGGTTGCCACTACCGAGTTGCACCAACAAACTCTGCGAGTGTTTGACGCTGCCGTGGCTAACAGCCCGCCGGTTGGCGCAATTGGCGAAGTGGTCAGTAGTGATCAGGAAGGTATTGGCGTACAAACGGGTGAGGGTGTTCTGTTGTTGCGACGCTTACAAAAACCGGGTGGGCGGCCACTAGCAGTGCGTGATTTCATTAACGGATTTTCAATCAATGTCGGCGACCACTTCATCTGACCCGCGGTTTAATGCTGCGTTGGTGGTTGAGCGCGTATGCGACCAAGGTGACTCCGTGGATCTGGCTATTGAGCAGCAAATAACCGATATTCAACCTAAAGATCAGGGCTTATTCAAAGAAATTTGCTTTGGGTCGGTACGCTGGGCGAATGCCTATGACGAGCGATTGATGCGCTTGCTGCATAAGCCGCTGAAGAAAAAGGATCGGTGCCTACAGGCACTATTGATCAGCGCGATGTATCAGCTGGACTTTATGCGAGAACCCGAATATGCCGTGGTAAACCAAACGGTTGCAGCGGTCACTACGCTCAACCGGCAATGGGCGCGAGGTTTAGTCAACGGTATTTTACGTGCTTACATTCGTGGCAACCATGATCGTCCTACGCCTGAAACCGCACTGCCCGAGTGGCTGCGGCAACGTTTTAACAGCGCATGGGGCACCGATGCGCCCGTGTTAATTGAAGCATCAATGCAAAGGCCGCCTTTGGCATTACGCGTTAATTGCCTGAAAATAGCCAGAGATGATTATCTGCAGCAACTCGCTGCGGCTGGAATTGAGGCGCTAGCAACCCCGCAAAGCCAGGTTGGGGTTGAACTGCTCAACCCGGTGTCCGTTGTGCATATTCCCGGCTTTGTTGATGGGCTGGTGTCTGTGCAGGATGAATCAGCTCAGTTGGCAGCGTTTGCAAGCGGAGCCTCAGGCAGCTTGCGCGTGCTGGACGGCTGCGCCGCGCCAGGTGGCAAAACTGGGCATTTGCTGGAGCTGGCACCGGATGCAGAAGTGGTTGCGCTGGATAAGGCGGAACGCTTGCCTCGATTGCATGAGAACCTTGCTCGCCTTGGCTTGAAAGCAACGGTGGTTGCTGGCGATTTGACCGAGCGGGATAGCTGGTGGGATGGAACCCCGTTTGATTGCATTCTGTTGGATGTTCCTTGCTCCGGGACAGGCGTCATTCGCCGTCATCCGGATATTTTGCACCGCCGGCTCACTAGCGATATTGCCCAATTTGCCACGCAGCAATTTGATCTCTTGAGTGCGGCGTGGGTGATGCTCAAGGCTGGTGGCCGCTTGTTGTACACGACTTGCTCGGTTTTGCCGGAAGAAAATGCAGAATTGGTGCAGGGTTTTTTAGCCAAGGAGCCTACGGCCCGGTTGATTCCACTCAGCCAGGATTTGGGTGTTGATACAGGATTCGGACGCCAGCGGCTGACTGGTGTACACTCAGGTGACGGTTTCTTTTATGCTCTTTTGGAACAGCACAATACTGAATAAGCCCGATCACAATAATCGTATCGTCATGGATTTCTCGAGACCGCATCGCCCAGTGTCCCTTTCAGCGGCCAGTCTTTTCCGCCTAGGCCGACTCTTTAGGTGCGCGCGAGGCGTGTGGTTCGGGGTGCTGATGTGTCTCAGTTTCAGCGCAAATGCGGCGAGTTTCGAAATTCTGAATGGCACGGTCGACTTTAATGCGAATGCACTAAATGTGGCTGCACGTTACGAATTGTCTCTCAACGATGTGGTCGCCGATGCGCTCCATCACGGTATCAAGATCAAGATTCTAAGCCGCGTCAACCTGTATCGCGTGCGCCGACTAATGCTTGATAAAAAGTTGGCGGCTTGGCAGCGCGGCCATCAGTTGGGTTATCACTCACTCAGTGGCCGCTACCAATTGCTCAACCTGCAAACCAGTGAACAAAGCTCATTTGCCAGCTTGGAGACTCTATTAAACGAAATTGAAGACTTTCGGTTTCAAACCGAATTGGTTGCTGAAACCTTGCCTGATAGCCGTCGAGGCTATCGGGTTGATTTACAGGTTCGACTTGATCACGCCTCGTTACCGACGCCCTTACGAGTGATTGCTTTGGTGAAGCCAGAATGGCGGCTTAAGAGTGACCAGAATTCATGGTACGTCGGGAAGTAATTCGTGCACTGATCGGCCCAATTCCGATGTTGAGTGCATCGGCGTTGTTTTTATTGATCTCGATCGCCTTGATTTGGGCAGCCCAAAACGAACAGGCTTACGGCGAATGGTATAGCGCGCTGCTGATCGTCAATATCGTTGGCATTGTCACCCTATCGCTGTTTTTTCTGGCTAACCTTCTGCGCCTGATTCGCCAATACCACCGGCGGGTGATGGGTTCGCGCTTGATGGTACGGTTTGTGTTGCTGTTCACTGTGCTGACGCTATTACCGATTGGTATTATTTACTACTTTGCAGTGCAATTTTTGTCGCAAGGAGTGGATAGCTGGTTTGATGTGAAGATTGAGCAAGCGTTGGCAGACGCCAGCCGGTTGGGCAATAGCTTTTTGGAAGCCAGCAAGCTGGATGTAATTGATAAGGTAAAAGCAGATGCCGTTCGTATCAACCGTGCAGAAACAGAGCGGGCGCTGTACCAGACCCTTGAAGAGGTACGTGCGCTTAGAGACTTTACTGAAATTGCCCTGTTTAGCGAAACTGGGCAAATCATTGCATCTAGTAACGCCAGCCCCACCGTATTATTTCCTGATACGCCTGATGATACCGACTTGCGTGAAGCAAGCGCTGGTGATTTGGTCGCAAAACTGGAGCCGTTTGGCGATAATTCATTGCAATACCGCGTTTTGATGCCGCTGTATGGTGACGACTTGGCGGCGAGGCCTCGGATATTACAAGTGATTGAACTACTGCCACTACGATACTCGAGCTTGGCCGAATCACTACAAAACGCGCGTACCGAGTACGATCGCTTGGATTACCTGCGTCAACCACTCAAAATCAGTTTTATCATTTCATTGTCGTTGATTACCTTGATGACCACGCTGATCTCGCTGTGGTTAGCGCTGTACGCAGCCCGGCGCTTGGTCGCGCCCATCAGTGATTTGGCGGAGGGTACAGAAGCGGTTGCCAGTGGTAATTATTTGGTCAAGCTGCCGGTGAAGAGTGACGACGAATTTGGCATGCTGGTGACCTCGTTTAACTCAATGACTACCCAGATTCAGCAAGCACAGCGCGCAGCCGAACAGAATCAGCTATTGGCCGAAAAGCAAAGTGCCTACCTTGAGACGGTATTGACCCATTTGTCGTCAGGGGTCGTTTCGCTGAACCAAGCCGGTGAACTATTGACCGCTAACGAAAGTGCTTCTGCCATACTGGCGACCAGCTTGGGTCAGTATGTTGAGCGCAATGTGGCGGATATTTCAGCGGCTGATTCGCGGATCGCTCCACTAATTGAGCTGATTCAGCAAAGCCGCCAAAAAAGTGCCAGCCATCATCAAGCCGAAGTCCACTTAAAAAGCGACAGTGGCCAGCAAACGCTGTCGGTGAGAGTTACTAAAATCATCAGCGAAACGGCCTCAGGAGCCCGTGAAGGGCAAGGCTGTGTAGTCGTGTTTGATGATGTTACGCGCTTGATTCATGCCCAGCGCGAAGCCGCCTGGGGTGAAGTCGCGAGGCGCTTGGCGCATGAAATCAAAAATCCTTTGACGCCCATTCAGCTGTCAGCGGAGCGTATTCGGCGTAAATTCATGGATCAAATACCAGAACATGAGCGCGACGCCCTGGATCGCTCCACCCGGACCATTTCCGAGCAGGTTGATACGATGAAACGGATGGTCGACGCCTTTTCCAGTTATGCGCGCAGTGAGCGCTTGACTTTGGGCAAGGTGCAGCTCAATCAGCTGATCGAAGATGTGGTTGATTTACACCGACGGCCCGGTGATAAAAGCACTATCAGCTTGGATTTGGATGGTCAGGCGCCAGTAATGCAGGCCGATAAAGGGGCAATCCTGCAAGTGTTGAATAATTTGCTGGCCAATGCAAACGATGCGGTGGAAGCGCTGCAACAAGGCGCAATCAACATACGAACGCAAGTCAAAACAGACGATGGTGTTGATGGTGTAGAAATCACGGTTGATGACAATGGTGCGGGGTTTCCTGAGGAGTTGATCGACCAGGTGTTTGAGCCGTACGTGACCAGCAAGGCGAAGGGCACTGGCTTGGGTATGGCGATCGTCAAACGCATCATTGATAGTCACGGTGGACACGTACGGGTGCGTAACCGCCAGGCAGATGAGCATGAACAGACCGGTGGCCGGGTGAGGGTTTGGCTGCCAATAGCTCAGCACAATGCGGCTTAATAAAATAGGTAAACAATGAAAGCACAGATTTTAGTGGTTGATGATGAGCCGGGTATTCGTGATGTGTTGCAAGACGTTCTGGAGGACGAAGGACACTCGGTAAGGACTTGTGCTGACGCCGCCAACGCCCGTGAAGCCTACAGCTCAAAGCGTTATGACTTAGTCTTGCTGGATATTTGGATGCCCGATGTGGATGGGATTAGCCTGCTAAAAGAATGGTCGGAAGCGGGAAAATTAGTGCCGGTAATCATGATTTCTGGTCACGGTACGGTTGAGACCGCGGTTGAGGCGATCCAGATCGGAGCCTACGATTTTCTGGAAAAGCCGTTGTCGACAGCCAAGTTGCTGGTCACGATTAACCGAGCGCTGAAAAGTAGCGCACAAGAACAGGAGATCGCCAGCCTGCGGCACCAGCTTGAACCCGTCAGTAGCTTGATTGGTCATAGTGACCGCATGCGCCAGCTGCGCGGCCAAGTCGAGCGAATCGGTGCCACTCAAAGCTGGGTCATGGTGTATGGCCCGCCGGGCAGTGGCAAAGGTGTGGCGGCACGGGCAATTCACCAAGCGAGTACTCGCAAAGACGGGCCTTTTGTAGAAATAAGCCTAGCAGCAATTCCGCCAGAGAACATTGCGCGGCGATTATTTGGCAGCGAGGAAGAGGGCCAGATACAAGCAGGCTGTTTCGAGCAAGCCGAAGGCGGTACGCTGTTGTTGGACGAAATCGGGGATTTGGATGCAGAAATGCAGACCCGACTACTGAGCGCGCTACAGGCAGGGCGTTTTCTGCGTGTCGGCGGGACTGAACCACGGTCGGTTAATATTCGTATTATTAGCAGTAGCAACCAGGATATTGAGCGGCTGGTTGCTGAAGGAAAATTCAGAGAAGATTTGTATTATCGCTTAAACGTGATGCCGCTGATGGTGGCGCCGTTGCGCGATCATTTAGATGATATCCCGTCGCTGGTTGAATATTACGTTGATTGGTATGTTCAAAGCGAAAGCCTGCCCTATCGGAGGCTGGGCAGCGCTGCGGTCAATCGCTTGCGCCAGCACAGTTGGCCCGGTAGCGTCCGTGAATTGCGTAATTTGGTGCAGCGCCTGTTAATCATCGGTGGCAAGGAAGAAGTCAGTGCCGAAGAAATCGAAACCATGTTGGCCGATCGGCAGGTCAGCCCTGCCTCGGCTGAGCCCCAAGCGATATCTGGACAGTTTAATACTGACCTCAGAACAGCGCGTGATCATTTCGAAAAAACCTATTTTGAATATCATTTACAAGCCTTGGGTGGCAATGTCAGCGCACTCGCACAAGTGTCGGGCTTGGAGCGTACTCACTTGTATCGAAAGCTAAAGGCGCTCGATATCAATCCTAAAGATTGGAAGTTATAAGTTGTCGATTAGCATTATCGGCTGTGGTGATATCGGTCGCCGGGTTGCAGCACTATTGGACCGGCCGCAGGCGTTGGTTCACAGCCTACATTCAAAGGCGCTTTGTGAACAAGCAGGCTTGCAAACGAGCGTATGTGATTTGGATACGGATAGTGTGTTGCCGCCGCTTGGAAAGGAGCTGTTCTATTTTGTACCACCACCCCGCAGTGGCCAACAAGATACCCGCCTTCGGCAGTTTTTAAGTCTTTTGATAACCCCCGTCAAGCGGGTGGTGTTGATTAGCACCACTGGCGTTTATGGCGATTGTGGTGATGCATGGGTGGATGAGACCCGGCCAATCAACCCTCAGATTGACCGTGCTTTTCGGCGGGTTGATGCTGAGCAGGCATTGACGGAATGGGCCGGAGCACATGGCACTGAGACGGTAATACTGCGCGTGCCGGGCATTTATGCGCAAGATCGCTTGCCGTTAGCACGGCTGCGAAAGCGGTTACCGCTGATTTATGAGCGGGAAGCACCGTGGAGCAACCGTATTCATGCGGATGACTTGGCACAAATGTGTGTGGCCGCGACGAAGGGCGTTGTGGCAGGCCAAGTATTTAATATTAGCGATGATGCGCCGTCGACAATGACTGCCTATTTTAAAGCGGTTGCTGACGCTACGGGCTTACCGCAGCCGCCGTTGATTAGTTTGGCCGAAGCGCGCGAGCAATTGAGTCCCAGCATGCTATCGTATTTATCGGAATCACGACGAATTAGGAATACCAAGATGAAACAATTGTTGGGTGTGCGACTACAATATCCCACGCTGGCAGATGGTTTGCGTGGCTTAGAAAGGGATAGCGGCACATGAAGACCATTGGCGTTATCGGAGGCATGAGTTGGGAGTCGACGACGACCTATTACCAGCTTTTAAATCGTGGTGTAAAAGCAGCGCTCGGCGGCTTACACTCAGCGAAAATTGTGTTGGTTTCGGTTGATTTTGCTGAAATTGAACGATTGCAACACCAAGGAGATTGGGAGCGAACCGCAGCGATTCTTGCCACAGCAGCGCGCCAATTGGAATTAGCCGGCGCCGATTTCTTTATCATTGCGACCAATACTATGCACAAAGTGGCGCCTGACGTTGAAAAAGCGGTGGCCATTCCTTTACTGCACATCGCCGATGCGACCGCAGAAATGTTGCAGCACGATGGCATACAGAAGGTAGGTTTGCTAGGCACGCGATTTACTATGGAGCAAGATTTCTATAAAGGTAAGCTGCAATCAGACTTTAGGATTGAAGTGCTAGTCCCGGATGAAGTCGCGCGCGCAGCGGTGCACGAGGTGATTTATCAAGAACTGTGCTTGGGGGTTATTCAGGATTCCTCACGGCAGCGGTACTTGGAAGTGGTGTCCAGCTTACACGCGCGCGGTGCTGAAGCAGTGATGCTTGGCTGTACAGAAATTGCACTGTTGATTCAGCAAGAGCACACAAAAATACCCCTTTACGATACCACTGAAATCCACGCAAAAGCTGCGGTACAATACGCAATCTCGGCTGTGTAAATCGCTTAGTGGATCATATCTTTTTGAAATCAATGGGTTAGCACTTTGAAGTGCTTTCTGGATGTCGACTCGACCCCTAAAACCCACTAGATTACTCAGAATTAATGGTTTTGTTCAAGCTTCGGCAAGGAACTTTTGGCATAATTAGCACTCAAACGCCAAGAGTGCTAAAATTAGCAGGCTAAATGTAATATCGGAGGACTATAGATATGACTAAATTTAATCCGACACGTAATTTACCGGTCGCCATGGAAATAGGCGCTGGACAGAGTGCGACCGCTTACATGAATGTGGTCAATCAGATGCCGATTTTGACGGCAGAAGATGAATTTTCCCTAGCTCGGCGATTTCACAATGAAAGTGATCTGGATGCCGCTAAGGAACTGGTCATGGGCCACTTACGTGATGTGGTAAAAGTTGCTCGCGGCTTTTTGGGCTACGGCTTGCCACTGATCGATTTGATTCAGGAAGGTAATATTGGCTTGATGAAGGCGGTAAAGCGCTATGACCCGGAGCGTGGTATACGCCTGGTTTCATTCGCTGTGCACTGGATTCGCGCTGAGATTTACGATTATGTGCTTAAGAATTGGCGCATCGTCAAAGTAGCGACAACCAAAGCGCAACGCAAATTGTTTTTTAATTTGCGTAAGTCCAAAACTCATTTAGGTTGGATGAAAGATACTGAAGTCAAAGATTTGGCTAAGAATCTTGACGTTGACACCAAAACGGTTCGCGAGATGGAATCGCGCCTGAGTGGTTCGGACGTATCGTTTGATATCCCGAACGACGAGAGTGATGACGGCCCGGCGATGTCGCCCGTACAGTATTTGGCAGATGCTGGTGCCGACCCCGCTGAAATCGTAGCTAAAGCTGAATACGAAGACCAGCGCAGCCTTGCGCTAGCCGCTGCGTTGAAAGACTTGGATGATCGCAGCAAGGATATCGTCACCCGGCGCTGGTTGGGTGATAAAGATGATAAGCCAACCTTGCATAATTTAGCTGCTGAATATGGAGTTTCGGCTGAGCGTATTCGTCAGATTGAGAAGCGCGCAATGGAACGCATGAAAGAGGCCTTAGCAGCCTAGATAACCCATGATTTAAGCACCTCGTACTTGCAGAGATAAAACCCGCTGATTTCGGCGGGTTTTTTATTGCCGAAAGGTAGGCTAGAAATGAACCAAAATGTGGCTTCGGGAATCGACTTGCGATTGGCCTGCTTGCCAATTTTGTTCAGCTTTGCGCCTAAGCGTGAAAATCAGCTACAATTAGCGCATGGCATGCCCAGCATCGCCAAGCAGTAGGCTAGTTCAAAGAATGTCTATTGAGTAGCTACTATAGTGATAAAAATTTGAGGAATATTTCATGAGAAAAGGTTTGAAAACTACCCTGATTGCAAGCGCAGTTATCGGCACATTTGGGTCGGGCGTGGTACAGGCAGAGGATTTAAAAATGGCATTCTTGGGTGGTTTTACCGGCCCATTGGAAAGCTTAACTCCACCGATTTATGCAGGTGTCAAATTGGCCGTTGAGCAAATCAACGCGCAAGGTGGCATTTTAGGCGACAACAAGATTGAGCTCTTGAAGGGCGATAGCACCTGTGCAGACGCCACGGCTGCAACCAATGTTGCAGATCGTATGGTTAATTCCGAAAAAGTCAGTGCGATAGTGGGGCCGATGTGTTCCGGCGCAACCATTGCTGCAGCGAACAATGCCGCTATTCCTGGTGGCGTTCCATTGATTTCGCCTTCCGCGACCTCACCCGCGTTGACCGACCTGGATGACAATGATTTGGTGTTTCGTACGGCCCCATCTGATTCTTTTCAAGGTGAAATGATGGCCAAAATGTTGATGGCCAAAGGTATCGACGAAGTCGCGATTACTTACGTCAATAACGACTATGGTAAAGGCTTTGGCGAAGCACTGGCCGCTGCATATGAAAAAGCAGGCGGTAAAGTCGCTGCTAGCGAAGCGCATGAAGACGGGAAAGGCGATTATCGGGCCGAGTTGGGCTCACTGGCATCAACTGGCGTACAAACGCTGGTGGTGCTAGCTTATGCCGACGGCTCAGGTCAATCCATCATTCGTCAGGCATTAGAAAGTGGCGACTTCACCCGCTTTGTGGGTGGTGATGGTATGGTCGGTGATAAGCTGGCCGAAGCAATTGGCGCTGAGCAACTGGAAGGCATGATTGCCACCAAGCCAGGCACTCCAGAGCTGAATGGCACCAAACTTTTTAACCAGCAGGCTACCGATGCAGGTATGGATCCAAAGGCGGTCTTTTCTGCGCAAGCTTATGACGCAGCGTTTATTTTGGCACTGGCGGCAGAAAAAGCGGGTAGCGCAGATCGCGCTGCGATTGCCAAGGAAGTACGTGGCGTTGCTTCTGCTCCGGGTGATGTGATTTTGCCGGGTGAGTGGGAAAAAGCAGTGGCTGCGATTAAGGCGGGCAATGACGTTGATTATCAAGGTGCGTCAGGCAACCATGAGTTCGATGCAGCAGGTGATGTGCCTGGGGTTATCACTGAAATGCTGGTTAAAGACGGTAAGTTTGTTGAGATAGGTCAGATTAAATAAGACCAACCTTCACTCGCAGTAAAGAAAACCCGGGCAATTGCCCGGGTTTTTAATTTTACAGGAAAGGGTATCGCAGAAAATAGAGTTACGCTAATATAAGCCCTCACTATAAAAGGGTTTAACTAAGGAGTAATAAAAATGAAGAAAGGGTTATTAGTAGGTCTGTTTGCTGCAATGTTATTAAATGCTTGTGGCGGTGGTGGGTCAAACTCAGGTGGTGGCAATGAGCTGGATGGCGTTTATAGCGGCGTCTATAATGCAACATTATCAACCCCGGGGATTTCTCCAAAAACAAGTGCAATCCGTATCATCATTACGGTAAAGGGCAATAATGTGTCTGTATCTGATGGTGTCGATCCTTCAGGCGGGGGCGCTTCAGGGAAAGGCACTAGAAATGGGAAAAACTTCAACGTAAGCTGGGCGTATTCAGGAACCGAAGACGGAATCTACTGCAAAGGATCTGATAGCTTTGTGGGCGCCATTGAGGGTTCAGTGGCTTCAGGCAGCGGCAAAGGTACTGCAACTTGCTCCAGAGGGGGTGTGTCAATAAACATTGTCTCTAAAGGAACGTTCCGGGCGGATAAGAGTCAATCTAGGGCCCAGACCACTACGGTATCAGCGAATGAGGCTGTTGCGCATTTAATACGCTAGATCGTATATTTTTTTGTTTCTACGTTTGAAAGTCTGAGTGATTCAGACCTTTTCCACTATCAGGATTGCTTGGCTTGATTCAAGTAATCCTGATTAATGATGTTTCGGTATTTTCTCAGGAAGGATGCCATTAGGCGCAAAGCGCAGCACTAGAGTAATCGTTAGGCCAATAAGGAAAACCCGCATTTGCAGCGCGCGGCTGTCAAAGTCGTTGGGTGCTTGCCAGTCAAACCAACTGGCGCCGAGTTGCCTGATCCCTTCAAATACCACCAGCGTGGCCGGCTCTGACATCACCCAAACCACATAAACAACGATGGCGCCGATCAAGGTGCCGAGATTATTGCCCGCGCCGCCCAGGATGACCATTACCCAAATCAGAAAAGTGTGATGCAGTGGCAGGAAGCCCGAGGGATCAAATATACCGTTAAATGTAACCAGTGCTGCGCCGCCAATGCCCATTAATACTGAGCCGATCACAAAGACTTCCAGACGCCGGCCATTAACGTCTTTGCCCATGGCAGCAGAAGAAATTTCATTGTCCCGAATCGCCCGAATCATCCGCCCCCAAGGCGCAGTGTATGCGCGCTGCAAGAGCCAAAAGATGATGGCGATCAAAACTGCGGTCACTGCCAAATACATCGCACGCGAAGCGATGAAGCCAATTTCACCCGGGGTGGGAACCGGCCAAGGTAATGGCGAGACTGTGAGTGTTCCATGCGTTAACCAGTCGGCATTTTTCAGAACCGCCTTAATGATTTCAGCGATGCCGAGCGTGGCGATAGCAAGGTAATCACTGCGTAAGCCTAGGCAAATATGGCCCACAAACCAGGCCAAAATACCGGCAATAACTCCACCGCTGACCCAGCCCAGCCAAACAGGCAAACCAAAACCACCAATAAAACCTGCCGTTTTCTCAATATTGTCTGCGATTGGGTTGAGCCCGGAGACAAACATCAGATAAGTGACACCAATACTGATGGCCAGTAACAAGTTACGGGTTTTAGGGGTTGCAAGTAGCACTTTAGAGCGTTTGATTAATACAATAATCGCGGTGCCAACGATGAGCTTAAGAAGCAAGCCACCCAGCTCTGCGGCATGTGGCGACTGCCAGAAGGCGGGGTTAATCGGGAACGAGATCAGCATACTAGTAAAACCGGCAATGGCGATAAATCCCATGATCCCAGCGTTAAACAGGCCAGCGTAGCCCCATTGAATCGATAAGCCCAGCGCAATGATGCTGTAGCAAGCAATTTCTGCCAGCATACGCAAACCGAAAGCCGCACCAAGCGACGTGAACACCGCAGCGATTAACACCAACGCCAGAGTGACCAGGATGATTTCTTTACGATGGCTCATAGTACTTTCCCTTTAAAGATGCCGGTCGGGCGCCAGATAAGGATGACCACCAGAATGAAAAAAGGCACCGTCAGTTTGTATTCGGTCGGGACAAAAGCGAGGTTGCGCGGGATTTCAATCCATTCCGGAAACCAGTGGCTGATCGGACGCAATAGGATCGACCAATTGAATATAGCGAGGGTTTCAGCAAAGCCGACCACATAGCCACCGACGATAGCGCCGTAGGGATGGCCTACACCGCCGACAATGGCAGCAGCGAAAATCGGCAATAAAAGATTAAAGCTAAGGTCGGGTTTTAGCGACACATCCAACGATAGCAAAATCCCAGCGGCGGCGGCGAGTGAGCCAGCGATGAGCCAAGTAACGGTGACTACGCGTTGGGTATTGATTCCAGACACTTGTGCTAAGTCAGGATTATCAGATACCGCGCGCATGGCTTTACCGAGCTTGGTGCGGTTTAAAATGTAGTGCAGCGCTAGCACCGAAAGGACGGTAAATACTAATAATAAAATCTGCGGCTCGGTAACCGTAATTTTTCGTTGGGCGGATTCAAAGGGCAGCGAAAATCGAAAAATATCTTTGCTTTCAGCGAAAAAGAAATGACGCGATTCAGTGCCACCGAATAAACGGATCAAGCCTTGCAGCATCAAAGTGACACCGATCGATGCCATCACCATCACTACGGGTTTGACGTTGTTTTCGCGCAAGGGTTTGTAAAAGGCTCTATCCAGCAAGACAGCGACGACCGCGGTCAGCGCCATCGCCACCGGCAACATCACAAAGCCGGTCGGCAAACCTACGAATTGACCCGCCCCAGGAAACATCACGGTTAGCGCGAAGGCAAAGAAGGCGCCCAGCGTCATTAAATCGCCGTGAGCGAAATGGGCGAAGCGCAGAATGCTGAAAACCAGCGTAATACCAACCGCTCCCATTGCGTAGATGGAGCCTATCGCCGCGCCGGAAATGATGACTTTATTGATAAAGAAAATAAGCTCGTTCATATCAGCCCCCGAGGAAACTTTTAGCGACTTCGGCGTCAGCAAGCAATGCCGCGCCGGTATCGGTATAGGCGTTTTCGCCAGAAACCAGAACGTAACCCATGTCAGCGATTTCAAGCGCTTGTTTGGCGTGTTGTTCGACCATCAGCACGGTGACGCCGGCATCGTTGACGGCAAGGATGCGCTCGAAAATCTTTTCCATAAACAAAGGGGATAAGCCCGCAGTGGGTTCATCTAGCAATAATAAAGTCGGGCTAACCATTAAAGCGCGGCCCATCGCCACCATTTGCCGCTGGCCCCCGGACAGCTCACCGGCTGGTTGTTTGCGCTTATCTTTCAGCGGTGGGAAGTAATGATAGACTTTCTCGATCATGGATGAGATATCGTCCTTGCGGATGAATGCACCCATTTCGAGATTTTCTTCAACCGTCATCGATTGAAAAACGTTGAATTCCTGAGGCACAAACGATAAACCAAATTGTACCAATTGGTCAGCGCGGAGACCGACGACATCAGCACCTTTCACTTTGATCGTGCCGCTGTGAATATGGAGTAGGCCAAAAATGGATTTTAGTAGGGTTGATTTGCCCGCACCATTAGGGCCGACGATCACGCCAATTTGGCCCTTATCCAGTGCAAGTTGGGTGTTATTCAAAATCGGCGCGTTATCGCCGTATCCCGCGACTAGGTCAGTAACTTTTAGTAACATTATGATTCCACCTTGCCGCCGCCAAAATAGGCTGCGACCACTTCGGGGTTCGCCCGGATTTGTTCGATGCTGCCAGTGACCATTTCACGCCCTTCTGCCATGACGATAATGGGCGAGCACAAGCGGGCAATCATTTCCATGTCGTGTTCGATGACAAAAAAAGTGTAGCCCAGCTCTTGGTTGAGTCGCTCAATGTTGCTGACCAAATCCTGTAGTAGGGTGCGGTTAACGCCGGCGGCCACTTCATCGAGTAAGACCAATTTGGCATCGACCATGACGGTACGACCGAGTTCTAGTAGTTTTTTTTGTCCACCCGAAAGATTACCCGCCAATTCATTTTTGACGTGCCCAAGTTTTAGAAAATCGATCACATCGTGGGCTTTTTGCCGGACTGCTTCCTCTTCACTGCGAACTAAGCCAGGCTTCAACCATACCGATGTGATGGTTTCACCGCTTTGATCAGCGGGCACCATCATCAAATTTTCGAGTGCTGTCAGGTTCGAGAATTCGTGCGCGATTTGAAAGGTTCGCAACAGGCCTTTATGAAATAGCGCTTCGGGAGGAGTAGCAGTAATATCTTCACCGTCATAGATGATTTCACCGCTATCGGGTGGGAAGACACCAGCGACTAAGTTGAACAGCGTGGTTTTGCCCGCACCATTGGGGCCGATCAATCCGGTGATACTACCTTTCTCTACCGACAAGCTGCAATCGTTGATGACGCTGAGCTTTCCAAATGCTTTGTTGAGATTGCGGACTTCTAATATTTGGCTCAAATCAGAGGGACTCTAAATGGCGAATTACGCCGAATTGTAGCCATTTAGGCGGTGTTTATTCCTGCTAATTTTCTAAAAATTGGCAACAAATCGCCTATATTTGGAATTAGTGCAACAATTAGGCCAGTCAAATAGGCGTGCAAATCCCGGTAGAATATCCACACCGTTGGTGGCTGATGGCACCACTTTGGACATGAGTTGCAGAATTACAGGCTTAGATCAGCCTCTTGAAACTTGTTAGATAAGACCGATATTTTATTGAGATTAGTGCCGCGTAGTCGGCGGCCTAATAGACAGCGTCGGCTTTTTGCCCAGATAGGTGCGGTGGGCTGGGCGCATTTATCGGATTCCTGCTCGATTCCTATGAATCGGCCAATAAACTCATAAATTGGAACTATCATGACACACGAATTACCTCCATTACCCTACGCTAAAGATGCGCTTGAGCCGACCATTTCTGCTGAAACGCTGGACTATCATCACGATAAGCACCACCAGGCTTACGTCACTAACTTAAATAATCTGATTGCTGGCACCGAGTTTGAAAAGGCATCATTGGAAGAGATTGTTAAAGGCGCACCGGCTGGCGGCATGTTTAATAACGCTGCCCAAGTGTGGAACCACACGTTCTATTTTAATTGCATGGGCCCGGACGCGGGCGGCGAACCCAGCGGCGCGCTAGCGGAGGCGATCAGCAGCACCTTTGGTTCTTTTGCTGAGTTCAAGGAGCAGTTCTCGACTTCTGCGGTGACTAATTTTGGTTCTGGTTGGACCTGGTTGGTGCAAAACAGTGATGGCTCTATTGAGATCGTCAACACCAGCAACGCCGGTTGCCCGCTCACAGCAGGTCAAAAGCCGGTGCTGACGATTGACGTGTGGGAGCACGCTTATTATGTCGATAAGCGCAATGCTCGCCCAGCTTACGTCGAAGGATTCTGGGGTTTGGTCAATTGGGACTTTGTCGCGGGTAACTATAGCGCCTAGGACGATCTACCAACGATTCAGAGAAGCCCGGCCGTGTGCCGGGTTTTTTATTGGGAAGAACTTGGCGGGAGTGGCTTGAAAGTGTTTCTTAACCAGTGTTAATTCGGGGTATGATTACGTCCAATAATACGCCCAGCATGATTCGATGACCGTTGTTCTAAATATCCTGACGCCGCTTTATCTGCTGATCGCGCTAGGTATGTATTTGCGACGGATAGATTTTCCACAAGCAAACTTCTGGATCGGCGTTGAGCGGATGATGTATTTCATCTTGTTGCCTGCTTTGATTTTCTCCAGTCTGGCTGAGTCGAGCATGGACCTCAGTATGGTCAAGTGGCTGGTATTAGCGGTGCTATTGCCTGTCAGTATTGCCGGTGCTGTGCAGTTGATTGCCTTTAGAGTCCCCAGTATTCGGCCCGCTACCTTCACCGCGATGTTTCAGGGCGCTGTTCGTGGTAACACGTTGATAGCCATCGTCATCGCTGCATGGTTGCTACCCGAAAATGGTGTTGCCCTGATGGCGTTAACGATTGCTTTTGCGGTGCTATTCAATAACTTGGTTAGCGTCAGCGTACTAGCGCGCTATGGCGACTCGCCGGATGCTGAAATGCAGCCCAAACGGCTGTCGGTCCAATTCATACAAAACCCGCTGATTCTCGCAACACTTTTGGGTGTGGCTGCGAGCGTATCACCTTACTCATTGCCAATCGCGCTGCTCGAAGCGCTACGCTTTTTGGGCAAAAGTGGTTTGCCGTTGGCCTTGTTGGCAGTTGGTGCGAGCTTGCGCCTTAGGTCAATTCCCAGCAAGGGTCTGGCGATTGGCCTATCCACCTTTGCACGCTTAATTCTGTCGCCGGTGTTGTGCTACCTCATTTATCGGCTAATCCCGTTTGATCGCGAATTTGCATGGATGTTTTTGATCTATGCGGGTATGCCTGCAGCGATGTCATCGTATGTGCTCGCTAGCCAAATGGGCGGCGACCCAGAAACGATGGCACAAATCATCACGATTCAAACCCTCTTGGCCGCGCTGACCTTACCCGTGATCTTAATAGTGATCCAAACGATGTAGTGTTCTTGTTAGCCTTAGTTAGCTGATTGACTATGATTCAGCCGTCTTAACGTCACATTCGAGCATATACCCGCCGCCACGAATGGTCGTGAACGCCAGCGGCGTTGTGGCGTTGGTGCGTAGTTTTTTGCGCAGCTGGCTCAGGCGGACATCAATGGTACGGTCATAGGCACTGCTGACCCGACCACGGGTGTGGAGCATTAAAAAGTCTCGGTCTAGCACTACGCCGGCATTTTTGAGGAACACCAACAACAGGTCGTATTCCGCGGGGGTAAGCTTAATGTCTCGGCCTTTGGCATCGATCAACTGGCGAGTGGGTGCATCCAGAGTGAATTCGGCGAACTGATAGCGGTTCGCAGTAAGGGGGTTGTTAGCGGTGCTGTCGTAGCGGCGCAAAACGGCGATGATGCGTGCGTGTAATTCAGCCAGATCAAACGGTTTTGGTAGATAATCGTCCGCACCTTGGGTGAGGCCAGCAACGCGTTGATCAGTATCACCTTGGCTGGTCAACATGATCACCGCAGCGTGATAGGCTTGTTTGATTTGTGGCAATAACTCGAAACCGGATTGACCGGGTAGACAGACATCTAAAAGTACCACATCAACCGGCTGCGTCGCCAGCAGCGGGAACATTTCAGCACCGGAACCGGCGCGCAATACCTTGAACCCCTGCCGGGTAAAAAACCGCTCAATTAATCGCTGTATATCGGTTTCGTCATCGACGATTAGCAGGGTTTTTGGGTTAACCACGGGTATCCAGTAAGTGACTGACTTTGAGCGCTAAGTCGCGGGTGCTAAAAGGTTTTCGTAGCAATAGTGTGGGATCAAGCTTGGCTTCAATGTGTTCGCTGTAACCCGTCATACACAGTACGCGGGTGTGTGAGTGGTGCTGACGCACGTGCTCCATCAGCGCGATGCCATCGGTATGGCCGGGCATGACGATATCCGTAATGACTAGGTCAAATTCCTGCTTTTGGTCCAACAGGGGCAATGCACTATCGCCATCATTGGCGGTGGTGACTTGATAGCCACTTTGTATCAAGGCGCGCTCGACAAAATTGCGTACCTCGGTATCATCCTCAACCAACAGTACCTGAGATGTATTGGTACTTGCATGAATATCTGGTTGGACCGCTGGTGCCGCATTTACCTCGGTCGTTGCCGAAGCGGGTAATAGCATAACGATGGTGGTGCCTCGTTGTACTTTGGAGTGAATGTCAATTTGCCCCCCCGATTGTTTAACAAAACCATACACCATGGATAAGCCCAGCCCAGTTCCAGCGCCTTTGGCTTTGGTGCTGAAAAATGGCTCAAAGGCACGGTCGATCACGTCCTTACGCATGCCGGTGCCTTGGTCAGTGACTCGTAATAACAGCTGGTGACCTTGAGCGCTTGATTTAGCAGCAGTGGCGAGGGTTAAGGTGCCGCCTTTGGGCATGGCATCGCGCGCGTTCAAGACCAAATTAAAGATGCAGGTTTCAAGTTGGTTGGGGTCGATCAACGCCAACGGCACCTGTGGGTCGAGTTCTGTCTCGATTTGAATCTGCTCTCCCAGAGTGCGCTGTAACAAGACCAGAGTATCCGTAATCAAGGTGTTGACGTCGGTGGGTGCAGGGTTCAGCGATTGGCGTCTGGAAAACGATAATAGTCGTTGGATCAGCTCGCTGCCGCGCCGCGCGGCTTGACGGCAGGTCTGGCCAATTTCAAGGATTTCGGCTTCGTCCACATCAGGTAGTTTCAGCAAAGACAAATTACCCAAAATAATCGTCAGCAGATTATTAAAGTCATGAGCGATGCCGCCGGTCATCTGCCCCAGAGCCTGCATTTTGTGTGACTCGACTAATTGGCGCTGGGTTGACTTATGCTCGGTTAAATCTTGGCCCAAAAAGAAAAAACCCAAGATGTCACCCTGATCATTTTTATGTGGCACGCAGGTGATGGCAACTTCCAGTGCATGGTTACCGCGTCGATGAATGGTGTATTCAGAGCTGGTTATCTCGCCTTTTAGCACGGCATCAATATCACGCCTCATCTGTGCTCGGTTGTGAGATTCGACCAAGTCAAATATATTGGTGTTGAGTAACCGATTGGGGTTTAAGCGAAACCAGCGCATGTGCATTTTATTGGCGAAGCGATATTTCAGGTCGGCATCCAAATAAGCAATTAAAACCGGCACAGCGTCAGTGATTTGGCGGATCCATTGATCATTTTGGCGCAAGGTTTCAGCGGTTTTCTGGTGCGCTTCACTTTCAACTCGCAGTGCGTGTGTGCGTTTTGCGACCCGTTGTTCCAGCAATATCTCAGCGTGCTTGCGCTCTGTAATATCGGAGTAGGTGGTCACGAAGCCGACATTGTCCGGCAAGGGGTTGCCACGTACTTCGATCACGGTGCCATCGGGTCGTGCGCGTTCAAAAACATGAGGTTGGAAGGTTTGCGCTAGCTGGACACGCTCGGCGACCAGTTTCTCAATATCACCTTGGCCGTATTCCTCTCGTTGGGCATTAAACCGAAACATATCTTCAAGCGATGTGCCGGGTTTAAGCAAATCATCCGGAAAACCCAGTAATTCTTTTGCCCGATGGTTGCACGCGACCAGGCGCAGATTTTGGTCGAATACAGTGACACCTTGATCTAAGTATTCGAGCGCTAGCCTGGTCCAGTCATGCGTGTCCACGTCCATACCTGCACGGTGGGAACCTAGTGTAGCGCTGCTATTCAATGAGGCTTTGGGTGCCGATCGGGTCATTTTTACAAAAGAGTTACAAATCTCCGGGGTGCTTGAGTGGACGCCTGCGAGCGGCTTTTGTATGATGCTCGTTAGATAATAATATGATCGGAAGAACCACTTCTGGCGTACATCATACAATAATTACACGAATCCTGGAGGATCGGTGCAAGCTGCCAACAAGCCGTCTGTCTTTGACGATAATATAGCCAATGCAGAAAGCGTGCCAGCGCTTTTGCTGCACCACGCCGCGGTGCGTGGTGATCGTACCGCCATGCGCGAAAAAGAGTATGGGATTTGGCAAGCCTGGACTTGGGCCGAGATGAAAGAAGAAATCTTCGCGTTTGCCAATGGCTTGGCAGCGATGGGATTCAAGCGCGGAGATAAACTAGGAATTATCGGTGCCAACCGCCCGCAGCTGTATTGGGGTATGTGTGCCGCGCAGTGTTTAGGTGGGATTCCGGTGCCGGTTTATAAGGATTCGGTCGCCGAAGAGCTGCAATATGTTCTCAATCATGCCGGTGTACACTTCATGTTGGTTGAAGATCAAGAGCAGGTTGACAAGGTGATGGAAATTCAGCCTGATTGCCCGGATCTGGACCAAATTATTTTTGATGATTCCCGCGGCCTACGCGACTACGACCACGATCATCTGCACAGTTTTGAAATAATCCAAGCGCAAGGCCGCGAATTTGCCCAAGCTAATCCTAGCTTTATGGATGACGAAATCAGCAAGAGCAAAGGCAGCGACATCAGCATTTTCTTGTATACCTCTGGCACTACTGGCAAGCCCAAAGGCGTGGTGCTCACCAACGACAATATTCTGATTACTGCCCGCAATACGGTTGCGCTGGATAACATTAGCGCCGACGAAGAAGTGCTGTCGTATTTGCCACTGGCTTGGGTCGGCGACCATATCTTTTCGTACGCACAAACCTACGTCGCGGGCTATTGCGTCAACTGCCCCGAGGAAGAATCGACGGTTGCGACTGATATGCGTGAAATTGGCCCAACCTATTACTTTGCACCGCCGCGTATTTTCGAAAATATGCTGACCAGCGTCAGTATTCGTATGGAAGACGCCAGTAAGATGAAGCAAAAGCTGTATCACTACTTTATGGCGTTCGCGAAAGAGACGGGTGTTGCCCTGGTTAATGGCGACAGTGTATCGGTGGGCAATCGCCTTAAGCACTGGCTCGGCAATTTGCTGGTTTATGGGCCGCTTAAAAACACCTTGGGCTTAAGCAGAATCCGGGTGGCGTATACTGCTGGAGAGGCCATTGGCCCAGAGATTTTCGATTTTTTCCGTTCACTGGGTATCAATGTCAAACAGCTTTACGGCCAGACCGAAGCGACGGTTTATATAACGATCCAACCTGATGGTGAGGTTTACCCTGACACCGTCGGTATCCCTGCACCGGATGTGGAAGTCAAAATCGCTGACGACGATGAAGTGATTTATCGTGGGCCGGGCGTATTTTTGGAGTATTACAAAAACCCCGAAGCAACAGCTGAGACTAAAACCAAAAAAGGCTGGGTGCACACGGGTGATGCGGGGTTTTTCACCAAGCGTGGCCACCTGAAAATTATAGATCGTGCTAAAGACGTGGGCCATTTGAATGATGGTGCGATGTTTGCACCCAAATATATTGAGAATCGGCTCAAGTTTTTTACCCAAATTAAAGAAGCCGTAGCGTTTGGCGATGGCCGCGATACGGTCACTGCCTTTATCAATATTGACTTAGAAGCTGTTGGTAATTGGGCAGAGCGAAATAATATACCGTACGCCAGCTACCAAGAATTAGCGGGGCACGAGTCGGTCAACACCATGGTGTTGGAAAACATCGAGAAGGTAAACCAAGATCTGGCATCAGACCAGCACTTGTCGGGCTCGCAAATCAGCCGCTTTTTGATCTTGCACAAAGAGCTGGATGCGGACGATGGAGAACTCACCCGCACGCGAAAAGTTCGCCGCGCCATTATCGAAGAAAAATACAAAGTGCTGATTGATGCCTTGTATTCCGGTAAAGAGCATTGTTTCATCAGCACAGAGGTGACGTTTGAAGACGGTCGTAAAGGCGCGATTGAGGGTGATTTAAAAATTCGCGACGTTCAAACCTTCGAACCCCGACCGGAGGCGAGCTAATACCATGGCGGAGGCACTTAAAGTGAACGAAACTGACGTGACGCCGGTATTGGAGCTTAAGAATATTTCCCTATCGTTTGGTGGCGTCAAAGCGTTGACTGATATCAGCTTTGATATTCGCGAAGGCGAGATACGCGCGATTATTGGCCCTAACGGTGCCGGCAAAAGCTCGATGCTGAATGTCATCAGCGGCTTTTATAATCCGCAGGAAGGTGAGGTTTGGTTTAAAGGCAAACGTCGCCCGCCGATGAAGCCTTATCAAGTCTCGCGTCAGGGCATCGCCCGCACTTTTCAAAATATTGCTTTGTTCAAGGGCATGACGACGATCGATAACCTGATGACCGGGCGGATCAACCACATGAAAAAGAACCTGTTTTGGCAGGCATTGTGGAAAGGCCCGGCCGAGCAAGAGGAGCTTGAACATCGCGAGCGGGTCGAAGAAGTCATTGATTTCCTGGAGATTCAGGCGATTCGTAAAACGCCGGTCGGCCGTTTGCCATATGGCCTGCAAAAGCGGGTCGAGTTAGGGCGAGCATTGGCGGCAGACGCGCCGCTGTTGTTGCTGGATGAGCCGATGGCGGGCATGAATCTCGAAGAAAAAGAGGACATGAGTCGTTTTATCATTGATATGAACCAAGAATTTGGCACCACCATTGTTTTGATTGAGCACGACATGGGCGTAGTGATGGACTTATCTGACCGCGTCGTGGTATTGGATTATGGCTGTAAGTTGGCCGATGGTACGCCCGATGAAGTCCGTAATAATCCCAAAGTAATCGAAGCCTATCTGGGGGTGAGTCATGACTGATCGCGCGTATTTACGGAGGTGTTTCCAGTGAGCGTCACGCTGCTTAATATTATCGAAGTTATCCTAAATGGCTTGATGGCGGGCGTGATGTATTCACTGGTCGCGCTGGGTTTTGTGCTAATTTTTAAAGCATCCGGCATTTTCAACTACGCTCAAGGCGTGATGGCTTTGTTTGCAGCTTTGACGCTGGTTGGGTTTCAAACCGGACAAGTACCCTTTTCGCATTTGATTAACGCCATTTTTGGCACGCAACTTCACAACTGGGGTAATGGCTTGCCCACCTTTTTGGCAATTGCTTTAACGGTAGTTGTCATGATTGCCTTTGCCTGGATCTTCGAGCGCGTTGTGCTCAAGCATATGGTCAATCAAGCGCCGATTATCTTGTTCATGACCACCATCGGCTTGGCCTATTTTATGGAAGGTTTTGGTGACTTGATGTGGGGCGCGGACATTAAAGCCCTGGACGTTGGCTTGCCTTCAGGCGGCTCATTTTGGTGGGAAGACGTCACCCGAACTTGGGCTGCTGCTGGGACTGAATATTACGGCATGTATGTCGATGTACTCGACGTCTGGGCTGCGGGTATTGCCATTGTGCTAGTGATCGCGCTGACCCTGTTTTCGCAATACACACGCATCGGCCGGGCGCTGAGAGCGGTGGCGGATGACCATCAGGCGGCGATGACCGTTGGTATATCACTACGAACCATTTGGGTGATCGTTTGGTCAATTGCCGGTGTGGTCGCACTGGTGGCGGGCATTATGTGGGGCTCAAAGTCAGGCGTGCAGTTCTCGCTGGCATTGATCGCCTTGAAAGCCTTGCCAGTGCTGATATTGGGGGGCTTTACCTCGATTCCAGGAGCGATTGTAGGTGGTTTGATTATTGGTGTTGGTGAAAAGCTGTTTGAATACAGCATCGGCCCGATGATTGGTGGCGCAACCGAGAATTGGTTTGCCTACGTATTAGCGCTTGCCTTTTTGTTGTTCAGGCCGCAAGGGCTGTTCGGCGAGAAAATAATCGAGCGAGTATAGGAGTAATACTATGTTTTACCGCGAAGCAGGTGACTTTAAAACCTCCTATGCCAAAGACCAGCAAATCTTCCCATTAGCGCTGGATCGTTGGGCGTTCTGGGTGGTGTTGGCGGTTGCCTTTTTGGTGGTGCCATTTTTGATCAACGATTACTGGGAAAAGTCCGTATTGTTGCCGTTTCTGGTGTGGTCAATGGCCGCCTTGGGCTTGAATATATTGACGGGTTATTGCGGCCAATTGAGCCTCGGTACGGGCGGTTTTATGGCTGTTGGTGCCTATGCGTCGTTCAAACTCGCCACTGCATTCCCAGAGCTTAATTTGTTAATTGTGATCGTGCTCGCAGGCGGGATCACCGCGATGGTCGGCATTCTTTTTGGTGTGCCTAGCCTACGGATAAAAGGCTTTTATTTGGCGGTCGCCACCTTGGCTTCGCAGTTTTTTCTGGTGTGGCTGTTCAACAAAGTACCGTGGTTTTATAATCATTCTGCAACCGGCATGATCGCAATATCTGAGCGCAGCTTTTTCGGCATAGTCATCACTGGCCCCAATGCCGCACCTTGGGCTACCTACTTATTCTGCTTGTCGATCGTCACCGTGTTTGCATTTGCCGCTAAAAATCTAACCCGCGGGCGTATTGGCCGCTCTTGGATGGCGATTCGTGACATGGATATCGCCGCAGAAATTATTGGGGTGCCGCCCTTATACACCAAGCTATCAGCATTCGCGGTCAGCTCTTTTTATATTGGTGTGTCTGGCGCACTATTGTTTCTGGTCTATCTGGGTTCGGTCGAGCCGACCGAAGCATTTGGTATCGATAAATCATTCCTGGTGCTATTCATGATCATCATTGGTGGCTTAGGCAGCATCTTGGGGTCATTTCTTGGCGCGGCATTTATGGTGATGGTGCCGGTATTGCTCAAAAATATCATGGTCGGTGGCTTTGGTTGGCCGGCTGATTTGGCCGCTCATATTGAATTGCTATTGATCGGCGCTTTGATTATGTTTTTTCTGGTGGTGGAACCACACGGGTTTGCCCAACTTTGGCGAATTACTAAAGAGAAGCTAAGGCTTTGGCCTTTTCCACATTAGTGACTCGCATTAATACCTTTTTCACACATAACATTGAGGAGATGAGATGAAAAAAATCAAATTAACCGCTGCCGTGTTGGCAGCTGCAACCATGCTGGGTGCTTTGCCTTCTTATGGCGATCTAAGCTTTCCCATGCTGAGTTATCGAACCGGCCCTTATGGTCCAAACGGTACAGAATTTGCCGATGGCTATGCCGATTATTTCACCTTGCTGAATGAACGCGATGGCGGTATCGGTGGTGTCATGACGAAAACACCAGAGTGCGAAACAGCTTACAACACACAAAAAGGGGTGGAGTGTTACGAAGCCACCAAGGGTGATGGCGCCTTGATTTATCAGCCGTTGTCTACCGGTATTACCTACCAGTTAATTCCTAAAGTGACTGCAGATGATATTCCTTTGCATTCAATGGGATATGGCCGCACCTCGGCTGCCAACGGGAAAGTATTCAGCCATGTTTTCAACTACCCGGGCAACTATTGGGATGCTGCTTCAATCATCATTAAGCACATTGTTGACCAAGAAGGTGGTGACGTCAAAGGCAAGAAAATTGCCTTGGTGTATCACAACTCCGCTTACGGTAAAGAGCCGATCCGCACGCTCGAAGAGTTGGCAAAAAAGCATGGCTATGAGTTGACACTATTAGCGGTTGATCATCCGGGCCAAGAGCAAAAATCACAATGGTTGCAAATCCGTCGTGAACGCCCGGATTACGTCATGATGTGGGGCTGGGGTGTGATGAACCAGGTGGCGATCAAAGAGGCGGCTAATATCCGCTACCCAATGGATCATTTTATTGGCGTCTGGTGGTCAGGCTCTGAAAATGACGTGTTGCCAGCGGGCGATGGCGCCAATGGCTATAAGGCGGTTACTTTTCATGGTGTTGGCTCTGATTACCCCATCTATGACGACTTGAAAAAGTACGTGGTTGATGCTGGGAAAGCCGCAGGTGACGGCACCAAGCTGGGCACTGCTCTTTACAACCGCGGCATGTATGCAGCGATGCTGGCAGCAGAAGCTGCGGCCACCGCGCAGACAATGAGTGGTAATAAAGATATCACTTCCGGTGATATGCGCAATGGTATGGAGTCGTTAGTGGTGACTAAAGAGCGTTTGGCTGAGCTTGGATTGGCCGGATTTGCACCGGAAATTAAAGTCAGCTGTGAGAACCACGGTGGCCCAGGTTTAGGCGCAATTCAGCAATGGGATGCAGCAGCGAAACAGTGGAAAATTATCACTGAATTCACTCCCGCTGACCGTGATGTCATCGACCCATTGATTGCAGAAGACTCTGCAGCCTATGCGGCTGAAAACAGCATTACGCCGCGAGAGTGTAACTAGTCTACGGGCTTGATCGAGACGGTTTGATGCCGTCTCGATCATTGCCGAGAGGCCAAAATAAATTCCTATGTCTGATACAACCGTATTAAGCGTCAACAATATCGAGGTGATCTATGATCACGTGATATTGGTGTTAAAAGGCGTATCGCTGGAGGTGCCCGAAGGCGGGATTGTCGCTTTGCTGGGTGCTAATGGTGCGGGTAAAACCACTACCATCAAAGCGATCTCAAATTTATTGCGCTCCGAGCGCGGTGAAGTGACTAAAGGTTCCATTGAGTTTATGGGCGATCGCGTCGAAAGCCTCAATCCGGCCGAGATGGTGACGCGTGGCGTGGTTCAAGTCATGGAAGGACGGCACTGTTTTGAGCATTTAACCGTAGAAGATAATTTGATGACCGGTGCCTATACCCGTAAAGATGGGCGCAAGGCGGTTGCCGCTGATCTTGAGCTGGTATACGAGTATTTCCCGCGTCTGCGTGAGCGACGTAAAAGCCAGGCCGGCTATACCTCCGGCGGAGAACAGCAGATGGTCGCCGTCGGCCGCGCTTTGATGGCAAAGCCAAAGGTGATTTTGCTGGATGAACCGTCGATGGGTTTAGCCCCGCAATTGGTTGAGGAAATCTTCCAAATTGTGAAAGCACTGAATGAAAAAGAAGGCGTGACCTTTTTACTGGCAGAACAAAACACCAATGTTGCGCTGCGTTACGCTACTTATGGTTACATTTTAGAAAATGGCCGTGTAGTGATGGACGGTGCAGCGAAAGAGCTGCAAAACAATGAAGATGTGAAAGAGTTTTACCTCGGGCTCAGCGCCGAAGGTCGCAGAAGTTTTCGTGATGTTAAACACTACCGTCGTCGTAAGCGCTGGTTGAACTAAGAAAAGCAATGACAGACCATTTTGACTCGCTGGAAACGCGCTTGCCGATTGACCGTGATCAGGCAATAATTACAGCGGTACAGGCGCAAGTCGCGCACGCCAAGCAGGCGGCACCCGCTTATACAGAAAGGTTACAGGCGATTGACGCTGCACGGGTGATGAGCCCTGCAGCGATTACGCAATTGCCGTTGACGCGTAAATCAGACTTGATTGAGCTGCAAAAAGCGTCGCCTCCGTTTGGTGGCTTAGCGGGCTATGAGCATGGCCAGTTGCGCTATATTTTTGCTTCCCCTGGGCCGATTTACGAACCCAGTACCCAACGCAGCGATTATTGGCGCATGGCGCGGGCCTTATATGCGGTGGGGTTTCGTCAAGGTGATTTAATCCACTCGGCTTTTTCTTACCATTTGACCCCGGCTGGGTCGATGGTCGATTCTGCTGCTTCGGCCTTAGGCTGCGCAGTGGTTCCCGCCGGTGCGGGCCAGACTGAACTGCAAGTGCAAACGATTGAACGTCTGCGGCCCGATGGTTATGTTGGCACCCCCTCATTTCTCAAGATCATTCTCGAAAAAGCGGATGAAACCGGCGTCGATGTTTCGAGTATTACTAAAGCCTTGGTGTCAGGTGAGGCTTTTCCGCCCAGCACCCGCGCCTATTTCGCCGAGCGCGGAATTCACGCGCTACAGTGTTATGCAACAGCTGATTTGGGCATGATTGCGTATGAATCATCCGCTGATTCAGGCTTGATTATTGACGAAGGGGTGTATCTGGAAATCGTTCGTCCTGGCACCGGCGACTTAGTCGCCGATGGCGAAGTTGGTGAAGTGGTGGTGACCACGCTCAACCCCGATTACCCGCTGATTCGTTTTGCGACGGGGGACTTATCGGCAATTTTGGCCGGTGTTAGTGATTGTGGCAGAACCAACCGTCGCATCAAGGGCTGGATGGGGCGAGCCGATCAAACCACTAAAATCCGCGGCATGTTTGTCCACCCAGAGCAAGTCGCGCAAGTGGTTGATCAGCATCAGGAAATTAAAAAAGCACGTCTGATTGTGGATTGGATTGAAGAGCGTGATCAAATGGTTTTTAAATGCGAAGTGGATCCTGACCAAGAAGGTTTGCAAGTGCGCATTGCCGATAGTGTTCGTAATTTTTGCAAGCTACGCAGTGAAGTTGAGCTGGTGTCTGCCGGGTCGCTACCCAACGACGGCATGGTGATCGAAGATATCCGTCGTTACGAATGAGGGCGTGAACAGCTTGGCAATTGATTCCGATTTATTGGCGGGTGTTCGGGTGCTTGATTTGTGCCAGTACATCCCCGGCCCCTACGCAACGCTGCAAATGGCTCAATTGGGCGCTGAAGTCATTAAGGTAGAACCACCGGGCGGTGATCCAATGCGTGTGTTTGGTACTGCTGGTGGGAATTTATCACCCTTGTACGAAGCCCTCAATAGCGGCAAGAAAGTGGTCGAAATTGACCTCAAACAAACCCAAGGGCAGGCTGACTTATCACGGCTGATCAGTACCGCAAATGTCTTGATCGAGGGCTTTCGTCCGGGTGCATTGCAGCGGTTGGGCCTAGGCTTTGATGTATTGGCTGAAATCAATCCACGTTTGGTCGTGTGCAGTTTATCGGGTTTTGGTCAGGACGGCCCGTATGCCACCCGCGCGGGGCATGATTTGGGTTATTGCGCGCTGGCTGGCTTGTACTCCCATCACCGCTCGGAGCAACCGCCCGCATTGGTGTTCCCGCCGGTTGCTGATCATGCTGGCGCTCTGCAAGCACTCAGCAGTGTTTTGGCTGCTGTGTATCATCAAGAAAAGACCGATCAGGGCTGTCACATTGATGTCAGCTTGTATGAATCGGTGTCAGCCTGGCAGTATTTGGCGGATAGCAGCGCTGATATGCGCTTGCTCACCGGCGATGCGGCTTACTACAATATTTATCAAACCGCCGACGGTGCGTGTTTAACCTTGGCGGCGCTTGAGCCAAAATTCTGGCACTCTTTTTGCGTGGCAGTGGGCCAATCGGACTGGATTGAACGCCAGCATGAACCATTGCCGCAAACTCGCTTGATTAAAGCGGTAGCCGATTTATTCGACAGTCAGCCATTGGCCCATTGGCAAGCCTTGCTGGCCAACGTCGATTGCTGTTTTGAGGCAATTCCAACTGCCGAAAGCTTGGCGCGGCAGCCTCAAACCCTGGCACGAGACCTAAGCGGGCGCTATCCGGCTAAAATTAATTTTTCTCCGAACGCTAAACTCGCCAGCTTTAAGCAGATAAACTCAGCGCACATTTGTTGGGATGAGTCATGAACTATCAAGAGATTACGCTGGAAATAGACCGCAATAGCATTGCTTGGGTAACGCTCAATCGACCGGAAAAGCACAATGCGCTGAATACGGCGATGATGACTGAATTGGTGGACGCATTTGAGCTAATCGCTCAAGATGTAGCTATCCGCGCGGTGGTTCTGGGTGGCTCGGGTAAAAGCTTTTGTGCTGGGGCAGACTTGGGCTGGATGCAATCCAATCTGGATAAGCCAAGAGCCGACCGAATCTCAGAAAGCAGGCGATTAGCCCAGATGTTAAGCGCGATAGACCAATCACCCAAACTAGTCATCGGCGCAATCAATGGCCCTGCGTATGGTGGCGGTATCGGCTTGATCGCAGCGTGCGATATTGCGATCGCGGTTGAGTCAGCCCAATTTGCCCTAACCGAAGTGCGCTTGGGTTTATTACCCGCCAATATCGCGCCCTATGTGCTGCGTAAAATGGGCTATTCCAACACCCGTCGTGCAGCGCTCAATGCCCACCCGATGAATGCAGAAACCGCTCACCAATTAGGCTTGTTGGATGTGGTCGTCGATGCCGATCAATTGCAAGGTGCACTGGATGCGGAATTGACTCAAACCTTGGTGTGTGCGCCCAACGCCATCGCCAAAACCAAGCAGCTTTTGGCAGATTTAAACGCGGGCGCTATCGTCGATACCGAATCTCATGTGATTGAGCAATTAGCGGATGCCTGGGAACACGAAGAAGCGCAGGAAGGAATCAAAGCATTTTTTGCCAAGCAGCCAGCACCGTGGCGGAGCGATAAGTAGACACATAATTAATTAGTATCAGAGTATCAGTATTGCTGGAATTACTGAGGCGGTTAATCTTTAAAATCGGTGGATGCATCTTTTCTTACCCTGCTTTCGCCCAGGTAGGCTTCTTGCACGGCTGGGCTGCTACGTACTTCGTCTAGATCACCCGTTTCTAGTTCGCGGCCGTCGACCATCACGGTCAGCCGATCACAAATCGCAAAAACCGCGTCCATATCGTGCTCGACCAGCAGCAAGGTGTAGTCTTTGCGCAAGCGATTCAACAGCTCAACCGTACGGTCGGTTTCTTTCCGACCCATGCCGGCCATCGGTTCGTCGAGCAATAACAGGGTAGGTTCAGTTGCAAGTACCATCGCGATTTCAAGCTGGCGCTGTTCGCCATAGCTGAGCGCTTTGGCTGGCGTACTCGCCTGATCAGCCAAGTGGCACAGCGATAGCCAGTGCAGGGTTTTTTCGTGCAATTCCTGACGATGATACGCGGGTTTGAAAAATCGCATCGAACTGCGCTCGCGTGATTGCGCCGCCATCCAGCAATTTTCAAAACAACTGAAGGCCGGGTAGATATTGGTGCGTTGATAACTACGGCCAATCCCAAATTGCGAAACCCGGTGGGCGGGCCAACGGCTGATGTCAGTACCATTGAAGTGGATACTGCCGCTGTTGGCGTGCAGCTCACCAGAGAGCAAATTGACCAAGGTTGTTTTACCTGCGCCATTAGGGCCGAGTATGCCGTGAGCTGAGCCGCGCTGAATGCTGAGGTCTAGCTGATTAACCGCGTACAGGCCGCCAAAATGCCGGGTTAAGGCGCGCGTTTCAAGGATGGGGTCATTCATCTTTGTGGTCTACCGCCAGACGCTTGTCTTTTGTAGTCTTGGTCGCGGTAATTCGCATCAATAAGCTGGCGATACCATTGGGTAATAACATGACCACCGCTATTACCATCGCGCCCATTAGCAGTAGCCAGTGTTCGGTCAAGCTTTCAAACCAGTAATGCAGCAGTTCAAAGGCAAAGGCCCCCAGAGCTGGGCCAAATAATGTGCCCATGCCACCCAGGATAACCATGATCAGTACAGTGCCGGAAGTATGCCAGCCCAGCGAGCTGGGGTTGATAAATCCAAATTGGGCAGCAGCGAGATAACCGGCTAAGCCCGCTAGGGTGCTGGCGATCACAAAGCTGCTGAGTTTGAAGCGGTTGACGTGATATCCCAGCGCTTGAGTGCGGTGTTCATTAGCGTGAATCCCTAGAATGACGTGGCCAAAAGGCGAGCGCACGATCATTCGCAAAAGCCAGTAAACCCCGAGCATCAATACCAAAGTGACATAGAAAAAATGCAGCTTGTTGTCGAGGTTAAAGGGCGTCCAGCCGAATAACGCGGCTTCAGGCGTGAAATAGATATACATGCCGTCAGAGCCGCCGGCAAAATCGGCATCGTTAAAGAAATAATGCAGCATTTCTGCGAAAGCCAGCGTCGCCATCAGGAAATACACCCCGGAGGTGCGGACTACCAAGGCACCAATTATTGCGGCTAGCCCTGCGCAAGCGAGCAGGGTGAGCGGCAGTGATGTCCAGAAATTGGCAGCGGCGTATTCGGGTGCGATCAGCGCTAACATGTAACCCGCAAATCCAAAAAACAGCGCATGACCTAGGCTGATCAAGCCGGTCATCCCCACCATTAAATCCAGGCTCATCGCAAAGATCGCATAGATCATGGTGGTGCTCAGCTGTTGCAGGAAGAACTCAGCTTTATCGCCCAGCAGCCACTCACCATACGCTGGGAAGGTGGCGAGCAGAGTAACCAAGACCAGCAGCAGGATTCGAAGTGCGGGGGAAATCATTGGCATCGTGATAACGCGCTAAGTAGCGAACAAACCGCGCGGTTTGAACAGCAATACCAGCGCCATGATCAGGTAGACAATAACGCTGGATAATTGGGGTAGTAATACTGGGCCGAAGGTGTCGGCCATGCCGATCAGCATAGCGCCCCAAAAAGTGCCAGCAATGGAGCCGATGCCGCCGATCACGACCACCACGAAACAGGTGATCAAGATACCGTCGCCCATGCCGGGGTAGACCGAGGTGAGTGGTGCGGCGATCATCCCCGCGAAGGCAGCGAGTGCGGCACCGGCGGCGAAGATTAGGGTGAACAACGAACGCACGTTAATCCCTAGCGCTTCAACCATTTCACGATTGCTAGCGCCCGCGCGTATGATCATACCGAGCCGGGTTTTTTGTATGATGAAATACATCGCGATCGTGAGAACGATGCAAATGCCGGAAACGACCAACCGATAGACCGGATAACTGAGCGTTTCAGTAAGCGGAATCGAGAAATCAAACCACTCCGGTGTGGCGACACTATGGACGTCATTGCCCCACAATATGCGCTGACTTTCGTTTAAAATCAGGATGATGCCGTAGGTCAGCAAGACTTGATGCAAGTGATCACGCTGATACAGAGCGTCGATAAAGAATCGCTCGATCAGATATCCCAGTGCTACCACAATCGGAATGCCAATTAGGATGGCGAGCAATAGGCTATCGGTTAGCGAAGCGAAATAGTAAGCCAGATAGGCGCCGATCATATACAGCGCACCGTGGGCTAAGTTGATGATGCCCATGATGCCGAAGATCAAGGTCAAACCACTGGCGATCAAAAACAGCAGCAAGCCGTATTGCACGCCGTTTAAGGTTTGAATCAGAAAGGTCGGGATATCCACGGGCGGAGATTATAACGGCATTACGTAGGCGAGCTAAGCTCGCCTACGCTGGTTCAGCCAAGAAAAAACCGAAAGACTTAGTTCATCATTGAGCAACCACGGGCATGGTCGGCCAATTGTTCTGCCGCTAGCCCCAGCACTACGTTCTCACCGTTTTTGACTTCACGCAGATAGATATTCTGACTGGGGTGATGTGCTTTGGAGTAAGTAAATGCACCGCGCGGGCTGTCGACTTCAACTGCTTCGAGTGCTTTGATCAACGCTGGCCGGTCGTCGGTATTGCCAGCCACTGCTTGCATCGCGCCGACTAGCGTCAAGCCAGTATCGTAGCCTTGCACGGCATAGACATCTGAAGCCCGACCAGTTTTTGTTTTGAATGCTTCCTGAAAGGCGTGATTGGCTGGGTTGTCCAATTCATCAGCGTAGTGCAGCGTGGATAAAATACCTTCGGCGCTGTCGCCTTGAGCGGTCAATGTGCCTTCGGTCAAAAAGCCGATACCAGTCAGCGGAATGCTATCCATCAAGCCGGCGGCTTTGTAATCCTTGACGAATTTAACCGCACCACCACCGGCAAAAAATACAAACACAGCATCGGGCTTAATTGCCGCTATTTGGGTTAGTTGCGATTGAAATTCGGTTTTTGGGAAGGGCACCCATAATTGTTTGACGACTTCGCCACCAGCTTCCTCAAATCCTTCTTTGAACGACGCCATGCCGTCTTTGCCCGCCGCATAATTCCAAGTCATGGTCACGACTTTTTTGATGCCACGATCAACCAATACCTTCCCCATTGGATAAGCGGTTTGCCACATCGTAAATGAAGTTCGGAACACATTGGGTGCGCATAAAGCACCGGTTGCCGCGCCGAAGCCAGCATTAGGAATAAGCAGGATCGTATCTTCGTCACGGGCGATTTTGAGCATCCCCATACCAACGCCAGAATGCACTGGCCCCACCACAAAATCAACGTGTTCACCAGACACTAGCTTTTGCATGTTAGTGGGCGCTTTGTCAGGCTTGGCTTCGCTGTCGACCACAACGTATTCCACGTCACGGCCACCCAATTGCCCACCATTTTGCTCAATTGCGAGCTTGAGCCCATCGGTAATGTTTTCCCCCAGTTTGGCGTAGGTGCCGGTAAACGGCAGCATAACGCCGATTTTGATCGGTTCTGCAGCCAATGCGCTGATGCTCAATAAGGTAGCGGCGCAAGCAGCGTAGACGACTAGGGCGGATTTTTTGGCGCAGCGCGCCAGTAAGCTCGTAAAGTAATGCATGGGTTCTCCTGGGTGGCTTGGGTTTGAATCGTCGCGGCAAGCTATGGTTTTTAACCACGAGGGTAAATCATACCATGGCGCTAGGTATTCACTGCTCTGTGGCCGACTCGCAATATCCTGGCATCATCCTTCGTTGCGCAATTATCGTCCAGCTTGAATTTGTATCACGTCCTCGGTTGCGACCAGTCCGCGCACAACGTATATTTGCGGTCTACTACCCTTAGATTTGCGGTCCTTTTTACGAATAACAAGTCGAATAGATGAGCGCGCCTGTCCCGAATGGCACTAAGTTAAGGCCCTTTAGCATAGCAAAATAGGTGAGGAAATAAGCGCAAAATGAGATAATTGGGCATGAAATATACCAACTTATTCTTGCCCGGTTTTCACCTCGCTTCGTTGCGCCGAAAGCCCCGATCTGCGAGCCAAATATTGGCAGATAAACACCATCAAATACAACGGAAATCCATTAGTCAACTGGCTAAATGCTTTACTGGTTTTATCCCAACTCAGGTGCTTGCTCCACATCGTAGTGGGCTACAAAGTAGACGTAGATTGTTCAGCAAAGAAAATACTTTCTGGGGGTTCTTTTCTCAAATACTTAATTCCGACGGTGGTTGCTCTGAAGTGGTGAGGCAATTTCACGCCTTTGCAGCAAGCCGATCACTAACACTGCCCTCAGTATCTACCTCAGCGTACTGTCAAGCTCGGTCAAAGTTGGAAGAAACTGACTTGCAAATCATTCTGTCTCATACCTCGCAGGCCTTAGCTAAGTACTCAGCCAAAAATGACCTGCAAAATAGACGTGTAGTGGTTGTCGACGGCAGTGGCATCAGTATGCCAGACACCATAGAGAATCAGCAAATATGGCCCCAAACACGGGCACAAAAGCCAGGCTGTGGATTCCCTCAAGCGTTCCTGTGTCCCTGTTTTGATCTTCACACAGGTGCGTTGTTGAGCTACCGAATGGGTAACAAAAGGAGTCATGAATTACGCCTCTTACGTGATCAATGGGATACGTTTAACGCAGATGATATATTCCTTGGGGACAAGGGATTCTGTAGCTATTACGATGTTCATCAACTAAGTCAAAGAGGTGTTGATTCAGTTATTACGTTGGCAAGACGAACGCCTGTAACAGCAAAAGACGCGGATAAAATACTAGGCGAAGATGACCTTCTGATTTATTGGCCTAAGCCAAAATGGCAGAAGAGAATAAGTTACAGCAAGGCACAATGGTTAGCATTACCAGACAAGCTTGTCTTGCGGCAAATCAAAGTCACAGTAACCGAGCCTGGCTTTCGCTGCAAATCATTTTACATTGTGACGACACTAACAGACCACAAACTCTATAGCGCAAAGGCGATAGCTGATTTATATTTGCAGAGGTGGGATGTGGAGTTGTTCTTCCGTGACATTAAGACGACGATGGGAATGGATATACTAAGATGCAAATCGCCAAGCATGATTCGAAAGGAAGTGTCGATGCATTTCATTGTGTACAATTGTCTGCGCTTACTGATTCTCAGGGCAGCAGAAAAGGCCGATGTTCCCGTTCGTTTAATCAGCTTTAAGGCAAGTATTCAAACATTACGGCAATGGGAGCCACTATTAAAAGCAGAAATTAGTTCTAAAGAGCTGGCTCGTTTGCTGGCATTGCTTTGCGATAGTTTAGCCGCAAGTGTTCTAAACCAACGCCCGGGGCGTAGAGAGCCGAGATGCACGAAACGAAGGCCGAAAAACTATCAACGAATGACTAAGCCGAGGGCTGAAATGCAGGAGTGCCCACACCGGAGTAAATATCATGCTGAGAAGCCTTAACTTAGTGCCATTCGCGCCTGTCCCCATTGATGAAACGCTGCAGCGAGTTTTTGAAGCAGTTATTTCACCACGTCGACCGATCGCGCCCTTGTTTGACAGTTTGCAGGCGATGGATAAAGCCGATCAAACTTTTTGTTTGCACTGGCTGCAAGTGATTGCGCGTTCCAATGTTGAGCTGGCCTACCATGTGGGTGAACATCTCGCCAAGGCGCTGACCGCGCTCAGCCAAAAAGGCACCCGGCTGTGGGTCTTGCAAGCTTTGGATGTGTATGATCAAGAAGGGCTGTATCCTGCGGTGAAATCGCTGACCAGCTTGGATGAATTCGCACAACAGTTTTTGCGCCGTCATTCGGCCGCTTTGCTGAGTAATGAGCAACATCGTCTGGCTATTTTTATCCGTGGTTTATCTGGCCGTGATCTTGCTATCGATGTGGCTGATATTCCCTACACCGATACGGAAACACTGTATTTGCCAGCTCGGATTGATCGCTACCCAGATAAACACAAAAATGCTCAATTTTTCAAAGTGGTGGCTGTATTTTTATGGGCGCAAACTCGTTTTGGAACGTTTAAGCGTGCTGATGTCGACGCGCCGACTGTAAGTGATAGGCTGGAAACCTACGATGATCCGATAGGTGCCGAGTCCTTATTTATGCTGCTGGAAAGCGTGCGCTTGATGGCGTGTTTGGAGCGAGAATTACCCGGTTTACACCGACAGATGAATGCAATTAGCCCGTTGCAACTACCCCACGATAAAACTTGGCAAGTTTTTGCTTCGCGTTTGCGCGCACCTGAGGCAGATGTTAATACGACTTTTATTGCGTTGACCGCACTGTTGAAACTACGGTTGAGTGTGCCGCATGGATTGGCGTTTCAAGGGCGCCTGAATTTGGCAGAAACTGAGCGGGTGATGCAGGAACGCCAGAACACCGAAAGCCAGCAATTAATGCAGCAAATGCAAGCCGATGATTTATCGGCTGATGCTTTGCTGGCAGCGGCCGAGGAGCAAATTCAGTCAGGTCAAAGCGATGGTGCCTTGAGTCCGACAGGCGACAGTGCTGCCCTATCACCGGCCATGCGGCAGTTAGTCGAGTCGTTGCTGCAAGACTTTGATCAGCTACCGATGCAGGCCAATGGTGAGCTGGCAGAGGATGATGCGCCACCTCAGTTTGACCCACTGGATGAGTCTGAATGCCCGACTTTTTGGTATGACGAGTGGGATGTTGAGCGTCAGCATTATCGGCAGGATTGGTGCCGGGTGTTAGAGCGCGAAGTGACACCGGTATACGACCGTTTTAGTGAGTCAGTGATGCAAAAATATCGGCCGCTGGTGCGTGAGATCCGGCGCGTGTTTGAAGGTATTCGCGATCAGCCGCTGCGGCTGCGGCGGCAATTCGATGGCGACGATGTTGATATCGATGCAGTGATTGATGCGCAAATTCAGCGTCTGTCAGGCGAAGAAATTAGCGACCGGGTGTATTTGCGCCACAACCGCATCGACCGCAGCGTTGCGGTAATGCTGACGGTGGATGTCAGCGGTTCGACCAAGGGTTGGATTAACGAAGCGGAGCGTGAAAGCCTGATTTTGATTTGTGAGGCGTTGGAAATTTTAGATGATGAGTATGCGATCTATGCGTTTTCGGGCATGACCCGGCAACGTTGCGAGATTTTTCCGATCAAAACCTTTTCAGCCTCTTACGACGATGAAACCCGCGCCCGGATTGGTGGCTTAATGCCAAAATACTATACGCGCATGGGTGCCAGCATCCGGCATTTGACCGAGAAGCTGAAAAAAGTCGAGGCGCGTCATCGTGTGTTGCTGGTGTTATCGGACGGCAAACCGGATGATTACGATGGCTATAAGGGCCGCTATGGTATTGAAGATACACGCAAAGCCTTGTTGGAAGCGCAGGCGATAGGCATTAAGCCCTTTTGCATTACCATTGATTCTGAGGCGCAGGACTATTTACCGCATCTATTTGGTGAAAATGGTTACGTCATGCTGGATGACGTGGGCGAGCTACCCAAAAAAGTCGCCGCAGTCTACCGTCGCCTGACCACACGATAAGTAAAGCCAATTCAAACTATAGACCCAATTGATACAGCAGAGCATGGTTTAGCGGTAGAATTAGGACATTCTAACGCCAAAAATGCTATGAGCACGATACCGGATTTTTCTGATGATCAGCTGGCAGCCATCCAGCAACTAGTCAACCAGCGCTATGCCTCAGAGGTTGAAATTCATCTTGCTGATAGCGAAGCACAATTAACCCCGGGGGATGATACCCTGACCCAGTGCCCGGTCTTGTTTTGGACCGCGCGCGATTGCAACTTTGCGATCTTACGCGTCGGCGCGGATCAGTTCCGTAGCACTTATTTCTATACCCCAAACGAGCAATTCAGTACCCCACAAGCTATTTTTACTGCTGTCGAAGATTGTGTCCTTGCTGTATTGCAGGCACAAGCCGACCACGAACGCAATTTGGCCATGGCCGAGAGCAGTAAGCCTGATACCCACTAAATTGAGTGGGATCAGCGCGACCCTATTTTAATGATATAGAGGAAGTTCAATGAGTAAAGCAAAGCAAAATGCGTTCTATGCGCAGTCGGGTGGTGTCACTGCCGTCATTAATGCCTCCGCTGCGGGAGTGATCGAAACCGCACGCGCCAACAGCGACAAAATTGGTACGGTTTATGCGGGACGCAACGGCATTATCGGCGCTTTGACCGAAGATCTAATTGATACCAGTTTGGAATCCGATGCCGATATCGCAGCCCTGAAACATACACCATCGGGTGCCTTTGGCTCTTGCCGCTTCAAGTTAAAAAGTCTAGAAGAAAATAAGCGTGAATATGATCGTCTGATTGATGTTTTTAAGGCGCACAATATTGGTTATTTCTTCTATAACGGTGGCGGTGATTCGGCGGACACTTGCCTGAAAGTCTCACAACTATCTGATTCTATGGGCTATCCGATCCAGGCCATCCATGTGCCAAAAACGGTCGATAACGATTTGCCGATTACTGACAACTGCCCGGGTTTTGGTTCAGTCGCCAAATACATCGCGGTATCCACCCTGGAAGCGAGCTTTGACGTCGCCTCAATGGCAAAAACATCAACCAAGGTATTTGTGCTGGAAGTGATGGGCCGCCACGCAGGCTGGATCGCGGCAGCCGGGGCGATGGCTTCTACCCCGGAAATGGATTTGCCGGTGTTGGTCTTATTCCCGGAAATCACCTTTGACCGTAAAGCCTTCATGGCTAAAGTGAAAGAGAAAGTGGATAGTTATGGCTATGTATCCATTGTCGTATCCGAAGGCGTACAAGGTCCGGATGGTAAATTTTTGGCCGACCAGGGCTTGAAAGACGCGTTTGGTCATGCCCAATTGGGTGGCGTTGCGCCAGTCGTGGCGAACATGATCCGCGATGATTTAGGCTTGAAATATCACTGGGGCGTGGCCGATTACCTACAACGTGCCGCACGCCATATCGCCTCTAAATCGGACGTTGACCAAGCATATGCAATGGGTCAAGCGGCGGTTGAGCTAGCATTGGCCGGTGAAAATTCAGTGATGCCAACGGTTGATCGGATTTCGGATGAGCCTTATGAGTGGAAAATTGGTAAAGCCTCACTCAGTGACGTGGCGAATGTTGAAAAAATGATGCCGGCTGATTTCATCAGCGATGATGGCTTTGGAATTACCGACGCCTGCCGTGCCTATTTGGGCCCGCTGATGCAAGGCGAGGATTACCCACCGTATGAAAATGGTTTGCCGAAGTATGTAAGATTGACCAACCAATCGGTGGCTAAAAAGCTGGATCATTTTGAAATCGAGTGACGACTGGCAGCCTTATAGGATCACCCCTGCCAATGGCATTAACCAAGGCGCGATAGCTGCTGGAAACACCGGCTGATTTTGGTGGCGTTTAAGTCGTATTGGCACTATACGTTGTTTGATTGTGACACTAGTAGTCAGCGATTGTGAGCGATAAGTTGTTTGCTTTGAGTGGGAATTATGGCTACAGCACGAAAGATCGCAAAACCAACGGTTCAAATAGACAATGATCGTACCGTCGTTACTGAGTGGCGATTTGAGCCAGGAGCGGAAACAACCTGGCATCGCCATGAGTACGACTATATTGTCGTTCCGCAAACAACCGGCCAGCTGTTAATTGAAGCCGCAGATGGGGAAAGTGTTTCTGATCTGGTTGCTGGAGTGTCCTATGCCCGGCCTAAGGGAGTGGAACACAACGTCGTTAACCACAATGACTATGAGTTTGTGTTTGTGGAAATTGAATTGAAATGAGTGCCGCTAAGATACTTATAGCTGCCTTATTGGCAGCTATCTGGTCAACGCAAAGCGGACGTTCAGCGTACCCAGATCAGGCTGGCTGACCCGATGAACTCTTTGTACGTGAGCAGCTATGACTGGACTATCTATTAGCTAGTTAACTGATCCAGTGCCTGCTGATACTTCTCAGCAGTTTTGCTGATGACATCTTCGGGTAATTTTGGACCGGGTGCTTTCTTGTCCCAGTTCAGTGTTTCCAGATGATCACGCACAAACTGCTTGTCATAACTGGGTGGGCTGATGCCGGTTGTATACTGATCAGCGGGCCAGAAGCGTGAAGAGTCAGGTGTCAGCACCTCATCAATCAGGTACAACTCACCATCGTCATCAAGGCCAAACTCAAACTTGGTGTCCGCAATAATGATGCCTTGCTGGCGCGCGTATTCGGCGCCGTGCAGGTAAATTTTAATTGCCAGGTCACGGACTTTCTCAGCCAGTTCCGTACCCACCATGTCGCACATGCGGGCGAAGCCGATATTCTCGTCATGATCACCGACATCAGCTTTGGTAGCCGGTGTGAAAATAGGTTCGGGTAACTGGGCAGCCATTTCGAGTCCTGCCGGTAATGCGATTCCGCAGACTTCACCGGTAGCCAGGTAATCTTTCCAGCCAGAACCAATCAGGTAACCGCGTACCACTGCTTCAACTGGCAGTGGCTTTAAACGCTTAACAACGATTGCGCGATCACCTACCTCGGCACGTTCATCAGCATCAGTAATGACATTGGCAAGATACACATCAGTCAAATGATTCGGCACGATATTTTTAGTGCGCTCAAACCAGAAATTAGACAGGTTGGTCAGCACTGCCCCTTTGCCTGGAATCGGATCAGGTAGAATGACATCGAAAGCAGAGAGCCTGTCTGTGGTTACAATAAGCAGGTGGTTATCATCAACGGCATAGATGTCGCGCACCTTGCCCTGGTTGATACGTTCCAGATCGGATAAATTTGATTCGTAAAGAGCGTTGCTCATAGCGTAAAGTTGTAAACCCTTAAAAGTTGCCCGCTGGCGGGAATCAGGAAACGGCGTATTTTAGCCTCAGAGTTTTTGTGTTGCTAGATTTTGCAGATATTTAAAGCCAAAGGGGCCAGATTGAAATAGCGGCTTTGGGCAACTTTGAGACGAATTAGAAATCTGCGACTGTCTCTGGCAGCAAATACCGGACAGTCGCAGTGGCGATAGGCAAGTTAATAGTGTCATACTTGTATTACAACCATCGCAACCCGATCAATATCATACTCATGTTAGCTGTTAGATTACCCGAAAATTTAGAACATCGATTAGAGGCTTTAGCCAAGGCAACAGGTCGAACAAAATCCTACTATGCTCGTGAAGCCATCAAGGAGCATCTGGATGATCTGGAAGATATTTACCTTGCGGAAAAAGCGTTAGAGGATATCCCCGCAGGCCGAGCAAAGGTGATCAGCTCAGATGAGTTCTGGGATGCAGTGGACGATTAAGTACAACGACCAAGCGATCAAGGAAACAAAGAGACTTGATGCGGCGTTAAAGGCCAGAATCAAAAAGTTTCTCGTCGAGAGGTTAGCGAATCACGAAAACCCTCGAGCTTTGGGAACGCAATTAGTTGGCAAATCTGAAATCTGGCGATACCGTATCGGTGACTATCAAGTGCTTTGTAAGATACAAGATCAGGAGATCACTATCTTGGTAATCGAGATCGGGCATCGCTCGAAGATCTACAAACGGAAATAGGGGGCGTGGGGGCGCAGCCCGCGATTACTTATCCCAGAGCGTGAGAGATGCTCTAAGCATTTTTAACCTGCAAAGCGCCAAATAGTCTCAGGAGCATACTAGATACCCATAATCGAAATGAGGTATCACAATGGGAAACTCGAACGCACAATCACGTAATGTAGCTCCATGGAACAAGGGTAAATTAGTAGGCCAACGTCCTGCTCTTAAGCTTAAGGAAGTTTGGGCGATTCGTATACGACTACAATTATCTGAAAACCATCAAGAGCTTGCGCTGTTCAACCTAGCAATCGATAGCAAACTAAGAAGCTGTGACTTGGTGAAATTGAAGATTAGCGACATTTCAAATTTAGGCTCAATTGCCAGCAGAGCCATGGTGTTGCAGTAAAAAACAAAAGTACCAGTTCAGTTCGAAATTACATCAGGAACCCGAGATTCTCTCCAAGCCCACATTGATTTGAAGAATCTCAATCAATCAGACTACTTGTTTAAAAGCAGACTATCCGCGTCTGATCACATTTCGACTCGGCAATATGCTCGAATTGTAAAACGTTGGGTTGCAGCCATTGGTCTTGACCCTGCGATATACGCAACCCACTCGATGAGGCGCACAAAACCATCACTAATTTATAAGCGCACCAAGAATCTCAGAGCAGTTCAGCTGTTGCTCGGACATACCAAACTGGAAAGCACAGTTAAGTATCTAGGTGTTGAGGTTGAGGACGCTCTTGAAATAGCAGAGCAAACCGAAATATAGGATAATTATCGGCAGCCAGGCTTTACATTCTTGGCTGTCGGTAAGATACTCAAAACGGTCAGTCAGAAGGTCAAAAAACACGATAAGACTGCCGGTTGTGCCGGGATTAGGATCAATGCTAATACTCCCCTCTGAGTTACTTTTCAACGAGAAGTCGTTCAAATTTTTCATGTGCTTGTACGATAAATCCTGGGATATCAACGCGCCATTTTCCTTGAAGCTCTTTATCATAGTTTAGATAAAGCTTATCATCGATAATGTCCCATAAGTCGGGTTCTATTTTAACTAGATTGCCAGTAGCAACACCATAAGCACAATAACCGCCGAATTGAGGTGCGTATTTTTCAGGGTTGGCGACAAATAAATCCAAGTGTTGTTGTGAAGAAAACCGCCATTTTGCACCTTTCCATTCAGTTTCAATTGTCTCTTTTCCCTCAGTCGGTTTGCCGAGCGTGAAATAAGCAACCGTGTCGTATCCTCGAACCGCGACACCTGAAGATTCGTATCCCCAGACGCCCGAACGGTCTAGTGTATTGATAGGCTCTGCTGCTGAGGCACTGCTCATCGATGCAATAGAAAGAATGGCGATAGTCAAGGTTCGAATTAAGTGATACA
>CBDFKV010000002.1:0-77467 GCA_965249035.1 Candidatus Poriferihabitaceae bacterium | reverse complement strand
CGCGGATGTGACGGATACGTCAGATGCGGGCACTGAGCCAGAGGCAGTAGCGCCAGGCGGTGCACCGACTCCGATTACCGACCCAGACTTGGTCGAGACGGCTAATCCTTTGTTAGAGAACCCGAACGATCCGACAGATCCGACGGATGATCCGACGACGCTGTTAGTGACGCCAATACCAGCAATTGAAGTATCGAAGACACTGAATGTAGGATCACCCGTTGATTTGGGTGGTGGAAACTATCAGGTGACTTTTGATCTGGAGGTTGAGAATACGGGTAATGTGACCTTGCACGATGTGCAAGTGACGGATGATCTTGTCGCCATGGTGAATAGGCCTCATTCGAATTATGCGACCTTCAGCGGCGCCAGTGTTAGTAGTGGTGATGCTTTGTTGTCGCCTAACCCTGGCTTTGATGGCTCAGGGGATATTAATTTGCTGACAGGTACAGATATGTTGCCAGCCGGACAAAAGGCGGTGATATCGGTGACGTTCACCTTCACGCCAGATGTCTACTATGGCCCATTTGATAACGTTGCGACGGCTTCAGGGCTTGCGCCGAATAATGAGTCAGTTAATGATACAGATAACGATTTATTCCAGATGGAAATAGATAAAGTACTGCCGATCACCTTAGGTTGGTTGAAGACGAGCGCTCAGGGTGATGGCAAAGTCTTGTTTGAATGGACAACTGAGACCGAAGTCGCTAACGTTGGATATATCCTGTGGGTACAAGGGGCTGACGAGCAATGGGTCCAATTAAATGACAAAATGATTGTGTCCCAAGGTGATTCGTTGAATGTTCAGTATTACGATTACTTGGCCTCCGATATTGAAGGAACGGTATTCCGTATTACCGACGTTGGAGTGTCAGGAAAACTTGAGCACCATGGCCCCTATGAGTTAGGCCGGATGTATGGTGTGCAAGCTGATCGTAAGGCGACTGATTGGAACGAGATCAATCGAGCGGCGGATGGTAAAGAGAAAGTGCGTGATCAGCAGCGACGGGATGATTTAGAGCGTCGAATGCAAATGCTGAGAAATCAACAAAGCTCGCTGGATGTGTCTCTTGATTCAGATCGAGTAGTGGCCTTGAGTGATGAGCAAAATGGGCAGCGCTCAACGGCTACTGGCATGGTGGGACGTTTTATGGGCTTGGTTCTTAGCGCGTTGATAGCTCCGGCGGAAGCGACTGAGTTACTGAACTTTGGTGTTGAATCTGCAGGGATTTATCGAGTTACCCACGAGCAGTTAGTGGATGAAGGCGTGGATCTTGGTCCTTTCCCATTAGCACAGATTGGGTTGAAGAGTGATAACCAACTGGTGCCGGTCAAGCTTGAATTAGGAGAAGATGGAACGTTTGGTGCCGGTTCGTGGATTGAGTTTACTGGTGAGGGTAAGGATACGCTGTATACAGGGACTAACCAATATACGCTGGTTCTAGGCGAAGGTCAGGTGTTGATCACCACGGATGATCGTGCACTACCAGAAGGTCCGGTTGCTTATAGCTATCTGGCGGAAAAAACCTACGCACCAGAGAATGGTTATACCCACCATTCCCCGGATCGGTACGATCCCTGGTATGCAGATAAACTGGATGCGATAGATGGTCCTGTGCAGAAAACAGTAGATTTGTATCTGGACGATCACGCCCCGGCGTATAGCGTATCAGGCGGCAGTCAGAATGCCGATCAACTGGCGGCAGTTAAGCCCCGATTGGAAGTAAACCTGTGGGGCGCATCAGCGTTACCCGGAAATGGATTGACCAATCCTGACCATCACGTTCAAATTGATTTAAACGGTACACAAGTGGCGGATGAGCGATTTGATGGTATCCGTGTATATACGGTTAAGAAGCCTCTGAGCCAGCTGGTTTCTGGCAATAATCAGATTAAGATAAAGGTGCCAAATGATGATGGCTATCAATTTGATTTGATGCACTTAGATCGAGTGACGTTGTCATATCCCCGCCATTTCAAGGCTGAAGAAGGTGGCGAGAGTTTGGTATTCCCATCGGCTTGGAACAAGTTTCGAGTTCGCGGCCTGAGTAAGCAAGAGGCGACGGTTTATCGAGTTGATGGGCCTGGAGCGACGTCTGAGATGTCCACCCAAGAGGGGAAATGCTATGGGGAAGAGATAGGCTGCATCGTAACCTTTGCAGGTGATGGTACTGATTCGGTTTACTATGTGTCGACTGGTGAGGGGATCAAGACCCCAACGATATCGGTAGCACCAGCGCATGAAGATTTATTTGTGGGTAATGCGGCACACTTGGTCATAGCACACCCGGATTTTATTGGTACGGCGAATGGATCATTGGAAGTATATGCGAGCGAATTGGCTGAGATATATGGCAGTTCCGACTTAGTGAGCGTGGATTCAATCTATGCGCAGTATTCGGGTCATGTATTGGCTGCAGAATCGATCCAGGCGTACATAAAAGAAGCCTATAGTCGCCGCGGCACGCGTCAGGTGACGTTAGTGGGTGGAGATATGTACGACTATCGAGATAACTTGAATAGTGGTGCGAGGAGTTTTGTTCCCTCACTCTATGTCCGCATTGGTGTCAACTTAAACGCGGTACCGTCGGATTCGAAGTATGGGGATCTGGATAATGACAATATCCCGGATCTGGCAATCACGCGGTTACCGGTGCGTACAGAGGTTGAGCTGGAGCGATTATTGAATAAACGCACGCGTTACCTCGCGCGAGACAACCACCGGGATGCGGTATTTGCCGCTGAAAAGGTGGATGATGGATACAGTTTCAAGGCCGACTCGCAAGAGCTGATAGCTAACCATTTTGGTGATTGGGATGAGGTGGCGACGGCGTATATTGATGATACAGGGGTTGCGGATGCGAAGGCTGCTTTGGTGTCTGAGATCAATGCAGGAGTATCGTTGACATCCTATATTGGTCACTCATCCGCAGACCGTTGGTCAGATTATGGCTTGTTTGGCGGAGACGAGATAGCCGGATTGACTAATACACAGAGTCCGACGGTGGTTGCGCAATGGGGCTGTTGGAATGCCTTTTATGTTAACCCTGAGAATGAATCGATGGTTCAGCGCTTTTTACTTGAGAATGATCAGGGAGCGGTAACCGTTATGGGTGCGACTAGTTTAGCCAGTGCATTTGCGGAGAAGAAGATGGCCAGTTTGCTATACGAGCGCCTGAATCAAGGTATGCGTTTAGGTGAGGCGGCGTTATCAGCAAAACGCAAGCTAGCGGAGAGCAGCCCCTATCAATATGACATGTTGCTGGGTTGGGCAATGTTAGGTCCCATGGATATGGTGGTTAACAATGCGAACTAAAGAGATGTTACTAAAGGCCTTAACCAAAGGCAGAGGTTAGCGATAATGAAAGAGATAAATAAGATGAATGAATCACAAGCAGACACAGGGGATCGCACATTGCATCATCGCCGACGAGAGATTTTGAAGTGGACACCGCCGGTGGTTGTGGCAGTTATGCTACCAACGCATGCTCAGGCAACGCCCGAAGTGACCACTACCACTACTACCACTACTACCACTACTACTACGCCAGCACCGTGTAATGCGGTACCAGTAGTGAGTGTGACACGCATACCAAAGTGCGAAGGAACCATTTTGCAAGCTGAGGCTGAGGTGACCTTGTTGTCGGACAGCGAGCCACTGGAGATTATTTCGATAAGCCACAGTTCTTCGGGTAGTGATAGCGTGAGCTATTCGGGCGGGCCGACGGTTACGAGCTCCAGCGGTATAGTAATCAATTGGGTTGGGCCAGGCAGAGATGAAGACACGGGAACGCAGTGTTTACCGGTTAATTCTATGGATGTCACAGTGACGTATACCTGCGGTGAAGACCCAGAAACCAAGACCTATACATTTAGCCTGAGTCAGCTGCTGAGTGGTTAAATCCTTAGGCTGGTGCCATTCATTCAATGTATAGTATAGTAGCCAACTATTACTGATAGTGCCTGGTTAATAGTGGAAGGAGAAGTTTATATACATGATGATTCGTGCCGCCAAATTAGGAATAATGTTGTTATTGGGAGCCGCGCTTCCGGCGTACGCAGCTACTGGCCTCGCGACAGCAAATAAGCTGCGAAATGTACTTGATCAAACCGCGGAATCGCGTGTTATTGTAACTTTTGATGATCTGAACACAGTGTTATCACTGGACAAAGGCAAGCGCTTTTCTGACAAACGCACTGAGTGGGTAGGGCTTGCTCAACGGTCAATACTCAGCACTTTTTCAAAGCGCAGCGCCAAGCCTGAACAGCGTTATAAGCACCTTCCACAGATGGCAATGAGTGTGGATCGTGAAGCATTGGAACAGTTGTTAATCAATCCGAACATTACGGTTAATTTGGATACTCCGCGTAAGTTATTGCTCGGTGAAAGTGTTCCACTGGTGTACTCCAATCAAAGCACGTCACCTTATAACGGAAATAACGAATGGGCTGTAGCAGTATTGGATAGTGGTGTCGACAAAAATCACAGCTTTCTGAACGGTAAGGTTATTGCAGAAGCGTGTTTTTCTAATAAAGGAGCAGCTAATGGTTCAGGGTCAAATTCAGTTTGCCCGAACGGTTTGCCTTCCCAGGTTGGCACTGGGGCTGGCGTAAACTGCAGTGTTGCAGGCTGTGACCACGGAACTCTGGTGGCGGGAGTGGCAGTAGGAAATGATGGTAGTGCACCTTTCGGCGTAGCGAAGTCGGGAAAGATTATTTCTATTCAGGTAACAACGGAGTTAGATGAGACAGGCGCATATGATTTTGACGTATGTGATCCGCTAGACAAATGTGTAAGGCCTTTTTCTTCAGATTATATCGGCGGCCTTGATCATGTATACACTCTGAGCAATACACACAAAATTGCCGCAGTCAATCTGAGTATTGGGTCAGGAGGAGAAACGGGTTTTTGCGATGCGGGTAATGGGGCACCTGAAAAAGTAGCTATTGACCTGCTTCGAAGTGCGGGTATACCGACCGTGGTATCAGCGGGTGATGGTGGGTCTATTAACAGTTTGACTGTACCTGCCTGTGTTTCCAGCGCAATTGCAGTCAGCTCAACATTAGATACCTCAGACGTCGTGTCTGGAACCGCTAACAACAGTGTTGCTCTTGATCTTTATGCACCCGGTGAGAATATTCTTTCTTCTGTTCCAGGTGGGGGATTTGCAATCAACTCAGGCACTTCGATGGCAGCGCCACATGTTGCAGGCGCTTTTGCGGTAATTAGACACGCTGCACCCGATGCCACATTGGATTCGATCGAGACCTTACTTAAAACTTATGGTCCCAATATTCATCGTGTTGGTACCGTGCCTAGCCTGGACCGAACGCGACTGGATATCAGTGCAGCACTTAATAATCTAGGAGACTTGGGGGTTGTTGCAGATGATCAACTGTGTTTTCCAGTTAAAACCTCTAATGGCAAAGTTGCTGTTATTTGCTTGTAGCTCATTTTATATTTAGCGCTGGCCTAACCTAGGGTCACCAGTTCTTCTGCTGCTGTTGGGTGAATGGCGATGGTTTGATCTAAGTCAGATTTAGTCGCCCCCATTTTGATGGCAACGGCAAAGCCTTGCATCATTTCATCAGCACCGTCACCGATAACGTGACAACCCACCACTTTTTCTTGATCGCCAACGCAGACTAGTTTAACGACTGTTGGTGACTTCCGTTCGGAAACGGCATACAGCATATTGATAAAACGGCTTTCGTAAATCTTCAATGCTTGGTGGCCGTATTCTTCGCTAGCCTCTTCTTCAGTTAGTCCGACTGTTCCAATCGGGGGATGGCTGAAAACCACAGTGGGAATGGTGTGGTAGTCTATTTTAGCGTCTGCTTGCCCATTAAAAACACGATCAGCCAGTTTACGCCCCGCCGCGATTGCGACAGGAGTTAGCGGTGCGCGCCCCGTCACGTCGCCAACAGCGTACACCCCCGAAATATTAGTGTTTTGGTAGTCATCGGTAGGTATGTAGCCACGTTGGTCAGTTCGAATACTTGTCTTGTTGATATCTATTTTATCGCTGTTTGGTAGGCGTCCAATTGCCCATACCACACTCTCGAAACCGCCCATCCGTAGCCCATCACCATAGACTGCAGCGATGGTATTCGAGGTTTCACGTTCCAGCGAAGCCAGCTGGATTTGAGTCATGATATTAACCCCACTACTGATCATCTCTTCCATCAATACTTCTCGAAGAGTCGCATCAAACGTGCGCAGCAACTGTTGCTTACGCAGCAGGATGGTAACGTCGCTACCTAAGTGGTTAAGCACACCCGCTAGTTCGGTTGCGATGTAGCCTGCACCAATAACTAAGGTGCGTTTGGGGAGACTCGGCAGGTCAAAAAAGCCATCACTGGTGATGCCTAAGTCTGCGCCAGGTAAGTCAGGCACCCAAGGGCGACCACCGGTCGCGATTAGGACGTGGGGAGCGGTATAGGACTTATCAGCAACACGGACGGTATGGTCATCAATGAAGTGCGCATGGCCTTCGATCAGAGTGACCCCAGATAAATCCAAGTTGCGTGAATAGATATCGTTTAAGCGGGAGATATAGGCATCGCGACGCGTTTTAAGTTGCTGCCAATCATGGCCACCCATCGTCACATCAAAGCCGTAATCAGTTGCCAGTTTAAGGTTCTCGCTAATATGGGCCGCATTCCACATGACCTTTTTAGGAACGCAGCCTACATTGACGCAAGTGCCACCCAGTGGTCCCGCCTCGATCACCAACGTTTTGGCGCCATGAGCGGCAGCGCGACGGGCAGTAGCAATACCACCACTTCCTGCGCCAATAACGATAAAATCGAAGCTTGAATTAACCATGTGAGTGTGACCTTTGCAGCAAAAGAAACCGTTGACTGATTTTAGCGCATTTCCACGTTTTGACGAGATAAAGCCGGAACATGTTTTACCTGCGCTAAAAACGCTGTTGCAGCGCAATCGAGAAACGATTGCACGCCTAACCAAACAGCCTGGTCATTTGCAATGGGCCGAGTTAGTTGATGTGCTGGATGCAGACGATGATGAACTGGAACGATTGTGGTCGCCGGTTTCGCATTTGAGTGCTGTAATGGATAGCAAAGCTCTGCGACAAGTGTATGACGAAGCGTTGCCACTGCTAAGCGACTATGCTACTGAGGTAGGTCAAAATCGTGATTTGTATGACGCGTTCCAGTATTTGAATACTAGCCCTGAAGCGCTTGATTTTAGCGTCGCACAAAAAACCAGCCTGGCGCATCAACTGCGCGATTTTAAGCTCTCCGGTATTGAGCTCGAGGGCGAGGCTAAGCAACGACTGAAAACACTCAACCAAGAACTGTCGCAGTTGTCCAATCAGTTTAATAAGAACGTGCTGGATGCCACCGAAGCTTGGCACTTGGATGTGACGGATAAAGTGGATCTCGCTGGAATGCCTGAAAGCGCGATGGCAGCCGCACGAGAAACGGCGAAGCAGGCGGGGCATGACGGTTGGCGCTTTAACTTGCATGCGCCATCGTTTATCCCGGTCATGACTTATGCGGATAAGCGAGACTATCGGCGCCAAATGTATACGGCCTACGTCACTCGCGCGAGTGAGCAAGCGAAGCTCGCGTTGGCGGATGCGTCACAGTGGGACAATACCCCAGTGATGCAAGCGATGTTGGCTAAGCGCGCAGAGTTGGCAAAGCTATTGGGATATGTTGACTATGCGGAGTATTCTTTGGTGCCAAAGATGGCCCAAAGTGCAGAAGAAGTTGAGCAATTCTTGCTTGAATTGGCCCAGCGCAGCCGCAAACCGGCCCAATTGGAATTGGCTGAGGTGCTTGATTTCGCTCATCGGCAAGATGGACTGGAGACAATAGAAGCATGGGACTTGAGCTACTACAGCGAACAGCTGAAGCAGCAACGTTATGATTTTTCATCTGAAGCGGTGCGGCTGTATTTCCCGCTGAGTAAGGTATTAAAGGGCTTGTTTACAGTGGTCGAGCGCGTGTTTGGTATGCGTGTATTAGAGACTGAACGGCCTGCGGTTTGGCATAATGATGTGCAGTTTTACAAAATCTGTGATACCGCTGGGGAGCTGCGCGGCTATTTTTACCTGGACTTGTTTGCGCGTAATGGTAAACGAGGCGGGGCATGGATGGCAGATTGTATTGGTCGTCGCCAGACCAGTGAAGAAACCCAGCACCCGGTGGCTTTTTTAACCACTAACTTTATGGCACCGATCGGTGAGCAAGATGCTGTGTTGACGCATGATGATGTGACTACGCTGTTTCACGAATTTGGTCATGGTCTGCATCACCTGCTGACTCAAGTGGACGTGCCGAGCGTGGCGGGGATTAATGGCGTGCCGTGGGATGCGGTTGAGTTACCGAGCCAATTTCTTGAAAATTGGTGCTGGCAACCAGAGGCTTTGACCTTGATTTCCGGGCACTTTGAAACGGGTGAGCCCTTGCCTCAAGCAATGCTGGATAAAATGCTAGCGGCGAAGAACTTTCAATCCGCTCTGCAAATGATTCGGCAGATTGAGTTTGCATTATTTGATATACGCTTGCATCGGATATCTGACCCGGGTGATGCCTTTGATATCGAAGCATTATTGCAATCGGTTCGGGATGAAGTATCGGTGGTAAAGCCCCCCGAATTTAATCGCTTCGCTAATAGCTTTACCCACATATTTTCGGGCGGTTATGCGGCGGGGTATTACAGCTATAAGTGGGCAGAAGTGCTCTCGGCAGATGCGTTTAGCCGGTTTGAACAGGAGGGTATTTTCGATCAGGCGGTAGGGCAAGATTTTTTACGCTGCATCCTGGAAAAGGGTGGTAGTGAGGAGCCAATGGCATTATTCACGCAATTTCGGGGCCGGGAGCCATCAATCGATGCGTTGCTGGTACACAGTGGCCTTGCTGATGGTGCTAATGCGCAGGTGTAAGTAGGCGCCTTTATTAATGGTAAACTTGATTGAAATACCATAGTGCCAATTCAGTCGGTGTTAAAGCGAAAACACTATTCTCCCCGTGCGTAATAAATCAATGATTTGACCGAGAAACCCCTCAATGAAATTAGCTCAACTATTTTTGGCCGCGGCGTTAGTCACGACTTTATCCGCGTGTGATAACAATACCGATGAAAGTGTCAGAAGCGGAGGGGGTGGAAGCAGCACCCAATCCAGTGATGGTGGCACTAATTCAGCCCAATATGTTGGCGTGTATCGCGGCCAACTGGTGACACGCTATGAGGGAGAAGGACTGAGCCCTAAGGATGACATTACTCCAGCTACCTTACGGGTTACTAATGATGGCATGGTGAATTTAACGGTTAAGGACTATTCGGTGGGTGGGACCATCAACGGCGATCAAGTTGAAGTGGATATCATTCTTGATCGATCTGAGAGTGGTTATTCCTGCAGTGCAAAAGCTAAGATTAGAGGAACCGTTAACAATAATGTGATTGAAGGTCCGGTGAGCGGCAACGGTACTTGTAAGGCATTAGCAGGAATCGTCAAACGGAAGTTTAAGTTAAGCGGCCTAATCAAAGTCCGAAAAGCTTCTTAAGGGATCTTGTTCAGCATCTTCAGGTTCAGCATCTCCAGGGCAGCGTCAGTCACCTGATTGACGCTGATCTTATCTATGCACGTCTGCGCACATGAGCGCTTGTCACAGCGGCTGCAACCGGGTGCGCGGATAATGCGAGCCTGCTTGCCAATTGGTCCCGTTTTACGTTCATCGGTCGGGCCAAATAGCGCCAGCACGGGTGTATTGACTGCACCGGCTAAGTGCATAGGGAAGCTGTCGCCACTGATTAATAAGTTCGCATGTCTCAATAGCTCGGCAAAAGCTGCGATCCCCAGCTCACCGGCAGCGTTGATCAGCCCATGTTTGGGGTAAGACTCGAGTGACTGGCTTATTACGTTTCGATCAGCAGGTGCTCCGCTGAGTAGTACACATGCACGCTCACTTAAGCCGATGCCCGCTTTAATGCAGTTATCCAGTGACCAGGTTTTTGATGGCCAGCGGGTGAACGGGCTGATAATAACCACTGGGCGTTGATCGGGGTTGTGTTGCTCGATAAAGTCTGTGGCTAATTGGCGATCGGCATCACTGGCATAAAAGAGCATCTGCGGCGGCGCAGCAATAATCCCAGCACTGGCTAACACGCGATTCATTTCGGTGATGGCGTGTAAGGATTTATTCCGGTAGCCGTCTAAATTGGGCCAGTTGCCTTTGACGTATTTTTGATCGGCTTTAGCTGCATATAGAAATAGAACCGATTTTGACAAGCCCTGCAAATCAAATGCAAGGTCGTAGTCTCTTTGTCTAATCAATTGCAGCCGTGATTGAATGTGTTGCCAGACGCGCAGTGGCTGCTTGTGCCAGCGTTGTTTGGTCAGGTCACGGTCCAGGGTAATAATCGTATTGACGTCGGGGTTATGTTGGTAGATGGCCTCGCATTGGCTTGAGGTCATCAGGGTGATATGTGCCTCTGGGAATGCTAAGCGGATCGACCGTAGCGGGCCGGTTGAATGCAGCACATCACCCAGCGAGCTTTGCTTGATTACCAAAATGTTCATTCGTATAAGTCTGCTTCGCCATCTGGCCGTGTACGAAACCACTTGAAAGTCCAGTGGTATTGCGCTGGGGCACTACGAATACCTGCTTCTACCACGTCATTAACACGAGCTGCATCAGTGATGTCGTTACCGCTCGGGAAGCCCTCCAGCGCGGGAGCTAGCTCCACTTCATAGTGTCCGTTTGGGAGCATGCGAGGATAGATGGGCACGACTTTTGCGTTAGCCATTTTGGCCATTCGCCCGAGGGTGATCAGGGTAGAGGTGGGAATGCCAAAAAACGGTGCGAATACGGTGAGCTCATCGCTGCCAAAATCTTCATCAGGCATGTAATAGCAGGCGATATTATTTCTTGCGGCGCGCACCAGTGGCCGTAAACCTTGGTTACGCATGATGACTCGGGTTGGTGTAAAACGCGTGCGTCCTTTCCACAGGCGCCAATTGAGTAATGCGTTGCTTTGTTCTTTCATCATGGTGATGGAGGGGTGTAGCGTTGAGGCAAAGCCCGCGCCACAATCGAGACCGGTCATGTGTGGCAGCAGTAGAATAACATTGCTCTCAGTCAAGGTGTGCTTAAATGCATCAACGCCTGTGAAGTGAATCAATCGCTGCAAGCGCCTTTTTGAGGCCCACCAGGTCAAGCCAAAGTCAATGGCACTGCGGCCATAGTAGCGATAGTGTTGGTCGCGTAGCTGGATACGTTGTTCTGCGCTCAGCTCTGGAAAACACAGCTTCAAGTTAGTTTCGACGATGCGCCTGCGTTTTTTGTTGAGCGACTGATACAACCACCCTAATCCATCACCTATACGAATCGAGAGTGGCCGCGGCAGGCTGCTAGCGCACCAAATCAGGCCAAACAATATCCAGGTAGGCCAATATCGTGGACGCAAGAATGAGCGCTCGAAACGAATCGATTGGTCGGTAACGGCTGTGTGTTGTGAGTCGTTCATGTGAATTTTAGCTGCTCTGGATTGTACTGAAAGTCCTGGCTTTGGGGGCAAGTTTTCATCCCATCGCATTGTGTGCGGTAAACCCGTTAAGCGAAAACCTCGATGATATAATCGCCGTTTTCCTGGAGCTTAATTGAAATGGTTCGCTTGACTGAATACAGCCATGGTGCTGGCTGTGGCTGCAAGATCTCGCCCAAAGTTCTGGATCAGATATTACAAACTGATTTACCGGATATCCCGGACGCTCGTTTGATTGTAGGCAACGGTTCCCGTGATGATGCCGCAGTCTATGACATGGGCAACGGTGTGGGTGTGGTCAGCACCACCGATTTTTTCATGCCGATCGTCGACGACCCCAGTATATTTGGGAAAATTGCAGCGACGAATGCGATCAGCGATATTTACGCCATGGGCGGTACGCCACTGATGGCGATCGCTATTTTTGGGTGGCCGCTTGAAAAGCTATCAACTGAGGTTGCTCAGCAAGTGATTGAGGGTGGTCGGCAGGTTTGCCAGGATGCAGGAATCGCTTTAGCTGGTGGCCATAGTATCGACGCACCAGAGCCTATTTTCGGTTTAGCGGTGACGGGTCAGGTGCCGCTACCACAGCTAAAGCGTAACGATACGGCTAAAGCGGGTGATTACCTGTATTTAACCAAACCCTTGGGTGTGGGTATTTTATCGACCGCACAAAAGCAAAAGCTCATTGAGCCAGCACATGAGAATATCGCGATTGAATCAATGCTAAAGCTCAACTCGATCGGCACGGAATTAGCTGTGCTGGCAGGTGTTCACGCGATGACGGATGTCACGGGCTTTGGCTTAGGTGGGCATTTGCGTGAAATGTGTGAAGGCAGCGGCTTAACAGCCGAGATTCAGTTTGATGCCATTCCACTACTCTCTCAAACCCTGCATTATTTACAGATGGGCTGTTCACCCGGCGGGGCTGGGCGGAATTTTGATAGCTATGGCCATTGCTTGAGCGCCATGAGTGAGCAGCAACAATCCATAGTGTGTGATCCACAAACGAGCGGTGGTCTATTGCTCGCGGTTGATCCAGCCAAGGATTGGCAAGTACAAGCTGTTTTACAGCGCGCAGGAATGGCGCTTAAACCCATCGGCTACTTGCAGGAAGCTAAGGCTGATGAGCCACTGATTACAGTGACTTGATGGCTTTACCACTGATCGACGATTATCGGCAATTGTTTTTGCGAGATTGCCCTTTGCTTGACGCGCGTGCGCCAGTTGAATTCGCGCAAGGCGCATTTCTCAATACCACCAATTTGCCACTGTTGAGTGACCAGGAACGTCACCACATCGGTACCTGTTACAAACAGCACGGGCGTGAAGCTGCGGTGGCGCTGGGTGCTGAACGCGTTAGCGGCGATGTCAAGGCTACCCGTCTCGCCGCATGGGTTGACTACGTACATGCACACCCGCAAGGCGCTTTGTATTGCTTTCGTGGTGGTATGCGCTCTGAAGTGGTTCAGACTTGGATATATGAGCAAACCGGCATCGCCTATCCCCGGATCAAAGGTGGCTACAAAGCACTACGTCGATTTCTAATCGATGAAACAGAACGACTATTAGGTAAGCTGTGCGTGGTGCGTTTGGGTGGTCGAACTGGTGTTGGGAAAACCCGTTTGCTGGCACCGATGCAGGCAATGGTTGATTTAGAAGGGTTGGCGAATCATCGGGGTTCGGCTTTTGGGCCAATGAGTCAACCACAACCCACTCAAATTCAATTTGAGAACGAGCTGGCGATTGCGCTGATTAAATTGGAGGCAAAGGGATATAAGACGATTTTGCTTGAAGATGAAGGGCAATATATCGGTTCGGTTCACTTGCCGTTGGTATTGCGCCACGCTATGGAGGATTCGCCCATTGTGGTGTTGGAGCAGACACTTGAAGAGCGCGTAGCCTTAAGTACGCAAGATTATGTGGATCAGTCTTTGTTCGATCTAGAGATCAGCATGGGGCGCACGGCTGCATTGGCACAACTGGCCCGGCAGCTAGTCACTAATCTGGCCAAAATAAAGCGCAGACTGGGTGCAGACCGTTATCAAATGCTGAATGCAGAATTGGAGCGAGCGATTAATAGCTATCAAGTAACTAAGAAAGCCGCTGAATTTTATCCCATTGTCAGCAAATTATTGCAGACTTATTACGATCCTATGTATGACTACCAACTAGCGACGAAACAGGAGTTAGTCATGGCTAGCGGCACGGCAAGTACGGTGTCGGCCTATCTGGCGCAAGAATTTGAGATTCGCTAGAAGCCCAAGCTGAAAAAAAAGAGGCGTGGCTAGATGCCACGCCTAAACCACCAAAGGAGGATGGAGGAGAGAGTCTACCTGCCAGACTGGCTTTAACCGAATCTCACAAGTAATAATTCATCACTTAAAAACAATATGGTTATTTTCTAATAATCGCATGCAACTGTCAATACCTATTACTACTCTATGGACAAATTATTGACCTTCGTCAAGAATTTGTAGCCGTTTAACGACCGTGTCATTCACCAAGTGTGATTCGACGATGTCATCCAGGTCCTGCTGATCGACGTAGGTGTACCAGGTTTCTTCCGGATAAATGACGATTACCGGGCCACTTAGGCAGCGTCCGAGGCAACCCGCCTGGTTAATTCTAACCCCGCCTTGGCCGTCTAGCTTCCGTTCCTTGATGGCCTCTTTAAGATAGGTGCGCGCGTTCAGAGCATCGAAATCACTGCAGGACATTAACTCGTCACGATGATTGGTGCATACAAAAAGATGGTGCCGAAAGTGTGGTGTCATAGCGCTTTTTCAAAGGTTCTAGCTGCTTAATATCCGGCCAATGGTAAAAAACTCAATTGACGGGCTTGTTTTTATCACCTCTCTAGGCAGAGTGGGTATAATTTCGCACGCGTCAAAAACCGAGCTATAAGCCGAGCCATAAGCACGGCTTTTTGCAATTAATCTATGTCTACTTAACGCTATTACCCCCATGAATACCAACCAAACTCTATTTGAACAAGCCAAGCGCCACATTCCAGGCGGCGTGAACTCTCCAGTTCGTGCCTTTAAATCGGTGGGTGGTGCGCCCGTATTTATTCGTCGAGCCAAAGGCGCGTACCTGTGGGATGAAGATGATCATCGCTATATCGATTATGTGGGTTCTTGGGGGCCGATGATTTTGGGTCACGCCGATCAAGATGTCATCGATGCGGTCAAAGTGGCGGCGGATGATGGTCTTAGTTTTGGTGCACCAACAGTCGTTGAAACCGAAATGGCCGATCTGATTTGTGAGCGCTTGCCGTGGGTTGAAAAGGTACGGATGGTGAGCTCAGGAACCGAAGCCACCATGAGTGCCATCCGTTTAGCGCGTGGAGTGACGGGGCGCGACAACATCATCAAATTTGAAGGCTGTTATCACGGCCATGCGGATAGTTTATTGGTGAAAGCGGGCTCGGGTGCATTAACGTTTGGGGTGCCGACCTCGCCCGGTGTTCCGGCGGCGGTCGCACAACATACCTTGACCGCCCAATATAACGACCTCGAAAGCGTCGCGCCGTTGTTTGCGCAAATGAAGGGTGAGATTGCGGCGATTATCTTGGAGCCAGTGGCTGGCAATATGAATTGTGTGCCACCGACTGAAGGCTTTCTGGCAGGCTTACGCAAGCTTTGTGATGATCACGGCAGCATCTTGATTATGGATGAAGTGATGACGGGCTTTCGGGTCGGGCGGCAAGGCGCGCAAGGCTATTATGGTGTCGAAGGTGATTTAACTTGCCTGGGGAAAATCATTGGCGGTGGGATGCCGGTGGGTGCGTTTGGTGGTAAGCGAGCCATTATGGATCATTTATCGCCGGATGGCGGTGTTTACCAAGCGGGAACTTTGTCAGGTAATCCGGTGGCGATGACCGCGGGTAAAACGACCCTGGAGAAAATAGCGGCACCGGGGTTTTATGACGATCTGGGTGAGAAAACCAAGGCCTTGGTTGAGGGGATTTTAGCGACAGCCCAGGCTGCAAATGTGGCGATGACGTCAAACCAAGTGGGTGGCATGTTTGGATTGTTTTTTACGGATCAAGCTACGGTGAGTAATTTCCAGCAAGTAAGCCAGTGTGATATCGAGCAGTTTAATCGGTTTTTCCACGGGATGTTGAGCGAGGGCATTTACCTGGCGCCTTCTTCATTCGAAGCAGGGTTTGTATCAGCCAGCCATACTGATCAGGATATTGAAGCGACAATCAGCGCCGCACATAAGGTGTTAAAGCAGCTGTAAGCGTCGTTTCAGGGGCGGGTCGCCAGTAGCGTTCTCGATTCCGTCGTTCAGTCTTAATCTGAATGCCTGTTGGATTGAAATGCAGATGAATCGCACCTTCGCTGGCAGTGTTAAGTAGTGGGATTGAGCGTTGCTGATAGCGCTTCGTAACAGCTGGATGTGGGTGGCCAAAATGATTCAGATAGCCTGCATTAATCAGAGCTAATTGTGGCTGGGTTGCCTCAATAAAAGCGGGGCTGGACGAGGTTTTGCTGCCTTGGTGTGGGACCAATATAACGTCAGAGCGCAACGTGCTGGCTAGGTGTCGCTTGATCAGCACAGATTCTGCAGATGCTTCAATATCAGCGGTTAATAAGGCTTGGCCGAAATCACTTTTGATGAGTAAAACGCAGGAGGCGTCGTTGCCACTGAACCGATCGGTATCGGTCGGGTGTAATATTTCAAAGCTGACCTGATCCCACTGCCACCTCATGCCGCTGACGCAAGAGGTACTGTTGGCGACTCGCTCGGTGATGCTGGTGAAACGGTTGGTCGTGGGGAACTGCGAGAGCACCGAGTTCAAGCCGCCAATATGATCTTGATTACCATGACTGATCACTAAAGTATCGATGGTGGTAATGCCTTGATGCCTCAGAAAGGGGGCAACAATCGAGCTACCTGCATCAAAGCCACCCTCTGATTTCGGGCCAACATCATAAACCAGTGTGTGATGGGCCGTTTGCACAATTGCTGATAAGCCTTGACCAACGTCGAGTAGCGTTAACCAAAAGCTGCCATCAGCAGGACGCTCCGGTTTGATTATCAATGCCAGGGGTAAAAGCACCAGCGCCAGCCAACGTAGTCGAAGCGGTTTGGGATAAAACAGAACCAATGTGGCGAGTGCTGCCAATATACGGACCCACCAGGGGGGTGCGCCCATTTCAAGAATCGCCCAGGGTTGGCCGCCGAGCCAGTCAAGTAGTTGCCATATTGTCTCAAAAACACCATTAGCGATGCCCAATATGAAGCCAGAAAAAGTAGATGCCCCAAAGGCAAATAATGCCAAGCTGAGCAATGCGAGAGGAACAATTATTAGACCGATTATCGGGATTGCGATCGCGTTGGCCACCAGCGAGGCTATGGATAGCTTTTGAAAGAATATTAGGAGGACAGGGGCTAAGCCAATGAAAAGCGCTACTTGAATAAGACTATAGCGGCTGAGGATAAGCTGAGTTTTTCGCCAAAATCGCCGGGTAATTGGAAGGGCTGGTGGCGACTTGGTTTCAGTGGCCGGCTGACGGTAGCTGTAAAGGATGATCGCGACCGCTAGAAAGGACAGCCAAAATCCTGCGCTTAAAGAGGCCAGCGAGTCGATGACTAAAACCGTTGCTAGTACTAGACCAAATCCGAACCATTTGGAACTGTTAATGCCACTTAACAACCACACAGTGGTTGCAATTAACATCCATAAGGCGCGTGTTGTTGGCAAGCTAAACCCGGCGAGGGCGGCGTAGATGAAACCAGCGGCTAAAGCTCCGAGTGCTGATACCTTTTGGCTCGGGTAGAGCGTTCGGGTGAGTAGTGTATGGCGCCAAATAAAACCAGTGATGCCATAAAATAAAGCCGCAACCAAGCCAATGTGCAAGCCTGAAATAGCCATCAAATGAGTGGTCCCGGTGTTTTGTAGGGTTAACCATTGTTGGTCGCTCATGCGGTTACGCAGGCCAACGCTCAGTGCAGACAACAGTGCCGAGTGATCACCCACCTGCTGGCTGGAGAAGGCATCGAAGCGGTGACGGAGTTGGTTGATCGGGCGGAATTTATCTTTGTCGGGGATATGCTCGCGTGGATTTTTAATGCGGACGTAACCGGTTGCGCGGATACGGTTGGCAAATAAATAGGCGCTGTAGTCAAAACCGCCTGGATTAAGTGAGCCATGCGCGGGTTTCAGACGTACGGTCATTTGCCAGTATTCTCCCGATTGCAGCTCTGGTGGCGGTCGTTCATACCAACTCAGGCGTAGCCGTTTGGGCAATTGTCCAAGATTGGCTTCGCCGTTTACGGTGTTGATCTCGAAATTGAACCGAACTTTGTGCTCGTCGCGGTTAGGAATGCCACTTATCCAGCCACCAATAGCGATATCTTTGCGGATCAAATTGGCTTGTATTTCTTGGGATACCAGAGATTGGGATACGCCAATACTCCACGCAAAGCCAATGCTGATGGGAATGAGCGCCCAGCGCGCGGGGCCTAAGCTCGGTATAGCAATGGCCGACACTAGCACCGCTAAAGGCCACCCAATAGAAGGCAGACTGGATAGAGTTTGACTAAAGATGATCGCAGCCGAAAACAGCCAGGGCCATAGGGTTATAGTTAAATGACCTCTGAGAGACCTGCCGTATCCCATAATGGTGACAAGCAATAGCGCCAGTGTCTTATTCAAAGTCTTGATGAACCGATCCCTAGGCATTCCGTTATAATCGCCTCCATTATAGTGCTCTCCTTCGGCTGAATGACATTCGACTACGTAAAAGAAATCCTGAATTCGCCGGTTTATGAGGTGGCGAAGGAGACCTTGCTGGAAGAGGCGACACTACTCAGTCAACGTTTAAACAATCAAATCTTGTTAAAACGCGAAGATCAGCAGCCCATCTTCAGCTTTAAAATTCGCGGTGCCTATAACCGCATGTCGAAGTTAAACGCGGATGAGCGTGATAGAGGAGTGATCGCTGCCTCGGCAGGGAATCATGCCCAAGGTGTCGCCCTGTCAGCTCAAGTATTGGGTGTTGATGCGACCGTCGTTATGCCGGAGACTACTCCGGAAATAAAGCAAGCTGCGGTCAAAGCCTTGGGTGCGACCGTCGTCTTGCACGGCACAGACTACAGTGCTGCGGGGGCCTATGCCAAGGCGCTATGTGACCAGGAAGGCAAGCTATTTATTCCACCGTTTGACGATCAGCATGTGATTGCAGGCCAAGGGACGATTGCTGCAGAGCTCGTCCGCCAACATAGCGGGCCGTTAGATGCGGTTTTTGTGCCTGTCGGTGGTGGTGGATTGATCGCTGGTATTGCTGCCTTTTTTAAGGAAATTCGGCCAGAAGTCAAAATTATTGGCGTCGAGCCGTATGGTTCCGATGCGATGTATCAATCGATCAAGGCGGGCCAACGCGTCACGCTGGATGAAGTCGGAATCTTTGCTGATGGAGTGGCGGTTAAACAAGTAGGAGCTCTACCGTACACGGTTTGCGCGGGCTTGGTTGATCAAGTGGTTCGGGTCAGTACCGATGAAATTTGTGCGGCGATCAAAGATATCTTTGAAGATACTCGGTCAATTGTAGAGCCTGCGGGTGCGTTGGGTGTCGCAGGAGTCAAGCGCTATGTCGCTGATCAGGGCGCTAAAGGCGAATGCTATGTGGCGATTAACTCTGGTGCAAATATCAATTTTCATCGGCTGCGACACGTATCAGAGCGCTCTGAAATTGGTGAAGGCCGCGAAGCGATATTGGCGGTCACGATCCCGGAAGAAAGGGGGGCCTTTCTTAATTTTTGTGAAATAGTCGGTCGGACAGCGATTACTGAGTTTAATTACCGCTACGCTGACAATAAAGAAGCCCGTATTTTTGTGGGGTTCCAATGCAAGGACGAGGAGCAGTCACATCGTTGCCTCGAAAAGCTGATTGCAGAAGGCTATAAAGCGGTAGACTTAACCAACGATGAGATTTCGAAAGTTCATGGGCGCTATTTGGTGGGTGGTCGAGTGCCTGAGTTGCAACATGAAAAGCTGTATAGTTTCCGTTTTCCGGAATACCCTGGGGCGCTGTTGAATTTCTTAAAGCAAATCAGCGGGCGCTGGAATATTTCTTTGTTTCATTATCGAAATCACGGTGCTGATTTCGGACGAGTATTATGTGGATTGCAGGTACCACCTGAGACGGACACAGAGTTTCAGCAATTCTTGCAAGATTTGGGTTATCGGGCACGTGAAAAAACTGGCAACCCGTTTTATGAACTGTTTCTAAAGTAGCGCCTGAATTATGGGTAAGAATACACTCGAAATACTGAGTATTTACAACATCATGGGTGAAGGCTTTGTGGTCGAAATGCTTGAAGGTGAAGAAACCAAGTTATTTGACCGACAGGGCTTACAGCACCGAATTATCGAGCGTGGGCGCCTGGGATTAGACACCAGTAAGGAAGAGCGCGCATTGGCACAAATTAACAGCTTTGGTCCGTATTACGGCTTGAGCGAAATTTCTAACAAGTAAGGATAGCGTGTCATTGACCCAGAATGCCATTATCACACGCTGCTTGATGGCGTGGCAGGGGAACAATGGATAGCGGATTAATCGGTATTTTTGGCGGTAGTTTTAACCCCATTCACCGTGGGCATTTAGCGGTGGCCAAAAGTGTTAAAGAGCAGATTGGTTTGGATGAGCTGCGTCTTCTTCCTGCGCGAGTTTCCCCATTTAAACATAAGGCTGAGATTAGTGATGAAGCGCGGATTCGGTTAATTGAAGCCGCTATCAATAAAGAGTCGGGCATTGTTCTTGACAGCCGCGAACTGAATCGTGCTCCACCCTCTTATAGTTGGGATACGCTGCATGATCTGCATGAAGAAATGCCGCATCTGAAACTGGTTTTTTTGTTGGGAGTTGATGCTTGGTTGGGCTTCGAGGGTTGGCACAGATGGCAGGGGATCTTGAATTTGAGTCATTTAGCCATCATGTCCCGACCAGGGTTCGAAGTTGGAGAAATATCGCCGTGGTGGCAAGATCGTACGACCACCTCAGTCGATACGCTCAGGAACAAACCCTATGGACATGTTATCTTTTTGGAGGTACCTCAATATCCGATTTCTTCAAGCCAAATTCGAGGTTTGATCAGTCAGGGTAAAGACGCTTCCACTTTCTTGGCGCCGCAGGTGGCCAAATTGATTAAAACCGAACAACTATATCAATCATAAAATGACCGATTCCTACCAAAATATCGAAGCCAAGGCTTTATCAGTGGCCATTGTAGACGCGCTTGACGCCAACAAAGCGGAGAACATTGAGTTATTGGATGTACGAAAACTCACCGATGTGACAGACTATATGGTGATTGCAAGTGGTACTTCGGACCGGCATGTCCAAGCGGTCGCAAGAAATATGTTGGATGCATTAGCGCCCCAACGTATCAAGCCGATCAGCGTTGAGGGGGAAGATGTTAAGGATTGGATTTTGGTCGATTTTGTTGATGTGGTCGTTCACGTCATGAAGCGTGAAACGCGTGCATTTTATGATTTGGAAAGCTTATGGGGCGAGCGGGTAGCAAACCTTAAGCGTGACAAGAAGGTGAAGGTCGAGAATTAGCCCTATTGACCACTATGCCTGAGTATCACCAGTATCGTTTTAATCAGAATGGCAAAATCCAGCTGTATGGAATGGTTCTTGATGTAGTAAAGGTCGTATTCAAGTTTGTGGCGTGCATCCTCAGTGGACGCGCCATAAGGGTACATCACCTGTGCCCAACCCGTGACACCAGGGACTACCAAGTGGCGCACGTCATAAAAAGGAATTTGTCGCTCTAGTTCTTCCACAAATTCTGGCCGTTCAGGTCGGGGGCCTATCAAGCTCATTTTTCCCGTCAGGATATTATAGATTTGCGGTAATTCATCCAGGCGTGAACGGCGTAAAAATAAGCCGATCGACGTGGTGCGTGGATCATTTTCAATGGCCCATACGGCACCCTCTCTTTCCGCATCGACATGCATGGTGCGAAATTTGTATAAGGTGAAGGGTTTGCCATGAAGTCCTACCCGGGTTTGCTGGTATAGAGCAGGGCCCTTTGAAGTGAGTCTAACGGCTAATCCGATGAACAGAAATAAGGGGCTGAGCAGTATCAATCCTATCACTGCGGTCAATAAGTCAAATGCGCGTTGAACACGCAGACCAACTTGATCATTGACCCACTGAAATCCGGCACTTTCGACGAACCAGCCGCTTTTGAGGTGAAGCACCGGCACTCGGGACCAGTATTGTTCATAGAATTCACCCAACGACAAAACTTTAATGCCGGCAAATCGCCAGTTCATTATGCGACGGGCTAGATCGTCATCGATACTAGAACTATTGGCAACGATGATCCCCCATGAATCACCCAGTGACTCCTTGACTCGCTTAATTGTCGCGTCGAGCTGGCTTAGATGCTGGCTGGGGTCGAGTTGACTAAATCTGTTGCCCATGCCCGCCTTTTCGAGCGCCATTTCAAATTGATGATAGGTATCAGTGTCAGCGAGGACTATCCAGTGCTTTTTGGGGATATGCGCGACTTGAATTTTAGTAATCAACCAGCGCGCCATTGATGCCCATAGACTAAATAGCGCGAAGCCGCTGATTAGTATCCCGCGTCCAAAAAATACCGAGATATTAGTACCCATCGCATAGACCACGAATGAGGTAAATAGCCCAGCAATGGGAACTGCCAAGAAGGTCTGAAGCGGTAGTCGCGCGCGGGTCGAGGGGTTTTCAGTGCGATAGACGTCGAGTACATACAAGGTCGCGACAGTAATTACGATGATTACCGCTAATGAGCCATTGAATAGATTGGGCCATTCAGAAAAACGAACTCGATAGGCCAGGCTAAAGCTTAGCAAAATACCGATAATATCGGTGACTAGTAAAATTAATTTACTCGTAAACCCACGACTCACTGTCGCTAAGAAATGATTCACGTCTACGCTTAGGTTAAACTGAGAAATATGGGTCGTGTGGCATGGAATTGCTTAATCTAGGCGTTTGAGCGCCCACGTTTGGCCGCTAGGCGCAAACGTAACGCATTCAGTTTGATAAAACCGCCAGCGTCTGCTTGATCATAAGCACCCGCATCATCTTCAAAAGTGGCAATATTTTCGTCGAATAAGGAATCATCTGAGCGACGACCAGCGACCATCAAATTACCTTTGTACAATTTCAATCGCACCTCGCCATTAACATTAACTTGAGACGCATCAATCATGGTTTGCAGCATTTTGCGCTCAGGTGCAAACCAAAAGCCATTGTAAATCATTTTGGCGTATCGCGGCATCAGCTCATCTTTGAGATGGGCGACTTCACGGTCGAGGGTTAACGACTCCATCGCTCGGTGCGCTTTAAGCATAATGGTGCCCGCTGGGGTTTCATAGCAACCGCGGGATTTCATGCCAACAAAGCGATTTTCGACCAAGTCGGCTCTGCCAACGCCGTGTTTTGACCCGAGTGTGTTTAATTCTTCCATCACTTGTCCGGGTGTTTTGGGCACACCATTGATCGCGACGATATCGCCGCATTGGAAGCTTAGCGTCACTTCCTCGGGTGTGTCGGGCGCGTCCATAGGCGATTGGGTCCAGCGCCACATATCTTCTTCAGGCGCTTGCCACGGGTCTTCTAGTTCACCGCCTTCGTAGGAAATATGTAGAGAATTGGCATCCATCGAGTACATCGAACTCCCATCTTTTTTCTTTTCAACCTCGATGCCATGAGTGGCGGCATAGGATAAGAGCTTTTCACGTGAATTAAGATCCCACTCCCGCCACGGAGCAATGATGTGAATATCTGGGTTTAATGCATAAGCGCCAATTTCAAACCGAACCTGGTCGTTACCCTTGCCCGTTGCGCCGTGTGAGATGGCATCTGCACCCGTTTGTTCAGCAATTTTCACCAAATATTTAGCGATTAGCGGCCGTGCGATTGAAGTACCGAGTAAGTATTCACCTTCATAAAGGGTATTGGCGCGAAACATAGGGAAGACATATTCGCGGGCAAATTCTTCGCGTAAGTCTTCAATGTAAATCTCTTTGATGCCAAATAGCTCAGCTTTACGGCGCGCAGGCTCTAGCTCTTCACCTTGGCCGATATCGGCGGTGAAGGTGACGACTTCACATTGGTATTCGTCTTGTAGCCATTTTAGAATAATTGAGGTGTCGAGCCCGCCTGAATAGGCCAGTACGGCTTTTTTTATGTTACTCATGTTATTGTTCCTGTATCGGTTTGATCGGGTGAAGCGGCAGAATCACCCGCCTGATGATGAAGCTGATTATAAGCTGAATTCACACCAATTGTCTGATCAGGAGTAAGGTTAGAGGGGTTTTCAGCGGGCTGAAATGCCTGCTTGAAAAACGCTACTAGCCTTCGCTACAATCACTCCTCGGGAGCGTCCGAGATATCGGGCGCTTTTTTATTTTTAGAGACACCATTCATCCGCCAATAACGGGTAGAAATGCTCACCACATGCCGCAATCACAGACTGTCCGACACTTTTTATCACTCATGGATATTTCTCCCGCTGAGCTGCAACGGCTGATTGATCGAGCGATCGAGTTAAAACAGGCTAGGAAGTCGGGTCAATCGATTACTACGCTCAGCGGTAAATCGATGGTCATGGTATTTGAAAAAACTTCGACACGTACCCGGACCTCGTTTGAGCTGGGAATGTCGCAACTGGGCGGTTCAGCTATGTTTTTATCGCCCGGCGATTCTCAAATTGAGCGTGGTGAGCCATTGCGTGATACCGCGCGTGTATTATCGCGGATGGCCGATGTGATTGTGATGCGAACTATCAGCCATGAGCGCGTTTCTAGGATGGCGGAGTATTCAGATGTGCCGGTGATTAACGCGCTGTGCGACCGCTTTCACCCTTGTCAATTATTGGCAGACCTGCAAACATATCAGGAGCATAGAGGTGCTATCGCAGGAGCCACCGTGGCATGGATTGGCGATGGCAATAACGTCTGCCATTCCTGGATGAATGCAGCCCGGATGCTGGGGTTTACGCTGAATATCGCCACGCCTGCGGGCTACGAGCCCGATGAGGTCCTTAGCCAAGAATGTGCGGCACACATTCGATTGGGTAATGATCCAATCGCTGCAGTTAGTGGAGCGGCACTGGTGGTAACTGATACTTGGGCGAGCATGGGCCAGGAAGAAGAAAAGGCCAAACGAGAGCTGGATTTTAAGCAATTTTGTGTCGACGAAGTCTTGATGGCTAAGGCCGCTCCAGATGCCATGTTTATGCACTGTCTGCCCGCTTATCGCGGTTATGAAGTCAGCGAAGGGGTGCTTGAAGGATCACAATCAGTGGTTTGGGATGAGGCGGAAAATCGTCTGCACGCACAAAAAGCATTGCTGGAATTTTTGGTCGCGTGATTATTGGCCTAAGTTATTGGCCCCCATCAGTTCAGTGTTGATGCAGCAAGCTGATTTTTTGTTAAAGCCGCTCATTGCACACCGTGGCTTGCATGATGGTCGACGTATCCCTGAAAACTCATTGGCGGCGTTTGCAGCGGCTAAGGCTAAGGGTTATGCGATTGAGCTGGATGTGCGGCTGTCGGTTGATGGTGTGGTGATGGTATTCCATGATGAAAATTTGGAGCGCATAGCGGGTAGACGTGAGCGAGTTGATTCACTTTCCGCTGAGGCTTTATCCAGTATGTCGCTGTATCAGAGCGATCAAACCATTCCTACGCTGGCCACGGTGCTGGGCTTGATCGCGGGCGCAGTGCCGCTATTTATCGAGCTTAAAGGCTTTGGGCGTGCTGGGGATTTGGAGCAAGCGCTGATGGCAGACCTAGATGACTATCACGGAGACTATGCGGTGATTTCGTTTAACCCAAATCGTATTGCCTGGTTCGCAAAGCATCACCCGGAGATTATTCGCGGTCAGTCAGCCGAGCGTTTTTTGGGCTATACCGATCAACTGTCCTGGCTGCGGCGTTGGGCTTATCGGCTGATGCTGTTTAATTGGCGGAGCAAGCCACATTTTGTCACTTACGATGTGGACTTGTTACCCTGTTGGCGTGCGCGAAATTTACGTCGCCGTGGAGTGCCCCTCGTCACCTGGACGATCAATACGGCTGAGAAACTGGAAATCGCTAGGCGCTATGCCGATAACTTGATCTTTGAGGCGATCAACCCAGACGAAATGTGAGTCATTCCGGCGTTGGCCTATGTCTGGCTCATATCAGAGGCCTATATAGCTCTTGAGAAACGCGGCTTAACTTGATCGGCTTGGCGCAAATACGCATCGAACACCATACACACATTACGCAGCAATAGACGGCCTATGGGCTGAACTTCAATTTGTTGGTCGTTAAGGCTCACTAACTCGTCTTCAGCCATTGCTTTATAGGCATCCAACTCGTAAGCAAAGTAGGTGTCGAAGTCAATATCAAAGCGTTGCTCAATGTCGCGCTTGATGACTTTGCCGTAGCAAGATAATTGCTGGATCACAAAGCGGCGCAAGTTATCTTCGGGCGTTGAAGCAGCGCCGCGAAAGACCGGTAACTGTCCGGCTTCGATATGGCTACGATAGCTATCGATGTCTTTCACATTCTGGCTGTAACGCCCACAGACTTGGCTGATTGAGCTGACACCCATCGCGACTAAATCACAATTACCGTGAGTCGAATAGCCCTGGAAATTACGATGTAGCTCACCCGTTTGTTGAGCAACGACCAGCTCGTCTTCAGGTTTGGCGAAATGATCCATGCCGACATAGACATAGCCCGCCTCTGTCAGCGCGCTGATGGTGTTTTTCAAAATCTCTAGCTTGGTATCAGGCGAAGGTAATTCTGATACGTTGATGCGGCGTTGTGGCTTAAACAGTTCTGGCAGGTGGGCGTAATTGAAAACGGACAAACGATCGGGTCCAAGCTCGATAATTTTATCGATGGTTTGGGCAAAGCTCGCTTCAGTTTGTAGCGGTAAGCCGTAGATTAGGTCAATATTGATCGAATGTGCGCCAGCCTCTCTGCAAGCTTGAATGGATTGCTCAGTCAGCGCCATTGGCTGAATCCGATTCACCGCTTTTTGAACGGCAGCATCCAAGTCTTGAGTGCCTAGGCTATAACGGTTGAACCCCAAATCACCCAGCGTTTTAATGTAGTTGGCATCAACCGAGCGTGGATCAATCTCAATGGAAAAGTCCCGCTCATCATCCGCTGCGAGCGTAAAGTGCTCAGCGGTTTTTTGCATCACGGATTCAAGCTGCCTCTCACTTAAAAAGGTGGGTGTGCCACCGCCAAAGTGCAGCTGTAATACAGGCCGGTCGCGGTCAAATAATGCGCCTTGCATTTCAATCTCTTGAAATAACAGCTCCAGATAATCCACCGCACGATCACGGTGTTTAGTGACGATTTTGTTGCAGCCGCAATAGAAACAAACGGTATCGCAAAAGGGAATATGATAGTACAGCGATAATGGGCTCGGTATGGGCTCGTCATTGCTGTTCTGGCAAGCTAGCCGATAATCCGCTTCGGTAAATGCGTCGGTGAACGCGACCGCCGTCGGGTAGGAAGTATATCGTGGCCCAGCGTGGTCATAACGCTGGATCATCGCTTTGTCGAAAACTACGTTGGTATTCATAGCGGCGGATGCTGGCCTATGTACTAAATCAAGTGCGCTAAGCTTACGCTAAACCGAAGTTATAAAAACTGACGTAAGTCAAGCTGGCAACAAATCGATTGGAATTATGGCGCTATTCAGGCGACTACTAAAGAGCAGACGACCACTAATTACTGGTGTCGCTGCCCATAGGCATCTTTTTCATCATCCCTTCCATCATGCTTTTGCCGTCATCCATCATATCTTTCATGCCGTGTTCCATCTTCTCCCTATTGGGCATGATGCGCTCGACGGGTGCGACGGTTTCTAACGTTTCACCATTGCTAAAGCTAAGTTCAATTACGACCTCATCGCCCTCTGACAAGTCTTCAGGAAGGTCGATCAGCATGATATGGAAGCCGCCGGGAGCCAACGCTGCCGACCCGTTTGCGGGGATTTCTATTTCATCGACTTTGTACATCTTCATCACGCCGTTGACGTTATTGTGCCCATGTAGCTCCACTACCGCGGCAACGTCACTTTTTGCCCCAGTGAAGGCAATAGCGTTATCGGTATTATTAGTTAGCGTCAAAAATGCAGCAGTAACTGGCTGCCCCGGTGGCATCAGGCGTATGGTTTGATCGCTGACCGTGATTGATTGGGCCAATGCAGTGGCAGAAAAAATGAGCTGGGTCGCGGCTAGGACGATCAAGGTTTTGGTGAATAATTTCATGAATATTGCGTGTGTGAATAGCTTTTAAGAAGCCGGGCATTGTACCAAGCTTTTCCGGGTATCTGCACCGTGTATGGCAAGGTCAACATTACCAAGTTGTAAACATGGGTTCAGTGAGGTTTAAGCTAAGCGAGCAATACTGGCTGTTCTTTCAATATGGATTACACAAGGAGACGGACTATGGTCATTTCTAGAGCAGAGCGGGTCGAGACACAGGATCGACGCAAAGTATTAAAAGGGTTGGCGCTGGGTTCAGGGCTGGTTTTGGGCAGCGGTTTGGCGCGAAAAGCGGCCGCGGCTACGCAAACGGGATTATCGCCCAAGCGGGGTGTGACCCTACACATTGATTTAGTGCCGAATTCTGGTGTTTCAAGCACTTCAACGGAGTTGGTGAATGGGGGCGATCAAACCATCGTTTTAAACGGCTTCGAGCCAGTAACTGTTCGAACCCCGGAAGGGAAGGTGACTGTGACGCTGGACACTGATGGGCCGTTGCAACTCATGCCGGGCGAGCGTACGGTTGTACGTGCCAAAGCCACGGGAGCCAGGGTGCCGCATATTGCCAATGAGTACTTGGCAATTAGCACGCATCGACAGCTGGTTCATGGCAGCCTGAGCGCTGTTCTGGCGTAACACAAGTAAGCCCCTTGATTGGGCAATATAAAAAAGGCCAACGATTTGCGTTGGCCTTTTTTATTGTGGGTGTGTCTCGGCTTAGCTGGACTGATTAAATTCAACCATCCTGAAAATAGATCGCTCAGCTTGTTTGCGCACCGACTCATCGATCAGAATTTCGTTGTTGCCCGTCTCCAATGCGGAAACCAATCGTTCTAAATCATTCATTTTCATCCATGGGCATTCCGCGCAGCTTTCGCAGGTTGCGCCCTCGCCAGCAGTCGGTGCGGGGATAAAAGTCTTGCCCGGAGCCGCCTGCGCCATCTTATGAAAAATACCCGCTTCAGTCGCAACGATAAACGTATCCGCGTCCAAGTCGCGTGCTGCGTTGATGATTTGTGTGGTTGAACCTACTACATCTGCCAATTCGATCACCGGGCCGGGTGATTCAGGGTGAACCAGCACTTTTGCGTCAGGTTTGTGTTTTTTCAGTTCTTCTAAAGCAGTGGCTTTAAAGTCTTCGTGGACAATGCACGACCCTTCCCACAAAATCATGTCAGCGCCGGTCATGCGTTGTACGTAGGCGCCAAGAAACTTATCGGGTGCCCATAGTACCTTTTTGCCCTGTTTGTCGAGATGACGCATGACGTCCAGCGCGATAGACGAAGTCACTACCCAGTCAGCGCGGGCTTTTACCGCCGCACTGGTGTTGGCGTAGACCACGACGGTCCGGTCTGGATGCTGATCACAAAAGGCTGAAAAATCATCGATCGGGCAAGCCAGGTCGAGTGAACACTCAGCTTCCATGTCGATCATCAGAATACGCTTTTCTGGGCTCAGTATTTTTGCCGTTTCACCCATAAACCGAACACCCGCAACGATCACGGTGTCCGCATCAGCTTTTAAGCCAAAGCGTGCCATTTCCAGGGAATCGCCAACAAAGCCGCCGGTTGCTTCAGCCAGGTCTTGCAATACTGAATCCACGTAATAGTGCGCAACCAGAACCGCATCTTCTTCCTTCAATAGTTTTTTGATCCGATTAATCACATCGGCTTGGTGTTTTTTGCTAAGCGGCTTTGCACGGCTGTTTTCGGCGTTGCGCGCCAGTCGGCTGATACTGATTTTTTTTGCTTCGGGCGTAGAGACGTTAAGGCTCATGCGATGGTCCTTGGAAATGTTGGATTAGTAAAGAATATAATGCTCGATTGCGGAAACTCAAATACGAATAACGGCTAGGGAAGCTTTTTTCTCAACTCAATTTTACCTTCTGTACCATTTTTTAGCCGCTGAATATTGTCTTTATGGCGCCAAAATAGCACGATGGCGATCGCAGCGGCTAATACGACATAGGGTATTTGAGGCCTCATTGCCAGCACGAGAAAGGGTGCCGCCGCGGCTGCGATTAATGCTGCCAAAGAAGAATAGCGAAAGGCTACTGCACAGCCTAGCCAAACTGCTAGTAAAGCGCCGGCGATAGCGGGGCTGAGCCCAATAAAAATGCCGCACGCAGTAGCGACTCCCTTTCCGCCTTTGAAACCGAAAAAGAGAGGGTACAAATGCCCAAGAAAAGCGGCAAAGCCGACCATCGCGACAATGACCGGGTTTAATTTCAGCGCCATCGCCAGCGCGACCGGGATCGTGCCTTTGAGAATGTCGCCGAGCAGTGTCAATCCTGCGCCTAGCTTGCTGCCGCTACGTAGGACGTTAGTGGCGCCGGGATTGCCGGAGCCGATGCCGCGCGGGTCGGGTAAATCCATCAGCTTTGAGACGACGATCGCGCTAGAGACCGAGCCGAATAAGTAGCCGAGTAAAGGCAACAATATTTTGATCATTTTCAACTAAACTAAAGGGAATGCAACCATTCTACGTTAGACCTTGGATATTATCTATCTTCACGACCTCGCGGTTGATTGCGTCATTGGCGCCTGGGATTGGGAGCGTGAGATCACGCAAACCGTCTACATTGATTTGGACATGGCTTGGGATATCCAAGCCGCTGGCGCGTCAGATGACTTGGACGATACGCTGAGCTATAAAGACGTCTCAAAAGCGGTGAGCGCCTTGGTGATTGAGCGTCAATTCAAGTTAGTTGAGGCGATGGCGGAAGACATCGCGGCCTTGTTACTTGATCAATTTAAAGTGCCCTGGTGTCGAGTACGGATCAACAAGAAGGGCGCTGTGCGTGATGCGCAAGATGTGGGTGTAATCATTGAGCGGGCCAAGACTGATGAGGCGAGAAAAATGACGCGGGTGGCGGTGGGTATTGGCAGTAATATTGACCGCGAAGCCAATGTGCGCTTTGCAATCGCTGCATTACGTGACCGCTTTGGCGATATTGAAATATCACCGGTCTATGAATCGGCGTCGGTCGGTTTTGATGGACCTGATTTTTATAACTTAGTCGTGGTATTACAGGCTGACGAGTCGGTCGATGGCCTCAAAACGATTTTTAATGCGATCGAAGCCAAAGCAGGGCGTGTTCGTGACACTAAAACCTACGGCAGTCGTACCTTGGATATTGATATTCTGTTGTATGGCGACGCGGATTTGCGCAAGGAAGGACGAAATATCCCGCGCGATGAAATTATTCGCGCGGCCTATGTGCTGAGACCTTTGGCTGATTTACTGCCTGATGACAGTTGTGCATTGATGGAGGGCAGTTTTTCTAAAGCGTGGTCGCAATTTGAGGGCGGTTGTCAGACCTTAGCGACGGTTGTGCTGACGCTTTAATGGGTACGGTGGAGGTGGGAGCCGCGCTGCGCCAAGGCCTGGCGGCAATGGGCCTTGACTTGCCCACAGCCGCTACCGAGCAATTACTAACCCATTTGCGGTTACTTGATCGTTGGCGTCAGACAATCAACTTAACTGCGATTGACAGCGGCGAAGATTCAGTGCGCTTACACACGCTGGATTCACTCGCGGTGTCGCCCTTTGTGCGCGGCCCAAGAATTTTGGATATTGGTACTGGCGCTGGGTTTCCTGGCTTGCCGATTGCGAGTGTGTATCCGGATTGGGAAGTCACTTTGTTGGATAGCCGAGCCAAGCGTATGATGTTTCTGGCGATGGTTAAAAGTGAGGCAAAGCTGGGTAATATTAATCTGGTCACCAGCCGAATTGAAGAATATCGTTCATCGGTGAAATTTGATACCCTTATTGCCCGCGCAGTCAGTTCACTCAACGGGTTACTGGAGGGTAGTCACCATTTGCATCACGAGGGTTTACGGCTGGTGGCGATGAAGGGGCGATATCCCACCGAAGAGCTGGCCCAGCTTGATGGCTGGCCTATTCGAGATAGTCGCGTTGAGCGTGTTGATGTGCCAGGATTGGACGCTGAACGCCATGTGGTGATTTTGGATTTTTAATAGGACGCAAGCTTGGATTCGATGTGACACATATTATTGCAGTAACCAACCAAAAGGGCGGTGTTGCTAAAACCACGACGACGACCAATCTGGCGTCAGTATTTGCTTACGCGGGCTTGAAAACGCTGTTGATTGACATCGACCCGCAGGGCAACGCCAGCGTGAGCAGCGGTGTGGCTATCCGCGAATTAGAGGCGTCGGTATATGACGTCTTGCTGGGAGAAAAGGGAATCGCGGAGTTGGTGCAATCGACCCGCAGTGGTTATGATATTTTGCCGGCCAACGCTGACCTTGCCGGTGCTCAAGTTGAGCTGAGTGATCAGGAAGACGGCAATTTTAGAATTAAAAATGCGCTGGCAGCGGTCGAAGACCAATACGATATGGTGTTGATCGATACGCCGCCTGCGCTCAATGTGTTGACCGTTAATGCGCTGGCTGCTGCCAACGGCGTGTTGATTCCGGTGCAGTGTGAGTATTTTGCGCTGGAAGGATTAACCGACTTGATTCAGACTTTGGCGAAGGTGCGTACCGGTCTGAACCCTAAATTATCAATTATTGGCGTGGTGCGAACCATGTACGATGGTCGAAATCGTTTAACTTTGGAAGTATCGCGACAATTGCAAAAGCACTTCGGTGATAAGCTGTGCGACACTTTAATTCCGCGCAACGTACGTTTGGCTGAAGCGCCGAGTCACGGTCTTTCGGTGATTGAATACGACCGCAGCTGTGTCGGCGCGCAGGCCTACGTGGCCTTGGGTGGCGAATTGATGCAGAGCTTAAGTATTGTGCCGCCACAGCTGGGCAACCTAACTACAGAGAAACAAGATGAGCAACAAAGCAAGATTGGGTCGTGGGTTAGACGCCTTATTGGGTAATAGCGCGGCGGCACTGCAAGATTCAGTGGCCGCACCAGATGCGGGCGTGGCGGGTGACATTTTTAAAGAGTTGCCGATTGAGTTTTTGCAGCGCGGACAATATCAGCCGCGTGGGGAGATGGAAGAGACATCGTTGGATGAGTTGGCGGCATCAATTGAGGCGCAAGGTATTATTCAGCCCATTTTAGTGCGCGCCTTAAAGAAGGTGGATAAATACGAGATCATCGCTGGCGAACGACGCTGGCGTGCTGCGCAGAAAGCGGGTCTGGACAAAGTACCGGTGATTGTGCGCGATATCCCTGACGAAGCTGCCATTGCTGTGGCGCTGATTGAAAATATCCAGCGCGAAAACCTGAGTGCGCTGGAAGAAGCGCGTGGAATCCAGCGTTTGCTGGATGAATTCGGTTTAACTCATCAACAAGCCGCTGAGGCAATCGGCCGTTCACGTACAGCGGTAACGAATCTATTACGTTTGCTGTCGCTCAACCACAGCGTGCAAAACATGTTGGAGAAAAAGCGTTTTGAAATGGGCCATGCGCGGGCGTTGCTCAGCTTGCCCAAGTCTGATCAGGCCAAGGTGGCACGCGAGATTATTCACGGGAGCTTGTCGGTGCGTCAGGCCGAGCGCTTGGTTAAGCGTCATCTTGAGCACGAGCCGCGAACCGATGAAGTGTCACAGCCGGATCCCGATACCTTGCGCTTACAAGAATTATTATCCAGCCGTTTGGGTGCGGATGTGCTGATCCAGTCGCGTGGGCAGAAGGGTAAGGTCGTTATTCAATACCATAGTTTGGATGAATTGGACGGTATTGTTGCCAAAATTAACGACTGATGGTGCGCCGCAGCAAAATAGACGCGAAGTAAGCGCTTGAAAAGCAGTATAAATATCGATAAATCATTGAAAACTGATATAAATGCATTGACCGCAAGCCCTGGTATTTTCTATAATCTAGGAGCACTGAAGCACATTGTCTGATCGTCTGGCGGATTGCTATCGTAGCGTTTTATCTGCACAGCTGGTTTTGATGGTGTTAGCTGGCATTGTCGCTGTGATCTTTTTTAGCGTTTGGCACGGCCTATCGGTTACCTATGGAGCTTTCTTGGCACTGGCTAACACATGGCTTGCGCACCGCAGCGTCGTACGCGCTAGCTCGCTGGCCTATAAGAAAGCGGATATTGGCATGTTGCCGATCGTTGGTGGGCTGGTGATGCGTTTGGCTCTCTTTGCCGGTGGAATTATGATCGGGGCTATTATTGGTAACTTGGTCTTACCGAGCATTTTGGTCGGATTTTTTGTTTTGCAGCCAGCTTATCTGGCATGCAAGACGTAATATAACTATAAAATTTTTGAACTATGGCTTCTACAGAAGGCGCAGGTGCGTTAACTTCCAGCGAGTACATAAAACACCATCTGACTAATCTCACTTTTGGCCAGCACCCTAATGGCCATTGGGGTATGGCTCACTCTGCTGAAGAAGCGAAAGAAATGGGCTTTTGGGCGATCCACGTCGATACCATGTTTTGGTCGATTCTGTTGGGCGCTCTATTCCTCATTATCTTTAGCCGTGTCGCCAAGAATATCGCCTCAGGCGAGCCAAGTAAGATGCAGAACTTTGTCGAGATGATTATTGATTTCATCGACGAAAATGTGCGCGGTTCCTTTACCGCTAAGAATGATTTGGTTGCGCCGCTGGCGCTGACCTTGTTCGTCTGGATTTTCTTGATGAACTTCATGGATTTGATTCCCGTTGATTTGATTCCGTACATCGCCAAAGAGGTTTTTGGTATTCACTTCATGAAAGTAGTACCGTCAACCGATCCAAACGCTACCTTTGCTATGGCCTTGGGTGTGTTCGGGCTGGTGCTGTACTACAGCATCAAAATGAAAGGCGTGAAAGGCTTTGCGGCAGAGCTAACGATGCAGCCATTTGAAGCCAAAAATCCGATCCTCAAGCTTATATTAATTCCGATCAACTTCGTGCTTGAGTTTGTGTCGTTGATCGCTAAACCTATTTCACATTCACTGCGTTTATTTGGCAATATGTACGCCGGTGAAATGATTTTTATTTTGATTGCCTTAATGTTCAGTGGTGGCTTGTCAGTGTTGTCGCTGGCGGGCGGCAGCTTGCAGTTCGTGTGGGCGGTATTCCACATACTGATCATTACTTTGCAAGCTTTTATTTTTATGGTGTTGACGATTGTTTACCTAGATATGGCGCATAGCCAGCATTAGGGGCTATCACTATGGACCACCATGAATACAGTGGTAACGGACTGTAATTAGAACGTTTTCTTTTTTAACTTTTGACTATTTAACTCTTGGAGATTTGAAATGACTGAAGCACAAGCTCTACTATATATCGCGGGCGCTTTGATGATGGGACTCGGTGCCTTGGGCGCAGCCGTAGGTATCGGTGTTTTGGGCGGCCGTTTTTTGGAAGGTGCAGCACGTCAGCCTGAGCTGATCCCGATGCTTCGCACCCAATTTTTCATCGTCATGGGTCTGGTCGACGCGGTTCCGATGATCGCTGTTGGTATCGCCATGTACGTATTGTTCGCGGTAGCGGGTTAGGCAAACGAATACGGACGCCGGCAAAGGTTTCATTACGATGTCACCCATAAAAAGCCAGCGCCGTTTTGAAGAGGTCAGAACATGAATATTAATCTTACCCTGATAGGTCAGTTAATCACGTTCGCTATTTTCGTTTGGTTTAGCAAAAAGTTCGTTTGGGCGCCTATCATGGTGGCTTTAGACGAGCGTCGCACTCGAATCGCTGATGGATTGGCTGCTGCCGACAAAGGCCAGGCGGCTGAAGCAGAAGCACGGGTCGCTGCGGATCAAACGATTGCGGAAGCTAAAACCCAAGCGGTTGAAATTCTGAATAAAGCGGAAAAGCGTGGTACTGAAATCGTCACTGAAGCAAAAGATGACGCTGGTGTTGAAGGCGAACGAATTTTGCTGGGTGCGCAGGCTGAAATTGAGACTGAACTGAGTAAAGCGAAAGAAGGCTTGCGAGCGCAAGTCAGTGAACTTGCTATCGCCGGTGCGCAGCAAATACTGAAGCGAGAAGTTGATGCTAAAGCGCATGCCGACTTGCTCGACGATTTAGCTGCAAAGCTTACGTAGCGGGGAGCAGCAATGTCTGAATTAAGTCACGTTGCTCGTCCCTACGCTCAGGCGATTTTCGACCTTGCCAAAGAGCAAGGTGATTTCTCTGAGTGGAGTGGCCAGCTGGAATTGCTGTCGCAAATTGCCTCAGATAATTCGTTAAAAGCGTTGCAAGGCAATCCTGCCGTCAGTAAAGATCAGATGGTCGAATTGATGACGGGCGTTGCGGCTGATGGCTTGAACGAGCTAGGTCAGAATTTAGTCAAACTCTTGGTCCGTAATGATCGGGTTTTGGCACTCAGCGAAATTGAGGCGCAATACAAGGCACTTAGAGACGACGCTGAACAGGTTATTGAAGCCGAACTGATCACCGCCTCACAAATCGGTGATGAACAAAAACAAGCGATTGCTAAGGCGCTATCGACTCGACTCGGAAAAAAAGTCAAGTTGGAAGCGTCAGTTGACGAAGACTTAATCGGCGGCGCGATAGTCCGCGCGGGCGATTGGGTGGTTGATGGTTCGGTACGCGCTCAATTAAGCAGCCTAGTTAGCGCCATTGGCCACTAGACTGCAGAAAGCATTTATTTTGAGGAAGTAGAAGTCATGTCTATTCAGTTAAATCCCTCTGAGATCAGCGATCTGATCAAGGAGCGTATTAAGAATTTTGAATCGAGCGCAGAAGCGCGTACTGAAGGCACTATCGTGATGCTGACAGACGGTATTGCTCGCATCCACGGCTTGTCCGAGGCGATGCAAGGTGAGATGTTGGAGTTCCCAGGTGATACCTTCGGCTTGGCATTGAACCTTGAGCAGGATTCAGTAGGCGCCGTTATCTTGGGTGACTACAAGCACCTATCAGAAGGTGACAAGGTTAAGTGTACTGGCCGTATCCTGGAAGTACCCGTGGGCGAAGCGTTGCTGGGTCGTGTGGTTAACGCGTTGGGCGAGCCGATTGATGGCAAGGGCCCTATTGACGCCGAAGGCATGGCACCGATTGAAAAAGTGGCGCCGGGTGTTATTGAGCGAAAATCGGTTGACCAACCCGTACAAACCGGCTTGAAAGCGGTTGATGCGATGGTACCCATCGGTCGTGGTCAGCGCGAGTTGATCATCGGTGATCGTCAAACCGGTAAGACGGCGGTCGCGGTTGATGCGATTATCAACCAGGCTGGCACGGGCATTAAATGCGTTTACGTCGCGATTGGCCAAAAAGCCTCTAGTATCGCCGGTGTGGTACGCAAGCTGGAAGAGCACGGCGCGATGGAAAATACTATCGTGGTTGCGGCGTCGGCGTCGAATTCTGCCGCAGAACAATATATGGCACCTTACGCAGGCTGTTCAATGGGCGAATATTTCCGCGACAAAGGCGAGGATGCGCTGATTGTTTATGACGATTTGACCAAACAGGCCTGGGCGTATCGCCAAGTGTCTTTGTTACTGCGTCGTCCTCCGGGTCGTGAAGCTTACCCAGGTGACGTATTTTATTTGCACTCGCGCTTGCTAGAGCGTGCTGCACGGGTGAATGTTGACTATGTCGAAAAATTTACCGAAGGCAAAGTCAAAGGTAAAACCGGTTCTTTAACCGCGCTGCCGATTATCGAAACGCAGGCGGGTGACGTATCTGCTTTCGTACCCACCAACGTAATTTCAATTACCGATGGTCAGATCTTTCTGGAAACTGACCTGTTTAATGCCGGTATCCGTCCTGCAATCAACGCGGGCTTATCAGTCTCGCGCGTGGGTGGTGCAGCACAGACCAAAGCGATCAAGAAACTCGGTGGCGGTATTCGTTTAGCGCTAGCGCAGTATCGTGAATTGGCTGCGTTCTCGCAGTTTGCTTCAGATTTAGACGAAGCCACTCGTGCCCAGTTGTCTCGCGGTGAGCGAGCGGTTGAGTTGATGAAGCAAAACCAGTATTCACCCTTATCTGTGGGTGAAATGGCGCTGTCATTGTACGCGATTAACGAAGGTTACCTTGATGACGTAGATGCTAAAGACGTGGTCAAGTGGGAAGATGCAATGTTGTCCTACGCAAAATCTAACGCCGGTGACCTGCTCAGCAATCTTGATGAGTCTGGTGATTACGGCGATGAAATTGCTGCCAGCCTGACGGCTGCACTGGACGATTTCAAGGCTAACGGTAGCTGGTAAGAGGACGAGGTTGAATCATGGCTGGTGCTAAAGAAATACGTACTCAAATCAAGAGTATTCAAAACACCCGAAAGATTACCAAGGCCATGGAAATGGTGGCGGCGAGTAAGATGCGACGTGCGCGTGACCGGATGGAATCATCACGCCCGTTTGCGGAAAAGATTCGTAGCGTTGTTACCCATATGGCGCAGGCACACGCAGAATATCAGCACCCGTATTTAAGCGAACGTGAAGAGATCAAACGTGTCGGCTATATCATCGTTTCTTCTGATCGCGGTTTGTGCGGTGGTCTCAATATCAACGTTTTTCGCAAGACACTCCGTGAAATGATCGTGTGGAAAGAAAAGGGCGTTGAAGTGGATATCGCGGTGATCGGCAGCAAGGCGCTTAGCTTTTTCAAGCGCTTGCGGTCCAATATCGTTTCTCAGTCCGTTCACTTGGGTGATGCTCCGCAGCTGGAAGAGTTGCTGGGTTCGGTTAAAGTGATGATGGATAAATACTCGGATAAAGAGATTGATCGCTTGTTTATCGTTAGCAATGAGTTTGTCAATACGATGACTCAAAGCCCACAAACAGTGCAGTTGATTCCGGTTGAGAATATTCGTGAGGAGTCCCGCAGCCACTATTGGGACTACATCTACGAGCCCAGCTCAAAAGAAGTAGTTGATCTGACGATGGATCGCTACATTGAGTCTCTGGTGTATAAATCGGTCGCAGAAAATGCCGCATGCGAGCAGTCAGCCCGTATGGTGGCGATGAAAGCGGCCACTGATAATGCAGGCGACCTGATTGGTGACCTCGAATTGGTCTATAACAAGGCGCGACAATCTGCGATTACTCAAGAGTTATCTGAAATCGTCAGCGGTGCGGCGGCAGTCTAGTAAAGAATTTAAATTTAAGTTGAGGAAATTTTCGAGCTATGAGTTCCGGAAATATTGTTGAAGTAATCGGCGCGGTCGTGGATGTTCAATTCCCACGAGACGCAATTCCTAAAGTCTACGATGCGCTAATCGTAAAAAAAAGAAAACTAACCTTGGAAGTTCAGCAGCAAATGGGTGATGGTATCGTTCGTTGCATCGCTATGGGCTCGAGTGAAGGCTTGCAGCGCGGCTTGTCGGTTAAAAATACCGGTGCTGCGATCACGATTCCTGTCGGTGAAGCAACGCTCGGCCGAGTGCTTGATGTGTTGGGACGTCCTATTGATGAAGCCGGTCCGGTTGATGCTGAAAAGCATATGCCAATTCACCGTGCTGCACCCACCTATGAAGAGCAGGCGGCTAGTGTCGAACTGCTCGAGACAGGCATCAAAGTCATCGACTTGATCATGCCGATCGTAAAAGGCGGCAAGATCGGCTTATTCGGTGGTGCGGGTGTGGGTAAAACCGTCACCTTGATGGAGCTGATCAACAACATCGCAACCGCTCACAGTGGTTTGTCGGTATTTGCCGGTGTCGGTGAACGAACTCGTGAAGGTAACGACTTCTATTACGAAATGGAAGAGGCTGGCGTACTACCGAAGGTAGCGCTGGTTTATGGCCAAATGAACGAGCCTCCGGGCAACCGTTTGCGCGTAGCGTTGACGGGCTTGACCATTGCTGAATCTTTCCGTGATGAAGGCCGTGACGTATTGATGTTTATCGATAATATTTATCGTTATACGCTGGCCGGAACCGAAGTATCAGCGTTGTTAGGTCGTATGCCTTCTGCGGTAGGTTATCAGCCAACACTGGCGGATGAAATGGGTGCACTGCAAGAGCGGATCACTTCGACCAAGAAAGGTTCTATCACTTCATTCCAGGCGGTATACGTGCCAGCGGATGACTTGACTGACCCGTCACCAGCCACTACCTTTGCTCACTTGGACGCAACACTGGTATTGTCGCGTCAAATCGCTGAATTAGGTATTTACCCAGCGGTTGATCCTTTGGATTCAACCTCTCGCGTATTAGACCCACTGGTTATTGGTGACGAGCACTACAACACCGCACGACAAGTTCAAGGTATTTTGCAGCGCTATAAAGAATTGCAAGATATTATTGCGATCTTAGGCATGGATGAATTGTCTGAAGACGATAAGTTGGCGGTTACCCGCGCACGTAAAGTGCAGCGATTTTTATCGCAGCCATTCACCGTTGCGGAAACATTTACCGGTGCGCCAGGCAAGTATGTGTCTTTAAAGGATACGCTGAAAGCGTTCCAGATGATTGTTAATGGTGAGTTAGACGATCTGCCAGAGCAAGCGTTCTACATGGTCGGCGATGTCGACGAAGCCATTGAGAAAGCAAAGGAAATGGCCTAAGCACATCACCGTATTTAGGATAGTCTTATGACAACCATACACGTAGAAGTCGTTAGTGCTGAAGAGCACATTTGGTCAGGTGAGGGCACCATGGTGTTCGCGCCAGGCGTGATGGGCGAGCTCGGCATTGCGCCGCGGCACACGCCCCTGATTACGCCGTTGAAGCCGGGTGACGTCAGAGTCCTAACCGAAGAGGGTAAAGAAGAGTTTTTCTTTATCTCGGGCGGTATTTTGGAAGTGCAGCCAGATGTGGTGACTATCCTATCTGATACTGCCATCCGTGCCGCAGATCTAGACGAAGCAGCGGCTTTGGAAGCGATGAAGCGCGCACAAGAAGCTCAAAATGATCAGCAATCTGAGATGGAGTATGCACAACTTAAAGTTGAGCTGTCTAAGATTACTGCTCAATTGCGTTCGATTGAACGGCTAAGAAAAATCAGACAAGGAAAATAGTACGCCTGGGCCTTGGCCAATTTCATTTGGTGCGGCAGATAGAATAAACGCGAAGTCCGATTGGCTTCGCGTTTTTTTGTTTGAACACGCCCACTAATTTCATTTGACCTAAAATCTAGCAATATGACCGAGGCTATAGAGAACTAAGCTGATGCCCAATGCGTTCACAATGGCCCAAAAACAGCTCGACACACTCATGTTTCATTTGATCGTTTGCCAAGACATATCGTATGCCGAACTCGCCTTTGCGCGGTGCATAGTCGACAAAGCCCAAATCTTCTCGTAGCAAGGTTTCACAGATATTGACGTTTAGCTGATTTAATTGTTCAAGCGCTATTATTTTTTCTGGCTCAAAACGAAAAACTACGTTGAGGTAAGAAGCGGGGGCTAATAGTTTGAGGTTTGGCGTTTTTTCAATGATCGCAAGCATGTGTTCCTTTAAATCCAAAAGGTGATCAATTTTGTCTTGATAGCCCTTGGTTCCTCGTGCTTTCCAGCTCAGCCATAGCTTCAACGAATCAGCGCGTCGGCCGCATTGCAGTGATTTTTTGCCTAAATTAAAATCAGAGTTTTCATCATCGTGGAATAGGTAATCACCGCCGCCACCCGTACAACTCTCCTCTAAAATGCTGGGATGATTGACCAAAATAGCCGAAGCAGTCATCGGCATGTTCATTAATTTATGCGCATCCCAAGTAAATGAGTCTGCCAGCTCGCTGCCTGTCAACAAGTCCGAGGTTTGTGGGCTAAAGATTGCCGCTCCACCCCACGCACCATCAATGTGTAGCCAAAGTTGGTGATGTTTGGCGATCTTGGCTGCTGCGGGGATCGGATCAAAAGCACCTAATACAGTAGTGCCAGCGGTAAGTCCAACAAAAAACGGCCGCTTGCCTTGCTCGATTGACTGCGTGATCGCACGTTCCAGAGCGGACATTTCCATTTGTCCGTTTTCATCTGTTGCAATCGGGATGAGGTTATCGCTGCCAATACCCAGAATATTTGCCGCCTTCTCAAATGAATAATGGGACGCTTCAGAGACATAAGCCACCAACGTTGGTTGCGAAGACATCCCTTGTTGTTTGATTTGGGGACAAGCGCGGTGTCTTGCCAACATCATCGCTACCATATTGGCCATAGAGCCACCGCTGACCATGATGCCGTCGCCCTTGGTAAATCCCAGCAGTTGATTTAACTGTTGGATGATTTCCATTTCCATCAAGGTCGCAACGGGCGATATTTGATACGTATGCATGGTTGCGTTGCTGGCGCAGGCGATCCAATCGCCCAAAACTGCCGCCATATCCGTTCCGGAAAATAACTGCTTATTAAAATGGGGGTGACCAGAGTCAGGGGTGTAGCGCAAATACTGAGCGATATATTCAGATAGACTTTCAAGCCCGCAGCCGTGTTCGCTTAAGCGGATGTCAATTTCTTGACTGAGTTGCTGTGCTGAGCGGTAGTTTGTTAGTTGGTGCTCTTTCTTCTTCCATGATTCCAGCGCTGACGCCAGCAGTGTTGTAATAGTCGAAAAATCAGTTGAATGTGTATGCTCGTGATCAGACATAGGCTGGGATTGGGTTAGTAAACGCGTGGGGTTTTGGAAACCTAGAGCGGCTTCATTCGATGGCTCGCAGAGCAAGCCCAACAGAAGTATTAGATTGGGCTAACTGGTTTGAACTCGGTGTTCTGTAAAATGGGTGTGGCCAACGAGACGTTTTGTTCCGTTGCATGATTCAGGATTAATTCTCGTAGGGCTTGGCGGGTGCTGAGTATCTGTTTGACTTCCTTGATGTAGTAGAAGAATCCCCAGGTAATTGCATAGTCGCCGGTTTGTAGTATTCTGATTTCGGGCTGATTAGAAGTACGGATCGGCATCTTTTCTTCGACCGCTTGCTGGTAGGCTGCTTCAAACAGGGCGCGCACCGTTTTGGTTGGCACCGCATAGTCGATATTAAACTCCAGGCACTCGCGTAGGCCTTTGGCTGATGCAAACTTGGATAGATTATGCAGATTGTATTCACGCAGCTTGGTATTTTTGACCATAAAGCGGTGATTATTGGCAAGGTTTAAAATCTCGGTGTGGAACATTTTTGTTTTAAATACTACGCCGATGGGTGAATCTTCGGCATCACCGAACTGAATGACATCGCCTTCTTCCGCCATACGGCTATTGAGAATAATCAGCCCGCTAATGATGTCCGGTGCCCAGCTAGATTGCGTTAAAGCCAAAAACACCCCGGTAACGCCGAGCACGCCACCCGCTTCAAGCAGCGAATCAAAGCCCAGAATCCGGACGCATAAAATTAAGCCAACGACAAATAATATCACCCCTGAAAACAAGATCAGTGCACGACTGCTATAGGTGTCGGAATACTGTTGCTCTTCGCCAACCACCCGAGGTTCGCCAAAATGGCGGGTGATGAAATAGCTGCCAATTTCGTGTAACAAGTACAGCAGGTAGATGGTTGCCAATACGTACAAAACATTCATCAACCACGGCGCTTGTTCGTAAAACCCGGGGGCAGTCAGCCGCAGCACGAGTAGGGCGATGATCAGGATATTGATCACGCGCATAAACAAAACTCGGGCCACCAGTGAGTCTTCGTCAATGCTACCGACAAAAAGAGTTTTACTGATCGGGCGTGCGGCGGCAATCAGGAACACACTGATGACGATTAAGACGATTTCTATCATCGGGCTACTATACGGGCTTCATCGGGCGAAGCAAAAGGATAATTCTGTGCTGGGTTGTTCGATTGCGAGACAGGTGTCAAGCATTAAGCCTCCGCCATTGATTGGATAAATGCGTTGGCCTCAGCTATCGATGCTTCCATGTCCTTAATCAGCGCAGCAATGTCCTGCTCGATTTGAGCGGTTTCATCGGTGAGCGCGGTTATCGCCTGCATATTTAAGTTGTGCTTGAGAAACAAAACCTGATCTCGAAAGGCTGCCAAGACGGGTTCAGTTTTACTTTCAGCCTTACGCATCGCTGTGATCAATTGCTTGGCGTGGGTGCGAGTCTGGTCAAATTGTTGCTCGGCGCGCCGCCTAAGCTTGGCGTCGTGGTACGCGTCTAATTCCTCGCGCCATTCTTCCAACAAGCGATTGCTGGCGGTTACCACTTTATCAACCTTGCTGCTGATATTGCCTGCGGCCTTTTCACTGTCTTCTAGCGCAGCGCTCAAGGTGTTGAATTTTACTTCTAGCTCGCCGCCTTCAAAATTCACCACTGATCGGAATTTTTCCAAGGCGGATTTAAATTCCTCAGTCGTTTCGAGCTGCACATCGCGCACATCTTCAACCCGATCAACCAATACGTCTCTTGGCTCTTTCCATAGGGTGTCGATCTCAGACAGGCTAAAGCCGGTGGAACTGCCTGAGCCACCAATCAGGTTGTAGCCAGCAAAGGCAATCAGCGTCAGCAAAACCCAGCTTTTCTTTTTTGTCGCCAGTAGTGGTAGCAGTTTCAGCAGTCCATTCATATCAATCAAGGTCCAATTTGGTTAAGATTAGGGGATTCTAACAAAGAACCTGACGGGTAACATTTAAGACGATGCGCCGATTTTTATTAATTGTGATGGGCTTAATGCTGTTGAATGGTTGTGCGACAGTGAAGTACTCCGCGCTTGAAAAAGTGGGCGTGCAAAAACGCGACATTTTGGTTGATCGGATTCAGGACGCGCAGCAGGCGCAGGAGCAAACCAAGCAACAATTTGGCAACGCTTACGAGATTTTCAGTCAGTTGGTAAAAGTTGATGCGCCGAAGCTGGAGAAAACCTATAAAAAGCTATCAGCCGAAGTAGAAAGGAGCGGGGTCGCAGTGGATGAACTGGACGACCGGATTGATGGAGTTGAAAAGGTTTCAAAGGATTTATTTGCCGAATGGAAAAAGGAGCTATCGGAATACAGCAACCCCAAGCTAAAGGCTACGAGCGCCAAAAACTTGCAAATCACCCGCCAGCGGTACGACCAACTCATCGGTAAAATGCGCCGTGCACAGAAATCAGCTCAGCCAGTCCTGCATAGTTTTCAAGATAATGTCTTGTTCCTTAAGCATAATTTGAACGCCCGTGCAGTGCAGTCATTGAGCGGCGAAGTGGCTGAAGTACAGCTCAAGGTCAAACGCCTGATTGAGGAAATGGAAGCCGCGATTCAGGAATCCAGTGCGTTTGTGCGGCAGTTGGATCGTTAGTTCGCACTCCGTGTGCTTGAGTGACGTGTTATAGATAAGCCGCCTGTCTTATTTTTTGAGGTTGCCTTTAGCTATGAAATATATGGAGCTTTCCCCTACAGATAGAGATATCTTGATTCACTCGCTTGAAAAAATGCCACAGTATTTAAATGACAATTTCGTATTGTTATCAGAAGAAGCCGCTAAGGAAAGGGGCGGCGATGGCGGGTTTTCACCTGTTGAGCACGTTTGGCATTTAACAGATCTAGAAAAAGAGGGTTTTGCATTTCGTATTGATCAATTATTAAATAACAACACTCCTCTACTTCCCGATTTCAAGGGAGGGGAAGTTGCTCAAGAACGTCAATATAGAAAATTGTCTATTTGTGAAGGTCTAAAAGTCTTTAAGGCTGCTCGCTTAGCCAACTTAGCGAAAATCAAAGGCATAACGGACGAACAATGGCAATATAGCGGAGAACTAGAAGGCGTAGGTCAAATATCTTTGTGTGATATCCCGTCTTTGATAGCTCAACACGATGCCGCCCATCAAGAAGAAATAGCACATTGGAAAAGGCAATATGCGTAACAATTTGCCTTAAGAGAGCCGCTTCAACTTGTATGGGCAGGCAAATCAATCAATTAATAACGAATGGCTGTGACCAAGCGGTCACTAACTTGTATGCCAACACTGGAGTTTGATTAGGATTAATCTTGATCGAGGTTTCGCACCCCTCCTTTTGCGGCACTAGTCGTCAGTGCAGCATAAGCCCGCAGCGCTTTGCTAACAACGCGGCTACGATTAGGCTTCCAGGCGTTTTTGCCTTTGGCGTCCATCGCTTTGCGGCGCTCGGTGAGGGTGTCACCATCCACATCAAGATGAATGCGGCGATTGGGAATGTCGATCTGGATGGAGTCACCTTCCTCGATTAATCCAATCAATCCGCCTTCGGCGGCTTCTGGTGATACGTGGCCGATGGACAGGCCTGAAGTTCCACCGGAAAAACGCCCGTCGGTAATCAGTGCACACACTTTACCTAAGTCTTTGGATTTGAGGTAGGTGGTGGGATATAGCATTTCCTGCATGCCAGGGCCGCCTTTGGGGCCCTCGTAGCGGATAATGATGACGTCGCCTGGGTTGATGCCGCCGCCTAGTATGGTCGTGACAGATGCTTCCTGGCTTTCGAAAATGCGCGCTGGGCCAGTGAAGGTTAAGCAGGATTCATCAACTCCGGCGGTTTTGACAATACAACCTTCTTCAGCGATATTGCCGTATAACACGGCCAAGCCGCCATCGAGGCTATAAGCATGCTCCAAATCACGGATACAGCCGTTTTTGCGGTCACTATCCAGCGAATCAAATCGGCGTGATTGAGAAAAAGGTGTTTGCGTGGGGACACCTCCCGGCGCCGCTTTAAAATATTCGTGGCATTTTTGGTCATTGGTGAGGCGGATATCCCATAGCGCCAGCATCTCTTCGATATTGGTGGTGTGGACGGTTTTTGCTTCACGGTTGATAAGGCTAGCACGGTCAAGTTCACCAAGAATGGCAGCCACCCCGCCAGCGCGATGCACGTCTTCGACGTGATATTCTTCGGTTGCTGGGGCGACTTTGCACAAGTTCGGCACTTTGCGGCTGAGTCGGTCAATATCATCCATCGTAAAATCAACTTCTCCTTCTTGCGCCGCAGCCAATAGATGCAGCACTGTGTTGGTTGAACCGCCCATGGCGATATCCAAGCTCATGGCGTTTTCAAACGCTTCAAAAGAAGCAATTGAACGGGGTAATACCGATTCATCATCGTTGTCGTAATAGCGTTTGGCGAGGCTGACAATCACACTGCCTGCCTGTTTGAATAAACGCTCACGATCAGCGTGGGTGGCCAACAGTGTGCCATTGCCAGGCAGCGCTAAGCCCAGCGCTTCGGTCAAGCAGTTCATTGAATTAGCGGTAAACATACCAGAGCACGAGCCGCACGTCGGGCAAGCGGAGCGCTCCATATTTTCGGAATCTGTATCGCTGATGCGATCATCCGCAGCTACCATCATGGCGTCGACCAAATCAATACTGCGATCGGCGCCTTCCCATTTAACTTTGCCCGCTTCCATTGGGCCGCCGGAGACGAATACCGTCGGGATATTTAAACGCATCGCAGCCATCAGCATGCCGGGCGTAATTTTGTCGCAATTAGAAATGCACACCAGCGCATCGGCGCAGTGGGCATTGAGCATGTACTCAACCGAATCAGCGATAATTTCGCGAGAGGGCAGGGAATACAACATGCCACCGTGGCCCATGGCGATGCCGTCATCCACCGCTATCGTATTGAATTCTCGCCCTACACCACCTGCCTTGGCAATTTCGCCTGCGACCAAGTCGCCCATATCTTTGAGGTGGACATGGCCGGGTACGAATTGTGTGTAGGAATTAGCAATCGCAATGATTGGCTTATTGAAATCGTCTTCTTTCATGCCGGTGGCGCGCCATAGAGCGCGAGCACCAGCCATTTTACGACCGCGTGTGGTAGTCCAGGAACGATAATCAGGCATGCGAATTCAGGGGGTTGTTAGATGCAGCGATAGTATCAAAAAACACTGGGATTGGTACGATTGCTGGCCGGCATTAGGATGAAGTGACTATTTCTACAAACCGCGTTCAATTCCCTCAGTTTTAGTCGCATAATCAAACCACTTATTTCATACTTCTCAGTTGTGATCCCTCGTCGATTTCAAATTCTGATTTTTCTCTTGTTGCCGCCCATGCTGTGGGCCGGAAACGCCATCTTGGGTAAAGTCGCGACTGCTTATATTGGCCCGTTCAGCCTGGCCTTTTTTCGTTGGAGTTTGGCAGGTACGATTTTGGTGGTTTGGGGGTGGAAGAAGTTATGGCTGCACCGCGCGGTTATTGGCCGAGATATTTTCAAGCTGGTGGTGCTCGGGATTTTGGGGGTGGGCTTGTTTAATACGATATTGTATTTATCACTCAACCACACCACCGCTATGAATGCGGGGATTATCCAGACTATGATTCCAGTGGCGATCATCGTGGTGGGTGCCTTATTTGGGCTGGAAAAAACCAATGCCTATCAATTGACTGGCTTGGTATTGGCTGTCGGCGGCGTGGTTTGGGTGATTGTTGAAGGTAGTTGGCAACGCATGATTACGCTCGAATTTAATCCCGGGGATTTGCTGGTATTGTTAGCGGCGCTGGTCTGGACAGTGTATTCAGTCTTGCTAAAAAAATGGAAAAGCCCAGATATTCCGGCAATACCCTTTTTGACCGTACAGATTTTGGTGGGTATCGTGGTTTGTTTGCCCTTTTACCTCTGGGAGGTCGCCAATCAGTCTGAGCCTTTGGTTTGGCACAAAGAGACATTAATGATCCTCGCCTATGTCGCAATTGGCCCGTCGATGCTGGCGTTTTATTCCTGGGGGCGCGGGGTGGCATTGGGCGGCGCAAACCTAGCCGGTATGTTCATTCCGTTGATTTCCGTATTTACCACCCTGATGGCAGTGCTATTTTTGGGTGAAGCTTTTAAGTTGCACCACTTTATTGGGATCAGTATGGCACTCCTCGGCGTTGCGATTGCCTCAACCCATCAGCTTCGGACAACCTCATGACGACGCTCGCTGAACGATTACAAGCCTCGCCGTATCTCACAAGCCTGTGCGAGACAAACCCAGACTTGGTTGATTATTGGCAGGAAAAGAAGGCTGTTGATTATGCTCTGTTGCAGGGCATGATAGATGAGCTAACTGCTATGCTAGGTGAGGCGCTTGCAGATATGGCTCAGTTTGGCACCCAATTGCGTCAGCATAAAGGCCAATTTGCATTGCTCTGGTCATTGGCCGAGCTTAGCGAGAGCGTGTCATTCCCTAAGCTGGGTGTTTTACAGTCGACCTATGCAGACGCTTCGGTCGCGGTAGCCTTGCGTGCAGCGTGGGGTTCAGTGGTCGTGCAAAAAGCCTTTGGGGTGCCCGTTGAAATCACAGCGGAAGAGTCGGGATTATTCATTCTTGGTCTGGGCAAACTCGGTGGGTTAGATTTGAACTTCTCCAGCGATATCGATTTGATAGCGTTCTATGACAAGGATCGATTCCCGAAGCCACGTATGCACGGCGCCAAATTTGTGGCTTCGCGGGTGTTGGTAGAAGTGACAAAATTATTGTCAGATACCCGTGCTGAGCACTTTGTCTGGCGGGTTGATTGGCGTTTACGGCCTTATGCCGGTTTGCGCGATTTGACCATGCCCACCAGCGCAGCGGACGACTTCTATCATTACCATGCTCGTCCCTGGCATCGCTTAGCCTTGATTAAGGCGCGCGTAATTGCCGGTGATCACGCAGCGGGTGACCATTTTCTAGAGGGCTTGCGCTCGTTTTTATGGCGCCAAAATCTGGATTACCGAGCAATTGATGATATTGCTTCGCTGAAAAGCAAGATTAATCGAGAGCACCCAGAATTAACCAATCAGCGTGCTAGCGGGACGACCGCCATGCAGGTGTCTTCTGGGTTTAATGTGAAGCTGGGCTATGGCGGTATTCGAGAAATAGAGTTTATTGTCAATGCTCTGCAATTGGTTTGGGGTGGGCGCAAGCTGCGTTTGCGTCAAACCAACACCTTGAAGGTATTGGCGGCCTTAGTCGCTGAGAAGGTATTACCTGCCGACAGAGCAGCCAAGCTAGAAGCCGCTTATGTCTTTTTACGTCAGGCAGAAAACCGTTTGCAAATGATTGATAACGGCCAGTCCTATCATGTACCTGCCGCTGAGGATATGCGCGCGCAGTTTCAAGTGTTGCACGGCTTAGATGAAGCCGAATTCGATCAGCAATTACGAATGCATCGCGCCTACGTCTACCAAGAGTTTTCACATTTATTTGAAGAATCAGACGAGCAAGCAGACACGCCCGATGAGGTGCCTCGGGATTGGCAAGCGGTTGCCAATTTGCTGGATGAATCCAGCCGTGAAATCGTTGCCCAATGGGAAGAAGGCTTTATCGACTATGGCGTACTGGTAGACCGAGCCCTAAAACTAAAGCCCTTGGCTGGCGCGTTTACACAGGTGATTCTGAAGTCGGGTACCGAACCCGAAAAAGCGATTCAAGCCATCCATCAGTTTTTGCGCAGATTACCACCCGGTGGGCAGTATCTGCGTTTGCTGCAAGAGTTCCCAGGCATGATCCACCAGCTGATTGAGCCCCTGCTACAGGCGCCTGCGATGGCTGTATTGCTGGAGCAGTCGCCACATTTGATTGACCGTTTGCTGGAAAGTGAGGCCTATTCTGAGCCTCAAAGCGAGCTGGATGACACGATCGTTTTCTACACCAAAGATTATGAAACTCGACTTGAAAATATCCGCAGGCTGGCCAATGAAGAGCTGTATTTGCGTTACGAGGCCTACCTTGACGGGCGGCTGAGTGCGCGTGTTTTGGAGCGGGATTTGACTACGTTGGCCGAAAATTTATTAGCCAGCTCGCTCAGGGTTGTCGGCGATGAAATGGGGCTGGATGCACCGCCAATAGCGGTGCTAGGCATGGGCAAGCTGGGTATGCGTTGCATGATGCCAAAGTCGGACCTTGATTTGGTCTATCTGTTTCAAAATCTCGATGATCACCAGCTCGCCAACGCTTTTGCTGCACGCCTACAAACCGTAGTTAATGTGCCGATGCGAGAAGGGCGCGTGTATGAGCTGGATACCCGTTTGCGACCTTCAGGCAAATCGGGTTCTGCCACCATCAGCTTGGATGGTTTCGAAGCAGACCAGTTTAATCGTGCGCATACCTGGTCACACCTGGCTTTGTTTCCAGCACGATTTGTGGGTGGTGACCCAATTGCAGGCGAACGATTTAGCTCGATTAAGCATAAGGTCTTAACGCGCCCTCGAGATCAACATCAGTTTTTATGTGATGGTATGAAGATGCTCAACCGAGTGCGTGAGCAACGCATTCAGGATGTTGGCAACGATCAGTTTTTGGCTAAGTTGCGACCCGGCGGCTTGATGGAGCTGGAGTATTTGCTGAGTTGTCTGGGGGTGTTGGAAGCGATTGAGAATCCGGCAATTCTTGATTTCGGCTACGATGATGCAGTTGTGCAAATTTCTGGTAAGCAGGGCGTTGATTTAATCGGCGCACTGCATTTCTTACGTAGCGTTCAACTTGAGGTTCGCTTGTTTGGCCATGACGAAGTGATATTGACTGACTTGCCGATGCCCGTTATCGACCATTTATTGCAAACGCTGGAGTTGAATACCTTGGCCGAGGTTGAGCAGCGAATGGATGCGACTACCCAGCTGGTGTTACAGGCGATAGACAGGCTGTTTGAGCCAATTCGAGGTGTTGATTTGAGCGACTGGAAAGAAGAGAGTATCAATTGGCTTAAGTAAACTGAATACGATGGTTTAATTCGACTACTGGCCGCTTGCCGAGCTAGTAGGTGCGACAATATGTCACTCTTCGAATCAGCGGCAAACACCTATAGTTCACTCCATTATTTAACCGTAATTGGAGAGAATTTAATGAGTAAGCAATTGGGTCTAAATCGGCGTCAGTCCCTTAAAATACTGGCAGTTACGAGTCTTTCAGGTATCGGTGGCTTGGCGTTCGCTGATATGCCAAAAAAGGCCATTGGTGCTATGGTTCCGGGCAAGGGCTGGGTTAATGCTTCGGGTCAAAAAGGTGAGCACGATGGTACTCCGCTGCAATTTATGCCCAAAGGTGCGCCGGATGAGAATCCACAGGAAGACGATATCAAAAAATATCCCCGCTGCCCTTATTGCGGCATGATGCGGCAGCAATGGAACCACAGCCGTCATTTAGTGCAATACGACGATGGCCTAGCTGATGGCACTTGTTCGATTCATTGTGCGGCGATCAGCTTATCGTTGAATTTGGATCGCGGGCCAAAAGCGATTTATGCAGCAGATTTTGGCGCTGAATCTGAAGTTAAACCCTTAATCAATGTTGATCAGGCCAGCTATGTGTTGGGCAGCAAATTGCCGGGCACCATGTCAGCCACTAGCAAAATGGCGTTTGCCTCAAAACAAGCCGCTGAAGCTGCTGCTAAAGCCAATGGTGGTGACGTGGCTGACTTCGATACCGCCTTAGCCGAGGCTTATGTGGGTATGGCTGCTGACACGATCATGATCCGTAAGCGTCGCGGTGAAAAAATGAAAAAGATGATGAAGAAAATGATGGAGAAAAAGGTAGGCACTTCTTAATCCGTCATTAACTACTAACTGCTTGGGTACAATCAGGGCGTTTGCTCCGATGCACACAATTTTACCTTTGCTGTCAAAACAATGAAATACTGGCTAGCGTTTGCGCTACTGTTTGCTGTGGTGGCGAAGGGTGAGATGGTGTCAGGCTTGCCAGAGCCTGAGGCGACTGATACCTGCCCGGTTTGTGGAATGTTTGTCGCCAAGTACCCCGAGTGGGTTGCTACCGCCTGGTATAAGAATGGTGATGCGCACCATTTTGATGGTGTTAAGGATTTGTTTAAATATCTACTCGACTTGCCCAAATGGGCGCCCGGACATGAGTTAGCTGATATTAAGACCATAGGCGTCACCGACTATTACAGCGTATCGCTAATTAATGCCCGCGAGGCATGGTACGTCACCGGGTCAGACATACTCGGGCCGATGGGGCATGAATTGATCCCGTTGGAAGCCGAGGCAGATGCTGAAGAATTTTTAGCAGATCACGCTGGTAAGCAAATTTTGCGCTTTGATGCGATGACTACAGCGCTGTTAGAGAATTTGGATAATGGCATATTTGAGTAGTGCAGGGTTTTGTCTCGCCGCCTGCATTGGTGTCTAAACGCTGATACTGATGCGAAAATCATTGCGATTTATGGCTGGATTGGGCGTGTTAATTGTATTATTCCTAATGTCCATTTTGGATGCGAGAGTACGTGTATGGCAGTGGGATAGCCCAGCTACCCAACGCTTAGAGGTGATGCGTAATCAGGTGCAAAGACTGGATTTGACGGATCTCAGCTTGTTTACCGGAGCGCGCTATATTCGCCACTTAAGCCAGACTGACCGCCATACGCCGTTTCAAGATCATCCTCTGGCGTTTGAGCATTTTCCTTCTGGCTCATTGATTATGCCTCCGACCAGCTTTTGGTCAACACCATGACTACTTTATTGCGCAAACAGCTATATCTGATCGATTTTACCCTGGCGTCGCTGCTCCGTCGACCGGGTAAAAATTTCGGTTTGCTGTTGGTGTATAGCTTGATCGTATTTTTACTTGCATCGGTCATGCTCTATACCCACGCACTGCGTAGTGAAGCACGTCTGGTGTTGGCTGATTCACCTGAGCTGATTTTGCAGCAAATGATAGCGGGGCGGCATGACCTGATTCCGGCCAGTTATTTAGAACAGACGGGCCGCATTCGTGGGGTAGCGAAGCAATACGGCCGTTTGTGGGGCTATTATTATGACCCAGCGGTGCGTGCAAATTATACTCTGATGGTGCCGCAAGAGCGCGAGCTTAAGGACGAAGATATCGTTATCGGCAATGGGATTGCCCGGACTCGGGGCTTGTCGACGGGTGATTTCATCAGCTTTCGCTCATCTCGGGGTGAGTCATTTAGTTTTCGAATTGCTGAGATTTTGAACTCGGAATCCGAGTTAGTCAGCGCAGACTTGATGCTGCTGTCGGAGCAGCGGTTTCGGGCATTTTTTGACATCCCAGCAGGGCAGTACACCGATCTAGTATTCCGAGTGCGCAACCCCAAGGAGCTTAAAAAAATCGCAGAAAAACTGGTCTTACAGTTTCCTGATACCCGACCGATTTTGCGTGACGAAATCTTGCGTACCTACGATGCAATATTTAGCTGGCGCCAGGGCATAGTCTTTGTATTGTTAGCTGGTTCATTACTCGCTTTTGTAATTTTTGCTTGGGATAAAGCCTCAGGTCTTAGCGCCGAAGAACGCCGAGAAATTGGCGTGTTGAAGGCCATTGGATGGGAGACCGCTGATGTTATTCGCATGAAGTTTTGGGAAGGAAGCCTTATTTCGCTCAGCGCTTTTTTGCTCGGTTATTTAGCGGCTTATATGCATGTTTTCTATGCGTCAGCATCGTTATTTGAGCCGGTACTGAAAGGCTGGGCAGTGCTGTATCCGGACTTTCAGCCAAGCCCTGTCGTAGATGGCTTGCAGCTTGCCACCTTGTTTTTCTTCACCGTTTTTCCGTATACCGTTGCTACCATCATTCCGATTTGGCAGGCGGCGATTACCGACCCCGATACGGTGATGCGCTAAATGCAGCCCATCACTCTCAGCCAGGTTAATAAAGCTTTCAATCAGGGTAAGCCGAATGAATTGTGGGCGATCCGAGACGTTGATTTGGTGATTGAGCCACAGCAGATAACGGTATTAAAAGGTCCCAGTGGCTCCGGCAAGACGACATTGCTGGCGATGATTGGATGTTTGTCACGCCCCACTTCCGGCAGGATCCAGATGGGTGACCAGCAGTTGTCTGGGTTGCCTGAACGATTCATGACCGAGGTTCGGCGCAAGACTTTCGGTTTTATCTTTCAGCAATTCAATTTAATCAAGGGCACGACCGTGCAGGAAAATATCATGTTGCCTGCCTACCCATTAGGTTCAGATTTGCGACAGCTTAAGGCCAATGCAATGGGATTGCTGGAGCAATTTAGTCTGGCGGGCAAGGCCAATTCGAACGTTGAATGGTTATCCGGTGGGGAAGCGCAGCGTACAGCGATTTGTCGTGCGCTAATCAATCAGCCACAAATACTCATTGCCGATGAGCCGACTGCTAACCTTGATAGTAAGTTGTCAGAAGATTTTATGGAGTTGATAGCTGAACTCAAAGACTCAGGTAAAACAATTTTGTTGAGTAGCCATGACCCGCTGGTAGCGCGGTCGCCCGTAGTTGATCGGGTGGTCACGGTACATGACGGCACTGTCACCGCTAGCGATCAAAGCAATACGATTTAAGCTAATTTTCAGCCCACCCAGCAGCATATTACTAGCGTGCCAATTACAACCAATCTATCGATAGCGAACCGTCGTGTCGGTCATTGCGAAGAGCAAAGCGACGCGGCAATCTATACTGTGCTGCAAACCCACAGATCGCCGCGCTACGCTCGCGACGACCAAGGCTTAATTAGACGGCAGGTTGCTGCCGAAGTAATCGGTAATGGTCGATGCTGTTAAATCCTTCGATTTTGGCACTCATATTGGTTTCCAGTGTGGTCGGCGCGTTGCTACTGCTTGCGTCTGGGTTTAGCACCCAAGTATTGCGTCATTGGGACATCAGTAGTGGCAGCGAATTACAACTCAAGCTGGAGCGCCGTACCTATTTAATCGCAACGATTTTGGTGTATTGCTTTGTGGCCGAATTAATTGCCCTGCTGCTGTTCGTTTATAACGCCGAACAATTGTCGGGTCGATTTGTAGGTGCGATGTGCGCGACCGGTGTATTGAACGTCAATGCTTGGGGGTGGCCAACGCTGTTTCTAAAAATCATTGTTTTCTTTATTGGCGCCGCGTGGTTGATGCTGAATCGGGTGGACAATAAAGCCAGTGATTATCCTTTAGTGCGGGTCAAATATTGGCTGTTGCTGCTGACTCTGCCACTGGCAGTCGCAGAGTGGTTTACTCAGCTACAGTTTTTTTTGAACATGAATGCTGACGTGATCACCTCGTGTTGTGGGTCTTTATTCACACCTGAAGGTGAAGGTATGGCAGCGGTGGTTGCCGCGTTGACGCCGCAGACGGCACTATTATTAATGATCCTATCGGCGATCAGTACCGTGTTGATTGGCTTTTGGGTGTTACGCCTGCGGGCAGGGGGCCTAGTGTTTGCAGTCAGCAGTGCGGTCGCCTTCATTGTGGCGCTGATTGCGATCGTATCGCTGGTGGCGCTGTATATCTATGAGCACCCACACCATCATTGCCCATTTTGTATTCTGAAAAGTGGCCATGGCTTTGTTGGCTACGCCCTATATCTGCCGCTATTTATTGCCACTGCTCTGGCTTTATCAGCCGGTGCAATTGCGCCATTTAGGCGGATACCTAGCCTAACTCAGATTATCCAAACCGAGAGTCATCATGTCATTATCGCTTCTATGCTATCGATGTTGGTATTTTACGCTGTTGCTGCGGTAGCAATTATGACTTCCAACCTGACTATGACAGGAGTGTGGTGGTAGTGCACCCAGCGAGGTAACAATGAGAAAAATATCATTACGTTTCATTTTTTTATCGGCAGCATTGCTGGTTGGCTGTGGCAATGACGGTGCGCAGCTAAAAGCCGCGCAACAAGCGCCGGTATTTGAATTACCGCAGCTTGAAGGTGATCCGATCAAGTTTCCTGAGCAACTCAAAGGCAAGGTAGTCGCACTCCGATTTTGGGCTGATTGGTGCCCGTATTGCGCTACTGAGATGGAGGCACTAGAGCCGGTTTATCAACAATACAAAGACCAAGGCTTGGTGATTCTCGCCATCAATGTCAAACAAAGCTTTCGTATGGTTAAATATTTCGCGGGTACGCTGGGCGTGTCGTACAACATCCTGATGGATCAAAGCGGTGAAGTGGCAGAGGCTTATGGCGTGCTTGGGTTGCCAGCAACTTTTTTTGTAGACGATAACGGAGCGATTGGAAACCGTATTTTAGGCGAATCGACGCCTGAAACATTCGAGAAAATCCTGCTGGATATGATGGGTGATACGCATTAATAAAAAGTGGGCCAAAAGTCGGTGTGTTAATAGTCTATAAAAGTGTTTGTTAAATTAGCACACGCTACGCTAATAGTTTGGCTGCAAGCTGAGTTACTATCTGCTCATGATCAAACCTAGCCCCAATTTCACTGCGCCAGAGTTGGCACTAGAGCGGCTATTCTGGCTGCGTAATCTAGCGATTGCGGGGCAGATCATCACTATACTGTCGATCCAGTATCTATTGGATATCCCATTGCCAGCTAGCCGAATGTGGGTGGTTTCGGTATTTTTATTGGGTTTTAACGCACTTACTCTGTGGCGGCTGAAACAGGACTTCCCGGTGTCTGCGTTAGAAGTAGCAGTAAATCTGGCGATCGATTCTTGTGCTTTCGCGATCTTGCTGTATTTTTCCGGCGGTTCGGGTAATCCTTTTGTGTCTTTGTTTTTGGTGCCAGTGGCGTTGGCAGCGGTATTTTTGCCACTTAAATACGCGCTATTCATTGCCGGTTTGACGGTGGTCTTATATTCGATGTTGATGGTTTGGTACGTACCCTTACCACCGGTGAATCAGCGTTTTGGTGGCGATTTCAATCTGCATATATTTGGTATGTGGGTGAGCTACATCCTAAGCGCAGTGATTATGGTTGTTTTTATTACCGCCCTGGTGCGCTTGGCGCGCCGGCACGACCAGGCATTGGCTGAGGCGCGGGAACAAAATTTGCGCAATGAGCACTTAGTCTCACTCGGCACCTTGGCCGCAGGTGCGGCGCATGAATTTAGTACGCCGGTTTCGAATATGGGTATGATTGCCGACGAATTACTGGAGAATTCGAACGATCCGGATTTGGTTAGAGAAGACGCGCAAACTCTCAAACAAGAAGTAGAGAATTGTCGTCAGCAGCTCACGATCTTATTGGGTAATGCTAATGGGCTTGAAGGAGCTCAAGCCGCTCAGCCGTTGAGTGAGTATTTGACCAATACCATTAATCGATGGAAGGCGATGCGTTCAGAGATTGGCGTTGCGGTGACGGCTGACTATCAAGTCGAGCCGCTCATCAAGGTCGACTCAACTTTGGCACAAACTCTGCTTAATTTGTTCAATAATGCAGCGGATGCCTCACTTGAAAACAATAGGCCGCAGGTAGAAATCCATTGCGAAACGAATAGTGAAACGCTAGTTATTGAGATTGTGGATTACGGTAAGGGTTTGACTGATCAGCAAATTCGGCTCGCTGGTAAAGAGAAATTTTCAACTAAATCCGATGGTCTAGGCCTTGGTTTAGTGCTGTCTCACGCGACGCTCGCGCGCCTTGGTGGCGAATTGATGCTTCATCCACATGGCCGCGCTGATACCAGCGGCATCCTGACTCGGATAAAACTGCCGCTAAATCGCTTGTCTATCGATTAGGTCAAGGTCAGTGTGGACCAGAGCACGCTAAAATAACGCTAATATCCAGCCCCAGACTAATGGTGAATTCAGAAAAGCAACCTTCAATATTGATCATCGATGACGACACTACGTTTTGTCGTTTACTGGGGCGGCGGCTGTCGTCATTTGGCTACCAGATCCATTCTGAACACAGTGGTGAAGCTGCGTTAAAGCATTGTGAGCAGTCGATGGTTGACTTTGTATTACTGGACCTACGATTGGGAGATGAATCCGGTTTGGGCCTCATTAAGCCTATTCTGGCAGCCTGTCCATTGGCTAAGATTATTGTATTGACTGGCTATGCGAGCTTGGCAACGGCGGTTGAAGCGATCAAGCAAGGAGCGGTTAATTATTTGCCAAAACCTGCGGATGCCAGCGCGATCCATCAAGAGGTGCAAAATTTGCTGGCGAATGATCAGCCTGACAACCCATCAGCACCAGAGTCACCCACCCCGTTAAAGCGGCTTGAGTGGGAGCAGATTCAGCGGGTATTGTTAGCGCATGATGGTAATGTGTCTGCGACTGCGCGGCAATTGGGTATGCATCGTAGAACCTTGCAGCGTAAGCTCAAAAAACACCCACCCCGGGAGCGATGATGTGAAATTTTTTAGATGCCACTTCGCCGTATGATTTCCAAGCAACAAGGCGTGCTTGTGGGCCTAACATTTTTTTTGGCGTCTGCGATTGCCCTGACCTATGGGGTGAATAAGGAACACGTGCCCCTAAAACCAGACTTGACCATAGTGATGGGCACGACGTGTGACCTTAACCAGGGGGCTTGTTCGGTGCCTTTACCCAATGATGGCTCACTGACACTTTCAATCGGCCCAACACCGATTCATCCGGTTGTCTCTCTTAATTTTTCAGTTCAGGCCAAAGGAGCTGAAGTAACAAAAGTATTGGCTGATCTCAAAGGCATTTCAATGAATATGGGGATCAACCGGGTCGATTTTACTGAGGTGGACGTGGGAGTTTTTAAAGCGGAAAGTAATCTTCCTGTCTGCATTCGTTCGAGGATGCAGTGGCAGGCAGATCTTTGGGTTAAAACCAAAGATCACGGCATTATCCTCGCCACTTATACATTCATTGCAACCAAGCGCTAGCCCTAAAAATGATACTTGATCAAAAAGGCTCAGTTACCAAATAAAGGCTGAGGTTGTCAGTACAGAGCTGTTTGTGGTGGTTAAGTAGAGGGCTGGCAATGTCGCGCCGAGGTAAGTTGGTGTAGGTTTTTACCAAGAGTCATTGAGAATAGCACCTGTTTTTATAAGGCACGGTATGCTAATATTATTAAACATAAAGAAATCTTTATATCTTTAATTATGTAAGCGTGGCCAGGGCTGCGCTTTTTACCATTACCCAGCAAATATTTAGGAAAGAAGAATGGCCAACGATTATTTATTTACTTCTGAATCGGTTTCAGAAGGACATCCAGACAAAGTTGCCGATCAGATATCAGATGCAATTTTGGACGCAATTCTACAAGAAGACCCTCACGGTCGAGTGGCCTGCGAGACGCTGGTTAACACGGGATTGGTAGTCATTGCCGGTGAAATCACCACCGCAGCACATATTGATTATCAGCAAGTAGTGCGCGATACGATCAAGGAAATTGGTTACAACAGTTCAGAAATGGGCTTTGATTACGCCAGCTGTGCGGTTTTAGTGACGCTGGACAAGCAATCACCGGATATCGCCATGGGTGTTAACGAAGGTGATGGGCTGGATCTGGACCAGGGTGCGGGCGATCAGGGTTTGATGTTTGGCTATGCATGTAAAGAAACCGACACGCTGATGCCGTTTGCGATTGATTACGCACACCGTTTGGTCAGAAAACAAGCCGATGTGCGCAAAAAAGGCAGCCTGACTTGGTTGCGTCCGGATGCGAAGTCTCAAGTTTCTGTGCGCTATATTGATGGCAAGCCTGATAGCGTTGAGACGGTGGTACTTTCCACCCAACATGCCGATGGCCTCAAGCATGCGGATATTGAGGAAGCGGTGATCGAAGAAATTATTAAGACGGTAATCCCGAGCGAGATGATTACCAAGGACACCAAATACTTGGTTAATCCGACCGGTAATTTCGTGGTTGGCGGGCCAGTCGGTGATTGTGGTTTGACCGGGCGTAAAATTATCGTCGATACCTACGGCGGGGCTGCCTTGCACGGTGGCGGAGCGTTTTCAGGTAAAGATCCTTCTAAAGTTGATCGTTCTGCCGCTTACGCAACGCGTTATGTGGCCAAAAATATCGTTGCTGCTGATTTGGCCGATCGTTGCCAAGTACAAGTCGCCTATGCGATTGGCGTGGCTAAGCCCGTGTCCATTATGGTTGAGACTTTTGGTACTGGCAAGATCAGCGATAGTGCCATTGAGGCACTGATTGCAGAGCACTTTGAATTGCGTCCTAAAGGGATTGTGCAAATGCTTGATTTACTGCGCCCCATTTACCGCAACACCGCAGCTTACGGCCATTTTGGTCGAACCGAGCCCGAGTTTACTTGGGAGCGTACCGATAAAGCCGATGTGCTGCGTAGTGCAGCAAACCTTTAATGCCAGACCTAAACACGAGACGAGACAAGCAAATGCAAGATTACATTATTCATGATATTTCTCTGGCTGAATGGGGACACAAAGAAATTTCCATCGCGATGACCGAAATGCCTGGCCTGGCATCACTGCAAAAAAAGTATGTCGATGAAAAGCCGTTAAAAGGCGCAAAGATCGCCGGTTCCTTACATATGACGATTCAAACCGCCGTGCTGATTGAAACACTCATCAAGCTGGGCGCAGAAGTGCGTTGGGCTTCGTGTAATATTTATTCAACCCAAGATCATGCCGCGGCAGCGATTGCCGATCAGGGCATCCCTGTATTTGCCTATAAAGGCGAAACCTTGGATGAATATTGGGCGTATACCCACAAAATCATGGAGTGGGCTGATGGCAGCACGCCGAATATGATTTTGGATGATGGTGGCGACGCTACCATGTTATTGATTTTGGGCACTAAAGCTGAGTCTGACTTAAATGTTTTGGATAATCCAGGCAGCGAAGAAGAAGTGGCCTTATTCAATGCGATTAAGGCGCGTTTGATAGAGTCGCCCAAATGGTACAGCGTACGTCTGGCTAATATCCAAGGCGTCACCGAAGAGACGACCACGGGTGTGCACCGCTTGTATGAAATGGAAAAAAGTGGTGAATTGCCGTTCCCTGCCATTAACGTCAATGATTCGGTAACTAAATCAAAATTCGATAATTTGTATGGTTGCCGAGAGTCTTTGGTTGATGGCATTAAACGCGCAACGGACGTCATGATTGCTGGAAAAATCGCGGTGGTTTTGGGTTACGGCGATGTTGGCAAAGGTTGTGCGCAGTCATTGCGAGGTTTGGGCGCGACGGTTTGGGTCACCGAAATCGACCCCATTTGTGCGCTGCAAGCGGCGATGGAAGGGTTCCGTGTGGTTAAGATGGACGATGTGGCGGGTGAGGCCGATATTTTTGTGACGGCTACGGGCAACTTCAACGTCATCACCAAAGACCACATGGTGCAGATGCGCAATGAAACGATCGTCTGCAATATCGGCCATTTTGACAATGAAATCGATGTCAGCGGCATGCGTGAATTCCCTTGGGATAACATCAAGCCTCAGGTTGATCATATCGATTTGCCCAGCGGCAATCGGATTATTTTATTGGCTGAAGGCCGATTGGTAAATTTGGGTTGTGCGACCGGTCACCCGAGCTTTGTGATGTCCAATAGCTTTACTAATCAGGTGCTTGCGCAGAAAGAGATTTGGCTAAATGGTGATTCTTATGAAAACAAGGTTTATACCTTGCCCAAACATCTGGACGAAGAAGTGGCGCGTTTGCACCTCAATAAAATCGGCGTGAACTTAACCACCTTGAGCAAAAAGCAAGCTGACTACATAGGGGTTTCCGTGGATGGTCCTTACAAGCCTAATCACTATCGCTACTAAGTTCAAAACTTAAGCATTCAGTTAAGAGCCTTGCCAATCTTGTTGGCAGGGCTTTTTTTATAGACGGTCAAAAGCAACAGTCTTTACGGGACTATTGATGAACACTTGGGTCGGCTCTAAAGGCAATCGATTCTGAAGGATATGAGTCAGTTTCTTGCTGTACAATGCCTCGCAGAGCATCTACGAATTCAATATTAATCTAAATAAGTGCCAATAGACGAGGAGCAAACTTCATCGGTCGAGCAGTCGATTAAAGCGGATGTAATGTCCGATAGGGTTACACGTTCTCGAAAAGGCAAGGAAGTCTGGTATTGGTTAATACAGCGCTAAACTATGTGGGAATTGGCGCGAAAATACGTACGGCTGGTTGATGCGCTGAATTACCGTCTTGGTCGCATGGTGATGTACCTGATTTTTGTGTTAATCGGCATCTTATTGTGGTCGTCAATTTCTAAAACATTCTTTTTGCCGTCGCTATGGACGCTGGAAATGGCTCAGTTTGTGATGGTGGCTTACTACGTGCTGGGTGGCCCGTATTCGATCCAATTACAATCGAACGTACGCATGGATCTGTTGTACGGTGCTTGGACAGATCGACGCAAAGCAAAGTTTGATGCGTTTACGGTCTTGTTTCTTATTTTCTACTTAGGTGTTCTACTCTACGGGGCAATAGATAGCACGACCTATTCTTTCGAATACAGTGAGCGCAGCCCAACTGCTTGGCGGCCGTATTTGTGGCCGATTAAAGTATCGATGTGCATCGGTATCCTGCTCATGCTTCTACAATCCACCTCTGAACTGATCAAAGATATTGCACGCATTCGTGGGGAGGAAATCTAGTGCCACATGAGCTGATTGCCGTGCTGATGTTTTCATCTTTGATGATGATGCTGTTGACTGGGCAGAGAGTCTTCGGGGCGATTGGCGCAGTGGGTGCAATTGCGGCTTTAACTATGTGGGGTACGGGTGGTTCTGATTTGCCCTTCTCAGCAGCGATGAAGCTGATGAAATGGTATCCACTGCTGACGTTGCCGCTGTTCATATTTATGGGTTATGTTTTGTCGGAATCAAAAATTGCCGATGACCTGTATAAGATGTTCCACGTATGGATGGGCCCGGTTCACGGCGGTTTGGCGATTGGTACCATAGGGTTAATGGTCTTGATATCGGCGATGAATGGCTTGTCGGTCGCTGGCATGGCCATTGGTGCGACCATTGCACTGCCAGAATTATTACGTCGGGGCTATGACAAACGCATGGTCACGGGCGTTATTCAGGCAGGTTCCTCACTGGGAATATTAGTGCCACCATCAGTCGTGCTGGTGCTGTACGCAATGATCGCGCGGCAACCCGTTGGGCAGCTATGGCTGGCTGGTGTGCTCCCCGGTTTGATGATGGCTTCACTATTTATCCTGTACATCATGATTCGCTGCCGGATCCAGCCTGAACTGGGGCCGGTGCTACCACTAGAAGATCGTAATGTATCAACGCGCGAGAAGCTTAAGTTGCTACGCGCTGGCTTACTGCCGATCATCATTTTTGCGACGATGATGATTCCGTTTATTAACGGCTGGACCAGCCTGGTCGAGAGTTCGGCTATCGGTGCAATCACTGCTTTTTGTGCGGCGATACTCAAGGGGCGCATGAATAAACAGGTCTTTGAAGTCTCTGTACGCCAAACGTTGGCGATTTCATGCATGTTTATGTGGATCATTTTGGCGGCGCTGTGTTTTGGGGCAGTTTTTGATGGTCTCGGTGCGGTGCGCGCCATTGAGAATCTGTTTACCGATCAGCTGCATTTAGATCCGTGGGTGATTCTGATCTTGATGCAACTGTCATTTATCTTGATGGGCACTTTTTTGGACGATACCGCTATGCTGGTGATCGTGGCGCCATTGTATGTACCTTTGGTCCAGGCACTAGGCTTTGACATGATTTGGTATGGTATTCTGTATACGATCACTACGCAGATTGCTTACATGACCCCACCTTTTGGCTACAATTTATTTCTGATGCGGGCAATGGCTCCTGATGAAATCAGTCTGACAGATATCTATCGATCCATCGTACCGTTCGTGCTGATCATGGTGGTGGCCTTAGCCCTGGTAATGATTTTTCCACAAATAGCGCTTTGGTTGCCTAATGTGGTTTATGCAAAATAATAAGTTTGGTAGTGCCCATAGGTATTACCTTGATGGGCGGTTGCATCAGTTTGTTGAAGATGCGATTGACTTAAAATCCACAATAATGAGGAGATAAACAATGACGACAAGACGTAAGTTTTTAACCGCTGCGGCGGTTGCAGCGCCGGCGGTAATTGGTGCCCCAGCCATACATGCCCAATCTAAAATCAAATGGCGCATGCAAACCTATGCAGGCCCTGCGTTGGCGGAGCATGTGATCAAGCCTGCAATTGACGCTTTTAACAAAGTCGCCCGAGACGAGATGGAAATCGAGTTGTATTTTGCGGATCAACTGGTGCCGACTGGTGAGCTATTCCGGGCAATGCAAAAAGGCACTATCGATGCGGTGCAATCGGACGATGATTCCATGGCATCACCGACTGAAGTCACCGTATTTGGTGGCTATTTCCCGTTCGCCAGTCGTTATTCGCTGGACGTGCCCGTCTTATTTAACCAGTTCGGTTTGGGTGAGATCTGGGATGCCGAGTACGCTAAAGTTGGGGTTAAATGGTTATCTGCCGGAGCATGGGACCCATGTCACTTCGCCACCAAAGACCCAATTAATAGTCTCGAAGACTTAAAAGGTAAACGCGTTTTCACCTTTCCGACTGCGGGTCGATTTTTAAGTCAGTTTGGCGTGGTTCCAGTCACCTTACCTTGGGAAGATATCGAGGTGGCGGTTCAGACCGGTGAGCTTGATGGTATTGCCTGGTCAGGTATCACTGAAGACTACACGGTTGGCTGGGCAGATGTGACCAACTACTTCTTGACCAATAATATTTCTGGCGCTTGGGCCGGGTCTTTTTTCGCCAATATGGATCGCTACGAAGAGTTGCCTGAGCACCTAAAAGTATTGCTCAAGCTGACCATGGATAGCTCACATTATTATCGCCAATGGTGGTACTGGGGTGGTGAAGCGGACTTGCGCGTGAATGGTCCTAAAATGGAGCTGACTACGATTCCTGATGAAGAGTGGGCCACGGTAGAAAATGCCGCGCAAACGTTTTGGGATGAAATTGCCTCTGAGTCTGAAACCAAGGCTAAAGTTGTTCAGATTTTGAAAGACTACAATGCTGCCATGGTCAAGGCTGGGCGACCCTATCGTTACGGGTAAACCACTCTAAATGAGTCAGGCCAAGTTCGCATAATGCTTGGCCTGACAATCAAGTGTCCAATTCTTCCCAGCGTAGGAATGCTTGTTCAAGCTGTGCGCTAATATCGCTTAGCTGTTGATTCAGCTCGGCAGCTTGGTCTGGGGAACCTTGATAAATATCTGGGGCTGACAATGCCTCTGTCAGTGTTTGTTGCTGAGCTTCTAAATCGCCGATTAATTCGGGCAAAGTGTCTAGTTCGCGCTGTAACTGATAGCTCAGTTTTTTGCTGGGTTTGTTGGGCTTTGGGGTGGCTTTGGTTGTGGGCTTAACCTTGTTTTTGCTGACTAGTGACTTCGTTTGACGCAGCCAATCTCCATAACCGCCGACGTATTCCTGAATATGGCCATTGCCCTCAAAGGCCAGCGTGCTGGTGACGACATTATCCATAAAGGCCCGGTCGTGGCTGACCAGCAATAGAGTGCCATCAAAATCGAGCAAGCGTTCTTCTAATAGCTCCAGTGTTTCAATATCCAGGTCATTGGTGGGTTCGTCCATGACCAGAAAATTAACGGGTTTTGAAAATAAATACGCCAATAAAACGCGAGCTCGTTCACCACCCGACAAGCTATTAATCGGTGAGCGGGCGCGTTTAGGGGTGAATAAAAAATCGCTAAGATACGAGATGACGTGGCGACTACGATCGCCAATGGTGATTTGGTCTCGACCTTCACCGATAAAGTCGACCACGGTTTTCTCAGGTGCGAGTTGGTCGCGTAATTGGTCAAAATGGGCCACAGCGAGATTAGTGCCGAGTTTGATAGAGCCAGAATCAGGCTTGATTTCACCCAACAGGATTTTGATCAGGGTGGACTTGCCCATACCGTTATCGCCAATTAAGCCGATCCGATCGCCACGCATGATGGTGGTTGAGAACTGATCAACGATGGGCTTGTCATCCCACCCAAAGCAAATGTCTTCAGCTTCGATGACACGCTTGCCGGACTTGTTGCCAGAGTCGAGGCTGAATTTAGCATTGCCCTGGCGTTGTCGTCGTTGCGCGTGTTGATCACGCAACTTTTGTAGCGCTCGTACGCGACCCTCGTTACGCGTGCGTCGGGCTTTGATTCCTTGACGGATCCAAGCCTCCTCTTGCGCTAGTTTCTTATCAAATTCACGGTTTTGTTGCGATTCTTCTTCCAACGCAGCGGCTTTTCGGCGTTGGTAATCTAGGTAGTTGCCTGGCCAGGAAATCAATTGGCCACGATCAAGGTCAACGATGCGTGTGGCGACTTGATCCAGAAAAGCGCGGTCGTGAGTGACAAATAGCACCGCACCACGAAATTGTTTTAAGTGACCTTCCAGCCATTGAATCGATTGAATATCAAGGTGGTTAGTGGGTTCATCCAGCAATAATACATCGGGCTCGGTGGCGAGTGCGCGGGCTAAGCTAACGCGTCGCTGCCAGCCGCCTGATAATTCAGCAACGGCTTGATCAGGATTTAATCCCAGCTTGCTGATGACCTGTTCGATGATATTCAGATGCGACCAGCCATGCTCATTGTCGATGAGGGACTGCAGGTCGCCCAGGCGATTGGCATTCGACTCAGGGTCATTGATCAGCTGACGGTATTCGGCCAAGTGATCACCGACGCTACCCAAGCCGCTAGCCACCACATCATAAATCGATGAATCACCAGTCAGTGAAGGCGCCTGGTCGAGTTTGGCAATTCTGATCCCATCGATACCGGTGATTTCTCCTCCGTCGGCTTTGACCGTTCCGGCAATGATTTTCAGCAGCGTAGATTTTCCCTCGCCGTTACGGCCCAATAATCCAACGCGCTCACCCGCGTCTAATACCAAATTGGCTTGGTCGAGCAGTTCATGTACGCCATAGGCGATCGACAGGTTCTTGAGGGTGAGCAGCGCCATAGGGTGTCGGTTACTGGATGGGTGGACGAAAAAAAGCGGGCTGATTATAGCCCGCTTTTGGTTCTCGCTTTAGTGTGCTTATTTAACGCGTTCGGCCGCTGCCTTTTCGATCAGAAATTCAATGACTTGAAATAACTCAGTTGGGCCACCTGCCATAGAAACGCTGGTGCGATACCGGCCATCAACCACCACTGCAGGCACGCCTGAGATGCCATAGCGCTTTGACATGGTTTTGGCGTAGCTGACTTTGGTAGTGACCGCAAAGGAATCGTAAGTATCAAGTATCGCTTGCTTATCGCCGCCGATAGATTCAACCCATTCAGCCAGTTGTGCAGCCGTGTTAATGCGCTTGCGCTCAGAGTGCAGCGCGCTGAAGAACTTCTCATGATATTCGTCCAGCTTACCCAGCGCTTCGAAGGTATAAAATGCGTGCGCACCTGGGGTCCAGTTATCGTTTAAGGGAGCTGGAAAAGCGACGTATTGGGCGTTTGCCGGGATACCATTTTTGAGCCACGCCTTTAGCGGGCCTTCTAAAGAATAGCAGTGCGGGCAACCATACCAAAAGAGTTCCAGCACTTCGACTTTATCGCCAGTAGAAACCGGTTGGTTTTCATCTAGCAATTCATAATGACCGCCTTCAAGGAAAGCCTCGTCTGTTTGTGCTTGAGCGAACAGGGCAACTGTTGCCAGCAAAGTAAAAGCGATGAATTGACGAAAAGCTTGCATGGGGAACTCCATAGTTGGGTTTGATATTGACCTTATTTTAGGTGCTGTGCTGTGAATCATCAATGAACCAAGCACCGACACACGGCATTCTACTGGGACGTATGGCTATTGGGCAGTATTTCGACATTACGGTTTAGTCATTTTGAGCGGGAGTGTTACGAAATTTGAGTCAGTTTTTGAACCAAGCCATCAAAGTCACCATTACTCATAACTACTACGACATCATCCGGCTGAAAACGTTCCTTTATCACAGCCAGCATTGCATCGACGTCATCAAAGCGGTGGTACGGCAAGTCTCGGTCTAATTGCCAATCCATCCCGCCTGCTTGATAGAACCAAACTTCGTCCGCCACAGAAAGCGCTTTGGGCAGCGTTTGTCGGTGCACGCCCATGCGCATGGTGTTGGATCGGGGTTCAACGATAGCAATAATGCGGCTTTGTGGGTGTCGTGCTTGTAGTGTTTTCAGCGTGATCGCAATTGCGGTCGGATGATGGGCAAAATCCTCGTACAAATGCACGTCCAGCGCATTGGTGTGTGATTGTAGTCGCTTGGCTGGCAGCTTAAAGCTGGCCAACGCCTTAGCCGCTTGATTCGGCATGACGCCTGCATGACGGGCTGCTGCAATAGCAGCCAGCGCATTAATCATATTGTGTTCGCCATAGCACGACCAGTTTATTGTTGTCTGCTCAGCGTTATGGGTGACGGTGAACTCGCTGCAATCGGGGATATTGGCGGTGGCGTGCCAGTTTGCCTCAGTGTTTTTCAGCGAAAAGGTTTCAATCGGTGTCCATACGCCTTTGGTCAGCACCTCTGCCAGATTGGCGTCGTCACGATTGAGTAATATCAGCCCGTTTTTCGAGATAGTCCTGATCAAATGATGAAATTGTTTTTTAATGTCAGCCAAAGAATCAAAAATATCGGCGTGATCAAACTCAAGATTATTCAGCACCGCAACGGTTGGGCGGTAATGCACAAATTTGGAGCGCTTATCAAAAAAGGCAGTGTCGTACTCATCTGCTTCGATCACAAACGGTGTGTGATTGTCCGCATCGCCGAGGCGCGCAGATTGATCCGAGTTGCCGGGTTTGCCACCAATCAAAAAGCCCGGCTGCTGGCCAGCCGATTCCAATATCCACGTCAGCATCGATGAGGTGCTGGTTTTACCGTGGGTGCCTGCAACTGCATAAACCGGGCGTGAGCGTAAGATTTGCTCACCTAACCATTGTGGCCCCGACGTATAGGCCAAATCGCGACTGAGCATGGCTTCAACCACCGGGTTGCCACGCGATAATGCATTGCCAACGATGATTTGCTCAATCACTCCATCTGCTGACAGTGCAGCGGCTTGGTCGAGGTGATTGGTGAGATAGCCTTCGTCGACGTCAATGTCCAACGTTTCAAGCAGGGTGCTCATTGGTGGGTAAATCCCGGAATCACAGCCGCGCACTTCAATCCCGGATTGTTTTGCCAGCATCGCGACACCTGCCATAAAGGTGCCGCAGATGCCTAAAATATAGATCATGGAGTAGTGGGTGGCATAACGGTTGGCGTGACCGGCAGTGTCGCTGGCGTCGCGACTGGTGGAGTAACAAACGCTGCCAAAACTAGCATGATGCCGAGGCTGATCGAAATGCTGAGTGCTACCGAGCGCACGGTCGAAATGTCCAACGATTCTTTGATGACGCGCACCATAATCACGAAAAACCAGACTTGAATCAAGCTGACGAGAATAATCCCATTGCTGGCTGTCATCACCCCTTCTGCATCGACTTCAAGCTTGGCATTGAACGGTAAACTGAGAAGATTCAATAGAGTTAAAGCACCAAATAGCGCGGTTAAAGTCTGCGCCAAACGCTCTTTTTTGCGGTGCAAATTTAAAAAGAACAGCAAAAATCCGGCGAGTAGGACGATTTGACCGGCCGATAAAATGAACCCGCTGACGAAATCAGTATTTTTGAGGCTATTGATCAGCGTCGTGACCAGACACGCCAGCACGGTTGCCATCAGCAACGACTGCGATGCGGGGATGTCCTGCGGTTTGCCGCGAAAGAAAATTAAATCAACGAATGGCTTTAACAAGGCGTACAAAATGATACTCCGTCCACTAAAATGGGCTGATGAATAAAACTAGCTTTGATTATATCGACTCCGAGGCGCAATTAAACGCCTTCTGTGCACCATTGATTGATCAGCCATGGGTGGGGGTGGACACCGAATTTATGCGCGAGCGCACCTATTACGCGGAATTATCACTGATACAAATCATCTCACCACTGGGTAGTGCGCTCATTGACCCGCTGGTGATGGATGACTTGAGTACCTTGGCCGACGTCTTTCAAGCGCCCCAATGCGTGAAGATTTTTCACGCTGCTGATCAAGACATTGAGGTCTTGGGGCAAACCCTGGATGCGTGGATAACGCCGCTGTTTGATACCCAGCTTGCCGCCGCTTTTCTCGGGATTGCTGACCAAATTGGCTATGCCGGAATCGTGCTGGAAGAATTCGACGAGGAAATACCCAAAGGCCAAACCCGTACCAACTGGCATCAGCGACCACTCAGCGAAGCGCAGCTCAGTTATGCTGAGCAAGACGTGATATTCCTGCCTGAGCTATACCAACGCTTCAGCGATCGCCTACAGCAGCAGGGACGACTGGATTGGCATCAAGCGGAGTGCCAGGCGATGGTCAACAAGGTAAAAAAGGCGAGTGAGCCTGACAATGGTTGGCTGAATTTCAAAGGCTCGGGGCGCTTGCCCGCCGATTCCCAGCAGGTCGCGAAGCAGTTGGCAGTATGGAGAGAAAAACGCGCGCAGCAGAGTAACCGGCCACGTGAATGGATTTTGAACAAGCAAGCAATTCACGAAATCGCACGGCTCAAGCCGCAATCATTGGCTGATTTAAAAGGCATAGAAGGCTTAAGCCCCAAGCTGGTTGAAAAGTTGGGCGCCCAATTACTACAATTGGTAGAAGCAGGTTTGGCGGAGTCATCAACCGCTATCTGGCTGGGCCATCAACCACTGACCAGCGCGGAACGCAAGCTCACGCAAGCGTTGATGGCCAGTATCCGTCAAACGGCAGAAAAAAATCAATTAGCCTCTGCGTTATTGGCTAACCGTGCCAGCGTTGAACGCTTGGTACGGGGCGATCGCGATGAGCCGGTTTTGCAGGGCTGGCGTGGCGAGTTGGTTGGCAAAAAACTGCTGCAGTTGTTGGGTGATGACGCGTAACCGGTTGAATACATTCGTATAAAATAGGTTTAGGTAAAGCCTCTCTAAACCTAGGCCTTATCCTGTTAAGTTTTTATGCGTTCTTTGCAATCGCATGTTTCTTCAATCATTAACACTATTAAGTCAGCTATAACTCAATGAAACCAATGTCAAAAGCACTAAGAAAAATCCTCATATTTACTGCAATCACGATAGTTGTTTCAATTAGTTACTATTTTTATGCTCATTCACTCTATCCACCCACTCCTGAGCGAGAAACTTTTTTGACCGAGCTAGGCGAAGGTATTGGTGAGATCGGATTGTGGCTGCTGTTGTTTATTTATGTCCGAACGGTAATAAAATTATTGCTGGGTAAGGGAGCATTGTCGAAACGATTGCTGCCTGAGTATTCGTCACCTATTGATGCAGGCCCCTTTCAGAAGCTAATCAAACTCTTAGATCGAACCCATATCTATTTTGGCATTGGTGCTGTTGCAATAATACTATTGCATATTGTGCTTATGGGTATGCCTATGCATATACTCTTTTTTCCTGCGGTATTAGTTCTTGTGGTATGGCAAGCTGCCTTTGGATTGTTTATTAGCTGGAGATACACACCCAAAGAACTGCGAAAAATTTCTTATCTGGTGCATGCTCAATTATTTACAGGAATAATGATGGGTGTCTTTGCCTACCTGGGCCACCTGTTTATCGATAATTAAAAATCAATGGGGTCAGTCTCGATCGGTTAGTAGCTAACTAATTCAATCAATATCGCCCACCACCAACTGAAGCATTGAGCGGCTAACACCTGCCACCGCAAGCGCTTGACTCGACCAGCTATTAGAGTTGCGTAGCAGGTGGTATTTACCTTTGGCGGCAAATACTTGGTATTGGCGGGTTGGGGTTTTACCCGAATGGATTTTTTGTATTTGGCCGCTTGAGGTGCGTAGAAAGCTGGATTCGATAAACTTCAACAAGTTCTCAAAGCCTTGGCTGGATAGCATTACTTTATTGTAGCGCTTTGGGTTGGTGTAGTAGGTTTCAGGGGCGCTAGGTAGGCTTGAGATCCGTAGTGCTGAGTTCGTTGGCACCAGCAAGGCTACCGTTGAAGTCACTGCGTTTTTAGCGCCGCCAGCATACCATTTCCGGTCGCCCCAATTAAATTTTAGCCAATTAATGCCCGGGAATGCTTGGCGTATGTCATCGAGGTAAGGCGTCTTATCATTAACAGCGAATGCTATTCCTGTGTGGTTTGATTTGTAAATTAGATAGATAGCGCGGTTATCAGGGTGGTTTTCTGGGGCAGGATAAAGGCCTTTTTTGACAGTTGCACAGCCATTGAGTAAGGGAAGTGCGACAAACATGACGCAGAGTAACCGTATTGACCTATGGGGCATCAATCTAGGTGTGATCTTTACTATTAACCCAGCATTCAAATAGATTAAGCTGCGTACTGAATTGCTGGGTGTAGAAAGTAGCTTTTCACCCGACTAGGCAAAGCTTGCAGTTTTCTCATATGGCTAAGCACTTTTTTCTCAAGTTGCCCCTGTGTCCGGGCAGGTGATGAGGCACGAATTCCCTGCTTAAGATCACAATTCAGGTATTCATCTGGGTTCATTTCTGGCGTATACGCCGGTAGATAGTACACTTCAATCCGGTCTTTGTTCTTACCCAACCAAGCCTTTACAATCTTGGCATGGTGGACACGCAAGTTGTCCAATATCAGAAATACCCTTCGATCCGAATCTTTGATCAACCGCTTCATGAACCGGATCAATACTTTCGCTGTCATCGTTTCCTGATAGATCATGAATCGTAACTTACCCTGGTTGTTAACTGCTGAAATCAGGTTGGTGCGAAACCGTTTTGCCTGAGTTTGTATGATCGGCGTTTGCCCTTTGGGCGCGTATCCGCGTACATGTTGGCATTGATTGCTGATGCCCGTTTCGTCGCCCCAGAATACCTCTCCATCAAGCAAAGCTGCACGCTTCTTGATCGCCGGGTAAGTGTTTTTTAACCATTCCTGGGTGGCTTTATCTGATCGCTCGTAAGCTCGTTTGGCCCCTTTTTGTGGCGTGTAACCCCAACGCTTCATGTAGGCGCTAATCGTTCGCTGCGGCAGATCGACTCGCCACTGGTCGAGCACTAAGGCTCTTATTGCCGAGCTACTCCACAAAGCGAATGGCAATTGCATCTGTTCGGGGTTCTTGCCAACTACTATCTCTTGCAGTCGTTGCTCTTGAGCAACCCTTAGCTTACGTCCATCACCTTCGCGACGACCTCGTTTACCAACCGCTAACCCTTCAACCCCGCCTTTTTCATAGCGGCGTATCCATTCACTGACGGTGCCATAGTGAACATCAACTATGCGGGCTATTTCCTGACGACTCATGCCTTCTAAATATAAGCGAATCGCTTGATTACGGTTGTGTTGCTGCACTTCTGTACTGCGTTTGCGGGCATCAATTTTAAGCATGCCTGATTATATCAATTCATGTATTTGAATGCTAGGTTAATAACTTGCCGCAATACATATTTTTGAATCTCATGGTTTTTCCGCGCGAGGTTCCACTGCAATTGTATCAATCCATCGAGATTTAGGCCGCTTTTTATGCCGTTAAGTAGGGCAGCAATGAGCAGATTCACGTTGGATGGTTTTATAAGTGGTCACTCGAAATGCGGGCACGCACACGTACCTTGTTACACACATTTTCAGGATCAAACATTAGTATATTCAAAAAACTTGATGTGCATCAAAGTTTGTGATGCTTCCGTGTTTTACACTAGCCCAAAGCCTAACCCAATTATTTATATAACCCGTTAACGAGAAGGATGGAGCAAGTCATGAGAGTATATCTTCTGGCAGTAATCGCATTATTTTGTCTCAGCAATTCAGCCTGGGCAGAATCAAACTTTAATCCCATGACAGCGCTCTCGCAGCCTAAGGCCTACACAGGCTCCGAAGTATGTAAGACCTGTCACCTGGAACACTACGATGCCTGGAAGCGCACTCTACATAGCAAAATGTTACAGGACGCGAAAAAAGACGCCGATGTCCTGGTAACCGATATAGACGAAGCAACCATTCGGGCTGATTTGACTAAGCTGGCTGAAACTAAGGAACTCAAAGTTTCTCCAGAAGAGTTTTTCGTGCCAAAAACTGATGATGTGCTCTACACCATCGGTAGCCAGTGGAAACAACGCTATCTGGTTATGCACGAAGGTGACCTGAAAATTGCACCGACCCAATTCAATATCGATACTGGGCGCTGGGTGAATTACCACGAGGGTGACTGGTCCGAACGACCTTGGCTGAAGAAGTGTGGCGGCTGCCATGCAACCGGTGTCGATATGGAAGAGAAAACCTTTGTTGAGCCGGGCGTCGGCTGTGAGGCCTGCCATGGGCCGGGGTCACATCACGCAGCTCTACCTGTGGATGAAACCTTCGAGAAACGGGCAACCATCGTTAACCCAGCAAAATTGACTGGCGGTGTCGCCACACAAATCTGTGGCTCCTGTCACAATCGAGGCAAAGCGACCAAGTTGGATGGAGCGGGATGGCCGGTTGGCTATCGTCCGGGCAAAGCGCTGGAGGTCTACTACCAGTCCATCGAAACCGGAGACAAGCATCTTTACTCGAACGAATTCTCGAAAGGTCATCATCAGCAGTATATCGACTGGACCAAGTCCAAGCACGCCGACTCAGGAGTTAGCTGCGTGACTTGTCACGTTGTCCATGAACTGGGGAACCCAGTGTTTGCAGGCAAGACCAAGGTCCAAGGCGATCAACTCTGCATTTCCTGTCATGAACAAACCTCGCAGGTGGGTGCGCATTCAATCCACTCTTTCGGTAATTGCGCCAACTGCCATATGCCACGTATCGCTAAAAGTGCAGAATCCGGTGATATCCGTAGCCATATATTCACCGCTATTCTTCCTAAGATGACGGTGGAAATTGGTATCCCGAATTCCTGTCAAACGTGCCACAAGCATAAGGATGAGGATCCGGCAGAATTGCAAAAGAAATGGGATGAGCTGACCGCTCGTACCCCTGTCGCACTGGGTGAAGACTGACAGCGTTCCTGTATTCAGCAGAGAACGGGCTATGTTCTTCTTAAACATGATATTCGGGATGGCCGCGGTCTTGGCTGTAGCTGCGCCTGCTGCAGCTCAGGCTACCAGCTCAGCCGGGTCAGAGGTGACCAGTACTGGTTTTTACCGCGATCAAGACACCTTACCAGGGTCGTATCGACAGTATAAGCAACAACCAGGGAAACTCGACTGGCTGTCGGCAGCTGGCCCAAACCAAGGCGGAGTCCGAAAATCCTCATTCAAGGCAGATGCACATGCTGACGTGGCTGATTACAGTCCTAGAAGTCTTTGTATTGATTGTCATCGCAACCACTCTAAAGACATGCATATGACGCGCATGAACATCACCTGCGTGCAATGTCATCGTGACAAGCCAATTGCAGGTGTGCATCAGTACTACTCTGCAATGAATCCAATACGGCGCCACGCCTATGTATGCGCCAAGTGTCATGAAGGCGCAACCCCTTCGTTTGCTACCTACGTAGTCCATGAGCCCAATCCGCTGGCCAGCGCCACACGTAAAGACTTCCCTGCGCTTTACTATGCGACCTGGATCATGGTTATTCTTGCAGGCGGCGTCTTCCTTTTCTTTATTCCGTATGTGTTGATATGGGGTGTGCGGGAGCTAATCGATAAGTTTCGGGCAGGTGAATCTCATGCCCGCTAACCAAAAGCGACTTAAGCGTTTTACCGTAACGCATAGGCTATGGCATTTACTCCTGATAATTTTATTCATGACGCTGGGTTTGACAGGCCTGGCTTGGATGTATATCGAAACAGCCTGGGGACAGCTGTTAGCGGCCCCCTTTGGCGGCTACCAGGGTGCGCTGGATTGGCACCGTATCGCGGGGCTGTTCTTTTTAGCAGGCTTTGCATTCCACCTCATCTACTTGTTAGCCCGAATTGATTGGAAGCGTTTTCCCCGCTCATTGCTGGGGCCCGACACGTTAGTCTTCCAATGGGTTGACATCAAAGGGTTTTTTCAGCATTTTTTGTGGATTTTCGGCCTTGCAAAAGCGCCACGATTCGACCGCTGGAGCTGGTGGGAGAAATTTGATTACTGGGCAGTATGGTGGGGGCTGGTGATCGTTGGTATAACTGGCTTGATGCTTTACAACCCGGTACTGTCGAGCGACTATATTCCAGGTTGGTTACTGAATATTGCTCTATGGGTTCACCGCATTGAGGCCGTATTGGCTATGGGCCATGTTTTTACGGTGCACTTCTACGTTGAGAACTTTCGGCCGACAGCGTTGCCCTTTAATGCGTCCATGTTTGACGGCACCATATCCCTTGAAGATGCCCGTGAGGAACATCCTGAGTGGGTCGCTCGGCTAGAAAAAGAAGGGCGATTAGATAAGCTGATGGTGCCTGAACCACCGGTGCCATTGCGTATCCTCTACTTCCTAGGCGGCTATGCAATTATCGCACTGGGACTGTTTTTGCTGATTTTCGCGTTGCTAAATTTTGGTGCGCTGACCCTATTATAAAGACACGGGTCAAACGTCGTGCCAACTAACTCGGCCAGCAGTGGCTCAGTAAGACCTCCCATCATATAGCTTTAGTTTGACAGCCACGACATAGGTTACCTGTGCTGCCATTGCAGTTAGTAGAGTAGGTCTGGCCGAGTCAGAATCTGTTGTCTGGCCAGAATATAGCTATTTAGGAGTACTGAACGTAAGCGCGCACAGGTATTAATTGTATGGCTATCCGCATCACTCAAGTATTATATTTTAATCCCTATAAAACAAATATTTACACAGATTAACCAAGAAAAAGAGATGTTCTTTGGAGGTCATTTTCGAAAACTTTACCAGAGTTCGAAACACGGCTTCCTGATGAGGCCCCATGTCACGAGTTGGTCGGTGTTGAGCAAGGAGGTAGAGTCAGAATCAATCATGTGCCGAACAAAGATGAAGCCTCTATTGGTGATTTTTGCTGATAGAGAAATTGATCCGGAGGCGAACGTCACTACAGATGGATTAGCAAGCTATAATTCTCGATCGTTGGGTGGTCGCAAGCATAAATGGTCGATACAAAGCCAGTCTCAGCGTTAGGCGAAAGATTTACTGCAACAGTGCCATTGGGCTATCTCCAATCTAAAGCGCTGGTTGATAGGCCACTCATCACGGTGCGGTAAGTTCCAAGCGCCTGCAAAGTTACCTTGATGAGTTTACCTTTCGGTATAACCGCCGAAAGACCAAAGGTGCTCCGACTGGTCGCGAGGACACTGGAGCATTTGACTGTTCATCCGCCTGTTTCTAGGCGAAAACTAGTCGGGACAACCA
>CBDFKV010000001.1:0-32259 GCA_965249035.1 Candidatus Poriferihabitaceae bacterium | reverse complement strand
GTATCGGAGTTAGCATTTTTGCCATCGATGTACCCTGCTCTGCTGCGCTATCCGGATGCGTCGTAGTAAAGATTCCGGTATGTTGATATTTAGCCTTACTTGACGTTCAGCGGTAACTTGATCTGTAAAGATCTCTTTCTTCTTTGGCTGGTTTTGTGGTTCGGGTGATTCCTGCAGGAGTGCCGCAAGCGCGGTTTTCTTAGCCATTGATCATGTCCTCTAGTTCTTGACGAATTGTGTCGATTTCCTTAGCAGCTTTGGAATTTGTATCTTCAATTACTGTTTGCCCTGTTGTGGCTGTTTCGGCGTATAGCACGCGCTGATGGGTCATGCTTTCGAAAATTGGGATGCCGTAACTGCTCAGAGCATTTCTAACGTCTTTTGCTAGTGCTGTGCCTACGATAGCCCTGGAAATAATGAAAGCAGCTTTCGGTGTGCCCTTATGCTGCTTTTGTCGCTCTTTAATGGCATCCACCACGGGCTTTGCGGCCCAAATATCATATGGGCTGGGTTGTACTGGAATAAGTACCGCGTCTGCTGCACGAATGGCAGCGGCGGCGAGCTCATCTACTTGCGGTGCCCCATCAATAATCACCCAGTCATCATCCTTGACCGCTGCGCGGAGTTCGCGATCCAGTGATGGTCTATCCATCCCCACCACGGAAAGCAACTCTTGGCCCCCTGCCCTAGACCATGCGCGCGAACTACCTTGAGGATCTGAATCAACAAGTGTGACGCTATGGCCAGATGTCTTGCTCAGCGCGTGCGCCAGGTTAGTGGCTAGCGTAGTTTTTCCTGATCCGCCCTTTGTGTTGAGCAGTGCTATGATAGGCATGGTGTAAAAGAGTTATGGTGTAATGGTGTATAGTACCATATACACCGTTTAATTGAATCGTTTGCCATTGCACGCGCGTACCAAAAAAGGTACACTAGGTTATGAAGATTGTTACGGTACATTTCTATCGCGGAATCAATGGCAAAGAGCCGGTGCGGGTTTGGTTATTGGAACTGGCGCTTGATGATAGAAAGCGTATAGGAACAGATATTAAAACCGTTGAGTACGGGTGGCCGCTTGGAATGCCGCTAGTCCGTAAAATGGACGCAGATCTTTGGGAGGTTCGCGTCAGGTTGAGTGGGAAACAGATAGCGCGGGTTTTGTTTACAGTGCATCGATCAAATATGGTGCTATTGCATGGGTTCATTAAAAAGAGCCAAAAAACTCCTAGTGCTGATCTCCAATTGGCGAAGAAAAGACGAGATGAGGTGAAAAATGGGTAATCAATATATTGGTAGTGATTTTGATAGCTTCCTGGAAGAGGAGGGGTTGCAGGCTGAGGCACAAGCCGAGGCGATTAAGCGGGTAGTGGCTTGGCAGCTAAAAGAGTTTATGGAGAGTCACGAACTTAGCAAGACTGGATTGGCCAAACAACTGAATACCAGTCGTTCAGCGCTTGATCGTTTGCTGGATGAGCATAATACGAGTATTAGTATTAAGACGCTTTCTAGTGCCGCTGCGCTGATGGGTAAGCGTCTAGAGGTAAAAATGGTAGACACCAAATAGTGTAAAGGTGTGAATACACTATTACACTAATTAATAACGATAACAACTATGCTAACACTTGCTCAGAAAAAGCTACTTGCCGAAGCGTTTGCTATTGAAGCGGAAGAGGCGAAAGAGGCGGGTGCTATTGGGTATATGGCGCGCGTGTTGACGCAAGCCACGTTGCCTCACCGCGACCCCAAGGAGCACATATTTAAACGGACTAACGGCTTGCTGACCGTCACAATCGCAGACGTTGGCGATGTTGGCTTGCCGTATGGCACGATCCCGCGGCTATTATTAACCTGGGTTACAACCGAGGCGGTTAAGACAAAATCACGCGAAGTTGTTCTAGGCGACTCATTGAGCCAATTCATGCGTGAATTAGGGATGGATCCAACGGGTGGCCGTTGGGGATCTATTACGCGCCTGAAAGATCAAATGGAGCGTTTATTCTCCTGTGCGATTGGTTACAAAGTAGAAACTGAAACGGAGTTCCACTTGTCACAAACCTTCATCGCAAAGGAGGTGCACTTATGGTGGGATCCCCAACAGCCGAATCAAGCGAGCTTGTGGAATTCATACGTTACGCTGTCCAAGGATTTTTTCGATGAGATTATAGAACGGCCGGTTCCTATTGATTTGCGCGCCCTGACGGCCCTCAAGCGCTCTCCAATGGCCTTGGATATCTATATGTGGCTGACTTACAGGATGTCCTATTTAAAACGCTCAACAGCGATAACCTGGGAGCAGCTGCAAATGCAATTTGGGGCAGGGTATGAATTCAGCGAGCAAGGACGAAAAAATTTCAGGAGAGCATTTAAGAAGCATTTGAAATCTGCTTTGCTTGTCTATCCTGGTGCGCGTGTCGAAATAGCTCGAGGGCGGTTGATACTGAAACCAAGCCCAACACATGTGAGAAGGGCGGGGTAGTAGTCAAAAGCGATCGGCCGCTAGCAAACTTATCCACAAATACTTGTGAAATGAGCACGTTATCCACGCATTAAAGGTACACTTTTATATCCGATATTACGCATTAAAGGGACACTTTCTACGCATTAAAGGTACACCAACCTATATACACCTATATATAAATGCCTATAGTTAGGCCACGATTTCTGTGGATAACTTTTTTATGCGCTTAACAGCGCACCTTACCCTCCGGTCGCTTCGCTCCCTACGCCCCGCCTTCGGCAGCCTAATCATAAGGAATCGCTCTACGATTATTAATGATTTGGACTGCAGATCCTATACGCACGTTTACGGCTTGCCGTGATCGCGCCTTACAACTTCATACGCTCTGGTAGGCTAGCTCGCTACGCTCGCAGTTATCGAATAGTTAAAAGTTGGTTTTGAGTTCGCTTTCGATTGGTATATTTCAGCTATTGCAGTCAACAGACTGCTAGATACTTTATGATCAGACGATCAACTATAAACATCATCCGAATCGATTGAAGATGATGAAGACAGTAATTTAATTGAAGTGGTGAAAAATAAGCTCAAAGATCCATCTGTTCCAATCGAACGGGATAATTTGTGATTTGTAGTTACGATTAGTCTGGCCAGGTTGGTTGGTAACCATCTGGTGCGCACGGTCTTGTCGGTAGTGGGGGTATGGGATTGATTCCCATCTTTAAATGCCATAACTCCCAACTCTGTTTACCAAATAATCCTGGCGGTGCGTTATGTAGGGCATCAATAAAGTCATCGTTACTGTAAAACCACTTGGTTAACCCAATATCTTGTTTACTGCCGTAAATCATTACGTGATGAAGGAAGCGTATTTTGTTTTTTAACGCTTCTTCAGGTGGGTCATTCCAAAGAACTCTACGGGCGACGTTTAAAAGTTCGGGGGTGGGTTTCATAGTATTTATGTTTGTAAGTTTACTTCCGGTTCTGAAGCGCTTTATCGAGTCGCTCCTTATCACGATCTGACAATACCGATCTGCACCAGCGCAGCAGCTCTTGTGCTTTCTCGTCGTTTTCTTCCAGTCGCAGAAGTAGGGCGGCACCCAATAGCACTTTGGCGGTGGTATCGTATTTTCGTTTAGTTACGTTTTCTCGGGCGCGTATCTTCTGTATCCGGGCATTGATCTGCTCCCTTTTCTGGATTAAGTCGTCGACGGTTGTCTTCGGCATGTCGTACCTGTATTTGTTAAAATGGTACACATAGTGTAGCATCGCACGGTATCCTGAGTAAAACGAAGGGCGCACTTATACATTGCAAGCAATGTGTGCGTTCTCAACAGGGATAAATCCCTAGCGCGAAGCGCTTACCCTTATCAATTCTGTATTAATTGTACATCATGTCCATCAGAGAATGTCCCAGTTGTAGCAACATGATCGACATGGTTGATCTACATTCAGATGAAGCATTTGAATGTAGCTTCTGTGGGGTGTTGCTGCGTGTTCTGTTCGAAGCTGAAACAGGTAGGGATCTGGTTGGCAATGTCTATGACGCTCAGTTGATAGAGGCTGATGATTGATGGCGATCTACCACGCATCATTTAAAATCATCGGTCGGTCAACAGGGCGGTCATCGACCGCAGCTGCAGCTTATCGCTTAGGTACGCAGATTATTGATCAGCGTACCGGTGAGCTACATGACTACAGTCGTCGATCAGGGGTTGACGATGTATTCATATTGGCGCCAGAGGGTGCGCCATCCTGGGCAAGCTCAAGAGAGGAATTATGGAATCAGGTAGAGCAAACAGAGCGGCGTAAGGATGCACAATTATGTCGTGAGCTCAACGTCGCATTGCCCCATCGAGCTTAGCCAGGATCAGGCCAAAGAATTGGTTAGCGAGTATGTTCAGTCAGCCTTTGTTGATAAAGGGATGATTGCAGATATCGCGTTACATGATTTGGCTAGTGGTAATCCACACGCGCATGTGATGTTGACGATGCGGGATTTGGATGGAGAAGAATTTGGCAACAAAAATCGCAGCTGGAATGATAAGGCGTTATTGAATCGGTGGCGCGAGGGGTGGGCAGAAGCGGCTAACCACCATTTGGAATTGGCGGGTGAAGAAGCGCGAATTGATTATCGATCGTTAGAAGAGCAGGGCGTTGATCGACAGCCGACAGTGCATATGGGTGTAGCAGCGATGGAAATGGAACAGCGTGGTGTTGAGACCAGGCGAGGGAATATTAATCGTTTGGTTCATGCGGCCAATCAGGAGTTAAGCGCTTTGGTTGATCAGCTTAAAGAGTTGGGTGATCGATTGGGAACCAGGGCTAAAGATTCGGTAGCTGGTTTACAGGAAACGATTAAAGAAGGTGTACCGAAAGCACGTGCGCTAGGGTTTGGGCAACAAGCTGCCTTAGCGGGGGGTATTTCACAATTAACTGCAGAAGCAGAGGAAAGAAAGCCGCCTAATATACCCAAGTCATCTGCTATCGATCCGAACCAACGGCCAGATACCAGCCGAGGGATGTTGTTGATCGAGCGCTTGAAAGCAGAAAAACGAGAGAAGGAAGCCGAACAAGAGCGGCAACAAGAAATTAAGCGGCAAGAACGCGCTGCCAAACGAGCGCGAGAACGCAGTAGAGACAGAGGATTTAGCCGATGAGCGACAATACGGATAATACTGAAGATAGATTATTAGCGGTGTACGAAATGGTCGAAGGTCTTGGATCAGAAGTTCAAGCGATTAGCGACAAGGCAAAGATTAGTGTAGATCTTGTGCATTCAGAGGCAAAAAGTACTTTTGATACTCTAGTGCGAGCAGCTAGAGATGAAATCAGAAAAATTGATACAACGGTTGAAACGGTTCTTAAGCCGGAGATCGAAAATGCACAGAAAGAAAAGAAGGCGATTTTAGAGGAAGCACGAATGCGGGCATTGCTAACCACGTTGGTTGGTGCGGCAGCTGGTATGGCCTTTGTGCTTGCAGGGCTATATTTTTTTGTGAATGAGCGTGGGAAGCACAAGGATTATTGGGGGCAAGAACGAAAAGCTGTTTTTGGGGCGAAAGTTGTTACCAGTGAGAAGGAAAATGTTGTGCTTTTTGATAAAGAGTTCACAGTTCACCTTTGCAAACAGTCTTATCCTAATTGTGTGGTGATCAAGCTGAATAAAGAAGCGAATTGATATCAATCTAACCAGGTAAGAAGGATGGCAGATATTTTTAGGATACTGTAACTTCAGGTATGGACTTTTATATTAGATAGATCTGTTTTATCTTTCCCCCTAGGGGGAAATTTTTGATTTATTCAAATTTTCGCATCTGGTGTCTTGTAAGTTGAGCCATTTGTGCGTTCCATGTTTTTTAGCAATAAACAACGTGGAGACACCCAAATGACCCAATCAAACAATAACGTATTTGACGTAGTAGTGGAACAATTAATATCAGAAGGCCCCGATGCCATGCGCCCCGTGCTCACCGCACTACTCAATGAGGCGATGAAGATCGAAAGAGAGCAGTTTCTAGGCGCATCACACTATGAGCATAGTAAAGATCGGCTAGGCTTTGCCAATGGCTACCAAGATAAGCGTATCGATACCCAAGCAGGTACGCTCAAGCTACGTATTCCAAAGACAGCCAAACACATTGATGAACCATTTTACCCTCAATCACTAGAACGCGGCTTACGCAGTCAACGTGCGATGATGTTAACCGTTGCTGAGATGTACGTGACAGGCGTTAGTACGCGCCGAGTCGAAAAGGTCATGCAGAGTATGGGTATTGAAAATATCTCATCTACGCAGGTATCACGGGCTAATCAGGCGATGGATGAGGCGTTGCAAGCCTGGCGAAATCGTCCGTTGAGTAAGGTCTCTTACTTGATCCTCGATGCGCGTTATGAAAAGGTGCGAGAGGGGCATCAAGTGATTGATATGGCGGTGTTGAGTGCCGTTGGCGTGTTGTCTTGTGGGCGGCGTTGCATATTGGGAACAGCGATTGCGGTTAATGAGGCTGAAGTTAACTGGAGAGAGTTTCTCAAGGGCTTGGTTGACCGGGGCTTACATGGCCTTGAGTTTATTGTCAGCGACGATCACAGCGGCTTAAAGGCCGCTAGAAAGGCCATATTCCCAGGCATCCTTTGGCAGCGCTGTCAGTTTCATCTGGCGCAGAACGCTATCCATCATGCACCTAACCACAAAATCAAGCAGCGCATTGGTGCTGAATTGCGCAGCGTTTGGAATGCACCCAATATGGTGGCAGCTCAGGCCAACCTAAAAGCCCTTGTAAGCGCTCTGTTCGGAATCAATGTTGAATAGATGGTATAATCAAGCCATAACAACCACTTACAGAATGCTATGAAACGTGACGAATATCAAGCACTTGTTGCCAGTCTTGAAGGCTTAACGCCGGAGCAGTTCGAATTGCTATCAGGCAGGGTGTCGGCCATGAGTGACGAGCACGGTAGTTTACGACTGACGGAAGAGCGTCTTGACGGGGCAGTGATTTGTCCACATTGCCAAGCGGACGACATTTTTCGTCATGGAAGAACTAACGGTCAGCAGCGCTATCGTTGTAAAGCTTGCTTGAAAACGTTTACAGCTTTAACCGGCACAGGCTTTTGTCGCTTGAACGATAAAGATAAGTTGCTGGCCTACGCCGAATGCATGGTCGAGGGCTTGAGTATTCGCAAAGCTGCTGAACGGGTGGGCTTAGCAGTGGATCGCAGTTTTCGATGGCGGCATCGTTTCCTGGATGCCTTGCGTGAGCATAAGGCCGAGAATTTGACTGGCATTGTTGAGGCGGATGAAACGATATTCCGGCGTTCTTATAAGGGTCAGCGCCGCTTACCCCGTCAGGCCAGGAAGCGTGGCGGTTCATCGGGTGTAGATGGCAAAGAGCGTGTGCCGGTGATGATCGTTATGCAGCGCGGCAGCCGAATGGTCAGTGACGCTGTTCTGGATGACTGCACAGCCAAAACATTTACAAAGGTACTCAAGCCTGCGCTAGCGAAGGATGCCGTCTTATCGACCGATGGACATCCCAGTTATGGTGTGGCGGCGAAATCCCTCAACCTTGAGGCTGGCTATTTTGTTGCGGGATATCATGGCCATGGTGGTAAAGGAACTTGGCATGTTCAAAACGTTAATGCTTATGACAGCCGCCTGAAACGTTGGATGGGGCGGTTTAATGGGGTGGCAACTCGCTGGCTACCCAATTATCTCGGTTGGCGAAGGATGCTTGATAAACATCTTGATGAAATGACTGGGCAACTGTTCTTGCATCAAGCACTCAGAGCAGCGCCTCAACATGTAATCCAAACATAGCGGATGAACCCTATAGTGAGCCTAAAAAATGCCTGATTTTAGTCCGGGCTGTTGGCTGTGACCACGATATACTAAAGCTAACACAATATTTTTAACTAGCAATAATGGACATTATTCAGATACTAAAAGACTCTAGGACAGGACGATTCAGACATCTTGTTGCAATAGGGCATGGTTTGATTGTAAATATAGAGTTGATGGTAGAGCGTATCCTAGACTGGAGATACAGCAAACCATGTACTACTGCTGAGCTTGATAACGTAACGGCAATTATTAAAACGTTTGAACGCCCAGCTAAGCTAAAAAGGTTGGTGAAAAGCATTAAGCGTTTGTATCCAAATCTAAAAATTATTGTTGTTGACGACAGCAAAGTCCCCTCAAAACTCGAAGGAGTACATACGATTACCATGCCGTTCGATAGTGGAGTTTCGGCCGGAAGAAATGCTGGTTTAGAAGCTGCAAGCACTAAATACATGCTGTGCCTTGATGATGATTTTGTATTCAATCGTAATACCGATTTATTGCAGGCGTACCACTCAATGGAGAAACACCGTGATATTGATATTCTTGCTGGTGAAGTGATCTATCTGCCTTTAAGAATAGTTCACGACTATTCGTGCATGACAGTATTTCAAACATCACAAAAGCCGATCAAAGAGTCTGGGACATTCATTGGTGACTTTGAAGTACACCTTAAAGTTCCTAATTTTTACATTGGTCGAACAGACCGTATTAGATTGGTAGGTTGGTATGACAAGCTCAAACGGTTGGATCATGCTGATTTTTTTACACGAGCGGTAGGAGTGCTAACGTCAGTACAAGACAGGAGCTTTCAGGTGCTACACTACCCAACGTATTTCAATAAAACGTATATGAAACACAAGAATGATACCCATCACGATGGAGTTGTTCTAACCCATAGATATCATAGGGAGAAGTGATATGAGAATTAAACCATATTTGAATATGCGTGTGCCCCAGACGCTTATTGTTTTATTATTAGCTCTTTCTTGTAGCCCCTCCTTGGCTGAGGCTATTAAAGTTATGACTCTAAATGTAGCCCAAGAATCATTAACAGATGATCCCAATGCGCCATATTATGGAGGCACCCCACCTTGGGACTACCGAAAGGATGAACTATACCACATAATAAATAGTACATCCCCAGATGTACTAGCATTACAAGAAGACTCAACTAGACAAAAAAACGACATATACAATAAATTTAGTAATGTCTATGGAAGAGCAGATACCGTAGGCCATTATTATCCTGGTGATGATGTGTTTCCTGCAGCAAGAAACCATCATACAATATTTTTTAGGAAGACGATGTTCACCTTGTTAGAACAAGGGTCTTTTCCAACACTTATCGAAAGAAGAGGTTGGTGGGCTAAACTCAGAAAAATTGATACGGAAACAGAGTTTTATGTTTTTAACATTCATTGGCATGGTGTTTACTCTGATGGAACATATGACGTCCAATTGTTTAATAATACAGAAGAGGCGATTTGGTCTACAGCTGGCAACACGCCTTTTATATTGCTAGGGGATTTTAATGTTACAGCTTATGTAGATGGTGGCATCACTGGCGACCATCTTGATGGTCTTCTAAGCCAGGCAGGGAAATATGGTAAATATAACTACCATAGCAACCATTCTGCATTAAACATATCGCTAGAAACGATAGTTTCCTATCTAAATGGAAGTATCGGTAGTAATGACTATTGGACTACGTGGGATCAGTGGGCGATCGATCACATACTAACAACTCAAGACATTAAAAGGAATGGCCTACACTCCCATTACACAGAGAAAGTGTACGACGCCCCACCAGAATTTCATAGTCCTTATGCAACTGACCATCCTGCTGCAATGGTAAATTTAACTTTGCCGGGAGAGCCACCAGCCAATATGGTGCCGATTCACTATCTCCTCTTATTGGATGAGAATGATTAAACGATAATATGTTATCGATCATAATCGTCTCATACAATACCAAGGAGATACTTCTGCAGTGCTTGGAAAACTTGCTTCAAATAGGCCTATTTGAAGGAAACGAAATCATTGTCGTTGACAACGCTTCAAAAGATGGATCTGCTGAAGCCATCGAGAAAGAATATAAGGAAGCCATTGTTGTTAAGAACACGACAAACAAGCTATTTGCTGGTGCCTGTAACCAAGGGGCAGAGATAGCAAAAGGGAAATATTTGTTATTACTGAATAGTGATGCATTCCCTGGAGAAGGACAAATTGAAAAACTAGTGCGATTCATGGATTCGTCTAGTCTGAAAATCGCGTGTGTTGGGCCGCGTGTAATATTTCCGAATGGGTCTTTGCAAACAGAAGGGCACCCTATGCTGGGGATTCCACTAACGATATCAACGTTTTTAGGAATCTTAAAGTGGCCTATATCAGATAAAATTAAAGGGAAATTATTACCTCGCGGATACCACAAGTTTCGATATGGGAAAACGAGAAATGTTGGATGGATCAGTGGAAGCTGTATGCTAATTAGGAAGCAAGCATGGGATCAAGTTGGCCCTCTTGATGAACGACTTTACTTTTATCGCGAAGACATTGAGTGGCCGTATCGCGCATATAAAATGAGCTTTGAGACATGGGTAGTACCAGAATCACAAGTTGTTCATTTGGTTGGAGCGTCATCAGGAAAGGAATGGAGCTACAATCGAAGGTTGAAGCTTTTGAGAGGAGAAAAATACTTTTACAAGGTCACACAAGGATATACGTACCACTTTATTAACCAGTGCTTGATGCTTGCTCTTTATCCACTATCGTATCTAATTTGTAAATTATTAGGACTCGATTTTTATAGACAGGTTCTAGCTAGAGAGATGAAGAACGCAATTAATACAATCAAAATTATCTCCAGTGAAAATATATAGAAACAGGTATAGACTGCAGAAGTTCAAATCCAGTCTGACAAATCTTTAAATCAATTGTAGATAATCTTGTAATCACCCCTGAAACCGTTCGTTTTTACACGCCGTTAACACCTTCGCCACACTGCCCAAGCTCACATCAGCTTTTGAAACAATGGCTCGATAGCTCAATCCCTGAGTTCGTAGTTTTTTGATCATTTGAATTTTCTCCTGGGGCAGGGGAGGCATACCAAGTCGCTTGCCTTGTGATTTAGCGCGAGCAAGCCCCGCTTTTGTGCGCTCAGAGAGCCGTACACGCTCCTGCTTTGCTAGTGCTGCCATGATTGCGATGATTGCTTCACGAAACATGCCCGCCGAGTCGAAGTATTGCTCAGTATATGACTTGTAACCTACACCGTAGCTTTGTAGCTGCTCTAGGTGCTTGAGTGTTGCCAGCGCACCTTCGCGGCTAAATCGATCCAGCGCCCAAAATAGGACAAGGTCAAACTTGCGCTTGTGGGCATCAGCAAACAGATGTTTGAATTCCTTGCGCTCCGATGTACTCCCGCTCTGGTGATCGATGTACTCATCGAATATTTGCCAGCCTTGCCGATCCGCGAAGACACGTAACTCGTCAAGCTGGTTTTGTGTTTCTTGCTTGCTGGTAGATACTCGCGCGTAGATCGCGACTGATTTGATTTCTTGGTTATCCATTCTGTTCATTTAACGTTCATCTAATGAACACTTTAACACGCCCTCTAAAAGCCGCAAGGAATGGGGCCATACAGAGCGCTGGTTTTGATACCGTTAAATGAACGCCACTATTCATCAACACTAACATTGATGAGATTTCAATCAGTCAGCTATTTGCCCTGAGCCGCCATTGATCCGCCCCGGGCTCATCGGAGACAGTTTTATCTGAGTCATGCTGCTTTGCTTGACTCAGGGTTTTGATAATACATTAATTCATACTCAACGGGTGGTACGTCTCCAATCGTCCGTAATAATCGTCGATTATTAAACCAATCAACCCAGCTCAATGTGGCTCGTTCCACTTCATCTAATCCACGCCACGGTCCTTCTTTATGAATTACTTCAGCTTTGTAGAGTGAGTTGATGCTTTCAGCCATGGCGTTGTCGTACGAATCACCAACACTGCCCACTGAGGCATTGAAGCCAGCCTCAATGAGCCGTTCGGTATAGTGAATCGACAGATATTGGCTACCTCTATCGCTGTGATGAATCACTCCTTTGGGTTTGCCCCGCGCCCACATTGCTTGCTCTAAGGCGTCAAGAACGAGGTCCGTTTTCATCGATTTCAATACTCTCCAACCAACGATATAGCGCGAGTACACATCGGTCACAAACGCCACATAAACGAAGCCTCTCCAGGTCGCCACATAAGTGATATCGGCGACCCAAAGTTGGTTCGGGCTAGAGGCCACGAACTGACGGTTAACTAAATCCAACGGCCTCTCACTAAGCTCGTTGGGAATGGTTGTCCGGCATCGTCTGCCGCGCCTAACTCCTTCAAGGCCTAGCTTGCTCATTAGCCTTTCGACCGTCCAGCGGCCAACCGGAATTGCCTCGCGGTTGAGTTGTTTCCAGACCTTACGGGCACCGTACACGCCACGATTTCCTTCCCAAACTCGGCGTACTTTAGGCTCAAGGGGTTCATATCGCCGAATACGGTGCGAACGTCTTTCAGGAAACCGTTCGAGTTCTTTAGACCGATAATACATTGACGGTGCAATCGGCAACACTCTGCAGATCGGCTCGACACCGTACGTCTTGCGATGATTGTCGATAAAAGACACCATTATTTGCGTGGGCGGCCGAGCTCCGCCTGGGCGAAAAAAGCCGCTGCTTTGCGTAGAATTTCATTGGCTCGTTTTAGTTCACGCACCTCACGTTTAAGTTCCTTCATCTGCTGAGCATGATCCGTAGTCACTCCAGGCTTTGTGCCAGAGTCAACTTCTATCTTCTGAATCCACATCCGCAAGGTTTCTGGTGTACAACCGATCTTTGTGGCAACAGACATTGTTGCAGCCCATCGTGATGAATGTTCATGTTCAGTGGTTAAAACCAACCGAACCGCGCGTTCCCGTACTTCGGGGGAATATCCTGGTCTTCTGTTCATTGACTAATCCTCTCAAGAAATTTAGTCTCCGACAACCCAGGGGCGAATCACATTGATGCTTTCTCAAATATTTGCACGTGCAGTTTTAAAAAACCATTTTTGAAGAAATGGGGAAAGGGATGATTATATTAATTAACAAAGAGTAGCGAGACAGCGACCAGAACAAAAACGACCACAAGAGCCAATACACGAAAAACAAGAATACCACCCGCATACCGTCCTTGTTCGGCTTCATATTGGGTTCGCTTCGCTTCCTGGACGGCAATTTCCTCTGCTTCACTCTTTGAATAGCCCAGAGTTTTAAGCCTTGCTTTGCGTTCAGTAGTCGGCCCTGCCTAACCAATATTAGTTCGTATATACAGGCAGTTACGAGCGTATAGTATGGCAATAATTGCAACTTTTTGGTAGAATATGCCCTGGTTTCTTGCAATATTTGACCATTTTTATGCGCCCTAAAGCTGATCCGGTTTCCCTCGCCAAACAACGCTCATTTTTCACCGATACTCAACCCAAACTATCTGACTTTATTAACCTGCGTCATCCGCTGGTTGTCATGGCAGACAATATGAATTGGCAGCCCTTTGAGGCGTATTGGAGCCAACTGTTTGGGATGGCCGGTGGCCCGCTTGCATCATCGGGTCGACGAGTTGCCGGGCTTTTTATGCTCAAACATATGGAGGCTTTATCAGACGAAGGCTTGGTCGAAGCCTGGGTAAGCAATCCGTACTATCAGTATTTCTGTGGCGAGACCCATTTTCAGCACCATGCTCCAATAGACCCGGCGACACTGGTGAAATGGCGTAAGCGACTGGGCGAGGAAGGGATGGAATGGCTGTTGACCACGGTATTGAACAGTGCTCTTAATGCCGGAGCGGTCAAGCGCGGCAGCCTGGCGCATGTGTGTGTGGATTCGACCGTGATGGAAAAGAACATCACCTACCCAACCGATAGTGCGCTGTTGCTGAAGGCATTACAGAAGATGGTAGCGTTGATGCGCGACAATGGTTTAGCCGTTCGTCAAAGCTATGTCCGGGTGGCGCCGCGTCTGGCACAGAAGATTGGTCGCTACGCCCATGCCAAGCAATTCAAGCGTATGCGCCGCTCACTGAAGAAGCTGTCGACACTGACGGGCCGGGTAATGAGGGAACTTGAGCGACAATTAGGGCAGTTGCCAGATGATGTACAGGAACGGGCTGAAGCACTCATTTTACAGGCGCATCAACTGCGCCATCAGGCGGCTAATCCCAAGAGTAAAAATAAGCTGTATTCCCTACATGAACCAGAGGTGGATTGCATCAGCAAAGGCAAAGCACGCAAGCGTTATGAATTTGGCACCAAGGTCGGCATTACCTGCACGCAGAAGGAAGGATTTGTGGTTGGCATACGCAGCTTTGGGGGTAATCCTTACGACGGTCATACGCTGGATGAGCTACTACAGCAAGCCCAGACCCTCACTGATGTAGAGATCAAGACAGTAGCGGTTGATTTGGGCTACCGTGGTCGTCATGGGACCAAAGCGCAAGTGATCCACCGTGGCAAGAAGCTTAACAAGGGTCAGAAAAAGCGCTTACGCCGGCGCAGCATGCTTGAGGCGATGATTGGGCATATGAAAAGTGATGGGCTGCTCGACCTATGTCATCTTAAAGGCAGGCTGGGCGATGCGATCCACGCGATTCTTTGTGGTGTTGGGCACAACCTGCGTCAGCTGTACAACTTCTGGGTCGAGAAGTTACTTAATTTACTTTTTACCCTGCTGAACGGGCTATTAAATTGGGATACTGGGCCTCAACAGAAAAGTTGCAGCCATCAGCCCGTATAAGTTGTTGCTGGTGCATGGAGATCGGCTTAGAGAGAAATGATAGGCAGGATCGACTCAGTAGTGTTCATCTCTTACGGTCCATTTGATGATACGGCTTCCATTCTACTCTATGAGGTAGGTGTTCTGTGTGAGCCTGGCGGGGCAGTTCCGCTGGGCGACACGACCTGTTTGAAAAGTAAAGCCCAACGGGCGGTAGCTTGCCCTTAAGAGCCAGTCGTTTTAGTTTTTATATATGGGCTAGGATCGTAATCTGACGAACTAGAACTAGAACTAGAACTAGAACTAGAACTAGAACTAGAACTAGAACTAGAACTAGAACTAGAACTAGAACTAGAACTAGAACTAGAATCCGTATTAGACGCTGATACAGTGATGTGTAATTCATGAGTACACAGCGTCTTTTCCCCATAAATTATGCCTATTAAAGTAACAGAAGTTGTATCTGGTACTCCCGAAAGTAAATATGTAATACCAGCCGGTGTCTCAGTTCCATCTATAGAATAAAAGAAGCCCTGCGACACGGTGAAAGATACAAATAAATTTTCATCTCCATGTTCTGCAACTATCGAAGTTATTGATCCATTTGTGCTTTCTGAAATTATTGGGCCTTGTGCAGAAATAATTAAATTTGCATCAGCACAAGTTGGTATAGGTGTTGGCGTAGTTGTTGGGAAAGGAGGATCTTCTACTTCTGGGGTTGTTGTGGTACTAGTTTTAGCATGAACAGGCAAAACAACACTGTTTACAACTGGTTTAACCCAAACACTAGGAAGCACTGAGGCAACAACACCAATGCCCACCATTTTCTTTAACGTGTTCCGTTTGTTATTCAACGTTTTTCCCTATAGTTTTATTGTTTGAATGTCGGCTTCGAGTATGGTTCTGCCGGTCGAAATTGTAAAGTACATCTGTCTCAATGTTGCTGCGATCCGGTCATTCAAGTGATAAACGTATAGCGCTAACGCCGAGTTATAGCGCAGGTTACGGTCCGGCATCTCCGGCCGAATAGAGCAGTCTGATGCCCAGCGCACCCATTGCGGTGCCGGCGACTCGGTCAACCCAAGCCTTATAGCTCAGATACACACGTCTCGGCCTCGATGAAGACAAAGCAATTGCGACGACCGAGTACCACCCGGTCTCGATGACGAAGACCGCAAACAAAACCATCAACCCGAGTAATGGCGAGAAACCACTTGGCAGAAACGCGGCGAATACACTTGCGTACACGATCGCTGTTTTTGGGTTACTCACCTGCGTCCCAAGTCCAACTAGAAACGATCGCGCCGATGACACCTCACCCCTTTCGGCTTCGAGCAACACCTCGATGGGATGTCTCGCGGCGCTGATGATTCGTACACTTAAGTAGCAAAGGTAGATGCCGCCGACTACTTTCAAGGCTACATAGAGCGAAGGAACGGCGATCAACAGTCCCTGAAGGCCAAGTAAGGCGGCCCCAGCGAAAATAAGCCCGCCGACCCCCATTCCGAATGCCGCAGCGACTCCACGCGACCGGGATTTTGCAACCGCCGTTCGAGCAACGACAACGAAGCTTGGCCCCGGACTAATTGTTCCCAGGAATAGTGCGCCGATTATTCCAGCAAACGACATGATTTCATTCATATGCACTCCGTGATGCTTATTCCTGCGCTATAACTCTTTTCAATGTTGATGCTTTATGTTCATTCGTTACCAATTTTTGCAGCCCTCTAAATATCCGCAATGGTTGCCAGAGCCAGTCACTCAGTTCCAATCTGACCCTGATTTGCCCTTTACTGCCATTTGATATTTTTTCGTACTCCTTCTCTTTTCCTTAAAGCAGTCATTGAAACTTGTTCAATTGTGTGAGGCACAATTGACTCAGAGTTAACAGCTGTAGCTTACAGTGGTTTTCAGTTCCGTTGCACCTTAGACCCCAATACAGTGGCGTTATCTCTGAGGAAGATATTCCCTGGTTAGAATTAGAGATTATCAAACCTCAATAATCTAGGGTATTGGAGCCGTCCAAAGTATACATTTTTCCAAAACTTTCCTGCGCGAGCACACCACCTTATTCATCATTCAATAGCAACAAATATAGTATTGGCACAATGTTAGCTGGGTCAGGATTGACTTTGTTCCTTGATAAATTCAATGTGTATTGGCCTATCGAACCATAGCGTACGTATGAATTGGGTGTTGCACTACCAACCCCAGACACAACAATTTCATACAACCCTTGTTCTATTGGAGAATGCGTTAAAGACGCATTTAATGAGCTAGTTGGATTTGCATCTACAACCAAGGATCCGCTTGGGCTATATAGCTGTAGACGTACATCAAGGTTGCTTAGATCGTCGTTGATACCATTTGCCGAGATGTTGATCGTGTCAGTCGGCTTCGCGAAAAACCGATAATCGTCAGTATCAAAGCTGCCGATAATTCCTTGGTGTGTACCTTCTCCCGAACTGGCTTCGTTTTGCTCGTAACGAAAATTCAGGTGTTGGGAAATATCTACAATGTCATCTTGCTCCCTGTTTAGTCGGTTATATGCACCAATGTATTCGCCTTTGCTCCATGTTGATATAGCCGTCACATTAACTTGCGCCCCCATTATCGGATACCATTCGCTGTTTCCACTATAATATTCGGACACATATCCTGAAGGATGCATGATGCTATCATGCACCAACCAAAACCCGTGTCCAAACTCGTGGCTAATCGCACCACTGACGTAATGTGCCTCATGTCGAGGGGCGCCGAGGTTGTTGAAAGGCCACACCCAGGAAGGTGAGTAATCACCGCAGGTTGTACTGCAACCTGCATAAGCGCCAAATTGGGGGAAAGCGCCCACCCCATGCGACGAACAAGTTTTGTACCAAGTGCAAGTTGGCGTAACGATGCTTTGTGCTCGCTTGTGTATGGACGCCGCGTCATAAACAGCACGATCAGTGGTGACATTCACATCATACATGGAGTAATCCTCACTGACACCTTTCCATACTCGGTTAATGTACTGTACTTCATCAGCATTGAATGTGGCAGGAGACGAATCTAAGCTAAATGGGGCTGCATCGATTGGATCACCATTATTTTTCGTCGCCCAATATCCATCTACAACCTCTCCATCAAAATCAATGTAAAGGACATACTCGGAACCAGGCAAGCTCTCATACGAAGGGACTAAATTCACCGCTTGCAGGGCGTACAAACCATAGGTGTCCGGCGAACTATAACTATCTAATAAGGATGCGGCATTGAGTTTGCTCGTAACTTCTTCACCTACATCAACACCATAGTCCAAACAGATAATTTGATCGATAGCCATAGAATACAATATGTTATCGTCAGTATAGCTAAAGCGCAGCCCGACCTCTAAGTCTTCATCATAAATATGACCCTGCAGCCCATTGCCATCGTATCGAAGGTAAACAGTCGATTGAGTTTGCCGACCGACTAAATAACCCGCAATTTCTTTTACCTCATCATGGACATTTATCGTTTGAATATAGAAATAGGATGTCGTCAAAGGGCTTGGCAGAGGCAAGGATATCCGACCGCCTTCGGACAGACCAGTAATCACCTCTTCATCAATGACAACTTGATGTGCGGTATGGTAGTTTGGGTTTAACTCAGGAGAAAATACTGGGGTTATCGACCAGAGGGATTGATCACTAGCATTTGTTACAGCGGCCATGCTACTGAAAATTAAAAAGGGGATAAGGCCTAACAAGTTACGCATGGTTTGTTTAATCCATAGAGACCTCAGCATAACCGTGGGGTTTGATTGGTCTTGAAGAAATATCCTGAAAATTCTAAAAAATTAGCGAAATAAATCATTTTCATCAACATACTCGGCCTAATATTGCGATATCCGTCGATTTTCGGCATTTTTCTTCAATTCTAGACACAACTATCCCGCGTAACCGACATCGGGCAAACCATAAAGCATCAGAAATTTTGCGCCTTTACGTATATTGGACGCCATCGCTGCAATCCCGTAAAACGTTATATTCTTCGCTAGCCCCATATAGCGAGCTCTCGCTAAACCATAGTGTTGCTTATAGGTTGCAAAGGGGCGTTCACCGCCAGAGCGTGTAACGGCAATCTGTGCATTACGTTTTTTATCCGACTCTGACAATGGATTATTTCGATAGCCTTTTCGTTGGACCTGATCTTCAATCCCCAAGCCTTTTAGCTTAGTCCGCGTCTCTTCAGAGCTATAGGCAGAATCTGCAAATAACGCCGCCTCATCTCCTAACAATAAGGTATCGCGTTCCTGACTATCATGCACATTGCCAGCCGTGACATTTTGACGATGAATAAATCCATCTTCGTCCACGCCTGTATGAACTGAATAACCGTAGGTGGACTTTGCTCGGCCACGACTGTCTTTCTTTACATGCCAGTCTGCTTCCTGATCACGCGTAGGCTTACCCTCTTTATTCTTACCTGAACCAGATTGAGCCGCCTCAATGGGCGTTGCATCTATGATGTTAATGCGCCCTTCGGTCATAATAATATTCTTAGATTCAAGTTGGCGGTTAATCTCACCCAATAATTTATCCCATAAGTCATGTTCAACGAGGTTGTTGCGAAAACGCCCCAAGGTAGAAGCTTCTGGCACCTCTGCACCTAACTCAAGATGGCAAAATTTGCGAAATAATAGATCACGATAAAGACTTTGCGCCAACTGAACGTCTGATAGTTTGTACCATACGCCAAGCAACAAACTTCGAAACAGCGTCAGCAACGGATAACTCGGATGACCCGTGCTAGAACCATAGATTGAAGACATCAGACTTTCTAACTCCGACCAATCCAATAATGCCTCTGTATCGTCTAGCGAGCACAAAATAGGGTGACTCATCTCCGCGCTGGAAACAAATAGTCTGGGCTGTGTTGTGAATGATTTTTGCATGCCTGATTATAACATTTAGCAACTATTCGGTGAAGATTGGCTGAGTTGTGCTGAGGTCTCCCATTGATGTTTTGCTATTGGGGAAGCTTTATTGCGGTAAATTCATCTCTGCCATCAGCTATTCCTGTAAGCGTCTCGCACAAACTATCGAAGGTCCCATCTAGCGAAATAGGAAATACTTCACCTACTACAGAAACTAGAAGATTCCGACCGCTCAAAGCCCAAGTTACATCCTCGCTGGGTTGGCCCAACAACATTCCCGTGCCATCGCTATTGAGCTGAATAGTCAAATGGAAGTCCAGAATCGAGAATGCCCAGGAACCGACTACATCATTTGTTTTGCATTCACTTGTTTGCGCGTGAACCGGTAGCGTAACCGCAGTGATGATGGGAGTGATCCAAGCAGATGTGGTAGCAGCAACAAGCAGTTTGCTGATGTTTCTTCTCTTCATAATATCACCCATATAAAAAGAAAGGTTATAGAGCTAATATTAGCATGAATGGGTCTATATGGGGGTCGCTTCAGAAAACGGAAAATATTGTACGCTAAGCATTTGTCAGCGGCCGTAGCGGCCTGAATTTACCGGCACCGATCTTGGTGCTGCTAGGCCAGAGGTAATCCCCCGTTAAATTTATGTGCTCCCAGCCTAGTGGAGACAGGTATTGAAGCAACCCGTCATCCACATCATAGGGTTCATCCCAACAAAGGAACCAAACGCACCACAGGGTTTTGGTTTAACCCCCGTGGTTGTTGGGCTGGGGGAATTTTAGTTGCTCCCAAAAACGCACTACTAGAGAGGCTGATTTTTAGGAGAAGAATTTGGCTCTAAAACTGGCAGCCACGCTACTGCCAAGAACTATCACAAAAACGGTCGTTTAAAGAACCATAACTATTCGAATAAATACACTGCATTCACGACAAGGAAAGCGCCATTTTAATAGGCTTTTCTGTGTTTTCGTCTAATCCATTAAGAACACGATGGCAACTGTCATCAAAAACTAGCGGTTTAGACTTGAACAGTTGAGAATTTTTCTATGATGCGTTTGGTACCTTTGTTGGGATGAACCCTATACGCCACTGGCGGTTAATTCGGATTGAATACGGCCCTTGCCCTATTACCTTTCAACTGTTCAAGTCGGTTACCGGGCGGAGCTTTCAAATCATCAATAAATACTACAAAAACAAGAAAAGTGTAAAGGTGTAAATACACTTTATTTACTTGAATTCATTTTCTAGTATCGGAGTTAGCATTTTTGCCATCGATGTACCCTGCTCTGCTGCGGCTATCCGGATGCGTCGTAGTAAAGATTCCGGTATGTTGATATTTAGCCTTACTTGACGTTCAGCGGTAACTTGATCTGTAAAGATCTCTTTCTTCTTTGGCTGGTTTTGTGGTTCGGGTGATTCCTGCAGGAGTGCCGCAAGCGCGGTTTTCTTAGCCATTGATCATGTCCTCTAGTTCTTGACGAATTGTGTCGATTTCCTTAGCAGCTTTGGAATTTGTATCTTCAATTACTGTTTGCCCTGTTGTGGCTGTTTCGGCGTATAGCACGCGCTGATGGGTCATGCTTTCGAAAATTGGGATGCCGTAACTGCTCAGAGCATTTCTAACGTCTTTTGCTAGTGCTGTGCCTACGATAGCCCTGGAAATAATGAAAGCAGCTTTCGGTGTGCCCTTATGCTGCTTTTGTCGCTCTTTAATGGCATCCACCACGGGCTTTGCGGCCCAAATATCATATGGGCTGGGTTGTACTGGAATAAGTACCGCGTCTGCTGCACGAATGGCAGCGGCGGCGAGCTCATCTACTTGCGGTGCCCCATCAATAATCACCCAGTCATCATCCTTGACCGCTGCGCGGAGTTCGCGATCCAGTGATGGTCTATCCATCCCCACCACGGAAAGCAACTCTTGGCCCCCTGCCCTAGACCATGCGCGCGAACTACCTTGAGGATCTGAATCAACAAGTGTGACGCTATGGCCAGATGTCTTGCTCAGCGCGTGCGCCAGGTTAGTGGCTAGCGTAGTTTTTCCTGATCCGCCCTTTGTGTTGAGCAGTGCTATGATAGGCATGGTGTAAAAGAGTTATGGTGTAATGGTGTATAGTACCATATACACCGTTTAATTGAATCGTTTGCCATTGCACGCGCGTACCAAAAAAGGTACACTAGGTTATGAAGATTGTTACGGTACATTTCTATCGCGGAATCAATGGCAAAGAGCCGGTGCGGGTTTGGTTATTGGAACTGGCGCTTGATGATAGAAAGCGTATAGGAACAGATATTAAAACCGTTGAGTACGGGTGGCCGCTTGGAATGCCGCTAGTCCGTAAAATGGACGCAGATCTTTGGGAGGTTCGCGTCAGGTTGAGTGGGAAACAGATAGCGCGGGTTTTGTTTACAGTGCATCGATCAAATATGGTGCTATTGCATGGGTTCATTAAAAAGAGCCAAAAAACTCCTAGTGCTGATCTCCAATTGGCGAAGAAAAGACGAGATGAGGTGAAAAATGGGTAATCAATATATTGGTAGTGATTTTGATAGCTTCCTGGAAGAGGAGGGGTTGCAGGCTGAGGCACAAGCCGAGGCGATTAAGCGGGTAGTGGCTTGGCAGCTAAAAGAGTTTATGGAGAGTCACGAACTTAGCAAGACTGGATTGGCCAAACAACTGAATACCAGTCGTTCAGCGCTTGATCGTTTGCTGGATGAGCATAATACGAGTATTAGTATTAAGACGCTTTCTAGTGCCGCTGCGCTGATGGGTAAGCGTCTAGAGGTAAAAATGGTAGACACCAAATAGTGTAAAGGTGTGAATACACTATTACACTAATTAATAACGATAACAACTATGCTAACACTTGCTCAGAAAAAGCTACTTGCCGAAGCGTTTGCTATTGAAGCGGAAGAGGCGAAAGAGGCGGGTGCTATTGGGTATATGGCGCGCGTGTTGACGCAAGCCACGTTGCCTCACCGCGACCCCAAGGAGCACATATTTAAACGGACTAACGGCTTGCTGACCGTCACAATCGCAGACGTTGGCGATGTTGGCTTGCCGTATGGCACGATCCCGCGGCTATTATTAACCTGGGTTACAACCGAGGCGGTTAAGACAAAATCACGCGAAGTTGTTCTAGGCGACTCATTGAGCCAATTCATGCGTGAATTAGGGATGGATCCAACGGGTGGCCGTTGGGGATCTATTACGCGCCTGAAAGATCAAATGGAGCGTTTATTCTCCTGTGCGATTGGTTACAAAGTAGAAACTGAAACGGAGTTCCACTTGTCACAAACCTTCATCGCAAAGGAGGTGCACTTATGGTGGGATCCCCAACAGCCGAATCAAGCGAGCTTGTGGAATTCATACGTTACGCTGTCCAAGGATTTTTTCGATGAGATTATAGAACGGCCGGTTCCTATTGATTTGCGCGCCCTGACGGCCCTCAAGCGCTCTCCAATGGCCTTGGATATCTATATGTGGCTGACTTACAGGATGTCCTATTTAAAACGCTCAACAGCGATAACCTGGGAGCAGCTGCAAATGCAATTTGGGGCAGGGTATGAATTCAGCGAGCAAGGACGAAAAAATTTCAGGAGAGCATTTAAGAAGCATTTGAAATCTGCTTTGCTTGTCTATCCTGGTGCGCGTGTCGAAATAGCTCGAGGGCGGTTGATACTGAAACCAAGCCCAACACATGTGAGAAGGGCGGGGTAGTAGTCAAAAGCGATCGGCCGCTAGCAAACTTATCCACAAATACTTGTGAAATGAGCACGTTATCCACGCATTAAAGGTACACTTTTATATCCGATATTACGCATTAAAGGGACACTTTCTACGCATTAAAGGTACACCAACCTATATACACCTATATATAAATGCCTATAGTTAGGCCACGATTTCTGTGGATAACTTTTTTATGCGCTTAACAGCGCACCTTACCCTCCGGTCGCTTCGCTCCCTACGCCCCGCCTTCGGCAGCCTAATCATAAGGAATCGCTCTACGATTATTAATGATTTGGACTGCAGATCCTATACGCACGTTTACGGCTTGCCGTGATCGCGCCTTACAACTTCATACGCTCTGGTAGGCTAGCTCGCTACGCTCGCAGTTATCGAATAGTTAAAAGTTGGTTTTGAGTTCGCTTTCGATTGGTATATTTCAGCTATTGCAGTCAACAGACTGCTAGATACTTTATGATCAGACGATCAACTATAAACATCATCCGAATCGATTGAAGATGATGAAGACAGTAATTTAATTGAAGTGGTGAAAAATAAGCTCAAAGATCCATCTGTTCCAATCGAACGGGATAATTTGTGATTTGTAGTTACGATTAGTCTGGCCAGGTTGGTTGGTAACCATCTGGTGCGCACGGTCTTGTCGGTAGTGGGGGTATGGGATTGATTCCCATCTTTAAATGCCATAACTCCCAACTCTGTTTACCAAATAATCCTGGCGGTGCGTTATGTAGGGCATCAATAAAGTCATCGTTACTGTAAAACCACTTGGTTAACCCAATATCTTGTTTACTGCCGTAAATCATTACGTGATGAAGGAAGCGTATTTTGTTTTTTAACGCTTCTTCAGGTGGGTCATTCCAAAGAACTCTACGGGCGACGTTTAAAAGTTCGGGGGTGGGTTTCATAGTATTTATGTTTGTAAGTTTACTTCCGGTTCTGAAGCGCTTTATCGAGTCGCTCCTTATCACGATCTGACAATACCGATCTGCACCAGCGCAGCAGCTCTTGTGCTTTCTCGTCGTTTTCTTCCAGTCGCAGAAGTAGGGCGGCACCCAATAGCACTTTGGCGGTGGTATCGTATTTTCGTTTAGTTACGTTTTCTCGGGCGCGTATCTTCTGTATCCGGGCATTGATCTGCTCCCTTTTCTGGATTAAGTCGTCGACGGTTGTCTTCGGCATGTCGTACCTGTATTTGTTAAAATGGTACACATAGTGTAGCATCGCACGGTATCCTGAGTAAAACGAAGGGCGCACTTATACATTGCAAGCAATGTGTGCGTTCTCAACAGGGATAAATCCCTAGCGCGAAGCGCTTACCCTTATCAATTCTGTATTAATTGTACATCATGTCCATCAGAGAATGTCCCAGTTGTAGCAACATGATCGACATGGTTGATCTACATTCAGATGAAGCATTTGAATGTAGCTTCTGTGGGGTGTTGCTGCGTGTTCTGTTCGAAGCTGAAACAGGTAGGGATCTGGTTGGCAATGTCTATGACGCTCAGTTGATAGAGGCTGATGATTGATGGCGATCTACCACGCATCATTTAAAATCATCGGTCGGTCAACAGGGCGGTCATCGACCGCAGCTGCAGCTTATCGCTTAGGTACGCAGATTATTGATCAGCGTACCGGTGAGCTACATGACTACAGTCGTCGATCAGGGGTTGACGATGTATTCATATTGGCGCCAGAGGGTGCGCCATCCTGGGCAAGCTCAAGAGAGGAATTATGGAATCAGGTAGAGCAAACAGAGCGGCGTAAGGATGCACAATTATGTCGTGAGCTCAACGTCGCATTGCCCATCGAGCTTAGCCAGGATCAGGCCAAAGAATTGGTTAGCGAGTATGTTCAGTCAGCCTTTGTTGATAAAGGGATGATTGCAGATATCGCGTTACATGATTTGGCTAGTGGTAATCCACACGCGCATGTGATGTTGACGATGCGGGATTTGGATGGAGAAGAATTTGGCAACAAAAATCGCAGCTGGAATGATAAGGCGTTATTGAATCGGTGGCGCGAGGGGTGGGCAGAAGCGGCTAACCACCATTTGGAATTGGCGGGTGAAGAAGCGCGAATTGATTATCGATCGTTAGAAGAGCAGGGCGTTGATCGACAGCCGACAGTGCATATGGGTGTAGCAGCGATGGAAATGGAACAGCGTGGTGTTGAGACCAGGCGAGGGAATATTAATCGTTTGGTTCATGCGGCCAATCAGGAGTTAAGCGCTTTGGTTGATCAGCTTAAAGAGTTGGGTGATCGATTGGGAACCAGGGCTAAAGATTCGGTAGCTGGTTTACAGGAAACGATTAAAGAAGGTGTACCGAAAGCACGTGCGCTAGGGTTTGGGCAACAAGCTGCCTTAGCGGGGGGTATTTCACAATTAACTGCAGAAGCAGAGGAAAGAAAGCCGCCTAATATACCCAAGTCATCTGCTATCGATCCGAACCAACGGCCAGATACCAGCCGAGGGATGTTGTTGATCGAGCGCTTGAAAGCAGAAAAACGAGAGAAGGAAGCCGAACAAGAGCGGCAACAAGAAATTAAGCGGCAAGAACGCGCTGCCAAACGAGCGCGAGAACGCAGTAGAGACAGAGGATTTAGCCGATGAGCGACAATACGGATAATACTGAAGATAGATTATTAGCGGTGTACGAAATGGTCGAAGGTCTTGGATCAGAAGTTCAAGCGATTAGCGACAAGGCAAAGATTAGTGTAGATCTTGTGCATTCAGAGGCAAAAAGTACTTTTGATACTCTAGTGCGAGCAGCTAGAGATGAAATCAGAAAAATTGATACAACGGTTGAAACGGTTCTTAAGCCGGAGATCGAAAATGCACAGAAAGAAAAGAAGGCGATTTTAGAGGAAGCACGAATGCGGGCATTGCTAACCACGTTGGTTGGTGCGGCAGCTGGTATGGCCTTTGTGCTTGCAGGGCTATATTTTTTTGTGAATGAGCGTGGGAAGCACAAGGATTATTGGGGGCAAGAACGAAAAGCTGTTTTTGGGGCGAAAGTTGTTACCAGTGAGAAGGAAAATGTTGTGCTTTTTGATAAAGAGTTCACAGTTCACCTTTGCAAACAGTCTTATCCTAATTGTGTGGTGATCAAGCTGAATAAAGAAGCGAATTGATATCAATCTAACCAGGTAAGAAGGATGGCAGATATTTTTAGGATACTGTAACTTCAGGTATGGACTTTTATATTAGATAGATCTGTTTTATCTTTCCCCCTAGGGGGAAATTTTTGATTTATTCAAATTTTCGCATCTGGTGTCTTGTAAGTTGAGCCATTTGTGCGTTCCATGTTTTTTAGCAATAAACAACGTGGAGACACCCAAATGACCCAATCAAACAATAACGTATTTGACGTAGTAGTGGAACAATTAATATCAGAAGGCCCCGATGCCATGCGCCCCGTGCTCACCGCACTACTCAATGAGGCGATGAAGATCGAAAGAGAGCAGTTTCTAGGCGCATCACACTATGAGCATAGTAAAGATCGGCTAGGCTTTGCCAATGGCTACCAAGATAAGCGTATCGATACCCAAGCAGGTACGCTCAAGCTACGTATTCCAAAGACAGCCAAACACATTGATGAACCATTTTACCCTCAATCACTAGAACGCGGCTTACGCAGTCAACGTGCGATGATGTTAACCGTTGCTGAGATGTACGTGACAGGCGTTAGTACGCGCCGAGTCGAAAAGGTCATGCAGAGTATGGGTATTGAAAATATCTCATCTACGCAGGTATCACGGGCTAATCAGGCGATGGATGAGGCGTTGCAAGCCTGGCGAAATCGTCCGTTGAGTAAGGTCTCTTACTTGATCCTCGATGCGCGTTATGAAAAGGTGCGAGAGGGGCATCAAGTGATTGATATGGCGGTGTTGAGTGCCGTTGGCGTGTTGTCTTGTGGGCGGCGTTGCATATTGGGAACAGCGATTGCGGTTAATGAGGCTGAAGTTAACTGGAGAGAGTTTCTCAAGGGCTTGGTTGACCGGGGCTTACATGGCCTTGAGTTTATTGTCAGCGACGATCACAGCGGCTTAAAGGCCGCTAGAAAGGCCATATTCCCAGGCATCCTTTGGCAGCGCTGTCAGTTTCATCTGGCGCAGAACGCTATCCATCATGCACCTAACCACAAAATCAAGCAGCGCATTGGTGCTGAATTGCGCAGCGTTTGGAATGCACCCAATATGGTGGCAGCTCAGGCCAACCTAAAAGCCCTTGTAAGCGCTCTGTTCGGAATCAATGTTGAATAGATGGTATAATCAAGCCATAACAACCACTTACAGAATGCTATGAAACGTGACGAATATCAAGCACTTGTTGCCAGTCTTGAAGGCTTAACGCCGGAGCAGTTCGAATTGCTATCAGGCAGGGTGTCGGCCATGAGTGACGAGCACGGTAGTTTACGACTGACGGAAGAGCGTCTTGACGGGGCAGTGATTTGTCCACATTGCCAAGCGGACGACATTTTTCGTCATGGAAGAACTAACGGTCAGCAGCGCTATCGTTGTAAAGCTTGCTTGAAAACGTTTACAGCTTTAACCGGCACAGGCTTTTGTCGCTTGAACGATAAAGATAAGTTGCTGGCCTACGCCGAATGCATGGTCGAGGGCTTGAGTATTCGCAAAGCTGCTGAACGGGTGGGCTTAGCAGTGGATCGCAGTTTTCGATGGCGGCATCGTTTCCTGGATGCCTTGCGTGAGCATAAGGCCGAGAATTTGACTGGCATTGTTGAGGCGGATGAAACGATATTCCGGCGTTCTTATAAGGGTCAGCGCCGCTTACCCCGTCAGGCCAGGAAGCGTGGCGGTTCATCGGGTGTAGATGGCAAAGAGCGTGTGCCGGTGATGATCGTTATGCAGCGCGGCAGCCGAATGGTCAGTGACGCTGTTCTGGATGACTGCACAGCCAAAACATTTACAAAGGTACTCAAGCCTGCGCTAGCGAAGGATGCCGTCTTATCGACCGATGGACATCCCAGTTATGGTGTGGCGGCGAAATCCCTCAACCTTGAGGCTGGCTATTTTGTTGCGGGATATCATGGCCATGGTGGTAAAGGAACTTGGCATGTTCAAAACGTTAATGCTTATGACAGCCGCCTGAAACGTTGGATGGGGCGGTTTAATGGGGTGGCAACTCGCTGGCTACCCAATTATCTCGGTTGGCGAAGGATGCTTGATAAACATCTTGATGAAATGACTGGGCAACTGTTCTTGCATCAAGCACTCAGAGCAGCGCCTCAACATGTAATCCAAACATAGCGGATGAACCCTATAGTGAGCCTAAAAAATGCCTGATTTTAGTCCGGGCTGTTGGCTGTGACCACGATATACTAAAGCTAACACAATATTTTTAACTAGCAATAATGGACATTATTCAGATACTAAAAGACTCTAGGACAGGACGATTCAGACATCTTGTTGCAATAGGGCATGGTTTGATTGTAAATATAGAGTTGATGGTAGAGCGTATCCTAGACTGGAGATACAGCAAACCATGTACTACTGCTGAGCTTGATAACGTAACGGCAATTATTAAAACGTTTGAACGCCCAGCTAAGCTAAAAAGGTTGGTGAAAAGCATTAAGCGTTTGTATCCAAATCTAAAAATTATTGTTGTTGACGACAGCAAAGTCCCCTCAAAACTCGAAGGAGTACATACGATTACCATGCCGTTCGATAGTGGAGTTTCGGCCGGAAGAAATGCTGGTTTAGAAGCTGCAAGCACTAAATACATGCTGTGCCTTGATGATGATTTTGTATTCAATCGTAATACCGATTTATTGCAGGCGTACCACTCAATGGAGAAACACCGTGATATTGATATTCTTGCTGGTGAAGTGATCTATCTGCCTTTAAGAATAGTTCACGACTATTCGTGCATGACAGTATTTCAAACATCACAAAAGCCGATCAAAGAGTCTGGGACATTCATTGGTGACTTTGAAGTACACCTTAAAGTTCCTAATTTTTACATTGGTCGAACAGACCGTATTAGATTGGTAGGTTGGTATGACAAGCTCAAACGGTTGGATCATGCTGATTTTTTTACACGAGCGGTAGGAGTGCTAACGTCAGTACAAGACAGGAGCTTTCAGGTGCTACACTACCCAACGTATTTCAATAAAACGTATATGAAACACAAGAATGATACCCATCACGATGGAGTTGTTCTAACCCATAGATATCATAGGGAGAAGTGATATGAGAATTAAACCATATTTGAATATGCGTGTGCCCCAGACGCTTATTGTTTTATTATTAGCTCTTTCTTGTAGCCCCTCCTTGGCTGAGGCTATTAAAGTTATGACTCTAAATGTAGCCCAAGAATCATTAACAGATGATCCCAATGCGCCATATTATGGAGGCACCCCACCTTGGGACTACCGAAAGGATGAACTATACCACATAATAAATAGTACATCCCCAGATGTACTAGCATTACAAGAAGACTCAACTAGACAAAAAAACGACATATACAATAAATTTAGTAATGTCTATGGAAGAGCAGATACCGTAGGCCATTATTATCCTGGTGATGATGTGTTTCCTGCAGCAAGAAACCATCATACAATATTTTTTAGGAAGACGATGTTCACCTTGTTAGAACAAGGGTCTTTTCCAACACTTATCGAAAGAAGAGGTTGGTGGGCTAAACTCAGAAAAATTGATACGGAAACAGAGTTTTATGTTTTTAACATTCATTGGCATGGTGTTTACTCTGATGGAACATATGACGTCCAATTGTTTAATAATACAGAAGAGGCGATTTGGTCTACAGCTGGCAACACGCCTTTTATATTGCTAGGGGATTTTAATGTTACAGCTTATGTAGATGGTGGCATCACTGGCGACCATCTTGATGGTCTTCTAAGCCAGGCAGGGAAATATGGTAAATATAACTACCATAGCAACCATTCTGCATTAAACATATCGCTAGAAACGATAGTTTCCTATCTAAATGGAAGTATCGGTAGTAATGACTATTGGACTACGTGGGATCAGTGGGCGATCGATCACATACTAACAACTCAAGACATTAAAAGGAATGGCCTACACTCCCATTACACAGAGAAAGTGTACGACGCCCCACCAGAATTTCATAGTCCTTATGCAACTGACCATCCTGCTGCAATGGTAAATTTAACTTTGCCGGGAGAGCCACCAGCCAATATGGTGCCGATTCACTATCTCCTCTTATTGGATGAGAATGATTAAACGATAATATGTTATCGATCATAATCGTCTCATACAATACCAAGGAGATACTTCTGCAGTGCTTGGAAAACTTGCTTCAAATAGGCCTATTTGAAGGAAACGAAATCATTGTCGTTGACAACGCTTCAAAAGATGGATCTGCTGAAGCCATCGAGAAAGAATATAAGGAAGCCATTGTTGTTAAGAACACGACAAACAAGCTATTTGCTGGTGCCTGTAACCAAGGGGCAGAGATAGCAAAAGGGAAATATTTGTTATTACTGAATAGTGATGCATTCCCTGGAGAAGGACAAATTGAAAAACTAGTGCGATTCATGGATTCGTCTAGTCTGAAAATCGCGTGTGTTGGGCCGCGTGTAATATTTCCGAATGGGTCTTTGCAAACAGAAGGGCACCCTATGCTGGGGATTCCACTAACGATATCAACGTTTTTAGGAATCTTAAAGTGGCCTATATCAGATAAAATTAAAGGGAAATTATTACCTCGCGGATACCACAAGTTTCGATATGGGAAAACGAGAAATGTTGGATGGATCAGTGGAAGCTGTATGCTAATTAGGAAGCAAGCATGGGATCAAGTTGGCCCTCTTGATGAACGACTTTACTTTTATCGCGAAGACATTGAGTGGCCGTATCGCGCATATAAAATGAGCTTTGAGACATGGGTAGTACCAGAATCACAAGTTGTTCATTTGGTTGGAGCGTCATCAGGAAAGGAATGGAGCTACAATCGAAGGTTGAAGCTTTTGAGAGGAGAAAAATACTTTTACAAGGTCACACAAGGATATACGTACCACTTTATTAACCAGTGCTTGATGCTTGCTCTTTATCCACTATCGTATCTAATTTGTAAATTATTAGGACTCGATTTTTATAGACAGGTTCTAGCTAGAGAGATGAAGAACGCAATTAATACAATCAAAATTATCTCCAGTGAAAATATATAGAAACAGGTATAGACTGCAGAAGTTCAAATCCAGTCTGACAAATCTTTAAATCAATTGTAGATAATCTTGTAATCACCCCTGAAACCGTTCGTTTTTACACGCCGTTAACACCTTCGCCACACTGCCCAAGCTCACATCAGCTTTTGAAACAATGGCTCGATAGCTCAATCCCTGAGTTCGTAGTTTTTTGATCATTTGAATTTTCTCCTGGGGCAGGGGAGGCATACCAAGTCGCTTGCCTTGTGATTTAGCGCGAGCAAGCCCCGCTTTTGTGCGCTCAGAGAGCCGTACACGCTCCTGCTTTGCTAGTGCTGCCATGATTGCGATGATTGCTTCACGAAACATGCCCGCCGAGTCGAAGTATTGCTCAGTATATGACTTGTAACCTACACCGTAGCTTTGTAGCTGCTCTAGGTGCTTGAGTGTTGCCAGCGCACCTTCGCGGCTAAATCGATCCAGCGCCCAAAATAGGACAAGGTCAAACTTGCGCTTGTGGGCATCAGCAAACAGATGTTTGAATTCCTTGCGCTCCGATGTACTCCCGCTCTGGTGATCGATGTACTCATCGAATATTTGCCAGCCTTGCCGATCCGCGAAGACACGTAACTCGTCAAGCTGGTTTTGTGTTTCTTGCTTGCTGGTAGATACTCGCGCGTAGATCGCGACTGATTTGATTTCTTGGTTATCCATTCTGTTCATTTAACGTTCATCTAATGAACACTTTAACACGCCCTCTAAAAGCCGCAAGGAATGGGGCCATACAGAGCGCTGGTTTTGATACCGTTAAATGAACGCCACTATTCATCAACACTAACATTGATGAGATTTCAATCAGTCAGCT